>JAMCAN010000009.1 GCA_023715185.1 Planococcus sp. MER TA 32b | reverse complement strand
CGGCGTTCTTTGCCGCAGAGCTGAGATGGCTTATGATCCGAGGAGCTGGGCGCTGGAGTCTGGACACAAGAAAAGCGCAAGCGCCCGTTCAGCTCCGAAAGACATAAGACGGATCAGCGGAGCGGCGTTCTTTGCCGCGGAGCTGAGATGGCTTATGATCCGAGGAGTTGGGCGCTGGAGTCTGGACACAAGAAAAGCGCAAGCGCCCGTTCAGCTCTGACAGTGGCTGAACACAAAAAAGATGGCCCATCAAAGGGCCATCCGTCATATCATCGTTTGCTGATTTCTTCCAAAAGGATTTTATTCAATAATGGCGGGTTTGCCTGTCCTTTGGTCGCTTTCATAATTTGGCCTACCAGGAAGCCGATTGCGCGGTCCTTGCCGTTCTTGAAATCTTCGATCGATTGCGGGTTAGCATCCAATGTATTCGTTACATATTCACGCAAAACGCCTTCATCCGAAATTTGGACAAGCCCTTTCGCTTTCACGATATCATTGGCGTCGCCGCCTTTTTCAATCAATTCGCGGAACACTTTCTTGGCAATTTTAGATGAAATCGTTCCATCTGCAATCAATTTGATCATTCCAGCCAGGCCTTCAGGAGTCAATGCAGTATCGCCCAGCTCTTTTTGTTCAGCGTTCAGGTATGCGGAAACTTCACCCATAAGCCAGTTGGAAACCAGTTTAGCGTCTGCCCCTGCCTCGACTGTCGCTTCGAAAAAGTCGGAAATCGGTTTTGCCAGTGTCAACACCATGGCGTCGTATGGAGACATGCCCAGTTCAGAAACGTATCGCGCTTTGCGCGCGTCAGGAAGTTCCGGGATTTCTGCGCGGACGCGTTCGATCCAGGCATCATCGATGACAATATCCACAAGGTCCGGTTCCGGGAAATAACGGTAATCGTCAGATCCTTCTTTGACACGCATCAGAACTGTTTTACCAGTGGATTCGTCGTAACGGCGGGTTTCCTGCGGAATGATGCCGCCTGACAGCAATACCTGCTCCTGGCGAATCTGTTCATGTTCAATCCCTTTGCGGACATAGTTGAACGAGTTCAGGTTTTTCAATTCCGTTTTCGTACCGAATTGTTCCTGTCCATATGGACGAAGCGAAATATTCGCGTCGCAGCGAAGCGATCCTTCTTCCATGCGGACATCGGAAACGCCTGTGTATTGGATGATAGCTTTTATTTTTTCCAGATAAGCGTAAGCTTCTTCCGGTGTACGGATATCCGGTTCAGAAACGATTTCGATCAATGGCGTTCCCTGGCGGTTATAATCGACCAGCGAATAGCCTTTATCGGTATGCGTCAGTTTACCCGCGTCTTCTTCCATATGAAGGCGTGTGATGCCGATGCGTTTTTTCTCGCCGTTCACTTCGATTTCAATCCAGCCATGTTCGCCGATCGGCTGATCAAATTGAGAAATCTGGTAAGCTTTCGGATTGTCCGGGTAGAAATAGTTCTTGCGATCGAATTTGGTGTGGCGTGTAATCTCGCAGTTTAATGCAAGCGCCGCTTTCATCGCCCAGTCCACCGCGGTTTTATTCACTACCGGCAAAACTCCAGGATAACCAAGGTCGATTGCGTTTGTATTCGTGTTCGGTTCCGCTCCGAAATGTGCAGGAGAAGGTGAAAACATTTTGGAATCGGTTTTCAATTCTACGTGCACTTCGAGCCCGATGATCGTTTCAAAGTTCATTTTGCTGCTCCCTCCCATAATTGAGGAGTTTTCTTATGGAAATCTGTCGCCTTCTCAAAAACATCGGCTACACGATAAACCGTTTCCTCATCGAAATAATTGCCGATGATCTGCAGGCCAAGCGGCATATCGCCTTCAAAGCCGCATGGCACCGAAATCGCCGGGACACCCGCAAGATTGACCGGAATCGTCAGGATATCGTTGGCATACATTGTGAGTGGATCATCAATGATTTCACCGATTTTAAATGCCGGTGTCGGAGTCGTCGGTGAGATGATGACATCATAGTTTTGGAAAGCATCATCAAAATCCTTCTTGATCAGCGTGCGCACTTTCTGCGCTTTTTTATAATATGCATCATAATAGCCTGAGCTTAACGCATAAGTCCCAAGCATAATGCGGCGTTTCACTTCATCGCCAAAGCCTTCTGCACGCGTATTCATATAGAAATCCAACAGGCTGCTTGCTTTATTCGTGCGGTAACCGTAGCGGATTCCGTCAAAACGGGACAGGTTGGAAGAAGCTTCAGATGACGCCAGTAAATAATACGTTGCAAGTGCATATTTTGAATGCGGCAATGAAATCTCTTCCACTGTCGCGCCTTTTTCCTTCAATACTTCAAGCGCGTTGTAAACCGCTGCTTTAGCGGATTCGCTGACGCCTTCTGCGAAGTACTCCTTCGGTACGCCGATGCGGAGACCGTTGATGTCGCCCGTCAACGCAGCTGCAAAATCAGGAACTTCGACATCCGCTGAAGTGGAATCCTTTTCGTCGTGGCCTGAAATGGCCTGCAATAATAAAGCATTGTCCTTTACATTGCGCGTCACAGGACCGATTTGATCCAATGAAGAAGCGAATGCGATCAGGCCGAAACGCGATACACGGCCATATGTCGGCTTCATGCCGACAACGCCGCAGAATGCAGCCGGCTGGCGGATGGAACCGCCAGTGTCAGAACCAAGGGTGAAAGGCACTTCTCCTGCTGCCACTGCTGCGGTCGAACCGCCTGAAGAACCGCCTGGCACATAATCCAGGTTCCACGGGTTTCTGGTCTTTTTATAATAGGAGTTTTCGTTTGATGAGCCCATCGCGAATTCATCCATATTGAGCTTGCCGACAATCACCATTCCTGCCGCGCGCAGCTTTTCAACTACGGTCGCGTTGTAAATAGGATTGAAACCTTCCAGAATACGGCTTGAAGCAGTCGTTACCAAGCCTTCTGTCATGATATTGTCTTTAACGCCGACCGGCAAACCGAATAACGGACCGCGCTGGTCCATTGGCGTATTATCCATTTCACTTGCTGCCGCCATCGCCTGCTCTTCATTCATTGCCAGAAAAGCATCGACTTTAGGGTCAAGTTCATTGATGCGTTCAATCGTCTGTTTTGTTATTTCTGTAATCGTCGCTTCATTACTATGTATCAATTCCTGTAATTCAGCAGCTGTCTTATCGTAGAATTTCATGGTTTCCCTCCTCGCTATTACTCCAGAATGGTCGGAACTTTTACTTGTCCCGCTTCATGTTCTTTAACATTTTTCAATACTGTTTCGCGCGGCAATCCAGCCTCCGCTTTGTCTTCACGCAACACATTGACCATCGGCAGCACGTGTGTCGTCGGTTCAACATTCTCTGTATCCAGTTCATTCAGAAGCTCCATCGCATTTGTGATGGCTTCCAATTGCTCTGCAAAATGGATCGCTTCTTCATCAGTAATCGCCAGACGCGCCAAATGGGCAACCTCAATCACTTCTTCTTTTGTCATTTTCGCCATTTCCATACACCTCCGAATTCAGTAAACATACGCTATATCATACCATTCCTTGTCTCAAAATAATAGAGACAGCCGCGCTGGCTGCCCCTTAAGCCGCCGGTTCAATCAGCAGCAGACCTTTTTTATTCATATATATGGACAATCGGTTCAGTTTCATTGGTTTTTCTTAAAATCAGCGCTTCCGCTCCATTGACCGAATTCAAATCGACTTCCACCTGGATATTCTCCGGGAAGTGTTTCATGACAAGACCCGTCAGATATTGTGTAAAGCCGATGACTTCCGATGAACCGTAAAACTGGATCGGGATTTCAATCTGCAATTTGCGGATCGAATCTCCTTGATAAAAGCCGGTTCCGATGACACTCGTGAAGTTAGAGAAATACTCTTCAACATCCTGTTTGAAATTTTTGAAAGCCGTATCGACTTCACGGTATTTCTCTTCGGTGTTGTTCGAAGGGAAGATCACGAATTCTTCACTGATTGGATTCCACTTGGACACTGAGTTTTCACCGCCCGGAGCGACTCCGTAAGTGAAATAAGTTCCGGCCGTTATAGTGCTGCGGCTCTTTTGCTTGAAGAGGCCGACGGTGATCGGTATGTCCGCCATTCCTTCTTTCTGGCGCAGCCGGTTGACGATTTCATCCGCCATCCGTTTGCCTTCCGCCTCCAATTGTTCCTGTGAAATCGTTTCTTCATAGGATACGCCTTGATCGTTCTCACTGTAATAAATCGAATTGAGCGCGAGCCCGACAGATACACCGCCAAGCCGGATCGTATCTTCATTGGTCTTCACCAGGTAATTCTGTTCAATGATATGCGCCAGGATTTCCGGCGGAGGATTTTCACGGTTTTCGCCAGCCTCCGCCTCTTCTTCCGATAAAGGAGGACGTTTGTCTTCCGCATTCAACCCTGTCGGATTATCTTCCGGATGGTAACGGCGCAGCCAGGCAGAAACTTCTTCATCCGTTATCTTCTGGCCTTCCTGGAAGTAATAATCGTCAGGGGAGAATTGATTTTGCGACAAGCGCAGCAGCCCTTTTTCCGCTTCTTCTATATCATAGCGGGAATTCAGGCGGCTGACGATTTTCCCACGGGTGGCACTTTGTTTGTATGGCAATAGGGTCCGATAAAACTGATCATCCAATTGCATGCTTGGAATAATTGCGGTTTCCACTTCCTCTGTGCCAATCACTTCTGTTTCGTTCGTTTGCGTCGGCACACAGGCAGTTAGCAGCAAGATGCTGGCAGGGATCCACCAAAAGCGTTTCATTTTAAATATCTCCTCATTTGTTCAATTCTTCTATCAATTGCTGCTCATTCCAGATTTCAATCTTCAAGTCGCGGGCTTTATCCAGCTTGGATCCCGCGTCTTCTCCGGCAATCAGCAAATCCGTTTTCTTGCTGACGCTGCCGGACAGATTGCCGCCCATCGCTTCGATGCGTTCTGTCGCTTCCGAGCGGGTCAGCTGCTCCAATTTGCCGGTCAGTACAATTTTCTTGCCGGCAAAAGCGTTTGCTCCTGCTTCAACCTGCACACGCTTGCCGGTATACGTAAGATTGACGTTTTCAGCGGCTAAACGTTCCACCAAAGCGCGGACTTCTTCGCTGTCGAAATAAGTGACGATGGCATCCGCCATTTTATCGCCGATTTCATGGATGGCCGTCAATTCCTCAAGCGTAGCATCCATCAGCTTTTCCATCGAACCGAAATGCTCTGAAAGAATCCGCGCCGCTTTTTCCCCGACGTGCCGGATGCCAAGACCGAACAGCAGGCGTTCCATGGAATTGCTGCGTGAAGCGTCAATCGCCGCAATCAAGTTGGATGCCGATTTATCGCCCATCCGTTCAAGTTCCAGCAATTGATCTTTGGTCAATTTATAAATATCGGCAATATCCGCGATCAATTGTTCCTGATAAAGCTGTTCGATCACTTTCTCGCCAAGGCCGTCAATGTTCATGGCGTTGCGGGAAACGAAATGGATTAATCCTTCCGTAATTTGAGCCGGGCATTTCGGATTGACGCACCGCAGTACGACTTCCCCTTCGATACGGACCAGTTCCGCATCGCAAGCAGGACAATTTTCAGGCATGCGGAAAGGTTCTTCATCACCTGAACGAAGTTCAACCATTGCACGCACCACTTCAGGGATAATATCACCCGCTTTTCGGATGATCACTTTATCACCGATCCGGATATCCTTTTCTTTGATCAGGTCTTCATTGTGCAATGAAGCGCGCTGGACGGTCGTGCCTGCCACCGATACTGGTTCCAGAATGGCAGTCGGCGTAACGGCGCCTGTACGGCCGACGCTGAGTTCGATGTCAATAAGATTGGTCATCACTTCTTCAGCCGGGAATTTATAGGCAGTCGCCCATTTCGGACTTTTCGCCGTAAATCCAAGCTCCTGCTGCTGAAGAAAACGATTTACTTTAATGACGATTCCATCGATTTCATATGAAAGATTGCCGCGTTTCTCAGTCCAGGTTTCGATATACGCTAAGACTTCCTCGACACTGTAGCATACCTTGCGTTCACCATTTGTCTTAAAGCCAAGTTTCTGGAGGTAATTCAGTGATTCATGATGTTCGTCCAGCCCATAATTTTCAGCATCCCCGCCGATGCCATAGATAAAGACATCCAAATTGCGGTTCGCAGCTATTTTGGGGTCAAGCTGCCGAAGTGAACCGGCAGCCGCATTGCGCGGATTGGCAAAAACTTCTTCACCGTTTTCACCGCGCTGTTCATTCAATTTATGGAAGGATTTTTTAGGCATGAATACTTCACCGCGCACCTCAAGCGATACCGGTTCCTTCAATTTCAATGGAATTGAACGGATCGTACGAAGGTTGACTGTAATATCTTCTCCGACCCGCCCATCACCGCGTGTTGCCCCGCGGACAAACTTGCCGTCTTCATAGATAAGTGAAACAGCGAGCCCGTCAATCTTCAATTCACAGACGTATTCTATCTTTTCACCCGCTCCGCTTCTGACGCGTTTATCGAATTCCCGCAGGTCATCTTCCCCGAAAACGTTCGACAAACTCAGCATCGGACGGTCATGCGTCACTTTTTCAAAATTTGAGATCGGCGCCCCGCCAACTCTTTGAGTCGGTGAATCCGGGAACACCAGATCCGGATAAAAAGTTTCAAGTTCAATCAATTCATTGAGCAGCTGATCGTAAACTGCATCAGGAACCATGGGATTATCCAGCACATAATAGGCATGGCCGTAGTTACCGAGCAATTCGTTCAATTCGCTTACCCGCTGTTCCGCTTTGATACGGTCCATAATATACCTCCCGATTATACTTTTTCAATCGGCGCAAATTTGGCAAGAAGCCGCTTGATGCCGACCGGGCTTGGGAATGCGATGTCCAGTTCCGTTTGTTCGCCTTCACCTTTGACACCGACTACAGTGCCCGTGCCCCATTTTTTATGTGTCGCTCTGTCGCCTGGCTTCCAGCCAAGCTTGTCGCCGCCTGATTGCTGATATGCAGGGCGCGTCACTGCAGCGCGTTTCGGTGCCTGTTTGTAGCTCGTCGCCGCGCCGGCACGGTGGTGCGCAAGCGTTTGCTCGATCAAGTCTTCAGAGATTTCATTGATGAAACGGGACGGCATATTCCAATTGCTCTTGCCGAATAATGTACGGGAAGAGGCATGTGTCAGATATAGCCTTTTTTCTGCTCTTGTAATCCCCACGTAAGCCAGGCGCCGTTCTTCTTCCATTTCTTCTTCATCGTTGTTGGATCGGGAATGCGGGAACACATTCTCTTCCAGCCCGATGATGAAGACGACCGGAAATTCCAGCCCTTTGGCCGCGTGCATCGTCATCAGGATGATCGGTCCATCCGCTTCTTCTTCATCATCCAATGAATCGATGTCGGAAATCAACGCAAGATCCGTCAAAAATGCGACAAGTGATTTATCGTCGCTTTGTTTTTCAAATGCCTGTGTAACCGATAGGAACTCATTCAAGTTCTCAAGACGGCTTTCGCCTTCAATGGTCTTGTCGTTCTGGAGCATCTGGCGATAACCGGATTTCTTCAGCACTTCCTCGACCAATTCCGTAACCGACAGGTATTCCTGCATTTCCGTGAAACCGGCGATCATATTGCGGAATTCAAGCGCCGTCTGGGCAATTTTCGGAGACACGCCCATGAAGTCGACTTCCTGCAAAGCATCCATGATTGTGCGGTCCTGTTCAATCGCGAATCCGGCCATCCTTTCGAAGGAAGTCGCGCCGATGCCGCGCTTCGGTTCGTTGATGATCCGCGCCAGCGACAAATCGTCGTCGTTATTGGCGATCAGCCGCAGGTAAGCGAGGAGATCCTTGATTTCCTTACGGTCATAGAACTTCGTTCCGCCGACGATCGTGTAGTTCATATTCGATTTTACGAACATTTCCTCCATGATCCGCGACTGGGCATTGGTGCGGTACAGAATCGCAAAATCGGATGTCTTGTAATTTTCCTCATCCATCAACTTTTGGATGGTCTGGACGACAAATTGCGCTTCCTGCCGCTCATCACTTGCTTTATGCAATGTAATAGCCGGACCTTCGTCATTATCGGTGCGCAATTCTTTCGGATAGCGGCTTGTATTCCGCTTGATCACGTCATTCGCCGCCTGCAGAATCCGCTTTGTTGACCGGTAATTCTGTTCAAGCATGATCACTTTTGCATTCGGATAGTCTTTTTCGAACGACAGGATATTCGTGATATCGGCTCCGCGCCAGCGGTAAATTGACTGGTCCGAATCTCCGACCACACAAATATTCTTGAACTTGCTCGCCAGTTTCTGGACCAGCTGATATTGCGCATTATTCGTATCCTGATATTCATCCACATGGATATACTGGAATTTATTCTGGTAAAATTCCAGGACATCCGGTTCTTTATTGAATAAAGTCAGGGTCGTCATGATCAGATCATCAAAATCCAGCGACTGGTTTTTTTGAAGACGTTTCTCATAGCCCTCGTAAACATCCGCAATTGTCTTCTCATAAGGGTTATGCGGATTTGCGTTTCCTGCAAATTCCGAGGCCGTGATGCACTCGTTTTTTGCTGAAGAAATAGCGTTTAAAATCGTTCTCGGCTCATATTTTTTCGGATCGAGGTTCTGCTGTTTCAGGACATTTTTAATAACCGACAACTGGTCGGTCGAATCAAGAATGGAAAAATTTCTTGAAAATCCTAATTTATCGATGTCACGTCGAAGGATACGGACACACATCGAGTGGAATGTGGAAACCCACATGCGCTCGCCTGTTCCGTGCCCCAGCAGGCCATCGATCCGGTTGCGCATTTCGCGCGCCGCTTTATTCGTAAATGTAATCGCCAGGATGTTCGAAGGATAAACTTGCTTCTCCAACACGAGATAGGCAATCCGATGCGTCAGCACTCTCGTTTTCCCTGAGCCGGCACCTGCCATAATCAGCAATGGGCCTTCAGTCGTTTTGACCGCTTCTTCCTGTTCCGGGTTCATTCCCTTTAACAGATTCTTCGTTATTAATTCCATTGTGCACCACCTCGAACGTTTGTTCTTATTATAACGATTGATCTATAGTTTCCGCAACCGCCGCAACGGTTCTAATCGCTTGTTCAATATCTGTGTAAATGACATTTCCCACAACGACTGTGTCTGCGAATCGCGCCATTTCCCGCGCTTTTTCCGCCGTGTCGATGCCCCCGCCATAAAACAGGCGGGTGTTGGATAAATGCCCTTTCACCGTTTCAACTAATTTGGGATCGCCGTAAATACCGCTGTATTCCAGGTAAAAAATCGGCAATTTGAAAAAATGCTCAGCCAGCCGGGCATATGCCACCACATCTTCCTCGTCAAGCAAACTGTCGGCATCGGTCAATTTTGCCGCTTTGCAATCCGGATTTAAAATGCAATAGCCTTCAGGAATCAGCTCTTCCCAGTCCATCAGATCGCCGTATTCCCGGATCGCTTCATGGTGAAGGCCCTTGATCCATTTCGGATCCCGGCTGTTCAGTACCGTCGGGATGAAATAAAAATCAAACCCGGGTGCCACTGATTCAATTATTGAAATTTCCAGCACAGCCGGAATTGAAAAATCTCGGACGCGCGCCATTAAATCCAGTACATTTTCGAGTGTGACATCATCGCTGCCGCCAATCAAGATGGCATCAGTCCCGGATTCACAAATTCGTTCCAAATGTCCATCGGAAATTTCCTTGGCGGGATCCAATTTGAACACATGCCGCCACGATTGATAATCCATTTCGCTTCACCTGACTTCATATCATTTTCATCTATTTATTATAACAAAAGAAAAGCGCAAGCGCCCATGTAGCTGGACGAAGCCAGAGTTCTTCCAAAGCAAAAGGCCATCCGATAAGTCCGAACACCGACTTAATGGACAGCCTTTTATATTCCGCTGCGGTTATTATGAGATTCCACTCTGTTTACTGCGCGCCAAATTTTCATTCTTTCGGCAATTGGAATGGTTTTTCATCCGGATAAAGCCGACCGAGCATTTCATCGTAGCCGTCATTGCCATAATTCAGGCAGCGGCGCACCCGTGAAATGGTCGCTGTGCTTGCACCGGTTTCATTTTTGATCTTTTCATATGTCTTTTTCAGCCGCAGCATGCGCGCAACTTCAAAGCGCTGGGATAATGATTGGATTTCACTGATCGTGGCAAGATCATCGAAAAAGCGGTAAGCTTCTTCCCGGTCTTTCAATGCCAATATTGCATCGATCAATTGATCAGTTTGTGGACCTCTGATTTTGTCAACTTGCATTCAGCTTTACCGTCCTTTCCTTGCTATCCATTGCGGGAAAAAGGAAATCTCGCTCCTGTCAGCTTAGCATTTCCTATACTATCAAAAAACCACTTACATAAGTCGAACTAATAACTTTTAATAATCGATATTCCGCAAAACAGCTGCGAAGACATTAGCCGACGCTTGCGAGGCTAAGTCTTTGCGACGAAGCAGCGTAGCGATGCAGGAGCACGATTTTCGCCTTCGAGCTAACGAACAACTCCGAGTGGATTTCAGCACTTCGCTCGAAACACAGTTGGAAAGCCAACTGCGTTTCTGTTCCCCAAGGCGTCTTAGCTGTTTTGCTCCATATATTTAGAGAGTTCTCTCAGCACAGGCGCGGCTCAGGAGCAGGCGAATGCCGACGGAGTAAAAGACGAGTGGTCTTCTCGGCTTATTGCGGGAGCTTTGTCCAAAGCGGCGAAGCGATATTTATTGTATTTCTTCAGTTTAAATTATATAGTTTTAAACTTCTCCAATTCCGCGATAATTATCTCATGAACGCCGGGAACAGGATTTTTTTATTCATGACATCGTAGATTCCTTTTTGCGTCACACGGACATAAGGCAGATGGGTCGCCTGTAAAAAGAGCAAAGTATAAATAGCGTCGCCGTGCTTATAGCCCCGCTCTTTCAACGCCTGCTTCAGAACAGTTTCCTGTTCCATAATCTGTTCCATCGGAAGATCGGACATGCCTCCTCCGAGCGGGAGCGGGATATGGCAGATCATCTCATCACTTTCCATCAATACGATGCCGCCGTTCATTTCTTTTAATTTATCAAAAGCAAGCCACATTTGTCTCCGATTTTTGCCGATCAAAATGATGTCGCCAGTATTCGAATAGGAAGAAGCGAATCCTTCGACCGCATTCGTGAACCCTTTGATCAATGTATTGACACGCCATTTCCCATGCTTATCAATCAGCATCAGGAAACTTTCATCATGATCTTTCGATAAAGTCCCGTCGTGTGTGTCGATATTGACCGAATAAGGTTTAATGATGACATCATTGACCATATCAAGCCCGAACGGCATCGAGAATTGGAAGTCATCTTCAGTAAGATCGAAATCCATATTGAGGTCCGGCAGCACATCCCAGTTTATTTCAGGCAGCGCCTCCACTTTTTCACCGTTCCTCTTCAGCCATTTGCCTTTTGAAATGACACTTGACGGCACCGGGTTGTCGATCGAATCCAGTATGTTGAGGTTTGCATAGCGGCCTGTCGCTATCAGCCCGTGCATCGCCGTCATATTATAATACCTTGCTACATTATAGGATGACATCATGTACGCTTCAATAGCCGGCACACCGGCTTCCAGAGCGATGCGGATGCACAGGTCCATGACCCCGTCCTTATGGAATGAAGGCGTTGAACCGTCAGTCGTCATCATCAGTTTTTCATACACATTCAGCTCGCGTTCCACGACGCCTTTCAACAGACTCGGCAAATCCGGCCGGATCGACGAATGCCGCAGCGTCACGCCGTAGCCATGCAGCAGGCGCATCTCCACTTCATCGATCGTCATCGCTTCATGATCTCCATCGGCGCCAAGCAATTTCATCCGCGCAAGCGTTTTTTCGGAAGCTCCCGGAAAATGCCCTTCGATCTTTTTGCGCGTCATTTTCGCTTTTTGGATCCAATAAAGCATCTGATCATCGCCAGCCATCAGTTTTGGCCAGCCTGTCAGCTCACCGCCAAGCAATACTTCCGGACGATCGAGCCATTCACCGACAGATTTGGATGTAAAGAGCATGTCTTCAGCTGCCAGCTCTGTCTGCGAATCGAAACGTGTCCACCAATAGAATGTGAACGGCAATTCATTCAGCTGATCCAGAATTGAAAACGCTTTCTCATTTTCCATCGACAAAAACAACGTCAGGTTATCGGATATGAAGGTGGTTGTTCCCAATTGGGCTGAGTAATCCGCGAATGATTGAGGATTGTAAAGCTGAAATGGGTGTACATGAGGTTCTATGTATCCAGGTACGATGAATTTCCCCGTCATATCGGCAACTTCTGTGTCATCCCCTATTTTCGGCATTTCCTGCCCGGCATACACAATACGGTCGTCATGGATCCAGATGTTGCCCGTCATCCATTTTTTATAAATTCCATGCAAATAATAAGCGTTGGTCAGAACAAGATCCGGTGACTGTTCTTTCCCGATAATTTTCAATTGATTACGCAATTCATTGTTTTTCCATAGTGGATTATCCATGAGCCCGCTCCTTTCCGATGCATAACTAGTACTTTATATACTAGCATAGTAATGCATTTAAATACAGTGTAACCCAGGAATAAAGGGAACATTCTGATAGTAGCAAAAGAACTTGGATCTGCCCATTTTAATGCCGGGACCATGAAAAAAGCCAGGAAAGACAAAAGCTTCGCTTTCATCTTCCCTGGCCTGTTAATTCCATATATTCAGTTGTTGATCGGGTTGCTGAATTGTTCAAGAACATCTTTTTTATCGTTCTCTTTGAATGTCAGAACCTCTTCAACCGGCTCATAAGACTCGCCGTAGAAATGTTCGTCTTTGTATGTGTGGATGTCTTCATACATTTTCTTCATGCCTTCAAAGATTTCCTCTTCGGTCTCATTGTTCGGTGCCCAGTAAAGGATTTCCATCGAATTCTCTTCGCCTGTAGCGATCGAACGTCGGTTATAACCGATTGAAGATGCATGCTCAAAACCTTCACGCGAATAGAAACGAAGACGTTTTTCTGTGTCCGTGTCTTCGTAATTCACCGGTTCGACTTCAAGGATGATCGGTTTTTTCTTGTCTTTAAGCATTTGAAGTGTTTTGCTGCCGATTCCCATACCGCGGGATTCTTTTGCCACAAACAGATAATCCACAAAAGTGAAATTCGGGAATTCCGCATACATCAATACGTGGTAAGGACCCTCGTCCTTATAATAGACGCTGCCTTTTTCCTTCAATAACGTATCCATATGCTCTTTAGACTTCATTTCTACAATCGGGAAATACTGGTTCAATTTTTCGTACCAATTCATAATTATTGCTCCTTTCAAATTTGGATGCCCTGCTGATTTTGTTGTCGGGGTAACGATGGGTCTTGATTCTGGAGTTTTAATAGAGGTAAACGTGGGCTGTTGAAAATCCTCAACTTTTTCTTTCTATTCCAGATAAGAAAAACGAAAGAAAAAATGACACAGTTCTTGTCGAATTTGTGTCATTAATTATTATACCATGTAATTTAGCCTAATGCACGCCATCCGATGTCCGTTCTGTACATGAAACCGGACAAGGACAGTGCATTAACTTGTGCGTATACTTTTTCCTGCGCTTCCTTAACAGAATCCCCTTCCGAAGAAATGAACAGCACTCTTCCGCCATTTGCCACAAATCCTTTGCTGGCTGCCTTCGTCCCTGAATGGAAAATGTCAACTCCGAAAAGGCCGGCGAGATTCGGCAGTGTTTGCCCTTTCACCGGTTTTTCAGGATAGCCTTCTGCCGCTATCACTACACCAAGCACAGCCCTTTCCTGCCATTCCAGCTGATAAGGTTCGCCTTCCAGTAAAGCATTCATGAAATCACCGAAATCCGATTTCATTCGCGGCAGCACCACCTGAGTTTCGGGATCCCCGAAACGCGCATTGAACTCGATCACTTTCGGGCCTTGCGAGGTCAAAATGACGCCTGCATACAGAATGCCGTTAAACGGAGCCCCTTCGGCAGCCATCGCTTCAACCGCTGGTTTGACGATGGAGTCATACGTTTCTTCAACCGTTTCAGCTGAAATTTGGGGCACTGGCGAATAAGCGCCCATGCCTCCCGTATTCGGCCCTCTGTCACCGTCAAACGCGCGTTTATGGTCCTGGGAAATCACCATCGGATAGATTGCGCCATCATAGACAAATGACATGAACGAGAATTCTTCCCCATCCAAAAACTCTTCGATGACAACTCGCGAACCGGATTCGCCGAATTTCTGGTCTTCCAGCATATCGTGCACGGCGGCAATTGCGTCTTCTTCGGTTTTTGCTACCACGACTCCTTTGCCCGCAGCCAGACCATCCGCTTTGATGACGATCGGAGCCCCCATCCGCCGGATATAATCAATGGCAGGCGCAATTTCCGAAAATGTTTTGTATGCAGCAGTCGGAATATCATATTTCGCCATCAATTCCTTAGCGAAAGTTTTACTTCCTTCAATCTGTGCAGCCGCTTTCGAAGGTCCGAAAACCCGGAGTCCCTGGCCCTCGAAAAAATCAACAATGCCGGCTGTCAATGGCTGTTCCGGCCCTACGAAAGTGCAGTCTATTTGTTGCTCTTTTGCAAAATAAGCCAGTGCGGCAAAATCCATTTCATCAATCGGCACAAGTTCTGATTCAAGGCGCATGCCATCGTTGCCAGGCGCAGCATATACTTTTTCTATAGAAGCAGATCTTGCAAACTGGCGGACGATTGCATGCTCACGTCCGCCCCTCCCAATAACCATAACTTTCATGCCTCTGCTCCTCCCGAATTAATGTTTAAAGTGACGGATGCCCGTAAAGACCATGGCAATGCCGTATTCATTGGCTTTATCAATGGAATCCTGATCTTTCTTTGAACCACCAGGCTGGATGATGGCTTTTATTCCGGCTTTAGCCGCTGCTTCGACTGTATCGGACATCGGGAAAAATGCATCCGAAGCCAGCACTGCCCCTTCCGCACGCGCGCCTGCTTGCTCCAGCGCAATTTTAGCGGCACCGACACGGTTCATCTGGCCAGCTCCGACGCCGAGAGTCATATCAGAATCACAGACGATGATAGCATTGGATTTCACATGTTTGACTACGCTCCATCCAAGTTTCAGCGCTTCAAGTTCCTGCTCAGTCGGCTGCCGGTCTGTGGCAACACGGATATCTGCGTCTTCGAAACCGAAACTGTCAGGCTGTTGAACAAGCAAACCGCCTTCTACAGTGACCGTATTCCATTTGTCCTGTTTTGTTCCATCAAAAGGGATCGTCAGCAAACGGATATTTTTCTTTTGCGTCAGAACTTCCAAAGCTTCTGCTGAAAAGCTTGGTGCTATAACGATTTCCAGGAATATTCCGGACAATTTCCCTGCTGTTTCAACATCCACTTCACGATTCAGCGCAACAATTCCGCCAAAAATGGAAGTGGAGTCCGCTTCGTAGGCTTTATTGAATGCATCGGCAATCGCGCTGCCTGTGCCCACTCCACAAGGGTTCATATGTTTCACAGCAACCGCTGCCGGAATTTTGAATTCTTTAATGATTTGAAGTGCAGCATTCGCATCTTGAATATTATTATACGACATTTCCTTGCCATGCAGTTGCTCGGCGGCGGCAATCGAGAAATCGGAGCCAAGCGGGCTGCGGTAGAATGCCGCTTTCTGATGCGGGTTTTCGCCGTAGCGAAGTGATTGCTGCAATTCGTATGTAAGTGTCAGGGATTCCGGATATTCTTCTCCCGTCAGGTCAGTCAAATAATTCGAGATATACGAATCATAAGCCGCTGTATGGCGGAATACTTTGGCTGCCAGACGCCTTCTTGTTTCAGGGCTGGTCGCCGCTCCAGCGCCATGCAGTTCCTCCAGGACAATTGCGTAATCTTCCGAATCGACGATGACTGTCACATAGGCATGGTTTTTCGCTGCGGAACGGAGCATCGTCGGACCGCCGATATCGATGTTTTCAATAGCATCGTCGACTGTCACTTCCGGTTTTGCGATTGTTTCGCGGAATGGATACAAATTGACGCAAACGATATCAATAGGAGAAATTCCGTTTTCAGCCATTTCACTCTGGTGCTGGGGATCATCATGTTTAGCCAAAAGGCCGCCGTGGACCAGTGGATGGAGAGTTTTTACGCGTCCGCCAAGAATTTCGGGGAATTTCGTTATTTCATCAACTGCGGTAATCGTGACACCGTTTTCCTCCAAAAAACGCTTCGTGCCGCCTGTAGACAGGATTTGATAATCCATTTTTTCCAGCTCTTGAGCAAATTCCAATATGCCTGATTTATCCGATACACTTAACAACGCTCTCTTTTTCAAATCGAATCCTCCTAAGAATAATTCAGATGGTTTATTGAGTGAATAATCGCTGCAAAGCTGCAGGATAAAGTTTATGTTCGATTGCATGGATTTCTTCTTCAACAGCTTCCCGGCTGCGCCCGTTTATTTTGAAAGACTCCTGGGCAATGATGCTGCCGGTATCCATTCCCGCATCCACATAATGGACGGTGACTCCCGCTGATTCCGCTCCTGCGGCCATCGTCTGTCCAATGGCATCTTTTCCCGGGAAGGCGGGCAACACCGATGGATGAATATTGACGATACGGTTTTCATAACCCCCCAAAAGCACTGGACCGATCAATCGCATGAAGCCCGCCAGCACAATCCATTCCACTTGAAGACTCTCAAGTTTCTCTTTCAGCATCTCTTCGTACAATTGTTTTGCGTCATAATCGGATGGTATAAAAGCGAAAGAAGGGATATCCGCTTGTCTTGCTCGTTCAACGACGTAAGCGTCCGGGCGGTCTGTGACAACCAGTACGATTTCCGCGTCAAGGACGCCTGCTTTTACAGCATCAGCGATCGCCTGAAAATTAGAGCCGTTTCCAGAAGCGAAAACGGCGATTTTAATCTTATTCTTCATTGAGTGTTCCATCCTGTTCACCTTTAAACTTTACACCGGGTGCTGCAGTAACACGACCAATAACGTAGGCTTGTTCCCCGTTCGCTTCGGCTGATGTCAATACCTGCTCGGCATCTTTAGCGGAAACGGCAAGCACAAAACCGATACCGGCATTAAAAACAGAAAACAAATCCCGGTCTGACAATGAACCTTTTTCCTTCAGCATTTCAAAAACCCGCAATACCGGCCAGCTGCCAAGCGCGATTTCAGCACCCAATCCAACTGGCATCATGCGCGGCAGGTTTTCGATAAATCCGCCGCCTGTAATATGCGCCATTCCATGGATTTCAGTTTTTTCAGCAATTGCAGCCACTGTTTTCGCGTAAATCTTGGTTGGTGTCAGCAGTTCATTGCCAAGTGGCCCAAGATCCTCATAGCCTTCAATGACCTCTTCAAGCTGGAAATGGTTCTGTTCAAAAACGATATTGCGCACCAGAGAATAACCGTTTGAGTGGACGCCGCTGGAAGCAAGCCCGATCAGAATATCCCCGGCACTGATTTTTTCACCGGTGACAATTTTTGATTTTTCAGCAGCACCGACTGCAAATCCTGCAATATCATACTCATCTTCTTCGTAAAGCCCCGGCATTTCCGCCGTTTCCCCTCCAATAAGAGCTGCTCCGGCTTCAACGCAGCCGTCCGCCACACCTTTCACGATGCTCTCTATTTTCTCGGGAACAGCTTTGCCGACCGCGATATAATCGAGGAAGAAAAGCGGTTCCGCTCCTTGAGCAACGATGTCGTTGACACACATGGCGACGCAATCGATGCCGATTGTATCATGTCTGTCCGTAAGAAAAGCCAGTTTCAGCTTTGTGCCGACACCATCAGTGCCTGATACGAGCACCGGTTCCTTTAAACCCAATTCGGACAAATCAAACATGCCGCCAAAGCCGCCGAATGTACCCATCAATCCTTTTCTTGCCGTTCGCTCGACATGGGATTTCATCCTGTTGACCGCTTCGTAGCCGGCTTCTATGTTCACACCTGCTTGTTCATATGCTTTTGACAAATCGGTTCCTCCTATTGGCTGACTTCTTTTTCATGAGGCAAAACGGTATCCGGATATATATCCGTCGGGTAATCCCCTGTAAAACAAGCCAGGCAGTGGCCGCATTTGGAACCAGGATCGGTGCGTCCGATATTTTGGACCATACCGTCCACGGACAGGAACGTCAATGAATCCGCACCAATCTGTTCGCGCATCTCTTCGACCGTATTATTGGCAGCGATCAATTCGCCTGATGTACTTGTATCGATTCCATAGAAACAGGGATTTTTAATCGGCGGCGAACTGATGACCACGTGCACTTCCGTCGCTCCCGCTTCTTTTAACAAAGTAACGATCCGGCGGGAAGTGGTGCCTCTGACGATGGAGTCATCGACCATGATTACACGCTTGCCGTCAACAACCTGGCGCACCGGCGACAATTTCATCTTCACTCCCTGTTCACGAAGATCCTGGGAAGGCTGGATGAAGGTGCGGCCGACATAGCGGTTTTTGATCAGCCCCAGTTCATAAGGAATCCCGCTTTCTTCTGAATAACCGATAGCAGCTGAAATGCTTGAATCCGGAACACCCGTAACGACATCAGCATCAATTTGGACTTCTCTAGCCAGTTGTTTCCCCAGCCGTTTGCGGGCGGAATGCACGTTGATCCCGTCAATGTCTGAATCCGGACGTGAAAAATAGACATATTCCATTGTACAGATCGAGCGCTCATTCGGGTAAGCAAAGCGTTCAGCCCTCATCCCTTCTTTATCAATGACAATAAATTCGCCGGGGTCAACAGAACGGATGAATTCCGCACCGACAATGTCAAAGGCGCAAGTTTCAGAAGCGACAAGCCAGGCATCTCCAAGTCTGCCGATTGAAAACGGACGAAGGCCATGGGGATCAAGTGCGATATACATCGCCTCTTCTGTCAGGATTGCACAGGCAAATGCACCTTTCAATAACGACAACGCGTTTTTTATCTTTTCTTCAAAGCTCTCATAGCCGCTCCGTTTGATCAGGTGCGCTAAAACTTCAGTGTCGGATGTAGTTTGAAATATGCTGCCTTGCCTTTCAAGATGTTCTCTCAAATGATTGGCGTTCACCAAATTGCCGTTATGCGAAATGGCAAGGCCGCCTGTCGTTGAATTGAACAGCAGCGGCTGGACATTTTCGATGCCGCTGCCTCCAGCTGTGGCGTATCGGACGTGGCCAATTGCTCCATTGCCCGCCATTTTCGCAAGTTTCTCAGGGGTGAATACTTCATTGACCAGACCTTCGCCTTTGACCGGTTTCAGCTTTTGGCCATCAGTCGTTACGATTCCTGCGCCTTCCTGCCCTCGATGCTGCAAGGCATGAAGCCCATAATAGGTGATCTGAGCAGCATTTTCATGTCCCCAGATTCCAAAGACACCACATTCTTCGTTTAAGCTTCTGATTTCAGCAAGCATGGTATTGCCCCTTTCCAAGATGCGCGAAGCGTGGCGACCGAATCGTTGACCCAGACGCTGCCGTCTTCACTCTTGATCGTTAATTCTCCAGAGTCTGTGACTGTCCCAATTTCCTTGGCATCTTGAATGATCCGTTCGAATTGTGAAGTATGTTCAGGAGAAACGGAAACGATGAACCGTGATTGCGATTCGCTGAAAAGAGCCGTCGTCGGTGAACCTGTAAGTGTAATTTCCATTCCCATGCCGTTGCCGAAAGCCTTCTCCGCAAGAGCCACCGCAACACCGCCTTCCGCCACGTCGTGGGCGGATGCCACCAGTCCTTTTTGAATAGCTTCAAGGAGCTGTTGCTGACGCTTTGCCTCAACAGTTAAATCGATGGACGGCGCTTTGCCGAAGATGCGGCCCTCCACCAATTTCTGCAGCTCGCTGCCGCCGAATTCGGTAAAGCTTTCACCGATCATATAAACGACATCACCGGCTTTTTTTGCGTCTTGTGTCGTCACGTGCGACAGGTCTTCCACCAATCCAACCAAGCCGATTGTCGGTGTCGGATAAATCGCCGTCCCATTCGTTTCATTATATAACGAGACGTTGCCGCCGATTACTGGGGCATCAAGGATCGTGCAGGCTTCAGACATGCCATCGGCCGCTTTTTCAAGCTGCCAGAAAATCTCCGGTTTTTCCGGATTCCCGAAGTTCAGGCAATCAGTGATCGCGAGCGGTTTTGCACCGGATACCACGACATTGCGCGCCGCTTCCGCCACCGCAATTTTCCCGCCCATTTCAGGATCAAGATAGATATAGCGTGAGTTGCAATCCGTCGTCATCGCGAGTCCTTTATTCGTGCCGCGAACCCGGATAACCGCTGCATCCGATCCCGGACTCACTACAGTACTCGTGCGGACCTGATGATCGTACTGATCGTAAACCCATTCTTTCGAAGCGATGGTCGGCTGCTGCAATAAAGCTTTGAGCGTCTCACCGTAGTTTTCAACTTTCGGTTCAACGTTATCCATCTGCTGGTATTCCTTAAAGTAAGCGGGCACACTCGAAGGCTTGTGGTAAACCGGGGCATCTTCCGCAAGTGCGTCAACCGGCACTTCTGCTGCGATTTCACCTTTATGCACGAGTCTCAAAGTGGAATCATCCGTCACTTTTCCGACCGTTACCGCGTCCAGGCCGTATTTCTCGAATAACTCGACAATCTCAGGTTCACGGCCTTTTTTCACTACGATCAGCATGCGTTCCTGCGATTCTGACAGCATCATCTCGTAAGCCGTCATGCCGGTTTCGCGCTGCGGGATGTGATCCAGGTCCATTTCAATCCCTGATCCGGCTTTTGACGCCATTTCAGCTGAAGAAGACGTCAGGCCTGCAGCCCCCATATCCTGGATGCCAATCAATGCGTCGGACTTCACCAGTTCAAGGCAAGCCTCAAGCAACAGCTTCTCCATGAACGGATCTCCAACTTGTACCGCCGGGCGATTGTCACCGGATGATTCCGTCAATTCCTCCGAAGCGAAAGTGGCACCATGGATTCCGTCGCGGCCTGTTTTGGCTCCGACATACATCACCGGATTGCCGACACCGGAAGCGATGCCTTTTTGGATATCCTCATGGTCGATCAAACCGACGCACATAGCGTTAACCAGCGGATTGCCGTCGTAAGAAGCATCAAACTGAACTTCGCCGCCGACTGTCGGTATGCCGATGCAATTGCCGTAACCAGCGATGCCGGCTACCACTTCTTCAAATAAATATTTAACGCGAGGGGTAGTCAGTTCGCCAAAGCGCAGCGAATTCAAAAGCGCGATTGGCCGTGCTCCCATAGAGAACACATCACGGATGATGCCGCCGACACCAGTCGCTGCTCCTTGATAAGGTTCAATTGCTGAAGGGTGGTTATGCGATTCCATTTTGAATACGACAGCCTGGCCGTCGCCGATATCGACAATTCCAGCGCCTTCGCCTGGCCCTTGAAGAACACGCGGTGCCTTTGTAGGGAATTTCGCCAGCACAGGTTTTGAATTCTTATATGAGCAATGTTCCGACCACATAACCGAAAACAAGCCGGTTTCCGTGTAATTCGGCGTTCTGCCTAAAATCTTTTCCACCATGGCGAACTCTGCATCGGACAATCCCATCTGCTGATAGACTTTCTGTTCTTTGATCTGTTCAGTATTTGGCTCAAGCGTGACTGACATTTGCTTCCCTCCACTGTTTAACGATTGATTTGAATAAAGAAAGTCCATCGCTGCCGCCGATCAAATCGGAAACGGCGCGTTCCGGATGGGGCATCATGCCAAGCACATTGCCTCGTTTGTTGACGATTCCCGCAATATTGTTGCGGCTGCCGTTGAAGTCATCCGCGTAGGAGAACACGATTTGGTTATTGTTCTTCAACTGATCATAAGTCGCGTCATCGCAGTAATAATTCCCTTCGCCGTGTGCGATCGGAATCTGTATTTCCTGGCCAGCCATATATTCATTCGTAAATAAAGTATTGGCGTTTTCAACTTTCAAGCCGACTGTGCGGCACATGAATTTCAGGTTTTTATTGCGCAGCAGAACGCCTGGCAGCAGTCCTGCTTCAGTAAGGATCTGGAATCCGTTGCATATGCCGAGCACCGGTTTGCCCGCTTCCGCCGCTTTCTTCACTTCATCCATCACAGGTGAAGACTGGGCAATCGCGCCGCAGCGCAAGTAGTCGCCATATGAAAAACCTCCCGGCAATAAAATGCCGTCATAGCCGCTTAAGTCGGTTGAATCATGCCAAACGTATTCTGCTTCTTCACCAAGTTCATCCTTGACCGCATGGTACATATCCAAATCACAATTGGATCCAGGAAATACGATTACTGCGAATTTCATTGCGAGACAGCCTCCTCGATTTCGAAACGGTAATCTTCAATCACCGTATTCGTCAATAACTTCTGGCACATTTCATTTACAAGTGCATCAACATCATTTGCGTCATCGGAAATCATCAATTCCAGGTATTTGCCGATCCGTACATCTTCAACTTCTCCGTAGCCCATCTTGTGAAGTGAACCCATTACCGCAGACCCTTGTGGATCAAGTACGCTTTCGCGCAAAGTGACGTAGATTTTTACTTTTCTCATGAATGTTGTCCTCCCAGTTTAGCCAAAATGAGTTCATAAGCTTCCGTTAAATTGCCAAGATCCCGTCGAAATACATCCTTATCGAGTTTTTGCTTTGTTTTTGCATCCCAGAGGCGGCATGTATCCGGTGAAATTTCATCCGCCAATAATATATGACCCTCTTTGTCACGGCCGAATTCAATCTTGAAGTCGACAAGATCCACGCCGACTTCCTTGAAGAAACCGATCAATACTTCGTTTACATGCAAAGCTTTTTCGCGCAATTCCTGCACTTCTTGAACCGAAGCCAATTGCAGCAATTCGATATGGTCTTCTGTAATAATCGGATCACCGAGTGCATCATCCTTGTAATAGAATTCGACAATCGGACGTGCCAAAAGGCTTCCTTCTTCCAGTCCAAGGCGTTTTGCCATGCTGCCGGCCACTATATTCCGCGTCACCACTTCCACCGGAATGATCTCTACCTGCCGGACAAGCTGTTCATGGTCAGACAATTGTTCAACGAAATGTGAAGCAATCCCCGCCTTCTGCAATTTTTCGAAAATCAATGACGTGATTTTATTGTTCAACATGCCTTTTCCGGTAATTTCCGCTTTCTTCTCACCGTTAAAAGCTGTTGCCGAATCTTTATACTCCACCCATAAAATATCCTGTTCGTCCGTTGCGTATAAGCGTTTTGCTTTGCCTTCGTACAATAGCTGACCTTTTTCCATGTAGGGAGACCTCCGTTTAGTTTAATCCGAGCCGGTTGAAAATCATGTCCACTTGCTGCAGGTGATGGTTGTAATCGAAGCAATCATCCAATTCTTCTTTTGACAGCTGGGAAGTGATCGTCTCGTTCGCTTCCACGATTTTGCGGAAATGCGTCTGGTTCTCCCACGCTTCCATCGCGCAAGGCTGCACCGTATCGTACGCCGCTTCACGGGCCATCCCTTTATCGATCAATGCCAGCAATACCCGCTGCGAATAAATCAGACCTAGTGTAGAATCCATATTGCGTTTCATGTTTTCCGGGAACACCGTCAGATTCTTCACGATATTGCCGAAACGGTTCAGCATATAATTCAAAGCGATCGTCGCATCAGGCAGGATCACACGCTCTGCAGACGAATGCGAAATATCGCGTTCATGCCAAAGTGATACGTTTTCGTATGCCGTCAGCATATAGCCGCGGATCAAACGGGCAAGACCAGTCATGTTCTCTGAACCGATCGGGTTGCGTTTATGCGGCATTGCAGATGATCCTTTTTGGCCTTTGGCGAAAAACTCTTCCACTTCACGCGTTTCCGATTTCTGCAGACCGCGTATTTCTGTCGCGAACTTCTCGATTGAAGAGCCGATCAAAGCCAGCACACTCAAATATTGCGCATGGCGGTCACGCTGCAAAGTCTGTGTCGAAATCGGAGATGCCGCAAGACCAAGTTCCTTACACACATACTCTTCAACAAATGGATCAATATTTGCGTATGTTCCAACTGCTCCGGACATCTTTCCTGTTTCAATGGATTTCGCTGCCGCTTCAAAACGTTCAAGATTACGCTTCATTTCTTCATGCCATAAAGCAAGTTTCAGTCCGAAAGTTGTCGGTTCAGCATGAACGCCGTGTGTCCGCCCCATCATCACAGTCATTTTATGCTCTTTGGCTTTATTTGCTAATATTACAATAAAATCTGTCAAATCTTTGCGGATGATTTCATTAGCCTGTTTCAGCAAATATGATAATGCTGTATCCACTACATCAGTCGATGTTAGCCCATAATGCACCCATTTACGCTCTTCTCCAAGTGTTTCAGATACCGCACGCGTAAATGCCACTACGTCATGGCGGGTCTCTTCTTCAATTTCAAGAATGCGATCCACTGAAAATGAAGCATTTTTTCTGATTAGAGCTACATCTTCTTTCGGGATGTCCCCAATCTCTGCCCAAGCTTCACAAGCTAAAATTTCCACTTCAAGCCAAGCATTGTATTTATTTTCATCTGTCCAGATTGCGCCCATTTCGGGTCTCGTGTAACGTGCGATCATTATTTTTCCTCCAGTTTATCCGACCAAATGCCGGATTCGTCTATTTCTTTCAATGTTGCTTCCAAATCGTCAGTCAGTATAGTCACATGCCCCATTTTCCGGTCATGTTTTGCTTCTTCTTTTCCATACAGATGAATTGACCAATTTGGAAATTGAGCGACTTTCGTGGCCAAAGGAGCTACATGCTGCCCTAATACATTGACCATCACCGTGTCCGACCATAATTTCGGCTCACGCAGCGGCCATCCGCAAATAGCTCGTACATGCTGGTGAAACTGCGAACTGTTTGTAGCTTCAATTGAATAATGCCCTGAATTATGCGGACGCGGCGCCAGTTCATTCACCATTATATCGCCATTTTCCAAAACGAACATTTCAACCGCCAATGTTCCAACCATTCCAAGATGCTCCGCAATTTTGTTGGCAGCTTCGGCCGCTTTCATTATCGTCGATTCAGCCACCCGTGCTGGCACGATTGTTTCATGCAGAATATGATTTTTATGGATATTTTCCCCTATCGGCAATAAAACAGTATCACCGTTGCCGTTTCGCTGGATGATAACCGAAATTTCTTTCGCGAAGTTTACGAATTCCTCAGCTACACAGGCCCCGTTATCGAAAAGCGGTTCAGCCAGATACAGATCGTTTTCAGTCCGGATTGTCACTTGTCCCTTTCCGTCATAACCGCCTTTTGCGGTCTTCACTATAAATGGATATTTAATTGACGAACTTTTCTCAATGAGTTCTGCATAATCTTCAGCGCTTATATAATTCGCCACCTGAACACCTGATTTAGTAATTTCCTCTTTTTCATAAATCCGATTCTGCGTAATGCGGATAAGTTCAGCTCCTTGAGGAACATATGCTATTTTGCTTAAATGTGTTAACCCTTCAACATCTATATTTTCGAACTCATAAGTGATCACATCACTAACGGCAGCAAGTTCTTCCAATGCCTCTATATCATCATATGGCGCAATTAATTGGGTATCTGCTATCTGTCCAGTAGGTGAATCCATTGATGGGTCTAAAACCGCTATCTTAAAACCGGCCTCTTTCGCTGCCATCGCCATCATTCGTCCCAATTGGCCGCCACCGATGATTCCAATCGTCTGTCCCGGCAAAATCGTTTTTATCATATTAAATCCTCCGTGCTTTTCAGAACTTCAGCTTTTGTATGATTTCTTCGACTCTGCAAGGCTTCTGCCACTCGTTCGTCTGAAGTACTGAGAATCTGGGCTGCTAACAGCCCGGCATTTACAGCGCCCGCTTTGCCAATCGCGACTGTAGCCACTGGCACTCCTCCTGGCATTTGAACAATCGACAATAATGAATCCAGACCATTAAGTGCTTTGGATTGAACAGGTACTCCAATAACCGGCAAAGTTGTCTTCGCTGCAACCATTCCTGGAAGATGGGCTGCTCCTCCTGCACCGGCAATAATGACTTTAAGCCCGCGGGTTCTGGCATCTTCAGCATAGCTGAACATCAATTCAGGAGTACGATGAGCGGAAATGACTTTCTTTTCATAAGCGATGTCAAGCTCATCCAAAATGTCGCAGGTATTTTTCATCGTTTCCCAATCACTCGAACTTCCCATAATCACACCAATTTTCGGATTCATCGTATCTCTCCTTTTAAAAAGTAAAAAGCCCTCAAATAAACTGCTCACTTTTACGTGAAAAGCAGTTTACTTAAGGACTTTAAAATCAACGAATATAGAGACTGATGGCATACATATGCACATCCCTCGCGTCATTTCCATAAGTTGCTTTCCCGCATAGTCCAGACATTCCGGTGTCTTGGTAGAGACGCAGAAGCCAATTCTCCTGCATATATGGGGTTTCCTAATCAATCATAACAACTCACTATTTACTAGTCAATAATTAAATCCGAACAATAATTTTTCAGAATATATTATAGTTCGGATTTTAATCTTTTAACCAATTAATCTTCTATTTTTAACCCTTTAAATTTTATTATTTGCCTTACTGGAACCGGTACGCCATCTTTTTCTTCGAATAACGGCTCTTCTTTTCTGCCAGCAGCCATATACCCTTCAGCTTTCATACGCTCCAGACAGTCCTCCATTGTCTCTTCTTCCGCAACTTCAAACCACATTGTTTTCTTACTCATTTAAATAGATTTCCTTTCCTAACCTGCTTAACCCAGAATCCGCCATGAATCGATTTTGGTTCATAAGCAATAATAAATGCCTTAGGATCAATTTCCTTAATAGTGGTATATAGTTTCAATTCCATTTTTCTCGGTGTCAGTATCTGCATCGATTGCCGGTCGCCGTCTCGTCCATTGGCTGCCCAGTCAGTAACTCCATAACCTTTTTCACGCAGCGCATTGGGCAAGTGCTGGTTTTGTTCGCTGGTAATAACATTGACTGTAATATACCCTAAAGCCATCTTCTCTTCTATTTTAGATCCGACAATAACCCCTGAACCATATCCGATAGCATACGCTACAAGATTTTGTATCTGATCCAAGTTATCCAGTACTAATCCAAGTCCTACTATATATATTACTGTTTCTACCATACTGACCAACGCTGCCAAATAACGGTAGCCTTTCAGAGTCATGATCATTCTTACAGTAAAAAATGATACATAGACAATATTGATGGAGAAAATGATAATTATCATCAACCATGGATTTATTTCCAATTCGTACACCCTTTCATTTTCCCTTAAGAATCAAATCTCATATTAGTGGAATCCACACCATAAAGCAAGAGTGAAAGGTCGTCCATGCCTTTTCATTTACTGGTGCATTTATAGTAACTCGTCCTAAAACAGAGCAATTTAAGTTGCTGACGTTTTAAATTTAAATCGTCTTATGTAATTTTCTTCTATATTATAGAAGAAAACTTTAACCATATTGAAATCAATTTATCTTTTAACAGTAAAAAAGGCCGCTACCGCTTGCGCGGTAACGACCTTTCCTTTGTGCCCAGCGGCGTCCTACTCTCACAGGGGGAGATCCCCCAACTACCATCGGCGCAAAAGAGCTTAACTGCCGTGTTCGGGATGG
>JAMCAN010000094.1 GCA_023715185.1 Planococcus sp. MER TA 32b | reverse complement strand
GATGAGGTAGATAGGTTCGAGGTGGAAGCGTGGCGACACGTGCAGCTGACGAATACTAATCGATCGAGGACTTAACCAATTGCTTTATGAATTGCTTGCATCAATCGTTTCCCTGTCGTTTATCCAGTTTTGAGGGCGCAAGCACTCAAAAAAACCAGTCCAGTGACGATGGCAAAGAGGCCACACCCGTTCCCATCCCGAACACGGCAGTTAAGCTCTTTTGCGCCGATGG
>JAMCAN010000093.1 GCA_023715185.1 Planococcus sp. MER TA 32b | reverse complement strand
CAGCGCCCAGCTCTTCGGGTCATAAGCCGCTCCGGCTTTGCGGCAAGAACACGCCGCTCCGCCAGATCGTCTTATGCCTTTCAGAGCTTAGCGGGCGCTTACGCTTTTCGGTGTCCAGACTCCAGCGCCCAGCTCTTCGGGTCATAAGCCGCTCCGGCTTTGCGGCAAGAACACGCCGCTCCGCCAGATCGTCTTATGCCTTTCAGAGCTTAGCGGGCGCTTACGCTTTTCGGTGTC
>JAMCAN010000092.1 GCA_023715185.1 Planococcus sp. MER TA 32b | reverse complement strand
CTTTGTCCAGACTCCAGCGGCCCAGCTCTTCGGGTCATAAGCCACTTTGGCTGTGCGGCTGCAAACACGCCACTTCGCCAAATCGTCTTATGCCTGTCAGAGCTTAACGGGCGCTGTCGCTTTTCTTTGTCCAGACTCCAGCGGCCCAGCTCTTCGGGTCATAAGCCACTTTGGCTGTGCGGCTGCAAACACGCCACTTCGCCAAATCGTCTTATGCCTGTCAGAGCTTAACGGGCGCTGTCGC
>JAMCAN010000091.1 GCA_023715185.1 Planococcus sp. MER TA 32b | reverse complement strand
GAGATTTCCCATTGCGCAAGCAAGTAAGATCCCTCAAAGACGATGAGGTAGATAGGTTCGAGGTGGAAGCGTGGCGACACGTGCAGCTGACGAATACTAATCGATCGAGGACTTAACCAATTGCTTTCTGGATTGTTTTGCATCCATCTTTCAATGTCCGTTGTATCCAGTTTTGAGGGCGCAAGCACTCAAACATAGTCCAGTGACGATGGCAAAGAGGCCACACCCGTTCCCATCCCGAACACGGCAG
>JAMCAN010000090.1 GCA_023715185.1 Planococcus sp. MER TA 32b | reverse complement strand
CCAAGGGGTCGCAGGTTCGAATCCTGTCTTCCCGACCATTTTCACGGGGCCTTAGCTCAGCTGGGAGAGCGCCTGCCTTGCACGCAGGAGGTCAGCGGTTCGATCCCGCTAGGCTCCACCATTTTTAGATTGAACCTTGAAAACTGAACAGCAAAACGTCAATAAACAACTTACTGATCAGCACTTGTGCAGATCAAAGCGAATCGCGCTGTCTTCGGACAGGCGATGCGCCAGCAAGGATTTGAGCAATC
>JAMCAN010000008.1 GCA_023715185.1 Planococcus sp. MER TA 32b | reverse complement strand
AAGTAGAAAAGTAGAAATATCTACCTCTGCGAGAAAGGGATTCATTTTAACAAAAGTGGAAAAGTAGAAATATCTACCTGTGTGAGAAAGAAGGGCATTATCGCACAGGTAGAAAAGTAGAAATATCTACTCTCGTATGTCCCTAAAACCTGATTTGCCGCTATTTACTTGGCGTTCCCTTTGCTTTAGCTTAAAGAATATAGAGAATCTTAAAAGTTGGCATAAGACGGGGAGGGAATGCTTTATGGTAATTATGAGTAACATATTTGATTTAATACTTCAGGAGGGAGTTAATACATACAGATCAAAAAGCTCAAAAGCAGCTCTTCCCGAAGTTGTAAAAGATAAGAAGAAATCACAAAATCAAAAAAGAGGTGCCATTTCTGCTATCCGGTCTAAGGAAGATCTATCGACACCATTCGGTGTCAGAGGGTATGTGATCACCTCAAAGGAAACCCTCTTGGAGGATTTTTCGGCTCTTTCGCATTGGACCCCCAATGTATACAACTACTTAGGGTACTCCGACAAAGAAAGACGGCACCTCAAGGGACATACGGAACAGAACCTGCAACAGATCAATACGTTCGTCGTCGACATCGACTCGAAGAAACAGCCGTATACGGAAATCCTGACCGCATGCCTCGATCACAGCGTCGGAATCCCAACGATGGTCCTGGAGACGCCGAAAGGCTTCCAGGTCTATTTTGTGCTGGCGTCGCCGCTGTTCATCAACAGCCAGAACGACTTCCGCGGCCTGAAGGTGGCGAAACGCATCTCCGAAAACATCCGGCGCAGCCTGGCCAAGGTGTTGCAGGGAGTCGATCTGTCCTGCAACGACTTCGGCTTTTTCCGCATGCCCAACAATCAGAACGTCCGCTGGTTCTCCGAAAAGATGGTCTTCTCCTTTCACGAGCTCATTGCCTGGTCAAAACGCCAGGACGACGACCAGAACCGCGGGCTTTTCGTCGTGGCTTCAAAAGGGCAGCCGGTGGACCCGACACAGACAGAGTGGTTCCAGGCGCTCCTTTCCACACGCCACATAAAAGGAAGCGAAGGGCAGATCGGCCGCGACAATCTGATGTACACACTGGCGCTTGCTTGCTACAGTGCAGGGAAAGGGAAAGCGGAAACGCTGGACCTGCTGGATGAGTACAATTCTGCGCTGGCCGCTCCGCTGCGCCACAGCGAAGTGAAGAAAATCGTCAAGAGTGCCTACAAGGGGCGCTTTAAGGGCGCAAACCAGGCATATATCCGGGACCTGCTCGAAGCTTGGCTGCCGGGCAAAGACGTTCCCATCACGAATCACCTGGGCGGCTGGCACAAATTCAAGAAAGAGCGGAAAGACCGTGTCCGCTCCCATTATGAAGAATGGGAAGAAGATATCTTAGCCTATATCCAGGCGGAAACAGACAGCGCTCAGCCCATCAAATGGACAACACAAAGCGCTATTTGTGAAGCCGTTGGGATTCCCCGCAGCACGTTCAATGAAGTGGTCCGGAAATCAAAACGGATCCTAATCAAGCGGAGCGGAAGAGGACGCAGCTCACGGACGGGATTGACCTCCGTCGCTGTGCTTCTTCAGTGTGCCCTGGAATTCAATCAAAACCACCGTGCCTTGTATTACGAAGCCGTTGCCCAGATGAGCGGCTCCCGTGAGAACGAACGCGCGTTATGGGAGCTCGAGTACCAGCTGGACTTGCTGACGCGCTTCCCTGAAACTACCGCTATTGCTGGAAAAAAATTCAATTCTTCGTAATTGTCCAGTCTGCCAATACATATCTGTATACGTCTGGTTTGGGCTTCTGTTCTTTGGAGGATTCGAGATGCTGTTTGGGAGGAATGGATATTGGGGATTCCGTCGGGAACTGGTAAACTGAAGTAAAAAAGAAAGGCAGGGGACGTGGATGCTGCATGGCTATGAGGAGTACCGGTTAAAGGCAGGGATCTCTCCTGGTACGCTGGTGACGGAAGTGGAACTGCTGAAGACGTTCGTCCGTTTTGCCAATGAACGGAATGGCAAGCAGCTGGAGCCGTTCGAGATCCGTCCTGCCGACGTTAGGGCGTTTTTGGACCAGGAAAAGGAGAAGGGGTTGAAGGCGACCACGCTCAAACGGAAGCTGTCCCATATCCGCCAGTATTTCCATTACCTGTGGAAGGTAGGGAAGATGCCGGTCGATTTCCTGCCGAAGTTCGAATACGAGCTGGTGGTGGAACGGGCGCCTGCGACGCTTTTTTACCGGGAATTTGCGGACGAAAAGGGGAAGGTGCTGCAGCATCCGGCTTTGATGCTGAATGCAAAGCTGTATTTCCTGTTTGCGATGAAAGGGTTCCGGATGCGGGAGATTGAGAGGCTGCAGAGCAAGCATTTCCGGGATCTGGGGGACCGGTTGGAACTGAATTTCGTCACTTTGGAGGACGTCTTTTGGCAGCTGACGTTCGAGGATCCGGTGGAGGTGGCGGTGATTGTCCAGGCGATGGAACGGGCGCTGTTCCGGGAGCATGATTACCTGGTATCCTCCGATAAGAAATACGGGCCGGATTATGTGCGGAACAACATGAAGGACATCTATCAGGGGCTCACGGCGCTGTTGCCGAGACCGTTCAAGACGGAAGAGGTCCGGATGGCGTATATTCATGACCTGTACAAGGTGCAGGGGGCGCCGTTTGATGAAATGGTGGAGTTATTAGGGATCACCCCTGAATCGCTTACATCGTCTTTAAAGCTAGTATTTGAGCGTTATAAATCCTAGAGAAGATAGTTAAATCTTAAATTCTTCTTAACGTATATAATTTTGATAATAATGGTATTTAAAAGGGAATCAGTAAAATGTCTATTGTTTTATTCCAGTGTTTTCGTCTAGAATGGAAATGTATTGAACGCATGGATGTCAGCTGCGTCGATGATTAACAGCTATATCGATTATTAAAAATTAAATTTACCTAACGGGAGCACCCCGCATTTGCAACGATCGAGACGTATCAGTCTCTGATCGGCGCTTTTGCGGGGTTTTTTTATTGTTCAATTTCAAAAGAGAAAAGGAGTTCAAAAACATGCATAAAAACTTGAAAGAATTCATCAACAAATATAAGAACTACAGCAAATTCTCGAGTCTGGAAGAATTCAACAAAAATATAGAAATGTTCTTGGCCGTCCATAAATCGATATTCACTAAGAGGGAGTTTCTGCTGTTCAGAAGATTAACGAAGTACGGAGCAAGAGTCTTCGGAGTCGCAACGGCTTCCATTGCAACAATCTTAAAGGCTGTAGAAAAATATGATGGTGCCATTGGCGTTAGTGAAAGTACATTTCATCGTATGAGAAGAAAAGCCGTAGATGAGGGGATTCTGTCTGTGATTAAGACAACAGATGTATTCGGAAGGCAGTTAGCGAACATTTGGGTATTCCAGAAGTTTGTGTCTCCCAAAAAGCAGAATGACACCCCCGGTGAAGCAGGATTTACAAAGAAAACCCAGATAGGCGAAGAGTTCAGCTCAAACAGTCGAGTGACACCCCTTAAAGCTGTTAACAATAAAGCTAGTACTAAAAATAATATAAATAAACGTTATCCGGTTTCTCCACAAGGAGAGGGGGTGATAGCGAAACCATTTGTAAAGAAAAAGTCACGAATACCTGAAGCGTTTGAAAACATTCTTTCAGCATTCTTTGAGAGTCCGCGTGAGATCCGGGAATATTGGCGGATGGTTCAACTTTATGTAAGGAAGAGTTCATTGCAAATGGAAAAGGAGGAGGTTTTACGACTGGCAGTAAATTCATTCCAAGAGATGCTGTTGGGCTTAAAACAGCAACGGATCAAAAAGCCGATTGCTTATTTCAGCTGGATTTTTAATCGGAAATTGGAAGTGGAAATAATGAATGAAATGCACAGGAAGTTGGAACGCAAAGAGAAAGAAAATCAATTTTATTTATTGACAGAAGAAAGGGCGCAGACAGTGAGGAGTTAAGTGTCTACGCATCAATAAAATAAAGAGGAGCGATAATCTGTATGAGTTTTAATAATCTAATTGCGAAAGCTAAAAATCCCGGTCTCAGTATCAAAATGGGATTTATAGGACTGGGTAAAGGAGGGAGTGAAATAGCTGCCAGACTGGCTGATACTTACTCTTATGAAGCCCATAATCGTTTTCCTTACGAGGCTGTTTTGGTTTATAGCGATCTTTTCTTGCCTGATTTACCAGAGCTACGGAACCCGAATATTAAACAAGTGGAATTGAAAAGCAGCATGATTGTTTCCGCTTTTGATAGAGAAAGCGAGAAGATTTTGTTTGAACAAAACGAATTGCCTATTAAAAGGTTAATGATAGAGCAGCTGAAGTCTTCAGAATTAGTCTGGCTTACGGTTGACTTGAGCAGTGTAAGCGGCAGTGTTTTTGGGGCGTCGTTAGTTTCCGGGATAGGAAAAGGAACTCTTAAAACACTAGGGTTTATGATAAAGCTTCCTCCACTTACTGCATCTAAAGAGATTTTAAAGCATGCAATCATTTTTTTGAAAATGATATGGGAAAGAAAAGCTGACTTTGCCGGGACTCTTTATTTCCCTCCTTATGAAGAGGCGACCGAGTTGCCGGGTGGCCTTCTTCATGAAGTGAATGTAGTGCCTGTAACCTTTACCTCTTCTCCAGGCGGCCGATTTAAAAACTGTGATTTGCGTGCCTTACTATCAGATCCGGGAAATTTACATCTTGTGAAAGTAAAAATTTCTCCAAGTGAAATAGATACGCTTCATCCCTATCCATATATGGCGAAGATCCAGAGAAGCGTGAAGGAAGGAATGATTTCGAGTGGGTATGATTTCGTTCGTGGCGATCAAGTGGCCATTTGTATTTTAGCACCAAGGTCAACCGCAAATCGGATGTATACTTTTAATTTTGATATTCAACTTCAGGAAATTATTAAAGACTTTAACCCCATCAGTAAAATTAATTCGATTGGTTATTTTTTGTATGATCAGTCCGATGAAGATGATACTGTTCACATTTATGTATTGATGTCTGGATTGGAACTGCCTGACTATATCAGTGAGATGGTAGAACAATATTTGAAAGTACAATAAGGAAAAGGTGAATTCTTATAGTTACTTATCAATGACTAAATTTTTTGAGTCACGAAGATGGTGAATAACAATATAGAAGGACGTGGAAAAATGAAAAGAAAGGCGTTGATTGGTCTGGGGGCTTCCGGAAGTATGATAGTCGAAGATATAGTTCCCTATGTGTCAGATATGGAGTTTTATTGTGTCAATTCGTCCAGAATAAACACCTATGGTATAAAAAATATTTCAGAGAAAAACAGATTTTGCTTTGGGAGGGAAACGGGTTTTGCCAGACTATTTGAAAAAGCCTGGAACTATTTAGAAAAAGACGATTTTGTCGGTTTTGAGCTAATGGAATGGATCGAAAAAATTGTTGAAAATCACGAAGAAATTGTCTTTGTTACCTATTGCACTTCAGGCACAGGTATGGGTTCGCTGCTTTACATATTGAAGAATTTGAAAGAAAAAATTGTTAAAAAAAATGCCTTAAGTAAAAATATCAAAATCGGCAGTATCATTCTTCGGCACAAGTATACTAAAGGTTTCGTGGAAGGAGAGGTGATTGTTGATGGGTGGCTTTATTTAAATGAGTATGCACATCTTGGTACTACAGTATTTATTAAATGCAATTTAGATATGATTGAAAGTTTGAAAGACAAATTGCCAGAGTTGAACATAGAAAAACGTTTAAATTGCAGTCGTTTGGTTGTTTTGGATGTATTACATCATAAAAAACTTCATCAGTTAGATTTTGTTGAAAAATGCCGCTGGGAATATCTAACTGAAATAATTGCTTATGTAAGGTTGCTTGAAGAAGGAGATACCTATGATTTTACATGGGGGTATGACAGGTTTTAAATGATATAAAGAAGTACGGCCAGGACTTTCATAATAGAGATGCTATTTATTAATTATGTAACCCTAAAATAGTGTTGTCATCATGGTTTGTGACAGGTAAAAGACAACAATTAGCTCATTAATAAGATGAAGCTAGTCAGTATTTGCAAGACTGTAGTTCATGCAATGTCTTAAGTGATAAAGAGGAAAAATGATATACTTGGAATAATGTAACCTTTAAATTAAAGGCAAGAAAGGAGTAGGACATCAATGGCTACTGAAACTTCAGACAGTCGGGAACGATTAACAAAAGACTTGGAAAATTATCTGGTGTATTTTGCACACAGAAAAGAAAAATCCCTATCCAGGGAAGAAGCAGCAAAAATTTCTCGTCGCGTTATGAAGAACCTTGATATCGACAATCCGATTTTTGGCCACAAAGGTCCTTCCTGGCTCGCGAGAGAAATTATAGATAATCGAGAATAGAGACGGAGGTCTAAGGAGGATGGTTTTAACATGCCAGTTGTTCAAAGGTCATCGCAACGTCCTGCCCGGCAAAGTACCCGGTCTGAAATGATTAAAAGAGTACGGGGGATGGAAGGCAACTCTTTCAATGCCATCCAGACAGCCGAATAGCCAAGTCTATAGCTGATTGATGATCAGGATGTTAATAGCATACAGAGCTGTCAATCTGTCGCCGCTGGAAAATTCCAAGGGGATAAGCGGCATCAATCCGTTGAGAATAGAAAAGTTCTACGTAACCGGACCGGTCCAAATGGAAAAAGAGCTGTTGTGTCAGACGATACAATTGAATCAATGGCTGCAGAGATGGAAAAACGAACAAATTTAGCGATCCGGTTGATTGGCCGGAGCATTGGGTTTTGAAAATCCAACATCAATCTACTGCTCATGACAAGAACGGTAGTTGCAATTGCTTTTTGTCTCTTTACTGTCACTCTTCTGAGATTGCAATTCTTAAGCAGCAATCAGTTTTTTTTTGCACATCAAGATACGTGTAAGTAGTAAAGCGAATTCTTTTAAAAAATTTCATATTAAACTTACTACTAAAAATTGTCCCAAGAGATAAGTAAGAGACCAAAAGCCAGCATTTATGTAAATGCTGGCTTTTGGCGTGTTATGAATCAATGAGTAATTCTCTGAGAATTAAAAAGGTCGTCGCCGATAAGTTGTCTGACGGATTTTGAAACAGCGTAAAATTTATCTAACTGGATTAAGGTTATGGAAATACGTCAATTCCTTAAATTTGGCCAGCGGTTTGGCTAGTGGTGGATTCACATTGTAATGCTCAAAATTCGTTACGATAAATGGTTGGAAATGATCATACACAATTATGGGTGAGAGCCGTTCGAAAGAATGGTCTTTAATCACTGGATGCTTTTTACTGTCTTTCAGTGCCGATAAGCTTTTTTCAATAAAGGAGAGATATTTTGTATAAATTCCGCTTTCAAATTCATGACTCATCTCACAGAACCAAATTTTGTAAGTGGAATGATTGAATGTATAAGCAAATGAGAATTCCTTTGACTCTGTGTAGTGATAGATGTTTTTCTTTACAATGTTTTCCTTCTTAAAGATGGAAGTGACAATCTCCATTTTTTTGACCTCATCAACCCCCCGTCTCCCCTCTAGCTCGATTGTTCTGGCTACGTTATCCATTGGACATAGAATCAAGTTGACCTCATCTATATATTCACCCATCGTTTTAAGGAAAGCGGATAAAATGCTGGTCCATCGTTTTCTGATGCCATGGAACCGTCTAGCGGACTCCACTACAAAAATAATTCCGCGAAGTGGATCTGACTCCTGTGTGTCCCTGCAGTGGTCTAAGTATTGCTTGTAAGTCTTAAACTTACTGACTAATTGTTCATGCGATTCCATGGCACGATCTATTTCAATTGCAAAACGATCCGTATTAATCCGAATCTCCCCATCAGGACGATAGCGGTTAACCTTCATGAATCCTTGTTCTTTGTAATTATACTTTAAGGAGGCATAAAGGTTGGACCGATGAAGTACAGGTTCTCTGTCTAGTGTTTTGACTTGTTCCAATCGAATAAAGAACTCCGTCAGCATGAGATGGTGTGCAATTTGTTTTTTTGGTGGAGAGTAAATCTCGTAAGGCAGATCCGCTAATGGGAATTCGGAAAAATGATCGTGGGGCAACCAGCCGCTCCCTTTTTTTCCTTCGTCTATGTCCAGTAAATCAAGCGTGATTTCGTATCCTCTCGATGTCAGAAAATACAAGGAGCCATTGGCGACATTCGCCTGAAGTTTATGGGCGGAAACAAGTCCCTGGTCCTTTAACTTGCGTAGCGAATTATAGATTGATTTCTCTTCGGACAACGTAAAAGTAGACGGGGAGAACACCAGTTGAGTCAATTGTTTGGCAGTGGCGCCGCGATACGACAGCAAAGTAGTAAGTATCGTTTCGGCACGACTTGTTAAATTATAACCAAGTAAATAAGTCATTGAAAAACACCTCCGGATTAGTAAGAAGAAAAGAATATTGTCGGGGTAAAGCAAGATTTAAAATAAAATGCTGAAAAGCTAGGCCGCGCAAGGCTTAAAGAGCTCGTAATGCAAGAAGAAACGCCGGTTACCCAGTAATCAAGAAAGAAACCGTGATTTCTTTTTGTCGATTCCAAATAAAAAATGACCTTAAGCGCAAGGCGCCAAGATCATTTCAGTAACACTCATTATGTTTGGGGACGAATGAAGACAGACCTTTAGTGGGGCGGTCTTTATGCTCCAAGAAGAGTCCCGCAGTTCACGGATTTCATTAGTCAGGGTCACTCATACCGAAGTATGTCTATTCATCGGGTCACTCATGCTTTCGCAAGATTAGTTACTTTCAATATAACATATTAAGTAAGAAAAAATAGAGGAAATATGGAATCAGTTTTGCAGTCCATCTAATTGGATCAGAGATTTTAAAATGAATACATTGATTCTAAGAAACGTTGAGAAAATGAATCAGGGGTACGGAGCTATTCAAAAAACAACTGTAATGATTGCAGCTTTCATTACCGGAGTAATTGCCGTAATATCGACATGGCTGCGAAGGGTTTGGCTTATAGAAATAAATTAAAGAACAGGAGAAAGAAGGCTGCAGTTTTCAGTTAACTTCGGTTAAACTAATAAAAAGTCGAGCGTCTTTCTTGCAAGTCGACAAAATAAACCACATAGCTGTCCAGCAGCAAAAACGACCCCACAGTATGTAGTGGAAATGCAGGTTTGGAAAATCCGGTTTCTCGTCACAGAGGGATTCTCGGCTAGCCCGGATCATCGTCGATGACTTTTCCACTCCGAAGGCGGATCTTAAAAAAATGAAAATTGCAGACAAACAAGAATGGAAAGGAAGATTTGATGTCGAAACATCCTATTGTTATTCAGGGAACCAGCTTTCTGCAGGCGAAGGAAAGTGATCTGTTGACTGAGAAAGAGCTGGCCATTGTCCTTGAGATAGTCTGCATGGTCGATTCAACAGACGAAGACGACAAAGATTACGAATCGTCAGTCCAGGAATGGTATGAAATTCTAGGGATAACGGGATCCAATCGGGATTTTCAATTTAAAAACATCTTTCAGGATCTCATGATGAAAATAGTAGAAATACCCTGTGAAGGTAGAGGGTGGCTCCTGACTCACTGGATCTCCAGCGTTTTATAATCGAAAAACATTGAAACCGTGAAGATCGGGTTAACCCCGGAACTAAGACCCTACTTCTTGCATTTAAAAGATACCCTTACACTTGAATGAAAACAGCCTAGCGAAGGCAATGGAATGGCCAGTACGCGTTACTCTGTCGCAGGACTACTTTAGCTACGATGCCAAAAGATAAGGAAATAGACTGGCTGCCTGTGATAAAAAAAGAGGAGTTGACGATGGTGACGGTAAAAGAAGCAATGAATGAAATAGAAAAGACAAAGTATGAATTCTTCCGTGGCCGAATGTTGAGCGCTTCCACCTATCCAGCGATTTTCTATTTTGGCTGGCGCGCGAAACGAGTGCTTAAACAGTCCAAAAGAAGAGCAATGGCTGACATAAATGGTCTCAAGTAGAACAGCAGTAGTGCAATCTGCGATGATAATCCGAAAGAAGGTAGAAAAGATGCCCACTTTGTCTGAACTTATGAAAGGATCCGAAAAACTGAAGTTTCAAATCCTGCAGCAGCGGATGATGGAAGCTCCAACCTATCTGACCTCGCTGTATTTCAAATTGCGAGCAGATGCGGTGTTACGTCGGGCAGAGCGACGGATCCTGCGCGAGGCGAAAGGGAGACAGAAGCGTAAAAGCAGAAAGGGATGCTGACCTTTAGGAGTTCCGGTCAGCATCTCTTTTCTTCATTTTGACTGTTGCCTGTTCATAGTATTCGGCCAGCCGGTCTTCGTCTCTTACTTTAGCCAGGAGCACCCAAATGCTTTTCGACACATCGTTCACGCGTTCAGTATCTAACGAGTATTTGCTGCGGATCTCGTCTTTCACATCCTCCAGAGACAGATCGCAACCTTTTCCGGCGTTCACCAGCTCACTGAAGAACAGCGATACGTACCGCGCGGTCTCCTGGCGGTAGGGGGTGCCGCGGCGCAGCATCTCTTCCGCTTCCAACTGGGCCATTTCCAAGGCTCTCTTTTCGTGTTTCACCGTCTTTACCTCCTTCCAGGTGCCGTTCGAACTGAACGGTCGATGCAGCGCCTGTATGTCCTCTACGTATGACCTCGTTTCCCCTTTGCAGACGTAACGCTCTAATGGCCTGTGTGGAAGAAGCGGCCAGCACTTTTAAAGGCCACAGTTTTGGTCCGGACCTTTGATGGTAGCCTTCCGCATAATCCATCCCTTGTAAGGCGGTTAGTGTCGTGAGTATTGAGATAAGTAATCGTAAATCAGTTCTGCTGCTGCGTCGATGGAGTCTACTTGTTCTTCTTTTTGAAGCTTCGAAAAGTAAACCGTGTAGACCCCAGTGGTTTCTGAAAATTTGATCTGAACCAATGAGGGACTTTCTTTTGTCGAGTAATGGTTGATGCCGATGCTGTTCGATTCTGCCGTTGTTTCCAGGAGCAGTTTGATATTTTCCTTCTTCATCCCCATCCTCCTTTCTTTTCGTTCCAGAATCGCAAGTTTACGTGACTCCGCTATATGCTTTAGCCAAAACGCAGATGGGCAAGAGGAATGAAAGGGCAGTAAAACAAAATGACCCACCGTGGTCCGCATTGTGAAGAGGCGTGGTGGGTTCTGTAGCTTCATTCTATACATATTGAGGAGGAGTGGCTACCCTTAAATTTTGTTCTGCAACTCTTCCAACAGCAGCTCGGCGCCTCTTGGACTCAAATACAAGCCTTTCACGTAAGTGGATTCAACGTTTTCGTTCAGGATTTCTCCCGTTACCGCGCAGGTGCGATCGGTCTCATATTTTTTGAGAATGATTTTATCTTCTTCAAGAAAGATTTCCATCGGATCTCCTACTGAAATACCCAAGGCCCTTCTCAACTCGATGGGCGTAACAATACGTCCTAACTGATCAACTTTTCTTACAATCCCGGTACTTTTCATCTTATGACTCCTTTGAAAAATGAATATTATACATTGTCTGTTATAAATTCAATTCTTTTTTGACGTCATCTAAGGAATGATATGTTTCCAACCTAGCAAGAACGCGGTCGAAATTTTCTCTATCGCGTTCATCTTCAATTTTTTCGATAATGAGATTTCGCCTCACGTCCAAAACGGAGGTGTGTTCCAGTTTCACGTAATCGCGGATGTGTTTACTGTCGAGATCATCCACACGAAAGGAAAAGGTGGACATAGTTAACATCTCCTAAGGTAGATTTCAAACAGAAACGATTTGCTGCTCTTCGGCTACATGTGGCTGATTGCTCAAAATTTCTAATAGTCTCCGGGCTGCACCACTCGGTTGGTTGGTGCCGTGTTCCCACGATTCAATCGTTTTGACAGAGACCCCAATAAGAGCTGCAAATGACTTCTGCGTTAAATTCATCTGCAAACGCAGACTTTTGATGTCCTGTGCAGAAAAAGTGGCCAATTCCTTAATCGCCACGGTCTTTGTTCGTGCTTTTGCTCGGTTGCCCTCTGCATATTCAACAGCTTGGCCTAAACTGGTTTTCAGTTCATCGAAAAATTGATTCTCATTCATTGTCCATCCATCCTTTCGGAAGTATACAAGCTCTTCAGCTGATCTACGAATTGTTTCAGTATCTTCTTTTGATCTGGCTTCAACGTTTCTTGCTGATTTTTCGCATAAATCAGGAGCAAAATCGTATGGGAGGAAGTCTGAATATCCAAGTAGATAATTCGGTAAGCGCCACTCTTTCCTTGGTTATCACTTTCAGGAGAAAAACGCATCTTCCGGAGTCCTCCCGTACCAGCGATTACAGCACCTTGACTTGGATCCATCAGCAATTGTAGTTCCAACTCACGCTGCTCAGCTGCACCAAGGCCCTGCTGCTTCCACTTTTGATCAAAATTTTCTACGTATACAAATATCCGTTTCATAACTACCTCTTCGACTAGTGACTTATGTATCTATTATACCCTATTGAATAGGGGTTTTCAATTCGCAGCAAAAACCATTGAAAAAATTTCAGAAGAAGCAGCTGCGCAGCCATCTTCCTTTTTACTGAAGGTAAATACCATTAACTGTGTGAAGCTTTTTACACAGAGTAACAAAGAATGAATTGTATGCGAAAAAGACTGCCAGCTTGGACAGTCTTTTTGTGTTTATTTATTTGCTAGTCTTTCTAAAAAATCTTCCCTATTTGAGATGAGATTTTTCGCTTTCCAGCGATGATAAGAGCGACAATGTTTCGAGCAGAGTGCGACAGCTTGTACCTTGTTGCTGCACTCGTTAACCACGCATATCTTAACAATTTCAGCTCGCTTAGACGGATGCAGCGGAGAATCTCCCCTGGAGCGCTTTCGATAGTAATGATACTTACACAAGCCTTTATTTTTGATTGGTGCACCGCAATCATTGATGCTGCAGATTTTCAATATTGACGAATCGATAAATTTTTAATAAATAGATCTAAATCACTTTGCCAGCTCATTCGAAATCTTCCACCTCTTTTCTTGTAAATAATATTCGGCAAAAGAGGATGTAGTCCTGCAAAGACTTTAAATAATAATTCTCGTAAAAAATTATTCGTTGCGGCAGCTAATAATAAGACTATGGATCGCCAAAGAGTAAAGACATTAGAGGATTGTCTATATCAAATGCACTCAATTAATCACATAAAAAAGAGTTTTGAAATTAGCTTAATAAAAGCCGACTTCAAAACTCCTTCACTAACTAAAGCTTCTTATCTTTTTACAATTTTGTAGTTCGATATAAAGTGCCAAGCAATGTTAGCAACTAGAATAGCGCTGACAGTTTGAACCATGTTGGAATACAATTCGACTGTTCCCATAAACTGCTCCCTCCTTCCATAAAATACTCATGTTTAAAATGAGTATCGGACAGGTCTCCTGGCTGGTGCTTCATCCTTGCTGTGACCTTCCCATTAAATAGACATTAGGATTGCACAGTTCGTCTGCACTTACAGTTGTGGGAACAGCTCCGGAGTTTCACCGAATTCCCTTTTAAGCCTTTTTAGGCATCAGATATACTTATATTATAGCATATATAGTCTGCATTTTTGTTTAGTAGTAGAAGTTGGATACACCAACATACTCCACTAGTTTGTTTTTTGTTTTAATTCAATAGCTTTTATCCTACGTTCTTTTAGTTCTCTGATAGTATGGTTATTTGCATCTTTTTCACGTTCAATTGCTTCATTAATGATTGCTATTTCATTGTCGTAATCTTTAAGTTTACGATAGGTCATTGCATACGATCTGTACAGTGCAGGAGCATCATATCCGTTATACCTGGCTTTATTAAATAACTCTATAGCTTTATCAAAGTGCGCAGCTTTTCGTTCTATTTCGCCTTCATCCCAAAAGGGTTTTCCTTGATTATAACCTTCTTCCCAATTACGAAGGTTTCGAATGTCCGTAAGAGGAACTCGGTTGTGAGAAGCGTTAACCACCACTTTTTCACTTGCAACTATCTTAGTTTCCTCAATCATTTCTTTTAAATATTTCCAAACATCTAATAAATGATAAGTGGGGACATTCCGGCCTAACTTCTCCATCGCTTGATCTTGATCCTTTTGATAGCTACTTAAATAATCATCCCCAATGTATATCCAAGCAGTAACAGATTTTGCGAATTTGCTTTGAATTATTTTACTTCCGTGAGCTAAAAGCAACTCCCGCGTTTCCGTTTGATAATTTTCTAACTTTCCACCATATATAACATCGACTTCATTTCTTATATTTCGTGTTATAAAAGCAACTGCTTTTAAATCTTCAGAATTAACCTTATCGAATGTTCTTGATTTCATTCCGAAGTAGTGTTCTTCTATCTCGCTTACGTAAAGATGTGGAGCTGTTTCAAATTGCAGTTTAGGAGTGTTGTTGCTTCGATCATAACCGTTGTCTCTTTCAGTAAAGAAAGGTATTATGCGATTTGTTAGTCTGTCGTTAGTTTCATTTAATATACGCGTTATTTCTTTACTCTCTAATTCTATTGCTTGTTCTTCGGTTAAGTTAGTAGCTATGAAACGGGAAGAAGTATCATACAGTTTGCGGATTTTTTCGGCTTCATATGCTTTTTCATGGAACGTGTTAAAACGATTACCACGACCTTTTCCAACATAGAATATTTCTCCAGTATCCTTAATAAACCATTCGTATACATAAAAATCTGTAGCTGTACTACCTGTGATGTTACCGATAGGAGATGCTGAAACAGTCAGAGGGGGATGAATGTCTAAATCAAGGTTACTTGTGTGTATGCTTGAATGGACTTTTGGTACGCTTTTCGATGCTTCCTTTTCTTTAATACCGAACAAACTTTTGAAAAAATTCACAGGTTCAACCCCTTTTTGTATTGAGTTTAATTAATCGCAAACATAATTAATCTCATTCTTCTAATTAATTTTAAATTAGTTAGATGCTGGGATGTGGATTTTTTTAAAAAGAGTCTTTATGTGGAACTCCCTTAACAAAAAAGATGGTTTATAAGAGGCAGCGAAGGAGGTTCCAATTTTCTTCTCTTAGTGGATGGAAACCATATATAATTTATAATGAGATTATATGTTACCTAGATAGTGTTAATTTTTAAAAACTAAGCTTAGGAGTAATTATCAATGGACAGTTATGGAGGGTACTTGGATTTATTATCAAAGAATTACGAAGAAGCAGTTGACTGGTTACTTCAGAAATATGGTCCTGCACAAGATGATTACTTTAGGGAATCTTCATACCAGAGATTTATGAATGGAGAAATAAAAAACATTACAAAAGGGAAAGCATCAAGAACAAGTGAAGGTCTATATTGCCATCATATAGATGAAATTAAATGGTTAAAAATGTCTGATCAAAATTTTGTGAAGGTATATAATATCCCCTTTGAAAACCAACGAAAAAACAGATTAGTATATTGTGACTTGGTAGAGCATACTATTTTGCATGTATTGATAATAAAAGAAACTTCTTTTGAATATGGCTATCCAGGATATGAGGTATATTTAAAAAAACTTATTGAAGAGTGGTATCTTGATGAAAGAATACCCAACCCAGAATGGATGAAAAAATGTCTCATGAAATCATTTTTAGCGCCTCAAAAAGCGTTTGATTTGGTACAAGAAATGCAAAAAGTAATAGGAGAAAGTTATTTTAATACTTTAGTGGAGTATTATGATGAAAAAAAGAAAATAGAAGAAAATAGAAACAAATGGCAAGAACAGTTTAAGCAAAGACGAATAGATGAGAGAGCATATTGGATAGGGAATGCGAAGCAATTACATTATAAGAGTCCTAGAAGTGAGATAGTTACTGCTAGCTATTTTATACGTATAGAATATAAAAATGTAATGGAGTTTAATAGATCCACGACATTCAAAGAATACGATGTTGAGATGAAAAAATATATGAAAGAAGAGATACTGGATAAACTCTTGGTATATATAGAAAGTTCACCCGAACTTAGTGGGGAAGAAAGTAATAAAAAGAAATAAGTTTCGGTTCTTTTCGCTAACTCTGAGAATACTTTAAATAAGGGCTCACTAATTTATTTTAAATTAACTTCGTAGATATAATATTAAATTATTACAAAATGAAAAAGACTTAATTGTTTTCGAAACGAATTTAAAACATACTTTTACTTTATAACTTCAATGAAGTTTTGGAAGGTCCCTGACTCATAATGAATGTATTATTTAAAACCCTATCAAAAACGATGGTTTTTGATAGGAATGAGAAGAAGATGAAAATCTTCTTCTTTTTTATGTATTTTTATATCAAAACTTATTTCAAAAACTATATATCTTAAACGGATGTTTTTGATATAATTAATCTGATAATAAAGGCAGGAAGAGGGATTTTATGATTATCGGATATGCTCGAGTCAGTACAATTGATCAATCTTTGAATTTGCAGTTGGATGCTCTAAAAGAATTTGGCTGCGAAGAGATTTTCCAGGAGAAACTATCTGGAGCAAAAGATGATCGGCCGGAATTATTGCAAGCGATTAAGATGTCACGTGCGGGTGATAAGTTCGTTGTTTATAAATTAGATCGATTGGCCAGGTCCACGAAAAGATTGATTGAGATTGCAGAGTTGCTCCGAGAAAAAGGAGTAGAGTTTGTCAGTATCCAAGACAATATTGATACTGGTACTGCTGCAGGAAAAGCAATGTTTGGAATGCTATCGGTATTGGCAGAATTCGAACGAGATATTATTAGAGAACGAACAATGGCCGGATTAAAGGCAGCGCGGGCTAGAGGAAGAAAGGGAGGAAGGCCAAAAGTGAATCAACAAAAATTGAATCAAGCGATGGCATTGTACCATTCTAAAAGAATGAGCGTTAAAGAAATACAACAGGCTACGGGTATATCTGCAGCTACTCTATATAGAGGAATTAATAAGGAAAAAACAGTTAACTAAATAGCTCTCATCTAAGTGTAGATAAGTCTTTATTAAATATGTTAATGGGAAGGGGAAACTGATCATTTTTCTAAAAACTATAAATTTATCTTCTATTATAAATTTTGATAAAGAAAAATATGACGAGATTATAAATAACTTAATTGTTTCCAACGGATATGCATGCTATATAGATATAACTGAAGATAAGGGGTATGAAAACAAAATTTATGAAAAATACCTCCGTGAAAAACAAGCTTTTTACACATCGAAACCTACACATATTGAAAAAAAACCCAATAATTTCTATATGTATACAAAGCCAGAAGGGATTACAGATAAAAGGTTAGAAGAGCTGAACAAAAAATATGAAGTAGAAGACGACTATTTTGTAGAAACAGAAGTGGTCGAGAATGAAGAATTAGGGATTAAAACACTCTTTCATAAGATTATCCCTTTTGAACAAGAAATATATAGCATGGCATTATCACTAAACGATGAATTAGAAAGAATAAATTTAGGTTGGTTGGATGAAAATTTTGTGAAGAATCAGCAACAGCGATTTATATTACTACCTTTCGTTTCAGAATTTCAAGATTCTTTAGTAGAACCTATAGTAATTGCCACGATCTATGAAGTTGGCATCATTACTCTTCAAGTAATGATGACTCTGGAATACAAAGAGATTATCAAAATAGATGATTCTACTCCTAGAAATTTCAACTTGGAAAGAGTAAAATTCTACAAACTACAAAGCACGTATAAAAAAGATGACTTTTGGGAATATGACACACTCGAAAATGTTAAATTGGATAGTATAACCTCATACTATGAACATTACATAGAAAAAATAGTGGGTGTATCAATTACTACAAATTATAAACATAGACCTATAAGCTGGGGGTTCGGTGATTTTAATAAGTCTAATAAGAAAGATGATCATGAAAAATTTGTGGAAAGGTACAAAAGACAATACTTCAGTCATTTAAAAAATGCTAATAAACAATTTACATTTAGGCATTCAGATAAAGATATAAAAGCATTCTTAGAGAATTCCTTGGCTTATTATAATTCTGATTTAAGTTTATGGGTAACTCCAAGTTCAATTTTACTTTCCGTTGGAATAAAGTCTTTATATCCTACTGCGGAAGAAGCTTTGAAAGAACATAAAAAGGAATTAATGGAGAATGGTTTTTATGACGAGAATTTAAATTTAATTTTTCGGCGACAATACCCAATTATGTTACTGAATTACTTTAGATTTTATGAGTTAACTTTTATAAAAAGATACTTTCTCAAAACTTTATTAGATAACTTATCTAAAGGAAATTATAATACAGTCGCTGAGTATAATGCTGTTATCAAAGACTTAAATTACGTGAAATTGAACTTCGATGCGGATGTTCTTTTTGCAACAGAAGGAAGTCCAAAAGACTTATATATTGAACTGTTAGAGAAATCTGGAGTTAACAAGTTAGAAAAGAAAATTGAAAATCTCATAAATAATATTAAAGAGAGTGTAAGTAATTCCCAAAGTATTCTTGTACGAAAGAATGAAACCCTTATTTTAATAGTATCCTCATTATTAACGATATTAATCGGATACAATGCAATAAAATTAATTGTTTTCGATTTGCTATCTAATATTCCATACGTTGGACAAATTGCCTCAACTAGACCGCTGGTTACAACAGGAGTTATATGGGCTTTGTTAGTAGTTATAATGCTATCTTTAAATATTAAAAGATGGAAGTTCCTTAGAAATGAGTAATAGTAAATACGTTTTTTGTTCCATGAAATAAAGAGTTTATCTGGATTTTTAGAAGAATAAAGATAGACAGTCCTGACTAAGTAACAAACTAATGAGTGTAGTGGCAATAATATAAATAAACAGTGTTTCAATATGAGAAAAAGCTTTGTATTATTTAAGGAGCATTATTAAGAGGGTGTGAAAGGAGATTTCTCTAAAAGATGATTGACTGGAAAGAAGTAGATCCAAGAAACTTTGAAAAATTTATCTATCATGCTTTGAAAATAGTAGGTTTTAAAAATAGAGAGTGGTTTGGAAGAGGGGGTGGAGATCAAGGGAGAGATGTTCTGGCTACCTGGTACGAAGAACTCCCCTTCGATATGGGGTATCAGCGAAAGTGGATTTTCCAATGTAAACGTTGGAGAAGAATGCCTTCTCAAGGCAGCATATATGAGGAGATTTCTAAAGCAGCTCAACATAGTCCTGATCATTGGGTGATGGTTATACCTCTAGATCCTACCTCTAGTGTTATAGATTATTTGAGTAGGATGGAAAAAAATTTTAATTTTAAAATATCCATGATTCCACTTTCACAATTAGAAGAAATAGTTAACGAACATCCTGAACTAGTAAATATTTTAATAAATGGCAATTTAATTTCAAGGAGTGAGAGTGTTGAAGATTGAGTATGATAATGACAACCAAGTAATTTACTTGATTAAAAAAAATGGGATAAAGGAAATTCTAGAGAATGATTTCCCGTCAGAACCTGTCATATCGCCTGATGGTTCAAAAGCTGCTTATATATCTCCTTTGGAATGGGAATGTATAGGCAACCTATACATGTTAGATTTAAATACGGGGGAAAAAAAGACTTTGTTAGCTCCAGAAGATGATTTGAGTGTTCCTAAAGAAGTTATTTGGATAGATAAAGAAAATTTAGCTGTAATATTAGGGTTTGGAATGGGAACAGTTGCAATAGGAGGAAATGTATTTATTTATAATATTATTTCTAATAGCTTAACTGAAATAACAAGACATGATTCACACATACAAATAGTAAATATGAATTTGAACAATGATAGACTTTACTTAGAAGGAATCAAATATATAGATGAAGAGTATGTAGAATTCGAAAAGTTCGAAGAATTTATCAAACTTCCAATTAGCTGAGAAAGTTAGAAAGTCTTTGAGTAAGTTTAATTTTTCGTGGCACCACATAGTTGCTAACTTATAGAGTTTTTGTCCGTAAATGTATATGGTTATAAAAGAACGTTCGTAAAGTATTTTGATACTTTTACGAACGTTCTTTTTGCTGTTTTTCTGCTGTTTTGAAGCGTTCGTAAACGTGTACTTTTACGAACGGTTTATTATTAATTAATGTAAAAAACACACAAAAATTCGCCATTTGACGATTTTTTGTATGTTCATGAAGTTCTTATATAATCATTGCTGCGAAATTGTTTCTGTGTCTTTTAAAAACTTTTTACTTAGTAAATGAATCTGTCTAATAGATTCGGAATTTTTAGCGATGAGAATAACTTCATCAGAGTCGATCATCATTAGAAACTCATCGTTATAGAATCCGATGAAAGAGTTTCTTTTGCCTTTTAGTATTGACCTGAAATATTTATACACTTCATCTACGAGCAAATTTCTTACTGTTACAAATGCTAAGGTAGCATGAGAATCTTCTCTTTTCACCAATGTCTCTTCCCAGTTTTTAATAGTAATGCTTTTATGCAAAGAATGTTTTTCATAAAACCTAGGCTTTTTAAAATTATATGGAATATAGAATTTAAGGAATGTAGTGTCAATCTTTGAATTTCGATCGAATAAGAACCAAATTAACTCTTTAACATAAGCGATCTCTCTTTGAAAAAACTTAGGGGCAAAGCTAGTCGCTTATCTTCAGATGCCTGAAAATAAGGACTTTGTTCATCTGAGAATCCTACATTAAATTCTTTTCTAATTCTCTCCATTTACTCAATCCCCGATTCTCTCCAATGTAGCGTTAGATGTTCCTGATCTTGTATTACTAATATTTACACTTTCAGGTTTTCTTTCGCTCCTCTTCAAACTGTTACTTAACGATGCCGATCGGTAAAGAGATTAATCAAGATGTTATGGAAAAGAAGCTTTAAATTGGGAACGTTTTTTAAATGAGATTGCATGTAAGAATACAGTTAATCAAGTAACAGTAAATAGGACCAAAACAATTATCCAGCTCATTAAGGTAGTAGCTAAAAAAGAGTTTTTAAATTTATTTCTTAAATCTTTAGTAAAGCTGTTTAAGTAATGACGAACTCCTAATCCCATGGACCAAGCAATAACAATCATTAATACTAATACAGTTAAAAACTTTATATTTGGGAACGTATCTCCTATTGCATTAATAACCAAACTGTTTAAACCAAAGTATAATAATGAAGTAAGTGCAAGAGTATAAGCGCTTAGAAACCATATATTGATTTTGTTTTTAGTCATTTTAAACCTCTCTTTTTATCTTCTATCATATCATTTTTACTTTAAATTCCAACTGCTTATTAAGATTCCCACAGCTCTACATAAACACTGATGCCGTTCATTTTTTCTTACCTGCAAATCGCGGTACAAATAATGTTTCCGTCGTGTGCTTATCTTTAACAGTTTATTGTTAATTTTTATTCTTCTAAGTGCATGCACAATTAGTTTACATATCATGAGGTTATCGGAAGCTGCATATATACGAAGGGAGGGAAGAGGCTGATTCAAGCACATCTTCTCTCCCTTTGTATTTATTGCGAAAATGTAATTTTACGAATCTATCTTTCGTTACTCTCAGTATTTAAGAAGGAACTCAAGAGTTAGCTATAAAACACAGTAAATTAGTAAATGTTCCTGTTATTTAATAAGAGGATAAAAATTTTGAAGTTCGGCGTTGGAAGAAGGGCACTGCATGTTTAAAGCACCGCTTACTTTACCTATCTATATACGTTTATCAATTAATATAAATATATTTTAATAATTCTGATTTATTAATGGGATTTACTATAAATCTTTGATACAGTAGAAATATGGAAGAATTTAGTTCTGGAAAAATTATTACAGAAAGGAGTAATAACTATGAAGAAATGGATATATCTTGTGGTGAGCTTATTATATGTGCTGCCAGTCTTTTTATGGGACTCTTTTTTTGATCGAATTTCATCACCCGGTTTAACCTATTTTTGGGCGTTTCTAGTAGTAGTCGGAGCAATTAATGTTTTCTATCATGGTAAAATGAATGTTGTGAAGAGTGGCGCCGTAAGTTCTATAATAGCAGGTATGTTAATTGGGGTGACAGTTGGAGCAGCTAATTGGACACCAGTAAATTTTAGTCTGATTAGAGAATTCGTGTACCTGTTGGCACCTTTGTTTATGCTATACCTTCCGATAGAAAGAATGCTAAAAAGGAATCAGGAAGGAAATGAGCTTTCTAGTTTAAAAAATGAAGGAGACCGGATGATTTATTAATTTATAGTAATCGGTCTCTCGATAAGAAGATAAAAATAAAATAGCAGGAAAAAGAAAAGCGATTTCGCTTTATGGCTTAGTGTACTGCACCCAAAGGTTAGAGTTCAAAACTAACTTTTAGGGTGTTTTTTATATGATGAAAGATATAAAAGAACTCAATATGAAGATTATTCAAAGTTCCGCTTCCTTAGGGCCGGTTGAGAAACATTAAAAAATGCGCCTCTTATTATCTTTTAAACAGAATTCCGAATAAGTTAGTTAACATATGATCGCTTATCGGAAGCTGCAGTAATACTAATCGCAAAGTCCAAAAGGGAAAAGCAGTGCTAATCAGCATGGCATTTCCCTTTTGTCCGTATAAGTGTAATTTTTCGGAAGCTTAATTGTTAAAAACACTAATTTAGTTTTCGTCCAATGAATGAATATAGAGCCCGTTTCTAATATAGTTAAAACAAAACGAATTAACCTAAACAGGATACTTATAATGAGACAAGAAAGGTGGAATGAATATGATTTTACTTAATTTTGATTTTATTTACAGTGAATTGATGGAGAATACAATACCTTATTTAATCAATGAGAAAGAAAAGAAGAGGCTGGTAAATGAAGGAGAACAACGGGGGTTTAATGGCAGAGGCTTTAAGAATAAAACAAGACTCTTAGAATATATGTACGAAAAGGGATTTTTGGATGAGAAAGAATTTATAAAAAAACTCACGAGTCCCTCTCGGAGAACAAATCATGAAACGATAAGAAAATTGTACACTCTTTTTAAAAAAGATACGCCGCTTTTTATTGATACGGAAAAATTATATAGGTTAATGCTGTTAAGTAGTAATTTAATATTCAAGCCAAACGACAAAATTTGCTTTACGATCATACTTGCAAATCCTTATGAATATTGGACAGCGGAGCAAATTGTACAAAGTGCCATCCATAGCAATACGTTACCACTCAGTAAGGTAAAAATAGAACAACGTTTAAATTGTTACGTTGACGGTGAGAATCCAATCATTAATAGTCAGAATAATGATGGTGAAATGCAATACGCAATAAATATGACAAATTTTATTTATTACATCACACAATTTGATAAGAAAAAATAGTCACAAAAACTGGGAGGCAATAATGTCTCCACTATTTGATACGATATAACTATCGAGAGGGTGTCGAAATAAAACACAATGAATTTGAAAGAAGGAATGACATGGAAATACAGCTATTTATAGAAAATAATGATCACCACTATGATTTTAAAAATGAATCTCCTAAAGAAGAAGTCAAGCACGAGAAAAATCCAGTTAAGAAGCTTTTAAAATATAAGATTAATGGTTCGTCTTTTGACTGTGATAGAAGTGAGTTAGCTAGAAACTTATACAATAAAATGTGGAGACTTTCTAATGAACAGCTTGCAAATTATGATTCTGATACAATGAATTCCTTTTATCGTATTTATCGTCTACTATTATTGGCTTATGATGTTGAACAGGGTAATTTATATTGGAAGTTAAGTGGTATTTCCAATTATAAGTTAAGATATAAATGGTTATTGGACGAATATGATTATTACAAGGAAATAAATGAACATAAAGAAGTACAAAAATTCGCAGCGTTAACACATTCAATCGGAAATTTTACATTAGTTCCGAAAGGCTTCAATACTAAAAGAAATGCATTATTCGATGATTATTGGGACATAACGCTAGAATACTTTAAAAAAGAGTTTGGTGAAGATACTTTTCTGCAGCATTGTCAAAAGTTTAAATACATAGGAGCATATCTCGATAATAGTCAAATTCAAACGTACTGGGATGGACATGCAATGAACAATAAAAAATTGCCATCAAGTTTTAATACAATACAAATTCTCGAAGTAATCAAGAAAATAAACCGTTCCATTGAAATTCGTGGTAAAGAAATGCTTCAAGAGTTAACCAATATGAAAAACCTATAAGAAATGTAAATAAAAAATACTTATCACTAGTGTATACGACTACTTTTTTCTAGTGGCTTAGGTTTTTCAAATGTATAGATGGAGGTTTTCAATATGAGAGATACGATTAAAGCTTTACTATTTGATTTTACTAAGGAAAACTTGGAGGCGCATATTGCAGAAAATATAAATATGACTTCTGGAAATAATATAGTGAATGATATCATTCAATTTGAAAACGAGAAGTTTATTGATAATCCATTTGTGAAATTAATAGATATAGAATACGAATCGGTTCATGACGAGTATGGCATTAGCAATGAACAAATGAGTAAGGTGCTTGAGATAGATAATAATAACATTTGTTTTTATGAGATTCATAACCGTAAATTATCAAAGGATAAAAGAAGATGCCATGCTTCAACGGTGGCGCTAGATCCTCTAATTATCGCAAATAAAGAAATGTTTGAAGAAGTTAATGCGCCTATATTTGAAATTAAATATAGAAATGAAATGTCTTCATGGCAAGCGATAGCAGGGAAGTTTATTCTTATTCATGGCAATACACCTGGGGGGCTTTTAGGAATATACAATCCAATTAGAAAAAGCTCCATAGAGAACTTCTTTAAACGAGATTTTCAGATTAGGTTTAGTGGTAATAAAATTAGTACAATCGCAATTAACCATTTGCATAGAATATGCAATGATCCTTTTAGTTCCGATTTAATAAAAATAATTGACCCAAGTACTTCTCAGATACTATTTGATTCGCAATTAATGAAAGATAATTCAAGTGAAAAGAGCGGTGAAATTTGGCGGAAATTCGATGAGCGATATAGATAATAATTGCAAATTGCTGTTAGGTAATCGTTTAAGGAAAATCAAAGCCCCTGATAGGGAGAGCGTAAAATATCTTGTGTAAATGGAATAGAAGAGAGTTCTGATCAGGTACTCAGTTTACATATAATCACGTTATCAGAAGTATAAATGAATAAAATTAAATAAAGAGCCTCTAATTTACATAGACATTTGCAAATGGTATAATTTCCTAAAGATAGACATGGTGGGTGGGCACCATAAAAACTTGATATTCTTCCTGGACTGCGGGTGCCAGGTCGTTGGCAGGCAACAGAAAAACTTGTCATGAGCAGAGATTACTTTTTTAAATCATTACAGCTTTAAGATTTACTATACTTAACAGTCAACCATATAAAAATTTATTTATAGCTAATAGTTAATTACAATTTAATAGTGTGGCCGTTCAAATTTATGAGTATCGTTATTTAGTAATTACCTAGTTTTTATAAAAAATGGCACTATAGACTGATTACTAATTAAACATGATTTTACTCTTACCACTGGTCAAGCAGTGTAATAACCTGACATTCTTACCAGACTTCGGGTGCTGGTTCGTTGGCAAGCAACAGAAAAACCCACCTTTAATTTATTGTTACAAAGAAGGATAAGTGAAAACTTATCCTTCTTTTTTTGTTAAAATTTAGTTAAAATGGAAGGTAAGACTTTGGGGTAAAAGGGAAAGAGGAAAGAGGATGAATGACAAAAAGACCTTGGAACTGTTAAAAAAAGGACATCAGGCGTATGAGAAAATTAAAGGAAAAGAACTCCATTATGTTTATTTGAAAAATAATGTATACCATGAACTTGTTTTTAAACCTCAAAAACAACAATTTCTTCATCTTTGTGGTTTGAAGTACATAAATCCTAAAACAAAAGTTCCTTATAGTGCAAAACAATTTTATGATTTTGTGAAAACTAACCGAATCAATTTGAGCGGAATTATAAAAGATAGTATGTCCGATCAAAAGCTGCTAGTTTTAGCGCAATTACATGATTTATTGACGTCTAATTCTAAAGTAATTGATTCAAAAACAAGTTTTTTAAAATTCACTTTCTATAAAGCTATTCGTTCAAGAAGACGGGTATTTTGTTTAGCACTTGTTGCTGAGGATTCAAGAGAATTAGATATTTATGTTCCTCTCTCCATGTTAAATCTTTCTGTAAATACTCAAGGATCAAGTGTACCTCCGGGACATTCTGTTCATTGTGTTTATTTGGTTGAAGATAAGACAAGAAAAGTTGAATTTTTAAGTAAAAGTCCAGAATTCATAGAATATGAAGATAATCATATATATCCGTATGCGGGAGTTCTTCAACTTGAAAATGCTTACCCATCAAGTATGACTCTTGAGTTGGAAACCCACTATACATATGAGAGTACAGTTGGAAAATAATATGAAAAGATAATTATTCTATAGACAAGAACATCCTCTACAGTAAAAATGTTAGGGATGTTTTTGTTGACGTTTCTTCTACACGATAAAGGCTCAGATTTCTTAATCCAAAGCATCCTTAACGTTTTGTAAAAAGTGGGATTTTTAATTATAACTTTACAAACTGCTTCCTTCGCTATTAATTCCCTATTTTTTCAGTCTTCTATAAACTGCCACTTAATAATTTTAATGTTACTCACCTGAATAGCGGTTAAGCGTTATAGAATAATGATATATTTCAATGTCTTTGTCGATAAAGCCTCTCCTTTGTGCCCCTTTCAATGTATGAAACATGTTTTCGCGACCCGCGCCATTATCAGTATGGATATAAATTTTATTTGCTCTGTAGCCGTGTTCACAAAACATCTTTACAAAGTCATATCCGGTAGGCAGCAACCTTCCTTCCTCATCTTCGCCTAGGTCATGATCTAAAGAAAGGATGTTAATTGCATGATTTTCGAAGTAATATACAGCTTCTTCGACATTTCGGGCTACCGTAAATCCGGAAGGACAATCTCTCAAATCATCTACATACAAGTTAATAACCGATTTCATTTGAATTTCCTCTTTTCAAATTGAAGATTTTCTCCCTTTGTAGTAAATGAAGATGGCAAGGAGTATTTAATTGCCATACCAGATCCATTGCAGGAAGTCGTTTACTACTCCTTGTGGGTCATTAATACACTCTTGCCAAGTATAAGAGCGCATTGGTACCCCATAATCTTGATAAAAACGAGCATTTTTTGCATCCTTTTCACTATTATGAGTGTCATTAGAAAGTACATCCAAAATATACATTCTTCCTTTATGGATCACAGAGAAATCTATCTCCTTTCTATGGGAACCTGCTATTGCCCTACTGTTTGCATGAAATAGTAAGCCCGTTTCTTTTAAGGCGAAGTAAATAGCCACTTCGCCTTTAGAACGGAATCTGAGATCATCTTCTAGAATGCAATACATGTAATACCCCGCAGAAGTTTTATAACTGCAATCGTTTGTAAGTGAATTCATAACTAACTCGTCTTTAGCAGCTTCTTCCACATAGACACATACTTGATGAGTATTTTCACCAACTGTAATATCAATAGTCCGGGTCGAGTAAGCATGAGGTTTAAACCAAATTTTGTCTTCAAGAATTTGTGAAAGCGAAGGCTGCTCCATAGTATGGCTTTGATCATAGTTTCGCCAAGTCGGGGTTAGGTTATTTACAGCTACAGGGTGCGAGAAATCTGAATATTGAGTTGTAGAAGCATCAAAGATACGGTTGTTATTTTGGTAATTATTCATGTGTTTTCCCCTTTTCTTTTTCTGATTCTATCTTTTTCACGCGTATAATCCTGTCTGCAAAAATCGTTTGCATGGAAGGTTGCATAACCTTTTCTAGCATTAGCAAACTGATAATAGCTAGGTTTGCTTATATATTTTTTACAGCCTGCGCAAACTAGCAAGGACGGATGAGCCGTAGTGTATTGAATGAAATTGTAGTAAAGACTTGTTTCAAAATCGGATATATCAGGCGTTATCACTTGTAAAAATGTCCCATCGACATACTGGCTCTTAAGAGTGAAACGGATTTTTTCTAATCTCTCATTTAATTTTTGAATACTATCATCCGAGACTAGATTATTAATTTTATACCTTTCACTTTTAGTTGCATTGAGCGCAGCTGTATTAGTAAAATCTGTTAAGATGTGTCTCAAGTCTGATTGGATTTTTAAGAATACCTTTCTATGTTCAACTAAAACATCAAAATCTATAAAGTCAGAAGTGATATTTCTTATCTCTTGAAACATCAGTGGGACATGGAGTTCATCAGGAATTGTATGGAGTGGAGAATATTTCGGCATCCATTTTTCTACAAAAACCTTAAATTCATTTTTATCTTCAATATCTAGATTAACAAATTCGACGACAAACCATTTTCTCAAATAAGTTGACTCCATTTTCTCCCCCCTATCTTTTCTTCTTAGCATGAGTATAATTGAATTCCGATTCCTAACCAATTGGATTTTGGGTGGGAATCGGTGCTTTGGTTAAATTTCATACAATATATTAACCTTAATTATAGGCTATGTTAAAGTTCAATGTTGAAATTTGAAAATTGGGAACAAACGTTCTATAATAGTTATAAGAAAAGAAAAGGTTGGTGATGACCGTGAGAGCAACTGATATTCTGAAAGCCGTTCAAAACTTAAATCCAGCAGAGAAACACCGTTTACGAGAATATTTGATTGATACTCTCATTGCATCATCTTCCACAGGCAATATTCTCTTAGAAATTTCCGAGCGTAAGAATAAAAGCGGTTACCGCTGCCCTGATTGCGAATCGGAGCACGTAGTTCGGTTCGGAAAATATTTGACTATTGTTGAAGGGGAAGAAGTTAAAAAACAGCGTTATCAATGTAAGGCATGCAAAATCACATTCACAGACCTAACCAATACTGTTCTTTACCGAACTCGTCGTCTTAATCAATGGATTAAATTCGTTGAATGTATGATAGAAGGATATTCTCTTCGTAAGTCTGCTGAATTGGTTGGCAACGTTTCTCACGTTACCTTATTTTACTGGCGACACAAACTGCTCTCTTCTTTAAATCAAATGGAATTATCGGCTTTCCAGGGTATCGTTGAAATGGACGAGACCTATTTTTTGTATTCAGAAAAAGGGCAACGAAAAATCGGAAATAGAAAACCTCGAAAACGTGGTGGTTCCGCAAAGAAACGAGGGATAAGTAACGAACAGGTATGTGTATTAGTTGCAAGAGACCGTGACAAATTAACGTATTCGCAGACATTAGGAATGGGCAGATTAACGAAAGTGCAACTGGAAAAGGCAATCGGTCCTAAACTTTCGAATGAAAATATTTTATGTACGGATTCTTGGCGTGCCTTTAAAACCTACGCTACTGGAAAAGGAATGGTTATTCACCAATTCAAGTCTGATGGAAAGGTTCGTACAAAAGGGCTTTATCATATACAGAACGTAAATAATTATCACCGCAGGTTAAAGGGATGGATACAACGGTTTAATGGCGTTGCAACGAAATATTTGGACAATTACCTTACATGGTTTCAAGTGTTAGAGGGCATCCATCATCAAAGAAATGAAGTCACGATAAATGACTTTATAATTAAAGGGAATTTAATCCCAAATAAAGAAACCTATGATACGCTTAGGTTATCTAAATTCACAAAATAATCATATTTATGATTAACCTAACAAGCTTAAGATAATTGAATTAGAGAAATAAGTTTTTATTGTAAAATCATAAAAAGGGGGAAGTGAATTGAAAGTATATCAAATAATTTTCACATTATCTGCTTTGTTACTTTTATTAACTGGCTGTATTGAAAGTGAAGCAAGCAAAAGCAATGGAGATACCGAAAAAGCAATTGAAGAAAGCATACAAGAATTTTCATATTTGGATGATTTGACCGAAGAAGAAAGGGAAGCTTATCAGCATTTTATGGAGAACAAAGATATAAATCACTTAAAGGGTTTTACTCCTGAAAAAATTGTTTTAGTCTATTTACATTCAGTAGCTAATAGTGATACAGAGGGTATTTATTCATTAACTTATCACAATGGAAAATCACCTGAACTTTATGAGTTTGAAAATGAGTACCCTAAGGAACGTCAATTAAAAGATGAAGATTTAGCGTTGAAGTTCAGAAATTATGACTCTATATTATCAAAAGAAGATGCTGTGAATATGAAGATTTCATTCGGTTCTATTTCGTATTCTTTATTTATTGGTGTAAAAAAAGAGGACGATATTTGGAAAGTGAATAAGCCTAAATAGTTCTTAAACGAATGGGTGCTTTAGTTTGAATAGGCAATTAGTAACAACGAAAAGGACTTCCGATTATGTGGAAGTCCTTTCATAACTATTTAAATCAACATTAAACTTTAACAGAGCCTTTCAAAAAGCAGTACAGAGATTTCATTGGAGGATACAGAGAAAGAGTTTGGCAAACTGAAAAGACAGCTCCATGATCTGCTTTACCGGTTAGGGGATGATGGAGAAAACATTGCCTCCAGTCGGAACGTAGACGAAAGATTTCTGATCCGGCAATACCGGATGCTGACTGAACAGCTGGATGCTATCCACCGGAAACTGGAGTACCTGTCCAAAGACGTCATCTCAGAAGGGCCGATTTTCCATAATTCCGCTGGCCGCTATGAAATGCTGAACGGGGATTACTTTACAAGCGGGAGTAGGATTGAACTTCTGGTAAAGGATGACGACGAGGATGAAGATGAGCGAACGTATTGGGTCCTGACGACCATCGAACACAGCGGAGACGACTATTATGCAGTGGCTTTAGGGCGGGAAACGTCCATCAATGGTATGACAGCACGCCTAAGAAGATGATAGTACAAACAAATTTAATAACGCTAAATCTGTGAAAGGAAGCCTTTCTACTATACATATCACCTTTTATTGGCGATTTGAGTATCATCAGAAAGACCATCAGAATCTAAAAAAGAGATTAAGATATCTGGATTGAATTAGATGAGAATGAAAAAAATAATGGAAAACGTAAAGACAGACGCATTATTATTTTGCGTCTGTCTTTTAATTTGTTATAAGATAGCGTTTGGCCTCTTCTTTGAGTTATTCTGCTCATCTTAAGTGTAAGGTTTTCATATAGAAATACGGTAAATGCACTATTCCAGAGTAGCATTAGTACCGGTCCGCAGTTTGCTAGCAATATATACTGGGCACACCTAGTAATATATTTTATGCAGCCATAATATGCTCATAGACATTCTTTAGAATGGAGCCGGAGATTGGATTAAATTCTATCCAATTTCCGAAGTCATTTCTATAATGAATAATGCCATCCACGTCATATACATTTAACAAAATGATCTCATTTTCCACTAGCTCCAAAGTCTCTCCATGGTTAATCTTTTTTGCTAGTCTTGATGCTTTATGTTCCATCGAAGTAAGAAGTTTTTTATCGGTAATGGACTCTGTTAACTTTTCAACACTTCTAAAATATTCTTCATTAGAACGTGCTTTGCTTATTTCATATTCAATCTCATTCATTTTCTCTAAAACTTCGGTTTTCACTTTCTTTACTTTATCAAAATCCATTTTCATAAAACCTGCTCGTAACTTTATCCAAGCAAAGAAAGTATAGCCATTCGTATTATATGGTGAGAAGTAGCGATGATAATCTTTATGAAGCTCCCGATTCAATAGGATCGAATTCGAGGGGTGATAAGCCACTTCTGGAAACATCCGCATACTATAGATATGATGAACATCAAATGTTTTTGTGTCCTCTCCTAACGCAGGTACTCCCCCACCCTTCTCTTTTGCATCCTTCATAAAAAGCTTATACTCTAAAGATTTTCGATCTAGTGTATGGTCGATTTCACAAACCGGACAGTTCAAAAAATTTTCAAATACTTTCGGCTGCATGTTAAAAACATGAGCAGCATTACATTTATAAATTGCTTTATCCGATTTATTTTTAGGATACTTTAATAATGCCCAACCATAGCCCAGGGTCTCTTCTAAAGATTCTACAATTTGCTTATGCTTTTTTAGTAAACTCAAATTAAAACGACTCCTTTAGTGGGTTTATTCAAGTATAACAAGAGAGTAGCATACCACTCTAAAAGTAAAAAGGAATCTTAATATTTGAACTTTCATATAGGTTTTTCCGGTATATTGATATTAGGCACTGGAATTCCCTAAATGCAGTACATGAGCTGAGGAAATTCGGGTGAATCATGAAGTCCAGGATAAGCATGTTGATTTTTTCTATGCCATTATAAAAACGGCTTTATACACTGGGCGTCAGAGTGCAACGCGATGTATGATGTTATATAAGAATGTTCCATACTTAACTAAACATGGCATATGGATCCAAAGATTAAAGAGTTTGTAGTAGCAACTAATGACAGGGGGCAAATGGAAATGGATGTAACGCCAGACAAGCAAAACATCGATAAAGTCTTTTCTAATACAACTTACTATATCGATTTTTATCAGCGTCAGTATAAATGGTCGGATGAACCGGTCAAGAGATTGCTGGATGATATTTTCTTTAAATTCTCTATTGAATATGAACGTCACAAAGACAGTGATCTAGAAGTAGAAAAGCTAGTCGAAAAGTTTTCTTGGTATTACCTGAATACTTACGTAACGAACCGGGTCGAAGGTAAAATTTATATCGTAGATGGGCAGCAACGGCTAACTACGCTGACCCTTATCCTAATCAAACTAAAACATAAAAGCCTGGAGCTGTCTTCAGACTTACGTGACTGGATTGCAGGAAAGATAACCGGTCACGCTGGTTACAAGCGGCAATTCTGGATGAATCATGAGCAGCATAACGGAACACTGAAGGATTTGGATGACGGAAAACCATTAGGAACAATAGAGACAGCGAGCGGTTTAACAGCTGTGAATATGGTCAAAAACTATCGAGTCATTGATACATATATAGATAAACACCTGAATGACTTGCATAAATTCGACAGGTTCGTTTTTTATTTCCTCCAGCGGCTTGTAATGATTAACTTAAATGTAGAACAGACAGATGTTCCGATGATCTTTGAAGTGATTAATGACCGGGGAGTTAAACTAAAGCCGTATGAGATTCTTAAAGGAAAGCTGTTGGGGCAGATTCAAAAGGAAGAACTTGAGGCACTGAAACTCAATGAACTTTGGGATGATCAGGTAGCAAAAATTAACAGCTATGCGGATGACGAGATTGACAAATTCTTCATATCATTTCTTCGGTCCAAGTTTGCGAATGCTGTAAGCGATGCGAAAAAATTCGATATAGATTACCATCGGATCTTGTTTACTCCTGACTTCGATCTCCATCTAAGTCTAGAGAATAACCCGAAAAAAGTGAAAGAATTTTTGCTTGGATCATTTAAATACTATACTTCTCTATATGCCAAGATGCTTGACTACTACAATGAGGAAAATCCGGATTATCCTCATGTCTTTTATAATGGATTGACGGATATGAATCGCCAATTCCTTTTAGTAATGTCTGCTTGCAAATTAAACGATCCGCAGGAAAAGGAAAAGATACAGTTGATCTCCTATGAGGTGGACAAGCTGTTCTCCCTGCTCCAATTGCAGAAAAGTTACGATAGCAATGCATTTAACGAGGTCATATATAAGATTAGCAGCAAAATTCGCGACAACCACGATTTGGATGATATAAGCGCTGTATTCAGCAATCATTTAAAAAAGCTGATTTCGGAAAACCGTGGTGTCACTACCTCCGAGGAATTCACTTATCCATTATTTAAGGAAACGGGCATTGAATTGGAGAAGCGTTTCAAACGATACTTCTTTGCCCGAATTGAAAAGTTTATTGCAGATAATACAAATATGCAGATGAAGCATTCACTCGCGGATCTGGTATTGAAGACGGGGCCGGTGAACGGATTCCATATCGAACACATACTTTCAGTGAATAACGAGAACCTTGCACTTTTCGGGAATGATGAGGAAGTCTTCGAGCGAGAACGTAACCGGCTGGGCGGGCTCCTACTATTGAAAGGGGCGGACAACATATCGAGTAGCAATGAACTCTATAAAAATAAACTAAAGACATATGCCAATACCCTTTACTGGAACGAGACGCTCCGACAAGATAGTTACAAATCCAAGTTGGACTTCCGGAAGATGATTACAAATTATAAATTGAATTTCCGGCCTATGGATACATTTGGACCAGACCAATTAGAAGAGCGGCAAAAACTGTTATTCCTTATTAGCTCTCGAATCTGGGATTAAATCCTACTTTATGGGTATAGAAATTGGCTTAACTCTTTTGAAAATAGGAGTAACATGTAACAAAATATAATTTTCATCGGTTGAGATGTTTTCAGTATTTAATCCAAGATAAAAAGGACAAGGGGAGTATATACTTCCCTTGTCCTTTTTTACAGGAGTTTGCTGATAACATAAGCTTAAATGTTATCAAACTCACCTTACATAAATACATTTAGTTAATCTAACTAGAGTAATTTCACTCAAACGCCTCAGATATTAGTGTAAATGAAAAATATTACTTTTAAAGGTTCAGAGTTGGGAAGAAGAAGCTCTTTATACTTATCTTTGTCTATTGTGTTTGGTTTTATTCATGTAATTAGTCCGAACTAGGCGATGAAGCGGATCTTTTCCCCGGCTTTGAATGGTTTCCGATACATAGGCAGCGTCAATCGGCATCAATTTCTCTGCCTTTCGTTCTTCATTTAATTGCTCGGTCACTTGCTTAATGCTTCCCGTATAAGCGTAGAGTTTAATGATTTGTTCCTTTACGTTCTGTACTTCATAGGTTTCAGCGAGAAAAACGTATTTCTGTAAAAATTCAATTTCCTCTTTCGCTTTGCTAACGGTCGGTAAGCGTTTCATCTGTATCCCCATTCCACCAAAGTCTGGTTTTTCATTAAGTATAGCTGAACTAAATCAAAAGAAGTATGAAAAGTTTTGAATATTCTTTCAGATAAATAAAAAACAAGAAACAAAGTGTTTTTCCTTCGTTTCTTGCTTCTTTCTATTCTATTTAAAAAGAATATGTAAAAAATATAGATAATGATTTAATCAAATATCCACCTAGCCAAAGTAGAAATATCTACCTTTGAGAGGTAGATACTTGTTAGACGCAGGATTTTTATTCATCCGCTTCGTTGAAAAATTCCGTCATATAATCAAACTGTTTTTGTTGGCGGTCAGTTAATTCATTTCTAGTATAATACTCTACTAGCTCAGAGATGATAGCATATGTTTTATTTTCATCCATGAATTTGCCGAGTACGCCTATTTGAACATGGAGATCATGCGGAACTTTAATTGATTTTACATTATTATTTTTTCCAACAACTGATTTTACTTTCCTTGGTGCTTTTATTTTGGGTTCTGTAATAGGAACGGTCGATTTTTTTTCAGACAAATAAGTACCTGTTTCAATTCTTTCCTCGTTTACTACTGCATCATTTTTCGACTGAGAGGTTTTTTGTCTATCATTGCTGAATTTGAAGTCATTTTGACTATTTATAACTACAGGTTTTGGTCTTTCTAGAGTGCTTGTTTTTGTCTTTTTCTTAATTAAGGGTCCTTTCTTTGTACTCTCAGACATGAACACTTTCCTCCTCAAATCTTGCCAGTTTTTCTTCGATTTCATCTACTACATCTAAAAACGTTTGATGTGCTTTACGATCGTGGTGGTCTTCATTTTTTATTCCTGTCATATCCCAGGCTTTTAAACGTTCTAAATGCTTGATTACGTTTTTAAAGACATTATCTCCTCCGAAAAGCTCTGTTGCGCGTTCAACTGTACTTTGATCAACACGCCCGCCCGCTCTTAAAAGAACTGGTAAAACTCCAAGTACTTGAATGTCTGCTTCATATTCATCTGCCATAAATTGTAGGTATGAAACATAAGTTTCTGCACCCTCCAGAGAGAGTTCTTGAGCTTGCAATATGATTAGGACATAATCGGAGGCCATCATAGCATTATCAGAGTAATCGCTTATGGTTGGTGGAACATCGATGAAAATATAATCATAGTTTGCTTTTAAAGGTTCAAGCAAAGTTTTTAAAAGAGTAATTTGCTCTAAATCACTTTGAAAGTTTTGGTAAAGGAACTTTGAGAAGTTTTTGAAAGAGACCGCAGCCGGAATAAGATCAAGGTAGTCTGTTACTTTAACGACGACATCCTGGAGGTTTCCTTCTTTAAAACCATCGAATATTGTTCTGTTTATTTCTTCTATACCTGCAGAACGTGCTATTAATGTGCTGGCGTTCCCTTGCGGATCCATATCCACTAAAAGAACCTTCTTCTTATGTACAGTTGCATATTCCCAACTTGTCATTACAGAAACTTTAGTTTTCCCAACGCCACCTTTAAAGTTACCTACTACAATTGTCTTCGCTGTCATTAATATTCCTCCTTCAATTTTTTGTTAACTACAAACTTCTACCTAACAAACTTCTACTTCTGTATATTTCTGATAATAACACAAGTGGAACTTTGTGAGAATAAAAAACAAAATGTAACACAAATGTAATATTTGGCGTTTAATGCATGCGCAGGTAGAAAAGTGGAAATATCTACTTCTGCGAGAAAGAGATTCATTTTAACCAAAGTAGAAAAGTAGAAATATCTACCTCTGCGAGAAAGAGAATCATTCCAACAAAAGTAGAAAAGTAGAAATATCTACTTCTGCGAGAAATACAATCATTCCAACAAAAGTAGAAAAGTAGAAATATCTACTTCTGCGAGAAAGAGAATCATTCCAACAGAAGTAGAAAAGTAGAAATATCTACCTCTGCGAAAAAGAGAACTATTCTAACAAAAGTAGATATTTCTACTTTTGTTAGGGTGATCAAAATTTAAAGTATTATATTATATTGTCATAACAGCATTTAGTTGAAAATTTGGTTTTGAAAATTGGATATCGTAGTTGCACAGGTAGAAAAGTAGAAATATCTACTTCTGCGAGAAAGATATTCATTCCAACAAAAGTGGAAAAGTAGAAATATCTACTTCTGCGATAAAGAGATTTATTTTAACAAAAGTAGAAAAGTAGAAATATCTACCTTTGCGAGAGAGATATTCATTCCAACAGAAGTAGAAAAGTAGAAATATCTACCTCTGCGAGAAAGGGATTCATTTTAACAAAAGTGGAAAAGTAGAAATATCTACCTGTGTGAGAAAGAAGGGCATTATCGCACAGGTAGAAAAGTAGAAATATC
>JAMCAN010000089.1 GCA_023715185.1 Planococcus sp. MER TA 32b | reverse complement strand
GACTACGGATCTTATCACTCGCAGTCTGACTCCCAATCATAAATCACTGGCATTCGGAGTTTGTCTGAATTCGGTAACCCGGGATGGGCCCCTAGTCCAAACAGTGCTCTACCTCCAGGATTCTCAAGATTGAGGCTAGCCCTAAAGCTATTTCGGAGAGAACCAGCTATCTCCAGGTTCGATTGGAATTTCTCCGCTACCCACACCTCATCCCCGCACTTTTCAACGTGCGTGGGTTCGGGCCTCCAGTAA
>JAMCAN010000088.1 GCA_023715185.1 Planococcus sp. MER TA 32b | reverse complement strand
GACTACGGATCTTATCACTCGCAGTCTGACTCCCAATCATAAATCACTGGCATTCGGAGTTTGTCTGAATTCGGTAACCCGGGATGGGCCCCTAGTCCAAACAGTGCTCTACCTCCAGGATTCTCAAAGATTGAGGCTAGCCCTAAAGCTATTTCGGAGAGAACCAGCTATCTCCAGGTTCGATTGGAATTTCTCCGCTACCCACACCTCATCCCCGCACTTTTCAACGTGCGTGGGTTCGGGCCTCCAGTAA
>JAMCAN010000087.1 GCA_023715185.1 Planococcus sp. MER TA 32b | reverse complement strand
CCCTCAACCTACTGATTACAAGTCAGTTGCTCTACCAGTTGAGCTACTCCGGCGAAAGAGAAATAAATGGTGGAGGATGACGGGATCGAACCGCCGACCCTCTGCTTGTAAGGCAGATGCTCTCCCAGCTGAGCTAATCCTCCGATATGTATGCCCAGCGACGTCCTACTCTCACAGGGGGAGATCCCCCAACTACCATCGGCGCAAAAGAGCTTAACTGCCGTGTTCGGGATGGGAACGGGTGTGGCCTCTTTG
>JAMCAN010000086.1 GCA_023715185.1 Planococcus sp. MER TA 32b | reverse complement strand
GGATCACCTCCTTTCTAAGGATTTTATCGGAAACAAGATCTCCGGATCTTGTGTTGACGTTTTGCGTTCAGTTTTGAAGGTTCACCTTCAGGCGGTTGCCTGAAAGATGAAGTTTCAACCAATTGCACATTCCCGAGAGGGCCTATAGCTCAGCTGGTTAGAGCGCACGCCTGATAAGCGTGAGGTCGATGGTTCGAGTCCATTTAGGCCCACCATATTTTTTATTTCTCGGGGCCTTAGCTCAGCTGGGAGAGC
>JAMCAN010000085.1 GCA_023715185.1 Planococcus sp. MER TA 32b | reverse complement strand
CAAAGAGGCCACACCCGTTCCCATCCCGAACACGGCAGTTAAGCTCTTTTGCGCCGATGGTAGTTGGGGGATCTCCCCCTGTGAGAGTAGGACGTCGCTGGGCATACATATCGGAGGATTAGCTCAGTTGGGAGAGCATCTGCCTTACAAGCAGAGGGTCGGCGGTTCGATCCCGTCATCCTCCACCATTTATTTCTCTTTCGCCGGAGTAGCTCAACTGGTAGAGCAACTGACTTGTAATCAGTAGGTTGAGGG
>JAMCAN010000084.1 GCA_023715185.1 Planococcus sp. MER TA 32b | reverse complement strand
GGATCACCTCCTTTCTAAGGATTTTATCGGAAACAAGATCTCCGGATCTTGTGTTGACGTTTTGCGTTCAGTTTTGAAGGTTCACCTTCAGGCGGTTGCCTGAAAGATGAAGTTTCAACCAATTGCAGATTCCCGAGAGGGCCTATAGCTCAGCTGGTTAGAGCGCACGCCTGATAAGCGTGAGGTCGATGGTTCGAGTCCATTTAGGCCCACCATATTTTTTATTTCTCGGGGCCTTAGCTCAGCTGGGAGAGC
>JAMCAN010000083.1 GCA_023715185.1 Planococcus sp. MER TA 32b | reverse complement strand
GGTCTACAACTGCATACTCATTCGCCCTGTTCAGACTCGCTTTCGCTGCGGCTCCGGCTTCTCACCTTAACCTTGCATGCAATCGTAACTCGCCGGTTCATTCTACAAAAGGCACGCCATCACCCATGAACGGGCTCTGACTACTTGTAGGCACACGGTTTCAGGATCTGTTTCACTCCCCTTCCGGGGTGCTTTTCACCTTTCCCTCACGGTACTGGTTCACTATCGGTCACTAGGGAGTATTTAGCCTTGGGA
>JAMCAN010000082.1 GCA_023715185.1 Planococcus sp. MER TA 32b | reverse complement strand
AAGAAAAGCGCAAGCGCCCGTTCAGCTCCGAAAGACATAAGACGGATCAGCGGAGCGGCGTTCTTTGCCGCAGAGCTGAGATGGCTTATGATCCGAGGAGCTGGGCGCTGGAGTCTGGACACAAGAAAAGCGCAAGCGCCCGTTCAGCTCCGAAAGACATAAGACGGATCAGCGGAGCGGCGCACTTTGCCGCAGAGCTGAGATGGCTTATGATCCGAGGAGCTGGGCGCTGGAGTCTGGACACAAGAAAAGCGCAAGCGCCCGTTCAGCTCCGAAAGACATAAGACGGATCAGCGGAGCGGCGTTCTTTG
>JAMCAN010000081.1 GCA_023715185.1 Planococcus sp. MER TA 32b | reverse complement strand
ATTCCCGAGAGGGCCTATAGCTCAGCTGGTTAGAGCGCACGCCTGATAAGCGTGAGGTCGATGGTTCGAGTCCATTTAGGCCCACCATATTTTTTATTTCTCGGGGCCTTAGCTCAGCTGGGAGAGCGCCTGCCTTGCACGCAGGAGGTCAGCGGTTCGATCCCGCTAGGCTCCACCATTCATTCCGTTACTTGGAATGGAGTAACTTGTTCTTTGAAAACTGGATAAAACGACATTGAAACAAAAAAGAAGCAAAGCAATTCATAAAGTGACACGATCACCGATGGTGATCAACTTTTTAACAAACCACTTGGTTAAGTTAGAAAGGGCG
>JAMCAN010000080.1 GCA_023715185.1 Planococcus sp. MER TA 32b | reverse complement strand
TAGATAGGTTCGAGGTGGAAGCGTGGCGACACGTGCAGCTGACGAATACTAATCGATCGAGGACTTAACCAATTGCTTTTTGAATTGCTTGCATCAAACCGTTTCCCTGTCGTTTATCCAGTTTTGAAAGAATAAAAAGGCGAAAAGCTGCTAAAAAAGGGCTTGTAAAACTCGCCAGAGTTGATATAATAAAACTTGTCTTTCAGAAATAACCACATAGTCCAGTGACGATGGCAAAGAGGCCACACCCGTTCCCATCCCGAACACGGCAGTTAAGCTCTTTTGCGCCGATGGTAGTTGGGGGATCTCCCCCTGTGAGAGTAGGACGTCGCTGGGCATACATATCGGAGGATTAGCTCAG
>JAMCAN010000007.1 GCA_023715185.1 Planococcus sp. MER TA 32b | reverse complement strand
GTTTTGATTGCTCAAATCCTTGCTGGCGCATCGCCTGTCCGAAGACAGCGCGATTCGCTTTGATCTGCACAAGTGCTGATCAGTAAGTTGTTTATTGACGTTTTGCTGTTCAGTTTTCAAGGTTCAATCTAATATCAATATCGTCGTCTGTGACAGCGACTTTTCAATATTACCAGCTTCTCCAAATGATGTCAACAATAAAATTATTTTATCTTTTCGAAGCCTGTGCGCATATTAAAAACGCGACAAGAAATATTATATCATTGCTCCTGAAAAAAGACAAGTGTTTTTTCAAAAAAGAAAAAGCCCATTTTAAAATGGGCTCTTCTTCCGAGAAACAGTTAGTCTCTCGGACGCATTTGAGGGAATAAAAGAACATCTCTAATTGAGGCTGAGTCAGTTAAAAGCATTATCAATCTATCGATACCAATCCCTAAACCGCCAGTTGGTGGCATTCCATATTCAAGAGCTTCAATAAAATCCTCGTCCATTTCATGCGCTTCATCGTTGCCTTCTGCTTTTTCTATAAGTTGGGCTTCGAAACGTTGACGTTGGTCAATAGGATCGTTTAATTCAGTGAAAGCATTTGCATGCTCTCTACGTACAATAAATAATTCAAACCTATCTGTGAAACGCTCATCTTCTGGATTCTTTTTGGCAAGAGGTGAAATTTCAACCGGGTGACCATAAATAAATGTAGGTTGCACTAGTTGTTCTTCAACTTTTTGTTCGAAGAATTCATTTAGAATATGGCCTGTTTCCATAGTAGGTTTTACTTCAATGTTATGCTCTTTTGCTAATGCTTGTGCTTCTTCTTTTGTCATTGGCTTCCAAAAGTCTGCGCCTACGTACTCTTTAACGGCGTCTGCCATGTGGAGACGTTTCCAGCCTGGGGCTAGATTAATCTCTTCTCCATTGTAGCTGACAGTAGTCGTTCCAAGTACTTCTTGTGCAACGTGAGCCACTAAGTTTTCGGTAAGTTCCATTACATCGTTATAGTCTGCATATGCTTCATATAGTTCAAGCATTGTAAATTCCGGGTTGTGACGAGTAGAAATTCCTTCGTTACGGAATACACGGCCAATTTCATAAACTTTTTCAAGTCCACCAACAATCAGGCGCTTCAAGTGCAATTCTATAGCGATACGGATATATAATTCCATGTCCAACGCGTTATGATGCGTTACGAACGGGCGAGCGGCTGCTCCTCCGGCGATTGAATGCAGCATTGGCGTTTCTACCTCAAGAAAACCTAAGTTGTCCAGATAGCGGCGCATTGACTGGATAATTCGGCTGCGAAGAATAAAAGTCTCTTTGCTGTCTTCACTCGTAATCAAATCCAGATAGCGTTGACGATAACGTTGTTCAACATCTTTCAATCCGTGGAATTTTTCTGGCAGCGGACGCAAAGCTTTTGTTAGAAACTCCACTTCTTTCGCTTTTACAGATAATTCACCTACGTTAGTTTTGAAGATAGTACCCTTAACTCCGATAATGTCGCCTAAATCTGCTGTATTGAAGAAGTTGTATGCTTCTTCTCCTATAGCATCTTTACGGACGTAGATTTGAATTTGGCCTTTTAAATCCTGAAGATGGGCAAATCCCGCTTTCCCTTTGCCTCGTTTTGTCATCATACGGCCGGCAATCACTACTTCGTGTCCTGCTTCTTCCAACTCTTCTTTGGAAAATTTATCATATTGCTGCACTATTTCTTCTGATAGATGTGTTCTTTCGAACCGGGAACCGAATGGATCCATTCCACTATCACGTAAAGTTTGCATTTTTTGTCGTCTCACCAATATTTGATCATTTAACTCTTCTGACATTCCCTACACTCCTTTATTTATAAAAACCACGCTCGTTCGTGTATTTATCTATTGTACACAATTTCTCACCTTCCTACATAAAAAAAGCTGCCGGAAATTTAAGGCCGCTGAATATCCTCTGCCGACTTAACATTTCTTACAGCTTCAATTGCCATTCTATTCTTCAAGCAAAAATGATTCAACATTCTTATAAGTCTTCCATATCTCGATACCCTCTCTTTGAGGTTCAATAAAGTCCTGTTCCGGATCAATTTCCAGCAACGGCACTAGCACAAATGCACGCTCATACATTCGCGGATGCGGTACGACCAGATTCTCCGTTTCAATTCTATCCTGATTATAAAGCAGAATATCGAGGTCTATTGTCCGGGGACCCCAGCGAATTTCACGTTTTCTATCTAATGTTCGTTCGATTTCCTGGCACACTTCCAGCAATTCAAAAGCAGTGAGATCAGTTTGCAAATAAACAACCATATTCATAAATGCATCCTGCTCTGTAAATCCTACAGGGTCAGTTTCATATAAAGAAGAGATATTCATAATTTCGATTGCCGGATGCTCCTTTAACAAACGCACTGCCTGCCGGAGCATCCCCACCCGGTCCCCCATATTCGAACCGAGCGACAAATAACTTTTATTCATATGAATTCTCCCCTGGTGATATCGACCGCTACGGATTTGTAATGACCAGGAATCGGCGGGTCGGGTTTGATCAATTGAATCCGAATCCCTTTTACTAATGAAAAAGTGGAAAGTATCTCAGCGGAGAGGCTTTCCGCGACTGCTTCAAGAAGTTTTTTCGGATTGCCTTCTATTACTGACTGGCATACATTGTAGACTTCCCCATAATGGACGGTGTGCTCCAAGCCGTCAGTTTCTCCCGCCTTTTTTAAATCCACAGCCAACGATAATGTCAGACGGAAACGCTGTCCAAGCTTCGTTTCTTCCGGAAAAACTCCATGGTAACCATAAAACTCCATTTCATTCAAATGAATATAATCCATTATTCTGCCCCCTTATAGCTTATTTTGCCATTTAAGATATCCGTCATTCTTAAAGCACGCACCGTTTCTTTAACGTCGTGAACACGAACGATGCTGCACCCTTTGCTCGCACCGTAGCAGGCCGTCGCCAAGGAACCTTCCAGCCGCTCGCTCACCGGCAGATCCAAAACCTTTCCGATCAATGATTTACGCGACGTCCCCAATAAAACCGGATACCCCAATCCGCAAAACGGCTCCAATAATTGCATCATCTCGATGTTCTGATATGTGTCTTTACCGAATCCAATGCCCGGATCAAGCCAAATCTGCTCCCTTTTCACACCCGCCTCCAAAGCAATTTGAATACTTTCTTCCATATCGCTTTTCACTTCATTCCAGAAATCTGTATATGACGTATCGTTACGGTTATGCATCAAAATGATGGGCACTTTATATTTAGCCGCAACTGCCGCTATCGCAGAATCGTATTTCGCTCCCCAAATATCATTGATAATATCCGCTCCCGCAGCGATTGCAGCTTCTGCCACTTCTGATTTATATGTATCGATTGATATCGCAATATCCAACTCGGCTTTCAATGCCTTAATCGCAGGGACGACCCGGCTGATTTCCTCTTCGACAGAAATCTGTATATGGCCCGGCCGAGTAGACTCCCCGCCTATATCAATAATATCAGCGCCATCCGCCACCATTGCTTTTGCGTGTTCTATGGCATTTTCAATAAAATTGTACTTGCCGCCATCGGAAAACGAATCGGGTGTTACATTCAGTATACCCATTACGAGGGTTTTTCGGCTAAAATCGATTGTCAAAACTGCCACCATCCATTCCATAAAGCTTTTTATTTCCCGGGAAATATTTTTAACTCTATCTTAACGCGAATAATCGGTTTTATACCACAAAAAAAGAGGCATGCGTCAGCATACCCCCTCAGTTTATCAATTATTTTCTTCGAATTGGTATAACGGAGTGCTCAGGTAGCGCTCGCCGTTGGACGGAAGAACTGCCAGCACTTTTTTGCCTTTTCCAAGGCGTTTCGCCAGTTGAAGGGCTGCGTAGACAGCTGCACCTGAAGAAACGCCGCCCAGAATGCCTTCTTCACGGGCAACTTTACGCGCCGTTTCGTAGGACTGGTCATTCGAGACCTGGATTACTTCATCGTAAATTTCCGTATTCAATACTTTAGGAACAAAACCTGCTCCAATTCCCTGGATTTTATGCGGACCTGGTTTGCCGCCCGATAAAACTGGTGAATCGGATGGCTCCACTGCTGCAATAAGAATATCAGGGTATTTCTCTTTCAATACTTGTCCGGCTCCAGTGATCGTTCCGCCCGTTCCGATGCCTGAAACAAACGCATCCAGCTGATCGCCCATAGCTTCCACGATTTCAGGACCCGTAGTCAGACGGTGAACTTCCGGATTCGCTTCATTATTGAATTGCTGCGGCATGAACCAATTGTTTTCAGCTGCTTGCTGTTCAGCCATCTTGATCGCGCCGTTCATTCCTTCCGCTCCCGGAGTCAGAATCAGTTCCGCTCCGTATGCGCGCAGCAGGTTGCGGCGTTCCATGCTCATTGTGTCCGGCATAACCAAAATCGCTTTATAGCCTTTTGCAGCAGCGATCATTGCCAACCCGATGCCGGTATTTCCGCTTGTCGGTTCGATAATGACGTCGCCTTCTTTTAAATCTCCGGATTTTTCAGCCGCTTCGATCATGGATAACGCAATACGGTCTTTTACGCTGCTGCCCGGGTTGAAGTACTCTAACTTCAAGTAAACTTCCGCGTCCTCAGCACCAGTCAGACGATTTAATTTGACGATAGGCGTTTGCCCAATCAATCCTGTAATATCATTTGCAATACGAGCCATTTTCAACACTCCTAATCCCTAGTAGTTTAATCGGCATTTCATGGATTCATCGCATCAATGTTTGTCCCCTACTGTCAAACAGCAGGATTGGCTTTTGAATTTATTCGCCGTAGAACCATTCGGTGTCGAACTCCTGCCAGAAAGCTTCCGGAGTCACGGATTGCGGCAATTGTTCCAAAGCCAGCTCACGGCTGATATGGCCTTCCACGTCTTTGTATGTAAAAGTCTGTCCCTCTGCCTTGTCGGTTACTGTTATTACAGCCACCCGGCCATCCGCCATCGTTAACGGCTCGGACCATTTATCCGTTTCGACTGAGGCGACGGCATTCGCAATCGCGGCATCGATAGTGGATTGGCCCGGTACGACGTAGCCAATATCACCGCCGAGACTGCCGGTTGCTGTGTCGATTGAACGTTCCCGCGCCAACGCTTCGAACGAAGAGCCGTTTTCAAGTTCTTCTATTACACCCTGCGCTTCTTCCGTTGACTGCAGCACAATCATCCGCGTTCTGTAGGAGTCCGGGATATCGTAAAGAGCCTGGTTGTCCTGATAGAAGGTTTCTATGGCAGCTTCTTCAATGACGACATCTTTCGTCAGCACTTTTTCAAGAATCAATTGTGACTTCACTTTTTCACGCATCCGCTCCTCATCAGCAGAATAGAGCGTTTTTTCACTGCCGTCACGCGCTGATCGCATCATCGCCAGCTCCAGGTCCACTTCTTTGTCACTTACTTTGATGCCGTACTCCTTTGCCGCCGTTTCCATCACTTGGAGGTTGACGAGTTCAAGGAGCGTTTCGCGTCCATGCTGTTCTTCCATTGCCGCCATCCATTCCTGTCGGGTGATTTCTTTGCCGCTGACAGAAGCTACTTCTTCATTTCCCCCCGGATTGTCCGGTATCAGCCAGGCGATAAACCATAATAGATTTCCTGCGAATAAAATCAGCAACAGGTACATCAATGGTTTTGTTTTTAATCTTCTTCTCGGTCTGCCCGCTTCACCCGGTGATGTGCCAGGGCGACCATGGTCACGATTGTAGCTCATCGATCATCGCTTCCAATTCTTCTTTTGAGTAACTGTAGGTTTCCAGACAGAAATGGCATTGCGTTTCAGCTTTGCCTTCTTCATTGATGATTTCCTGGATTTCTTCTGCACCAAGACCCATGATTCCTTCAGCAAAACGTTCTTTGGAGCAATTGCATTCAAATTTCACCGGTATTTTGTCCAGGATTTCCACATTGCCTTCACCGAAAATTTCATCCAGAATGCCTTCCGGATTTAATCCGCGCTGAATCATTTTGGAAACAGGCTCAATATCGGCCAACTGGTTTTCCAATTTTGAAATCGTTTCTTCATCCGCATTCGGCATTAATTGGACAATAAAACCGCCGGCTGCCAGAACTGAATTATCCGTATCCACCAATACACCGAGGCCCACTGAAGAAGGCACTTGTTCAGACACTGCAAAATAATAAGTAAGATCTTCCGCTATTTCGCCTGACACGATTGGGCTCTGCCCAGTAAAATAATCACGCATGCCGAGATCCTTGATAATTGAGACCATGCCGTCTTTGCCGACTGCGCCGCCGACGTCCAATTTGCCCGCAGGACTGAGGTCGAGATGGGTTTGCGGATTTCTCGCATAGCCACGGACGCCGCCGTGCGCATTGCTGTCCACAAGAATCGCGCCAAGCGGCCCGCCTCCATCGATTTTCAACACGACTTTGTCATCACCTTTCAACATTGCGCCGAACATAACCCCGCCTGTCATTAAACGACCTACTGCCGCTGTAGCAGTCGGCCACATCATATGCCTCTTCTGTGCTTCTCCTACAGTTTCGGTGCTGTTTACCGCAAAAACCCGGACGCTGCCGCCAAAAGCGAGCCCCCGCACTAAATAATCTGCCATCCCAATCGCCCTTTCTTGTTACGCTTCATTTCTTTTATAAATTAAATGGAGTCCTTTTAATGTAAGGAATGGTTCCACTTTATCGATGAGTTTTGATTCAGCCGCTATCAGAGACGCCATTCCGCCTGTCGCAATAACTTTAGGCGTTTCCCTGCTCTCTAGTTTCATCCTTGTGATGATGCCTTCCGCCTGCCCGACAAAGCCATAAACGATTCCAGCCTGCATGGCAGAAACGGTATTTTTGCCGATGATATTATCCGGTCGGGCAATTTCAATGCGCGGCAATTTTGCGGCCCGGCTATACAGTGCTTCCGTCGAAATGCCGATTCCTGGTGCAATGGCTCCCCCCATGTATTGATGGGCTTCATTGATATAGCAATAGGTGGTTGCCGTGCCGAAATCGGCAATAATGAGCGGTCCGCCGTATTCATGGATGGCCGCCACAGCATTCACGATCCGGTCTGCGCCCACTTCACGCGGATTATCGTATTTGATGTTCAAGCCGGTTTTCAATCCCGGCCCCACAATCAATGGCTTAACACCGAAATATTTCAAAGCCATGCGTTCCAACGAAAACATGATCGGCGGAACGACCGATGACATGATAATGCCTTTGATATTTTTGAATTCCAATCCGGCATCCTGCAGAAAGGCTTTGACCTTCATGCCATATTCATCTTCGGTTTTATGGCGGTCTGTTTCCATTCGCCAATGCTGATCCAGTGTATCCCGATCATAGATACCTATAGCGATATTGCTGTTGCCGACGTCCATTACTAGAATCATTATCCGGTCCCCATTTATCTGTAATTTTCCAAAATATCATACCATAGTTTCATACGAAAGAAAAAAAGCTGGCGCCTATTCCCTAATGGAATCGGACACCAGCTTTCAGCTTATTATTTACGGTCTTCCCGGATCGGATCTTTTACTTCTCCAGAGGATGGCTCTTCACTCGGAAGATCTCCAGCTGAAGGATCACTTGGCGCTCCTGTTACGTCAGGAATTTCCGCGTCTTTTTCCAGATCGACATTTTTGTCTTCATACTCGCCGTTCAGCGCTTCATATGAACGCTCCGGCAGAGTACCATGTTCTTTCAGGTGCAGAATTTGAGCGGCATCCAATGTTTCAACTTCAAGCAATGTCTGCGCAAGCAATTCGAGAAGTTCTTTGTTTTCAGTAAGAATCTCTTTTGTGCGGATGTATTGCTCTTTGATGATGCGTTGGATTTCCTGATCAATTTCAAACGCGATGGCATCTGAATAATTCTGCTCTGAATTGAAATCGCGGCCAAGGAAAACATTTCCGCCTTGTGCCTGACCGAATTGGATCGGTCCGATCTTATCACTCATTCCGTATTCCGTAACCATGCTGCGGGCGATTGCCGTTGCACGCTGGAAGTCATTATGAGCGCCGGTTGAAACTTCTCCGAATGTCAGATCCTCGGCGACACGTCCGCCAAGCAATCCGGCAATCTTATCAAGCAACTCCGGTTTCGTCATAAAGTAACGGTCTTCACGCGGAAGCATGACAGCGTATCCGCCTGCTTGTCCACGGGGAACGATGGTTACCTTATGAACAATATCAGCATCATCGAGCACCAAACCGATGACCGTATGGCCTGATTCATGGTAAGCGACGATATTGCGTTCTTTTTTCGAAATGACACGATTCTTTTTAGCTGGTCCCGCGATTACACGGTCTGTTGCTTCATCGATATCGGACATATCGATTTTGAGTTTATTGCGGCGGGCCGCAACAAGTGCTGCCTCGTTCAATAAATTCTCTAAATCGGCGCCTGAGAAGCCTGGAGTACGTTGAGCGATGGCTTTCATATCCACACTTTCATCAAGCGGCTTGTTGCGTGCATGCACTTTCAATACTTCTTCGCGTCCTTTTACATCCGGACGGCCGACTGTGATCTGGCGGTCGAAACGGCCAGGGCGCAGAAGTGCCGGGTCCAGGATATCCGGACGGTTAGTTGCAGCAATAATGATGATTCCTTCGTTCGCGCCGAAACCATCCATTTCAACCAATAATTGGTTTAATGTCTGTTCACGTTCGTCATGTCCGCCGCCGAGGCCTGCGCCACGCTGGCGTCCGACTGCATCAATTTCATCGATGAAGATGATACAAGGTGCATTTTTCTTGGCGTTTTCGAACAGGTCACGGACACGTGATGCCCCGACCCCTACGAACATTTCCACGAAATCGGAACCACTGATCGAGAAGAACGGTGTTCCAGCTTCTCCCGCAACCGCACGGGCAAGCAATGTTTTACCGGTACCCGGAGGTCCGACCAATAGAATCCCTTTTGGAATTCGCGCGCCGATATCGGCGAATCTGCGTGGATCTTTCAGGAAGTCGACCACTTCGACCAATTCCTGTTTCTCTTCGTCCGCTCCCGCTACATCATTGAAGCGCACTTTCTGCTTCTGATCGTCATACAGCTTCGCTTTACTTTTGCCGAAGTTCATCACACGGCCGCCTCCGCCGCCCTGTGACTGGTTTAGCAAGAAGAAGAAAAGGATGAAGATGATGATGAAGGGAATGATTCCTGTGAAGAATTGAACCCAACCGCTTGTCTGCGGCGCTTCCAGATAGCTGATTTCAGCACCGTCAGCTCGCGCAATTTCATCGATTTGATTCATCAAAGCTTCATTTTCCAACGGAATATTCGTTACAAAAGTCTGGTCTTCATCGTAATCGTTCAATGAACCTGTAACTTCATAGACCATGGAAGTAGGCTGTATCGTGACTTCCTGGATCTCTTCATTTTCCAATGCCTGCAAAAATTCGTCGTATCCTAATTCTTCAGTAGGTTGTCCACTATTATTAAATGTCCCCAGAATACCGATGATAACTAGGAAAATCAGTAAATAAAATATGGTGTATCGAAATATTCGATTCATCCCGAGCCTCCTCACAAAGTTTCCCAAAACTATACTAAATACTAACATAGGAACATTTAAGCATACAACGATAAGCACTCGCCTGCTGGGCTAAATCGGCATCCTGTGAACTACTTATGTCTATTCCTGTTCTTCGCTGTAAACCTCTGGCTTGAGAATCCCGATATAAGGCAGGTTGCGGTATTTTTCTGCAAAATCAAGGCCGTATCCGACGACGAACGCGTCCGGCACTTCAAAGCCGATGTAATCCGCTTTCAAATCCACTTTCCGGCCGGATGGCTTGTCGAGCAGCGTAACGATTTTAATCGAATTCGCTTTCCGGTATTTAAAGAGGTCCACCAAATAGCTGAGCGTCAGACCGCTGTCGATGATGTCTTCGATGATCAGCAGATCCCGCCCTTCCACGCTGGCATTAAGATCTTTGATGATTTTTACTTCCCCTGAAGAAACAGTTGCGTTGCCGTAGCTGGAAACATCCATGAAATCCATTTCGACATAGCCGTCAAAACGCTTCATCAAGTCTCCCATGAATGGCATGGCACCTTTCAGCACGCCGATTGCCAAGGGATATTTATCCTTGTAATCATTGGTTAAGGTTTCTCCGAGTTCGCGTGCTTTTTCCTGCAGCCTTTCCTCAGAGATCAAGATTTCTTCGATGTCTTTCTGTAACATAAGTGGGCCTCCTATAATTCGCTTTCGCGATCTTCACATTTTTGTTCCATAAGCACCCAGTTGTCCTGCGGGCGCGGGAAACGGCTGATATGCAGCGACGGGCGCAAACCCGGCACCAGTATAACTTCGCCATTGCTGTCTGTGATGACGGGCCAGTCCTTCCGCAAGGGGGCAGGAACTTTCTCATCAATCATCAGCCTGGCCACTTTCTTGGAATGCTCCATGCCGGGCAGCTGGATGCGGTCGCCCGGCAGCCTGCTGCGAATCTTCAGCTGCGGCTCGGCCGCTTCCGAGAAAAACCATGTGCTGGCATTTTCCTGTTCTTCGAAATGTTTCATAGAAATCAGTTTATAACGAAAATTATTCACCGCTCCTGACCATTCACCGGTAATTGGTGAATTGAATTCTGCAGGAGCCGCTTCCAAGTCTCGGCGACTGAATAAAACATGATCATATTGACGAATCATCATATAATTTTGCGGCAAATGCAAAAAAACGGTGCCGGAAGAACTCTGCATCATCCCCTGCACTTGGTCGGCAAGTTGTCTTGTGACATTTACTTGCTCGCCGCCATATAGATAGTTTAATAGTAGTAGAACCATTCTTTTTTGTAAAGCAGATGCATAGGATCTGAAGCTTTCGGCTGACAATGAAATTTCCCGGTTTTTTGCTTCAACCAGCAAATCCAATTTTTCCTGGGCCATTTCCATAAGGAAACGCTGATCCTCCTGCAGACTTTCGGAAAGTTCCACAAACTGTTTCGATACGTCAGCGTTTTCTTTCTTTAATTCCGGGACTACATTTTTCCTGACCCGGTTGCGGGTATAGATATTTTCGGCGTTGCTCGGATCTTCTCTGAAAGGCACACTATTTTCTTTGGCATAAGCGGCAATCTCTTGTTTGGTCACGGCCAATTGAGGGCGGACAAGCTGCCCTCTTCCGAACGGACGGCTTGATGGCATGCCAAACGAGCCGGATTGCAGCGTCCCCCGCAGACCCGACATCAGGATGGTTTCGAGCTGGTCGTCTGCATGGTGGGCAGTGGCGAACTTCGTAGCACCTGTCTGTTCCATCACTTCCTCGAAATAGCTGTAGCGTTCCTGACGGCAGACTTGCTGTTTATTGCCGCCTTCAGCTTCTAAAATAGCGGGTATGGGGATATCCCGGCTATGGCAAGGGACGCCCCATTGCCCGCAGACTGCTTCCGTAAAAAGCCGGTCTTCGATGGATTCATCAGCGCGCAGCATGTGGTTGACATGGACAGCTTCAACAGTGATGCCAAGTGATGCTTCGCGCGTTTTCAAATAATGCAGCAGCACCATCGAATCGATTCCACCCGAGCAGCCGAGAAGCACATGATCTCCCGCTTCCAGAAGTTTATGCCTGGCTGCATAGTCGGCCACCTGTTCATGGAAACTCTTCATTGCCCCTCACCCCCTTATCATTTGTTTTATTGGAATAAAGTTTTTTGCAAAACGTGATTGACTTGTTTCGGTTTCGATAGTATGATATGAAATGTCCGTTTCAACATGGCGGCGTAGCTCAGCTGGCTAGAGCGTACGGTTCATACCCGTGAGGTCGGGGGTTCGATCCCCTCTGCCGCCATCTTATAGAAATAAGCGTCCCTTTCGCGGGGACGCTTATTTTTTATGCCTTCGATTCCAGAAAAGCATCAATCTGCCGGCGATGATGGGCATCGTGCGACAACAGCCCTTCAAAATAATCTGCGGCATTTGTCTCGTGGCTGCCGATTGTAAAAGGCGCTTTGAAGACGGCCGGATCCATTTCTTCAATGGCTTTTGCCAAAAGAGCCCGTTGTTTTTGTGCATTAGCAAGAATATACGGGAACTCATGTGTTTTCACATTCTCCACTGCTCTTCGGTTGAACGCATCCACATCCGGAAGAGATTCGATGGCCGCTCCTTCTTTCATGAAAGGCAATCGCTCTTCCCGCATAAACCGGTCCCATTCCCCAAGATGCGCAATGATTTCCGACACAGACCATTTTCCCTCAGCTGTCGGCGCATGCGCCTCTTCGTCTGAAGTGATCCGTGTATTCAATGAAGCCAAATAGATTTCGTATTCACTGAAAGCCTCCAGCAATTGTTCTTTTTCCATAAGCAACCTCACACTCCAGCGGAAATTTTATTATAAAAAAACGCTTCCCGATTTGAGAAGCGTTCCATCATCAATATGGTTCAGCTGCGCTGAAGCATTTTTCCATGCCATTAAAACAGCTAGCAAGTTAGCCTCTTCTTGCACCCCGGCCGCCACGTTTAGATTCTGTAGCGCGCTTCAACGTCGTCATATTCTCTTCGCTGTCTTTCAGGAACTTCGCCATTTTTGTTTCAAAGTTCTCTTTAGGCGCGCGGTCAAATGAACGGTTGCTTGGACGTGGGCGTTGTGGACGATCTGTTGCGCCAGCTGGCTGTGGTTTTGCTTTGCGAATGGAAAGGCCGATTTTACCGTCAGCTTCCACATTCATTACTTTAACTTCCACCATTTCCCCAACTTTTAAATGATCATTGATGTCTTTTACATAGTTGTCGGCGACTTCACTAATATGCACGAGGCCTGTTGCACCAGTTGGAAGCTGAACGAACGCTCCAAAATTTGTAATACCTGTAACTTTACCTTCTAACTTGCTGCCTACTTCAATCGACATAAAAAAAATGCTCCTCCTTAAAAATTAAGATGGCTACCAAAAGCCAAAAAGTTAATATCCTAGGGGTTTATCCCTACTTTTTATTATAACCATGAAAAAAAGAGTGTCAACTGACGACTCTTTTTATCACGTTTTTTCTTCACTTTTCCGGTAAGGTAAAGATAATTTCGCCCTGTTCAGAAACAAACAGTTCTTTTTTGGCCAGTTTCGCCAAGTATTCGTCATCATTCAACAGGATGATCTGCTCTTCCAGTTGAGCCTGCTCTTTTTTGACTTCCTTAAGCGAAAGCTGTGCTTCTTCCCGCAATTGCTCTTTTTCGGCTATTGTCTGGGATTGCGCATAGATGGTCGTGCCGATCCATATCGTCGCCAGCAAGACGACGATCCCGAAAACCGCCAGCCTTCTGAACAGCCGGACTTTGTGCGCCATCTGCCTTTTTTCTTTCCGTTCCACCGAGCGGACATAGTCATTCCGTATTGAAGCGACTTCCGGAGCAGCGGTGGTTTTTTCTCTCTTCAAACTCATGACTTGTTTCCCCCTTTGCTTACGTTGTTGCCATTATACCTGAAAACCCTTACTTTTATAAGCGTTTTTTTCATTTCCGGAAAAATAAAACCAGTGCATCAAACACTTACGCTTCGTCATCGATGAACTCAGGTTCAATCTTATCCAGCTTTTCTTCTTTTAATATCGTGTACATATTGGCCGTTTCTTCTTTGCGGACGTTTTCTTTCAGCATATCCACCCGCACCGTTACAACCTTTTGGCCGAAACGGATTTGCAGTTCATCGTTCTCTTTGATGACTGAACTCGCTTTGGCTTTATTGCCGTTTATGGTGATGCGGCCCTGGTCTGCCACTTGCTTGGCCAACGTCCGGCGTTTGATCAGCCGGGAAACTTTCAGGAATTTATCGAGGCGCATAATTATTCTCCCTTTCTTGCCAATAGTTTGGCTTCATTCCAAAACTCATCGAGCTGTTCCAATGTATAATCGCTGAAATTGCCGGTGCCTTCCCCAACTTTCTTCTCCACATAACCGAATCGGCTGCGGAATTTGCGGTTGGCCTGCACCATCGCCTGCTCCGGCGACAGATCATAGAATCTCGCAATGTTCACGAGTGTAAACAAGAGGTCCCCCAGTTCGTCGAGCTGGTCTTCTTTGGAACCATTCGCCAGCTCGTCACGGAATTCCTGCAGTTCTTCTTCGAACTTCTCCCAGGCATCTTCCGCATCCGACCAGGTGAAACCAACTTTCGCCGCTTTCTTCTGGTAATTATAAGAAGTCGTAAGTGAAGAGCTGAAGCGCTCCTGGCCTTCGAGCAAAGAATCGGCTGCCGGTTTTTCCTGCGCTTTGATTGCCTGCCAATTGCTGACGACATCATCTGCGCCATCGACTTCGGCATCGCCGAAAACGTGCGGATGGCGGCGGATCATTTTAGCGCTGATCGATTCGACCACATCTTCAAGCTGGAAATAACCGCTGTCCTGACCGATTTGCGCATGCAGGAAGACCTGCAATAAAACATCGCCCAGTTCTTCGGCGATGGCATCGTCATCCTGCTCCTCAATCGCCTGCAAAAGTTCATGCGCTTCTTCCAGCAGATAAGGCATCAGACTTTCGTGTGTCTGCTCCCGGTCCCATGGGCAGCCTTCCGGGCTCCGCAGTTTCGCGATGACCGAGCGGAAAGTCTGCCATTCCTTCAGCCGTTCCTGCTGATCGGCTGCCGGCGGCACATACACTGTTGTCAGATTATCGATTTCCGCGGCATGGTCCAGTTCATGCAACGGAACCGTCTGCAGTTTCTCCTGCGCCGATCCGGCCGCCGTCACAATCGTCACCGGATAATCGTCCGGATATTTCTCCATCAGCGTCAATTTAGCTTCCGAAGCGCTGAAGGTGTCATAAATCTGGGCGATAAGAATGTGCTGATCCATATTCAACCGGTCGCTTTCCATTATGGTGCCGTCGACCAATTGGAAACCGTCAATCGGGTCGATGCGGAGAGCGCCGAATATCGAATCTAGAAAACTGCTGCCGCCTTCAATCAATAAATGGCATTTGCCTGCCTTCTCCGCTTGGATCAGATGCTGCACAGTTTGTTCAGCGACAAGCGGGTGGCCCGGAACCGCATAGATGACCGGTCCTTCTTCCGACAGCTGGAGCAGCGTATCCGCAATTTCCTGATAGACCGGCCCGAAGTCATCGTGTTTCTCGTATATTTCGTCAAAGCTGGTATAGACCAGTCCTTCCTGCGCCAATTCAGTGAGCACCGGATGGTCCGCCGTCCGCACATACAAGCGTTCAGCTTTTTTTAATTTTTTATAGACACCGAGTGGCAGCTGGTCAAGGTCGCCAGCGCCGAGTCCGATGATATGGATTGTATTCATCGTCTATCACCTTTTTTCTTTGAATTGATGGCTAATTGCAACTTGGCCATTTTTCGGCCGAGCGGCATGATATACCATTGCTTTTCCGTAATGATGCGGCTTTTCGCGATTATCGCGAGGAATACAGCGGCACCGAGCGGCACTGCTGTCAGCGCTGTTGCGGCCGCCGCTAAGCGGCTCGGCAATGCATCGAAAAGCGTCCAGTCAGCGAAAATCGCCCAACCGAGAACTGCTGCACCCATCGCCGCCGAAGCGATTAAAATCCAGCCATAAAATTGTGATGGCGCAAATCGCAGCGGCCATTGTTTTTTAAAGTAAATCACTAGGCCACACATAATAAAAGCAAGACCTAAATTCCCTGCCAATGCGGCACCCATCACTCCGTAAAGAGGCACGAGCAGCCAGTTGCCGATTATTTTCACCGCCAAACCGCCAGCCATCAAGAGCGCAGGAACCCGTACTTTTCCAATGCCATGAAGCAGCGCCGTAAGAATGAGCAGCAGCGACATCCAGACGATCTGCCAGCTGAAAACGATGAGCGCGGCTGATTGTTCTCTGGTCTGGAACAGCATTTCATTGACATAAGGCATAACAAACGTCAGGCCGGCGGCAGCTGCTATGGCGAACAGCAGGGAAATCCGGTACGACAGTTTAGCGTAGAGTTCAGCTGAACGTCCATTCCTTTTGCGCTGCATCTGAGCGACCAATGGCACAATCGACAGCGCCAGTGAAGTTGCCACGAGCAGCCCGAACTGGGCGAGCGGCTGGCCGCGGTCGTAGATGCCTTTTTGTTCCATTGCCGTGAGTGTTCCGATCCCGCTCGCTTCAAGCAGGCGGAAGACAGTGAAGGAATCCGCCATCTGAAATATCAATAGGATTAACGAGCTCATGCTGACGCTTAAACTGATCGCCAGCATTTTTTTAACAATCGGCCATAACTCGACCGGGACGGACTGCGGCTGTCTGATTGCAAATTTATTGAAGAAATAAACCAGCAGCCCTACTGCCGCCAGTTCACCCGCAACCGCGCCGAACATCGCCGTCTGTCCTGCGGCGTAGAGCGAAAAGCCGTTCGTTACCACGAGCCAGGTGCCGAGCAAAATGACAATTACCCGGATCGCCTGCTCGATGACCTGCGCATATGCGACCGGCTGCATCCGGCTGCCTGCCTGGAAATGGCCTTTCATCACAGCCAGCGGCGCCATCAGCAATACCGCAAATGAACCGGTTTTCAATAACGCGCTTAACTGGTTATCACCCATCCATCCGGCCAAGAGATCCGCCCCCAGAAAGAGGGCCGCGAATATCACTACCGAGATGCTGGCAATCGTCCAAAAAGCGATCCGGATAATGGCGCGGTGCTCCTGTCTCTGCGAATCCGCCAGCATTTTGGAGACGGCAACCGCAAAACCGTAGGACGTCCAGATGCCGAAGACGGCAATAAACGGATAGACCTGCTGGTAAATATAGAAACCCTGATCCCCGACCATATTCTGGAATGGCACCCGGTAAACCGCACTGAGTATTTTCACGATCAGGCCAGCCAGCGTTAAAAGGACCGCGCCTTTCATAAATGTCTTCATCGCACCTTCTGTGTTCAACCGGATTCACCCATTCCATTCATTCGGATTAATTTGTCGTTTCCACTTCCCGGAGAGATTCCGGCAATAATTTCATCATCCCTTCCAGAACATCGAAAGGATGGTGTTTGGCTGTTTTATTTTCATCGATTGCCATGACGAGCTGCTGGCCGGCCATGCTGAAGCCGACTGCGCGGCCGTAAGCTGCCGATTCTTCGACGAGCTTGCCGCCATTGACGGCTGCCGTGCCTTGTTCGCTAAGTTTGATGGAAATGATTTTGCCGTTTTGCTTGATCGATTCCACGCCCGCCTGGCGACCCCATACTTTCATCAGGGCGATGCGCAGCAGACGGTCCGTTTCGAGCGGCATGTCACCGAAACGGTCAATCAGTTCATCCTGCAGTTCTGCGACTTCTTCGGCTTCCTCTATGCCTTTGACCCGCTTGTACATCTGGATTTTCTGGTAGCCGTCGCTGATATAGGAATCCGGTATATAGGCGTCGACATCCAGTGAAATCTCGATTTCCTGAACCGGCTCTTTCTTGATGCCGCTCTGGCGTTCTTCGATTGCTTCTTCCAGCATTTGGGAATATAAGTCGAAACCTACCGAGTCAATAAAGCCGTGCTGCTGTGAACCCAGCAGGTTACCGGCACCACGGATCGTCAAATCTCGCATGGCGATTTTAAAGCCCGATCCGAGTTCAGTGAATTCCTTGATTGCCATCAGGCGTTTTTCCGCCACATCCGTCAGCACTTTATCCCGCTGATACATGAAATAAGCATAGGCTACACGGCTTGAACGGCCAACACGCCCCCGCAGCTGATAGAGCTGGGACAAGCCCATGCGGTCTGCGTTTTCGACAATCAGCGTGTTGACGTTCGGAATATCGATGCCTGTTTCAATAATTGTCGTCGTCACCAATACATCGTAGTCGCCGTCCAGGAAACTGAGGATGATCGATTCAAGTTCGGTTTCGGACATTTGGCCGTGGGCATAGCCGATGCGGGCTTCCGGCACCAATTGCTGGAGCTCTTCCACTTTCCGCGTCATATCATCGACCCGGTTGTATAAATAGAACGCCTGACCGCCGCGCGCCATCTCGCGTTCGATTGCTTCACGCACGAGCGCGCCGTTCTGTTCCATTACATAACTTTGGACCGGAAAACGGTTTGCCGGCGGTGTTTCGATGACAGAGAGGTCGCGCACTCCGATCATCGACATATGAAGCGTCCGCGGAATCGGCGTTGCCGTCAGCGTCAACACGTCGACATTGGTCTTCATCTGTTTGATCTTCTCTTTATGGGTGACGCCAAAGCGCTGTTCTTCATCAATGATCAATAAACCGAGATCTTTGTAATGCATGTCTTTCGAGAGGATCCGGTGGGTTCCCACTACAACATCCACAGAACCGTTCTTCAGACCTTTAACAGTTTCCGCCTGTTGCTTTTTCGAACGGAAACGGCTCATGAGGCCCACTTCGATCGGATAATCCTTAAAGCGTTCACTCATCGTATCGAAATGCTGCTGCGCCAGAATCGTCGTCGGCACCAGGAAAGCCACTTGCTTGCCGTCCAGAACCGCTTTAAAGGCGGCGCGAATGGCGACTTCCGTTTTACCGTAGCCGACATCCCCGCAAATCAGCCGGTCCATCGGACGTTCTTTTTCCATGTCTTTTTTGACTTCATTGATTGAACGCAGCTGGTCGATGGTTTCGTCGTAAGGGAACTCCGACTCGAACTGCCGCTGCATATCCTGCTCTTTCGAAAAGGCGTAGCCTTTCAGTGCTTCCCGCTCGGCATAAAGCTTGATCAGGTCGTCCGCAATATCCTGCACCGCTTTCGACACTTTCGCGCGAGTCTTCTTCCACTCGGCGCCGCCCATTTTGTGGAGCTTCGGCTCTTTTTCCTCGGAAGCGATGTATTTCTGGATCAGGTCGATCTGATCGACCGGCACGAATAATTTATCATCCGCTTTATAGACGATATGGAGATAATCTTTATGGACGCCTTTGACTTCCAGTGTTTCAATGCCTACGTAACGCCCGATTCCGTGATGGACATGGACTATATAATCCCCCGGTTTGATTTCCGAGTAACTCTTGATGCGCTCGGCATTAGTCAGCTTCTGGGCACGCGTCTTTTTCTTCGGCTGCTGTTTGAACAATTCCGAATCGGTAATGACGGCAAAGCGCTGCAAAGACATCTCAAAGCCATTTGCCAGATCTCCGTCCGCCAGATAGACTTTGCCGGGCTGAACCGATGTCGATTCTCTGAGAATTTCAGCTTCAATTCCGTAATCTTCCAGCACCGACCGGACTTTCCGCAGCCGTTCATCGCCTTCAGCTATGACGAATACCCGGAATTTCCCCATCACCCAGCGTTCCATTTCCGCTTTCAATAAATTCATCTGGCCATGGAATGACTGCATCGGCTTACTGGAGAAGGCAATCGATTTCTTGACTGAAACCATCGGGAACGTCCGTACAAATAAAGACAGATACGTCATCTTTTGTTGCATCTGGCCAATCAATTCACGGAATGTGTAGGACAGATTGACGCCTTGAAGAAATTTCCCTTCCTCCAATAACGATACGATCCATTCGCCTTCTTCACGTTCAAGTGTTTCCGTCATTTCCTGGATACGCCCTAATTCATCGAAAAATACGTAACCATTTCCCGGGAAATAATCACCCAGAGAGGCGGATTGGGTTTCTACCAATGATGCATATTTAGCCGCCTGATCGGGAATATCCCCTTGCCGCAGGATATCAATATCATGTTGGATGTATTGAAGCAGCAACTCTTTCGTATCGTCAGCCTTTGTTTTCTTCAAAGTAAAGGCCAACTGCTCTTCAATACGGTCAGCTAAAGCATTTCTTTGTGCTTTGTCCAGCACCAGCTCATTCGCCGGCAAAATGCACAGCGAAGAAATTTTCTTCAGGGAGCGCTGGTCTTCCGCGTCGAAAATACGGATAGAGTCGACTTCCGTGTCGAATAACTCAACGCGCACCGGATGTTCAAAATTCAGCGGATAGACATCAAGAATGCCACCGCGCAAGGCAAACTCACCTGGGGCGGTCACCATCGTAGTACGGGAATAACCCATAGCGACCAACTTCAATAGCCATTGGTCGGCATCCAGCTCTTCTCCATCTTCAACGCGTAAAGTAGAGGCGTCCCATTGTTGCCTCGAAGGCAATAATTTGCGCATGCCGGCTACCGGTGTAATGTAGATGCCTTTACCGGTATTCGCCATATGATCGAGTGTGTCTATTCGGTGAGCGCGGAGTTCGGGGCCTGAAAAAGAGACATCCGCCGCAATCAGTTCTTCTGCCGGATATAAATGGACCAGTTCTTCACCCAGCAATTTCACAAGATCATCATAGACCCGCTGCGCATGCAGCAGATTCGGTGTGACAATCAGCATCGGCGACTCGAGCTCACCGTAAAGGGTACGGTAGAAGAAAGTGCGCCCGCTGCCCGATAATCCCGAAACCAGCTGATGATCCTGCCCCTTCTTTAAATCGGCAATCAACTTTTGTACTTGTGAATCCTCTGAAAAAGCTTCTAAAATATGATTCATGAAGATTCCTCCTTTCCGGGGAAACAGAAAAAAGCTCTGAACGCGTTACGCGCCAAAGCGAATCTATGCTCCATTGTATTTAGTCATGACTTCTATGAACGGTTTTCCCAGCCAAAATTCACAGGCTTCAGCTGATTTTTGGACTGCTTCTGCCATATCCGCGCTTTCCTCTTTTGAAAATCTGGATAAGACGTAATCAGGGACTTTCATTCCCGCAGGCGGACGGTCGATGCCAATCCGGATCCGGTTGAAGTTTTGGGTGCCAAGATGCTGAATCAGGGACTTGATGCCGTTATGCCCTCCGGCACTGCCTTTCTGGCGCAGCCGTAATTGCCCTGTCGGCAAGTCCAGATCATCATAAATGACAAGGATATCATCAATTTCAATATCATAATAATCCATCAGGGCACTGACGCTTTCACCCGATAAATTCATGTAAGTCAGAGGCTTCAACAGCATAACCTTGCCTTCGGGGCGGTGGATAATGGAATACATGCCCTTGAATTTCGCCTGTGTAAGCGGCGCATTCCATTTTGAAGCCAGATGATCGATCACATGGAAGCCGATATTATGGCGGGTCTGTTCATATGTTTTGCCTGGATTGCCCAGGCCAATAATCAATTTCATCGCAACTCGTCCTTTGCTTTTCACTGCTGTCTATTTTACCACATACTCTTATTAATGAAAAAACAGGGACTGCCAGAAGACAGTCCCCGTTTTCTTCTGTTCAATTTTAAGCTTCTTTTCCTTCATCAGAACCTGATTCTTCGTCGCTTCCGACCACTTCCGGCTCAGCGCTTTCCGTTTCAGGAGTTTCTTCAAGCTCATCCATTTCTTCCTGTGTACGAGGTGCCGTTACAGAAACCAGCAGGAAATCGTCTTCGTCGAGAATTTCATATGATACTGTATCACGGATATCGCCCACTGAGATATGATCGCCGATTTCAAGCTTGCTGATGTCTACTTCAAGGGCATCCGGAATGTCCGAAGGCTTCACTTTGATGTTGACTTCACGGTTCGGCTGATTGACAACTCCGCCTTCTTTTTCACCTGGTGATTCACCGATTGTATGGACCGTCGCTGCCACTTCAAGTTCATCCGACATGTTGATCGCCAAGAAGTCCACGTGTTTGAAATTGCCTTTTAAAGCGTCCATTTGATAGTCGCTCATTACGACATTAAAAGTTTTGCCATCCAGTTCAAGGTTGATGACGCCGTTTCTTCCAGATTCACGCAAAGTCTTGATCAGATCGATCTCAGACACTGTCAGCGGAGTCGATTCGACTTGATAGCCGTAGACGATTCCAGGTACATCACCTTTGCTCCTTAACTCTGTTAACGATGAATGCGGTGTACCGCTTTCTCTTTTTTGTGCTTTCATTTTTGTAGCCATATACATTTCACCCTCCAAGTTTTATAAATGTTCGTAGTTAGTGGATACCCTTAAACATTTATCATCAAACCTTGGAGGGTGAGAAAGGAAATTATACTCAGTCGAATAATGTGCTGACTGATTTTTGTTCGTGCACACGCACGATTGTTTCAGCCAATAACTTAGCTACTGACAATTGCTTGATTTTCGGAGATTTCTTCTCTTCAGGCAAAGCGATTGAATTCGTGATGATCAATTTCTTGATGACAGAATCATCAATGCGCTGAATAGCCGGTCCCGATAGTACCGGATGCGTACAGCACGCGTAAACTTCTTTTGCTCCGCTTTCAATCAATGCGCTGGCAGCAATTGAAATCGTGCCTGCCGTATCGATGATGTCATCGATGATGATGGCTGTTTTGCCTTCAACATTACCGACGATATTCATGACTTCCGCTACATTCGGACGCGGACGGCGTTTATCGATGATGGCAATCGGCGCTTTCAGGCGATCCGCCATTTTACGCGCACGCGTCACACCGCCGTGGTCAGGTGAAACGACGATGACGTTTTCGAGGTCGATGCCGCTTTCATTCAGGAAGTATTCCGAGATAAGAGGTACTGCTACTAAATGGTCAATCAAAATATCAAAGAAGCCCTGGATTTGAGGCGCATGCAGATCCAGTACAACCACACGTGTAGCTCCGGCTGTCTCCAAAAGATTCGCTACCAGTTTTGCCGTAATCGGCTCACGGGACCGCGCTTTACGGTCCTGGCGGGCATAGCCGTAGTATGGAATGACTACGTTGACAGTCCGCGCAGAAGCGCGTTTGACCGCATCAATCATGATCAGCAGCTCCATCAGGTTCTCGTTGACAGGCTGTGAAGTGGATTGGACGATGAAAACGTCATAGCCGCGAATACTTTCTTCGATGTTGATCTGGATTTCTCCGTCACTGAAGTGTGTAACCGAACTCTTTCCTAGCGGAATGCCTACATTTTCAGCAATTTCTTCCGCTAATTCCTTATTCGAATTCAATGAAAAGATTTTCAGTTTACTGTCTGCATTTTGATAACCCATTAAGGTGTACCTCCTATTTTTTCACGTTTAATTTTGAAGCATAACCATCTTTGTTTTCCTGGCGGGCACGCGCAATCGCCAGCGCCTCATTCGGCACGTCTTTGGAAATTGTCGAGCCTGCCGCTACATAAGAACCTTTGCCGATTGTTACCGGCGCAATAAGATTTGAGTTGCACCCGATGAACGAATCATCTTCAATTTTCGTGACATGTTTATTTTTACCGTCGTAATTGACTGTAATGGTACCGCAGCCAATATTGACGTTTGTTCCAACTTCAGCGTCGCCGATATAGCTCAAGTGCGAAATTTTACTGCCATTGCCAAGCTCAGCTTTTTTCACTTCGACAAAATTGCCGATTTTGACTTTATCGCCAAGATTGCTCTCCGGACGGACGTGCGCAAATGGACCAACAGTTGTATCCGTGCCGATCGAGCTGTTGTAGATTTCGGAAGAACGAATTTCTGTCCGGTCACCGATCGTGCTTGAAACGATGCGGCTGTTGGATGAAATAAAGCAATCTTCCCCGATGACTGAACGCCCTTCAATGATGACGTTCGGATAAAGAACCGTATCAGCTCCGATTTCAGCTTCCGCGCTGATATAAGTGGAAGCCGGATCGATGATGGAAACACCGTTACGCATATGTTTTTCAGCGATGCGCGCGCGCATGATGCCTTCCGCCTGGCTGAGTGCCACACGGTCGTTGACGCCAAGCGTCTCATCAAAGCTGTCTGTAGCGTACGCAGCGACAATTTCACTTTGCTTCTGAAGGATTTCGATGACATCCGGCAGGTAATATTCACCTTGCACGTTATCATTTGAAACCAGCTTCAGCGCTTCGAACAACGCTTCATTGTCAAAGCAGTACGTGCCCGTGTTGATTTCCTTGACTTGCTGTTCATCTGGCGAAGCATCTTTTTGTTCGACGATCTTTGAAACCTGCCCATCGCCGTCACGGATGATGCGGCCATAGCCGGCCGGATTTTCAGCGATTGCTGTAAGAATAGTAGCTTTGGCTTCTGTCGCTTTGTGATGGTCCAAAAGTGACTGCATTGTTTCAGCGCGGATCAATGGCGTATCCCCGCAAACAACCAGCGTCGTACCCGGTTTGCCTTCAATCAGGGAAGCGGCCTGCTGCACGGCATGTGCCGTACCCAATTGCTCTTCCTGCAATGCGTATTCGCTGCTGTCGCCCAGCTGCTCCCGCACTTTTTCCGCTCCGTGTCCGACAATTGTAACGATTTTCTCAACACCCAGCTGTGAAACATTCCCGGTTACATGCTCAACCATCGGCATGCCGCAAACCGGATGCAAAACTTTATACAATTTCGATTTCATCCGCGTGCCTTGTCCGGCCGCAAGTATTACTGCATATGTACTCGTCATGTATCGATCCTCCATCCATAAGATTTTTGTCCAATTAATATCTATTCCGCAACGCTTATGCGTCTGAGCGCAAAAAAAAGCCGTTACGGCATACTTTTTGCAGCGGCCTGCTGTCGGCAAGCGCATGCATTTTCTCTCTGTTAAGAAGCTTCGCCCTTCGGCTTTTCCACTTCAATGACTTAGTCCCCCACTGCAAACCAATCGGCCTGCAAGAAAAAGCGCAGCTGTAAAAATGCAATTTACGGTTGCGTAAGCTGCACAACTGATTCAGCTTTTCTTAACTATATCGGAAAAACCCTGATTTTTCAAGGTTCGCCGCCATGTCAAATAGAAAAGCGGAAACGGCCGTTCAGCTCCGACAAGCATAAGACACACTGGCGTAGCGGCATCTTTTCAGCCGCCTAGTCAGTGGGGCTTATGTCTCGAGAAGTTGGCCGCCGGAGTCTGGACACAGAAAAGCGACGGCACCCGCTTGGCTCCGACAAGCACGGCTTAAGGACACAACACACATGCCGTCTTTCGAAACACCAACCGTTTTTTCCATAATAAAAAGAGCCCGGATTCTGCTTCAGGCTCTTCTGTCTGTTAAAATCACACGCCCGCTTCTTCAAACACGGGATCATTCTCACTTTGTTCATAAGCAGCCAACACAGCTTGCTGAAGCTTGCTTCGAGTTCCTGAGTTAATCGGATGCGCTATATCTCTGAATTCGCCATCCGGAGTTCGTTTACTGGGCATCGCTACGAACAAGCCGTCATTTCCATCAATCACCCGAATATCATGTACAACAAACTCGTTGTCCAGGGTGATGGAAGCGATTGCTCTCATACGGCCATCCGTCTGAACCCGCCTCAACCTCACATCAGTAACTTCCATTCTCATCACCTCTCCCCTAAGATGTAATTTTTGGAGCTTTTTATGGTATTCGCTATTAAGGACTAATCTCCTTCAAAAATTACAAAATTTATTAGAATATTTTGTTTTTAGGATAAGAAAAGCGGAAACGGCCGTTATGATCGGAAAGGTTTGAGGCGGATCAGCTGGAGTCTGGACAATAAAAAATAAAAGCTGCCTGTAAAAGGCAGCTTCATTTCCTTATTTAACTTTCGCGATAACTTCGATTTCAACTTTTACATCTTTCGGCAAACGGGCAACTTCGACTGTGGAACGGGCCGGTTTATGATCGCCGAAATAAGAGGCGTAGATTTCATTCAGCGCAGCAAAATCATTCATATCTTTGATGAAAACAGTTGTTTTAATAACATTATCCAACGAAGAACCCGCTTCTGCCAAGACCGCTTTCAAGTTGGCAAAAACCTGACGCGCCTGTTCACCGATTGTATCCCCTGCAATATCTCCGGCTGGCGTCAACGGAATCTGCCCTGAACTATAGAACATGTCGCCGGACACTACACCTTGTGAATATGGGCCGATTGCTGCTGCTGCCTGATCAGTTGCTACATATTTCATTATCAATAACCTCCATCCGAGAAATAGTTTCCTTCTTGCAATTCAATCTTACGTTCTTTTTCGCTGACTTCGCGCAATTTAACCAACGATAAGTATTTTTCGACCAGTCGTTCATCCTTATGTTCCGCTTCCACAAGCACCGCCACTCCAGCGAGCGTGCATTCGAATTCTTCGAGAAGATTTTTCATGCCGTTCATTGTGCCGCCGACCTTCATGAAATCGTCGGTGATCAGCACGCGCTGCCCGCTCTTCATGCTGCGCTTCGATAACACCATCGTCTGGATGCGCCGCGACGATCCCGACACATAATTGATGCTGACAGTGGAACCTTCGGTGACTTTGCTGTCCCGGCGCACGATAACCACCGGAACATTCAAATGGCGTGCGATGGCGTGGGCGATCGGGATGCCTTTTGTCGCCACCGTCATGATGACATCGATTTTCTGGTGCGCAAATGCCGTGGCGAATACTTTGCCGACTCGGTTCATGATGTCCGGATTGCCCAGCACATCAGTCATATACAAATAACCGCCAGGCAAAAGCCGCTCAGAATGGCTTAATTCGCTGATCAATTCCTGCATGATGGCTCTGATTTCCGGTTCCCGCAGTTTCGGAATATACTTAACTCCCCCTGCAGCTCCCGGCACTGTAGCCAATAACCCGATGCCTTTTTGCTCAAACGTTTCTTTTACGATTCCCAGATCTTCACTGATGGACGACTTAGCCGATTGATATAAATCGGAAAAATACGTCAGCGGAATCAATTTATGTGGATGCTCCAATAAGTAATGCGTCATGTCTACTAAACGTTCACTGCGTTTCCACTTCATTTTCCACTCTCCTGAACACGAATGATTTATAGAAAACTTACCATAATTATCCGTCTTTAAGCAAGTGGATCCCGTTCGCCGACTAATCTGACCGCATATACTTCTGCGCAGAAGCCGCGCAATCCGTTATAGATGCGTGGAATACGTGCTTCCTGCTGCACCAACCCGAAGACAGTCGGACCGCTGCCGCTCATAAGCACTGCATCTGCCCCGAACTTTTTCATCTGGTCTTTAATTTGCGCCACTTCGGGATACAAGGATAATGTGACGCTTTCCAGCGCATTGCCTAAGTTCGCACAAACTTCGTCATAATCTTTATTTTCAATCGCTTCGATCATTTTACGGGTATTCGGATGCTCGGCTTTATTGACATCAAAGGCACCGTAGACTTCAGCAGTCGAAACGCCGATTGTCGGTTTGGCAAGAATCACCCAGCAATTGGGCGGTGCAGGAAGCTGCTGGATGATTTCACCGCGTCCTTTTGCGAGCGCCGTTCCGCCGTAGACGCAGAAAGCGACATCTGAACCGATTTTCGTGCCCAGTTCCGCCAGCTCATCCAATGAAAGATTCAGGTTCCATAGCTTATTCAAGCCTTTCAGCGTAGCGGCCGCGTCGCTGCTTCCGCCTGCCAGTCCGGCAGCCACCGGAATCTGTTTATCAAGCTTGATAATGACACCGGATTTAATATGGTAGGTGTCTTTCAATAATTTCGCCGCCTGATAGGCAAGGTTGCGCGAATCATTCGGCACAAAGCGATCGGCTGATTCGATATGGATTCCGCGTTCGGTTTCCATCAGCCCGATGCGGTCTGCAAGATCCACGGTGGTCATGATCATTTCGACCTCATGATAATTGTCCGGTCTTTTATGCAGTACATCTAATGTTAAGTTGATTTTGGCAGGTGCCTTCACATAGAGCATCTCCACTGTCTCCTTTTATAATCTGATGAAAACTATTTTAACACATGCCAAAGGATTCGGGAGTTTTTGGCAAAAAAACAAAAAACCCATACGCTGCCGAAAACGGCAAAGTATGGGCTTCCAAAAGAAATATAGATATAGTTCGATTATTTAACGACTAAAGCGTCTTCTGTTCCTTCATACACAGTGATTTCCACTGCTTCTGTCAGGATGTCCGCGTAGCTGTAGGACACTCTTTCAAATGCATGTTCATCTTGATCTAACTCAATTACGAACACGGAGTGATATGTTTCGCGCAGGATTCCGGCACGTTCGACCGTTTTCTTGCGACCTCCGTTTGCTTTCAACAGCAATCGTTTCCCTAAATGCAAATCCAACGACTTCTTGATATCCGCCAAAGTTTTGGGCATTTTGTCTACACCTCACTATAAATAAACCTTACTACAAAATGCCCAAATTGTCAAATAAATTTTTAATTTTATCTTGGAATCCGCTTGGTGTCAATATTTATTTATCCGAAATAACACTTTTTATTCGAGTTGTGCCGTTTTTTCAACAGAATAACGGAAATCAGCCAAAATAGCCGTAAAGCTTGTCAGCGAGGCCGCCGAATTCCTTGATGCTCAGGGTTTCCCCGCGTCTTGCCGGATCAATGCCCGCTTCTTCCAGAGCCTTCAAGATCAAGTCCTTCTTTTCTTTGCCGTCCGGCATTGCCGCCTGCAGATTATTGAATATCGTCTTGCGACGCTGTACAAAAGAGCCTCTCGTCACTTTAAAGAAGAAGTCTTCATCGATGACTTCCACTTGCGGCGTTGTGCGCTTCGTCATTTTTATGACCGCTGAGTCGACATTCGGCTGCGGCATGAAGACGCCCTTTGGCACCGTCAAAGCCATTTCCGCTTCTGTATAGTACTGGATCGCGATAGATAATGAACCATAAGCTTTTGTTCCGGGCTTGGCTGTGATCCGTTCCGCCACTTCTTTTTGAAGCATGACCACGAGTCCGCGAATAGGCAGTTTCTCCAACAGCAGCTTCATGATGATCGGTGTGGTTACGTAATACGGCAAATTGGCCACTACCATAATATCTTCGTAGCCTTCGAGTTCTTGCGCAATGGCGTCCGCCACATCCGCTTTCAGAATATCGGAATGGATGATACTGACATTGTCATAAGGGGACAGCGTATCATCAAGCACAGGCAACAGGCGCTGGTCAATTTCAAAAGCCAGCACTTTTCCGGCGGCACGTGCCAGGTGTTCTGTCAAAGCTCCAATGCCGGGCCCTATTTCGATAGCTGCCGATTGTTTTGTCAGATTTGCCTGGCTGACGATCTTCCGAAGAATATTCGGGTCGATCAAAAAGTTCTGTCCGAGACTTTTCTTCACTGTTAAGCCGTGTTTCGCCATTATTTCCTGGGTGCGTATGGGTGTTGCTATATCTTTCATCATTTTCGTTCCTCCTGATTCAGCGCCTGCACCGCTTCGATGAATTGCTGTTTCGTTATGCCGAACATATGCAGCCGCTTGGCGAGCTGCTTGCCGTTGGTATAGCCGATCTGCAGAAGATTACCGATGTCTGTTCGGCGCTGCCTTGCCTGCGGATGGGCTACAAGCTTGGCCATAATCAAATCTTCCATTGTAATTTCAGCGGGCTCTTCATTGTTCCAGAGTGTATGGACGGAAGCCAGCGCTTCACGGATATCTTCATCCTTGGCATGTTCAATGCCCAGCCCTTTGCCGTTTTTCGCAATGGTTTTTTCCTTCGCTAAGAACGCGTGCTTGGCCGTTGGCACGTATTCCTCAATAATAGCACGGATCCGCCTGCCTGGATAATCAGGATCTGTAAATACAATCACACCGCGTTTGGAAGCGGCGTGCGCAATCTTTTTCAAAGTCTCTTCGGTAATAGCGGAACCGTTCGTTTCTATCGTATCGGCTTCCACCGCGCGTTTGACGGCAACCGTATCGTCTTTGCCTTCCACTACAATCACTTCTTTGATTTTCATCAGTCTTTCCTCGTTTCAACACTTTTTGTTTTAGTTTACCCCGTTCCGGCTGAACATGTAAAAAGCTTTCCCGGGCTGCCCCGGGAAAGCTTTCCAATTACTTCATTAATCCAGAATTTTGATTTTCACTTGCTTGCGGCCGAATGCCAAAGCTGCAGAGCGGTCCGCCATGAAGATATCGATTTTATTGCCTTTGATTGCGCCGCCAGTATCGCCTGCGATTGCATGGCCATATCCTTCAACCCATACTTTCGAGCCGAGCGGGATAACGGAAGGATCAACAGCGATCACTTTCAAATGCGGATTCGCTTTTAAATTGATGCCCGTCGCAGTGATGCCGGAGCAGCCGTTGCATGAAGCCGTATAAGCGGTTGCCGATACATAGAATTCGCGGCTGCTTGATGGTTCACTGCTTTGAGCTGGTGCTGGCGCTGCTGTTTTTGTAGTTTTGGCAGATGTTGCTGCCGGCTGTGATGCAGCTGCTTTTTTCGGAGCTGGCGCTGCCTCTTTTTTATCATTTCCGCGGGAAACGCTTGCGACAACAGTTTTCGTTCCGACTGCCACGACTTGTTTCTTCGCTTCTTTGATCACTTTCTCGCCTTTAAGTTCACGTTTTACTTCTTTGCCATTTTCCATGACAACTTCATAAGTCTTTTCTACAAGACCTTCTTCGCCTTTTTGAACCACTTTTTCAGACCCTTTCAAAAGAGAGGAATCTTTCTTCGTTTCCTTGGCGAATTTCACTGAATCTTCCACTACATCGGTGACCTTTTCTACACGAACAACTTTAACTTCAGATCCGGGAAGGATTAATTCATCCATATCTTTTTCTACGCGATCAAGATCGCTCAAAGTGATTTTATGCTGTTTTAAAAAGTCAGCGACCGTAGTCGAAGTGGACCATACTTTCTTTTCTTCCAGTCCATCAAAGATTGTCACTTCATAAGCTTTTTCAACGGAAATAGCTGTGTTAGCATCTACTTCTTCGTTTAATGCAGGTGTTACTTTATCATGTTCAGTAATTTCAATTTCAGCTTTTGCCAAAATATCTTCGACTGTATTCGAAGTTGTCCATGCTGATGTCGGTTTGCCATCCACTGTAATCGTGAATTGATCAGCTTCTGTCCATTCAATCACGATATCTTTATCGATTGAAGCTTCTGCTGTATGGCTCAAATAGTCATCCTGCCCTACTTCGATTGCCTGTTCTTCAAGAAATGCCCCTACTGTTTCAGCATGCGTTTTAACTTCTTCTTTTTCACCATTGGAAATCATCGTAACTGTATTTTTTGTGCCTTCATAGATCGCGAAAGCCATAACTGCCGCAAACATCAGCACCGTAGCCAATGTAATGATCACGGACTTCTTTTTAGATGTATTTATTGTTGAATAATTATTATCCTCTTCTTCTTTCGTCAAATGTAACTCCTCCTCATTCACCTGTGTGATTATATAGACTCATTTACATGCGTGTCAATTAGAACGGGTTCCCGCTATTTTTTCTCTTTAATTCAATTTAAAGAATTTTTCAGCGTTCCTAGTGGTGATTTTTGCCACTTCTTCCACCGGCAAATCCTTCAAGCGGGCGATCTCTTCCGCCACCAGCGTTACGTAGGAAGGCTCATTGCGTTTTCCGCGGTAAGGGTGAGGCGCAAGATAAGGCGCGTCCGTTTCGATCAATAGATGTTCGAGCGGAATCTCTGCCGCGACTTCCTTAGGCTTTTTGGCATTCTTGAATGTTACCGGTCCGCCAAGCGAAATCATGAAATTCATGTCGATGCTGATCTGGGCCGTTTCGACGCTTCCGCCGAAGCAGTGCATGATGCCGCCGACTTCCGCCGCATTTTCCTCTTTCAGGATAGTCAGGACGTCTTCTGTCGCTTCGCGGTTATGGATGATGATCGGCAGCTGCAGTTTTTTCGCCAGCCGGATCTGCTTGCGGAAAACTTCCTGCTGGACGTCTTTGGGCGATTTGTCCCAATGATAATCCAAGCCTGTTTCTCCGATGCCGACGACTTTCGGATGTGCCGAGAGTTCTTCGATCCATTCTAAATCTTCATCCGTGCAATCAACCGCATCAACCGGATGCCAGCCAATCACCGCATAAAGGAAATCGTATTCTTCTATTAATGCCATCGCGCGTTCAATCGTTTTTCGATCAAAACCGATAACAATCATTTTTGTAACATTATTTTCTAATGCGCGTTCGATGACTTCTTTTAAATCATCGTCGTATTGGTCAGCATTTAAATGTACGTGAGTATCAATAAACATATGCATTCTCCTTACGCTAAGCTTTATTTTATCTGTAAACTTCATTTCTTTCTTCTCAGTAATATTACATTTGTATAACAAAACATCTTTTTTACATGACAAATTGCCTGTGCCTTCTCCCAAAAAACCGCAAAATTCACCATAATAAAAATGGTCCGCTTAGTCAAGCGGACCACCTTCTGATCATGATTTATTTAATTTTTGCGCCGTTCGGCAATTTCTCGGCAACGGAAGCCAAAGTCAGGAAACCGTCTTTTTCGCCAGCCAAAATCATGCCCTGCGATAATTCACCGCGTAATTTAACAGGTTTCAAGTTGGCGACCACGACCACCTTTTTGCCTACTAATTCTTCCGGTTTGTAATGTTCAGCTATGCCTGAAACCACTTGGCGCTGCTCATAGCCCAGATCCAGCTGCAATTTCAGCAGCTTCGACGTTTTCGGCACCGGCTCGCAAGCTGTAACCGTCGCTGCGCGCAGATCGACCTTCGCAAAATCATCAATCGTGATTTCCGGCACCTCCGGCACTTCTTCGATTGCTTCCTTTTCCGGTTCAGCAGCAGCCCCGCCGCGCATTTGGTCCCGGATATATGCAACTTCCGGTTCGATTTCAAGACGCGGGAAGATTGGTGTGCCTTTTGCCACAACTTTCGTGCCAGCTGGAATCTTGCCGAAACCATCCAGCGTTTCCCAAGTCAGGTATTCTTCTGACAAGCCAAGCTGTTCGATGATCTGCTTCGGTGCATTTGGCAGGAATGGCTGAAGCATAACCGCCGTCATGCGCAGGCTTTCCGCCAGGTGGGCCATGACAGAAGCAAGCTGTTCTTTCGTCGCTTCATCTTTCGCCAACACCCATGGCTGTGTTTCATCTATATATTTATTGGTTCTTGAAATCAGTACCCAAACTTCGCTCAGCACCATGCTGAATTGCATTTTTTCCATGTGCTTCTCATAAGTTTCGACCGTTTCTTTCGCAACGCGCTGAAGCGTGGAGTCAAATTCCGTCTTTTCACCGGCAATTTGCGGCACTTCCCCATCAAAGTATTTATTGATCATGGACACTGTCCGGTTCAATAAATTCCCGAGGTCATTGGCAAGGTCGTAATTCGTCCGTTCGATAAACGCTTCCGGAGAAAATACGCCGTCAGAACCGAAAGGCAGCTCACGCAGCAGGAAATAGCGCGTGGCGTCTAAGCCATAGCGTTCCACCAGCATTTCCGGATAAACGACATTGCCCTTCGATTTCGACATCTTGCCGTCTTTCATCATGATAAAGCCGTGCGCGAAAACTTTTTTCGGCAACGGCAAATCAAGCGCCATCAGGAAAATCGGCCAGTAAATCGTATGGAAACGGACGATATCCTTGCCAACCACGTGAACATCCGCCGGCCAGTATTTATTGAATAATGAATCGTCGTCAGAGCCGTAGCCCAGCGATGTAATATAATTCGACAATGCGTCCACCCACACGTAAATAACGTGCTTCGGATCTCCAGGAACCGGAATTCCCCAGTCAAATGATGTACGGGAAACGGAAAGATCTTCGAGGCCCGGTTTGATGAAGTTGTTGATCATCTCATTTTTGCGGGATTCAGGCTCGATGAACTCGACATTATTTTCATAGTAATCAAGAAGGCGATCTGCATATTTCTTCATATTGAAGAAATACGATTCTTCCTTCACTTTATGGACCGGACGGCCGCAATCCGGACAATTGCCTTTATCCAATTGGCTTTCCGTATAGAAAGACTCGCAAGGCGTGCAGTACCAGCCTTCATAATGCCCTTTATAAATGTCCCCGTTATCCAGGAACTTCTGGAAAATCTTTTCCACGCCTTCTTTGTGGCGGGCTTCAGTAGTCTGGATAAAATCATCATAAGTGATGTCCATCGTTTTCCAGACATTTTTCGCGGCTTCCGCCATGCCATTGACATATTCCTGCGGTGCCAGGCCGGCTTCCTGCGCTTTTTCTTCTATTTTCTGGCCATGTTCATCCATGCCCGTCAAAAAGCGGACATCAAAGCCGCGAAGGCGTTTGTAGCGGGCCATCGCATCGGATGCGACCGTTGTATAAGCGGTTCCGATATGGAATTTTCCGCTTGGATAATAAATCGGAGTCGTTAAATAAAAAGTATCTTTGTTTGCAGTCACGAAAAATTCCTCCAGTTTGTTTGTATAAAGTTTATTTTAACGAAGTCCGCAATTTTGTACAATCTTTCAATCTTAGGCGCTCCAAGGAATTTACTGTAAAATTATTATATCTAAATTTTCTGTTTAATTTTGCCAATTGTCGAAACTTTGCCAGTTAAAGCGGGTCTTTTTTCAACACTTCAAGAATATGTGCCATAAATTTTGGTATTTCATTATAAATTCAATAGTTTTTTGTTGACCTGGAAGAAAGTAGTTGGTATGATTTATGACAGGAAGTGGTAATTGTCGAATTTTGGCGAAAACATTTATAAAATACAAGGGGGACGAATATTATGAAATCAACAGGTATTGTACGTAAAGTTGACGAATTGGGCCGTGTAGTTATTCCGATCGAATTGCGCCGCACATTGGGCATTGCAGAGAAAGACGCTTTGGAGATCTATGTCGATGACGACAAGATCATCTTGAAAAAATACATGCCGAACATGACTTGCGCTGTAACAGGTGAAGTATCGGACGACAACATGAAACTTGTCGGCGGTAAATTGGTCTTGAGCTCTGAAGGCGCAGAAATGCTGATGAAAGAAATTCAGGGCAACTTGAAAAAATAAGTTTTTTTAAAACCGGAGCGCCTGTGCGCCCCGGTTTTTTCTTTAGGTGTGATAAGCCTGGTAAACATCCCGTTTCGACAATTTCCGGTCTGTTGAAACTTTTTTGATCGCCTCTTTGGACGAAAGCTGTTCCCGCTCCATCACTTCTTCAACATGTTCTTCTATGGATAGATCTTCCCACCAAACCGATGTTTCGATAAGATCCGGTTCCGCATTGCCTTCAATGACGATACAGAATTCACCGCGTATTTCATTGGCGTCCGACCATTCCACCGCTTGTTCCACAGTGCCACGCAGAAATTCCTCGAACTTCTTGGTCACTTCACGCGCCAGAACAATCCGGCGGTCATTGCCGAAATTCTTCTGGATGCTTTTCAGGCTTTCCTTCAAACGGTGCGGCGCTTCATAGAAAATAAGCGTCTCGCGGTTTTGGCTCAACAGCTCAAGTTCAGCCTGACGCTCTTTTTTACCCCGTGACAGGAAGCCGTAGAATTGGAACGGCTGAGGCGCTATGCCTGATGCGATAAGCGCACTGAGTGCTGCGTTGGCTCCGGGGACCGGCACGACCGGAAACCCTTCCGCTACCGCGCGCTTCACGATATCTTCACCTGGGTCGGATATGCACGGCATGCCTGCGTCACTGACAAGCGCCACAGATCTGCCTTCTTCCAGATAGCCGAGTATTTTATGGCCGCCGCTTTCCTGGTTATGCTCGTGATAGCTGACCAGTTTTGTTTGTATATCAAAGTAATTACACAGTTTTTTTGTATTTCTCGTGTCTTCCGCTGCGATGATATCGGCTTCTTTCAAAATGCGCAGTGCGCGGACCGTCATGTCTTCTAAATTGCCGATCGGCGTGGCAACGAGATATAAAGTTGCTGTTGTTTCCTGAAAACTTTTCTGGGATTTCATCAGGCCTGCTCCTTTCCTTCAGCAATATAACGGATTTTTTTCGCTTTCGTTAATTGCTTGAAGGCATATTCCGCCTTCATCGCTGCCGTCTTTGTTTCAAATTCTTCGAAATGGATCACTTTCACCGGCCCTCTCGAGCGGGTGTATTTCGCGCCTTTGCCGGCATTATGTGTATCCAGCCGTTTCTGCAAATCATTGGTATAGCCCGCGTAATAGGAATTGTCGGCACATTCAAGCACATAGAAATAATGGCTATTTGTCTCCATAAAGCATTTCCCGCACTTCTTCCGTGTATTCCCCGTCGTCTCCGTAAACAATCAGCGGAGGCAGGATTTTCAGATCAGGCTTGCCGTCTTTTATTCCTTCAATCAATAAAGTATTCGCTTCTTTCCCGGCTTTCGGGTAGACCAATCTTACCCGCTTCGGCTCCAGCCGATTGGCGCGCATGGCCGTGATCAAGTCGATCAGCCTTCCTGAGCGGTGCACAAAGGCCGCTTTGCCGCCCTGCTTCAATAACTGGCTGGCAGAACGCACCGCCTCGTCCAGCGTCAAATAGAGCTCGTGGCGCGCAATCGCCATATGTTCGCTGATATTTTTATCGCTCATATTATCCGCTGGAAAATAAGGGGGATTGCATGTCACCACATCGTATTTCTCAAAACCGAGCGTTTCCGGAATCGTTTTGACATCGCCCTGCAGAATACTGATCTGTTCCTCCAGCCTGTTATACGCCACACTGCGCTCGGCCATATGCACAAGTCGCTCCTGCAGCTCGACACCAATGATCCGGGATTCCGTCCTAGCGCTTAAAAACAGCGGAATGGCCCCGTTTCCTGTACATAAATCCACAATCTTCCCGCGTTTCAGCGGCACATAAGCGAACCGCGCCAATAAAACCGCATCGAGTGAAAACGAGAATACGGATGGGCTTTGAATAATCCGCAATTCCTCCGCCAATAAATAATCCAGCCGTTCGTCGTCCAACAGCATATTTTCAACTCCTCCACAAAACAAAAAGCTGCCGCCACACGAAGTGACAGAAGCTTTTGTTGAATTTGCCATCAATTCTGCTTGTTTAAAAATGAAAGGCAGAACAGGCAATCATCACCTTTTCGGGAACTGCCAAAATGCACATGGCAGACATGATAGCCTTCGTGATAAAGGCGGGCCAGATTATCATAGCCTTCGCCGATATCCATGACCGCTCTTTCGAGTTTAACAGGATCCACAGCCGCTGCAGCTTCCGGGACCGCTTCATGAAGTTCATCCAGGCGCGCACGCAAATGATGATTTTCCAGCTGCAGCGCATGATGTTCTTCCATCGTATGCGCCACCACTGCTTTCAATTCCCGGAATTGCTGCTGCATCGATTCCAGCTGCTGCTCAAAATCCATCACTGTATCCAAAAAGTTCTTATCTTTCACACCAACCACCTCACGCTCTCGTTCCTTGGTCCATTATCTCACTTAATGCGTATTCAAGTGTCTGTTCCTGCTCAGAAAGGCGGATTTTCAATACGCGCTCCAGAATATTCATACTGACAACGCGGCCTTCGCCGTCCGGAGTCGCAACCCGGGTGCCGACATCCGGCATTTCTTTTTTCGCCTGCTCATATTCATCATTCTCATATTTGAGGCAGCACATCAAACGCCCGCATAAGCCGGAAATTTTTGATGGATTCAAAGACAGATTCTGATCTTTGGCCATTTTGATCGATACCGGTTCAAAATCGCCCAGGAATGTCGAACAGCAAAGCATGCGTCCGCATGGTCCTATGCCTCCGAGCATTTTCGCTTCATCCCTTACACCGATTTGGCGAAGTTCGATGCGCGTCCGGAATATTGACGCCAGATCCTTTACAAGGTTCCGGAAATCGACACGGCCTTCCGCAGTGAAATAAAATATCACTTTATTGCGGTCAAATGTATATTCCACATCAACCAGTTTCATATCGAGCCGATGTTCTTCAATCTTGCCTGTACCCGTTTCAAATGCGCGCTGCGCTTCCTGGCGGTTATCTTCCACCTGTTGGCGGTCACGTTCACTTGCTACACGCACGACTTGTTTCAGCGGCAATACGACATCGTTTTCGCCGACCGTCTTGACCGGTACGACCACTTTTCCGTATTCCACTCCACGAGCTGTTTCAACGATGACATAATCATCTTTTTCGATCGTAAATTCACCTGGATCGAAATAATATATTTTACCCGCTTTTTTAAAGCGGACTCCTATGACATTATACAATTTTTACCCCTCCCGCAGATTCAGCATTAATTGCTCCATCAGCAGCGTTCGGTTCATATTGCGAGGCAATTGCTGTTTGGCCTGTAAAATGGCCTGCAGCTGTGTTGACAACACAGTAAAAGAACGCTGAAGAGCCATCTGCTTCCAAGTTTCTTCCATGTCTGGATACGTTCTTGCTGTCTCGAGTCCTGCCTTTACCGAGGCAATGTCCCGATAAGCAAATAATAACATGTCCAGGCCTCTTTCGGTATCTTCTTTTTCCTTAAACAACGGAAGCCAGTCCGATTGAAGCATTAAAAGGGCATCGTGTACATTGTTACTGACCACTTCAACCAGTTTTAAAACTGTTTTTCTTGCCTGTGGAAACTGTTCATCCGCACTCAGTGCCAAAGCCTCTTCTTCACTTTGCGTCAGCATGCTGACTGTTGCAGCCATAGAAGCCGTCATGCCCCCCGCAATCAGCTTTTCCATTAGTACAGGGCGCGACAATGGCTGAAACGACACAAGCTGGCAGCGGGATCGGATCGTGCTCATGATCGCATTCAGCCGTTCTGTCTGAAGAATAGCGGTGACATTGAATTCCGGCTCTTCCAGAAACTTCAGCAACGCATTGGCGGAAGCATTATTCATCCGGTCCGCTTCCTGAATGACATATATCTTGCGCCCTGTATTCAACCCGGTTTTATTCATTGAATAAATCAGTTCACGGATCTGGTCGATTTTGATGTTTTGGCCATCCGGCTCAATAAAGACGATATTCGGGTGATTTCCAGAATCATATAAATGGCAACTTCTGCATGTTCCACATGGAACATTTTGCTGCGGATTTTCGCAAAGCAGCAGCTTCACAAAAAAATGCGTCACTTCTTTTATTCCCGAACCGGCAGGCCCTTCAAAAAGGAAGGCATGTGCCAGCCGGTCTTTTTCAAAAGCCCCCTGCAGCCTCTTCATCACAATCGGCTGCATCTGCTCGAATTCTTCGGTTGTCATCTGCACAAGCTCACCTTCCGCCTTTTTAAAAAAATCCCGTGTTCCAAGGGAGCACGGGTGTCATGTATTTGATCGTTAAACGCTGCTTAGAAATGATGGAATTGCTCGATCGGCAACACGAAAATCGTGGCGCCGCCCACTTCCACTTCCACAGGATATGGTATATACGAATCCGCGTTTCCGCCCATAGGTGAAACAGGTGCCACCATCTGTTCACGTGATCGGCAATTTTCCCGGATCAAATCCATTAATTTAGGGACAAGGCTGTCATCAACCCCGATTAAAAAAGTCGTATTCCCTGAGCGCAAAAACCCTCCTGTACTGGCAAGCTTGGTAGCCCGGAAATCATTTTTTGTCAAAGCATTGGATAATCGGTTACTGTCTTGGTCCTGTACAACTGCAACGACGAGTTTCATCAGCACTCACTCCTTTTTATTGGTCTTTCTTCTATATAATTATAACACGAACAATTAATTACGCTGTATAACTTTCCATGCCTTTTATAATTGCTGCCAGCGCAGACGCCACAACTTCTTCCGGCTCTTTGGAAGCATCAATTCTGACAATGCGTTCAGGGTATCGGCGTGAAACTTCCTGATAGCCCTCATACACTTTTTGGTGGAATGGCAATTTCTCCATATCCAAGCGATTCTGTTCTCTTCCGCTGTTTGCCGCGATCCTTTGCAGACCGATTTCAGGCGACACATCAAATAATAAGGTCAAATCCGGCCAAGTATCCTGGATCGCAAATTCATTGATGGAAAGCACTGCGTCGATGCCCAGTCCACGGGCATGCCCCTGATAAGCCAGAGAACTGTCGATAAAGCGGTCGCAGAGCACCACTTTCCCCTGCTGCAACGCTGGCAGCACTTTCTCCACCAGATGCTGTCGCCGTGCAGCCGCATATAGAAGCGCTTCTGTACGGCCGTCCATTGCCGTGTGGTTTTTATTCAAAATCACTTCACGAATCTTTTCGGCAATCTCGATGCCTCCCGGTTCCCGCGTCAAAACAGCCTCGATACCTAAAGGCTGCAGCTGTTTCATCAATTGCTCGATAGCCGTCGTCTTGCCCGCTCCTTCAGGCCCTTCAATGGTAATAAAATATCCTGGTTTGTTCATTAATCATTGCCTCCATGCTGTATGACCAAAAGTTGCTTTTCAGCCAGTTTATGTTCACCTTGAATCACGGCGCCTGCTGCCAAATGATCCATTAACTGCTCTAATTTTGCTTGAGTCCATATCTCTCCAGGCAACGCTAACGGGACTCCCGGCGGATAGGGAGTGACCATTGCTGCCGAATGGCGCCCCATCGCTTTTGTATAGGAAATCCATTCTGAATCTGCTAAATCTATCGCTTCATAGGAGATTTCCGGTTCACTGATTGCGACGGGTTCCTGCCGTGTAATCAACTGCTTGTTATCCGCCTGCTCTTTTCGCAGTTGTTGTACAGCTTCCCGGATCCGGCTTCTGATTTCCGCAAGTGGATAGGTGTGACTTTGTTTCATTAATGGCAATACCATCACCACTTGCCGTGAATCAGCCATTTCAGCATATACATTCATTTCTTCAAGTTTTCCCTGAAGTCTGAAACCATTATATCCTGCCATCCTCAACATGATTTTGAGCGGATCATGCGCTTCAAAAACTTCAAGCCCTGAAATCGACTGCAGGCTCTCTATAAACAGCTTTCGTTTCTCTACAAAATGATGCAGATCCGGTCCGGAATACGTTTGAATATACGCTCTTGCATCATCCAATGAGGCCATGATCAAATAGGAAGGGCTGCTTGATTGGAACATGCGCAGATATTTGCTGATCCTTTTTACATTAATGCGTTCTTCTTTTATATGAAGAAAAGAACCCATCGTCATAGCAGGCAATGTCTTGTGTGCAGACTGTACTACTGCATCTGCACCATAAGAGAAGGCAGACTTCGGAAATGGACCACCGGCAAGCAAATGAGCACCATGAGCTTCATCAACCAATACCGGAATATCGAATTGATGACTGTACTTTATTATTTCTTTTATTTCCGTGCCAGCCATGCCGTAATAATTGGGATAGGTCAAAATCAAAGCTTTCGCTTCCGGATATTGCTGGATAGCATCTTGCAATGTTTTTAACGATACGCCTTCCGCACTGTGCGATGCTTCACTCCACTCTGGCGTCAGGTAAACTGGCCGCAACTTGGCCAATTCCAATGCATGGAATATTGATTTATGGGAATTTCGCTGAACCAGCACGCGGTCCCCTTCTTTGCAGACTGCATGAATCATTGCCAAATTGCCGCTTGTTGAGCCGTTTACCAAAAAGAAGCTTTGATCAGCCCTATAGGCTTCAGCCAGCAAATCCTGGGCTTCTTTAATAGCCCCTTCCGGATAATGCAGGTCGTCCAAGCCGCTCAATTCAGTTTGATCGTATTGCAAAGCAGGGAGAATCTCTTTCGGCAAGCCCGATAATTCCCCATGCTTATGTCCGGGAACATGAAAAGAAACCGGCCGCTGTTGTTGAAAATTTTTTAACGCTTCCACTAAAGGGCGTCGTTGCGTCATATAGTCCATCCCCACATCATCCTTGTTCCTTCCATTATAACGAACTTTGGCATCAATGAGCAAAGCCGGCTCAACGAAAGCTCCTTTACTGTAATTTTGCCTGTTCTTTTACTGGCAGGTTCCGTTTTATTGACAATAAAATCATTATTTCTGACAAATTTTATGACAAAAAAGGCCGCTACCGCTTGCGCGGTAACGACCTTTCCTTTGTGCCCAGCGGCGTCCTACTCTCACAGGGGGAGATCCCCCAACTACCATCGGCGCAAAAGAGCTTAACTGCCGTGTTCGGGATGG
>JAMCAN010000079.1 GCA_023715185.1 Planococcus sp. MER TA 32b | reverse complement strand
ACCCCAGATCGTGTTTCAGCTGCAACTGCGCAAAGCTGACATTGACGCGATCGAGGTAGTTGAGGACCCAGCACAGGAACAGAAAGCTCATGAGCCTTAACGTGATCTTGCGGTATGTCGCCTCCTCCGCCGCCGAGTCGGCTACGGCAGACAGGGATATGTCCCCGGAGTGCAACGTTGAATGTGCCATGACTGAATGTCTCCGAATTTCGCTCTGGATACCGGCAGGAATCACTTTCCTCGCACCGTATAACTAGAGATCTAATATTCAGGTTACGGTGACTTTATGTCGCTGGCAAGCGAGGGTTTATACCGAGAGCGGGATCCCAAAGAATCGATTTTTTTGACTTGCATCATTAGATATCTAGTAATATGATAC
>JAMCAN010000078.1 GCA_023715185.1 Planococcus sp. MER TA 32b | reverse complement strand
ACCATCGGTCGCCAGCTCCTCGCCGGTGTCGTAGACCGACACGATCGACGGGTGGTTGAGCGACGCCGACGACTGCGCCTCACGACGGAAGCGCGCCTGGAACGTCGCGTCGCTCGCGAGGTCGGTGCGCAGCCGCTTGACCGCCACCACCCGCCCGAGGCGGGTGTCGGTGCCCTTGCGCACCTCGGCCATGCCGCCGCGGCCGAGGAGCTCACCGAGCTCGTACCGCCCGCCGATCAGCGTCGGTCCCTGGTTCATCGGATGCTCTCTCTTTCGGTGGTCGAGCCGTCGCGAGGCACGAGCGACGTGTCGAGACTCCTCATCGGATCACGGCCTCCATCACGGCCTTCGCGATCGGGCCGCCGAGCAGGCCGCCGGCGAT
>JAMCAN010000077.1 GCA_023715185.1 Planococcus sp. MER TA 32b | reverse complement strand
CCGCAGGATATTTCGGTAATCGGCTATGACAACGTGCGCAACGCGCGCTACTTCACTCCGGCGCTGACCACCGTGCATCAGCCTAAAGCCCAGCTGGGCGAGAAGGCGCTGGAGATGCTGCTCGATCGCATCACCAGCAAACGCGAAGTGTCGCAGACCATCGAAGTGCATCCCACGCTGATTGAGCGCCGCTCGGTCGGCGACGGCCCGTTCCGCGACTACCGCCGTTAATCCTCGCTAAACCACTCCTGATTGAGCGTTTGCGCATCGCCGAGATAGCTGAGCAGCCAGCTAAGCGCCGGCGATGCGCGCGCCTCCGACCAGCTCACACAGCAGGGACTTTCCGGAAAGGGCGCCGACAGCGTCAGCTCCGCCAGCTCGCCC
>JAMCAN010000076.1 GCA_023715185.1 Planococcus sp. MER TA 32b | reverse complement strand
ATCTTATGAGAAGGGATTGTTCAGTATGTCAGGGCAGACTGCTTTTTCATCCGCAGGTACTGAGGGTAAATGCTCAATTCCGGTACGATTCTTACTCTATAGCCAGACAGAATTCAGCATTGTGCTGAACCCGAATCTTTTTTTACTCTGACAGGCCTGTTCATCAGAACCCTGAAAAAACAATTTTCCCGTTCACATTTTTATTTTCCATGTCCTCATGAGCCCGGCGAAGTGCTTTAGCATTCAGCCTGCCATACTCTGCCAGCAACGGAGGTTTGAGCTTCCCGGAATCCAGCATGCATGAGAGTTTGTTAAGAATATCATGCTGTTTAGACATGTCCGCAGTAGCATGCATGGGGCGGGTAAACATTGCCTCCCAGTGAACAGAAA
>JAMCAN010000075.1 GCA_023715185.1 Planococcus sp. MER TA 32b | reverse complement strand
AATTTCCTGCTTATAGCTCTTATTCAATAGTGGCAACATTAGATTGAAGTCCACAGGCGGCGGATAAGCTTGCTCAAGTGTCCAAATACTGGCTAATAACGCCCGCAACAAATAAAACCATTTTTTTAGTTTAATCGGTTTATCCAGCTCAAGCTCGCCACTGGCATTTTTTGCCATACCTTGATAATGATAAAAAATTGCTTTCACATCAAAAAACTCGTTTTGTACCGCTTGAATAGCTTGCAAAAACTGATTATCCGAATGATACACAATCGGCGAATTGAGCCACTCGAAAATCACGGCATTGGATTTATGCAATAATTGCAAGGCTTTACGAATGTCCCAGCCACCAATATCAAATGGCACATCAAACAAATCATTTTGGATAAATTC
>JAMCAN010000074.1 GCA_023715185.1 Planococcus sp. MER TA 32b | reverse complement strand
ATTTTTAACGACTAATAATAAGGAAAGTTCATGACAGATAAAACTAACAACTTAGGGACACTTGCCAAACTTGCAGGCGTGGCAACCACTGCCATTTTGACCAAAAAAGCCTTGGCTAAAACTTTCAGCTTAGGCGCAAAAGCAGTAAGCAAAGAAATCGTCAAATCTGATTCAATCAACTATAAACTCGACCCGATGCATACCAATGTGCGATTTAGCATTGACCATTTTGGTACCTCGACCAATCATGGTGGGTTTTATGGATTGGAAGGTGACATGGTATTTGACCCCGACAATCAAACAGGACAAATCAACCTTGATATTCCGTTGGAAAAATTGCAAACAGGTCATAAAGCGTTTGATGAACACTTAAAAAGTAAAGACTTTTTTAATG
>JAMCAN010000073.1 GCA_023715185.1 Planococcus sp. MER TA 32b | reverse complement strand
ATCATCGGCAAGGATACCCGTATTTCGGGCTATATGCTGGAATCGGCGCTGGAAGCTGGACTGGCGGCAGCGGGGCTCTCTGCGTCGTTCACCGGGCCTATGCCGACACCGGCCATCGCCTACCTGACGCGCGCCTTCCGCGCCGAGGCGGGGATTGTTATCTCTGCTTCACATAACCCTTTCTACGACAACGGCATTAAATTCTTCTCCATTGAGGGCACCAAACTGCCGGATGATGTCGAAGAGGCGATTGAAGCCGAAATGGAGAAAGAGCTCACCTGCGTGGATTCGGCTGAGCTGGGCAAAGCCAGCCGTATCGTCGATGCGGCGGGGCGCTACATTGAATTTTGTAAGGGTACCTTTCCCAACGAACTGAGCCTGGGAACGCTGAAAG
>JAMCAN010000072.1 GCA_023715185.1 Planococcus sp. MER TA 32b | reverse complement strand
GTGGACCGGCGCCCCCCCAGTAAACAAGCGAATTAAAAATAGCAGCATCGACAATAAACGCTAATCCTCCAACGACTAGAAATGTCCCGAACCGTCGGGCTGTTTCGCGAATGTTGTTCGGTATGGTGAATGTTCCCATGGGGACTTAGTCTACGCGTTGGTCAGAGATCATCGGGTCATGTCGAGTGTTGCCCCGGAGTTGGGGGACCAGTGAATTTGGCCGCCTTCGAATGTCTGGTAACAGCCTCCATCTTGCAGGCCGCAGATCTCGTTGCTGAGAGGATAACCGAGGGCTCCACGCTCCCAATTCTGTTCGGAGTATGAGGTGAGGATGGCTCCGTGCACCATGAAAGTATTACCGCTTGACGCGTTCCACCAGACGGTCCCACCTTGAAA
>JAMCAN010000071.1 GCA_023715185.1 Planococcus sp. MER TA 32b | reverse complement strand
ATATGTTTCCGATCTCCGGTAAAGAGTGGGAGCAATCCCGCTCGCGAGTCGTCCTCCCGCCGAACGTCAATCAAGGCGCAGCGGTCAATACGAAAACCGTTGCACCGTCCACGCGCAGCGCACGTGCCAACGTCATGAGTGCGGGCGGCAACGGAAGTCCTCAAGGGCCGGCATCGATTGCCGAACTTGCTCGCGCACTCAACTATAACCCGGACGTCATCTATCAATACGTTCGCAACAACGTCGAGGTGTATCCGGTATACGGTACTCAGAAGGGCTCATTTGGCGCCGTGCTGGACAATCAGGGGACCGTCTATGATCAAGCGATGTTGATGGTCGATCTCCTCCGAGCATCCGGCTATACAGCGAGCTTCACGACAGGGGTGATCAAGTACAC
>JAMCAN010000070.1 GCA_023715185.1 Planococcus sp. MER TA 32b | reverse complement strand
CTCCTGCCCCGACTCGTACGTGCTGCGCTGCGCGTCGAGCAGTTCGAGATACGTCGCGACGCCGCCCGCATAGCGACGCTCCGCGAGCTTCAGCCGCGCGCCGTCCGCCGCATACACGTGCTGCTGCGCGGCAAGCTGCCGGTCGATCCAGTCGCGCGCGGCGAACGCATCGGCCACTTCGCGAAACGCGGTCTGTACGGCCTTCTCGTATTCGGCGACCGCGATGTCCTTGCGCGAGTGCGCGACGTCGAGGTTCGCGCGATTGCGTCCGCCCGCGAAGATCGGCAGCGTGATGCGCGGCGCGAACGTCCACACGCTCGTGCCGGCCGCGAACAGGTTCGAGAACGCGTCGCTCACCGAGCCGTATTCGGTCGTCAGCGCGATGCGCGGGAAGAACGC
>JAMCAN010000006.1 GCA_023715185.1 Planococcus sp. MER TA 32b | reverse complement strand
TAGATAGGTTCGAGGTGGAAGCGTGGCGACACGTGCAGCTGACGAATACTAATCGATCGAGGACTTAACCAATTGCTTTTTGAATTGCTTGCATCAAACCGTTTCCCTGTCGTTTATCCAGTTTTGAGGGCGCAAGCACTCAAAAAAACCAGTCCAGTGACGATGGCAAAGAGGCCACACCCGTTCCCATCCCGAACACGGCAGTTAAGCTCTTTTGCGCCGATGGTAGTTGGGGGATCTCCCCCTGTGAGAGTAGGACGCCGCTGGGCACAAAGGAAAGGTCGTTACCGCGCAAGCGGTAGCGGCCTTTTTTTATTAGATATAGGAAGAACTTTATTTGGGAATTTTATTTATAAAAGATTAAAAACCTTTAGAATGGGAAAATTAAAAATGAGGTGGTAAGAATGAAATCAGGTATATATAAAGTAGAAGTAATAGATAAAAGAACAGCATTATTAAATTCACTGGGGGAAGAAAGTGAACAATATACTTTTCCTATAAGTGAATTTACTCATGAGGTAACTACAGGAGATGTTGTAGAGATTTGGTTTGAAGGAACTCATTGGAGAACTAAATATGTTGAAGAGGAAACTAAATCAGCAAAAAGTCATTTAAAAGACTTTAAAAAAAGAATTTTTGAAGAGGATTGAATGCCAGGCCCGGAATATAATATTCCGGGATTTTTTTATTTTACATTCAGTACTTCATATTTGAAATCTATAAAAACCATGCGTTATAATTAAGTCAAATATAGTCAAAGTCAACTTTGAGTAAAACAGGAGTAAAGGGGTGAATGCGATGCGGAACATTTCAGATGTAATTGAAGGGTATTTGAAGCAGGTTATCGAATTAAGCGAAAGAGAATATATTGAAATTAAAAGAAGCGAAATAGCGGAAAAATTTCAATGTGTCCCTTCCCAAATTAACTATGTAATTAACACCAGATTTACTCCAGAAAGAGGTTATATAGTTGAAAGTAAAAGAGGTGGCGGCGGCTATATTCGAATTAAACGTATACGCCTTCACCAAAAGTCAGATTTGATTAGCGGAGTCATTCAGCATATAGAAAATGGCGCTACTCAAAGTATGGCTGAAGATATTGTTTTTCGACTATTAGACGAAGATATCATAACCAAGCGGGAAGCAAAGATGATTTTAAGTGCTATCGACCGATCAACACTCCTTTTAGGTCTGCCTTTGAGAGATGAAGTCAGAGCACGTATTTTAATAGCCATGTTGTTCACAATTCAATTTCAGTCGAATTAATGAGGAGTGGTACGATGATTTGCAATCAATGCGGTGAACGTCCTGCATCCGTATTAGTTAAACAAAAAAGAAATGGCCAGCTTACAGAAAGGCATTTATGCCATGTTTGTGCAGCAGAGAATCATAACTTAAACTTAGCATTTGAGCAAGATCCATTAGCCATTCACCAATTACTTTCAAATTGGTTTCCAGTACAATCTCCAACAGTAAGTCCAGTGCAAAAAGAAATTTCAGTATGTCCTACATGTGGATTTACATTTAATGATTTTTTGAAGTTAGGCAAATTTGGGTGTGCAACTTGTTATGAGACGTTCGAATCTAATCTTGAGGAGATATTTAAACGTCTTCACAATGGAAATAAAGAACATGCTGGAAAAATTCCAGCCTCTTATGGCAGTACCTTAAAAATAAAAAAAGAAATTGAAGAGTTAAGAAAGCAATTGAAAGTTTCGATAGAGACAGAGGAATTTGAAGAAGCGGCAAAATTGAGAGATCAGGTACGAGAATTGAACAAAGAGCTTGAAGGGAGTGCTAATCGTGGCGATTGATCGTTTTTTGGAACCCAAAGCGAGCAGTTGGATGGCCAATGAAGGAGAAAATACGGATATAGCCATGAGTACAAGAATAAGATTAGCGCGAAATCTAAGTGAGTTTAAATTTCCGTATGCTTTTACAGAAGACGAAGCTTTAAAAGTAGATAAGGCAATCTCTTCTGTTTTATTGGATAGGGGCAATGATTTAGATCAGGAATTTACTCATATTGACATTCATGAGGTTTCTTCGTTACACCGAGCTTTATTGGTGGAGAAACATTTAATCAGTCCTTATTTGGCGTCAGGTGTCCATTCAGGATCGGTTATGCTTTCAAAAAATGAAGAACTCAGTATTATGATAAATGAAGAAGATCATTTGCGTATCCAAAGTTTGCAGTCAGGTTTCCATTTGCAAGAAGCTTATAAAATTGCTAATCAGTTGGATTCACTGCTTGAGGAGAATTTGCAATACGCATTTCATGAGAAATTCGGCTACTTGACTAGTTGCCCAACAAATACTGGTACGGGAATGAGAGCTTCAGTGATGCTTCATTTGCCTGCTTTAACGATGTCCCAGCAGATTACTCGCATTATTCCTGCTATTTCACGCTTAGGAATGGTTGTGAGGGGTATCTATGGAGAAGGAAGCGAAGCATTGGGGAATGTCTATCAAATTTCCAACCAATTGACGCTCGGCAAATCCGAATATGAAATTCTACAGGATCTGCAGAATATGACTGAACAGATTATCGAACAGGAGCGACGTGCCCGAGAGGCGATTTTAAACAATTCGCCATTGAAACTCGAAGACCGTATTTACCGCTCTCTCGGTATTCTAACGTATTCGAGGTTGTTGACGACTGAAGAAGCGGCTAAATGCCTTTCTGATGTCCGTTTGGGTATAGACTTGAAGTTAATAGAAAATATCGATATGTCCATCCTGAATGAGTTGATGATTTTTATGCAACCAGCTTTTCTGCAGCATTATTCAGAGAAGCCATTGTCGCCGAATGAACGGGATATCGCCCGGGCTAAGCTTTTTCGGGAACGTTTGAAAGAAGAATACAAAATTAACGGAGATAAAGAAGGAGAGGATTCTATATGATGTTCAATAGATTTACACAAAGAGCACAGAAGGTTCTTCAACTGGCTCAAGAAGAAGCAATTCGCATGAAACATGAATCCATTGGAACAGAACATATTTTACTTGGTTTAATTCGTGAAGGCGGCGGTATTGCAGCCAAAGCTTTGGAAGCGATTGAAGTTAATACGCAATTGATCGAAGAAGGCGTTACAGAACTTGTCGGCATCGGCGAAAAAGATGTCGGCCCGATTGTGCATTATACGCCGAGAGCGAAAAAAGTTATCGAATTGTCAGTTGATGAATCCAGAAAACTGGGTCATTCCTATATTGGCACAGAGCATTTGCTGTTAGCGCTTATTCGTGAAGGAGAAGGCGTGGCTGCACGTGTGCTTGGTAATGCTGGTGTCAGCTTGAATAAAGCCCGTCAACAAGTATTGCAATTGCTTGGCAGCAACGAACAGGCTTCTACAGGAAGCAGCCCGAATGCATCGGCCAATACACCGACTTTGGACGGACTAGCCCGTGATTTGACACAAGTTGCACGCGAAGGCAGCTTAGATCCGGTAATCGGCAGAAGCGATGAGATTACACGTGTAATTGAAGTATTGAGCCGCCGTACGAAAAATAATCCAGTGTTAATTGGTGAGCCAGGGGTTGGTAAAACAGCCATCGCAGAAGGTTTGGCCCAGCAGATCGTGAATAATGAAATTCCTGAAACTTTACGAGATAAACGCGTAATGGTTCTGGATATGGGTACCGTAGTTGCCGGAACAAAATACCGCGGTGAGTTTGAAGACCGTTTGAAAAAAGTTATGGATGAAATTCGTCAGGCAGGAAATGTTATCTTATTCATTGATGAACTTCATACACTGATTGGCGCAGGTGGAGCTGAAGGTGCGATTGATGCTTCGAATATCCTTAAACCGGCGTTGGCGAGAGGCGAACTTCAATGCATCGGTGCTACGACTTTGGATGAATACCGCAAGTATATTGAAAAAGATGCGGCTCTTGAACGGCGCTTCCAGCCAATTCAAGTGGATGAGCCTTCAGTAGAAGAATCCATCCAAATCATCAAAGGCTTGCGTGATCGTTACGAAGCTCATCACCGTGTGAAAATTACGGATGAGGCAATTGACGCAGCAGCGAAAATGTCGGACCGTTATATTTCTGACCGTTTCCTTCCGGATAAAGCTATTGATTTAATTGATGAGGCGGGTTCGAAAGTTAGACTTCGCTCATACACTACTCCGCCGGATCTTAAAGAGATGGAAGAGAAACTTGAAGCTGCGCGTTCTGAGAAAAACGAAGCAGTGCAAAGCCAGGAGTTTGAAAAAGCGGCATCTCTCCGTGACGCAGAACAAAAGTTAAAAGATCAATTGGATAAAACGAAAAAAGAATGGAAAGAAAAACAAGGTAAGGAAGAATCTGAAGTGACTGTTGAAGATATTGCGAAAGTCGTGTCCATGTGGACTGGCATTCCGGTATCGAAACTGGCTCAGACGGAATCAGATAAATTATTGAATTTGGAAGAAATTCTTCATAGCCGGGTAATTGGCCAAAATGAAGCAGTAACTTCCATTTCAAAAGCAATCAGACGTGCCCGTGCGGGATTGAAAGATCCTAAACGTCCAATCGGTTCATTTATCTTCCTTGGCCCTACAGGGGTAGGTAAAACGGAATTGGCGCGTGCCTTGGCTGAATCAATGTTTGGAGACGAAGATGCGATGATCCGCATTGATATGTCCGAATACATGGAAAGACATTCGACTTCCCGTCTGGTCGGTTCGCCTCCAGGTTATGTGGGTTATGACGAAGGTGGCCAGCTGACTGAAAAAGTCCGCAGAAAACCGTATTCTGTCATTCTGCTTGATGAAATCGAAAAAGCGCATCCGGATGTATTCAATATCCTTTTACAAGTACTTGAAGATGGCCGTTTAACGGACTCAAAAGGCCGCCGTGTCGATTTCCGCAATACAGTCATCATCATGACATCGAACGTCGGTGCAGAAGAATTGAAATACAATAAATACGTTGGTTTCAATTTAGAGGACGCAAAAACGGATTATAAGGATATGAAATCGAAAATGCTTGCGGAATTGAAGAAAGCATTCCGTCCTGAGTTCCTTAACCGTATTGATGACATGATTGTGTTCCACTCTCTTGAAAAAGAGAACTTGCGTGAAATCGTGACATTGATGACGAAGCAATTGGCTGATCGTCTTCAGGAGCAGGATATTAACCTGGAGCTGACAGAAGCCGCTTTGGATAAGGTCGCTAAAGAAGGTTACGATCCGGAATACGGGGCTCGTCCTCTTCGCCGGTCGCTGCAAAAACACGTTGAAGACCGTTTGTCTGAAGAGCTTCTGAAAGGAACGGCTTTAGCAGGGCAACGCATCGTCTTTGATGTGGAAAATGATGAATTTGTGGTTCGCACAAAAGAACCTGTGAAGAAATAAGCAATAAGATATTCCGCTCGCCGGAGATTTCTCTGGCGAGCGGTTTTTCATTAGAAGGAGGAGCACATGGCAAAGAAGAAATCGAAATTCGTATGCCAGTCTTGTGGATATGAATCGGCGAAATGGATGGGGAAATGTCCGAATTGCGGAGAATGGAATCAAATGACCGAAGAAATCGAAGTGGCTGTTCCGAAGGGGACGAGAAGCGCTTTCCAGCATACGGCTGCGGCTCCGCAGAAAGCGACACCCATCAATTCGATCGAGACAAAAGAAGAACCGCGCGTTACGACTGAGCTCAGTGAGCTGAACCGTGTACTTGGCGGAGGAATCGTACCCGGCTCACTCGTATTGATCGGTGGAGATCCAGGTATCGGGAAATCGACTTTGCTTCTGCAGGTATCGGCAATGCTGGCAAATAGCGGCAGCAAAGTTCTCTATATTTCAGGTGAAGAATCCATCCGGCAAACAAAGCTGCGGGCAGAGCGTCTCGACGCCTCTTCTTCAGATCTATACATTTACGCAGAAACCAATCTTGAGTTGATCAATCACACAATCGAAGAAGTGGACCCGGATTTTGTGATCGTCGATTCGATTCAGACGGTCCATCATCCTGAAGTTACATCGGCTCCCGGCAGTGTTACGCAAGTCCGTGAAAGCACAGCGGAATTGATGCGCATTGCCAAAACGAAGAATATTGCCATTTTCCTTGTAGGGCATGTGACGAAGGAAGGGCAAATTGCGGGGCCTAGAATTCTTGAACATATGGTGGATACCGTCCTTTATTTTGAAGGGGAGCGCCATCATACGTACCGGATTTTGCGCAGTGTCAAAAACCGTTTTGGTTCAACGAACGAAATCGCAATTTTTGAAATGCTTCAAAGCGGGTTAAAAGAAGTTTTAAACCCGTCCGAATTATTTCTGCAAGAGCGATCAAGCGGAGCGGCCGGTTCGACAGTCGTAGCCTCAATGGAAGGGACGCGGCCAATTCTGGTGGAGATTCAGGCGCTTGTTACACCGTCGAGCTTCAATTATCCGAAACGGATGGCGACCGGCCTTGATCAGAATAGAGTTTCACTGTTGATGGCCGTACTGGAAAAGAGGATGGGCATGCTGCTTCAGGCGCAGGACGCTTATATTAAAGTGGCGGGCGGCGTCAAATTGGATGAGCCGGCCATCGATTTGGCTGTGCTGGCAAGCATAGTATCCAGTTACCGTGATGTTGCACCGAACGGTTTTGACTGTATTATTGGTGAAGTCGGGTTGACGGGCGAAGTGCGGCGCGTTTCCCGGATTGAACAAAGGGTACAGGAAGCGGCAAAGCTTGGATTCAAACGGGCGATTGTTCCAAAATCCAATATCGGCGGCTGGGATTTCCCGGAAGGCATCCGAGTAGTTGGTGTAGAAACAGTAAATGATGCATTAAAAGAGATCTTTCCACAATAGGGGGCTATGCCTCCTATTTTTTTGGTTGTATGAGGTCTAAACAGCGTTTTATAAATGATATGTGTATAATTGGATTGAAGGAGGTGGAAATATGTTAAAAAGAATTATTCAGGTTTTATTTTTATTGATCGGTGCTACTGTCGGAATTATATTCTTACCTTATGTTTTTGAACTTATACCTATGATCGACAGCCCTTGGATCAATAACGCAATAGTTTCTGCTCTTGTGGGAGCTCTTATTTTTTTCTTATTATCGTTATTATTTGCAGATTCACTGGTGCGATTTATGAAGTGGATGGAAGAAAAGCTTCTCCATGCGCCGACGCCGGATCTGCTGTTTGGGACAGTAGGATTGATCATCGGATTGATCGTGGCATTCCTGATCGGATTTGCGTTAAGTACGATTGATATTCCGCTTGTTGCGACTGCCGCACCAATCATTCTATCGGTGGTTCTCGGTTACCTTGGCTTCCAGGTCGGGTTCCAGAAGCGGGACGAGATGTTGAGCATGCTGACGCCATCGAAAATGGCACTGAATGCCAAGAAAAACGAGGAAGATCAGGAAATCAAAGTATTGCCGGTGGATAAGACGGATTACAAGTTATTGGACACAAGCGTCATCATTGATGGCCGGATTGCGGATATTTCAGCTACAGGTTTCATGGAGGGCACATTTGTCGTACCGCAATTCGTGTTGTCCGAATTGCAGCATATTGCGGATTCATCCGATACATTGAAGCGTACGAGAGGCCGCCGCGGACTCGATATCTTGAAGCGGCTGCAAAGTGAACGCGAAGGCGCCATCATGATTACGGAAGAAAGTTTTGATGAAGTGGCGGAAGTGGATTTAAAATTGATGCGTGCAGCCAAGAAAATGGGCGGCCAGGTCGTAACGAATGATTTTAATTTGAATAAAGTCTGTGAACTGCATAATGTGCCTGTCTTGAATATCAACGATTTGGCGAATGCCGTAAAACCGGTGGTCATTCCGGGTGAAGATATGCATGTCGTCGTGATTAAAGACGGCAAAGAACAGAATCAGGGCGTCGCTTATTTGGATGACGGCACGATGATTGTCATTGAAGACGGGAAGAAATACATCGGCGATGCAATCGATGTAACGGTTACAAGTGTGCTGCAAACTTCTGCGGGACGGATGATTTTTGCTAAGCCGCGGGGCGCTAAATGATGGATAAAAGGATGTAAGCTTATGAGATATACAGTTGTCTTGCCTGCTGCGGGGAGCGGCAAGCGGATGAAGGCGGATAAAAATAAATTACTGTTGGAGTTATTCGATAAACCGATCTTCATCTATACACTAGAAGTTTTTCAACGGGATCCAAATTGCGAGGCGATTTGGCTTGCAGTAAAAGAGGAAGAGCGTCCGCTGATGGAGGATTTTGTGAAAGAATACGGGATTACGAAAGTGTCAGGCTTTGCTGTCGGCGGCGCTGAAAGGCAAGACAGCGTCCGGGCATGCCTGGAGATGATTCCGGATTGTGACGTGGTGCTCGTGCATGATGCGGCGCGTCCATTTATCGATGCCGAAGTGATTTCGCGACTTGCAGAGGAAGCAGCGGATTCCGGTGCGGCGATTGCAGGCGTTCGGGTAAAGGATACAATCAAAAAAGCGGAATCCGGTTTTATTACGGAGACGGTTGAACGGGAAAGATTATGGATCATCCAGACGCCGCAAGCGTTCCAGTATGCGCTGATTAAAGAAGCGGCTGCAGCGGCTTTTGAAGCAGGATTTCTAGGTACGGATGAAGCCATGCTGGTGGAAAGGCTCGGACATCCCGTAAAGATTGTTGAAAGCAATTATGAAAATGTGAAAATGACGACACCGGATGATTTGATATACGGCAAAGCAATTTTGGAAAGTCGCAGACAGGAGGAACAGCAATGATTCGGATTGGACAAGGGTATGATGTGCATCAATTGGTCGAAGGCAGGCCATTGATTTTAGGGGGGATTGAAATCCCTCATCACAAGGGGCTTCTCGGACATTCGGATGCGGATGTCTTGCTGCATACGATTACGGATGCGGCGCTTGGAGCGATTGGCGGAGGAGATATCGGCAAGCATTTCCCGGATACGGACCCTGAATTCAAAGATGCCGATTCCCGCAAGCTTATGACGCACATTTGGCAATATGTGAAAGAGCAGGGATATGAACTGGGCAATGTGGATTGTACAGTGATTGCGCAAAAGCCGAAGCTGGCGCCTTATATCGAACAGTTGAGAGAGTCGATCGCCGGTTTATTGGAAGCGGATATCTCGCAGGTCAATGTCAAAGCGACGACGAATGAAAAGCTTGGATATCTGGGGCGAGAAGAAGGCATCGCGGCGCTTGCTGTGATCCTATTGGTGGAACGGAAGCTTTAAACGCTTTCCTTAGAGTGATAGAATAGCAAAAGATAAAAGTTTCTTAGGAGGAAATCTAATGACACAAGAAGTACGCGTACGCTATGCTCCGAGTCCGACCGGACATTTACATATCGGCGGAGCCCGGACAGCGCTTTTCAATTATTTATATGCACGCCATCATGACGGGAAATTCATCGTCCGCATCGAAGATACGGATACGGCCCGGAATATCGAAACGGGAATCGAATCACAGCTGGATAATTTGAAATGGCTGGGCATCGAGCACGATGAGTCGGTTGATGTAGGAGGCGATTATGGTCCCTACCGCCAAATGGAACGTTTGGATATCTATAAAGGCTACGCGGATGAAATGCTTGAAAAAGGTTTGGCTTTCAAATGTTTCTGTACAGCGGAAGAGCTGGAAGCAGAACGTGAGTCGCAAAAAGCGGCTGGCATTGCTGCGCCGCAATACAGCGGAACATGCCGCAACCTGACTGCTGAAGATGTAAAAGAGCGGGAAGATGCAGGGAAGTCCTATACGATCCGCGCGAAAGTGCCGGCTGACGTTACGTATAAGTTTGACGACTTGGTGCGTGGACCGATTTCATTCGAATCAAAAGATGTCGGTGACTGGGTAATGGTGAAGACGAACGGAATCCCTACGTATAATTTCGCTGTTGTCATCGATGACCATTTGATGAAGATTACGCATGTGTTCCGCGGGGAAGAGCATTTATCGAACACGCCGCGCCAGCAGATGATTTATGATGCATTCGGCTGGGAGCATCCGACTTATGGGCATATGACGCTGATCATCAATGAAGACCGCAAGAAATTGTCTAAGCGCGATGAGTCGATCATTCAATTCATCTCTCAATACAGAGAGCTCGGCTACATTCCGGAAGCGCTCTTTAATTTCTTTGCGCTGCTTGGCTGGTCGCCTGAAGGGGAAGAAGAGATCTTCTCGAAAGAAGAGCTGATCAAGATCTTTGACGCCAACCGGTTGTCGAAATCGCCTTCCATGTTTGATAAGCAGAAATTGACGTGGATGAACAACCAATACATCAAGAAGATGCCGCTTGAAGAAGTGGTTGAGCTTGCAGTGCCGCATTTGCAGAAAGCGGGCAAATTGCCGGAAACGATGGACGCGGAACAGCGGGACTGGGCACAGCGCCTTGTCGCTCTTTACCACGACCAGTTGAGTTTCGGAGCGGAAATCACGGAGCTGTCTGAACAATTCTTTACGGATGAACTTCATTACGGCGAAGAAGAAAAAGAAGTATTGTCAGGCGAACAGGTGCCGGAAGTGATGGCTTCTTTCAAAGAGCAGCTGGAATCACTGGAGGCATTTGAACCTGCTGAAATTAAAGCGGCGATCAAAGCGGTGCAGAAAGCGACAGGCCATAAAGGGAAAAATCTCTTCATGCCGATCCGTGTCGTAACGACTGGCCAGACGCACGGCCCTGAATTGCCGGATGCGATTGCATTATTAGGAAAAGATAAGACGATTGCACGGGTAGCCCAATACGCAAGTGCATAAGATTGACTTATAGATGCAATGATGTAAAATGAATTTACTATCAGAAAATCGTTGACGAGAAGAAGTACATGCAGCACGCTCTCCAGAGAAGATCACCGCCGGCTGAAAGTGATCCGGGCCGCTGCCGCATGGAAATGCCTCTCCGAGTGCTGAGTCGAATCGAGTAGACCAGACGTTTCACCTGCGTTAAAGGTGCCGAGAGAAAAAGGGTTATCCCTTTTTAATCAGAGTGGAACCGCGCAAGCATGCGTCTCTGTCAATTTATTGACAGGGGCGCTTTTTATTTTGCAGTAAAAGGAGTTGAAAAAGATGTTCAAAGCATTGAAAGAAGATGTGGATGTAGTTTTTGAACAGGATCCGGCAGCCAGAAACTATTTGGAAGTCATCCTCACGTATTCGGGGCTGCACGCTGTCTGGGCACATCGCCTGGCACATTTCTTTTTTAAGAAGAAGCTATTTTTCATTGCACGTGTCATTTCACAGATCAGCCGTTTTTTCACGGGTATCGAAATCCATCCGGGAGCGGTGATCGGCCGCCGGTTCTTTATTGACCATGGAATGGGCGTCGTGATCGGGGAAACGTGTATCATCGGTGATAATGTAACGCTTTTCCAAGGTGTCACCCTCGGAGGAACAGGGAAAGAGAGCGGAAAGCGCCATCCGACGCTGGAAGATAATGTACTGGTGGCAACGGGTGCCAAAGTTCTTGGATCTATAACGATAGGTGAGAGTTCGAAAGTTGGAGCCGGTTCTGTTGTTCTGAAAACAGTGCCGCCGAATTCGACAGTGGTCGGGATACCGGGGAAAGTGGTCATTCAGGACGGGGTGCGGATTAAGAAAGATCTCAACCACCAGGATATGCCCGACCCGGTCGCTGATATCTGCAATTCGATGGAAATGAAAATCGCCGAACTGCGGCGTGAAGTGGAATTATTAAAACAAGCAAGGAAGAAAGAAGGGAATGCCGAATGACCATCCAAATCTTTAACTCATTGTCACGCACAAAAGAAACTTTTGTCCCGCTCGAAGAGGGCAAAGTCAAAATGTATGTTTGCGGACCTACTGTCTATAATTACATCCACATCGGCAATGCCCGTCCCGTCATCGTATACGATACGGTTCGCCGTTATCTCGAGTACCGGGGGTATGATGTGCATTATATCTCCAATTTTACGGATGTCGACGATAAACTGATCAAGGCTGCAAATGACCTCGGTGAGACCGTCCCGGAAATCGCTGAACGCTTTATCAAAGCCTATTTTGATAATACAGAAGCGCTTGGCTGTGCAAAGGCCGATGCGCATCCGCGTGTGACTGAGCATATGGAACAGATCATCGAATTTATCGAAGCGCTTATTGAAAAAGGCTTTGCTTATGAATCGCAAGGGGATGTTTATTACCGCACCCGCAAATTCGACGGCTACGGTAAATTATCGCATCAATCGGTTGATGAACTGAAAGTCGGAGCGCGCATTGAAACTGGCGACAAAAAAGAAGATGAGCTGGACTTTGTGCTATGGAAAGCGGCGAAGCCGAATGAAATCTCATGGGACAGCCCCTGGGGCGAAGGGCGTCCGGGCTGGCACATCGAGTGCTCGGTGATGGCGCGCGAACATCTCGGGGATACAATCGATATCCACGCAGGCGGCCAGGATCTGACATTCCCGCATCATGAAAATGAGATTGCGCAATCGGAAGCTTATACAGGCAAGCCGTTTGCCCGTTACTGGATGCATAATGGCTATATCAATATCGACAACGAGAAAATGTCGAAGTCATTGAATAACTTCGTGCTGGTGAATGATATCCTGAAGGAAATGGATCCGCAGGTTCTTCGTTTCTTCATGCTGTCGGTGCATTACCGCCATCCGATCAATTATTCGCAGCAGCTGGTTGAGGATGCAGTGGCCGGACTGGAACGTCTGCGCACTTCATATTCGAACCTGAAGCATCGCTTGGGCGTGTCAGCTGAGCTTGGCGACCATTCCGATATCTGGCTGGCAAAAATCGAAGCGATCAAAAAAGAATTTATTGAAACGATGGATGATGATTTCAATACGGCCCACGGCATTTCGAAACTGTTCGATCTGTCCCGACTTGCCAACACGTATCTGCTGGAAAAACAGACTTCCTCCGAAGTGATGAAAACCTTCCTGTCAGTATTTGATGAATTGGCCGGTGTGCTCGGGCTGCCATTCAAACAGGAAGAAGAATTGCTGGATGCCGAAGTCGAGGCTCTGCTCCTGGAGCGGATCGAAGCACGCAAAAACCGTGACTTTGCACGTGCCGATGAAATCCGTGATTTGTTCAAGGAAAAGAATATCATTCTGGAAGATACGGCCCAAGGCACACGTTGGAAGAGGGGGTAAGGGCTTGGAAGTGTTACGCAATCAGGATGTCGATCAATTGAACGCCCTTGCACTCGCCTATATGGGAGATGCGGTCTATGAGCAGGCGGTGCGCGAGCATCTGCTGCGCTCGGGCCGGGTGAAACCGAATACGCTTCACCGGATGTCGACGACTTTCGTGTCCGCGAAAGCGCAGGCGGTCGTGCTGAAACGCTTGACGGAAGAAGAGTTTCTGTCAGAACAGGAACTGGCAGTCATGCGCCGCGGCCGCAATGCGAAATCCGGTTCAGTGCCGAGAAACACCGACGTACAGACTTATAATTTCAGTACCGCTTTTGAAGCTGTGCTGGGATGGAATTATTTAAAAGGCCATACGGAGCGGGTAAACGAAATCATTGCGTATGCCATTCGTATAATAGAAGAGCTGAGAGGAGTGATCAAATGACGGAGGAATTGGAACCGGAAATCATTGGCGGTAAAAACCCGGTGCTTGAAGCACTAAGGGCGGACCGGGATATCAATAAAATCTGGATTGCTGAAGGTGTCCAGAAAAAAGGCATTGCTGAACTTCTGCAACTGGCGAAGGAAAAGAAAGTCATCGTCCAGTTTGTGCCGAAGAAAAAGATCGACGGTTTGACTGATTCGAACCACCAGGGGATAGCGGCGGCGGTTGCCGCTTATAATTACGCGGAACTGGATGATTTATTCAAAGTGGCGGAGTCACGTTCGGAAGATCCGTTCTTTCTGATTCTTGATGAGTTGGAAGATCCGCATAACCTGGGATCGATCATGCGGACGGCGGATGCCGTCGGCGCACACGGATTGATAATTCCGAAACGCCGGGCAGTCGGTTTGACGGCGGTCGTGGCAAAGGCTTCCACCGGTGCCATCGAACATATTCCTGTAGTGAGGGTCAATAACCTGTCGCAGGTTGTGGATGAACTGAAAAAGCGCAATGTCTGGATTGCCGGAACGGACGCGAAAGAATCGGTGGATTACCGGAAGATGGATGCTTCATTGCCGCTTGCGGTCATTATCGGCAGTGAGGGCAAAGGGATGAGCCGGATCCTGCGCGAGAAATGCGATTTCCTTTACCAGCTGCCGATGGTCGGCCATGTTACTTCCCTGAATGCTTCCGTGGCGGCGAGCCTGCTCATGTACGAAGTCTACCGGAAGCGCAATCCGATAGGTTAAGCGATATGAATATTCTGCTGGTTGATGGCTATAACATCATTGGAGACTGGGTGGAACTAAGGGAATTGAAGAAAGATAAACTGGCATCCGCCAGAGACCGGCTGATCGAAAGAATGGCGGAGTATCGCGGCTATAAAGGATGGCGTGTCATCATTGTATTCGATGCGCATCTGGTTCCGGGAATCGAAGCGCGAAATCTCACTTCGGATGTTGAAGTCATTTTCACAAAAGAGAGTGAGACCGCGGATGAACGGATAGAGAAACTTGCGGTCAGCTTGAATAATCGCCGGGACCAGGTTTATGTGGCCACTTCGGATTCCACCGAGCAATGGGTGATTTTCGCCAAAGGCGCTCTTCGGATCTCCGCCAGGGAATTGGAAATTGAAGTGGAAGAAATTCAAAAGAAGATTTCTGAGAAAGTTAAAGAAATACAACGGCAGCAGGCAATTTCCAAGATTGCCTTGCCGACTGAAATTGCAGAAATATTTGAAAAATGGCGCCGTGGGATGAAATGATAGGTTGACGCTCAATTTTTAGTTCCTGTATACTGATGATATCGAGGTTCGCGCGACCGGAGGGATAACCGTGGGAAATCAGGAACAAGTTCAAGCCCGGCGATTTATGGAAATGACAGATGAGGAACTTGTCAGTTTGGTCCACGACGGAAATACCGAAGCACTGGATTTTCTGATCAATAAATTTCGGCATTTCGTACGGATGAAAGCCCGTTCTTATTTCCTGATCGGAGCTGACAAAGAAGACATTATCCAGGAAGGCATGATTGGCCTGTACAAAGCCATCCGTGATTTCCGCAGTGATAAACTGTCTTCTTTCAGGGCGTTTGCGGAGCTGTGCATCATCCGGCAAATCATCACCGCCATCAAGACTGCCACACGCCAGAAGCATATTCCGCTGAATTCCTATGTATCTTTGGACAAGCCGATTTATGATGAGGAATCCGACCGTACGCTGATGGATGTGCTCACCGATAACGGAGTGGACGATCCACAGCAGCTGATGATCAATAATGAAGAATTCATCTATATGGAAGAAAAAATGGGTGAAGTGCTAAGTGAACTGGAGCGTGAAGTGCTGGCGCTGTATCTCGACGGCCAGACCTATCAGGAAATATCAGAAAAATTGGAGCGTCATGTCAAATCAATCGACAATGCGCTGCAGCGTGTCAAACGGAAACTGGAGCGGCATCTGCAAATAGATGAAAGCCGCACCTCCTGATGTGTTGTTGACATGGAAGTTTTAAGGTGATAACCTTGAAAAAGCTGCAAACTCGAATAGGGTGAGGAAAATGGCTAAAAAAATCGTTTTAAGCTGCTCGAAATGTGCATCCCGCAATTATACGGTTCCTGCGAAAGCGGAATCCAGCACACGTTTGGAACTTAATAAATTCTGTGCTCATTGCAATGGGCATACCGTGCATAAACAAACGTTATGAATTTAAGTGAATGCCGAACGATATAGAGTGATTTTTAAACTTCGGAGGTTTTTGAACAATGGGTAACATTGGCGATTTCTTTAAAAACGTCGTTTCGGAAATGAGAAAAGTAAGTTGGCCTAAACGCAAGGAATTGACACGCTATACAATCGTCGTTCTTTCCACAGTTATCTTCATGGCACTTTTCTTCGCATTGATCGATACAGGCATCTCGGAATTATTCCGTTGGTTCTTAGCGCTGTAACAGAAAAAGCGCGCAACAAGAATAATGCATAAAAAATAGCCCGTCATTCTACGAGAACGGGTTTTTTCATTTGGAAAAAAGGAGGGATGGACGTTCAGTCCGTGCGATTATGGAAAAGAATTGGTACGTAGTTCACACATATTCCGGTTATGAAAATAAAGTCAAAGCCAATTTGGAAAAGCGTGTCGAAACAATGGGCATGCAGGATAAGATTTTTCGCGTCATCATTCCCGAAGAACAGGAAACTGATTTTAAAGACGGCAAAAAACGCACAGTAATGCGCAAGACTTTCCCGGGTTATGTTCTGGTCGAATTGATCATGACAGATGAATCCTGGTATGTTGTCCGCAATACACCTGGCGTAACTGGATTTATCGGTTCTTCAGGAGGCGGAGCCAAGCCTACGCCGCTGCTTGATGAAGAAGTTGATTTCATCCTGAAGCAGATGGGCATGACAGAACGCCGTGTCGACATCAACTTTGCGGTTGCCGATATTGTCGAAGTCATGGAAGGGCCATTCGCGAACTTCCAGGGCAAAGTGGAAGAAATCGATGAGACTAAAGGCAAAGTGAAAGTTTCTATTGATATCTTCGGCCGTGAGACAAAAATGGAGCTTGATTTCGAGCAAGTCCAAAAAATATAAAAGCCGCTTGCTATTCCGGAGCGGAAGTGGTATTATTTCATAGGTCAGACTGTCATAGGACAATCTGTACAATTTAGCTAATTCTATCAACATAGTTGACAGACAGATATTGAGTGGGAGGGGAAACCCTATTACCACATCACGGACTTAAGGAGGTGTGTTTCGTGGCTAAAAAAGTGATTAAAGTTGTAAAATTGCAGATTCCTGCAGCAAAAGCAAACCCAGCTCCACCGGTTGGACCTGCACTAGGTCAAGCAGGTGTTAACATCATGGGCTTCTGTAAAGAGTTCAACGCACGTACTGCTGAACAAGCAGGACTGATCATTCCAGTTGAGATTTCGGTATTTGAAGACCGTTCATTTACATTCATTACGAAAACTCCACCCGCTGCTGTTCTTTTGAAAAAAGCGGCTGGTATTGAATCAGGTTCAGGCGAACCGAACCGCAACAAAGTAGCGACTGTTAAACGCGATCAAGTTCGCGAAATCGCAGAAACTAAAATGCCAGATCTAAATGCCGCTTCAGTTGAAGCTGCAATGATGATGGTTGAAGGTACTGCTCGCAGCATGGGCATTACTATCGAAGACTAATCTAGAAGTTGTTTTTGGACGGGTTGCGCAAGTTCGTAAAGGGCTGCGCAGCCTTTAATCGTGGGAGGTTCAAGACCGCTCGACCACAACAAGGAGGACATTTATAATGGCTAAAACAGGCAAAAAGCTGCGCGAAGCAGCAAAATTGATCGACCGTACTAACCTTTATGATGCTAAAGAAGCGATTGAACTTGCGAAAAAAGCAAGCACAGTCAACTTCGATGCAACAGTAGAAGTAGCTTTCCGTCTTGGAATCGATACGCGCAAGAACGACCAGCAGATCCGCGGGGCAGTAGTGCTTCCAAACGGTACTGGTAAAACTCAAAGCGTATTGGTATTCGCTAAAGGCGACAAGATTAAAGAAGCAGAAGCAGCTGGCGCGGATTACGTAGGCGACGCTGATTATATCCAAAAAATCCAGCAAGGATGGTTTGACTTCGACGTGATCGTGGCAACACCTGACATGATGGGTGAAGTTGGTAAAATCGGTCGCGTATTGGGGCCAAAAGGCTTGATGCCGAACCCGAAAACAGGAACTGTTACATTTGATGTAGCTAAAGCTGTTCAGGAAATCAAAGCTGGTAAAGTGGAATACCGTGCAGACAAAACAGGTATCATCCACGCGCCAATCGGAAAAGTTTCTTTCGATGACAGCAAACTTGCTGAAAACTTGGAAGCGATCTACGATGTAGTTGTTAAAGCTAAACCGGCTACAGCTAAAGGAACTTACATTAAATCACTTAACGTGACAACTACAATGGGACCTGCTGTAAAAGTTGACCCAACGAAAGTTGCCGTTAAATAATTTATTGACATCACACAATATCTCGGCTATAATAGCGGAGTTGTGAAATATACGTTTGTACCGCAGACAGCAGGGGCGCCAGCCGCTTAAATCATCCCTGCCGAGGACAATGAATTCAGTAAACATCTTTTTGATGCTGACTTTATGCCTCTGTGTCTGTAATGGACCAGAGGCTTTTCTTATGGAAACGGTATGAATGGAAAATCTATGGGAGGTGCCAAAATGACAAAAGCAGTTGAAACGAAAAAAGTTGTCGTGCAAACAATCGCTGATAAATTCGGCTCTGCAGCTTCTGTAGTAGTTGTTGATTACCGCGGATTGAACGTTGCACAATTGACAGAACTTCGTAAACAGCTTCGTGAAGCAGGCGTTGAGTTCAAAGTCTACAAAAACTCAATGACTCGCCGTGCTACTGAAATGCATGGTCTCGAAGCGATCAACGAACACTTTACAGGTCCTAACGCAATCGCATTCTCTAACGAAGATGTAGTTGCGCCAGCGAGAATCATCAACGATTTCGCGAAAAAGAACGAAGCGCTTGAAATTAAAGCAGGCGTTATCGAAGGTGCTGTATCTTCTGCGGAAGATATCAAAGCATTGGCAGAACTTCCATCACGCGAAGGTCTATTGTCTATGCTACTCAGCGTACTTCAAGCTCCAGTCCGCAACTTTGCTGCTACAACAAAAGCGGTTGCAGACCAAAAAGAAGAACAAGGCGCTTAATTTCTTAGCTGCCTAGCAATACAAAAAAATTACCTATCATAGGAGGAACTAATAATGACACAAGAACAAATCTTAGACGCAATCAAAGAAATGACAGTTCTACAACTTAACGACCTAGTAAAAGCAATCGAAGACGAATTCGGCGTAACTGCTGCTGCTCCTGTAGCTGCTGCAGCTGGCGGCGGCGCTGCTGCTGCTGAAGAGCAAACTGAATTTGATGTAATCCTTGCTTCTGCAGGAGATCAAAAAATCAAAGTTATCAAAGCAGTACGCGAAGTTACTGGCCTAGGCTTGAAAGAAGCTAAAGCACTAGTTGACGAAGCTCCTAAAGCTCTTAAAGAAGGCGTTTCTAAAGAAGAAGCAGAAGAAATCAAAGCTAAAGTTGAAGAAGTTGGCGCTTCAGTAGAAGTTAAATAATTTCGCAACTTGATAGCAATACAGAAAAAGCTCGTCAGTGTATACCGACGAGCTTTTTCTTCATTTTAAATTTAATTTCGCCGCCGCTGGTTGATTAATGTAAGGAGGCCTTCATATGTCACAACATTATTATTCCAAAAATCCTCAAACAACAAGCAAACCCCAAGAATGGGATTTTACATTGCGAGGCGAGAAATTCCATTTCCAGACGGATTCAGGTGTATTCAGCAAAAACGAAGTGGACTTCGGTTCACGTGTGCTGATTGAAACATTTGAAGATTCTTCAGCAGAAGGGCCGGTACTGGATGTCGGCTGCGGTTACGGGCCGATTGGAATTGCCGTCGCGAAATCTTTTCCCCTGAAACAAGTTCATATGGTGGACGTGAATACGCGCGCCATCGAACTGGCAAAGAAGAATGCCGTGAAAAATAATGTCGAAAATGTTGAAATCTATGAAAGTGATGGACTTTCTGCGGTTGAAGAGGAAGGGTTTTCAGCGATACTGACGAATCCTCCGATCCGTGCAGGGAAGGAAACAGTTTTCAGATTTTATGAAGAAGCGAGCAAGAAGATTGCGCCCGGCGGATCGCTATGGGTTGTGATCCAGAAAAAGCAGGGAGCTCCTTCGACGCAGGAAAAATTGGAAGAGCTTTTCGGCAATTGCCGTGTGGCGGAAAAGAAGAAGGGATACTTCATTTTTGAGGCCAGAAAAGTTTGACTTGACAAAATCCCTATGATATTATAATGAAATGCAAAATTTATTATTTTGAGGTCGTTTGCCCTTTTTCGGGCAGAGCATGGCGACAGTACCAATTACGTGTTAACCGAAAATGAGCTGATTTATTGGTCTCGTTTTCTTTTTGTCTTTTCGATATCATACACTATTTTGTAGGAATCGCAAAGACCTATAATCGTTTTATTGAGGGGTGAATAAGTTGGTAGGTCAACTAGTTCAGTACGGTCAACATCGTCAACGCAGAAGTTTTTCGAGAATCAGTGAAGTGCTGGATCTTCCGAACCTGATTGAAATCCAATCATCATCTTATGAGTGGTTCCTTGAAGAAGGGCTGCGCGAAATGTTCCGCGATATTTCGCCGATTGAAGATTTCACAGGAAATCTGTCGCTCGAGTTTGTTGATTACAGTCTTGCAGAACCGAAGTATCCAGTAGACGAATCAAAAGAACGTGATGTTACTTACGCGGCTCCACTGCGTGTTAAAGTGCGTCTTCACAACAAGGAAACGGATGAAGTGAAAGAGCAGGATGTTTTCATGGGGGATTTCCCATTGATGACAGAAACCGGCACTTTCGTAATCAACGGCGCTGAACGCGTCATCGTTTCACAGCTTGTTCGTTCACCAAGTGTTTATTTCCATGACAAGACAGATAAAAACGGTAAAAAAGGGTTTGGCGCAACTGTCATTCCAAACCGTGGTGCCTGGCTTGAATATGAAACAGATGCAAAAGACGTTGTGTATGTCAGAATCGACCGCACACGCAAACTTCCTGTAACCGTCCTTTTGAGAGCCCTTGGATTCGGTTCCGATCAGGAAATCATCGATTTGTTGGGTGATAACGAATACTTGCGCAACACGCTTGAAAAGGATAATACAGAAAGCACTGAAAAAGCGCTTCTGGAAATTTACGAGCGTCTTCGCCCTGGTGAGCCGCCGACAGTCGAAAGTGCAAAGAGCTTATTATATTCACGCTTCTTCGACCCAAAACGCTATGACTTGGCCAATGTAGGCCGTTATAAAATGAATAAGAAGCTTCACATCAAGAACCGCCTTTTCAATCAAACTATTGCGGAAACGCTGGTTGATCCGGAAACAGGGGAAATTCTTGTAGAAGCTGGTACGGTCATCGATCGCCGCGTACTTGATAAAATCATCCCGAATCTTGAAAGCGGTGTGGGCTTCCATACTGTCACTCAAGTAGGCGGAGTTTTAGAAGGCGACGTGACATTGCAGGCTGTTAAAATTTATGCTCCGAATGACGAAGAGCAAAAAGAAATCACTGTTATAAGCAATGCTTATATAGAAGATAAGATCAAGCATGTAACTCCTGCTGATATCATTTCTTCCATCAGTTACTTCTTTAACCTTTTATACGGAGTTGGAAACACTGACGATATCGATCACCTTGGAAACCGTCGTCTCCGTTCAGTCGGGGAGCTTTTGCAAAACCAGTTCCGCATCGGTTTATCCCGTATGGAACGCGTTGTGCGCGAGCGTATGTCCATAAACGATACACAAGCGATCGTACCTCAGCAATTGATCAATATCCGTCCGGTTATTGCATCAATTAAAGAGTTCTTCGGCAGTTCACAATTATCGCAGTTCATGGACCAGACGAACCCGCTTGCTGAATTGACGCACAAACGCCGTCTGTCAGCGCTTGGACCTGGTGGTTTAACACGTGAACGCGCCGGCTTTGAAGTGCGTGACGTCCATTACTCGCATTATGGCCGCATGTGTCCGATTGAAACTCCTGAGGGACCGAACATCGGCTTGATCAATACACTTTCCACATTCGCGAAAGTGAATAAATTCGGGTTTATTGAAACACCTTACCGCCGCGTTGATCCTGAAACTGGTCTTGTGACAGGTCAAATCGATTATCTGACAGCTGATGAAGAAGATAATTACGTAGTGGCACAGGCGAACTCAGTGTTGAATCCGGATGGTTCATTTGTCGAAGAAGAAGTAGTGGCCCGTTTCCGCGGTGAAAACACGCTTTACAAACGCAGCAGCATCGATTACATGGACGTTTCACCGAAACAGGTTGTTTCAGTTGCGACTGCTTGTATCCCGTTCCTTGAAAATGATGACTCCAACCGTGCCCTTATGGGTGCGAACATGCAGCGTCAGGCTGTTCCGTTGTTAAATCCGGAAGCTCCTTTTGTAGGGACTGGAATGGAACACCTTGCAGCAAGAGACTCAGGTGCAGCAGTCATTGCCAAAAACGATGGAATCGTCGAGTACGTGGAAGCGAAAGAAATCCGCGTGCGCCGCATTGAAGAAGTTGACGGCAACGAAGTCAAAGGCGATACAGACACTTATCGTTTGCAGAAATTCATCCGTTCAAACCAAGGTACGAGCTATAACCAGCGTCCGATCGTCAAAGTCGGAGACCGTGTTTCAAAACGCGATATCCTGGCTGATGGACCTTCAATGGAACGCGGGGAAATGGCTTTGGGCCGAAATGTCCTGGTAGCATTCATGACATGGGATGGTTTCAACTATGAAGATGCGATCATCATGAGTGAGCGTCTCGTTAAAGATGACGTTTATACTTCGGTTCATATTGAAGAGTATGAATCAGATTCCCGTGACACGAAATTGGGACCTGAAGAAATTACACGCGATATTCCAAACGTCGGTGAAGATGCGCTTCGCAATCTTGATGACCGCGGAATCATCCGTGTAGGGGCAGAAGTGAAAGACGGCGACATCCTTGTCGGTAAAGTAACGCCTAAAGGCGTAACGGAATTGACTGCGGAAGAGCGCTTGCTTCACGCCATTTTCGGTGAAAAAGCCCGTGAAGTCCGTGATACATCACTACGGGTGCCACATGGCGCCGGCGGTATTGTATTGGATGTTAAAATCTTCAACCGTGAAGACGGCGATGAGCTGCCGCCGGGCGTCAACCAATTGGTCCGCGCTTATATCGTACAGAAACGTAAAATTTCTGTCGGTGATAAGATGGCCGGACGCCACGGTAACAAAGGGGTTATCTCCCGGATCCTTCCGGAAGAAGATATGCCGTTCATGCCGGACGGAACTCCTGTCGATATCATGTTGAACCCGCTTGGCGTTCCTTCCCGTATGAATATCGGGCAAGTATTGGAACTTCATTTGGGAATGGCTTCCCGTTCACTTGGCATTCATATGGCTTCATCGGTATTTGATGGAGCGAATGAAGAAGATGTTCTGGAAACAATGGAAGAAGCAGGCATGCCGAGAGACGGAAAAACCATCCTTTATGATGGCCGTTCAGGTGAAGCCTTCGATAACCGTGTATCTGTCGGAATCATGTATATGATCAAACTGGCGCACATGGTTGACGATAAGCTCCATGCCCGTTCAACTGGACCGTACTCACTCGTTACCCAGCAGCCGCTTGGTGGTAAAGCACAATTCGGCGGACAGCGTTTCGGTGAGATGGAAGTTTGGGCGCTTGAAGCATACGGTGCGGCACATACGCTGCAGGAAATCTTGACTGTCAAGTCGGATGATGTAGTCGGACGTGTTAAAACGTATGAAGCAATTGTCAAAGGCGAAAGTGTTCCGGAGCCTAGTGTGCCGGAATCATTCAAAGTATTGATAAAAGAACTTCAAAGTCTTGGTATGGATGTTAAAATGCTGACAATCGACGATGAGGAAATCGAATTGCGCGATTTGGATGAAGAGGAAGATCTTCAACCAGCTGATTCGTTGAATATCCTGCCGATTGCAGATCAGGAAACACCGATTGGAACAGTTGATTGATAATTAATTGGAATAGGGCAGTCACGCGCTGCCCGAATTCCATTCACTTGGTCATTAACGAGGAAGAGCCGTATAGAAACTCGAGACAAAAGGGAGGTAGGCTCCTTGATAGATGTGAACAATTTTGAGTACATGAAAATCGGATTAGCTTCACCCGATAAAATTCGCTCATGGTCTTATGGAGAAGTCAAAAAGCCAGAAACAATTAACTACCGTACATTAAAACCGGAAAAAGACGGTTTGTTCTGTGAACGTATTTTCGGTCCTACAAAAGACTGGGAATGCCATTGCGGAAAATACAAACGCGTTCGTTATAAAGGTGTTGTCTGTGACCGCTGTGGCGTAGAAGTCACACGTTCGAAAGTTCGCCGTGAACGCATGGGACATATCGAATTAGCTGCACCAGTTTCACATATCTGGTATTTCAAAGGCATTCCGAGCCGCATGGGACTTATCCTTGATATGTCACCGCGCTCATTGGAAGAAGTTATTTACTTCGCTTCATATGTTGTTATCGATCCTGCGGATACACCGCTTGAAAAGAAACAATTGCTGTCTGAAAAAGAATACCGCGCTTACCGTGATAAATTCGGTAAGAAATTCCAGGCTGCAATGGGAGCCGAAGCGATCAAGCGACTTCTTCAGGAAATCGATCTTGAGCGCGAAACGGATTCATTGAAAGAAGAGTTGAAAACTGCTCAAGGACAACGCCGCACACGTGCGATCAAACGCCTTGAAGTTGTGGAATCGTTCCGTAATTCAGGCAATAACCCGGATTGGATGATTCTTGACGTTCTGCCTGTAATTCCGCCGGAGCTTCGTCCGATGGTTCAATTGGATGGCGGCCGTTTCGCTACTTCTGATTTGAACGATCTTTACCGTCGTGTAATCAACCGGAACAACCGTTTGAAACGCCTGTTGGATTTGGGCGCGCCAAGCATCATTGTTCAAAACGAGAAACGCATGCTTCAGGAAGCTGTAGATGCGCTGATCGATAATGGCCGACGCGGCCGTCCTGTTACAGGACCGGGTAACCGTCCATTGAAATCTCTTTCTCATATGCTTAAAGGGAAACAAGGCCGTTTCCGTCAAAACCTTCTTGGTAAACGTGTCGATTATTCAGGCCGTTCCGTTATTGTTGTCGGACCGAACTTGAAAATGTATCAATGTGGTTTGCCGAAAGGAATGGCGATCGAGTTGTTCAAGCCTTTCGTTATGAAAGAGCTTGTTGAACGCGGACTTGCCCATAATATTAAGAGCGCAAAACGCAAAATCGAACGTCTTCATTCTGAAGTTTGGGATGTACTGGAAGATGTCATCAAGGAGCATCCGGTTCTATTGAACCGCGCACCGACACTTCACAGACTAGGTATCCAGGCTTTCGAACCGACATTGGTCGAAGGTAAGGCAATTCGCCTTCACCCATTGGTATGTACAGCATACAACGCCGATTTTGATGGTGACCAAATGGCTGTCCACGTTCCGCTTTCATCTGAAGCTCAAGCTGAAGCAAGATTGTTGATGCTGGCAGCTCAGAACATTTTGAACCCGAAAGACGGAAAACCAGTTGTTACTCCTTCACAGGATATGGTTTTGGGGAACTATTACCTTACGTTGGAGCGCAAAGGCGCAACCGGTGAAGGAGCTACGTTCTCTGGACCTGAAGAAGTTTTAGTGGCTTATCAGACTGGCCATGTTCATTTGCATACTCGTATTGCAATCAAGGCAGCTTCTGTAAACAACCCGACTTTCACAGCTGAACAAAACAAAATGTTGTTGCTGACAACTGTCGGCAAGATCATTTTCAATGAAATTCTGCCGAAGTCGTTCCCTTACATCAATGAACCGACAGATTATAATTTGCAAGTTGAAACGCCAGCCAAATACTTTGTCCCTACAACGACAGATATTCGGAAGCACATTGAAGAGGCTGAACTTGTAACGCCATTCAAGAAGAAAATTCTTGGTGAAATCATTGCAGAAGTGTTCAAACGTTTCCATATTACGGAAACTTCAAGAATGCTTGACCGCATGAAGAGCCTTGGATTCAAATATTCCACTCAAGCTGGTATTACGGTAGGTATTTCTGATATCGTCGTTCTTCCGGATAAAGGTGAAATTCTTATTGAAGCTCAAGATAATGTAGATAAAGTCATGAAACAATTCCGTCGCGGTTTGATCACTGAAGAGGAACGCTATGCACGCGTCATTTCTTTCTGGAGCAGCGCAAAAGATGTTATCCAGGAAAAATTGATGGCTTCCCTCGACAATATGAACCCGATCTTTATGATGAGTGACTCCGGTGCCCGTGGTAACGCATCCAACTTTACCCAATTAGCTGGTATGCGCGGACTCATGGCCAACCCGGCAGGACGCATCATTGAATTACCGATCAAATCTTCATTCCGTGAAGGTTTAACGGTATTGGAATACTTCATCTCAACTCACGGTGCGCGTAAAGGTCTTGCCGATACAGCACTGAAAACTGCCGATTCAGGTTACTTGACCCGTCGTCTCGTAGACGTTGCGCAAGATGCGATTGTCCGTGAAAATGACTGTGGCACTGACCGCGGCTTGTTGGTTGGAGCGTTGATGGAAGGAACGGAAGTAATCGAAGAGTTGGAAGAGCGTATCGTTGGACGCCACGCTAAGAAAACAATTCGCCATCCTGAAACAAAAGAAGTGATTGTCGCGAAAGATGAATTGATCACACAAGATTTGACTCGCCTCATTGTCGAAGCGGGCATCAAAGAAGTGACAATCCGTTCAGCATTCACTTGTAATACGAAACACGGCGTCTGCAAAAAATGTTACGGTACGAACCTTGCGACTGGTGACGAAGTTGAAGTGGGCGAAGCAGTTGGTATTATTGCAGCTCAGTCAATCGGGGAACCAGGAACGCAGCTTACGATGCGTACATTCCACACAGGCGGTGTAGCAGGAGACGATATCACGCAAGGTCTTCCGCGTATCCAGGAAATTTTCGAATCAAGAAATCCGAAAGGCCAGGCAGTGATTTCTGAAATTACAGGTACGGTTACTGAAATTGATGAAATTCGCGAAGGCCAAAAAGAAATCACGATTCAAGGTGACGTTGAAACCCGTAAATACTTGGCTCCATATAATGCGCGACTTAAAGTGCAGGCGGATGATGTCATCGTTCGCGGCCAGGTATTGACAGACGGTTCGATCGATCCGAAACAATTGTTGCAAGTTAAAGATGTGCAAGCTGTTCAAGTGTATCTATTGAAGGAAGTTCAAAAAGTTTACCGTATGCAGGGTGTAGAAATCGGCGATAAACACGTGGAAGTCATGGTTCGCCAGATGTTCCGTAAAGTCCGTGTCATTGAAGCCGGTGATACAGAATTGCTGCCAGGTTCACTGTTGGATATCCATCAATTCACAGAAGCGAATGTAAAAGCTGTTCTTGAAGGGAACCTTCCGGCAACCAGCCGTCCGGTCATCCTCGGGATCACTAAAGCTTCACTTGAAACAGAATCATTCCTTTCAGCTGCATCGTTCCAGGAAACAACGCGCGTCTTAACGGATGCCGCAATCAAAGGGAAACGCGATGAGTTACTCGGCTTGAAAGAAAATGTCATCATCGGTAAACTTGTTCCAGCTGGTACTGGAATGCAGCGTTACCGCCAGATTAAAATTGCTCAAAGCGAAAAAGCGCCCGCGGAAGAAATCGTCGGTTCTGAATCGTAAGTAAAGCAGACAGATTTCGGGGAGTGCTAAACAACTCCCCGGGATTTTTTATGAATGTAGTTGACATGATATTCACAGGGTGATATTATGTTGAAGGTTGATGATTAGCGATCTTTCATTTTATTGGTATGAAAATACTTTGGAAAGTGGAAGGAAACGCGAATTATCTTCGGTACTAAGCAACAGTAATAGCGTTTAAAGTGGCATTGTCCAAGAATATATAAGTGAAACGATTGGATGACCCATCAGATCGTCCGGACATCTATGATAAGGTCAGGTCAAACGGATTCACCCAAGATCAAAGCTTGGCTAAGCAGGAAGTTATCCTCTGCAGCTGCTGAAGCAATTACTGGATACCAGTTTTTGTGTAGAAAACACAAAGACTTTGTTTTTTACCCAAAAATGAACCACCTGGATATGTGGTATTAGAACACCTTTTGAGAGGAGGAAAAAATCGATGCCTACAATTAACCAATTAGTTAACAAGCCTCGTAAACCAAAAAGCTCTAAATCAGACTCACCAGCGTTGAACAAAGGGTATAACAGCTTTAAAAAGTCTCAGACTAACGTAAGCTCACCTCAGAAACGTGGAGTTTGTACTCGTGTTGGTACAATGACACCGAAAAAACCAAACTCCGCATTGCGTAAATATGCGCGTGTACGTTTGACTAACCAAATCGAGGTCAATGCATACATCCCTGGAGAAGGCCACAACCTTCAAGAGCACAGTGTAGTTCTTCTTCGCGGCGGACGCGTAAAAGATTTACCTGGTGTGCGTTACCATATCGTACGTGGAGCACTTGATACTGCTGGAGTAAACGGCCGTATGCAAGGACGTTCTAAATACGGAACTAAACGCCCTAAAGAAAAAAAATAATCAATTAAATTAACGAATAATCTTCGTTGAAAGGAGGAACATACATGCCTCGTAAAGGTCCTGTAGCTAAACGTGACGTGTTGCCAGATCCAATTTATAATTCCAAATTGGTGACACGCTTAATTAATAAAATGATGGTTGACGGAAAAAGAGGTACTTCACAAAAGATCCTATACGGAGCGTTCGAACTAGTTAAAGAACGCAGCGGTAAAGATCCGATTGAAGTATACGAACAAGCATTGGCTAATGTAATGCCAGTTCTTGAAGTACGCGCTCGCCGTGTTGGTGGTGCCAACTACCAAGTACCGGTTGAAGTTCGTCCTGAACGCCGTACAACTTTAGGCCTTCGCTACCTTGTAAACTATTCACGTCTTCGTGGAGAGAAAACAATGGAAGAGCGTTTGGCTAATGAAATCATGGATGCTGCCAACAATACTGGTTCAGCAGTTAAGAAACGTGAAGATATTCACAAAATGGCGGAAGCGAACAAAGCATTCGCTCATTATCGCTGGTAAGATCTTACAAGATTTTAAAATCTTAATCCGAGATGGAAGGAGAAGAACAACATGCCTAGAGAGTTCTCCTTAGACAAAACACGTAATATCGGAATCATGGCCCACATCGATGCCGGTAAAACGACTACTACGGAGCGTATTTTATATTACACAGGCCGGATCCATAAAATCGGCGAAACGCATGAAGGTGCTTCTCAAATGGACTGGATGGAGCAAGAGCAAGAGCGTGGAATCACGATCACTTCTGCTGCAACAACAGCTTCATGGAAAGAGCACCGCGTAAACATCATCGATACTCCTGGACACGTAGACTTCACTGTTGAAGTTGAACGTTCACTGCGCGTACTTGATGGTGCTGTTACAGTTCTTGATGCTCAATCTGGTGTTGAGCCCCAAACTGAAACTGTTTGGCGTCAAGCTACAACATATGGTGTACCACGTGTTGTATTCGTTAACAAAATGGATAAAATCGGTGCGGATTTCCTTTATTCTGTAAACACTCTTCATGAGCGTCTGCAGGCTAATGCGCACCCGATCCAATTGCCGATTGGCGCAGAAGATGAATTTTCAGGGATCATTGATCTTGTTGAAATGAACGCTCGCTTCTACGCTAACGACCTTGGAACTGAAATCACTGATGGGGACATTCCAGAAGATTATAAAGAGCTTGCTGAAGAATGGCACACTAAACTAGTGGAAGCTGTTGCTGAGCTTGATGAAAACTTGATGGAAAAATACCTTGGTGGCGAAGAGATTACAGTAGACGAACTTAAAGCAGCAATCCGTAAAGGAACGTTGGATGTTGAGTTCTACCCTGTAGTTTGTGGTACTGCATTTAAAAACAAAGGTGTTCAATTAATGCTTGATGCGGTAATTGATTACCTGCCATCACCACTTGATGTACCTCCAATGACTGGTGTTCTTCCGGATTCTGACGAAGAAGTATTGCGCAGACCAGATGAAAACGAACCGTTCTCAGCATTGGCGTTTAAAGTTATGACAGATCCATACGTAGGGAAGCTTACTTTCTTCCGTGTGTATTCTGGAACACTTAAATCAGGTTCTTACGTACAAAACTCTTCTAAAGGAAAGCGTGAGCGCGTAGGACGTATTCTGCAGATGCACGCCAACTCCCGTGAAGAGATCGCTGAAGTTTACTGCGGTGATATCGCAGCGGCTATCGGCCTTAAAGATACATCAACTGGTGATACTTTAAGTGACGAGAAGCAGCAAGTAATCCTTGAGCGTATGGTATTCCCAGAACCGGTTATTTCACTTTCTGTGGAACCGAAATCTAAAGCGGACCAAGACAAAATGGGTCAAGCCCTTGCTAAATTGCAAGAAGAAGATCCTACTTTCCGCGCACACACTGACCAGGAAACTGGCCAAACGATCATCGCGGGTATGGGTGAACTTCACCTTGATATCCTGGTTGACCGTATGAAACGTGAATTCAACGTAGAAGCTAACGTAGGGGCGCCTCAGGTATCTTACCGCGAGACATTCCGTCAGTCAGCTAAAGTTGAAGGTAAGTTCGTACGCCAATCTGGTGGTCGTGGACAATTTGGACACGTTTGGATCGAATTCGCTCCAAACGAAGAAGGAGCAGGTTTTGAGTTTGAAAATGCTATCGTTGGTGGTGTTGTTCCACGTGAATACATCCCAGCTGTCGAAGCGGGTCTTCGTGACTCACTAGACAACGGTGTTATCGCCGGATATCCTTTGATCGACATCAAAGCTAAATTGTTCGACGGATCTTACCATGATGTTGACTCCAACGAAATGGCATTTAAAGTTGCTGCGTCAATGGCACTTAAAAACGCTATCTCTAAAGTTAACCCGGTAATCCTTGAGCCTATCATGCGCGTTGAAGTTGTTATCCCTGAGGAATACCTTGGAGATATCATGGGTGACATCACGTCACGCCGCGGACGCGTAGAAGGTATGGACGCTCGCGGTAACGCACAAGTTGTCCGTGCAATGGTTCCACTTGCTGAAATGTTCGGATATGCAACTTCATTGCGTTCTAACACGCAAGGCCGTGGTGTATTCTCAATGCACTTCGATCATTATGAAGAAGTGCCGAAATCACTTTCTGAAGACATCATCAAAAAAAATAAAGGTCAATAATTGAATTTTGATCTTTAATCAAGTATAAATATCTTGTATGCCGGGAATGATAGGGCCCTATCATTCCGGCACATCAAGTAAACAAAATTAACTTAAATTATGAGGAGGATTTTTCTAATGGGTAAAGCTAAATTTGACCGTTCAAAAACACACGCTAATATTGGTACAATTGGTCACGTTGACCATGGTAAAACAACTTTGACTGCAGCAATCGCTACAGTACTTGCTAAAGCGTCAGGCGGGGAAGCTCGTTCTTACGACCAAATCGACAACGCACCTGAAGAAAAAGAACGCGGAATCACAATCAACACTTCTCACGTTGAGTATGAAACTGCAACTCGCCACTACGCGCACGTTGACTGCCCAGGACACGCTGACTATGTTAAAAACATGATCACTGGTGCTGCACAAATGGACGGCGGGATCTTGGTAGTATCTGCTGCTGACGGCCCAATGCCACAAACTCGTGAGCACATCCTTCTTTCACGTCAAGTAGGTGTACCTTACCTTGTAGTATTCATGAACAAATGCGACATGGTAGACGACGAAGAGCTTCTTGAACTAGTTGAAATGGAAGTTCGCGATCTTCTATCTGAATATGACTTCCCTGGCGATGACATTCCTGTCATCAAAGGTTCTGCTCTTAAAGCTCTTGAAGGAGATGCAGAATACGAAGAAAAAATCATGGAATTGATGAACGCAGTTGATGAGTACATCCCAACTCCAACACGTGACACTGACAAACCATTCATGATGCCAGTTGAGGACGTATTCTCAATCACTGGCCGTGGTACTGTTGCAACTGGCCGTGTTGAGCGTGGACAAATCAAAGTTGGTGACTCTGTAGACATCATCGGTCTTACTGAAGAGCCGAAAGCTACAACAATCACTGGTGTTGAAATGTTCCGTAAATTGCTAGACTACGCTGAAGCTGGCGATAACATCGGTGCACTTCTTCGCGGGATCTCTCGTGACGATGTACAACGTGGACAAGTATTGGCTAAACCAGGCACAATCACTCCACACACAAACTTCAAAGCTGAAGTTTATGTTCTTTCAAAAGAAGAGGGTGGACGTCACACTCCATTCTTCACAAACTACCGTCCACAGTTCTACTTCCGTACAACTGATGTAACTGGTGTTTGTAACCTTCCTGAAGGTGTAGAAATGGTTATGCCTGGCGACAACATCGAAATGAATGTTGAGCTAATCTCTCCAATCGCACTTGAAGAAGGAACTAAGTTCTCTATCCGTGAGGGTGGACGTACTGTAGGCGCTGGCGTTGTAGCTTCTATCCAGAAGTAATATCTGCTAAGTGCAAAACTCCCTGTCTCTTAATGAGGCAGGGAGTTTTTTCTTTTATATTTATAGTAAGAAGATACATATAAAAAGATCGACATTCATACTAAGCGGGACCAGTCGTTTGACAAGTTAAAGCTGATTTGATATTTTAATTGTTGTGCTTTAATGCTTTAGCAAACTAAAGGAGTTTTTATTATGAATGCTGTTATAGTGGCCGTGCTGGTCATGTTGATATTAAGCCTGTTGAGGGTGAATGTTGTATTTGCGCTGCTTATAGGTGCGCTTGCCGGAGGGCTGAGCGGTGGTCTTCCATTCGTGGATACCATAGGGGCCTTTACTTCAGGGCTTGGGGAAGGAGCTGAAATAGCTCTGAGTTACGCGATGCTTGGAGGGTTCGCGGTAGCAATTTCCCGGACGGGGATTCCCGAGCTTCTTGTGCAAGGCGTATTGAAGATAGTGAATAAAGATGGCCAGGCAAGCAGAAAAGGTTTGGCGAAAGCGTTGATTGTGCTGGCGCTTTTATCCATAGCGATTTTCTCGCAGAACCTGATACCGATCCATATCGCATTCATTCCGTTATTGGTTCCGCCAATTCTTCATATATTGAATGAATTGCGGATTGACCGCCGGCTGATAGCTGCGGTCCTGACATTCGGATTAACTGCGCCCTACATTTTACTGCCGTACGGATTTGGATTAATCTTTCATGAGATCCTGGCAAACCAAATGGCGCTTGCGGGACTGGAGATTGATATGGCGGATATACCGAGAGCGATGGCGCTGCCGGTCGCAGGACTCGCTGCTGGGCTGGCAATTGCTGTCTTCATCTCTTACCGCAAACCGCGTGACTACCGTGAAACTTCTTCTATAGAAGAAACCCGGTTTAAAAAGGCGTCCATCAAGGATATCATTGTTACAATCATCGCTTTGGGCGCAGCGCTGTATGCGCAGATTGAAACGGATTCGATGATCGTCGGAGCGCTTGCCGGAATTATCGTGCTGTATGTTTTTGGCGCGATGAAGTGGAAGGAAGCGGACGATGTCCTGACCGAAGGGATGCGCATGATGGCGTTTATCGGATTCGTCATGATCACGGCGAACGGATTTGCTGAAGTCATCAAGGCGACCGGAGCAGTGGAACCGCTCGTCGGCAGCGTATCGGATATATTTGCGGGTAACAGAGGTTTGGCTGCACTGATGATGCTGGTTGTCGGATTGTTTGTGACGATGGGCATCGGTTCATCATTCGCGACCATACCGATCATCGCGGCAATCTTCGTTCCGCTGAGTGTGGAATTCGGATTTTCCACTATCGCAATCATTGCGCTGATCGGTACAGCCGGTGCGCTGGGTGATGCGGGCTCGCCAGCTTCCGATTCGACGCTTGGACCGACAGCCGGACTGAACGTGGACGGCCAGCATAACCACATCTGGGATACAGTTGTGCCGACCTTCATCCATTACAATATTCCGCTCATCATTTTCGGCTGGATCGCCGTTATGCTGCTGGGTTAAGCAAAGAATGTTCGGACTATTAGCGTATAGGTTGAATCTCAAGAAAATCCTGCTATACTAATAAAAGCGAATTGAAAAGAATTTCGTGGAAACACTTGCGAAGTTCTTTTTTATTTTGTATAATGGTGAATGTTGGTCTTTGACTGCGATGAAGCGAGAGGTTACCGATACACCCGGCCGCTTTGCCATGGCGAGTGATTGGAAAATTTTCGTGGAGAATGTCTATCAAAAATAGGCGAAAAGGAGGGAAAATAATGGCAAAACAGAAAATTCGTATCCGTTTAAAAGCATATGATCACAGAATTCTTGATCAGTCTGCTGAGAAAATCGTGGAAACTGCAAAACGTTCAGGTGCCAGTGTTTCGGGGCCGATCCCGTTGCCGACTGAAAAGTCTGTATACACGATCCTGCGTTCAGTCCATATCTACAAAGATTCTCGTGAGCAATTTGAAATGCGCACACATAAACGTTTGATCGATATCGTCAATCCTACACCACAAACTGTAGATGCATTGATGAAATTGGATTTACCATCTGGCGTTGACATTGAAATTAAACTTTAATCGGTAAACGAAATAGAAAACACAAAAATTTGCAGGAGGTGTGACAAATGACCAAAGGAATCTTAGGTAGAAAAATCGGTATGACGCAAGTTTTTGCTGAGAACGGTGATTTAATCCCTGTAACTGTAATTGAAGCTGCTCCAAACGTAGTGCTTCAGAAAAAAACAGTTGAGGTTGACGGCTATGAAGCAGTCCAACTAGGTTTTGAAGACAAGCGCGAAAAGCTTTCAAACAAACCTTCTAAAGGACACGTCGCAAAAGCTAACACTGCTCCTAAGCGCTTCATTCGCGAACTTCGCAATGTAAACTTAGCTGATTACGAGATTGGTCAGGAAGTCAAAGTTGATGTATTCGCAGAAGGCGATGTAGTAGATGTAACAGGAACAACGAAAGGTAAAGGTTTCCAGGGTGTTATTAAACGCCACGGACAATCACGCGGACCAATGAGTCACGGTTCACGCTACCACCGTCGTCCTGGTTCAATGGGTCCGGTTGCTCCTAACCGTGTATTCAAACAGAAGAAATTACCTGGTCAAATGGGTGGCAACACAATTACGATTCAGAACCTTCACATCGTGAAAGTTGACGCTGAGCGTAACTTGCTTCTTATTAAAGGTAATGTTCCTGGATCTCGCAAAGCATTGATTCGCGTTAAATCAGCAATCAAAGCTAAATAATTATTTTTTGAAGAAAGGAGGAAACAGGAATGCCTAAAGTAGCTTTATTAAATCAAACAGGTTCACAAGTTGGGGATATCGAGTTGAACGATTACGTTTTCGGTATCGAACCAAATGAATCAGTACTATTTGACGCTGTAATCGCTCAACGCGCTTCACTTCGTCAAGGTAACCATAAAGTAAAAAACCGTTCTGAAGTAGCCGGCGGCGGTAAAAAGCCATGGCGCCAAAAAGGGACTGGACGTGCCCGTCAAGGTTCGATCCGTTCACCACAATGGCGTGGAGGTGGGATTGTCTTCGGACCAACACCACGCAGCTACAGCTATAAATTGCCTAAGAAAGTACGTCGTTTAGCGATGCGTTCTGCTTTGTCATCAGCAGTAGCAAACGAAAACCTGATGGTACTTGAAGGATTAACTTTTGACGCTCCAAAAACAAAGTCTTTCCTTCAATTGAAGAACGACTTGTCATTGGGCAAAAAAGCATTGTTCGTAACAGAGGATGTTAACGAAAACTTAGCATTGTCTGCTCGCAACATCCAAGGTATGACAGTAATCTCTGCAACTGGCATCAACGTCCTTGATCTTCTAGGACATGACAAAGTTGTAATGACGAAAGCTGCAATCGAAAAAATTGAGGAGGTGCTTAGTTAATGGAAGCACGTGATATTCTAAAGCGTCCGGTCATTACTGAGCGTTCTTCTGAAGTAATGGCAGATAAGAAGTACACTTTCGAAGTGGACACTCGCGCAAACAAAACACAAGTTAAACAAGCGGTTCAAGAAATCTTTGGCGTGAAAGTTGAGAAAGTCAACATCATGAACTACAAAGGTAAATTCAAGCGCATGGGCAAACACGCAGGCTACACTAACAAGCGCCGCAAAGCGATTGTTAAATTGACTGCTGACTCAAAAGAAATCGAATTGTTCGAGATTTAATTCTCTAAAGTTCTGATAGGAACTAACTAAAGAAGGAGGGAAACAACGTGGGAATTAGAAAGTATAAACCTACATCCAACGGTCGTCGTAACATGACGAGTTCGGATTTCGAAGAAATCACAACGAACAAGCCTGAGAAATCACTCTTAGCACCAGTTAAGCGTAAAGGCGGCCGTAACAACCAAGGTAAAATTACTGTACGCCACCACGGTGGTGGACATAAACGTCAATACCGTGTCATCGATTTCAAACGTAACAAAGATGGCATTCCAGGACGCGTTGCTACAATCGAGTACGATCCTAACCGTTCTGCGAACATCGCATTGATTCACTATGCTGACGGAGAAAAACGTTACATCCTTGCTCCTAAAGGAGTAGGCGTTGGAACGCAAATCATGTCAGGCGAAACTGCCGACATCAAAGCAGGTAACGCTTTGCCGTTGTCAAACATCCCAATGGGTTCTACAATCCATAACATTGAAATGAAGCCAGGCGCTGGCGGACAACTAGTTCGTTCTGCTGGTACTTCAGCTCAGGTTCTTGGTAAAGAAGGCAAATACGTAACAGTTCGTTTGCAATCAGGCGAAGTTCGTATGATCCTTGCTACTTGCCGCGCTACAATCGGCGCAGTAGGAAATGAACAGCACGAATTGATTAACATTGGTAAAGCAGGACGTAACCGTTGGAAAGGCAATCGCCCAACTGTCCGCGGATCTGTAATGAACCCTAACGATCACCCACACGGTGGTGGTGAAGGACGTTCGCCAATCGGACGTAAATCACCGATGTCTCCATGGGGCAAACCGACTCTTGGATACAAAACTCGTAAGAAAACGAATAAATCCGATAAGTTTATCGTTCGTCGTCGTAAAAAATAATTTGATTTCGCTGCGGTTCTCGATAAGAACCGTGGTGCAATCACGAAGGGAGGATCCCAAATGGGCCGCAGCTTGAAAAAAGGACCTTTTGCTGATGATCATCTTATGAAAAAAGTTGAAGCACAAAAGGACTCTGAGAAAAAACAAGTGATCAAAACTTGGTCTCGCCGTTCTACAATTTTCCCGACATTCATCGGACAAACAATCGCAGTATACGATGGTCATAAACACATTCCTGTTTACGTGACTGAAGACATGGTCGGCCATAAACTAGGAGAATTTGCTCCAACACGCAAATACGCTAGTCATGGTGCAGACGACAAGAAAACAAGACGTTAATTGAGAGGAGGATTTCCCCATGCAAGCAAAAGCTGTCGCTAGAACAGTACGTATTGCTCCTCGTAAAGTCCGTTTAGTAGTAGATTTAATCCGAGGCAAGCAAATTGGCGAAGCCGTTGCAATTTTGAATCACACTCCGAAAGCAGCATCTATTGTTGTTGAGAAGTTGTTGAAATCTGCAGCTGCAAACGCTGAACACAACTACGAAATGGATCTGAACAACTTGGTTGTCAGTGAAGTATTCGTTGACGAAGGTCCAACATTGAAACGTTTCCGTCCAAGAGCAATGGGACGCGCAAGCGCAATTAATAAACGTACAAGCCACATCACATTAGTGGTATCTGAGAAGAAGGAGGGATAATTCGTGGGACAAAAAATACATCCAATAGGTATGCGTATCGGAATCATTCGTGACTGGGAGTCAAAATGGTACGCTGAGAAAGACTATGCGACACTTCTTCACGAAGATATTAAGATCCGTGAATATATCGAAGCACGTTTGAAAGAAGCTTCAGTTTCCAAAATCGAAATTGAACGCGCTGCAAACCGTGTAAATGTAACAATTCACACTGCGAAACCAGGAATGGTAATTGGTAAAGGTGGTTCTGAAGTAGAAGTACTTCGCAAGCAGCTTAATGCAATGACTGGCAAGCGTGTACACATCAACATCATTGAAATCAAACGAGCTGACCTTGATGCGAGACTAGTTGCTGAAAGTGTTGCACGTCAATTGGAAAACCGTGTGTCTTTCCGCCGTGCACAAAAACAGGCAATCCAGCGCACTATGCGTTCTGGCGCTAAAGGGATCAAAACTCAAGTATCTGGACGTCTAGGCGGCGCTGACATTGCGCGTGCTGAACACTACAGTGAAGGTACTGTTCCGCTCCATACGCTTCGTGCTGACATCGATTATGCACATGCTGAAGCTGACACAACTTACGGCAAACTTGGCGTAAAAGTATGGATCTACCGCGGTGAAGTCCTTCCAACTAAGAAGAAATCTGAGGAAGGAGGCAAATAATATGTTATTGCCTAAACGCGTTAAATATCGTCGTGAGCACCGAGGCAAGATGCGCGGTGAAGCTAAAGGCGGCAAAGAAATCGCATTCGGCGAATACGGTCTTCAAGCATTGGAATCATCTTGGATCACTAACCGCCAAATCGAAGCTGCACGTATTTCCATGACTCGTTACATGAAACGTGGCGGTAAAGTATGGATCAAAATTTTCCCGCATAAGCCATATACGAAAAAGCCTCTTGAGGTTCGTATGGGTTCTGGTAAAGGTTCACCTGAAGGCTGGGTAGCCGTAGTAAAAACTGGTAAAATAATGTTTGAACTTGCTGGAGTATCTGAAGAAGTGGCACGCGAAGCATTGCGCCTTGCATCTCACAAACTTCCGGTTAAAACCAAGTTCGTAAAACGTGAAGAAATTGGTGGTGAATCGAATGAAAGCTAATGAAATCCGTGACCTAACCACTGCTGAAATCGAACAAAAAGTGAAATCACTGAAAGAAGAGCTTTTCAACCTTCGCTTCCAATTGGCTACTGGTCAATTAGAAAATACTGCTCGCATCCGCGAAGTACGTAAAGCGATTGCCCGTATGAAAACTGTGATTCACGAAAGAGTACTCAGTGGAAACAACTGATAAATCGAGAGGAGGTTTGCTAGTATGACTGAGCGTAATCAACGCAAAGTATACACAGGCCGTGTTGTGTCTGACAAAATGGACAAAACCGTTACAGTAATGGTTGAAACTCAAAAGAAGCATGCATTTTACGGCAAACGTGTAAAATACTCGAAGAAATATAAAGCTCATGATGAGCAAAACGAAGCTAAAATTGGCGATATCGTTCGCATCATGGAAACTCGCCCGCTATCAGCTACAAAACGCTTCCGTTTAGTAGAAGTAGTAGAAAAAGCGGTTATCATTTAATTTAAATAATTTCGGAACTTAAGAAATTCCGGAGGGAGGTTACCTAAGTGATCCAACAGGAAAGTCGTTTAAAAGTTGCAGACAACTCGGGTGCTCGTGAAGTACTAGCGATTAAAGTACTTGGTGGTTCTGGTCGCAAGACTGCAAACATCGGTGACGTAATCGTTTGTACCGTGAAAAAAGCAACACCAGGTGGCGTTGTTAAGAAGGGTGAAGTCGTTAAGGCTGTTATCGTTCGCACGAAAAGCGGGGCTCGTCGTAAAGACGGTACTTACATCAAATTTGATGAAAATGCATGCGTCATTATCCGTGACGACAAAGGTCCACGCGGAACTCGTATTTTCGGACCTGTTGCACGTGAACTACGTGACAACAACTTCATGAAAATCGTTTCACTTGCTCCTGAAGTTCTTTAATAAATCAATGTGTTATACCAAGGAGGTGCGACAGAATGCATGTTAAAAAAGGTGATAAAGTTAAGGTAATTTCAGGCAAAGACAAAGGCAAAACAGGCGTTGTTTTGACTGCTTTACCTAAAAAAGACCGTGTGGTTGTTGAAGGTATCAATATCGTCAAAAAACACACAAAACCGAACCAGGCAAGCCCGCAAGGCGGAATTGTCAGCCAGGAAGCAGCTATCCACGTTTCAAACGTAATGTTGCTTGACCCTAAATCAGGCGAGCCGACTCGTGTTGGATACAAGGTTGAAGATGGTAAAAAAGTTCGTGTTGCAAAAAAATCCGGTGAAAAATTAGACAACTAAAACTCTTGAATGAAGGGAGGTACACACATGAACCGCCTAAAAGAAAAATATGTGAATGAAATCACTCCTGCTCTAGTCAGCAAGTTTGAATATAAATCAGTCATGCAGGCTCCAAAAGTTGATAAAATCGTTATCAACATGGGTGTCGGCGAAGCAGTGCAAAACACTAAATCACTTGATTCAGCTGTTGAAGAATTGCAGACAATCGCTGGTCAAAAACCAGTGATCACTAAAGCTAAGAAATCTATCGCTGGCTTCCGTCTTCGTGAAGGTATGCCAATCGGATGTAAAGTTACACTGCGCGGAGAGCGTATGTATGACTTCCTGGATAAATTGATTGCTATCTCACTTCCACGTGTTCGTGACTTCCGTGGTGTTTCGAATAAATCATTCGACGGCCGCGGCAACTACACACTTGGTGTGAAAGAACAATTGATCTTCCCTGAAATCGATTATGATAAAGTTTCGAAAGTACGCGGGATGGACATCGTAATTGTAACAACTGCGAACTCTGATGAAGAAGCTCGTGAGTTATTGACACAATTCGGAATGCCGTTCCAAAAGTAAACGTGAGGGAGGCGTAAACGTGGCTAAAAAATCTATGATCGCAAAACAAAAACGCACGCCAAAGTTTAAGGTACAAGAGTACACACGCTGTGAACGATGCGGACGTCCGCATTCTGTAATACGCAAATTTAAACTTTGCCGTATTTGTTTCCGTGAACTTGCATATGTGGGACAAATTCCTGGCGTTAAAAAAGCCAGCTGGTAATCCCCTAATTTGGGAAGGAGGTAAATGTAATGACAATGACTGATCCGATTGCAGATATGCTGACACGCATTCGTAATGCGAATATGGTTCGTCACGAAAAATTGGAGCTTCCGGCTTCTAATGTGAAAAAAGACATCGCTGAAATTCTTAAGCGTGAAGGTTTCGTTCGTGACGTTGAATATGTTGAAGATGACAAGCAAGGCATGATCCGGATTTTCTTGAAATACGGATCGAACAACGAACGCGTTATTACTGGATTGAAACGTATTTCAAAACCAGGACTACGTGTTTACGCTAAAACTGACGAGGTGCCACGCGTACTAAACGGTCTAGGAATCGCTTTAGTATCGACATCACAAGGTTTGGTAACTGATAAAGAAGCCCGCGCGAAACAAATCGGCGGAGAAATCATAGCATACGTTTGGTAATAAGCAACAAACGAATGGAGGTGCAAAGAAATGTCACGTGTAGGTAAAAAACCAATCGAGGTACCTGCTGACGTTACGATCACTCTTGGCGACAAGAACGAAGTAACAGTTAAAGGTCCTAAAGGCGAGTTGACTCGCGCATTTAACCAAGATATCACTATTTCTCTAGAAGATAACGTGTTGACTTTGACACGTCCTTCTGACTCTAAAGACCACCGTACTAACCACGGAACAACTCGTGCGTTGCTAGCAAACATGGTTACTGGCGTTTCACAAGGATTCGAGCGTACGCTTGAACTAGTGGGTGTCGGATACCGTGCTCAGCTGCAAGGCAAGAAATTGGTTCTTAACGTTGGTTACTCTCACCCGGTTGAATTCACTCCGGAAGAGGGCGTAGAGGTTGAAGTCCAAGGAAATACGAAAGTCGTTGTAAAAGGCATCAATAAAGAACGTGTTGGAGCTCTAGCTTCAAACATCCGCGCTACGCGTCCGCCAGAGCCTTATAAAGGCAAAGGTATCCGCTACGAAGGTGAAGTCGTTCGCCGCAAAGAAGGTAAAACAGGTAAATAATGCTGCTTAGGCAGGCTGAAAGGAGTGACCTCAGTGATTACGAAACTCGATAAAAACGCATCTCGTAAAAAACGTCACGCACGTGTACGTTCAAAAATTACGGGTACAGCAGAACGTCCGCGTTTGAACGTATTCCGTTCGAATAAATACATTTACGCTCAATTGATCGACGATACAAATGGTGTAACACTTGCAAGCGCATCTTCAATGGATAAAGATTTTTCAGGAGATGTAACTGGCAACGTTGAAGCAGCAGCTAAAGTCGGCGAAACAATTGCGAAAAAAGCTACTGAAAAAGGCTTGAAATCGGTTGTTTTTGACCGCGGTGGTTATTTATATCACGGACGTGTCAAAGCTCTAGCAGAAGCAGCACGTGAAAACGGTTTAGAATTTTAAAAGAAGGAGGGACACATTTCATGCGTCGTATTGATCCAAACAAACTTGAACTTGAAGAACGCGTAGTTACGATTAACCGCGTAGCGAAAGTTGTAAAAGGTGGACGTCGTTTCCGTTTCTCCGCATTAGTTGTTGTAGGCGACAAAAATGGTAAAGTCGGTTTTGGTACTGGTAAAGCACAAGAAGTTCCAGATGCAATCCGTAAAGCTATTGAAGATGCGAAGAAAAACCTGATCGAAGTACCTATGGTTAAAGGTACAACTCCACACCTAGTAACAGGACGTTTTGGTGCAGGCCAAATCCTTATCAAACCTGCTTCACCTGGTACAGGAGTTATTGCCGGCGGACCTGTCCGTGCGGTACTTGAGCTTGCAGGAGTACAGGATATTTTATCTAAATCTCTTGGCTCTAACACACCAATCAACATGGTGCGTGCAACAATCAACGGTTTGACTCAACTGAAAAGTGCTGATGAAGTTGCAAAACTTCGCGGTAAAACTACAGAAGAGCTATTAGGATAAGGAGGGAAAATTACATGGCTACTAAACTAGAAATTACCCTCACAAAGTCTGTGATCGGTTCTAAACCGGCACAACGCAAAACTGTCCAGTCACTTGGTTTACGCAAAATGCATCAAACAGTCGAGCACCAAGACAATGCTGCTATCCGCGGTATGCTTGATAAAGTCGCTCACTTAGTTACTATCAAAGAAGTTTAATCCCTGATTTCTATAGAAGGAGGTGCCAACTAAATGAAACTTCATGAATTAAAACCAGCAGAAGGTTCACGCAGCTCAAGAAAGCGCATCGGACGCGGTATCGGTTCAGGTACTGGTAAAACAGCAGGTAAAGGTCATAAAGGTCAAAACGCTCGTTCAGGCGGCGGTGTCCGTCCTGGATTCGAAGGTGGCCAAAACCCATTATTCCGTCGTTTGCCAAAACGTGGATTCACTAACATCAACCGTAAAGACTATGCAGTCGTGAACTTGGATGTATTGAACCGTTTCGATGAAGGCACAGAAATTACACCTGCATTGCTAATTGAATCTGGTGTTGTCAGCAACGAAAGATCTGGAATCAAGATCCTTGGTAACGGTAGTCTAGAAAAGAAACTGAATGTTAAAGCTCACAAATTCTCTGGATCAGCTAAAGAAGCGATAGAAGCTGCCGGTGGACAAGCAGAGGTGCTTTAATGTTTCAGACAATCTCAAATTTTATGCGCGTGACTGATATTCGAAATAAAATCATCTTTACATTATTGATGCTCGTCATCTTCCGTATCGGAACTTTTGTTCCGGTGCCGAATGTCGACGCATCAGTTTTGCAAGCTACTGATCAGATGGGTCTGATCGGATTCTTAAATACTTTCGGTGGAGGCGCCCTTGCTAATTTCTCGATTTTAGCGATGGGGATCATGCCATACATTACAGCATCGATCATCGTGCAGTTATTGCAGATGGATGTAGTACCGAAATTTGCTGAGTGGGCAAAACAAGGGGAAGTCGGAAGACGGAAACTTGCTCAATTCACTCGCTACTTCACAATCGTTCTTGCCTTCATCCAGGCAATTGGTATGTCTTACGGCTTTAACCAAATGTATGGAGGAACTTTGATTCAAAACGACACAATCTCAACTTATGTTGTAATTGCGATTGTTTTGACTGGTGGTACGGCGTTTCTGTTGTGGCTTGGTGAGCAGATTACGGCAAAAGGTGTGGGGAACGGTATTTCGATTATCATCTTCGCAGGGATTGTCGCTGCAGTACCAGGTGCAATTAACCAATTATATGCACAGCAGATCCAAGGAGCTGGAGATCAGCTTCCGATCAACATCGCCATCATGGCGTTGCTTGCATTAGCAGTTGTTGCCATTACGGTTTTGGTGATTTATGTTCAGCAGGCGCTGCGCAAAATTCCGATTCAGTATGCTAAACGCGTTGCTGGCCGCGGCCAGACAACAAGTGGGCAGCAAACGCATTTACCTTTGAAAGTGAACGCGGCCGGAGTTATCCCGGTAATCTTTGCAGTAGCGTTTATCATCACGCCTCAAACCATTGCTTCTTTCTTTGGAGCCAATGCGTTTACGGATGCTGTGCAAAATACGTTTGACTATACTCAGCCTGTCGGCATGATCATTTATGTCGCTCTGATTATCGCATTTACGTATTTCTACGCATTCATTCAGGTTAATCCTGAAAACGTATCGGATAACTTGAAAAAGCAAGGTGCATACATCCCGGGAATCCGGCCGGGTAAAAATACACAGGATTATTTAACAAGTGTGCTTTACCGATTGACATTCGTCGGCGCTATCTTCCTTGCAGTCATTTCTGTCCTGCCGATTTTCTTCATCAACGTTGCGGGCTTGCCGCAATCAGCACAAATCGGTGGTACCAGCCTATTGATCGTAGTAGGGGTAGCACTTGAGACGATGAAACAATTGGAATCGCAGCTTGTGAAACGTCATTATAAAGGCTTTATGAAATAAGATAATTGTGGTGGGAACGTGAGAGCGTTCCTTATCCGCTTGTCTGAGGGGGCACTCCGTATGAATATCGTATTAATGGGTCTGCCTGGGGCCGGCAAAGGCACTCAAGCAGACAAAATTGTTGAGAAGTACGACATCCCTCATATTTCTACAGGTGATATGTTTCGCGCCGCTATCAAAGGCGGAACGGAACTAGGCTTGAAAGCAAAATCGTTCATGGATCAAGGTGCTTTGGTACCTGATGAAGTGACTATCGGTATCGTCCGTGAGCGTCTTAGCGAGCCGGACTGTGCAGGAGGCTTTCTATTAGACGGCTTTCCGCGTACAGTTCCTCAAGCTGAAGCTCTAGAATCTCTTCTTGCTGATCTTGGCAAAGGAATCGAGCATGTCGTAAATATCCAAGTTGAAAAAGACGAATTGATTGCACGTTTAACAGGCCGCTGGATTTGCAAAGTCTGTGGGACTGCTTACCATACCGTGTTCAATCCACCTGAAGTTGCAGGTGTTTGCGACAAGGATGGCGGAGAGCTCTATCAGCGCGAAGACGACAAGCCTGAAACCGTCACAAAGCGTTTAGAAGTAAACATGCAACAAACACAGCCGCTTCTTGATTTCTATGGAGACAAAGGCGTGCTGAAAAATATAAATGGACAGCAGGACATTCAAAAAGTATTTGCTGACATTGATGCTCTTCTAAAGGGCGACCGAGGATAATCCCCGGCGCCGGGCGCAGTTAGTTGCCTCCATGCGGCTTTAAGGAGCACCGGAGATATGAATTTTCGAGAGCTGCAAAAGCTTGATGCTTATTATATGAAAGCCGGTGCGGGATGTGCGCAGACCTGGTCTGAATCGTGCAATTCAGCACTGGAAATAGTATAATGGGTTTCGTGGAAGCATCTGTGTAACGGGTTTGGAACTCATCCTAAGCAGTCCGGGCGCTCGAGGATACATGAGGCTGAAGGGCTTGACCGGATTTTCCCAGCCTGCTCATTGCGGGAAGCGGAACTCGGAAGATGTCTTTTACATGTCACTCATGCAATCCTGGTGAATGAATAGAAATCAATTATTCAATCAGCAATTACTGTTTGAAGATGAGGGCTGACTTGTATACAGAAGGGAGACTGGGTCGATGGCGAAAGACGATGTAATTGAAATCGAAGGAACAGTCGTTGAGACTTTGCCTAACGCGATGTTTAAAGTAGAATTGGAAAATGGACATACGATTCTTGCGCATGTATCCGGCAAGATCCGCATGCACTTTATCCGCATTCTACCAGGAGACAAAGTTACAGTTGAACTATCTCCTTACGATTTAACACGCGGTCGTATCACATACCGTTTTAAATAATCTTTTGCACTCCGGACTACTAAGGAGGTTGGGTTAGATGAAAGTGAGACCATCTGTGAAACCGATCTGCGAAAAATGTAAAGTTATTCGCAGAAACGGAAAAGTCATGGTAATCTGTGAAAATCCGAAACACAAACAAAGACAAGGCTAATATTGAAGGAGGTGCATCGAACACATGGCACGTATTGCTGGTGTTGACATTCCGCGCGACAAACGCGTAGTTATTTCATTAACTTACATTTTCGGTGTTGGTAAAACAACTGCTCAGAAAGTTCTTTCTGCTGCTGGTATCTCTGAAGATACACGAGTTCGTGATCTTACAGAAGATGAGTTGAACAATATCCGTGAACAATTGGATCAATACAAAATTGAAGGTGACCTTCGTCGTGAAGTATCAATGAACATCAAACGCTTGATGGAAATTGCTAGCTTCCGAGGTATCCGCCACCGCCGTGGACTACCTGTACGCGGTCAAAATACGAAGAACAATGCGCGTACGCGTAAAGGTCCTCGTAAAACTGTTGCGAACAAGAAAAAATAATCAGTAAAGGAGGTTTCTTCTTAACATGGCACGTAAACAACAAACTCGTAAGCGTCGTGTGAAAAAGAATATCGAATCAGGTATTGCTCACATCCGCTCAACATTCAACAACACAATTGTTACGATTACAGATATGCAAGGGAATGCAGTATCTTGGTCTAGCGCAGGTGCACTAGGATTTAGAGGTTCACGTAAATCTACACCTTTCGCTGCTCAAATGGCTGCAGAAACCGCTGCAAAAACATCGATTGAACACGGTCTTAAAACTTTAGAAGTTACAGTTAAAGGTCCTGGTTCAGGTCGTGAGGCTGCTATCCGTGCACTTCAAGCTGCCGGACTAGAAGTTACAGCTATCAAAGATGTAACTCCAGTTCCTCATAACGGTTGCCGTCCGCCAAAACGCCGTCGCGTATAATCGTTAATCTGAATAGGATTTTTGAACATCACGACTTACTGAATGTGTTCTGAATCGTTGCGAAAGTCTGTGACTATCTAATTCTTGGTTTAACGAAAAACACCGACGTTTTGAAGGAGGGTAAAATGAATGCTCGAAATAGAAAAACCAAAGATTGAAACGGTTGAGATCGATAGCAATGCCAAGTTCGGCAAATTTGTTATTGAGCCCCTTGAGCGTGGATATGGAACCACTTTAGGAAACTCCTTACGTCGAATCTTACTTTCATCTTTACCAGGCGCTGCTGTTACTTCGATTCAAATTGATGGTGTATTGCATGAATTCTCCACTGTTGAAGGTGTAGAAGAAGATGTTGCATCAATCATCCTGAATATTAAGAAACTGGCTCTGAAAATTTACTCTGACGACGAAAAAGTCATTGAAATTGATGTAAAAGGTGATGGAACGGTTACGGCTGCAGATATTACTCACGACAGTGATGTAGAAATTCTGAATCCGGATCTATATATCGCAACAATCGCTAAAGGCGGTCACTTACGTATGCGCATGTATGCGAACAGAGGCCGTGGATACGCTCGTGCAGATCAGAACAAACGTGAAGATCTTCCGATTGGCGTTATCCCGATTGACTCTATTTATACTCCAGTTTCTCGCGTCAATTTCCAAGTTGAAAACACTCGTGTGGGCCAGTTGGCGCATTTCGATAAACTTTCGCTTGATGTCTGGACAGATGGAAGCATCGGTCCTAAAGAGGCAATTGCGCTTGGAGCGAAAATCTTTACTGAGCATTTGAACATCTTCGTAGGATTGACGGATGAGGCACAAACTGCTGAAATCATGGTTGAAAAAGAAGAAGACCAAAAAGAGAAAGTCTTAGAGATGACTATCGAAGAGCTTGATCTTTCAGTCCGTTCTTACAACTGCTTGAAACGTGCGGGTATCAACACGGTACACGAACTGGCAAGCAAGTCGGAAGACGACATGATGAAAGTACGCAACCTTGGACGCAAATCACTTGAAGAAGTCAAAGTGAAGTTGGAAGATTTGGGATTGGGCCTTCGTAAAGAAGACTGAGTCCAAAATCGGATCCGAACTATTTAACAAAGGAGGGAAACTTCAATGAGAAAGCTTCAACGTACAAGTTCTCAACGTAAAGCACTATTACGTGACCTTACTACAGACTTAATCGTACACGAACGCATTCAAACGACTGAAGCTCGTGCGAAAGAAGTGCGCTCGACTGTAGAAAAAATGATCACTCTTGGTAAACGTGGGGATATCCATGCTCGCCGTAAAGCTGCAGCATACATCCGCCGTGAACTAGTGACAACTTCTGACGAAGAAGGCAACGAAAACACAATCTTTGCTTTGCAAAAATTGTTTGATGATGTTGCATCACGTTACGCTGACCGTCAAGGCGGCTACACGCGCATCATGAAAATGGGGCCTCGTCGCGGAGATGGCGCACCAATCGTTATCATCGAGTTAGTTTAATATCTATCTTCCGAGTCGACATTGCTTCGGCATTGTCGATTCTTCCGAAGAGGGTTCACACCCTCTTCTTTTAGCATAAGGATTTATACGACACATATGAAAAGCTGAGCGTTACGATGAGCGAGCCCTAGGGCGGCGTCTTGTCTAGCTCTACGCACCTCATTCAACCCCGGCTTAAGCAACCGGGGAGCCATAGAGACAGAAAAGCGCATTTCTCTGAATGAGGTGCGCGCTTTTTTTTATTTATTTTACATATGCTTATCTGAACGAGTAGAGTAGAGATGAGATGAGCCAGAGGAGGTCAGCTTAGATGAATTCGGAAATTTTGTCATTAGAAAACGTGACATTCACATATAATGCAGAAGACGAACCGGTCCGTCCGGCAGTGGCAGATGTATCTTTTTCCATACAGCAAGGGGAATGGATCGCATTGGTGGGCCATAACGGTTCTGGGAAATCAACAATTGCAAAGCTGATGAACGGCCTGCTGTTTCCGGGCGAAGGGAAAGTGAAGGTATTCGGACATGAGATGTCTGAAGAAACTTTATGGGATATCAGATCGCAGCTGGGAATGGTGTTCCAGAATCCCGATAACCAATTTGTCGGCGCGACGGTCCAGGATGATGTGGCCTTTGCTTTGGAAAATAACGGTGTTCCGCATGTAGAGATGGTGGAACGCGTGCATGAAGCATTGAGCCAGGTCAAAATGGAAGGTTATAAAGACCATGAACCCCATCATTTATCAGGGGGCCAAAAACAGCGGGTGGCGATAGCGGGTGCGCTTGCCATGCGTCCGAAACTGCTGATATTGGATGAAGCGACCTCGATGCTTGATCCGCAAGGGCGTATGGAAGTCATTGAAACGATACGCCGTCTGCGGGAGTCGACCGGTTTAACGGTAATCTCGATTACACATGATTTGGAAGAAGCGGCTCTGGCAGAACGCGTCATTGTGATGAACCGTGGAGAGAAGCATATGGAAGGCACGCCTGCAGCGGTTTTCAGTAAGGGCAGCGAGCTGACGGATATGGGATTGGATCTGCCTTTTGCGATGCGGATGACGCATTTATTGCAGGAGGCTGGAGTTGGACTTCAGGAAGAACATATGACAGAAGATAAGTTGGTGGATGAACTGTGGAAATATTACTCGAAGGCGTAGGCTATAGTTACGCTGAGGATACGCCATTTGAAAAGAGGGCATTAACGGATGTCAATCTTCATATTCCGTCAGGTTCCTATACCGCGATCATCGGTCATACGGGCTCCGGCAAGTCGACCGTCCTGCAGCATCTGAATGCGCTGTTGAAACCGACAGAAGGCGTTGTCGTGATTGGCGACCGGAAAATCGAAGCGGGTGTAAAAGCCAAAGATCTGCGAAATGTCAGGCGCCAGGTAGGCATCGTATTCCAGTTTCCCGAGCAGCAGCTATTTGATGAAACCGTTTTGAAAGATATCATGTTCGGTCCGCTGAATTTCGGCGTTCCTGAAAAGGAAGCTGAACGCCGGGCACGTGAACTTGTGGTGCAATTGGGGTTGCCGGAGGGCGTGTTGGAGAAATCCCCATTCGACCTATCGGGCGGCCAGATGCGCCGCGTAGCCATTGCTGGTGTATTGGCGATGGAACCGGAAGTTCTGGTGCTGGATGAACCTACTGCAGGCCTCGACCCAAGAGGCCGCAGAGAAATCATGGATCTTTTCCATGAACTTCATATTACGAAAAACCTGACGACGGTATTGGTGACGCACAGCATGGAAGATGCGGCGAGATATGCGGACCGTGTCGCGATTATGCATAAAGGGCATTGCGTAGTGACTGGTGAACCGAAAGCGATCTTTTCGAATGAAGAGCAATTGCGGGATTTCAGTCTTCAGCCGCCGCGCAGTGTGCGGCTGCAGCGTGATTTTGAGGAGCGCACCGGCTTGAAGCTGGGCGAGGTTTCATTGACTGAAGAAGTGTTGGCGAAAAATATCGCGTTGGCCATGGCGGATGGGAGTGGATCCCTATGATGGAGAAAATGATTTTCGGCAGGTTCATTCCTGGCGATTCAGTGGTCCACCGAATGGATCCGCGGGCAAAGATCCTGTTTGTCTTCCTGTTTATCGCGATTGTTTTTGTTGCCAATAATGCGTGGGGCTATGCCATTTTACTCGGCTTCACGCTGCTGGTTGTCTTTCTTTCGAAGATTCGCCTGTATTTTTTGATAAACGGGTTGAAACCGGTCTTTATCCTATTGATTTTCACTTTTTTCCTGCATCTCTTTTTTACCAGGGAAGGGGATCTCCTGTTCAGTTTCGGCTTTATTGAAATATATGAAGAAGGCTTAAGGCAAGGGATATTCATATCCATCAGATTTCTGGTGCTGGTATTCATGACCAGCGTCCTGACGCTGACGACTTCGCCGATTTCGATAACGGACGGCATTGAAGTCCTGCTTGGTCCATTTAAGAAGATTAAATTGCCGGTGCATGAGCTGGCGCTGATGATGTCGATTTCGCTGCGTTTCATCCCGACATTGATGGATGAAACCGGCAAGATTCTAAAAGCGCAAATGGCGCGGGGTTCCGATATTGGTTCCGGGCCGATGAAAGAACGGGTCAAAGCGGTGGTGCCATTACTCATTCCGTTGTTTGTCAGTGCCTTTAAACGCGCTGAAGACCTGGCGACAGCCATGGAAGTGCGGGGCTACCGCGGCGGAGAAGGCAGAACACGCTATCGCCAGTTGAACTGGCAGCTGGCGGATACGCTCAGCCTGCTGCTGCTCGCAGGGCTGACAGCGGTGTTATGGTATTTCCGCGCGTAAGGAGAGAAATTATGAAACGAATGAAAGCGGTCATCGCTTATGATGGCTCGGGGTTCGCGGGCTATCAGATACAGCCGGAAGCCCGGACGATCCAAATGGAATTAATGAAAGTGCTGAAGAATATCCATAAAGGCCGTGATGTGCAAGTCGTGGCAAGCGGCCGGACGGATGCGAAAGTGCATGCCACGGGGCAGGTCATCCATTTCGATACGGATTTCAATATACCGGTCGAAGGATGGTTAAAGGCGCTGAATGTGCTTCTGCCGGAAGATATCCGCGTTTCCTCTATTAAAGAGGCGACACCTGAATTCCATGCGCGTTACCATACAGTCGGAAAAACGTACCGCTATAAATGGGACCGCAGCACAATCATCAGCCCGTTCACACGGAATTATATGGTGCACCTGAAACAGCGGCCGGACGTCGATGCCATGCGCAAGGCGGCTAAATCCGTCCTGGGCACCCATGACTTTTCCAGTTTTTGCGCCGCAAATACCGGTGTGGTCGATAAAGTGAGGACTATCCGGCGCTTGGATTTTGAGGAGCACGGCGAAGAATTGCATATGATTATAGAAGGATCCGGCTTTCTTTATAATATGGTGCGTATTATCGCGGGTACTTTAATTGAGATAGGAATCGGCAAGCGCGCACCGGAAGAGATGGCCGGAATCATTCGTTCAGCTGACCGGGCTGCGGCAGGAAAGACGGCTGCGGCGCATGGTTTATACCTTGAAAATGTGGAGTATGAAAGCTGAAGCAACCATTCCAGGTGTTTTTAGAAAAACGCTTGACTTTTTGGCGCTGGCGTTATAAGATGATGTATGGTATTTTCATTACCCCCACGATATGCCCCGGAAGGTTATTAGTGTTTGGGATAACGAAAAAACGGAACAGCGGAACACTGTATTTTTAATATTAAAACGATACGATTTATTAGGAGGACAATATACATGCGTACAACATTCATGGCTAAAGGTCACGAAGTAGAGCGTAAATGGTTGGTTGTCGATGCAGAAGGGCAAACTCTTGGACGTTTAGCTTCTGAAGTCGCTTCAATCCTACGCGGTAAATACAAACCAACATTCACACCAAACGTTGACACTGGTGATCACGTAATCATCATCAACGCTGACAAGATTCACCTTACAGGCAAAAAGCTTACGGACAAAATCTACTACCGCCACACACAATTCAGCGGTGGTTTGAAACAGCGTACAGCTCTTGAAATGCGCACGAAATACCCAACGAAAATGCTTGAATTGGCTATCAAAGGGATGCTTCCTAAGAACTCTCTTGGACGCCAGATCTTCAAGAAACTTCACGTATACGCAGGACCAGAACACAACCATCAAGCACAACAACCGGAAGTTTACCAACTTCGCGGCTAATAATCAGTAAATAAGAGGAGGATACACCTTTGGCACAAGTTCAATATTTAGGTACAGGTCGCCGTAAAAACTCAACAGCCCGCGTCCGTTTAGTACCAGGAGACGGCACAATCACAATCAACAACCGCGACGTATCGGATTACGTTCCATACGAAACTCTTGAGCAAATCATCAAACAACCACTAGTAGCTACTGAAACTCTTGGAAGCTATGATGTTCTTGTAAACGTAAGAGGCGGAGGCTTCACAGGTCAAGCTGGAGCAGTACGCCACGGAATCGCACGCGCTCTACTTACTGTAGACCCTGCTTTCCGTCCAGCACTTAAATCTGCTGGATTGCTAACTCGTGACCCGCGTATGAAAGAACGTAAGAAACCAGGTTTGCGTTCAGCTCGTCGTGCACCACAGTTCTCAAAACGTTAATCTACCAATCAGAAAAGCCCTTTTCTCTTATGGAGAAAGGGCTTTTTTATTTGTGTCATCTTTGATTGCTGAACGGCTGTTTCCGCTTTTCAGTGTCCAGACTCCAGCGGCCCAGCTCTTCGGGTCATAAGTCATTTTGCTGTAAGAGAATGGCTGCTCCTGCATCGCTGCGCTGCTTCGTCGCACAGAGATGGGCCCATAAACCTTAGGCCATCTCTTCGCTGTCGCTTTTCTGCTTGTCCAGACTCCAACAGCCAACTCCTCGAGTCGTAAGCCATTCTGGCTGCGCGGCTGAAACCATGCCGCTTGTCCAGACTGTCTTACGCTTGTCGGAGTTGAACGGCTGTTTCCGCTTTTCTACTTTAAAAGACAGAATTGATTTAAAATGATTAACGCTATGTTATACTTTACGGTGAGCAAAAGTGATAAGGAGTGTATATATATGTTGACTGAAGTACAAGTTCGCGAATTACTCGGAGAAGTACAAGATCCGTTTTTACATAGATCGCTGGCAGAAACAGATGGCATTACTTCTGTAAGAATCAAAGAAGAGAAAAAACATGTCAGTGTAAAATTGGCGATCGCCAAAGTGAATACACCTGAACAGATGCAATTGCAGATGAAAGTGGTTGAAATTCTAAAAGGAGCGGGAGCCGATTCAGTCGGGATCCGTTTTGAAGAGCTGGCGCCGGAAGCGATGGCGAAGTTCCGCGGAACTGCAAATGAATCCGAAGCACAGGATTTATTATCTCCATTGAATAAAGTCGAATTCATTTCGATTGCCAGCGGTAAAGGCGGCGTCGGAAAATCGACTGTCTCTGTCAACTTGGCGATTGCGCTTGCGCGTCTCGGCAAAAAAGTCGGATTGATCGATGCGGATATTTACGGGTTCAGTGTTCCTGATATGATGGGCATCGAGAAAACGCCGGTTGTTCGCGGAGATACGATCATCCCGGTCGAACGTTTTGGTGTCAAAGTCATTTCGATGGGCTTCTTCGTTGAAGAAAATATGCCGGTTGTATGGCGCGGGCCAATGCTCGGTAAAGTGCTTGATCAATTCTTCCGCGACGTGGAGTGGGGCGATCTTGACTATCTTCTATTGGACTTGCCGCCGGGAACGGGAGATGTCGCGCTTGATATCCACCAGATGCTGCCGGCTTCCAAAGAAATCGTTGTTACGACTCCTCACCCGACAGCTGCTTTTGTAGCAGCGCGCGCTGGAGCGATGGCTTTGCAGACAGATCACGAAGTATTGGGTGTCATCGAAAACATGTCCTGGTTTGAAAGCAAGGAAACGGGCAAGAAAGAGTACCTATTCGGACAAGGCGGCGGACCGAAACTTGCAGAAGAATTGCAGGTTCCGCTGCTCGGACAGATCCCTCTTGGCCAGCCTGACTGGAACGAAGCGGATTTTGCGCCTTCCGTTTACCTTGAAGATCATCCTACAGGAAAAATTTATGGTGATATCGCAGAAAGTATTCTTAAGCAATTTGCGGCAAAACGCCAATAAAATAATTATGGATCCGGAGCCTTTAAAAGGGCTCCGGATTTTTTATTTCATCAGAATTTTTCTGGAGTTGCTGCAGATGGAAATCCCTTTTGGGAATATCCTCTTTTCTAAATTGTGCCGAATCATCGAACAGGTGCCGTGACTTCAAGGTTTGTTCACATCTCTCCGGTTTCGTTTATGGATTTTTACCCATCTGATTGGTACAATCTTAAAAGAACTTCAAATAACGGAGGCATTAATGTGACAATACGAAATTGGGTAAAATTTTTTATAAATGCAATGCTTATAGGCGGAGCGATAACCGGGATCCTCGGTTTATTCATAAGATGGAATGATGTTTTCGCTGAACCATTCGCAAATGGAGCTTGGGGAGAGTTCATCGCCGGTTTTGTATGGATGGTAGTTGTGGGGATGACGATGAGTTTGATTGCGCAGATGGGTTTTTTCGCGTATTTAACAATTCATCAATTCGGGATCAACATGTTCCGCACCTTGACTCTATGGAATTGGGTTCAGCTATTGATCATTGCTGTAGTAATCTTTGATCTGATTGTTTTCCGTTTCATGCCGAACGCTGAGACGGCGGCGCAAGGCTGGCTTTATGCAGGGCTTTTGGCGATTTTGATCGGAACAGCGCTGGTAACGGCTTATTTCAAAGCGAAATGGACGACGAAATCCACTTTCATTTCCGCGCTATTCTTTATGATCGCAGTCACTACACTTGAATGGCTGCCTGCGCTGATGGTCCAGGCAGGAAATGTGGACAGCTGGGTTACATTGCTGCTGTTTCCATTCCTTGCGGTGAACGCGTATCAATTATTGGTGCTGCCAAAATACAATGCCAAGTCCGATGAAGATCGGCAAAAACTTGAAGAACGTCGTGCAGCCCGTAAAGCGAATGCTAAACCGTCTGTAAAAAAATCATAGGATTTTTAATGCCTGCTGATGGAGCGGGCATTTTTTTATTGGAGATTTTTGGGGGAAGCCGGGGGAGCGTGAATGCTGATTTCAGAGGGCTGGTTCTCTGAGCGGAAAAAGAATTACAGAAGGAAAAAAGTAATTTCAAAAAAACTTTTCAAAATCTGTTGACAGTGAATTGAAGATGCTTTAATATAATAAAAGTCGCCAAGCAACACAGACGACAACATGAACCTTGAAAACTGAACAGCAAAACGTCAACAAGAGACGTCACGAGCGCCTTGGCGCGAGAACGGCTTTTGCGATGGTCGCCTCCGGCGATCGGAGCACAGCCTTCGAACTTCTTGGGTTCGTGA
>JAMCAN010000069.1 GCA_023715185.1 Planococcus sp. MER TA 32b | reverse complement strand
GTAAGGAGGCGCCATGGATGGCAAAATGGCTGCAAAAAAAAGGTATTATGTGGGTCGTGGCAGAAAAAAACAGCTTTAACACCTGTCAAAATGCAAAATATACCGCAGAAATGGTCAATGTCAGACAGGTAATTTTGGTAACCGATGCGTATCACATGAACCGCTCAAGACGGCAGTTTGCCCTCAATGGTGTGGCTACCATTGCAAGTGTCGCGCCATTACCAAAGGCAAATGATTGGCAGCATTTTGATCAAAACCTTCAGCATTCAAGACGTGCCTTATATGAATTGTTGGCATTCGCTCGCGATGTTGTCAAGCCCCAATACGACTGCCAACCGACCAATAAATAACTTATTTTTGAATCTCTACATTGGTGTAGCCAGCTGACTGTAAGGCAGAC
>JAMCAN010000068.1 GCA_023715185.1 Planococcus sp. MER TA 32b | reverse complement strand
TTTTGAAGGTTCACCTTCAGGCGGCAACGCCTTTTTGTGATTCTTCACTACTTGTTCTTTGAAAACTGGATAAAACGACATTGAAACAAAAAAGAAGCAAAGCAATTCATAGAGTGACACGATCACCAATGGTGATCAACTTTCTATTAATTAGAGGGTTTCAAGACGCAAGCTAGCCGCGGAAGCGAGCAAGTGAACACCGGAGCGTGCTTTTGGGCACGTGAGGATGTGAACGCGCGAAGCTGACAAAGGATAGCGCCGCGTATTGGAAGCCGACTTGGTTAAGTTAGAAAGGGCGCACGGTGGATGCCTTGGCACTAGGAGCCGAAGAAGGACGGCACTAACACCGATATGCTTCGGGGAGCTGTAAGTGAGCGATGATCCGGAGATTTCCGAATGGGG
>JAMCAN010000067.1 GCA_023715185.1 Planococcus sp. MER TA 32b | reverse complement strand
GCCCAGATCACGATGATGAAGCCCTCGGCAAAGACAATGTAGCAAACAATAAATTTGACTACACGGACGATCCCTATGGCAAAGGCTGCCCGTTTGGTGCTCATGCTCGCCGTATGAACCCACGCAATACCAAAGACTTTATTCTAAGCGATGTGCGTCTTCACCGTATCATCCGTCGTAGTGTATCGTATGGCGATATCGTGCCGCCCAACGTGACCCAAGACGACGGTCAAGAGCGGGGTTTATTTTTTATCGGTATCAACGCGCATGCCATGGACACGCTTGAGTTTTTGCAAAGCCAATGGATTAATGACGGTAACTTTATGAACCTTGGGGAAGAACGTGACCCAATGCTAGGCGTACACGCAGGTAGTGACGCTGATAGCGATGTGTTCACTGTACC
>JAMCAN010000066.1 GCA_023715185.1 Planococcus sp. MER TA 32b | reverse complement strand
ATAGATTCCATTGACGAGGTTGTACGAGCACATCACGTTGCCCGGTTTGCCTTCCTTGACGCCGATCTCGAACGCCAGCAGTTCGGTTTCGCGCATTGTGCGCTCGTCAACGACGGAATTGCTCGTCATCCGATTCGTTTCCTGGCCGTTCATTGCGAAGTGCTTGATCGTCGCGATCACGTTCTTTGACTGCGTGCCGGAAGTGCGCGCGGCGCTCATCGTTCCCGCGAGCACCGGGTCTTCCCCCATGTACTCGAATGTTCGGCCATTACGCGGTTCGCGCGCGAGGTTGACGCCACCGCCCAGACCTTCGGCGTAACCGAGCGCACGAAGCTCGGTCGCGATGCGCGCGCCGTACGCGGTCGCGAGCTGAGGATCCCAGGTTGCCGCGAGTGCGATGGGGGCG
>JAMCAN010000065.1 GCA_023715185.1 Planococcus sp. MER TA 32b | reverse complement strand
AGACTCCCCCGTCGGACGAGGAGCAGCATTAGCGGCAGCACGACGTACAGCTGGGCCTCGATGGCGATCGACCAGAAGGCGCCGTTGGGGCTCGGGGCGCCCGTGACGTCCTGCAGCAGGGAGCCGTAGACGACCGCGGACCTGAGGTTCGGCGTACCCTCGCCCGGCTGCGGGACGAGGAGCCACGCCATCACCATGCTGAGGACGAGGGCCGGCCAGTAGGCCGAGAGGATGCGCCAGGCGCGACGGTGGGCATAGGTGCCGAGGCTCGGGATCCGCCAGCTGTGACGAGCGGGGCCGACAGCCAGAGAGAACCCCGACAGCACGATGAACACCACCACGGCAAGGTGGCCGTAGATCATCCACCCGGTCCACCACGGACCAGTGCTGCGCGGGTAGCCCGGGAA
>JAMCAN010000064.1 GCA_023715185.1 Planococcus sp. MER TA 32b | reverse complement strand
CATTCGCTTTTCGCTGCGCTTTCGCGGCGTCATCTACGCGCTGGCTATCGTCGTGGCCTGCTACGGCCTCTATACGCTCACGCGCGCGAAGCTTGATGTGTTCCCGGAGTTCGCGCCGCCGATGAGCATCGTCCATACCGAAGCGCCGGGGTTGACCAGCGAACAAGTCGAAACGCTCGTGACGCAGCCGCTTGAGAACGCCCTGGGCGGTATGGTCGGCTTGCAATCGATGCGCTCCAGGTCGATGCAGGGTCTTTCCGCGATCACGCTCGTCTTCGACGATCACACGAACGTGTTGCAGGTCCGGCAACTCGTCACCGAGCGCATCAACGGGATGGCGGCAACGCTGCCAACGGGTGTCATGCCACCCAGGCTCCTGCCGCTCACGACGACGACCAGTGTCGTGC
>JAMCAN010000063.1 GCA_023715185.1 Planococcus sp. MER TA 32b | reverse complement strand
GTATTGATGCCATGCGCTATGCTCAAGCCTTTGATACCACACGGCAAAACGCCTATATTTTGATGAAACAATCAGAAGAAACGCTTTTTAATCGTCGCTTTACCTACTTTGACAATGAAAAAAAACCTATAAAATCACGGTGGCTTCAAGATGTCCGCTATTTGGATGATGAAGGGGCTATTGAAGTATGTTTCACTCGCCTGGTGGTCGAATGTATTACACGGCTAGACGGTGCAGAACAGTTTTTTACCCAATATATGCTTAGCCAAACCGCAAACCTAAACAGCGTGTATTCTGTGCGCCTGTATGAATTACTTATCCAATGGAAAACGGCAGGTAAAACACCTGTATTTGAATTAGCGTTGTTTCGGGGTCAAATGGGGCTTGATGAAGGCGAATATAAAGCCA
>JAMCAN010000062.1 GCA_023715185.1 Planococcus sp. MER TA 32b | reverse complement strand
GCTGTGGAGCGGATTATCATTCCACGAACTGATAAGTTTAGCGGTCGAAGATTTAGACCTAGAAAAAGGCTGCTTATTCGTCAATCGCAGTTTTGTTCGTGACCAATACCGCGTAACAAAAAACCGCCGCCGCAAACGCCAAGTTGATTTATTACCCGAAGTTATCAACGCCTTACAATCACAAATCAACCAAGTTAAAGACAATCCCAAAAATACAATCGCTATAACAGACCGCGACAACAAAAAAGTAAAAACCCAGACCCTCACGTGGCTTTGGTACGACACATTAAAAAACCACTTTACATACAGCCAATTATCCCGTCGTTGGAAAGCCCACCTTGAGACTTGTGGCGTACGCTACCGACCACTTAACAACGGCAGACACACTTATGCAAGCCAAGTGCTATCA
>JAMCAN010000061.1 GCA_023715185.1 Planococcus sp. MER TA 32b | reverse complement strand
ATGTCGGTTTATTCATGGATGAATTTTTAGTCAGACCGGGAATGCAAGTCGAAACTAGTCGAATGACATGATGGCGGCCCCTGTTTTTTGCAGCGACTTTCTGTTGATTTGATTACTGCCCTGCTTTTATCAGACAAGGCTATATCAAACTCAACCCGTTTTCCAGTCGATGTTTTCCCATCGGATCAAGGGCCGACGCACATGTATTTTTTACTCGCCGGAAAGCGCTCATCAATAACGACCGGCACGTCTTTCACCGGCTTGTTTCGAGTTTTCGCAAAGATATCGGACGCGCCGCATCCGTGAAAACGCTGATATATCGTCGTGATGCGTTATACGCGAATCTTGCAGTGCAATATTTTTACCTGCCGGATCAGGAAATGGATAATCCGCGCCGTCAATAATAATC
>JAMCAN010000060.1 GCA_023715185.1 Planococcus sp. MER TA 32b | reverse complement strand
CCTACCGACAGGTCGATGCCGCCGGTGGCGATCACCAGCGTCATGCCAATCGCCAGCAGCGCCACCGGCGCGGCGCGGTTGAGAATATCGATCGGGCTGCCAAACAGGCGGCCATCCTGGAGCACCACCTGATAAAAATGGGGCGCCACCAGGCTGTCTACCAGCAGAACCAGCAGCAGGGCAATAATCTGCGGGGTGCCCTTCGGCCAGGTGAAGCGTCGCTTCTCCGGGCCGGTTTGCGAAAGAGATCGAGGCATCATGGGTTACTCCTTATGCCGCAATAGCGTTCATGATCGCCGGAACAGAGAGCTCGGCGAGCGGGATCTCCGCCACCTGTCGGCGATCCCGCAGGATAATGACCCGATCGGCGTAACCCACCAGCTCCTCCAGTTCAGAAGAGATAACCAGCAGCGCCAGGCC
>JAMCAN010000005.1 GCA_023715185.1 Planococcus sp. MER TA 32b | reverse complement strand
CCGAAGACAGCGCGATTCGCTTTGATCTGCACAAGTGCTGATCAGTAAGTTAAGTCACGAACCCAAGAAGTTTGAAGGCTGTGCTCCGATCGCCCGGAGGCGACCATCGCAAAAGCCGTTCTCGCGCTAAGGCGCTCGTGACGTCTCTTGTTGACGTTTTGCTGTTCAGTTTTCAAGGTTCATATTTTCGCGTCCTGTAAAAGCGACTTCTCTAATTTATCACCGTCGGCTATCAGAGTCAAGCTTTATTTATTATTCTAAAAAACTTAATCTGCCGAAGCGACATGAAATATCATAATACGATATCCACCTTTTTGTCAACGGTAAAAGGATAAAAAATTATAAATGCAAAAAGAACAAATTTTTCGTCCTCAAAAATTACTATTTCAATTTCTATTTTGCCAACTTACTCTAATGAAAGAAACCGGATTACCCGAAGGCAACCCGGCTAGGCTTCGTCTGCTTATTTTGCAGCTTTAACGTAATAGTATCGATGGAATATATCCTCGCTCTTGGTCATGACACCTTCAGTAAACACCATTTCTTTATCCACAAGATATTCGATGAAAACTTCCAGGTCGGAAGAATAATTTTTCAGCTCTTCCTGTTCGTGAAGTTCCTGGATAGTCCAGCTCTTCTTTTTCGCCATCACTTCCATGATATGCTTTGCCCCATCCTCCGTGCGGGAATGAATGAGAAATTCGCTGGCAAGGAACAGCAGCTCCAATCTCTTATCAATGGATTCATCACTGAGTATAAGCTCTTCGTATAATTTATAGATGGCCGGCTCGATCTTTTTCACTTGAGACCACACCGTAACTTCTGGAGGCAGCCCATTCTCCAGTACGGAAAGGCGAGCCAAATGATGGAGCGATTCAATCACATGACGATATGCGTCGAGATAATTCTTCTCTTCGAATAACACTTTTCCTTCCAAGTAGCGCCTGATCAGTTTGGCGTATTCTAAGCCCATTTTAATTTTTCTGCCGGCAAAAGGATATTCCCTAAGCTCAGTGATCAGCTTTTCCATAAATTCATTGCGATCGTAAATGATGCGCCCATTGAATAACCAGTCCACTATTTTACGGTTCGTTCCCAAGAGCAGCCATTTCTGAAGCTGCTTTTCAGTGATTATGTGCATGGCAGCTTTTTTCTCGTCGTAAGTATAATGCTTAGTGAAAACAGCCGTTTCGTTTTCCTTGGTGATGATCAGCAATATTGTGTCAAAGGTATCCGTGCTTGGACTGACCTTTTCCCTTTTTTCGACGAGCACAACGCCAAGCGTACTTTCCTGGCTGGCACGCTCTTGATAAATCGGCCTTAATATTTGTTCCATTCTATTTCACTCCCTGCAGATTCAGGCTTGCTTACGGGTATACCCTTTTTTCATGCACTCAAATATTTTACTGCAATTTTTCTTCGCCAGCGAAATCTATCTTTCAAATGAATGAATTGGATCCGCTTTTCTCTATTTCGACATATTTCCGCTGATTCCTTCACAAGAAAAGCATTAACACTTTTTCACAGAGATTATGATATAGTATGATTGATGCAAGGAGGAGTAAACATGAAGCCTTATAAAAATAAAATCAATCGTATCCGTACTTTTGCGCTGTCTTTGATTTTCATCGGCATCGTTATAATGTATATAGGCATTTACTTTAGAGAACAGCCGGCAATCATGGTCACTTTCATGCTGCTTGGAGTCGTTGCCATCATCGGCAGTACAGGAGTCTACGCCTGGATCGGTCTTCTTTCCATGAAAACCGTTCCTGTCGAATGTCCGAACTGCGGACGACATACAAAGATGCTTGGACGCGTGGATATGTGCATGCACTGCCGTGAGCCTTTGACAATGGATCCTTCTCTTGAAGGCAAAGAGTTCGATGTTGAATACAACAAAAAGAATTCAAAAGTATAAACGAAAACCGCCAGCGACTGATTCGCTGGCGGTTTTCCATTCTCAATGAATGTTTTTCAGGGAATAAAAAAAGCGGGCATAGAGAATTCTATGCCCCCTTTCTTATTGCGCCTTTGCTGAATCAGAAAGGCAATCCTGGCAGGTTCCATAGATTTCAAGCCGATGGTAATCCACTTGGAATCCAGTAACGTGCGAAGCCAAATGCTCCACTTCGTCCAAACCGGGATAATGAAAATCGACAATCTTCCCGCAATCATTGCAGATCATATGATAATGGTCGTGCGTAACAAAATCGAACCTGCTTGAAGAATCGCCATAAGTCAATTCTTTAACAAGACCGGCTTTTTTAAAGACACGTAAATTATTATAAACAGTTGCAACACTCATATTTGGAAAAGATTTCTCAAGCGCGCGATAAATGTCATCCGCTGTCGGGTGCGTTGTAGAATGAATCATATACTCCAAAATCGCATGGCGCTGTGGAGTGATTCTGACACCTGTAGACTTCAAAGCATCAAGCGCGTCTTTTAATAATACTTCAGACATCGCCGTGCACCTCACTTCATAAAGATTCTTACTTTATAATCGTTATAATTAGTGTACTCAAAAAGCAAGGCAGATGTCAAGAAATCACTATAAGCACGCTGGTTAAGAGGGGTTATCCGACTTTATTTCTTGCTGTGCAGTTCGTTTTCTTTGCTTCCCAAACGCTGATTGATGAAACGGGCCGCAACAAACAGGAAGTCTGACAGCCGGTTCAAGTAGGCCATTACTTCCGGAGATGTGCCTTCCCCGATGGAGGCGGCAAGACGTTCTGCCCGTCTGACCACTGTGCGGGCTACATGCAGGGCTGCTCCTGCTGGATGGCCGCTCGGAAGTATGAAGTTGTTCAGTGGCGCAAGTTCCGCATCGTATTGATCGATCCAGCCTTCCAGTTTTTCTGTATCTGCCGGGTCCAGTTTCCACTTTACTTCTTTCCCTGCAGGAGTGGCGAGTTCCGCCCCGACATGGAATAAAGTCGTTTGGATCTCATGGAATATTTCACAGATTTCTTCTTTTTCACTGAAGAATTCGCCGTTCAGATGCGCAAGCGCCAAACCGATCATTGAATTCGCTTCATCGCATGTACCGTATGCTTCCACGAGCACGTCATTTTTCGGCACTCTTGAACCGTATACCAGTGAAGTGGTGCCTTTATCGCCGGTTTTTGTGTAAATCTTCATGGTCAATACCCCTTTTCCATATTAACAAGATTTGTCGGTTCCTGGTTTCCATCAAGCCATTTGCGTAAATTGGGAAGAAAAACTTCCATAGCCCGTTCAACGTACATACCGGATTTACTGGATACATGCGGGGAAACGATGACATTATTCATTCCCCAGAAGGGATGGTCTTCAGCCAAAGGTTCCTGTTCAAAAACATCCAATACCGCATAAGCTATCATCCCGTCATTCATCACTTCTATTAGAACTTCCTCATTTACAAGGTCTCCCCGCCCAAAGTTCATGAATATCGCTTCCTGTTTCATGGCTTTGAAATGCTCGATCCCAAGGAGATTCTTTGTTTCTTCAGTACTTGGCAGCACAGAAATGACAATATCAGTTTCAGAAAGTTTAGCAAGCAATTCATCGAATGTAATCATTTCATTCATATGATCAGCCTGTTTGCCTGACCGGTTGCAGCCAATGGTCATAACCCCAAAAGCCTGCAGCAGCCTGCCTATTTCAGAGCCGATTGCTCCGGGGCCCAATATTAAAGCGGTCGAGCCGAATAGTTCAGTTGAGCGGAATTTGCGCTCCCATTTATGGTTGCGCTGGTTTCTATAGATTTCCGGCAGGGAACGTTTCAATGCCAATAAGTGCCCGAGAACCGATTCCCCCATCGGTGTTTTATGAATGCCCCGCACATTCGATACGGTAATGCCCCGTTTCGCAATGGCTTCATGCGGCATTTTTTCAATACCGGCACTTACAACCATGATCCATTGTAAATTTTTCGCCTTGTTGATATCCTCTTCATCCAGGTCTTCCCCGTAAGTGACCAGAATATCTGCTGTCGGCAATTTACTTTTATCTTTATAAGCGAAATGGAAATCCGCTTCCGGAAAATCGCTGATGATGCTTTGCTGCATTTCCTCGTTTGGCAGAAATGTGAATAATACTTCCATATATGACTTCCTCCTATGCTTGGCTGAGCTCTTTAACCGTTTCAAGGACTTCCTGGATATGGTCTTTCACTTTGACTTTGCGCCATTCTTTCACAACAGTCCCGGTTGGGTCGATTAAAAATGTAGAGCGCTCAATCCCCATAAACTCTTTTCCATACATCTTCTTCTCCACCCATACTCCGTATGCCTCAGAAACTTTGTGATCTTCATCAACCAATAAAGAGAATGGCAAACCGTGTTTGCTGATAAATTTACTGTGCTGTTTTTCAGAGTCTGCGCTAACACCTAAAATGACTGCTCCCAATTCAGAGAAATCTTTCTCCGCGTCACGGAAATCGCAAGCCTGTGTGGTGCAGCCCGGCGTCATATCTTTCGGATAAAAATAAAGCACTACGTATTTCTTGCCGGAAAAATCCTCCAAAGAAACTGTCTCACCGTTTTCATTTTTCAATGTAAAATCCGGTGCATGCAAACCTTCTAATGTCGTCAATGCAATCACTCCTTCTCTTATGTCTATCGTACCGAACTGCCAGTGCAGTTTCAATTTCTTTGGCGTTAATGTATAAACTTGTCTACAATAAGGAATAGACATTAAGTAGGAGGAATTTAAATCATGAACCATTCTGAATCAAAAAAGCTGCACAAAGAAGCGCTTGAACATATCGTCGGAGGCGTCAACAGCCCATCAAGATCGTTTAAAGCTGTCGGCGGGGGTTCCCCTGTTGTCATGGAACGTGCAAAAGGCGCTTATTTCTGGGATGTCGACGGCAATAAATACATCGATTTCCTGGCAGCCTATGGTCCAATCATTACAGGCCACGGACATCCGCATATCGCAAAAGCGATTTCAAACGCTGCCGAAACGGGTGTTTTATACGGCACGCCAACACGCCATGAAATCACATTCGCAAAAATGCTGAAAGAAGCAATGCCGAATATGGACCGTGTCCGTTTCGTCAATAGCGGCACTGAAGCGGTTATGACTACTATCCGCGTTTCCCGTGCTTACACCGGCCGCACAAAAATCATGAAATTCGCCGGCTGCTATCATGGCCATTCGGACCTCGTGCTTGTTGCTGCCGGATCCGGTCCCGCTACCCTTGGCACACCAGATTCAGCAGGCGTCCCAAAAACAATCGCCGAAGAAGTCATCACTATCCCCTTCAATGATCCAGCAGCTTTCGCTGAAGCGATGGAAAGATGGGGCGATGAAATTGCCTGCATCCTCGTAGAACCGATTGTCGGCAATTTCGGAATTGTTGAACCGAAAAAAGGCTTTCTTGAAGAAGTTCACCGCATAGCAGCGGAAAAAGGAGCTTTGATTGTCTATGATGAAGTGATTACGGCGTTCCGCTTCCATTACGGCGGCGCGCAGGATATGCTGGGGCTCACACCTGATTTGACAGCTCTCGGCAAAATTATTGGCGGCGGGCTTCCAATCGGCGCTTACGGCGGCAAAAAAGAAATCATGGAAACCGTCGCGCCTCTTGGACCGGCTTATCAGGCGGGCACAATGGCGGGAAATCCCGCTTCCATACAGGCAGGAATCGCTTGTTTGGAAGTTCTGCAGGCTGACGGGGTTTATGAGGAAATGGACCGTCTGGGTGAACGCCTCGAAAAAGGCATTTTGGAAGCAGCCGAGGAATTTGGTGTAACAATCACAGTAAATCGCTTAAAAGGCGCATTGACCATCTATTTCACTGATGTGACAGTTGAAAATTATGAACAGGCCGAAGCCACGGATGGAGAAATCTTTGGACGCTTCTTCAAATTGATGCTTGAACAAGGCATCAACCTTGCTCCTTCGAAATATGAAGCCTGGTTCCTGACTACTGAGCATACTGAGGCAGACATTGATGAAGCACTGCAGGCGGTAAGAAAAGCTTTCAGCCAGTTGTAAACACCAATCCATTGCGGGAAGAAGGGATTCGTAAGTTATGAAATTAGGTGCACGTATATTAAAGACCGGCGTGGCTATTTCAATGGCCTTGTTCTTAGCCAGCTTATTGGAATTGCCTTCTCCTGTATTCGCAGGCGTCGCAGCAATCTTCGCCATCCAGCCTTCCATATACAGGTCCTACCTGACACTGCTTGATCAAATATACGGAAATCTGATTGGCGCATCGATTGCCGTCATCTTTGTATTGACTCTTGGCAGCAATTATCTGACCATCGGACTCGCTGCCATACTGGCCATTGTCATCATGTTGAAATTAAAGCTTGAAAACACTGTTCCATTAACACTCGTCACTATTATCATCATTATGGATTCTCAATCCAATAATTTCCTTTCATTTGCGTCATTACGTTTCCTGACGGTCTTACTGGGGATACTCTCCGCTTTTATTGTAAATATGATTTTTCTTCCGCCTAAATACGAAAGCCGCTTATTCACCTCGATTCACGAAGTGAGTGAAGAAGTGATCCGCTGGATACGGGTTTCGATCAGGCACGCATCCGATCATGCATCGGTGAAAGAAGACATCGATAAATTGACTGATAAACTCGTGAAAGTGGATCAATGGTATCTGTTCTATAAGGAAGAACGAAGCTATACGAAAAAGCAGCAATACACAAAAGCGAGAAAGCTGGTGTTATATCGCCAGATGATCGCGACATCCAAAAAGAGCCTGGAAGTATTGAAAAGGCTCCACCGGTTTGAAAATGAATTGACGGAACTTCCGGAACAATTCCATATGATGGTGCAGGAAAGACTCGAAAGTCTGGCCAGCTACCATGAACAGCTTTACATGAAATATGTAGGCAAATTGCGGCCGGAACACAGTGAATCTTCTGGAACAGACGCCACAATAAAACGGCACGAGGTAATGGCAATATTTGTAAAAGAAATAAATTTAGCATTGGAATCCGAGGACAGCGACTTTTCGGTCTATCACCTGATGCATGTCTTATCGGCTATCCTTGATTATGAAGAGCAGCTCGAACACTTGGATTTATTGATCATCGCTTATTTGAATTACCATAGCGATGAAGTCGACGAAGACCTGGAAAGCATGATTTAATACAATGCAAATAAAAAACGTGCGGAGATGATTTCTCCACACGTTTTTCTTATGATTTCATACGAGGGTCAAGCGCATCGCGCAAGCCGTCGCCCATCAGGTTAAAGCCAAGCACTGTCAGCATGATTGCTGCACCAGGGAAAATCATGGTCCAAGGTGCATTGGTCAAGTAGGACCTTGAATCCGCCAGCATCTTTCCCCATTCAGGAGTTGGCGCTGATGCACCTAGACCCAGGAACCCGAGTGCCGCGGCTTCAATGATCGCAGTCGCAATTGCCAAAGTTCCCTGCACAATGACTGGTGCCATGGAATTCGGCAATATATGCGAAAAGAGAATCCTGCTGTCCTTCATACCAATTGCTTTGGCTGACATAATATATTCATCTTCTTTTATACTCAAAACTTTTGATCTTATCAATCGCCCGAAGTTAGGTACGTTGATGATGGCAATAGCGATGAGAGCATTTCGCAGAGATGGCCCCAAAACCGAAACGACTGCAATCGCTAAAAGAATACTCGGGAAAGCGAGCATGATGTCAAAGAAGCGTGATATGACCGTATCCACCCATCTTCCATAATAGCCTGCTAAAATTCCAAGTATACTGCCGACAATAACAGAAGCGACTACTGCCAGGAATCCGACCCACAAGGAAATCCTTGCCCCGTATACTACACGGGAAAGAATATCCCTGCCAAAATCATCCGTCCCCATCCAATATGTTGAAGAAGGAGGCTGAAAGCGTTCGGCCATGTTTTGTTCATTGATGCCCTGCGGTGTAAAAAGCGGACCGAATATAGCCAGCAGGATGAAAAAGATAACAATCCCCATTCCGACAACCGCTATTTTACTTTTTCGGAAACCGCGCCAAGCCTCTTTCCAAGGTCCCGCAACTTTCTGCAATTCAACGTCCTTAGAATTTACTGTCGTATCAGCCATTTTTCTCCCCCTTCCTAATCATATTTGATGCGCGGATCAATTAAACTATAAAGCAGATCCACAAACAGATTGATCATGACAAATATGAACGCGACAATCAGGATGCCTGACTGGATTACCGGATAATCTCGGAAGCCGATAGCTTCGTAAATATATCTTCCAATTCCAGGCCATGCAAAGATTGTTTCTGTTAAAATCGCGCCACCAAGTAATAACCCCATCTGAAGACCGATGATTGTCAAAACCGGAATAATGGCGTTCTTCAATGCGTGCTTATAGACCACCCAAAACATTTTCAAACCTTTTGAGCGAGCCGTGCGGACATAGTCGGACCTCATCACTTCGAGCATACTTGAACGGGTCATCCGGGCAATGATTGCCATCGGGATTGTCGCCAGAGCTGTCCCTGGAAGAATGAGATGTCTCATGACAGTGGCCAATTGATCGAATTGCCCCGTCACCAATGTATCAATAATATAAAATCCGGTTATCGATTCTATCGGATCTCGCACATTCAAGCGTCCCGATGTAGGCAACAAGCCTAGTTCGATTGAGAAGATCCATTGATTGAGCAGGCCCAACCAGAAAATCGGCATCGAAACACCGATCAGCGCAATTACCATTGCAAGATAATCAAACCATGAATTCTGGAACCATGCAGAAATGATTCCGGCATTGATGCCAATGATAATGGCTATGATAACAGCAAATACAGACAACTCGATTGTTGCCGCCAAATATGGCCAGACTTCATCCACTACTGGAGTTCTTGTTCGCAGCGACTGCCCCAGGTCACCTGTAACCAGTCCTTTTAAATAATCAAAATACTGGATATACCATGGATTATCCAAACCCAAAGTTGTTCTTAGAGCTTTAATGGCTTCTTCAGAAGCCTGCTGGCCAAGAATAACTTGAGCAGGGTCTCCAGGTATTGCACGAATGATCATAAAAACGATGAATGTCATTCCGAGCAGAACCGGAATTAACTGCAATAGCCGTTTACCAATATAGTGAAGCATTTCTTCACCTCTCCATCTCTAACAAATATGTATTGATTAATTTAAAAAAGAGGGGAAATCTGTATGATCTCCCCTCTCGAAAAGTCTACTCCAGATCTACTGACGATAATTTGTCTGAACCTGTTGGGTGCGCTTTAAAGTCGATCACATTGCTTCCTCCCGCTAACAGCGGTGTAGAGTGAGCAAGCGGAACCCAAGGTGCATCTTCGTGAATGATTTCCTGAGCCTGCATATACAAATCATTACGAACTTCTTCGTCAACTTCAGTTTGAGCTTCAATCAGAATGTCATGCAATTCCTGATTTTCGTAATAAGTGTAGTTGTTAGACCCGATATTGTCCTGGTCAAGCAAGACATAAAGGAAGTTATCTGCATCGCCGTTATCGCCTGTCCATCCTAATAGGAAGGCATCAGCTTCACCGTTTGCAGCTTTTTCAAGGTAAGTTGCCCATTCATATGAAACGATTTCAGCAGTGATTCCGACTTCAGCCAAATCACTTTGGATCGCTTCTGCAACTTTTTGGCCGTCTGGCATATATGGACGCGGAACAGGCATTGCCCAAAGCTCCATTTCAAATCCGTCGCCAAGACCTGCTTCTTCCAGCAATTCTTTTGCTTTTTCAGGATCGTATTCATAGCCTTCGATGCTATCGTTATAGCCGCTGATTACAGGTGGCATCGGGTTTTTCGCGACTTCCCCGCGGCCTTCAAAGAATGCGTCAATAATAGCTTGTCTGTCGATTGCATGGTTCATCGCCTGACGTACCAAAGGATCATTGAAAGGTTCACGTGTGTTTGTTAATCCAAGATAACCAACGTTCATCGATGGACGTTCAAACAATTGAAGATTTTCATCCCCTTCAATTGTTTCTGCGTCAGATGGGTTGATGCCATCAGCCAAATCGATTTCACCCGCCAATAGAGCATTTAGGCGGCCAGAGTTATCCGGGATCGAGCGGAATACCACTTCATCCAATTTAGGTTCGCCATCGATCCAATAATCTTCATTTTTCTCAATGCGTACAGTGTCATTGCGGTTCCATTCAACAAATTTGAATGGGCCTGTTCCAACCGGGTTATCGCCGAATGCATCACCCTGCTCTTCAAACGCAGTAGGAGATGCGATACCGAACGGGCTCATCGCCAGGTTTTTAAGGAATGGAGCCATTGGACGTTTCAATGTGATAGTGACTTCATAATCCCCTGTCGCTTCAACAGATTCGATTACATGCCCTTCTTCATCTCCGAAACCGCCAAACATCGAACCGTAGTATGGGAATTGATCTGCATCTCCTGCAGCCCAGCGGTCAAAGTTTGCCACAACAGCTTCTGCGTTGAAATCAGTGCCATCATGGAAAGTAACGCCTTCTTCGAGTTGGAAAGTGTAAGTCAATCCGTCTTCTGCAGCTTCCCATTCAGAAGCCAATCCACCTTCAATTTCTGTATCCTGTTCACCGAAGTTCACAAGCGTATCAAAAATGTTCTTAGTAACTTTAAATGATTCACCGTCTGTTACAGTGATAGGGTCAAGTGATACCGAGTCTCCACCGCGTCCGAAGATCAAAACTTTCTCTCCACCGGATTCCCCTTCGCCACCAGTTTCACCATTGCCTTCTGACCCTTCTTCTGATCCGCCACTGCAGCCGTATAGCACTGTAGAGATCAGTAAAAGCATCAAAAATGCAAGGGACATGATTTTTTTATTCCCCAAATTAACCCCTCCGTTTTTGTTTATTATCATTGCGGCCTGCTTTCCTCATAAAGGTGGCAGGCAACAGAATGACCTTTTTCAACTTCCGCGAAAATCGGGACAGTCGTTTCGCAGATATCCATTTTGAATGGGCATCTCGTATGGAAACGACATCCGCTCGGCGGATTTGCGGGACTGGGAACATCCCCTTTTATCACCACTTCTTCCCTCTCGAATGCCGGATCCGGCACCGGTACTGCTGTCAGCAGCGCCTGTGTATATGGATGCAGCGGCTTTTCGTAGAGGTCTTCGGTATCAGCCATTTCAGCCATGTTGCCTAAATACATTACTCCGACACGGTCACTGATATGGCGAACCACCCCAAGATCATGGGCAATGAATATATAAGTCAGTTTCAGCTCTTTCTGAAGATCCTGCATCAGGTTGAGAACCTGCGCCTGGATCGATACATCAAGTGCTGAAACGGGCTCGTCAGCAATAATGAGTTTCGGATTCGTCATCAGCGCCCGGGCAATGCCGATGCGCTGGCGCTGCCCGCCACTGAATTGGTGCGGGTAGCGTTTTGCGTGGTAGCTGCTCAATCCGACAATCTCCAAAAACTCATAAACTTTTTGCTTCCTCTCTTTCGGGTCGCCTATATTGTGGACGTTCAAAGGCTCCATCAATATCTTTTCAATCGTATGGCGTGGATTCAAGGATGCATACGGATCCTGGAACACCATTTGAATATCGCGTCTTGCTATGCGCATTTCGCTGTTTGACAGTGAAGTGAGTTCCTGGCCGTCAAAAGTCACTTTCCCTTCAGTCGGTTCTAGCAGCCTCATCAGCATGCGGCCGGTTGTGGACTTTCCGCAGCCGGATTCGCCTACGATGCCAAGCGTCTCACCTTTTTTTACAGAAAACGAAATGTCATCCACCGCTTTTACATGGTTGCTCACCCTGCCGAAAATGCCTGACTTGATAGGAAAATATTTTTTCAGGCCCTCAACTTTTAACAATTGTTCGGTCATGCTTTTCTGCCTCCTTCGGATCAAATAGGAAGCACCGGGTCTGATGCTCTTCAGCTGTCTGGTAAAGCGGCGGAGTTTCCTCTACACAGCGGTCGAAAGCGAACTCGCATCTAGGCGCGAACCGGCAGCCGGTTTTGATCGAACCTGGTTTAGGCACGTTTCCTGGAATCGAATAAAGCCGATCTTTTTTGAACCTCATATCCGGCACGGATTCCAGCAGTCCCCGCGTATATGGATGCTGCGGATCTTTGAATATCGCACCGACCGGACCTTCCTCAACAACTTTGCCGGCATACATGACCACGACTCTTTCACATGTTTCCGCAACGACCCCAAGATCGTGTGTGATGAGTAATACAGCTGTGTTCAGCTCTTTATTGAGATTCTTGATAAGTTTCAGGATCTGGGCCTGGATTGTTACATCCAGCGCAGTCGTCGGTTCATCCGCAATCAGCACTTTCGGGTCGCACAGCAGCGCCATGGCAATCATGACACGCTGTCTCATTCCACCGGATAGCTGATGCGGATATTCTTTCATCAAACCTTCCGCACGCGGCAGTCCGACCAATTTCATCATTTCGACCGCCCGATTATAGACCTGCTTTTTCGACCAGTCCTTCTTGTGGATTTTGACCGCTTCCTCCAATTGGTTGCCTATGGTGAACAGCGGATTCAATGAAGTCATCGGCTCCTGGAAAATCATTGCTATGTCATTGCCCCGGATGTCACGCATTTTCTTCTCAGGCAGTTTCGTTAAATCATGATCTTCGAATAAGATTTCACCGTTTGTAATTTTTCCGGGCGGGCTGGGAACCAATCCCATAATCGACAAGGAAGTAACACTCTTGCCGCATCCCGATTCACCTACAATACCCAGCACTTCCCCTTCACGGATATGGAAGTCGACATTGTCGACAGCCGGTACCTCGCCGTCATCTGTGAAAAAGGTAGTCTGCAAACCTTTTACTTCTAAAATCTTCTCTCTTTCTGTCATCTTGCCACCCCTTTTTACACAAAAATAATTCTGAATATTTTATTTCTTTTAATTATACGTAAATTCAAACTATATGCAATAGTTCTTTTTATAGGGCTTCCTGATAAATTTTTATGAATAAAAAAGCCAGCCGGAGAATTTCTCGGCTGGCTTCCCATAAACGCCTATATTATGGATGAGTAATTTTTTTATTTGAAATGCTGAACCTGGAAAAGGTTATAGTACACCCCTTTTTGTTTCATCAATTCGTCATGCGTGCCTTGTTCAGCAAGATTGCCATGGTCAATGACAAGAATTTGATCAGCATGGGTAATTGTCGATAAACGATGGGCAACAATTAATGTTGTCCGGTCATGTGCGAGGCGCTCCAGTGAATCCTGGATCAGTGATTCACTTTCCAGATCAAGTGCCGAAGTCGCTTCATCGAGAATCAGCATCGGCGGATTTTTCAGGAACACACGCGCAATCGCAATGCGCTGTTTCTGCCCTCCTGATAGTTTTACTCCGCGTTCGCCGACTTTCGTGTCATAGCCTTCCGGCAGCAACTCAATGAAGGCATGCGCATTCGCGGCTTTCGCGGCCGCTTCAACTTCTTCGTCAGTAGCGTCGGGTTTGCCCATTAAGATATTGGCTTTGACCGAATCACTGAATAGAATCGAATCCTGCAGCACAAGGCCGATCTGGTCACGAAGAGTATGGATGCTGACATCTTTCAAATTATGGTCATCCATATAGATGCCGCCGTCCGTTACATCATAGAAACGCGGAATCAGCGACACGATCGTCGATTTCCCTCCGCCGCTCATGCCCACGAGCGCGACTGTTTCACCCGGTTTCACGGTGAAGCTCATATTGGACAGAACTTCTGAACCGCCATCATTATAATGGAAGGAAACGTTGCGGAATTCCAGCTTGCCGTCGACCACTTTCAAGTCACGCGCGCCTTTTTTGTCTGTAACGTCGTAATCTTCATCGACCAGTTCAAACACCCGGTCCATCGACGCTAAAGACTGGACAAGCGTCGTGGAAGAATTGACGAGACGGCGAAGCGGATTATAAAGGCGTTCGATATAAGCGATGAACGCGACCATCGTACCAAGCGACAAATCATCCTGTATAACCTGATAACCCGCATAGCCGATTACCAGTAATGGTGCGACATCAGTGATGGTGTTGACGACAGCGAAAGCTTTCGCATTCCATTTCGTATGGTCGATCGCCTTTTCTAAAAATTGATCGTTGGTGTCATTGAATATTTTCTGCTCATGCTTCTCCAGTGCAAAACTTTTGATGATGCTCATTCCCTGAACACGTTCATGGAGATAACTTTGGACATTCGCCAGTGCCTGGGACCGTTCACGCGTCAAATCACGCAGGCGGCCGAAGAAATACTTCACACTCAGCGCATAGAACGGGAACGCCAAGAGAGCTACGATTGTCAGTGAAATATCCATTGACAGCATAATACCGATGGCGATGAGAATCGTCGCCAGATCGAGCCAGACATTCATCAATCCGATCATCACAAAATTTTTCGTCTGCTCCACATCGTTGATGACGCGCGAGATGATCTCACCTGCGCGTGTATTGGCATAATATCTGAGGCTTAACCGTTGAAGGTGTCCGTAGAGATATCCACGGATGTCATAGAGGATTTTATTGCTTACATATTGTGCGTAATACTGCCGGAAATATTCAATCGGCGGCCGAAGAATAAAGAACACGATTGCCGTTCCACCAAGCCATAAGTACAGCTGTTCCAATTTTTCCTGGCTGGACAGCGCTTCCGCCCCGATAATATCGTCGATGACGATTTTGATCAGCAAGGGGATAAAAAGCGGGATCGCGAATTTAAATATACCAATTAATATAGTTAATGCTATTTGCCAATAATATGGCTTTACAAAATGCATGTACCGTTTCATGGTGCTTTGTTTTTTATTGCTCAAATTGATCACTCCAATCTCATTCAAAACGAAAAACCTGTTGGCTGGCAACAGGTTTTCATACTACTCAGCGGATCCTATTATGTCTGTGGAACTCATAACGGTCCGTCCATACTTCGATGAAGTCCTGGGCAAACGGGCCCCTGCGCTGTTTGATCCAGCCAATAAGCTTCTCGACGTTGCGATACAGAATCTGGTCGATCACTTCAGGGTATCCCATCTGCCTTTTATGGTCTTCATATTCGTCTTCATCCAATAATGTGTAAGACATGTCCGGAAACACTTTGACATCCAGGTCGTAATCGATGTATTTCAAAGAACCATTATTATATACGAATGGTGAACTGATATTGCAATAATAATAGACACCGTCATCACGAAGCATGCATATGATATTGAACCAATGCTCCGCGTGAAAATAACAAATCGATGGTTCACGCGTAAGCCACGTCCTGCCATCCGATTCGGTTACCAGTGTCCGTTCATTCGCACCGATTACAATATTATTCGTACCTTTCAAAACAGTTGTTTCCTGCCAGACACGGTGGATTCGGCCGTTGTGCTTGTAACTGTGGATTTGTATCGTTTCTCCCTCTGCGGGAATCGCCATGTCCATCCCACCTTCTCGTCTAAGCCCTTATATTATCTGCTATTTCAATATTATATCAATCAATTCTGAAAACATACAGCAATACGGCGAGAAAGGCAAAAAATTACATAACGACCGAGCGTCCGCCGTCTACGATAATAGTCTGTCCGCGGATCATATCCGAATCATCGGAAATCAGGAACATGGCCGTTTTGACCATATCTTCGATTTCGACCATCCGCCCAGCCGGTGTGTTGACACGGGCATCATTGAGCAGATCTTCACGGTTAGGGAAATGCTTCAGCGCTTCGGTATCGAGTGCTCCGCCGGAAACCGTGTTGACTGAAATCCCTTTTGGCGCAAGTTCAACCGCCAAGTAACGGGTGATTGATTCGACAGCCGCTTTCGAAACGCCGATAGTCGTGTAATTTTCAAGATAGCGGATCGATCCGAGTGAACTGATGCCCACGATTTTGCCGCCTTTATCCATCAGTTTCGCAGCTTCCTGCGCACCGAACAGCATCGCTTTGGCATTGATGTTCATTGTCCAGTCCCAATGTGATTCTTCCAGCTCCATGATCGGACGGAGCACGCCTGACGCAGCATTGGATACGAAAACATCCAATCGGCCGAATTCCTCTTTAATCGTTTCGAACATGCCGCGCAATTTTTCGACATCGCCGACATTCGCTCTGACCAGCAATGCTTTGCGGCCTCGCGCTTCAACTTCCTTTACTGTATCGAGCGCGGCTGTTTTGCTGCGCGCGTAATTGACTACGATATCGTATCCTTCTTCTGCCAGCGCAATTGCCATCGCCTTGCCAAGACCCCTGCTGCTTCCTGTCACCAATGCCACTTTTTGTTCAGCCATCATCATACATCTCCTCTGCTTTTTAAAGCCGTTTTCATTTTTTGAACCGGACCTGATATCGGCAGCAAATCCATTTCCGCCGAATCCACCCATTTCATATTATCCGGGATATCCAAGTCTGTACCTTCGGCAATGAAGCCATCCACATTCCATGTTAAATGAGAAAAGACATGTTTGAAAGAAGTAATTTTCATCGCTTTCCCTACTGTCCCCTTAAACTGCTCAGACAGCAGCTCCTCAATTTCTGCCCCATCTGCGCTGCCAGGCAATTCCACGAGAGGAAACTGCCACATATTGGCCAGCAGTCCCTTTGAAGAGCGTTTCTCCATCAAAAACGATTCTCCGCTCCGGATGGCGACCATTGCATAATTGACTGCCTTCGTATTTTTCGCTTTGGTTTTAACCGGAAGCTCATGCTGGCGCCCTTCATGAAATGCGGCACAATGTTCGCGAACCGGACATAACAGGCATTTCGGCGAAGTCGGTGTACAAATGAGCGCCCCCAGCTCCATCAGGCCCTGATTAAAAGCGGAAGGATCTTCATGGCTGATGAGTTCAGTAACCGCTTCTTCAAAAACTTTGCGCGTCTTCGGTTTCGCTATATCTTCTTCTATCAGAAGAATCCGGGACAGAACCCTCATGACGTTCCCGTCGACAGCATGTTCCGGCAAACCGTAGGCGATACTGAGCACAGCTCCGGCTGTATATGGTCCGACACCTTTCAAAGCAGATATTTCTTTTCGGCTGGCTGGAACCTTGCCTCCGTAATTTTCAGCTACTTCCCGGACGCCAGCCTGGAGATTTCGCGCACGTGAATAATAACCAAGTCCTTCCCATTGTTTCAAAAGAATTTCTTCGTCAGCATTTGCCAAATCGTGCAGCGTGGGAAATTTTTCAACAAAGCGTTTGTAATAGGGAATCACTGTATCCACCCGGGTCTGCTGCAGCATGATTTCCGAAATCCAGATTTGATAAGGGTCGGCGGTTCGCCGCCATGGCAGATCCCTTTTTTCTGCATGGAACCAATCAATCAAGTCAGTTTGAAATTGCTTTTTATCTATATTAATAGTGGAGCCCTCCATTGATTCTAGATTATTTCGTTTGAATTCAGGGTATGTAATAAGTAGCATCGATGGACGTCTCCAAAAGAGGCAGCCTTCATTAAGCAAATTTTCCCGAAGGGGGATGAGACGATGGATACAGGCACACACCTCGTCATGGGCATCGCGCTCGGCGGTCTCGCAATGGCTGACCCTGTTGTAGCGGATGATGCTGTAACCATGACCGCAGTCATCGCAGGAACCATCATCGGCTCGCAAATCCCGGATGTCGATACGGTACTCAAATTGCGGGACAACGCAGTCTACATACGTCACCACAGAGGCGCAACCCATTCAATTCCGGCTGTATTGACCTGGCCGCTGTTATTATCCGGCGCATTATGGTTCATTTTCCCGGAAGTGAATTTGCTCCATCTTTGGCTATGGACGTTCCTCGCGGTTGTTCTCCATGTTTTTGTCGATATCTTCAATTCGTACGGCACCCAGGCATTGAGGCCATTTTCCAATAAATGGGTAGCTCTCGGGGTCATCAATACATTCGATCCCATTATTTTCGGCGCGCATGTCATCGCCTTGATGATCTGGGCATTCGGCGCCAATCCGGTATGGACAATCAGCATCCTGTATGTGGTGCTCGTGTTTTATTATATCTCACGCTTTGCGCTGCAATCAGCCATTAAACACGCCATCCGCAATACAGTGCCAGGTGCGACTGAAATATTCGTTGCGCCGACGATGCGTTATTTCCATTGGAGGATTGCGGCGGATACAGACAAACACCATTATGTCGGACGCGCATATGGACGGACGATTAACTTCTATGACAAGTTCATGAAGAAACCTTTGCCTGAAAGTGAATTGATCCAGACAGCGCTCAAAGACAAGAACCTTTCAGCATTTGTATCATTTTCACCACTGTACCGCTGGGAAATCAATGAATATGGAGATATCTATGAAGTCCGGCTAATCGATCTCAGGTACCGCAGCAATGATTATTATCCTTTTGTGGCAGTTGCCCATCTTGACCGGGACTTTAATATACTCAACTCGTATACCGGCTGGATATTCAGTGAAGACAAACTCCGCAAAAAATTGGATTTCAGCCATAATTAAAGAAAAGCGCAAGCGCCCGTTAAGCTCTGAAAGGCATAAGACAGACCAGCGTAGTGGCGCTCCGCCGCGCAGCTGGGTTGGCTTATGACCCGAAGAGCTGGGCCGCTGAAGTCTGGACAAAGATCCATCCCTTCCAAAACTTACTCAAGCTCAAAGCGTGGACTTTTCTATACAGCCAATCACAAAACGCACACTCCAGAGTGTGCGTTTTTGAATTGATTTCCCCTTTTTATGATTTGCTTTAATCGTTCAGTAAATGGGCGTACTTTGGATTGCTTGCCGCAAATTCGTGGATATTCCCGCCGTAGCTGTCGATCCACTGGCGGACTACTTTCTCCACCACTTCAGTTCCCTGGTAATCATAGCCTGCTTTCGCATAGGACGATTCAAAATCTGAAGCAAGAAGCTCGATCCATGTACGCGCCTTCTCTTCAGAGATATTCGGATTTTTCTCCTGCAGCTCACTTGTCAATTGATCAATAACTTCTTTCATCCTTCTACTTCCCTTCTTTTAGCGGGCGCAGCATGGAAATCGGCAAAGCTTCCGTGAATTTGTCGCCTCCAAGGCGATAACCCCATGCAAAGCGTCCCTTGAGATAATCGATCTGGAAATAAACATTGGGATCTCCTTCAATACGGTAGACTTCCCCTTTTTTAAAGTCTTTCGGATCCAGCAAATAGGATGCCGCCATAATAGCTTTGCGCTCTAATACTGCAAACTCATTGATGATTCCCAGTTGTTCAGCTTTGCGCGCTTTTTCCTTCAGTCTTGCTATTTCCGCACGCAGTTCCTGTTCATCCATCTGGTTGTACCGTTTTTCTTCACTCATCTTCGTTCTCCTTTTTCTCTAGATATTTATTGATGACTTCCGCTGGGAACCCTTTTTGGTACAAGCCCTGCTTCACTTTCGATTTCAGATCGTAGCCGGTCAGCTTGCCACTGTGTTTTCGCCATAATTTATCACCCTGGGCAGCGACAATGTCCGTCCATTGATCTTCATCTTTTTCCAAATCCAAATCCGCGATTGCCAGTTTGATCACTGAATACGAATAACCCTTACGGAGAAGGGTGTCACTGATTTTCTGTTCAATCTGCCTTGGTGTCTTGGTCTTTTCTTTGTCGGCGATTTTTTCCGCCAGGCCCTTGGCAAGTTCCACTTGCTCTTCTTCTGAATAGGAAGCGAGAACATCTTTTTGCACCTGTTTATCAATCCCTTTCTTTTGCATATCCTGCTGGATCGCTTTCGGCCCTTTTTGAGATGATCTCATCTGCGTCCGCATCAGTGCTTCCGAAAAAGCGCGGTCATCAAGAAAATTCAATTCATATAATTTTTTTATGGCTTCATCTATTACTGCTTCCCCAAATTCTTTATCTTTCAGTTTCTGGCGCACTTCGTTTTCACTGCGCATCCTGAAACTCAAAAAATCGAGGGCTTTATTGAATGCTTTACGGATTTCATCTTCGAAATTCATTTCTTCGATGGTCCACTGGTCCAGCTCTTTGCCTTTGGTCAATTGATACCTGACGAGCACCGTTTCATCGACACTGAAAGCAAACTTTTCCTCCAGAAAGATATTATAGCGTTCCGGATTGTTTTTTCCTTGTGTGATTTTAGTAATTTTGGGCATCGGACGGCACCTCTTTCTTCCCTTCTAAGTATAACCTTTTAAGGGCTTAATTGCATCGATTCAGGGTACTATATAGGAAATGGAGGCGATAGGCATGAAGATTGCAATCACTGGAGGAACCGGTTTTGCCGGCAATGAAATGACGAAATTATTCCGGCAGCAAGGACATGAAATTTTTATCCTGACAAGAAGCCCGAAACCATCTGACAACGGTGTCCATTACGTCGAATGGCTGACAGAGGACGCAAAACCTGAGCAAGAGCTGGCAGGCATCGATGCCTTCGTGAACTTGGCGGGGTCATCCATCAATGATGGGCGCTGGGATGATGAGCAAAAGAAACTGATCTACAGAAGCCGAGTCGATGCTACACATGAAGTTTTGCGCATCATCAAGGAATTGCAGCAAAAGCCCAAAGTGCTTGTCAATGCGAGTGCCGTCGGCATTTATCCCGCTTCAACAGAAAAATCATACACAGAACAATCGACGGAACAAGGGGACGACTTCCTCGCCAAAACCGTTGTCGAATGGGAACGCCTTGCAAATGAAGCGAAAGACTTTGGAGTGAGGGTGGCGTACGCACGTTTCGGCATTATCCTCGGCAAAAAGGATGGGGCTTTGCCGTTGATGGCGCTGCCTTATAAACTTTTTGGCGGCGGCACTGTCGGTTCCGGCCGGCAATGGCTGTCATGGATCCATGTGCATGATATCGCACGCGCGGTTTTATTCGCCATTGAAACGGAAGATCTCAGCGGACCATTTAATGTGACTGCCCCCTATCCGAAACGCATGAAGGATTTCGGCAAAGAAATCGCGCGTGCATTGGGACGCCCCCACTGGCTCCCTGTCCCTGAGTTCGCTCTAAAAGCTGTGCTCGGCGATAAGAGCCGCCTTGTCCTGGAGGGACAGCGTGTTTTGCCGGAAGTTCTGCAGCAGCATGGTTTCGAATTCGCTTACCCGGATCTCAGATCTGCTCTGGCTGATATCTATAAATAAGGCTATAATGTAGGGATGATCAAAAGAAGGACGTGTGCACTATGAATGATAAACCAATAATGGAGACCGGACAGAAATTTCCGTTGACGATCAAAAGGCTTGGCATAAATGGCGAAGGGATCGGTTTTTTTAAACGCAATGTCGTTTTTGTCCCGGGTGCATTGCCGGGTGAAGAAATCACCGCGCAGATTACAACAATCAAACGAAATTTCGCTGAAGCCCGTATCGTAAAAATGCGGAAACCTTCTCCCCACCGCCAGACTCCACCCTGCCCCGTATACGAAGCATGCGGAGGCTGCCAGCTGCAGCATTTGACATATGAACAGCAATTGGCTGAAAAACGCGACCTTGTCGTCCAGGCGCTTGAACGCTATCTAAAAGGCGTCGATATCAAAGTTGAAAAAACGATCGGCATGGAAGATCCATGGCATTACCGCAATAAAAGCCAGTTCCAGACACGCCTGAAAGGCTCAAAAGTCATCGCAGGCCTGTTTGCGGAAGGTTCACATCAATTGCTCGATATCGAACAATGCATCGTGCAGCATCCGGATACCACTGTCATCACCAATTCGGTGAAACGGGTGCTCGAAGAATTGCGGATTCCGATTTATGATGGCAAAACGATGCAAGGCGTCATCCGGACAATCGTCGTCCGCACCGGCATTGAAACCGGCGAAATCCAATTAGTGCTGGTGACAACACGCTCTAAAATTCCTAAAAAGGAATTATTGCTTGAAAAACTGAAAGCTCTTGATGTAAATCTTGTTTCAATCGTCCAGAACATCAATCCTGAAAAAACTTCGCTTATTTTCGGAGAAGAAACGGTTACTTTATACGGCAAAGATACCATCCACGAAAAACTGGGCGAGCTTGCATTCGATCTTTCTGCCCGCGCCTTTTTCCAGCTGAATCCGAAGCAGACCGTCAAACTGTATGATGAAATCAAACGCGCTGCAGAGTTGAGCGGCACGGAAAAAGTCGTCGATGCATATTGCGGCGTCGGGACCATCGGTTTATGGCTTGCCGACGGCGCTGGTGAACTTCGTGGTATGGACACTATCCATGACAGCGTTGTGGATGCGAAAGCGAATGCCAAACGGCAAGGCGTCAAAGCGAAATACGTTACCGGGACCGCGGAAAAGTGGCTCGATGTCTGGAGCAATGAAAATTTTGTTCCTGATGTACTGACGGTAGATCCCCCGCGCACCGGCCTGGCTGACTCCCTGTTGAAAACGATTCTGAAGGTGAAGCCGAAACGTTTCGTCTATACGTCATGCAATCCGTCCACACTGGCGAAAGACCTGCAGCAATTGACAAAAATTTACCGCATCGAATATATCCAGCCTGTCGATATGTTCCCACAGACGGCTCAGGTTGAATCAGTGACGAAACTTGTATTGAAATAGGAAAAAGACCTTCGGATTTTCTCCGAAGGTCTTTTTATGTCGAGAAACATCATCTGCTTCAATCATTTTGCTGCATATCTTTTAATGTCTCGAAGCTAGCGCAGCGATGCAGAGACAGGCGGATGCGTTCCGCAGGGAGCTGCCTGCTGCTACATTTTGAATCTGTGGGGAAACTGAGTAACTGCTTTTTCAACGAACCCATTTCTTAAATTTTTTCTTTATAGAAAGCGTTTCTAAGATATGGAGCAAAACAGCGAGACTCCCAGGTGAGCAGGCGAATGCCGACGAAGTGCAAGATCCACTCGGGCGAAGTGGAACGAGACCGAGTTAGCTCAGTGCGAGCCAAGAGTTGGCCGAAGGTAGTGAGGCCGGCTCTTTGCGACGAAGCTAGCGCAGCGATGCAGGAGCACGGTTTTTGGTAAGCGAAGCTGTGTTGCGTAATATCGATTACTTACCTTTACTTCTTTTTTCGTAATTAAAGCCTTATTCCATAGCAGGTTTGCTGATTTTATTGCCGCGAAAAGCGATGATAGTGAAAATGATGAGAAGTATCAAAGCGATCAGCAACAGGAAACTCAGCTCATCTGTAACTTCAATGAACAATCCGCCAAGGGCAGGGCCGGCGAGGCTGCCGATACTGAATGCAATGCCGCACAACAGGTTGCCCGTCGGCAGCAATTCCCTCGGCATAAGATCTGCCATATAGGAAATCCCCAGTGAGAAGGTCGATCCAACGAACATCCCGGCAACGATGAAGAATGCCAAGGTCACCCAAGCGTTCGATTCGAAAAAGCTGGCGGTCCCAAAAGCCACGGCTCCCCCGAACAGGGCAAGCAGCAAAACTTTTCGCCTGCCGATCCGGTCACTCAATTCACCAAGCGGCAGCTGAGTCGCAATGGCACCAAGCGAAAACGCGGCGAGCATATAGGAAACCATGGAAACATCAATCGACTGCCTCAAAGCGTATACAGGATAGATGGCATTTAAGGACGCTTCCAGGAATCCGTAGCCAAGCGGCGGTAAAAAGGCGAACCAGCCGATGATAATGGCTGCTTTAAAACGGCTTAAAGTTCCGCTGGCCGTCATAGCACTGGTGGTTGTTTCCGGAAAATCATTCTTCAGGAAGAAAACCAGTACCCATGCTGAAAGGCATAAAAGTCCGGATATAATGAACGGCAAAGCTTCAAAGATATTAACAAGGGGAACAAATAACGGTCCTGCTCCAAATCCTATGCTGAAAGACATGCCATATATGGCGATGTTTCTGCCCATTCGATTCTGGGCGGATGTGCTGGTGATCCAGGTCTGGGTCGAAAAATGAAGCGCCTGGTCTCCGACTCCAATCAGGATCCGGAGAAAAAACCAGAACAGAACCGACTTCCATAATGGAAACAACAGCAGGGACAAGATGACCAGTCCCCCGCCTATGATGATGATCGGCTTAAAACCGAAACGCCGTAATTGCGGCTCCATAAAGGGTGCGATTATTAATGTACCTATGTATAAACCGGTGGCGCTCAATCCGTTCAAAGCAGAGGATACCCCGTCCTGCTCAAAAATAACCGCGATTAACGGCAGCAGCATGCCCTGCGAAAATCCGGAAATTGATACTATAGCAACAAGGATCCAGAAACGTCCATTGTCACTTCTCAAGTAATTTTTCATGATGGCTCCTTCCAGTAAGCACCTTCTTTTGTATTTGAATGGAATTCAGATACAATTTTATCATAAGGAGGAGATGGAAGATGAAATTTTCAATGACTGAAAATGGTTTTTCGGGTGATTTGCCTTTCGGCGAACTGGCCGTATCAACAAATGAGGAATATGGTTTCCGCCCATACCAGTTGCTGGCAGCTTCTCTCGCGGTCTGCAGCGCTGGAATTATAAGAAAAGTGCTGGAAAAACAGCGGATGCCGGCGGAAGATATACAGGCGGAAGTAAAAGAAATTATACGCATCGATGAAGAAGCGGGACGCGTTTCTAAAGTACATCTGCATTTCCTGATTAAAGGCGATATCGATGAATCGAAGATGCCCCGTGTGATGGAATTGACAAGAAAAAATTGCTCGATGGTCCGTTCTGTGGAAAATTCGATAGAAGTAGTAGAAACTTACGAACTCGTATAAACCAATAAAAGCTCAGTCCGTATCTGAATATCAGATCGCGGCTGAGCTTTTATGTTTCGTTTTCATATTCTTTTTTTCTCATAAGACCATTTTTTCGGCTTGTGCCGGTGAAATGTTCGAACCCCCTCCTTTTACTTGTAGGTTATTGAATGGTTTCGACTATTCATCATGGCCTCCTCTCTATTGATTAACCATACATTAACACAGAATTTCAATTAAGTAAATATTCAAAATAGAAAAATTATTAAATTCTCTCTTTTTACCTATGTTTAATTGAAATCCAGCAGTAAATCAGCTACGATAGAATGCGAAATGAGGTGTACCGAGTGGGCAAATCCATTATTGATAAAGAAAAACAAGTGAGTTATATGAAGCAGCGCTTAAGTATGTTCCTGGAAGTTCTCGATTCGATCGAACCGGAAACCGCTGAGCTCGAAGATATTGACCGCCTGATTGCGATGGTCGATGAACTGGACGGCAAGATGCAGCAGTTCAAAAACCGTCCTTCCGATGAAAACTGATATATAGGCAAAAACGCCGGACAAACTTGTCGATCAAGTTTGTCCGGCGTTTTTATTATGGCGCTTTATGATATCGCGGCGTGATTGCATGACCGCATTCACCTGCCCGCCCACCATCAAGAGAATTGCCGATACGTATAACCACAGCATGAGCATGATTACACCGCCAATTCCTCCATAGGTCGCCGAATAATTCGCAAAGTTATTAATATATACTGAAAACCCGAAAGATACCGCCAACCAGCCGATCGACGTGAAAGCCGCTCCGGCCAGCACGGATTTAAAATCCAGTTTGACGTTTGGCGCCGCCCAGTAGATTACCGCAGCTACCACAAATATGATCAACGGCGGAATCGTGAAGCGCAAAGTATTCCATGTTTCCAGAAAGCCTTCTTCCAGGCCGAAAAACGAAAAGATGAAAATGCCTATCTGGCGGCCGAAAATCGGCAATACCAATGCGATGAGCAAAATGAAAATCATTAACACAGTAGTGATAATGGACATGCCTCTCGCAATCAGGATCGGCCGATTTTCTTCTACACCATAGGATCGGTTCAGTGATTTTATAAGTGCGTTCATGCCAAGGCTGGCGGACCAGATGGTGGCAATAAGACCGAATGAAAGCAGGCTTCGATTTTCCTGAGTCAATATCTCGTTCAATGTTTCTTCAATAAGAAGGTAGATTTCCCCAGGCACCACATTGGCCATAAATTGATAGATTTGATCTTCAGCGATGTTCAGATAAGGCAGCAAAGTAATCAGAAAAATAAGCAAAGGAAAAATAGACAACAGGAAAAAGAACGCTAATTGCGCTCCAAGTCCTGTGACATCCACATCATTGATTCTTTTCCATAATTCTTTTATAAACCCGGAAATGCGTGTTACATCATAATCGGGTCCCTGCGCCTGCAGATTTCCCTTTGGAAGATCCGATTCTGTTTCACCGGATTTTTTCAGGGAATTATTGCTTTTTCCCATATTCCGCGTCGCGGTTTGAATTATTGTCTGATGAGCCGCCGCTGTTTTCAGTCAATGATGATGAAGCGGAAGGGTTATCTTCTTTTAGCGCTGATTTGACATCTTCTGTCGATTCAACAACCGCTTCTTTCGTATCAACGAACGCCTCTTTCGTATCCATCGCCATCTCTTTCACTTGAGGAGTCAATTCTTTCAGCTCATTGACTTTCCCGCCTACATAAGAAGCGTCTTCGGAAACGCGCTCGTAAAGATTCTGGAATTTGTTTGCCTGCTGCTGAACCGCAGATTTCAACTCATCTTTATTGCTCGCATAGTATTTCGCGTTTTCAGAAACCTTCTTCGATTTCTGCATTACATCATCGCGGGTATTGCGGTCAAACAGGGAAATGATTACACCCACTGCCGCTCCTACTAATAATCCTGTCATCAATTTGTTTTGGCTCATTCTGAATTCCTCCCAAAGAATAGTTTGTTCTAACGTGTCTTTTGAATTTTTCCCTAATCTTCCTATATTTAAACTTCTCCGTATTTAAATTTTAAAAAACCCTTGACTATCGGCAAGAACTTTCGGAATATTAAATCAACGGGAGGTGCAAAATTATTTCAGGAAAACAGAATTACATAACTTAGGGGGAAATTAGATGGAAAGATTTGAAGAGTTATTGGGCACAATCAGTGGTTACGTCTGGGGCGTTCCCCTATTGATCCTAATTGTCGGCACAGGGATTTACCTTACAATACGCCTTGGATTTCTTCAGCTTCGCTTATTGCCTTATGCACTTAAATTAACTTTCTCCAAAAATGTCGATAAGGATTCCAAAGGGGATATCTCACACTTCCAGGCCCTTTCCACTGCCATGGCCGCAACAGTCGGCACCGGTAATATTGTCGGGGTCGCCACGGCCGTCGTACTCGGCGGGCCAGGAGCCATCTTCTGGATGTGGCTTTCTGCATTCTTCGGGATGGCCACTAAATACGGTGAAGCCATATTGGCTGTCAAATACCGTGTTACCGATGCAAAAGGACAGATGGCCGGAGGTCCGATGTATTACCTGGAACATGGACTGAAACAGAAATGGCTTGCTGTGCTGTTCGCTGTATTCGGCGCAATCGCGGCGTTCGGAATCGGCAATATGACACAATCCAATTCTGTGGCTTCAATTGTTGATGAAACTTTCGGCCTGACTCCGTGGGCTACCGGACTTATCCTTACTGCATTCGCAGGATTGGTTATTCTGGGCGGAATTAAAACAATCGGTAAAGTTACCGCATTTTTTGTTCCTTTTATGGTTTTATTCTATGTTATTGCTGGATTAGTTATCATGGTCATGAATTTCGACTTGATCCCTGCCGCTATCGGCACGATCTTCAGTGCCGCGTTTACAGGTGAAGCTGCTGCCGGTGGTGCTATCGGCGCCGCAATCCGTTACGGTGTCGCCCGCGGTGTATTCTCCAACGAAGCCGGACTTGGTTCCGCGCCAATCGCTGCTGCGGCTGCCAAAACGGATATGCCAGGTCGCCAGGCTTTAGTGTCGATGACGCAGGTTCTGTTTGACACATTGATCGTCTGTTCGATTACAGGGATTACAATCGTCATGTCTGGCCTCTACACGCAAGAAGGACTCGAAGGCGCACCACTGACCAGTGCGGCATTCGGCCAGTACCTCGGCGGCGTAGGCCCTTACATTGTCGCATTCGGTCTGATCTTCTTCGCCTCTTCGACAATTATCGGCTGGTCTTATTACGGAGAGAAATGTTTCCAGTACTTATTCAAGAATCCGAAATTGCTGGTAGTCTACCGCGTCCTTTTCGTTGCGGCTGTATTCCTTGGAGCAACTGCTTCACTTACAGTTGTCTGGACATTCTCAGACGTGATGAACGGCTTGATGGCAGTTCCTAACTTAATCGGTCTCCTTGGCCTGTCCGGGGTGATCGTCTACGAAACGAAGAGAATCGTAGCAAAAGCGAAAGAAGAAAAGATTGAGAAAGCTGAAGTTGCGCGTTCAGGAAATTGACATTTTTTTTGATAAGTGAAATGATAAGGCATACCATACCGAAAGGCAGGAACTTATGATGGACTTATCGAAACAGTCTCCAGAAAACGTCAATTACATGATCGAGGAAATAAAATCTAAATTGCGGATGGTCAATGTCGATGCGATGAAAGCTGAACATTTCAATGCTTCACAGTATGAAGATTTGCGCGATTTATATGAAATGGTTAAAAAGCGTGATAACATCACACCGAACGAAATGCAGGCAATCGCCCAGGAACTTGGCTCATTGCGTAAATAAGAAAAGCGAAAGCGAAGAGTTGTACCGCTGGAGTCTCAACAAAGAAAACGAAAAGCCCCTGAATTTTTCAGGGGCTTTTTAGTATTCATCTGTAATTTCTATTGAGGTTTCCTGTATTGCGCAATATACCAGCCGCCCTCTTTGATCACTGTATGGATGCCGAGCATATCCAGTCCGGCGGCTTGACCCCATTCACGCAATTCTTCCCGGGTGGGAAGACGGTACAGGTTGTCGAAGGAAGAAAAGAAGCTATTGAAGACATTTGCAAAAGGGGGATCATCGCTGCTGCCCGCGATCGGTGTAACCATGGACAGGATGCCGCCAGGGCTGACCCAATCAGCCAATTCATGAATCAGCGCTTCCCTTTTTTCAAGATCGATGTAATGAAGGACATTATTCATCATGACCATATCAAAAGGCCGGTCCGGATGATAATCCCATAAATCCGCATTCTGAATTTCAATATTGTCATCATCAGCTGTCAGCTGCTGTGCTTTCTCTGTCACTTCTTCACTGATTTCGATTCCGGTAAATTGAGTTCCAGAAAATCGGCCAGCCAATTTTTTGATATATCCCGCTTCCCCGCAGCCGATATCCAGTACAGAACGGACATTGTTTTCACGGATCCGCTTCGACATTTTAGGCATTGCCAGCACTTCGAGCAATCTGCTGGTTTCCGCAACTGTGCCGGCGTGCTTTTCTTCATCAAAATGAAGGCGGTTGCTGCTGCGCATCATTTCCGGATAATTCAGCAGTGTCGGAATATGAAGCTCCATCATCTCCTTCAGCAAAACACCGGAAGAATTGTTTCCTTTCGGTTTAGGCAATTTCCATGAATTGGCGAGTTTGTGGCGACCGCGCCCCGCCTCTTTAAGATGACCGATTGAAACGCCTACCGCCACCCATTGTTCAAGCAGGTCTTCATCCAATCCGTAAGCATCTGCGACATCCGATTTTGCCATCGGACGCTCAAATGCCTTAAACAGATCCAATTCATAACCGACATAAGCATGCCAGCTGTAAAGGAACGGCTCATTTCTCTTCATATACATCCTGGCTTTAAACATTTTCATCACATCTATCATTTTAACCCCTCATCTTTCCATGGATAATCGTCTTCTCTTGTGTAATATCTCAGCTCTTTTGATTTTTTCGGGAGATCCCTTAAACGGACAGGGATGATGCCGCCCTGGATAAACCTGTCCCGCACGTTTTCTTTCCACATGCCGAGCCCTGAGACATTGAGCATTTGCTTGAAATGAAGAATTGGATCTTCTTCCATCCGTTCGAATGTTTTCTGGCGAAGAAAGCTGACCGGCTTAAAGGGATAGGAATATGCCAGCGCGGCCAGATGGCTGAGCTGGATGACATGATCCGCCCGTTTATACCGCACTTTCTCATACCATTTCAGATTTCCGGGATCCTTTTTATGATTTTCTATCATATCCGCCGTCAGCTCGCCTAATATATCCGCATCCTGTATCGCCATATTCATGCCTTCTCCAGCCATAGGATGGACAGCATGAGCCGCATCACCGATAATCGCTTTATTGTCCCTGACATAGGATGGTGCATGGAACATCACAGGAATCATCAATTGGATCTTTTTCCAGTCAGCCAGCTGTTGGACATAGCCATCCATCGCCGGCGCAAGGTCTGTGTACAGCTTATGGAAATGGCTGATCGGTTTCTCTTTCAAATCTTTATAATCGCCTTCCGGAATCAGGTAAACCGATCGCACCTGATTGTCCGGCAATGGAAATAAACCGAGGAACCGATTATATGTAGAAATAATCTGGCCGTCTGTAAAATTTTCGGGCCTCGGAAAAGATACAGTTAAGAAATGGTGGTTATAAGTTGTTTGTTTGATTTCGATCTCCATATGCTTTCTTGTCACAGATGCTCTGCCCTCTGCCCCAAAAAAGAAATCAGCCTCTACTTCAAATTTATCTTTGCCCGATTTGAGCAATGCCTTCTTGTCGGTATATCCTGTGCAGGATGTCCCCGGCATATAGTGAAAATTTTTATAGTCGGATGCGGCTTTCAATAAGATTTCTTTAAGCTCTTCATGGTGAACCATGAAAGCCGCGTTGTATTTGCCTGGCAATACGCTGTAATCCATGAAGGACTGGTCCCGGACCTGGAGTGAACTGGACAGTTCCAGCATATCAAGGACTTTGATTTCATTGCTGCGGGCGGTGATTTCATCGTACAGACCCAATCCCTCGAATATCTGCATGCTTTTTGGCTGCAGCAATTCCCCTTTATAAGTCGGCGCCTTGGCTTTTAAACGCTCCGCCATCACCACTTCGACATTTCGTTGAACAAGCTTAAGGGCTAATGCCAGTCCGCCGATACCGCCGCCGCTGATAAAGACTTGTGTTTTCATCAAACTCAGCTCCTCTCTTCTGTATTCCTCAAACTTCCCCCCAAAAAACCTCAATGGCCGCAATGCGCCTAAATAAAATCTGTTTGTTTTATTTAGAATAAATACTTAAGACCTGTAAAGTTATAATCTTTCAATGTTTTTTAGAATATCATGGATATTTAGCAGGCAGGCATTGCGGACTATGACTGAAAATTGATACTATAATAGAGATGAGAGGAGAGGTTCATTTGACATCATTAAACGAGAAATTAACACGCTATGCAGAATTGGCGGTAAAGGTAGGCGTCAATATCCAGCCAAACCAGCAGCTTTACATAGCAGCTTCACTGGAGGCTGCACCATTTGTGCGCCTGATTGTGAAAAAAGCTTACGAGACTGGAGCTAAACAAGTCTTTGTCGACTGGAATGATGATGAAGTGTCGAGACTGCGCTTTGAAATGGCGCCGGAAGATTCCTTCTCGGAATTCCCTTCCTGGAAAGTTCAGGAGCGTGAACAATTGGCTGAACAAGGTGCCGCGTTCATGAGCATTGTTTCGCAAAGTCCCGATCTTCTGAAAGGAATCGATTCGAAACGCATTGCAGCTTCACAAAAAGCAACAGGACAGGCACTCAATAAGTATCGCCAATATGTCCAATCAGACAAAATCAGCTGGACGGTTCTTGCCGCTCCTTCAAAAGCATGGGCAGCAAAAGTATTCCCGGATGTGCCGGAAGATCAGCAAGTCGACGCTTTATGGGAAGCAATCTTCAAAGCGGTCCGAGCGGATCTGGATCAGCCGATCGACGCTTGGAAAGAGCACGACGAATTGCTGCATACCAAAGTCGATTACCTGAACGGCAAAAAATATGCGAAGCTGCATTACACTTCCCCTTCGACTGATTTGGAAGTTGCCCTTCCTAAAGGACATTTATGGTGCGGTGCCGGTTCAATCAATGAAAAAGGCGATACCTTCATGGCCAATATGCCAACTGAAGAAGTGTTCACTGTTCCACAAAGAGACGGCGTAAACGGTTATGTTTCGAGCACGAAACCACTCAGTTACGGCGGCAATATCATAGATGATTTCAAAGTCACTTTTGAGAACGGACGCATTACAGACGTAACGGCAAAGCAAGGCGAAGATGTATTGAAGCAATTGGTTGATACTGACGAAGGTTCCCATTACCTCGGCGAAGTTGCTCTTGTTCCGCATGAATCACCAATTTCGGCTTCCAATATCCTTTTCTACAACACCTTATATGATGAGAACGCGTCGAATCATTTCGCAATCGGAAGCGCTTACTCCTTCTGTCTTGAAGGCGGCAAGAAAATGTCTTCCGAAGAGTTGCTTGCACATGGTTTAAACCAAAGTATTACACATGTCGACTTTATGGTCGGTTCTGAAAAGATGGACATTGACGGCGTTCTGGAAGATGGCACACGCGAGCCGATATTCAGAAACGGCAACTGGGCATTTTAAATCTCACTAATTCGACACTTAATCTTTTTTCCATTATCATGTATACTAAGAAATGATAATCATAGTCGAGAGGGGAGTTATCATCATGTTGTCTGGCATTGTAACAGTATTAGGTTTTATGGCTGTAATTTTCATGTTCTTCTTCACGCTTCTCCATTATTTGGGGAAAGAATTGCATACACATGACGCAGAGCACGTAGATCCGAATCCGGAACGTAAATTCTGAGCATTATAGTTGGAAGCAGACTTTTTTATCAAAAAGGTCTGCTTTTTTAATAGTTTTAAATGACTGAAAGATTACAATTCAGAAACATTTCATTTGCACATCGATTACATATCATATCTAACGTCCTATAAATCATCACCTTTCCGAGCCAATAGGCCCTCGTAATATTGCAGTCTGACGCAATGAAAAAAAGACACTGAATTAAGCGTGTTAAAATTCAAAATGGACTTGTTTTATAATAGGAGGAGTTTAGGCATGTTTTCTTCATCGGATATTGGAATTGACTTAGGAACAGCAAATATTCTGGTTTATACAAAAGCAAAAGGCATAATTTTAAATGAACCTTCAGTAGTCGCGTTGGATACAAAAAGCGGAAAAGTGATAGCCATCGGCGAAGAGGCCAAAGCGATGATCGGCAAGACACCGACATCCATACGTGTTGTGCGTCCCCTTAAAGAAGGCGTGATCGCAGATTTTGACGTTACTACTGATTTATTGAAGATGGTCATGCAAAAAGCGGCCAAACAAATGGGCGGCGCTTACCGGAAGCCGAATGTGATGATCTGCACTCCATCCGGTGCGACATCCGTGGAACGCCGCGCGATTCATGACGCAGTTAAACAAAGTGGCGCAAAAAGTGTGCATTTAATCGAAGAACCGGTTGCTGCCGCAATTGGCGCTGATCTGCCTGTAAGTGAACCGATTGCCAGTGTCATCGTGGATATCGGCGGCGGCACAACGGAAGTCGGCATCATTTCATTTGGAGGCGTCGTTTCTTCCAACACAGTAAAAATCGCCGGTGACCGCATGGATGAAGACATCATGCAATACGTCCGCAAACATTATAATGTGTTGATCGGAGAACGCACTGCGGAAAATATCAAAAAAGAAATCGGCTATGCATTGATTCCGCATAAAGCGGAAACGATGGAAATCCGTGGGCGGGACATCATGACCGGCCTGCCGAAGACGGTATCTCTTACATCCACCGAAATTCAGGAAACTTTAAAGGAACCATTATTGGCCATCCTTGAATGCATCCGCGCCACTCTCGAAAACTGCCCGGCAGAATTGTCTGGCGATATCGTCGACCAGGGCGTCGTCATCACAGGCGGCGGTGCTTTATTGAAAGGCATGCAGCAGTGGCTTTCTGAAGAAATCTCTGTGCCTGTTCATATGGCGCCTATGCCGCTAGAATCAGTAGCAATCGGGACCGGCCGTTCTTTGGTCATGATGGACAAACTCGATAAAATTTCAAAATAATCCTTGTCCGGAAGCTCTGTGCTTCCGGATTTTTTTATTTTCCTGGATTGAAATTAGTCATCAAACCAAATTTCGATTAAAATATAGGAGAGCAAATGTTTAAGGAGTGGATACTATGTCGATGCTGAATGAAATACTGGAATTCAACAAAAGTTTTGTGGAAGAAGAAAAGTATGAGCAATTCATCACCACTAAATTCCCTGATAAAAAGATGGTCATTCTGACTTGTATGGATACAAGATTATTCGAACTGCTGCCAAAATCCATGAATCTCAAAAATGGTGATGTGAAAATTGTTAAATCGGCTGGCGCCGTCATCAACCATCCATTTGGCGGAATTATGCGCAGTCTTATTGTTGCGATCTATGAGTTGAATGCTGATGAAGTATACATAATCGGTCACCATGATTGTGGGATGTCCGCGATTGAACCACAGAAGATCATGGAAAAAATGAAATCAAGAGGAATCGCTGAAGAAACGATTGATATGATGCGCTATTCGGGGGTTAATCTGGATGAGTGGCTGCGAGGCTTCGATAATGTGACAGAGAGCGTCCGCCACAGTGTCAATATGGTCCGCAATCATCCACTAATGGATATTAAAGTCCCGGTTCATGGATTGGTTATTGATCCAAAGACTGGGAAACTGGATTTAGTTGTAGATGGAAATGAAAATAGATGAAGAAAACCGCTGAGAAGGTTCGACCGAACAGCATTCGGTCGAACCTTTGCGACGAAGCTAGCGCAGCGATGCAGGAGCAAAATTGTTGGCAAGCGAAGCTGACTTGCGAAATACCGATCTCCTTTATTTCTTTACAAGCAAAAACCGCTGAAAATTTTTCAGCGGTTTTCCTTTGGAAAATAAATATAATCAAGTGCGATCCCTTCCTTGCCGAATTGCCTCAGCAAAGATACAATCTGCCCCCGATGGTAGGATGCGTGATTAACGAAGGTAAATAACATCTCTTCTCTCGTCTCTTCAAATGTGTTGCCGCGGAGATTCGTAAATTTCATGACTTCCTGCCACTGCTCTTCGGCCAAAGACGAAAAATATAATTCCATTTCAGCATGAAGCAGCATGAAAGCCTGTTTGGCCTCATCGACTGTATCTACATGAAATTGTTCGGCGGCCGGTTTTTCGATGCCGGTCATTCGCAGCAGCCAAAGCTTTTCAACAGTTATGACATGGCTGAGTGTTTCTTTGATGGAAGAAAAGGAACTGGCCCCTTCCCGGGTATAAACCGCTTCTTCAAGACCATCTATATGTGAAAGAATCTCCTGGCTGGCCCATTGATGATAGGCGAACAGTTTATCTCTTAACATAAGACACCCGCTTTCTGTCAGTGTATTATTCCCATAACCATCTTTTCATTTCTTTCCACCATTTTTTATAGGCGGCCTTGCCCTTTCAAAATTCTTTCTCCAAAATGGCATAATGGTAATGGTCTTCCCATACCCCGTTGATATGAAGAAATTCCTTCAATAATCCTTCATTCATAAAGCCAGCCTTTTCCAGTACACGCACAGAGCCCGTATTTCGTGGCGACACATACGCTTCTATACGGTGCAGCTGGATTTTTTCAAAGCCGAAAGCCACAATCAGCTCTACAGCTTCTGTCGCAATCCCCCTTCCGGTAAACGATTCATCGATCGAATAGCCGACCAAAGCACTGAGGAACGGCAAGCGCTTAATACTGTACATGGAGATATGGCCAATCAGTTTATGCGTACCGGGTTCGAAAATACCGAAACTGTATTCCCGGTTTTCTCTTGCCTGGTAGATGGATTCACGAATTTTCTCACGCTGTACGGCAGGTGTGAAATAACTGTCACGATGCTTCGGTTCAAAAATCGCCCAGTATTCCCGGTTGCGCAAAAGCAATTGAACCATCTCTTCCGCATCGTCGACTGTCAAAATACGAAGGTAGCACAACTTACCGGTCAATAGAAAATTCATATCATTCAGCAGATGACGTCAGCGAAATAAACTCTTCGGCATCTTTCACACATAGAGCAATCCCTTTTTCCCAGAATGCTTCCTGTGTAATATCTTCGCCCAGATGCTTCATCGCCAAGTCTTCAGCAGTCATGATCGCCGTATCACGCAACAGCGCCATATACTTCTCTTCAAATCCGGCTCCTTCTTCCAGTGCTTTAGCATAAACACTCAACGAGAATAAATAACCGAATGTGTACGGGAAGTTATAGAATGGCACATAAGTTATATAGAAATGGAGCTTCGACGCCCAGAAATGAGGATGCGTGGAATTGAGTCCGCCGCCGAATCCTTCATGCTGTGCTTCTTCCATCAATTCATTCAGGCGGGAAGCCGGCACGACTCCTTTTTTCCGTTCCTCGTAGAAACGTGTTTCAAACAGGAAGCGGGAATGGATATTCATGAAGAAAGCGACACTGCGCTGAACTTTATCTTCAAGAAGAGCAATTTTTTCATCATCTGAAGCTGCATTTTTTACAGCCGCGTCGGCGACAATCATTTCAGCGAATGTAGAAGCAGTTTCCGCTACATTCATCGCGTAAGAGCGGTTGATCTGGTGAACCGGGCGCAGCGCGTAGGAATGGAAAGCATGTCCCAGTTCATGCGCCAGAGTGGCGACATTCGACATCGAACCGCTGTAAGTCATGAAAATACGTGATTCCTCAGTCATTGGCAGGCCTGTACAAAAACCTCCTGGACGCTTGTTCGGCCGGTCCTCCGCTTCAATCCACCCTTTTTCAAAAGCGTTGCGCGAGAATTTTTCCAGTTCCGGACCGAATTTTTTGAAATGCTCCAAAATGAAATCCGCGCCTTCCTGATAGGAGAACGTCTGGGTGCTCTCAGTTACCGGCGCATCCACGTCATACCAGTCAAGCCCGTCTTTTCCGAGCAATTTCGCCTTCTGGTTAAGGTAATCGACAAACGGCTGTTTATTTTTCGAAATGGCGCTCCACATGGCATCTAATGTCTGCTGTTTCATCCGGTTGATCTGCAGCGGTTCATGAAGCGGATTTTCCCAGCCGCGTTTCTTGTATACTTCCAGACGGAATCCCGCGATGGAATTTAAAGTTTTCGCAAAGAAATCCTCTTTTTCCGTCCACGCATCTTCCAGCTTTTCATATGATTCTTTTCTTACTTGCGGGTCGGCGTGTGAACTTAAATTGTTCGCCTGTCCGACAGACAGTGTTTTTTCCTGGCCATCAACCGTAATTTTAACTTTGATGTCACCCACCAGCATATCGTACAGCTGGCTCCAGCCATGATAGCCGTCCATGCTTAAAGCCGTGATCAGGTTTTCTTCCTTCTCGGAAAGCAATTGCTTTGCCTCATCCCGCCATTCATTCAAAACAAAAGAGAATTCACGAAGTTTATCGTCTTCCATCAATTGAGTCCAGACAGCATCATCCGTTTTCGTCAGGTCCTGCTGAATTTTTTGTAGAGCCGAGTTGAAGCGCGCGCTCAGGCTGGCAGATTCGCTCTGCAGCAGCGACGCTTTTTTGTCTTCTGTATTCTGCGCCTGCAAGCAGCCAATAAAAGCGCTCGACTGGCGAAGATGCAGCATCATATCTTTTACTGCCTCAAGCACCTCTGCCACTGGCTGTGCATCTCCGGCTTTTTCAGGCACGGAAAAATTATTGGAAAGTTTTTCGAACTCTTCCAATTTGGGTCCTGCTTCATCCATATGTACGCGCAGCTCTCTTGACTCGCTGCCTCCTGGGAACAATACATCCAAGTCCCATACTTCCGGAAATTTCACTGTCATGGCTTTTCCTCCTGATAAACTAAATTTTCTAAAAACACTTATCAGTATACCATTTTTCTTCGGCTTACGGAATATTGGCGAAAGCCCATCGGCAATAATGACATAATATCGACGATTTCACGGAACTTTTTATTCAATTCAGCCAACAGTTAATTGTTGTCAGAAACAAGGAAAGGTATACTGTTAGCGAGGAGGGATCACAGATGTTCCGTTTGATATTAATGACAATCGCCTTTTTGGCCATCATTACAGTTAACGCATTAGCCAATATCCTGCCGATCAACGGTCAAACCACAGGAGAAATTTCCAACAGGCTTCCTGTTCTGTTCACCCCTGCCGGTTATGTCTTTTCGATCTGGTCCGTTATATACATACTATTAGCCATCTGGATTGTGGGATTCTGGGTCCGTTATAAGAAAGAGAAGGAACTCCCTTCAGCTGCCATCAGTTTATATTTCATCTTAAGCGCTGTGGCAAACATCACCTGGCTGCTGCTTTGGCATTACGAATTTTTTGCCTGGTCGATAGCAGCGATGCTTCTCTATCTCATTTCCCTTATTCTCCTGTATCTTCAATATGATAATAATGAAAGAAAACTTACCGAACGGCTTCCGATTTCAGTGAATATGGGTTGGATCAGTGTTGCGACCATTACAAATATCAGTTATGTGCTGACTTATTATAATTGGGGAGGCTGGGGCCTCAGCAACGAGCTATGGGCGGTCATCATGCTGACCGTTGCGACAGCCCTTGCGCTGCATGTCCGTTTCCACCACTCTGATATCCCATTCGCCTTAGTTTTTGTTTGGGCATTCATCGGCATTGCAGTCAAACATGGTTTGGACGAAATGCTCGTTACAACAGCCTCCTTATTCCTGAGCGGGGTGATCATTACAGGAATCCTTCTTATCAAGAAAAAGTGATGATGCCTTATGAGAAATGGTTTCCATTAAAAAAAGCCTGCGCAATGCAGGCTTTTTTCTATTCTTCTAATTTAGTCAATAAAATCGGTTCGCCTTTTGTCACAAGTACCGTGTGTTCAATTTGCGCGACAAGAGACTGATCTGGCGTAATGAACGTCCAGCCGTCGCCTGATTCAATAATATGTTCCGCTTTCTGTGAGATGAAAGGCTCGACAGCGAGGACCATTCCTTCTTTAAGGATTGTCGTTTCCCAAGCATCATAATAATTCAGGATATGCTGGGGAGCTTCATGCAGTGATTTACCGATGCCGTGGCCTGTCAGGTTTTTGATGACGAACAAGCCTTGCTCTTTGGCTTCCCGCTCCACTGCTTTACCGATCTGATTCAATTTCGAACCTGCTTTGACTTTAGTCATCGCCCGTTCGAACGCTTTTTCGGCCGCTTCACAAATCTTCTCTTTTTCAGGATGGCCTTCTCCTACGACAAAAGAAATTCCCGTATCGGAAAAATACCCTTCATAAGAACCGGATACATCAATATTGACGATATCCCCTTCTTTGATCACACGTTTTCCGGGAATGCCGTGTGCAACTTCTTCATTCACACTGATGCACGTATAACCCGGGAAATCATATTCGGATTTCGGACCGGAAACACCGCCGAGTTCTTCGAACAATCGTCCGCCCAACTCATCAATTTCTTTCGTCGTCACGCCAGGCTTGGTCGCCGCTCTCATCTCCTCACGGATTTTCGCTACCATTTGTCCCGCTTTTTTTAACATTTCAATATCTTTTTCATTAGTTGCTATCATCAAATACCCTTCTTTCAAGCTTTTCTATTCAGAAATTATACCATAAAAGAAAAGCGACAGGGGCCGTTGGAGTCTGGACAATGAAAAGAAGACTATCATAAGATAGCCTCCTACTTTTATTCTTTCACATCGATCAATCTCGGAGCCGCTATGAACAGAATGGAACACACAAAAGCTGTCAGCAGGAACGCCGGTGCCATATAAGTTGCGTTGTATACAAATGAATAAACATAAACATTGCCCGTCGCAAATTCACTGAAGAACCAGATTCCCACAATGACGTGCACCAGATAGCGCAAAAATGCGCCGATCAAAGTTCCGGCAACGATGGATGAGACTGCCTTGCCACGCGCGCCATCCCGTAAATTCTTCAGATAAGCGGATCTCATTATTCCCGCCACCCCTACACTGGCGAAAGCGACCAGATAATCCAGCGTCACTTGTGTAAAAGCGAAACCGAATGATAGAGGCACGACATAGACACGCCCCGTAACCAGTTGCAGCAAGCCGACTGTGAGACCGGTCAGAATACCGGCTCCCATCCCGCGGCGGAACGCCATCAGGATGATCGGAATCATCACCAGACTGACCGATCCACCTTGTGGCATGCTGAACGCGATAAAGTCCAGAACAAATCCTAAGGCTCCGAAAATCGCGATTTCGAGCATCAATAACAATTTTTTATTCCTCATGATATCCTCCCTAATGTTTGCACATCACCAGAAGGGCCGCCAATAAAAACCATACGAAAAGCGGCGCCAGGATAGACCCTGACGCCGCGTAAGGGCAGGTTTCCATCCACATCCCTGCGCAAGTATTAACTTACAGGTTCAAAGGGTAAGAACGGTTCCGTTCACTCTCAGCAAAAGCTCCCCTTGTGGTGTATACAGTTATTTTCTTAACACCTGTATTGTAACGGACATATAGACGGGATGCAAGTTCGTTTTAACTGAATACATTAGGGTATTGAGAAAGTAAATGTTGCAGAAAGGATGGTGGAAGCAGCTGAAGTTGCTGCTGCTCGCATATGATCGAATTATTGAAGGATCTGATCAAAATCCAGAGTGATAATAAAGAAGGCGCCAATGACGCTCTTCTTTTTTGCGCCCGCTGGCTCGAAGAACGGGGTGAAAAGGTCGAAGTCCATGACAACAAAGGATACCTGATGCTCACTGCCAAAAAAGGCCAGGGTCCAGAGAAATTGATATGGAACGGACACGTCGATGTCGTTCCCGGGCATGAAGAACAATTTACACCGATGGAGGAGCTCGGCCGCTTGTATGGCCGCGGTTCAGCGGATATGAAAGCTGGCGTGGCCGCCATGATGCAGGCCTTCATCGAACTTGATGCCGGAAAATTAAATCGTGAAGTCCATCTCCATATCGTCACTGACGAAGAAATTGGCGGACACAACACTTCTGAATGGCTGGTCTCCCAAGGTCACAGCGGAGACTTTATCATTTGCGGTGAACCGACAGGATTGAAAGTCGGACTGCAGTCAAAAGGCATCCTGCACATGGATATGGTATTCAAAGGCAAGCCCGCACACGGCAGCCGTCCATGGGAAGGCATCAATGCCATCGAACAGGCGATGAAATATCATATGGCGATGGCTGAACTCCCTTTCCGCAAAGAGTCCACGGAGTATTACGAACAGCCTTCCGTCAATCTGGCCATCATCAATGCCGGCAAGCGCTATAATATGGTTCCGGAACTTTGTGAAATGTCTTATGATATCCGTTTCATGCCGGGACAGGACCCTGAAGAAATCACCCGCCAGATGGTTGAACTCGGCGAGACCCTTGATATCGACTTTGATTATAAGTCCAGTTCTTCCACTACACCTGCACTGACAACGACAGCTGAAAACCCTTATATTCAGACATTGCAGGAAAGCATACGCAGCAATACAGGCAATGAACCTGTATTGTTCGGTCAGCACGGAGCCGCAGATACGCGCTATTACGCAGCAGTCAACGGCGGAGAAGGCGCGATCGAGTTTGGGCCGACTGGCGATGACTGGCACGGCAACGCTGAATATGTTGAAATTTCAAGTGTCCATGAGTACAAAGATATTCTTGTGTCCCACGCATTAAGTTAGGCTCCATGTTTAAGCCAGCCCCAAAAAGGGCATTTAAATAGTATCTTTAAAACGAATGGAGCGATAATTATGGCAGTAGGAAGATTATTGAGAACAGCGATTAAATACGGTCCTATAGCTTATCCGGTTATCCGTAAATTTATGAATAAAAAGAAATCCAAAGGCAATGCCCAAACAAACACCAGCCAGTATAAAACAAAACAGACAAAACGATAATAAAAATCCCGCTTCCATCAATTAGGAAGCGGGATTTTTTTAGTCTTATATGATTGGCAGGAGTGTTCTTACAGCTAAATAATCCGATTGGAGACTTGGAAGCAGCTGCGCCGACTGATCGTCTTCCGCTGGCTGTCCGGCATCACTTTCCACTGATGCATCCCCTTCGGCATCCGGTTGAGGACTCTCATCCGCCTGCTCTTCCTGCCCTTGCAAAATTTCTTCAAAGCTTACAGGGTTCGGTTGAGGCAGCTCTCTATTTTCTATCGTCCAGCCATTTCTGTATTCAGCTAAAAATTCATTGGCCATTGCCTGGTAGCCTTCTATATTCGGGTGGACATCCCCTGGATTCGGAACTTTCGATGTCGCATTTTCACCGAATGCCTCATCGACTGACACAAAAATCGCGCCGGCTTTTTCAGCTTCGTTTTCCAGGATTCTATTCAAGATCCCCAATTGTTCAGCTATGCCTTCTTTTTGTGACTCACGGGCATGCGGATAGGCAAAATAATAGCCCATTACATAAACATCCGCGTTTGGCGCAGCTTCATTCAGCGCTTCCAGAATAGCCGCGATATTTTTTCTGGCTTTATTCAATGCGAAATCAGATTGGATCCGCTGAAACTGAAGCGAACCATCACCCGGATTCGCCTGCACAAGCCGCAGCAAATCATTGGCTCCCGCTGACAATGTAATGATATTCGCCGAGGCAAGAAGTTCCTGTGCCTCATCTTCATTCACCCGCTCCAGCACATCCGCTGTCGTAAATCCAGGGAAAGCGAGATCTTTTGAAAACAATGCGACCGGCTGGTTGCGGCCCAGCTCCTGAGCTATCAAATCCGCGTATCCGGAATCAATCTGGCTGTCCGGAGTCTGCCCCGCAGCGAGTGAATCGCCCAGCGCGATATAGACAGCCGGAATTTTCACCTCTGCTGCCGCTGTATTCACTATGCTGAGTGCCATAAACAGAGCGAGCAGGATTGCCGCCGATTTCTTCATTTCATTCACCTCTTAGAATGCCCAGTTGCCTTTGCGGAAAACTGGAATCTTCGATCCGTCTGCAGTAATGCCGTCAATATCCATATCAGCGCTGCCAATCATGAAATCTTCATGGACAATGGACGTATTCAATCCAAGCTCCTCCAATTGTTTACGCTCAAGGTCGCGTGCCCCGTCATAGCAAGTCGGATAGGAATCGCCGATCGCCAAATGGTTTGATGCGTTTTCATCGAATAAAGTATTGAAGAATAACAGGCCGGAATCCGAGATTGGCGACTGATGCGGCACCAATGCCACTTCACCGAGATAAGCGGCGCCTTCGTCGGAACTGATCATTTCTTTCAACAGCTCTTCACCTGTTTCGGCTTCAGCTTTAACGATTCTGCCATTTTCGAAAGTCAGTGTAAACCCATCGATGATATTGCCTTGGTAGACAAACGGCTTGGTATTGCGGACAAAACCGTTGACCCCATTCTTTAAGGGAACCGTATAAACTTCCTCTGTCGGCATATTCGCGATGAACGGATTGCCTTGCGGCGTTTTTGAAGCGCCTGACATCCAGATATGCTTGTCAGGGAGTTCGATTGTCAGATCAGTGCCCGGTGCGGAATACTGCAATTTTACAAACCGATGATCATTTAACTGGGCAGCCCGTTTCTCAAGGAAATTGATATGTTCTTTCCACAAGGCGACTGCGTCTCCCCCGCCAATTCTCACAGTTTTGAATATCGCTTCCCAAAGAGCTTCAATCTGCTGATCCGGCTCAAGCTCCGGAAAGACTTTGGCAGCCCACTTTTCTGACGGGATTGCCACTATCGACCAGGCGACTTTATCGGAACCGACGGCCTGGCGGTATCTGGCCAATGCCTTGCCTGCTGCTTTTTGCGAGCTTGATAAACGCTTGGCTGGAATACCGGTCAGTAAATCAGGATCTTCCGCATCGATCCACAGGAATGAACCGCCTTTTTCAATGATTTCATCCCGTTGCACTACAGACCATTCCGGATACTCCGAAAATGCCTCATCAGGCGCAAGTTCATAATGGGTGCGGGTCTGAATGGGATCCGAATAATTCACATGCACATTTTGGGCCCCGGCTTCATAAGCTTTTTTAACAACTAGACGCGTGAATTCGATTGTGTCTGTTGTGGTATTGATTAGAACATGCTGATCTTTTTGGACATTAAGTCCAACATATACGGTCAGCTCCGCATACTGCTCCATTTTTTTCTGAAAATCCATTATTTTTTCCCCTTTGTGTTCACTGTCTTGCTTGACCCCTCAATCAATTCTCCGCCGTGCATAATTTTCTGCACTGGCTTCGACGGCAAGTCCTTCGTGAATTTTTTGTAGTGCCTTTCATCCTGATAAGCCAATAGCGTCAAAACTTCACCGTCTTTTCCGGCTCTCCCGGTCCGTCCGGAACGATGAAGATATTGATCGATTGTTTTTGGAACATCCACATGGATAACGTGCGTCACAGACTCGATGTCGAGTCCGCGCGCCGCGACCTCTGTCGCGATAAGAACAGAAACTTCTCCTTTTCGGAACGCGTCAAGCGCTCCTTTTCGTTCCTCTTTATTCATTTCGGAATGCAATGTCACTATTTTCGTATCACGGAATTTCAATTTATTTTCCTTCATCAGCAGCTGATCCAGATTATTGACAAAAGCCAGCGCTTTGACATTATCAATATGCGAGATTCGGCGCAATAAATCCGTCTTATCGCGTTCATCCACTTTGATGAATGAATGTGTCACTTTGCCTTGCATCGGCATTTCCTCAGCTGTCACACGGATCCGTGTCGGATGTTGCATAAGACGGTCGGCAACAAGCTCGACTTCTTCTGTGATTGTCGCCGATACCAGTACGAGCTGCCGCTCTGTCTGCGTCTTTTCAATTAACGTTTTCATCACATTGCGGTGCTCGCGCGCCATCAGTTGATCTCCTTCGTCCAGGACCAAAATGCGAATCTCATGCATTTTCAGTTTTTTGCTTTTGACGAGTTCGTTCAAACGGCCTGGCGTACCAACCACGATTGTCGGCTTCTTCTTCAATTTCTCCAGCTGGCGCTGCATATTCGCGCCGCCGATCAATTGGGCGACGGTTATGTCCGTGCCTTCTGTCCACTCCCGCAGCACGTTGACGATCTGCATCGATAATTCCTGTGAAGGTGCGATGATCATGGCCTGCGTCGCTGCTTTTTCAGGATTGACACGCTCTAGAATAGGCAGCACATATGCCAATGTTTTACCGGAACCTGTCGGCGATTGGGCGAGAATGTCATTACCCGCCATCATTTCCGGTATCATCTGCTCTTGTATCGGCATGCTTGTTGCAAAACCGGTTTTCTTCCATTTTTCCTGCCAAACTGGCTTTAATTCATTTATGAATGTCATATTAATTCCACCTTCTCTTCAATGCTTTCAGTGTACCATATTTGGCGGTCTAACACCTTTTTTTGATGAATTCCCCTCGCCTCAATCCTGCAGAAAACAAGAAAAGCCGCCCCAAATATCGGAGCGGCTGACTGTTCAGGATTCTGTTGCTTCTTTTCGGCTGTAGACAATCTCTTTTTCTTTTTCCGTTGCCGGACGCTGCGGCTTTTTAATGAACAGCGCCAACAGCAATGCCGTTAATGCAATGAAAGTTGAGATGAAGAACGAGAAGTTGATGCCATCCAGCATCGCCATATTTGCGATGCTTTCCGGTGCTGTTCCACTCGCCATCAAATCAGCTGCGGCCGATTCAGTGCGTGTATTCATCAGCGTTATCAGGAACGCGGAGCCAATAGCCCCCGAAACCTGCTGCAGTGTATTATTGATGGCCGTCCCGTGAGGATATGCTTTCATCGGCAGCGTATTCAAGCCATTGGTCATAACCGGCATCATGACAAGCGAGATGCCGAGCATACGGATGGAATAGATGATCATGATCTGCCAATAGCTTGTATCCAAAGATAATTGGCTGAAAAGGAATGTCGTAATGACGACAAGTGACAAGCCTGGGATCGCCAGAACTTTGGCGCCCCATTTATCAAACAGGCGGCCTGTGATCGGAGACATCATTCCCATGATCAAGGCGCCGGGCAGCATCAATAATCCTGAGTTGATCGGTGAAATCCCTTTGATGGTCTGAATATAAATCGGCATCAGGATCATCGCTGAGAACATCGACATCGACAAGACAATTGAGATGACTGACGAAAGTGCGAACATCGGATATTTATAGATGCGGATCTCGAGAAGCGGCTCTTCCAATTTCAACTGGCGCAGCGCGAAGAGCACCAATGATGCCAAACCGACGGCAATTGTCAGGTAGACGACTGGATTGGACCAGCCCATTGTGCCTGCTGAACTGAATCCGTACAAAATGCCCCCGAACCCTAAGCTTGACAAGACCAGCGAGAATTTATCAAGAGAAATTTCCCGGTTCTGGAATGTTAAGTTCTTTAATTTGAATATCCCTAATAATAAAGGAATCAATGCTACAGGCAATACGATGAAAAACAATACCCGCCAATCGTAGTTTTGAACGATAAAGCCTGATAATGTCGGTCCGATTGCCGGCGCGACAACCATGACAAGCCCGAAATATCCCATTGCTGTCCCTCGTTTTTCGACGGGAAATGCGGCGAGCATCACGTTCATCAAAAGAGGCATCATCAATGCGGCTCCGGAAGCCTGCAAAAGGCGCCCGGCCAAAAGGAAAGCAAAAGTCGGTGCCAGACCTGCAATCAATGTCCCCAATGAGAACAGGGACATCGCGACGATGAATATTGAACGGTTTGAAAATCGCTGGATGAAATAGGCGCTGGCCGGTATCAATATCCCGTTCACCAGCATATATCCTGTTACCAGCCACTGGGCGGTAGCCGCTTCGATCCCAAAGTCCGCCATGATTTCAGGCAAGGCGATATTCAATAACGTCTGGTTGAAAATCGCAACAAACGCCCCTGTAAATAGAATTGCGATTATGCCATAAGGCGGTTTTTTCTGTTCGGTCATTTTCTTTCTTCCTCCATATATTTCATGCTGAATTTGTTTTTCTCAATCTCCATTTCATTATTCTATACCCACAGTATACATATATCAACAATAATATACCGGTTGTCCATTTTTATTGCTTAATTGCCCGGTTACAGTTATTCTGGATTTAGACTATGAGTATAAAGGTGAGTAAAATGAATCGAAAAAAGCAAAATATATTAGACGCCGCCTACTCCCTTTTTATCCAGAAGGGTTATAATTCCACTTCCATCCAGGATATTCTGGATGAAGCCGGTATATCAAAAGGAACATTTTATAATTACTTCACTTCCAAAACAGAATGCCTGATTGCCATCATGGAATCTGTCGCCAATGAAATCCGCCAGAAACGGATGGAAGCCGCTGCCGGCAAACCGGTGGACGACCCGGAGGTATTGGCAGCACAGCTGTGTGTAAGAATTCAGATGAACCGGGAGAAGAATCTTTTCTCTCTTTACGAAAGCATCTTCTATTCACAGGACAAAGAGCTGAAGGACTTTGCGAAGAACACTTATCGGAAAGAGCTGGACTGGATCACTTCACGCATCATTGATATCCACGGCACAAAAGCCGCTCCTTATGCGCTGGACAATGCAGCCGCTGTGCACGGGGCCATCCAGCAGCTCGTCAATATTTGGCGATTGACTACAGACGAGGAACTTCCCACGGAAAAATTAGCCGAATTCGTCATCAATCGTCTGCACGTTTCCATATTGGCTCAAATTGAATCAGGAGATCGTTTTATACTGGTCCCAACCGTCTATACTGAAAAAACATCAGATAACCTTTCTATTGAAGAACTGGCTCAGCAGCTCGAAAACTGCAGCCAGGCTTTAGAGGAAGAACAGAGTTCGCAGCAGCTGGTTCTGTTCCTTGCAGAGGAACTGAGAGCGGAAGCGCCTCGCAAAGCTCTGATTCAAAGTGTATTGGGCACACTCGCCACACAGCCGGAACTCGATTCTGATTTGCTGTTTTTGCTTGAACAGGTTTGGAAAAAACTTGCCACACTTTAATAGACCATAGAAAAAGGACGGCCGCAAAATTGGGCCGTCCTTTTTCTATGGTTTTCTTCTTCCTTTTGCTGCTTGTTCGAATGCATAAGCGTATTCGATCAGTTGGGGTTCACTGAATGCCATGCCGTAAAAAGTTATCGCGAATGGTTCATTGGTTTCGGTGCAGCCATACGGCACTGTGATTGCCGGGAAGCCCGCTGCCGCTCCAACGTTGCAGCCGAAGTCCTGTGGCAGTAAGATGGCATCTGCCCCGATTTCTTTCAAGGTCGCGTCAATCCCTTGTTCCGCAGCGAGAAAACGGTTCCGCTCGAGCGCTTCCACGTATTCCCGTTCTGTCAGCATCCCTGTCAGATTATTTGCCTGTTCCAAAAGATTCTGTCCGAATTTCAGCATCTTCTCCGAGTTTTCACTGTTGAAAGCTATTACATCATCCATCGATCTGATTGGATTCACAGGATCTGTTTTTGCAAGATACGCATTCAGGTCAGCTTTGAATTCATGCAGCAATACCGCGAATCCGAGATCTTCCTGATTGGAACCAAGGTCCACATCTTCGATGATTTCAGCACCGCATTCTATCAGCTTTTTCTTCGCCAGTTCGAATAACTCCATCTGCTCATCGGATATTTCCTTGAACAATTCAGGAGTCACCGCCAGCTTCACGCCTTTCAAACCGTCTTTTTTCAAATGGACACTCCATTCATAAGCTTCGAAGTCAGCTGACATCCGGGTGATCGGATCTTCAGGATCATAGCCGATCAGAACTGAAAAGGCTTTTACGGCATCTTCAACTGTCCGGCCTAATGTGCCGGCGGTATCCTGGGTATGGGACAATGGGATAATGCCATTCCGGCTGATCATTCCGACAGTCGGCTTTAATCCGACGACGCTGTTCTGTGCAGCAGGGTTTATTATGGATCCTGAAGTTTCCGTACCGACTCCCACAGCCGCAAGATTCGCCGCAACCGCAGCCGCAGAACCGGAACTCGAGCCGCCGACGTCAAAAGCGCCATAAGGATTATTTACCTGTCCGCCGCGCGAACTATAGCCATTTGTCATTTTATCCGACATAAAATTTGCCCACTCGGTCATATTCGCCTTGCCGATTATCACTGCCCCTGCTTTCCGCAGTTTTCCAATCAGAAACGCGTCATTCTGGGCATAGTGTTTTTCAAGCGCCAGGGAACCCGCACTGGTATGCATCTTGTCAGCTGTGTCCATATTGTCCTTCACCACAACCGGGATGCCATGCAGCGGTCCGCGCGCGCCTTTCCGATCGCGCTCAAAATCAAGTGCTTGGGCGATCTGCAGTGCATCCGGATTGATTTCAAGGATCGCATTTATATTTTTGTCGCGCAGTGAAATGTTTTCCTTATACATCAAGACCAATTCTTCTGAAGTTATATGCCCCTCCTGCATCTCTTTCTGCATTTGGCTTATCGTCATCTCATCCAAACGCTCTTTGCGGTAATCTTCCAGCTTTTTCTGATGCATAGCGGTCCCTCCCCATCCGTTTTATTCCCTTAAGAAAATCAAATAAAAAAGCCGCAGCTTACGAGCTAAGGCTTTTCTGCGTATATTCTTTCATCAATTCATATAAACTCAACTCATATAATTGCCGGCCATTGATTTTAAAAACATTCTGCGCCACCAATTCCTCGATGACATTTGACCGTTTATCTTCGAATTTCGATTCTGGTATCTGATCCATGCTGTCCGTTCTCTCCTTGTGAAGTATTCCTTTGTCTTTACCCATCCAAGACCCTTCACAAAACTTTTCTGAAAAATAAAATAAATAAAAACCGGATGCTGTTTGCATCCGGTTAGTTTATTGAGAAATTAAAAATTGAGAAATCGATATTGCGCAAAACAGCTTCGCTTTCCTGGGAGTCTTCGCTGTTTTGCTCCATATCTCTAATTGTTTTCTATAAAGAGAGACATTTAAATACAATATTTTTATAGAAAGTAAACTCTTTAATTCTCCCTGGTACTAAAATGAAGCGGAAAGCGTCCGCCTACTGCGAAATGATTGAGGAGGATTTGTTCTCAACAGCCTAATTGGACGTCATGCCAATTTTTTTATTTTTCAAGCTGCAGCCACGCGACTGCCTCACAATGTGTCGATTGCGGGAACATGTCCACCGGCTGCACTTCTTGGGTGCGATAGCCGCCGTCTTCGAGTATGCGAAGATCTCTGGCAAGTGTCGCCGGATTGCAGGAAACATAGACAACCCGCTCCGGCCGCTGTTTCAGGATCGTGTGGAGCAATTGTTCATCGCAGCCTTTTCTTGGCGGATCGACAACAAGTACATCCGCTTTTTTGCCTTCTTTGTACCAGCGGGGTATTACCTGCTCGGCAGGTCCTGCCTCGAATAGGGTATTGCTGAGGCCGTTGAGCTCCGCATTGCGTTTGGCATCTTCGATGGCAGGCGGAACAATTTCCACACCCATGACAAATTTTGCGCGCTGAGCCAGAAACAGTGAAATTGTGCCGATGCCGCAATAAGCGTCGATGACAGTTTCATTGCCGGTCAAATTGGCATATTCAAGTGCCTGGCCGTACAGCACTTCTGTCTGCTCCGGATTGATCTGGTAAAAAGAACGCGCTGAAATTTCAAAGCGCACGTCCCCGATTTTGTCTTCAATGACATCTTTGCCCCACAGCGTAATTGTTTCATCACCGAAAATGACATTCGTCTTTTCAGGATTGACGTTCTGGACAATCGATACCGTTTCAGGAACGAGTGACTGGATCAGTTCGACAGCCTGTGCCGCCTGTGGAAATTTCTTTTTCTTAGTAACCAGCACGACCATGATTTCACCAGTGGCACGGGCTTTCCGCACAACGACATGTCGCAGCTGTCCACGGTGGGTTTCTTCCTCATATGGTTCGATGCCCATTTCTGTCAGCTTATGTTTGATGCCGGCCATAATGCTGTCCGCTTCCGGTGTCTGGATGATGCAGATATCCGTATCAGCGATCCGGTGTGAGCGCGGCTGGTAGAACCCGGCAACCACTCGCCCATCCTCCACGCCGAAGGGAATCTGTGATTTATTGCGGTAGCGCCACGGGTTTTCCATCCCTTTAACCGGATGCACCGGCACGTCCGGCAACTTGCCGATGCGTGTGATGGCATCTCGCACAAGCTTCCGCTTGAATGTCATCTGCCCTTCGTATGACAGGTGCTGAATCTGGCATCCGCCGCATGTATCGAAGACCGGACAAGGTGCTTCCACCCGGAACGGCGAAGCATTTTCGATTTGGAGCAATTTTGCAAAGCCATAGGATTTGAGTGTCTTCAGGACGTGGATGTGGACATCTTCTCCCGGCAATGCGCCGTGGATGAATAAAGGATATCCATCTACTTTTGCGACTCCTGCTCCGTCATGGGTCAAATCTTCCACATGGACCAGCAGCCGGTCATTTTTGTTTACAGGTTTCAATTCGTTCACTCCATTTCACGTTTCTCTATTCTACATGAAAAAACGCGCCAGGCATAGCCTGGACGCGCATTCAGTCATTATCTTCCGGCACTGTGCCATCCTTCAATGCAAACCAGAAACCGAAGACCAGCGAAGCGATCAATACGAGAAACGGTGCATAGAATATCAAGAAATCCTGCATGGTAATTGCCCCCTTTTATGCATGATAATCCGATTTGCCTTTGACATAATCTTTATCGAACAAGAACAGGCGGAACAATAGATACAATGACGGCAGCAGCAAGCCGAGGCCCGCTATGAACGCAATGATCAATGCGATTGCCATCGATTCGTTGGTAAAACCATCATAGATAGTCAGATAAGGATATAAAAGATATGGATAATGGGAAACGCCATATGCGAAAAATGCGGTAAAGAACTGACCGACAAGCAAGATGAACGCCAACCCGTAATTTTTCTTTTTCCAGATTAGATAGACCGTCCCGCAGAACAGCAGGAACGAAATTGCGAACATCCACCAAAGATCCAAAATACGGCTATAGTGTTCCGGATTATGGCTGCGCAATTCAAAAATGATGCCTGTCGCTGTCACGATTGCCGGACCAGCCCAGACAAGCGCATATTTGCGGATCAGTTCCGTCGCCTTAAGATCTCCCGCTTTATGGGCATACCAGGTCAGAAACACGGCTGAGATGTAAAGGACCGCTGTAATACTCAGCACTACGATGCTCCACATCAAAGGACTCGTAAAGAGCGCCCAGTAATCAAGATAGGGTTCCCCGCCGTTCATTTTGATGAAGCCGCCTTCCGACATTGCAAGCACCGGTGATAAAGAGGCTGGCAACAGCAGACCCGATAATCCGTACATATAGATATAGCCACGGTGATTGATCCGCGCTCCGTATGTCGCGAAAGCGTAATAGGATCCACGGATCGCCAATAGGATCAGGGCCAGGCTTGCCGGCACGAGCAAAGTAGTTCCATAGTAGAATGCCGTTTGCGGAAAGAACCCGATGATCCCAACAAAGAAAAATACAAAAAACACATTTGTAACTTCCCAAACCGGCGACAAATAGCGCTGGATGATGTTGGTCAAAATATGCTGTTTGTTTGTAAAGGCGCTGTAAGCGTTGAAGAAACCAGCGCCGAAATCAATGGATGCCACGATCACATAGAGGAACAGGAAAAGCCAAAGCACCGAAACACCGATTATTTCCAGCGTCATTCCGGATCACCGCCTTTATCAGCCTTTTGTCTTTGCGCAAGTTCTTTCTCTACTGGATTCCGTTTATACATCCGTGATAATACCACGATGGTTCCGACTCCCAGTATAAAATACAAACCGGCAAACAGAATGATCATTAAATCGACCTGGCCGCTTGTAGTGGCGGCCTCGCTCGTTTTCATGTAACCACGCAGGATCCATGGCTGCCGTCCGACTTCCGTGAACCACCAGCCTGCTTCGATCGCGATCAGCGCCAGAGGTCCGGTTGCCACTGTCAGCCAGCGGAACCATTTCTTCGTGATTATCGGCCATTTCCGCCATGCCGCTACAACATAGACAAAGGAGAAGAACGCAAGCCACATGCCGATCGTCACCATCGTATCAAACAGATAGTGTATCCACAGCGGTGGAATTTCGTCTTCCGGGAACTCATTCAGCCCTGTAACTTCAGCATCTGGAAGGCCATGCGCCAGTATGCTCAGCGCATATGGAATTTCAATCGCATACTTCGGTTCCTGGCCGTCAAGCACACCGAAAAGAATCAGCCTTGCTTCATCTTCTGTTTCAAAATGCCATTCGGCAGCCGCCAGTTTTTCCGGCTGGTATTCGGCAAGGTATTTACCCGAAAAGTCGCCGATCAAAGCGGTTGCAACAGAAAACACGAGACCCAGTTTCATGGTCATCAACAAGGCTTTTTTATGATACACATGAGTTGAACCCTGCAGGATGCGGAGCGCGGCGATTGATGCCAGTACAAACGCGCTGGTCATGAAAGCCGTAGACATTACGTGCGCCACTTTTGTCGGCACTGCCGGGCTGAACATGGCCAGCAGCGGACTGACGTTGATCAATTCCCCGTTCACCAGATCGAAACCTTGGGGCGCGTTCATGAACGAATTGACGATCGTGATGAAAACCGAGGAAGCCGCTGCCCCGAGCGCAACGGGTATCAATAGCAATAAATGCTTACGCTGGTCTTCGAAGCGGTCCCATGTATATAAATAGATTCCGAGGAAAATAGCTTCAAAGAAAAATGCGAATACTTCCATAAACAACGGCAACGCGATCACATTTCCTGCCAATTGCATAAAGTTGGGCCACAGCAGCGACAATTGCAGACCGATTGCAGTCCCTGTCACTACCCCAACCGCTACTGTTATAACAAATCCTCTTGCCCATCTCCGGGCAAGCAGAATATAATGATCATCTTTCTTTTTGATCCCGACCCACTGCGCGATCATGATCATCAGTGGCACACCGACTCCGATCGTTGCATAAAGAATGTGGAATGAAAGAGTCATCATTGTCAGGATACGGCTTAATAACGCTGTATCTTCAAATCCCATTTCCTTTATCCCTCCCAAGGAATATAGTTCACCGTAAGTTCTACATTTATTGTACCCTATGCTGCCCCAGTGAATCCTCTGAGAGGAATTCTATATCGCTACATTTTCCCTAAACTTTGAATAAGCTGTGACAAGCTTCGAATATATCGCTTGAAATTTATTAGAATTTTTAGTATTCTATAAGGAACATAAAAAAAGGGTGATTCATATGGAAACAAGCAGAAAAGTATTCGCCTACATCACAAGAGGCCCTGACGAAAACCGGGAATTGCTGGTTTTCGAGTACAAAGGTGAACCGGAAGTCGGTGTTCAGGTACCCGGCGGTTCAATCGCGGAGGGCGAAATGCTCATCGATGCACTTTACCGCGAAGTACAGGAAGAGACCGGATTGCCAAGTGAAGTGCTGGATTTCGCAGGGAAAATCCATAAGTATAATTATTATCCCGAGCACCGGGATAAAGTATACGAACGCAATATCTTCCACTTCGAATACACGGGTGAAAAAGTGGATGAATGGGAACATACCATCAAGAGCGAGGGCCGCGATAACGGTCTGACCCTGCTGTTCAGATGGGAACCGGTGGACGATCTGCCGAAGCTTGCAATGGAGCAGGATACGGCAATCGAACTTTTGTAGAAACAGGAAAGAAGCCTTGCAGTCAGCTGACTGCAAGGCTTCTCTTATTTAATGTCTTTATCATTGAGCGCCTGGATCGGCACCAGTACTTCAATATGTTTTTCGAGGTTCTGGAATACCGCAGGCAGCACTCCGCCGAATTCACCATCGAGATTCAGCATGACACGCTCTTCGGAAGAGACTGAGATCCTGCTGGCTTTTGCATAGATGACGTGTGGATTGGAGAGATGCTCTCCGCGTAGCGCTAGTGAAGCCAAACGGATGAATTCCGCCATGTTCACTTCTTTTAAAATCAGCAGCGTGAACTTCCCGTCATTGATACTGGCATCAGGCGCGAGTTTTTCGAAACCGCCCACCGAATTGGTCAAGCCGATCAGGAACATCATCGCCTTGTCATCAAAAACTTCTCCGTCGTACTCGATGCGGACATTGGACGAACGGATGGATGGCAGCATTTCAATCCCTTTCAGGTAATATGCCATCTGTCCAAGAACCGTTTTCAATTTGCTCGGCACTTCGTAGGTCAGCTCAGTCATTCTGCCGCCGCCCGCGATATTAATGAAATATCGGTCGTTCATCATGCCGACATCCACTGGAACCGAATCGCCTTGAATGATGATATCAACAGCTTTATTGATATCACGTGGAATATGTACGGCACGCGCAAAGTCATTGGTTGTCCCCATCGGGATCAATCCTATTTTAGGGCGGTCTTCGAACTTCGAAACACCCGATACGACTTCGTTCAGTGTACCATCACCACCTACAGCGATTATCAGGTCGAATTTTCTTTCGACAGCCGTGATCGCCGCCGCCGTGGCATCTCCTTCACAGGTGGTAGCGTGGCAGGATGTTTCGTATCCTGCGATTTCCATTCTTTCCAGCACTTCCGGCAAATGCTTTCGGAACAATTCCCTGCCGGATGTCGGATTGTATATAATGCGTGCTCGTTTCATAAGATTTCAGCCTTTCTACACTTACTCTGGAAAATAAGACAATAAAAGCAGAAAAAAAGTTCCTTTTACATCAAGTTTTCTCTTTAAGTCAGTGATTTGGTCAAAACTGTTTTTAACTCCTGATAGACGCTGTCCCAAAACTCGCTTTTGTATACAAAGCCGTCCGTTATTTCGCCGATAACCGTCTTAAAATGCAAATCATACTGAGGATCTTCTTTTTTCGGCAATTTCGCTTTCAAACCATCCACGAATTCCTGGACCTCTTCCGATCTTGGCCCCCAGTCTGCAAGCACTTCTCCGTCCTGCGATAAAATGATGTATTTCGGAATGGAACGTCCGCCATTCGTCAAATAGCGGTCCATCAACTCCAGGTTTTCATCCCGGTAGACACAGCGGACATCAACGTCTCCCGCATCCGCGATTTTACGGAGAATCGCATTATTCATCATGGCATCCCCGCACCAGTCTTCGGTGATTACAAGGATATGAGGATTCTTTTCTTTCAATAAAGAGATGAATTCCTTATCTTCCGGCATCGTGAATTTCTCATAAATCGAATAGGATTTTTCCTGGTTGGATTCCATTTGGGACATATAATTTTCAAGCGTAATCGCGTTTTCGAAATAGTTCTGCTCCAGTGTCATGATATCACATCTCCTTTAAATCCAGTTTACTTGTCTTTTTCAAAAGCATCAAATTATATCTTTCCTGAAGAAAAGCGCAAGCGCCCGTTCAGCTCCGAAAGACATAAGACGGATCAGCGGAGCGGCGTTCTTTGCCGCAGAGCTGAGATGGCTTATGATCCGAGGAGCTGGGCGCTGGAGTCTGGACACAAGAA
>JAMCAN010000059.1 GCA_023715185.1 Planococcus sp. MER TA 32b | reverse complement strand
CGTCACGCGCCGCCACTGGTCGAGCAGCGCCGCGAGCGCCGTGTCGATCTGCTTGCCGATGCTGACCGGCCAGATGCGCGTGAACACGAGATACACGACCACGTTGCCGAGCAGGATGCCGATCGTGCGATCGCGCGCGAGCGTCAGGTCGAAGCCGGGGCCCGCGCCCTGGATCACGCACAGGAAGAACGCGAACGCGACCTGGAAGCCCGCGTACGCGATGCGCGGCGATCCGAACGCGACCCACGCGGACAGCCACGCGCCGACGAAGACGAGCGCCATCAGTTCGCCGATCGACGACAGCGACGGGACGACGAAGACGAGCGCGGCGGTGCCGATCAGCGCGCCGACGATGCAGCCGGCGATGCGCAGCGTGAGCTTCTCGACCGTTTCGGCCGTCGAGCCGAGCGACACCATGTAGC
>JAMCAN010000058.1 GCA_023715185.1 Planococcus sp. MER TA 32b | reverse complement strand
CCCCGGCTCTGCAACGCGACGATGCGCTGCTCGACGCCTTCCTCACTGCGATGCCGAGCCGCTTCGACATCGCCGTCTGATTCCGCCACGACAGTTGGCTCGACGACGAGGTCTTCGCGCTGCTCAAACTCCACGACGCGGCCTACGTCGTCATGGACGGGCCCACCCCGAAGACGCACACCGCCGACGTCCGCGTCACCTCCTCGAACGTCTGCATCCGCTTCCACGGCCCGAAGGGCGCCAAGCTCTATGGCGGCAGCTACTCGGACGACGCCCTTCTTGCATGGGCAATCGGCATCGACGGCCGGCTCACCGAGAGACGCACCGTCTGGGCGTACTTCAACAACGACATCGACGGCGCCGCCGTCGCCAACGCGCAGACCCTGGGCCGCCTCGTCCGCGAGCGCACGTGAGCCGTCTGC
>JAMCAN010000057.1 GCA_023715185.1 Planococcus sp. MER TA 32b | reverse complement strand
AACCGGATCAAGATTGGAAGTCCAATCCTTATCCTACGAAGAGTCAGGCAAGACGCCCATACTGGCGCAGCACAGCACGAAGATGTTCGTGATCTATGGCCTGAACAAGCAGTCGGTCATAGGGTGTTCCACCCATATCCTCAGCCGCGATCATCGCATTAACCACTGCCTCTTCCACACTATCGACCGCCGCCAGATAGACGGGATCAAGCGGCTCGTCATTCACCATCTCGACGTCCAGAAAGGGCGCGGAACGATGTTGCATAGGTCGCTGGTTGGCGGTGGAAAAAGCGATAAAAATATCGCCCGAATTGTTACCGCCCGGCGTTCCGTTACGGCCGATGCCGATGCTTGCACGACGCGCTAGGCGCTTCAGCTGGTGCGGCATCAGTGGCAGATCGGTCGCCAGCACGACGATGATC
>JAMCAN010000056.1 GCA_023715185.1 Planococcus sp. MER TA 32b | reverse complement strand
CTTATTAAAGCCAACTTAGCGGCTTAGAATAGTTAAAAATCGAATAGCTAAAAATTGAATAGTTAAAAATTGAATAGTTAAAAATTTGCAATCAGCGTGCCATAAAAAAAGACCAGCCAACGCTGATCTTTTTGATTACCTTCATTATCTGCTAAAAAATTATTGCTGAGCGGCTTCAATTTGAATGACTAACTTCACTTTTTTACTCACACCCATTTTGACATAACCATCAATCCCCCAATCGGTACGGTCAATCGTGGTTTCAAAATCACCACCGTACACATATGCCATGAGTAACGGACTTGGATAGCTATTAAATTTGCTCGCTGTCAATGTAATAGGGCGAGTTTTTTTGAGCAAAGTTAAATTGCCTTTAATTTGGTGTAATTTACCCTTTTTAAAGATAAATTTGGTAGAGGTAAAGTGGGC
>JAMCAN010000055.1 GCA_023715185.1 Planococcus sp. MER TA 32b | reverse complement strand
GGATTGCGGCCATCGGCAGCCTGACGCCGCTGCCGGAAGAGCGACTGATCGATGCCCGCGACTGCGTGATCTATCCGGCGTGGGTGAACACGCACCACCATCTTTTTCAGTCGCTGCTGAAGGGCGAGCCGCAGGGGCTGAACCAGAGCCTGACGGCCTGGCTGAGCGCCACGCCGTACCGCTTTCGCGCGGCTTTCGATGAACATACCTTTCGTCTGGCGGTGCGCATTGGCCTGGTGGAGCTTCTGCGCTCGGGCTGCGCCAGCGTGGCGGATCACAACTACCTGTACTGGCCGGATATGCCTTTCGATACCTCGGAGATTGTCTTCAGCGAAGGGGAAGCGCTGGGGATGCGCATCGTCCTGTGCCGGGGTGGGGCGACCCAGGGCCGGGCGGTGGAACAGGATCTGCCGGTGGCGCTGCGTCCGGAAAC
>JAMCAN010000054.1 GCA_023715185.1 Planococcus sp. MER TA 32b | reverse complement strand
AAATCGATACGCTGAAGCGTAGAAAGAAGGGAATAGCCGGGGCCCCTGCATCTAGCGCAGGCACCCTCCACCATTCTATTGATCGAATGGCTCCGACAGACGTATAGATCGCGGCTCTATCTTCGCCACCGCGCCGGATTCTCTCAACCTACCCCCGTGGTATCCGGATTTCCCTGACGCGCCACCGGTCACACCCGTCCACGTCAGCGGTCACCACCGAAGCTCTTCAGTGGGAAGAGGCGGCTCCAACGCCGGGCGGCTCATGCTCGGCCGACGCGTGACTATTAATGTATATCACCAAAAGGCACATTGCGTCAAATCAATATTCACGGTATACAGCAACCAAAATTTTTCCCTCTCAAAATCTCGTTTAATTAACTCATGTTTTCTGAAATGCCCATTTTGCCGATCCCATATTTCAATACATGTTTACGGG
>JAMCAN010000053.1 GCA_023715185.1 Planococcus sp. MER TA 32b | reverse complement strand
CTGCAGGTCAATTTTGCCTTTGATTTTATCAACGCTTAATAAATTGTTATACGCCAATTTGCCTTCGCCAACCGTGATTTGGGTATCATACCAAGTAAAATTTTGGACATGCGCTTGTTTAAAATCGATGGGGTCGCGGGTCACTTGCTGATAGCGCACTAAATTTGCTTTTACATCATCTAAAGTTAAGTTAACAGGCAGTGCAATACGTGGGTAATCAAAGGGTTTATTGGAAGGGGGTTTTTTGTAGGTGATGACCATGCGATTGATGTTGGCTTCACGCAAATGTACTTCTTTGTTGATGAGGGCGCGCCAGCCAATTTTGACATAGGCTTTATCGACGGTGACTTCGACATAATTTTTTGGCGGTTTATCAGGAATTTTAAGATCGTAAACCCAAATGCCATCGCGAAGATTGCCTTTACCATATTTTAGGC
>JAMCAN010000052.1 GCA_023715185.1 Planococcus sp. MER TA 32b | reverse complement strand
AATTTACAAAGTAAAATAACCCAATTGCGCGAACTTTAGTTTCAAAAGCGGCTCTTTTTGCTGCTTAACGCGCCCTGGTTCGCATTTCTGACGGACAACGCTTTTCCCACAGGCTCAGAAGAGTACACTGCGCGCGATCGTGCATCCGCCCAGCAGCAGGGGAGCGGCGTGCGCGGCACTTATAACTATTCGCCTGTGCAGTACCAAAACGATTTAAGGAGCAGTCACATGCGCGTTACCGGCCTGACCTCGCAAGATCTTGCCGCTTTGGGCATCGAGGGCACCACCGAAGTGGTCCACAACCCCGATTTCGATACGCTGTTTACCGAAGAACTCCGTCCCGAGCTGGAAGGTTATGCGCGCGGCACCCTGACGCAAAGCGGCGCAGTGGCGGTCGATACCGGCATTTTTACCGGTCGCTCGCCTAAGGATAAATA
>JAMCAN010000051.1 GCA_023715185.1 Planococcus sp. MER TA 32b | reverse complement strand
CTCATGGGGACATCGAGCCATTTACCACCGACTGACTCCACTTGATCACGCACGGTGGGACGTAAGTCACTGGCTTCTACAACGGCACCCAAACGACGGGCGGTAGCAATTGCTTGCAGACCCGCGACGCCCACGCCTAGGATGACAATACGCGCAGGTTTCACCGTACCTGCCGATGTCATAAACATAGGGAAAGGACGACCAAACTGGTTGGCAGCCAAAATCACCGCTTTATAACCTGCCAAGTTGGCTTGGGATGACAGCACGTCCATGTTCTGCGCCCGCGACAAAGTCCGTGGCAATAGCTCCATGGCATATACTTTGGCGTGGCGATTGGCATAATCCTGCAAATTGGCATTGCGATACGGATTCATCATGCCGATGACAATCGCTTCTTGTTTTAGCTGGTTGATTTGTTCAATCGGCAAGCTATTGAC
>JAMCAN010000050.1 GCA_023715185.1 Planococcus sp. MER TA 32b | reverse complement strand
CACCTTCGCCACCCGCTGAAAAATATCGGGCTCATGCTGCCGCACCCACAGCAGTTTGGGCGCGGTAAAGCCGGGCATCATCAGGTTGCCGGTGATCTGGCGCGACGCGGGCACGCGCTGCTCCAGCTCGCGGCACTGTTCGCCGCTGCGCCCGTCGTTCCATAAAATGGCCGGACGCAGCACGCAGCACGCGATGCGCGTTGTCCAGCAGCGTCGCGCCGTGCATCTGACCACTCAGGCCAATGGCCTTTACCTCGCTGAGCGCATGCTGCTGCGCCAGCGCCTGCATCGCCTGGTCGGTCGCCAGCCACCAGCTTTCGGGATCCTGCTCGCTCCAGAGCGCGTGCGGACGCGACACCTGCAGCGGCGCGCTGCCGATCGCCGCCACCTCGCCCTGCGCATTCAGCAGCGCCACCTTGACCCCGGACGTGCCTAAATC
>JAMCAN010000004.1 GCA_023715185.1 Planococcus sp. MER TA 32b | reverse complement strand
AACTCTCCATTATAGAGGTTTTGATTGCTCAAATCCTTGCTGGCGCATCGCCTGTCCGAAGACAGCGCGATTCGCTTTGATCTGCACAAGTGCTGATCAGTAAGTTAAGTCACGAACCCAAGAAGTTTGAAGGCTGTGCTCCGATCGCCCGGAGGCGACCATCGCAAAAGCCGTTCTCGCGCCAAGGCGCTCGTGACGTCTCTTGTTGACGTTTTGCTGTTCAGTTTTCAAGGTTCAAATGTTAGCGCCGCGCTCATTGGCGACTTTATTAATATATCCTATTCTAACTTCGAAGTCAATACTATTTTAAAATATTTTTTCGAGGTGTTTTTAAGGACATGTATTAATATAAACCCCTGACGATAAAAAATCAAGGGAAAACCTTAAAAAAGATTTTTTTAATTTTTTCATAGTCGATTATGAAAAAGAGAATGCCTGTGATCACTACGGTTCCACCGATAATCTGACTGGCGCTCAACAGTTCACCGAGTATGAAATACGCTAGGATTGCCGCACCAACCGGTTCAAAAAGTATAGCTATTGAAATGACATTGGTACTTACCCACTTTAACGCCCAATTAAATAATGTGTGACCAAACAAGTTTGGAATCAAAGCCAGAAGAATAAACCACATCCATTCCTGAGCTGGGTACGGTCCGAATGATTCCCCTTTAATAATTATATAGAAGAATAATGTTATTGTACTTACACCATAGACAACAAATGTATATGTCATCAATGAGAGCCGTTTACGGATATCCTGGCCGAATAATAAATAAGCTGTTATCAGCGCACAGGCTATCAATGCCAAGATATCGCCAAACAAAGCCTGCCCGCTTATTTGAAAATCACCGTATGCAATAAGCACACTTCCTCCTATTGCTATGAGCGCTGAAACAATTGTTTTGATAGACAAGCTTTCTTTAAAGAAAAAGTATGTTCCGGCAAAAGCAAATAGCGGCTGCAAAGTTACCAAGACTGTAGAACTCGCCACAGAAGTATAGTTTAACGACTCGAACCATAAAATAAAATGGAATGCCAGGAAGATTCCCGCTATTGTCGTGAAGCCCCAATCTCTTTTGCTTAGCTTCTTTAATTCGTGGGTATATTTTAAAAAGAATACCGGACTCATTATAAGGATTGAAAATAGCATCCGGTAGAAAGCAGTAACTCCGGAATCTGCCACTGTCATTTTCACAAAGATAGCCGACATAGCTACTGAAATAACTCCAATTATTATTGGCATGTATGGATGGATTGCAGGTTTTTCCATGGTTGCACCTCGAATTTTCATCTATAAATATTTAAATCATTATTGATTAGTTTGCCATTTCAATGTAATAGAAGCAATCACGAAATAACGAGCGGGGGTTTATTCATGGAATTTTTCAGCGCTTTACAGATTTCTTCATTAGAAACTTTTCTGAAACTCCTGATTGCTGCTGCACTCAGTTTGGTTATCGGATTAGAAAGAGAGTTAAAAAGAAAACCGGTGGGCTTGAAAACAAGTGTGGTGATTTCAACATTCAGCTGTTTGCTGACAATTATTTCGATCGAGTCTGCATATATTGCCCAAGGAAGCGAATATGAAAATGTAAATATTACGATGGACCCCTTACGTTTGGCGGCACAGATTGTCTCTGGCATCGGTTTCCTTGGCGCCGGTGTGATACTCAAGAGAGGCAACGATTCGATTTCCGGCCTGACGACTGCCGCAATGATATGGGGAGCCGGCGGCATCGGCATCTCAGTAGCGGCAGGATTTTATTTAGAGGCCGCTCTTGCCGTTCTTATAGTTTTGTTATCAATAGAATTATTGCCGCCTTTGATGACAAAATTGGGACCTTCCCGACTTAGGATGACTGAGGCGACAGTCAGAATTTTCATATTGGAAAGACAATACATCAAATCTGTCATTGAAGAACTGAAAAAATCCGGGATCTCTATTGAAGGCATTTCAATCAGCCATCCCAATAATGAAAAAAATACAGGGTCAGGTTTACACGAATTATTCATCCGTGTTTCATTTCTTCAAGATAAAGATACTTTAGATTTATATCAGGATCTGTACTCTATAAAGCATGTTGAACAGGTGGATATTGAAATCACCAATTAAAAAAAAAACTGCTTGAGCTGGTTAGCTCAAGCAGTTTTAGTTTTATAGAGACGCCTGAAGAATTTCGCGTACGTCTTTGTCATTCAGTTTGTTGAAGTTGCCAAACTCTCCATACACCAAAGTTTTTTCGATGATGGATTCGAAATTGGCATCATCAATCTTGTAGTCTTCGAGTTTCGACGGAGCACCAAGCGATGTCCAGAAAGCGGATAAACGATCGATGCCTTCCATAGACGTTTCTTCGTCGGACTTCCCTTCGCTGTCAACTCCGAAAACGCGGACAGCCAATTGAGCGAATCTCTCCGGATTCACTTTGACATTATGGCGCATCCAATGCGGGAACAGAATTGCCAATCCCCCGGCATGAGGGATATCGTAAACTGCTGACACAGCATGTTCGATATTGTGCGTCGCCCAGTCTCCGTTATAACCCATTTGCAGGAAATTATTCAATCCCATAGTTCCGGCAAATAAAATCGTTTCTCTGTGCTCATGACTCTGCAGGTCTTCCATCAGCTTCGGAGCCGTATCGATCACTGCACGCAATACACCTTCGATCATTTGATCCTGCACTGGCGTATTAGTGGCGTTGTGGAAATATTGCTCGAACATGTGGGACATCATATCAACGATTCCGTAGACCGTTTGATCTTCAGGAACGGTCATTGTATATGTAGGGTCCAGTACCGAAAATTTCGGGAATGAAAGCGGGCTCCCCCAACCATATTTTTCTTGAGTTTCTTCATTAGTAATAACTGATCCGGCATTCATCTCGGATCCTGTCGCAGCGAGCGTCAATACTGTTCCGAAGGGCAAGGCCTCTTTAGGCTGTGCTTTACGGGAAACAAAGTCCCAGGCGTCCCCGTCATATTTAGCTCCTGAGGCAATGAGTTTTGTACAGTCGATAACTGAACCTCCGCCAACAGCCAATAGAACGTCGATATTCTCTTGTTTGCAGATTTCGATGCCTCTTTTCGCTGTGGATAATCGAGGATTCGGCTCTACGCCCGCAAGTTCAAATACTTCCATATTTGCAGAAGCCAAAGTTTCCATAACTTCATCATACAGACCGTTTTTCTTGATGCTGCCACCACCATAAACTACAAGTACCTTATTCCCATATTTAGGCAATTCAGATTTAATGGTTTCCAACTGGCCTTTACCGAAAATCAGTTTTACCGGGTTGTAAAATGTGAATTTATTCAAAATAAATCAGCCTCCTTTTCCTCATTTATTATGTAGCTTCTGTTTTTCAATTGCAAAAGATTGGATTAGAAAAACCGCCTGGATATGAAATCCAGGCGGTTCTTTATAGAAGTTTATACCCAGCCCCGGAAGCGGGCAGCTTCTGCTGTTCTGCGGGCTCCGACCATATAGGCGGCGAGGCGCATGTCGATGTTGCGGGTAGTAGCGACATTGTAAATGTTTTCGAAAGCGTCAACCAGTTTCTTGTTGAGTCTTTCGTCGACTTCTTCCTGTGTCCAGTAATAGCCTTGGTTGTTCTGCACCCATTCGAAATAAGATACAGTAACACCGCCGGCACTTGCCAGAACATCAGGCACCAACAGGATTCCACGGTCAGTAAGCATTTTTGTCGCTTCTGATGTCGTAGGGCCATTGGCTGCTTCCACTACGATGGAAGCTTTGATATCATTCGCGTTTTCCACTGTAATCTGGTTAGAGATTGCAGCAGGCACAAGGATATCACAATCAAGTTCAAACAACTCTTTGTTTGTAATCGTATTGTCGAACAGATTTGTCACCGTTCCGAAACTGTCACGGCGATCAAGAAGGTAATCAATATCCAAACCGTTCGGATCGTGCAGCGCACCATATGCGTCAGAGATCCCGACTACTTTAGCTCCCGCATCGTGAAGGAACTTCGCTAGGAAACTGCCGGCGTTGCCGAATCCCTGGATTACTACACGCGCGCCCTTCATATCAAGGCCACGTTTTTTAGCTGCTTCATTGATGACAATTGTAACGCCCTGCGCAGTCGCTTTATCGCGTCCCTGCGATCCGCCAAGTACAATCGGCTTTCCTGTAATGAAACCAGGGGAATTAAATTCATCAATTTTGCTGTACTCATCGAACATCCAGGCCATAATTTGTGAATTCGTAAAGACGTCCGGTGCAGGAATATCTTTGTTCGGTCCAACTATCTGACTGATGGCACGGACATAGCCGCGGCTCAACTTTTCAATCTCGTGCATGGACATTTCACGTGGATCGCAAATGATTCCGCCTTTACCCCCGCCATAAGGAAGGTCGACAATACCACATTTTAAAGTCATCCACATGGAAAGAGCCATAACTTCTTCGCGGTTTACATCAGGGTGGAAACGGACGCCTCCCTTAGTTGGTCCTACCGCGTCGTTATGCTGTGCGCGAAATCCGGTAAATACCTTCGTTTTTCCATCATCCATACGAACTGGAATACGGACTTCCATGATTCGCATAGGTTCTTTCAGTAGTTCGTACATCGATTCTTCGTATCCGAGCTTTTCCAATGCAGTTCTGATAACGTTCTGCGTTGACGTCAACAAGTTCAAGTTTTCAGCCATTTTATTAGTTCGCCTCTTTGTATTTTAGTAATTACTCCGCATACAGTGTAACACAATTCATCAAGCCTTTGCCATACAGATATTATTTAGCGAATACTTTACGGATCCGCTCCAAAGCCCAGTCAAGATCTTCTTTACTGATAATTAAAGGTGGCGCGAAACGGATTACTGTATCATGGGTTTCTTTGCACAACAAACCAAGTTCCTTCAATTCTTCACAATAAGGACGCGCAGCTTCATTTAACTCCATTCCGATGAACAAACCGCGTCCGCGCACTTCTTTAATGGAAGGATGTGAAATTTCCTTTAACTGGTTCATGAAGTACTCACCCAGCTCCTGTGAACGGTCAGCCAGCTTTTCGTCCTGCAGAACTTCGATAGACGCGATGGAAACTGCGCATGCCAATGGGTTTCCGCCGAATGTGGAGCCGTGGGATCCCGGGTTGAAAACGCCAAGGATTTCGTCATCAGCTACAACACATGAAATCGGGAATACGCCGCCTCCAAGTGCTTTGCCCAGAATATACATATCCGGGTCAACGTCTTCCCATTCACAAGCGAACATTTTGCCTGTACGGCCAAGTCCTGCCTGGATTTCATCTGCGATGAAAAGGACATTGTTTTCGCGGCAAAGCTCTCTTGCAGCTTTCAGGAATCCTGGGGGCGGAATGATGATTCCCGCTTCGCCCTGGATCGGTTCGATCAGGAATGCAGCAGTATTAGGAGTAATCGCATTTTTAAGAGCGTCCAAATCGCCGAAAGGAACAATGTTGATGCCAGGAAGCATAGGCCCAAAGCCTTTGCGGTATTCAGGATCCGATGACAATGAAACAGCGGTCATTGTACGGCCATGGAAGTTGCCTTCACAAGCGATGATCTCTGCTTTATCTTCTTCAACGCCTTTAACGTTATAAGCCCAGCGGCGAGCAGCTTTTACAGCAGTTTCCACCGCTTCTGCCCCAGTATTCATAGGGAGAGCCATTTCTTTGCCGGACACTTTGCAGATCATTTCGTACCAAGGTGCCAGCATATCATTATGGAAAGCGCGTGATGTCAGCGTTACACGATCTGCCTGATCTTTCAGCGCCTGGATGATTTTCGGATGTCTGTGGCCCTGGTTGACTGCGGAATACGCAGACAGCATATCCATGAATTTATTGCCTTCCGGATCTTTTACCCATACACCTTCCGCTTCCGCAATTACAATCGGCAGCGGATGATAGTTCGGTGCGCCGTATTTTTCGGTTTGGTTGATGATATCCTGTGTTTTCGTCATTAATAATTCCTCCTTTTGAAAAAGGCAGACCATCAGTCTGCCTTTTCGTCAATATTTACTTACCCTTTTAAATGCTGATTAGAACATTTCAGAAGTTGTTTTCGCTTGCATGTGAAGCGCGATGTAATCAGGTCCGCCCGCTTTTGAATCTGTACCCGACATGTTGAATCCGCCGAATGATTGATAGCCGACGATTGCGCCGGTGCATCCACGGTTGAAGTATAGGTTACCGACGTGGAATTCTTCACGCGCGTATTCAAGGTGTTCACGGTTGTTCGTTACAACTCCGCCAGTCAATCCATATTCTGTGTTGTTGGCGATATCGATGGCTTCCTTGAAATCTTTCGCTTTCATCAAACCGACAACCGGCCCGAAGATTTCTTCCTGCATGATGCGCGCTTTCGGATCAAGGTCAGCGAAAACTGTAGGGTTCACGAAGAAACCTTTCGAATCGTCTCCGTCTCCGCCAGCAACTAAGCGGCCTTCACCTTTACCGATTTCGATATAATCCATGATTTTCTTATAAGAGTTGCCGTCAATAACTGGGCCCATATAATTGTTCTGATCAACCGGATCACCGATAGTCAATTCTTTTGTCAGTTCGATAACACGTTCAAGAACTTGATCGTAAGCGTCTTCCACGATTACCGCACGGGATCCCGCAGAACATTTCTGTCCGCTGAAACCGAATGCAGATTTTACAATCGACTGTGCTGCAAGTTCAAGGTCGCCATCAGAATCGATGACCATCGTATTTTTACCGCCCATTTCAGCAATCAGGCGTTTCATCCAGATTTGGCCTTCATTCACTTTTGCAGAACGTTCCGCGATGCGAAGTCCTACTTCTTTAGAGCCTGTGAATGAGATGAAGCGAGTATTCGGGTGGTCCACAAGGTAGTCGCCCACTTCAGAACCTGGTCCTGGAATGTAGTTAACGACGCCTTTTGGCATGCCTGCTTCTTCAAGCACTTCGATGAATTTATATGCTACTACAGGTGTTGTAGAAGCTGGTTTCAATAGTACTGTGTTGCCTGCAACCATTGCCGCAACAGTCGTACCGGCCATAATGGCAAATGCGAAGTTCCAAGGAGAAATGACAACGCCTACTCCAAGAGGAATATAATCATAGCGGTTGTATTCGCCCGGACGGCTTTCCATTGGCATACCGTCTTTCATCTTAAGCATTTGACGGCCGTAATATTCAAGGAAATCGATTGCTTCTGCAGTATCCGCATCCGCCTCGTTCCATGGCTTGCCTGCTTCTTTCGTTAAAAGAGCCGAAAATTCATGCTTGCGGCGGCGGATGATTGCCGCTGCTCTGAACAATACATCTGCACGTACTTCAGGTTTTACTTTCTTCCAAGTTTTAAAGGCTTCATCAGCAGATTGCATCGCTTTTTCAGCCAATTCTCTGTTTGATTTTGAAACTCGGCCAATAATCTCTTCTTTATTTGCCGGGTTGAATGAAACAATTTTATCGTCAGTTGTAACTCGCTCTCCACCGATGATCAATGGATAGTCCTGGCCAAGGTATGCCTCGACAGTTTTCAAGCCTTCCAAATAATCGTTGCGGTTCTTGTCGATCGAGAAATCTGTGAATGGTTCGTGTTTGTAGGGAATCATTATAAATCCTCCTTGAATATGGTTTAAGCGCAAAAAAAATTTGCACTTATAAAGCGTTTCCACTTATAATAATGCAAAAGATCTCTGCATAATTCAAGCATTTTCATTTGAAATATTAAAAAAATTTTGGGGTGGCTGACATGAAGCAAGTGAAAGTGGATCTTAACCCATTTTACAAATTCGCTTCAGAGCATGTGGGAGTAGGTGTACATGCTGTTGATCCGAAAGGGAAGACAATCTTGTACAATAAAAAAATGAAGGATATCGAAGGATTCGATTTTGAGGAATTGGCGGACCGGTCGCTGCTGGAAATGTTCCGTTTCGATCAGGCAGAAAGCACTTTGCTGAAAGTGCTTCAGAGTGGATCGCCGGTTCTGAATTCCAAACAGACGTATTGGAACCGCAAAGGCCAAGAAATCACAACGATCAATGATACGTACCCTGTTTTTGATAATGGGCAAATGATCGGTGCCATCGAATTGGCGCGCGATGTGACGACTTTAGAGAAGGTTGTCTATCAGCCTTTAAAGAAATATGAGGAACCTATAACCTTCAACAGTATTACGGCGGTTTCGGCCAGTATGAAAAAAGTGATTGCGACAGCAGAAAAAGCAGCTTTGGCAAAACTGCCCGTACTATTGGTTGGAGAATCAGGCACAGGAAAAGAATTGATTGCCGAAGCGATCCACCGCGCCCATTATGAGGGGCCCGAAGAGATGTCGGTGTTATTTTCACACGGCACCACAATCGAATCCATCGCTCAATTATCTGAGGAAATGAAGAAACGGCCAGGCGGCACAGTATACTGCGAGCGAATTGATATGCTGTCGATCCCATTGCAATCGAAGCTTCTTGAAATGGTCAAAGAACATTCCGGCGGTGATACATATTTCATCGCCAGTGTCGGCGAAGATCCCGTTGAATTGATATCGGGGCAGAAACTATTGAAGGAACTCTATTATTTCTTTTCAGCGATTGCGATTCCAATTCAGCCGCTCCGAAGAAGAAAAGAAGACATCATGCCGTTTGTCGCCGATTATTTCTCGCGGCACCGGATGAAATTCGGTTCCATGGTGCGGCATGTCGATGGGCAGGTTGAAAAATTGCTGCTGTCATACGATTGGCCGGGGAATTTGAAGGAACTTGAATTGCTGCTGGATGAAATCACTTCCATGCTGACAACTGAAGAAACTGTCGGTGTGGAGCTGCTCCCTTACCATTTCAAATTGAAAACGGAAAAGAAAGGGACTCTGCAGCCTGAGGACTTCATCGTCCATTCCAATAAAGAATTCCTGCCTCTTGAGGAGTATTTGTTTGAAGCTGAAATCTATTACCTGCAAAAAGCGATGGATATGCATAACGGCAATGTCACAAAAGCGGCGGCCGCACTTGGCATGAGCCGCCAGAACCTCCAGTATCGCTTACGGAAAATAAAAAAAAATGAAGCGCAGACGTGATGTCTGTGCTTCATTTTTTTGTTTTTCTTACTGTCCAGACTCCGGTGGCCCAACTCTTCGGGTCATAAGCCAGCCCAGCTGTGCGGCTGAAAAGATGCCGCTTCGCTATTCCGTCTTATGCCTTTCAGAGCTTAACGGGCGCCGTCGCTTTTCTTACTGTCCAGACTCCGGCGGCCCAGCTCTTCGGGTCATAAGCCAGCCCAGCTGTGCGGCTGAAAAGATGCCGCTTCGCTATTCCGTCTTATGCCTTTCAGAGCTTAACGGGCGCCGTCGCTTTTCTTACTGTCCCGATCTTTTGATCCACTCTTGCATTTTGTCTTTCAACGAGTTGAATCCTTCAGAATCATTTTCGTTTACGTGTGACTGAAGTGATTGCTTCGGTTTTTCTGTGCGCTGAGCCGCTGGCGGCTGCTCCTGCAATGCACGGATTGAAAGGCTGATTTTTTTAGATTTTTCATCAACTTCCAAAACTTTAACATCAACTTCCTGTCCAACTGACAAATACTCACTTACTTCTTTCACGTAACCGTGAGTGATTTCTGAGATGTGGACCAATCCTTGAGTCTGTTCGTCAAGTGCCACGAAAGCTCCGTATGGCTGGATTCCTGTTACTTTACCTGATACTGTGTCACCTGTTTGATATGTTTTTGTCATGTTCTACCCGCTCCTAGTCTTATCTATATTATCCTATACACCTATTGGCATCTGTATATTATAGCACAGATAGATGAGCTTCGTAAAATTAATAGCCGAACATGTCTACAATCATCCATGAATCCTCTGTTTTTTCCATTTGCATATAGCGTCTGTCTTCCATTGTTTCTGAATTCATACTGATATCTACGCCTCCATGTATTCCATTAGAGCCGATATTCATTGCATCTGCAGTAAATGAAATCCCCGTCATTTTTGAATAACCGATCAGATGGCCCTGCAGCCATCTTTCCTTAAACTCTTCATCACTGATGGATTCATCCGTCTCGTTGACCAACAGCCTCATCGTTGTCACGTCTTCCTTTTCAAAAGCCTTGAGGAAAACGCCAGCTATTTCTGCTGGAGTCGCCAGTTGAACGGCATCCATCATTCCACTCTCAACAATATTATTATAATATTGTTGGACGTTGGCATCATAAGCCTCAAAATCTTCATCCTTGGTATATTGCTCATTAATTTGGTGCTGCATCAGCCAAATTTCGTCACTTTCCGTGACAAGCGTAAAGTAATTGGCTCCCATATGGTAATCTATGCCGGCTTCGTTGTTCTGACCAAACGCAGTAATGTAAATTTTTCTTCCCTGACGATGCAGGTTATCACTGTAAATTTCAATATCGCGATAAACCTCTGTAATATCAGGACGCTTTCTCCACTTTCTGGTGTACTCGTCCAGATCAGGCTTGAGCTCATCATCAGCTGTCAGATGCCACATCGTTTCGATATCCTCGATTTTATTGGCGTAATGATACAGCTTGATGATGTCCATCGGTTCGATTCCGGAAAGGAGCTGCAGATCATGCGCTGCTGCAAATTCTTCATATAAAGGTTGGATATCACTATAATCGTAATCTTCCAAATCTGTTTTCACTGTTTCTATCTGCAAATCGCCATTTGGCAGCTTGCCCTCCAGCTCCCCGTTGCTTTCGAGATCAATCGCGTAGAGAATATCCGGATATGCAAGCTGGTCATAATGCGCGGATTCCTTCCAGCCGCTCTGTTCAAATTCCTCCAGGATCGGCAGCATCAAAAACGTGACCGGATTGCTGTTATACTGGAGCAAACTTTCCCAGGCAATCTGGAATTTTTCTTTAACCACCCCTTTTTGATCAAAAACTTCGATATCTTCGTCCCCTTTCAACAAAGTGAAGAAAGCTGTCAGCAATTGGGGTTCAACTTTACCTTTCAGCATCGGATCCGCAAGGGGATCACTCATGAACGTCGACATTGTAAGAATCATCTGAGGCAAATGTTCGACCGGCCACAGCAAACCGGTTTCATCGAATAAAGGCGTCCCCCACAGAATCTCCAAGTATTGATTGCTAGTCATATCCGATCCGAATGGATGCACTTCATAGAATTTAGATATATCCCGCATTGTACGGAACCGCTCTTCATTGGGATGGACCATGTATTGGAATGTATACTCCCTTAAAGAAGAGGTAAGATTCTCGATTTCCTCCGGATAATCTCCACGGCTCTGAAGGAGTTTTTCAGGTGAAAGCCGGCCGTTCACTTCCGCTTTTGCTAAATCTTCCTTATATTTCTCAAGCAAACCATCCGTTATCGTCTTCAATTGCTCTGTTTTTTCGGTATAGATCACCAGGAATTTACTGGTTTCTGAACTTAAGATCCGATAATCTTTTACAGAATCAAGCATCCCTTTCGGCGTATGGATATTCCACATCAGGACATCCACCTGTTCCTGCATCCGTTCCGGATCGTCCTGTAGCTGTTTTACGTTTTGCCGGCTGAATGTGCGCTCTTTTAAAGCATCAGCTTTTTTTACGTATTCGAGCTGTTCAAAAGTTTCCATTGATAAACCGAGACTTTCGGGTGCTGCTGTACGGATTTCTTCGTACTCAGCTTCCCATTTTTGGACCATCGCTTTGGTGACAGTCGTCGGATTCTCTTCTTCTGCCGCTGTCTGCTGCGTTTCCGCAGGCTGCTCGTTGAACAGGAATGACGCACCGATTACAGCCGACAAGAACAGACTTGCTCCTGCCAGTGTGGCTAAGGTTTTCTTATTGACCGGTGCTTTTTCTTCTTTTTTCACTTCAACAGCCGGTTCTTCCGCCGCCGTTACTTCTTCTGGCAGAATTTTATCCTCTTCGGGAAATTCAACTCGGCTGTAGGACTTCGCCAATAAATCCAGACGCTTCTGAACGCCGCTTTCCCCTTCAATTAGCAGCGACTTTTTTAACTGGGTTTGGGCTGTCTCTAAAGCTGATTGGGCGGCATTGCCGGACAGGCCCAAAATTTCGGCGATATTGCGCGCATCCTTTCCGTGGAATTGAAACAGGATCAGCGCCAGTTTCTCTTGCAGTGCTATTTCCTGGATCGCTTTATGGGTGTCTTGGTCTTCTTCGAACTTTAAAGAAGCTGCATCGTTGTTTTCATCATTGTTCAATTGTTCTTCATCCAGCAGCCGGACTGCAGTTTCATAAATTTTATTGTCAGCGTTATGGACATCGATCATATCAAGGCTTGCGCCAATGTCCTTGATCACTTTCAGCTGAAAACGCGGTATATCCCCTTTTGCAATGCCTGCCTGGTATGCAAACCGCGCAATCGTTGGCGCGAAGTTTCTGCTCCAGGCAATCAACGCCTCTTTGTCACCCGCTTTTGCTCTATTCAATAAATCATCAGTTTGCATTCATAGAACCCCTTTTAAAATTGAAATATTCAATCTCTTCCTTTATATGTTTATTATACGCTACGAAATCAGTGAAGTTTCAAATTTATCTATTTTTTTGCAGGTTGCTCGTGTAGAATGAAAAAATCTACTTGAAATAGGAGTGAAGACAATGGAGAAACGTGAGCAATGGGCATCAAAACTCGGATTCATCCTGGCAGCTGCCGGAAGTGCCATCGGACTGGGTGCAATCTGGAAATTCCCTTATGAAACAGGTGCCAACGGAGGCAGTGTTTTTATATTGTTATTCATCATCAGCACAATATTCATCGGATTGCCGATTTTGCTCGCTGAATTTGTCATCGGGCGCCGGGGGCAGGCTGATGCCGTCACCGGACTCAAGAAACAGGCGCCTGGGAAACCTTGGTTTCTGATCGGCTGGTCGGGTTTCATCTTTTCCTTCCTGATCCTGTCGTTCTATAGTGTCGTAGGCGGATGGATCTTATCATATCTGGTGAGAGCTATATTATTCCAGCTTTCCGATTACAGTGACAGTGGATTTGGCGAGTTATTCACGAATATCATCGCAAACCCTCTGGAAGTCCTGATTGCGCAGGCGGCATTCATGTTCTTGACGATTTTCATTGTACAGGGAGGCATCAAATCCGGAATCGAACGTGCCAGCAAAATCATGATGCCGGCATTGCTGATTTTCTTCGTAATCCTGATGATCAGGTCACTGACACTGGATGGTGCCATGGAAGGCGTAAAATTCATGTTCGTGCCGGACTGGTCTTTCTTTAACTTCGATACGGCGTTGACCGCACTGGGCCAGGCGTTCTTTTCACTGAGTGTCGGCGTGGCCGGGATGATCACTTATGCATCTTACTTGCCGAAGACAGAAAATCTGGGCCGTTCCGCGGTCAGTGTCGTGACATTAAATATTGTTATTTCAATCATGGCGGGACTCATCATTTTTCCGGCCGTCTTCGCTTTGGATTATCTGCCGGACCAAGGACCGGGACTTGTGTTCATCATTTTACCAGCGATTTTCAATGAGTTATTCATGGGGCAATTCCTGATTATCTTATTTTTCGTCCTGCTTCTTTTCGCAACATTGACTTCTTCCATATCAATGCTTGAAATCACTGTTTCGATTGCAGTCAAAGATAAGTATGATAAACGCGGTAAAATTTCATGGCTTGCGGGACTCGCGATTTTCATTGTCGGAATTCCAAGCGCATTATCATACGGCGTTTTTTCAGATCCTATATTCTTCGGTTATACGTTCTTTGACTTTATTGACATAATAACAAGCCGAATCGGCTTGCCGATGGGTGCGTTATTCATCTCATTATTTGCAGGCTATGTGCTGACCAAGAAAGATGCGCATGCTGAAATGCACGAACAGCAACGGCTTGTGGATGTATGGCGTGTCCTGTTGCGATATGTAGCGCCAGTCGCGATCATTTTCGTCTTTGTGCAGGGAATCATCGGTATCTTCTGATAACTGTTCTGAAAATGACATAATTTCGCAAAACGAAACGCTTGCTTTATGTTATGCTTTATTTAGAAGAAAGTACCATTTTAAAAAGGAGTGTATGAATATGCGTAAAGATTTACACGCCCAGCTTAAATTCCTGCGGGAAGAGCGCAATTTGTCCCTCGACGATCTTGCCTTGAAGACAAGAGTCGGAGTGGCAAGACTTCACTCATATGAGACAGGAGAGGAAATTCCTTCTGTTCAGACTATCATGAAGCTTTCAAACGCGCTTGAAGTCCCCGCTTCCAACCTGCTTGATGGAATGGAAGCTGTAGAACAATAAAGCAAAAAGAGTTTCCGGCTGTATTTTGCCGGAAACTCTTTTTTATTATATGATGTTTTTCGCTTCAAATTTCAATGCCAGCAGTTTATAGGAAACGGCTACACATTTCTCCAGCGGTATCCATGATCCGAATGAGATTTGATAGATGCTTTGGATCTGTTTCGCCAGGCCGCTCGGGTCGTCAAGCAGCTGCAGCTGTTCGATGACACCGCTGATTTCATCGATATACTTACCTCCACCCAAGGCAAAGGGATCCCATTCTTCCAATATAATTCCAGCCTGTTTGTTCGTTTCTTCGGTAACCATAAGTTTTTCACCTAACATTCTGATGTCCTAACAGCTATAATATCATAGAAACCCTAATAGAAAAGAGGAGATTGTGTTGAGTTTATTCGAAGAAGTACATGAACGAAGAAAAACCCGCTCAGTCAAATGGGATCTGATGGAAATGATCTATGAGGTGGAAGATGCTTCAGAGATATTGCCTCTGTGGGTCGCAGACATGGATTTCCCAGCTCCTCCCCCTGTTACTGAAGCGCTTAAAAAAAGACTTGAGCATCCGATCCTGGGCTACACGTACATGGATGAGGAAATTAAAAGCGCGGTCGCAGCATGGCAATTGAAGCGCAATGACTGGCAGATCAAAGAAGAGGAAATCATGTTCCAATCCGGCGTGATTCCCGCGATCGCCGCAATTCTGCAAGTATTCACCAACCCTGGCGACGCTGTGGTTGTGACACCGCCTGTCTATCCGCCTTTTTTCTCGATTCCGCAAAACCAGGGAAGAAAAGTGCTGTACAGCGAATTACTTCAGCAAGACGGTGAGTTCAGTTTCGATTTTGAGGATTTAGAAGAAAAATTTTCTAAAGCTTCCTTCTTCATCTTCTGCCATCCGCATAATCCGGGCGGCAAAGTCTGGAAAGAGGATGAGATGAAAGAAGTCCTTCGTTTGGCTGAAAAGCATGACGTGTTGATCATTTCGGATGAAATCCATTCAGATTTGGTATTGAAAGCTCATCAGCATATTCCGCTCGCTAAACTTGCGGGTGACCAGGCTCACCGTATCTTCACGTGCACCGCTCCGACCAAAACTTTCAATCTAGCGGGCATCCAGGCTTCGATGCTGATCGTTACAGATCCTAAAAAACGGCTGCGCCTCGAAAACCATGCTGCTGCCAATGGCACAGGCATGATGAATGCCTTCGCCCCTGTCGCTTTAAAAGCGGCATACGAAGAAGGAGATGTCTGGCTCGATGAGTTATTGGAAGTTCTTTCTTCCAATATGGATATGGTGATCGAAAAACTGAATGACGCCATCCCTGCGATAAGAATTGCGAAACCGGAATCCACCTATCTGATGTGGCTTGACTGCCGTGAAGTCGGAATGGAAGAATCAGAGATCATGGATAAGCTTCTGAACGTCGGCAAAGTCGCGCTGGAACCCGGATCCAAGTACGGCGAGGCCGGCACAGGATTCCTTCGCTTAAACGTAGCATGTCCTCCTTCTGTTCTTGAAGATGGCATCAACCGCATCATTAAAGCGCTAGGATAAAAGTTCTCCTATAAGCAATATAAAAGGAAGATCCGCCATAGATCTTCCTTTTATTGGATGTAGAGAAACTATCTATTTCTCAAATCATTCCGCTCTAGGCGGACGCGTTCCGCTGGGAGCTGCCTGAGCCTCCTCAGTCGCTACGCTCCTTGCGGGGTCTCAGGACTCGCTCTGAATCCAGCAGGAGTCGCCGCCTACCGCTTCATTTTAATGTTGAGTAGAATCCGGGTGTCAGCTTACTCACTTCTTATTGAATTACTAAATTGCTGCTTATAGACAGGTTTCTAAGATATGGAGCAAAATAGCGAAGACTCCCAGGGGAGCAGAAAGGGAGTTGGCTTTCCAACTCCTTTTCGAGCGAAGTGCTGAGATCCACTCAGGCGAGGGAGACCGAGCACGAGTTAGCTCAGCGCAAGCCCCCAGGAAAGCGTAGCTGTTTTGCGCAATATCGATTCATGCAATGATAATTTTTCACAATAAGCTAAAAAAGGAAGATCCGCCATGGATCTTCCTTTTTTTATTCCTGAATGATGTCGATGGATTCAATGACTATATCTTCAACTGGACGGTCTCCATGTGCAGTATCGACTTCAGCGATGGCATCGACGATATCCATCCCTTCGACTACATGGCCGAATACGGTGTGCTTGCCGTCAAGCCACGGCGTCCCGCCATTTGCCGCATATTCTTCTCTGACTTCATCAGGAAGGTCGGCAGATGGCAATCCATCTTCAGGCAATTCCGGAAGCTGGACGATGAAGAACTGGCTGCCGTTCGTTCCGGGACCTGCGTTTGCCATAGACAAGGCACCGCGGAAATTATAGAGACGATTTGATATTTCATCTTCAAAGCCTTCGCCGTAAATGCTTTCTCCGCCTCGTCCCGTTCCTTCAGGATCTCCTCCCTGAATCATGAAATCTTTGATGACCCGATGAAAAATAACGCCATCATAGTAGCCGTCTTTTGCATGAGTCAGGAAATTCTCGACTGTTTTTGGAGCAAGTTCAGGGAATAATTTAATCTTGATTGTGCCCATGGATGTGTTCATATCCACTAACGCTTCATCTTCAGCAACTTCATCCGTCAATTGCGGATAATCTCCACTGGTTTCTGCAGTCGCGGCAGTTTGCTGTTCAGCCGGTTCGTTGTCCGCTTCTTTTGTTTCTTTATCTGCTTCCTGCGTTCCGCATGCGGCCAGCAGGGCTGCCGTCATAAATACAGGCATCAGTAATTTTTTCATTTTGCATTCACCCCGCTTTATTCTAGCACAATAGATTTCGGAATTCACTGGTAATTTATCTTTCTTTTTTCGAGTGGCGAAATAATATATAATAGAAGCAGATGCACGTTTCAGAAAGAAGGTATCCGCTATGGATGTGCAAAAAAGAAACTTCATAATAATCATGTTCACAAACTTCCTGGTAGCGGGAAGCACGACAATGATTATGCCTTTTTTATCTCTTTATATAGAATCACTCGGCGATTTTTCGGATGAATATGTCCAGCGCTGGGCGGGGCTTGTGTTCGGCGTCACGTTTGTCGCCGCTCTGTTCATGTCTCCCATCTGGGGACGCATAGCTGACCGTTACGGCTATAAACCGATACTGATCATCAACGGTTTCGGTATTGCCATCAGCATTTATCTCATGGGCGCGGCAGATTCTGTCCATGAATTATTCATGATCCGCCTGTTCATGGGGGTTGTGACAGGGTTCATCCCCACTTCACTGGCATTTGTCAGCACCCAGACGCCGAAGGAAATTGCCGGCAAAACGCTTGGCACACTGCAGATGGGCAGTGTTTCCGGCACTTTATTCGGTCCGGTAATCGGGGGTCTTATGGCCGATTCGTTCGGTTTTGACTACACTTTCATAATTACAGCGGTTGTTATCGGTACTGCGGCATCGCTTGTAGCCTTCGGAATCAAGGAAATCAAAAAGGCTGCAAATAAAGACGCGCATGTCTATGCGCGCAAAACGATTATTCAAGGAATTCTCCATCACCGGCTGCTGATCAACGTCATGATAATCACTTCATTGATCCAGATCGGGAATTTCAGTATCCAGCCGTTATTATCCTTATATGTTGCAGAGCTGACAGTCGACAGTTCACAGGTAGCTTTCCTGGCGGGTGTAACGTTCAGTGCCGCCGGTGTCGGCAATCTGCTTTTCGCACGGCGCTGGGGACGTCTTGGTGACTCGATCGGTTATGAAAAAGTGCTTGGCTTTTTGCTGCTTCTTTCATTTGCCTTCATCGTTCCGCAGGCCTTCGTTACAGAACTCTGGCAATTGATGGTGCTGCGGCTGCTGTTCGGTATCGCAGTCGGAGGCATGATCCCGACGACCACAGCACTGATGCGCCGGGAAGCGCCTATTGAAATCCAAGGAGAAATCATGGGCTACAACACCAGTTTCCGTTTTCTCGGAAATATTATAGGCCCGGTTTTCGGCGGTATTGTCAGTGGTTTCATCGGGATCTCTTCCGTCTTCATCGTTACCGGCGTGCTGTTCGTTCTGGCGTTTGCTTTCCTCCGCTTCACGTTGGCAAAACCAGATCAGGATTTCGAAGACGTACTGCTTGAACAGGAAATGAAATCAATGTAGATTAACCAATTAATTTTTTTGTCACATTCCCTGTTCAAAAGACGGATTTCCTTATGGAATCCGTCTTTTTTTATATGAAAATATGATTTTCACTTAAAAATTTTATGTCAGTTCAATTGAGTTTCTTCCTATCTTAATAAATCCGTGGAAATGTCTCTGTTTCCTTTCAAGTAAACACCCAACAATGCAAAGCGGCTGAATTTACGTTATAATTTTTTTAGCAACTCATCATGTTTATGCTCGGAAGGAGGATTCATTTGTCACTCGTCTTATTAATTTTTCTGCCCATAATTGCAGCGCTGTTTATTCCGCTGCTGTTTAAAAAAATCGGACAGATACACACGGGCTGGTTTGTTTTGCTGGTCCCTGCAGCTTTATTCATCTATTATTCCACTTTGCTACCCTCAATTGCAGAAGGCGGCAATCGTGTGTCCGAACTGCAATGGATTCCTTCGCTTGATATCGCATTCATCGCTTATATCGACGGATTGAGTTTATTGTTTTCACTGCTTATCACGGGCATCGGAGCACTTGTTGTACTCTATTCCATATTTTACTTGGATAAGTACCGCGAACAATTACATAATTTCTACGTTTATCTCCTGATGTTCATGACAGCGATGCTCGGGGTTGTCCAGTCTGACCACCTGATTTCGCTGTATCTGTTCTGGGAGCTTACCTCCATTTCATCTTTCCTGCTCATCGGTTATTGGTATACGCGCGACCGTTCACGATTCGGAGCGCTGAAGTCAATGATGATTACCGTATTCGGCGGACTGATGATGCTTGGGGGCTTTGTGCTGCTCGGAATCATGGGCAACACTTATTCAATCCGGGAACTTATTTCACAGTCTCCTGAATTGGTTGGCCATGACTTTTTCGTCTGGGCGCTCGTGCTGATTCTTCTCGGTGCGTTTACGAAATCCGCACAGTTCCCGTTCTACATCTGGTTGCCGGATGCCATGGAAGCCCCGACTCCGGTCAGTGCTTACCTGCACTCCGCAACAATGGTAAAAGCGGGCCTGTACCTGGTTGCCCGTTTCACGCCTGTATTCGCCGCGTCCGGCACATGGGTTTGGCTGGTGACAGGAATCGGTTTGTTCACCATGCTTTGGGGTTCTTTCTTCGCTTTGAAACAAAAAGACCTCAAAGGCATTCTGGCGTTTTCCACTGTTTCCCAGCTTGGTTTAATCATGTCGCTGCTCGGCGTATCAGCCGCTGGATTCCATGTTGAAAACGCAACAGAGATCGCTTTGAATTATGCAGGCTTTGCTGCGATATTCCACTTGATCAACCATGCTGTATTCAAAGGCAGCCTGTTCATGATTGCTGGAATTGTGGACCATGAAACAGGGACACGCGATATCCGGAAACTCGGCGGTTTGATGAGTTTGATGCCGATAAGTTTCACGGTAGCTATGATCGGTGCGTTTTCAATGGCCGGTCTGCCCCCATTCGGCGGTTTCCTGAGTAAGGAAATGTTCCTGACCGGCATGGTCGCTTTGACTGAATTCGATTTATTCGCAATGGATGTCTGGGGAATCATGTTCCCTGTTATCGCTTGGATCGGGTCAGTTTTCACTTTCATCTACAGTTTCTATTTTGTATTCCATACATTTGCAGGCAAACACAAACCGGACGAATTGCCGAAACCGGCACATGAAGCACCTAAAGGCATGCTGGTTTCACCGGTCTTCCTGGCTGTTTTGGCGGTCGTCATCTTCTTTATCCCGAATATTGTCGGCGAATGGCTCGTTAAACCAGCCGTCGCCGCTATTCAGCCGTTCATGTATGATTCTCCGCAGGCAGTGGACGTTCATGTCGCAGCCTGGCATGGTTACATTACACCTGAACTTTGGATGACCATCGGTATTTTTGCAGTGGGAGGCCTGATGTTCTGGTCGCTGCGCAAATGGCAGCACCTGTATGAACGCTTCCCGAATACTTTGAACAGCCTTTACGATAATTTAATGTTCCTGAGCGATACAGGAGCCAACCGTTTCTCAAGACTTTATATGACCGGTTTCATCCGTTCGTATCTGGTTTATATGTTCAGCTTCCTTGTCATTATCGTACTCGGCACATTTGTCTTAAATGACGCTTTCGCAATTGACATGAATAACCTGGCACCGGTCGGATTGTATGAGATCATCATCATGCTGGCTTTGGTCGGATCGACAGTGACAATCCTGTTTTCCAAATCCCGTTTGACTGCGATCATCGCACTCGGGGCTGTTGGTTATTCTGTTGCTTTGTTCTTTGTCATTTTCCGTGCGCCGGATCTTGCGCTGACCCAGCTGGTCATTGAAACGATTTCTGTTGCATTGTTCCTGCTCGCTTTCTACCACTTGCCGCAGATCAGCAGAAAAGAGGAACGGATGCGCTTCCGTTTCGGTAACGCTGTGATTGCTGTCGGCGTAGGCGTTACAATGACATTCGTCGCTTTGGCGGCACATTCCGGCAAAGCCCTCCCTTCCATTTCGGAGTTCTACAAAGAAACTGTTTATTCGGAAGCGGGCGGCGGAAATATCGTCAACGTAATTCTTGTCGATTACCGCGGATTTGATACTTTATTTGAAATCGGTGTTCTCGGCATCGCCGGCATCGGCATCATTACTTTGATTAAGCTGCGGCTTACGAAAAAGGAGGGCCAGCATGAAAACAAATGATGTTATGCTCCAGACGGTTACGAAAGTTGTAACCTTCATCATTCTGATGTTTGCTGTCCACATCTTTTTCGCCGGTCATTATACACCGGGCGGCGGATTTGTCGGCGGCTTGCTGACAGCGAGTGCCATCGTATTGCTGATGCTTGCATTCGGTATCCAGACGGTGAAAAAGATTGTACCGGTCAATTACGTCGTCATGACTTCGGTCGGCCTGCTGCTGGCAATTGCTACAGCGGCTGCCTCTATACTGTTCGATGTGCCATTCTTTACACACGCATATGATTATTTCGATTTGCCGCTGTTCGGCGAAACTTCCCTGCATTCAGCAATGCTTTTTGATGCAGGAGTCTATTTGGTTGTTGTTGGCGTTACGATGACCATTATTCAAACGATTGGAGAGGATGAATAATGGAAATTATCATGTCGGTTGTCATCGGCTTTCTGTTCATGGCAGCTGTTTACCTAATGCTTTCGAAAAGTCTGATCCGCATCATTATCGGCACCGGACTCCTCAGCCATGGTGCCCATCTGCTCCTGTTGACGATGGGCGGCCTTGGCGGGGAATCTCCGCCGGTTGTCGCGGACGGTGTGTCTGTTTCTGATTATGCAGACCCACTCCCACAGGCTCTAATATTGACAGCGATCGTTATTTCGTTTGCTGTTACATCTTTCTTTCTGGTTGTTGCATACCGCGCTTATCAGGAGCTCGGTACAGACAATATGGAATTGCTGAAAGGAACTGAAGACCATGAGTAATTTATTATTGTTCCCGATCATCATTCCATTGATAATCGCTGCAGCCCTGATGCTGTTTCCGAATAAAATCAAAATGCAGCGGCTGATTGCACTGCTTGGCGCTTTGCTCACTCTTATCTCATCTGTATTCCTGTTGTTCAAGGTGTACAATGACGGGATACAAGTCGTGACACTCGGCAGCTGGCCGGCACCATTCGGCATCTCGATGGTGTCCGACCTGTTCTCTTCTCTGCTTGTCGTTACGACATCGCTGATCGTACTGTTCGTGGTACTCTACAGCTTCCCGACAATCGGGATAAAACGTGAGCAGTCGTTCTACTATCCCGCTGTGCTGTTCCTGATGACGGGTGTAAACGGCGCATTTACTACAGGAGACATTTTCAACTTATTCGTTTTTGTCGAAGTGCTGCTGATGGCATCCTATACATTGATCGTCCATGGCGGTGAACGCCAGCAGCTTCGTGAATCGATCAAGTATCTGCTGGTCAATATCATTTCATCGGCATTGTTTGTTGCCGCTGTCGCGTTTCTCTACTCCGTGACAGGCACATTGAATATGGCGGACCTGGCTGTCAAAATACCGCAGATTGAAAATACCGGCATCCTGACTGTCATTGCAGTCTTGTTCCTTGTAGTTTTCGGCTTCAAGGCCGCGATCTTCCCGTTGTATTTCTGGCTCCCGGCTTCCTATCACGCGCCTCCAATGCCTATACTGGCATTATTCGGAGCGCTGCTGACGAAAGTCGGCGTCTATGCGATCATGCGTACATATACGCTGTTCTTTACAATGAACACCGGATTCACCCATGAGTTATTGGCCATCATCGCCATCCTGACCATTTTGGCCGGATGTGTCGGCGCTCTCGCCTATTTCGATGTAAAGAAAATCATTATCTACAATATTATCATCGCAGTCGGAGTCATCCTTTTCGGAGTATCTCAGCTGAATGAAGCTGGCGTCCAAGGTTCGATTCTATATCTCATACATGACATGATGATCAAAGCGGCTTTATTTTTCCTTGTCGGTATTGTAGCTGTTATATTCGGAACTTCCAATCTGCGCAAAATGGGCGGATTGATGAAAACCTATCCGGTGCTCGGATGGACCTATCTGGTTGCTGCTTTCGGTTTAGCGGGCATACCTCCCCTCAGCGGTTTCCCAGGCAAGTTATTGATTGTTCAAGGCGGCTTTGAAGGCCCTCAATTCTGGGGAAGCATTGTCATACTTGCAACAAGCCTGATTGTATTGTTGAGTGCGGTTCGCATATTCATCTATGCTTTCTGGGGGGAGCCGGTTGAAACAAAACCTTTAAAAAAACCAGCATACAACGCTATGCTGTTTCCTTCGATGATACTGGTTGCCGTTACAGTATTCTTCGGAGTCGGTGCGGAACTCTTCATGCCATTCGTTTCTGGCGCGGCTGAAGTGCTGCTGAATCCATCGCTTTATATCGAAGCGGTATTTAAGGAGTAGATGATATGTCTTCACAAATCCTATTGAACTTCTTTCTGGCAATCGTTTGGATGTTCATCTCGGTGTCCTTTACTCCTTCCGGATTCGCCATCGGCTTTTTGGTCGGCTTAGGGATCATTATCATGATGCGCCGATTCTTTAAAGGAAGATTGTATTTGACGCGTGTATGGGCGGTTCTTTCTTTGTTCATCCTTTTCCTGAAGGAATTAACGTTATCGAGCCTGCAAGTTTTGCGCATCGTGCTTCGCCCGAAAATGAACATCAAACCGGCGATTTTCGAAATGGAAACCGAGTTAAAAGAGGATTGGGAAGTAACTTTGCTTTCAGCATTGATCACCCTGACTCCAGGCACACTTGTTGTCGGCATATCCGATGACCAGAAGAGGCTTTACATCCATGCGCTCGATTTTGAAGATATCGATGCATCCGTATCTTCCATCAAGAATACATTCGAACGCGCCATACTGGAGGTGAGCCGCCCATGATGATGTTCTATTGGGTTGCACTGGCCGTGGTCAGCATCGCTTTTGCCGGTCTTCTGTTCCGTTTGGTCAAAGGGCCTACAGTTGCCGACCGGGTTGTGGCACTTGATGCAATTGGAATCAGCCTGGTTTCTATCGTGGCTCTCCTGTCGCTGATTATCGAAACGGAATTTTTCCTGGAAATCATCCTGCTGCTGAGCATCCTGTCATTTATCGGTACAGCAGCATTCGCTAAATTCATCGAGAGAGGAGAGATTTTCGATCGTGACAACAATCGCTAACATCCTCATCATCGTTCTGATCAGCGCAGGCGTCCTTTTCAGCGCCGTAACAGCTCTCGGGCTTGTTCGGCTGCCTGATGTCTATACGCGGACGCATGCCGCCTCCAAGAGCTCCACACTGGGGGTCCTGGCCATCCTGTCGGGTACTTTTATCCACTTTTGGCTGATAGAAGGTATTTTCAACACACAAATGCTCATCGCCATCGCGTTCCTGTTCATCACCGCGCCGGTCGGCGGACATTTGATCGGCCGTGCCGCCTATATTTCCGGCACAAAAGTGGCAGACCAGACAGTACGCGACGATTTGGGACCTGCTGTTCAACGCAAGAAAAAAAGATATGCATTAAAAAAACCTGCAGACAATTGAGTCTGCAGGTTTTACTATGGATTTATTTTTCTTCGGCCATACTTTCGACCATCATCGCCAAGGTTCTGACCATTGCCCCTGTCCCGCCTTTAGGGCCGAGATCATGTGCTGCTGATGTAAACGATGTCCCCGCTATGTCCAAATGGATCCACGGTGTGTCTTCGACAAATTCGCCCACAAATCCGCCGCCGAAAATCATATGGCCATCGCGGCCCGGTGAGTTATTCAAATCAGCGACGTCGCTTTTGCGCAAGCGCTTCTTATCATTTTCCGTTAACGGCAGACGCCATACAAATTCCCCTGTCTCATTGGAAGCTTCCAGGAATTCCTCGAAAAACGCTTCATCGTTCGTGAGCGCCCCTGTTTTGTCCATGCCAAGAGCAACGATGACGCCTCCAGTAAGGGTCGCGATATCAATGATGCGGGTTGCGCCTAATTGTTTGGCGTAAGTAACGGAATCCGCCAGTACCAATCGTCCTTCGGCATCTGTATTTAAAATTTCAATCGTTTTCCCGCTCAAAGAAGTAATGACATCATCCGGCTTGAATGCATTGCCTGAGACCATATTGTCTGTCGAAGCGATGACCGCAATCACGTTTTTAGCCGGTCTGAGTTCCCCGATAATTTTCATCGCGCCAAGAACCGCCGCAGCGCCGCCCATGTCGCCTTTCATGCCGACAATACCGTCTTTCGGTTTCAATGAATAACCGCCCGTGTCAAAAGTGATTCCTTTCCCTACAAGCGCAAGCGGATCTTCAAACGATTCAGTCGCTTTATATTTCATTACAATTAAACGCGGCTCTTCCACAGAACCCTGGTTTACAGCCAGAATAGCGCCCATGCCCAGTTCTTCCATCTGTGCTTTATCAAGGATGTCCATTTCAAATCCATATTGTTCCCCGAGTTCCTGTGCATAATCAGCGAGGGCTGTAGCCGTCAGGATGTTCCCTGGCATATTGACCAAGGTGCGCGCTTCGTTAACCGATTCGCCGAAAACCTGTCCGATTCTTGCCGCTGCCTCGATGTCTTCGGCGCTTTCTTCTGTAAGCAGCGAAATGTTCTCGAGCTCCACTTCCGTTTCGTTGGACGATGTCTTGTAATCCGCAAAGCTGTACATCCCCATTCCGATCCCTTCAGCTGCAAGGTACGCGGCGTCTTCCGCAGTGATGTCATCGTTCTGGAATGAATCGAGATATATGGCAGCGTGTTTGATCTTTTTCTTGACCAGTTCTTTGCCGGCTAACCCAAATGCCTCGCGGATGTCATCTTCATTCATTTTCTTGCGGTCATCCATGCCGATGAACATGACTCTCGGGATGTCTCCCGACAAAGTCGGGTATGTAATGATATTTTTTTTATCGAAAGACAATTCATTTTTAACCCAATCCTGTAATTTTCCATCGAATCGTTCCGCGAAACCATCCCATCCATTTGTATTTTCAGGATGGCGAGTAAGTCCGACAATCAGGATATCCGCGTTGTTTTTCTGGCCGTGGTTCTGTACTGAAATATTCATTGGTCTCCTCCTCATTATCTATTCTATTTCAGTTTAGCATGGATTCCGAATGCATAGTAGTTCGGCAGTCGAAATTGTTTCCGGCAGGTAGAAAAACAGAGTATGCTATACTGAAGCAATAGATTTCCTCTTTGAAAGGTTGATAATTAAATGGAATTATTTACGAATACACCCTTAATGATCGCCTTGTTCGCAATCATCTTCGCCCAGTTCATAAAAATACCCATTCAATATGCAGTGACACGGGAACTGGAATGGAGGCTCTTCACTTCCACCGGCGGGATGCCAAGTTCGCATTCTGCTGCAGTGACTTCCCTTACAACTGCAGTCGCTTATGAACATGGTGTCGGTTCAACTATCTTTGCGGTTTCAACCATGTTCGCCGTCATCACCATGTACGATGCGACGGGTGTCAGATTCCAAGCTGGGCAACAGGCATTGACAATCAATAAAATGCGGATGGACCTGCAATTATTCATGAATGAAACCAGAAACTGGCCAAAGAAAAAAGAAGAAGAAAAAACAGAAGAATTAAAGACACTGCTCGGCCACAAACCCAGTGAAGTATTTATGGGAGCGTTAACGGGCATCGCGATCTCCGCTATCGTCTACAGTTTGATCCTATAAAAAAAATCCGTGCAGGCCAAATTGGCTCGCACGGATTTTTTTAAAACATCTGGTATCCCATTTTCCGAAGGACTTTCATGACAAAGCCGGCTGTAATCGCACCGGCAAATCCCGACAACAGAACAGCAATATCTGTGCCAGTGAGGGATGTAATTGTGTCGCCCAGCATATTGAATGATTCTCCTGGATTGGTGAAATAATCGAAAACGCCAACATCATCTATAACGAGAATTATGACGATCGGGTAAACAATTGCCATGAGCCAAGTCATGCGCAACAGCATGTTCAGCAGAAAGCCGATACCAAAAAACATTACATAAAATAAAAGCATTGAAATAATTAATTGGACAATAGTGAATGAACTATTCATATATATACTAACCTCCGATATTCCTCTAATCAGTTTAACTGAAATATCTGGGGCTTTCAATCCAGTAACACAGAGTTCATCACATTGACACAAGCCGTGGCTTAGTTTGTCGCTTTTTCACTATTCGATCTGCCGTTTTTCCCCACTTTGCGGATATCCGCCAAAATCAATGCACCGATCAGCAGCAAGCCAAGATAGCCGACTGCCGGATAGAGCCAGTTGACCAGGGATGTAAAGCCGAGGAAGCTAAGTGCAAAGGCAATAAGTCCTGCGATGATGACGAAAATCCGGAATTTTTTTGTACCGATTTCCGTAAAGCGTGCAGAAAATGATAACAGCATGCTAACTGCTGTATTATAGATCATTGCAAAGATGACAATCGCCATGATAATGCCGAGTACCGGTGAAATATCATCGCCGATGGCAAGCATCGGCAGATCCGCTCCTCCGACCACATCCACTTTCGCAAATATCGCCACATAACTCAGCAGGATAAGGACGCCGAAGCCGAGACCGCCAATCAAGCCGCCGCGGGCAGCCACTTTCTCATCCTTTTCTGCGCCGCCCATGACAAGCGACATCGAGGCTCCCAGCGCAATGGCAAGCGATACATAATTTATTGCCGATAATAGCCAGTTCGGCGTTGCCGACAGCTGCTCTTTGGCCACCGGGTCCAGTGAACTGAAACTGCCGTCCATCGTCATAACACTGTAAATGGCGATGCCTACGACCATCAGGATCAGGAATGGCGTAATGCTGGAAATGACTGTAATGACTTTTTTTACGTTCATCATAATTGTCACGATGACCAGCACGATCATGATTCCACGCCCGAACGCCGGTGCCAGGTCGAACTGCTGGGAGAAAATTGAGCCGGCTCCGGCAATCATGACGACCAAAATACCGAATAAGGTCAAAATCAATGTATAATCAATCACTTTTCCAAGCCATTTGCCACTGATGCGGTAGACGACATCTTCATGGGATGTCGTTTGCATGCGGCTCCCAAGACGGGTAAGAATCATTCCGATATAGCCGAACAATAAGGTTGCTACAAGAACACCTCCAAGCCCCCAATAGCCGAAGCTTGTATAGTACTGCAAAATCTCTTGCCCCGAAGCAAAACCAGCGCCCACGACAATCCCAATAAAGGCACTGGCTATTTTTAAGCTTCTTTTCATATTACCCTCTCCTTTTTCATGGTGGTCTTACACTGAGGTGGTTCATCAAGACACTTTTTATATAGATGGTTTTTAATACCCTTAATGGAGATATCATCAAACAACTCTTTTCCTCCCTGTCCCCTTTCCCCGGTTACAAAAAGAAAAGCACGGCGCTAAGTCAGCGCCGTGCTTTAAAGATTGAGCTATATTATTTTTTTCCTGATCCCGAGCAGCAAGAGCACGTTTCCGATCCGCCCAAACGCAATTGGAAATAACCTTGGCCTGCACAATATGGGCATTGGTTCGTTGATTTGACCTGTTTGAAATTCTTCATCCGAAACACCTCCTCCTGCTATTGTTTTTAATATTCTGATAATATAACATGGCGTTTTATAACTGGCAAGAGATAAGGGAGAATGTAAGCGGATACATTAAATAAATTTTAATAATATCATAAAATGGACACAATTTTCACAATTATTAACTAATTATAGGGTCTTCGTCGAAAAAAAAAAGAAGCCCCCATTTGGAGACTTCTTTCCCTAAGATTAAAGTACGTTGAATTTCCCTTTTTTCATGACTAATTTTGGTCCGCCAACCATATATAAAGCGCGGTTGTCGATCATTTTCTTCATGAAAGAAGCTCTCTTGCCGGTAACTTTTTTGCCGAATACAACACCAATCGCATCGTCATCGCCAAGTGAACAAACTGTACCTTTAAGATCAGGAATGAATTCCTGTGTTGTGCCGCCTTGGATCAACGCTTTAAGGTTGGCAGCTGTTGCTTCTGCCTGTTGCATGGCGATTTGAGCTGTCGGCGGATATGGACGGTTTGTTTCTTCATTGATCATCAATGCGCAGTCACCGATGATAAATACATCAGGGAAAGCTGGTGCGCGAAGGTCTTTTTCAACTTTAACGCGAGCACGCATATTTTCGATAGGTGTAGATTCGATCAATCTGTTGCCGCGAACTCCGGCAGCCCAGACAACTGTGCCGGCTTTGATGAATTCGAACTCATCGTCGCCCTTCTTGATGTTGACGCCTTCGGGAGTCGCTTCCACAACCGGAGTGCCAATTGAGAATTCAATTCCTTTTGACTCAAGATGACCTACAGCATAGTTGACCAATTCAGGGTCAAATCCTGGAAGCACCATTGGAGCAGCTTCTACGCATACTACACGTACTTTTTCACGAGGCACATCAAACTCTTTGCAAAGTTCAGGTACACGGTTCGCCAGTTCGCCAAGGAATTCGATCCCGGTGAATCCAGCACCGCCCACAACGATAGTCAGACGGCTGTCGTCTTTGACTTCTTCAGTCGACCATGTCGCAAATTGGAATTCGATGTGTTCGCGGATATAACGCGCCGCTTTCACGTTTGCAATTGATAAAGCATATTTATCAAGTCCTTCGATACCGAATGTTTCCCCTTCGAAACCGAGGGCGATGACGATATAATCATATGTAAATTCGCCATTATCCGTAAGGACTTTCTTGCCTTCAACATCAATCGCTTCAACACTAGCCTGAACGAATCTGACTTTAACAGGATCGATTACTTCTTTAATATCGTAACGGACCTGCTCCGGAGTCATTGTTCCAGCTGCAGCTTCATGAAGCCATGTGCTTTCGTAATGGTATTCGTTTTTGTTGATCAACGTGATGTCGACTTCGTCTGTTCCCATGAGTTTTTGCAGATTCACTACAGTAGTCAATCCACCATAGCCTGCTCCTAATACTAAAATTGACGGTCTTTTCAATCTAATCGCAACCACCTTCGAGTCATTTTTTAAATCGGAAAACCATAAATTACGTTTGAGAATGTTTCCAATTTACTCCTACACTCTATATTAGCCTTTTTAACTAGTGATTTCAACTGGATAGCACCAGATAATCCGTCTTTGGAAGTAAACAGATTATTCCCCAATTTACAGAAAAAAGCCTTCTGCGCCACGGTATGGCACTGAAGGCTTTTCCATATTCCATTAATCAGCAGCTTTCAGGTGTTCCAGCTTTTTTCGCTGTACGGAATGAAGTGCCGCAGCCGCACGAAGCGATGGCGTTCGGATTTTCAATCGTAAAGCCGCCGCCCATCAGCGATTGTTTGTAATCGACTACTGTGCCTTTAAGAATCGGTGCATCGTCTTTCGCGATAAGAATCGGGATTCCGAATTGTTCATAAAGATCATCTTCCGCACCTTGCTCTTTCTCAAATCCCATGCCGTACGTCAAACCGCTGCAGCCTCCGCCGTTAACAGCTACACGCAGGAAAGAATCTTCCTCTTCATTATGTCGCATCATTTCTTTTACCTGAAAAGAAGCGGCTTCTGTAATTTCGACTACCTGTTCCATTACCTGTCACCCTTTCCTTTCGATTATCATATCAATAAATTCCGCCAGCTTACAAGAAAGCTGACTTGCTTTCCACTATTATACAAACAGAAAAAGGGACCCGCAACAGGTCCCTTGGCTTTAAAATACTTGTTCTACTTCCACTATGCCAGGAACTTCCTCCGTTAACGCGCGTTCAATTCCAGCTTTCAATGTAATTGTCGAACTCGGGCAGCTTCCGCATGCTCCAAGCAGACGAAGTTTCACGATGCCATCTTCTATGTCGACGAGTTCACAGTCTCCTCCGTCACGTAAAAGGAATGGACGTAATTTATCTAAGACTTCCATTACTTGCTCTTCCATCAAAGCTTCAGTCATTTATATCGACTCCTTTCATTATAATCATTATAATGTGATTAGAGAGAAAAAGCCACTATTGAATTTCCAGGAGGTCCAAATTTATGACGAAGAATATTGCCATCGAAGTTTACGGAGCAGAAGTAATCTGCGCCAGCTGTGTAAATGCCCCGTCCTCAATCGATACATTCGAGTGGCTGCAGGCTGCCATACCAAGAAAATATAAAGACCAGCCATTTTCAATTACTTATATCGATATTGAGAAAGAGCCGGAAGACGATCGCCAAAAAGATTATATCGAACGCATTCAAAATGATGAGTTTTTCTATCCGTTGGTGCTTGTGGAAGATGAAGTCGCCGCAGAAGGTTATGTCCAATTAAAACCGATTTATAAAGAACTCGAAAAGCATGGCTTTAAAGCGGAATGAGATAATCTTAACGGCCAACATATCTGCACAAAAAAAGCGCTCATTGCTGAGCGCTTTTTGTTTTGGGTTTCATCACCCGTTATGCCATTTATACATCCATAACACACCGGATTTCATCAGCCGTGCAATCCGTCCCGTGACAGTCCGGTCTGCCAGATAAGCGAAGCCTTGCTTCTTGCCGAGGGATCCGAGGAAGCCTTTCAGCTTGATCTCAGGCATCGTTTCAGGAAGAGCTTCACCTTTCCAGCGCATCTTAAGCACTTTGACAATCTGTTCCGCCTGCTCTTCAGCAAGCTGCGCGGAAGGTGCCATCGGCAAAGCTGCACAGTCTCCTACCACGTAGACATTTTCATTAGAAGGCAATTGATGGTATTGGTTAATGACCAGACGTCCGATATTGTCACTTTCCAACCCTAGGTCCCGCACCGGTTTAACCGGTTGGATGCCTGCCGTCCATACGACCGCATCAACAGGAATGGTTTCTTCATGGTTATACAGAAGATTGGGCTCGACTTTTGTGATATTAGAATTCGATACAACATCTACATTATGGCTATCGAACCATTTTTTCACGAAGTTGCTTAGGCGTTCTGGAAAATCACGTAAAATACGCGGGCTGCGGTCAAATAATTTTATCTGGAGATCGTCACGGCTTTCACGGAGTTCACTCGCCAGTTCGATTCCGCTCAGTCCCGCTCCGACTATACCGACAACCGCGTTAGCCGGCAGCCCCAGCAACGCCTGATAAGTCCGTCTCGACTGACCAATGGTTTGAATGCTGTAAGTGTATTGATCAGCACCTGGCACACTATGATATTTATCTTCACAACCCAGTCCGATAACCAAGTCATCAAAGCCGATCCGTTGGCCGTTTTCCATGAAGATGCATTTTTCATCAATCCCGATTTCCAAAATTTCGCCATTAACGATTTTAAGGCGCTCATGCTCCGGAAAATCGACCCGAACATCCTGATCTGACTCAGTACCGGCAGCCAGTGCGTAAAATTCAGTTTTCATGCTGTGGAACGGTGTCCGGTCGATCAGCGTGATTTCGACGTCCTGGGGTAAACTGCTTGGCAATAAACGGAGCAATATTCTCATATTGCCGTAACCGCCGCCTAATAAGACTAGTTTTCGCATAAATATCTCCTTTAACTTTCTTCTGTCTACTACTTTCTCACATCAAATTATATCGGATTGTGATAACTTTCACAATATCTTTAAGAAAAGCGACAGCGCCCGCTTAGCTCTGAAAGGCATAAGACAGAACAACGAAGTGGCCTCGGCCGCGCAGTTGGACTGGCTTATGACCCGAAGAGCTGGGCCGCTGGAGTCTGGACACCGAAAAGCGACAGCGAGAGATGGGCCGATTTTATGAGGCCATCTCTTGCGACGAAGCTAGCGCAGCGATGCAGGAGCATCCTTTATTTAGTTAGAACACCAAGTCGCGTTCTTTGCCATCTCATTCAAGACCGAAGCGACTCGAGGAGCTGGGCCGCTGGAGTCTGGACACATGAGTGGAGAAATCAAATAATTGACTTTACCTTTGAAAAAAGGTAGGATTTCGAAGTAGCGAGGTGAGCTTAATGAATCCGATTGTTGAATTTTGCGTCAGCAATATCGTAAATGGAGCCCAGGATGCTTTTGAAAAACTCGATCGGGACCCAAATCTCGATGTGTTGGAATATGGCTGCCTGAGTTATTGTACAAAATGCTCCGAAACTCTTTACGCCCTAGTGAACGGCGAAATTGTCGAAGCGGACACTCCTGAAGAACTTACACAAAAAGTGTATGAGTTTATAGAAGAAAACCCATTATTCTAAGCCATCATACCGATGGCTTTTTTAAATTTCCCAGTAACTTAGATTTTCTATCGCATAAGTAGGCGGAACATCCTTCTTTACCGCCTCTTCCATCGGTGTCACCCCTGTATTGACATGGATCGTATCGACACCGAAACGGATGCCCGCTTGTATATCGGTATCGTAATTATCCCCGATCATGACCATGCCTTCTTTATTGCATCCGATTTCGTACTGGATCGCCTCCAGCATATGCATTTCCGGTTTGCCGATGAAGACGGGCTCAACTCCTGTTGAGGAGGAAACGACCTTTGTAAAAGCCCCATTTCCCGGCATGAAACCTTTCTCTGAAGGAAACGCCAAATCCCTGTTCGTCGATAAAAAGACAGCCCCTTTACGGACTTCCAGACAGGCAGTCGCCAGTTTCTGAAAGTTGATATTCCGGTCAATGCCCATCAGCACGATGTCCGCATTTTCATAGACTCTTTCAATCGCTTCACTTTTAAGCGCTTCTTCCACCCCATCTGTCCCGATCATGAAAACCTTTTTCCCCGGATACCATCTTTTAATGTACTTTGCTGCTGCAATTGATGAAGTCATAATGTGTTCAGCCGGCGCCACAATGCCGAATGCGCCCAATTTATCCGCAAATTGCTGCTGAGTCATGGAGGCATTATTCGTTACATAATAAGGTTCGATGCCTTTTCCTTGCAGACGATGAATAAAATCGGCCGTTTCCGGTATCAATTCTCTGCCTTTGAATACTGTGCCGTCCAAGTCAAGGCAATATACTTTATAATCCTTCATTTTTCGTCTCCGGTATGAATGCAGATACCGGTCCAAGTTCATGGACAAGATAGTGTTCCACCTTAGGGCCGAATGCTTCCAATTCTGCAAAGGCTCCATCGAGAACTTCAATAATATTTTCATGGTCCATCTTCATAAAATCACGAACCAGCGATTTACGTAAACCGATCACCCGTTTCAAAGGTGCATCCATTTCAGGCGTAATCACTTTTTCGTCAGTTAAAATATCAATGATATCATCATAGCTGCCCGGGTCTCTCATGATGAATCCATCAATCATGCTGTTGCCTACATCTATGATGGATTCGACGACATTATGCGTGAGCCGCTCCAACGCCAATTGGTCTCCGAGGCTGTCCCAGCTCGATTTAGTTTTATATAATTCCAACAATGAATTCATATAAGCGATTGTTTCGGTGATTTTGCTGCGGTCAATAAAATACATGTGTAACCCTCCAACAGATATAGTTTCTATCTTATATTATCATTTCCTATAATAGCATAATGGCATAAAAAAACCCCGTTGCATCATGATTCCGCAACGGGAGTTCCCTCTGTCGATTGTTCAGTTGTTTCAATTTCCGTATCTTTGGCGTCCGGTTCAGCCACAGGCGCCTTGCCGATTTTTTTGATGACAAAATAAGCACATCCAAAATTGCAGTATTCATACAGGTAATCCTGCAGCGTGCTGATTTTGGTGTCGTAGCTCGCTTTGTGGTTTGTGTCTTCAAAGAATCCCTTCAACCGCAGCTGGCCATAGCCCCAATCGCCAAGTATGTAATCATACTTGCCTAATATCTCACTGTATCGGTTATTGATCGCTTCTTCCTGAAATCCTTCACGGTAATCGATGACGATCTCATAATTCCACTGGTCTATAGTAATCAAAACATTCACCATCCATTTACTTTAGCCTTCAGGCAAAGGCTTGCTTTTCACTGGGCATCGCAAAAAATCTCCTTTTGAAAACCTGGAAGCCTGTCAACCATTCTCTTTCCCAAATGTACCATAAAGCCCCGTGCCTAACAAGGAACAGTCCATCCAAAATAAAAACTCCGGAAACATCAAGTTTCCGGAGTTTTTTCATCAAGCTGCGTTATCAGCCTTATTCTTTTTGCCGCTTCGCATTGCATGGAAAATACTGGCAGCCAAACCGCCCCATAAAAGCACGATACCAATAATCATAACTACGATTGCGCTTACTTCCATAGCGTTAACCCCCTTATTTTTCTTCCTCGAATGTCGCATGGCTCTTATGCCATTTGCCGAGTGAGAACAAGATTCCTAAAATCAGAGCACCAGCTGCTACAGCGACTCCTCCGAATAATGTGAACATATTCGAATATCCTTCGTAGTTTCCTGTGTCATTATCGAACTCTTGAAGAATGTTAAGTTTCAGCAATCCGAACATCATATAGCCCAGTACGATCGGCGTTATGACGCCAAGGCTGAATTTCCACCAACCGCCAAGCTGGATGTCAGAAATAGCATTCGCATGAGTTTTAAGGTTATCTGCTTTACGCAGGATCCATACAACCATGATAACTTCAACAAGACCGACTGCAGCAACACCAAATTGGTTGATGTAGTAATCTGCCAGGTCAAGGAAGTAAAGACCGCCTTGAGTAGCGAACAGAATGGAAATTAATGCAGCCAACCCGCCGCCGAAAGCAACCGCTTTGCGGCGTGAAGTTCCGAATTTCTCGGAAATTGCCGCGACATATGTTTCAGTGATTGACATCAACGAAGTCAATCCAGCCAGTGTCAATGACAGGAAGAACAGGACGCCGAAGAGTCCATTCAATCCCGGGAATTCATTGATGATTTGCGGGAATACAACAAATGCCAATCCTACACCGGCAGTTGCCACTTCAGAAACATCAACTCCGGATTGCGCCGCCATGAAGCCGAGTACAGCGAATACCCCAATCCCTGCAAGCAACTCAAAACTTGAGTTGGCAAACCCGGTGATGAAAGCGTTATTTGTAATATCCGATTTTTTCGGAAGATAACTTGAATAAGTGATCATAATCGCAAAGGCCACGGATAAACTGAAGAATATGTGCCCATAAGCCGCAACCCAAACCGACGGATCCATTATCGCGTCAAAATTCGGTTCGAAGAATGCGTTAAGACCCGTCATAGCTCCATCCAAAGTAACAGCGCGGATTACTATGATAAGGAAAATGACTACCAATGTCGGGATGAAAATGCGGTTGGCAGCTTCAATCCCTTTCTTGACTCCAGCCATTAAAATGCCCAATGTAATTGCCCAAACCAGCACTAATGGAATGAATACTCCCCATACGATATCGCCGGTTTGCCCCGGGACGTCTCCCAGTTGCAGGAAATCTCCGAATAAGAATGCTTCTGTGTCATTCCCCCATGCCTGATTGACTGCGAATATTGTGTATCGCATTGCCCAGGCGATGATGACTGCATAATAGACGGATATGACGAATGATACAAGTACGGCCCACCAGCCAAGCCATTCCGCTTTCTTGCCGCTCATGCGGAAGAATGACAATGGCGCTGATCCACGGTATTTGTGCCCGATGGTGAATTCTAAGATTAGAATCGGTATCCCTGCGGTTAACAGAGCGAATAAGTACGGTATAAAGAATGCTCCTCCACCATTTTCATAGGCCACATACGGAAAACGCCAAATGTTTCCCAAACCGATTGCCGAGCCGACTGCCGCCATGATAAAACCGGCGCGTGTACCCCATTGCGAACGTTCCATAATTTCTCCCCCTCTTTACGAACTTCCAATTTCCTTACAGAAAAATGGGAAGTTTGTATATTTTCAGATTATTTTCTAATCTAAAAATAGTATACCGAGCGGGTAGTTCAAAGTAAAGACGATTTCTTATATTTTTTGAAAAAACTATTATTACAATAATAAAAAAGCGGAGAGATATTCTCTCCGCTTTCCTTTTACTGAGCGTTTCTGGCTCTTTCGAGTATTGTTGTTCTTTGTGACCAAACCACGAATAGTATTGCAAGGATAACAACAACAGCAATTATTGACCATAGAAGTGAACCAGTCAAGCCTATGACTAAATACCCTGCAGAGGCGATTGCCGCAGCTGTCAAAGCATATGGGAGCTGGGTAGCAACGTGATCCATGTGATTGCTCCCCGCTCCAGTCGAAGATAAGATCGTCGTATCTGAAATCGGAGAACAATGGTCACCGAAAACAGCACCCGCAAGGACTGCCGACAGCGATGCCAATAACAATTCAGGCGCCGCTTCAATCATGATGGTACCGGCGATCGGCAATAGAATACCGAACGAACCCCAAGATGTTCCGGTCGAGAAGGCCATTACTCCAGCTAACAGGAACAGCATCACAGGAAGAACTGAAACCGGAATATTTCCATCACTCACAACTCCTGCCAGATAAGTACCTGTCTCAAGTGCACCGATCAGGTAAGTCAGAGACCAGGCAAAAATCAGAATCAGTACTGCTCCGATCATCGATTTGATCCCTGCCCAGATCCCTTTTCCAATCCAACCGGCATTCGCAGTTTCATTTTTATTCATTTGCAGCAGGTATAGAACAATGGATGTGATTGTTCCAAGGAGTCCACCAACTAGCAAGGACAAAGGAACATCGGTGTTTTCAAAGATCAGCCAGATATCCATTTGCTGGCCGGCGTTTTGATAGCCCGTCCATAACATTGCGGCGATTGTCCCTGCGACCAATACAAGAATCGGAAGCAATAAGTCAAGAACACGTCCATGGGAATGCGAAGGAAATTCTTCCTTCATTTCTCCAGGTATCGATTTTTCAGGGTCGTAAAGCTGTCCGTTTTCGATTGCGTTGATCTCGTGCTTTTTCATTTCCCCGAAATCGACATCACGGTAGGCAACGAAAAATACGATGGCCAGTGCAGCAATTACATAGAAATTCATCGGCGCCATCCAGAGGAAGGCTTCCAAAGCGGAATATTCCACAAATGTCTGCCCGGCAAGAATCGTAGCGATGATTCCGATGATTGCCGCTCCCCAGCTGGAAACCGGCGAAACCACACAGACAGGTGCTGCAGTTGAATCGATGAAATAAGCGAGTTTCGCGCGGGACACTTTATAGCGGTCAGTTATGGGGCGTGCAACCTGTCCGACTGCCAAAGCGTTGAAATAGTCATCGATAAAAATAACAATACCCAGCGCGACGGTAAGAACTTTTGCCCCGCGGCGGGATTTGACGCGTTTTGAAGCCCAGTCAGCGAAAGCATGGCTTCCTCCGGACAAACTGACGAATGCAGTTATGATGCCCAGCAATAATAAGAACAAAAGTATAAAGACATTATACGCATTAAAGCCTTCATCCCAGAATATCACCTGGAAGGATGTAAGTAATTCCTGCATGGCACCAACCGGCGCGAATGATGTTAGAATGAGCGCCGCTGAAATGATGCCTACGCCCAAAGATAATAGTACCCGCCGGGTCAGCAAGACCATGACGATTGCGATAATCGGCGGCAGGATCGAGAAGATCGTGTTTTCCATGAATAGTTTCCTCCTATTTTTTGATGGAATAGAATGGAGAAAAAAAAGCCGGCTCAATCCAAAGGGACAAGTCGGCTTCCTACAATTCGTCTGTGCGGTAAAACATCAAACAACCATGTAGCTCTCCATTTATGCAAGCATAAATGACAGTGACATCCTTATTAAGGATGCCCCCAGCCTCACTTTCCGGTGACAACGGAAAATGGACTTCGGCAAAATCGCCTTTCAAATATGATCATCGCTGTCACGCTCACATATTTTACTCATCGGTTTTGCAGCCTCTACCCATCGATATACAATTCTTAGTTAGCATATACCAAAATTGTTTCGAAATCAAGGTCAATTTCACCCAGTTCCCTTACTGCACCGTGTTTCGGGAAAAATAATCGCTGAATACGTCCCGTATAAATTCAGGCATAAAGTAAGTTTTGGGGGAACGTTTGAATTCAGGAAAGAAGTAACCGAAAGTGAACATATCCAAAGTGATGAGTTTATATAGACGGTCACTGTCAGCAGGGCGGCCGTTAATATATAATTGATGGTTGTCCATATCCATTCCCGTACGGATCATCTTGCCGAAAACGGCTCCCCTGAATCCTAACCCTTTTAACTCAAGCTGCGGCCATTCCGAATTCATCGACTGAAGATAAATCTCCTTCAATTCCGCGCCAGTCAGTTCAATCATGCACGGATTGATCGGATGCGGGAGCATGCGGTGGAAATCGTAACGTGTTATCACGCCGAGCGGCATATCTTCCATAAACAGGCCGGCGTTGAATAGCGCACAATCCGCTTCCGAAAATTCAATCATGGCCTTGCCGAATAACTGAGCCAATTCCGACTCCTTAAACCACTCGGCTTTAAGAGCTGAATCATTGTAGAATACAGCATCTCTCATCAATTCCTTGCCACTTTCCCGCAGCTTTTGGTCGTAGCTGCCATCCGGATTCTCCAATTTCTCCGTCTCAATCAAATAAGCTTTTTTCTTCTTCAGATCTTCTTCTATGATAACGTGTCCGAGATAAGCTCCGAATTTGCCTGCCGCTCCGAGCAGCACATCGCCGATCATCTTTCCTTCGTGAAAAATGTGATGCGTATGCGCGCCCAATATCAGATCAATTTCGGGACAGCTCTCAGCAAGGATTTCATCTTCTCTGATTCCGAGATGAGACAGACAGACAATAAAGTCTGTCGCCGCTTTAATCTCATCCACTGCCTGGATAATAGATTCACGCGCCGCAGTTATTTTCCATCCCAGCCTTTCGTAAAACGGAGTGAATTCTGCGGTCGCTCCCACGAGACCGATGCGCTTGCCTTCAGGTGTCAGAATTATTTTATGCGGCTTGGCCCAGTTCGGCCGCTCCCCGCTTTCGCTTAAAAGATTGGAGAGGATGACATCAAAATCGGCTTCATTGTACAAAGCATCCAGCTCTTCTTTCGACAAAGTGATCCCTTCATTATTGCCGATGGTCACAGCATCATATCCCGCCTGATTCAGTAATTCAACATTCCCTTTTCCCGCTGTGCCTTCAGTGAAAGGATGGGAACGGTCCACATGGTCGCCGATGTCCAGCACAAGGCAGAAGTCGCCCATTTCTTCATGCCAGCGCTTCCGTTCAGCCAATAAGGCGCGGATGCTCGGCCAATTGCCAAAATGGCTGTGCAAATCGTTTGTATGATATATATGGATGGTTTCAGCCATTTTACAACACCTCTTTATAACCTAACGTTAAAATTCTCCTTCGAAAAGATCCAATTGTTTGGGTGCAAGGTCTTCGAAGGACAAATCATTCATTTGCTGAAATTGCTTGGCGTCCCCTGCAGCATGGCCGCCCGAATTATTATTGAAAATGACATAAACATTGTCAGCCTGTTCTTCCAGCTTATGTGCCGCTCTGCTGATTTCCGACAGCTCTTCGCGGTTATAATCATATAAATAACGGACTTCACGCCATTTCTTTGAGTTGCCTACATTTTGCCATCCATGGACATTGCGGCCATGGAGCCGGAAGAGGACTTTGTCTTTACGGGTCGAGACTGGCACCAGCGGAATTGAGCCATCTCCCGCCTGCGGTTCATCGCAAACTGAATGTATCAAATTATGCTCCCGCAGAAACTCGAAGGTTTTTTCCCGGAACCCTTCTGCATACCAGGACTGATGCCGGAATTCGATCGCCAAGTCAAACTCACTCAGCTTGCTTGTGATTCGCCTGATTTCATCCACGTTTTCTTTGACACAATCAAACCACGGCGGAAATTGCAGCAATACCATCGCGAGTTTATTTGCTTCCTTCAGCGGCCTGATGGATTTTATATAAGCCTCATACATTTCCTCTTCTGTATCAAACGAATTTTCTCCGCGCAAATGTCCGGTCATCGCCTGATACGCTTTAACGATGAACTGAAAAGAATCAGGTGTTTCAGCAATCCATTTCCGTATATTCCTTTCGGGCTGCACAGCATAAAAAGAAGAGTCCAATTCCACGATCGGAAAATGTCCTGCGTAATCAGTCAATCTGTCTTTTTGCTTCGAGCCCGGACTGTAAACATCCGGGTGGTCGCCCCACCCCGTTAATCCAGCGTAAATCATTCCGACACCTCCGACATACTGTTATATAAATGATAGCACAGAAAAAATAGAACGTCCTACCTCAGCTTTACCCGTAAAAAGCAGAAAAAAATCCCCACTGCAATTAAGCAATGGGGATTGGTTAGAGAATTTATTAACCGATTGAACCTTCCATTTCGAACTTGATCAAACGGTTCATTTCAACCGCATATTCCATCGGAAGTTCTTTTGTGAATGGTTCGATGAAGCCCATAACGATCATTTCAGTAGCTTCCTGTTCAGAAACGCCACGGCTCATCAAGTAGAACAATTGCTCTTCAGAAACTTTTGAAACTTTCGCTTCGTGCTCCAAAGATACATTGTCGTTCAGGATTTCATTGTACGGGATTGTATCAGACGTGGACAGGTTGTCCATGATCAACGTATCACATTCAATGTTCGAACGGGCTCCGTCAGCTTTACGGCCGAAACGGACAATCCCGCGGTACGATACTTTACCGCCTTGTTTCGAAATTGATTTTGAAACGATGGAAGATGAAGTATTCGGTGCCATGTGGATCATTTTCGCGCCTGCATCCTGATGCTGGCCTTTACCTGCGATTGCAATCGATAATGTCATACCGCGTGCGCCTTCACCACGAAGGTAAACTGCAGGATATTTCATCGTCAATTTGGAACCGATGTTGCCATCAATCCATTCCATTGTGCCGTTGGCATCAACGAATGAACGTTTTGTAACCAGGTTGTAGACGTTGTTCGCCCAGTTTTGGATAGTTGTGTAACGGCAATAAGCATCTTTTTTAACGATGATTTCAACTACAGCAGAATGCAGTGAATTCGTCGTATAAACCGGTGCTGTACAGCCTTCCACGTAATGAACGCTTGCGCCTTCATCCACAATGATCAGCGTACGCTCGAACTGCCCCATATTTTCCGAGTTGATGCGGAAATAGGCTTGCAGCGGCGACTCGACTTTAACGCCTGGCGGTACATAGATGAATGATCCGCCTGACCATACAGCCGTATTCAATGCAGCGAATTTATTGTCCGCAGCCGGGATGACTGTCTGGAAGTATTCGCGGAACAAGTCTTCGTTTTCACGAAGTGCAGCATCCGTATCTTTAAAGATGATACCCATGTCTTCAAGTTCCACTTTCATATTATGGTAGACAACTTCTGATTCATATTGTGCAGAAACACCTGCAAGATATTTTTGTTCCGCTTCCGGAATACCCAATTTATCAAAAGTCTGTTTGATTTCATCCGGTACTTCATCCCATGAAGTTTGGCTTGCTTCAGATGGTTTGACGTAATAAGTGATTTCGTCAAAGTTCAACGGTGCCAGATCTCCGCCCCATTGTGGCATTGGCATTGAATAAAACAATTTTAGAGCTTTCAAACGAGATTCAAGCATCCATTCAGGTTCGCTCTTGATATTGGAAATTTCTCTGACGATCTCTTCAGTCAAACCGCGTTTTGACCGGAAAATCGAGACATCTTTGTCATGGAACCCATATTTATAATCACCGATTTCAGGCATTTTTTTAGCCATTATCGTTCCTCCGTTCTTGTGTTACGATTTTTCTTGCTCGTGCACACCTTTTTCCATGGCTTTCCAGGCTAGCGTAGCGCATTTGATGCGTGCCGGGAATTGTGAAACTCCCTGCAGCGCTTCAATATCCCCCAGATCCTCAGACTCATCATACTCTTTACCGAGCATCATGTCAGAAAAAGTTTTGGACAGCCCAAGAGCTGTTTCAACTTTCTGGCCTTTTACTGCCTGCGTCATCATCGAAGCCGATGCCATGGAAATCGAACAGCCTTCACCATCGAATTTCGCGTCTTTCACAATGCCGTCTTCGACCTGCAGAGTAAGATGGATGCGATCTCCGCATGTCGGGTTATTCATTTCGATGTTGATGCTGTCATTCTCAATAGTGCCTTTGTTCCGTGGCGTTTTATAATGGTCCATAATCACGGACCGATACAATTGGTCTAAGTTATTAAAAGACATCGTTGAAATACTCCTTTGCAGAGCGTAATCCTTCTACAAGGCGGTCGATATCCGATTCGCCATTATAAAGGTAGAAGCTTGCGCGGGCCGTAGCGGATACTTCCAGCCATTTCATCAATGGCTGTGCGCAATGGTGTCCTGCACGGACAGCAATCCCGCTCATATCCAGCACCGTCGCCACATCATGTGGATGGACATCATTCAAGTTGAATGTGACGATGCCTGCACGCTTGGCCGGATCTTTCGGGCCGTAAATTTCCAGACCGTCGATTCCGCTCATTTTTTCCATGGCGTAAGCTGCCATTTCATGTTCGTGCTTTTCGATTTCATCCAATCCGATTTCGTTCAGGAAATCGATGGCTGCGCCAAGTCCGACTGCACCGGCGATTATAGGTGTCCCGCCTTCAAATTTCCATGGCAGCTCTTTCCAGGTTGAATCATAAAGGCCGACGAAATCAATCATTTCGCCGCCGAATTCAACCGGCTCCATTTCATTCAATAATGCTTTCTTTCCATATAATACACCGATTCCTGTCGGTCCGACCATTTTATGGCCTGAGAAGGCAAAGAAATCACAGTCCAATTGCTGGACATCGATTTTAAGATGAGGAGCAGCCTGTGCACCATCAACTACCATCACCGCTCCGTTTTCATGGGCGATGCGCGCAACTTCCTTAACCGGATTCATCGTTCCAAGGACGTTTGAAACATATACCATTGAAACCATTTTAGTCCGTTCGGTAATTGCCGCTTTCACTTGTTCAAGTGAAATGGTGCCATCTTCTTCAAGTTCGATATATTTCAAAATCGCTCCACGCTCTTTGGCCAATTGCTGCCACGGAATGATATTGGAATGGTGCTCCATGTAAGTGATGACAATTTCATCGCCTTCATTGACATTGGCACGCCCGTAGCTTTGTGCTACCAGGTTGATGGCTGTTGTCGTGCCCCGAAGGAAGATGACTTCCTCCGTGGAACCGGCATTGATGAACTTCTGTACTTTTTCACGGGCACCTTCGTATTTTTCCGTCGCGCGATTGCCGAGTGTGTGGACGCCGCGATGCACATTCGAATTATCCAATTTATAATAATACTCCAGCGCTTCGATTACCTGCACCGGTTTCTGCGAAGTCGCAGCACTGTCCAAGTAGATAAGGGGATTGCCGTTGATTTCTTGGTTCAATATAGGAAAATAGCTTTTTATCTCTTTACTGATCATTAGCGGACTTTCCTTTCGATAACCTCCGTCAATTGCTTTTTAACGCCTTCGATTGGCAGCACATTAACAACTGGTGCCAAGAAACCGTGAATAACAAGACGTTCAGCTTCTTGTTTAGTAATCCCTCGGCTCATCAGATAGTATAGCTGAAGCGGATCTACACGGCCGACAGATGCTGCGTGGCCTGCTGTAACATCATCTTCATCGATTAACAGGATCGGGTTAGCGTCGCCGCGTGCGTCCGGGCTAAGCATCAATACACGTGATTCCTGTTCCGCGTTCGATTTAGTCGCGCCATGTTCGATTTTGCCGATTCCATTGAATATGGAAGAAGCGGAATCTTTCATGACACCATGTTTCAGAATCTGACCATCGGAATTTTTGCCCCAATGTACAACTTTCGTTGTGAAATTCTGTTTTTGGCTGCCTCTTCCGACTACTACAGTTTTTGTATCGCCGATTGAGTTATCACCGATCAAATGAGTGACATTTTCAGAGATCGTGTCGCTGTCGTTCATCAGTCCAAGAGCCCATTCGATTTTCGCGTCACGCGCAGCAACACCGCGGCGATTCACGTAAGTAGTGAATCCTTCTGCAAGAACATCAACCGCACCATACGTGATTTGTGCATTGTCTTCAGCAAATACTTCTGAGACGATATTAGCCAAACCGTTTGATTTTGCGACAGTTGAGAAGTAGTTCTCCACATAAGTGACTTTACTGCTTGTGTCCGCTACTACGATTACGTGATTGAACAATGATGCTTCTGCATCATCATGATAGAACACAACTTGCACCGGCTCTTCAATTTCAACATTTTTCGGAACGTACAGGAATGCCCCGCCGTTCATCAATGCCGCATGCAAAGCAGTCAGTTTATGCTCATCGGTTTTTACGCCGTTGGTCATGAAATATTTTTTCACCAGGTCGCCATGTTCGCGCAGTGCTGTAAATATATCAGTCAAGATGACGCCTTTAGCAGCCAAATCTTCTGAAATCCGTGAAAACGCTGGTGTATTATTATGCTGGATATAAAGGTTTTTTTGCTCAAGATCTACAATTGTTTTAACATCTTCTGTTAAATCTTCAATCGAACTGAATGTTGAGCTTTTTACTGTGTGAACCGGATAGTCTGTGAAATTCCAGTTCAGGATTTTTGTTTTATCCGGTTTTGGTAGCGGCAAAGTTTCCGCTTCTGCAAACGAGCGAAGGCGCAGCTCGGTAAACCATGAAGGTTCACCATTCATTTCTGAAAAGGAGCGCAGCTCTTGCTCGGTCATTTTTAAATTTGTTTCAACCGTCATGCCAGTCTCTCCCTTCAATTATGCTTGTCCTACAGTCTCATCTTCGATTCCAAGTTCTTGCTTGATCCAGTCATAGCCTTCCGCTTCCAATTTATGCGCAAGTTCCGCTCCGCCGGATTTAACAACACGGCCTTGCATCATAACGTGGACATGGTCCGGCGTGATGTAATTCAATAGACGCTGATAGTGAGTGATGATCAGGCAACCGAAATCTTCGCCTTTCATTTGGTTGATTCCTTCGGAAACGACTTTCAATGCGTCGATATCCAAACCGGAGTCAATTTCATCCAAAACAGCGATTGTCGGTTTGATCATCATCATTTGAAGAATTTCGTTGCGTTTCTTTTCCCCGCCTGAGAATCCTTCATTCAGATAACGCTGAGCCATATCCTGGTCCATATCCAAAACTTCCATTTTGCTGTCCAGCTCGCGGATGAATTTCATCAATGAAACTTCATCGCCTTCTTCACGGCGTGCGTTCATAGCGGAACGCATGAAGTCAGCGTTTGTTACACCAGAAATTTCACTTGGATATTGCATAGCCAGGAAAAGACCTGCGCGCGCGCGTTCGTCAACTTCCATATCAAGAACATCTTCCCCATCCAAAGTGATGGAACCAGACGTCACTTCATATTTCGGGTGGCCCATGATAGCGGAAGCCAATGTTGATTTACCTGTACCGTTAGGACCCATGATTGCATGGATCTCGCTTGTATTAATAGTTAAGTTTACACCTTTTAAAATCTCTTTACCTTCGATTTCAACGTGTAAATCCTTGATGACCAAAGTTGACATGAAAATACCTCCATATAGTTAATGTTGAACGGATAACCATTCTTAATTAGTATCATTCTAATCTTAACCGATATTGACTGCTCTGGCAAATCATTAAACCAAGTTTATACACTGGGCTAAAACAATTTAAAACTCAGGTTTTTTAAAGTGCCGAACGATTATTTCAAAAAAAATAGGATTTTTTTCATTTTCAATGAATGTCTTTTAATTGAGAATGTCTTTCAGTAAGGAAATAGACAGCAAAACGGTGAAGAGACGGGTGCATCGTTTGGATTATGACCTGAGGAGCCGGGGTGCTGGAGTCCCAAGGATACCTCCTTCACTAAAAGCATCAGACAAAACCTTTCACTTCCCAGCATCAAAAAAAAGCCGTTGCACAAGGCAACGGCTTTACTGTCAGCTTTCAACTGAATTCATCTTTTATATATCACGGTGTACTTGACGCTCTAACTGAGAAACGATTCTTTGGCTGTCATTATGATCCCGTTCTCTCCGCTGTTCCACTTCAATAATTTTTCCCGGATCGTTTTGGTACTCATTAATCCCGAATCCATGCGCATTTCTAAATGCCTGTTCCATTTTCTCAGTATGCTCGATACCGTTTGACTCGATAATGAATCATTCCTTTCAGATTGTCTTTCAATATCAATTATACCCCAATGATTTTGCGATAAACGTATAAAAGGCTAATTTGTCTGAAAATGGACCTATCGTCATAGTTTCTGGAAAATATAAGAAAAAGCCCGGCATTCGTTTGCCGGGCTTCCACTTTATTATCAGTTCACTTCGTTTTGGATGCTTGAAGGAATCAATTCGTATTCTTCGAGAATGGAATTTAAAACTTCGTCCGCTTCAGCGAATTTTGAATTGGCAGCTTCAAACGAAGTTTCCTCTTCAGCCAGTGCGGCCGCTTTCATATCATATGATTCTGAAATCAGGCCAAGCGCGGACTGGATATCTTCTTCTTCCCCGCTTAGAGCTTCCGGAATTTCGATTCCTTCAACAGCCTGGGATGCTTCTTCGGCAGAACTTGCAGCCGCTTCTTTCACCGCTGACAATTCATCGCCTTCAGGTAAAATACCCTCAGCCTGCTGCTGTTCGAAAGTGTTCAGATCGCCGTCCACTTCGTTGATCGTGTTGGGCACAGCCATATAAAATCTCATCAACTCTTTTTTCACATCAGCATTGTCTGTTGATGCTGTTTCACCATTTGATGAATCGGCTTCTTTATTTGTATCAGCAGATTCATCAGAACTGCAGGCACCTAGAAAAAGCAGAGATGATAATCCGATTATAAATAATTTTTTCACAGTGTTTCCTCCTTATTCTCAATACTTCGATATATTACCATAGCTTTATTGAAGAGTATAGAGAATAGAAAATAGCCGGAATGCACTGAATCAAAAAATTATTCTAAACTTTTCGTCCGTTCGTGAAACGGTCGACAATATTAGCCAAAGCACCGTCTCCTGTCACGTTGGCGGCTGTTCCGAAACTGTCCTGAGCCATATAAAGTGCAATCATTAGAGCGACCATCGTCGCATCAAAACCGAGCATTGACTGCAGCAAACCAATTGCCGCCATGACAGCGCCGCCCGGCACACCGGGAGCAGCAATCATTGTAATACCCAGCATAAGGATGAATGGAAAGAATGAACCGAAGTCTGGTGTCTGGCCCGTTAGGAGAACCACCCCGATTGCACAGGAAACAAGTGTAATCGTACTGCCTGACAAGTGGATTGTCGCAAACAAAGGAATCGAAAAATCAGCGATTCGATCATCCGCTCCCGTTTTGCGGGCTTGCCTTAGAGTCACAGGGATAGTAGCCGCCGAAGACTGTGTGCCGAGTGCTGTAAAATAAGCGGGCAGCATTGTCTTAATCATGCCGAAAGGATTTCTTTGCTTCAAAGCGCCGGCAGTACCGTACTGAAGCAGCAGCATCAGCCAGTGCAGGATGATAATCAACATAAACACAATTCCGAACAGAGACAGAATTTCCATGACTGCTCCGCCGTATGCCATATTGGCGAATATACCGAAAATGTAGAAAGGCAAAAGCGGAATAATGACGACTGAAATTGTTTTTTCTATAATGGCCTGAAATTCATCAAAGAATGCAATCATCGTTTTACTGCCTGTTGAAGCCATGCCGATACCAAGCAGGAATGCCAAGATCAAAGCGGACATAACGCCAAATAATGGAGCCATTTCAAGGTCGATGAAAGTTTTGGCAAGGGCATGTTCCGGATCATCCAGACTTGTCAGGGCGCGTCCTTCCATGAATCCCGGAAGTAAAAGCATGGCGGCCCCGAAAGCGAAAACCCCAGCGATTACTGTGGAGCTGTATGCGATAAGTGTTGAAATCCCCAGTAATTTACCGGAGCCCTTGCCTAATTTCGCGATCCCCGGTGCGATAAAGCCAAGGATGATCAATGGCACAATAAAGTTAAGGAAATTGCCGAAGATGGAAGTGAATGTTGCAAATAACCTGACGATGTTTTCCGAAGCGATGGAACCAATTAAAACTCCCAATGCGATAGCTACGATAATTCTGGGCAATAAACCGAATTTGAACTTCATCGTATGTCCTCCCTGTGTGTACAAATGTTTTTTCCTAATAGTTATCAAATTACCATAGTTAACAGAATAAAATAAGCTTTTTGTAAATACACGGAATATTTTATTTATTTACTATATCTAAATAATCATTAACTGCTGGTTTAAACTTCCCAACCTTTTGTAAACTTTTAACCAGTAGCTCCATAATAAAGAAAAAGCACCCCGAGGGATGCTTTTTCCAAGTTGCCCGGTTCGGGCACAGTCGCTTTTCTTATTGCACCGGCACTACAGAGCCGCCCCACTCATCAAGGATGAAATCCTGCACTTCTTCGGATTTAAGAGCCTCCACTAATGCTTGTACTGCTTCATTGTCTTCATCGCCAGAACGGACAGCGATGATATTTACATATGGTGAGTCCGAATCCTCAAGTGCAATTGAATCTTCCTGCGGGTTAATGCCTGCGTCGATTGCGTAGTTGGAGTTGATCAACACCGCATCGCCTTCGCCCTGCTCATACATTTGCACTAATAACGCTGCTTCGTAATCTGTTTCAAATTGAAGATCTTTAGGATTTTCAGTAATATCACTTACTTCAGCTTTTGTTTTATCGATATCTTCAGCCAATGTAATCAGACCTTGAGCTTCTAACATAGAAAGAATACGCCCGTGGTCAGCTACCGAGCTGCTCATCAAAATTGTAGCGCCTTCCGGAAGCTCTTCAAGTGAATCGTATTCCTGCGAGTAGACACCGATTGGTTCAATGTGGATACCGCCGGCATTTGCAAAATCATAGCCGTGCTCTTCCATTTGAGATTCGAAGTAAGGGATATGCTGGAAATAGTTAGCGTCGATTTCGCCTGAATCCAAATCTTCATTCGGGAAGATATAATCCTGGTATGTTTCAATTTCCAATTCGATTCCCTGTTCTTCAAGAATCGGCTGTACCTGTTCCAGAATTTCCGCGTGCGGCACATTTGAAGCCCCCACTTTGATCGTGCTTGTTTCGCCTTCACCGGATCCTCCATTGCTTGAGTCAGTTCCAGTTTCATTGCTGTCGCTGCCGCATCCTGCAAGTGCTAATGTTGCCAATAAAGTTCCTGTTAGAAGTTTTTTCATAATGTGTACTCTCCCTTTTCTCTGTAGTTGTTTTTATTATGTCAACGGAATTTCCGTTATCAACGTTTGTCTGCTTTTTTAGTTAACGCATCCCCGATAAACTGGATGATGAATACGATGATCAAAATCAAAATGGTTGCCATTAATACGACGTCCGGACGGCTGCGCTGGAAGCCATCCAGGAATGCCAGGGTTCCAAGCCCGCCGGCACCGATTACGCCAGCCATTGCCGTATAACCGACCAATGCAATCGAAGTGACCGTGATTCCTGAGATCAAAGCGGGTTTTGATTCCGGCAATAAGACTTTCCGGATAATGGTCCCTGTGGTGGCACCCATCGAGCGTGCCGCTTCAATGACGCCTTTGTCGATTTCCTGGAAAGCGATCAGGACCAGCCGCGCATAGAATGGAGCTGCACCGATGATCAACGCCGGCAAGGCGGCGTTCGGTCCCCGTATGGTTCCGATCAGGAAGCTTGTGAAAGGAATCAGCAGGATGATCAAAATGATAAACGGTATGGAACGGAAAACATTCACAAATACTCCAGTAAGCCAGTTTACGATTTTATTGGCCCATAATTGCTTCGGCGCAGTCAAGAATAAGATGATGCCGAGGACCAGGCCGATGATGAACGTGAAAAGCGTCGACATCGCTGTCATATAGATGGTTTCGTATGTTGCTTCCCACATCTTATCCCAGTCGACATTCGGAAATAATGACTCAATCATTTGCCATCACCTCCGCCTGTACGTTTTCCTGATCGAGAAACTCGAGCGCCTTGCGGATTTCAGCATCCGCGCCCTTCAGCTGCAGGATCAAAGTTCCATATGCTCCGCGCTGTGTATGGGACACTTTCCCCTGGACGATATTTACCTCCACTGGATACTTCCGGATCAGCCCAGTCAGAATCGGCTGTTCCGCCTGTTCGCCGACGAATATCAGCTTTACAAGTTCTCCCGTTGGATACAATTCTCGAAGATGCTTAATGGTTTCGCTTGAATCCTCTGACTCAGTGACTTGGGCAACGAAGCGTTTGGTGATTTCCTGCTTCGGAGTTTGGAAAATCTCAAGGACATCCCCAAGTTCCACAACTTTGCCGCCCTCCATTACTGCCACACGGTGGCAAATTTTCCGGATGACGTGCATCTCGTGTGTAATCAGGACGATGGTCAAACCAAGGCGTTTGTTGATATCGACCAGCAAATCCAAAATAGCGTCCGTGGTTTCGGGATCTAGCGCTGAAGTGGCTTCGTCACAAAGCAGGACTTCCGGATCGTTTGCAAGTGCGCGGGCTATGCCGACACGCTGCTTCTGTCCACCGGACAATTGTGAAGGATAGGCATTTTCGCGCCCAGCCAATCCCACCAATTCAACCAGCTCCTTTACTTTTTCCACTCTTTTGGCTTTTGGCACACCAGCAATTTCAAGCGGGAATTCAATATTCTCCTGAACTGTCCGGGACCATAAAAGATTGAAGTGCTGAAAAATCATACTCACTTTTTGGCGAGCTTTACGCAGTTCCGCCCCTTTTATATCCGTAATCTTTTGGCCATTGATATCAACGGTCCCTGAAGTCGGTTTCTCCAAACCGTTCAGAATCCGGATCAGCGTACTTTTGCCGGCGCCGCTGTAACCGATGATGCCGAAGATTTCTCCGTCAGCTATCGTCAGATTTACATTATCCACAGCTGTCAATGCGGTTTTGCCGACATCGAATGTCTTCGTCAATTGCTTCAACTCAATCATTGATACACTCTCCTACTTCAAAATAAAAAAACCCTCCTGCTCAGAAATGAGCAGAAGGGCACACGCAAAAATATATACGTCAACCGTTCTCTCATCTTCCAAAGCTTTCGCTTTGCGTGACTTGGCACCATTTCATTTTCATGACGGTTGCCGGGCTTCACAGGGCACTTCCCTCCACCACTCTTTATAAGAGTTACGTTATTAAGTTTAATGTTCAGGATATTAATTTATCACGGCTTGTTTTAAACGTCAACATTTTTTAACTTTCCATAAATATATGGGACAGAATGAAAGGCATACACCTTTTCTTTCAGTTTGCCGTTTTCTGTTATCAACAGGCACGGAACACTTTCCACTTCATATAAAGAAGCGATCTCCTGCACATAATTCAGGTTGGCTTTGCCGATGGGCAATTCCGGCATCGCCGCAACTACGACTTCCAGCATTTTTGATGCCAATTGGCATGTCCCACACATAGGCGTGTATAAATAATAAGCCGCCACCTTATTGGTGTTTTTGGCTTTGCTCCACTCTTTATGGTTCCATTCTTCCATGGTTCTTCATCCTTCGGCTAATAAGTTATTGACTCGGACGTTTGCTGCTATAAGAACATCGGTCAGAATACGCAAAGGGGTTGTCGCCACTTCCTTGTAGCTCCGGTCGATATAGAAATGCCGGGCTTCCGGAAATTCACGCTTGACCAGTTTTCTGAGCTTTTCGCCGGATTTATCTGCATCAACCAAAATAATGATATCCTGCCCTTCAAATGGCAGCAGCAATTCTTCAAGCCTCGTGGCACTCACTGTACCATTTGTGCAAAGAATCGTCACGGATTCCGCAATGAGCGGCGCGATTCTGTTTTTATCCGATATCCCTTCCACCACAATCACTTTGTCCATCATCCAACACCCCGCTGATTAATTGGAATAGAGAGCATGTTGTTACTTATTTAGTTTATATACCCCTAACACGCTAATCAATTGATATGCTCGGCATTGCGATTCCCTTAAAATCAACGCTTATTAAAAAAAGCGCCGTAAAAAGGCGCTTAGTGATTCTTACTCATTAGTCATTTCTTTGTATTGATCAGCATCCATTAAATCGCTCATTTCATCTTCAGAAGGAGCTTCAATGACAACCATCCAAGCCTGCTCATACGGAGATTCGTTGACAAATTCCGGGCTGTCTTCCAGCTCAGAGTTCACTTCAACCACTTTCCCGCTGATTGGCGCATATAATTCAGATACCGTTTTAACAGACTCGACGCTGCCGAATGGTTCGTTTTTCTTAAGTTCGTCACCGACCTGAGGCAATTCGACAAAAACGATGTCTCCAAGTTCAGCCTGCGCGAAATGAGTGATTCCGATGCGTGCTTTACCATCTTCAAGTTTGACCCATTCATGTTCTTTTGAATAACGAAGTTCTTGTGGTGTGCTCATCCAAACGCCTCCAAAATATGTAGTAGCTTCAACTTCAGTTTGACATATTAACCACTCAATTACAAGATTGCATATCCCTTAAGACCAGGTATTTTTATAAGTCTCTTCCTTGAATCCAATTGTCGCGTTTGAACCATCCCATGCAAGCGGACGCTTGATCAGCATGCCGTTTGACGCGAGCAGCTCCAGCTTTTCATCTTCGGACATATCAGGGAGCTTATCCTTCAACTGCAACTCGCGGTACTGCTGGCCGCTCGTATTGAAAAACTTCTTCAATTCGATCCCGCTGCCCTCAACCATTTTCTTCAGCTCATCTTTTGCCGGCGGGTTATCGACGATATGTATTTCCTTGAAATCCACCCCGTTTGCTGTCAGCCACTTTTTCGCTTTTTGGCAAGTACTGCATTTCGGATACCAATAAAAATCCAACATATTTAAAACCTCCTTCTACTTACTATTCTAGCAAAGGTATTTAATGCGGGCGAATAAAAAAGAGCCGCCAAAAAGATGGCGGCCCTTCAAAAAATCCATTAAACTACATATTTTTCAACATCGATCAACTTAACAGCAGCTTCGCGTTTTTTAGCGATGACATTGTAAGGAGTTGAGCGAGTCAATTTGCGCAATGCTGAAAGCATCATGCGCTGGTTGTCGCCATCAATTGAAGCGATCAAAGTTTCCTTCGCATCTTTTTCGATCTTATCGAATGCTTCCTGGCAATAGATTTGCGTATAAAGAAGTTTCTGCTTCGCTTTTTCTTCACCTGAAGCAGCGATCGCTTTTTCAGTACGCAGAACAGCAGATTCCATCGCGAATACATTGCTGACGATATCAGCGATGTTCACAAGAACTTCCTGCTCCTGTTCCAATTTCGTGCCGTAAGTTTGAGCAGCAAGGCCAGCTGCAAGGATCGCGATTTTCTTCGCGTTGCCTACCAGGTATTTTTCCTGAGCCAATGCTTCAGTGCCGACTTCTTCCGGCATCATCATCAATAACTCTTCCTGAAGTTTTTGAGCGTGCTGCAATAACGGCAATTCGCCTTTCATTGCTTTACGCAGCAATGTACCCGGAACCAGCAAACGGTTGATTTCGTTCGTGCCTTCGAAAATACGGTTGATGCGTGAGTCACGGTAGATGCGCTCGATTTCATATTCTTGCATGAAGCCATATCCACCGTGCAATTGAACGCCTTCATCAACGATAAAGTCCAGCGTTTCCGTACCGAAGAATTTATTCATTGAACATTCAACCGCAAATTCTGCGATTGAATCCGCAACCAATTTACCGTTCGCGTGCTCTTCGTCCGTGAAGCCGCTCATGCGGTCCTCGAACAAACCAACTGTGCGGTAGACCGAGCTTTCAAGTGCGTATAATTGTGAAGCCATCGTCGCAAGTTTTTCACGAGTCAGGTTGAATGATGAAATAGGTGTTTTAAATTGCTGGCGCTGGTTTGTGTATGGAATCGTGATTTCCATCGCACGTTTAGAAGCTCCGATAGTGCCTACTCCCAATTTGTAGCGGCCGATGTTCAGGATGTTGAAGGCGATGATGTGTCCACGGCCAGCTTCACCCAACAGGTTTTCAACAGGAACTTCCGCATCTTCAAGGATCAATGTGCGAGTTGAAGATGATTTAATCCCCATTTTCTTCTCTTCCGGTCCTACAGAAACGCCAGAGAATTCGCGCTCAACGATGAAAGCAGAGAACTGCTCCCCGTCGATTTTCGCGTAAACTACGAACACATCCGCAAATCCAGCGTTTGTGATCCATTGTTTTTCGCCGTTCAATACGTAATGTGTGCCTGCTTCGTTCAGCTTGGCAGTCGTTTTAGCTCCAAGTGCATCCGACCCGGAACTTGGCTCAGTCAATGCGTATGCAGCGATCATTTCGCCAGTCGCCAATTTCGGCAAGTATTGCTGTTTTTGCTCTTCGTTGCCGAAAAGTACGATCGGCAATGAACCGATACCAACATGGGCGCCGTGAGTGATCGAGAAACCACCCGCTTTGGACATTTTCTCAGCAATCAAAGCTGAAGCGATCTTATCCAGACCCAGCCCGCCATATTGTTCAGGAACGTCAGCTCCCAAAAGACCAAGGTCTCCAGCTTTTTTCAATAAGCGTACGGAATGTTCGAATTCATGGTTTTCAAGATTTTCAACCACAGGCATTACATCAGTGTTTACGTAATCTTCCGTGGACTTGGCGATCATCTTATGTTCTTCTGTGAAATCCTCCGGTGTAAATACGCGTGAAAGATCCGCGTCTTCAATTAGGAAACTTCCGCCTTTGATCAATGTTTTTGATTCTGACATTTTATATTCCTCCTATTTTTTAAAGCTTTTTGAGATAAAAAAGCAACTATTTTATACACCGTTTCGGCGCTTTGGACAGTGCAAAGATTATGCTCCTGCGCACTGCTCGTCGCAAAGAATGGCTTAGATATGGAGCAAAACAGCGGAGACTCCCAGCGCGAGCCCCCAATCAAAACCATTGTGCTCCTGCATCGCTACGCTGCTTCGTCGCAAAGACTTAGCCTTGCAAGCTTCGGCTAATGTCTTCGAAGCTGTTTTGCGGAATATCGATTATACAAAAGTTTAATTAGTAAATTTTATTATAATATGTCCTACAGCATTTCAAAGACGCCCGCTGCGCCCATTCCTCCGCCGATGCACATCGTGACTACGCCGAATTGCTTGCCTTGGCGCTTCAGTTCACTCAGCATGCGGATTGTCAGGATTGAACCGGTAGCACCCAGTGGGTGTCCAAGCGCGATTGCTCCGCCGTTCAAGTTGACTTTATCGATATCGATGTTCAATTTTCTGATGACTGCAAGTGATTGTGAAGCGAACGCTTCGTTCAGTTCCCAGACATCAATGTCGTTGATCGACAATCCAGCAAGTTTCAAGGCTTTTGGAATCGCTTCAATCGGTCCGATTCCCATAACTTCCGGCGGCACGCCGCCTGTAGCGAATGAACGGAATTTCGCAATCGGTTTGAGGCCGAGCGCTTCCGCTTTTTCACGTTCCATGACAAGCAAAGCACCTGCGCCGTCGGATGTCTGTGAAGAGTTGCCCGCTGTCACTGAACCGCGTGCCGAGAAAGCTGCGCGCAATTTGTTCAATGTCTGGACAGTCGTACCGTGGCGGACGCCTTCATCCATTTCGAACATGAATGATTTTTCCTGGTATTTATTATTTTCATCAACATATCTTTTCGTGACTTCAACAGGCACGATTTCTTCATCAAAATGCCCTTTTTCAATGGCAGCTGCCGCTTTTTCATGGGAGCGCACCGAGAAAGCATCCTGATCTTCACGGCTGACGCCGTATTGAGTCGCTACCTGTTCAGCTGTATGGCCCATGCTCATATAGTACTGAGGGGCTGTTTCAGCCAGTTTCGCGTTTGGACGGATGACATTCCCCATCATTGGCACCATACTCATCGATTCGACACCGCCGGCGATGATCGCTTCGGCGTGTCCAACCATGATGCGTTCCGCTGCATAGGCGATTGTCTGCAAGCCTGAAGAACAGAAGCGGTTGACTGTTACAGCCGGTGTCGTATCCGGCAAACCTGCCAACGCTCCGATGTTACGGGCGATGTTCATGCCCTGCTCGGCTTCCGGCATTGCACAGCCCATGATCAAATCATCTATCGGGCCGTCGTATCCGCCTGCCCGTTTTAATGTTTCCCGTACAGCGAGGGCGCCGAAATCATCCGGGCGCACCGATGCAAGAGAACCTTTTTTCGCTTTTCCGACCGGTGTTCTGGCACTGGCCACGATTACTGCTTCGCGCATATTTTTTCCTCCTTTAATATCTTTGGATCAGTTGCGTAACGGTTTGCCTTTGACCAGCATGTGCTGCATGCGCTGCTGTGACTTCGGCTGCGCCACTAAGCTCAGGAATGCCTGGCGTTCAAGATCAAGCAAATACTGCTCATCCACTTTCGTGCCGTATGGAACTTTTCCTCCTGATAGGACAAACGCCAACTTCTGAGCGATTTTCAAATCGTATTCGCTGATATAGCCTGACAGGAACATGCCTTCCGCTCCAAGCAATAAAGTCGCATATCCCGGTTCGCCGGTAACAGGCACTTTTTCGCGTTTAGGCGCCTGGTAGCCATTTTCATACAAGGACAATGCCGCCTGCTTTGCGTCATAGATCAGGTGGTCACTGTTGACGCTGATCCCATCCACGAAGTTCAGGAAGTTATTTTCACGCGCTTCTTCCGCAGAAGTCGAAACTTTTGCCATCGCGATCGATTCGAAAACTTTGCTCGCAACATTCTGCAAGTCGAATTCGATGCCATTCGGCATGCCTTTCAAGTGCTTCATATAAAGTTCCTTGTTTCCGCCGCCGCCAGGAATCAGTCCGACGCCTGCTTCAACCAAGCCCATATAAGTTTCCATTGATGCCTGAATATGTGCAGCCGGAAGAGCCACTTCTGCTCCGCCGCCAAGCGCCATTCCAAACGGTGCAGCTACTACAGGTTTTGAGCTGTATTTGATTTTCATCATCGCGTTCTGGAATGTTTTGATCGTGAAATCAAGTTCAAAGATATTATCATCCTGAGCTTCCATCAAAATCATGCCCAGGTTTGCACCGACGCAGAAATTCTTGCCCTGGTTGCCGATAACAAGACCTTTGTAATTCTTCTCGACTTCATCAATCGCAAAATTGATCATCTGCATGATATCGAGGCCGATTGCATTTGACTGTGAGTGGAACTCAAGAAGCGCAATGCCGTCTCCAAGGTCGATCAGGCTCGCACCTGAGTTCGATTTGATGACACCATGTTTTTTCTTATAGCGTTTCAAGTCGATCACTTTTTCATTGACCGGAACAGCTTCGTAATCTGAACCATTGAAGAAATGAAGGTCGCCGTCAACTTCCTTGTAGAAGGTTTCGCTGCCGCTGTCGAGCAGGCTTTGTGCGAAAGCAGGGACATCATGTCCTTCTTCTTTCATTTTTGCAATGGATTTCTGTACGCCGATGGCATCCCAGATTTCGAATGGTCCCTGGTTCCAGCCGAAGCCCCACTTCATGGCGTTGTCGATCGAGACGATGTCATCTGCGATTTCGCCATTCAACTGGGCTGAGTAGCGTAGAACCGGAGCCAGGATGTTCCATAATAATTCACCTGTGCGGTCATCCGCGTACACAAGTGTTTTCATCTTCGCAGAAAAACCTTTCTGCGCTTTGGCCATTTCCTGTGAAGGCGTTTTCAATTTGCCGGCTGGGCGGTATTCCAACGTTTCAGGATCCAGTTCAAGGATTTCCTTGTCTTTTTTAAGGAAGAAACCTTGGCCGGATTTAGCACCGATCCATCCGTTCTCAACCATTTTTTTCATGAATCCAGGAGCTTCAAACACTTTTTGCTCTTCGCCTTCGGTCTTATCGTAGACGTTCTTCGCCACATGCATGAAGGTATCGAGGCCAACTACATCCAGTGTGCGGAAAGTCGCCGATTTCGGACGCCCGATTAAAGGTCCGGTCACGGAATCCACTTCACCGATGGAATAGCCGCGGTTCTGCATTTCACGAAGTGTAACCAATAAACCATAAGTGCCGATGCGGTTTGCGATAAAGTTAGGTGTATCTTTTGCGATAACTACGCCTTTGCCAAGAACATCTTCGCCGAAAGCGGTCATAAACTCGACAACTTCAGGTGCAGTAGATGCCGTTGGAATCACTTCCAGAAGTTTCAGGTAGCGAGGCGGGTTGAAGAAATGCGTGCCCAGGAAATGCTCGCTGAAATCTTCTGAACGGCCTTCAGCCATCGCATCGATTGAGATTCCTGAAGTGTTCGAAGAAACGATTGTGCCAGGTTTTCTCACGGCATCGATTTTTTCATACAAAGATTTTTTTACATCAAGATTTTCAACGATTACTTCAACGATCCAGTCAACGTCCGCAAGTTTTTCCAGATCGTCTTCAAGGTTTCCTGGTGTGATAAGGTCTAAATTCTTTTTGGCTGTCAGAGGAGCCGGTTTCTGTTTCAGTAATTTCTGGATTGAAGTTGCTACGATACGGTTGCGAACTTCATGATCTTCAAGCGTCAGGCCTTTCGCCTGTTCCGCTTCCGTCACTTCACGCGGAACTATGTCTAGTAATAATACTGGAATTCCTATGTTTGCAAGATGCGCCGCAATCCCTGATCCCATTACTCCGGATCCGATTACCGCTGCTTTTCTTATTTGGTATGCCACTAGCAAACCCTCCTCATAATTTTTGAATGAATCCTCATTCATTTTTAAGCTAAAAAAAATAGAACGTTCTCTATATCCATAAGTGTAAGTTATTTTCCTTTTTTTCGCAATATTTAATCCTCAATTTTTTTATGCGATAAGTTTCTTTTCTTTTCGAAAATGCTTATGAACGGTACACTATAAAAGTTGAGTCAATGAACTGATTTTGGTCATGATCTTATCATCCATCAATTCATTTCTTACTTATAATAGAAACAACAGGAGGAAAAATTTATGAAATCCCTAACAACCGATGAAGAATTCCAACAAGCAATTGCAGGCGATGAGCCCGTAATCGTCAAATTCCAGGCTGGATGGTGTCCCGATTGCACACGCATGGATATGTTCATCGATCCCATCGTCGCCGAGTACAATAAATACCAGTGGTTTGATTTGAACCGTGATGAATTGCCGGAAATCGCCGATAAATATGAAGTCATGGGCATCCCAAGCCTGCTGATTTTCAAAAACGGCGAAAAAACCGCGCATCTTCACAGTGCAAACGCGAAATCGCCTGAAGATGTCACTGACTTTCTAGCGAACCAACCGGAATAGGCTCACGCCTGTTCCTTTTTTATTGCTTAAAAGGCTTTGATATCTTCTGACCTGGATTATTCGGTAATGTACATGTTGTTTAAGGTTCATGGCAGCCAATCAGTTTTTATATCTTCACGGGCACTTCTGCCCCTAATATTGTATACTGTAATTACCAAATTTAATGAGGTGTCACCATGGATCCCCAAAAAGAAATAAGTGAATTAAAAGATCTTGTAAAATATTATGAGATGGTCATCAAAAATATGTCTGCCCCAATCATCCCATCAATCGTTCCGAAAACGATTTTAATGCCGATTGCCGGGCTTATATCAAGCGAGCGCTTCGAGTTGATTCGCAGCAAAGCATTGCAGCACGCAGGCGACCACCGCGAAACGGAATGCGTCATTTTTGACTTTACAGGTGTCCAGTCCGAAGATATTCAGACTTTCGATTATAACGAACTGGCAAATGAGCTGACGGCGTTGAACAGTGCCTTGAAATTAATGGGGCTGCGACCGATCTATGTTGGATTTAATCCGCGCTTCGTCCGAGAGATTGTGCACGCCGGCATTCAAGTGGAACTCGAAGTTTATCAGACCTTCCGTGCTGCATTAAAAGAATTGCTTGATGAAAAGAAAGAAAGCATTTCTTCTAACTGATCTAAGCTCTGTCTGGAGGCTACCGTCTTGAAAATCCTTCTTCCGTTCAAAGGAATGTCCCAATACGATGAAGCGGTTGACAGCCGAAAGCGCGGATCTGCCTGTGGCCCTGTCACAGCAGCCGCCATTTTCAACTACCACGAAAATGCATCACTGGCCATCAACGACGTATACCGGTTACTGGGCACTACTCCGATCGGCCTCTTTACCTGGAGGCTTGTGCGGAACTTCCGCAAGATCGCCGGCAGCCAATACGCCATCCAAAAAACGCGCTCCCTTTCCGAAGTAAAACGGGAACTGCGGAATGGCAGACCGCTGGCGATGAAATTCGACCGCTATTTCACATTCCGCTGGTTTTCAAAGCCGTTGTTCAATTACCACTGGGTGCCGCTCATCGGATTTGAAGACAAAGACGGGGATGTTATCCTCTATTTCCATGACAACGGAAAAAGAAACCGCCCGAGTAAAATCCGGACAGTTTCCTATAATGAACATCGTTCTGTATTGAGTTTTGTAAAAATCATCCCGCGAAAATCGGGATGATTTTTTATTTGTTAGAAATAACATAGAAACCAATATTGCACAAAACAGCTCCGCGAAAACAGGTGCTCCTGCATCGCTTCGCTAGCTTCGTCGCAAAGACCCGGCCGAACTTCCTTCGGCCAAGTCTTTCCTGGTGGCTTGCGCTGAGCTAACTCGGACTCGTTCCACTTCGCCCGAGTGGATCTCAACACTTCGATCGAAACGGAGTTGGAAAGCCAACTCCGTTTCTGCTCACCTGGGAGTCTTCGCTGTTTTGTTCCATATCTCTATTTTCCTACTCTAAATGGAGTTGCATAATAAGTTGATATAAGTAAAAAGATGTTCATATTGTTTCTGCATGAAACCAGAATGAAGCGCTAGGCGGTGAAGGGCAAAGATATGCTCCTGCATCGCTGCGATAGCTTCGAGACATTAAACGATATGCAGCGAAATGATATTAACAGACAATGCTTCTCGATAGCTTACAAACTCTTTTCCAACTGCCTGGCCAATAAGTTCAATTGCTGATCTTCGCAGATGCGGATATGTTCTGCGGTATATTGCGGAACTTCTATTTTTTCCAGCGGAATATCGAGCTCAATATCACATTTAATCACGGCAAGTTCTTTGGATAGGAGAAGCATCTCTTTGTTTTCTTCTATCTTTTTCTTTTGTGCCGGTTTCAGCTCATCAATCGCCGCAAGAACCCCGTCAGTTGAACCATATTTCTGGATAAGCTGCAATGCTGTCTTCGGTCCGATTCCTTTGACTCCCGGGTAGCCGTCGCTCGCGTCTCCCATAAACGCTTTAACGTCCGAAAACTGGTTCGGCTCTATGCCGTACTCTTCCCTGAAGCGGTCATCGGTGTAGACATCATATATATGGAAACCTTTTTTCATGAATGCGATTTTCACTGAAGGCTTGAGCAGCTGAAGCATATCTTTGTCGCCTGTAATGATAGTGAAATCGACTTTGTCTTCCCACTGTTTCGTGAAGGAGCCGATAAAATCATCCGCTTCAATCCCCGCTTCCCCGAAATTCTGCCAACCCAATTGCTCTGAGACGTTTTTCGCCATATCGAATTGATGCAGCATATCTTCCGGCGGCGCCGGACGGTTCGCTTTATATCCGTCGAACATATCCGTACGGAAAGTGTGGGCACCCATGTCCCAGCATACAGCCATATGTGTCGGTTTCATCATGGTCTTAGCAGCAAGTACGTGGCGGGTGAATCCTTGGACGCCATTGGTCGCAAGTCCGTCAGTTGTTCTGAAATACTGGCCGACTGCTGAAGTCGCGAAGAAGGAACGGAACAATAAAGCCATTCCATCAACCAATAATACGTGCGGTTTTTCCATAAAAATTATTCCTCCATTCAATTGATCCCATAAACCATTATACGCTCTTAAACAGAAAAAAACCGCCTGTCCGGCGGTTTTATCCCGATTGGATCAACTAACACTTGATGGGAATTCCCCATCGAAAGAAGTTTCTCCTTATCGTTTCCGTTTTATTGCTTTGTATTCCATGTTCAATGCTTTGTAGAACGAGCCCATCATCAATAACATGATAAAGGAGAATGGGAATGCCGAAATGATCAATGCTGTCTGAAGCGCATCCAGTCCACCCGCTGACAGCAGGATGACCGCAATCGAAGACTGCGCGACTCCCCATGTCAATTTGACGGCATTTGCAGGATGCAATGAACCGTTCGTTGTCTGCATCCCCAAAACGAATGTCGCGGAATCGGCAGATGTAATGAAGAAAGTCGTCACCAGTAGAATGGCGATGATCGATAGGACAACGCCCAGCGGTATTTCATTGAATACACCGAACAGGACTTCTGAAGTCAACAATCCTGTTAAATCGACTCCGCTGTTTTGCACATCAATAGCGGTAGATCCGAATGCCGCAAACCAGATGAAACTGATCAGCGTGGGAATCATCAATACACCGAACAGGAATTGGCGGATGGTTCGTCCTTTGGAAACACGTGCGATAAAGATTCCCACGAACGGCGCCCAGGAAATCCACCATGCCCAATAGAAGATGGTCCAGCCGTCGATCCACGCCCGGTTCTCTCCATCAATCGGCGCTGCGCGGAAACTCATTTTCACTAGGTTCTGGAAATACGCACCAAGGCTTTCGGTGAACATATTCAGAATCAGCAAAGTCGGCCCCAAAATGATGACCAGTACAAGTAAACTGACCGCAAGCACCATGTTGGTGTTCGATAAGTACTTGATCCCTTTACTCAATCCGCTCCAAGCGGAAATCATGAATAAGATCGTCACCACCGCAATGATGATCATCTGTACCACGAAGTTGTCGCCTGGGATTCCATCAAACAGGAAAGCCAGTCCTTCATTGATCTGGATCGTCCCGAAACCTAATGTTGTCGCAACACCGACCGCTGTAGCGAAAACGGCAATGACATCAACAAGTATGCCAAGCGGACCGTTCATCCGGTCGCCAAACAGCGGTTTTAAAGTGGCTGAAATAAGTCCAGGCTCCCCTTTCCGGAATTGGAAATAAGCAAGCGGCAATGCCACAACTGCGTAAATCGCCCAAGCGTGGATTCCCCAATGGAAGAATGTGAACCGCATCGATTCACGGAATGCTTCAGCCGTTCCTGGATCCGCTGTAGCCGGATCGATTGCAAAGTGGGACAGCGGTTCAGCCGCTCCCCAGAATACAAGCCCGATCCCCATGCCCGCTGAAAAGAGCATGGCAACCCATGTAGCAAATGAAAATTCGGGTTTATCGGTGTCTTTCCCCAATTTGATCTGTCCCATCGGACTGACCAGGAAGAACAGACAGAATAGAACCATGACTGAAACGATCAATAAATAATACCAGCCGAATGAAGTAGTCAGGAATCCTTCAATATTTCCTGTGACTTCCGCAAAGTTTTCCGGTGCCAGCGCTCCATATGCGACTGCAAGCAGCACAAGCGCAAGTGCTATCCAAAAAACATTGGTAACTTTTTTCATATAAACTTCCCCCTTTTCAATTCTCTGTTTGAACGATTGATAATTTCAGAGCCATACCAATCAAAACAGAACCTCAGATTTATTCAACAATATTCAAGACTACGGAAAATAGAACTTGAAGTCAAGCGATGCAATCATGCTCTGACGCGCTGTTGAATTATGTATACATCTTTATGAGTCCACTGTATTAATTACCCTAAACATTTTTTATCAAAACCATTGATTTCAGTCTTTTCCCATGCGTTTCATACATTTTTATGCTTTTTCGCCCATTTAAATCCCGTTTCACTCTACGCTGTTCATGTAACGGCAATGGGTGATCGGGAGGCTTTCTTTTTTACAGCTGTCTATTATTTATTTCCATAAGTTTTTTCATATTTCACTCCCTATATTTGTTTAGAGAATTCCACCATTATATTAACTATAGCAATTGGTATGTCCTACTTCCAACTGAGTTCAGTATATTCTTGTATAATAAAATCACGAACAACCGTCAAAAGATTTCCTACAGTCATTAATCGGAGGCTTGAAAATGCAGAATCGTGAAATCAGCACGCAATCAGGAAACGTAAGTTATCTCGAGTATGGGGATGTGGCTAAACCCGCCATCGTTTGTCTGCACGGCCTTGCAGGAAGTGGTTTCTACAGTTTTGCGGAACTGGCAGACCGGTTAACGTGTGATTTCCATCTCATCGTTTTGGATCTGCCCGGGCATGGGAAAACAAAACCTCTGCCGAATGGAGAAGATTATCTCTTCTCAAATTTGGCGAAGTGGCTGCAACAAGTCCTTACCCAAATTATACAGAAACCTTATTTTGTCATGGGCCATTCCTGGGGAGCGGATGCCGCATTGCACTTTACCCGTCACTTCCCGGAAGAAGTCGAGGGGCTGATCCTGCTTGATGGCGCCTTCACGTTTCCACAGAATCAGCCGGAAATGACTTTTGACTATGCTTACTCGGGATGGACTGACTATATGGATGGATCAATTTATCAAACTGAAGCCGATATTTTTAATGAATATCGGAGTTTCACCCAAAACTGGGATGCCCGGAAAGAACAATATGTCCGCTCCATATTCACAAAAAACCGTGACGGCCAATACAAATTAATTGCGTCGAAACACACAGTGCTTTCCATCATCAGAGCTTTTTTCGATGAGCCTTTTGCTGATGCCTACCCCTATATAAAAGTTCCCGTGATCCTGATGCATGCAGAACTTCCGAAGGAATTGAACGAGGCACGGATTAAAGGAATCGCCCAATTGAAGGAAGCAGTCGGGGACGTGACTGTCCTGCCAATTCCCGAATCCGCCCATTTGCTCCAATGGGATCGTCCCGAACAATTGGCAGCAATAATTAGAAAATGGGTCGATGAACGAATTTAATATAAAAGAAAACAGTAAAAGACACGGCCGCTTCCATTTCGGAACACGGCCGTGTCTTTTATTCGCGATAAAGGTTTCAATCATTTATCCCCATCGATTTTTTATAAGCCTGCAAATAGCCGATTTCAGACGGACTGCCCATCTGCGGCGCGCTCATCGCCCGGTGCCAATGCGGATAGATCGGGGCAGGTCGCGCTACTGACTCGATTTTGTCGTGCTCTACCTTCGTCAACTGGATATCAAACGACGCGATATTTTCTCTCAGCTGCTCTTCATTTCTTGCCGCGATGACAATCGGGCCGACATTTGGACGGTCCTTGACCCAAGTGTAGGCGATTTGCGGTACTGAAGCATTGTGCTTCGACGCCACTTCCTCCAGTGCGTCAATCACCTGGTAAAGCCGCTCCTGGTCCATCACCCAAGGCTCCGGCCAGCCGCCGCCTTGACGCGTATCTTCAGGCGCTTCCTTATCCCTGCCGATTTTGCCGTTCAATAATCCTTCCCCGAGCGGACTCCAGATCATGGAACTGACACCCAGCTCGGTACCGGCCGGCAGAAGTTCATACTCCGCTTCACGCGCTTCCGGCGTATAGTAGATCTGCTGTGTGATCGGCGGAATAAAACCGGCCATTTTTGCATAAGTATGCGTCTTCGCAAGTGCCCAGCCGCTGTAATTCGAAACGCCCCAATGACGGATCTTGCCGGATTTCACCAGGCTGTCCATCGTTTCGACTGTCTCTTCGACCGGCGTCTGCCCGTCCCACAAATGGACGAAATATAAATCCAGATAATCCGTGCCGAGACGCTCCAATGACTGATCAATGGATGTCAGGATATTATTGCGTGAAGCTCCCTGGCCATTCGGATTTTCACTGAGCGGAAATCCCGTCTTCGACGTCAGCAGCACTTCATCCCGGCGGCCTTTTATCGCCGCGCCAAGAACCTTTTCCGCATCTCCCTGTGAGTATAAATTTGCAGTATCAAACATATTGATGCCAGCTTCCAGAGCAATGTCCACCATCTTGCGCGCTTCATCTTCCTTCACGTTGCCCGCTGCTTCAAAACCGTTCGTTCCACTGAAAGGGATGGTTCCCAATATATATTTAGGAACCCGGAGACCTGAGTTGCCAAGATAAATATATTCCATCGAATCCTCCTCAAAATGTCTATTTACTAATTGTTGACAGTAGTAATCTACCCGTCATATCCATCAGTAAAACGGAATAGACCATTTTGGGATTAGTCTGCTCACCGAAAATCAAATGACCTTATACCATATCTCCACTTGTCTGCCCGTCTCGACCGTTTTTATTTTTTCCAGTTCAATCTCAAGGTCATCCAAATGTTCGAAAAAACGGAGCCCTGTCCCAAGAAGTATCGGAGCAATCGCAATCTGCAGTTCATCCACCAGTCCCGCTTTCAGCGCCTGCTGTCCGGTACTCGCGCCTAACACCACCACATCTCTCTCACCGGCTGAGGCTTTCGCCTGGCGTATTGCACTTTCGATGCCGTCAGTGACAAATGTGATTGTCAACTTGTCGTTTTCTTTCGGATGCCTGGCAGGCGGATGATGAGTCATTATATACAACGGCACCTGAAACTCATAATTATCCGCATAAGCATCCGTATCTTCTGTGCTCTCAAAACTGTTGCGTCCCATGACTACAGCTCCGGTATTGCCCATCGCCGCATTGATCTCATCGTTCGGCTCGAAACTGGCATATAATTTATCCAAGCTGCCGTGCCGATCATTGATGAACCCATCCACCGACATGATCATGCCCCACACCACTTTTGTCATCCTGTTCACTCCTCGTCGCTAAAGCTTTACTTCTATATGAGTACAATTCCTTCTATATAATAGTAATTCCTGCTTTTAGTTAAAACGAAAAAACGCCAAAACCCATTTAAAGGTTTTGGCGTTCTTATGTAGCTCCATAAAATCTATGGAGACGGCGGGAGTCGAACCCGCGTCCAGAAACTCAGCTACTTGAGCATCTACGCGTGTAGCTTATCCATTTAAGTTTCGCGCAGCATTATGCCGATAAGCAGGCGTCATGTGCGCTAACTTGAAAATCTCCTGCCGGCAGCTCAAGTTGCACTGCCGACCGTATCCCACTAAAGTTGAGCTCTACATAGCCACATGGGCGATGGATACATAGAGCAGATCCGAGCTTACGCTGCGAATGCTAGGTTTTGGTTTGTTTTGCCAGTTGTTATAAGTGCGTTGATGACGGAGCCGACCCTCCGACGCGCAACCCAAGCCCTGGCCATCCCTGTCGAATCCGTAACGTCCCCTCATTATAAGAAGACACGGAGAGAGTATGACTCAATCGTGCTTGTGTTATAAAACCATTATAAGGCAAAGAAGGTCAGACTTCAAGCCTAACGGCTGCGTTCTTTCATCGCACGGTCAATTTCCCGTTTGGCGTCTTTCCTCTTCAGGTCTTCACGCTTGTCATAGTTTTTCTTCCCTTTACCCACACCGATCAGGACTTTGGCGAAACCGTCCTTCAAATACATCTTCAACGGAACGATTGTGACACCTTGTTCTTTCGAATGGGATTCGAGTTCCCTAATCTGTTTTTTATGCAGCAGCAGTTTCCGTGAACGTGTCGGGTCGTGATTAAAGATATTCCCTTGCTCATATGGACTGATGTGCATATTTGAAATCCAGGCTTCCCCGCCGCGGATGCGGACGAAAGAATCCTTTAATTGCACTTTGCCGTTTCGGGCAGACTTTATCTCTGTGCCTTGCAGCACAATGCCGGCTTCCATCGTTTCTTCAATAAAATAATCAAAGCCGGCTTTTTTGTTCTGGGCAATTACATTGCCTGATCCTTTTGCCATTGATTCCACCTCAAATTAGTTGAAAAGAGCGGCCCGTGAGCCGCTCCTTGCTCATTTCTTTTTGCGCTTATTCTTCTTCGCTGCGCCTTCATAGAATTTCTTTTTCGGATTCTTGCCTTTGCGGGTCGGTCCTCCGTCTTGTTTCTTGCCATCACGCCCTACTTTGCCTCCGCCTTCTTTTTTGGAAGCACGGATGACTTTCGGCGCGTCTTTTCTTGTGCGGCGAACATTTTGCGTCATGCCGACTATTTCAAAGTCGATAGCCGATTCTTCCGGTTTAACGCCGATGACTTTGATCTCCACTTCATCGCCGATTCGGAACTGGCGGTTGCTGCGTTCACCGATCATCATCATCTGGCGGTCATCGAAACGGTAAAAATCATCCGTCATATTGGAAACATGGACCAGCCCTTCAATTGTATTCGGCAATTCAATGAACAAACCGAAGTTGGTCACAGAAGAAACGATTCCCGTAAATTCTTCACCGATCTTATCGGCCATGAACTGGGTTTTCTTCAAAGCGTCTGTATCGCGCTCAGCTTCCACCGCGCGTCTTTCACGCTCTGAAGTATGCGTCGCGATATCATCCATATTGGCTTCCCAGTGCATCAGCGTCGATTTCGAAAGGTCTTTCTCAATCAGATATGTGCGGATCAGCCGGTGGATGATTAAATCCGGATAACGGCGGATCGGAGATGTAAAGTGGGTATAGAATTCCGTCGAAAGACCGAAATGACCTAGACTTTCCGCTGAATACTTCGCCTGCTGCATTGAACGCAGCAACATCGTCGAAATTACCGGCTCTTCCGGAGTGCCTTCAATCGATTCCACGATTTCCTGCAGGGCGCGCGGATGGATTTCATTGCCGGTACCTTTTACAACGATACCAAAATTCGTAACGAATTCAAAGAATCGCTGGAGCTTTTCAGGCTTCGGATCTTCATGGATACGGTAAAGAGACGGCACTTCCATGTGATGGAAATGCTCCGCCACTGTTTCGTTGGCCGCCAGCATGAATTCCTCGATGAGACGCTCCGCCACCGTACGCTCGCGAACGACAACATCCGTCGGGTTGCCGTCTTCATCCACCAATACTTTCGATTCTTTAAAATCAAAATCGATGGCGCCCCGGCGCATGCGTTTGTCACGCAGGATGCTTGCCAATTCCTTCATCAATTCAAACATCGGCACCAGTTCACTGTATTTCTCTTTCAATTCCTGATTGTCCTGTTCCAGAATTTCGTAGACATCCGTGTACGTCATGCGCGCTGAAGTCCGGATGACACTCTGGAAGATATCATGCGATATGACTTCTCCCTGATCATTGAAAATCATTTCACAGGACAAAGTCAGACGGTCGACCTGCGGATTCAATGAACAGATCCCATTTGACAGGCGGTGGGGAATCATCGGAATAACACGGTCAGTCAGATAGACGCTCGTTGCGCGGTCATAGGCTTCGCGGTCCATCTCTGAACCTTCCGTAATATAATGGCTGACGTCCGCAATATGGACGCCGAGTTTATAGGTGCCATCTTCCATTTTTACCACTTGAACGGCATCATCCAAGTCTTTTGCGTCTGCACCGTCGATAGTGACAATCTGTTCATTGCGCAAATCTCTTCTGCCATTTATATCTTCAGGATCGATTTCATCAGGAACTGCGTTCGCTTCATCTAATACTGCCGGCGGAAACTCAACTTCGATGCCATGTTTATGGATGATCGAAAGGATATCGACGCCCGGATCATTCTTGTGTCCGAGAATCTGCTTGACCATACCGGTTGCCGACTTTCTGCCTTCCGGCCAGCCGGTGATTTCCACTACCACTTTATGGCCGTCAATCGCGCCGAGTGTATCATCTTTGGCAATGAAAATATCCATATTCATCTTTTTGTCATCTGAAATGACAAAACCGAAGCCCCGGTTGTCCTGGAAAGTTCCGACAACCTGTGTTGTGCCGCGCTCCAAAATACGGATGATGGCACCTTCACGGCGATCTCCGCCCGATGACTCAGAAATCCGTACCATGACGCGGTCTCCATTGATCGCGCCGTTGACTTCTGTCGGAGGGATGAAGATATCATCCTGTCCGGCTTCGTCATAAGCTACAAAACCGAAGCCCCGTGGATGGCCGATGAACTTGCCGCTCATCAGGTTCATTCGCTCAGGCACCCCATATCGATTGGCGCGTGAACGCACCAATAACCCTTTTTCTTCCAATTTAACTAAAGTTTTTACCAGCTCTTTAAACTCATCAGCATCTTCAAACCCGAATTGCTCTTCAATTTCTTGAACAGTTAAGGGTTTGTATGCGTCTTCCCGCATAAAAGCCAATAAGCGCTGGTCCAATGACATTTCATTATTTCCCATTAAATTTCCTCCTTCTGGCGTTCTCACACGCTCCAATCGAGCGATTCGAGAAATTCCAATACATCTTCGTGCAATTGTTCTTTTTCTTTATCGAGAGTAATGACATGCCCTGATTTCTCGTACCACTTTATCTTTTTATCAAACGATTCCACGGTATCATAAATAATATTCGCCGAATCGGTATCAATAACATTATCCAAAGAACCCTGCACGACAAATGCCGGCGCATAAACATGGTCCGCATGGTCCCGCACATCCTGGACCAATTCCCGCAGGTCTGACAGTGAATCCATGCCATGTTCACGAAGGGCCTTTATTTCTTCTTCTATAACATCGTCTTCTTTTCCTTCAAGCTTCTTATAATTGCGGGCGTAATTAATGACACCTTCAAATAATAAATCGGTCGATTTCATAATCATCGGCGAGCACATCGTAATAATGCCCTTTACAGGGAATGTATACCCCGCTTTCAGTGATAATACGCCGCCGAGTGATAATCCGCCGACTGCAATTTCCGTATATCCTTCATTTTTCAATTGCTGATAAGCCTGTTCGACTTCCCGCCACCAGCCTTCGGGTCCACTCTCCACTAATTTTTCTGGCTCAACGCCGTGCCCTTCCAAATGGGGGGCAATCGATGTATAACCTTTCTTCTCAAGAAAACGGCCAAGCATCCGCACATCAGCGGAGTTGCCGGTAAAGCCGTGAAGCAGCAGAACCGCTCGCGGCCCTGCCTTAAAGAAAAATGGTTTTGGCGGTGTAATCCTCATGCAAATCCCTCCAGATAAATATATTAAATAACTAGTGCTCCCTAAATTGCAGAAATAGATATTCCGCAAAACAACTTCGCTTTCCAGCGGGCTCCCGCCCAATCCTCCTCGTCCGCTTCGCTCCCTGCGGTGTATCGGTCGTGTCGCTAAGCCGCAGGAGTCTGCGCTGTTTTGCTCCATATCTAAGAAATCCTTCTCATGCTGAAATGGTTTCCACAAATGAACTCGGACCTTCGTCCGAGTGGGTGCTCAACGCTACGCTGAGACTGTAGGGGGGCTTCGCTGCTTCACTTCAAAGATAGAAGTCTACCTCAGCAAAGGTGCGGCTCAGGACTGGGTGGAGCAATAAGACGAGTGCTCTTCTCGGCTTATTGTGGGAACCTGGTCCAAAGCGCCGAAGCGGTATATAAATTTTATTTCTTTAGTTAAACTTATATAGTTGGTAATTTAATAAATTTTTTAAGAAAATATTAATTTAGAAGAAAGCAGCGACTTCTTAATAGCACATAAAAGAAAACGCCCAACCAGTTTATTGGTCAGGCGATTTAGTCTTCTACATTATACTTTCGTTACAGCGATAGCCAAAATAAAGAATAAGGCAGCAAGTACAATCGTTACACGGTGAAGGACAAGATCAAGTCCCCGTGCTTTTTGCTTGCCGAAAAGTTGCTCAGCTCCACCGGAGATGGCTCCTGAAAGACCTGCACTTTTTCCTGATTGTAATAATACGACAACGATTAATGCGAGCGATACGATGACGAGCAATGTCATTAACAACGTATGCATAAATTCCACCTCCTGAATAAAACCTTCACAACAAGAATAAGTTTACCAAAAATTGCGACCTATGACAATAGCAATAGAAAAAAGAGGAAAATCCTCTTTTCTCTATTATTTATTCAAATTGTAGAAAGTTTTCACGCCGAGGTATTTAGCCGTATCATGCAATTGGTCTTCGATGCGAAGCAATTGGTTGTATTTAGCGACACGGTCCGTACGCGAAGGAGCTCCTGTTTTAATCTGGCCGGCGTTAGTCGCAACTGCGATGTCAGCGATCGTTACATCTTCAGATTCGCCTGAACGGTGGCTGATGACAGCCGTGTAGCCGGCGCGCTTCGCCATTTCGATTGCATCGAAAGTTTCAGTCAATGTACCGATCTGGTTCACTTTGATCAGGATTGAATTGCCGATTCCCTGCTCGATTCCTTGAGCAAGCTTTTTAGTATTCGTTACGAACAAGTCATCCCCGACCAATTGGACTTTATCGCCAATGCGGTCCGTCAATAATTTAAAGCCGTCCCAGTCGTTTTCATCCAAGCCGTCTTCAATCGAGACGATCGGGTATTTGCCCGCAAGCTCTTCATACCAGTCGACCATTTCAGCTGAAGTCTTCGTCGTATTATCGCCCGCCAGCTTGTAGATGCCTTTTTCTTTATCGTAAATTTCAGAAGCCGCTACATCCATTGCAAGAAGAACATCTTCCCCTGGCTTATAACCGGCTTTTTCGATTGCTGTCATGATTGTTTCCAAAGCTTCTTCGTTCGAACCAAGGTTCGGTGCGAAGCCGCCTTCGTCGCCTACAGAAGTATTATAGCCTTTTTCTTTCAATACCGTTTTCAGGTTATGGAAGATTTCAGCTCCCATGCGAAGTGCATGGCGGAAAGATTCAGCTCCGACCGGCATAACCATGAATTCCTGGATGTCCACGTTATTGTCGGCATGTTCGCCGCCATTCAGGATGTTCATCATCGGAACCGGCAATTGCTTCGAGTTGAATCCTCCAAGATATTGATAAAGCGGAAGGTCAAGATAATCTGCAGCTGCATGTGCCACAGCCATCGATACGCCAAGAATGGCATTCGCGCCTAAACGCCCTTTGTTTTCAGTGCCATCAAGCTCGATCAATGCCTGGTCGATAGAAACCTGGTCCAAGACGGAGTAGTTCCCTTCAAGCTCTTCAGCAATTTCATTGTTTACATGTTCAACTGCTTTTAGAACACCTTTGCCCAGGTAACGGCCTTTGTCGCCGTCACGCAATTCTACTGCTTCGTGTTCGCCGGTGGATGCTCCCGATGGTACGATTGCGCGTCCAAAAGCGCCGCTTTCAGTGAAAACTTCCACTTCTACTGTCGGATTTCCCCGTGAGTCAAGAACTTCGCGTGCTAAAATATCTGTAATGATTGGCAATATAAACAGCTCCCTTTAGAATAATGGTTTTCCGGTCATTTCTGCCGGTTGTTCGATATCCAGTAATTTCAATACGGTTGGTGCAAGGTCGGCAAGAATGCCATCCGGTTTCATTTCAAGACCTGATTTCGTAATGATGACCGGTACCTGATTGGTCGTATGCGCCGTCATCGGCAAGCCTTCCATGGTCAGCACCTCATCGGAGTTTCCATGATCGGCTGTAACAATTGCCGTTCCGCCCTTCGCGTGCAGAGCCTCGATAATTCTTCCGAGGCATTCATCCACAGTTTCAATGGCCTTGATGGTCGGTTCCAATAACCCGCTGTGCCCTACCATATCGGGATTGGCGAAGTTAAGGATGATTGCGTCATGAGCTTCTGCTTCTATTTTTTCTACAAGTTTATCAGTGACTTCATAAGCGCTCATTTCCGGCTGAAGATCGTAAGTCGCCACTTTCGGTGAATCGACAAGGATCCGTTCTTCTCCAGGGAAAACCTTCTCTCTCCCCCCACTCATAAAGAAAGTGACATGGGGATACTTTTCGGTTTCCGCAATCCGTAGTTGCGTCAATCCGTTAGCTGAAATTACTTCCCCGAGTGTATTTTCAAGATTCAAAGTCTCAAAAGCGATTCGGGTCGGCAAAACATCACTATAGGATGTGAACGATACAAAAGTCAGTCTGTCAGGATGATTCGGGCTTAACGGGAAACCGTTAAACTCGTTGGTGATCAATGTTGACGTCAATTGAATCGCGCGGTCCGGCCTGAAGTTGAAGAAAATCAAAGAATCTTCCGATTTGATCGTCGTTACAGGTTCACCGTTTTCTTCTATATAGAACGGCACAACGAATTCATCCATTACACCCTGGTCATAGGAATGGACGACGCCTTCGCTGGCTGTAGAAGCGAATAGACCGGTTCCATCCACTAAAACACGGTAGGCGGTTTCTGCGCGGTCCCAGCGTTTATCGCGGTCCATCGCGTAATAGCGGCCGCTGATCGATGCAAATTTCCCAACGCCGATTTCCGCCATTTTCTCCTCTGTTTTTTCGATATACTGCAGAGCTGTTTGCGGGCCGACATCGCGGCCGTCCAAAAAGCCATGGACATAAACTCTCTCCAGACCTTGCTGCTTCGCCAGTTCGAGCAGTGCAAAGAGATGTTCATAATGGCTGTGGACACCGCCATCTGACAGCAAGCCCATCAAATGTAGAGCGGAGCCGTTTGATTTCGCTTTAGAGATAGCTTCCAGAAACGCTGCATTCTGAAAGAAATCCCCTTCCCTGATCGCTTTATTGATGCGTGTCAGGTTTTGGTAAACGATTCGGCCAGCGCCAATATTCAAATGTCCCACTTCTGAATTGCCCATTTGTCCATCTGGCAGACCGACCGCTTCGCCTGAGGCAGTCAAAAGTTCATGAGGATAATTATTCCATAACTTATCGAAATTCGGTTTTTTCGCCTGTGCAACTGCGTTCCCAAAAGTCTCTTTTCGGCAGCCGGAGCCGTCCAGGATGATCAAAGCCACCGGATTTTCCGTATTACGCATTTGCACCAGCCTCCATTAATTTGAGGAACGACTCAGCTTCGAGGCTTGCTCCTCCAACCAAAGCACCATCAATATGCTCCATATTCAGAAGCTCTTCAATATTCGCCGGTTTGACGCTTCCGCCGTATTGGATGCGGACTGCTCCAGCTGTCTCTTCATCATAAAGAGATTCGATTTTTTTGCGGATGATGCCGCATACTTCGTTGGCATCTTCTGATGTAGCCGTTTTTCCCGTTCCGATTGCCCAGATCGGTTCATAGGCAATCACCAGTTCAGCAGCCTGTGCCGCGGATAGTTGAGCCATGCCTTTTTCCACTTGCGCTTCAACTACACTGCCGGTTTCTCCACTGTCACGCTGTTCAAGCGATTCACCAACACATAAAATCGGCTTCAAACCATGTTCAAAGGCAGACACCACTTTCTTGTTCGCCGATTCATCGGTTTCATTGAAGTATTGACGGCGTTCGGAATGGCCGATAATGACGTATTCGACACCCAAATCTTTTAATTGGACAGGGCTTACCTCTCCGGTAAACGCCCCTTCTTTTTCTTCGTGCATCGTTTGCGCGCCGATTTTCAACCCGGTGTTTCCAGCAGACTCCACTAGATTTTGAAGAAATAAAGCAGGTGCGCAGATTACTGCGTCAACGTTCTCTGCCGGCGGCAACGCGTTTTTAACTTCTTCCGCAAACGATTTTGCTTCTGAAGCGGTTTTGTACATTTTCCAGTTTCCCGCAATGATCGGTTTTCTCAAAAAGACACTCCCTTTCTGATTTTGGTGCTGATTATTGTAAGGATATTATTATTTTTTATCAGTAAGTGCAGTTACACCAGGCAATTCCTTACCTTCCATGAATTCAAGCGAAGCTCCGCCGCCAGTCGAGATATGGTCCATCTTGTCGGCTACATTAAACTTTTCAACTGCAGCCGCAGAATCTCCGCCGCCGATGATCGTATATCCTTCAGTTTCAGCCATCGCGTTGGCTATAGAACGCGTTCCGTTTGCGAACGGCTCCATTTCAAAGACGCCCATTGGCCCGTTCCAGATGATCAACCTGGAATTCTTGATGACGTCCCTGTAGATATCGGCCGTATCAGGTCCGATGTCAAGACCCATCCAGTCGGATGGAATTTCCTCGATTTTCACGCTCTTCGTTTCTGCGTCAGCTGAAAACTCACTCGCTACCACAGCATCGATCGGCAAAAAGAATTTAACACCTTTTTCTTCAGCTTTCTGAATGAAGGATTTCGCCAGCTCCAATTTATCTTCTTCCACCAGCGATTGGCCGATTTCGTGGCCTTGCGCCTTGATAAAGGTATAAGACAAACCGCCGCCGATGATCAGGTTATCGACTTTATCAAGCAAATGATCGATTACGCCGATTTTATCTTTCACTTTAGCGCCGCCGATGATAGCGGTAAATGGACGTTCCGGTTCAGACAATGCTTTTCCAAGCACATCCAGTTCCTTCTCAAGCAAAAGACCCGAAACTGATGGAAGATGCTTCGCGATACCCGCTGTGGAAGCGTGCGCGCGGTGTGCCGCTCCAAAAGCGTCATTAACAAATACATCTGCGAGTTCAGCAAAAGATTTTGCCAGTGTTTCATCGTTCTTTTCTTCTCCCGCATGGAAACGGACATTTTCCAACAGGATAATGTCTCCTTGCTGCATTTCCCCAATTTCTTTTTCAACCGTTTCACCGATTGATTCTTTCAGGCTTTTTACTTCTTTATGTAGCAATTCACTTAACCGCGATCCGGCCGCGGCCAGCCTCATTTCCTCATTGACTTCGCCTTTTGGGCGCCCCAAATGGCTTGCCAATATCACTTTCGCCCCATTTTCAACCAAATATTCGATGGTCGGAACAGCTGCCCGGATCCGTGTATCATCCGTCACTTCTCCGTCTTTCATCGGCACGTTGAAATCAACGCGGCAAAATACGCGCTTTCCTTTCAAATCCAAATCTTTCATGGTCATTTTCTGCAGCATGAAAATACCTCCTATTTGTATTCAAAAAAATAAGGGGCGGGGTAAATTCCCCACCCCTCTTACCCTCTTTTATTATAGAGGTTCATTGGTAATTAAGCTATGATTTTGGGATTACAAGCCTTTGCTGTGCATATGCAAAGCAAGGTCGATGCAGCGTCCTGAATAACCGGATTCGTTATCATACCATGCCAATACTTTGATCATGTTTCCGCCAAGCGCCATCGTGGACAGTCCATCGACAGTAGCGGAAGCCGAGTTGCCGTTATAGTCTTTTGATACTAATGGAAGGTCACTGTATTCCAAAGTGCCTTTCAATTCGTTCTGAGTAGCTTCTTTCAGTGCTGCATTCACTTCTTCAACTGAAACTTCAGTGTCAAGTTCCGCTACCAGGTCGATCAGAGAAACGTTTGATGTCGGAACGCGGATTGCCATACCGTCAAGTTTCCCTTCAAGTTCAGGCAATACTTTTGTAACTGCGACTGCTGCACCTGTTGTCGTTGGGATCATCGACTCCGCAGCTGCGCGGGCGCGGCGATAATCTTTGTGCGGCGAATCCAAAAGGATCTGGTCATTCGTATAAGAATGGATCGTAGTCATCATGGCTTTTTTAATGCCGAATTTATCGTTCAATACTTTTGAAATTCCTGCAAGGCCGTTTGTAGTACAAGAAGCATTTGAAACTACATCATGCTCTTCCGGGTTGTAAGTGTCATGGTTGACGCCCATAACAAGTGTTTTCATGCCGTTTTTGCCTGGAGCCGAAACGATGACTTTTTTCGCTCCTGCTTCGATATGTTTTGAAGCAGACGCAGAATCCGTAAACAAGCCTGTCGATTCAACTACGATGTCAACTCCAAGGTCTCCCCATGGAAGGTTCGAAGGATCTTTTTCAGAGAATACACGGATTGTTTTGCCGTTGACTACAATATTATCGCCTTCAGCTGAAACTTCAGCGTCCAATGTTCCGTGAATTGAATCATACTTCAATAGATGGGCAAGCATTTTAGCATCTGTCAAATCGTTTACTGCCACAACTTCCACTTCATCGTTCGTCATTGCCCCACGAAATACAATTCGTCCAATACGTCCAAAGCCGTTAATCGCTAATTTTAAAGTCATATCAATTTCCTCCTAAGTTTTCTGTAAGTTTAAGAATTTCTGTCGCGGCACCTTCATCGGTAACCAGCACTGTTCGTTCAGGTGCATTTTTGAAATAAGACAATATCGCTTTCGCTTTCGAATGCCCGCCCGCTACCGCAATGATATTAGGCGCTTTTTGCACTTGTTCCAATTGGATTCCCGCTGAACGGATCCGGTAAACAACGTTTCCGTCACCATCGAAATAATATCCGAACGCTTCACTGACAGCGCCGCCCTCAGTTATCATTTGAACTTCTTCAGCGGTCGACTGCCGTCTTAAGGCCAATTCTTCGGCATTGCCGATTCCATGGATCACCAGATCAATCTGTTCATAAAGATCCATCATTTCCTTGATGAGCGGTTCTTTCATCATCATGGCATAGGCTTCTTCGCTTAAATGATCCGGCAAATAAAGCGTTTTAAATGAACCGCCGATTTTTTCCGCAAACGCGGAAGCGATGGTATTTGCCTGATGCAGGACATCTTCTCCCAGTCCACCGCGCGCTGCGATGAATTGCATGGAAGGACAAGGCTTGCCGCCTTTCAGTTCTTCGGCGATGGCCGCCATCGTACTGCCACCGGTAACGGCAACTTTAGTTTCGCCGATGAAATTCGCTTCCAGAAGACGTGCGGCTTCTTTTCCGATCCCTTTTTTAACCGTGACTGCTTTATCAGAATCCAAAGGAACCACTATGACATCCGAAATCTTCAATTGTTTTTTCAGTTTGTCCGCCAGATCAGCAATCCCGGTCAGCTTTTGCATAAAGGATTTTAACGAATCGAGAACTTCTTCGCCTTGTTTGGTGATCACCATGCCGGCTGATTTCATCTCGATCAATTGCTGCTCGCGCAACAGGTCGGTTTCTTTTCGGACGTCGCGTTCTGTCATTCCGGAAAATTCACTTAAAGTTCTCCTGCCAATCGGCTGTTCCTGATTAATTGTCTGCAGGATCTGGTAACGTTTTTTCAGGAGCACGGACATTTCCGGCAACAGTTTATTCTGTGCTGAAGATAAAGCATCCATAGATTCACTCCATTCCAGCTGGACAAAATTTATCCCACAAGATAATTTTCTGTCCCACTAAATTCATTCTACATAATAACAATTCTGAATGCAACAAAAAAGAAGCGTCAGTAACCCAACGCTTCCAGAATTTCGGCATAACCGAGATTGCCATATATCAATACTTTTCCATCCTTTTCAAGTACCGGAATCATCAGCATGTACTTTTCATGCAGCCGGTCATCCTCTTCTATATTCACTTCTCCATATTCCACCGGAAAATCTTCCTGGATCAGGGTCAGCATCAATTTAGCCTCTTCACACAATGGGCAATTCGGACGTGTATAAAGTGTCAGCATACGGAACCTACTTTCTTTTATGTATTATATTATTTGAACTGAAAATCTATAGCAGCCGATATTCCGTCTAGAGCCGAAGCGGTATATATAGTGTATTTAATCAGCTTGCAAAAATCCAAAAGGAAAAAACCCGCTCCGCCAAATACTGGCAAAGCGGGTCTCATCATATGCCCTCGGAGGGGATCGAACCCCCATTACAAGAATCGGAATCTTGGGTGTTATCCATTACACTACGAGGGCCAATAGTCATTAGCGACTTTACCAGTATACAAAATATGTCGGCACTTATCAAGTTGATATTTTCAATTCGTTAGATTTGACCTTCATTGACCAAGATGTGTATGATAATAATACAGCTGAAATGTATTTCAGTGCTGAATGTTATCACTTACACAAGGAGGATTTTCTATGAATTTAATTCCAACAGTAATTGAACAGACGAGCCGAGGCGAGCGCGCTTACGACATTTACTCGCGTTTATTGAAAGACCGTGTCATCATGCTCGGCAGCGGCATCGACGATAACGTTGCCAACTCAATCGTTGCACAGCTTCTGTTCCTAGAAGCCGAAGATCCTGACAAAGATATTTCCATCTACATTAACAGCCCGGGCGGCAGCATTACTGCCGGTATGGCTATCTACGATACGATGCAATTCATCCGTCCGGATGTCCAGACGATCTGCATCGGTATGGCAGCGTCAATGGGAGCTTTCCTTCTTGCAGCAGGAACAAAAGGAAAACGTTACGCGCTTCCGAATGCTGAAGTTATGATCCACCAGCCACTTGGCGGTGCTCAAGGACAAGCGACTGAAATCGAGATCGCGGCAAAACGCATCTTGTTCCTTCGTGAAAAATTGAACCAGATCCTGTCAGAACGCACTGGCCAGCCACTTGATGTCATCTCGAAAGATACTGACCGTGATAACTTCATGACAGCTGAACGCGCTCTTGAATACGGCTTGATCGACCAAATCATCACGCGCAGCAAAATGCCTGATGGCCATACAAAAGAAGATATTTAATCTTAAAGTCAAAACCCCGCAGCATTGAGCTGCGGGGTTTTCTTATGCTTCTTTTTCGATTAGTGCAGCCAAAGCTTCAACCGCGGATTCCTCATCAGAACCGTCCGCTGAAATCTGTACATCAGTGCCTTTGCTGATCGCCAGGCTCATAATGCCCATGATGCTTTTAGCATTTACTTTCTTGCCCTCTTTTTCGAGGTAGACATCTGAATTATATCTGTTTGCTTCCTGTACGAATAAAGCTGCCTGTCTGGCTTGTAATCCTGATTTCAATTGAACACTCACTTGTTTCTCAACCATGCATATCCTCCTCAGAAAATTGACTGTACTGTAAAATGTCTCTACTGATTTATATGAAAGAACCGCGGCAATTAACCGCCGATCGTTTCGCCTTTTCTCAATGATTCAGCAATTTCGTCAATCTTCCGAAGGCGGTGATTGACACCGGATTTGCTGACTTTCCCGGTTGATACCATTTCACCGAGCTCCTTCAGTGTAACATCCTGATACTCGACGCGCAGCCTGGCAATTTCACGCAACCGCTCAGGCAGCTGTTCCACACCAATAACCGAATCGATAAAGCGGATATTTTCCACTTGGCGAAGTGCCGCGTCAATGGTTTTATTGAGATTGGCGGTTTCACAATTGACCAGCCGGTTAACGCTGTTCCTCATGTCTCTGATAATCCGTACATCCTCGAATTTCAATAAAGCTGAATGCGCTCCGGCAATGCTGAGGAAATCAGAGATTTTTTCAGCTTCTTTCAGATAAGTGACAAAGCCTTTTTTCCGTTCGATCGTTTTACTGTTCAAATGGAAAAAGTTCATCAATTCTGTAAGGGAATCCGCATGATCCCGGTCAGATGAGTATATTTCGAGATGATAGGATGAAGTTTCCGGGTTATTGACGGAACCTCCAGCCAAGAAAGCACCGCGTAAATATGCGCGTTTACAGCAATTCTTCTCGATCAGCTTCTTATCAATTTCCTGCTGGGACTGAAAACCTTCGGTGATGATCAACAGATCTTCGAGTATGTGTTTGGAACCGTCCCGAATACGGCAAATATAAACGTTATTCTTTTTGAGGCGCATCTTTTTCCGTACCAGCAATTCCACTGGATACGGTGGGTAGAAGCGTTTCAACAGTGTGTAGATCCGGCGGGCAATCGCGGCATTCTCTGTCTGTATATCCACGCTCAATTGCCTGCTCGAAAACGACAGTGTGCCATTCATCCGTATCAACGCCGATAACTCAGCCTTGCCACAGCATTCATCCACTTCAATTTGCGTCATTTCTTTTTTTGTTTCCGAAGCGAACGACAATTCATTCCCCTCCTTTCAACCCTTTAAAAAAACCGGAGTTTCGGTTCTTCGTTCATCTGGCCACCAGCATATTGGAAAAGCCATTCAGCCACTTTTCTCGGTTCATGGCGTACCGCATTCTCAAAGATATTGGCAATGTCCTCACGGTGAATTTCCAACCCGAATTCTGCCAGGCGCTCTTCATCGTAAGCTACCGGCCTAGCCCGCTCCTGCTCATAAAGCTGCACAACATTGGATGGCATCTCCGCTTTATCCAACAGCACCGCGTCCAGGAAAGGCTCACCGACGTGATCATACAAAGCCTGTATATGATCCGAAGCTGAATACATATACGTTTCTCCAGCCTGTGTCATCAGATTGCAGATATAGATTTTCTTGGCTTTCGCTGCCAGCAATTCTTTCTTTATATCCTTAACCAATAAATTCGGAAGTATGCTCGTATAAAGTGATCCCGGACCAATAACGATAATATCCGCCTGGCGGATGGCAGTTATCGTATCCGGCAGTGTTTTGACATCGACCGGTTCGATGAACACACGTTTAATCGGCTGCAGATAAGCCGGAATCTTTGATTCTCCGCTGACAATCGTACCGTCCTCAAATTCCGCGTTTAGCGTGACAATTTGATTTGCAGCCGGTATGACTGTGCCATTGACACTCAACACACGGCTCATTTCCCTTACCGCATGCGAAAAATCACCCGTCAAATCCGTCAAAGCTGCCAGCATAAGGTTTCCGAGTGAGTGGCCTCCAAGGTCGATGGATTTACTGAACCGGTATTGGAACATCTCCGCTACTAATGGTTCCGCGTCAGATAACGCAGCCATGACATTCCGGATATCGCCAGGGGGAGGAATATTAAGGTCATTGCGGAGCCTGCCTGAACTTCCTCCATCATCTGCGACTGTAACAATTGCAGTCAAATCCAGCGGGAGCTTTTTAAGTCCCCGAAGCAATGTGGATAATCCGGTTCCCCCGCCGATTATGACAAGCTTTTTTCCTTGGGTTTCCTTTTCCATGCATTCAGCCCCTTCTCGTTTTGACATCGCGGTGAGTAATGATGGTTTTATTGTTTTCAGCAAATAATTTTCCATAATACTCCGCCAAGGTGACTGAACGATGCTGGCCGCCGGTGCATCCGAATGCAATGACGAGTTGCGCCTTGCCTTCGTTTTTATACCGGGGAATCATAAATTGCAGAAGATCGGTTAACTTCTCGATGAGCATCTGCGTTTCATTCCATTGGAGCACGTAGCTCGAGACCGGTTCATCCAGGCCCGACAACGGCTTTAACTCTTCAATATAATATGGGTTCGGCAGGAAACGGACATCGAAAACCAGATCGGCGTCGATCGGGATACCGTGTTTAAACCCGAATGAAATGACGTTAACCGTAAAAACGTTGCTCGTGTTTGTGGAGAAGTCGGAAATGATTCTTTCTTTAAGTTCACGCGGGCTCATTTGCGAAGTATTATAGATGTATTTTGCTCGCCCTTGAAGGTCAATCAGCATATCCCGTTCTTTCTTGATGCCGCCCAGTACCAGTCCGCCTGGCGATAGGGGGTGTGAACGGCGGGTCTCTTTATAGCGGCTTACAAGCGTCTGGTTATCCGCATCCAAAAATAAGATGGTGACAGATACTTTCGGTTCTTTTGACAGGTTGTCGATCGCATCAACGAGGCTGTCGAAAAAGTCGCCTCCCCGAAGATCCATTACAGCTGCAACCCGTTTCATCGATTTCCCCGAATCACGCATCAACTTGATGAATGTCAGGAGCAAAGCCGGCGGCAGATTATCAATGGTGAAAAAGCCAAGATCTTCAAAGCTTTGGATGGCCACCGTTTTGCCGGCACCGGACATTCCGGTGATGACGATCAATTCTGTTTCTTCTGTCTTATTGTCCATATTAGCGGTTCACCTCTTCTGTTGAAGTTTGTATCATTTCTTTCAGCAGTTCAAATTCCATCGTATAGTGGAAGGTTCCATATTGGACACCAGGCTTGCTGACGGCGAACAGAAGGTTTGTACGGTCGCCTTCCGCCATCGGCAATGTCGCCAGGCTCTCAATCGGATGCCATTCCAGAATGCCTTCTCTTGTTTCAACAAAAGGGGTTCCGCTTAAATCATGGGCGACAAACGTAAAGAGCATCCATTCATCGACCACTTCTCCTTCATCTTCGATCATCATGGTGTAGATCCCTTTGACATGCGTGTCCAAAGGTTCTGCGTTCGTTTCTTCTTTAAACTCCCGGATCGCCGCTTCATACACGGACTCCCCGGCTTCCATCTTTCCGCCGGGTGCAACGTACCAACCGCGTCGGGGTTTCTTCAATAACAGGACTTTGCCATTTTTTATAACTAATAAATTTGCGATTCGCTGCACACTCGACACTCCGTATCTATTATAAACTTTCTCCATTATACAACTATCCTGGCGTGTCATGCAAAAAAAGAAAAGCGACGGCACCCGTTTAGCCCCGACAAGCGCTGGAGGACTTGAAAGTAATGGCGTTCTTTGCCATTACTGGCAAGACCGAAGCGACTCGAGGGGCTGGGTCGCCGGAGTCTGGAGAAAGGAAAAGCGGAAGTGCCCGTTTAGCTCTGACAGGCATAAGTCGATCTGGCGGAGCGGCGTCTTTTGCCGCAGAGCCAGAGTGGCTTATGACCCGAAGAGCTGGGCCACTGGAGTCTGGACAAAAAAGAAAAGGAATACACATTAGCTTGTTGAGAATGAAAAATATAAACCGATATTCCGCAAAACAGCTCCGCTTTCCTGGTGGCTCGCGCTGAGCTAACTCGAGCTCTTTCCACTTCGCTCGAGTGGATCTCAGCACTTCGCTCGAAACGGAGTTGGAAAGCCAACTCCGTTTCTGCTCACCTGGGAGTCTTCGCTGTTTTGCTCCATATCTAAGTTTTTAATTTAAAATGAATGAGAGATAAGTATTGAAGAGTCGAGAGCTGCCCCTTCTCTGTAATGTTGTTTTCTCACAAAGCTAACTCGGGCCATCGCCCGAGTGTGGTTCTGTAATTCGCTGGCTCACAAAGAAATCTCTCTTGCTGTTTCTTGTCGAGAAGTTGACTCCAGAGAAGGAGCTAAGCTGAGCCATACGGAGATGGCCCGCCTTTGCGACGAGCAGTGCGCAGGAGCATAGTCTTTTCCCTTTCCAAAGCGACGAAGCGTTTATACAAACTGGCTTCTTTACTACATTTTGTTCACTTGCTTTTATAGGTACAAAAAAAGAGGCTGCTTCCCGATGATTCGGAAAACAGCCTTTCAAAACTTCTATAAAAAGGGGGTCAATTTACTATTCTTACTATACCTCTTATACATGTCAAATGTATTACAGCTACATTAAGAAAGCATTAAATTAAACGTTTTGACCGATTTTTTCAACCAATTCTTCGATATAATGCTGTGCAGCCTGTGCCGCGATACTTCCATCACCTGTAGCAGTCACTACTTGACGCAATGTTTTATCGCGAAGATCGCCTGCCGCGTAGATGCCTGGAACTGAAGTTTCCATTTTTTCATTGGTCACTACATAGCCTTCATCGTTGAGAATGCCCAAATCCGCAAACGGTTTCGTCAAAGGCAGCATTCCGATATAGATGAATACGCCATCGATTTCTTTTTCTGTTTCTTCGCCATCTTTTGTGGAAACTAGAGTCACGCCGGAAACCTTGCCATTGTCCCCTTTGATTTCCTTCACAGTATGGCTCCAGATAAAGTCGATTTTATCATTAGCGAATGCGCGGTCCTGAAGGATCTTCTGCGCGCGCAGTTCATCTCTTCTGTGGACGATTGTCACTTTATCAGCGAAACGGGTCAGGTAGACACCTTCTTCGACTGCGGAATCCCCTCCACCGACTACAATAAGGTTTTTCTGCTTGAAGAATGCGCCATCACAAACAGCACAATAGCTGACGCCGCGGCCGCCCAGTTCAGTTTCGCCGGGAATGCCCATTTTTTTATATTCAGCACCGGTTGTCAGGATGACCGCTCTGGCTTTGTATTCTTTGGAACCGGCTGTGACGGTTTTGTACTCTCCCCCGTCAACAACGCCTTTTACATCGCCATAAGCATATTCGGCGCCGAATTTTTTGGCATGGTCAAACATTTTTGTCGATAAGTCAGGTCCAAGAATATGGTCGAAACCCGGATAGTTCTCAATTTCTTCCGTGTTGGCCATTTGGCCGCCCGGGATTCCACGCTCAATCATCAATGTGGATAAGTTGGCTCGGGAAGTGTATACAGCCGCTGTCATTCCAGCTGGTCCGGCCCCGATGATAATTACATCATAAATTTTTTCAGCTTCAGTCATAGTCAAGTCCTCCTAACATTCAATAGCTAAATCGTATAAGATTCAGCCAGATGCATCAACTTTTATGCCTATGACTCAAACAGAGGCAAAAATTCAATCATCTCATTAATGTATTTTGTCAGGGTGGCTGTTGAAATACCGTACTTTTCAGCAGTCGCCTTTTTAGTAATGCTTTGGTCTCTTGAGGATTTCACCATATAATCCACAGAAGCCGCCAGCGCATTAGGGTTTTTAAAAGGATAATTTTTTTGGAAGGCGTTATCGACCAGCATAAACCACATTTGAAAAGCATATGATCCCTGCTGGGTTACCATCCCTTCATTTCCATAAAGGATTTCGGTTGCTTGGATCGCCCGAAGAAACGCCCGCTCTTCAGGTTCATCCCCCTTGAATGGATGTCCCAGAGCATAGCCGAGCATAAATGTTTCGATCAGCGTTGGCTGTTCACTCTTCAACCATTTCGGATGGGCGATGATTTCCTGTTTATGTGAGGATTTGCCGAGCAGGAACATCCCGTATAATCTTTCGCTTCGATGTGAATGGTCCAGCTTCTCGATCAGATAATCCCGGTCGTGCTCCAAGGCATCCGAATGCGGCATCGTCACATTTTCCTGCCAAGGTTCGTATCCTTCTTTCCCAGGGTCCATCGCGGTCAGTTGTTTCCAGGCCTGTCTGGCGACGTCTTCGTGATTCGAATGGTATGCGGCATGAGACAGCCAGAAGTAAAATGCCGGATCCCCGTCAAATCCTCTTTTCTGCAAACTTCTCAGCCAGCGGTAAGCTTCTTTATACTTGCCGACAAGCGCAAAAGTCGCCCCTAATTTGTAGCGGTGTTCGAATACATACGGCTGGATTTTTTTAAGAAGGTCCAATATATCATCCAATTCATCGTTCTTCTCATAATAATGAAAGACGGCCAAATTACATAATGCATGCAAGTTCCCGGTATTTCTCCGCAATACATCGTGCAGCAGCGCCTTCGCCATTTCTGTTTCCCCTATATAGAAATAGGCGAGCGCCAAATTATTATGCGCCCCCCAGAAATCCGGCTTGTCTGCAACCAGGTCTTCCAGCATTTTGATTGCATCAGTGAAATTCCCCTGCTCCATCAAACGGCGCGCTTTTTCCTGGAGATAGAAGTATTCACTGTCCTGAGCTTCACCTTCATCGTCCAGCAGCTGCCAATCTTCCTGTTCGGCAAAATCGATGATTTCCATCGCTTCCTCAGCGTACTTTCCTTGGACATCGGCTTCTACATAACGTTTGGCATATTTCCGCGCATCCAAAAATAAACCCATATGGGCATGTACTTCTGACAGGAAAAACAGGATGTCCGTTTCTTCCGGATCCAGCTCCCGGGCTGTCCGCAATACGTCCATTGCCTGTTCAAATTCCTGCATCTCCATCAGTACAATGCCAAACTGCATCATGATCAGCGGATCTTCCGGGCTCAATTCCGTGGCCCGCTGCAGATACTTATGAGCTTTCGGGTAATTGTCGCGCTGCAATTCCTTGAGCGCTTTCTTATAGTAATATTCACCTGTAGGAATGAATGACAGTACATTCTCGTGATTGTTTTTCTTTTTATTCTCCAAAATAAGCCTCCGAAAAAGTTATAGGATCGACCGTGATCGTCCTTCCCTTTAATATCCTTTAAGTATAGCATATCCGGCACTTATTTACTTGTGGTTTTTGTCTGGTGGCGCTCCTTTAAAACAGCCATTACCTTGTCCAGATCCACTCCCTGTTCCTGAAGCAGGACCATTACGTGATAGAAGAGATCGGCTGTTTCCATCGAAAGTTCTTCAGCGTCCCGGTTCTTCGCCGCGATGATCACTTCCGCCGCTTCTTCACCGACTTTCTTGCAGATCTTATCAACGCCTTCTTCAAAGAGATAAGTCGTATAGGCACCTTCCGGCATTTCGCTCTGGCGGTTGCGGATCAACACTTTCAGCTCTTCAAGCATGTCTCCAGCCGCAGCTTTGCTTTCTCCATAAATCGTTTCATTGAAGCATGACTGCTCGCCTGTATGGCAGGCAGGTCCGTTTGGAATCACTTCATAGATAACAGCATCAGCGTCGCAATCCACTTGTACCGAAACGACTTTTTGTGTATTGCCGCTCGTCGCTCCTTTATTCCATAATTCTTTGCGGCTTCTGGAATAGAGCCAGGTTTCGCCGTTCTCCATCGTCTTTTCGATCGCCTCCTGATTGGCGTACGCCAAAGTCAGCACCTGTTTTGTTCCGCTGTCCTGTATGATTACCGGCACTAAGCCGTCCTGATCGTATTTCAATTGAGTCATCTGACATTCACTCCTTCTGTGCGCAGGTAGTCTTTCACTTCTGCGATGCTTGTTTCTTTATAATGAAAGATCGATGCGGCAAGCGCCGCGTCCGCATCCACTTTCTCAAAAACCTCTTTGAAATGCTCACGGTTTCCTGCGCCGCCGCTTGCGATGACAGGAACTTCCACCGCGCTTCTCACTGCCTCAGTCAGCGCCAAATCGAATCCGTCTTTCGATCCGTCCTTGTCCATACTCGTCAGCAGCAATTCACCAGCGCCGAGTTCAACGCTCCGTTTCGCCCATTCCACGGCATCCCATCCGGTTTTATTGCGGCCGCCGTGGGTATAGACGTCCCACCCTTCACCGTTCCACTTGGCATCAATTGCTACGACGATGCATTGCGACCCGAAAAAGTCGGCACCTTCTTTGATCAATTCAGGACGGTCCAGTGCGGCCGTGTTCAATGAAACCTTGTCAGCGCCAGCGCGGAGCATGCGTTTGATATCTTCAAGCGTACGAATGCCGCCTCCAACTGTAAAGGGGATCGACAGTTCACTGGCGACTATTTTGACGACTTCGACCATCGTCTCTTTTCCTTCATGCGAAGCGGAGATATCGAGGAATGTCAGTTCATCGGCTCCTTGCTTGTCGTAGAATCTGGCGAGTTCCACCGGATCCCCCGCGTCTCTCAAGGATACGAAGCTGACTCCTTTTACCACCCGCCCCTCTTTTACATCAAGGCAGGGAATAATGCGTTTCGTCAGCATGACAAAGCCTCCTCCAGTGAAAACCGCTCTTCGTAAAGCGCTTTTCCGATTATAACTCCGGCAACCGCACTGCTTTTTGCCGCCGCTTTGACATTCTTCACATCTTCAATCGTACCGATGCCGCCCGAAACGATGACTTCCGCTGCACCGTCTTCAACCAATTGTTTATTGGCTTCGATATTCGGTCCTGCCAGGGTTCCATCAGTCGCAATGTCGGTATAGATAAAATGGCGCGCCCCTTTCGAAACAAAAAAACGCGCGACTTCTGCCGCCGGCTGCACAGATGTTTCCGTCCACCCTTCAGTGGCTGCCAGCCCATCTTTCGCGTCGATGCCGATGACTATGCGGTCTGCGCCAAATTCTTCGATGAAAGAAACCACCAGCTCCGGTTCACGGATTGCCAGACTGCCGATAATGACGCGGGCTATACCGTTATCCAGATAATAACGGATATCTTCAGCTGTACGGATGCCGCCGCCAACTTGCACTTTCAAGCCCAGCTTCGCCGCTTCAATTACGGACTTATCATTGATGCGGTGACCCGCCTTTGCCCCGTCCAGGTCGACCATATGCAGCCATTCCGCTCCCGCTTCCGCAAATTTCTTCGCCATCACGACAGGCGAATCACCGTAAACTGTTTCCTGTCCGTAATCGCCCTGGAACAGGCGGACACATTTCCCGCCTCTCAGGTCAATTGCCGGATAGATTTGAAAATTGCTCATTATTGTTCCCCCTGACATTCGCGATCCATTGCTCCAATAAATAATGGCCGAAATCCCCCGATTTTTCCGGATGAAATTGCATTCCGGTCACAAGTCCCTTGCCGACAACTCCCGGAACATCGATATTGCCGTATTCGGCTGACGCAAAAATTTCCGTTTTCTCTGCTTCCGTAACATAGAATGAATGCACGAAATAAACATGCGTATCGACTTGAAGACTTTTCAGCCACAATGGCATTCGGGAAAATCCGAGCCGGTTCCATCCCATATGCGGGATGCGGTAAGTTCCTTTTTCAAAACGCCGGACTTTGCCTTTAAGCAGTCCAAGACCTTTTGACAGCCGAACTTCCGAACTGTCTTCATATAGTAATTGCATACCCAGACAAATTCCGAGCAGCGGTATGCCCTTTTCAGGCAGCGAACGGATGAATTCCGACAAACCTTTCGAATCCAGCAGCTCCATCGCGTCGGGAAAAGCCCCAACACCAGGCAGCAGAATCGCTTCCGCTTCCAGCAGCGTTTCCGGGTCATCGGAAAGAATGACTGTACAATCGAGTCTTTTCAATGCCTGTTCGACACTGAAAAGATTGCCCATGCCGTAATCGATGATGCCGATGATCATGTCAGCAGCCCCTTTGTCGAAGGCACCCCTTTGACCCTCGGGTCTATTGAAGTGGCTTCATCAAGTGCGCGTGCCAGCGCTTTGAACACAGCTTCGATAATATGATGCGTGTTCTTGCCGTAATGGATGATGACGTGGACATTCATGCGGGATTCAAGCGCAAATTTCCATAGGAATTCATAAACCAGTTCCGTATCGAAAGTGCCGACTTTTTCATTCGGGATATCACCTCTGAACTCAAGGTGCGGACGGTTCGAACAGTCGATGACCACGTGCGCCAATGCGTCGTCCATCGGCACAAACGCGTTGCCGTAGCGGCGTATGCCTTTTTTATCGCCAAGCGCTTCCCTGACAGCCTGGCCCAGCACAATTCCGATATCTTCAGTCGTATGGTGGTCATCAATGTGCGTATCGCCATCCGCCTTGATGCTCCCATCAAATAAACCGTGCTTGATGAACAGATCCAGCATGTGGTCCATAAACGGTACACCCGTCTCGATGTCCGCCTTGCCTTCGCCGTCAATTGAAAATGCGATATCTATTTTCGTTTCATTTGTATTGCGCTTCAATTCCGCTTTTCTCATAATCGATTCTCCTTTTTCCATTGCCTTGATTCCACTGCCCTCGCATGGGCTTCCAAGCCTTCAAGCCTCGCCAGCCGCGCAATCTTCTCTTTATTGTCCTGCCACGCCTGCTCACTGTAATGGATGATGCTTGTCCGCTTCAAAAAATCATAGACTGATAAAGCGCTCGAGAACCGCGCTGTGCTGTTGGTCGGCAACACATGGTTGGTGCCGGCAAAATAATCGCCGATCGGCTCCGATGAATAGCGCCCGATGAAGATGGCTCCGGCATGCCTGATCTTTTCAGCGTCTTCCACTGCGTTCGCCGTCATGATTTCAAGATGTTCAGGTGCCAGTTGATTGGCCGCCTCTATCAGTTCTTCCATTGTTTCACCAAGATAAATCGCACCGAATCCATCGATGGCAGCTCTGGCAATCGATTGCCTCGGCAACTCTGCCAATTGCTTTTCCACTTCATCAGACACTGCTTTAGCCAATGCTTCATCCGTCGTCAACAACACTGCACTCGCCATCGGATCATGCTCCGCCTGCGACAAGAGATCTGCTGCAATTTCGTCAGGGTATGCCGTTGCATCAGCGATGATGGCAATTTCACTTGGACCTGCAATCATATCGATCGCCACGTCTCCATTCACTTCGCTTTTGGCCAGCGCCACAAAAATATTGCCGGGGCCTGTAATCTTATCGACCGGCGCGATGGATTCTGTACCGTAAGCAAGAGCTGCGATCGCTTGCGCTCCCCCGGATTTATAGATTTCATCGACCCCCAGGATATGGGCTGCCGCTAACACACCGTCCGACAGCGAACCGTCTGCTGCGGGAGGTGACATCAGCACAATTCTTTGGACGCCTGCCGCTTGAGCCGGTATGACATTCATCAGAACCGAGGAAGGATACGCTGCCGTGCCGCCTGGGACATATAAGCCGGCTGATTCGATGGCCGTCACACGCTGCCCGATATAGGAACCGTTTGGCTGGGTCACTTTATATCCTTCCTGCTTCTGATTTTCATGATAAACTCGAATATTTTCGGCAGCCTCTGTCAGGTCACTGAATAATTGCGGATCAAACCGGATTACCGCTTGATCAATTTCTTCCTGTGATACACGCAAATCGCTCAAGTCCGCCTGGTCCCATTTTTTAGCATAGCGGAGCAGCGCAGCGTCACCTTCGTCCCTCACCTCTTGGATGATCCCTTTTACAGCCGCTATTTGTTCCATTGTGGCATTTCCGCCGGTTCTTCTGATTGAAACTGCGGACGACAATCGGGTGATGTTCATATTAACGCCTACTTTCTTAAACGCTCCACGATTTCATCGATCCTCGTCTGTTTCAGCCGGTAGCTGACCGGGTTCGCAATAAGCCGTGAAGTGATGTCTGTAATTTTATCGTATTCAACGAGTCCATTTTCTTTCAAAGTTTTGCCTGTCGACACTATATCGACAATCCGTTCCGCCAAACCGATCATCGGCGCCAGCTCGATCGAACCATTCAGCTCGATGATTTCCACCTGCTCACCCCGGCTTCTGAAAAATTGTGACGCGATCTCCGGATATTTCGTAGCAATCCGCGGAGTCATTTCATCCATTTTCGTATCCGGCAAACCCGCAGTCGCGATATAGCAGCGGCTGATTTCGAGATCCAGCAGCTCATGAATATCCCTCGCCTGCTCAAGCATCACATCTTTGCCGGCAATTCCGATATCGGCTACACCATGTTCCACATAAACAGGCACATCCATCGGCTTCGACAGGATAAACCGGAAACCTTCGTTTGGCGCTTCCACAATCAATTTACGGGAATCATCCAATTCCTCCGGCAAGTCAAAGCCTGCCTTTACCAACAGTTCATATGCTTCTTCAAATATGCGTCCTTTCGGCATCGCAATTGTCAGTTTATCCATTTTCTTCACCGTCCATCCGAACCACTTTAGAGAACAGTGAACTGAATTCTTCCTGGGCTTTAACAGCAGGAGCGAATTGCAATGTCACTCTCTCACCTGCTGCTCTTAGTTTATTCGCTTCAGTATGAGCATTTTCTTCATTTTCTTCATTAAATAAAATCAGGGTTTGCTTCGCATTTTCCTGTTCAGCCGGCATCGCTTCCAGCAAACGGTCGACACGCAGGCCAAAGCCGGTAGCGCCGACATGCAATCCGAATTGCTTCATCAAGCCATCATAACGCCCGCCGTTCCCCAGAGGAAAACCGCTGCCTTCGCCGTAGATTTCAAAAACCATGCCGGTGTAATATGTCATATGGCTCGTAAATGAAAGGTCGTAAGTTACAAAATCCGCCAAACCATTGCGGTCCAATAAGGTTTTCAATTTGCGCATGTCCTCATAAAGCGACTGCTGCACCGCATCTGATTGATCGATCCACTGTTCCCAGTCTTCGAGACGCGTCGTATTCATAATCAGTTTGAGCGAATTTTTCGCAGCCGCATCGTCGACCAGGTTATCGACCATATTTTCATAAGCGACTTTGTTTTTCGCCACCATTTCAGCACGCAGCTTCTCAGCCAGCGCAGCGTCCAGCCCATATCCCCGCAATACTTGCTGCAGCAATTGGGTATGGCCGATAACAATACGCCCTGATTCGACATTCAGACCGCGCAGGATTTCTGTCGCTAAAAGAATGACTTCCGCATCGGCGTAAAGCGATTCATCACCGATCAGCTCGACACCCATCTGCTCGAATTCCGCAGGGCGTCCGCCTTCCCTCAATTGCGCGCGGAACACATTTGAATAATAGCCGAGTCGCACCGGCATTTTTTCCTTCAGTAATTTTGATGCCGCTACGCGCGCAATCGGTGAAGTCATGTCCGGACGCAGCACCAATGTCTGGCCTTGGTTATCCAGCAATTTGAACAATTGATTGTCAGCGATCGCCGAAATCTTGCCGATCGTTTCGTAATATTCCAAACTCGGTGTCTGCAGCATCTCGTAGCCGAATAGCTCCATTATCTTTATACCAACTTTGCTGAGCTTTGATTTCCTTTTTACTATAGAAGGAAAATCATCGCGCATGCCCAGCGGCTTTTCGAACATCTGGATTGTCATAAATTCACTTCCTATTTATGGATATTTTACTTTAGTTCGCTAATGTAATAAAGTAATTATTATTTTATCGCATATTATGGGAGAAGGTCAAGAATAAGGCAAAAAAATCCCGGGAGCTATTGCTCCTGGATTTCCAACTTATATAGTAATATTCAACTTCTCTAACCACTACGCGCTAGACGGATGCTTTCCGCGGGGAGCGGGCCTGAGCCTCCTCGGTCGCTTCGAAAACCGTATGCTCCAGTCTCTGCATCGCTACGCTAGCTTCGAGACATGAAAAACCGTTGCAGCGTTCCACGCTTCGTCGCAAAGGTTCGACCGAATGCTGTTCGGTCAAACCTTCCCTCTGGGGTCTCACACTCACTCTATTTCCCGCAGGAAAGACATTTGCTGAAGCTTGTTGCGAGGACAAGTCTTTGTGACGAAGCAGCGAAGCGATGCAAGAGCACATCTTTGCCCTTCACCGTCTATCACTTCATTCTGTTTCACTTTAGAAATCTATTATCTGTTTATTTATATAAAAACAAACTTAAATAATATCTTAATAGAAAGTGATCTGAGATATGGAGCAAAACAGCGCAGACTCCCAGAGGAATAGAAACGGAGTTGGCTTTCCAACTCCGTTTCGAGCGAAGTGCTGAGATCCACTCGGGCGAAGGGTAACGAGCACGAGTTAGCTCAGCGCAAGCCCCCAGGAAAGCGGAGCTGTTTTGCGTAATATCGGTTTTCACTTTTAATTTTATACAAAAGAAAAAATCCCAAGAGCTACTGCTCCCGGGATTTTTCCTCGCGTTCTGCCATCTGTTCTGCTGTGTAAATGATTTGCATCGGATTGCCTCCGACAAACGCTCCGGCTGGAACATCCTTGTGGACAAGTGTGGCGGCGGAAACAATTGCTCCGTCACCTATCGTGATGCCTGGCAGAATTGTGCTGTTAGCACCAATCATGACGCGGTCACCGATTATGACATCACCCAGACGGTATTCTTCGATCAAATATTCATGTGCAAGAATCGTGGTGTTATAGCCAATCACTGAATTTCTGCCGACAGAAATGCGTTCCGGGAACATGACATCCAACATCACCATTAACGCAAATGATGAATGCTCCCCTACTTTCATGCCGAGAAAATTCTTATACAGCCAGTTTTTCATTGGCAGGAACGGTGTGTAGCGAGCCATTTGGATAACGACGAAATTTTTGGCGACTTTCCAAAACGGCACAGTTTTATACACATGCCAAAGTGAATTCGGACCGGTCACGAAATGCCGCTCGGTCCTTCTCATGCCGATTCCTCTTTCACCAGTTCAAGAAGATCACTGATATGCTGCAGCATAAAGTCAGGGTTGAAAGAGGCAAGGAAATCCTCGCCTTTAGCTGACCAGGCTACTCCGGCAGTCCGGACTCCCGCATTTTTACCGCCTTCTATATCATGGGAATTATCTCCGATCATCAGGGATTCGCCCGTACTTGACGACAATTCCTTCAAGGCTTTCAAAATCGGCTCTGGATCCGGCTTCGGATTTTCTACGTCGTCCAGGCTGATGACCGTATCAAATAATTCCGATACACCCATAAGGCGGAGCCCATGGAGGATGGTATCTCTTTTCTTTGTTGAAACTATCGCCATCTTCAATCCTCTGTTCTTCAGAAGGTAAAGCGTTTCTTCAACTCCGTCGTAGACAGAAACCATTTCATCATGAAGCGCCAGATTCAATTCGCGGTATTCTTTGATCAGTTCCTCGGTTCTGGAAGGCGCAATCGTTTCAAATGTCTGTTTCAAAGATGGTCCGATAAATTGAAGAATGTCTTCTCTGCCATAGCTGTTCGGAAAATGCTTATCCAGAACAGTTGAAAATGTATGGATGATCAATTCATTCGTATTCAATAATGTCCCATCAAAATCAAATAATAAAGTCGTTATATTTTTCGTCATGCAGAAAACACTTCCTTCCGGTTTTCTTCAGCTTTGCGCCACAGATAAGATACAAAAATCGTCAAAGCAAGCGCGGTAACAACACGTATCGCGAGCAGCGGCCAAATCGGGATGCCGAGCGGGATGAAGATCAGTGTATCCTCTACAATCGCATGGCAGGCAACCAGAAAGATAAAGGCCAGCGTCGCGTCTTTTTTACTGACTCCGTCTTCCTGAACCGCCTGGATCATGACACCCGCCCCCATCGCAAGTCCAAAAATCAGACCAGACGCCAGTGTCAAAGAAGTGTTCTTCTGAACGCCAAGCAGCCGGGTGAGCGGCCCCATCATATCGGAAATACGGTTAAGGTATTTCGTATCTTTTAAAATTTGAATTGCAAGCATCAGCGGAATTACGATAATCGCCAGCTGCAGGACGCCGAATCCGGCTTTCTCCAATCCTAATAAGAAAATAGCAAGCCAGCCTTCAGGTGCAGCAGCCGCTTCTGGCGTAAAACCGTATTGCGCGATTTCACCGCCGCCTGGCCATACCAGATTGATGATGATGCCGGAAAGCGCCGCAAGCCCGAAACGGACTACCAGCACCACCCACAGCTTCACGCCAACCTTCAAAGCCACTCCGGTTTCAATGAACATATTATGGGAAAAGGACAGCATGACCGCAAGGATGAACACTTCCTTCACTGTCAGTTCAAGCGACAAAATACCCGCGATTCCCGCATACAGGTTTAACGCATTGCCCAATACCAAAGGAATCGCCGCGTCGCCGCTTAATCCGAATATGCTCATGAACGGCGCGACCAAATCGACGATGAACGGCAAAACCGGTGTAAATTGGAGCATTGTCACTAAAAGTGTTATCGGAAAAATGATTTTCCCCAATGCCCATGTTGTTTTCAAGCCTGCCAGCAGGCCATTTTTCAAAGTCGACATTCGTTTATCTCTTCTTTCTGTTCGGCAAGTTGAGTTGAGTCTTTATTTCTTTTTCGGCTTCTTGTTTGATTTCTTTTTTGGTTCCGCCGGTTCGTCCAGATATCTTGGCGGATTTTTAAGCGTTACTCTGCGATAGATGATCAGCACGACTGCAATGATAATAGCTAGAATGGATACGAGCTGCGCTGTTCTTAACCCTTCTATCCCAAATACATAAAGGCTGTCTGTACGCATTCCCTCGATGAAGTAACGGCCGACAGAATACCATATCATATAGAAGAAAAACATTTCCCCGCGGACAAGATTGGCCCGGCGCAACAATAACAGAATGATGATGCCGACAAAGCTCCACAAAGATTCATAAAGGAATGTCGGGTGATAATAGGCTCCATCTATGTACATATGATTGATGATCCAATCCGGTATAAAGAGGTTTTCAAGAAATGCTCTTGAAACTTCGCCGCCGTGCGCTTCCTGATTGATGAAATTTCCCCAGCGGCCAATTGCCTGTCCAATCAGGATGCTCGGCGCCAAAATATCCGCCACTTTCAAAAACGGTGTATTGCGTTTCTTCGTAAAAATATATGCGACTATGACCGACATGATCAAAGCTCCGTGAATCGCCAGCCCACCATTCCATATCGCTATGATTTCTCCGGGATTGTCTTTATAGCTATCCCATTCAAATATTACATAATAAATTCTCGCTCCGACTATCGCCAAAGGCACTGCCCAAATCAGCAGATCCGTCAGAAATTCCGGATGCATTCCGCGCTTGACCATTTCTCGCTGTCCCACTAAAAATGCGATGACGATACCGGTAGCGATGATTACACCATACCAATGTACACTGATTGGCCCCAAGCTGAACGCAACGGGATCAATCGACCCTAAAACTGAAAACATTAGCCGCACCTACCCATTCCATTAATTTGTATCCATCGAAATTACATCGTCCAGGCGTTTTGAAAATTCTTCGGCTGCATTGACGCCCATCCGTTTCAGACGGTAATTCATCGCAGCAACTTCGATTATAACCGATAAGTTCCGTCCCGGACGGACAGGAATAGTAAGCTTCGTCAAATCCGTATCGATGATGCGCATTTTTTCTTCCTCTAATCCTAAACGGTCATAAGTTTTTTCCGCATCCCAAAGTTCCAGGTCAATGACCAGTGAAATCCGCTTGAAAGTGCGGACTGCGCTTGCGCCGAATAAAGTCATAATATCAATGATGCCGACACCCCGGATTTCCAGCAGGTGCTCGATCAATTTCGGCGGATGGCCGACAAGCGTATTTTCGCCTTCCTGGTGAATTTCGACGCAATCATCGGCTACCAGGCGATGCCCTTTTTTAACGAGTTCCAGCGCGGTTTCACTTTTACCGACTCCGCTTTTGCCAGTGATCAATACCCCGACACCATAAATATCCACCAGCACCCCATGGACTGCGGTTGTAGGCGCCAATTGGCTTTCCAGATAATTGGTCAAAAGACTTGAAAATCTGGTTGTCGACATTTTCGTGCTCATGACCGGCACATGCCTTTTGGAAGACGCGTCGATCAATTCCTGCGGTACTTTCTCATCATGGGAAACGATAATCGCCGGTGTATCATCGGTGCATAGTTTCATCATCCGGTCTTTCCGGTCTGCAGCATCCAGCATCGCGAAAAACGATAATTCAGTTTTCCCGAGCAATTGCACCCGGTTGGCAGGATAATGTGTAAAATAACCCGCCATTTCAAGACCCGGCCGTGAGATATCGCTGATTGCTATATGGCGGCCAATGCCTTCTTCGCCGCTGATCAACTTCAAATCGAAAGTTTCCATTACTTGTTTAGTTGTAACCTGGCCCATCTTTTCCCCTCATTTCTTCTCTATGAGAATTCCGATACATCACGGGTTCCCTTTGTTTTCATGCATTAATGATATTATTTTAACATGGAAATATTGAAATTAAAGCAAACGTGCCCCTTTTCCCGTTCTTTCTGTATATATACAATCCAAATCTGCTAAACTGTAAGTGACAGAATCTTAAGTTTTTTAAATTCAAATCGAAAAGAGGGATGGCTGTGTACGAGCAAAAAACAAAAGAAACGGACGCGGATGTTGTTGAGTTTATCGAAAGCGTCGACAGTTCCAAAAAACGGGAAGATGCATACCGGCTGCTTGAGATATTTGAACAAACTTCAGGCTATGAAGCGAAAATGTGGGGAGACAGTATTATCGGTTTCGGTTCCTACCATTATATGTATGCCTCCGGTCATGAAGGAGATGCCCCACTTGTCGGTTTTTCTCCCCGCAAGGCGAAAATCAGCCTTTATTTCGCAACGGGCGATCAGGAACGCCAAACACTATTAAACGATTTCGGCAAGCATACCTCGGGTAAATCCTGCGTCTATATCAATAAAGTCGATGACATCGATATGGAAGTGCTGAAAAAGCTCATTACCCGTTCGATTCATTTTTTGCAGGATCTATATCCGCCTCAAACCTGAAAACCAGTGAGCAGACAGACTGCTCACTGGTTTCCCTTTTGCGGAATTCTTCTTTTTTGCCTATTTTCCTTCCGGATCGTATGGTACAATTTTACATAAATGAGTTTAACGGGTAAATCAATTAATCAGCAGCTTAGGGGGAATATAAATGAACGCAAATCCTGTGTTATCAATCTGGACACAGCCAAAAGAAACCATCAGAAAGCTTATCGACCAGAATAAACTCGGATTTTCAATCCTGCTGGTCTGTATTTCCGGAATCGGCGGTGTTATAACCGCCTTGCGGGATTCCGGTTGGTTCCTGGACCTGTCCCCTGTTTTATTGGTATTCGGCATTGTGCTTGCAGGGATTTTTAGCGGCCTGCTCAATCTTGGAATCAGCTCCTTGTTGTATACGGGTATTGGCAGATTATACGGAGGTCACGGAAAACTTAGGGATATGGCGATTGCCATCGGCCCCATGCTGATTCCGCAGGTGGTGGTTGTTCCTGTTTTGGTCATCTATGCAGTAGTTTTCGGCGAACAATTTTTCTCGGTGCCTGAAGCCTTCAGTATTACTTCCATTCCACTGGGAGCCTACTTATTCTTAACCTTGCTCACAGCTGCCGCTTCCATTTGGACCATCGTCATTTCATCAAAAGCCATCGGAGTGGTTCATGGATTTTCGAGCTGGCGCGGGTTTGGGGTATTGATGACCCTGGCAGGTATTGCAATCCTCATCACTTTTATTATTGTCATCGGCATAATCATGTTCATATTTTGATGAATTAATTGAACAGGAAAAAGCGGACGCATTGGATGCGCCCGCTTTTTCCTGTTTTATTCGACTGTCAGATAGCGCACCAAAACAGATCCTGTTTTCGTTTCACCGTAGACGAGCATTGGCGCTGCTGTCGCCGCTCCGTCTTCTTTAGAAAAACGGACCGTTTTCTGCATGAACTGCCCTTGCTCATGGGTATGGTCGACGTCTGATAACAGCACGTCCATTTTCCCAAGGTTGGATGACACTTGGCCCTTCAACGGCAGATGGGAAGGAATATACAATTCCACATTGCCGGCAAGGGTTTTCGCTTCCACTTTCCGCGCTTCCTTACAGCGGGAAGTGACTACGACATTGCCGTTCAGCGACTTCGTTTCAATCGTTTGGATATCGCCATCCACATAAATCCGGCCGTTCAAGGTTTCAGTTTCAAGCACCTTGCCTTTAACGTCCTGAACTTGGATTGCGCCATTCGCAGTTTCTAGTTCCGCATCATCAAACTCGCCGTTCTTCAGTTCGATTTTGCCGTTCGCCGTTTTCACTTTCAATAAAGAGGCGTCAATGCGTTTCATCGAGAATCCGCCATTGAACAGGCGGACTGTTATCTGATTGAATTGCTTCGCCGGTACATACAGAACAACGTTGACTTGCGTCGTTTTCAGCTCACTGATGATCCGTAGCTTATTGTCGTCCGCTATAAACACAAACTTATCCTGAAAATCACGTTTTGCCTGTTCTTCGGATTCAGCGCGATATGCTTTTACGCTGCATTCAGCGCGCAGCATGCCGTCCTGTGAAGGGTAGATTTCCAGCTGGCCATTTGCAATATCCGCAATCACCGTGCTGACTTCCGCGCCTTCTTCCGCAAAAGTTTCGTTAAACTGATACGCTTCACCGAAAGGCGAATCGAATTCCATCGTTTTCAACTTGCCGACGGACGTCTGCATGAATTGCATCATGCGGTCGCCAAACTGATTGATGTCATTTGAGACATTTTTTGAAAAATCCTTCGAAAAATCTTTAGAGAATTTCTTGACCATATCTTCAGGTCTGAAGAATCCGCGTTTTCCGCGTTTTTCCCGGCGGCCATAATCTTCCCGGCCATAAGAGGAATCTCTGCCGGAAGCTCCTCCACCGTCAATCGCTTTCAATAACTCGACTGCTTCACGTGCCGAAATTGTGCCATTCTCTACCATATCCAATATGCGTTCTTTTTCACTTTGCATTTAGTGCGGCCTCCTCATCGTTCGTTTATAAAAAATAATTTCTTATTTATTGATACGTTCGGTGCCTGGAAAGGTTTCATTTTGCTGCTTTTTTCCGGCTGCTTGCTTTATTGACTTTCGCTTCCATTCTTGCCCGGTCGCGTTCAAGAATCGGTTTCAAATACTTGCCGGTGTATGAACTTTCTACTTCTGTGATTTCTTCCGGAGTACCGGTAGCCAGGATTGTGCCGCCTTTGTCGCCGCCTTCCGGTCCAAGGTCGATAAGATAGTCGGCCGTTTTGATGACATCCAGATTGTGTTCGATCGTCAGAACAGTATCTCCGTTATCAACCAATTTCTGCAGAACTTTCAGCAAACGGGAAATGTCATCCGCATGCAATCCGGTTGTCGGCTCATCTAAAATATAGAATGATTTGCCGTTTGAACGTTTGTGGAGTTCTGACGCCAATTTCACACGCTGAGCTTCACCGCCGGATAATGTGGTCGCCGGTTGGCCCATCGTAACATAGCCAAGGCCGACATCGACGATTGTTTTGAGTTTGCGGTTTATTTTCGGTACATTCTCGAAAAACGAATACGCATCCTCAACGGTCATCGCCAATACATCCGCGATGCTCTTATCTTTATACTTCACTTCCAGCGTTTCCCTGTTATAACGTTTGCCGTGGCATACTTCACACGGTACGTACACATCAGGCAGGAAGTGCATTTCTATTTTAATAATACCATCTCCGCGGCAAGCTTCACAGCGACCGCCCTTGACGTTGAAGCTGAATCGCCCTTTTTGGTAGCCGCGTACTTTCGCTTCATTCGTTTTGGCGTAGACATCACGAATATCGTCAAAAACCCCTGTATATGTCGCGGGATTCGAACGAGGCGTGCGTCCGATCGGCGACTGGTCGATGTCGATGACTTTTTCCAGCTGTTCGTAACCTTTTACCGATTCCGTTTTGCCTGGTTTGATTTTCGCTTTATTCAGCTTGCTCGCCAGCGTCTTGTAGAGGATTTCGTTGACCAGCGTACTTTTACCGGAACCAGATACGCCGGTCACGGCCGTAAATACACCGATCGGTATGTCGACATCCACTTTTTTAAGATTGTTTTCGCTTGCGCCGCGGATCGATATGGAACGTCCGTCCGGTTTTCTGCGTTCAGCGGGAAGCGGTATGAATTTCTTGCCGCTTAAATATTGCCCGGTAAGCGACTTTCTGCTTTTCATCACTTTCTCGGGAGTTCCAGCGGCGATGATTTCACCGCCATGCACGCCTGCGCCTGGACCGATATCGATCAGATAATCCGCTGCCAGCATCGTGTCTTCATCGTGCTCGACCACTATCAATGTATTGCCTATATCCCGCATATTTTTCAGCGTATTGATGAGCCGGTCGTTATCACGCTGATGAAGCCCGATTGATGGTTCATCCAATATATAGAGGACACCTGACAGGCGGGAGCCAATTTGCGTCGCCAGGCGGATGCGCTGCGCTTCCCCGCCGGACATCGTCCCGGAAGCACGGTTCAACGTCAGGTAATCGAGTCCGACATTGATCAGGAAGCCGAGCCGCTCTTTGATTTCCCGAAGAATCAATAAAGAAATCTGCATATCTTTTTCCGACAGCTCCAGGTTTTTGAAGAAATCATCCGCTTCGACAATCGAGAATTCCGAAACTTTCCCGATATGCAGCCCATTCACTTTCACTGCCAGCGATTCCGGTTTCAAGCGGTAGCCTGTACATGCCGGACAAGGCTGCTCAGCCATATATTTTTCCATTTGTTCGCGTGTATAATCAGATGAAGTTTCGCGGTAACGGCGGTCCACATTCGAGAGGACACCTTCAAAATTGATATGGTTATCCCGGATTTGCCCATAATCATTTTCATATCGGAAACGGATTTTTTCACTTCCCGAGCCGCGCAGAATCAGATTCATATGTTCTTCCGGCAGTTCACTTACCGGCACATCCATATCAATTTTATAATGCTTGCATAATGCCTTCAGCAATTGCGGATAATACTGGGAACTGCTCGGTTTCCATGGTGCTATGGCATACTCGTTTAATGACAGGCTCCAATCCGGCACGACGAGTTCCGGATCAACTTCCAGTTTATGGCCGAGTCCGTCACATTCCGGACAGGCTCCGAACGGGGAGTTGAATGAAAACATACGGGGTTCCAATTCACCGATTGAGAATCCGCAGATCGGACAGGCATGATGCTCGCTGAACAGCAATTCCTCCTGTTCCATCACGTCCACCAGCACGCGCCCATCACTCAGACGCAAAGCGGATTCAAGCGAATCACTGAGACGTGGCGCGATGCCTTCCTTCATGACGATGCGGTCTATGACAACTTCAATTGAATGTTTCTTATTTTTATCAAGTTCAATATTATCGTCAAGGTCGAATAATTCGCCGTTTACCCTTACACGGACATATCCCTGTTTTTTGATGTCTTCGAATAACTTGGCGTGCGTCCCTTTTCTGCCTGAGACAAGCGGAGCCAATATCTGCATTTTGGTGCGTTCCGGATAGACGACCAGCCGGTCCACCATTTGCTCGATGGTCTGCGAAGAAATTTCGATGCCGTGGTTCGGGCAGATCGCCTTGCCTACACGGGCATACATCAAGCGCATATAATCGTAGATTTCCGTGACGGTTGCCACCGTTGAACGCGGATTTTTACTGGTCGTTTTCTGGTCGATTGAAATCGCCGGCGATAAACCTTCAATCAGGTCCACGTCCGGTTTATCCATTTGCCCCAGAAACTGACGTGCATAAGAAGACAGCGACTCTACGTAGCGACGCTGTCCTTCCGCATAGATCGTATCAAAGGCAAGTGAAGATTTCCCCGATCCCGATAAACCCGTCATAACGACCAATTTATCGCGAGGAATGGTTATGTCAACGTTTTTCAGGTTGTGCGCACGTGCGCCCTGTATCTTTATCTCCTGGTTTCTCAATCCGCTCACCCTTCCGCTTTCAGTTCAAGCACAGTATCACGCAGCTCGGCTGCCCGTTCGAAATCGAGCGCTTTTGCCGCTTCTTTCATTTCGCTTTCCAATAAAGCGATCAGTTTCAGGCGGTCTTCTTTGTTGAGCTTTTTGCCTGAAGTCGCTTTTGATACATATTCCTCCGCTTCTTCCGAAGCCACTGTCGCCCGGATAACATCCCGGATTTTCTTCTGTATGGTAATCGGCGTGATGCCGTGTTCTTCATTATATGCCGCTTGTATCGTACGCCGGCGCGTTGTTTCATCTATCGCTTTCTGCATTGAATCCGTTATTTTATCAGCGTACATGATAACCTGGCCGTTTGCATTCCGCGCGGCTCGGCCCATCGTCTGGATGAGCGACCGCTCGGAACGCAGGAAGCCTTCTTTGTCCGCGTCCAAAATCGTCACCAGTGACACTTCCGGGATATCAAGTCCTTCACGCAGCAAGTTGATGCCGACCAATACATCGTAGACACCCATTCGCAATTCACGGATGATTTCAATCCGTTCCAGTGTTTTGATCTCGGAGTGGAGATAATTCACTTTGACTCCCGCTTCTTTCAAATAAGCGGTCAGGTCTTCCGACATCTTCTTCGTCAATGTGGTAATCAGTACGCGCTCATCCCGTTCCGAGCGCTGGCGGATTTCATCCATCAGATCATCAATCTGTCCCTCAATTGGACGGATTTCGATGGTTGGATCCAGCAAACCTGTCGGACGGATGATCTGTTCGACCATTTCCGGTGTATGCTCCAGTTCATAAGGACCCGGTGTTGCCGAAACGAATACCGCCTGGTCGATATGCTCCTCGAACTCGGTAAAAGTCAGCGGACGGTTATCCATTGCTGAAGGCAGACGGAAACCATGGTCAACCAGCACTTTCTTCCTTGCCTGGTCACCATTGAACATGCCGCGCACCTGCGGCAATGTAACGTGGCTTTCATCGACCACTAAGAGGAAATCATCCGGGAAATAATCGATCAATGTATAGGGCTGTGCACCCGCAGGACGCAAAGTCAGGTGGCGGGAATAGTTTTCGATTCCTGAACAAAAGCCCATTTCGCGCATCATTTCAAGATCGTAGCGTGTACGCTGCTCCAGGCGCTGCGCTTCCAACAGTTTGTCCTCAGCACGCATCTCTTTCAGGCGTTCTTCCAATTCCGCTTCGATATTTTCAATGGCCTTCACCATCTTCTCTTCCCGCGTAACGAAGTGGGACGCCGGGAAAATCGCGACGTGTTCCCGCTCTCCGATGATTTCACCTGTCAGGGCATCCACTTCCCGGATGCGGTCAATTTCATCTCCGAAAAATTCCACCCGCAAACATCTCTCATCTCTCGATGCCGGGAAGATTTCAACAACGTCTCCGCGCACACGGAATGTACCGCGGATGAAATTGATATCATTGCGTTCATATTGGACATCCACAAGTTTCCGCAAAAGCTGGTTGCGTTCAATTTCCATCCCTTTACGCAGCGACACCACGAGTTCACGGTATTCTTTCGGGGAACCCAAACCGTAAATGCATGAAACCGAAGCAATGACGATTACATCATCGCGTTCAAACAGCGAAGATGTGGCTGAGTGGCGAAGCTTATCGATTTCGTCATTGATGCTCGCATCTTTTTCTATATAAGTATCCGATTGGGGCACGTACGCTTCCGGCTGATAATAATCGTAATAACTGACAAAGTATTCAACCGCATTGTCCGGAAAAAATTCCTTGAACTCGCTGTACAATTGCCCGGCCAAAGTTTTGTTATGGGCCATGACCAGCGTCGGTTTTTTCACTTGCTGAATAACATTCGACATCGTATACGTCTTCCCAGTACCGGTGGCACCAAGCAAGGTCTGGAAACGCTTGCCGTTGTAAATTCCTTTCGTCAGCTCTGCAATTGCTTGCGGCTGGTCACCGGCAGGTTCGTATGGAGCTTGCAAATTGAATTCCTGTTTCATTTATATAGTCCTCCCGTTTTTCAATACCTCTATTTTATCATATGCCCTAAAATTCCCCTAACAAAAAGCGAACGTATGTTTTTCAGGCAATTAAATCAGGCCAACAAAAAAGAACCACTCCGGAGAGCGGTTCTTTTTCCATTAAGATTCTTCACATTTCAAAGCCTGCAATTGCTGGCTGTATCGATTGAATGCATTGCGGTCATTAGTGTCCAGGGCTTCATCTATCAGATTCATGAGTTGTTCTTCCTGCTGCGAGCGGTGTACATGCTTGAGGAAAAGATCGAGATAAATCTCGTTCAGCAGTTTTTCCGCTTCAGAAATTTTTTTTGTTTGCGCCATTGCTTTCATGAAATCAGCATAAGAATAATAGTTTTCCATTCTACCTCACCCCGAATGCTTTTCATTAGTATACATGATAAATAAAAAAAGAACAATAATTATTTAGAAAATTCCAACGATAAAAAATATATCCTATTTTTAAAAATTAAAAAGATTGTATATTTTCCAATTTTTATTATAATAGGTAGAGTAAAGTAAATTTTGGGGGTGTTTTAGCATGGGCCGAAAGATTTATAATCCCTTTTCCTACACAGTTTGTAATAATACATATGCGCTGATTCCACATATGGATGGTTCACGCCTGGTGACGCGGGTAATCGAAGACCGCAGTGAATTCCTGGTGGAACAAACTGCTTATAAGACAATCACGGGTTCTTGCTCTTTTTATCGCGGCTCCCTTGGAAGCGCTACTTTATACGCCCAAAAAGCTGTAGGAGTAAAGCACAAGCCACCCATCATCATTGGGGAATACTACGGGAACCCTTTAATATTCTTTCCCACGCACTCACCCAAAAACAAAGTTTCGGTTTGGTTCAATTATGATGCCATTGATCTGATTGAAAGCGATGATCGCGGCGGCAGCGTCGTCTATCTTGGAAACGGCCAGTCCGTCTGTTTGAATGTTTCACCCATGGCTCTTCGAAACCAGCATTCGTTCGCCGGATCTTTACGGCGGTATTTTAAAAAGGCGCAGAATCAGCATAAGCAGCAGCTGACCTACGTCACTAAGCGTCCGATGCCGATCCGGACCCGGCATCCTTCCGACTAAACTTTCATTTCGGCCATTGATAAATAAATGCGTATCAATTCTTCCACCCGGTTGCGGAGGCGCAGATTCAGGTAACGCCGATGATCCTCATACCCGCCATGATAAAATACATATTCGGTGAAAGTATCATCTCCTGCGCCGCGCATCACTTTCATCTGGCGCTTCCGCATATGTATTTTAGTTTCTTTCAATTCCTTCTGAACCTGGCTGATAGCTCCTTCCACCAATTCCAGGTAGGGCCGCTTGAGTTTAAAGGAGCCATTTTCAAATAAAGTCCTGTCGCGTTCCAGAACAATCAGCACCATGGGCAGATAAATCATGTTTTCAAAATGGATGATTTCTTCCTGCGGAATCAGAGGCATATCCTCACCACCTTCACGAATTAGCCTTAATGTACAGACCACTGCTATGTGGCTTTAATATCAAACACCTGAAACAGAACACTTGTTCTTATAACTAATTGTACTCTCTATTTCCGGAATTGCAATACGCTAAACATAAAAAACCTCCGCGCAGCATGCGCGGAGGTTTTATTTTATGGAACGATAGACAATCAAAGATGCTATAAAGGCTCCGGAAGAAACCCATAAATAAGGTTCATGCGAAAACCACACAGAAATGGAAATCCCCGTGAATGACAGGATACTGAAGATGCCGGCAAACATCCGGCTTTGAAGATCACGCCGATATTCCCGCATACGCCCGTCACGATTTTCAAGATAATTACGCATCCGTTCCGGTTCTTCGAGATAATTGATGACTTTCTGAGGGAATACACGGAGCGGGCCAGTCGAATTGAGCAGCCAGCGTAAGACATCCCCTCTCCCAAAGACCTTCTCCCCTTCCTTCTGTGACGAGGCCCATTCCAAAATCCGCGGGCGGGCCAGCGCCATCAAATCCACTTTTGGATTCAATACATGCAGAACACCGACAAAAATTGAAACTGCGCGGCCGAAAAAGGCGAATTCGGATGGAAGCTGCACCGGCTGCGTACGGACAATCTTTTGAAGATCCTGCAACAGCCTCTCCACGACAAAGCTGTCCATCTCCATTAATTCATTAGATTCGTAAGCAGTGACGAGCCGGGAGATCGTATCCTTCAAAACTTCCCGGTCAGCATGAGGCAACAGGAAACGAAGTTCTTCCAGCCCATCCAAAACCTGATCATAATTTTTGAAAATGATGCCTTCGGCTATACGCAGGACCGACTGGGAATCGGATTTCCGGATAACTCCGGTCATGCCGAAATCAATCAATACGATGGTGCCGTCTTTCTTCAATAAGATATTTCCGCCATGCGGATCGGCATGGAATTGCCCACCGTAAAGCACCTGTTCCAAAAACAGGATGAACAAACGCTCAGAGATTTCAAAACGATCCAAATCATTCTTTTCGATGAACGCCAGGTCTGTGATACGCGCGCCTTCGATCCAATCCATGACCAGAACGTGGCGGGTGGACAGCTCATCAAAATAACGCGGGAACTCGATGCCGTCCATTTCATCGAAACGTTCCGCGAAGTTCCGGCCATTTTGCAATTCCTGCTGGAAGTTCAATTCAGCGCCGATGGTCTCTGTCATTTCTAAGTATAATTTCGTGAAATCGACTTGTTTTGTAAAACCGGTGAACCTTTTCGCCATCCAGATCACAATGCGCACCGCCTGAAAATCAGCGCGCAAAATGCGGCCAGTCCCGGGACGCTGCACTTTTATCGCCACCTCAGTCCCGTCTTTCAGAATGCCCTTATACACTTCCCCGATTGAAGCGGAAGCGATTGCCTCTTTAGACAGATGCGTCAGATAAGTAGTATGGGGCGTATTCCATTCCGATTCGAGAACGGCGACGATTTTTTCCCGTTCCACTGATGGCACACGGTCGGTAAGCCCTTCCAGTTCTGCTAAGAAACTCGGCGGCATAATATCTGCCCGGGTCGACAGGAATTGTCCAAGTTTAATCATCAATCCACCAAGCTGAAGAGCAAGGATTTTATATTCCTTAGCCATGCCGGTAACAAGTTTGTTCCATTTTTCTTCAACAAGCGGATTCCAATTGCCGCGGTGGCGTTTTTGGAAGAACGTAGCCCGCATAAAGAATTTTACAGCCATAAAAACTATTCGATAAACACGTATAAATGTAATCTGATTCATAAGCGGGGTCCCTCCTTGAGTTCATTATAGGGACTGATGGCGGAATAGTCCAAAAAGTGGTATGTTTTTATATGGATGGCAATTAGAAAAAGGGGGATGGAGATGGAAACAATCCATTACGAACAAAAAGGAAATCTGGCTTTTATCACATTGAATCGACCGGATGCGATGAACGCATTTAATTATGATATGCTGAATGAACTTGGCCAGGTGGTCGAAGCAATCCGCATCAATCCTGATATCCGTGTAGTCGTCTTTACCGGAGCCGGTGAAAAGGCGTTCAGTGTCGGCGCGGATTTAAAAGAACGGAAAACGTTGACGGATCAGCACGTTAAACGCAATATCTACAAAATCGGCGAAGTTTTCTCTACTATTGAAAATCTTCCGCAGCCCACCATCGCCATGATCAACGGCTTTGCATTCGGCGGCGGCATGGAATTGGCGCTGGCCTGTGATTTCCGCATTGCCGCGGACAATACGCTGCTTGGCCTGACTGAAACCAGCCTCGCCATTATACCCGGCGCCGGCGGAACGCAGCGCCTGCCGAGGCTGATCGGCGAATCGAAAGCGATGGAACTGATATTGACTGCACGCCGCCTGAAACCGGCTGAAGCGCTCGATTACGGACTTGTTACGCGTATAGCGCCATTTGAGGAACTCGCTAAAGTAACCGGTGAATTTGCCGACTCGATGCTGGCAAACGGACCGATTGCCCTGCAGCAAGCGAAATTCGCTATAAAAAACGGGATGAACGCTGACCTGCAAACGGGGTTGCATATTGAAAGGAAAGCATACGAATTGACGATTCCAACAGAAGACCGCGTCGAAGCATTGCTTGCTTTCGGTGAAAAGCGCAAACCGGTGTTTAAAGGGAAATAAAATCACTGATAAATGGAAAGAGGCCATCTGATAGTCAGATGGCCTCTTTCCATTTTTTATTATTTTATTACAAATACTTTTCCATCCAGCCGGCAATCTGCTCCAGGCGGGCAAAGCGCAAGTTCGGCTTGCCTGTGCGGGACAGGTTATGGTCAGCTTCCGGGAAACGGACGAATTCCGTTTCTTTCCCCATACTCTTCAGGGTGATGTATAATTGCTCCGCCTGTTCGATCGGGCAGCGGTAATCATTTTCCGAATGCAAGATCAACAATGGCGTTTCCACATCCTTCGCATATTTCAAAGGAGAATGCTGCCATAGCTTATCCACATCCGTCATGTCCGCTTGCATCTGCCATTCCGAGAAATAATAGCCGATATCGGACACACCGAAGAAGGAAATCCAGTTGGAAATGGAGCGCTGTGTAACAGCTGCCTTGAAGCGGTTGTTATGTCCCACTATCCAGTTGGTCATGAATCCGCCGTAGCTTCCGCCTGTAACCCCTAGACGGTCTGTGTCGATCCAGTCGTTGGCTTCGATGGCACCGTCGAGAGATTTCATAATATCTTCGTAATCTCCGCCGCCGTAATCTCCGCGCACCGCATCGACAAATTCCTGGCTGTAGCCATGGCTGCCACGGGGGTTGATGAACAATACACCGAAGCCGCGGGCTGCAAGCAATTGCATTTCATGGAAGAAAGAATTGGCATACATAGCATGAGGGCCGCCGTGGATATTGACCACAAGCGGATATTTCTCCCCATCCTTGAATCCATGGGGCTTCATCAGCCAGCCATGGACTCCCCAATCTTTAGCGCCATTGGCGATGATCAGTTCCGGGGCGACCAATTCTGTTTCATCCAAATATGCTTTATTGAAATGAGTCAAAGCTTTACGTTCACCTGTTGCAATGGTCAATTGATACAATTCACCCGGCTCAACAGGATTGGAAATTGTCGCCAGCGCGAAGTCACCGCCGCGAGCCACATCGTAGCCATAAACGTGCTCCATGTCCGGTGAAGCCGGATAAACCGCGCCGTCGAGCGATGCAAAATACAAGCGCACGTCGCCCATGGTCGACACCTGGAAATACAGATGATCGTCTTTTGTCCAAATGACGCCCGGTGCGTTTGCGCTCTGCTGATGATCCGCAACGACATAATCACCGACTGGGACATCCATGCCTTCTGTCAAACAGATGGTCGTATTCGACGCAAGTGTGTGGACATAAAGTTCCGTATGTGTCGCGTTTTGAAATTGGCGAGTGCTGCCGATATAAGCGATATGTGTGTCGTCATACGAAAATACAGCTTCGCCGAAATAGCCTTCTTCATCTACAAGGGCTGTTTCTTTTTTGCTCTCAACATCATAGATGAACAAAGGCTGGCGGAACACAAAATCCAGATTCTCTTCACGGGTCACACCATAGACAAGCTTGCTGCCATCGTGCGAAACGGCTTCGAGCCCATGATGATAGGTGCCTTCGGTAATCTGTTCCACTTCACGGGATTCGATGTCGATGACGCCGATATGCCGATGAAAATCTTTAGGCAATAAACCCATGCCATCCATCTTGTATTTCATTTTATCAACAACGTATGGCTCCGGATGTTTCTTTTCTTCTTTTTCTTCCTTGTCCGTGAACGTCTTCCCTTCCTTCACCATGGCGTTGAACCAGATCTTCTTATTGCACGGCGACCAGCGGAAACTGTTGACGCCTTTTTCAAAATCAGTCAGCTCGCGTGCTTCCCCGCCTTTTGCGGACAGGACATACAATTGGTTTTTCTCGTTGCGGTCAGAGAGGAACGCCACAGATTTGCCGTCTTCCGACCATTGCGGAGAAGAAACACGCTGCTTGCCATGTGTCCATTGGGTCAATTCTCCACTCACAATGTCCACATGCCAAAGATTTGTTATGTATGTATTTTCTTCTTCATCAATATGCGTTTTCACAAATACCGCTTCAGTTCCGTCCGGCGATATATGCGGATCCGCTACCGATATCAATTTCGTTAAGTCTTTCACTTCCACTGCTTTTTTAGCCACATTGTTTCCTCCTTGAAACTATTTCGATTCTCGCAATACTTACTCTTCCACTATAATGAAAAATGTCAGTACTTTCAATGTATTTCGAAATTAATGAGCCAGCTCTTCTTTGACGGTAAAACAAAACCCCCAGCATATTCTGCTGAGGGTGATTATTTCTGTTTAACGCTGTTTCAATGCCTGGTCTTTCAATGAACGGCGCAGAATTTTGCCTGTTGTGTTTTTCGGCAGTTCATCAAGGATCTCAAAGTTTTTCGGCACTTTGTATTTCGCTAAGTGTTCAGAGCAATATTTCTGCAGTTCGCCAGTCGTATGAACCGGATCTTTCAATACGACGTACGCATTGATCGATTCACCAAAATCCGCGTCCGGCAAGCCGACGACAGCAGCTTCTGAAACTCCTGGATGTGCAAACAGCACTTCCTCGACTTCGCGCGGATAAACGTTATAACCGCCGACGATGATCATATCTTTCTTACGGTCCACGATGAAGAAATACCCTTCTTCGTCGACTGTAGCCAAGTCGCCTGTATACAGCCAGCCGTCTTTGATTGCCGCATTCGTTTCTTCAGGCATTTTGTAATAGCCTTTCATGACGTTTGGTCCGCGGACAATCAATTCGCCTACTTCACCAGCAGCCACTTCTTCTCCAAGTTCGTTGACGACTTTGTTTTCGACATTCACGATGGATGTACCGATTGAACCTGCTTTGCGCTCACGGTCAATCGGGTTGAAACATGTAACAGGTGAAGCTTCAGACAGGCCATAGCCTTCTGAAATGCGCACATTGAATTTGTCCTCGAAATTGTGGAGCAATGCAACCGGCAAAGCGGATCCGCCGGAAATGGCCATGCGGATCGTTTCAAAATCAGCCGGCTTGGCATCAGGGAATTGATACATGAAATTGTACATTGTCGGCACGCCGGCAAATACTGTAGCTTTTGTCGCTTTGATCGCATCGAAAACATCTTTCGGATTAAAGCGCGGTACAAGGATGATTGTAGCGCCCTGAATCAGCGGCGCATTCACGACCACTGTCAACGCGAAAACATGGAATACCGGCAGCGTGGCAATGACGCGGTCAGCTGATGAAATTCTCAGGTATTCGCCGACATCCCGTGCATTGGAATACAGGTTGCCATGCGTCAGCATGGCGCCTTTCGGTTTGCCTGTCGTCCCGGAAGTATACAGAATCACCGCAGTATCGTCGGTTTCAACTTCCACCGGCAATGTCACTGATGACGCGTTGAACAGCAGATTGCTGAAGGCATGGACTTTGCCTTTCACAGCATCAGGCAATTGTTTCATCTTATCCGCTGCTGACGGGTCTGTTTCGCAAATGATATAGGATTCCACTGCCGGCAGCGCCATATGCGCTTTTTCCACCAATGGCAGCAAAGCATCCAATGCGATGACGACATTCGCATCACTGTTATTGACTATGTAAGCGATTTCATCCGGCGTGTAAATTGGATTGATCGGCACAGCAGTAGCTCCAAGACGCATAGTCGCGTATAAGGAAATCAGGAAATGAGGTGTGTTGCTCAAAAGAAAGGCAACATGGTCCCCTTTTTTAACCCCCAGTGACTCAAGTGCGTTGGCGAATTTCCCAACTGTCTGTTCAAATTCCCCATAAGAAGTATCTTTGCCCATAAAGTGGTAAGCCGCTTTTGCCGGATTTTGGCCAGCTATTTCGTGAACACGTTTAACAAGATTCATTATCTCCATCCCTCTTTCGTATTGAATGAATACTCATTCATAATCGTCACTTTCTTCATTATAAAATAAATCTTCAGACAATACAACAGACACCGTGAAAATCACGATGCCTGCAGATGTGTTATATAGCGCCAGCGTATTAAATAAAAATAAAGCAATTGGACGATTGTGAAGCCCGCCAGCACGATTGCCATCTCGCCAAGGATGGAAAGTTCCGCAAAGTCATCCCATACCACCTGCAGCGAAATGAATGCGAAGCTGCTGTGCAGCAATGCAATTGTCCATGGCAGGAAGAATTGGGGAACCAATTGCCGGTTGACAACTTTGAGCAATTCCTTTTCCGTCATTCCCAGGCGGACCAGTAAGGCGTATTGCTTCCTGTCCCTTTCCAGGCCGGTATAGAGCTTAAAATAGATGAAGCTTCCCGCAGCCAGCAAGAAGACCAAAGCAACCATAACCCCGATAAACAGCATCAGCGCAAAAGAGGATTTAAACCAGCGGTAGTCTTCCCCCGGATTTTCAAAATAATAGGAAATCTGATTGAAATCACCCGTATCGAACGCCGCGGCCATCTCTTCCGACAGTGAGCTGCCGATGCCTAGCGTCGCAGTCCAGTCCGGCACATGAAATGCGTAATAGGTGAACGAGGACTGGTCCTCGCTGAAACCAAGCAACGGTTCATCGATCCCGTCAAAATCCTGGTCATTGACGACGATGCTGTTGGCGTTCAGCGTATGATTAGGAAACAGTATATGCGGATATGCGGATGCTATTACAAGCGGCACCCCGCTTTCAAGCAGCACAGTCTCAGTCACTGTTTCATTCAAGGCCGCCAGCGATTCCTGTGAATAGGGCACAAAAACCCCTTCTCCTTCTGCTGGAGCCACCCCTTCATACCCTAGCGTGGAAGCCAACCGGTTAAATTCCGAAGCCTTCAGGATATCGACTTCATTGCCGCTTGCGGCCGAGGTCTGTCTTTTGATCGTCAATTGGGCGATATCATATGCCAGCCCTCTTTGCTCCAGCTGATTTGCCAATGACGATATATGTTCTTCTTCCTCCGCGTTTTCTTCAAAAGAAATATAAATCAGACTCAAGGGGTTCGACTCTCTGAAATCACCGGTATATGAAGTGAACGATGCAAGAGTTCCCACTGTAAGGAAGGCGATTGTCGATACGATGGTTACGATGAAGAACATTTGCGCGCTGTCCTTCAATTTGACCGAAGTGTCCGCGATCGACACAAGACGTGTCTTATGCCAAAAAACCGATTTATTCTTTTTATATAAATGAAGTAAAGCGTGGATTGAATGTGTAAAGAAAAGATAAGTTCCAACTGTCGCCAAAGGCGGGATGATAAAAGCCATTGTGTATACAGTGCTGTCATCCACCATGGAGGCGAGCGTATAGGAAACCGCTAAAAAAATTATGCCGGCCGCGGACAGGACGAAGGAATTTTCTCCGATATCGTCGACTCGCCAATAGCCGTGCAATAAATTCAAAACCCTTTTTGTCTTTATAAATCCCACACTGATAAATGAAATGATGATGAACAGGCTGGCGAATGCGCCAATCGTCAACAGGAAAGGCTGCCAGCTGAGATACAGCGGCAACGATTCAAGTTCCATGATTTCACGGCCGACCATAAAGAAGAATTTCGAAAAAGCGAAACCGAAAGCGATTCCGGCAGCTGTTGAAATACTTCCGAGAATCATCATCTCAAAAAAGATCATCTTGCTTAATTGCCGTTTGGTCATTCCGAGATGCACCAATACGCCGAACTCCTTCGATCGGGCCTGCAAAAATGCGCTCATCGAATAAAAAAGGAAAAACAGGGTGAAGATGTAAAGGACGATTTCCGCGATCAGCATCCCGCGCACTGCCATCGTCCCAAGGCCCTCTTCTTCGAACAAAGGGTGGAAGATGAACATCGAGTATACAAAGAACACCATTACAGAAACGACACTGGCAAGAAAAAAGGCCGCGTAGCTTCTTAAATTGCGCAGCACATTACGGTAAGCGAGCTGCCGAAAGGTCATTCACATTGCCTCCCAACAAAGACAGGACATTCAAGATGCGCTGATAGAAAGTCTGGCGCCGTTCATCACTGTATATTTCATTGAAAAATTCACCGTCTTTGATGAAGAGCACCCGGTTGCAATAGCTTGCTGCAATCGGATCATGGGTCACCATGATAATGGTTGCGCCTTCTTCCTTATTAATGCCGGACAGCAGCTCCAACACTTCTCGGGAAGCTTTGGAATCCAGGTTGCCGGTAGGTTCATCCGCCAGGATCAAGTCAGGCTGATGAATAATGGCGCGCCCTATCGCGGTGCGCTGGGCTTCTCCCCCGGAAATCTCATTGGGCCCCTTATGGAGGATCGGCTTCAGGCTCAGCCGGTCGGCAATGCTCATGACCCTCGTCGCCATCTTATCCTGCGGAATATAATCGAGCGTCAGCGGCAGCACCAGATTCTCTTCGACCGTCAGCATTTGCAGCAGGTTGAAATCCTGGAATACGAAACCCAATTTTCTTCTGCGGAAAAGCGCCAGATCATTCTTGCCCAATTCATGCGGATTGACGCCATCAATCAGAATATTGCCTGAAGTAAGGTCATCGATTGTTGAAATCAAGTTCAATAATGTGGTCTTGCCGCTGCCTGACGGTCCCATGATTGCCAGGAACTCGCCTTTTTCCACTTCAAACCCCAATTGATTTATAGCGCGATGCGTAACTTTTCCTTCATAGACTTTAGTGACGTCATCAATTTTTACTAACGGCATTTTTATCCTCCTATGAAACGGTATCCTGATTTGAAAAGAGGATGGATACCGTTGTTCCTTGGCCAACTGCGGATTCGATCGTCAGTTCGTGGCCAAGCCTTTTACAGACTTCCTTCGCAATGTACAGTCCCATACCAGTGGATTCGGCAGTTTTTCTGCCGTTTTCTCCTGTGAAGAAAGCTTTCGTCACTCTGGCCAAATCAGTGGACGGTATCCCGATCCCTTCATCGCGGATGGAGAAGTGAATGTGGCTTTCCTGGCAGGAAGCAGTAATATATACTTTTTTATCTTTTTCGAAAGTGTATTTGACAGCGTTGGTGATCAACTGGCCAAACACGAATTTCATCCATTTACGATCTGTGGCAGCGAAGAATTTTTCATCCACCTCAATTACCGGATAAACTTGTTTGGAGATGAACAGACGCTTGTTTTCCGTAATGATTTCCCTTGCCAAGGATTGCAGGTTCACTTGTTCAATCTGCATGTCCTGCTCAAATGTATCTAACCGGGCATTCATCAGCACCGTATCCAGACTGGCTTTCAGACGATCAATTTCTTCGGCTACACTGCTTTTATCCAGTTCGCCGGGATTTTGAAGAAGCAGCTGAATGACAGAAATCGGCGTTTTCATCTGATGCACCCATTGATTCATGAATTGAAGATGCCTGGACTGCGCGGCATACAAAGCCTGGGCTTCATTCTGATAGACTTTGTATAATTTCTGAAGATACAAATCGTTCTGGATCTGCTCGGGCGACCTGCCTTCTTTTTGCAGCATATGTTCCATAGCGGCAGGTGTTTCAATAATCTTCTTATAATAGCGGTAGCGCTTGATATAACGCGCGCCGAGGAACGCAGAAGTAAGCAGCGTGCTGATGACGAACGAATATATGGCTGTATCCAAATTCCGAAATCCGTCCAGCCAATAAAGGATCATGATAAAAGCTACCAATACCGCCTGAAACACCATAAAAGCCGCATGTTCTTTGAGGAAAAGGCGAATCATTATAATTCCCCCTCATCGATCAACATACGATATCCCGCTCCCCTGACAGTTTCAATGATGGATTGCACTTTGTAATCAGCCAGCTTCTTGCGCACTCGTGTCATATTCACATTGAGGGTATTTTCGTCGACAAACGCCTGGTCGTCCCAGAGCTCTTCCAGTAATTGTTCTCTGGAAACAACTTTGGGATATTGGGCCAGCAGAAGCCCAAGCACAGTCGCTTCTTTCTTTTGCAGCGGGATCACTTCGTTTTTTACATGCAGTTCCATACGTTCCATATATAATGTGAGGCGCCCTGCTTTCACAGTCCGTTCTTCCTGTTTCAAAGCATATTCTCCGTAGGCTCTACGGAGATGGCTCCTTATTTTTGCAAGGACGATTTCATAATGGAAAGGTTTCGTTATAAAGTCATCTCCGCCGTTTTCCAATGCGAAAATCTGATCCATTTCGCCAGAGCGGGCAGAAATGAAAATAATTGGGCATGTGGTTGTCACTCGAAGTTGTCTGCACCAGTAATAGCCGTCATAAGAAGGAAGATTGATGTCCAGGAGAATCAAGTGGGGATCGAATGTTTCCGCCTCTTCCAGGATCCGGTCGAAATCTTTGGCGGTTTCCACTTCGTAATGATATTTCCGGAGTGTCTCCGCCAGCATCTCTGCTATTTTCAAATCATCTTCCACAATAAATATTCGTTGCGCCGGCATGAAAGATCCCCCTTTCCTTTTTCTTTCCATTCTAACAAAAGAGCCTGCTTAAAAGCAGGCTCTTCATTATTTCTTAATAAATTAATTTCAGGAATTCTTCTTTTGTGATGCCTCCAAGCAGTTTCGGAATATCGATTCCCTCAATTGCCTCATCCAAAGCTGCGCGCTCGTATTTCACACCAGTAATAGCCGTTTCAAGTTCGGAAACATCACCCACACCGAAGAAGTCGCCAAAGATTTTCGCGTCTTCCACTAAACCTTTCTCGACCTGCAGACGCACATCGATGCCACCAACAGGGAATCTATGGGAATGCTTCACATTGAATTTCGGTGATTTTCCGTAGTTCCAATCCCAATTGCCATAGCGTTCGCGGGATATTGCGTGGATGCCTTCCCAATCCTCATCCGTCAGTTCCCACATTTTCACGTTTTCTTCACCTTCGAAAATGGAGTGGAGAATCGCGGAACGGAATTCCATGACGGTCATCGGTTTTTCAAGAAACTCGGAAATATTCGCTACACGGCTGCGTATCGACTTGATGCCTTTCGACTCAATTTTCTCCTTGCTGACTTTAAGCGCCGACACGACTTCATCCACATTCGTATCGAACATCAGCGTTCCATGGCTGTACATACGCCCTCTTGTGGAAAATTGGGCGTTTCCTGAAATTTTGCGACCTTCAGCCATCAGGTCATTGCGGCCGGACAATTCAGCGTTAACACCTAAACCGTTCAGCGCTTTTACTACAGGCTCTGTGAATTTACGGAAATTACGGAAGCTCTCCCCGTCATCGACTGTGATGAAACTGTAATTCAAATTTCCAAGGTCATGATATACCGCTCCGCCCCCAGACAGACGGCGGACTACGTGGATACCGTGTGAATCAACATAATCCGTGTTGATTTCCTCAGCCGTATTCTGATTTTTCCCGATGATTATCGAAGGTTCATTGATATAGAACAGCAGGAAAGGATCTTTCTCGACGTCCATGTTTTTCAAAAGATATTCTTCAATAGCCAGATTGATGCGTGGATCGGTTATTCCTTTATTGTCTACGAAATACATAATCTCTCTCCTTTAAATTGTTTCCTGATTTCAGTTTAACGGATTATTGAAAATTATTCACGGTTTAGAGTTGACTTCCCTAAACTGTTATAATACACTATGTTTAATCAACACAGTACTATAACAAAAGGAGCTGGGATGAATGATTGAAAACGTAGTCGAATTTTTCAAGAACCTGCCGCCGAAACAATGTGCAACTTGTGGGGAACAAATCGAAGAACAGCACGAATGCTATGGTACTAAATGCAGTTCCTGCACTGAATAAGTCAGGCGAATCAACTTCTGAATTCATATATAAACAAAAAATGCAGGCGCCTGAGCGCCTGCATTTTTGCAGTTTCTATTATTTTCTGTATCAATGACCACTATGGTCTTCCATTTTTTCCATTCCTTCTGCATCATCGCTGTCGTCCGGAACAATGGATTCAGGATCCGGGTTACCAACTGTAATCTCCAGTTTGGGCATCACGTGAAGCCGACGGGCAGTAGTATGCGCCTGAGCAAAATAAAGCCCCTCTTCTTCAAATACCGTTTCGGCTTCATAAACACCGTCGCCAATATGTTCAGCCGTCAGCATTTGACTGTCGCTGCGATAGCCGGACTCCCAGACCTCATACACCACTTCATCAGCATCTTCCACTAATTCTTCCCCTTGCACCACTGTCACCGAAAGCGTCATTTCCGATCCTGGTTCAGCAGTTCCAGGTGAATTAAAAGTAGTTTCAATCGGGTTTACATTCATGCCAGCCCCGGATGTATCTTCCTCTTCACCACAGGCAGCCAGCAATAATACGGCGGCTAATACTGCCGTCCACATAATTTTTTTCATTCGATTTGATCCTCCAAGATTTCATTCACCGGTTGCAGGAAATCCACCCGCGAATCCCAATATTCCAGGCCTGAAAAATAAAACGATTATTTCTCAGCCAATTTCTTCATGACCACATCAGCAAGGCCATCGATGAACAATGGCTGAACGTTCGGCATTTCCGGACGGCGGTATGCTGCACCGATTTCGTCGCAGACAACTTTGCATTCATAATCATTGTCAAACAGAACTTCCAGGTGATCCGCCACGAAACCTACTGGCGTATAAACAAATGAGTAATAGCCTTTTTCATCGTGCAATTCACGAGTCAGATCCTGTACATCCGGCCCAATCCAAGGTTCAGGCGTCTGCCCGGCGCTTTGCCAGCCCACTTCGTAGTTTTCAACTCCGGCAGCCTGCGCGATCAAATCAGCCGTTTCTTTCAATTGATCCGGGTACGGGTCGCCGTTTGCGATAATTTTTTCAGGCAATGAATGCGCAGAAACGATCAGGCATGATTTCGCGCGTTCTTCTTCTGACATGTCAGCAAATGCCGCGCTGACTTTTTCGCTCCAGTATTGGATGAATTTCGGTTCTGTATACCAGCTTTCCACAGAAGTCAGGCTGATGCCCGCTTTTTCCGCCGCTTCAGCTGCGCGTCCATTGTAGGATTTGACGGAGAATGTTGAGAAGTGCGGCGCCAACACGATTGATACCGCTTCTGTGATGCCGTCTTTTTTCATCGCTTCAACGCCATCTTCAACGAATGGTTCGATGTGTTTTAAACCAAGGTAAACCTTGAATTCGATATCATCCTGTACAGCGTTCAGGCGATCGCATAAGGCATTCGCCTGGTCTTCAGTTATTTTCGCCAACGGAGAAAGTCCGCCGATCGCCTGGTAGCGGCTGCGCAGATCTTCCAGACTTTCTTCGCTTGGCTTGCGGCCGTGGCGGATATGCGTGTAGTATCTTTCGATATCTTCTTCTTTATAAGGCGTACCGTACGCCATTACCAATAAACCCATTGTCTTTTTCATCATCAGTCACCTCTGAAATTTTATAGTCGATTAGTTTTGAGCTTTGTATGCCGCACTGTATTCATGTACGAATGCAGTAAGGCGTTTTAATGTGTCCGGATTAACTTCAGGGAATACACCGTGCCCAAGATTGAAGATGTAGCCATCCTCCTGCAAGCCCATATCAAGGATCTTTTTCGCTCGCTCCTCGATCACCGGCCAATCAGCCAATAGATAAGAAGGATCGAAGTTCCCCATCAATGATTTCGTCAATCCCATTGAGCGGGCTTCTGAAATCGGCAAGCGCCAATCAAGTCCAACTACATCGACTGGCAATTCATGCCATTCTTTCGCCAGGTGGCTTGCTCCAACACCGAAAATCGTCATCGGCACGCCTTCTGTCCGAAGTTCATCGAAAATACGGTCCATAACCGGTTTGATGAAAATCCGGTAATCTTCAACATTAAGGGCTCCGACCCACGAATCAAAAATCTGGATGGCTTTTGCTCCTGCTTTAATTTGTGCTTTAACATATGGAATAATAGTATCAGCAAGTTTGTCCATCAACGCAAACCACATTTGCGGCTGTGATACCATCATCGCTTTTGTCTTGTTATAGCTTTTTGACGGTCCGCCCTCGATCATATAGCTGGCGAGCGTGAATGGTGCCCCGGAAAATCCGATAAGCGGCACATTCAATTGTTCTTCCGTCAATAACTTGATCGTTTTTAAGACATAATCAACATCCTGTTCAGGATTGATCTGGCCAAGACGGCTGATATCTTCCATTGTGCGGATCGGATTGTCGATCACCGGACCGATTCCCGCTTTGATTTTTACGTCCACCCCGATTGCCGGCAGCGGAGTCACGATATCTTTGTAAAGAATTGCTGCATCCACATTGTATTGGTCGACCGGCAATTTCGTGACGTATGCACACAATTCAGGCTGGTGCGTTATCTCTTCCAGCGAGTATTTTTCTTTGATCTTGCGGTATTCCGGCTGGGAACGGCCTGCCTGCCTCATGAACCAGACTGGCACGTGATCCGTCTTTTCTCCTCTGGCCGCCTTTAGATAAGTATCGTTAAAAGTCATTGCAAAAAACATCCCTTCAAAATGTATCGTCCACTGCATATCATTCTTATGTCCGTATATACTATAGACTCTCTGTTTTCCATTGTATAGATTCTGCGGGCAAATGTCATAAATTAGACGTTAATGAATTCACCAGATCGACAAAGGGAATTTGCTGTATTTTTTTTCAGGGAAAGTTATACTGAATATATACTTAGGAGGGATATCGATGAATTTATTCATGACTACAGGAACATATGAATATATGAAGAAAATGCGTGAAAAGCATCCTGAAGAAACAATGGTCGTGATGCAAGGGGAAAATACCACCTTGATCCTGCACGAAACCGAAGGCAAAAGCATCTTCCAAACCCCGCGCAGATATGAAGTAGTGGATGGTACAGGCAAATTCAAAGAAAAAGGCTTTTTTGTTTTCAACAATATCCCGGTAACCGATGAAGGCCGCCCGATTTTTGAGCACCGCTTCAAAAATCGCGCAGGGGCGATTGAAAATGAACCGGGTTACGTCGCTTTCCGTGTGCTTCGGCCGCTGGATTCCGACACCTACGTCGTTTTGACTGAATGGGAATCTCCCGCTTTCTTTGAAAAATGGAAGGAATCTCAGGCCTTTTCAAAAGCGCATTCCAAACCTGAAGGCGCACCGCCTTCAAAACCGGTCAATATTTTTGCAGGTTCTTCGTACGTCACCACTTATTCCGCGAAGCCTGAAGAAGAGTGATCGAACGGCTCCGCTTAACGTGGAGCGAATACATACCAGAACAGGAGGAAATTTAATTGGTTTTTGTGTATTTTTTAATAGCCGGCATCATAACTGTCTATGCTTCGATCAAAATGTCGGAGTATGCGGATGTCATCAGTGAAAAGACAGCTATGGGCGGTATGATGGTAGGTACGCTGCTGTTGGCGGGTGCCACTTCCCTGCCTGAAGTTTCAACCAGTTTCTCAGCTGCCGCCATCGGCAATGCCGACATCGCCGTCGGAAATATGATCGGCTCCAATCTATTCAACTTATTCATCCTCGGAGCGTTCGACTTCCTGTTGAGAAAGCGCCGCATTCTGGACCGGGCATCCCGTGATAATATCTATACATCCCTGCTTGGCATCCTATTGACAGTATTGGTCATGATGGCCCTGTGGCTCCGGATTGATACACAGATCCTGGGTGTAGGACTCGACGCTCTGATCATAGCCGCCGTTTATATCATAGGTATGGTCGCCATCAATAAACTGCCGTCGCTCGACCCGGTAGCAGAAGCGGCTGCAGCTGAAGAAGAAGAACCGGATAACCCAAGTGCCGACCTTTCCGCAAAAGGGGCTATCATCCGTTTCATCATTGCAGCATTGGTCATTCTTGGTGCGGGGACTGCCCTATCGATCACAGGTGACCAGATTGCCGTCATTACAGGAATCGGTTCAAGTTTCATCGGCAGTTTCCTGATTGCCGCTGCCACTTCCCTGCCGGAAGCGATTGCTGTATTCGTCGCCTTGCGTCTGAACAATGTCAATATGGCAGTCGGCGCAATTCTGGGATCGAACATTTTCAACATGATCATCCTTGCCCTGTCTGACCCTGTTTACCGGGATGGCAATCTGATTGCCGCTGCTACACCGGGTGCAACGATGATCATCGCGACTGGCGTATTGGTCATGTCATTATTGGCATTGTACTTGCTCGCCAGAAAGAACAGTGCGTCAGTTACGACTTACGCGGTTCCTTCGTTCATCATCATCATCATTTATTTTGTAGCATCATATATGAACTTCACATATTAATAAAAAAAGAGAGCGAGTTTCGCTCTCTTTTTTTATGTTATTATTTACTGAATAATACATATTTTCGAGGAGGGGTTTTATTGGTGATTGAAAAATTATATGCAGAGCTGGATACCGCTTTTCCGGAAATGGTGGATATCCGCCGACACCTGCATATGCACCCGGAGGTTTCATTCAATGAAACAAAAACCGCGCATTACATACGGCATTATTATGAACAATTAGGCGTCGAAGTGCGGCATAAGGTCGGAGGCAACGGGGTGGTCGCGACAGTGCGCGGTGCAAAACCAGGCAAGACGATTGCTTTACGCGCGGATTTTGACGCGCTTCCCATCCAGGATCAAAAAGATGTTCCTTATAAATCCCAGACGCCTAATGTCATGCACGCCTGCGGCCACGACGGCCACACCGCCACCCTGCTTGTGCTGGGCAAAATCCTTCACAGTTTGCGCAGTGAACTTGAAGGCACTTATATACTCATCCACCAGCATGCCGAAGAACTGGTACCCGGCGGCGCAATGGCGATGATCAAAGACGGAGCGCTGGACGGTGTAGACCGGATTTTCGGCACCCATCTTTGGTCGATGACTCCTTTCGGCCGAATTGATTACCGCGTCGGACCGATTATCGCCGCGGCCGACAGCTTCACTCTGAAAATCCAGGGACGCGGCGGGCACGGCGCCATGCCGCATAATACTAGAGACGCCATCGTGCTCGGTTCCCAAATCGTCATGAACCTGCAGCAACTGGTATCACGGCGTGTCGACCCATTGGAGTCAGCTGTTTTATCGGTCGGATCATTTGTCGCCGAGAACCCTTTCAACATCATCGCTGACCAAGCAGTTCTGAAAGGCACGATCCGCACATTCAATGAAGAGATACGGAATCTGATGGAAGAAGAAATGGAGCGGGTCATCCACGGAAGTTGCCTGGCAGCCGGATGCACTTATGAATTCACATATAATCGCGGCTATTCCCCTCTCGTCAATCACGAAAAGGAAACGATGTATTTAAAAGATGTCGCTGAGCAGGTTCCAGGCGTCGAGAAATTGTATAACACACCTCCATTGATGATCGGCGAAGATTTCGCCTATTATCTCGAAAAGGTTCCAGGCACCTTTTTCCTTACAGGGGCTATGCCAGACGGCGAAGTATACCCCCATCACCATCCGAAATTCGACTTTAAAGAAGAGGCTATGCTGATTGCGGCAAAAACACTCGGGAGCGCCGCCATTAAAGCCCATCATTAAATACAGAAATCCCGTTTCCAGCATATTGCGGAAACGGGATTTCTCATTTTTTCTTCTTGGTTTTATTGGCGGAAAACATCAATGTTACCAGTGAGACGACAATTATGACTGCAAAGATAACTGCAGCTGACAGATATGCGCCTGTAACCAGCAGAGCCGCCGCAGCCAATATGGCCTGGGCAAGCTGTAAAATCACTATCAGTTTTTTCACTGCGTGCTGCCGCGTATACTGCGACAACGGAAAAAGGTTATCCATACGGAAATGCTGGGTCTGGTTCAGCCCCTGCCATATTTGGATAGCAGTTGCGAACGCAAGGGCACCTGCAAAGATGGCCATAGCAATCGTGAAAGGAATGAGCAAGGCGCCAGCCACCGAAAGCAAGGTCAGCCGCACCCAAAGGTAATACAATTCATCTGAACGGATGAATGTGCGCCAAACAAGGTAATAATGGGCATCTTTTGGATTCTTCCCGATAAATCCATAAATCCAATTCAGCCAGCTGCGATGTTTGATCTTCCCTTTGATCTGCGGGACATCCGTAAAATAATTCGCGAACTGATAGAATCGCAGCATGCGGTTTTCTTCCAGCCGTACAAAATGCTCGTATGGAAACGGCAGCCCTGCCGCCCGGTTCTGAACCCATTTGCCATACACGATCATGGCAAATAAAAACAATGCGGCCACCAACACCAGATTATCAACGTAGAAATATGTAAAAGCGAAGGCCATTACAAAACGGCTCAACCGGTCCAGCCATGATTTTTGGCCAGCGAACGCTTTTCTGAAAGAAAATTCAGTCTGGACATTCCACCATTTGATGATCAGCAGCAATAGAGGAAATCCAATCAGATAAGATGTTTCCAGCCCGTATATTGCGTTGACCATCGGCAATGAAACGATAAATGCAATGGCCGGCAAATATAGCTGTGACAGGAAAGACCATTTCCTGGCCGGCTTAAGAAATTCGTCCAATTTGCTTTCCAGCGGCAAAAAATAAACCATATCGGCCTCTTTCAGCAAAGTAGACGGCGGGCTGTATGCGAGCAGCACACCAAAAATGGCGGCCAGCAGCAAAGCCGCCGGGAAGCCTTCCGGAACATTCTGCACCCAGTCACTGTAGGCATAACCAGCTGCCCCAATCGCAAAAAGCAGAACTACTGCAATATGTCCGGTAAAGATGTATTTAAAATAATTCTGCACTTCCAATGTATAACTGTGGAGGCGCTTGGACCAGACATCATGCAGGTTCTTCATTGTCATCATCCTCGGTCATCGCTATATAGAGATCATCCAGCGTAGCATGGGGCATGCTGAATTCTTTCCGCAGATCCGCCATTGTCCCGGCAGCGCGCACTTTTCCGTTATGCAGCAAAATGATGCGGTCGCAATATTTTTCAGCAGTCGCAAGAATATGGGTCGACATCAACACCGAAGCACCTTTTTTCTTTTGCGTTTCCATTTGATCCAGCAACGATTTGATGCCAAGCGGATCAAGCCCGACAAATGGTTCATCAATGATATAAAGCGCAGGATTCACCAAAAAAGCGCTCATGATCATCACCTTCTGTCGCATCCCTTTCGAGAAATGGGAAGGAAACCATTTCAGCCTTTTTTCCATTCTGAATTCCTTCAATAATTCCGCAGAGCGTCTTTCGAATGTATCCTGATCAAGGCCATAAGCCATTGCCGTCAATTCCAGATGTTCACGCAAAGTCAGCTCTTCATATAAAACAGGCGTTTCCGGAATATAGGAAAATGAAGAACGGTACGCGTCCATATCTTCCTGAAAACTTTTCCCGTTCAGGCGGATTTCACCTGATTTCGCTTGCATGATTCCAATTATATGCTTGATGGTGGTACTTTTGCCGGCGCCGTTCAAACCGATCAAGCCGACAAGCTCCCCTTTCCCGATTGAAAAACTGACATCCTTCAATACCGGTTTACGGGTATAACCCCCTGTTAACGATTCAACTTCCAGAACTGCCAATCCATACACCTCTTTCTTACTATAATAAGTTGAACTAATAATTCTTTGTAGTCGATATTCCGCAAAAAAGCTTCGCTTTCCAAAACCCGTGCTTCTGCATCGCTGCGCTAGCTTCGTCGCAAAGCGCCGGCCGAAAGACTTTCAGCCACGCTTGGCTTGCACTGAGCTAACTCGTGCTCGTTGCACTTCGCCCGAGTGGATCTCAGCACTTCGCTCGAAACGGAGTTGGAAAGCCAACTCCGCTTCTACTCCCCTGGGAGTCTTCGCTGTTTTGCTCCATATCTTTAGAGATGTTTCTCAGCAAAGGCTTGTCCAAAGCGCCGAAGTGGTATGTATAGACTAAATCTTTTATTCAACTTATATTGCCATTGTATCAAAATCCGCCGGCAATTTCTTTTTCTTAAAATGAATTATGGTAGACTGAAGAAAATGGAAAGGATGTTGTATATGACAAATTGCATTTTCTGCAAAATCATTTCAGGTGAAATCCCAAGTGTAAAAGTTTATGAAGATGAAAACGTCTTCGCCTTTATGGACATCATGCCTTTATCTAAGGGACATACCCTTCTCATCCCGAAAACACATCGCGAATCAGTTTATGATCTTACACCCGAAGAAGCAGGAAACCTTTTCTCAGTGGCTCCCAAAATCGCCGCAGCCATTAAGGAAACATTCAATCCGGAAGGCTTGAACCTACTCAACAACAACGGAGCCAAAGCCGGTCAAAGCGTTTTCCATTTCCACCTCCATTTTATCCCCCGCTACGGCGAGACGGATGGTTTCGGTGCCAAATGGATAACCAAGGAAAAAGAATTCACGGCAGAACGGATCCAGGAACTGGCTGAGGAAGTAAAAAACAAATTAGCTGCCGATGCTTGATTTAACTGAACAGAGAGTATAGAATCAATAATAAGTTTTTCGCCTGCGGTCATGAGGACACGCCGGGAGAAACCAAAATAGCCATGAGCTGAGGAGAGATGAGAAATGAATACGAAAAATCTTGTACTGATGGCGCTGCTGGTCAGCGTAGGGGCGGCATTATACGTGGTCATCCCGGGAATCAACGGCGGAATGAAACCGGACTTCATGCTGACAATGATGTTTGTCGGTATCCTTTTATTCCCTAATTTAAAATCCACATTTTTACTGGCAGTAACAACGGGAGTGATTTCAGGTTTGTTTTCAACATTCCCTGGAGGTTTTTTCCCGAATATCATCGATAAGTTCATCACAGCGTTCGTCTTTCTGGCATTTGTTTTCATGTTGAAGAAAGCGGCAACTAAATTGCCGGCCGCCATCGCCTTAGTGGCAGGCGGAACCGTACTTTCCGGCTCCATCTTTCTGTCAGCCGCAATTTTCTTAATCGGCGCGGAAATACCATTCGCTCTTTTATTCACTACAGTGGTTCTGCCGGCAATGATTTTCAATGGCATCGCATTCGGCCTGATTTATCCGATTGTCATCACTTTGGTGAAAAGATCAAAATTCGAAACGGCTGTCTCACAGACAGTATAACATTAGCTTTGCGGCATATTATTTGCCGGAAAGCTTTTTTTCTTTGAACAGCAATTCAGTTTTATGTTTTAATTAAGTTAAATAGAGGAAAAGACCTTTATAGGACGAAAGGGGCGCATCATTCATGAAAGCATCGAACTTTTTTATAGGACTTGCGACAGGGCTGGCCACCGGAGCGGCAGCAACATTATTCTCGACACCACAATCTGGTGAAGAACTTCGGACTTCAGTTAAAACCGCTTCCACAGACTGGAAAGAAAAATTGGCCGACGTCAAAGAACAGGTGAACCAATTGAAGGAATCGATCAATCATCTGAAAAACGAAGCGAAAACCCAGATCCCACCCGCTATGGAAGGATTGAAACAATCAATGGCTGAATGGCAGGAAGGCACGGCGCCGGCTAAAGAGCATCTTCAATTGGAAATTATGGCTATCCAGAATGCAATCGAAGAATTGCAAAAATCCATCAGCAAAGACAAAAAAGACGATAACAATGATGATAAAAAGTACGTTAAAAACGAAGAATTTAATGAAATCGAAACAGAAGATGATAAAAAAGTTTCACAATAACCCATTTTTTAACTGAAAAGAGGTAAAAAAACTGCCATTTGGCAGTTTTTTTAATAAGTTTTTTTACTATTCGGACTTTTATTCACTTTACTTTATTGCTATAATGAAGAAAATCTCAAAATATGGGAAGAAGGTGCTTTTATGGTCGAACGCGATTACACGATGAAAGAAGCGATGATGTTCAGCCAGCGTATCGGACAATTATCCAAAGCGTTATGGAAAGCAGTCGAAAAAGATTGGCAATTATGGATCAAACCGTATGACCTGAATATTAATGAGCATCATATTCTATGGATAGCGTATCATCTGAAAGGCGCCTCCATTTCAGACGTGGCAAAATTCGGGGTCATGCATGTATCAACCGCCTTCAACTTCTCCAAAAAACTTGAAGAACGGGAACTCCTGTCATTTTCAAAACGTGATACCGACAAGCGGAACACCTATATCGAATTGACTGATAAAGGTGAAGACCTGATGCAGGAAATGATTGAACGTTATCATGATACGCCCCATTCTGTGATTGACGGATCTTTAAAGCTTAGGGAGCTTTATGGAAAATTCCCTGAATTTCTGGAAGTCATGGCTGTTATCCGCACGATTTATGGCGACGATTTCATGGAAATATTCGAAGCCTCATTCAAGAATATCGAAAGCAAGTTCAACGAGGAAAACCATATCGTCGAAGCCGCTGAAAAATAATGAAAACGCTGTCAAAAACTATGCTTTAAATAGGCTTGCATTTATCGAAAAATCGTTGTATTGTATGTATCGACTCATTTGAGAAAACCAATTTGTGGGGGATACATTTTATGCACTGCTGGAAAACGATAAATGTAAAAAAAGAATATGGCTTCAACCGCCTTTTCACGTTCGCAGTGTTAGCCGGGATGGGTGTATTTACAATATTTTATGTACTTTTAAATTTCTTTTATACCACACCTTTATCCGATCGGTATTTTTTCTTTTTCTTCTTGGGAATATTAGCGGTTTACCCTCTTCATAAAATGATGCACTTCCTGCCACTGATCGGCAGCCGGAAATGCCTGAAAATCATTTTACGCAAGCAATTGGTTCTGCTTCCAGGGATATCACTTCATGTCAAAGAACCGGTAGCCAAAACCAGATTTCTTCTGGCTTTGCTGACACCATTCGTTCTCATGAACTCAGTGTTTGTTCTGTTAAGCGCCCTCTTCCCTGCCTATATCCATTATTTCGCGATTCTGCTGGCTTATCATTGCAGCCTTTGCCTGACAGATCTTGTCTATATCCGGCACCTGCTTCGCACACCGAAGCACGCGTTGATCGAAGAAACTGAAACAGGGTTTGAAATTCTGGTTCCGCAGGCAATCGGTTAATCCTGTATTTTCTTTCCGAATTTGTTATACTTGAATCTAAGGCAGAGGGGAGGAAATTCATGATTATCGCGTTTGTAGTAATGTTCTCAGTGTTTTACCTGTTCCAAATCAATAGAATGACTTTGGCGCTGGTGACATCACGGGAAATTCCAGAAGAAAATCACGAGAAAATATTCCGTACAATTAATATATTGATTACCATCTTATTAGTCTCGCTTTATGTAGGCGTAGAATTTACTCCTTAAATCTATTTGCCCTTTGGCAGGTAGATTTTTTTTTTGAATAAAAGATAGTGGTTTATCCTGAAAAAGAAACTTTTTTAATTTTTAAACGTTTATGGTATAGTAACTACGGCAACAAGAATGTATGATAGGAGCGGAATTTATGAGAAAAACAGTATTAACTTTATCCTTAGCTGCATCAGTATTGGCATTGGCAGCCTGCAGCGATGACAATGCTGACAGCACAGTCCTTGTTACATCAGAAGTCGGAGATGTCACTAAAGAGGATTTATACCAAGAGATGAAAACTTCAATCGGCGACCAGGCCATTCAGATCCTGATGATCGAAAAAGTCCTGTCCGAGGAATATGAAGTAACTGACGAAGAAATCCAAGCTGAAATCGACAGCTCAAAAGAAGAATACGGTGAAAACTATGAGGCCTTCCTTGAGCAGAACAACCAAACAGAGGAAAGCTATGAAAAAGTGATCCGTTTGAACCTTTTACAGGAAAAGGCTTTGACTGACGGCGTAGAAGTGACGGACGAAGAAATCCAGGCACAATACGATCGCCAAACTATGGAACTTAACGGACGCCATATTTTAGTTGCAGATGAAGAAACAGCTGCAACAGTCAAAGAGGAATTGGACGGCGGCGCGGACTTTGCTGAACTGGCACAGGAATATTCAACTGATGGCTCTGCTGCAGAAGGCGGAGATTTAGGCTGGTTCGGAGTCGGTGCAATGGTGCCTGAATTCGAAGAAGCGGCTTATTCATTGGAAGTTGATGAAATCAGCGAACCTGTTCAATCACAATTCGGGTTCCATATCATCCAAATCACGGAAAAACGCGAAGTTGAAGGCGCTGAACCACTGGAAGGACAGGAAGATGACATCCGTAGTGAGATCGCTATGCAAAAAGCCGACCAAGCGGCATTGCTTCCAAGAATTGCAGAATTGATGGAGCAGGCTAATGTGGAAATCCAAGATGAAGAGCTTGAAGGCGCATTAGACGAAATCATGAATGCAGGAGCACCTGCTGAAGAATAAATATTATTAAACAAACCCCCATTTCAATTTGAAATGGGGGTTTGTTGTTCTTGCTGATTTTCAGAGAATTATATTTTCGGTTTGTAGAATGAGCGGTTTTCCAATGGGAAAAGCCTCTCGGAGAACTCGCCGGGTTTTGTTTTTTCGAGTGCCCGGTCCAGCATCATCATTTTCGCGTCTATATTGTCGATATAATGAAGCATCTCCGCTTCTTTGATCATCGGGCGTTTCGGGCTTCCCCACTCTTCTTTTCCGTGGTGGGACAGAACCATGTGCTGAAGAAGCATTACTTCTTCACCTTCGATTTCAAGTTCTTCAGCTGTTTTTGAAATCTCCGTCACCATTATCGATATATGCCCCAACAGATTGCCTTCCACCGTATAAGCAGTGGCAATCGGTCCGGATAGTTCGAACACTTTTCCGATATCATGCAGGATGATTCCCGCGTACAGGAGATCTTTATTCAAGGTCGGATAAATGGCAAGCAGCGCTTTCCCTAATCGGAGCATCGAAACCACATGATCCGCTAATCCTGATACATAATCATGGTGATTGCGGGTCGCTGCCGGAAAAGTCAATACGCTTTGCTGATGCTTCTTCAAAATATGGCGTGTAATCCGTTGAATCTGCGGATTTTCCATTTCGAAAAGATATTGCATGATTTCTTCATGAAGCTGCTCCGTGCTCTTTTCGGAAGCTGGAAGCAAATCGCCGATCGACTGGTTTTCTTCCGGCTTTGCCGGCCGTATGCTCTTGATGCGCAATTGGTTTTTTCCGCGGTAATTATGGATTTCTCCGCCTACCCGCACAATCGTTTCAGCGGCAAAAAGCTTTTCGTGCTCATCTTTTGTATCCCATAATTTCGCTTCGATGTCTCCGCTTTTGTCCTGCAGAACAAGCGACATGAAAGGATTGCCTGTTGTAGTCACCCCTTTTACCGATTGCTTGATCAAAAGGAATTCATCTATTGTTTCTCCAACAGCCCGCTGGGTAATGCCTTTTTTCATAAATACACACTCCTTCCAGTGTTGGCCACATCGATCACTTGCGCTTCAGGCCAAGCCCGGCACATATCTTCGTGGCAAGTAAAATAAATGAACTGATGGTCCGTTTGCAGCTCTTTTATCAAGTTTATCACTTGCTGAAGCCGCAGGCGATCAAAATGGACAAATGGATCATCCATGATGATTGGAAAAGGATGGCTCTTCTGCATTGACACCGCCAGACTGAGCCGCAATGCCAAGTATGCCTGCTCTTTGGTGGCCTGACTCAATTCTGCTATCCGGAAGCGGATATTGTCCCTTCTGACCGCTTCAAAATGTCCTTCAGGATGTATTTCAATCGCTGTGTAGGAGTTTCCGGTCAATCGTCCGAAAAACTCGCACGCTTTCGAAAGAACGGCAGGCAGTGACTTTTCTTTCAGTTCAGCCATCGTGCTGCGGATCGCCTCTATAATCGCTTTATCTACTGACCAGCGAAGAGCAAGCTCATTGAATCGGGCTTTTTTCTCTTCATATTTCTGCAGTTTCATCTCATACTCTTCATCTGTCAATAAATGATTCACTTTTTGCTGCAGTTCGGCTCTTTCATTTAGAATCTGATTGCGTTCGTTCTTTAACTGGGAAAGCTCCTGTTCCAGCGTATTTATGCGTTCTTTTAATGAATACTCCGTTTCGTCCTCTTCCGGGTCGGCTGCCCCAATCGCCTGCCATTGGCTGGTTACGAGCTCAAGCTCCTGCTCCAACTCTTTTTTGCGCTGCCATTCAAGGTGGAATTGATGGAATTGTTCTATATCCGCAGTTCCGCTTTCTTCGAGAAGTGCGGCTCTCTCCAGTTCCAGTTCCTGCAAATATCCGGAATGGCGCTCGGCCTCTTCCGTCAACGTTTTCCTTTTATCAGCAATCCGCTGATTCCCATCTTTTATTTCATGCAAATTTTTGGCTTCAGCGCGGAGAACCGAATACAGCTCTCCCGCTTGGATGCTTTTGCCTGCTGCCTCGGCCGCTTTTTGCAGCCAAGCCGCTTTTTCGATTTCAGCATTTTTTAGAACCTCTTCGGTTCTTAGCAGTTTACTGTACAGTTCCTGCACTTTTCTGGTTGTTTGAAAGAGCTCGATGACAACAGAAGAACTTGCAGAGGTTGAAATTCCAATTCCTCCCAGGTAATTTGCCAGCTCTTTTTTAGCAGGCTGCATATCCAGGTTTTTTATGAGTTCCTCAATTTTCTGATCAGCCTTTGAAATGACGCGCAACGTTTCTTCAACTTTCCGGTCATGCTCCGCTATTTTCCGCTGGAGCATTTCCATTTCTGCTTCTTTGCCGCTGTATCGCTGAATGACATCATCGAGATCTTCTTCCATTGAACCTGGCTTTTTTCGGTTTTTCATAATCATCCATGTACCGGCTGCGGCCGCTGCGAAAGCTATAATCGCAATCAGCATATCATCGCTTAAAAATCCCGCCAAAACTCCCGCAGCGCCAAGTGCCATGAGTATAAAGGAAAAGACCTGATTCGCAGGTTCAGCTCCCAGCCGTTTCATCGCTTTCGCTTCCGCAAGCTTAAGCGCATTTTCAGGCCATTTTGCCGCTGCCTCCAGCTGTTCCGGAGTTGGAGCGACGCTTTCGAGATAAGACATCTCTTTTTCAGCATCAATCAGTTTCTTTTTTTCCTCTTGAAGTTCCCGTTCGCGAAAGCGGCTGTTATCTTCTTCCCTATCCGCTTCTTCCGCTAAATTCCTCAGTTTCTCTTCATTGATCAATGACGCGTCAAATTCCAGCGCATCGTCCAAGCCCATGCCGGTCAAGCCAAGCTGGCGGCCTAGTTCATCATTCAATTTTTCGGCTTCTTCTTCGGCGTTTTTATATTGTGATAAAAAACCAAGCCATTCCGATTCCTTTTCAAGCAGCTCTTCCAGTGCATCACCGCTTTTTATGCCTGTTGCAGGTTCCGGCAAAGCGGAAAGTTCTCGTTCTGCCTGTTTCATTTTCGCCGCAGCATCAGATATCCGTTCTGTGAGACGCTCCATACGCCTGCTGCCGTCTGCCGGGAAAAAACCGACGGACAATGAAGCCAGCTGCTCCTCAAGCTGCCTTTTTCGCTGCGCTACCGGAGCAGCCTGCCGGCGTTTTACAACTTCGGAGAGCGAATTGGAAATGATATTTTCCCGCTCCTCTATTTCCGCAAGGCGGCTGTCCAGCCCCTCCAGCTGTTCAAGAAAAGGTCCGTACGAATCCGCCTGCCCACGGTGTTCCTTCAACTCACGTTCATCGTTCCGGAGCTGCTCGATCAACCCATTCAGCTGGGGATTGCGGCCGCCTTTCTTGAACAGCATGCCCATGTCCTTTTCAAGTTCAGATTCCATCTTTGTAATGGCATCAACTCCTGTAGTGCCGGACGCGAGCAGCGTGCGGCTCAATTGCTCTTCCGTCATCTTATCCAGTCCCTGCAGTTCATGGATGGAAAATGAAAAAATCGCTTCGAATGAAGACCGGTCATATTCACGCAATATCTTTTTCAATTCGGTTTCCGCTCCGCGGGTGCCATCTTCGAAATAGACGGTAACATCCCCAGCCGCCTTGCCTTTTACACGTTCGACAATCACTTTTCCATACTGTGCGTCGTTCAAATGGAGCTGGCCACCGTATTTCCCTCCAGTTTTCGGTTCATATCGGCTGGCTGACTGGTTGCGTGATGGAAATCCGAAGAGTATCTGAATGATGAATTGCTGGATGGTGGTTTTTCCCGCTTCGTTATTGCCGTAGAAAACCGCTAATTCATCATTGAGATCCAATGTCAGATTTTCGTGTTTGCCGAAGCCGTAAATCGTCATTTTTTCGATTTTCATTTCTTCACTCACCCGCTCTCATGGCTTTATGGATTTTGGGAACCGCCTCGGCTGCAATTTCCTGTATCAATTCATCTGTTAATGAATCCAGATATCTGCTAGCCTTTGGATGCTGATAAAGATCTTTAAGCACCCGCTTCCAATCGCTTTGATCCCATTCGTTCATGGTTGCTGAGATTTTCTCGCCAATAGCGGAGACACGGGTTTCGTTCAATGCTTCATCCACAACCACACCAGTAATCCATGCATCAGCGGAAGTGGATTCAAGCGCTTCCTGAATCGCTTCCAGCAATGCCTCTTCGGGAATCCCTTCCAGAAGTTCAGCCGACTGTTCGTCTACATCCTTCAAATGGAGCACAGCCATAACGGCGTTATTTTCGGCTGTATATTTTTCCACAGCTTCTGAGCATGCATCAATCAATTCGTTCATATGAAGAATTTCCTTGCAGGACACTTCAAGCCCTTCAAAACACACAGCAGAAGTCCGAATGAATTCCATGGTGGTTTCCCCGTTCTCTAAACGCACATCGTAGAATCCTTTTTGTCCGGTTTCTTTCCGATGCCGCCCTTGTATATTGCCTGGATAGACGATATACGGATCATGATGGAGAATTTGGCGGAGATGGATGTGGCCGAGTGCCCAATAATGATAATTTTTGCTGAGCAGCTGCTCTTTTTTGAAGGGCGCATAAACCGCATGGCTGGAATCGCCATCCATACTGCCGTGCAGCATGCCGATATGGCAGGCGGACGTCTCGTCCGCCTGCGGAAACTCAATAATTTTGGCTTCTTTTACATGGCGTTCCGCGTAACTGAACCCGGTGACGGTAACCTTGTTTCCGGAAACTGTAAAACTGTGGCTGCTGACTCCGTCATCGAAAACATGCACATTTGCAGGCAATTCAAATCGCGTCCATCCGCCGCCCAGATGGTCGTGGTTTCCGTGGCTGATGATTACAGGGATACCCGCATGATCCAGACGCTCCATTCCTTTTTGGAATTTATATTGCGCGCGAAGCGTCCGGTCTTCCCCGTCATAGATATCGCCGGCGATCAGCATGAAATCCGGCTTTTCACTTATCGCGTAATCAATCAGTGCATCAAATGCCTGGTAAACGGTATCTGCTAATTTTTTCCGCTGCGCTGAGGCAAGGCCGGAGATGCCTGTGAACGGACTGCCCAAATGTAAATCGGCGGTATGTATAAAACGGATTGGCGCCATACTTTTCCCTCTTTTCCGAAAGCGAATATTTGTTCTAATTTTACCATGCCCTTCCTCTAAAAAAAACTGTTTGCGGAAATCTCTCCGCAAACAGCTTTTAAGGGTGCTTTCATCATTTTTTATTGCCGAGGCTTATTGCTTTGCCGATATCTTTCAATGATTGCGATGAGCCGTACATCAACACCCCGCCGCGGTATACACGTGCGCCGAACCAGCCCAGCACACCGATTGTAAGAAGCATGATGGCGATCGACAGCAACGGCTCCCAGAGAGGGATATCAAGCATGCCCACGCGCAGGAACATCACCAGCGGCGCAAAGAACGGGATGTAGGAAGAGATGGTGACATAACTTGCTTCCGGCATACCGATTCCTGAAAATGCGATGAACGATGAAATGATGATGAGGAACATCATCGGCAGCATCAATTGCTGTACATCTTCAGTTCTGCTGACAAGCGATCCAAGCAGCGCCGCAAGAACTGCGTAAAGGAAATAGCCCAGCAGGAAAAACAGGACAGCGAACAGGAACGTGCTTACTTTTATCTCCGAGAATCCCATGACGCTGAAAAATCCTTCCGCCATATCCGAACCGGATGTTTTAAAGGCGAAATAACCGGCGATCCCAAAAATCATCATCTGAACAATTCCAAGTGTGCCGATCCCTGCGATTTTCGCAAACATATGCTTCACAGGCGAGACACTGGAAATAAGGATTTCCATTACCCGTGAAGATTTCTCATTTGCCACTTCCATGGCAATCATATTCGGATAGTAAATCACCGCTACATAAATCAGCAGGATCAGTACATAGACAAGACCTCTTGCCTGGCTCAGCTCTTCTTCCGTTTTGGAACTGTCGGATACCGCTTCCCGTTCAAATTCAGCCGGCATGAACAGTTCTCCGGCTTCCGCTCCGCTTAAGCCAAGCCTTTCAGCTGTCCGGGCTGTCTGAATCGCCTGTACAGCATTTTCCACATCGAAACCCGCTCCGATTTCATTTGCCGTTTCAGAGACATAACGGGCTGATAACGTCTGGCCTTCTTCAATTACCAAGTAGGATTCAATCGTTCCTTCGGTGATGCCCTGCACCAATTCATCTTCTGACATTTGAGTCGGCATCGCCTGGATATCACTGTCAGATTGCTCGAGCTGTCTCTGCAATTGTGGAACCAGATCTCCGCTTTCATCTATCACGTGAAGAACCTGTCCATCCTCATCATTGCTGAAAGATTCTATGATATTCGGCAGGTTCGCCAGCAGGAAAAAGGCGGCCGCGACGATGACGGTCGTGATGATGAACGACTTGGTCCGTGCTTTCGTCATGAAAGCCTGTTTAAAAATAATCCAGAAACTATGCATATGCTTTGCCCACCTTCGCGATAAAGATTTCCTCGAGTGAAGGCTCTTCGATGGAGAAGTGTCTCAGCTGGCCCAGCTTCATCGATTCGGTGAGAATTAAATCAGCCGTCGATTCATCTGTTATCTGCAAAACTGCTCCATCGATGGTGCCGGTGTATTTCTCCACTCCCGGCAATTGGCTGAGTGAAGTTAAATCCCGGTCCATTTTAATGCGCACATTTTGCTTGCCAAAATTTCGCTTCACTTCTCTTATGGAACCGCCAACCACCACTTTCCCGTGATCAAGTATACTCATATCGTCGCATAATTCCTCGACGTGATCCATCCGGTGACTCGAGAACACAATGGTGGCGCCTTGTTGTTGGACATCCATTATTGCGCTTTTCAGCATTCCCACGTTTACAGGATCGAGCCCCGAAAACGGTTCATCCAAAATGATCAGCGAAGGCTTATGCACCAATGAAGCGATCAATTGGATTTTCTGCTGGTTCCCTTTTGACAGCTCTTCCACTTTTTTGTCCGCGTAATGAGGAACTTCGAAACGTTCTAGCCATGCGGCTGTTTCTTTTTTCGCATCCTCTTTGGACATTTTTCGGAGCTGGGCCAGGTAAATCAATTGGTCTTCCACTTTCATTTTCGGATACAAGCCGCGTTCCTCCGGTAAATATCCGATAAAAGGGCTTGATTCATAAGTTATCGGTCTGCCATTCCAGGTGACTTGACCTTGAGTGGGATCCAATAAACCCAGTATCATCCGGAAGGTAGTTGTTTTGCCTGCTCCGTTAGCTCCTAAGAAGCCATGCATCTGTCCTTCTTCGACACTTAATGATAAATTGTCGACAGCGGTAAAATCACCGAACTTTTTTGTTGCGTGTTCAACGGACAATGCCATATTAAATCCCCCTTTATGTATATTCAGTATGTATACGGCGATTGTACTGAAATGTTTCAAATAATTGCAGGACATTTAACAGGAAACCCTTTATACTGAAAATGAATAGTGATTCAGAAAGGATTGATCCATGATGAGAACTTATAAATTAACCGCGTTCGAACAAACCGGAAAATTGATCACCGAAGAGACTTTCACAGCTGAAAATGATGATCAGGCTAAAGAAAAAGGCAGAGAGATCCTTAAGGAAAAAGAACTTGAAGATCAGACCCATCGCCTCGCTTCTCCTGCTGGCAAACTATTGTTATTCCATTCTTGAAACGAATGCAAAAGGTGTCCCGTCACAATGACGGGACACCTTTTCTTTAACTTACTGACCTTTGAATTCCGGTTTGCGTTTCTGAACGAAAGCCTGAATCCCTTCCAGATGATCGCCTGTTTTGCGCATCGCTGATTGTGCGGACGCTTCCATCTCCAGCACCTGTTCAAGTTCTTTCAGTTTTAACGTATGAAGGATATTTTTCGAAGCAAGTCTTGAAAGTACAGGCGAACTCAATACTTCATTAGCATAATTGTCCGCGTGCTCCATGGCGCGTCCCTCTGCCGTCACTTCTTCAATCAGGCCTTTAGCAAGGGCATCATGCGCTTTCAAGGTTTGGCCGGCCCAGATGATTTCCTTCGCTTTCGGCACGCCAACACGTTCTTTCATGAAGAAATGTCCTCCTCCATCAGGCACCAGACCGATGCCGATGAAGTTCATCGCCAGTTTACTGTTCTCTTCAGCAATTACATGATCGCACGCCAGTGCCATAGAGAACCCAAGTCCTGCTGAGGCACCATGGATTACGGCTATCGTTACTTGTGGAAGCGTATAAAGCGCTTTCGCGAGTCTGCTGACATCTTTCATGACCAATTCGATATCCATCGGATTGTTTGGATCCATCATTTCCTTGATATCGCCTCCGGCGGAAAATGCCCGGCCTTCTCCATAAATCTTTACAACGTGAAGCGTGTTATCGTTCTGCAGCGACTCAAAACAGTCCGCCAGCTCCTTCATCATCTGCCCGTTCATCGCATTCATTGAATTCGGGCGGTTCAATACTACATGGCCAACGCGGCCTTGCTTTTCCAATCGGATTGTTTCATACATAGAAAAAAGACACCCCTTCGTAAAAATGAATTGTCATTCATCTTTACTTATTCGGTGTCTTTTTCCAAATCCCTCTATTTTACACAAGAGAATTTTTGATTACATGCTTTCATAAAGAGATTGTACAGGTTTGATCAATACGCGGTTAACTTCCTCGATCATTTGGCTAAGGCCCATTTCAGCTTCAAGCATCGCAAGAATCTTCTCGTTTTGCTGAGCAGCCTGAGCTGTAGTTTGTGCACCCATCATTTCTTCTTCAGTGATTTCTTCGCCTTGCTGCTGTTTCTGCTGCAATGAAATCTGAAGATCACGGAAGCTCTTGAATAATTCATTGGCCTCGTTGTCTGATTTCACGTTTTCCACAGCCGCTTCAAGTTTCTGAAATTCCTCTGTCGAACGGAAAGTGCTTTCCAATTTGTTGATGTCGTCATAAATGTTAACTGCCATTATGATTCTCCTCTACAATATATTCAGTACCGAGACTAACACTCCCTGGAGAATACCAACAGCTCCCCCGATAAATGCGCCAAGCACTGTGATCATCTTGAATTCCCTCCGTGAAATCCCCAGAACCAATTCTTCCAGACGGCTCAGCGGCAGAGAATCCACTTGCTCTTTCACCATACTTTCGATATTGATCTTGTGTATGGTCTCTTCCAATTTTTGCTCCCCTTGCTCGAAAATGAAATCGGTGACAAGCGGAGTAAAGTTTTCACTTGTCCATTCTAACCCTCCCGGCCAGGACTGTGCAAGTGTCGTGTTTAAGCGCCCTTCAATATTGGCGGTTTCCCGGACATATTGTTTCACCGCCTCCAATGCCGGATTAAAGTCGAATTCCCCAAGCAGGGCATCGGCCCGGCGGTCCTGCAATTTGTCCCATTCAGCGTAAGCGATCGAAACCAGTAATTCAAAAGTTTTCGGTGAATTAAGGAATTTGATGATTTCAGGTTGGATCCGGTCCACTAACGGACGGGATTCGCCAAGTATCGAATGCAGCATATTGCCGATCCTGCCGCGCGAAGCCAAAAATTCATCCAGCAGGGTTTTGATGGCTCGTCTTCCTTCCACTGATTCAAAGTAATCGGATCCTCTGTCAATGCCGTATTTGACCGACTGGATCATTTTCACTTCCGCTTCATCTTTCCAGGATTCCGGCATCAATTCGCGGATCGTCTTGCCATCGATATAAGAAAGCAGCGAATCATATTGGCGTTCCACCAGTCTGCTGATTTTCCGCTCAATCTTCGTCTCCATGTTTTTCTGTCCGGCTGCGTCAAGCCAGTTTTTAAATGTTTTTGGAGATTCAAATACATGTTTGGCTAGTTGCCGCTGAATCCATTTTTCCGTCTTCACGCGCATTTCTTCATTGAAAAAACGCTTTTTGAAGGTTTCTGGCGTCAGAAGATGCTCAACTACAGTGCGTCCAAGCTGGGTCGAAAGTTCATCCCGCCTTTTTGGAATAAGACCCGGTGTGAACGGAATGCGGAAATTGCCGATGTATTTTGCTTCATATGGCCAAAAAAGCATCTTAATGGCAATATGGTTGGTGACGCCACCGATAAGCGCGCCGATGAATGCCATAAAGATTAATGTAAGGATAATATTCAAATTCGTCACTCATTTCTTTTTCATCTTTGTCAATCCTGTTTCCTGCCTTTATAATGAATGCAAGAGACAAAGGGGGATCTGTATGCTGCAGCATTTTAAATTTACACCGATGTTCGAGAATCGCCAATTGCCGGGCTGGAACATCTCATTTTTTTATAAGAATGAACGCATAACCGGAGAATATCATCCGGATGGCACGATCACTTGGGGGAACCGGCAGCCCGAAGATGAAGAGGCCGTCAAAGGGATGATCCATGAGCTCATGCTCTTTCATGTATACGATTAAAGCGCTGGAAGGTTCCAGCGCTTTTTTTCATCCGTTCCTTCATTATAAAGTAAAGCATTCCAAATTTAATAGTAATAGCATTTCAGGTACAGCCGCGAATAAAAAAAGGGAATGTCCCCTTACCCGATTTTCTGGGCAGAAGACATTCCTGATTGGATTTGGTACATCTGGTAATAAGTGCCGCCGAGTTTCATCAGCTCATCGTGTGAACCGGCCTCCGCAATTTCACCGCGGTCGAGAACCAGAATACGATCCGCATTTTTAATAGTAGATAATCTGTGCGCAATGATGAAAGTGGTTCTTCCTTTTTTCAGCACTTCCATCGCATGCTGGATTATTTCTTCTGTTTCGGTATCGATATTCGACGTGGCTTCATCCAGTATCAATATGGCCGGATCAAAAGCCAAAGCACGCGCGAACGATACCAATTGGCGCTGGCCGGAAGACAATGTGCTGCCCTTTTCGACAACAGGTTCATCAATGCCATTCGGCAAATGCTTCAGCACCCGTTCGCCGCCGACTTCTTCCAGTGCTTTGATGGCACGTTCGCGGCTGATGCGCTTATCGCCGAGCGTGATGTTCGACTCGATTGTGCCGGAGAATAAATACGGGTCCTGCAATACAATTCCCATATGTTCCCGCACAGCCTGTCTCGACATATCATTGATGTTGATTCCATCAATCGTAATACTGCCTTTGGAAACATCATAGAAACGGAACAGCAGGTTCATGATGGAACTTTTTCCTGATCCGGTGTGGCCGACCAGAGCAACCGTTTCCCCTTGCTTCGCCTCAAAAGTCAGATCTTTCAAGACATACTCTTCTTCTTTGTAAGCGAACCAGACATCCTCGAAACGGACATTGCCGCGGTATCTCGCAATCTTCTCATCACTGACATCTTCTCCGCTCCGGTCGAGCATGCGGAATACCCGCTCTGCAGCAACCAATGCCTGTTCCAGTTTCGCGAACTGGTTGACGATCCCGCTGATCGGATTGAAAAGTCGGATGATGTAATCGACGAATGCATAAAGCACACCCACCGTTACAACTTCGTTGCCGGACATCGTCGCTCCACCGAAATACCAGATGAAGGCGATGAAAACCATCGAACGCAAAACGCCGACCATGTTATGTGAGGCTGCGGCTTCCAAAATCAGCAGCTTTTGCTGGAATTTGAAATGCACATTATTCATGCTCTCGAATTCTTCTTTCATCTGCTTCTCACGTCTGAATGCCTGGATGATCGTCATCCCTTGGATCGACTCATTGATCATCGCGTTCATGTCACTGACTTTCTCACGGACCACATGATTGTATTTCGCAGCATATTTCCGGTAGACCAGCATCCACACGTATAACAGCGGCACGATGACAAACGTGATCAGCGCCATGCGCCAGTCAAGGTAGAACAAGGCCGCGTAAATACCCGCCATATACATGAAACTTGTCGCGAACTGCGACAGCACGGTAACAAATAGTTCCCGAATCGCTTCCGTATCGTTCGTTATCCTTGCGACGACTTTACCCGCCGGCAGGTTATCGAAGTAACGGATCGGCAATCTTTGCACGTGCTCAAAAACATCATTCCTCATTTTTCGGATGATTTTGTTGGCGCCTTTTTGCAATAAAATATATTGCAGATAGCGGAATACGGCAGTGACGATTCCGAGTGCAAAGAATAACGCCAATAGGTAGGCTATCGGTTCAAAATCGATCGCTTCACCGGAAGTTGCGATATGATTGTCTATTATTTCTTTGGCAATAAGCGGTGTCGCCAGGTCTGCAGCGACTGCGATTGCCAGAAAGACAAGTCCGACAATCAAAACCCCTTTAAAGTTCAAAGCATAATTTAATAATCTTTTTCCTGTAGTCATTCCTACACCTCCTCAATCTGCTGACGGAGGAATTGTTCGTTATACCATCCATTATTCTTCAGCAAATCTTCATGCGTTCCTTCTTCGATGACGACGCCGTCATCCAGGACAACAATCCAATCAGCATGCTGCACCGCCGATAAGCGGTGAGTGGTGATGATTGTCGTTTTCCCGGAACGTTCTTTTTGAATATTTTCGATGATCCGTGCTTCTGTCTTCGCATCTACAGCGGACAGGGAATCATCAAGTATTAAGATTTCAGGGTTTTTGATCAGTGCTCTTGCAATCGAAATCCGTTGTTTCTGGCCACCCGATAATGCCACCCCTTTTTCACCTACTAATGTATCAAGGCCGCTTGGTAGCATTTCCAAATCTTTGGTGAAGTGGGAAAGACGAATCGCTTCCGCAATGTCTTCTTCAGTCGCATCTGATTTTCCGAACAGGATATTCGCCCGGATCGTTCTGGAAAACAGGACATGGTCCTGCGGTACATAGCCGATCCAGCCTCTCAGCTGATCTTTTGTCAGATCCTGAAGTTCGATGCCATTCAGCATAATCGATCCTTGCCCGGCTGGATATTCTCTCATCAATTGCTTGACGAAAGTTGTTTTTCCGCTTCCGGTTTTACCGACGATTCCGAGTGTCTGACCGCTGTTCATCGATAAATTGATGCCCTGCAGATTGATGGAGCTCGATTGCGGATAGGTGAAACTGAAGTCACGGAATCCGATATTTTCAGGTTTATCCGCATATGCCGGTTTTTCAGGATCGACAACGTCTTCCTTGTAATCCAGTGTTTCATTGACACGGTCCAGCGATGCATTTCCTCGCTGCAGGATGTTAATCAATTCACCGATCGCGAACATCGGCCAGACGATCATTCCGAGGTAAACGTTGAATGCCACCAGGTCTCCGAGAGTCATGACCCCTTCCGCCACAAGAAATGCCCCGTACCCGAGTCCGATCATATAACTGATTGCTGTCAGCACTTTTGTTACTGGAGCAAACAGTGCATCAATCCGTTCGACCGCCATATTCTTTTCATAGACGTCGTCCGTCATTTCGGCAAACTGCTGCTCGGAAGCACGTTCCTGCACATAAGCCCTTACGACCCGGACCCCGCCGACTGATTCAAGAACACTGTCATTCATATCACCGAACGCATCCTGCGCCAATGTGTAGCGGTCATGGATTTTGCGCCCGAGGATCTGCACGACGATCGCCAGGATCGGCAGCGGGATCAATGCCAATAAAGTCAGTTCCCATGACACGAGGAATCCCATCGCAATAATGATAGTCCCCATATACAATGTCGAATCAACCAGCGTCAGTATCCCGAACCCGGCAGTTTCTGATATCGCCCGCAAGTCGTTTGTCGAACGCGCCATCAGATCGCCTGTACGGTTCTTCTCAAAGAATGTCGGCGTCATTTTCAGAAAATGCCCCATCAGACTCGAACGCAGCTGGCGCTCGATTACATAAGCACCGCCGAACAATTGATATTGCCAGACAAAGTTAATCAGATAAGCAAGTATCATCGCAACCGCCAAAACGATAAGATATTGCCATAAAAGTTCTGCAGTCAGCTCATTTTGGGCAATCGAGTCGATAGCGACCCCGATCAGCCACGGCGGTATGATTTCCAGCACATTGGCAATAACCAATAAGCCGACTGCGATTGTGTAGCGGATCCAATTTTCTTTAAAAAACCATTTCAATTTCCATAAAACATCAAACATGTACAATTCCTTCTTTCGTTTCCGATTTCAGCTAGTCTCCTTCAAGCGCTTCCTTCGTCATAATTTTTCTTTGCTGGATTTTTTCCATTTTCATATTCTCCTTTATTTTTTATTTGGCAACTGTTCCCCAGTGCCTATTATTTAAACAGCAATCGCTGATTAAAAACGTTTCTGAATCACAAAAAAGCGCATGCCAATTTTTCTCGGCATGCGCTCAGGAAAATGGACTGGTACTCAGACCGGTCCTGAAACTTCTAGTCACGAAATAAATTCAAAGACAAAAAACAGGATGGCCTGACATAGATATTAAATTGGCTTGAGTGTTTACAAATACTTTTTTCATTGTCAAAACCTCCATTCCTTCAAATTTGATAGTTCAAGCCTACCACTGCCTTTTTTGAATTGTCAACATTATTTTAAAAAAAGAGAATATTCATTGTTGGATATCAATTTTTTATCTTGAATCTTCCTCTTATACAAAGCAGAGTAAAAGCAAACGAATGTTTTTATTATCAGCCATGAGGGTACTTCCATAATAAGAGTAAACTTAGCGGGGTGAAAGCATATGTACAAAAAATTGGCGGTAGCATACGACGGTTCAGACGGCAGCAAAATGGCTTTTGACAAAGCATTGGAATTGAAACAGGATTTTCCCGATCTTCAATTATCGATCATTTATGTCAATGAAGAAACTGAGGAGGGCATCGGTTTCATGAGTGCGGGAGATGCTTCGGCACCAGTCACATCCTCTAATGTCGACAGCACCTATGCCCAATTTATGCCCTATGGAATCGGGGATAACGGTGACACCAGAGTACCCAGGGATCCTATCGAACGGCCATCCGAATTTTCCAAGCATATGCATAATTCGATTCAGCAGCAATTGGATGAAAAAAACATCGAAGCAAATGTTCTGGCTTTGGAAGGCAACGCTTCAAAGACCATTCCCGCCTTCATCGATGAACAGAAAATTGATTTGCTGGTTGTGGGCAACAGCGGAAAATCAGGTATGCAGAAGTTCTTCGTAGGATCTGTCAGCAAGAAATTACTGAAAGAAGCATCCTGTTCGGTTCTGGTCGTAAAATGATTTTTCTCTCTTTTAGAGCCCGGTTGACAGCAATTGATGTCTTTTTCAAATGATATTTTCGTGCTAATTCTGTCACAAAAATATTAGTTTACTTCAATTTGAAATGGGTAAACATTACTAAGTATAGAAAACTTGAAACAAAGGAAGAAGGAGAACAGCCATGTCTAAGCAAACTGTCTACTTTCTGTCTTCACACCAGCACCGTGGACTGATGGCTGAGATATGGGCAAATCGCCTCGAACTTCCTGACTGGGAAATTCGGAGCGCCGCTTGGAGTCAGCCTTCGATCAGCGAGACTCCAATGGAAATCATGAAGGAAATCATTCTCGATCTGCCAAAGGTTGAACCGAGATCCTATAATCACGATGAAGTCAGCAAAGCGGATTTGATAATCGCGTTGCATGACGGTGAATTGGAACAAGATGATGTACCTGCAGATTTGCCCGCTCAAAAATTGCTGCGATGGGATATCCGAAATCCGGAGCTTCGGTCGCTGGATGAAACAGAACAATGGGCTCTATACCAGGAAATCTGTGATGAAATCGCCATGAATATAAAGGATATGGAAACTTATTTCCGTTCAGATTATATGTAAAAACCTTCACCCGATTATAGCAGGTGAAGGTTTATTTTTTATGGCTATTTATAGAGAACTGCCCGCACGGGGCTCCCTTCTGCTCCTTTGATCTTCAGCGGCAATGCAGCCAATTGATAGACACCTGCATCAATGTTGTCCAGCACAATGCCTTCCAGTATATATCGGGCATTGACGTTCATAGCCTGATGCATCGGCAATTCCTTGCTGGTTTCCTGATCGACGGATGGCACATCGACGCCAAGCAGCCGTATCCCTCTTTCTTTCATCCACACAGCAATCGATTCATCGAATACCGGCCAAGTTTCCGGAAATCTCGTGCGGTCTTTCCAAGTGCATGATTTCAATAGAACCGCCGTCACGCCTTCTTCAGGTTCTGGCAAATCATCGCCGGCTATCTTCTTCATCCCTTGCACGTCCACGACTTGCGCTGTGCTGAGGTATACTTCAAGCGGCATTTCTTCTATCGTTAAACCGCTGTCATCGTAATGGAACGGCGCATCGATATGGGTGCCTAAATGTGTGCTTGTCTTAATTTGCCCTACATTCACAGAACCGCTTTGTTCTTTAGTAACCGAAAGCGAATATTCGAATGGACGGTCTCCCGGCCATTCAGGGGTTTCCGTATTCAATTCCATGGAAATATCGAAAATCTCTTTAGTTTTCATCTACGCCACCACATTCCTTTCATTGCTGTAATTCTTATACAATTCTTCAGCCATGATTTTTTTTAGAATTCCCACTGTCTGCTCCACATCTTCGAAAGAGGTATATAAAGCGACCGGGGCGAGACGGATAATATTCGGAGCCCGGAAATCCGGCACGACGCCTTCATCTTTCAGCGCTTTGCAGATTCGGGCGGCTTCCGGATGGGACAGCGCAATATGCCCGCCGCGTTCCTCGTCCTGCCGTGGCGTAACATCCTGGAGTTCGGGAACAGTCACAGCCAATTGGTCACGCAGCAATGAGGTTAACCGCAATGATTTATCGCGGACACGGGCAATATCGGTTTCTTCGAAGATTTCAATGCTGCCGAGAAGCGGCGCCATGCTGAAAATATTCGGCGTGCCGATCTGGTAGGCTCCTGCGCCTTTCGCTTTGCTGAATTGATGGTCCATATCGAATTGCTTCGCTTTATCTGAACCGAACCAGCCCGCATTGCCGGGCAATAAATGATGATGCCGCTCATGGATGTAAAGACCGCCTGTTCCTCCCGGACCTGAGTTCATATATTTATAATGGCACCAGACCGCAAAATCCACATTGTCTTCATGCAGCGCATGCGGCATGGCTCCAATGGAGTGCGCTAAATCAAAGCCGGCCAGAATCCCTTTTGCATGTGCCGCTTCTGTGATTTGCTTGATCGCCAATAACTGTCCGCTGCGGTAAAGCACAGAAGGCAGCAGCACGATGGCAACATCTTCTGTGAATTGTTCCACTATATCTTCCAGTTCCAATGTATAGCCATTTCGGCTTTTTATCTTCCGCATGAATAGTTCAGGATCTAAGCCGCGCAAACGAAGATGACTTTCCACTGCATAAATATCAGATGGGAAATTCAGTTCGTCGACAAGAATAACCGCTCTTTCTGCTGTCGGTTGAAAAATTGTCGATAACATCTGATGTATATTCGATGTGATCGATCCTGTCACCATCACTTCATTCGCTTTCGCACCCACAAAAGGAGCGATGCGTGAACTCATATCCTCCGCCAGTGTAAACCAGGGATTCTCCCCTTCTGTCCAACCGTCGATCCCATAACTTTTCCAGCTGTCCATTAAGCTGAGCAACTTTTCTTCAGCCCGTTTCGACATCAGCCCGAGTGAATTTCCATCCATATAGATTTGGCCGTCTTCCATATAAAATTCATCTTTGAAATTTTTCAGCAGGTCTTGCTCATCCAATTGTTTGGCGGTCGCCATTGTCATCTTCCTTTCGTCTATAGGAATGCATACATTACAGCTCCCAGAATTGCCGTTATTAAAACAACGATCCAAGGGGCGAGTTTAAAATAGACTAACATGGCAAATGCAATAACCGCAACGGCAAAATCGGCTGGGCCTTGAATCGCTGAAGTGAATACAGGATCATACAATGCCGCGAGCAGGATGCCCACCACTGCTGCATTCACACCTTTCAACGCTGCCTGGACACCGGATTTTGTCCGGATAATGCTCCAGAATGGCAGCGTTCCTATTACCAGCAAAAATGATGGAAGAAACATGGCAAATACCGCAACCAGGACTCCCCAGCCGCTGCCCATCAATTGGCCAAGGTAAGCGGAAAGCGTAAAGAGAGGGCCTGGCACCGCTTGTGCGGCACCATATCCGGCGATAAACGTTTCGGCATCCATGAAGCCAGGCACCACTTCCCGTTCAAGCATCGGCAAAACCACATGTCCGCCGCCAAAGACAATCGATCCGACGCGGTAAAAAATATCAAAAATTGCGTAATAACTGGATTCGATCACAGGACGCAATAACGGTAAGCCGATCAATAATCCAGCAAAGATGGTCCATGCAGCTATACCCGTCTTTTTGCCGAAAGTAAGTACCAGTTTGACGGCTTCCGGCGCTTGATCATTTTTGTATATCAGAAAACCGATGATACCCGCTATGATGATGACACCGATTTGTGCCCAAGCTGTCGGCACCAACAAAATGGCGGCTGTCGACAACACGGCGATGGCGACTCTTTGCCTGTCAGGAACCAAGGATTTACCCATTCCGAGCAATGCGTGTGCGACGACGGCGACCGCTACTATTTTCAACCCCTGGATCCAGCCCGTATCAAAAGCCGCTCCCGAGATGAACATCGCGAACAAAGCGAGAATCAGTACAGACGGCATGGTAAAGCCGAACCACGAAAGGAATCCTCCAAGAATCCCGCCTCTCAGCATCCCTACTGAAATGCCCACCTGCGAACTGGCAGGCCCTGGCAAGAATTGACATAGAGCCACGATATCGGCGTATGCTTTATCATCAAGCCATTTCCGTTTCTCCACATATTCATCCCTGAAGTATCCAAGGTGGGCAGTCGGACCCCCAAATGAGGTCAACCCCAGTTTTGTCGAAGCTTTCAAAATTTCCAAATACTTATTCTGTGCCATTCGAGCCTCTCCTTTTTTACTTGCTATTCATTTAAGCATAACTGATTGCTTATATGAATTAAATTACGCCCATGTAAATTTTATTGACGGAATTATTTGTTTTTTCATTTTTCTTCCCGTATCATTAAATTAATTTATATTTCACCGCGGGAGGTGCAAACTTTGTTTCACTCAGAAATTTGACTGAAGCAAAGGACTTATTTGGATATAGCCATACAATTGACGGGATTTATCTTGCTTATCATCGCAGCCGCTTTCTTTTCGGCAAGCGAATACGCTATCGTAAAAGTCCGCAGCAGCCGGATCGATCAATTGATAGAAGAAGGAAATCGCAATGCCTTGGCTGCCAAGCGGGTCATTACGGATGTAGATGACTATTTATCCGCTTGCCAGATCGGGATCATGATTTCTGTAATCGGGCTGGGCTGGCTGGGCCATGCTTCAGTTATTGATGTCATCACTCCCTTAACGGCAAGTCTGGGCATACCGGAAAATCTTGCAGGTGTGCTGGCCTTCTTTATCGCTTTTTTCATCGTGCTAACGGCGTTAACGATAGCTGGCGAACTTGTTCCCAAAACGATCGCCATCCACAAAGCTGAGCAAATCACATTGGCTACGGCCAAACCGCTGATTGTTGCCTATCACCTGATGTACATACTTCTTTGGTTTTATCATAAAACGACAAGACTGGTAGCCGGCTTGTTCGGTGTCAGCCAGGTCTCGCAATCAGACATCGGCCATACGGAAGAAGATTTAAAAATCATTCTTGCGGACAGTCTGGAAAAAGGTGAAATCAACTCTTCCGAATATGCCTTCGTCAATAAAATCTTTGAATTCGATGAACGCATCGCAAAAGAAATAATGGTTCCGCGGACTGAAATGAAAATCATTGAAAAAGACCTTACATTAAAAGAAGTCTTCGAAAAAGCCGGGATCGAACAATTTACCCGTTATCCGGTCATTGACGGTGACAGAGACCATATTATCGGCGTCCTTAATATGAAATACCTTTTGACTGCCTTTATCCGAAATCCGCTCAACGGGGATAAAGCGGTTGAAAATTTTGTGCTGCCGGTTATCCAGGTAATAGACTCGATGCCATTGAGCGAGCTGTTGCTGAAAATTCAGCGCGAACGGATCCATATGGCGATTTTGCGTGACGAATACGGCGGAACCGCCGGACTTGTAACGATTGAAGATATCATCGAAGAAATTGTGGGCGATATCCAGGATGAATTCGATTTGGAAGAAGTCCCCGAAGTCCAGAAAATGGGTGAAGACCATTATATCTTCAGTGCCAAGATGCTGATTGAAAGCATTAATGATATACTGGATATTGAAATCAACGAAGAAGATATCGACACGATCGGCGGATGGATGATGAGCAAGAATTTCGACGCCATCCCTGGAGAAAAGATCATTGAACAGGGCTATGAGTTTCAGATCAAGGAAGTCGACGGCCATCATATCCTTTACCTGGAAGTCCGTAAAATTGAAGAAATTGAAAACGAAGAATAGCAAAGGCGACTCTCATTCGGGGGTCGTTTTCGATTTGTAAAAGGGATTTGGAGGAAGGAAACTTTATGGAGTTATACACAAATTTACGCCGCGGGGAAAAAGGCGCGTGGTTAAGCATCGGTGCTTATGTTTTCCTCAGCATATTAAAACTCGTATTCGGGTTCGCCGGCTCTTCAGAAGCGCTGAAAGCGGATGGCTTAAATAACCTGACTGACATCATCGCTTCCGTCGCCGTCCTGGTCGGTCTGCGGATTTCACAGAAGCCACCGGATGAGAACCATCACTATGGCCATCTCCGGGCCGAGACGGTCGCATCCCTTCTGGCTTCGTTCATCATGGCTGTCATCGGCCTCCAGGTTTTACTCGGTGCCGGACGGAATCTGTTCAATCCGAGCGAGCAAACAGAACCTTCGATTTATACCGCAGGCATCGCATTCTTTTCCGCAATCGTCATGTATGGCGTCTATCGCTATAATTTAAAGCTGAGCCGCGAAATTAACAGCAGCGCTGTAAAAGCTGCCGCATACGACAACCGCTCCGATGCCCTGGTGAGCATAGGCGCCGGCATCGGGATCCTCGGTGCCATTCTGGGTGCCCCGGTTATTGATATAATCACTGCCTTCATCGTCGGACTGATCATCCTTAATACCGCTATGGATATTTTCAAGGAATCGGTGATGACATTGACCGACGCTTTCAATGAGGATGAAGTCGAAACCTTGTCGGCCATTATACGCAAGGTGCCGGGAGTCCGGAAATTGAGTGACTTCAAAGGACGCCACCACGGGAACGTGATGTTTGTTGATCTCACGATTGAAGTCGATCCTTTGCTGAACGTAATGGAAAGCCACTGGATAACAGAAGAAATTGAAAGAAAAGTAAAAAAGACGAAACCTAATTGTGTGGTGCTCGTACATATAGAACCGGACTATTCTGAATATGACGATCCGACACAAGAGGGGGACTAGACAATGTACGATTTTATTGACCAAAAGAGAATAATTTACATTACATTCGCGGTCATTTTATTTATTTCTGCCTTAATCGCTCCGTTTGCTGTTTTTTATCCTATAAAAGCCATGTTCATCACTCCTGAAGCAATAGCTATCAACACTTCACCAATATCGCTCATAACCGGAGGGATCGGCCTGGCTTTATTAGCTGCAGGTCTGATAGTATTGGCCAATGTTGAAAAAAGGCTGATGAAGTATGGCACAGTGAGTCTGCTGTTCATCGCGGGAATGATTGGAGTCAGTTTGTCATTGACCGATTATTTTTATGTCACACCCGAAAAATTCGTTTTAAATGCTCCATTCACTTTTACATCTGAAGAATATGAATGGAAGGAATTCGATAAAGTAGAAGAAAACGTCATAAAGGAAGACGGCATGACCAAAGTGGATTCGTTGACTTTCTATATGGAAAATGGCGAAATCATTAATATGCCTGCCGGTTCACTTGCGGCAATGAGCAGCAGCATCATCAATAACGTGCAGGCTTCCGGCGGTGTCCATGAACGGATTGCGGAAGAATAATTTGATGAGTAAAGCCCCTTGCCTTCAACTGGCCTGGGGCTTTACTCATCGGCCGGGGAAGGTGCTTTGGCCAGTTCAATATCATTTTCGAAAAACAGTTTTGCAATTGCGTGCCTCAGCCTGCTTTCCAATTGTTCCTTCATCTGTACATCGACCACATGCACCTCCACTTGGAAATCCAGCGCAGAGTTGCGGAATCCGATAAACCGCACATCGGGCTGTTGATCAAGAGGCACTCCCTTCATCGCGGGAATTTCCTGCTCCGCCGCTTCGAAAATGAGCTTTTCCACTTTTGCCGTGTCGCTGCCATATGCCACACTGACTTGCACCCTCGCAAATAACTCGGCACTAGAACGGTTTTTAACAATCTGCTCAATGAAGTATTGGTTCGGAACAACCATGGTTCCGTCTTTCAAAGTTTCCACTACAGTAGACCGCAATTTAATCCTCGTAATTCTCCCGATCTTTTTATCAATTTCGACCATTTCTCCTACTTCCATCGGCCGTTCAAAAAGAATGATGATGCCGGATACGAAATTCGCCGCAATATTGCGGACGCCAAAACCGATTCCGATCCCGAGCACGCTGAACACAACACCCAATGCGGTGAGATCCAGCCCGACAGTCGTGAAGCTTAAGGCAAGAGCCAGAAACATTACCGTATAATAAATCAGCCTGTTGATTGTGAAGCTCAATCCGACATCTATATCGAATTGTTCATAAATGAAAGGCATTACGTGCCGGTTGAAAGTCTTAACGATCCGGCTGGCGAATGTCACTATCATGATGACCACTACAATCAGAAAGACAGATACCTCCACACCGTCTGTTTCATAAAATGGATAAGTCAGCCAGCTTTCCTTCCAAAAATAAAACAGGAACAGAATGATGGAACTGTAGAAGGCGAGCCAATTCAAGAGCGCTTCAATTATCGGCAGCACCCTTTCTCTATACCGGGTATGTTTCAGTATCAATTTGAAGATCCATTCCACTGTAAGCTTGATGACAAAGATCAATGACAGATAAACAAAGAACATGAAGAATTCTCTGACAGAAAGATCTCTGAGCACGTCTATGCCGCTGAAAAGCTGGCTGTTATCCATTCGCTCCGCCTCCCCTCCTGTTTAATCTTCATTGAAAGCCAAAAGATTAACTGTTCTTCTGTTCACTCTTTCAGCGAGAATATCCAGTTTCTTTTGAAGAAACAGCCGGTCCATTGACTTCAGATTCTTCGTATCCACACCCTCCAGCACGTACAATTGAATATCCCATAAATCGCCGTAATGTTCTTCAGGCACTGATTCAGCCGTAATGATCAAAGAATCCGATAAAGCGCCAAGTACAGATATATCTTCTTTGCCATAAAAGGCAAACTGGTAATACACCTTATAAAGTATTTCTTTAAAATCAGGATACGGGTACAGTATGCGGCCGTTGCCATCCCGGTCTATAAGCACAACTTCATCCGTTTTAAGGCTGCCGATCTTCCCCAGCAAATTCCCGAGCCTGATTACGATATCATTCGCGGTATTCGGATCGTTTATGCCAGGCGATATTGCCCGGAGCGAAATCTCCACCAGTTTTTGCAGCGCGAATTCTATGTCCTGTTCAGAAGTCCGTTCATCACCGACAACCAGATAATCATTGACCGGAAATTTCTCGGAGCCTTTCGCATAGATATTTACGATGGATTTATTTTCATGTACGTAATCACCTATACCAGCCAGTATTTCAATTTCCAGATCATTTTTTTCAGCAAATTCCAATAGTTTATTAAAATAGATATAACCGATAAAGCCCGCTTTTCCTGTTGAAAAAGACTGCTTGATGCCATCTGGTCTCCATATCGTTCCCACATCAGTGCACTTTTCCCATAAATCTTCGAACTTCCCGATTACGCGTTCCGTGTCTCCTACGAGATCAATCACCAGCTTCCCGACTTGAACGGTCGTGGAGATGTGATGGATGAAATAAGCGAAAGTCGCCAAGCAGAAAAAGGCAATCAGGATACCGATGAATGTTGATATGACATCGTGGCTGTAAAGATGCGCACGCATGAACAACAGTGATAAAGTATTGTAGATGAATCCGCCAAGAAAAACCCCCAACACTCTCCAGGTTAGACGGTCGTGTACGAAATTCTTTAATGTCCTGGGTGAAAACTGCGAGGAATACATAGTCAGCACAACGAGGATCGTTGAAAATGTGAAAGTAGTCATCGTCAGCAAAGCACCTGATAAATTACCCATGATGGTTTTTGCCAAATCGACATTCGTCAAAAGAATGGAAGGTATGTATTCACTGAAAGATCCGATAAGGTACAGATCGATATAAAAGAAGATGATTGACAGGGCCACCGCAAAAATACTATAGACTGCCGGGGTCACCCATAACTTTTCCTTGATCCAAAAAGTGAAATTTTTCATAAGTGTCCCCCCAATTCGTCCTTTAATAAATATTTCCCCTGTTACCGCCTATAACAAACACGTTAAACATTTTTCAATAACACCCCACTTTCCATAAAAAATAAAAAAAGCTCCCGATTAAAGGAGCATCTTTCCAATCGAACAAACTATGATTGTGTCTTCATGACGGGAATTTCCTTTACACCCCGGACAATCATTCCCTGTCGCCATTTAAGTTCGCTTTCTGGTATACGCAATTTCAAATCAGGAAAACGATCCAGCAGCCTGCTGATAGCTATCTTTCCCTCGAGCCGTGCAAGCGGCGCTCCAAGGCAATGATGGATTCCCGTCCCAAATGCGAGGTGCGGGCTTTTTTCCCGGCTGATCTCAAATACTTCCGGATCATCGAACTGATCAGGGTCCCGGTTCGCTGCATTCAAGGCAACCACCACCAATTCCCCGCGGCTGATTTCTTTTCCTGCAAACTGAAAATTTTCACCCGCCCATCTGGACGTACTGAATTCAACAGGCCCATCGAAACGCAATGATTCCTCGATTGCCTGTCCAATCAGCTCCGGTTTTTTTCTTAACAGCTCTTTCTGTTCCGGATGCTTCAATAAATTCAGAAATGTATTGCCTATTAAATTGACCGTAGTCTCGTGCCCGGCGATGATCAATAAGGTTACAAGACCGTATAATTCCTTTTCCGTCAAACGGTCTCCCTCTTCTTCCGCCTCTATGAGTTTACTGATCAGATCATCTTTCGTCTCAAGCCTTGTTCTGCTGAACCACTCGCCAAGATAACGGATAAAATCATTCATATGCTGGTAAACACTGACTCCCGGTTCACCGCTGCTTCCTTCAATAAGTGAATTTGACCAGATCCGGAATTTATCGCGGTCTTCCGATGGCACACCGAGAATTTCGCAAATGACGATGATGGGCAATGGAAAAGCGAAATCATCAATCAAATTGATTTCCTTTTTCTGCTCCATTTCGTCCAAAAGCTGATCGGTTATTTCCTCAATTCGTTCTTTCATTCCTTCAATTACCCGCGGCGTAAACGCTTTTTGCGCCAAGCCCCGGAGACGGCGGTGATCGGGCGGATCAGAAAAAAGCATATTCTGAGTAAAGACACTCATTCCGTCCATCGAGCCTCCATAGAGTTTACTGAAATCCTTGATGAAACGCGGCTCTTTCAATGCTTCCACCGCTTCCTCATAACCAGTAATCAGCCAACCCTGCTGGCCATCAGGAAACCTTGTTTTATAAACCGGATCCCCCGCTCGCAGCTGGGCATAATAGGGGTAAGGATTTTCCACAAATGTTTCTGTAAATAATTGCCGGCTATATTTATCGACGTCCATCATACCGCCTCCTTTCTCTCATCATACCCGCTACTATCCATCTTTTTCTCCTCCAAATCACCTAAAAAAGAAAAGCGGAAGCGCCCGTTCAGCTCTGAAAGGCATAAGACAGAACTGCGGCGCGGTCCTGACCGCAGAGCTAGGCTGGCTTATGACCCGAAGAGCTGGGTGCTGAAGTCTGGACACGGAAACATTTTTCCTTAAGAATATTCATATTAAAAAAGTTATATATTTTTAACCATAGAAAAAGACCGGAAATCCCGGTCAGCATTTTATCTGAATCTATTTTGTTGCGGTTCCAAGAGCATATCGGATCAGGCTTTTGACGAATCGATCAAAATTCGCAAATCTCGGATCCTGCGTCTGGCCATTTTTATAGCGGAAATAAATTTGTTGGACAATCACCGCCAGCTTGAAATAAGCGAACGTCAGATAAAAATCGATTTGCGTGACGTCCCGGCCGCTCTTATCCGCATAGCTGCGAATAAATTCCTCACGCGTGTAAAATCCTTCATTGACAGTGACAGGCGGTTTGCCCATCCCCTTTTTCAGCAGTTCCGGATCATCGGCTTGGATCCAGTAGCTCATCGCCGCGCCCAAATCTGCCAGCGGATCGCCCACAGTTGTCATTTCCCAGTCAAAAAGTCCGGTTATTTCCGCATAATCTTCACTGAACAACGCATTGTTCAATTTGAAATCGTAATGGATGATTGTGGGCTCCTGTGATTCCGGTATATTAGCAAGCATCCACTTTTTCAATGCTTCGACCTCTTCGATATCATCGGTTTTCGCGCGTTCATACCGGCCGATCCAGCCATTGACCTGCCGTTCCATAAATCCTTCCGGTTTCGCCATGCCAGCAAGCGTCGTTTTCTTATAATCGATGGCATGAAGTTCAACCAGCGTATCCACCATCTTCTCGGATATTTCCCTGCCGAGTTCTGCAGTCGCTTCTGTTCCTGCCGGAAATTCGGTATCCAGCACAATGCCATGCCGCCTTTCCATGACAAAGAACGGGCTTCCTGTTATCGAGGGTTCTTGCGTAAATACAAAAGGTTTCGGCGCTGCAGGAAAAATCGGAGCTAACGACTGCAGAATTTTGAATTCCCTTTCCATATCATGCGCTTTTGGAGCCACCGGTCCAAGCGGCGGTTTACGGAGAACCCCTTCCCATCCCCCAATTTTCAGTGCGTAGGTCAAGTTGGAATGGCCTGCGCCAAATTGGCGGATTTCAAGTTCGCCTTCAGGCAGTCCTTCAATTGACGAGCGAAGAAATTCCTCGAGTTTTTGCAGATCAATTTCTTCCCCTTTTCTGACCGGAATCGTTGCTTGTGTGAAATCTCCCATTGTTCCCCCTCATTTCCTATAGATATTTTTTTAATTCCAGCTTGGCAATCTGGCTTCTGTGCACTTCATCCGGACCATCCGCCAATCGAAGCGTCCGCGCATTCGCCCATTGTGCCGCCAATGTGAAATCATCGCTGACGCCCGCTGCTCCAAACGCCTGGATGGCCCGGTCGATTACACGCAGCGCCATACTTGGTGCAGTGACCTTTATCATCGCAATTTCTGCTTTCGCTTCTTTATTGCCCACCGTATCCATCATATAAGCCGCTTTCAATGTCAAAAGCCGTGCCTGTTCGATGTCAATCCGGGAATCCGCGATCCATTCCCGGATTACACCTTGATTGGCCAGAGGCTTGCCAAATGGCGCACGCTCGGCAACTCTGCGGCACATTTCCTCAAGCGCCCGTTCGGCAGCTCCGATTAATCGCATGCAATGATGGATTCTGCCGGGTCCGAGCCTTCCCTGCGCAATGGCAAAACCTTTGCCTTCTCCCCAAATCATATTGCCAGCCGGAACACGGACATTATCAAAATTGATTTCAGCATGGCCGTGCGGCGCGTGGTCGTAGCCGAAAACCGGCAGCATGCGTTCAATCGTTACACCTGGTGTATCCAAAGGCACCAAGATCATGGATTGCTGTTCGTGCTTCTGAGCATCCGGGTCATTTTTCCCCATGACGATGGCGATTTTACAACGGGGATCGCCAGCTCCTGAAGACCACCATTTTCTCCCGTTGACGATATATTCATCTCCATCTCTCATAATGGTTGCAGAGATATTTGTCGCGTCACTCGATGCCACATCCGGTTCAGTCATCGAAAAGCACGAACGAATTTCGCCGTTCAACAGCGGTTCAAGCCATCTCTTCTTCTGCTCTTCTGTGCCGTACCGCACCAATACTTCCATATTGCCGGTATCGGGCGCCCCGCAATTAAACACTTCCGGCCCAATCAGCGATCTGCCCATGATTTCACACAATGGCGCATACTCCTGATTGCTGAGGCCTGCTCCGTATTCACTGTCCGGTAAAAAGAGATTCCACAGCCCCTGTTCTTTCGCTTTCTGCTTTAACTCTTCCATCACCGGGGGCACTTGCGACCATCGGTTGTTCTGTCCATTCAATTGCTGTTCAAAAACCTTCTCATTCGGATAGACATGTTCTTCCATGAAGCTGATCAAGCGTTTCTGCAAGTCTTTCGTTTTTTGGGAATAGGAAAAATCCAAGATAATATCCACCTTTCTTTATACTGACCAGTTGGTATGTTCAGAATATTAATTTAATGGTAGCGTTTCTCCTGAATGTTTGCAAGACTTTGAAAGCCTTCTGCTGAATTATCTTAAAAATTGGAATCATGAATAAAAAATAGATTGACCATTTAAAAATTATCAGGTATCTTTAAGATAACTTGAGGAAAGAGGTGGGGTATTATGGCTATTCATATCATTGCAGCAAAACAGCAAATCCAGTCTATAGTATCCCGCTCCGTGTATCGCTGACGATACGCTTCTTCCATTATGCCCGGGAACCATGGACTGCGATTTGCAAGACGCATCCATGGTTTTTTATTATGCATAAAAATTGGAGGAACTCAAATTGACAATTATTGAAAAGTACGGCTGGAATGAAAACTGGCAGGAAAAAATTGAAACAAACGGTGCACCGGGACGTGTGGTGCTCGAACATAAAAACCTTTATCGCGTAGTTACAGATCACGGCGAATGGCTCTGTTCGCTGTCCGGAAAATACAGGCACAGCCATGCGAAGCCAGAATTCCCCAGTGTCGGCGACTGGGTGGCAGTGGAACAGATGCCGGGTGAAGAAAAAGGGATCATTCATCAAGTCCTTCCCCGCATCTCCAGTTTCTCACGTAAAGCAGCAGGTGAAACTTCCGATATCCAGACGATTGCGGTCAACGTTGACTACGCGTTCCTCGTGATGTCTTTGAACCACGACTTCAATGTCCGGCGGCTTGAACGTTATTTGCTGGCCACTTGGGATTCAGGTGCTAATCCGGTAATCGTATTGACCAAGAGCGATCAATGTGACGACATCGAGCCTTATATAAAAGAAGTGGAATCGGTCGCTTTCGGTGTACCGCTCCATACCGTTTCCAGTGTCACAATGGAAGGAATCGCTGATTTGCAGAATGTGCTTGCCGGTTCCAAAACAGGAGCTTTGCTCGGTTCCTCCGGCGTCGGCAAATCCTCCCTGATCAATGCGCTCGCCGGCACCGAACTGATGGCAGTCCAGGAAATCCGGGAAGATGACAGCAAAGGACGCCACACGACAACGCACCGCGAGATGGTGCTGCTGCCAAGCGGCGGTCTGCTGATCGATACACCGGGAATGCGGGAATTTCAGCTCGGTGATTATTCCGAAGGCGTGGAATCCGGCTTTACGGATGTGGAAACGTTGGCGGACGCCTGCCGTTTCCGTGATTGCGCCCATGGCAATGAACCCGGCTGCGCCATCCGGGAAGCGCTTGAAACAGGTGAACTTCAGCCCGACCGCTTCCGCAGCTATCTGAAACTGAAACGGGAACTTGCCCATATGGAACGCAAAAGCGATCTGGCAGCACAAAAAGCTGAACGCTCGAAGTGGAAGCAGATTACCAAAGATTCACGTAAGCGTCCGGTCAAAAAACGCTGAAAAGAAATGAAAAGAGGCAAGACGCATTGGATGCGTCTTGCCTCTGCTTGTCGAGAAAAATATAGTTTTAAAGCCGATATTCCGCAAAACAGCTTCGAAGACATTAGCCGACACTTGCGAGGCTAAGTCTTTGCGACGAAGCAGCGCAGCGATGCAGGAGCATCGGTTTTCGTAGCGACTGAGGAGGCTCAGGCAGCTCCCTGCGGAACGCGTCCGCCTAAAGCGAAATGATTTTAGAAGTGTCGGTTTCTTGCCTCTTTTCTATTCCATCCCCGCTTCTGTCAGTCCATGCTTTACCGCATAAAGAGCAGCCTGTGTGCGGTCCTGTACTTCAAGCTTCGTAAAGATATTCGAAATATGCGTCTTCACCGTTTTCTCTGTCACATACAACGCAGACGCGATTTCCCGGTTGCTTTTCCCTTTCGTCAGCTCCGCCAGCACTTCTTTTTCGCGCGGCGTCAAAAAATTGACGGTATGAGGTGCTGGTTCTGCCGGCCCTTTCATCAATTCCGATGTCGCTTTCGGATGCAGCGTATTCTCGCCTCTCATCAAGCTTCGCAACGATTCCACCAGTTCATCCGGTTCGATGTCTTTTAATTGATAGCCCGCCGCTCCCGCTTCGATCGCCGGCACGATGTGGTCACGATCCGAAAAGCTGGTCAGCATCAGGACAATGATTTCAGGATGCTTTTCTTTTATTTTGCGTGTTGCCTGAATCCCGTCCATCACAGGCATCACCAAATCCATCAACACGATATCAGGCCGGAGTTTCGCAGCCATTTCGACCGCTTCCTTACCATTGACCGCTTCACCGACCACTTCAATATCTTTCTGTGTCTTCAGAAAAAATAACAGCCCTCTCCTGACCACATGGTGATCATCCGCTATTAACACTTTCATCATTCCATCCCCCTTTCCTTAATAAGGAATTCTCACAAGAATTTCCGTCCCTTTATTCATTGCGCTGGACCATTCGACTGTTCCGCCTTCGGATTTCGCCCGTTCTTTCATGCTCAGCATCCCGATCGATGGAATGTACAGCTTTTCATCCATCACAAATCCTCTGCCTTCATCTTTCAGCACAAGGAGCACGTCCGTCTGTGTAACCGACAGGAATAATTGTCCCCGGTCTGTACCGGCATGTTTCCGGATATTATTCAATGCTTCCTGCGCAATGCGGAATAAAGTCTCTTCGATTCTTGAAGGAAGCTGGATGACGCCGTTCACTTTTGTTTCAAGCTCAAGGCCAAGCATATCGGCGTAGCCTTTTATCCCTTCAAGCAAGCCGCTTTCGAGTCCTTTGGGCCGAAGCTGCCAGATCAGCGCGCGCATTTCATTCAGCGCTTCCTGTGTCAGGTGCTGAATATCACTGAATGTCTCCCGGATTGCCGGCTCCTCCGACATTTCCACGCCCCCTCTTGCGGTGAGCGTTACGGAAAACAGCAATTGATTGACTGAATCATGGAGATCCCGGGCCAGTCTATTTCGCTCGGTCACGAGCGCCAGTTCCTGCTCCTGCTTGGTCAGACCGATGCGTTTGATGGCGGAGCCGATCTGAAAAGCGACGGATTCCAGCAATGCCAGTTCGTCCGTGGAAAAACGCTCCCGGTCAGGCGCCGCAATATTCAGCAAGCCGAACCTTTCCGTTCCGGATTGCAGCGGCACCGTCGCGTGATGCGTGATATTGCCGTGGTCCCCGGTCTTTTCCGCTATTGAATTCTCGATCCGCTGGCAGGCGATGATATTGGATGCTTTCTCCAGATCGCCATCGTGATATCTTTTGACACACCAGCAGCCGCCTTTTTGAAGATGGCGGCAATCGTCTTCCTCCAGCGCCGAAGGAAGATTCGCCTGTGCCATGAGCTTGTGCTTTCCTTCCCCGTCAATAAAGAAAATCCACGCTGTTTCAAAATTCGAACCGTTCAAGAGCTTTCGGATAGCCCCCGTCAGCATACGTTCCATATCCGTTTCCTCATTGAGCAGTTCTGCAATCTCCTTCAGCAGAATTACGTTCGAATGCTCGCTCAGCTTCATGTTTTTCACCTCATCATCGTTACTCCAACCATACCTGTTTTCACATATCTCGCGCCTCATACTTTCGAATGAGAAAAGCTCCCTCATTAAGGGAGCCCTTCATTTATCCCGTATTAACGGCCAGTAAGACTTACGCTTTTCCAAAGCGTAAGATCAACTGACCGTAAAAACCCGATTGGATCAACTAACATTCAGTGGGGATGAAGCGTCGCCACTGAATGAAGTTTCTCTTTACCTGTTATTCACTGCATCAAGGAAAGATTCCTTGATCAATTCCAGTTTTTCGTCGCTTTCCTGTTCCGTCTCCCCTTTGACACTGAAATAGAATTTCACTTTTGGCTCCGTGCCGCTTGGACGCAGGCATACCCAGGATCCGTCTTCCAGGAAATATTTCAGAACATTAGCCTGCGGCAGTTCGATCTTTTCGCTCTTATCCAAATCCGTGAAGATCCGATTCTGCGTTTCATAATCCTCTATCGAAGCTACTGCAATTCCGGCAATGGACTGCAGCGGGTTCTGGCGCATACCGCTCAACAGCGACTGGATTTCCCGCGCGCCGTCCGCTCCTTTTTTCGTCACGGACACCAATGCTTCCCGGTACCAGCCGTGGCGATTGTATAATTCGACCAGCACATCGTGCAGGTTCTTGCCCTGTGTCTTGTAATATGCCGCCGCTTCAACAAGAAGCAGCACCGATTGCACCGCATCTTTGTCGCGTGCAAAATCGCGGATCAAATAACCATAGCTTTCTTCGTAGCCGAATAGAAATTCGAATTCTCCAGTGCTGTCATTCTCTCTCAGCTTTTCACCGATGAATTTAAAGCCGGTCAGGACATCAGTGGTTTTGACTCCGTAAGAGTCACCCACCGCACGACCGAATTCGGATGTTACAATCGTTTTGAAAATACGGCCATTGTCAGGAAGTTCACCTTTTGCCTTTTTCTGGCTCAATAAATACTCTATCAGGATGGCGCCGGTCTGATTGCCTGACAGCAATTCGTAATGCTCGCCATTTGTTACAGCGATACCGACGCGGTCCCCGTCAGGATCTACTGCGATCAATAAATCAGCACCGGCTTCTTTGCCATATTTCTTCGCCAATTCAAATGCTCCCGCTTCTTCCGGATTAGGAGACGTTACAGTCGGAAACTCACCATTCGGTTCCATCTGTTCCGCAACATAAGTGACATCCGTGTACCCAGCTTTTTGGAGCAGCTGCTGAACGGTTGCACCGGATGCGCCGTGAAGCGGCGTGAATACCGCCTGAATCGGCGACGCAGCTGGCTGTTCCCGAACAGTCAAAGCATTCGCCAGATATGCCTGATCGACAGAATCCCCCACTGTCACCAGCAGTTCCGGTTTGAAGCTATCGTTGACAATCGTCAATTCATCTTCCACGTTGCTGACGAATTCGATGACCCGGTCCGCGTCTTCCAGATTTAATTGCGCACCGTCTTCCCCGTATACTTTATAGCCATTGTATTCCGGCGGGTTGTGGCTTGCCGTGATCACTACGCCCATAAACGCGTGCAAATAGCGGACACTGAAGGACAATTGGGGCGTCGTGCGTGTGCCGCTGTATAAATATGTGTGGATTCCATTCGATGCAAACGTTTTTGCGGCTTCTTCCGCAAATTCGGGTGACATGCGGCGGCTGTCGTAAGCAATGACGATTCCCCGGGCCATCGCTTCTTCCCCGTTCGACTTTATGTAATCCGCAATGCCCTGTGATGCCTTGCGTACTGTGTAAACATTCATGCGGTTTGTGCCCGGTCCTATTTCTCCGCGCATGCCTCCTGTACCAAAAGTAAGATCCTGATAAAATGCGTCTTCCGCCAATTTTTCGTCTTCCTGTAATAGATCCAGTGATTTTCTTGTATCTTCATCCAGCCCTTCGTGATCCAGCCAGCGTTTGATTCGTTCTTTCCAATTCATAATGAACCCTCCATCCATGATACGTACAACTTATTCTGTCTATTTCCAGTTTACCAAAAATGAAGAAAAAAAACCGCCTCCATCAGGAAGCTGTCCAGGAATTTCATTTGTTTGGATGGATTTTAATCTTTCTTATACTCGACGCGGTAGACATCATGTCTGCGGTCTTTCAATTGTTTTACCGTACCGTTCTGGCGCTGGCGGCGAAGGATTTCCAAATCCACATCCCCGATCAGGACCATTTCAAGATTGGCATTTGTTTCACCGACGATGCCGTCGCGTGCAAACTCGAAATCCGATGGAGCAAAAATGCCTGATTGCGCATATTGGATATCCATGTTCTCGGTTTGCGGCAAGTTGCCGACTGTACCTGAGATGACCGTATAGATCTGGTTCTCGACAGCACGCGCCTGCGCGCAGTAACGGACACGCAAATAGCCTTGGCGGTCTTCTGTACAGAATGGTGAGAAGATGATATTCGCTCCCATATCTGTCGCGATGCGCGCAAGTTCCGGAAATTCGATGTCATAGCAGATCTGGATCGCGATTTTGCCGCAATCGGTATCGAATACGCGGACTGAATCCCCAGCGGAAATGCCCCACCACTTCCGCTCATTCGGCGTAATGTGGATTTTGTACTGTTTATCGATGGATCCGTCCCGGCGGAACAGGTAAGCGATGTTGTAGATTTCATCGTCTTCTTCTTTTACGAAATGCGAACCGCCAATGATATTGATGTTGTAGCGGACTGCAAGATCGGTGAAGAGTTCAATGTACTGCGGTGTATATTCAGTCAGCTTGCGAACTGCCTGGCTCGGCGATGGTTCGTTCAGGAACGACATCAGCTGGGTTGTGAAGATTTCAGGGAAAACAACAAAATCGGAATGCGCATCAGATGCCACATCGACAAAGTATTCCACCTGGTTCGCCAGGTCATCGAACGATTCAATGGCGCGCATCAGATATTGGACAACACAAATACGGACCGGCAGGCTCGTCTTGAAATGCCGTTTGGAAACCGGTTTGTAGTCGACGTTATTCCATTCCATCAATGTCGCGTATTTTCCGGAAGCTTTGTCATCCTTCAGGTAATTCGGGTTGATGCGCATCAGCTGGAAGCCATTCATTAATTGGAATGTAAGTACTGGATCGTAGATTTTATGGCGGGATACCGCATCGACATATTCACGCGGCGACATTTCATCCGCATGCTTATGGTAGTTCGGAATCCGTCCGCCGATGATGATCGACTTCAAATTCAGCTCCCGAGCCAATTCCTTGCGGGCTTCATAAAGGCGCTGCCCAACCTGCATGCGGCGATATTCTGGATGCACCATCACTTCGATGCCATACATATTGTATCCGTCCTGATTATGGTTTGTAATATAACCGCCATCAGTAACGTCGTCCCAAGTATGCCGATCATCATATTCATCAAAATTTATCAATAAGCTCGAACATGAACCAATTACTTTGCCGTCAAGTTCTGCTACCAACTGGCCTTGTGGAAATACGCCCAGATGGCTTCTTAGCTGTTCTTCTTCCCATGGCTCCATGCCTGGAAAACATAAACGCTGCATCTCTAGAATGGCATTTATATCAGCATAGGTCATCTCGCGGATGATCATGCTCTTTTCAAAATGGGATAAATCGAATTGTTCTGCCACATTAGCCACTCCTTCACAAAAGTATCACATCTTATTATATCGGATATATCTGGAGGATAATATTATTTTACTTGCCCCAGCTAAAGAATTATAATTCTATAGTAGCTATTTAACAAGAGAGGACCTGAGATATGACGAAAATCCAAGAAAATCTTCTGCTGGGCATCTGGGCAACCGCACTCATTGCCACTGCCGGCTCCCTTTATTTCTCTGAGGTCCGCGGTTATATCCCGTGTGAGCTTTGCTGGATCCAGCGTATTTTCATGTATCCTCTGCTCATCGTTGTCGGTGTGGCTTATTTTCAAAAGAATGCCAGGATTGCGCTTACTTCGCTGATTATATCAGGCATCGGAGGAATGATCTCCCTGTACCATTACGGAATTCAAAAACTGGCGTTTCTGTCTGACTCCGCCCCTTCATGCGGACAGGTTCCCTGCACCGGCCAGTACATCAATTATTTCGGCTTTATCACCATTCCATTTTTAGCGCTTATCGCATTCATTTTAATAGCTGGAATGAGCATTTATTTGCTGAAAACAATCAAGGAGGAAAACTAAATTGAAAAAAATGCTTATCATCGGGGGCGCTGTGCTCGCCATTTTCGCTTTGATCATTGTTCTTACGCAGATGTCACAAAACGAGAAACTGGCAAATAACCCATACGATACGGATGACTTGGATCCCGCAACCATTGACCAGCTGGATGACGAAAATTATCAGAACATCGCCTTGCCGGATGATGTTGCTGAACAGATTGAAAGCGGCGAGCCGACTACGGTTTATTTCTTCAGTCCGACATGTGTGCATTGCCAGAACACTACACCTGTTTTGATGCCGGTTGCCGAAGATATGGATGTAGACGTCCTTCAATACAATCTGTTAGAGTATGAACAGGGCTGGACGGATTATTTCATCGAAGCGACACCGACACTGGTCCATTATGAAAACGGCGAAGAAGTTTCACGCTGGGTCGGATCGCAGCCAAAAGAGAATATCGAGGAATTTTTCACAGAAGTCGTTAAAAAATAACTGACAAGAGGGCAATGTGCACTGCGCATGCTCTTTTTTTATGGAGGAAACAAAATGAGCTGGAATTACGAAATCAAAGATGACGGCATGACCGTCGAAGAATTGCTGCGCACTGAATGGGGCCTCGGCAAGAAAGTCGTTCATGAGCTGCGCATGGCGAAATCCGTGAAGAACGATAAGTTTCAGGAAGTCGTGTGGAAAGAACCGCTTGCGAAAGGGACGGTCCTGCAATTCGATCTGCCGAAAGCAGATTCGCCTTACGAACCCAACCACGACATCGAATTGCCTGTGCTCTTCGAAGACGAACATTTCCTGATTGCCCAAAAGCCAAAAGGCATGAACACGCACCCCAATGAAATCGGACAAAATGACACATTCATCAACGCCGTCATCGGCCACATCATCCGCGGCGGCGGCTCTTACGGCGAACACGTCCACAGGCTCGACCAGGGGACTTCTGGGCTGTTGATGGTAGCGAAGCACCCCGTAGCGAAAAACATCCTGGACCGCATGCTGGAACAGAAACAATTGGTACGCGATTACGAGGCTGTCGTTAAAGGCAAAGTGCACAATAAATCCGGTACTATCGACTTCGCCATCGGCCGCGACCGGCATCATCCAACACGCCGTATGGTATCACCAACAGGCCAAAGCGCTGTTACGCATTATAAATTGCTACGCCATATGGAAGGCAAGTCGCTCCTGCAGCTGTCTCTTGAAACCGGCCGGACGCATCAGATCCGTACCCACCTCTCCCATATCGGACATCCGATCATCGGTGACGAGTTATACGGCGGACCGCCGACTCAGGACGGCGCTTATCACCTGCACGCTTTCCGGATGTCATTCATCCATCCGTTTACAGATGAAAAAATCGTAGTTGAAGATAAAGCGAGATAATAAGAAAAGAAGTTCCCTTTCATAATAGAGGGAACTTCTTTTTCTTAGCCTTTGATGTCGTCAGGATTCGTACCCGAACGCCAGTCCCGGTTCAATCCATCGATCGCTGCCATTTCATCGGCAGCCAGCGAAAAATCATAGATATCTCCATTTTCAGCAATCCGTGACGGCGTCACAGATTTCGGAATGACGATGAGGTCATTCTGCAGATGCCAGCGGATGATCACCTGTGCAATCGTCTTAGTGTGCTTAGCTGCAATTTCAGCCAGTACGGCGTCATCCAGCAAACGGCCACGTGCAAGCGGTGACCAGGAAGTAACTGCTATTTCCTGCTGCGCACAGAATTCGCGCAGCGGTTCCTGTGTCAATTGGGGATGCAATTCAATCTGATTGACCATCGGCTTTGTATTCGCTTTTGCCAGGATCCGCTCCAAATGTGGCTGATGATGGTTCGAAACGCCGATTGAGCGCACCAGCTTTTCATCATATAGCCGCTGGATCGCCCGGTATGTCTCTTCATATTTTCCCGGCACTGCCCAATGCGTCAGATAAAGATCCAGGTAATCGAACCCGAGCCGCTCCAGAGACGCTTCAAAAGCGCGCAGCGTCTGATCATAGCCCTGATCCGTATTCCAGACTTTCGACGTGATGAACAAATCTTCCCTTTTCACAGAAGCATTCCGGACCGCTTCCCCAACTTCCTGCTCGTTTTCATAAACAGCCGCCGTATCAATTGCCTTGTAGCCGGCATCAATTGCGGCGATCATTGCGTTGACCGCCTCTTCCTTGTCCGTCATTTTATAGACGCCCAAACCGAATCGCGGCATCTCCACTCCATTATGTAATGTTTTTGTTGAATTGATCGTCAAATTCATTCCACTCACCCTTTCTTCTTTTATTGTACAGAATTCAATACTACATTTTCGAGTTTAAACTCCAAACTGAAATAAACGCACAAAAAAACCGCCATTTCAGGCGGTTATAGTTTAGATGCGCGGGCGGCTGGCAACAGCTGCGTTGATGAATAGCACGATTGCGCTAAGCAAGTGCAATGCCCAACCGATAAGCGGAATCCAGGCTAACAAACTTGTGATTAAGCCCAGAATTGGTCCGGATTTCGGCGAGTATTCACGGAAACAGAAGAACAGCGTTACTGCGTGAAGAACGAACATGAAACCAAGTGCGGCGTAGCCTGTGCTGATAACGAACGATCCGCCCAGAAACGGAATGGCTAGGAATCCTTCTGCGATAGCTGAAACCCACAGCAAGGCAGCTGAAATTTTCATTTTCATCAATGATCAACCTTTCCTACTAGATATTTTCACTACCTTAGTATACGAATGAAACCCGAATCAGTTTCAATAGTTTTAAAAAAAAATTGAACCGACAGAAAATCTCCATATTTCAATAAGGACTTATATTTCATTTTTCCCTGCTTTCCGCTATACTAAACTAAGATGCATATTTCAAGGAGGTCGTTATAAATGAACTTAATCCTTATTCTAGGCGTTTGTGTTGCTTTCCTTGCAGCTATTTTCACTGCTGGATACGACGACAAACCAGGTACTTACGATAAAGAATAGCATTGAAAAAGGACAGCGGATAAATTTCCGCTGTCCTTTTTTTACTTTATTCTAAGCCAGGATATCCCTGCTGGCGCAGTGCTTCATACATGAGAATCGCAGCGGTATTGGAAAGATTCAAGGAACGGATATTATCATTCATCGGAATCCGCAGGCAATGATCCGGGTTCGCTTCGAGCAATTCCGGCGGCAACCCTTTCGTTTCCTGTCCGAACACGAAGAAATGATCTTTTTCCTGATCTGAAAAATCGAATGTCGTATGCGGTTTGGAACCGAATTTTGTAATGTAATAAAACTCGCCATCCGGGTAACTGTCAAACAGCTCCTGCAAAGAATCATGATACGTCAAATCCACATGCTCCCAATAATCCAGTCCCGCACGTTTCAACATTTTATCATCCGTTGAAAATCCAAGCGGCCGCACCAGATGCAATCTGACTCCTGTTCCGGCGCAAGAACGTGCGATATTTCCTGTATTCGCCGGTATCAACGGCTGATATAAAACAATATTAATGGCCACTCTCTTCACTTATCCTTTCGATTCTTCAGCAAAAAATGCCAATCCTTTTTGAATTTCCTCCAGCGCTTCGCTGTCTGTTTCCCGTTCTTCCGCCTTTTTCAAAGCATGCAGCCCTTCAGCCGTGCCAATCTTTCCGATTGCCCAGGCAGCCGTACCGCGTATGACCGGACGTTCATCCGATTCCAGCAAGTCGATCAATGCCGGCACAGCGCTTACTTCTTTGAAATGCGCCAAAGCAAGTATCGCATTTCGCTGAATCGGTTTTTTTCCTCTCCAGGACCCGGATACATAACCGAACTTCTCTTTAAACTCCTTATTTGATATCTTCAATAAAGGCTCAAGCAATGGCTTGGCTATTTCCGGATCGGGTTCAAATTCGGGATGAATCTGATTCGCTTTCCGTTTATTTTTTGGACAAACCGTTTGGCAGGTGTCACAGCCATACAGCCGATTGCCGATTTTCGGACGGAATTCATCCGGCAGAAAGCCTTTCGTCTGCGTCAAAAAAGAAATACAGCGCTGGGCGTTCAACTGCCCGCCTTCCACAATGGCCCCTGTCGGACAGGTATCGATGCACAGCCGGCAGTCGCCACATTGATCTTCCATCGGTTCATTCAGCGTAAACGGGATATTGGTGATCATTTCTCCCAGATAAACATAAGAGCCGAATTCCGGCGTAATGATATTGGTGTTCTTCGCACTCCAGCCGATTCCTGCGCGTTCAGCGACAGCACGGTCCGACAATTCTCCAGTATCCACCATCGAACGCATGCGTGCATCCGGATAATGTGCGGCGATGAACGCTTCCAATAATGTCAGCCGCTCACGCAAAGCTGAATGATAATCCTTCCCCCAGGATGAACGGGAAAATATACCGCGCCTTGCTCCCTTTGTCCCTTGCGGCGCGTCATTCATCTTTGAAGGATAAGCGATTGCAATAGAGATGATCGTAACGGCTTCTTCCAATAACAATTCCGGATGCGTCCGTTTTTCGACATCCGATTCTTCAAAACCCGACTGATACTGCAGCTGCTGCTGGCGTATCAATTGATGCTTCAAATTAAAGAAAGGCTCTGCTGAAGCAAAACCGATTTTATCTATTCCGATTTCCGAGGCATAAGCAACGAGCTCTTTTTGAAATTGTACAAGATTCATGCTGATAACCCCTTCTGTGAATATATGATACGATAAAGTAAATGCTGATGTGAAAGGATGAGTGCAGTGGAAACAACAGTCGATCCCCGTATTTCTGAAATTCTTTCTGACTTTAAAATAGGAATCATTCATTATAACAATATCACCGTTTCCGATTCACCTCAAATGTTAAAAGGCCGTCTCCAGCTCTTCCAGGAACAATTATTCTTCGAGCTGGAAGATAAAGAGCTGAGTGATTACCCAGGACTTCTCGAATGGAAAGTAAACTGGAAAGCGCTTGGCGCTGACCCGAACCGCTACCGCCCTTCAGCAGAAGCGCTGTTCCGGAGAGTCAGGAAACAAAATTATCTCACGCCCGTACATTCCGGTGTCGATATGAATAACTTTCTTTCGCTTCAATATGAAATTCCGCTGGGACTTTACGATGCCGATAAAATCGAAGGTGATGTCACCATAACGATCGGAACGGACAATGATCAATATGAAGGCATCAATAACCGGCTGAATACACTAACCAACATACTTGTCACAAAAGACCGGAAAGGCGCGTTCGGCAGCCCCTATGTAGATTCAAAACGGACTGCCGTAACCGAACAGACAAAAAACGCGTTGCATATCTTTTATCTGCGCCCATCGATGGACCGTGATACAGCACTCGAACTTCTCGCAGCCGCCGCCAATATGTTTACAGGCATCAATGGCGGAGACGCAGATTTTTATGTCATCTGACAATATGCCTGAGCCGGTTAACACTGCTCAGGCATATTTCTTTTCGGTCAGCGCTTACATGCAGTACACTCGGAATAATCTTAATAAAAGAGGGATCTGACTTTGAAACCTATCTATACTGATGTAATCCAATTCCGGGGAAGCCATTACGACTTCGGTTATATGCAAGGATTAAAATTGAAGGATTCGTTCATTCTGCCAAATCGCCGAAAACAATTCGGCACGTCAAACCGGCATTTGATGATCAACGAAAATGAAGCGCGAGACATGCTTTTAACATATGCGCCAAGAATCTGGGAAGAAATCAACGGACTGGCGGATGCGCTCAGCTGGAACATGCACGATGCCATTCGTGAATTCGGCGGCTATTACCTCGAATACACCAGAAGTGGGTGTTCCATTTTAACAGGCACTGATTTCATGGTACGCAATTATGACAGTTCACCTCAGGGTTATGAGGGAAGATTTGCGCTTTACCAGCCTACTGACGGCGGCTATGCAACAATCGGCCCCACTATGCAGATTACCGGGCGCACTGATGGGCTCAATGAAAAAGGCCTGTCGATGGGCTATAACTTCATCAACCGACGAAATTCAGAAGATGGGTTCATCTGCAATATGATCGGCCGTCTTATACTCGAAAACTGTACAGATGTTGGTGAAGCCATTGAACTGCTTGAAGAATTGCCCCACCGCCGCTCGTTCAGCTATGTTCTTCTGGACCGTAGCGGAAGATCAGTGGTCGTAGAAGCCTCTCCCCGTTCCGTTGTCGTCCGGGAAGCTTCCGTATCAACCAACCACTTTCAATTGCTGACAGAAGAAAACCGCTATCAATCCGACGACTCAAAACGGCGTGAGCAAGCTCTGTTAACTCACAAAAAACAGACTGACGACGCCTACAGTGCTTTCAGGCTTTTAAACGATCTGGACAGCGGCGTTTTCTCGATGAAATACAGTACCGCCTCCGGAACCCTGCATACCGCTTCTTATTTCCCGCACAGCCTGGAAGTAGGGTTTGCACTTGGACCGGATCGCCTTCCCTTAATGATGGATTTCCAAAAATGGATTGACGGTGAACGATTATATGCAAAACGCATCAATGGAAAGATAGATACCCATCTGCCTTTTGCGCATATGTCGGAAATGTAGCTAATGTGTTCATTGCATATCAAGATAGAAAAAAGCCCTGACTATTGGTGTCAGGGCTTTTTTAGGCTTACCGCTTGGCATACGGCAAGGATAATACCGGCGGTCGGGGTCGAACCGACACTCCGGTGAAGGAACGGGATTTTGAGTCCCGCGCGTCTGCCAATTCCGCCACGCCGGCAAAATGTCTAAGCGACAATAAGTAATATAACATACTATCCGGTAAATAGACAAGCAATTTTAAATGAAAAATGAACAAAAAAAACACCGACTCTGATTATAGAGTCGGTGTTTCTAAAGGGCAGGCAGGCCCTTTTATGATACCGGCGGTCGGGGTCGAACCGACACTCCCGTGAAGGAACGGGATTTTGAGTCCCGCGCGTCTGCCAATTCCGCCACGCCGGCATAATATAATGGAGGCGGCAACCGGACTCGAACCGGTGATAAGGGTGTTGCAGACCCATGCCTTACCACTTGGCTATGCCGCCAATTTTTGGAGCGGAAGACGGGGGTCGAACCCGCGACCTCCACCTTGGCAAGGTGGCGTTCTACCACTGAACTACTTCCGCATTAAAAGCTGGGGTACCTGGATTCGAACCAGGGCATGACGGGATCAAAACCCGTTGCCTTACCGCTTGGCTATACCCCAATAATAAGATGGGGCGGACGAGGGGAATTGAACCCCCGAATGCCGGAATCACAATCCGGTGCGTTAACCACTTCGCCACGACCGCCACGTTATTATTTTATAAGTGCATTAAATTATGAATGATAAATGGGGCGGACGAGGGGAATTGAACCCCCGAGTGCCGGAATCACAATCCGGTGCGTTAACCACTTCGCCACGACCGCCAAGAAATATATTTTAATAAAAATGGCAGGGGCAGTAGGAATCGAACCCACATCGGAGGTTTTGGAGACCTCTGTTCTACCGTTAAACTATGCCCCTAAAAACTGGTGGTGGGGGGCAGATTCGAACTGCCGAACCCGAAGGAGCGGATTTACAGTCCGCCGCGTTTAGCCACTTCGCTACCCCACCGTATGGTGCCGGAGAAAGGACTTGAACCCTCAACCTACTGATTACAAGTCAGTTGCTCTACCAGTTGAGCTACTCCGGCATGGAGAAATTTTAAAAATATGGTGGGTCAGGACGGAATCGAACCGCCGACACTTAGAGCTTCAATCTAATGCTCTACCAACTGAGCTACTGACCCATATTTTTTGAAAAAATGGCGGTCCCGACCGGGATCGAACCGGCGATCTC
>JAMCAN010000049.1 GCA_023715185.1 Planococcus sp. MER TA 32b | reverse complement strand
CAATATTGGTGAGGTCAAATCTGCACCACGAATCAGCAAAAATAAATGGCAATATGGGATGTCACCCTTAATTGGTTTTTATGATGGCTATTTGGGCCCTGGTACAGGGATGTTTTTTGCGCTAGGCGGTATCACCATGCGGGGCTTGGATATGATTACCGCGACTGCCAATGCCAAATTACTCAACTTTACCAGCAATGCCGCATCATTGATGTTCTTTGTGTTGGGTGGAAAAGTGCTTTGGTCAGTGGGAGTTGCTATGATGGTGGGGCAGTTTATTGGTGCTTCATTGGGTGCAAGGATGGCAGTCAAAGGCGGTACCAAGTTTATTCGACCGGTCATTGTGGTGATGTGTTTTGCGATGCTAATTAAATATGTGTTTTTTTCTTAATAATTTTTATTTATGATAGCGGTAAAATTATTCATACTTTGAGTATCGAGA
>JAMCAN010000048.1 GCA_023715185.1 Planococcus sp. MER TA 32b | reverse complement strand
CCTTCACCGCGTTCGACGGCAGCACGTGGACCGTCACCGATGCCGCGTCGCTCGCCGCGTACAACGACTTTCTCGTGCGTTCGGTCCGCAACGGCGCGCTCGGCTCGCAGACCGCCTACGACAACGCATTCGGCCAGGCCGTGACGCTCTCCCCGCAGACCTTCGAGTATGCGAACAACGTGTCGCCCGGCGACAAGAACGCGCTGCCCCGGAACTACCCGTCCGCGATGCACGGCACGGGCGCAAACGCGACGCTGCACATCGGCAAGGACGGCCAGATCGACTTCCGCGGCTCCAACACGATCGACGCGAGCGCGGCGGTCGTCGCGGAGAACGGTGCGCACTTCGTCAACGACGGGCGCCTGTCGGGCGACTTCACGCTGGTGCGCCTGCTGAGCGGCGCGAGCGGCGTCAACAACGGCACGATCTCATCCGGCTACAC
>JAMCAN010000047.1 GCA_023715185.1 Planococcus sp. MER TA 32b | reverse complement strand
CCTGCTCCAGTACCTGTCGCTGTGCCAGGGCAATCAACTCGTCGCGCATGGCGAAGCACTGGCTGGCCCAGGCCTCGAAGTCCCCTTTACCCTTAAAAGGCTTTAAAAGGCCTTTTAGATAGGCCGCGTGTTCCAGCCGCATGAAGGCACCCTGTTGCAGGCCTCGGAAGTAGCGGGTCGGTGGGTTCGGATCGCTCATGCCGGCTCGTCCTCGCCGGCTGCGGCTTCGGGCGACTCTGCGGTGGTGGTTTCATCGCCGAGCAGTGATGCTTCGGCAGGACCGTCGCCGCGCTGCTTCAGGCCACGGCGCACGATGGGCGGCGCAAACTTCGACCGGCGCGTGCCTTCCAGCACGTCCTGCGGCAGTTCGCCATACTTCTCCAGCGCTGCCCGCGCTGCGGCATTCTTCGACGCGAAGTCATCGCGTGTGCAGCCCGAATAG
>JAMCAN010000046.1 GCA_023715185.1 Planococcus sp. MER TA 32b | reverse complement strand
GCAGAGAATCGATCGGAACATTTGAGAATTTCTTGTCGAATAATTTACTTCCCATAAGTTAAACGAAGGGCGGCCTCAGCCGCCCCTCACAAAACCAATCAATCAGCCCGCCACACCCCGATTCGCCTCGATCACCGTCAACGCAGCCATATTCACGATCCGCCGCCGCACGGTCGCACTGGAAGTAAGAATGTTCACGGGAGCATTCACACCCAACAGGAACGGCCCCACCGCCACATTACTCCCCGCCTCGGTCTTGAGCAGGTTGTAAGCAATATTCCCCGCATCCACGTTCGGACAAACCAGCAAATTCGCGGCCCCCTTCAACGGCGACATCGGCAGCAACTTCGCCCGCAGCCCTTCATCGAGCGCACAGTCGCCATGCATCTCGCCATCCGCCTCGATATCCGGCGCCTGCTCGCGCACGATCTCCAGCGCCCGGCGC
>JAMCAN010000045.1 GCA_023715185.1 Planococcus sp. MER TA 32b | reverse complement strand
ATACAGGGGATATCAAAGCATGGCCAATGCAGATCACTCCCCATAGCATTACTGGAAGTAACCACAGTAATGAATAGTCTGTAAATATAAGAATATCTTCTCTGATGACGATCAAAGCGGACATAATGCAGAGTAACAGCACCAGCCATAATACTTGATACAGAATAGGAGGGCCGGATTTTATCAGCGCCTTTACTTGTCTAATGTATAGAATGCACCATGCAGGATTTTGAACGCTTCTAAGCAACAGATAACAAAAAGGGATGCCAGTCAGGCAAGAGTTCATCAGCCACTGTAAGTTAATTAATGTTTGTAGTGTAAAAAGGTTTGCGATCGGTGCAGAGGCTGTGTTCGATTGGAACCAGTGATCAATTGAGATGAATAGTAAGGCGTTGCAACACACGAGCCAGACAATACGCAGGGTTGTAAGCTGGCTACGACCAAAGC
>JAMCAN010000044.1 GCA_023715185.1 Planococcus sp. MER TA 32b | reverse complement strand
GACTATCAGATTTGACAAGCGTTTCAGCCGAGGTGCGAGCGCTTCGCGGCCGGCGCGACGGTTTCCATCGTCGCGAGGCCATGCACGATCCCGCAATCCTCGACCGAATGCTCGCCGACGCACTGGCGCCGCAATTCGGTGAGCTGGTCGCGCAACTGCGTGAGTTCCGCGAGGCGCGCATCGACGTGTCCGATGTGATCGTCGAGCAGCGAATTGATCGAATCGCAGCGGTCGGCCGGCGTGTCGGTGAGTCGCAGCAGTGCGCGGATCTCGTCGTGCGCCATGTCGAGCGCGCGGCAGTTGCGGATGAAGCGCAGCCGTTCGACGTGCACGTCGGTGTAGTTGCGGTAGTTCGAATCGGTGCGCTCCGCGTCCGGCATCAGACCCTCTTTCTCGTAGAAACGGATCGTCTCGGGCGTGCAGCGGGCCGCTTTGGCCAGTTCGCCAA
>JAMCAN010000043.1 GCA_023715185.1 Planococcus sp. MER TA 32b | reverse complement strand
ACGCTCGACTACCTGCCGCGCGACGAGGAGATCGGCATCGTGCGCGCACGCGTGCCGGCACTCGCGGACGAAGCCGGCCGCCCGCTGCTCGAATCGATGGTGAGCCTGGCCGAGCTGACGCGCAACGGTTTCGCGACCGGCGATCTGTCGACGCTGATGTCGCCGCGCACGGTGATCAACTGGGCCGAGAACTGCCAGATCTTCCGCGATCCGGCGCTCGCGTTCCGGCTGACGTTCCTGAACAAGTGCGACGACGCGGAGCGGCCGGTCGTCGCCGAGTATTACCAGCGCTGCTTCGGCGAGGAACTGGCGGTCGCGTCGCGCGCCGGCGGCGGCGAGCCGGGAGCGGGACGGTGAGCGCCGATCGCGACGCGGCGCGCCGCGCCGCCGCGCGCGAAGCGCTGGGCGCGTCGACCGTGCGGGCGCTGACGCGCGATGCGGCGCTGCAT
>JAMCAN010000042.1 GCA_023715185.1 Planococcus sp. MER TA 32b | reverse complement strand
CTTCTTGCCTGCAATTTCCGCTTCCGCGAAGCCGATCTGCCTCTTCATCGTCGTGGGTCCGTTCCGTGAGCTGTCTTCTAAACGTCCTCGGCTACGTCTGCGATGACCGCCGAGCCGAATAAATCAGCGTTTCCCTAGACGTCGTGTGGTCGCCTACCGACTCAGCGCTACCGGCGACCTTGAACCCTTCATGGCAGCCGATAGCGGCGATCATCACCGCGAAGAGCGGGGACTTGCTCATTCCGACAAGAAAATGGCGCACCTCGATTTTTTCCTGCACGATTGCAAGGAACTGTGCGGGAGGAATTTCCAAGCTCAGTGCGCATACGGTGGCGCCGCCCGCAATGCCAGCCAAGATGCCTACTAAGGTGAGCAGTGGCAAGGACACAAGAAGCGCCAGCACGCGTGGCAGCACCAGTAACTCGATGGGGTCGAGCGCGTTGGAGCGA
>JAMCAN010000041.1 GCA_023715185.1 Planococcus sp. MER TA 32b | reverse complement strand
CTATCGATACTGGTATCAACGTCGGGGTATTGCACTTTGACCACGACCGCTTCACCGGTTGGCAACACCGCTTTATGGACTTGACCGATAGAGGCTGCCGCAAAGGGTGATTGATCAAACTGGGCAAACAACGCCTCAATCGGTTGCCCCAATTCTTTTTCCACCTGCTGTTTGATGACGGCAAACGGCATGGGCGGCGCGTCTTTTTGTAATTTCTCCAGCGCTTTTGAGACTTCAGGGGGAAACACATCTTTATACTGCGAGGCAATTTGACCGACTTTCATTACCGCGCCTTTCATTTCGCCTAAGGTGTCGGCGATTTGCAGCCCTACGGTTTGCAGCATTTCGCTACGGGCTGTGAGTTTATCTTCTTCAGAGCCTGCAAAAGACTTAATAGAATTTTTGGCTGCTTTCCCTGCGATACTGGCAGTCATACCCGCAAGTTTTAAAA
>JAMCAN010000040.1 GCA_023715185.1 Planococcus sp. MER TA 32b | reverse complement strand
ACGTACAGCAGCGCGATGCCATCGCCGCGTGCCTCGCGCTGCTGTACGTCGGCGTCTATGCGAACGCACGCGTGCTGCTGCCGGAATTCATCTTCCGCGACGCGGAGAAGATCCAGACGCAGATCGGCGGCGGCTCGACCTACGACGGCTCGTCGTTCGATGCGGTCGGCAAGCTGTACCAGGCGCTCGGCGGCGCCGGCACGGCCGTGTTCGTCGCGCTGCCGAATGCCGCCTACTCGCTGCTTCAACAGCTGCGCGACCTCGCGGTCGACTATCTCATGTATGCATCGCCGTTCGGCGCGCGCACGAGTTTCTACAACCCGTTGCCGCCTGATTCATTCGTCCATTTCGCAGGCAACTATGCGTATTCGCTCGTGCGGCTCAACCTACCGGTGCTGTTCTCGTTCGATCCGAAGGGATTCGCGATGCAGGCGCTGGTCGCGCTGTTCCTC
>JAMCAN010000003.1 GCA_023715185.1 Planococcus sp. MER TA 32b | reverse complement strand
GGATTTGAACCTGCGACCTCCGGGTTATGAGCCCGACGAGCTACCGAACTGCTCTACCCCGCGATAATAATATTTACGAAGATTTTGTATACTCATTGCTTATCGCTGATGACACCTGCATCGCCTTGGGCTGCTTCGGTGTTACTTCGCCGTCTTCGTACGGCTCGTTGCTCTACCCCGCGATAATAATATATAGTGAATTTTTCATACTCAATGTTCCGCTCTTATTTCTACGACGTCTAACCAGTATAACACTGTATGCAACTTAATGCTTGAAGAAATGAAATATGTTATTCAAAGATAATTCATTATGTATAAATTTCTTAAAGAAATAATGGTGACCCCTACGGGATTCGAACCCGTGTTACCGCCGTGAAAGGGCGGTGTCTTAACCGCTTGACCAAGGGGCCATAATGGCTCCGAAGGTAGGACTCGAACCTACGACCATCGCATTAACAGTGCGGTGCTCTACCACTGAGCTACTTCGGAATAATGTTTTAAGTACTTGTCGACTTTTTCTATTATAAAGAGCGCCGAGAGAATCGTCAACTACTTTTCAAGAAATAATTTTAAATTTAAATTCCATACAGATTAAAAGGCGAAATGAAAAAGAAGATCCCCCACTCTGAGGACCTTCGTAAGAATCAGCTCTTATAGCTTCGTGGGATTTTTTACTGTACATAAATTCGAAAATTACTGGATAAATATCGGCTGCCACTCTGGGAGGATTATTTCATAGCCAGTTTGCCCGCACATCTTCCGCAGCGATATTTTTCTGTATTCATTCGGATCTTGCGGATGTAATCGGTCTGGCAAGAAACACATTGATAAGTATAGCGCTTGGTTGTCTGGCGTTTCCCATTCTGCTCAATATGTGAACAAAACCTTGGAGAGCCTGTTTGCTTTAGAAGATTCCGGAAATCCGCGTCACGGTGTCTATAGCCTTTCCCTTCCAAATGAAGATGGTAATGGCAAAGCTCATGTTTGATAATCCCTTCCAATTCTTTATAACCGAACTTCTCATAAGAGCTTGGATTAATTTCTATATTATGCGAGCGAAGCATATAGCGGCCGCCCGTAGTACGAAGTCTGGAATTGAAAACGCCTTTATGGATGAAAGGCTTCTTGAATATTGTTTCAGAGATTTCCTTTATTAATCCTGTCAGTTCGTAATCAGTCATTCGGATTCCCCTGTTTCATTATTATGGAAAATGGCCGTCCCGAATTGCAGAACGGCCATCAAGTTAAATCTGTTCTTTCGGCTGAAGCATGGTCAAGGCGATGCGCCCTTTGTCTTTTTCCACTTTTTCCACCCAGGCAGTCACGATATCACCGACAGCAACGACTTCAAGCGGGTGTTTCACAAAACCTTTTTTCAATTTCGAAATGTGTACAAGCCCATCCTGTTTCACACCGATGTCTACAAATGCACCAAAGTCGACAACGTTGCGGACGGTTCCCTGAAGTTCCATCCCCGGCAGCAAGTCTTCCATCTTCAAGATGTCATTCTTCAATAGCGGCTGCGGAAACTCATCGCGCGGATCGCGGAATGGTTTTTTCAACGCATCCAATATATCCTGCAATGTGATTTCGCCGACTTCCATTTTTTCTGCAAGGTCTTTTAAATCCAAACCATCCAGCTTTTCAGCAGTCTCAGGCTTGCCGACGTCTTTTTTATCGGCGCCGACCATTTCCAGCAGTTTTTCAGCGACGGCATAACTTTCCGGGTGGATGCCTGTAGCGTCCAACGGATTTTTCCCTTCCGGAATTCTTAGGAAGCCGATTGCCTGCTCATAAGTTTTGGCGCCGAGGCGCGGAATTTTCTTCAATTGGACGCGTGAAGTAAAGCGCCCATTTTCATCGCGGACTTTAATGACGTTTTCAGCCACCGTCTTACTTAAACCGGCTACATACTGAAGCAATGAAGAAGAGGCTGAATTTACATTGACCCCTACTTGGTTTACCGCTGTTTCCACTACAAATGTCAGCTGGTCAGCCAATTTCTTCTGGGATACATCGTGCTGATACTGCCCCACGCCAACTGCTTTGGGATCGATTTTCACCAGTTCCGACAGGGGATCCTGCAATCGGCGGGCAATTGACGCCGCACTCCGCTCTTCCACCTGAAGATCCGGAAATTCTGCACGTGCAATGTCCGACGCGGAATAAACGCTGGCACCTGCTTCATTTACGATGACATAAGAGATATCAGCAGAGTTTTCAGAAATGAAATCAGCCACAAATTGTTCCGTTTCCCGTGAAGCCGTGCCGTTACCGATGGCCATGATCTCAATCGGATACTTGTCAGTAAGACGTTTCATGGTCTTTTTCGCGCCTGCCTGGTCATTTTTCGGAGCATGCGGATAAATAACAGAAACTTCCAGTAATTTACCAGTTTCGTCGATTACAGCTAATTTACAGCCAGTCCGGTAAGCAGGGTCTACACCCAGCACCATTTTATTTTTCATCGGCGGCTGCAGCAAAAGGTTTCGCAAGTTTTCCGAGAAGATATGGATTGCCTGTGTTTCCCCTTTTTCACTGAGTTCGTTTCTGATTTCACGCTCAACGGAAGGCTGGATCAGCCGCTTATAGCTGTCTTCAATCGCTTGTTCCAGATAAGGCACAGTACTTCCAGAACCAGTTATCCACTTTCTTTTCATCAAAGTGATGATTCGGTCAGCTGGCGGATTGATCGATACTTTCAGTACATTTTCCTTTTCGCCGCGATTAATCGCCAAAATACGGTGAGGAACGATTTTTTGGATCGCTTCTTCGTATTCATAATACATTTCAAAAACCTGTTTCTCATCGTCGTGGTCTTTTTTCACAGAAGTTGCGATTATGCCGTCTTTTCTTGTCATATAACGGATTTTTTCACGAATATCCGCATCATCAGCAAAAAACTCAGCTAATATATCCTGAGCCCCTTGAAGTGCTTCTTCGGCATCCGCCACTTCTTCGCTGATGAATTCGGAAGCTTTTTTCAGGACGTCGCCATTGCCTCTTTCGAAAAGCCAGTCGGCTAGCGGCTGCAAGCCTTTTTCTTTTGCAATAATCGCCTTTGTCCGGCGCTTTTGTTTATAAGGACGGTACAAATCTTCCACTCGCTGAAGAACTGTAGCTCCCTGAATCTCTTTCTCCAGCTCAGGCGTCAATTTTTCCTGTTCATCAATTGAACGGATGATTTCTATTTTTCGCTGTTCAAGATTTTGGATATAAGCATAACGGTCGTCTATCGCTTTAATCTGCACTTCATCAAGTGAACCCGTCGCTTCTTTGCGGTAGCGGGCGATGAATGGGACGGTGTTGCCGTCTTCAATCAAAGCAATAACCTGCGCCACCTGATTCGGGCGCACCCCTGTCTCTTTTGCGATCAGGTTTTGGATTTGTTGTGATTCCATCAAAACACTCTCCTTTATTTCCATACTATTTTAACACAATAAGAAAAGCGACGGCGAAAGATGGCCAATGCACTTGCGGCCATCTTTTGCGACGAAGCAGCGCAGCGATGCAGGAGCAGCATCCCTCTTGCACAGCTGAGTCGGCTTATGACCCGAAGAGCTGGGCCGCTGGAGTCTGGACACAGATATATTCTTTTTAAGAACCTTTAGACTATAAAAGCTATACTTTTTTAACCATAAAAAAAGAAGCCAACTCATTTGAGAAGGCTCCCGGTTATGAATGTCGCATCGTCACCTGTTTGGATCGTGGTGAGAATATCGTAATACAATTGTTCAGGAAACCCTGAACGGCGCATCAAGTTTTTCGGATTGCGCAATTCCACTCCATCCGAGTGGATGAGGAATAGATCATCTTCCGCGTAAGTGTAGAGCTGCGTGTGCAATTTTTGGGGCCGCCCGGAAAGGTAACCCATTACCGGGAGCGGATAGATCATTTCATCTGTCCCTTTCCGGTAAAGGTAAAACCGGATATTCCCGACGCAGCTGTATTCAAGGGTCTTGTTCTTAAAGTCCACTTTAAAGATGGCAACCGCCGCGCCTCTTTTTTGCACCATCAAATCATTGAAACGGTTCATCAGACTGTCTATCGATTCATGGTGATGTTCTCTCAGAATTTGCGGAATGACCTGTGATGATTCTCTCGCAATAGGTCCACTCCCCAGACCATCGGCTACTGAGCAAATAAAGTAATCTTCGGTGAGCACTGTGTAATAGCTGTCACCGGATTCAAAATTACCTTTTTTCGCTTCATTAAAGATACAGGCGTCAATATACTTGTGACGAATTTTTTCCACTATGAAACTCCACCCGCCGCTAATATGGCTTCCTGCAATTTCTTGATGGCTTTGCGCTGCAGGCGAGAAACATGCATTTGTGAAATACCCAGTTTATCGCCAGTCTCTTTTTGGCTCAGCTGCTCTATGTAGGTGTATTGGATGATTTGCTTCTCGCGTTCGGAAAGCACATTCATCGCATTGGCCACCAACATGCGCTGATCCGCTTTTTCGTACCCATCGTCCTCTTGCCCGACAACGTCAAATAAAGTAACGGTGCTTCCGTCTGAATCGGCCTCCAAGGAATGGTCCATGGACAGAGCTTGATAGCTTTTGCCCATCTCCATCGCTTCAAGTACATCGTCCTCTTCGACATCAAGATATTCCGCAATTTCCCAGACTTGCGGGGAACGCTGGAGCTCACTCGTCAATACTTCTACAGTCGCTTTGATTCGCGGCCCTAATTCCTTGATTCTCCGAGGCACATGGATCGCCCAGGTCTTATCACGCAGGAAGCGTTTGATTTCACCAATAATCGTCGGGACAGCAAACGCTTCAAAACTGCGGCCAAATGAAGGATCATATCGTCTGATTGCACCCAAAAGCCCAAGCATGCCCACTTGCGCTATATCTTCATGGTAAGACTTACCGTTCGAATATTTCCGCGCAATGGATTCCACAAGTCTTTTGTAATTATTTACCAGATGTGTTTGAGCTTCCTCATCTTCATGTTTCTGATAAGCCTCAATCCATTCCAATACCTGTTCTTTGGTAGGCTGATTAGGATGAGATCGTTTCGACATCCTCTTCCACCTGCTCTCCTCCAACATACTTTGTCATGAAGACTGTTACGCCTTCCTGATGATGGACTTTTACTTCATCCATTAATGTTTCAATCAAATACAGGCCAAGTCCTCCTTCACGAAGAAATTCTCCTTCAGCCTGGTCATGGTATGGGCCCACTTTCGCTTTGGTTTCCTCGAAGTCGAAGCTCTGGCCGTGGTCAGCAACCATTATTTCTATTTTATCTCCATAAAGAGCGCAGCCGATTACAACTTCGCCATCTTCATCATCACTGTAAGCATGTTGGACAGCATTAGTAACAGCTTCACTTGAAGCGATCTTCAAATCTTCAATATCATCATAAGAAAAGCCGATCCGGCTGGCCAGTCCCGATATTGTTAATCGTGCAACACCGACATATTGGGATTTAGCAGGGACACGCATTTCTACATAATCGAAAGGACGCATGTTAAATACCACCTTTTCCAGCTGATTCGATATCCATGATATCACCTAGGCCGGTAATATCGAACAGCCGTTTTAAGCGGGCTGACAGGCCACTCAATTTCAAGTGCCCGCCCTGGGAATTAACTGATTTATAAAAAGCCACAAAAACTCCAAGCCCGGTACTGTCCATATAATCTACATCCGAAAGATCCAATTCGGCATTCAATGATTCTACATTTTGATATGGTTCCAATTTCTCCCGCAGAACTGGTGCAGTATGTGCATCAATTTCTCCGCGAATATGTCCCTTCAGGACTCCATCCGATTCTTGCAAATCAACTTGAATATTCATCTTTTTGACACCCCGTTTTTCTATAATTAACAAAAAAAAATTAAATCGCCTAAAAATAAAAAAGCCACTGTACATTTGTTTACCACGTCCCCGTGGCGGTTAAACATACAATCAGACTTTTTTGTAAATAACTAATGTAAAGTCATCGCTTAATTCTGCATTTTGCATGCGAACCAATTCATCATAAACATACTGGACTATCGTTTGGGCAGGTTCATCTTTTTTACGCAGGATCAATTCATTTATTACCTGACGGTCAATGAATCCTTCTGCTGTCCGGCCTTCCGTAACTCCATCTGTCATTATGACGACCATATCATTTTTATGCAGTTGCACTTCTTTTTCCTCATAAGTGGCCATAGGGGAAACGCCCAGTAACAGGCCCTTCACCGTAAGCTCTTCGAATTCGCCGGTTTCGGCACGGTACAGCATCGCTGGTTCATGGCCGGCAGAACCGTAGGTCAGGACGCCGGTTTCCGCTTCGTATCTTCCATAGAACATGGACACGAACATAAAATCGTCGACACTTTTTTCCACAATTCGATTGACGGTGCTTAAAACTTCCCGTGGAAATGCCATTGAATCATTTAAACTGTCCATGCCGAACTTGACCATGGACATGCATAAAGCCGCCGGAAGCCCTTTGCCGATTACATCCGCAACTCCAATTCCGGCATGGCCTTCCCTGTCACTGATGAAATATATGTAATCTCCGTTCATTTTACGCAATGGCACCGAAAGCAGGCCGATATCCAATCCATCCAGAGAAGGCATGGTTGTCGATAATAATGTCTCCTGGACATTTGCCGCCAAATCCATTTCCATCCGCAGCTCTTCCTGCTTCTGCAGGAGGCTTTGACGTTCCTGAAGAGCCAAACCGTAATTGATCATCATCTCAATCAGGAAGTCAAAAGAATGCCAGACAGTCTCCGGCATATCTTCGTACAATTCCTGCATCGCTGCTTTATGCATGCTGATGACATCTTCCGGAGATGTATTTTCAGAAATAAGCTGGCGGCTGAAATTTTGGCCGACATACAGATTCTGCTCGGATTGCCGCTGCATATATTGGTTCAATATTTCTTTATATTGACTGCCGATTTTTTGAACCATTAAGAATTCCCCCTATCGAAGCCACTTGGTAGCTCTTATATCTGTCCCTTCACCTAGGGTTGTTTCTATTTTAAAGTCGTCCATCAATCTTTTAACACCAGGCAATCCAGCCCCAAGACCTCCGGAAGTGGAAAAGCCATCTTCCATTACTTTACGGATATCCGGTATTCCCGGTCCGTTGTCGGCCGCGATTATCAGGATGCCGTTGATGCCGTTTTCTGTCAGGCGCTGGATCTCGATTCTGCCTTGGCCAGCGTATAAATAGATATTGCGGGCAAGCTCGCTGATTGCCGTTGTGATACGAGCCTGGTCTACTGTTCCGAAACCCAGCTCTTTAGCCACATTGCGGCCAAGTTGTCTGGCGGCTACAATATCCCATTCTGTTTGAATTTCCACTGAGGATTGGTTGCTCATCTTTAAGCCTCCAATTCCAATTGAAGTTTATCCAAACCGTTTTCTAAATCCAATGCTGTCATGACATCTTCAAGTCGAATTCCTAACTCGATCAAAGTGATAGCAACTGCCGGTTGGATACCTGTTATAACAACTCGCGCTCCCATTAGGCTTGACATGCTGATGACGTCTCCCAAAACTTTAGCGATGAAGGAATCGATGAAATCGATTGAAGTCAAATCGATCACTACACCACGGGCACTTGTTTCATGCAATTTAGTCAATAAATCTTCCTGGAATTGTATGGCAGTCTGATCGTCCAACTCCCATTGAATAGACACAATCAGTGTATCTCTCAGTTTTAGTATCGGTATACGGACATTCATACTTCATCAACCTCCACAATTTTTCGATTTGTCCAAGCCAAAGCTTGTTCAACGCCGCGCTGCAAGGTGCTCGTTGTGGTGAATTCATTCAGGTTAATGCCCAACGTGACAATTGTTTGGGCAATTTCCGGCCGGATGCCGACCAGCATACATTTTGCTCCAACCAAACGAACAGCGTCAGCGGCCTGAATAATATGGTGGGCGACCATTGTGTCAACTACGGGAACACCGGTGATATCGAGAAGGATTACTTCCGCGCGATGTTTGACGACACCCTCCAGCAGATTTTCCATGATGAGGCGGGCGCGTTCTGTGTCGATCGTCCCCACAAGCGGCATAACCGAAACTTTATCAAAAACCGGAATCAATGAAGCGGACAGTTCCTGCAACGCAATCTTCTGAAGGCTTACAGTGCGTTCCCAGGTTTTCGAATATGTATCGATGGTGCTGTCGCGGATAGGGGTGATCCACTTATTGAACTCTTCAGTAAATCCGCGAAGATTTTCATTATTGATGACGCCGTCTCTTTCCATTCCATTAAAGACGATTTCACCGAAATGGTTGATGGCTTTGGTTACAAATGTTATCGACCAGCCATAACGCACGACTTTTTCCGCAAAATCATTCAAGCGGCTTTCATAAGCTTGATGGCTTTCCAGCAGGTTGGATGTCATAAGCTCCGCAAATTCTCTGCTTGTCTGATCCATCAAATCGGCGGGCATCACTTCGAATGATCGCTCACTTTTTTCGTTTTTCATCATTTCTTGCCAATTTGAAATAATTTCCGTCATATTCTCTTGAATATATCTTGCCATCTGCTTATTCATGTTTTAAAAGATCCTCCTTGGACTCTTGCAACTCTCTTTTAATTTCCCTGTTCTGCCAACTCTATCTTTTTTTAAGCTCTCTATCTTTTATTGTATCGGAAATATACATTTTGCACATCTTTTTTATCCCTCTTCCCTTTAAATGAAGGGCAGTATTGCAAAAAACATCCGAAGAATAAGCCTCTTCGGATGTTTTCATGGTGTATGTATACTTAGAATTTAACAAGTCCCACACTGATTTCAAGTGCCTCATCCACTTTTTCCATCAAGGCTTCATCAAGTTGGGTGATTTTATCTGTCAGCCGGGATTTGTCGATTGTTCGCAATTGCTCAAGCAATATAACAGAGTCCCGTTCAAAACCATATTTCTTAGCGTCGATTTCCACGTGGGTCGGCAGCTTGGCTTTTTGGATCTGAGCCGTAATCGCCGCTATAATGACGGTCGGACTGAACCGGTTTCCTATATCATTTTGTATTACCAGCACTGGCCGGGTTCCACCCTGTTCTGACCCGACCACTGGTGATAATTCCGCAAAAAAAACGTCTCCGCGTTTTACAATCAAGTTGTCACCCTCCGCTTACGAGTCGCACGGTCATATGCTCCGCTTCGTATTCCACATGAGAACATTCACATGAAATCGACAGATTGATCTGTGACATCTCCACGTAGCCCTTGATCATTGCTTCCCGAATATGATTTGAGTCATACATATTTTTCATAACACGCTGAGTGGAAACGTAAATATAATCTCCGTCTTCCTGAACCCGTTCATCTGAATGTGTAGTAAGTTCTGAAATCAATTGTTTTGGCAGTTTCACGACTACCTCTTTTGTCTTGGATCTCTCGTACACAGCTGACACCTCCGGAATACCGTTGTTCTCTCTGGTCTTTATTTCTATTTTATAATCTTAACATCCCGCAGGCCTTATGGAAAGACAATTCTAGAAGTTCTTTATGCCCTACTATAAATTCTTGGCACCCGTTTTGTCAGGATACAAGGGATTTCGTAAGGAATTGTGCCCAGTTTTTCCGCCCATTCATCGATTGGGATTTCATCGCCTTTCTGGGAACCAAGCAATTGCACTTTTTCCCCCACAGGAAATTTCCGCGGCAGTCTGATCATGCACTGATCCATGCATATGCGGCCGACAATCGGCACGCGCTTTCCATCTACCAGCACTTCCTGCCCTTGAAGGCCGCGGATCAATCCGTCCGCATAGCCAATCGGCAAGGTCCCGATCCATTCGTCTTCCGCGCATGTATAGGTAGCTCCATAACTGAGCGTTTCTCCTTTCATCACTTTTTTCACATGGACGATTTCTGTCTCCAGGCTCATCACCTGTTTCAATTCGAGGGGCATCTCACGCTTCACATATGCGGAGGGTGCGATGCCGTATATCGAAATGCCGGCACGCACAGCGTCGAACGAAAGTTCCGGATGCATGATTGTCGCGGCACTGTTTGAAACGTGAAAAACCAGCTTGCCGCCGTTCCATTTTTTCTTGATGCCATTAATTCTTTCGACCTGTTTCAAAAATAAAGGATTATCCCCCTCATCGGCGGTCGCAAAATGCGTATACAACCCTTCCACTTGAAAAGGATGCTGCCCGACAAAGTCAAAGGCCGCTTCAGCTTCCTCTGGCTGAATGCCGATCCGCCGCATTCCTGTATCAAATTTCAGGTGGATTTTCAGCGGCCTGCCGCCACCTGCCATTGCCTGCTCTTTTGCGGCTGATTCCAGCCATCCCATTGAATAGGCCGTCAGATTCACGTCATATTTTATTGCCGGTTCGATAAAATTCACGGGTGATGCCCCAAGAACCAGAAGTTCAGCGTCTATATGGTTATGGCGTAAATACAGCGCTTCGTCCGGCGTCGCCACCGCCAGCATGGACGCGCCGCTTTTCAATGCCTGCCGCGCGACTTCGAGTACACCGTGGCCGTAAGCATCCGCTTTGACCACCGCCATCAATCTCGCGCCATCCGCCCTCTCCTTCAAAATCCGTATATTATGATCAATTGCCGCTAAATCGATTATCGCTTTTGTCGGTCTATAGTTGGTCTCCATCTTTTTCCCCCGCCTGTATTTTTGCCTGCAGCAGAATCTGCGCAGCCGCGTATTCTTTCGTATGTGTAATGGAAATCAAACCTTCTTCTTCGTTTTTAAAATAAACGGAGGGTTTGCCATTCAAATCTTTCCTTATTTCAATGTCCTTGAAAGCGCAAAATTTGCCGATCCCAGTTCCTTTCGCTTTGCCGAAAGCTTCTTTCGCAGCGAAACGCCCTGCAAGGAATTCTGTTTTCCTGTTGGATGATAAAAGTCCATATTCAACCAATTCTCTGTCAGTCAACACGCGTTCCCGAAATTTCGCCGATTTTCCGTCAAGCCGCCTGATGCGCCCGAGTTCGACAATGTCCAAGCCGATTCCAGTAATCATAGATGCTTCTCCTTTCAATCATAAACAGGAAAAAGGTATAATAATCAGTATGAAACAGAGGTGACGAAATGTTTATTCGCAGAGAAAGTTTTTCCGAGTATTTACGCTTGTATCCTGTCGTGTCCACATTGATCGCGATTAATGTTTTGATACATATTTTATCATGGATTCCTATACTCGGCGCATATATCTTCAATTACGGGGTCGGTTACAACCGGTTGATTGCCGAAGGCGAGTGGTGGCGTTTCATCACGCCGATGTTCCTGCACGGCGGAATGATGCACTTGCTGTTCAATATGTTCTCGCTGTTCCTGTTCGGGCCGGAACTTGAGCGATTGACCGGCAAAGTCCGGTTTATCACGGTCTACGCGCTGGCTGGACTATTCGCGACTGTCGCGACTTACTTCCTTCAGCCGCTGGAATATCTGCACGTCGGCGCGAGCGGAGCAATCTTTGGTGTGTTCGGCGCATATGGCGCGTTATTGTATTACGGGGGCCGTGCGCTGCCGCAATTAAAGCAGATCATTCTGCCGATTCTGGTCATCAGTGTCATCATGACGTTCCTGACACCGAACATAAATGTCACGGCGCACATAGCCGGGATGATCACAGGCTTCCTTATCGGACTTGGATTCTTCCATCCGAAACGCATTGTCAGCTGGAAAAATAAGAGGTAGACAAAAAGATAAAAGGTCAGCCGGAGTTATTCCGGCTGACCTTTTTGTTTGGGTGAAATCGTTGTTGGATGGTACCAGTCAAGAATGCGGCTGGCATCATCTTTCTCCATGTAATTGATGCGCGCTGAGTAGCCGAGCATCCCCGATTTGATTGTCGCCTGGATGGAAGCGAGACCTCTCTTGCGCTGGAAATAGGTTTGCAGCACATTGACCGCCTGCACCCTTTTCTTCCATACAAAGAAAGTATGTTTGCTGAGCCCTCTGAATTCCATCGTCAATTGTCTGCCTGTCAGCGCGTATCCTGTTGTGCGATGCTGCCAAACGCCGATTAAAATAACTGGCGGCACAATAAGCAGCGACAGCAGACCATACGGGTAAAAGAAATAGCTCAAGAGACCGATTACCGGCAGCATCCACAGAAAGTCGAGCCGATAGTAAAAATGGACGCTTCTCTTAGGAGCTTTCGTCAGTTCCGGCTGAAATTCCATGTCCGGGAACAATTCATCCAAAATCGGCAGCATGCGCGCTTGTTTGACAAGCGGGAACAAACGGATCTTTTCATCTTTTCCGCCCATCGACCCGCCTGCGCTTTCAACGGTTACTACAGCGTAGCCGAATAATTCCCGAAGCGGGTTTCTTGAGACTTTTATTCCCTGGATGCGTTTGAAAGGCACGGAGATTTTCTTCTTCTCCAGCAATCCTCTCGTGATATAGATATGGTCGTCATCCACCTGGATCGTGAATTGGTAATTCGCCAGCAAGGTCAAAATCACTGAAATGACCCAGGCAATCAGAAGTCCGGCAAACACCGCCAAAGCCACAATAAGGTATCCGAAACGCAGAAACAGCATCACTTCTTCGTAAATCGTTTCATACGGGATCAAGTCACTGAACTGCGATAAAAATACAGCGACCGCTGAGATCACTACGCCAATCCCGCCGGAAGTCGTCGCAAGAATCAACAATTCCTTCATCGACATGCGGTAAAGGGTTTTCAATTCTTTTTTTGGTGCAGCGGTTTCTTCAACAACTTCTTCAACCGCTTCTTGCGGTCCCACGGACGGGGCGACCCGATTTTTTGCATGGTCCATTTCCTTTTCAATCCGATCAGCATCTTCACGGTTGATTGCCGTAAGTTCCGCTTCGGCTTCTCCGGCTTTGCCGGAACCCGCGGTTTCGACACGAACTTTCACAAGGTTGAACGGCCGGTGGAAGATTCCTTCTGTATAATTCAGGCTCTGAATCCGTTCAAAAGGTATGTATCTCTTTTTCTTCACAAAAAGGCCGTATTCGATGCGCAGCTCCCCATCTTCAAACCAGTAGACAAACCTCTTCCATTTTATGATTCCGACGATTAAGGAAAATAATACAACCACCAGACCGATCAACAAAGGCAACAAGCCGATCCAACCCTGATTGAACATGGCGCTGATGCCGCCATCCCTAAAAATATTGACACCGAAAATCACGATAAAAGGAATGATTAATTCCTTCAGGCTTTTCATGAAGTTAATAAAAGCGGAAACCGGGTGGAGTTTATAGCGAATATCAGACATCATCTTCCGCCACCCTTGCCAGCGCTGAAATCATGCCTCTTAGCTCATCGGCTTCAGCGGTAATCAAAGCTGGGATGGTATGTGTAGTCGCAGCGGTGGATATGGAAATTTCAGCCAGGTCATAACGCCGCAGAATCGGACCTTGCTCCGTATCAACATGCTGCACACGAACCATCGGAACCAATGTGCGCGTAACGATGAAAAGGCCATGCTGCAACTCGATTTCCTGCTCGCGAACTTCATAACGCCAGCGCTGCCAACGTATTTTGGGAAACAAATAAATCAGCAGAAACGCAAATAATACAATTACGCCGCCATAGACGGCATATAGCCAAACCGGCCATTCAAAGAAATAAGTGAGTGCTGCTGCCCCGCCCGCCAATAAGGTCAGAACAGCGGTTTCAATGATTCCATAAAGCCGCCAGACTGTTAGCCCTTTTCTTGATATCCTGTTTTTCGGCTGATTATCCATATCCGACTCCCCATTCCAATATTGTTATCTTCAGTCTTTCACATTCTTCTATACGTTTCAATAGCAGGAAAGATTCGGCAGGTTTTATTTTGACGAAGGAGGTTCATCCCAATCAAAAAAAATAGCCCGTCAGCAGTTTCCTGCTGACGGGCTATATGAAAGTTCATCTTAAGATTCGTGACGGCGAGTGCGTCCTGGACGTCCTCCGCCAGATCCGCCTTCACGGCGGCGGCTTGCGCCTGAGCTTCCGCCGCTTCTTGCCGGACGGCCTGATCCTGAAGAACGGTTGCCTTTATAACCGCCTCCGCCGCTGCGTCCGCCTTTTCCTTTATAGCCTCCGCCACCGCGTGATGGCAATGGACGCTCTTCGGAAATTTGAACTGGAATATCTTCCGGTTCTTTCGTCAATGTCTTGAGGGCTGCCGCGATCAAATCGACTGCATCATGCTTTTCAAGCATTTGCGTCGCGAATTCGCGATAGTCGCCAAGATTATTTTTATCTGTCATTTCAATCAATTGTTCCATTGCGACACGTTTTTGGCCAAGTACGGCTTCATCAGCAGTCGGTGGAACCAATGCTTCCATTTTTTTCTTCGTAGTGCGTTCAACGATGCTCAAGTAGCCCATTTCACGTGGTGTTACAAACGTGACAGCGACTCCTTTTTTGCCTGCGCGGCCAGTACGGCCGATACGGTGAACATAGCTTTCCGGATCTTGAGGAATATCAAAGTTGTATACGTGTGATACGCCTGAGATATCAAGTCCGCGTGCAGCTACATCCGTTGCAACAAGGATATCGATTTTATTGGATTTGAATTGTTTAAGAACTGACATACGTTTTGCCTGGCTCAAGTCGCCGTGGATTCCTTCAGCTACGTAGCCACGGATATTCAAAGCTTTCGCCAATTCATCAACCCGGCGTTTTGTGCGTCCGAAGATGATTGCAAGTTCCGGCTGGTGTACATTCAAAAGACGTGAAAGAACGTCAAATTTTTCGCGTTCCACAGATTTAACAAAGAATTGCTCGATGTTTTCAACTGTCATTTCTTTTGACTTGATCTTAACGATTTCAGGTGTCTTCATGAATTTCTCTGCAATACGGCGGATTGCATCCGGCATAGTTGCTGAGAACAATAATGTCTGGCGTGTTTCAGGAACACTCGACATGATTGTCTGGATATCTTCGATGAAGCCCATGTTCAACATTTCATCCGCTTCGTCAAGGATCAATGTGTTAACATTGTCGAGTTTAAGCGTGCGTCGGTTGATATGGTCCAAAAGACGTCCTGGCGTACCAACGATAATTTGCGGGCGATTTTTAAGCGCGCGGATTTGACGGCCGATTTCCTGTCCGCCATAAACGGAAAGAATACGTACGTTTTTGTCCTGCCCGAGTCTGTAAAGCTCTTCAGAAACCTGAATAGCAAGTTCGCGAGTTGGTGCAATGACCAATCCCTGTACGTTACCGTCTTTAGTGTCGATCTTTTCGATCAACGGAATACCGAAGGCAGTAGTTTTACCAGTACCTGTCTGTGCCTGGCCGATGATATCCTTGCCTTCCATACCAAGACGGATCGTACCTTCCTGGATTGGTGTTGCTTCTTCAAACCCCATGCGTCTTACGGACTTTAAAGTTGTTTCGCTGATATTTAACTCTGAAAATTTAACCAAATTTTTTCAATCTCCTTTTGTCTTCATCTTATTTACAAATGGTACACATTTTAGATGAATTCGTGACAAGGTCGAGCCTTTATGAGGAAGTTTCACGTCGAAAATCATACTCTGTAGTTTTAAGTTCAGAGGGATGTGTGAACAGAAAAAGCTCGGGCTTTGCCGAGCGGTCTGATCGGCGGGTGTTTCATGCCCAAAATATAGAACAAACCGTTTTGCTCAAAAAAATACTCTTCACAGGGAAGAGTGCTTCAAAAATGTATCCATTGCTCTAAATAGAATAACACGCTTCACAAACACTTGCAATCAATACGCAAAGGTTCCATTAATCAGTTTATTCATGCGCTTTAGCCATAAAAGCCAAAACATGGGCAAACCATTCTTCGCAATCGTCGCTGTAGCATATGAGGTGTTTACCATTATCGGAATGGTATATCTCCTTTTCCACAGAACCGATCTGATTGTAGATATGTTCTGCCGCGCCAACCGGCACGATGCCATCTTTTTTCCCCTGCACGATGCAAACCGGAAGCGTCAATTTGTCGTAGTATGGTTCGACCATCTTCACTACACGTAAAAATTCAAAAGCCGAACTTACCGGGGTATTCAATAATTTATATTCATATAAATGAAATAACGGATTCTGCGCAATTTGCCCTTTTACGGCATCCGAAGCGGCCAGCCGGATTTCCTCCAGCATTTGGCCCGCGCTGATGTATTTCACAGCCGCACTCAATAAAACGATTTTCTCGATTTTATAGCGCATCGCCAAATACATGGCGATCAGGCCGCCCATTGAAAATCCGACAATCATGACCCGGTCAGTCTGCTTCTTTAATTCCTTTAAAGCCAGTTCAGCCGCCATCATCCACGATTCCGCAGATTTATTGCGCAGATCAAGGCTCTCTCCGTGTCCGGGCAAAGTCGGTATTTTCACGACCCAATCTGTTTTTTCTTCTAGATAATCAGCAAACGGCTGCACTTCGAAAGGACCTCCAGTGAAACCATGGATCATTAATACTCCTATTTTCAAAGTGCTTCCTTCTTTCAATCAGTTTCCGGTAAAGGGTTCGATGATGTTCTCAAGAGCCATGCCGCGCGACCCCTTCACTAAAATGACCGATTTCGCGGATATTGATTTGTCGAGAAAATCAATAATCGGCTGGTAATCATCTTTGCTCCAGATCAGATTCCCTTCAAACGAGTCCTGAAGTTTGGTGTAAAGCCATTCCATGCGTGGTCCATACAGACAAACGCCGTTGATCTCGGAATTGATGGATTTCTCGATGGCTTCATGATATTCCCGCTCCTGGTCGCCGAGTTCCAGCATGTCGCCGAGCACCACCCATTTATCTTCTTTCATCGTTGTTTCCCGAATAAAATTCAACGCCGCTTTCATGGAAGAAGGCGCCGCGTTATAAGCGTCATTAATGAATGTGGCTCCGTCTTTTGCAGGAATCATCTGCATGCGCATATCCGTCAGCGCTGCGTCCTTCAGTGATTTCCGGATGTCTTCTTCCGTCAATCCCGCTTCAAGCGCGATTAAAATCGCCGATAAGGTGTTTTTCACCTGATGCTGGCCGAGAACCGGAATGGTGAATGTGGCGTCGATGATGCCACTCACCATAAATGTGCTGCCATTCTCCGTTGCGCGGATGTCTGTCACAGTCAGTTCATTATTATCATCAAAGCCGAACGAAACAGCTTGCGGGAAATTTTCAACAAAAGGCTTCAGTAACGGTTCGTCCCCGTCATAGAACAATTTGCCATGAGTTTCCAGACCAGCCGTAATTTCGAATTTCGCCTGTGCGATCCCTTCACGTGAACCAAGATCCTGCATATGCGCTTCACCGATATTGGTGATGACCGCATAATCCGGCCGGGCCAATTCGGATAGGAATTCAATTTGGCCAAAACCGCTCATCCCCATTTCAAGGACCGCGAATTTCGTATCTTCCTCGAGTGACAGGATCGTAAGAGGCAAGCCAAGTTCATTATTGAAATTCCCCTGGGTTTTCTGCACCTTGAAATAAGGCTTCAGCACGCTGGCCACCAGGTCCTTTGTCGAAGTCTTGCCATTTGAACCTGTTATGCCGATGACTGTAACAGGCAGTTCATCGCGGTAAGCCCGCGCCATTTCCTGCAGCGCTTTCTCGCAGTCGTCGACGATCAGGATCGGCAAATCCGCCGGAGGCGACGGCTCATCCCTTTGCCAAAGAGCAGCGGCTGCCCCTGCTTCGATCGCATGGCGCACATACATATGTCCATTGACCTTTTCACCGCGGAACGGCACAAACAGGTCCCCGGCTTTAAGTGTACGGGTGTTGATCGAAACACCGGTGATTTCCATGCCTTTTAAATTCGTTTTAACATCCAGCCATTTGGCTACTTGTTCTATCGTTTTTTTCATCAGGTTTCTCCACTCAATCCATTTTTACTTGCAGTAATTGTTTTTCCTCATAACGTTCAATCGCAAGATCAATCAGTTTTTCAATTAAATCCGGATACGCCAGACCGGTATTTTCCCATAATAACGGGAACATGCTGAATGGCGTGAACCCTGGAAGGGTGTTGACTTCATTGATCAGAATATCGTTGTCAGCAGTTACGAAAAAGTCTGCGCGCACAAGACCCGAACAGTCCAGTATCTTGAATGCCTTCTTCGCCGCAGCCGCCAATTGTCCATAAACGTCTTCCGGAAGTTCCGCAGGAATAATCATCGCCGTATTGCCGTCTTTGTATTTCGCCTGGTAATCGTAGAATGCTTTCAATGGTTTGATCTCACCGGCAACTGAACATTCCGGCGCATCATTGCCAAGGACGCCGATTTCAATTTCACGTGCATCGACACCTTGCTCAACGACGATTTTACGGTCGAATTTCAAAGCTTCATCAATTGCCGCAATCAATTCCTCTTCGTTTTCAGCCTTATTGATGCCCACGCTCGAACCCAGATTCGCAGGTTTCACAAACACCGGCCAAGCCAGTTCAGATGTGATTTTAGCCACCAATTCCGCCTGTCCGTTTTTCCACTCTCTTCTTATAAAATACACGTAAGGCGTTTGTTTCAAACCAGCAATCTCGAATAATTGCTTCATCACCACTTTGTCCATGCCAGCGGAAGAAGCCAATACACCGTTGCCGACATACGGAAGATTCATCACTTCAAGCATGCCTTGCACGGTTCCGTCTTCACCATTCGGTCCGTGAAGGAGCGGAATGATGACATCAAGCCCTTTTTCAGATTCCGCCGGAAGAAATCCGGAGATGTCGTTAGGTGCGGAGCCCCCTTGTTCCAGCTGCAATTGTTCTATGCTTCCAGCCGGCCCTTCAAGGGAAGCGCCTTTACGCCATTCCCCTTCCTGAGTGATGTAAACCGGATATACTTCGTATTTTTCAAAATTCAAGGCTTTTGTTACTGCCTGTGCCGTCGAAAGGGAAACTTCGTGTTCTGCGGATTTGCCGCCATATAATAAACCGATTCTTTTTTTCATCCTATTAAACCCCATTTCGTTTTCCAATATGCTTTAGTTTATCACGAACGGGATTAGACGAAAAATTTTTTCCCGGATAGACCGGAATAATCTGCCGTGTCCCTGCCTGGTGATTTTCTATTTCATAAAGATCAATCTCCAGATTCGGATAAAAAATTCAAAAGAAAAAAGCTGCCAATGTTGATCGACAGTACCTAATAATTCGTTTTACTTCCATTGTTTCAGTTTGCGGTCGTATATTACTTTCCGTTCAATCTTTTGTCTTGTATATTCGTTGATATCCGACCAGAAATCATCCATAAAAGAGACTTCCTCTATCTGGCGGATATGCAGTTCCACCGTGTTCTTGGTTTTTTCAGGGTCAGCCAGTGAAATTAGGATCCCTTCCCGGTAGTATTCCCTCATTTCCTTCAGGATATCAGCCGGCAGTTCAGGAATCATGTCTTTCGATTTGCGCCGCCAGAAATTCTGGCCATGGTCTTCCCGCCGGATCGATTGGATAAAGTAATTCCCGACCAATTCGTTCAAGCGCTCCAGATTGCGGAAGTATATTTTGGTTGCCTGCTCACCCTCGCTCGATAAGTAAACGAACTCATTCAATAATGTCGAATAGAAAGGCGGCCGCATCGGTTCTTTCTTATGGCCTATATATAAAAGTTCAGCTTGTTCCTGCGGCGTCAGGGAATTGACTTGTTTTTCACTGCGGAAATCAATCCAGCAGAATTCACCTGTCTTTGCAGCCCGGGTCTTGCGCAGTTCCGGGAATTCATCCTGTGAAGCAAATTCCATGTGAGTATGCATATTATATGAAGCATCCTGATACGAATGCTTCAGCAGCAGCAGATTCTTGGGCATCCGGACAGCATCCATGAACTGGGCGAAGGTCAGGCCACTGAACAAGGCAAATTGGTCAGCATCGTTGAAATAGATGTAAAGATGCTGCACATAATGTTCTGTATTATTCACTTTCTTCACCATGTCCTCCACTCCATTCTTCCTTTATTATACGGGCAGCAATATTAAATATGAAACATCTAAGCTTGATCGGCGTCATTACTTTTGTAATGCGCATAAACTGTAAGAATAAGTTATAATGTAAATCGACTCTCAATAATAAAAAAGTACAGGTGAATCTAAATGCAGACAAATAAAAGCTTTGCCGACCGGATCGACTGGTCGCTCGCTTTCATATTATTTCTTTTTTTCATTGTCAGTCTGATTGCGATTTCTTCCGCACAGACTTCCGGCCAATACGCTGTTAACTTCGTGCCAAGGCAAGGCCTTTTCTATATCGTCTCCATCGGAATGATTGGAGTGCTGATGTATTTTGATCCGGAACAATACAAAAAAATGGCTTATTACCTTTACGGTTCCGGGATTCTTCTGCTGATTCTTTTGATGATTGCACCTGAAGGCCCTGGCCAGATCGGCGAACCGGTAAATGGCGCGAAAGCCTGGTTCCATACGCCTGTCGTCAATATCCAGCCAGCGGAATTCATGAAAACCTTCTATATTCTTGCGCTGGCAAAAATGATTTCAGCACACCATGAGAAAAATGCGTTGAAAACAATTAAGACGGATTTGTTCTTATTGGGTAAAATAGGCTTTTTCCTCATGATTCCACTGGCATTCATCCTTCAGCAGCCTGATATGGGAACAGCCCTAGTCTTTATCGCCATTACGCTGGCGATCGTTGTGGTCGCGGGCATCTCTTGGAAAATCATCCTGCCGAGTTTCGGAGGCGTCGCTGTAATCGGCGCGGCCTTGTTATGGATGACCATCAATATGCAGGAATTTTTAACGAACACATTCGGTATCCAGCGGTACGCGTTCGCCCGCATCTATACGTGGCTTGACCCGTACTCTTACGCGGATGCAGAAGGCTATAACCTGATTGCCGCCATGAACGCCATCGGTTCAGGCGAAGTTTTCGGAAAAGGCTACCAGGGGCGCGAAGTTTATGTGCCTGAAAACCATACCGATTTCATCTTCACCGTCATTTCCGAGGATTTCGGATTTATCGGCGCCAGTGCTGTAATCATCCTGTTCTTCATGCTGATTTATCACCTGACGAAAATCACCCTTCAATTGAAGGACACTTTCAGCACTTATGTGTGCGCCGGGATTATCGCCATGGTGACGTTCCACGTATTCCAAAACATCGGCATGACCATCCAGTTATTGCCGATAACCGGTATCCCATTGCCGTTCATCAGTTACGGCGGGAGTTCGCTGATCGGGAATATGCTGGCAATCGGAATTGTCTTCAGCATGAAGTTCCACCACAAAACATATATGTTCGGCAACGATAAAGAAGACCAATAAAAACTCCGACGCTGCTCGCGTCGGAGTTTTTAAGCTTGTTGAGAAAGACAAAATTTTTAACTTCGATATTCCGCAAAACAGCTTCGCTTTCCGCTGGGCTCGCACTGAGCTAACTCGGTCTCGTTCCACTTCGCCCGAGTGGATCTCAGCACTTCACTTGGTCCACCAGGAGTCTTCGCTGTTTTGCTCCATATCTCAATTCGCTTTCTACAATAGAAAAGTCTTTTACTTTTAGTATCTGAAGAAGATGACCCTTCAGTTCAGACAAAACAAAAATGAAGCGCCAGGCGGCGAAGGGCAAAGATGTGCTCCTGCATCGCTGTGCTGCTTCGTCGCAAAGACTTGTCCTCGCAAGCTTCGGCCAATGTCTTTCCTGCGGGAACCAGAGCGTGTCCTGAGACCCCGGAGCGAGCAAAGCGAGTGAGAAGGCTCAGGCCGCTCCCCGCGGAACGCGTCCGCCTAAAGCATAATGAGGTGAGAAGTGTCGGTTTCTCGACAGCCTGAAAAACTCCGACGCAAAAGCGTCGGAGTTTTACATTTCAGATTGAGCTCTTGGGGGTTGTGGTAATGCAAGTGCTTTCAGTAATTCGGTGCGTGATTTAGTGATTTTTGCTTGGATTCCTAGTTTCGATAAATTTGAAACAATATTGCGAACCTCTACTTCCTTCGCCATCCATATCACCTCTCCGTAGTCATTCATTTATAATAACGTATGTAACTCCTGAAAAGATTCATCTAAACAGTTAAATAGTTGACTTTTCTTTGTCTATGTATATAATACCATCTTTTCAAGCTTTTAAACTTTTCATTTTCATTACAAAGTTGCAATATTGTAAATCTGCCAGCCCTTGTGAGGACGAGCTCCATACCAATATTTAATATACCGGCTCCATTCCTTCATTTACCTTCTCAGCTAACAGGAGTAAACTGGAAGCACAGCCTTTTTAGAAAGCGGGAAATTATTTTATGAAGAAAACTATTTTGCTGCTGATGTCAGTCCAGTTTTTCGTGTATCTCGGATTCGGTATTATAATCCCGATTCTGCCCGAAGTGATCGTTCAACAGGGCTACAGCGAAATCCATGTCGGCGGCCTTATCACCATTTATGCGCTCTCATCCTTTTTCACGGCACCTCTATGGGGAAAGCTTTCCGACCGTACAGGCAGGAAGAAGTTGATCCTGACGGGACTCGCCGGCTTCAGTCTGAGCTTTTTCCTGTTCTCGCTGTTTTTGGATAATCTGGCGCTCCTCTATTTATCACGCATTGTCGGCGGACTATTCTCCGGCGCGCTGTATACAGCGGTAACCGGATATGTCGCAGATATAACAACTGATGAAGAACGCAATAAATACATGGGCTTCCTTGGAATGTCGATCGGCCTTGGCTTCATCTTCGGTCCGGCAATCGGCGGTTTGCTCGGGGCGATCTCACTGTCGTTGCCTTTCACCGTTTCGGCGGCGCTGATTTTACTTCTGATGGTCTACGCAAGCTTTATATTGAAAGAACCTGTCCGGCAGGGTGAAGCAACGAAACGCGCCTTGCTTCCTAAAGGCGCAGGCACGCTCTGGCAATTCAGGATCCGTTATCTGTTCCTGATGTCGTTTATGGTGACTTTCCTTCTGGCCGGTCTGGAGTCGACTTTCCAGCTTTTCCAAATTGATCAGATAGAAATCACACCTCTGCAGCTCGGCTATCTGTTCATGGCCAGCGGATTTGTTGACGCGGCGATTCAGGGTGGCGTTGTCCGCAGAATAAAAGACGGGGCCGAAACGAAATGGATCATCGGAGCTCAAATCGTTACTGCAGCAGGCTTATTGCTCCTGCCATTCACTTCCAGCCTGATTTTCGCAGGGGTTGCCTTAAGCATTTTCACAGCCGGCAACGCGCTTGCCCGCACTGCACTCGTTTCATTGACGTCGAAAGAAGCCGGCGGGAAATACGGGACAGCCGCTGGAATGACATACTCAATGGACAATATGGGACGCATCATCGGCCCATTGTTCTTCACGTGGCTTTTAACGATGCAAGCAGGCGCCATCTATTATCTATCCGGCGCTTTGGCGATTGCCAGCATCCTGTTGATCGTCCTTTACCGCGGTTCTGCGAAAACCGCATCAGAAAAAGCAAGCACCCCCGCGTAATGGGAGTGCTTGCTTTTTTCATATTCTTATAAAGGGGTGCCGCCATTGATGTGCAGAACCTGGCCTGTTACATAAGAAGAATCATCAGAAGCCAGATAGACATAGCCCGGTGCGAGTTCATCCGGTTGGCCCGGACGCCCCAGCGGAGTCTGCGTCCCGAACCCTTCGACTTTATCCGCCGGGAAAGATGCAGGAATGAGCGGTGTCCAAATTGGTCCTGGCGCCACGCCGTTTACGCGGATTCCTTCTTCCGCCAGCGAACCTGACAGCGCCCGGGTGAATGACAGGATCGCCCCTTTTGTCGATGAGTAATCGATCAAAGTCGGCTCGCCCTGGAATGCAGTAATGGACGTAGTATTAATGATGGAAGCACCGCGCTTCATATGTTCAAGTGCCGCCTTCGTCAAATGGAACATGCTGAAAACGTTGGTGCGGAAAGTGCGCTCCATTTGTTCAGCTGTAATATCTTTCAGCGAAGTTTGCATGTGCTGCTCTCCTGCGTTATTGACGAGGATATCCAAACCGCCGAATTCATCAACCACTTTTTGCACGCTTTCCTTACAGAATGATTCATCTCCGATATCGCCTGCAATCAGCAGACATTTCCGGCCTTCCTGCTCTACCAGCCGTTTCGTTTCTTCAGCGTCCTCATGTTCATCGAGGTATAAGACAGCAACGTCCGCCCCTTCTTTGGCATATGCTACAGCCACTGCACGGCCGATGCCGCTGTCGCCTCCTGTAATCATCGCTTTTTTACCGGGCAGACGCTGTGCCTGCCCTGCCAAGTTTTTGGCGAAATCAGGCGCCGGCTCCATTTCGTTTTCAAATCCCGGCTGGCGTTCCTGCTCCTGGCCCGGTACTTTTTCCGGTTTATCTTTATCCATTCAGAATCATCCTTTCCAGATTTTTATGTCTCTGTGGATTTTCCCCTTTTGGATAATCATAAACATGGCGCTCGACTTTAACGGAGCAACCGGATTTTCATTTCTGCAGCTCCGGATTTACGGGAATGAAATTTCGATCAAGCTCCGGATGGGCCTGTTTTAAAATGGCTGGGCGCATCAGGAAGCTCGTCAATACGATCAGGCAAAGGCTGCTGCCGATAACGACGTACTCGGCCGGTAGGGCATCATACAACAAGCCGAATATCAGGTAGCCAAGCGGCATCATCGCCATCGCCATGGACTCCAGGATCCCGAAAACGCGTCCACGGTATTCTTCTTCGACGTCCTTTTGCATCATGACGCCGATCGGTGTGTTGACGAATACATTCGTGACCCCGAAAACCAGCATCAGCAAAAGGAAGTATACAACTGTTCCTGTATAAGATAATTCGATTATCAGCGGTAACCCAAGACCCGCCAATAAAACCGACATGACCAAAATTCCCCTTTTTGAAAATCGCAGCGGAAATTTCACTTCTTTTCCTACTGAGAAGTAAATGGAGGCCAGCAGCATCCCCGCGGCAATCATCGCTTCGATAAAGCCGAAATGGGTCGCTTCGATTCCCAATTCCTGCACAGCGATAAACGGCAGTCCGATCATCAAAGCGGAAAAGAAGAAATTGACACCGACAGCGACAGTCACAATCACCATCACCACGCGGTTCGACCTTAAATAGACAAATCCTTCTTTCATTCCTGCGGCCATCGATTTTTTTGCACCTTCAACCGTTTCAGTGATCCGGGTCGTGAACAATTTGAAGTCCATCGTCGATTCAAGCGCCACGGCCAATAAATAAGCGGCAACCTGGATAGTCAGAAATACATTCATGGAAACGAAACCGAATAGGATCCCGCCGACAACCGGTCCGCCGATAGTGGCGATCGCGATGGCAGACTGATTAAAGCCCATCGCTTTTTGTATACGGTCTGCGTCGATCAGGTTCGCGATTGAAGAAGAAAATGTCACACTGGCGAACATGGAACTGACGGAAATCAGCGCAGTGGCCGTGTAGATGGCCGGCAGTGATAATCCCGCGTAGATGCTGTAGACCAATAAGCCGCCGACTGCCAAAGCGCTTGCCAGCTGGGCTAAAATGACAATCGTTTTCTTCGGATAATTATCGGCGAGATATCCGGCAAATGGCGCAAGCAGCGTTCTCGGCAAGATGCTGCAGATCAAATTGAGCGCGAAATTGGCGGCTGAGCCGGTGAGCGCAAGTACATATAAACTGATGCCAAACGCGTAAACGGAACTGCCGAACGTCGAGATAAGCTTGCTGATGGTAAACGTGTACAAATGATAAGTAGCCTTGCTGATCTTTGCTGCTTCACTCATTTCTTTCACTCTCCACTCTAAAAGTTTAATTTAATTAAACAAAATATATCACGCTTTTTCTGGCAATGCAAGCAAAAGTTTAATATAATTAAACTATACTGAAAAGCAGGTGATGAAATGGCTTCATTAGGTGAGCGCATAAGGAAATTACGCAAAGAAAAAGGCTTGACACTGCAGGCTTTGGCTGGCGAAGAACTGACCAAAGGCATGCTCAGCCTGATAGAGAATAATAAAGCCAATCCTTCCATGGAAAGTTTGGCTTATATCGCTAAACAATTAAATATTCATATAAACGAACTTCTCGAAGAAGTGTCACCTTCAGAGCTACGGGAGGTTTTACAGGAAGTTGAAAATACCTATCTAAAAATAATGGACGATATGACAAGTGGCTTTAAGAAAATCGTTGAACTGGTCACTCCATTTATCGATCAATTGCCTTACCGTTATGAATCTGCCCGTCTTCTCGAACTCTACAGCCGCTCCCTTTACTATATGAAAGAAGACGGCTGGCAGAAATATCTTGAACAGGCAGAAGAAATGTACGAAGGACTCCACCTTATGAACAATAGTGCAGATATCCAATTATTCCGGGCTATGCTTAAATTTAACGAGCATCAGTACGAAGAGTCCTTAAAAATGCTCAAGCATTCACGGAAAGTTTTTGATGAACGGGGAATCATTCTAGACTCATTAAAAAAATTGGATTTCGATTTTTCGGAAGCGATTCTTCACATGGCGATTGCTGAAGATGAAGATGCTCTGAATATTATTGAAGACGCAATCAATTATTCGAAAGAACACCAGATTTTTTATAAGATCGATGCTCTATACAGAGTTACAGCTTTCCACTCCATCTTAAATAATGATGAAGAAAGAAAGAATTATTACATCGATAAACTAAGAGTGTTTGCCGACTTTACAGAAGATCCCAAAATCGATATTCTTCTGGATCTCCTGGAAGCCCATTACCTCAATAGCTTCAAGCATGACTTTGAAGGGGCCTTGAAGTTAATAGATAAGAACATGGAAAAATATAATGATGAAGAAACGTCTCAATTCTATATCGAAAAAGGGAAGGCATTATACGGTCTGGGAAAACTTGATGAAGCATTGCCATGGCTTGAGAAACACCGCCTTTGGGAGTTTATGCATCACCCCTACGACTTGTTGATGAATTATGAAAAAGATGCATATCTTGCATTAATCTATGAAGAGCAGGGCAGACATGATTTAGCCATGAAACACGCAGAAACAGCAAAGAACAATGCTGATCCAATGCCCGACCTCTCCTATAAAAAGTTCATTATGGATGTATACAATCAAATCACTCAATAATAAAACCCGCCACCTGGCGGGTTTTATTATTGAGTATTAAACTTCCTGGAAAGCATCTTCTATTGAGTAATCCCCCAATTCGATATCCGGCGAAATTCCCATCGCCAACTTAGCCAGCTGCGAACCCAGAAACGGTCCCGCCGTCAATCCCGATGAGCCCAAAGCATTGGCGGCGAAAAGATTTTCATGTCCCGGCACCTGGCCGATAAACGGCAAGGCGCTTAAAGCAGATGGCCGGAAACCCGTGCTGGCACCTGTCAATTCCGCGGCAGCCAGTCCAGGAACCACATCCAGCACCTTATCAAGAACGTGATGGATGCCCCCTGCCGTCAACTTGGTGTCAAACCCCGCATTGTTTTCATGCGTCGCTCCGGCAATGATGCGCCCATCCCCGAACGGGACGATATATTGCCCGAACGGCACCATCGCCACCGGCCAATCGCCAGTCGCAGTTTCTTCAAGCTGTAATTGAAGAATCTGCGCTTTCTGGGGCACCACATCCATTTTCAGCCCAAGGGTTCCGAATAATTCAGGCGCCCAGGCGCCTCCAGCCGATACGATGCTGTCAGCGTATATTTCCCGCTGCCCCGTTCTTACGCCGGCCACTTTTTCGTTTTCAACAATCAGCTCAGCATCGCCTGCAATAATTTCAGCGCCAAGTTTTCGGGCGGCGCTGACGAGCGCATCCCGAACAGCTCGGCCGTCGACCCTGGCCGCTCCGCTGACATAAAGAGAGCCGTATTCACTGCCTGCATGGGGGAATAAAGCCTGGGTCTGCTCGGCATCCAGCCTTTCGATGACGCCCATTTCAGGCGCATCCTCTTTTCGCTCGCGGGCTTTAGCTTCCATCTTATCCAATTTGGTGTCTTCGTGGATGCTGACGATGCCCACTTGCTTATAACCCGTATCCGCTTCACCGAGTTCTTCCAATTCCTTTATCAGCGCCGGATAATATTTCGCGCCGCTTTTCGCAAGATGATACCAGGCTTTATTGCGGCGCTGGGAAATCCATGGACAAACGATTCCTGCGGCTGCTCCCGTGGCCTGCCCTGTATCTCTGCGGTCGATCAAAATCACTTCCGCCCCTGTCTTGGCCGCTTCGTATGCGGTCGATGCGCCCAGAATCCCTCCACCGATAATAATCAATGACTTCATAATTTCACCTTTTTTCTGCTTCATCTGCATTTCATTCTAAAGCACAACTGCAAGAGACTCAACTTCACCAGAAACTGTTCCCGCCTGATTCAACTTCTGCATTTGGGGGTAAAGCAAGAAATAGAAACGATACGAGAACAGGAGGAACTAACAATGGAAAAAAGCAAAAGCACTGAAGCCATCCTGCCGATGACTTCCGTTAAAAGTGGCTCCGGAGTGGAAGTTGCCCCGGATGTTTACTGTTACACCAACCAGATCGTCAATCTCTTCTTTATCGGTGACCCTAATGTAAGCAATGATTATATTCTGGTGGATGCCGGGATGCCGCGCTCGGCCAATAAAATTCTTCAGGAAGCCGAAAACCGTTTTGGCCCGGATCATAATCTGAAAGCCATCATTTTAACGCATGGCCACTTCGACCATGTCGGGAGCATTGTCGATATCCTTGAAAAATATCCAGTGCCCGTTTACGCGCACCCACTGGAATTCAGTTATTTAAAAGGCATCACTGATTATCCGCAACCCGATTCCTCAGTCGAAGGCGGAATGGTCGCGAAAATTTCAAAAGTATTCCCTGCAGAAGCAATTGATATTTCTGCTCATCTTAAGGAACTTCCAGCAGATGGTTCAGTTCCTGGCATGCCCGGCTGGCAATGGATTCATACACCCGGCCATTCAGAGGGACATGTTTCATTGTTCCGAAAAGCAGGCAAACTGCTGATTGCAGGCGATGCCTTTGTAACCGTCAAACAGGATTCCTTCTATAAAGTGCTGACACAGAAAAAAGAAGTCTGCGGCCCTCCGGTTTACTTGACCACGGACTGGCGTGCAGCCTGGGAATCTGTCGTGAAGCTGACCGATCTGCAGCCGTCAATCGCTGTAACCGGCCACGGCAAACCGATCCATGGTTCCGCGCTGGCGGAAGGGCTTGTCGACCTCGCGAAAAATTTCCAGGAGAAAGCAGTGCCTTCCCACGGCAAGTTTGTCGACAATTAATTCTCCAACTGATCCGGCTGCATGAAAATTTCACTGATGTTTTTGAAAGAAATTTTAAACGCCAGCAGATACTGGCGTTTTTTGTGCTGCTCCCTAATTTTTTACAAATATATTAATTTTCAGTTTTAACGTTTAAAGTCCCAAATCTTGGGGTATACAATTTACGTAGTCCCCATTTTTTTAATAATGAAGACAGTCATATAGAAACGGAGATGAACTCGATGATTAAGAAAGTGCTGTTTGTTTCGGATCATGGAGATCCATTGGCAAAGTTGGGCGGTAAGCAAGCCGGAGGCCAGAATAATTACGTAAAACAATTGGCACTTGCACTGGAGGATAAAGGTTTACAGGTGGATGTCATCACTCATTGGTGTGAAGATTCGGCGCCTCGTATCGAAGAATTCGGCAAAGCGTGCCGTGTAATCCGCATCGAAGCCGGTTACAAAGGATTTGTATCAAAAAATGAGATGCATTCAATGCTCTCTGAATTTTATAAGGAAATGAAAGAAACACTTGCTCTTGAAACTTATGATATTGTCCATACCCATTACTGGCTGTCAGGGTTAATCGGAATCAGATTGAAGGATGAGTTCAATCTGCCGTTCATCCACACTTCCCATTCCCTAGGCTGGGCGAAAGAAGAGGCAACCGGAATTGAAGATGAAAGACGCACCGAGGCTGAAACAGCGATTCTGCAAAAAGCCGATAAGGTGCTGGCTACGACAAATAGTGAAAAACAATTGATCAAGAAGCATGTCGACTCTCCTTCTCCCATCAGCGTAATCCCCATTGGTGTTGACGAAGCGTTTAAAGTGCGCGGAAGCCGGACACATATCCGGAAAAAACTTGGCTATTCAAGCCCCCTTTTCGTTTTTGCCGGAAGATTGGAAGAAACCAAAGGCATCTTTACTCTGCTCAACGCGTTCAAATTGCTGGCTGAAAAAACGACAGATACTTATCGCCCGCGTCTTGTGCTCGCCGGCGGTGAACCGGATGCGATTGATCCTGCGACTAAATTGCCGAAAAATCATAAGATCCGGAAAGCATTGCGCGGCATAGAAGACCATGTGGACTTTGTCGGTCCTAAATCACAGGAGGAACTGGCACTTCTTTTCAACTCTGCAACAGCGACCATCGTGCCCAGCTTCTATGAATCGTTCGGCATGGTGGCTGCAGAAGCCCAAGCCTGCGGAAGCCCGGTCATCGCCTCAAATGTAGGCGGACTGAAAAACGTAGTGCAGGACGGTGTGACCGGACTTCTTGTGGAGACTAAGAATGCCGTCGACCTTGCTGTAGCGATGGAGGTCATCTCCATCAACTCCCTCCTTGGCCAGCGACTGAGCCGCCAAGCTGTGGAATTGGCTAAAAAAGATTTCCATTGGCCATCGATTTCCGAAAGAGTATTGAAAATGTATGAGGTGGTAAGCAGTGAAAGAAGCAACACATATATTGGCAACCGATTTGGATGGAACGTTAGTCGGTGATCGAAAAGGCTTGGATGAACTTCTTGGGTTCTATAATACCCGGAAATATGAAGTTTCCCTTGTCTATATTACCGGACGGCATTACCATTCGGCGTTGTCGTTGATAAAAGAAGAAAATTTACCAGCTCCTGATGTGCTGATCACAGACGTCGGAACAGAAATCCATATTGGAGCATCCCTTGTAAAAGACCATGAGTGGGAAAAAATGATGCTCGAACACTGGCAGCCTGAAGCGATCGATGCGTTAGCCGCCTCTTTTGAAGGCTTGCGAAAACAGGATCTGCCGGTTGTTAACCGCTGCTCCTATTACGCGGAAGACGCCGGAATTGTGAAAGCCTTTGAAGAACGTCTCAAGGAAGCAGGCATTCCACATAAACTGATCTACAGCGGCGGACGGGATCTTGATATCCTGCCGGCCGGCAGCGGAAAAGGAACTGCCCTTGAATACATCCTGGATAAATTCAGCGCGCGGGAAGCGAAAATACTCGTGGCTGGTGATTCAGGCAATGACAAGGAAATGCTGACTTTGGGCCATCCATCGGTAATGGTTGGCAATGCGCAGCCTGAATTGCTGGATTGTCCGGAAAGCACAATGATTTTCAGAGCATCAAAAGTATGTGCCGGAGGCATTCAAGAAGCCTGGAACCATTTCCATCCGGAATAACAGTCCCTTTCCAAACCATTGTTTTGGAAAGGGATTTTTCTTTACGTCAAAGGCCCTTTCCCCATTATCATTTGTTTTTTCCGCCAGATGGTTTATATTTAAGGGGAAGGCAATTTCATTCTGATGAATGGCTGATGCCAAGAGAATATACATATATACATAAATGCAATTTTGACTATCACTGGAAAAGGAGGAATTTGAGATGAGTAAAGTTGCGAACCTGCAAAAAGAATCAATGGTCATGCTGAAAGAAACAAGCCGCACCTTTTTTATTCCAATCAGCTTTTTGGAACCGACCCTAAAAAAGACTGTGGGCTCAGCTTATCTTTGCATGCGCGCAATCGATGAAATCGAAGATCATCCGGAACTGGATGATGAAGTTAAAAGCAGGTTATTAAGGGAAACCAGCAAGATGCTCCGTATGCCGTTCGACCGGGAAGCTTATGAAGCGCTGCTTGAACCTTATTCGCATCTGCTTCCGGAAGTGAGCCTCCGGCTGGCGGACTGGATCAGCGTCTGCCCGCCTGAAATAACACCCAAAGTTTTGGAGTCGACAGCTGAAATGGCGGAAGGAATGGCCAAATGGGTGGACCGGAAGTTTGTCATCCATACCCGCGAAGATCTCGATGAATATACGTATTACGTCGCGGGGCTAGTCGGAACGATGCTGTCCGATCTTTGGAAATGGCATGATAATACGGAAACTGATCCGCAGCTGGCTATCGGATTCGGCCGCGGCCTGCAAGCCGTCAATATGCTGCGCAATTTGGACGAAGACCGGGAACGCGGTGTCAGCTTTGTACCGGAAGGCTGGACACGCGACGATATGTTCAATTATGCGAACGAAAATCTGGCACAGGCCGATTTATATGTGAAATCTATTTCCAACAAGCGCATTCTGATGTTCTGTAAAGTGCCGCTCGCCCTGGCACACAGTACATTAAAAGCACTGAAATCCGGCAAAGAAAAAATGAGCCGGACAGAAGTGGAAGGCATCGTGGAACAATTGAAAGAACAGGAACAAATCAATTAAGCTGGCAAGCCCGTTTCTTTTGAAGCGGGTTTTTGCTTTAAGAAAAAATTCACAGTCGATTTTTACAATTTCTTCTTATAGAGAATTAAATGGTTTATACTGTAAATACAATGTATTTTGCATAAAAGGGGAAGTAAAATGACTATCACCATCATCAGTTTTTTATCTGTCGCCATCTTCATATTGAATATCTTCCTTGCCGCAGCACTCGTTTTTCTTGAACGCCGTGATGCTTCTTCAACCTGGGCTTGGTTACTGGTGCTGTTTTTCATCCCGATTGCAGGTTTCTTCATCTATCTTCTGCTGGGACGACGCCTCAGAAAAAAGACGTTATTCAAATGGGAAGGCCGTACCCGGGTCGGGATTGAGAATTTAATCGCCCATCAGATGAACGAACTCCATGACGACACCTTCTTTTTCCGAAATGAAAATTCAAAAGAATATAAAGACCTGATTTATCTTCACCTTCGTAATAATGGCGCTGTTTTGACCCAAAATAACGATGTCCAGATTTTCAATGATGGACGCGATAAATTCGAAGCGCTGCTAGAGGATATCAAAAATGCGAAACACCATATACATATCCAATATTACATCTTCAGGCTGGATCAATTGGGCAACCGGCTGCTGGATGCCTTGATTGATAAAGCGAAACAAGGGGTTAAAATAAGGTTGCTGTATGATGATATGGGTTCACGAACATTGAGCAAAAGACATTTCAAAGAGCTCATCAAGTACGGCGGCGAAGTGGAAACTTTCTTCCCTTCCATTCTGCCGCTTATCAATCCCCGCCTGAATTACCGCAACCACAGAAAAATCGTCGTTATCGACGGCTGCATCGGATACATCGGCGGTTTTAACGTTGGCGACGAATATATCGGGCTCAGCCGGAAATTCGGCTATTGGCGCGACACGCATCTCCGTATAGAAGGCGGAGCATTGCACCCGCTCCAAACCCGTTTCATCCGTGACTGGAATCAGGCTTCCATTCGCCAGGACATTGAATATGATGAAATCTATTTCCCTGCCGTAGCAGAAAAAGGGACCACTTCCATGCAGATCGTGTCAAGCGGCCCTGATGAAGAATGGGAACAGATAAAAGATGGCTATATGAAACTGATCAACATGGCCGATGAGTATATTTATATCCAGACCCCCTACTTCATCCCGGATGCCAGCTTCTACGACGCGATCCGAGTAGCGTCTTTGTCAGGCATTGATGTACGGGTGATGATCCCGAATAAACCCGACCATCCCTTCGTCTATTGGGCGACATATTCTTATGCCGGCCAGCTGCTGCGCGCGGGGGCAAGGGTTTTCATCTACGACAACGGCTTCCTGCACACGAAAATGATTGTAGTGGATGATAAGGCATCGACTGTCGGCACCGCCAATATCGATGTCCGCAGCTTTAAATTGAATTTCGAAGTGAATGCCTTCATCTATGATAGAGGCATTTCCCAAGAACTTGGCAGACTGTTCCGCCAGGACATGGAGTTATCGAATGAGCTCACGATGCAGACCTACTACGAGCGAACACGTTTGATCAAAACAAAAGAATCGATAGCCCGTTTGCTGGCACCGATTTTATAAGAAAAGCGACGGCGCCCGTTCAGCCTCGACAAGCAAGAGATGAACCAAATTTAATTTGGGACATCGCTTTGCGACGAAGCTAACGCAGCGATGCAGGAGCAGTAAGGTTTTTTACGATTTGGCGAAGTGGCTTACGACTCGAGGAGTTGGCCGTTGGAGTCTAAACAATAAGAAAAGCGCCGATCAGCATTAACTGCTGATCGGCGCTTTTTTGAATCGTTTACCGCTGTTCAAGATATTCTTCCAACGTGATATCCGCTTCGTAAATCTCTTTCGCGACTTCTTTTCCGACAAAGCGGAAATGCCACGATTCGTGCATATAGCCGGTCAATTGTTCCTTGCCTTCCGGGTAACGCAGGATAAAGCCGTAGCGATGGGCATTTTCAGCCACCCATTTTCCGGCTTCGGTATCACCAAAGCTTGCGGCGGCCCAGTGCTGTTCCGCACCAGATTCGCCGATATCAAAAGCCAGACCTGTCTGGTGTTCCGAAAAACCGGGACGGGCACTGTAACGGTCCGCTTTTTCCTGACCGTCTTTAGCGACATATCCCTCATATAATTGCTTCTGGCGGGCAAAATCACGGAATGTGCTGAAGGCGGTTAAATCGATATTCGATTCCAGCGCGTCGGCACGCATCGCTTCAAAAGCGCTTTTCGCTTCCGGATTAACGCCCGGATTATGATCTGAAGGCAGCGGATTCTGCTTGTTTGCCAGCAGAATGCCATCAATTACCGTGGGCTCGTTCGGCAATTCGATCGATTCGGGGTACACGGTTGCATCTTTGACTTCCTCTTCCACAGCTTCTTCATCGGGCTCCTGGGTCACAGGCAGGTTTTCTTCGACTTCTTCCTCTTTTTCTTCAGGAATGACAACGTCTTCTTCCTGCGCATCCGCAATCTGCTCTTCGGCCTTAGCTTCAGGGACTGATTGCTGAGTGTCCTCACCTGTTAACGCCTCTAAGCTCCGCTCCATATCCCAGTCATGAAGATAAAGCCAGAGTGTGATTGACGCCGCAATCAGCACAGCGCCGATGATCAAAATCCATTTTATATAAGGTTTCTTATCTTTTTTATTCATTGAATAACGAGATTGCATAACTCTCCTTCTTTCTCTCAAGTTCTTTATCATTCTAACATCTTTATGCTTTAAATTCTCCCTAAATCAATGAACTTTCGATATACTTGTAATGACTTTTAAAGATTCGAGGGTACACGCATGAACAATCAGAAATGGCTGTCGCTTAACTTCTTCGCCTTCTTTTTTACCTGGGGCATATTCCTTCCTTACTGGACCGGCTGGTTAACCAACGATAAAGGACTCAGTGTTTCTGCAGCAAGCATCATCATGGGGGCCGGCATGATTGCCCGCTCATTGTCCACTTTATTCTTTTTTCCCACGCTCACAAGGCTGTTTTCCCTTGGCCGCCTGATGCAGATTCTGGCCATCGCTTCACTCATCAGCATGGCTTTGTACATACCGGCAAATTCTTATGTAATGCTTTTTGCCATCACGTTCCTCTTCAACTTTATCTATCCGAACATTTTGCCTGCCATGGAAAGCGGCGCAACGGTATTGATGCAAAGCGATCGCATCCATTACGGCAAAAGCCGTTCTTTCGGTTCACTCGGCTATACGGTTGCTTTACTGATTGTCGGAGTGGTGACTGCTGTCTGGCAGGAACAGGCGATTCTCTGGGTCATGCTTGCCGGCCTGCTGTTCATGGCGGTTACGCTATCGACCGTCTCCCCTGCACCTCTATCAATAAAACCGGAGCCCAAAAACAAATCGAGCAAAGGCGCTGTCGCAGAATTGCTGAAATCGAAAGCATTTTTGACTGTGTTGACGGTGTCGATTTTATTGCAGGGAGCTCACGCCGCTTATTATAACTACGGCTTCATCTATTTGCAGGATATCGGCGTCAACAGCTTTTATATCGGCCTGAGCCTCAATGTCGCCATCATTTTTGAAATCCTCTTTTTTGCCAAAGCGGATACGTGGTTCGACAAATGGAGCGTTTCTTCGATGTTTCTTCTGGCGGGCATCGGCTCCACTTTGCGCTGGGTCCTGATTTTCATGTTCCCTTCTGTATGGGTGTTCATTTTTTCGCAAGTGCTGCATGCCTTGTCCTTCGGTGTCGCCCATTTCGCTTACATCCGCTATATTTTTAAAAAGCTCGACCCATCGCATATTCCCGCCGCGCAAGGCATGTATGCCGCTGTTGCCATGAGCCTGAGCGTCGCCTTGCTGACTTTCATCGGCGGTTTCCTGTATGAAATATCGCCTGGCCTGTCATTCCTCGGAATGATCGCGTTTTCGTTCCCCGCAATCATCGTCGTCCTGATGACGCGGAAAAAATTCTCGTATTAATTTTCAGCCCACCCCCAAAAGCCTCAGATACCATTCGAATAAATAGGCATCAAAGCTGCAAGGAGATGGGCACAATGAAACAAATTTCACAAAGCGATCTTCTCAATCTTATGAACCGATTAGATCTTTTGCTGAACGAACGCGAACAGGATAAACGGCAAGCTCAGAATACTGTGGCTTCCGCTTAAGAAGACTTCCAAGGAATACAATATAGCATGCAAAAAGCAGCGCCTCCCTTTAAACGGGCGGCGCTGTTTTTGTGTTTTGGATGAAGTTTTGATTTCTTTCATTTATAGCAGAATGGTTCCAAGCACTACGAAAAAGAGAATACCGAAGATGACTGCCATCCCCATCATCCATTTCGCTTCGCGGTCCATGCCCTGCGCTTTCATCTGCCGATACCTGAACATATTCGTCAGAACGAACAGTACGGTCATGAACAGTACTGCGATATCCATATATCCCATAATCAGGAATACAACCGCCCAAATACTAAGTGAAGCAATCCCGATTCCTTGCAGCATTTTTGAATTCATTCGTTCCACTCCCAAAAAGAAAGCCGGCATCCGATGCCGGCAATCTTCCATTATTTTTTCTTATCCAGGACTACTTTCTCATCGCCTTCATCTTCCACTGCTTCCAAAGCTTTTTCCGGATGGTTCGAATAGAACTTGCGTCCGATGAATGTCTGGATGATCAACAGGATACCGCCGACTGTCCAGTAAACCGGCAGAGCGGCCATTGACGTGAACGAGATGAACATGATCATGATCGGTGAAATGTAGACGAAAAGTTTCATCTGCTTCTGCTGCTGTTCAGGCATTGTCCAGAGCGAAACTTTCGCCTGGAAGAAGTAAACGGCACCAGCGATCAATGTCATGACGATATCCGGCTCACCAAGATTGAACCAAAGGAATTCGTGCGAACGCACTTCCGGCGAATACAGGATAGCGAAATACAGGCCCATGATGATCGGCATCTGGATGACTACCGGCAGACAGCCCATATTCAAGGGGTTGACTTCATGTTTTTTGTAAAGCCCCATCATTTCCTGCTGAAGCTTCATCTGCTCTTCTTTATCCTTTGTCCCTTTCAGGCGCTTCTGGATGTCTTCCATTTCCGGACGCATCGCATCCATTTTCACTTTCATTCCCTGCTGGCGCTTATAAGTGCGCAGCATGAAAGGCATCAGCACAAGACGGATAATAACCGTGATGGCCACAATTGCAAGACCGTAGCTGCCGCCGAAAAGATTCCCTAAATAATCAAGTGAAAAATCGAATGGCGCAACAAAAATACTGTAGAAAAACCCTTCTTTATTTTCTACAGCCGAACAGCCACTAAGGAAAAGCACCGCAGCCGCAAGCATCGACATTAAAATAAATTTCTTTTTCAAATTAGTCACCTTCACCTTTTTAAACTATTAAGAAGTATACCGCATACGAAGCGTATATTTCAAACCGCGAAAAAGCCTGGCACTGTATTGGTTAAAAGATATGACAACATTATGGCGTCCCCGAAAAGCGGCAGCGCTTTTGTGCAGGCGAAAAAGCAAAAAAAAAAAGGAGAATTTCTTCTCCTTACTTAGCGTTCGGCAATGTATATCTGAAATAAGGAATATGCTGGCTGTCGCGGAATTGCTTCGGCGTAACCGTCGTATATTTCTTGAAGATGCGGGTAAAGTAACTCTGGTTGCAGAAATGGAATTGCTTCGAGATTTCTGAAATCCCTTTGTCTGAATGGCGAAGGTAATGCTGGGATTCCTCAACACGGCGCACATTCAGGTATTCCACCAATGTAATGCCGGCATGTTCACGGAAAATCCGCGATAAATGGCTTGTTGAAATGTGGAAATGCTTCGCTACATCTTCAACCGACAAATCGCGTTCCACTTCATCATTGATGAACATGACCACTTTGTTTACGGTCTGATGGCCGAACGAAGGCTGTTTGCGCTCTGAAATAACTGAAACGAAAAATTCAATCAGTTCGTCAGCCACATACAAGAATTCTGAATCATTCATGCGGTTATCCACCAGCTCGATACAAGCGTTATTGAAAGCAAAAGCTTTTTTCGGCGGCACGCGCATTTCAAATAGTTTTCTTGCCATCACAGAAGAAAGAACTATGTAATAGTTACGGATCGCGCGGATCGTATCTTTGCCCGCATGCAATGAAATCATGTCAATCAAGGCGCGAAGCGTTTCTTTCGCCTTCTCTTTTTCCAGGTGATGGATTTCGTAAATTAATTGGGTTTCGGTCTCAAAAAACTTTTCCAAGCCATCATACTGGTTTAAATTTTCACTTTCTGTCATGAAAATCTTGGAAATGGTTTCTTGAATTGTTGGTACAGCAATTATATTCATCTTTTCCCCGTCTTTCTTTTCACAAGTTTTTGCAGTCACTATGTTAACTATATACTGAAACAATAAATAAGGACATAGTTTTGCTTAAAAACATATATTTTTTTAAGCATTATGGTCTATTACCTATGCCCTATCCGCAAATTTTATAGGAAATATCTTCCCTAAATATATACTAAACATACCGCAATTATTATAAAAAATCTCCCTTTTTCTTTAAAAGTAACATACATTTAATATTTCTGAAATGCGTTCCACCTCTTCCTAATATATTGTTTTTGTTATTCTAGTCTTCTAATTCTTCCTTGTCTGGCGGAATCAGGGCCCGTATATGACGGGGTAGAACTTCGATTTTAAACGGTGTCGCACAGCCTTCGTCGCCATCAATATTACAGATTAACGGCTCTTTCGTTCTGATAACGACTTTTGTTGTATGGATGGCTTCAACTTCAGGGTCTTCTTCCAGTTTCCCCCGCCATAAAGCTCCTGCCATTCTGACAAAACCGGCAAGTTTAGCATGTTCTATAATGTATAGATGAAGCAAACCGTCATCTGTCAATGCCTCAGGCGCCAATTTTTCGAAACCGCCCACTGAATTGGTCAATGCGACCAGAACCAGTTTGGCGTCACCTTTCCAAACACCGTGATCATGTTCAACTTCGAAATAAGTTTCTTCATCCGACGTAATCGCTTTGATCCCTTCGATAAAATAGGCCAGCGCTCCAAGACGTGTCTTTTGTTCGGGCGATACAGACGAAGTGGATTCCGCTATATCCCCGATAGCCAAAATGTTCATGAAGTACATATCGCCCACTTTCGCGATATCAACCGCTTTTTCCGTCCCTTTTTTCAAAGCCTCGATCGCTTCTTCGGGATCCAGGGAAATTCCGAGTGCACGCGCAAAATCATTGACAGTTCCCAGAGGAATCAAGGAAAACAATGGCTGATGAGGCTGCTCCGCCAGACCGGATACCGCTTCATTTATCGTGCCATCCCCACCCATCGCTACAACAAAATCGTATTTCTGCTCACAAGCCTCACGAGCAAAAAGAGTGGCATCGCTTTGTTTTGCTGTCTCTTTAGTATCGACAATATACCCCATTTCTTTAAGGGTTTTTTCCACATTTTCTCTATAATCGGCAGCTTTTTCTTTTCCCGCCGACGGATTCAGTATAAACATTGCCTTTTTCATCTTTCTACCTCCAGATGGTATAATAGTTTCATTATTTCTATTTACCCTTTAAACACTCCATCTTAATCCATAATCTTTTATTATTTCAGGAAATGAGGAACAGCAATGCAGCTATTCATCTATATCATCATTTTCTTCGCGTTCTTCGATCTTTTTGCTCAATTGCCGATCATCAGCCCATTCGCGATCGGATTGCAGGCAACTCCATTTTTAACCGGATTGGCCGTCGGCATGTATTCATTGTCCAATACTTTCGGCAATATCGTTTCAGGCATTTTCTCCGACAGAAAAGGGCCCTTTGCCATTTTAGTCGCAGGCTTGCTGCTGACTGCCGCCTCTCTCTTCACTTACTCACTCGCAGAAGGTCCATACAGCTTGCTCGCCATCCGCTTCTTCCACGGATTGGCAGCCGGGCTGATCGTCCCTGCAGCGTTCACTTATTTGGCCAATCGCACAGACCATAGCCGGCGCGGCAAAGGAGCTGCCGTTTCAGGCGCTTTTGTCGGACTCGCCGCCATTATCGGCCCCGCATACGGCGCCATATTTTCCAGCCGCACAAGTGTGCCGGAAACGATGGCAGTGACAGGTGCCATGCTGCTGATTCTCGGCATATTATCCTTTTTCCTGTTGAGCCGCACTGTCAAAAACAAAAAAGAACTGCCAGCTGAACCTCTTGCTTTTAATAAAATCATTCTTAACCCAGGTTTATTGCGCGCGTTTACAGGCGCTTTCTTCCTGATGTTTTCACAAGGCGTGCTGGCTTATATGCTGCCCCTTAAAGTTTCCGGGCTTGATCTGCCCGCTGAAATGAGCGGCCTGTTATTAAGTGTTTTCGGCATCGCAGCCATTTTGGTGTTCCTGCTCCCTGTAAATCGGCTGTTCGATGCCGTTAAGCCTGTCTATACCTTGATAGCCGGATTCTTTCTTATGGGCAGCTCACTGTTTCTATTGAGCTCTGTTTCTGCGCCTTCCCTGCTCTATGTCAGTATGATTACTTACGGAATCGGCTTCGCGTTCCTGTTTCCCTCCATCAATTCATTGCTGATCGATTCGACGACAGAACGTTCCAGAGGCAAAGCCTACGGTTATTTTTACGCCTTCTTCTCGATCGGCGTCGTGGCTGGCTCAGCTTTTACAGGCGCACTCGCATTGAGCGCCGACCAAGGATTTATCATCAGCGGCGTATTGCTGTTAAGCGCCGCTGCAATTAACTCCGCAACTTTACGGAAATAAAAATAAAGGGTGGTCCTCGGACCACCCTTTTAAATATTGTCGGTATTTATTTTTGGTTCGGGAGAAGCCGATTCGGTATCTTCAGCTTTTTCCTTGCTTATATCATTCGGCGATAATTTTGTCTTCTCTTCGTTATCGCCTTCTTTTTGCTGCTCTTCTTCATTGTAATACTGGACCGAAGTCATCGCGCCTTCTGAAACCATCTTATTTTCACGCGGTTCCTGCGGCTTTGATCCATCGTGCGCTGTTTTTTTATTGTCGTCCAGATTTTGCGATTCCATATATGAATTCACCTTCTCTTTCGCATTATTGAAAGCCAATGTCGCTTTTTCGCGATTTTCGGGATTTTTGAAGTAAGTGTAGGCACCTACCGCAAGGCCCGCCAATAACAATCCTCTGCCTTTTCCTTTTGCCATTCGATCCACTCCTCCGCGAATTGATGTCTTCTATAATATATACCCTCATTCATTTTATTTAATCTATTTCAAGCTGTCCGAGCCATCCTTTTTATCCAGTTTCATATCCACATGCGGGATGCCGTCTTCATCGTAAACGTCCGATATCGGATCAAAACCGAATGACTGGTAGAATTCCCGCAAATAGACTTGTCCCTGCAAACGGATTTCTTCCGGCTGCCATTCCCTGAAAATAAAATCGATGCTCTTACGCATCAGTTCACGGGCAAGTCCTCGCCCTCTTGCGTCAGGGCTGACAATCACCCGGCCGATAGAAGGCACACCATATTTAAGTTCTCCTGGAACAAGCCGGGAATAAGCGAGAATCTTCCCGTTCTCCCTATATGCCAAATGGACCGATTTCTGGTCCAGGCCATCCAGTTCGGGGTACGGGCAATTCTGCTCAACTACAAAGACATTCACACGCAGCTTCAGCATTTCATAGAGTTCGGCTGCAGTCAGTTCATCGAAATCATAAAATTTCCATGTCAATTCCACTCACTCCTTTAGTCTCTATTATTCCACAACAGTGGCTATTCAGGGGGAATTTTGATATGATGACGAAAAGAATTTCCGAGGTGATTGCATGATTCGCACAGGTACATCCGAAGATATTACAGCTGTTCAGGAAATTGCCCATATCAGTTGGAATGACACTTACCAGGACATAATCCCGATGAATATACAGCAAAGTTTCTTAGATAAATCTTATTCCGTCCCCATGATGGAAATGCGCCTGAAGAAGACCATCCTTCTATTGGCTGAGCATGAAGGCGAACCCGTCGGCTTTGCCAATTTCACGAAACTCGATGATGACGGAGACGCGGAATTGATCGCCTTGTATCTGAAACCTGAACATCAGCGCCACGGCTATGGAAAAATGCTGCTTAACAGCGGTTTGACTTACTTGCTCGACGGTTCCAGCCTATTTGTTTATGTGGAATCGGAAAATAAAAAAGGCCGCAGCTTCTATGAAGCGAACGGCTTTGAGTTTGTAGAGGAATTCGAGGAATTATTCGAAGGCCATCCGCTGCAGACAGCGAAATATGTGTACAATCTGAAAGCACCCGCTCTGTGAGCAGGTGCTTTTCTTTGTACTGTTTATAGCGGACGATAAGGTGTATCATCGTCGCGGCGAGTCTCGTCACGGCGGACTGTGTCGTCCGTTCTGCGAACTTCATCTTCACGATATACGGGCTCGCCCGTTCGGCGGACTTCATCTTCACGGTAAAGCGAATCATCCGTTCTGCGGATTTTTTCATCGCGGTATGCGCCTTCATCTCTTCTGTGCAATTCATCTTCGCGCATTGGCGGTTTGCGTACAAAACACATGATTGCAGCAATATAAAATAGAATTGAGGTTGGTGACAGGACACCTGCCAAAAGACCGGCAAGTATGAAGAAAATCCCCGCAAGGCTCGCATTGCTGGTTTTCTTCAAGTTAATGAGAGCAACTATCGCCAAAATTGTACTGAGTGCCAGCATTGCCACAATTGCCCAACCGAATACTCCGGCACCATCCATTATTAAATCCACGACCATTTGAGCTTCTTCCGGACTTCCTTCAAAAGCGGGATCGTTCATCATTTCCTGCTCAAACTGTTCGAATTCGGCCGTCCCTTCCAAACCGCTGATGCTTGTAATGAGCCATGCCAATAAAATGATCGTAAGAATGTTAAATACAATTCCGATTATACCGAGGACTCTTTCTCCTGTCCTGCTGACCGTTCGATTATTCATCATACTGCCTCCTTTTTATTTGCAGCCGCAGCAATTTCCAAAACGGCATACAGAATACGTGCTTCTTAAATAAGATTCCCTGAAAAAAAATGCTAAAACATGTTTAGATTGCTTACAGCCGGGTATTTATTTAGTAACAAACAAAATTACAAACATTTGAAAGGGGTTCTATAAAATGGAAAAAAACTTAGTATTTAGCCAATCAGATTTCATGTACGGTGTAGGTGGAGCTTCAATTTTAACTGGTATCGTTTTCTTAATGACATTCCTATAAGAAATTGGAGGTAGTTATGAAAAATTACATAGCTGAAACGTAGAAAAAGCAATCCAAACCATTGCAGATGGCGGATTGCTTTTTTGTGTGTCTATATTTAACGGGCACTTTCGCTTTTCCGGCTTATACTTTTACATCCTCATATTCATCATACCGTTCGAATACGGTGGCTACATATGAGCAGACAGGTTCAATCTTGTATTCATTTTCACGTGCATATTCGACTGCGCGGTCAACCAGCTTTTTCGCCAGTCCCTGGTTGCGCATATTTTCATTGACAAAAGTATGTTCCACGACCATGACGTCAGCCATTTGGGTCCAGGTGATTTCAGCATTAACCGTTCCATTATCTTCATTGCGGAATGCAAATTCATCCTGGCCAAGCTCTACCATTTTAAAATCCATCTTCCATCCTCCTCGATTAATGCTTATTAATACTCAACGGACGCAGCGACGCTTCTATTTCAGCTCTTTTTGGTTCAAGGAATGGCGGCAAAGCCAGTTTTTCCCCTAAACGTTCCATTGGCTCATCTGTCGCAAACCCCGGTTCATCCGTTGAAAGCTCAAATAGAATGCCGTTCGGCTCCCGGAAATAGATGGCTTTGAAATAATACCGATCAACTTCGCCGGAAGTCATAAATCCGTTGTCACGCAAGTATTTATTCCATTTGCTGTACTCTTCAAAAGTCTTTACCCGAAATGCGACATGATGGACACTGCCGCGTCCAGGACGTTCCGGCGGAAGATCCGGACGTTCCTCTACATGTACTTCGCCGGCAGGGCCGCCTTTTCCTGTCGAATAGACAAAAATATCTGCCATGCCGTCAACTTCTGATGGATAGGAACCGATCTCCTCAAAGCCCATAATTTCCGTCAGCACCGCCGCTGTCCGGTCTTTTTTACGGACCGTCAGCCGGACATTTCCCAAACCGACAATCGCATATTCTTCGGGAACTCCGGCTTTCGTCCAAGGAATGCCATACTCAATGCCGGTGCCGTCATCAACCGTAAGCATTAACCGGGAACCTTCGAAGTCTTCAAATTGCAGGGTCTGCCGATTGAATCTCTCACGGATTTCACCGTGCGGCACCTGAAATTCCTCAAAACGCTTCAGCCAGTATTGGAGCGCTTCCTCGCTTTTCACACGGAACGCGGTATTGCTGATGCTTGAAACTCCGGGATAAGTGCGCCCGGCCATTGGAATATCGAAATACGTCATATCTGTTCCCGGCGTACCTGCAGCATCCGCGTAAAATAAATGATAGGATGACGTCGAATCCTGATTGACGCTTTTTTTCACAAGTCGCATGCCTAGGATCCGTGTAAAGAAATCATGGTTTTTATCTGCATTGGCTGTAATGGCTGAAACGTGATGAATGCCTTCCAATTTCATAATAAATGCCCCCTTAAATTATCTTGAATTCGAGATAATAATTAAATAATAACATCCCTCGCGCGTACCAGCAAGAAAACGGCTTTGACTTTGGCTTTGGATTCAAATGCAACAAACCGACTTTTCTTTAATCATTTCGCTCTAGGCGGACGCGTTCCGCGGGGAGCGGCCTGAGCCTCCTCAGTCGCTTCGAAGACCCTGTGCTCCTGTCTCTGCATCGCTGCGCTAGCTTTGTGACATGAAAACCGTTGCAGCGCAGCGATGCAAGAGCACATCTTTGCTCTTCACCGTCTGTCACTTCATTTTGATGATACTCTAAAATAAGCTATCCCATTCTTTACTTGAAATAAACTAAAGCGAATTTCTTAAATAGAAAGCAATCTAAAGATATGGAGCAAAACAGCGAAGACTCCCAGGGGATTAGAAACACAGTTGGTTTTCCAACTCTGTTTCGAGCGAAGTGCTGAGATCCACTCGGGCGAAGTGGAACGAGTCCGAGTTAGCTAAGAGTTGGCCGTAGCTTGCAAGGCCGGCTCTTTGCGACGAAGCTAGCGTAGCGATGCAGGAGCACGGGTTTTTGCAAGCCCCCAGGAAAGACTTGGCCGAAGGGAGTTCGGCCGGGTCTTTGCGACGAAGCTAGCGAAGCGATGCAGGAGCACCTGTTTTCGCCAAGCTGTTTTGCGGAATATCGATTATAAATAATTTTCAATTAAAAAAAACGGACAGCCAAGGCTATCCGCTTTTTAAATTTTCTTAGTTAAACCACGAACGCACACTGTTGGCCAGGTTTCTGAAGAATTCCTTGACACTGTTCCAGAATCCTTCGTCGTTGACGATCGTGCCGATCTTGTCTTCAATCGTTTTGCTTAAATCTTCAAGTTGAGTCGACCATTGGGAGAAATCGATATCCAATTGGCGGATCCGGTCCATCAGATCGATCAATAATTGGCGGTCTTCCGGGCTCAGCTCAATTTGCAGCTTCGACAATTGCTCTTCTACAATCTGTTCCACATCTTCACGTGTAGCAGGGTTCTGTTCAGCGATCTGCTTTTTGATCTCTGTCAGCAACTCGCTTACTTTCGCTTCATCTACATCCTCAGCGAGTTCAGTAGCCACTTCAAGTTCATCATTTGCAACGTCCGTCCGTTCTGTATCCAATTGCTCGCCGTTTACTTCATAAGCTTTGTAAATACCGACCAGCGCTGAATGGCCTGTCACCGGCTTCGGTGCGGCAACTTCAACTGTCGCATTCTCGATTCCCGCAGTCAGCATCGCATTGGCATACATTTCCGTCGTTACTTGCGTGATATTATCCGGTGTAACGATCTGGATGACCAGGCCTTCGCCTTCATCCTTACGTGTGATTTTTGCTGAAGAAAACATACGCGCACGCGCGTCCCCATCTTTGATATAAGTGACAAGGTCTTCACCAGTGACTTCTATTTCTTCCACTTCAGCCTCTTCTTCAACACTCAGGCTTTCAGTGACACTTGCTTTTTCGCCTTCAGAGAGATTGCCTCCGTATACCACAATCGGCACTCCGTATTTTTCATTGATGCCGACATTCGCTGCAGCCCAAGAAGGCACGAGCGTCGATACCATCAAAATCATTGCTATGGTTGCTATCAGTTTTTTCATCTTTTTAGCCCCTTTCATAGAAATAATACGAATCCGCTCCAGAAAGGTTGCATCAATGCTGCTGAAGTTTGGTCCAGCCGTCTTCCTGTATTATCCGGCGATCTTTATAAAGGCGCCCCAAAGCGCGTTTAAAGGCAGCTTTGCTCATACCGAACATTTCCTGGATTTCTTCAGGTGAAGACTTATCACCGAATGGCATTTGTCCGCCTGATTCGGTTAAATAACGCATGATCGTTTCAGCGTCATCCGATAAACGTTCCTGCTTACGGGGAAGCAGCGAACCATTCAGCGTGCCGTCGTCTTTCACTCCGATGATGCGCACTGTTTTTTCTTCGCCGAGGCGCGGCTCTTCTTCCCGCTCTGTTTCATGGACAAAGATCCGGTACATTTCCGGAACGGAAATCATGAATGTGCCGACCGGCAGCAAGCGATAAGCCCGAGCTTTCAAATCCTGATTATAGACAGACGTCGGCGCATCCACATACAATTCGTTGACCTTCTCTTCAGTGGCAAGGCGTCCGTATAGATCGCCATAACGGTCTGTCCGGATCGTCATGAAGATGTGGTCGCCTTGTTTTGGCCATAATTCTTCAAATTGCGGCAAATCCGCCGGCAATAAATAAACTTCGCGTGTAGTGCCGATATCGACAACCGCTCCTTCGCGCTTGGAGACTTTCAACACTTTCGCCCAGCCATAAACGCTCGGCAAGATATGCGGAATCATCGGTGTTGCCGAAATGCCGCCTTGGCGGTTGCGGTATAGGAAAACTTCAATTTCTTCTCCGACTTCACGGCCTTCTTCGATTTCCGACTCGTTCATCAGAACTTCATCGCCTGAACCGTCTGATAAGATCCATTGGGAACCCGAGCGGTCTTTGATCTTCAATACTGCTTTTTCACCTGGATGCAATGCCATAATGAAACCTCCTGTTTCTATTAACTATTCTTTTCTTCATTCTTCAGCTTTTCCAGCTTTTCGATAAATTGAGGGTTTTCCTCAAGTACCTGGACAAGATCAGCGATCCGATTGATTGAATTCCAGCTCAAATGGTGTTCAATGCCTTCCACATCATTATAGATGCGTTCCTCATCAACACCGATAAGCCGTAAAAACTGCTCCAGCAGATCGTGTCTTTTGACAAGGCGTTTGCCTAATTTCTGTCCTTGCGGCGTCAGCACAAGCCCCCGGTAACGTTCATAAATCAGATAGCCGTCCTTATCCAGCTTCTGCACCATTTTTGTTACGGATGACGGCAGCACGGACAGCGCCTCGGCTATATCCGAGACACGGGCGTAGCCTTTCTGCTCGATCAATGAGTATATGATTTCAATATGGTCTTCCATACTTGGAGTAGGCAAATTTCGTTCCTCCCTAACGTGGCTAACCTTAAGTTTACTATACCCTCCCCCTGCGAACAACTGAGCTTTCCCGACCCTGATGACAGTTTTTTTCAGCGAAAGGTTTGCAGTGTATTTTTTGAGGGTACATATTACTATCTAAGCAGAAAGGTCGGTGAAAACACATGGCTCGTATTTTATGGATTATTCTTGTAGTTATTTTAGCAATTTGGCTTATCGGATTTTTAATGGACGTAGCAGGCGGATTAATTCACCTATTACTGATCGTAGCAGCAATCATTCTTATCGTTAACCTGATTTCCGGCAGGAAAGGGATATAGAAGAAGAGACGGCGAGGGCAATCCTCACCGTCTCTTTTTCTGTTTATATGCCTGCTACTCTCTGATTTTCGAATAGACGCATGTATCCCGCAGTTTATTGTCGAGACGGGAAATCGTCTCATTGCGCAGGATGCCTTCAAGTCTAAAATCGAGCCTCTCCGCAACTGCGCGGCTTCTGACATTGTCAGGATCGCATCTGATTTCCACACGGTTCGCCCCGAGTTCCTCGAACGCGAAACGCGTTATGCGCTCAACCGCTTCCGTCACATAGCCTTTTCCTTCAAAACGATTGTCGACCCAGTAGCCGATTTCGAACTTCCGCACTTCCCAGTCAATGCGGTGCAGTCCGCTTGAACCGATGAATTCCCCGGTTTCTTTCTGGAAGAAATGAAGACGGAGATCTTTTCGCAATTGAAAATCGGCTGCCGCTTCAATGAGGTTCGCTTCGATCTGTTTCAGATCAGGTTTTTTCTGCGCAAACGGCATCCACGGACGCAACGATTCAATGGAATGCTTGATCGCTTCATAGCTGTGGACCGCATCTTCACGGCGCGGCGCGCGGATCAGCAATCGCTCCGATTCGAATTCTTCCGGAAAATCGAGCAATACGGGATTGAATGGCGCCACGGATGGTTCCGCAATCGTATCTTCCCATAACACAGGCGTTGTAACGCCCTGCTGCCAGTCTTCACGGGTCATCCCGTACGTGACCGCATCAAAATAACGGTTTTCTTTCGTGGAAAACCAGGCTTGGCGCATATGGGCTTCTTTTACAAATCCTGTCCGTTCAAAAGCCTTGCGCATCGCAAAATTATCGTGGCGCGTGTGGCCTTCGAGCCGGATTTTCTTTTCCGGCAATGAGAAAACGAAATCCGCAGTCATTTTCAACGCTTTCGGTCCGTAGCCTTTTCCCCGGTACGGATCGGCAATCCGCAAATCGAATAACGGGATGTCATCCTGCAGGTCAAAGATCTTCACAAGCCCCACCTGTTCACCTTCATCGTTTTCCACCCAAAAGGTTGTTACCTGGTCAGACTGGTAACCGCCTTCTTCTATCGTCTTCTGTATCAACGCGCGGACTGGATGTTCTTGTCCGTGATATGGCCAGGAATTCGTTGTCATAAAATGGATCAGCTGTTCCTGCTCTTCCATTGTCCACTCAGTTAATTTCAAAACAAATCCTCCAAGCATGCATTGCTTACTTTTGAACCTTGACCAGGCGCAGAGCATTCAAGATTACGAGCAGGGTCGCACCCATGTCCGCGAAAATCGCAATCCATAAAGTGAGCCAGCCCGGAATGATCAACAGCAAAGCAATTACCTTCAGCCCCAAAGCAAACATGATATTTTCCTTTATTATACGCAATGTCTTGCGGCTTAGTCGAATCGTATAAGGAAGTTTTTCCAGATCGTCTGCCATGAGCGCAATGTCGGCTGTTTCAAGCGCCGCGTCAGTACCCGCTCCTCCCATGGCGATGCCGACTGTAGAAGCCGCCAGTGCCGGAGCGTCATTGATGCCGTCGCCGACCATTGCCACGCGCCCATACTGCTGCTGAAGTTCACGGACCGCGGAAAGTTTATCCTGCGGCATCAATCCCGCACGCACATCAGTGACGCCGATTTCTTTCGCGATTGCATTGGCTGTCGCCGGATGGTCGCCTGTCAGCATAATGGTGCTGCCTATGTCCATCTCTTTCAGTTCCCCGATAATGCCGGGGCTTTCATTTCGGATCGCATCGGCGACGGCAATGATGCCGATAAATTCGTTTTCTTTAAAGACAGCCATCACCGATTTGCCGCCGAGCTGCAGACGGCGGGCGTGAGCCGGGATCTCAAATCCGGATTCTTCCGCCCAGAGCAAGCTGCCGATATGGATCCGCTCTCCGCCGACCTGGGCATAAGCCCCTTTGCCGGTGACCGAATTAAACCCTTCCGATGGAAGAAGCTGCGCCGCTTCCTTAACGATGGCGCGCGCCAATGGATGCTGTGACATCGACTCGGCTGATGCGGCCAATTGGACCAGCTGCTCTTTTGTATAGCCATTGCCGGGAATCGCATCCGTCATTTCGGGATATCCTTTTGTCAGCGTGCCCGTCTTATCGAACGCAATAGCCTTGATTCGGCCCGTTTCTTCCAAATGGATGCCGCCTTTGATGAGGACACCCTGTCTTGCCGCATTGCCGATTGCTGTGACGATGGCTACCGGAGTTGAAACGACCAGCGCACACGGACAGCCGACGACTAGAACAGCCAAGCCCTGGTAGACCCACAGCTGCCAGTCGCCTGTCATATAACCCGGCACCAACGCCGTTAAAAAAGCGATAGCGATGATGGCTGGTGTGTAATATTTCGCGAACTGGTCGACGAATTTTTGAGACGGCGCTTTTTCCGCCTGCGCTTCTTCCACAAGATGGATGATTTTAGCGATGGTTGTATCTTCAACGCGTTTGGTGACGGTCACTTCAAGCGCGCCTTCCTCGTTCATCGTGCCGGCGAATACGTCCGCTCCCGGCCGTTTGACTTCGGGAATCGATTCACCGGTGATGGCCGCCTGATTGACCGCGGATTCGCCGCGCAGGACAACGCCATCCATTGCGATTTTCTGACCCGGTTTGACGATCAGGACATCCCCGATACGGACTTCTTCCGTATCCATTTCGATCAATTCACCGTCCCGCTGGATCAAAGCACGTACAGGCGCCAGATCCATCAGGCTTCTGATCGACTGGCGCGCTTTATTCATTGAAAAAGACTCAAGTGCTTCACTGATGGCAAATAAAAACACGACCACCGCACCTTCACGCCACTCCCCGATTATGGCCGCACCGATGACCGCGATCGTCATCAATGTTTTCATATCAAATTCAAGGCGGCTGAGGTTCAGCAACCCGGTGCGGAACATGTGATAGCCGCCGACAAGCATGGAAGTGCCGAACAGTCCGATTGCCCAGGGATCGCTTTCGCTTGTCTGGAATGAAAGGATAACCCCGGCAATCAGCAGCACAAACGAAATTGCGGTTTCAATCGTCTGCCGCCGTTTGTAAAAAGGCGTATGCTCTACTTTCGCTTTTTCCGGGTAAACCCGGATATGGTCAAACGCTCCGGCACGCTCCAATTCTTCGATGGACACATTGCCGTCCACAGTCAATTTCGAAGCCCCGAAATTCAGTTCAACAGCTTTGATCTCCGGCAGGCTGCGAATATTCTTTTCGAATTTCGCCGCACAATTTGTGCAGGACAGATTTTCAAGACGATAAGTTTTAACCAATTTCCGCACCTTCTTTCGCGTGTTCATGTGCAATGGTCACAAGCTGATGAACATGCTTATCCGACAGCGAATAATAGATTTGTTTGCCTTTCCGTTCGGATATCGCAAGTTTGCGCTCACGCAGATACCGCAAATGATGGGAGGCCGTGGCTGTTGAACCGCCGATTACCGCAGCAATATCACAAACACACATTTCTTCTTCTATTGTTAACGCAAAAGCGATTTTCAGACGTGTCTCATCGGCCAATGCCTTGAAAAGAATCGCCACATCAGTGAGATCCGTCATTTGGTTTTGAACATTTTCCACTCTTTCAGGATGGACTTTTGTAATTTCACAAATCTCTTTCATGACGGTTCCCCCTCTTCAATCAAATATTCATTTGATTGTTTTCTTCAGTCTACCTTTTCTCTTTTTTATAGTCAAACCTTCATTTGATTGTTTTCATCCTTTATTGCCAAAAAGGAAATCACGCTGATTTTGTCGAATAAAGACATAAGCTTTTTTACTAAGGGGGCAGGGGTATGTATCAGAAAATACTTTTGGCAGCGGATGGTTCGGAACACTCAAAACGGGCGGCTGCTGAAGCACTGAAGATGGCGAAGATGTTCCAGGATGCCGTTGTAACTTTGCTTTATGTCGTCGATTACGAAAAAGCGCGGACCGAAGTGCTGAACGACAAGCTCAGCGAAGAACTCCATCATTACCGCCGGCAATTGCTTCTGCCGCTTGAAGAGATATTCAGCGGAGCCGGTGTGCCTTTTGAAACCACCACCATCCATGGGACGCCCGGACCGACAATCATAAAGCACGCCAATGAAAACAATTACGATATCATTTTTATCGGCAGCCGCGGACTTAATTCCTTTCAGGAAATGGTGCTCGGCAGCGTCAGCCATAAAGTGGCGAAACGCGTCCATGCTCCTGTCGTCATCGTCAAATGAAATAAGAGGCTGGAAACAGACGATTTCCGTCGGTTTCCAGCCTCTTAATATTAAAAAATCGTATATGCCGCTGCGAACAAAGCCAATCCGCCGATCAGATTTGCGAGCAGGTACGAAATTCCCGCCAGCCATTTGCCGTCTTCAAAATCCTTCACCGCATCCAGTGCCATCGTCGAGAAAGTGGTGAATGCGCCAAGGAACCCTGTCAGCCAAAAAACGGACAGATTGCCGCTTCCGACAAGCGCACCCAACGCAAACGAACCGAGGATGTTCACCAGCAACGTTGCGATTTTCGGCTGCCGCCAGCGGGCTTCCGCCACCAGGTAGAACAGATAGCGGGCCATGGCGCCGAGAAATCCGCCAAGCGCAATTTCAATCAGGCTCATTCCCTCACCCCTTTCCGGCCAAGCCACAGACCTGCGGCAGCTGCCGCAGTCGCCGCAGCTGTCATCCCGAGCCCGTACAGGATTCCTGTTGCCAGAGATGACTCCAGCGCGCGAAACCAGTCATTCGAGAAAGCCGAAAAGGTCGTAAATGATCCAAGCAGCCCAGTCGAGATGAACAGCCGAAGTTCAGCAGATTTTCCGCTGAGTTTCATGACTGCGAAGCCGATCAGAAAACTGCCGATGATGTTGATGATCCAGAGACTGACAGTGCCCGGAACCGCTGCGTAAATCCATGCCCGCAGCAGTGAGCCGGCCATGCCGCCGAATCCGACCGCTAACATTCTTTTCAAATCAAACGCCCCATATCTTTTTTCACCATTATAACTTACTCGGCTTTGAGTGTTAAGGTCGACCCTTCCGCCGAACCATCTATCGGTGTCTCATGATAATCGCCTTCCGCCCACTTACCGACTTGATTGTGGAAGAAGTCGGATTTCATATGGCCGCTCAGACCTGGTCCTACAATATGATAGGCGCTTGACATATCAGAGAGATCGGCAACAAACCGCCATGCCGCACCGTGGTCGACATTGCCTTCTTCATCAAATGCCGCCGCCTGTACAGTTATATTGGAACCGCCAAGCGCCACCGGGTCCGGATTCAGAATGCTTTCGAATATCGGCGATGCATCCGCCAGCGGATGAGGGAACGTCAGCTGGTGATATTCTCCCCATTCCCAGTCCCCCGCGTCATTGCCGAATTCCCCTTCAATCTCTGTTAAACTCGTTTCCAGCGCATCGGTCAGCCACTTTCCGACACCTCCGTATTCACTGACCCATGCTCCGTCATTGCCGGCAAACGAATCGCGCATCATCGCATCGGTAATGTGATTCTTGCCGGGCATCAGATCATATACATCCTCCGGGAAACTGTCTTCCAGCAATGTATGCGGCAGCTGCTTCATCCATTTATGGAAAATCAGCGGCGCCGCCTGATCCGCCCCATCCACTTGGTCCCAGTCGGCGAGCAGCGAAAGCACTTCATCGTACTCATCACTCTCTGCTCTGACCGTGTCGATCATATCCGCCAGGAATTCTTCCGCGTAGAGGTTTTTCTTATCCATCTGCAGCTCCATCATGTCTTCAGGCGTCAACTCATCCGACGCTTCCAGCACTTCCGCGATCCGCTTGTAACGATAAGGCTGAGCCCAAAAATCAGTGATGTGGTATTCGTAGGAATCATCGACCACTTCATTGTTCGCCGTGGCAATAAAACCGTTTTCCGGATTCACAACAGTCGGCAACTCATCGAAAGGCACATAACCTTCCCAGCCATAATCCGCGGAATCACCAGGCACCGGCAATTGGCCGTCACCCGTTTTGCGGATCGGAATGCGTCCATTCGCTTTATAGGCAATCGTGCCATCAGTTGCCGCAAACACAAAATTCTGGGCAGGAGCCTGGAAATCTTCCAGCGCCGTTTCGAAGTCTTCCCAGTTTGAAGCTTTATTGAACCCAAGCACTGCCTGCAGTTCGAGTGTCGGTTCAAGCGCAGTCCATTGCATCGAGAACAGCGCACCCGGATCTTCCTCTTCATAGAGCAGCTCGGAAATGATCGGTCCGTGGCGTGTGACCACCACTTCAAAATCAACCGTTTCGCCGTCTTTCACTTTGATCGGTTCATCTCTTACTTCAGCTTGTTCCCATTCGCCCTCGTACCGGAATTGGGTCGGATCTTCCGGATTGGGCGTTTCGATATAAAGATCCTGTACATCAGGGCCCACATTGGTGACACCCCAGGCGACATCTTCATTGTGCCCGAGAATAATGCCGGGCACGCCAGCAAAAATGACGCCGCTGACGTTCTGCTCCGGTGATTGCAAATGCATCTGATACCAGATTGACGGCGTACTCAATCCCAGATGCGGATCATCCGCCAAAAGCGGCATGCCGCTTTCCGTCTTGTCACCTGAAACAACCCAGTTATTGCTGCCGTTGAATTCATTCGGCACAAGCGAAGCATCGAATTCGCCCGCCACTTTCACCTGGCTGTTGATATTGGCTTCGATGATCGACGGTGCGCCTTCCGGATATTCGATGAATAATTCCCTGGCTTTGTCTTCCGGGAACTCACCAAGCGCCCAGTGCCGGACAGCAAGAGACGACCAGTTCCCGCCAAGGTCATAGGCCATGAATTTTCCGATGGCCAACGAATCGACAGGTGTCCATTCCTCCGGTTCGTAACCGAGCAAACTGAATTCATAGCTCAGCGTATCGTCTTCTTTCGCTTCATCAATGAAAGCATTCACCCCTTCAGCGAACCATTCCAGCACTTGCTTCGATTCATCATCGTAGCCTTCCCATGATTTTTCAGCCGCGTCGCGCAAACTGAAAGTCCGGAAAAATTTATCCGTATCTACTGCCGCAGCGCCTACCGCTTCCGCCAATCTTCCGCTTGCCTGCCGTCGCGACAGATCCATCTGGAACAGCCTGTCCTGTGCCACGACATAGCCTTGCGCGCGGTAAAGATCCGCATCCGATTGCGCTTCAATATGCGGCACCCCGATATCATCCCGTACAACCGTGACATCTTCATCCAGCACGGAGACATCAAGTTCCCCCGTAATCGCCGGTTCAGATTTCCCTATGTAAGCGTTCACATAAATAAGCCCGATAACAGCAACCGCCACCAGCAAACCGAGCGTCCCCAACACCCATTTGAGCCATTTTCTCTTTTTCTGCTTTTTCTCCATTTCCGCTTTCTCCCCCTTTTCGATGTCTTATTTCATTCGACCTTGCGCCTGGGAATTCCTGCAATAAAAAAAGCCCGCAAATCTGCGGGCTAGTTTACGATGTCCTCTTCACCAAGAACCATTTTCACTTTTGATACTTGTTTTTTCTCCGTCAGGACATAGAGCACGTCCCCGACTTTGAGTTTCGTTGTGCCGGTCGGCATGACCAGGCGGCCTGAGCGGATGATCGCACTGATCAGCGTCTGCTTCGGCAATCCGATCGTCTGCACCAGCTGGCCGGCAAACGGTGATTTGCCCGTCAATTCAACTTCCAGCATTTCCGCATTCGCTTTATCCATCGACACCAGTTCAAGTGAATGGATGCGTTTGGGCGATGGCCGTCCGTTCAATTTTAATTTATTCGCAAAGAATGGAATCGTGGAACCCTGCAGCAAAGCGGAAGTCAAAACGATAAAGAACACGACATTAAAGAACAGGAAACTGTTTTCAAGGCCGGCTAACATCGGGAACGTCGCCAATACGATCGGCACTGCGCCGCGCAGCCCTGCCCAGGACATGAACAATTTTTCATTCAACGAGTAGTCAAAGAAAATCGTCGATGCGAAGACGGCGATCGGCCGTGCGATAAAGATCAGCACAAGCGACAGGACAAGCCCTTTCCAAATCAGATCCCAGTCAGCCAACTGGCTAGGGAACACAAGAAGGCCCAGGATGACGAACATCAGGATCTGCATGAGCCATGCAAGGCCTTCATTGAAACTGATGATCGAGTAGCTGTGCGTCAAATCGCGCGTTCCGATGACGAGAGCCGCCAGGTAGACCGCCAACAGCCCGCTGCCGCCCAGAATAGCTGTAAAGCTGTAGATGAATATCGCAAAGCCGACAGATAATACAGCATACAGACCTGAAGCGTTCAGTTTTATCCGGTTAATCGTCCATGAAGCGAACAAGCCAAGCACCACGCCCAGAATCGCTCCCACACCCATTTGCAGCACAAAGCTGCCAAGCATTGTAAAGACTGAGGATTCCGGAGTCAGGATCAATTGGATAAAGGCGATTGTCAGGAACATCGCCATCGGGTCGTTGGTACCGGATTCCGCTTCCAGTGTGGAAGAGATTCGGCCTTTGATGTTTTGTCCGGCAAGAACAGAGAAAACGGCTGCCGCATCGGTTGATCCGACGATCGAACCGAGGAGCAGGGCTTCCAGAGCCGTAATGCCCAGAACATAATAAGCTGCAACTGCCACTACCGCAGTTGTAATCAGAACGCCAAGCGTGGCCAGAACCAAAGATCCGCCAAGAACAGGGCGTATATTTTTCCACTGTGTCTGCAGTCCGCCTTCAAACAATATGATGATTAAGGCAACTACACCGACAAGCTGGGCAACTTCAGCATTGGAGAAATAGATGAGGCCGGAAATATCACTACCGAGGATCATTCCGATGATCATGAAGAGAACGAGGGAAGGAACTCCAGCGCGCGCTGAAACTTTGGTCATAATTACACCCATTAAAAGAAAAGCACCACATATTAAGATAATTCCGTTAATTGTAAAGTCTATCACCATCAGCTCCCACGATTATTTACTATTCAATTATAGCATGATTTTGCGCCATTTAAAAAACGGGAGCCCTTGGAAAAAGGCTCCCGTCGTTTATTCACACTGTATCGTCGCCGACAATTTTCACTTCAAGTTCCAGATCGATGCCGAATTTTTCACGGACAGCCGATTTCACCATTTCAATGGTCTGGATATAATCGTTTGCAGTCGCATTGTTTTTATTGACTATGAATCCCGCGTGTTTGGTCGAAACTTCCGCTCCGCCGAATCCTTTGCCCTGCAATCCGCTTTCCTGGATCAGCTTGCCGGCAAAATTGCCCGGCGGACGTTTGAAAACACTGCCTGCAGATGGAAACTCAAGCGGCTGTTTGGATTCGCGCTGATAAGTCAGATCAGTCATCTTTGCATCGATGACATTTTGGTCGCCTTTTTCAAGGCCGAATTCAGCTGAAAGAACATAATAACCTTTTTTCGTAATGACACTCTTGCGGTAATCCAGTTCCAGCTCTTCTTTGGACAGGACCAGTTTTTCACCCGTACTGGTCAACACAGTCGCCCGGACGATGATGTCTTTAATCTCGCCGCCATATGCACCGGCATTCATCGCCATCGCACCGCCGACAGAACCGGGGATTCCACAGGCAAATTCAAAGCCTGTCAATGTATTGGAAGCAGCGGCTTTTGAAACTTCTTTGATATTCGCGCCGCCCTGGGCATAGACATGCAGCCCATCGATGCGGATTTCGTTGAGGCTTTTCAGGTTCAGCACAATGCCCCTTACCCCTCCGTCACGAACGACCATATTTGAGCCATTCCCCAATAACAATAGAGGAATATTATTTTCATATGCATATTTCACTGTATAAGCAGTTTCATCTTCATTGGTCGGTGATACAAAAATATCAGCCGGTCCGCCCATTCTTGTCAATGTATGGAGATGTAGCGGCTCGTCGATTTTAACGTGGCTGTCCGCCACAAATCGGCGAAGGTCTGATAACCATCTTTCTTTCGTCATTCCAAGCAAATCCCTTCTAATCGTTTAACTTCTAATAGTATCCGATTTTATTGCCCGTTTGACAAGCTTTTAAGGTCAGTTACGTTCAAAAGTCCAATAAAAAATATATCTCGAATTCGAGAATAATTAATTAAAGTATATTGACATCATAGTTTTATTCCTCTATAGTTTGGTTAGACATAAAATATTGGAGGAAATTAAACATGAAAAAATGGACAGTAGACACAGCGCATTCAGAAATCGGATTTTCAGTGAAACACATGATGGTTTCAAAAGTAAAAGGCTCTTTCGCATCATACGACGCAACAGTTGAAGCTGATGAAACGGATCTTCAAGGCGCTTTGATCGATTTCAAAATCGACGTGGCAAGCATCAATACTAATAACGAAGACCGCGATAACCACTTGCGTTCGGCAGATTTCTTCGACGCTGAGCAGCATCCTCATATCACATTCAACGCAAACGAAATCGTTAAAAAAGGCGATGACGAATATGAGTTGACTGGCGACTTGACGATGAAAGGTGTTACTCGCCCAGCCACTTTCGAAGTGGAATACGGCGGCAAAGGCATTAACCCATGGGGCGTGGAAGTTGTAGCGTTCAGCGGCGAAGGCAAAGTGAACCGCAAAGATTTCGGCCTTACTTGGAACCAGACGCTTGAAACAGGCGGCGTACTTGTCGGCGAAGATATCAAGATCACGTTGGAACTGCAAGCTAATCCGGCGTAAGTTATAAATACAAAGTAAAAGGAGCTGCAGATTCACTGCAGCTCCTTTTACTTTTATACCTGAAATTGATTATTCTTCAATCCGCTTCAGCGGTTTGACGGCCGGGCCTTCTAATACTTCACCGGTATAAGAGAAGCGCGAGCCGTGGCACGGGCAATCCCATGACCGTTCCGCATCATTCCATTTCGTTTCACAGCCCATATGCGTACAAGTCGTGTCAACGAGGTGAAGCTGGCCGTATTCGTCCCGATATCCACCCGCTGCGCCTTTGGAAGTTTTGACGCTTGCTCCTTCTCCTTTTTCCAGCGAATCCGGAGTTTTCATCGGTTTTTTCAATTTGCCCGTGACCAATTCTTTCGCCACCGAGGCATTGTCTTTTACGAAACTTGCCATGTCCACCGCTTTCATCTTCGTACGGGTCGGATCGTAAAGAGACGCGTAGCGGTTTTCATTGCCCAGAATCTGATCGCTCAATAACATGCCCGCAAGTGCGCCATGGGCCATCCCCCATTTCCGGAAACCGGTTGCCACCAGGATATTTTCATAACCGACAGTGCTTGTGCCGATATACGGGATCTTATCGAGCGTCGACTGATCCTGCGCTGACCAGCGGTACGGAATGTCTTCCACGCCAAAATGTTCATCTCCCCATTTCGCGAGTTTTTCATATTTCTCCATCGTCTCGCCTTTTTGCTTGCCGACTCCGTGGCCTTCGCCGCCGATGAGAAGAAGGCGCTCGCCGTTGTCGTCTGTCGCGTAGCGCAAAGAACGCATCGGCATATCCGTGCTGATATACATATGTTTGGGAACTTCACCTTTCACTTTGGCCGCCACAATATAAGAACGCTGAACAGACATTCTGGCGAAATACATGCCATCCGAGTCGTTGAACGGATAGTGGGTGGCCACTATCACTTTTTCACAAGACAGGTGTGACATGTTCTCAGTTTGAATCACCGGATTCTTTTTGCTGAGAATTTTCTGGGCGCGCGTCTGTTCATAGATGGTGCCGCCGAGTTTTTCAAACTCTTTCACTAGTCCCGCGAGGAATTTCACCGGATGGAATTGCGCCTGGTTGCGCATGACGACCGCTTCTTTCACCGCAAACGGCAGTTCCACTTCCTCTTTCGCCAAACCTCCCGGAATACCGAGCTGCTGGTACGCCTCCGCTTCCTGTTCGATCAGTTTCGCGCCGATTGCCGTATTGGCGTAGACAAACGCATCCTGATGCTCAAAATCGCAGTCGATGCCGAGTTCTTCAGCAGTATTTTTGATGAAATCCAAGCCTTCCATATTGGCATCGTAATACCTCTTCGCGTCGACCTCCCCGGACATTTTTATCAGCGGAAAATAAAACAGGCCATGCTGGGCCGAAATTTTCGCTGTAGTATAGCCGGTTACGCCGTCTATCAGTTTACCGGCATCGATCAAGGTCACTTTTTTCCCGGCTTTCGCCAATAAATAGGCACTGATGATACCGGCTATGCCGCCACCGACCACCCCGACTTCCGTCGACTCATTCTTTTGCAGCTGCGGATAATTCGGTACATCTTTAAATTCACGCCAATAAGATTCTTTCGATTCTGGAATGTTCATATTTTCATTCGTCATCGCCGCATGATACCTCCTGATAATTTCATTTACTTCCTATGTACCCTTCCGTCCAAAAAATAAGCGCAAATAAAAACCCGGAAACGCATTTGCGCTTCCGGGTCTGCTGCCATTCTATTAAACTCTCACTTTTTCAAGTGACTGAGCCATTTCTTCGACACGTTTCATGCCGTCTTCAATGATTTCCTGCGCTTTGTCAGGATACATATTGTGGCCTTCGATGATCACTTCTTCGATATCTTCGATGCCGAAGAAGTTCATGATCATACGGATGTAGTTTACGCTCATTTCGCTTGGCGCCATTTCCGGAGTTGAGTAGATTCCTCCGCGGGCGTTCAAAATGATGACTTTCTTTTCCGGTACAAGGCCTTGTGGACCTTCTTCCGTATATTTGAATGTCACACCTGCACGGTAGATGTAATCGATGAAAGTTTGCAGCGGAGCTGGAATTGTTTTATTCCATAGCGGGAATGCGAATACGACAACATTAGCGTCAAGGAATGCATCCATCGCTTTGTTCGCAGCTGTCAAAATGCGCTGTTCGATGTCATTCAACTCTTCAGCCTGTGCTGATTTCTGCATGGCATCGAAGAAATCCTGGCCGAAATACGGCATATCTTCTTTGAATACGTCGAACGTTTTCACGTTCATGTCAGAGCCTACATTGTCCATAAATACATCGTACATTTTACTTGAAACGCCCTCTGATGCGGGACGGTTATTGGCTTTTACTACTAAAACGTTCATGAAAAACAAAACTCCTTTATTTCTTATAGATTATTTACTTCAAATCAAAGACTTCCTAAGTCTAATTAATCCGGGGAACATGGTCAATTAAGTTGCCTGCATGAATCAATCAGACGAACAGGAATCACCTGTGCAATAGCTTGTTTTTGTGGTTCCCAACGGTTTTAAAGCAGGGCGCAATCCTTCTTCATCAGCAATTTGTTTAATGGAATCGACGAACGCTTCCAAAGGCTGGGCGCCGGAAATCGCGTATTTGCGGTTGATGACGAAAAAAGGGACTCCTTGAACGCCCAGTTGGCGGGCTTCCGCAATATCCTGTTCGACATCAGCCAAAAATTCATCGGAATCAAGGACTCTCTTGGCTTCATTGCGCGGCAATCCAGCTTTTTCCGCATGATCCAATAACACAGCGTATTTGCCGATATGTTCAGCTTCTATGAAATATGCGTTCAGCAGCTGTTCGGTTAAAACCGCATCTCTGCCTTGGGTTTCGGCCCACTTTACGAGACGGTGCGCGGCCAGTGTGTTTGCCTGGACCATATTATCAAAGTCATATTTTAAACCGACTTGTTCCGCGTGGGCTGCCACCCCTTTAGTCATCTCTTTTGCTTGTTCTGCAGATTGGCCGAATTTAGCAGCCAGACTTTCATATACTGAAATGCTGGAATCTACGGGCGTATCCGGATCCAGCTGATATGCTTTGAAAGTGACTTCGGCCTGATTATTAAAGCCTGTTTTTAGAAGTGCCTGTTCAAGTGTGCGTTTGCCTATGTAACAAAACGGGCACACATAATCCGACCAAATTTCAATTTTCAACATCGTTGTTCACCTCGCCCTTTACTATAGCAAGCATAAAAGCCGCGCTCAATGAATCTGCTTATGCAAAAGAAAAGCGGAGGCGCCCGTTAAGCTCTGAAAGGCATAAGACAGAACAGCAGAGTGGCGTTCTTTGCCGCGGCAGCTGGGCTGGCTTATGACCCGAAGAGCTGGGCCGCTGGAGTCTGGACAATAAAGAAAAGCGACGGTGCCCGTTAAGCCCCGACAAGCGCTGGAGGACTTGAAAGTAATGGCGTTCTTTGCCATTGCTGGCAAGTCCGAAGCGACTCGAGGGGCTGGGCCGCCGGAGTCTGGACAAAGAAAAGCGAAAGCACCCGTTTCACATAAGACGCGGATTAAAAAGCTTTATATCTTATTCAACAATAAAAAAACTGACTCCCAAAAAGGGAATCAGCTCAATGCTTCGGTAATGACCGGCACAATTTGTTTTTTGCGTGAAACGATGCCCGGCAGCAGGACGCGGTTATCAACTACACTTGATTTGAATGCGCCTTCGATAATGCCGGAACGTCCTCCAAGAACTATCGCTTCCGAATTATTATTCAGGATATCCGTCACGACGAACACGAAAAGATCGAGTCCTTTGTCTGTGATCAATTGATTCATCAGCACTTCAAGCTCCTGCTGGCGATCCAGAACTTCAGAGACATCGATTGCATTTACCTGAGCCACTTCAAATCGGTGGTCCCCTGCTTCGAATTCCTTCGAATCCAGTGAAATCAAGTCTTCAAGGGTTTTATTGCTTAAATCCGCCCCTGCCTTCAGCATGGACAGTCCATATGCGTCGACATCGACTCCGGCGATTTCAGCCAGTTCGCGCGCTGCGCGGATATCCTGCTCTGTGCATGTAGGGGATTTGAACAATAACGAATCGGAAATGATGGCAGACAGCATCAAACCAGCGATGTTGGCCGGTATTGCTACATCATTCTCTTTAAAGAGCTTCAATAGGATTGTCGTCGTGCAGCCAACCGGCTCAGCGCGGAAGAACAATGGGTCTGTCGTTTCAAAATTCGCGATCCGGTGATGGTCAATCACTTCAATCACTTGAACGCCGTCGATATCTTCGGCGCTTTGCTGGCGCTCGTTATGGTCGACGAGAATCACCTGGGAAACTTCTTCTGAAACGCGCGTCACAAGACGGGGCGCATCGAAGCCGAACTCCTTGAGGGCGAAAATCGTTTCGTTATTCATCTCGCCAAGGCGGATAGCTTCCGCTTCCATGCCGGTTTCATTCTTGAGATACGCATAAGATAAAGCTGAACAAATTGAATCCGTGTCCGGATTTTTATGGCCTAATACAAAAACTTTTGACATTTTTATGCCTCCTGATCAATGTTGGTTTCTGTGTAATTCTACCATAACTGTACGCACAGCTGAACTTCCTGTACAGAAGTAAGCAGAAATTGAAGCGCCTGAATGTGTTTTCATCGTAAATAATAAAATAAAAAATAAAAAGTATAGTGCATTTTCCTTTTTCGTAGTATTATGTGACTACGTCTTTATAATTACTAAAATAGGTTTTATTGTTAAAATATGTGGTTCATCTGGAATTTAAAAGTAAAATATCTCTATATTTGAAATTATTATTATTCTGAATAGAATTTTTTTAGTATTAAGGGACAAATCAATATACTTAGCAATAGTGCTAATGGTATAATTAATACAATTAAGCCATAAATTTCTGAAGGGAAGTGAAAATATTGACTATAATTCTGGAAAAGAAATACATTCCTTTAGCAAATTACTTTTCATCTGCCACGAATCCGCAAATTAAGCTTAGCTTCAATGAAATCGAACAGATCATGGGCCAGCAATTGCCCAATGCTGCCTATTTAAACAGAAGCTGGTGGAAAAAGACCAAAGCGCCTGCCAAGCATTTCCACGCTTGGATGGATGCCGGTTATTTTGTCAGTGAAGTGGAGACGAACCGTTACGTCGTATTTGAAAGAATCGACGCTTCCAAAGGTAAGAATGCAAAGGACGGCAATGGCGACGAAGACATTCTATTGATCCGCAACGCGGAACACGGCGACGCCCGGTCTCTTGCAGCTTTGATGAAGACGGTCGAAGCAGAATCCGAATTCATGCTGTACGGGAAAGACGAACGCACCCAGTCCACCCAAAAAGTCCGCAAACAGATTATTGAATGGCGGCAAAGCGGCCATTCGACCATCTTCATCGCTATCTTGAACGGCGAGCATGTCGGTTTTCTGACAATCGTCGGCAACGCAGCGAAACGCGCGGCCCACCGCGCAGAAATTTGTGTAGGCGTCCAAGCCGATGCGCGCCGCAAAGGCATCGCGACCAAACTTCTCCAAAAAGGCGAAGAATGGGCAGCATCGAAAAACATCAGCCGCCTCGAATTGACTGTTGTAGAAAATGATAAGCCGGGCAGAAAGTTATTCGAAAAGGCCGGTTATGTATCCGAAGGGATTCGCCAGGATTCCATGCTTATCAACGGCAAATATTATGATGAAATCTACATGGCTAAGTTTTTGGATTAAACAACAGAAAAGCGAAAGCGAGAGATAGCCCAAACCAGTTTGGGCTATCTCTTGCGACGAAGCAGCGCAGCGATGCAGGAGCAGCCTTCCCCCCGAAGAGCTGGGCCGCTGGAGTCTGGACAAAGAAAAGCGACAGCGCCCGTTCAGCTCTGAAAGGCATAAGACAGAACAGCAGAGTGGCGTTCTTTGCCACGGCAGCTGGTTTGGCTTATGACCCGAAGAGCTGGGCTGCTGGAGTCTGGACAATATAAAAACGGGCACCCTTTTCAAAGGGTTGCCCGTTTTTTATTTTGAGCGCGAAGGAAGCAAGCTGAATCCACTTTTTTTCCCCAACTCCGCCAATAGGCCAAAAAGAGGTCCACCGTAACAGGTGAACCTCTTTTATTTCTTTAATCCAGGATTATCAGCCACAGATACAGGCCAGTCAAAGTGATGAACAAGGTCGGAATCGTCAGGATGATCCCGATCTTGAAATAATAGCCCCAGCTGATGGTGACACCCTTCAATTTCAAAACGTGCAGCCATAATAATGTGGCAAGTGATCCGATCGGCGTGATTTTCGGACCGAGATCCGAACCGATGACATTCGCATAGATCAGCGCTTCCCGCACGACGCCTGTCGTATCGGTTTCAGCGATGGCCAGCGCATCGATCATCACGGTCGGCATATTATTCATGACGGACGAAAGAATCGCCGCGATAAAGCCCATGCCGATTGTCGCTGCATATAAACCATGCCCCGCAGTCCATTCGATCGCAGTGGCCAATACCGAAGTCAAACCGACATTGCGCAAGCCGTAAACCACTACGTACATACCGATTGAGAAGAAGACGATCGCCCAAGGTGCACCCTTCAGCACAGTCATCGTCTCGACTGCATCACTTCTGCGCGCAATCGCCAGGAAGATGATGGCGACTGCTCCCGCGATGAACGACACCGGAATCCCCAAAGTTTCACTCGTGAAATAACCGATCAGCAATACCGCCAGTACCACCCATGACAAACGGAACATCTTCAGATCTTTGATGGCGGATGCCGGAGTTTTCAATACACCGGCATCGAATCCCTTAGGAATATCCTTCCGGAAATAAAGGTAAAGAACAAGCATGCTCGCAAGGATACTGAACAGGTTAGGCACAACCATTCGAATCGCATATTCAGTGAATCCGATATCAAAAAAGTCCGCTGAAACGATGTTCACTAAATTACTGATGACAAACGGCAAGGATGCCGTATCCGCAATAAACCCGGAAGCCATGATGAACGGCAGGATCATTGCATCCTTGAATTTCAACGCTCTTACCATCGCAAGGACGATCGGCGTCAAAATAAGCGCCGCTCCGTCATTGGCGAAAAGCGCGGCCACTATGGCGCCAAGTACAATTACAAGGAAGAACATCCGAAGCCCGCTGCCTTTGGCCAAGCGAGCCATATGTAAAGCCGACCATTCAAAAAATCCGATCTCATCAAGGATGAGGGAGATGATGATCAAAGCCACGAACGTCAATGTCGCATTCCAGACAATGCCGGTTACATCCCAGACATCACCGAAGTCGACCACTCCAAACAGCAGCGCCACCGCTGCCCCGGCAATGGCCGACCAGCCGATCGATAACCCGCGCGGCTGCCAAATAACAAAAATCAATGTGACGATAAATATAAAACTGGCTAATCCAACTTCCACTTTCCGGACAACTCCTTATTCACAAACTACTCTTTTTCCTTCCGCTTCCAGAGATTCCACCGTTATTTCCGGTTCAGGAAGCAGGCTGAGCAAATGGATCAGCATCGGGTAAAGCGTATGACGGACATTAAGCGACCAAATGGTCCAGCGCCCCCGCTTTTCTTCAGTCACCAATTCAGCCGTTTTCAATTTGCGCATATGCTGGCTCACCGCCGGCTGCGTCATATCCAGCAATTCCGTAAATTCACATATGCAAAGTGAATCCTTTGATAAATACTTGAGGATCAGCATCCGGTTGTGGTCGCTGATCGCCTTCAGATAGGATTCCATATATACATAATCCAAGCCATTCACCTTCTTTCAAGAGTTCCGTCAACCATTATATAAGTGATTGCTTATTTATTCAAGGGCATACCGAATTTATTCCCTTACCAAAAAATAACCCCGCCAGCTTCAGCTGACGGGGTCACTCCCTAAAAATTATTTTGCAGAATATTGTTCCAGCACACGCAATGACTCGCGGTTGAATGCCGGGATATCATCCGGCTGACGGCTTGTCACCAATTGATCCTGGCACACAGCCACTTCTTCATCCACCAGTTTGGCACCGGCGTATTCCATATCTGTCTGAATCGATTTGAAGCCTGTCGCCTTGCGGCCTTCAAGCGCTTTTGCCGAAATCAGCAATTGCGGACCGTGGCAGATGGCAAATACCGGTTTCTTCGCATCCATGAATGCTTTCGTGAAATTCACGAAACGATCATCCGCACGCAATTGGTCTGGCGAGAATCCACCAGGCAGGAACAGCGCGTCATAATCGTCCGGATTCGCGTCGTCGATGCCTTTATCAATAGACACAACAGCTTCACCCTGCTTGCCTGTCACTTCCTTGCCAGCTTCTTTTTCAATCGTGAAAACTTCGTGACCTGCATCATTGAATGCTTTCGATGGGTCGGTATATTCTACATCCTCAAACATATCAGTAATTAGCGTCGCAATTTTTGCCACTGTCTTCCACTCCTTTAGTTTAATACTCTCCCTTATTATTCCACATAGAGAAATTACTAAACATGGCGCTTACCGGAATTTTGAGACGTAAGGATTGTCCTGTTCCCAAAATCGATATGGATAATGGACAGCTTCCTGTGAATTGCCGATGCCGACTCTTGGACCGACTGAAACGGCATGAACCGGATCTCCTTCCGCTATATACAATGGCCGCTCTGTAAAATGGTGGCCATAATAATCCATTGAAATTCCCATCGCTTTTGTCAGTTTGCCGGGGCCGCTCGTCCATTGCTTGATCGGCAGGTGCCGGCCGCGCAATTCCGCCATCAAATCGATCCCTTCGACCGGTTCCACCGCCCGGATCAGTATGGCGCGCGGCGTATCGACAGGTCCGCTGACAACATTGATCAGCGTATGGGTATGCATTTGGTACGTATAGACAAGCCCCGCTTTACCGAACATGATTTCAGTTCGCTTGGTGCGCCTATTGCCGAAGCTGTGCGCCGCACGGTCTTCCGCTCCCATATAGGCTTCCGTCTCGACGATCCGGCCAGCGACAATCCCTTCCGGAAGCTCGTGTACAAGCAGCTGCCCCAGCAGGTTGCGCGACAAATCGAGAGTGGGCATATCAAAAAAATCAGCTGTGACTGGTTTGAACATCTTACATCCCTCCGGCATCCATTATACCGGGTTGCGCTGGGTCACTGCATGGATGAGGGGGTCGATGTCTTCGATTTTATTGTCGTGAAAAGCTTTTACAATCGCCGAGCCGACGATGAATCCGTCGACATCATCCCGCAGCATTTCAATATGTTCGGTTTTCGAAATCCCGAAGCCCGCGTAAACCGGCACCGGGCTCTTAGAGCGCACCGTTTTCATGAATTCCTGCACTTCCTGCGTCATTTCGTCACGCACCCCTGTGATACCGGTTACCGTAACGGCATAAACAAATCCCTCAGCCGCATCCAGAATGTCCTCAAGCCGGTTTTCCGTAGTGGTCAGTGTAACGAGCTGAATCAGCGTGACGCCGGTTTTTTTCAAATAAGGCCCGACCAGCTGCTGATGTTCAAATGGCAGATCCGGGATGATGACAGCTGAAACGCCCGCCTCCCTGCACGATTCCGCGAAACGCTCCGCACCGTAACTGATGACCGGATTCAAATAAGTCATGACGATTAATGGAATTTTTATTTTAAAATCCCAACTCTTCATTTCAAGTAAAACCTTATCGAGCGTGACACCTTCAGCAAGCGCACGGTTTCCTGCCTCTTCGATGACTGGGCCATCCGCCACCGGATCAGAAAAAGGAATGCCGATTTCAATTGCCGTTACACCGGTCTTCTGCAGATATTCCACTTGGCCGCGCAATTTATCGAGACCGCCATCCCCTGCCATGATATAAGCGACAAATGCTTTATCTCCGTTATCCTTCAAATCTTTCAAGCGTTTCATGCCAGTCCCTCCAATTTTTCCGCATAGGTCGCCATGTCCTTATCGCCACGTCCGGAAACGCAGATGATCAATATTTCGTCCGACCCCATCGCGGCGGCCGTCTTTTCCGCTTCCGCTACTGCGTGCGCCGATTCCAGCGCAGGGATGATGCCTTCGAGCCGTGATAATGTGATGACCGAAGCAAGCGCTTCTTCATCCGTCACCGCTTTATATTCAACCCGCCCGATGTCTTCCAGATGGACGTGTTCCGGCCCAACTCCCGGATAATCCAAACCCGCTGAAATCGAATGCGCTTCCTGGACCTGTCCGTTTTCGTCCTGCAGAAGTTTCATATAGGCTCCGTGCAGCACGCCTTCCGTCCCTTTCGTCAGTGTCGCGGCGTGCCTGGCCGTGTCGACGCCTTCGCCCGCCGCTTCAACTCCGATGAGCCTTACCGATTCATCTCCCACAAAGGGATGGAACATGCCGATCGCGTTCGATCCTCCGCCGACACAAGCCAGAATTACATCCGGCAAGCGTCCTTCCTTGCCAAGAATCTGCCCGCGCGTCTCGCGCCCGATCACACTCTGAAAATCGCGCACCATTGTCGGGAACGGATGGGGGCCGAGCGCGGAACCGATGAGGTAATGAGTATCTTCGACATTCGTCACCCAGTAACGCAGTGCTTCGTTCACCGCATCTTTCAAGGTGGCGCTTCCTTTGGTCACACTTTCCACTTTCGCCCCGAGAAGCTTCATCCGGAATACATTCAATTGCTGCCGTCTGATATCTTCTTCTCCCATGAAAATGACGCATTCCAAGTCAAGCAGCGCACAGATCGTCGCAGTCGCCACACCGTGCTGGCCGGCGCCTGTTTCCGCCACAATTTTGCGTTTGCCCATTCTGATCGCAAGCAGCGCCTGTCCGATTGCATTATTGATTTTATGGGCGCCGGTGTGATTGAGATCTTCCCGCTTCAGATAAACTTTTGGACCACCCCAAGCTTCCGTCAGCCGCGCCGCGTATGTCAGCGGCTGTTCACGGCCGACATATTCCTTTAAGTATTTATGGTAATCCGCCTGAAAATCGGCATCATCTTTCGCTTCCGCATAAGCCGCTTCCAGCTCCTTCACCGCTTTCATCAATGTCTCCGGCACAAATTGGCCGCCGAAACGCCCGAAAAATCCTGTTACGTTCTCTGTTCCCGTTGCTTGCTGCATCGAATCACCCTTTACAGTTTTTATGAAACTTTTTATTTTATCTGCATCTTTTTTCCCTTCCGTTTCGACACCACTTGAAACATCGACCATGTACGGAGCCAGAGAACCGATCGCCTGTCCAACATTTACGGCATCCAGCCCGCCGGCCACAATCAGTCTTTCCGGATCGATCGACGCTCCTTTCAGCAACCCCCAATCGAAGATCCTGCCGCTGCCGCCGCGAAAGTCGATTCCAGGTGCATCAACCAGCACATAGTCCGCAATTGATTGTTCAAGTTTTTTTACATCTTCAATGTCACGGACTGAAAATGCCTGTATGACCTCCACTGGAATACTGCGGATAAATTCATCCGTTTCATCTCCATGCAGCTGCACCATCGTCAACGGGACTTTTCGAACCGCTTCCAGCACTTCGTCCAGCTCAGCATTGACAAAAACACCTATTTTTACCACTGACTCAGGCAGCTCGGCAGCCAAGCGGGCAGCCTGTTCGACCGTCACCCGCCTGCGGCTCGGCGCAAAAACGAAGCCCGCCGCGTCAGCTGCTGATGCAGCCTTGGCATGTTCCGCTTCCTGCAAGCCGCATATTTTCACTTTCGTCATTTCTTCACCCCCGGCGCCGTCACCGCTGTGATCCAGGCACCGGCATCTTCCGAACGCATCAGCGCTTCGCCCACCAGAATGCCGGCCGCACCTTTGCCAAATGCAAATGCCGCGTCGCTTTCCGTAAAAATACCGCTCTCACTGATCAATAAAGAATTGCTGTCCGCCGGAAAATATTCCGCAATGTCAGCTGTCTGCTGAAGCGATACTTCGAACGTTTTCAGATTCCGGTTATTGACGCCGATCAATTCGGCTCCCAAGTCCACCGCTATCTGAAGTTCAGCGGGATCGTGCACTTCAACGAGCACTTCCAGCCCTTGTGCCTGCGCATATGAAAACAGGTGCTCAAGTTCTTCTTGGCCAAGTGCCGCAACGATCAACAGAATAATAGTCGCACCGGAAGCTTTCGCCCGGTCTATTTGAATTTCGTCTACGATAAAGTCTTTACAAAGCACTGGTACAGAAACAAGCTGCGCCACATTTTTCAAATCCTCAATCGATCCTTTGAAATAAGCTTTATCCGTTAAAACAGAAATTGCGGCAGCTCCCGCCTGTTCGTATTGTTTCGCCTGAGCGGCCACATCAACGTCCAGCCGGATATCACCTTTTGATGGTGAAGCCCGTTTAATTTCCGCGATGACGCCAGGCCCTTGCCGCAAACGTTCGGCCAATCGGGATTTCCGCGGAAACGCCACTCCTTCAACTTGCTCAGCAGATGAATATCCTTTTACTTCTTCACGTTTTGCAGCAATGATCTCTTCCAATATATTCATACCAGCACCCCCGCTGCCTGACGGTGAGACTCGAATACACGGCCTGTTTCTCCGGAAAGGATGGATTTTCTTGCCGCGTGGACGCCTTCCGCAATCGTTCCGGCGTTGCCGCCCGCAAAAAGCGCCACCCCGGCATTCAATGCCACTGTATCCAGATAAGCATTGTCGCGGCCTTCCAGCACTTCCATAAAAATCGCTGCATTGCGTTTGGCATCCCCGCCTCGGATCGCTTCCACCGGCGCCAGCTTCAAGCCCGCTTCTTCCGGATGAAACTGGAGCGCCTTCTTGCCATCTTCATCAAAAAACAATAATTCATTGGTGCCCGCCAGCGAAAGCTCGTCCATCCCGCCTGCTCCGTGGACCATCACACCGCGTTTTCTGCCCAGCCTCGTCAATGCGTCCGCCATCGGCTCCAGCATGTCGCGTCTGTATACGCCGGTCATCTGCACTTCAATCGCCAGCGGATTAGCAAGCGGCCCAACAAGATTAAAAATGGTCGGTGTCGCGATGCTCTTCCGCACTTCCCGCAATTTCCCGAGTGCCGGATGGATGGCTGGCGCAAATAAAAACGCGATGCCAGTCTGGTCAATCAAATCTGGAATAGCCGCCGGGTCAGCTGTCGTCCCAATCCCCAGTTCTTCCAGCACATCCGCGCTGCCTGTCTTGCTCGAAACGCTGCGGTTGCCGTGTTTTGCGACTTTCATGCCGCATCCCGCCAATACAAAAGCCGTCAGCGTGCTGATGTTAAAGCTGAACGAACGGTCGCCTCCCGTGCCGCATACATCAATCAGCTGCCCTTCCGTTTCCGGCAAAGCCACCGCTTTGGATCGCATCGCTTTTACCAGTCCGACCATCTCGTCAGCCGTTTCTCCTTTAGCATGCAGGCCCACAAGAAATTCTTTAATCTCACGCTCCTCCATCCGTCCGTCCAATATTTCCATCGATTTGCTGTACATTCTGTGCTCACTTAAATTCTCTGCTCGTCTCATCTTCATCTCTCCTCAGCTCTTTTGGAATACAAAAAATCCCCGCAACCGGAAATAGATCCGGTTGCGGGGACGGGTTTAAAAAAACCGCGGTACCACCACGCATTAATGCATTTCTGCACTCACTCAAACAGGCTGTTCGCCTTTCCCTTTAACGCAGGGCATACGTCTGCCTTACTCATTTCCATTTTCAGGCCAGCTCTCCTAAGTCCATTCGCGCAAGAATTCCAATCAGCTTCCACCAGCCGCTGACTCTCTATTATGGAATCCACTGCCTACTCGTCTCAATCCTCGATTTTGCTCTCTGCTATTCTCATCTTCTCTGGGCTCTTCTCTCAAATAGACTTGCCGTTCTGCCAACAAGTTGAAGTTTACATTAAATTAGTTTGTTTATTCTGTCAAGCAGAAGGTTCAAAGACCCATCCGCTTCGCGACAATCGTTTTCATGATTTCATTGGACCCGGCATAGATCGCCGCCACCGGAATATCCCGGTAGCGCCGCGCGATTTTATATTCTTCCATATAGCCGTAGCCGCCGTGGAGCTGCATGCATTCACCCGAGATTTTCTTGGCGGTGTCCGTCAGCCAGTATTTGGCCATCGACACTTTCGAAACGATGTCCTTGCCAGCCATATGCTCTTCGATCAGCGATTCAAGGAATGAATGCCCCAGCTCCACTTCGGTCGCCATTTCAACCAGTTTGAACTGCGTATTCTGGAAAGCGCTGATCGGCTTGCCGAATGCCTGTCTGGATTTCACATAGTCAACGGTCATCTCCAGCATGTCTTCCGAAGCCGTCTGCGCGGCCATCGCCACCACGAGGCGCTCCTGCTGCAGTTTTTCCATCAAATAGGTAAAGCCTTTGTTCTCTTCACCAATCAAGTTCGCTGCCGGCACGACGCAATCCTCAAAATATAATTCGGACGTATCCTGCGCGTGAAGGCCGACTTTATCCAGTTTGCGCCCTTTTGTAAAGCCCGGCATCCCTTCTTCGATCATGAGCAAGGAAATTCCCCGGTGCTTCGGTTCCGCTTTCGCGTCGGTTTTAACGACAACGACTACATGCGTCGAGTTGATGCCGTTGGTGATGAATGTTTTTTGGCCATTGACGATGTAATTATCGCCGTCACGGACAGCCGTTGTGGAGATATTCGCAAGGTCGGATCCCGCTCCCGGTTCCGTCATCGCAATCGCCGTGATGTAATCACCGGAAATGCAACCTGGCAGCCAGCGCTGTTTCTGTTCTTCATTGCCGTAGGATTCGATATACGGCACGGTGATATCGTTATGAAGCCCAACACCAGTAAGGCTGGCGCCAACGCGCTCCATTTCTTCGCCGATGATGACGGCATAACGGAAATCAAGTCCGAGACCGCCGTACTGCTCTTCCACCTGCGGACACAGAAAGCCCATATCCCCGAGCTTCTTCCAGAATGATTTCGGGATCAGGCGATCCTGCTCCCATTGTTCATATTGCGGCACCGCTTCTTTTTCAAGGAATTTCCGCAGCGATTTGCGGAACATGACATGCTCATCTTCTTCAAAACGATATTTCCCCATCAGTCCATTCCCCCTATCCCGCTTTAACGGTCAGTAAGACTCCCACTTCGAGAAGCGGGAGATCCACTGACCATAAAAGTCCGATTGGATCAACTAAGACTCAGTAGGATAAACCCCTACTGAGTGAAGTTTCTCTTTATCTCGGCTGCATCCGGATTGCTCCGTCCAGCCTAATTGTTTCACCGTTCAGCATCGGATTCTCAACAATGCTTTCAACTAATTGCGCATATTCATCCGGCCGTCCGAGACGCGCCGGGAACGGCACCGCCGATTCAAGCGACGCGATTGCCGCTTCCGGCAGCCCGTCGAACATCGGCGTCTTCATGAGCCCCGGCGCGATGGCCATGACACGGATGCCGTGGCGCGCGAATTCACGGGCAATCGGCAGTGTCATGGAAACGATGCCGCCTTTTGAAGCGCTGTAAGCCGCCTGGCCGATCTGCCCTTCGTAGGCGGCAACAGAGGCAGTTGAAATGATGACGCCGCGCTCCCCGTTTTCATTCGGTTCATTCCTTTGCATGGCCGCTGCCGCAACGCGCAATACATTGAAACTGCCGATCAGGTTAATGCGGATCACTTTTTCGAATTGCTCGAGAGGCTGAGGTTCCCCTTTTGAAACGACTTTACCCGGCGTCCCGATCCCAGCGCAATTGACGACAAGGTTTACAGAACCGAACCGTTCGATGACTGCAGCGGTCTGCTGTTCGACTTGAGCGGCATCCGTCACATCCGTTTCGGCATACCAGACCGACTCTTCACCAAGTTCTTCGATAAGCTTCTCCGCTTTTTCGGTATTCAAATCAAAAATCGCCGCTTTTCCGCCACTTTCCACTATGCGGCGGACGGCAGCCTCGCCAAGACCCGATGCTCCGCCCGTGATGATCGCTTTCACTTCACTGGTTTTCATGTCTTTGCCTCCGAGCTTTTTATAGTCGTTCAATGATTGTCGCGTTTGCCATACCCATGCCTTCGCAGATTGCGAGCAGCCCGTAGCGTCCACCGCTGCGCTCCAATTCATGCAATAAAGATACCATCAATTTCGTGCCGGTCGCACCAAGCGGATGTCCAAGCGCAATCGCCCCGCCGTTGACATTCAATTTTTCAGGGTCTGCTCCGATATCATGGAGCCATGCCAGCGGAACAGGCGCAAATGCTTCATTCACTTCATAGCGGTCCATATCTTCAATCGCAAGATCCGCTTTTGCCAGTACTTTTTTCGTTGCGGCTATCGGACCTGTGAGCATCAAGGTCGGATCTGAGCCGACAACTGCGCGGGCAATGATGCGCGCTTTCGGCTTCAGCCCCAGTTCATCCGCTTTTTCACGCGACATCAATAAGACAGCTGATGCCCCGTCACTCATCTGGCTGGCGTTTCCTGCCGTTATGACGCCATTTTCATCAAACACTGTTTTCAGGCCGTTAAGAACTTCCATGGAAGTTCCCGGCCGCGGTCCTTCATCTTTATCGACCAAGCGTTTCTCGCCGTTTTCATCTTCCACTTCGACACCGACAATTTCCTTGTCGTACCAGCCGGAATTAATGGCATCAATCGCACGCGTATGGCTCCGCACCGCAAATTCATCCAATTGCTGGCGGCTGAATCCCCATTTTTCAGCGATGCGTTCCGCCGACAGCCCCTGGTTGATGATTTCGTATTGCCCAGTCAGCTTGGGACTCGGTTTAGCGCCCTGCATATTCGAAAACATCGGCACACGTGTCATACTTTCGACTCCGCCTGCGATGACAATTTCCATATCTCCCGCAAGAATCGCCTGTGCGCCGAAATGGATTGCCTGCTGGCTCGAGCCACATTGGCGGTCAATGGTTACACCCGGCACATAATCCGGAAACCCGGCGATCAGCGCAGCTGTCCGGGCAATATTTCCACCTTGTTCACCTGATTGCGAGACGCAGCCCAGAATGACGTCTTCCACATCCCCTTTACCGACGCCCGCCCGCTCCACCAGCTCATCCAGCACCAAAGCTGCCAGTTCGTCCGGACGCGTTTCTGAAAAAGACCCTTTTCTTCGTCCCACTGCCGTTCGTACCCCTTCAACAATTACCACTTCCCGCATATCTATCCACCCCACCATTATTTATCGTCGACTATTTAAATCACTATAAATTGAATGACTATTCATTCAATTTAATTGTACTCGAATTCCGGCTTTGAAACCATATAAAAAAATCCCGCAAGCAATTTGCGGGATCTGGTTATCTTTCTTCTATATAAGTTGAATTAATAATCTATAGTAGTCGATATTCCACAAAACAGCTTCGAAGACATTAGCCGAAGCTTGCAAGGCTAAGTCTTTGCGACGAAGCAGCGTAGCGATGCAGGAGCACAATGGTTTTGCCTGGGGGCTTGAGCTGAGCTAACTCGGACTCGTTGCACTTCGCCCGAATGGATCTCAGCACTTCGCTCGAAACACAGTTGGCAAGCCAACTGTGTTTCTATTCCCTTAGGCGTCTGCGCTGTTTTGCTTCATATCTCTAGAGATTTCTCTCAGCAAAGGCGCGGTTCAGGAGCAGGCGAATGCCGACCGGAGCAATAAGACGAGTGGTCTTCTCGGCTTATTGCGGGAGGCAAGGTTCGCCATACGAAGATGGCGCATCCTTTGCGACGAGCAGTGCGCAGGAGCATAATCTTTGCCCTGTCCATAGCGCCAAAGCGTTATCTATATTATATCTTTAATTCACCACATGGTTAGTTTTCATTCTTCTATCAACCCTTTTTCAATCAGAAAGTCCCTCGCTATGTCCTGCGGCTGATCCTGGTCTACATCGACACGGGCATTCATCGCAAGCATTTCTTCTTCACTGATTTGTCCCGCAAGTTCATTAAGCAAATCCTCAAGTTCCGGATATTGTTCCAAAGCCTCCAAGCGCACTACTGGTGCAGCATCATATTTCGGGAAGAATGACAGATCGTCCTCTGTCGTCTCCAAATCGAACAACCCGATTCGGCTGTCTGTTGTAAATGCCGGGATGACGTCCACTTCGCCGTTATTCACAGCTTCGTACATGATTGCCGGATCAAAACTGTCGGTCGCTGAAAATTCAAAAGGGTAAGTGGCGATCAGATCGTCGTAGCCATCTCCCTGACGCTCATAGAATGGATGCGGCGCACCGAAACTCATGTCTTCAGACTGGGAAATCTCCGCCAGATCCGAATAGGTTTCGGCATCGTACCCGCTGTCTTTCGAATAAGCCAGGGTATAACCGTTTTCAAAACCAAGGGGTTCAAGCCATGTCGCATCCATCTCTTCCTCATAACCTTCACGCACGCGCTGCAGGACTTCTTCGGATGATTGACCAGGCTCCGATTCCTGTTTCAAAACGTCTTTCAGCCCCGTCCCCGTATACTCGACATACAGATCGATGTCGCCCTGCTCCAGCGCCGGAGTCAAAATGGACACTTCTCCAAGACCATCTTCATATTCCACAGTATAGTCGGAATTCGCCTCGATATACTGGCCCAAAATATGCGGAAGAATGTATTGTTCTGTCCACGGTTTACCGCCAATCACAATCGGTTCCGATTCTTCACCACCAGTCGAGCCGCAGCCCGCCAAGACCATTGCCAACGCGGATGTTCCCAAAACACCAATTGCTTTCTTTTTCATCATTCATTCCCCCTCTTAATTTTTCAAACCTTTCGGCGTCGCCCTTTTCTCGATCCATTTCAGGATCAGGTCAAAGCCGATCGCAAGCAGCGCCACCGGCAAAGCGCCGGCAAGAACCAAAGCATTATTATAGGATTGGAGTCCGCGGTAAATGATGTCCCCCAGTCCGCCGGCTCCCACAAAAGTCGCCAGTGTTGCAATTCCCACCGTCAGGACAGTCGCCGTCCGAATCCCCGCCATGATGAACGGCAGCGCCAGCGGCAATTCAATCTGCCTGAGTATTTGAGTCCGGGTCATGCCCATGCCCCGTCCTGCTTCTATCGTCGAGCCATCAACACCCGTGATGCCGGTGTATGTATTTCGAAGAATCGGCAATAACGCGTAAATAATAAGTGCGATCAAAGCTGTCGGGGAACCGATTCCGAGAATTGGCACCAAAAAACCGAACAACGCAAGACTTGGTATAGTTTGAAATATGGCGGTCACCCCTATGACCGGTTCCGCGTAACGGCGATAACGGGCAATGATAATGCCTGTCGGCAAAGCAATCGCTATCCCGATTGCCACAGCCACAAAAGATAAGTAAATATGTTCCAGGAACGCATCCTGAATCATATCCTGGCGGCTGACCAAAGTGTCAAAAAAGTTTCTCACACTTTTTCAACCTCCTCTTTGCGGAGAGCCGCTTTCACTAAATCACGGTCGCTGGCATAAGCCAATACCCTGCCGTCATCCACTATTTCCAGATTGGAATATCCGCTTGATTCGAGCTTGGAAAATGCTTCATCAATTGTCGTTCCCCCTGAAATCCGAAGCGCCTCTCCGGCCGGTTCCATTCCAAAAACAGATAGAAATTCCTCCAATTTGCGTTCTCCGAATGTACGCTGCCGATTGATGCGATCCAGTCCGATAAAACTGCGCACGAAATCATTGGCCGGCTCATTGATCAATTCCTGCGGCGAACCCGCCTGCTCAATTTTCCCATCGCGCATAACGACAACCATGTCCGCTATTTTCAATGCTTCATCCATATCATGCGTAACGAAAACGATGGTCTTTTGAATTTCCTGCTGCAGAGTACGCAAATCATCCTGCAGCTGTTCACGGCTGATCGGATCCAAAGCGGAGAACGGTTCATCCATCAGTATGATATTGGGATCTCCCGCCAACGCCCGGACGACACCTACCCGCTGCTGCTGACCGCCGCTCAATTCCAGTGGATATCGCTTCTTATACACTTCCGGTTCCAATCCCACCAGTTTCAGCAGTTCTTCCACTCTTGCCGCCGTCTTTTCTTTATCCCATTCCAGCAGACGCGGCACCAACGACACGTTATCTTCTATTGTCATATGGGGAAACAAGCCGATTCGCTGGATGACGTACCCGATCGATCTGCGCAGCTTCACTTCTTCAAGACCAGTTATCGACTCCTCATCAATAGAAATATCGCCTTCAGTCGGCGTTTCCAACTTATTGACCATCCGCATCAGCGTCGTTTTTCCGCAGCCGCTTGGCCCGATGACGACCGTCAATTTATGGGTCGGGAAGACAACCGATACATCTTTCAGCGCTTCTGTCCCATCTGGAAATCGCTTGGTCACCCGTTCAAAACGGATCATAGCATCCGCCCCTTCCTGTAACTTGTCTGCTACTTTTTCATTACCCTATTTGCTTTTACAATAAGCACAGAGTTTTGAAGACTCTCCTTGGCGACCATAATTTTCTGCAAAAACGGCGCGCGGGCGGATAAAATAAAAAAGCAGCCGCATGAAAGCAGCCACTCTTTACGATAACAATTATTCTTTTTGGATCATTTTAATGGAAGCGGTCAATTCTTTAAATTGCCGGTCCAATCCTTGGTAATCCTCATTTGCCGGTGTCATGAAACTCAATTTCCCCAACACTTCCTGCCTTTCCCTTTCCAGCTGCATCAAATCATGCCGCTCTTCACCATCATTGCGGTCGATCCACTCCGAATAGCCCCCTTCATATTTAGACAAGGCACCGTTTTCGAAAACAAGTAATCTATCGCTCAGTTTTTCCATGAAATAGCGGTCATGGGTAGCAATCAGCATCGTCCCCTCAAAACAGCTGAGGGCGCGTTCCAACTCTTCCCTGGACGGCAGATCCAAATGGTTGGTCGGTTCATCGAGAAGCAGGACATTGCATTCGGCCAACATGAATTCCATCAGCTTCAGTTTGACCCGCTCGCCCATGCTCATATTCGACACCGGCTGTTCCCAATGCACCTTTTCAAAACCCAGATGGTCCATTAAATTGCGGATCTTGCCTGTTTCCTCAAAACTCGGGGCCCAAAACAGCTCAGCTGGGGTTTTTTCTTCCGGCAAATCAAAGACATCCTGGCTTAAATAGCCGATTTTCATCCCTTTGCTTAACCAGACCTCCCCTTCATGAGTTTCCTTACCCAGCACCATCTTAAGGAGCGTCGTTTTCCCGCTGCCATTGGCGCCCATTAAGCCGACCCGCTCGCCATGCTGTATCGTAAATGTCGCCCGGTCGAACAGCAGTCTGTCTCCAAATCTTTTGCATACGTTTTTCAGCTCGATGACTCTGTTGCCTTTCTTCGCGGCATCATTGATATCAAATGAAATCTGCAGCTCTTCTTTCGGCTCAGCTGTCCGCTCCTGATCCAGTTCCGCCTGAAGACGCTGCCGCTTGCTGCGGATTTGAACATCTTTTTTCTTCGCTTTCATACGGAAATATTCTTTTGCCCCATCTTTTTTCGTCGATTCGGCATGCGCTTTGCCAGACCACGATTGGAGTTGAACAATCTGGCTTTCCACTTGCGCAATTTTCGCCTGCTGTTTGTCGTATTTGCGTTTCTGCGTAAGCCTCTGGTGCTCCTTTTCCGCTCTGGAGGCTGAATAATCCCCTTCATATTCAATCAAACCCGCGTCTTCAATTTCCCAGACATGCGTGGCTACCCGGTCGATGAAATGGCGGTCGTGTGAAACAAAAATCACCGTTCCATCGATTTTTTCAATGCTGTCCGCCAGCATCTCCAGACTTTCCGCATCCAAATGGTTGGTCGGTTCATCCAGCAGGTAGATATCGCCCCTTCGCGTCAAAGCATATGCAAGCCGCAGTTTCATCGTTTCCCCGCCGCTCAGCTCTTTCCGCCCGGCAGGGACACGCCACTTCTTTTCCATCGCTGTGGTTTCCGCATCCGCATTCGCCATATCGAAATCCCTGGCTTCCTGTTCCATATAAATAATTTCAGGGTCATTTCCGATCCAATGGACTCCTTGCCCATTGCGCGCTATCGCTTCAAGGAGACTGGTTTTCCCTGAACCGTTTGCACCGATTACTGCAATTCTCGATCGCTCATGGATTGCAGCTTTCGCTTTTTCCACAATTACCCGATCATTATAACGGACGGTCATGTTGTTTAATTTGCCTAAGATGGCCATATCAATCTCTCCCTTTTCGGAGAAATAAAAAAAATTCCTCCGATTGATTTTCGGAAGAATTCGGCAGCCCAAATAACCTGCAATAAAAACTGAAATATGAATTGAAATGGATTAAAGACCTGCAGCCCGCGCTTGAATCGAAGCGCAACATCCGGGATCTTTTATATTCAATTCATAAAATGCAAAATGGGCAGACGAATCCTGTTTCTTTCAAGCTGAAAAAGCTTCAGTTGCTCAGAAAAAGGAATTTATTTCATCGTCCACCCATCACCTCACTTACTTTGTTATTTGAATTTTATCATTCTGCGATTGAAATTCCAAGCTTATCGAAATCGCAAGTGCACCGGATTCGCGATTTGTTCATAACCGATTTCACTGTATATCTTATTGGATGTCGGATTTTTCAAGTCCGTATAAAGCATGACGAAGTCGAATTCCAGCAGCAATTCTTCCGTCACTTCCGCCACCAGTATCCGTGCGAAGCCTTTTCTTCTGTGCTGCTCAGGAGTGAATACAAACCCTACAGAAATTCCGTGTTTCGATGGACGGGATTTCTTCATGCAGGAAACCACTTCCCCTTGGACTTCCCAAACGTAAATTTCCTTATCGTCCAAAAACTGCTCGATTTTCGCCGCAGCTTCCTTGTGGCTGGATGCGCCGACTCCGGTATCCTTTTCAAACAACAGATACCATTCTTCTAAGAGTTCAGCATCGCGTTTATTGGCGACCCGCCATGCGCCGGGACTTTTTTCGAGCCCTTTTGCCACCGCATCGATCCGGTAAAGGCCTTCATCCATATGCAGCTCAATGGCAGTTCCTGTTTCAGCCGCCCACGCTTCCGCAAATTCCCGGGCCGCGGCTTTATCGCCGATCACTCCCGGAATCTCTGTAACCTCTTTTTTCAGATGCATTGCAAGTTCCCCCGCTAAGTTCGGAGTTTCTTTCAAAACGATCAATTGCAGCGGATGCGGTGGCGTCATCATGAGCGCCGCCAGCACTTCATCGCCTTCGGTTGCCAGACCCAGGAAATATTCCTCGTATCTGCCGTTTCTTATCTGGCTGAGTATTCCAAGAAACAGGCTGTTCCTGTCTTCATCTTTATACAGCAGCGCTTCAACCATCTCACTGAAAGCCATTGGGTCTTCGTATATTTTCCAGTCCATAAATCCACACTCTTTCCTTATTGATCCATCTGTTAAGTATTGGCTATCGCCTTAATTTTTCCTGCCGGTTTCCGGAAAAAATTAAAAAATAGCTGCCGGCAGCTTACAGACTGCCGGCAGCCGTCCAAAATCTTTATTCCAATTCTTTCTGTTTGGTTTCAGTGCCAAGAAAAGCAACAGCTAATGCCCCGATGATGATAGCGCTGCAGAATACCGCGAATATCACGTTGACGCCAAATCCCGCCGTCAGCATAAATCCGACGAGCAGCGGTCCGAAGATACCGCCGATGCGACCGAATGAAGCGGCCATTCCCGTGCCAGTTCCTCTGATGACAGTCGGATATTGTTCCGGTGAATAAGCATACAGCGCTCCCCATGCCCCTAGATTAAAGAAGGACAGGAACGCACCCGCCGTAATCAGCATGGCAAGCGACTCCGCGTTGCCGAATGCGAGCGCACTTGCCGCAGTACCCAACAGATAAGTGACGAGCACAAATTTACGGCCGATTTTTTCAATGAGCCAGGCTGCCGTGAAATATCCCGGAAGCTGAGCCAATGTCATGATCAGCACATACTGGAAACTTTTGATCAATGTAAAACCTTTCAGCACCATGACGCTTGGCAGCCACAGGAACATGCCATAATAGGAAAAGACGACCATGAACCAAACAATCCAAAGCATCAAAGTAGCTTTGACATATTTTCTCGACCAGACATCTTTGATGTTCACCGAGATTGAACGCAGTACATTTTTCTTTGCTGCAAACTGCGGCGAATCCGGCAGATTGATCCGCAGGTAAAGCGCGTATAACGCAGGCAGCGCCGTAATCAATAAGGCAATGCGCCAGCCGTATTCTGATGCCGGGATAACAAAATAAGAAATAATTGCCGCAAGCAGCCAGCCGGCCGCCCAGAAACTTTCCAAAAGAACGACGACGCGCCCCCGTTCTTTTGCAGGAACACTTTCCGACACTAATGTCGAAGCCACCGGCAATTCACCACCGAGTCCCATGCCGACAAAAAAGCGCAAGATCATAAACGCCGCCAATGTCGTTGTAAAAGCGGATATGCCGCTTGCCAGTGAGAAGAGCAGCAAGGTGATGATGAATATTTTCTTTCTCCCTACACGGTCTGCATAAATTCCGAAGACGAATGCTCCGACAGCCATTCCGATGGAGTTGATGCTGCCGATCCAGCCCATTTGATCCGTCGTCAGATTCCAGTCCTGCTGAAGCGCCGCAATGATGAAGGACAAAATTCCGACATCCATTGCGTCGAACAGCCAGCCGAGACCCGCGACCCATAACAGCCGATTGCGTGAAATCGGCGCAGTATTTTTTTCATTATCAATAATTGCAGACATTTGCATTCTCCTTGTCATAAGTATCTATCTAGGTGTCTTTACACCTTATTACTATAACCGTAAGGAGAAAATGACACAAGTTTGCATTTTATTCCATAACCCCGCAAATAAAAAAACGCTTCCGCGCTCCGTAAAAGGAGGCGAAAGCGTTCAGTTATATTACACCAGCAACACAAGACTCACAGCCATTACAGCCATGCCGGCTACCAGGCCGTAAATTGACAGATGCGCTTCATCATAGCGTTTCGCAGCAGGCAATAACTCATCCAGTGAGATGAAAACCATAATCCCTGCCACCGAGGCGAAGACGATGCCGAAAAGTGTGTCGCTCAAGAACGGCATCAGGAACAGCCATGCCGCAATTGCGCCAACCGGCTCCGAAACTCCAGAAAGCACACTGTATAATAACGCCTTTTTCCGGCTGCCGGAAGCATAATAAATCGGCACAGAAACCGCAATCCCTTCCGGAATATTATGGATGGCCACAGCAATTGCAATCGCGATGCCAAGCGCCGGATCCTGGATGGCTGACATGAAAGTGGCTATACCTTCCGGAAAATTGTGTATGGCAATGGCGAGTGCTGTAAAAATGCCCATTTTCCGAAGACGGGCGTATTCATCGTTGCTCGGCCCCGTATCCATGTCCTCTATCGTCTTTACTTCATGCGGATTCCCAAGCTGAGGCAGCAGGCGGTCCAGGAGCGCCATGAAAATCATGCCTCCAAAAAAACCCGCAAGTGTCAGCCAATAACCTGTCGTTTCCCCATGGGCGCCAGTTAAGGAGTCTTTTGCTTTAAAGAAAATTTCGATCATCGATACATATATCATTACACCCGCCGAAAAACCTAACGAGACGGATAAGAATTTCGTATTGGTCCGTGAGGCAAAAAACGCCAGCAAACTGCCGATCCCAGTAGCCAAACCGGCAAAAAGCGTAAGCCCTAAAGCAAATAAGACCGCACTGTCCATATTCTATGACTTCCTTCCACTTCTATTGAATATGGTTATTGTACGCCTAAAGTTTCCTTAGTGCAACATTTTTCAACAAAGAAAGATATCCGATTATTCCTTCACCTTTTCATCTTCAGGATCTCGCCCAGTTTCCGCCAATCATCTTCTTTTAAGTAGCGCACCGGCGGGTTGTAAAAAACGCTGGCCGGATGAAAAGTCGGGAAGATGTGGTAATTCTCTTCCGTTTCCTTGAAGGCTCCCTCTCCTTCATCCCACTTTAATATAGGCGTTTCCAAAAGCACACCATGCAGTTCCGTCACTTTCGCCTGAGAACCTATCAGGCGCTGGAGCCCTACATTGCCTAAAGTTACGATCAGCGGCGGGTTGATATCAGCGATTTCCGCATCAAGAATCGGCGCGTGGGCGATAATCTCCTTTTTTGTTGGCGCCCGATTATATTTTCTCTCGATTATTTCCCCGTTCCGTTTTTTCTTTGTTCCCCATTTATAAGGCCTGCTTCTTACAGCGCTCGTTATATAGACATCATTCCGGCTCAGGCCGACACTCGATAAAGAATCCATTAATTCTTTTCCCGCTCTCCCCGTAAAAGGGATCCCTGTTTCAAGCTCATTTTCACCTGGGGCTTCACCCACAAGCATGACCGCGGGCTTCAACGGACCACTGCCTCTAACAAAGCCTTCCACCGGAAATCCTTCAATACGCTTTAGACCAAGAGCGACCAATTCCTCACTGATTTTATACATAAGAACCACCTCGATTTTATTTTATCACATTCTAAATGTTAACTTTCCTAACATATATTTAAAATAAAACTTGCATTATCTGAAAAATTTATTTAATATGTTAACAAACCTAACATTAGTTAGAGGAAACGAATGAGGAGGAGTAAAAAATGAAGAAAATCGAGACAATAATTCGCCCGACCGTCTTTGAAAGTGTCCGGCAAGCTTTGGCTCTTGAAGGCATTGACGGCCTGACCGTCACTGAAATTGCCGGCATCGGCAAACAGGAAGGGCGCATCGGCATGTTCCGCGGAAATCCTTATAAAATGGAATTTTCGCCGAAGCTGAAGCTGGAAATGGTAGTGGAAGATGTTAAAGTCGAGGCCATCATTGAAGCAATACTTGAATACGCGGGAACAGGCGAAGTCGGTGACGGAAAGATATTCATCTATCCTGTGGAAGAAGCAATCAGAATTCGTACGAAAGAACGCGGCAGAGTCGCGATCGGATAAGGAGGAGAAGGTATGGAAGCAGTACAAAGTTCAGTCGATATGATATGGGTGATGCTCGGAGCCATGCTCGTCTTCTTTATGCATGCGGGCTTCGCCATGGTGGAAACCGGATTTACACGTTCAAAAAACACATTGAATATTTTAATGAAAAATTTAATCACCGTTTCACTTGGTTCTATTTTATACTTCATCATCGGGTTTGGTTTAATGTTCGGAACTTCCGCATTCGGTTTGATCGGAACCGAGGGATTCGCGTTATTAGGGCGGGAAGATATCGGCTTCTTCGTATTCCAGGCCGTATTTGCCGCAACATGCGCAACCATCATTTCGGGAGCTGTTGCTGAACGGATGAATCTTGGCGCGTACATCTTATTGACCATTGCCATGACAGCAGTGATCTATCCGATTGTCGGCCACTGGGTATGGGGCGGCGGCTGGCTCGCTGAAATCGGCTTTATCGATTTTGCCGGTTCAACTGTAGTGCATTTGACGGGAGCTGTGGCAGCTTTTGTTACTGCATGGAAAATCGGCCCACGGATTGGCAAATACAGCGGCAAGATCGTCAATTCAATACCGGGCCATAATATTCCACTGGGTGCCTTGGGTGTCTTCATCCTGTGGCTTGGCTGGTTCGGATTCAATGGCGGCAGCACGCTGGCCGCGGATCCCGCACTAGTGCCGCCGGTTATCGCCAACACACTTCTCGCCGCTTCCGCCGGCGTACTCGCAACAGCTGGTTATACACGTTTGCGCTACGGAAGAATTGATCCGTCGCTAACTTTGAACGGCGCACTCGGCGGGCTTGTCGGCATCACAGCCGGAGCAGCCAACGTATCCTTTATCGGAGCGATTGTTATCGGCTTGATCGCCGGTATCCTTATGACCGAAGCAATCCATCTTCTCGACACCAAAATTCGCGTCGATGATCCGGTGGGCGCAATTTCGGTTCACGGCATCGCCGGAATCTGGGGCACGCTTGCTATCGGACTCTTTGACACAAGCGGCGGCCTGCTTTACGGCGGCGGCGCAGAAATTTTGGGCATTCAAACAATCGGCGTTTTGGCAGTCGTCGCCTGGACCGCCGCTGCCACTGGAGTGGGCTTGATATTGATCGGGACTATTATTCCACTGCGCGTAACAGCGGAAGATGAAGAAAATGGTTTGGATTTTGCAGAACACGGTTCACAGGCATACTCCATGCAAGGTGTATTGAAAGGGAATTCGCCAGCACCAGAGACTTCCTTTGCACACCGCCTGAACCAATTGGGCGATGATCCTGAAATCCAGAAAACCTGACAATCTATACTTCAAGAAACAGAAAAAGGGCGACCCTACCGAGGTCAGCCCTTTTTCGTTTCCAACTTATTCAAAGCTTTCTTCTTCAATTTCTTTCCTGAAACTTCTTTCCCTCATCTCATACCAAACCGCTACAGCCGCGAATAACGAATAACCGATGAACCAGCCGGCAAGCACATCCGAAAAGAAATGCTGCCCGCTTGCGACTTGTGATAACCCGATTCCAATCACGAATAATGTTGTAACGATCCAAATCGCCCAGCGGACAACATTACTGTAAATAAGGCCGGTTATAAAATAAACGGCTGTGAACAGGTACAATAATCCCCCCATTGCATGGCTTGATGGAAACCAAAAAGTTTCAAGCCCCCTCGGAAGGTCAGGTCTTTGTTCGGTGAAAAAATATTCCATCAGCTCGCTCAAAGCGTTCCCGACACCGACTGTCAGGAACACAAACAGCATCCCCCTGTAATTCTGCCTTTTAAGCCAAAGGAAAATCAGCAAACCCAAACTGACAATAAAGATTATCCACCGCTCTCCGAAAATTGACAGCCCATCCAGAAAAATGTTGCCATGAAGCCATTCCATCGTACGCAGATCAAGTTCCTGAAAACCATCGTTCGTATAACTCGTCAAGATTGCAAAAAAACCGATCAAAGTCGCCATTCCCAGTGCGTAGAATAGACGTTTGATAGCCTTCACCCTCTTTCTTCAATATATCCAGTTTATCACAGAAGGACTTCCGCTTCATTTAATGAAACAAAAAGGCGAACCGGAAATCCGGTTCGCCTTATGTTTTATTCGCTTGCTTATCCATGTACATGGTAAGTGTTTTGGGTGACTTCAATAATGTGGTCTGGTTTCGGCTTGCCGATTTTCGCTTTATGGCCAGCGATATGGTCAGGATGCTTCTCCCAATTCTTCCAGTCCTCTTTGGATTCCCAGCGGACATAAAGAACCACTTCTTCATCGCCGCGGCGGACATCCTTTTTCAGGATTGTGCGGTCAATAAATCCAGGCTGCTCCGCCAATTTGTTCTGCCCCGCAAAACGATCCAGCACAATCTGCGAAGTCCCTTCTTTTACAACAAAAGTTTTCATTTGCACGAACATTTTTGTATCCCCCTATTCAAATATATACACTAAATTATTTCGAACTGCTTTACGTAATATCAACAGTTAAAACAATACTCAGCGGTAAGCAGCCCGCTGAGTATCGTCACAGATTATTCGAATGCAGACTGGATTTCTTTAACCATTTCGCTGACAGATTGCAGTCCGCCACCAGACAGGTACCAGTAATCCGGGTCAAGGTAGATGATTTTATCTTCTTTAAAAGCAGTTGTTTTTTGCACCAATTCATTTTCAAGAGAATCTTTCGCACTCGCGTCCGTTCCGACTGCAGCGTTGCGGTCGACAACAAAGATCATATCCGGATTTGTTTCCAGGATGTATTCAAATGAAATGCTTTGTCCGTGAGTGGAAGCTTCAATGCCTTCGTCCGCTTGTTCCACACCGAAAACATCATGGATGATCCCGAAACGTGAAGCCGCTCCGTATGCACTTACTTTGCCTTCATTCGCCAAAACGATCAAAGCTTTTTCGTCTGTAGCACTTGCTTTAACATCTTCGATTTGCGTTTCAATTGCAGCCAGCTCTTCTTTTACTTCATCTTCTTTACCGAAGATTTCGCCAAGCGTGTTCATATTGCTCTCAAAAGACTCCATGTATTTCGTTGTATCCACACCCAAGTGGACTGTTGGAGCGATATCAGTAAACTCTTCGTACATAGCAGCCTGACGGCCAGAAATGATGATAAGATCCGGATCCATCGCATGGATCGCTTCAAAATCAGCTTCTTTCAAAGTACCGACATTTTCATATTTCTCAGCGTCAGCGAATTTTTCAAGGTATGAAGGAATATTTGCCTGCGGTACGCCTGCTACGGCTTCAATTCCTAATTTATCCATCGAATCAAGGATACCGAAGTCGAATACGACTACTTTTTCAGGATTTTTGTCAAAAGTCGTTTCGCCAAGTTCGTGAGTGACTGTCACTGTTTCAGTGCTGGCTTCTTTCGTGTCTGCCGCCGCTGTTTTAGAATCCGTCGCTTCTTCGTCCGCGCCACATGCTGCAAGGAAAGCAACCATCATTAATGTGAATGCAATCAATAATAATTTTTTCATTTTTCGTCGAGCTCCTCTTTTTTTAAGAATTGAAATACACACAAATCCGGCAATTGTTCATCTGCTGGATCGGAATATCCATATCGTAGATTTCTTTTAATGCTGCGCTTTGAATAATTTCTTCTGTCGGGCCGTCTTTTACGACACGGCCGTTTTTCAATGCGACAATCCGGTCCGAATAGACCGAAGCGAAATTGATGTCGTGCAAAACGATGATGACGGTCTTGCCAAGCTCATCCACAAGACGGCGCAGAATTTTCATGATTTGGACTGAATGTTTCATGTCCAAATTATTCAACGGCTCATCAAGGAGCACATAATCCGTGTCCTGGGCGATGACCATGGCAATAAACGCGCGCTGGCGCTGGCCGCCCGAGAGTTCGTCCAGATAGGTGTGTTCCATTTCAGCCAAATCCATGTAGGCGATTGCCTGATCCACCATTTTTTCATCTTTGTCATTCAAGCGCCCCTTCGAATAAGGGAAGCGGCCAAATGAAACCAATTCACGGATTGTCAGCCGTACATTCATGAAATTCGACTGCTTCAAAATTGAAACCCGCTTTGATAATTCATTGGATTTCATTTTCTTCGTATTTGTCGAATCGATCAGCACTTCACCGGTGTCCGCATCCAGAAGCCGGCTTACCATTGATAAAAGCGTCGATTTACCGGCTCCGTTCGGGCCGATGAAAGACGTGATTTGGCCCCTTTGGATATCAACAGTGACATTTTCCACGACTTGTTTTTTTCCGTAAAGCTTACTCAATTCACGTACTTGGATCATTTAGCCCGACTCTCCTTTAATAGTAGATAGATGAAGTAAATCCCGCCGATGAAGTTGATGATGACGCTGAGCGTCGTGTTGAAAGTGAAGAGTCTCTCCACTACCCATTGTCCGCCGACCAAGGCAAGAACACTGATGACAATGGCACCAAGCAGCAGCACAGAATGTTTATAGGATTTGAAAAACTGATAGGACAGGTTCGCCACAATCAGGCCGAAGAATGTAATCGGACCGACAAGCGCTGTCGCAACCGCGATTAAAACCGCGGAAAGGATAAGCACATAGCGGACAAGCGAATCATAATTGACTCCCAGGTTCAGCGCTGTGTCCCGTCCAAGAGACAGCACATCGAGTGACGCGTTATGCTTCCAGGCAAATGCGATCAGCACAATGATCACCAGCAAGGACAGCCAGACCAGATCGGAATTGACGTTGTTGAAACTCGCAAACATCTGATCCTGGACAATCTGGAATTCGTTTGGGTCGATCAATACTTGCAGGAAGGTTGAAATGCTTCCGAAAAACGTGCCGAAAATGATGCCGATCAATAACAGGAAATAAATCGGCTGATTCCCTTTTTTAAATAGGAAATGGTAGAACAATAATGCGAAAACGACCATGGCCGCTATTGATAAAACGAAATTGACTTGTCTGTTCATGATGCTGATGTGATCGGATCCAAGGAAGAAGATCAGCAAAGTCTGGAGCAGCATATAAAGCGAATCAAGCCCCATAATGCTCGGTGTCAGGATCCGGTTATGCGTGATGGTCTGGAAAACCACTGTCGCATAAGCGATCGCTATCCCTGTCAGCACCATGGCGAATACTTTGACGCCGCGCCTCGGCAGTGCATAATCGAAACTTCCGTTCAGGTCATGGAAGAGATAGACTCCACAAGCCGCCAGAGCCAAGGCCACAAGTATGAGCATCTTATGTAAATCACGCATACGCCTTCCTCCTAAACAATAAGAAGAGGAAGATGAAGCTTCCAATGACACCGACCATCAGGCTGATTGAAATTTCATACGGGTATATCAAAACTCTTCCTAGAATATCGCACAGCAGCAAGAATATGGCTCCAAGCATCGCTGTGTGCGGCAATGTTTTCTGTAAATGGTCTCCTTTGAAAATTGAGACGATATTCGGGATGATCAACCCAAGAAACGGGATGACCCCTACTGTCAAAACGACTGTCGCTGTTATCAGTGCAACAAGTGTCAAGCCGATGTTGACGATGCTGCGGTATTTCAGCCCCAGGTTTTTCGAGAAATCTTCACCCATTCCGGCAACCGTAAAGCGGTTGGCATACAGATAGGCGATGATAAACACCGGAACACTGATATAAAGCAGCTCATAGCTCCCTTTCATGACCATCGAAAAATCTCCCTGCAGCCAGGCGGACATGTTCTGGATAACATCCGCGCGGTATGCGAAAAACGTTGTAATGGAAGAAAGGATATTCCCGAACATCAAACCGACCAAAGGAATGAAAATCGCATCTTTGAATTTGATGCGGTTGAGAATCTGCATAAACAGGAATGTACCCGCTAAAGCAAATACGAAAGCTACAGCCATTTTCTCGATCATGGACGCATTGGCGAACATGAGCATTGAAACGAGAATCCCGAGCCTTGTGGCATCGAGTGTACCTGCTGTCGTCGGCGACACAAATTTATTGCGGCTCAATTGCTGCATAATGAGTCCTGCCATACTCATACCTGCACCCGCCAGCAATATGGCAACCAGCCTTGGCAGACGGCTGATCAGGAAAATCTGTGTTTCTTCCGATCCGAAATCCAGCAGATCCAATGGACTGATACTGCTTACTCCAACAAACAGCGAAATGACTGACAGTATGAGCAATGCTGGTATTAAATAACGTTTTTTCATGACTGACCCTCATCTGTGTTTAGTAGAACTTAATTGACTGAATATGATAGTGATAATCATTATCACTGTCTCACAAATTCAAGTATAGCAGTTTGCATGAGAGAGTCAACGATTAACTGAGAATAATTTTCATTTAGAAGAGAAAACGAAGATTTGTCGCTCTTTTGCCACAATTGGGGCGCAACAGAAAAACCGCGTGATCCACCATATAGGGTGGATTACGCGGCCATTTTAACCGTCCTCTTAGAAGGCGTTCATTTCTTCAGCATTCTCAATTACTTCAGCAGGCACAGTAATTGCGTCAATTCCATTGAAATTGCTGTATTCCGCCTGCATATCACTTTGGATATTCACGGATTCGCCTTCCATTTCCATGTCAAAATCCATTGTCATATTGATCGTATTCGGCTGGTACGTTTCTTTATCGATGTAGATTTCATAATAGATTCTATTGATGGTCATGCCGTCCATGACTTCCTGCGCTTCGACGTCCAGCTCGCCAAGCATCTGGCCCATTTCTTCAGAAATCAGCTGTTCATATTCTTCCCCCGCCGCGTCCAGTGTCAAAATGAATTCATCCCCGGTCTGCTCGAAAGTGAAATCATCCTGGAAAGCTTCCAATTGTTCAAATTGGCCGGCCAGGTCGCCTGACTGCTGCTCCATCATCATCAATGCCTCAAGGTCTTCCATCTCATCCGCCGGCAATTTGACCCACATATCCATCATCGGATCGTAGCTGAAGAGGCCGTCAGCCGTATAGTACATTTCAGTTTCCATGGCTGGCATGCCTTCCATATCTTCAGAGACAAAAGTGGATTGGGCTTTTTGATAAAATGCCAATGGCTCGACAGTCATATCCATTGAGATGTCCATTTTCATGTCCATATCCATTCCAGGCCCCATAACCATCGTCTGGTTTGTGGCCATGTCCATATGGAAACTCTTGGCTTCTTCAGATGCTGCCGTCGTTTTCGCAAACAGCTCCTCCAATGTAAGGTCACTTGTTTCTTTCGGGTCTGTTTCCTCCGACGGTTCAGCTGATTCGCCGCATCCCGCCAATGTAAGGGCAAGTGCTCCGGCTCCCATATAAGCTATCCATTTCTTCAAATCGCTCATCCTTTCCAATTTCTGTGTTACTGAATAATACGAAGCAACCCTCAAGAAGTTTCATAAAATAATTCCATTTCCGAAATTTCAATCGTTTATTTTCCTTTTTTGGACTATACTTTTCTTTGTGAGCAAAAATTTCAGCATTCAGATTCCCGTTCTGCGGGCTGTTAAATAAACACAAGAGGTGAATCTTTTGAACTTAAGACATTTTTTCAAGTACTACAAACCGCATAAGCGTCTTTTTATCATCGACTTTGCGAGTGCTGTCATCGTCGCAATATTGGAGCTGGCGTTTCCGGTAGCCGTCCAGTATTTTATCGATGAATTATTGCCGAGCGGTGAATGGAGCACCATTGTCACCGTAAGCATACTCCTGCTGGCCGTGTTCCTGCTCAGCACGTTCCTTCAATATATCGTCAGCTATCTTGGCCACAAGCTCGGCATCAATATTGAAACCGACATGCGCGAAGAACTTTTCACTCATGTCCAGCGCCAGTCTTTCCGCTTTTTCGACAATATAAAAACCGGCCATATCATGAGCCGCATCACCAATGATTTATTCGATATCGGCGAATTGGCCCACCACGGACCGGAAGATTTCTTTATTGCCATCATGACCTTCTTCGGCGCATTCGGCATCATGTTCTGGATCAATCCGAAACTGGCGCTGGTTACACTGATTGTGGTGCCATTCCTGATCTGGCTGATCACTTACTGCAACATCAAGATGAACTCCGCCTGGAGCAATATGTACGGCAAAATCGCCGACGTCAACGGACGTGTGGAAGACAGTGTTTCCGGCGCGCGTGTCGTGCAATCTTTCACGAATGAAGAATTTGAAATCAACCGTTTTAAAAAAGACAATGGCAGCTTCCGCCTTGCCAAGCTTGTCGCTTACAAAGTCATGGCTGCCACACATTCCAGCATTTATATGATGACGCGTCTTCTGACATTGATCGTCCTTGTATACGGAGCATGGCTAAATTACCAAAACGAATTAAGCTACGGGGAACTGGTCAGCTTCGTGCTGTTCCTGAACGTGCTGATCAAACCAATTGATAAAATCAGCGCGCTGCTTGAACTGTATCCTAAAGGGATGGCCGGCTTCAGCCGCTTCCGCGACCTGATTGACCAGGATCCTGATATCGTTGACAAGAAAGGCGCTAAGCCAATTACCGGTTTGCAGGGCAATATCACTTTCGATAACGTCCATTTCGGCTATGATGAACATAAAAAAGTGCTGAGCGGAATCGATTTGAATCTCCGAGCCGGCGAAACAATCGCTTTTGTCGGTCCATCAGGCGCCGGCAAGACGACCATCTGCTCATTGATCCCGCGCTTCTATGACATCCAGCAAGGCTCGATCGCCATTGACGGCATCGACATCCGGGATATGACCAAGCATTCCTTGCGCTCCCATATCGGCATCGTGCAGCAGGACGTTTTCCTGTTCACCGGTACAATCCGCGAGAATATCGCGTATGGCCGACAAGGCGCGAGTGATGAAGAAATTCTCGCCGCAGCCCGCAAAGCCCATTTGGAAGACTTCGTCAATAAATTGCCGGATGGCTATGAAACGCAGATCGGTGAACGCGGACTGAAATTATCAGGCGGCCAGAAACAGCGGCTCGCCATTGCGCGCATGTTCCTGAAAAACCCGCCGATCCTGATTCTGGATGAAGCGACTTCAGCGCTTGATACGGAAACAGAGCGCGTCATCCAACTGGCTCTTTCTGAGCTTGCCGAAAACCGCACCACTCTGATCATCGCCCATAGGCTGGCGACAATACGCGACGCGGACCGTGTCATCGTCGTAACAGAAGACGGCATCGCGGAACAAGGCGGTTACACAGAACTGCTTGAACACGATGGCATCTTCGCCAACCTGCATCGCATACAGTTTCAGCAATAAAGAAAAGCGGAAACGGCCGTTCAGCTCTGAAAGGCATAAGACGAATCAGCGTAGTGGCGCTCTTTGCCACGCAGCTGATATGGCTTATGACCCGAAGAGCTGGGTCGCCGGAGTCTGGACAATGAAGAAAAGCGACAACGCGACCGGTCCTTCCGGTCGCGTTTTTTGCCAGTTGGGCGTATTTCCTTCGAAGTTGGGCGTATTCCGGGGAAAGTTGGGCGTATTTGTATCATAGTTGGGCGTATTCGAATAGAAGTTGGGCGTATTTACAAAATAGCCCCAAAACAAAAGCAGGCTTCCGCGAAGCCTGCTTTTTTCATTTCATTTTCCTACTATGAATTCCTGATAACGGTCGTAATCCGCCCGGCTAAGTTCCACCCGCAGCGACGTGCCTTCTTCTTCATACTCCGTTTCCCGGATGGTGGCCGTTTCATTCAAATAAGCTACGATATCCCCGCGGTCAAATGGAATGACCATCCGGCAAGTGACGTAGTCAGCGAAAATGCGCTGCTTGATCATCGCCAGCAGTTCATCAAGGCCTTTGTCGTTTTTCGCGGAAATCCAAATCCCATCTCCATTTGCCCTCGGATGCGGGATGCCCGCAAGATCTGATTTATTGTAGACATAGATGGTTGGAATGTTTTCCACACCGACTTCATGAAGCGTGCGATTGGTGACATCCATCATGTGGCGATGTTCCTCGTGGGACACATCGACGACGTGGAGGAGAAGATCCGCATTGCGCGCTTCTTCAAGCGTCGAGCGGAACGCGCGCACCAAGTGATGCGGCAGTTTGCTGACAAACCCTACCGTATCTGTCAGGAGGAAGCTTTTATTGTCATTCAGCAAGATCTGGCGCACGGAAGTTTCCAGGGTAGCAAAGAGCATGTCTTTTTCAAATACCTGTTTTTCTTCCTGCTGCCCTGTTTTTTTAAGCAATTCATTCATCACGGTCGATTTACCGGCATTTGTGTAGCCGACAAGCGACACGACGGGCATGCCTTTTTTCGTGCGCTGCTTGCGCTGGGTCACCCGCTGGTCTTTGATGTGTTCAAGTTCTTTATGCAATTTTGAAATCTGATCTTCAATTTTCCGGCGGTCGAGTTCGAGTTTTGTTTCACCGGCGCCGCGGTTTGCGACTCCACCGCTGCTGCTCCCCCCTTGCCGGCCAAGGGAGGCACGAAGTCCGACAAGTCGCGGCATCATGTATTGCAATTGGGCCAATTCCACCTGCACCTGCGCTTCACGTGTTTTCGCGCGGCGTGAGAAAATATCCAGGATCAGCATCGTCCGGTCGATAACCTTGCATTCCAGATCTTCCTCGAGATTCCGTATTTGCGAAGGGGACAGCTCGTCATTGAAAATGATCAGGTTCGCTTCTGTTTCTTCATAGAAAGCTTTGAGTTCATCGACTTTCCCTTTTCCGACATAATGGGAAGGATTGACGCGATCCAGGTTTTGGGTAATTTCACCAAGCACTTCGACATTGCAGGCTTCCGCGAGGTTTTTCAGTTCGTCCATTTCATAATCGAAATGCGTGTCCTTTTGGAGCTGTACGCCGACAAGCACCGCTTTTTCAATCAGTGTATCCATATCCACATTCTCCTTTACAGCCAGTTTCACTGCGCTGTCTCTGCTGCCTCCATCTTATCACAGGGACAGGCAAGCTTTATATCCAAGCGATCAAATCAGGTAAATTCCTTTTTCGTACAATACCCGTTCTTCTCCGTTTTGATAATGGACTTCTTCCAGCCGCTCTTTAGGGCCCGTCCGCTTCCTGAACTCTATTTTGCAATTCGCCAGCTGCAGGCTTCCGCCAAGAAGCGCTTCCCACTTTCTTCCCGCCGCTTCTGCATCATCCACTCCGAATACGCAGCGCTCCAACACCCGATTTTCATCCGCCGGGGCAATAACTCCGGAAGCAAGTAATCCCTCAAACCGTTCATCATCCGGTTCATTCCATTCAATAAAGAACGGGTTCGGCAAACGATCGGAAAAATCCTCGTTGATGAACAGCATCTTCCACTCAATCATTTTCCCTTCCGATGTTCGCCGGCTGCCGTCCAAAATCCCGCTTGTCTGAAATCCTTCCGCCGTTAAACGCCCTTCCAGCTCTTCGATGGATTCGACCCGAAAACAAACAGTGCCGAACCCTCCTCTATCGTGCAGCAATAATTTCGTCAAAGGATGGGCCGCGGATTCAGCAATTTGCCGATTCTCCAATGACAGCCATTCGATGTAACTGTCCCTGCCATACCATAAAGCGTTCAGCGTACCCCAGTTTTCATGACGTCCACCCAGTACTGCATGCTGATTCTTCTGTTTCCAAAATTCAACCGCATGCTCCGGCGTTTCTTCTATAAAATGTATGACATGATCAAACTTCATGGCCAGCACTCCCTTTTCCATGTTTTAACCGGCTTTACGCTTTTAATGAGGCCAAACCGGCGCTTCATTTCTCGGACTTTTCAATTTAATTCTACCAAACTTCCCCCTACCGGTAGTCTTTACGGATTATTTTCGGTAGGCTAGGGTATATAGAAAAATAATTACATATCCTATCAGGAGGTCATCATGGACAAAAAATTATGGATTAATCCCGTCTTTATTGTATCAACGCTCGTTATCCTGCTTCTAGTTGTGCTTGGAGCATTGGCGAACGAGCAGTTCACTTCAGTATCAGATACCCTATTTGAATTTACAACTGAAAATTTTGGCTGGTTCTACTTGCTCGCTGTATTTATCATTACCCTATTCCTCGTTTTCGTATCCATCAGCAAATATGGAAGCATCCGCCTCGGGGCAGACACAGACCGTCCCGAATTTCCTTTTTTCACCTGGATCGGCATGCTCTTTTCAGCAGGCTTCGGTGCCGGCCTCGTATTTTGGGGCGTAGCTGAACCGATGAGCCATTTCTTCACCACCCCCTTCGGCAATGAAGCGCAAACACCTGAAGCTGCCCGCATCGCAATGGGCTATTCATTCTTTCATTGGGGCGTCAGCCAGTGGTCCGTATTCGCTATTGTAGGACTGGTCATTGGGTTCTTGCAGTTCCGAAAGAAAAAATCCGGATTGGTATCGACCGCTCTCGAACCTGTCACCGGTTCTAAACCGTTGATCAAGCACTCGATCGATTCCTTGGCTGTTATCGCTACTGTCATGGGGATCGCAACTTCACTGGGGCTCGGCGTATTGCAGATGAACGGCGGTTTGAATGCCGTGTTCGGCATCGAAAATTCCTTCACCATCCAATTGATCATCATCGGTGTCATGTTCGCCGCCTATACATTATCTTCTTCAACAGGGCTGCATAAAGGGATCGCTTACTTGAGTAACCTGAATCTCGGTCTGGCACTGGTATTGATGGTATTCGTATTCTTTGCGGGACCGACCGTCTTCATCATGGAAACATTCACATTGGCGCTTGGAGATTATATTACAAACTTCATCCAGTACAGCTTGCGTATGGAACCATATGCGGGCGGAGAATGGGTCCGTGGCTGGACCATCTTCTACTGGGCTTGGGCAATTGCCTGGTCGCCGTTTGTCGGAGCTTTTGTCGCGCGTGTTTCCCGCGGGCGCACAATCCGTGAATTCGTCCTCGGCGTATTGGTCATCCCGCCGGCAATCGCCTGTGTATGGATTGCTGTTTTCGGCGGTACCGCTTTATTCTATGATTTGAATAATGGCACCGGCATCGCGGAAGCGGTCGATAATGATCTGACTTCCGCATTGTTCCAGACTTTCGATGTTCTGCCGCTGGCCACTATCATGTCAGTAGCAGCCATCCTGCTGATCTTCACGTTCCTGGTAACTTCCGCCGACTCCGCCACTTACATCCTGGCGAGTATGACCAGCTTCGGCAGTTTGAATCCACCAACAGCCTTTAAGCTTATCTGGGGCGTATTGATGGCGTCAATCGCTGCCGTCCTTCTATACTCAGGCGGACTCGAAGCGCTGCAGACTGCGTCTCTCATATCAGCGCTGCCATTTACCGTGCTGCTATTGCTGATGGTATGGTCGTTCATCAAGCTGTTACGAACTGAAACACCGCCGATTCGCAAATCAGATTTGCGCCAGTTCAAGAAGATGGAAAGAGAAGCACGCAAAGATCAACGTAGATAAACGAAAAGAAAAAAGCTCAACCCTTTCCAAACGGAAGGGTTGAGCTTTTTTTGTGTTCAGACGCGGCCCAGCTCTTCGGGGAAAGGCTGCTCCTGCATCGCTGCGCTGCTTCGTCGCAATAGACAGCCCAAACCAGTTTGGGCTATCTATTGCCATCGCTTTTCTTTATTTATCTTCATTAATCAAACGCATTGTTTCATCAAACTCTGTTTCGATTTCTGCATTTGGCTTGTAAGTAACTAGACTTACCAACCATGCCACAAGAAGACACAGGATGAAACCTGGGATGATCTCATATACACTGCCGATGAAGTTGGTAGTCGCTGTTGCGCCTGCATCTCCTTCGGCTGTACCGATTGAATCCCAAATGATTACAGTAGCAGCACCGACGATCATGCCGGCAAGTGCCCCCATGCTAGTGAACTTGCGCCAGAATAATGACAGCAGGATCAGCGGACCGAATGCGGCACCGAAGCCTGCCCAAGCGTAAGCGACCAAGTCAAGGATTGTAGCATTTCTTTCCCAAGCAAGCAGAGCTGCCACAATAGCGACCAGCAATACGCCTGCGCGGCCAAGATTAACAACGACGGTATCTGAAATTTTCTTTTTGAAAGCAATTTTGTACAAATCTTCCACCAATGCCGAAGAACTTACGAGCAATTGGGATGAAATCGTACTCATGATAGCCGCCAATACTGCCGCAAGCATAAGTCCGGCAACAAGCGGATGGAACAGAATTTGACCGAGTGCGATAAATACCGCCTCAGGGTCAGTCAATGTTGCACTTGGATTCTGCTGGAAGTAAGCGATACCCACAAGAGCAGTCGCTGTTGCGCCAAGAAGGCTCAGAATCATCCAGCCGATACCGATGCGGCGTGCCTGGCGAACTTCCCCTAGAGTTTTAATCGCCATAAAACGGACGATGATATGAGGCTGACCGAAATAACCAAGGCCCCACGCTACAGCAGAGATGATACCGATTGCTGAAGCGCCTGTTGTAAAGTTAAGCAAAGTCGGGTCAACAGAACGGATACTGTCTGCCGTTTCACCCAGACCGCCTGTTACGAAGATCCCGATTGCCGGAACCGCAATCAATGCTAAGAACATCATGACACCTTGTACAAAGTCAGTATAGCTGACCGCAAGGAATCCTCCGAATAATGTGTAAGCTACAACTACTGCAGCTACAATCAGCATACCCATTTGGTAACTCAGGCCGAATGAGCTTTCAAAGAATACTCCGCCTGCCACCATTCCTGAAGACACGTAGAACGTGAAAAAGATGAGGATAATAATACCTGAAACAATTCTTAATAATCGTGAAGAATCTCTCAAGCGATTTTCCAAGAAACTTGGAATCGTAATGGAGTCTTTCGTTACGAGTGAGTAGACACGCAGACGCGGTGCTACGAAATACCAGTTTAAATAGGCACCAATCGTTAATCCGATTGCAATCCAAACTTCCACTAGACCGCTGACGTAAATGGCACCCGGAAGTCCCATTAACAACCAGCCCGACATGTCGGATGCTCCTGCGCTGAGTGCGGCTACGGATGGGCCAAGGCCACGTCCTCCGAGCATGTAATCTGATAAATTGACGGTTTTGCGATATGCATACCATCCGATGAATAACATAGCGACGAGGTAAATAATTAGCGCTATGATTTGATAAGTTAAATCTGACATCTTATCTCCCCCTTCCACACCATTGTAACATTCTGAGTCTTTAATACCAGTAATTTTTTGTTTCGTATGCTAAGAAAAGGGGGAATTGAGAGGCAAGGAGGCGATTATTGTGCCATGGAATAAAGACGATTATCCGGATTCATTTAAAAATTTAAACTCTGACGTACGCAACAAAGCAATTGAAATCGCCAACGCTTTGCTTCGCGATGGCTATGAAGAAGGAAGGGCGATCCCGATCGCGCTCGACCGCGCCAAATCCAGTGTCCACGGCGACGAAGATCAACCCGTTTATGAAATCCGCGCACATAACGAAGGCTGGCAGCTGAAGAAGAAAGACAGTAAAAAAGCCATTCTGATCGAAGAGACGAAAGAAGAACTGATGGACGATGCCAAACGTTATGTCAATAAAAATAATGGCGAGCTTCATATTTACACAGAAGATGGAAAACTTGAAGATAAATTATATGAATAATCCAGATTCCAGCTTTTCCCGAGCTGAAATCACCCAAAAAAGCCTGTGAGGAAATCAGCGATTTCCTCACAGGCTTTTCTGTAATCAAGCAAAAATATCAATGGTTCTGCGGGTTATTTAAACCAGCCTTTTTCCTTGAAGCGTGATATCGCTTCAATCCGATTTCCGACTTCCAGCTTATCAAGGATAGTGGAAATATAGTTTCTCACTGTGCCTGATGTGATGAACATTTCTTTTGCGATTTCATTGGTGCTGCGGCCCTGCGCGATCAATTCCATCACTTCTTTTTCGCGCTCCGTCAGCGGATTGTCTCCTGCGTAAGCAAGGTCGACAAGTTCAGGAGCATAGATGCGGCGGCCAGCCATGATACTGCGTATCGAAGTGGCAAGGTCTTCACTCGGGCTGTCTTTCAGAAGATAGCCGCTTACTCCGGCGTTTCGGGCACGTTCAAAATATCCCGACCGCGCAAAGGTTGTTAAAATGATCACTTTGCATGGGTGTTCTTTTAAATGCTCCGCCGCATCCAAACCGCTTTTCAGCGGCATTTCAATGTCCATGATGCAGACATCCGGATTCAGATCCGCTACCAGTTCGACTGCTTCCTGCCCGTTCGAAGCCATTCCGACCACTTCCATATCCTCCTCCAAATCGAGCAATGAACCCAGAGCTCCAAGCATCATGCGCTGGTCTTCAGCGAGTACGATTCGAATCATGCCATCTCCCCCTTGGAATTATAAAGAATTACGTTAGGCACCCGAATGTTCAAAGTCATTCCCTCCGCACCTTTGATGTCAGCGGAGCCATTGATGAATTCAAGACGTTCCCTCATGCCTGCCAAGCCGTTCCCCTGCATGAAACCGCCTGTTTCGGGCAGGCCGATGCCATCATCCTGTACCTGCACCAACACTTCCTGCGGCGTCTGTTTGATAAGCACCGTACACCTTGTAGCCTGGCTGTGCTTGACGACATTGTTGACCGCTTCTTTCAGACACATGCTGAGAACATTCTCCACCAGCAAAGGCGTGTTTTTAAGTTTCGGGCTGCCATACATCACAAAATCGATTTCAGCCGCTTTCAGAATCTGCTGCACCCGCAGCAATTCGTCTTCGAGCTTCGTCCCTCTCATATCCGACACCAATTCACGCACTTCTTTCAATGCCGTGCGCGCTGTCTGCCTGACATCGTTGATTTCATTCAGCGCCGCTTCCGGATCCCGGTAGATCAACTTGCTCGCCAGATCGCTTTTCAATCCCATCAAAGAAAGTTTTTGGCCAAGTGTATCATGGAGATCACGGGCAATCCGCTCTCTTTCTTCTATTATAACCAATTGTGAAATACGCTTGTTCGCGTCTTCCAGCTGCCCTTCAAGCTTTTCGCGTTTATTGCGGTTATACGTGTTGAACGGCAATAGGATGACTCCAAGAATCGTCAGCACGATAAATGGCAGCTGCGTCATGAAAAGCTCACTGTGGAAAGCGATGCCGAAAGCCACGGCTGTAATGGTCGTGCCTATATGAATGCCGTAGATGATGAAAAAGCCTATTTTGTTGCGGATGTTCCCAATGAAAAAAGCTACAAAAATCGCCAGATAAACATAACCGAAAAGATATGTTAATACGATATTTACAGCCATTTCCATGCTTACCCATACGTACACAAAACCGCTATTCGAATTTATGGATAAACGGTAGGCCAAAAAGAATAACCCTAAAAGGGCGACCCCGATCAAAATCTCGATCACGGATGAAGATCGAAAAAGGAAGAAGAAAGGCAAAATACAAAAGATAACCCACGCGTAAAGGCTGAGCCACGGGTTTTTCGGAAATAATTGATACCAGCTTTGCATAAGCTCCTCCTCGTATTACTATTATTACCCATCATACCAAAATCTGATTAAAAGAAAAAACCATTCCGCCGGGGAATGGTTTTTTCGGGTTTTCGGTGTTCAGACTCCTGCTGCATTTCTTAACTTGCGGCCGTCTTCTTGGAATCATTCAAGAGATGCTTGATATCGGCGAAAGTAACAAAAGTTTTGTTTTTCGCGTCGTATACTTTATAACGCAATGATTTTAGGCTTGTTTTAAGATTGATTGTTGTTGCCTGTTGAAGAGGCGGCGCCGATTCATGCGCTTTTTCCAGATTATAGTTCGGCACACGCGGGCTCAAGTGGTGCACATGGTGGAATCCGATGTTTCCTGTCACCCATTGCAATACTTTCGGAAGCTGGTAATACGAACTTCCTTCCACAGCAGCTTTTACATAATCCCATTCGCTTTCATCTTCGAAATACGAATCTTCGAATGTATGCTGGATGTAGAACAGCCAAATGCCAAGTGCCCCTGCTGTAAACATTGTCGTACCCTGAACGATCAGGAATGCCTGCCAGCCGATTGCCCAAATAAGAACCGAATAAAGGACCACTAAAGAAATATTGATCAAGTACGTGTTATTACGCTCTTTTTTACGAGCGTCCTTACGATTGAAACGGCTTGAAATCAGTACCAGGAATAACGGTCCCAATCCAAACATGACCAGCGGGTTGCGGTACATGCGATATTTGAAACGTTCCCATTTTGAAGCTTCCACGTATTCTTCTATAGTCATTACCCAGATATCGCCGACTCCGCGCTTATCGAGGTTGCCACTTGAAGCGTGGTGGATTGTGTGCTCACGTTTCCATTTTTCATAAGCGAATAATGTCATGATGCCGGTAATCGTTCCGACAACAGCATTCGCTTTTTTGTTTTTAAAGAATGAACCGTGTGTACAGTCATGGAAAATGATGAATGTTCTTACTACAAATCCTGCTGCTACGAATGACAATGCGATCGTCAGCCAGATTGAAACGTCAAGGGCCAGATAAGCCAAAGTCCATGCAAGGATGAATGGGGGAATCGTATTCACCAATTGCCTTACACTTGCTTTTACATCCGCCTGTTCAAAAGGTTTTACGAATTTTCGGAGTTGCGCTGTTTTTTCTTTACTCATCATTCTTCCTCCTTATACGGACATTCTGCGTCCGGATAACTTATTAACCTAATAATAATGAAAATAAGGGCTATGAATAAGTCATAAACGCACGGATTTATACATGACACTTGTCATGTATATCACTTTCAAGTGAGTTTCCTTCCTAAGTAAGCAGGGTATTATATGATTAATGCGAATACATATAATGAATATGAAAATGCTTTTAGACACCATAAACTATAGAAGGTGAGCAGCCCTTTACACAATACAAAAAGAGGTGGATTCCATGATTTATCTGGTGGCAGTCATTATGATTTTTTCCATTCCATTAGCCGCGATCATCACGTCCCACTTGGAAACCCAGACCAAGCTGAAACATAAGATGATTGAAAGTGAAGTCGAACTGGAAAAGCTTAAGCACGAAAATTATGTCATTGAAACGCAGAAATTGCGGTTGGAACTTGAACAAATGAGACTGGAAGACGCGAAAAAGGAACAGGATTTTCTGGCAAAATAAAAAGGCAGAGCTGAAGTCAGCTTTGCCTTTTTCCATTTATGCCATGACCTGCTGTTCTATCTCTTTCAATCCGTAAAAATAGCCTTTGCTTCGCATCAATTCATTATATGAACCAATTTCGATCAACCTGCCATCTTCAAGGACGATGATTTGATCCATTTTCTCCAATCCGGTTAAATCGTGGCTGACCACAATGAACGTTTTGTCAGGCTGTCCCTCAAATAAGCGTTCATATATCAATTGCCCGGTTTTGGAATCGACAGAAGAAACAGGTTCATCAAGCATCCACACTTCGCCTTTTTTCAATATCGCCCTGGCTATCGCAAGACGCTGTTTTTCTCCGCCTGAAAGATTCTGCCCTTTCTCTTCGACATCCATTTCAAGTGAAAATCCGCCGAGTTCCACTTTTTCCATAGCTGATGCCAGCTGTTCATCAGTGGCGGATGGATCGGCGATCTGCAGGTTGCTGCGGAGAGTTCCTTGGAAAAAGTGATTTTCCTGCAATACCACATTCAAACGCTGCCAGATGCTTTCTTGTGGAAATTCTTCTGAACTGATGCCATTGAATAATACATGCCCGCTACTCGCCGGAAGAATATCCATCAACACAGCGAGCAAAGTGGATTTACCTGAGCCGCTCGGCCCGACAATCGCAGTTTTGCTTCCCGGCGGCAAATCGATTGTGATGTCTTCCAGCGCCGGGCGCTGTTCACCCGGAAACACATAACCCACATTCTTCGCTGAAATGCTGAGCGATCCTTCCGGAAGCTCATCAATCCCTTTTTCACGCGGTTTTTCACCAACGACTGATTCCAGCCGTACCGCCGCTTTCCGGCTTTCTTCAAAGTGGGCCGGAAAAGCGGCCATGGGTGCCACGTTCTCAAACACGCCCAACGAAATCATCACAAGCATGGCAAGAAATAAACCGTCCAATTCTACCGCTGCCGTAAAATAAGCGCCACTCGCCAGGATAGCCAAAGATACCAGAAGGGCGATAAATCCATTTGCGGATTGGCTGTATACTTCTTCCTTCCCTTCGCTTCGCTGTTCTTCATTATAGGATTCAGCCAGTCTGGCCAATTGCTGTTCTTTGCCGGCCAGCTGCCTGTAAATTTTCAAGTCACGGAAGCCGTAAAGAAACTCGGCTGCTTCTGCGGATAGAGCTCCCCTGCTCTCCCGCGTCTTCCAATTCCGACGGCGTTTCCGCCAGGCAAAATATGCCGGAACAACTATTGCAGTCAAAAGGTACCCCACCGCAAGCAGAATTGCTGTGTAAACTGAAAAATACATTGTGAAGAGAATCGTTCCTGAAAAGACCAGCAGAAGCACGATTGGCGGATAAAAGACCCGAAGCAGAAAATTCTGCAGGCTTTCTACGTCACCGATAATTCTTGCCAATAAATCCCCGCTTCTGTATTTGCTGTAAAGTTCCGGTGCCAAAGGGGAAAGTTTTTCAAAGAATGAAACCCTCAAATTCCCCAGCATCGTAAAGGTTGCTCTATGTGAAAACAAGCGCTCCGAATACCGGCTTACCGCTGATCCAAGACCAAACAGCTTCAAGCAGGCACCAATCACTATCAGCACTGTCATTTGGCCGGTCAATGCCGCCTTTGAAATCAGGTAACCGCTCGAAGCCAGCAATGCAACACTTGCCAGCCCCGCTAGCACGCCAAAAACGATTGCCAGTGCAACATCCCTTTTTTCATGCAAAGTCAATTTCAGCACCTGCGCTAATTCATTCATCGGGGTGCACCTCCTTGTGGAAGCGGTAGAAGATTCCGGTAAGGTTCGAAATTCGCCGCGAGTTCTTCGTGTGTGCCAGCAGCCGCCACTCTGCCGTCATCAAGAAAAACAATGCTGTCGGCATTGCGGATCGTATGCAATCTATGGGCAACTGTAATAACTGTCGCGTAACGTGACAGTTCTTCGATTGACTGCTGCAATACCCGTTCAGTCTGCAGATCAAGGCCTGTTGTCGGTTCATCGAACAAGACGATGGTCGGTTTTTTCAGAAAGGCGCGTGCCAGGGCAATACGCTGTTTCTCTCCGCCTGAAAGACCTCGTCCCCCTTCTCCTACCGCTGTTTCATAACCTTGAGGCAAAGATGAGATCAACTCGGAAATACCCGCTTTTTCTGCAGCTTCATCTATTTCTTTCCGGCTTGTTTCCCTGTCGGCGCCGATTGCGATATTTTCTCTGATGGTACCGGCAAATAAATACGGAGACTGGGAAATATAACTGAACTGCTTAAACCAGGAAGATTCCTCTATTTCCTCTTGAGGTTTGCCGTCAATCAGAAGACTGCCTTCTTTGATTGGCAGCAATCCTGCAATGAGGTGCATCAATGTGGTTTTCCCTGACCCGCTTTTGCCGATGACAGCAATTTTACTGTATGGTTCAATGTCTATCGAAACATCGCGCAATTCGAATTGTGGATTATACGCGAAATGGAGGTTTTCCAAACTGAGATGAGGAACTTTCCCTTCTGCCAGTTCGGTTTCCCCCCACACTACCTGCTTGCGTTCTTTCGAAAACTCTTCATCCATCATTTGCGACGCCGATACACTTCCCCGCGCTGTGTGGAAAGCACTGCCGAAATCCTTCAGCATCGTAAAGAAGTCGGGAACCAGAATCATAATTAAGAATGCGCTGAAAAAGCTGAGGTTATCAAAAACGACAAGCCGCAAGCCGACTTCCAGTGCAATGATGCCGATGCTCAACATTGAAATGTATTCAAGCGTCAAAGAAGACAGGAACGCAGATTTTAAAACATCCACGGTTGAATCCCGGAAGTTTTTGCTGCTCTCTTCTATTTTGTCTTTTTGCTTTTTACCCTGTCCGAAAAGGCGCAGCGTTGTCAGCCCTTGCAGAATATCCAGGAAAGTGCCGGAAAACCGGTTCAGCTGTTCCATCTTTTCATCCGCTTTTTCTTTTGTCCGTTTACCCACAATTGCCATGAATACCGGGATAAACGGTGCTGTCACCAAAATGATCAAGCCGGTCGTCCAGTTTTGGGAAACAATAGCAGCCAGAAGCATGATCGGGATAATATAGCTTTGGATGAGTTGAGGAATGTATTTGCTGAAAAAGCCATCCGTCTCATCGACCGCATCCATCAATAAGCTGACCTTTTGCCCGGAATGGCTTTCGGCGGAAGATAACAGGGGATCTTCCTTGAACGAATTGATCAACTTCAAACGAAGCTGCCTTTTTATAGCAGCCGCCATATCGACGCCTGTCCGTCCGATAAGATAGCCGGCGGCAGAACGAACAATAATCGCCAGCAAAAGCCCAAACAAAAATGGAGTTATTTCTCCAAAATCTTTACCTTTTATAAAGACGCCGTCTGCAACAAGAACGAAAAATACAGCCTGGCCAATCATTGCCGCCCCTTTCAGGACAGACATCACAGTCAGCAGGGTGATTGCAATTTTCTGTTCGAAAGCCAGTTGTTTCAAGTCTTTCATGCCGCTCTTCCTCTCCAATCGTATACCCCTATTATAAAGCATAGCCGCTTATATTCCGTTCCATGCGCCTGCCGGAAAGCGGGTAATCGGCAATATTGTTACAGCCTTGTTCACAAACAGCCTTTTCATTATTTCCCGGGAAATATCAGCTTTTAAAACACATAAAAAACCCGCAATTTTTAAATTTGCGGGTTTTTAGTATTTAATGATTTGTCCATTCGCATCATTTTCTGGGTTTGAGATCACTTCTTGCAGCAGGGTTATATCCTCTCTAATTTTCTGGCGCATCGAGAGGTCAGTGCATTTCCGATATTCGTGCTGCAGTTTATCCAGTTCGTAAACGAAAACGACTTTTTCCTCTTCTTTAACCATTTCGGCCACCTCATAGTATAGTAGTTGGAAAGGCTTATACTATAGTACCTATTATTTGAGTTGAATTATACTCCACCTAGTGTTAAATTGCTATCTTTTTGTTATTTCAAATTAACAGGAGCAACACCGAATAAGACACCATTCCGATTCCAAAGGATATGAAACTGCTCTCGCGTTCTTCAGGAAGCTCTTCTTTCATTACATTCAGGATGACTCCCCCCGCCAGCAGCGCTACAAGAAAGGAAACGACAACGTCCGCCACTTCTGTAAATATTCCGACCATCCAGCCGATAACGATTGCAGCTGTCAAAAGCCATCTGCCGTATTTGTCATAATCCACTTCATGGGAGCTGCGTAAAGCTTTGTCGTTCGTTATAAAATGAAGGCCCATCGCAATAAAATAAAAGAAAGTGCCCCAGCTGTTTTCAAAATGATCGTGGACCAATAAATACCCGATCAGTGAATTATACAAAGTGAAGGTTCCGATATGGATCCAGAAAACCCCTGATCCCGCCTTCACTTCACCATCTTTGCCTCTCTTTGACTTTTTGACTAAGACTTCCAGTCCGTAGAAAACTGCAAGCCCGATCATCGCGACAATATAGATATGGCTTTCAATGAAAGTCCACATACTGCCTTCCAGTTTTCCTGTGAGTTCACTTTGGAAATGGCCCAGTTCCGGCAGCAGATGCAAAAATACATAAGCTACTGAAATTCCGCCAGCCACAGACAGAAACCTGCTGCGGGGGACGACTTTAAGAAATTTCATATACTTGGAAAATAAATGAATAAGTACAAAACCGATTATATAAAGCAGAGTAGTCCAAAACATCTGAATCGCTCCATTCGCATCATGGCAAAACATGATCCCTTCCAGTCACGGGGTATATTTGTGTTTTAAGAAAAAAAAGCAGGCGAGGATTTTTTAGCCCGCCTGCTTGCCATTCTGCCTGCTTTATTGCTGGCTTTGGCCATTTTTAATCCATTGAGCCACTTCAACAGTGTGTTTCGCCTGATAGTTGACTGCCTCTTGGACATCTTCGACCATATTGCCGTCCTGATCGACCGACACACTTGTGCCGTATGGGTTTCCTCCAGCTTTAAAGAGAACCGGGTCTGCGTAGCCCGGTGCCGCCACAATTGCGCCCCAATGGAACATTGAGGTATACAGGGCCAGAATAGTCGCTTCCTGTCCCCCGTGCGGATTTTGCGCGGAAGTCATTGCACTTACCACTTTGTTCGCCAATTTTCCTTGCGCCCATAAACCGCCAGTCGTATCGAGGAATTGCTGAACCTGTGAAGATACGTGGCCGAAACGAGTCGGTACACTGAATATGATGGCGTCTGCCCATTCCAGCAGATCAACTTCTGCTGTCGGCACATCCGTTGTCGCGTTCAAATGTTCACGCCAGGCAGGGTTGGAGTCGATTGCTGCATCCGGTGCGTTTTCTCTGACTTTGGCAACCTTCACTTCCGCTCCAGTTTCCTTAGCCGCTTCTTCAGCCCATCTGGCCAATTGATAGTTGGTCCCGGTCGAGCTGTAATAGATAATCGCCAGTTTCACATTTGCCATTTTGAACATCTCTCCTTAGTAAAGTTTTTCCGTGGCTGATACAGTCCATTTAAATATCCTATATTCAAGATATTTGTTACTCTATCAGTTTCCCCTGTATTTGCTTCTATTAAACAAATTTCCCCTGTTTTCGCCACAGGAAAAGGCGCCGCATTTTTTTGCGGCGCCTCTTTTTCTTCAATCCATTTTATATTTTAAGGGGCTGAATCTTCATACCCCGCTTTTCTGCGTGAGTTCAACCGACAGTTCACGCAATTTGAATTTCTGGATTTTCCCCGATGCCGTCATCGGATATTCTTTGGTGAATTCAAAATAGCGCGGGATTTTATGACGGGAAATCTTGCCTGTGCAGTAATCACGAAGCTCTTCCGCGTCCAGGCTTTCGCCTTCTTTTAAAATGATCCATGCCATCAGCTCTTCCCCGTATTTCGGATCCGGAACGCCGACCACCTGGACATCCTGGATAGCGTAATGGCTGTAGAGGAATTCCTCGATTTCACGCGGATAAATATTTTCTCCTCCGCGGATGACCATATCCTTGATCCGTCCGGTGATGGCGATATACCCGTCTTCATCTTCCACCGCAATGTCGCCGGTATGCAGCCAGCCTTCCGGGTCAATCGCATTTCTGGTCGCTTCCTCATTCTGATAATAGCCCTTCATGATATGGTAGCCGCGTGTGCACAATTCGCCCGGTACACCAGCAGGCACAGTTTCGCCTGTTGCGGGATCGATGATTTTCACTTCGACTTCTGCATGCGGTTTGCCGACAGTCGAAACGCGCTTCTCAATATCGTCATCTGCGCGGGTTTGGGTGATGACCGGCGAAGATTCCGTCTGCCCGTAAGCAATGGTGATTTCAGATGCGCCCATATCACTGATCACTTTTTTCATCACTTCGATCGGGCAAGGTGAACCGGCCATGATGCCTGTGCGGAGAGTCGAGGTATCGAACGACGCGAAATCAGGATGGTTCAGTTCCGCGATAAACATTGTCGGAACCCCATGCAATCCTGTGCACTTCTCATCCTGCACCATCTGCAGCACCCGTTTCGGTTCAAACTGTTCCGCGATGACCATTGTGGTTGAATGTGTGACAGCCGCCATCGTTCCGAGAACACAGCCGAAGCAATGGAAGAAAGGCACCGGAATGCATAGACGGTCACGCTCTGTCAGGTTCATCGTATCCCCGACCAGTTTGCCGTTATTCACGACATTCAGATGTGTCAGCATGACCCCTTTCGGAAAACCTGTCGTACCGGAAGTGTATTGGATATTGATGACATCATCCGGATCCATCGATTGGAACCGTTCTTCCAATTGCTCATCCGAAACCTCATCTGCGCAAGCTTCGAATTCACTCCAGGTAAAAATTCCCGGATATTCATTTTCGCTCATCACGATGACCCGTTTGAATTTTGGCAGTTCCGCGCTTTGTATACCTCCTTTTGGTGAATTTTTGAGTTCCGGGCAAACAGTGTTAATAATATCGATATAATTATTCCCTTTAAATTCTTCCCCTAAAATAAGCGTTGTCGAATCGGATTGCTTCAATAGATATTCCAGTTCACTGGACTGGTAGCTCGTATTGACGGTCACCAGCACGCCGCCCATTTTTCCGGTGGCGAATTGGCTCAACAGCCACTCCCGCTTATTATCCGACCAGATGGCGATATGCTCGCCTTCCTCTATGCCCATGCCAATAAAAGCCTTAGCCAGTCTGTCCGTTTCTTCATCGAATTCCCTGTAAGTTTTACGGATGCCGTGTTCCGGATAAACATAAGCTTCGGTATCGGGATGCAGAGCTGCCCGCTCACGCACCACTTCTCCTACGGTCTGCTGTAAAATCGCCATTTCCATACCCCCATGTTGTAAACGTTTTCAAACTCTTTATTATGTTATCATAAAATTCAAAATTATTTAAACGGTTATGGACAGAAACAATGACTTTACCCCTCGATATTACGTAAAACAGCTGCTGTCTCAATTACCGGATTCCATGATAAACTTGTTCTATCACGGAAAAGGAAAGGAATTGCGATGGAATTACAACAAATGCATCAAAACCTGGCGGATCGCCTCGGTCAGCAGGAGCTTGTTTCTGCGACAATCAGCCAGCCCCGCCAGAAATCGAACGATTTAAAGCGCATCAAAATAAAGCCTGTAAAAATAAAAAACAGCTACTATATACAATTCGAGTACCAGCATGAGCATGTGCTGAAGCATAAAAATCTGCCCGCGGAAGAAGCAGCGGCCGAGCTGGAGAATTTATTCGAAGAGTTTCGCCAGGGGCTATTCCAGTTCACTGAAGAAAAAGTGCAGATCCAGCTTTCAAAAAAATTCAAAGTAAGCTGGAAAACCGAAGCAACAGAAAAAACAACAGCGCAGCTTACGCATAACCGAAAAAAACAGTATTTGCTTGAAGACGGCATTCCCTACCCATTTCTTGTGCGCCTCGGCGTACAGAATCCGGATGGCAGCGTCAAAAAGCAGAAATACGATAAGTTCCGCCAGATCAACCGGTTCATCGAATTCATCGATGACGCTCTGGTCCATCTGCCAAAAGACCGGACGGTGCGTATTCTCGATTTCGGTTCCGGAAAATCGTATCTGACATTCGCGCTGTATCATTACCTGCGGGTGGAGAAAGGGCTTGACCTCCGGGTGACCGGACTTGATCTGAAAAAAGAAGTGATCGAAGAATGCCGCAGGATTGCGGAAGACCTGAATTATGAGCAATTGGAGTTTCTTGTGGGAGACATCAATGATTACAACGAGGAATCAGCAGTCGATATGGTGGTTACATTGCACGCCTGTGACACCGCTACTGATATGGCGCTGTCCCGGGCGGTTAAATGGAACGCGAAAGTCATACTGAGCGTCCCTTGCTGCCAAAGCGAACTGAATCACCAGATTGACGCACCGGAACTTGGCATCATGCTGCAGCACGGCTTGATCAAAGAACGATTCAGCGCTTTGGCGACCGATTCCATCCGCGCTGAACTGCTGTCGCTTGTCGGCTACGAAACGCAATTGATGGAGTTTATCGACATGGAACATACACCGAAGAACATTCTGATCCGCGCCTACAAAACCGGACGCAAGCCCTCGGATGGCCAATTGGAGCGTTATCGCCAGTTTACTGGCATGTTATCAGCAAAACCATATCTTGAAAACGAATTGAAGGAGCTGCTATGAAAAGAATCCACATTGTCAATGGCATCATTTTAGCGTTTTCTGTCATACTGGTGCGCTATATCGATGTCCACGTCTACGATATGCACATCATACTCAATCTGCTCGTCCTGGTCGGACTGATTGTCGGCGGGATGAAAATCGCCGAGCGCTTTCCCGCACTCGATTACGATGTCAGCAGAAAAACCGGCATGGTCATCAACACGATTGTCGTACTTACGATTTTCCTGGCGTTTTTCGTTTTGGAATTAGGATAAAAAGAAGCATCCCCCATTTATCGGGGAGATGCTTCTTTCCTGTTTAAGGTGAATTTTCATTCGGCTTTTTATCCGCCTGCTCCTGAATGACCTCCATTACATATTCCTCTACTGGCTTGAGCGTGAATTCCAAGCCGCTCGTCTTCAAATTATTTTCAAGATAATCCAATTGATGGTCTTCAACGGACTCGGATTGAAGATTCAAAGCATTATTGACATATAACATCCCTTCATTGGTGGCCATCGGACTGTCCACCCCATCTTCTTTTTTCCGGGCTTCCGCTTTTTCGATGCCGAACACGAGACCCTCATCTTCCAGTTCCTTGACCGCTTTTTTATAGCGCTCTTCCCCCACCGCATCAGACAGCCGCATATCCAGTTTCTTTACATCTTCCAATGAAGCGCCCTTGAAGTACTGTGCATAATAAGCGATCAATATCTGCTCTTTATCCTGCAATTCCTTCATTGCAATTCCTCCCACATTAAATCTGTTTACATTTCCTTTCCCCTTTTCCGGACCCATTAGACATTTATTTGGAATTTCTATTGCAATTAACATTGTACCGGTGTACTATTTGATTAATACAGTAAGACAAGGAGAGGTAAGTATGAATCAATTGCGCGGCTTATTCATGAAAGACTGGACCATCATTAAAGGTTATGTATTAGTGGCTCTGCTGCTGGACGTCATTATCCCATTCGGTTCAGCGATGCTGTTTCAAGTGGATTTTTTTGAAGGGCTGCTTGTTTTTTCAGGTACAGTGATGGCATTGCATGCGCTGCTGCCGATTGTTCTTCTGTCCATCCTGTTCACTAAAGACATGGACCGTCCGGATATATTCTTCCATTCCAGTGCGTCAATCCATAAAATCAATGCCAGCAAGTTTTGCGCGGCCATTTTGGCTACAGCCATTTCACTGGTCTGGGTCAGCATGCTGACATTCGTTCTCCTGCTTTTCGCACCCAATTTGGATGAATCGGGAAATCTGCTTCCTTCCGGCGCAACGTTTGCGGCAGGAATCCTATTTTCCTCAGCAATAATTGCCGTTATCTATTATTTTTACTTGACCATGTTCTATTCAATGAAACCAAAAATCGGCGGCTTTGCTTACATCGTAACTTTTGGATTATTTATCTTTGGCCTGGAAATGTGGGACCGCTTTATAGCAACAGATCTGTATGCGGCTGTCACAGATTTTGGTGTCATCCAACTGAATGAGTCAGAGCTTCTGACCAATATTAGCCAAGGATTGATGTTATCTTTCGAAAACCCGCCAACATTGCAAATTGGTCAATTTCTCGTCATTTCCCTTCTATTAATATTCCTGTACATCATTGCCGCCTATTGGTTCGAGAAGAAAGTGAGGGCTTGAGATGGGGCTCGATTTTGAAAAAGACAAACCGATCTACCAGCAGCTGATAGATCGCCTTTCCGGTGATATCATCCGAGGCGTAAGAAAACCCGGTGATAAACTTCCTTCTGTCCGGGAATATGCAATCGACGTCGGCGTCAACGCCAATACCGTGCAGCGCGTATACAAGGAGATGGAATTGATGGAGCTTACAGAAACCAGGCGCGGCCAGGGGTCATTCATAACTGAAAATGAAGAGCGTCTGCAGCTGCTGCGTGACAGTAAAAAAGAGGATTTGGTCAAATCGTTCATAGCCAACGTGGAAGCTTACGGTTTCTCGAAAGATGAAATCGTGGAACTCGTCAGGAGGGAAATAAAATGATCGAACTTAATAACGTCAAAAAAGCGTACGGATCCACCAAAGCCCTGAACGGCATCGATTTGCGCCTTGAACCAGGAAAAATCATCGGCATCGCCGGTGAAAACGGCAGCGGCAAATCGACTTTGCTGAAAACAATCGCGGGTGTCAGCAAAATCGGCAGCGGGTCTGTCCTGATTGACGGAAAACCGGTCTCCCGCAAAGATGCTGAGCGAATCGCCTATCTTCCTGACGCGGATATGTTCTATTCTTATTTTACAGTCGGCCAATTGTTCTCCTATTATAAGAGCCAGTTCGCCGATTTCAATGAAACGAAGGCAAAGGAAGTATTGGATTTCCTGGAAGTGCCCCTTTCTTCGAAAATGAAAAACCTGTCCAAAGGCATGCGCGGCCGGGCAAAGATGGCAGCAACATTAGGCCGTGAAAGCTGTTATTATTTAATGGACGAACCTTTCTCCGGACTCGATCCGATGGTGCGCAGCGATTTGATCAAAGGATTGATCCGATTTACAGATCTCGAACGCCAGACCTTGATCTTATCGACACATGAAATACGGGAAGTTGAAATTCTGCTTGATGAACTGGTTTTATTGAAAGGCGGCAAGGTTTTGGCACACAGGCATTTGGATGAAATCCGCGGAGAAACGGGGATGGATACAGTGGAATGGATGACAAAAGAGATGAAAGCAGGTGCGGCTGAATGAGTGAACAAGCATTGGTGCAGATTAAAAATCTGTCAAAGACAATCGGCAGCAAGAGGATTATCAAGAACTTGGATCTCGATTTGTACAAAGGCCAGATTACGGGTTTTCTGGGACCGAACGGAGCCGGTAAAACAACGACGATCCGGATGATGGTCGGCCTGATGAAGCCGTCTGAAGGCGATGTGCTGATCGACGGAAAATCAGTGAAGCACAGTTTTGAAGAGAGCATTGAAAAAGTGGGCGTAATCGTCGAAAATCCGGAAATGTATAAATACATGTCCGGTTATAAGAACCTGCTCCATTTTTCGAGAATGCATAAAGGCATTTCAAAGAAACGGATTGATGAAGTGGTCCATCAGGTCGGCATGAAAAACCGCATCAATGAAAAAGTCGGTTCGTATTCCCTCGGCATGCGGCAGCGACTCGGTTTGGCCCAGGCCCTCCTGCATGACCCGAAATTCCTGATTCTCGATGAACCCACGAATGGACTCGATCCCGCGGGCATCCGGGAGTTCCGGTTATATCTGCAGAAAATTGCGCGTGAGAACGGCGTCGCTGTTTTCGTTTCCAGCCATTTATTGTCGGAAATCGAATTATTATGCGACCGGATCGCCGTTATCCAGAACGGGGAATTGATCGATATCAAAAATGTCAAAGAGCTTCAGCAGTCCCGCTTCCTCTTTAAAGTTGAACCTCTGGCTGAAGCGGAAGAAATACTGAGCGGCATCGGATTTCCCGTTTCCCGATTTGAAGACGGATTATTGGTCGAAACAGAGGCGCAACATATTCCGGGGGCTGTTAAGATCCTCGTGAATGCAAACATTTCAATTTTTGCGGTACAGCCTTTCAAGGCGACTTTGGAAGATCAATTCCTCGAAATGACAGGAGGTGGAGACATTGCTCAAGCTCATACAAAATGAATGGATGAAATTATGGAGCCGCAAGTCCTCCTGGATCATGGTCATTTTACTGGCGGTTATATTGTTCGGAACTGCAGGCATCACCAAATGGGTGAACACTGCAATGCCTATCGAAAATCCCGAAAGCTGGCAAGAAGTTGAGACCAATGAATTGGCTTATAATATGAGCATGCTGGAGAACACTGAGCTGAGTGATGCGCAGCGCGAGTATTACGAAGGTGAAGTGGCCATTTCCGAGCATCGCCTCGAGAATGATCTGCCTCCTTATGAATACGACAGCATGCAGCAAGGCGTCATCGAATCGCATATTATGATGTCAATTGTCACATTGTTCACGGTCATTATCGCCGGCGGCATTGTGGCTTCCGAGTTTTCACAGGGCACCATCAAGATGCTGCTGACACGTCCGGTGAAACGCTGGAAGATTTTAACCTCAAAATATATTACAACGATGTTGTATGCGATTCTGCTGGCGATTGTATTATTCATCGTCACCGCACTCGCTGGATTGATCTTTTTCGGCATCGGTGACGGCACATTCCTCACGTGGAACGGGTCCGAAGTCGTTGAAGGATCGTTCTGGCTGGAAGGTCTTAAAATGCTGGCACTCAGTTTCGCGAGCGTCTGGATCATCGGCACATTCGCCTTTATGCTGGGCACCGTTTTCCGCTCCAGCTCGCTTGCCATCGGCTTGTCGATCTTCCTGATGTTCACGGGTATCCAGGCAGTTTTCCTGCTGGCAGATTACGAAATCGTCAAATACTACCTCTTTACGCACACAGACCTGACGCAATATTATACAGGCTTCATACCGGTAGAAGATATTACGATGACGATGTCCGTGATTGTGCTGATTGTGTATTTCATCATTTTCATGGCGATCAGCTACCTGACATTCGGCAAACGGGATGTCACAGCATAATAAAACCGAAATCCAAAAACCGCCCAGGCACTTACTGCCTGAGCGGTTTTTTTCGGCTGTTTTAGCGAGTTGGGCGTATTTCGAGCGAAGTTGGGCGTATTCCAACCAAAGTTGGGCGTAAATAAAAACAGCCCAAAATTGCAGGCTGTTCCGTCATCAATAAGCTATACCGACACGGCTCCGGACAAAAGTGGAATCCCCTAATTGCTGATAGGCGAACTCCCCGGTGTCACCGGTGCTGATTTCCTTGCCATCTTCAGGCAGGAAGTCTTTTTCGACGCGGTAGCCGCCTTTCGCTTCGCCGTCCGGCAGATATGTCGGACAGACGATCGTCCATTCCAGGCCGGATTTCTCCAACAGGCGATAAGCCTTTTCATGCTCTTCGGCTGCGAAAGTCAATTTGCGGTTCGAGTCGCCGCCCTGGTAGCGGAGCTTGCCTTCTTCAAGCCGGCTATTTAAGATACCAGCTGTCCCGATCGTGATAATCCGTTGGATGCCATGCCGTTCCATCGATTCGATGATGAACGGCAAAGCATCCGTTATAGTGGTCGTCTTATCAGTTCCCAACGCGCTGAATACCGCATCCGCCCCGGCTACCGTGCGTTCAATATCTTTCCCTTCCCTTACATTGCCGAATACCGTTTCAAGGTTCGGGTGTTTGTCGAGTTTGGGGGAACGCTGCAGCGCTGTGACCTGATGTCCGTCTTCCAAAGCGCGTTTCAGAATTTCGCTCCCGACTCTGCCCGTTGCTCCGAATATCGCAAGTTTCATCTTATCGCCCTCCTTCGAGAATTATTTAAAACTATATCCTTTTTTCGCCAGCACCTCTTTAATATCCGGTCGGTGCGGTTTATTCAGGAAATTAGCCATTTGCTGAGACCAAGTCGCTGTCTTTTGATTGGAACCGCGGCTGCCGTAATATTCCTGGATGCTCTTGTCGTATTCCGGCAAAATTGTTTCGTATTTCTTCTCGTCGTAATCATTTTCATGCAGAATCGCTTCCACCGGCAGGCGCGGTTTCACGCCGTTGCTTTCATTCGGTACACCGACCGTCAAACCATACACGGGGAAAACGCCTTCCGGCAAGCCAACCAGCTCGCTGATTGCTTCCATATTATTGCGGACGCCGCCGATATAGCAGATGCCGTATCCTTTCGATTCCGCTGCAAGTGCCAGATTCTGCGCCAGCAAGCCCACATCCGTAACAGCGACCAACAGGTTTTCAGCCTGATCGAATACTATCGACTCCCCTTGCATTTCAACGGCATGCTTCAAACGGTTGTAATCCGCGCACATCAGGAACACCGCACCGGCGCCTTCCATCTGCTTCGCGTTTTTCGAGAGTTCACCAAGTTTCCGGCGTTTCTCCGGATCTGTCACCCAAACCACTGAATATGCCTGGACGAAATGTGAAGTTGCCGCGTATTGCGCCGCTCCGATCAGTTCTTCCACTTCTTCTCTTGTCAATTGCTTTTCTTTATAATCACGCACTGAAGCGTGCGATTTCATCAACTCGATCACCATATGTATTCCTCCTTAATGTTGTTGCTTCTATCGTACCAAATTCTTTCAGAGGATACTGTTCCAACGATTTTTGCTAAAATGAAACCTATAAGAGGTGAAGGATATTGAAAAACGCAAAAACCGCATTTACTATACTTTTTCTTTTACTGCTTGGCGGTTTTTTGTTCCTTTGGATTCAGCGGGAAATTGAATTCCGTGAAGAACTGGAATCCCGTCCATTGCCTGATTCCCTGCATCCGATTGTGGCGGAAAGGAGCCGCGAACTGGGGGAGGCGGCCGAAGAGATCGGAATCGATATTGTCATCACAGACGGATTCCGATCGTTCGAGGAACAGGGTGCCCTCCACCAGCAAGGCCGGACTTCAGACGGCAATATCGTGACTCACGCGGAGCCCGGCGAATCCTATCATAATTACGGGCTCGCCATCGACTTCGCTTTGAAGCTCGACGACGGTTCGGTCGTCTGGGATATTGAACGCGACGATAACGGCAACAGCCGGTCCGACTGGTTCGAAGTGGCTGAAATCGGCAAAGGCCTCGGCTTCGACTGGGGCGGGGATTGGAGCCGGTTCAAGGATTACCCCCATCTTGAAATGACTTTCGGATTATCGATCCGCGAGCTGCAGAAGGGCTGGCGTCCGGAAGATGCGATGGAAGAATGAGTGTAACTCTTTTCCCCGCCACAACGTCTTATTCAGTAAAGAGGGGTGGCATTTCAATGAAAAGACTTTTATATTTCCTGTTGCTTCTGTCAATCCTGCTACTGGCCGCATGCGGAACGGCGGAAGAAGACGCAAATGGAGATCCAGCTTCAAATGTTATGGAATATACAGTTCAAACCACCGAGGCTGAAGCAGCCGAAGGAGATTTCATTTACCGCCTTGTTTCTGAAAAAGAAGAATATGTGAGCGGCGGCCCTGTAGAGATTTATGCCGAACTCGAATATACCGGCGATCAGGAAACCATCGATATATACCATGCCGCTTCCCCTTTCCACTTCCCAATGGAGGAAAAGACAAGAGACTATGAAATTCATTACGGAATGGAAGAACCTTTGATAACGACAACCCTGACGAAAGGGGAGCCTCTTCCCGGACAATATGCTGGCAGCGGCGGCTACAGCGATCAGGAGGACGACGATTATATCAAATTCACTCAAAATATAATGAACAAACAATTCCCGGCAGGCTATTATGCAGTTGAAGGCTATGCTGATTTTTACACTGAAGCGCCTGACGGCAATAAAACAAATTACGAAATATATGCGGAAATCGATTTTAAAGTAGTCGACTAACAGCAAAAAGCGCGCTCCCAACAGGGAACACGCTTTTCTTTTTATCCTATTACATTTCCTGTCTCAATGCCTGAATGATATCGATCTGTGTCGCTTTTCGTGCCGGCCGCCAGCCTGACACCATCGCCACCCCGATGCTGATAGCAGATGCAATTACGACCAATTGCCACGGAATTGTGGAGATGACAATCGAAATTCCGCCGGCATCCTCTTCGCCCAACGAGCTCAGAACAATGATCGGAACCAGCCAGTTCGCGAGTATACTGATGCCGTAGGAAATAGCGACAGCCAAAGCTGTACCGATCAAACCGATTGCCGCACTTTCCATAAGGAATAATTTACGGATCAATTTCGGCTGTGCGCCGATCGCTTTCATGACTCCGATTTCACGCGTCCGTTCTGTGACCGCCATCGTCATCGTGTTGAAAATACCGATGGAAGCGATCAGAACCGCAATCGTACCTACGAAAATGAGACCGGCTTTCAATGCGGTAAAGAAGACATTCATCGTCCCCAACTCTTCCGTTACGGAATAGACGTAATAACCTTCCTCTTTCAAAGCATCTGTGATTCCCCCGACATTCTGCAGCTCATCAGCATATACCAAGATATTCTTGTAGCCTTCCTCCAGACCCAATTCTTCATTGAAGATTGGCCCCCAAGAACTGTCGGCGTAAAATGTAACATCGGTCATCCAGTCCTTTGCAGGTTCTTTGGCAATGCCTGTTACAACAAATTCCCATGTCGATGTTTCCGCTTTTTCTTCGCCTTCAGCCGCGAATGGCGTCAGTTCCAGTTCCACGGTCTGACCGATCAGGCTCCCGGCAAATCCACCTACCTCTTCGCCGTTGGCTTCCTTTTCCATTTCCGCTTCTGTCCGCAATCGTTCCGCCATATGGTAGCCGACTATGACTTCTTCAGCTTTAGTCGGCATCTTACCTTCGGAAAGAGCGAATCCCGCCTTCTGTTCTTCTTCCATACTGGATAGCACAACCTGGGAATATGTACTGCGATCGCCAATCACAATCTGTGTTTCCGCTTCAGGCTGGTTGCGTTCCACCACCGCTATTACATGTTCCATTTCCTTGATCTGCTGAAGTTCCGCATCCGGTATGTCGGCTGGAGCAATTTCTGTTTCCCCATCCGTTTTACCTGCCACTTCAATTTGCGTCACCATATTATTGTCCAGGACATCATCCGTGATGGTCTGGTGCAGGCCAAAGCCCACTGAGGCCAGGACAATCAGAAAAGCGCAGCCCATTGTCGCAGCCAGAATCGTTGTAGCGACACGCAGTTTATTGCGTTTCATATGCTGTCTGATAAAGTCGATCTGATCTTTAAACTGCATGGCGCTGCTCCCCTTTCACTAATTCGCCGTCGTGCAGACGGTATTGACGGTCAGCTACCGCTGCCACTTCTTCGTCGTGTGTGATGATGACGAACGTCAAACCCAGTTTTTTATTCAACGATTGAATCAGCAATAAAATCTCTTTTTCCGTTTCCGAATCCAGACTTCCGGTCGGCTCATCAGCCAGGATGATCGGCGCATCCGTTATCAGAGCCCGTGCGATACTGACGCGCTGCTGCTGTCCGCCGGAAAGTTCGTTCGGATAATGGCCAGCCACTTCTTCGAGCCCTACTTTCTCCAGCAGTTTCTGCACTTTCATTTTGCGTTCCGCTTCAGCCATCCCTTTGATCTTTAAAGGCAATTCGACATTCTCGAAAGCGCTCAAGCCGGGCATCAATTGGAAATTCTGAAAGATGAAACCGAAGTTTTCCAATCGGAAGCTCGCTTGCTGCGATTCTTTTAAAGCAGCGGTTTCCTGGCCATTGACCACGACGGATCCTGTTTCAGGCGACATAAACCCTGCCAGTATGTGGAGCAAAGTCGATTTCCCCGAGCCGCTTTTGCCCAGGATCGCGACTATTTCTCCTTTTCCCACTTCCAGTGTGACACCTTTTAACACCGGCACATGCCGTTCATTCCCTTTTTTCCCTATTTTAAAATGATGCTGTAAATCTTTTATTTTTATCATTCTTTATTCCCCTTTCACTGATAACATCAGTATAGGAAGAAAATCTTAATAATTATGAAGCAGGTTTCTGAAGATTTCCTTAAGATGCTGTGTGAAAGCATTCGCGCTTGGGTAATCTTATATATATATACGTATTTAAATCAGCGTTTAACTTAACTATATGGACGATTCACAAATCGGGGTGTTCTCTGCGATTCAGCAGGACCGGAAAGGAGGTCGTACGTGGATCAATTCGCTATCATTATTCCAGCATACAAACCAGATCAAAAATGCCTCAATACTGTCGAGAAGATCATCAGCTCGGGATTTGAACAGATCATTGTCGTCGATGACGGCAGCGGCAAGGAATTTGCGTCTATTTTCAATTCACTGAAGGCACATACAGAAGTAACGGTATTAAAGCATGCCTCCAACCAAGGGAAAGGCCGCGCCCTGAAAACCGCTTTTCAATACATACTTACACATGAGCTTCCTTTTGACGCCGTCATAACTGCGGATGCGGACGGCCAGCATTTGGCCGGTGATATGGTGAAATTATCTAAGCGAATGGAGGAAACGCCGGACAAAGTCGTTCTTGGCGCCCGTGATTTCAGCAAAAAAGACATCCCGTTCAGAAGCCGTTTCGGCAATCGCTTCACACGCCTGTTGTTCAGGCTGTCGACCGGAACAGTGCTCACTGACACCCAAACCGGTTTACGGGGAATTCCAGTAAAATACCTCCCGCAATTATTGGAGGTCAACGGCGAACGTTTCGAATATGAGATGAATGTCCTTGCCGCATTGCGGAAAAATGAAATTGAAGTGACCGAAGTGACGATTGAAACCGTCTATATTGATGACAATAAATCTTCGCATTTCAATCCTTTAAGAGATTCTTTCCATATTTACAAGATCTTTATCTTCTACGGCTTATCAGGGGGAGCATCCTTTGTGCTCGACATCGCGTTATATTGGATGTTCATCCAATTGCTCAGGGATCCGGCACCAGAATTGTTCATCATAATAGCTACTATCGCCGCCCGTATCCTGTCCTCCTTATTCAATTACTACATCAATAGAAATAAGGTCTTTAAGCAGGGATCCAGAAAATCGTTAATCCGCTATTTCGCTTTGGCCGCCTTCATCATGCTGACTTCCGCGGGCTCTGTCCATTTACTGTACGCAGAATGGCTGGGACGCGGCGAAGTTGTCCTAAAGGTGCTGGTGGATACGATCCTCTTCATATTCGGATTTGTAGCTCAGCGCGCCTGGGTGTTCCGTAAAGAATAATTCAGATATTTCCATAACCCCGAACAGAAAAGGACTTTCTGTTCGCGGTTTTCTCTAATTGTCAATAAATCGCCAGTAAATACTGCTGATTCAAGTCCGTCTTTTACATATTTAGGCTATACTTGAATTATGAATTCAAGCAAAGGTGTGAAGGATATGTCAAATGTCGATCAGTTTTCCTCTTATATCTCTGAAAACGCTCATTCAATTTCCAGAGAAATAGTCGAATATGTGGTAGACCACAGCGAATCGGTAATATCAGAAGAGGAAAAAGAGATGGCTTTGTCCATGTATGTAAAGTTATTGGGCTTTTACAGTGAATCGTTGAAAAATGAAGATGAGAACTTTATACCGGAGCATTTAATCGAATGGAGTAAGAATAACGCTCAAATGCAAGTAAGCAGCGAAGGCAAACTTTCTGATATCATCGTGCGTTATCCTTTGACGCGTGATATAGCCACAGAAACAGTGACCCGCATCAGCCTTGATATCGGACTTTCTACAAAGGATACGGCAAATGTATTAAAAGGGATCAATCAGATTCTTGATGTCAGCCTCAATGAAACTGTCTTTGCATTTGAAGAACTATCCCAACAATCGAGACAACAACTGCAGGAAGAACTGATTTCACTGTCAGCACCGATCGTTCCTATCCGCGATGAAGTCGTAGTGATTCCACTGATCGGCTATATTGATGAAGACCGGGCTGCCTTCATCATGGATACGGCCATACCCAAAATTGCCGCGATGAATGTCGATTATGTGATTTTGGATTTCTCTGGTGTGCTGACAATCAATCGCCACGTCGCGGAATCGCTGCACCAGATCGGCAGTGTTTTTCGGATAATGGGCATAAACGTCCTCATCACCGGTCTGCGCCCGGAACTTGTTCAAGTCGCCATCAACAGCAATATCAAAATTTCATCTGCGAATGCGTTCAGTACTGTTAAACAGGCGCTCGAGAATATCGGCCAATAATATAGTCAAGAAGCTTCTCCAATCAGGGGAAGCTTCTTATTTTTTTGCTTTTTGAAGATTCTTTAATTGAGCGGAACTGAACAAGATGCTATACTCAAACAGCCAAACTTTTAATGCCGACAAAAACTATAAGAATTAGGGGAGATAAATTATGAAGAAATCACTTTTATTCATTTTGATGTTACTCGGAGCAGTTCTATTGCTTGCCGCTTGCGGAGATTCATCAGAAGATGCAACAACTGAAGAGAACCAGGAAGCAACAGGTTCATCTGAGGATTTACTGGCGAAAGTACAGGAAGAAAGCACATTGCTGGTTGGAACTGAAGGAACTTATCCTCCATTCACCTTCCACGATGATTCCGGTGAATTGACAGGTTTCGATGTTGAAATAGCGCGTGAAGTAGCTGAGCGTCTTGGCGTGGAAGCAAAATTCCTTGAAACACAATGGGATGGAATGTTCGCAGGTTTGGATTCCGGACGCTTCGATATGGTGGCAAACCAGGTCGGCATCCGTGAAGACCGTTTGGAGAGCTACGATTTTTCAGATCCATACATCACTTCGGCAGCTGTCTTGGTGACAAGCAAAGATGAAACAGAAATTACATCATTTGAAGATTTGGAAGGTAAAGTTTCTGCTCAGTCGCTGACAAGCAACTACGCGGATATCGCGAAAGAGTACGGCGCTGAACTGACAGGTGTTGAAGGATTCAACCAGGCTATCGAATTATTGGTATCAGACCGTGTAGACGCAACTGTAAACGATAAAATTTCTGTACTGGACTTCTTGAACCAGCGCCCGGATGCACCAATCCAGATCGCTGATGAATCGGATGACGCTTCTAAAAGCGGACTGCAATTCAGAAAAGACAGCGGCGCTATCGTAGATGAAGTAAACAAAGCACTTGCGGATATGATCGAAGACGGCACATATGATGAAATTTCACAGAAATGGTTTGGCGAAAATGTACTTGAATAGTATTTTCACAAATCCCGAAAGGTTGGAACGGTTGCTGGACATTGCCCAGTCATCGTTCCTTCCTTTGTTGGAGGGAGCAATTCAGTACACGATTCCTTTGACTTTGATTTCATTCACAATCGGACTAATTTTGGCTACGCTGACGGCATTGGCCCGCATTTCCACAGTGAAGTTCTTTCAAATCGTCGCGCGGATTTACGTTTCCATTATCCGCGGGACGCCTTTACTGGTTCAATTGTCCATCCTGTTTTACGGGCTGCCGACTGTGGGCATTACACTGGAACCTTTTACAGCAGCCATACTCGGTTTTTCCCTGAATGTCGGGGCCTATGCTTCCGAAGTCATCCGGGCGGCGATCCTGTCGATCCCGAAAGGCCAATGGGAAGCCGCCAACACAATCGGCATGTCATACAGCCAGGCATTAAAGCGGATCATCCTTCCGCAGGCATCGCGGGTTTCCATACCGCCTTTATCAAATACATTCATCAGTTTAGTGAAGGATACATCTCTTGCGTCGTTCATCCTCGTAACGGAGATGTTCCGCCGAGCACAGGAAATCGCTGCTTTCAACTATGAATTCCTGCTCTTGTATTCACAGGCTGGCCTGCTTTACTGGATTTTCTGCTTCCTTCTCTCACTGGTGCAGGGACGTCTGGAAAATCGTTTCGACCGTTATGTATCAAAAGCTTAATTTCATCCCAATAAATTCAGAAAGGAGATTCCTATGATTGCCATAAATAATCTGCATAAGAGCTTCGGGGACCTCGAAGTTTTAAAAGGCATAGACCTCAACGTGCAAAAGGGCCAGGCTGTCGTAGTCATCGGTCCATCCGGTTCCGGCAAGACGACATTCCTTCGCTGCTTGAATATCCTGGAAACGCCTACCGCTGGAACAGTGGCCATCGACGGCCATATGGCTGATTTTTCGAAGCCTTTGCCAAAGAAACAAATAATGGAGTTCAGAAAACAATCCGCTATGGTTTTTCAGCATTACAACCTCTTCCCGCATATGACCGCTTTGGAAAATGTCATGGAAGGTCCCGTCACTGTACAGAAAATCGACCGGGCTGAAGCACGTGCGAAAGCGGAAGAATTACTGACAAAAGTCGGACTGAAAGAAAAAATGAATGAATATCCTTTCCAGCTTTCCGGCGGCCAGCAGCAGCGCGTCGGCATTGCCCGCGCCCTGGCGCTCGAACCGAAAGTGATGCTCTTTGACGAACCTACTTCCGCACTCGATCCGGAACTTGTCGGTGAAGTGCTGCAGGTAATGAAAGAACTTGCTCAAGAAGGAATGACCATGGTAGTCGTCACGCACGAAATGCGCTTTGCCAAAGGCGTAGCGGATGAAGTCCTGTTCATGGATGCAGGCCGCATCATTGAACGCGGTACACCGCAGGAAATTTTCGATCATCCGAAAGAAGAACGGACGAAGCAATTTTTGAACCTGATCCAAAATGCCGATACGATCTAAATACAGAAAGACAAAAAAGAACCAGGTCCCATTTTGGGGCCTGGTTCTTAATTATTCATTAGATATTGACCGTAACTTCCGCGCCTTCTCGAAGTTCCGCTACTAATGTCTGTACTGCTTCATTCTCTTTTTGCTGCAACAGCTGTGCTTCAAGTTCTGACTGGATGTCTTCAAGCGGCGGCACTTCTTCTCCGCCCATTTCTTCCTGCTGCGCTTTCACTTGATCATAGAACTCTTGGATTTCTTCTTCTGAAACTTCAGTGTCCCCTGTTTCTTCAGTGATCAATTTATCCACTTTCACTTGTGACGAAACCTGGTCTCTGACTTCTTCCTCTGAAAGATCCTGCTCTTCAAGAGCGGCTAAAAATTCATCAGATGACGCCATGCCGTTTTGTTCAGCCAACACAGTTAAAGTTTCATTGACTTCTTCTTCAGAAGCTTCGATTTCACGTTTTTCAGTTTCCTGAACCAACAGTCTCTGGCTGACCAGACTTTCAGCGATCTGGCCTTTCAATTGCGCTTGATCAACTTCCTGGCCGGACATTTGTGCCTGCATAGCCATTTGCTGGAACTGGCCAACGTATGCATTTTCAAATTCCTCTTTCATGATTTCTTCGCCGTTCACTTCAGCGACAACGTCCGGTACGCCTTCAAGATCAGGCTCCGGCATTTCCGGCTGTTCAGCTGTTTCACCATTTTCTTCCGCAGCTTGTTCCTCTGTTGCTGTTTCTTCTTCGTTCGTATTGTCATCCTCATTGCCGCATGCCGCTGTCACCATGACTGAGGCACCGATCAACAGGCTTAATAGCATTTTCTTAGTCAAAATTTATTCCCCTTTCAATCATAATGGTCGTAATTGTATCACATCCAGACTCTATGTAAACAAATAACCCTTATGGTTGGCCAACAGAAAAGACCGGACAGAAGCCCGGTCTCTGAGTGCGATTATTATCTTTTTCTTCTGACATTATACTTCCATGCCTCGTCCACATCGATCATTTTTTTCGCCGCAAAAATCATGAGGAACGTTATCAGGATTATCGGAAGCCCCATAAGGCCCGAAATAACTTCCAGAGGCGCCAACCCGCCAATGCGCATCAAGACGAGTGCAAGCACCGTAATAATAGCGGCAATGATCAAGCGAAGGACTCTCGGCGGTTCGAATTTACTCATATCCCTCGTACTTGTGTATGCAGCGATTGTATATGTCGTCGAATCGAGTGTCGTTGTCAGGAATATCAATGATACGAAGATGAATATAGTGACTGCAATGCCGCTCAACGGCAAAGTCCCAAGTATTTGCGGGATGGCTGACATCCGGGCCTCATCCTGCACTAAACTTAAGATATCAAGCTGGCCGGTCAGATGTCTGTGGACACCCAGGCCTCCCAACACGCCAGTAGCAATCCAGGACATTAAAGTGGGTGCCAGCAAATACGTAAGAATCATTTCCTTAATCGTGCGGCCTCTTGAGATTTTCGCCGCAAAAACGCTGTGGAGCATGGCCCATGTTGCGCTGTAGGCAAACCAGAACACCGTATTGCTCTGAATATGCGAAGCCACCCCTTGATATACCGAATCCGTATTCAACGAGAAGTTAAGATAATTCCCCAACAGGAAAGAAATACTGTCTGTAAAATAATTCATGATGAAAACACCAGGGCCGGCGAGTAAGATAAACAGGCCGAATGCGCCAGCCAAGTAAATATTGAAAGTGCTCAGACGCTTAATCCCTTTCTCTATACCCAAATATGCGCTGGCTGAGAATAGCAGCACCCATACCACTGTGACTGCGAGAGTAAGTCCGAATGTCACTTCGATATTTAAAAGAGCAGCAAGATTATATGTAACAATCGGTGCACCAAGCCCAAGCGTCACCGCCGCACCCGTTAAGATACTCAGCAGGAACAGGATGTCGAGGATGACTCCCGCCCATCCATCTGTCAGCTTGTCACCAAGAATAATCCGGGCGGCTTCTGAAATGCGCATCATCGGCCGCTTTTTCACGTGCAGTATGTAAGCCATTGCCGGAGCTATCATCACAAAAATTGCAAAAACCTGAAATCCCCAAAGAAACATGCTGTAAGCATTCCCCATTAGAATCGCTTCAGGAGATCCCACTTCGGTTCCGGCCGGTGGGTTGTTCGCAACTGAAGTCCATTGCAGCATACCGGTACGCATGATGGTTGAACCGATTCCCATAGCGATCAGAATGGACGCGTACTCAAAAAGGGAAAATTGCGGTTTTTCTTCCGGATTTCCTAAAACCACTTTTCCGTATTTTGAGAAAGAGAAAAATAAGGCTGCCGCCACCAGCAGCACCCCATACCAGAGATATCCCCAACTGAAGACTTCCACTATTGTGTTGAAAATGGAATTCAGCAAATTCAGCGATCTGGTTTCGTAAAGCGCAAGCGGTATACTGATTGCGACAATGATCAGTATAGCCGGTATGAAAATCTTGTAATCAATTAATTTCTCTTTATTCATTGAATCCCCCTCATATATATAGTCCTCTCTATTTTTACCCCATTTCTCCGAAAATTAACTGCTTCATTTAAATTTATAATTATTTGTTGAGGATTTCGCGAAAGATATCATTCACCATGCGCCCAGGCAATCCTTGAATCTATTTTTCGCGACATCCTCACCATGAACGGTTCAAAACCGAGCCGCGGCCAAAAATAGGAAGCCAGTTGGTTGGGCGTGCGCCAATCCGCATAAATATAATCGAACCCTTCCTCTTTCAGTTCCGTAAAGCAGTGATTTGCGAGCGCCCGGCCGATGCCTTTCCCCCGCAGATCCGGATTTGTGGAAGCTGCCGGCAACACGGCACAGTTCCTGGGCACGGACAGGCTCAGCCCTTCTTCTTTCCTGAAGTAGACATGGAACCCAGCGACGCGTTCACCCAGTTCCGCGATCCACAGATACGCTTCTTTATCCTCGGATAAATCCATGTAACTGCGTTTGACAGCTTCCATCGTTTCTTTGGTAATCGGCAGCCAGGACGGGGCGGCAGCCTGATGTATGCCATTCCATAAAGCCACTTTTTTCAGCAGTTCCGCATCTTCCTGCTTGCCTCTCCGGATTCTCAAGTTGCCGGGCACATCTTTCTCCCCGGCTTCAAATTCCTCCAAAGACAGGACGGCATATTTCTGTTCGTAACTGAATCCCTGTTCCAGCCATTGGTCAAACAATAATCGCTGCCCTAACGGAATCATGAGCACATGTGTGAAATAGCCATGTTTAACCCATTCCGCCCCGGCGTCCGCATACAGCAGCCGCAGCAGGCTCGGATGCTCTTTATCGCTGATGGCTATGGATTCATAGCCAATATGGACATACCGGCCACGGTCGGTGTCTTCCTTGAATTCGTATAAAAGGTAGCCGATGACGTCGATTCCTCTTACCGCTGCGATGCCGCTGACATACGGCTTTTCCAGCTGGCGGCGGATCACGGATTCGGCTTCGTCAATCTCCTCGAAAACCTGCGGCAAATAAGGAAATACTTTCCGTTCTTCTTCATGCCTTTTTGCCAATAAAGCGGACATCTGGCGAATATGAATCTCCTCAACTCCTACAAATTGAATCATGGCTTCCACTCCTCTTATTGAAGTTTCACTTCCAAAATCCGGTGCTGTCCAGCCTCGATCACTTGGCCGAACACTACAGGAACCGCTTCGACAAATATCGGTCCGTCGATTATGACTGTATGGAATTCCCCTTCTTCACCACATGCATCGATTCCGAATGCCTCAAGCTCTTCGATCAATTCCATCGTAAATTCCCTGCCGAGGAATTTCGGATCCATCCGCGCCGTATCCACTACCGTAATCACGGCTTTGAATCCTTCCCTTATCAATTCCTCCAACAGCTTGCGCCGGGGTTCTCCCCATAGCGGATGGCTGACGCCGACATCCGCTTCCGCGCTGACTTTCTGCACCCAGGCCCGGTGATCCTCCAGATCGATATCACCGTAGACTCCCATATCGATGCCTTCACTTTTGAAATTCTTTAACACACGTATGAATTCCTTCTCATAATCACTCCAGTCCGCCTTTCCGATTTCCAGTGGCATCCCCATCCGTTCCGCCTGCGCTTCCAGTATTTCGGACGGCAGGCCATGCGACCTCGATTTCGAACCGTCTTCCTCGAACATCGTCAGCAGAGCCACCGGGACATTGCCATCCAGCACTGCCCGGTAATACGCAAGCGCGGAATCCTTACCGCCGCTCCATGACATCACAAATGTTTTTTGCATAATGCACCTCTTCCTTAAATTCTCACCTGTTTAATAAACTTCGACAGCCAGGGAATAAACCCTTTCATCTTCCCCTGAACATAAAAAGCGGCCGGAAAGGGTTCCGGCCGCTCCAATCTATAATTATTTGCCAACCATGTTTTCTGGTTTAACCCATTCGTCGAATTGCTCGGCTGTCAGATGTCCGCTCTTCACAGCAGATTCTTTCAGTGTCGAGCCTTCATTATGAGCTTGTTTGGCAATCGCCGCCGCTTTTTCATAGCCGATATGCGGATTCAACGAAGTGACAAGCATCAATGAATTATTCACATGGTTCTGGATAACATCCAGATTCGCTTCAATGCCGACTGCACAGTGATCGTTGAAGCTGACCAAGCTGTCTGCCAATAAGCGGACAGATTGCAGGAAGTTATACGCGATTACCGGTTTGAATACGTTCAACTCAAAATTCCCCTGGCTCGCGGAGAAACCGATTGTCGCATCATTCCCCATTACCTGTGCAGCCACCATTGTCAATGCTTCACTTTGTGTCGGGTTGACTTTACCAGGCATGATGGAGCTTCCTGGTTCGTTTGCCGGAATCGTGATTTCGCCGATGCCGCTGCGTGGTCCGCTTGCCAACCAGCGTACGTCGTTGGCGATTTTCATCGCGTCCGCCGCAAGCGCTTTGATAGCTCCATGCGTATAAACCATCTCGTCATGGCTTGTCAGTGCATGGAATTTATTTTCAGCTGAAGTGAATTCGGTGCCAACAGCTTCCTCGATGAATTCCGCCACATAGCCGCCGAATTTCGGATCTGCGTTGATGCCTGTCCCTACCGCTGTACCGCCGATAGCCAGCTCACGCATATAATTTACGCTTTCGCTGATCATACGCTCACTTTTCTCCAGCATATGCTTCCATCCGCTGATTTCCTGGCCTAATGTCAACGGTGTTGCATCCTGAAGATGCGTACGGCCGATTTTAATGATGTCATCGAATTTCTCCGATTTCTCAGCCAAAGTCGCTTTCAATTTCTGAACAGCCGGGATCAATGTTTCGGTTACAGCCAATACGCCCGCAACGTGCATAGCTGTCGGATAGGTATCATTCGAACTTTGGGACATATTCACATCATCGTTTGGATGAAGTTTTTCTTCTGAATTCTGTTCCGCTAAAATTTCGTTTCCGCGGCGCGCCAGAACTTCGTTCATATTCATGTTCGACTGCGTTCCGCTGCCTGTCTGCCAGACAACCAATGGGAAATGGTCATTCCATTTGCCTTCGATTACTTCATTGGCTGCAGTTTCGATCGCTTTCATCTTCGCTTCAGATAATTTCCCAAGCTTATGATTCGCTTTCGCTGTCGCTTTTTTCAATTGGGCAAACGCAATTACCACTTCATGCGGCATACGCTCAGTGCCGATCGCAAAGTTCTGGACACTGCGCTGTGTCTGAGCTCCCCACATTTTGTCGGCTTCAACCTGAATTTCACCAATGGTGTCTTTCTCTGTACGATATTGCATTCCATTCACTCCAATTCTTATGTCTAATTAAACCTTCTCTTCTATTAAACACAAAAAAACATGAAAAAGCGACTTATCTATAAGAAAAGCCGCTTTAAGTCTTATGAAAAAAATATATTTCAACAACCGACATTCCGCAAATCAGCTTCGCTTTCCTGAAACCCGTGCTCCTGCATCGCTGTGCTAGCTTCGAGACATGAAAGGGCGCTGCTCCCTTGGGAGTCTCGCTGTTTTACTCCATATCTCAGAATCGCTTTCTATAAAGAGAGAGGTTAGACATTTTGGTTTACTGAGAGAAGTATATCCTTTTTTTAAAGATGCAAAATGTAGCAGCAGGCGGCGAAATGATTCAAGTAGATTATATTTCCACAGCCTAGAACCGACTTTTCCAAAGGAAAAGCTGGTATAAAACCCATTAATTCTGCTGTAAAAAGAATTCCTCAATAATCTCTTCATCCGAATGCGGGATATATTCGCCCTTGATGATTTGCGCTCCGTTGATGCAGCCGCTGGACAACAGGACGATGTCTTCCGGTCCGCTTGCCTTCAACGCTTCTATTACGGCATCTTTCCGTGATGGAGCCGTCAGCACCTCCTGCTTATAAGGGACTGTAAAACCTTTAACTACAGCATCCACCACATCGTAGGGATCATTGTACCCTGGATGGTCAACCGTTACGATGATCGTGTCCGCTTTGCCTTCTGATGCTTTCGCCATTTTCGGCATCTTGGAAAAGTCCCGGATCCCGATACCCGCAATCAACGCAATGAGCCGGCGATGCGGCAGTTTTTTCGCTTCTTTCAACACCAGATCAATGGCTACCGGCGTATGGGCATAATCAAGGATGATTTTTCTTCCTTCAGGTCCGGGCAGAACCTGGAACCGCCCCTCCACCTGAGGCATGTCAGGCAAGACAGACAATATCTCTTCAATGGACTTTCCTGCCAATAACGCCGCGGCAATCGCCGCTGTCAGATTGCCGGCATTATATTCACCGAAGAGGGGAACTTGAACTTGCCTTGTAATACCTTGATAGATCAAATCGAAAACCAGTCCTGCGTCCAGTGTCCTGCAATTCCCCCAAATCAGATCCGCTCCGGAATTCGGGTCTGCACTGTATGTAAGGCATGGATACTGTGCAATCCCTAAAATCTCCTGAGACATGCCGGCATCATCCAGATTGATGACAGCCGATTTCGCCTGACGGAATAACTCCAGTTTTGACTGGAGATAATGAGTAAAAGTTTTATGATATTCCATATGCTCCTCAGAAATATTCGTGTGGATGGCCACATCAAAGACAATGCCTTCCACCCTTTTCTGATCCAGCGCAATGGATGAGACTTCCATTGCAGCTGCCACATCCCCCTGAGAAGCCAGCTGTGAAAAGATATTATGTATGTCAGAAGAGAGGGGTGTAGTTGGCGTGCTTTTCTTATAAGCAAGCTTGCCGGCTGAAGACCATATACCGGTAGTGCCCAAAAATCCGCACGGCATGCCCAAAAGATTAAAAAGGCTGGAAACGAAGGTGGCTGTAGTGGTTTTACCGTTAGTGCCTGTAACTCCGATCTTGATCAGCTGGTCTTGTGAATTGCCGTAAAAATGATTCGAAACGTGCGCCATTGCGACCTTTGAATTTTCCACTTGTAAAAATGTCACTTGAGGAAACAGGCTGATATACTGATCAAGCATGTCTTTGTCAGTCCCGATGATGGCCGATGCGCCTTTATCGATCGCTTCCCCGATATATAGATGACCGTCAGTATTTTCTCCAGTCACACAAAAGAAAGCGGATCCTTTTTTCGTCTCCACTGAATTATAAACGATTGAAGTGATTTCCTGTGATTCTGGTCCGCTTACGGAAAGAGGCGTCAGATGAGGTATTTCTGAAAATTGTATGTTCATAGGGTGCTCCTTAAAAAAATGTTTTTATCACGAATTTATCATCCAAATAATATTGCCACCAAAAACTCCCACCCTAATTAAATCTGTAAAATGACAGAGAAGCAACAATCCAGCATAAATGATAATTTCATACTATATCGCCTATCTTTTCCCGCTCTGCGGTTCCATGAAACCAAAAACCAGCGACAAAAAGCAAAAGCTTTTTGTCGCTGGTTTAAGTTATAAATATTTAATGTAACTATTTTCCTCGCATACAATTTAATGCATGTGAAATTCTGCTTACTTCACAGGCGTCTCTTTTTCCGCCAATTCGTAGCGCAATTTTTCAATAGTTGCAGCGTAGTCCGATTTGCCGCTCATATTCTCAAGCATTTCACGAACGTCGATTCCAGATGACTCCTTCAGCGTTTCTTGCAGAGTCGACATCAGGTTCGTCGCGTACGAGGTCACTTTATTGGCGCCGCCGCCTTCACCGCTGCCAGTATCGACAACTGTAATCTTATCGATATTCGCAAGTGGGCTGGCAATTTGTTTCGCATATTCCGGCAGCATCTTCACGATCATATCGAGTGTAGCCGCCTGGCCGTACATTTCAAAGGCCTCCGCGATTTTACGTTTCGCTTCGGCTTCGGCCAGACCTTTCAGACGGATGACATCCGCTTCCGATTCACCTTGTGCACGCTGGGAATCAGCTTTCGCCATACCATCCAAGCGGACTTTCTCTGCATCAGCTTTCGCCATAGCTTCGACACGGTATTTCTGCCCATCAGCATCTGCAAGCTGTTTCGACTTCTCAGCTTCGGCTGCCTGTTCCACAGCATAACGGTCAGCATCCGCTTTTTTCTTCACTTCTGAGTCATATTGGCGCTCACGGCGCTGAATTTCTTTCTCTTCCAGCTCAATCTGTTTCTGGCGTTCAATGATGCGGATCTGCATTTCCTGTTCTACAACTTCCTGTTTCGAACGCGCTGTTTCCAGTTCATACGCCTGATCGGCACGGGCTTTTGCACTGTCCTGCTCACGGCGGTATTCTGCCACTTTCAACAGATTCTCTTTTTCCGCTTCAGCGATTTCAGTCGCGCGCTGGATTTCCGCACGCTGCGCCTCTTTGCCGGCTTCAGCGCGTTTGATGCGCGTCTCCATTTCCGATTCGGCGGTTGAAATATCCGCGTCTCTCTTCACCTGGGCAATACGTGCTTTCCCCAACGAATCAAGATAACCATTTTTATCACGGACATCTTTAATGGTGAATGACACGATGATCAAGCCCATTTTCGCCAAATCATGCGATGCTACCCGCTGCACTTCCTGTGAGAACTTATCGCGGTTTTTATAAATTTCTTCTACGGTCATCGATCCCAGGATGGAACGAAGATGCCCTTCCAGAACTTCTTTCGCTTCATTTTCCCGGTCTTCTTTAGACTTCCCTAAAAATTGCTCTGCAGCTGTTGCGATTTCAGAAATGGAACCGCCGATTTTGATGATTGCCGTCCCGTCTGCCATAACCGGAACACCTTGCTCCGTATAGACTTCAGGCGTCGTGACTTCCAATTTGCTGGACAATAAACTGAGCGGCGCCGCCTGCTGAAACACCGGCAGCAGGAATGTGCCTCCGCCTCTGATAATCTTAATGCGATTACCCGAATCATCGGTATGTACATTTTTCGACCCCAAATAACTTCCCGTAACGATCAATGCTTCGTCCGGTCCCACCGTCTTGTATTTTGTGATGTATACTCCGATCAACGCCAGTAATATAGCTGCCACCACTCCAATAACGATCCACACTTCCATACTGATTTCCCCCTGGTTTTTCTATTTTTTATTTCTTATTACAAAAGGCTCGTATTCCCTTACATAGAGCGTGCCGTCAGCGATATCAATGATCAGCACCTGTTCGTCCTGCGCAATCGGCTCATTGTCATAGCCCGCAGCCCGCTTCGAAATCATGCCGCCGTATGTTTCCAGCACCACTTCGCCATAACCGTCGACAGGAATCGGAATAATCACTCTGGCCACTTGCCCGAGAAGCGATTCTTCGGTATAGGCGATCGAGGATTCCGCAGATTTCAATGGCAATAAAACAAAGAAATACAGAAGGAAGTCCAGCACTACAGCTGCTGTTGCTGAAATCAGGATGATGCTGGCACTGTTCAGCCCGCCCGCTTTTTCAAGCACAAAAGCGCTGGCGAAAAACAAAGTGAAAAATGCCAGCAGTACAGCTGGATTCAATAGCGGAAGCCCTTCTCCCGCATCGGCCATATCGCCGAACAGCACGTAAAGTAAAGTCAGTCCTGCCGCGATCAGCAAGCCGTACATATAAATTTGCTCCACCTCTACACCAAACATTTCCATTCCAATCCCTCCCATTCCCGGTAGCTCTTTTCCATCTTATCTTATATACGGTAATAAAGGCTTGAAGTTTCAGAATTATTTATTATTTTTACTGCAGCAAAAGAAAAACCCATTCTATTTAAAGGATGGACTTTTCAGGTTGTCGAGAAACATCATATGCTTCCATCATTTCGCTGCATGCGGACGCGTTCCGCAGGGAGCTGCCTGAGCCTCCTCGATAGCTCACGCTATCTGCGGGGTCTCAGGACTCGCTTCGCTCCGGCGCAAGCGCCGTCACTGCTTCCTGCAGGAAAGACATTGGCCGAAGCTTGCGAGGACAAGTCTTTGCGACGAAGCAGTGCAGCGATGCAGGAGCACATCTTTACGCTTCGCCGCCTGCTGCTGCATTTTGGATCTGTGTAAAATTACGTTATCTACTTTCTTATTTAATCCAGACTTAAATGAATTTCCTTTATAGAAAGTAATCAAAGATATGAAGCAAAACAGCGGAGACTCCCAGAGGAACAGCGCCTTTTCATGTCTCGAAGCTAGCGTAGCGATGCAGAGACAGAACCGGAGTTGGCTTTCCAACTCCGGTTCGAGCGAAGTGCTGAGATCCACTCGGGCGAAGTGGAACGAGTCCGAGTTAGCTCAGCGCAAGTCCCCAGGAAAGCGGAGCTGTTTTGCGCAATATCGGCTGTTTAATTTTAATTTAATAAACAGAAAAAACCCATTCTACTTAAAGAATGGGTTTTACAAATTGGATTTCATGGAAGCCGTTTTTCATTTGGAAGTTGATGCCGACGTATCCGGCATCTAATAATTGATGCTGTCTGGTGAAGTCGTCCAGTTTGGCCGCCGCAAAATCTTCGTAGCCGATTGACGGATTCTCCAGGTCTTTAACGCAGACATACCGCTCTTTATTGCCGTACTTCTCTGTCAAGGCGCCGATGTACATGTCCTGCGTGAATTTATCTTTCAGGCTCGGGATGTTCATCGGCGCGACGGTGCAGCAGACGTACCGGAAATTCCCCGGCAGTTTCGGCAACTCCTTCATGATGACGTCCGCCAGCTTCTGTTGAAGGCGATTCCCCCTGAAAGCGGGCAGCACAGCAGAGATCTCCTGATAAATGACCCTCGGCAATTCCCCTTCAGACAATCCGATATCATAGCCGAGATGCTCTTCATCGATTTCAGGGATCAGTAATGCTCGGAATCCGATCAATTTCTCTTCAGCATAGGCACCGACCATCAGCCCGCGTTCATTGAGGATGAAAAGGAATTCTTCTGTCGATAAAGGCTGCAAAGCTGTTCTTTCTGTCATTGCAGCAACCACCGCTTCCTGTACTTCTTCAATAGCCGGCAGATCTTCGAGATAAAGCCGTTTCATGTGCAGAGGCAGTTTTTTCCGAAGAACCTGGTGAGTGATAGTACCTTCATATAAAACTTTCATCTCCGCTTCCCCCAACCGTTCAGATTTGTACTTTCATGATACCATTTATTTTTTCCTGTGTAAGCGAGTATTTTAAATTTTACCGCAAATAAGATAATATTTTGATATGCTGCTTTATAAAACTTTGTTTCATTTCAAAAAGCCGTCTATCTGCTTTTGTGTCCGCAAAATGATCGACTTGCGGTCAGGGCCGCGGCCAACAAAATCTTTTGCCCGTTGCCGCATCTCAATCTTTCTGTCCGCATAGGTTGTGACGATGAATTTCAAAAATTCCTTATCCATCTTTTCAGGGCAGCCTTCAGCCATATCCGGACGGGTCTTCCCGTAATTCAGCACCCATCGTTTCAGCGCCCTGTAAAGACAGACTCTCAGGGGCAGCTCCAAATAAATGAAGGTATCCGCTTCCGCAAGCCTGATTTCCATGGAACTGCCATAGTTTCCTTCTATGATCCAAGCGTCTTCTTTAACAAGCTGTCGCTGCTTGTCCCTGAATTCCTCCTTTTCCCTTTCCACCCATCCCGCTTTCCAATAATAAGAATCCAGATGATGCACAGGCATTCCGATTTTTTCTCCAAGCTTTCTGGCGAATGTCGATTTTCCTGCGCCTGCTGAAACCCCGCACACAATGATCTTCTTCATCTTTCCACCCCTTTGTCACTAATCGTTCTATCAGTATAATTAAATATAGAATTTTAAGCTAGAGGCCCAATTTTTACATAAAGCTTGCATTTTTAATATAGCCGTGTTATTCTAAGGAAGAATTATTTTTGTTCGGATAACTTTTAAAAAGTGTCAGATGTTCATCTGCAAGATTTGAGCAAGGATAGTAATACAATGTATGCATATGCATACGAGGAGGAAACACACATGGAACAAGGTAAAGTAAAATGGTTTAACTCAGAAAAAGGATTCGGCTTCATCGAACGCGAAGGCGGAGACGACGTATTTGTACACTTCTCAGCTATCCAAAGCGAAGGCTTCAAGTCTCTTGACGAAGGCCAAGAAGTAACGTTTGATATCGAGCAAGGCCAACGCGGTCTTCAAGCTACTAACGTACAAAAAGCTTAATCTAAATATATTAATGGATTCTTCTTCGGAAGAATCCATTTTTTTGTTTTATTTCCAAAAAAAGTTTTTAAGGCAGATTTTTATTTTACTGATCATAGAGCTAAATTATATTTTCAGAAAAACATTAATATGCCTGATAAAACAAGAGGTGATCCGTTTTACGCGGATCACCTCTTGTTTTTTATCAATTCAGCATGAAATATAATTGGAAAACCACAAAAATCAATACGGCTACACCTATAGTTCCGAATATGATGGATAATGCCAGTTTTTTACCGCTCATGGACTTCTACTCCTTTACGATTGTCAGTTCATTTTTTCCTGTTCGATCAACCGGACCACATCATAGGCACCCTCGCTTTTATTCGATAATACCGTTAATGTGCTGCCGTTGGAAGGATAAAATCCAGAATGGAAACTAACACCCGGGTCATAGCCCATCACATGATATTTAAGGATTTCATCTTCCTCTTTTTTTATCCATACTCCATAGCCGTAATGGCCATCCTCATCCGAAGCATGCACTTTCAGCAAATTGCGTGTCCCTTCTTCAGAAAGCAGGCTGAAATTCATTAGCCGCTCCCAAAAAACAGCCATGTCCGCGGCCGTTGTATAAGCGCCGCCGTCAGCGCCGCCCTTGATCGGAATAGCGTATTGGTTGGTGCGCCAAGCCGTTCCTTCATCTATATAACCGGTTGCCGTTTCTGCCGGCAAACTGTCCAATCGGAAATAACCCGATCTGTCCATGCCAGCGCGCTGAAAAACGCGCTCTTCTATCACATCGGTGAAATCTTTGCCGATCAGCTTCTCAACCACCGCGCCGAGCGCAATAAAGCCCGCATTATTGTACTCGAAGTTTTCGCCGGGTTCGAACTTCATCGGCTTATCCTTGAATAGGGGAAGAAAGTCTCTCGTGCTCTTCATCCGATACATCGGCAGCTCCTGCCACAGTTCTTCAAAATCATCCATGACGGACTCATCGAAATAATCTGGAATCCCTGACGTATGCGTCAGCAATTGATGGATCGTCACAGGGAAATTCGGGAATTCATCTGGCAGCAGTTCGGAGAGGACATCATCAAATGACAATTTCCCTTCCTCGACCAGCTGCGCTATTGCCACAGCGGTGAATATTTTGCAGCCGGAAGCAATGCCGAAACGGGTATTCACTGCGTTCGGCCGATCATTTGCCCGGTCCGCCATCCCTTTGGCTATCGCCCATTCTTCATCTGTTTTCAGCATGGCGACACCTGAAAACTCCACTTCCTCAAGACCGTCTGACAACGGATTTTCCGGGACCGCTGTACCGAAGCGCCCTTCTTCATCAATATCGATTTGGCGGCCATCCGTCAATTCAATCGACACTGGATGGACCTCACTCTTCCTCTTCGAGAAATACCAGGTTCTTTTCGGGGCAACAAGAAGGATAAACGCCGCTCCCTGCCCAAGAAAATTCAACGAGCCGGGATCTATGCCTTTATTGCCGCGGACCGGAATTTCCATATCTTCAATCTGCTTGCCGACTTCCGCTACATGCGTTGTCGTAATGCTGACTTCACTGATATTCAGCAATGAATCCACCGTGAAGTTCCCCATTCTGTCGGTATTCCGGCGCCCGAGAAATTCGACGATATTTCCGGCAGGATCTTCAAAATAAAATGCATCCGCATCAAAATTGGCGTAATAGATTTCATCCATCCCTTCCTGGCGGTTCAATTCCACGCGCGAACTTGCCCAGCCTTTGGCAAGAGTGAACTGGTTACCGGGTATATTGAAGGCAAAATGATAAAACGCCGGGCGGTCGGATTCGCGGAAGATAAGCTGGGATTCACCGATTGCCAGCATAAAGCTGGATTCGTCTTCTTCAACAATCCGGAAACCCAGTTGGTATTCATAAAAGCCTTTTACTTCATCAAGCTTATCTGTATATAAAGTCACTTTCTTGAACATGTCATCACTCCTTGTTTCAAGCATACCGAAATTTACTGTTTTTTTCCTCTTTTTCTGATTTTTTTTGCATGAAAAAAAGGAGCGCCTGGGCTCCTTTACAACGATCCTATAAATTGAAGCTGCGCTACATCCTGTTCATCTGTCCGGCCATCCATTATGGCTGCAACATCTGACAGTGTCTGTTCAAGCGGCACTGTTTTCCCTGCTTGCCCTGTGAATTCTTCTGCTACATAAAACGGCTGGGTAAAATAGGCTTCCAGCCTTTCCCCTCTGCGATAAGTCTCCACTTCTGCGGACGGCAGGCGTCCTTCGCCTTGCGACTGCACAATCGACCGCAGCTCACGGTAGCGCCGGAGTAAATTACGTGCACGTTGACGGAGTTGGAAATGCTGTTCATCCGCGTCTCTCTCATCAAGAATTGATGAAGCTGAATATAACGGGCTGAGCGCTGGATATTGATGGCGCGCAGCCAAATCAGCATCCAATTGCCACACTGTTTCAAGAGGACCGAATGGGAAATCATCGTCTGATACTTTGCCTGAAAGGTCGACCAGCAGAGTAGTGGTACTGTCCTGATTGCCCCATGCCTCCTGCAGCTCAAATAACAATCCGGAATCTACATGCTCTTTGTCGGTAACCAATACGGCCTGCTCCCCGAATCGGCGGATTGCTTCAAGTGTATCTTCAAGTCCGCGGGTGATTTGATCCGCCAGTTCAATCGTCCCTTCAAGTTCAGGATGCTCATCTGTTGGCGCCAGAAAAACCGTTTTTAGCTCTGTTTCTTTAAAGCGATGCAGCAATTCTGCCAGTATCACTACCTGCCCCATGCCCGGACGAGCTACAAGCCCTGTCGTCCCGCCTTTTACCAATGGCGCAAAAAAATCCAATGCTTTAATCTTCGTTTCAATCATTTTCCTCTTCTCCCCCCGAATGATCAGGTCGTCGATTTTGCAATTAGCCAATTCCGCCAACCCTACCAACGTTTTCACTTCCGCTTTCCCTAAATCAATTTTGCCGGTGCATAGATTTGAAACAGTAGCCGGGCGCATTCCCGCGTTTTTGGCCGCAGTGGTCAAATTGGGGACACGCTTTCTGAGTAAACTGACATTTAATCTGATTTCTTCCATCCAATCCCTCCTTCTTACTTTATATAGTAAAATAAATTACTTTTAAATGCAATAAATATTACGTTTTAAAGTAATTTTATTTTCTTTCAAATGCTTTTGAGGGAAAATCATGATTTTTATCAGCGATTTTCTGAGGTTTATCGGCGATTCCCTATTTATCGCCTTGCTTCCCCTAAACAAAAAACCCTTCCCCGAAAGGAAGAGTTCGCATTAAAAAGTATAAACCAGGCGGATCATGTCGCGGCACTCGATGCCGTTTTCAAAAATCGGTTCCGGGTAATTGCGCCGGAAGAAATCACGGTCAATCGAGTCGATGCGAAAACCGCATTTCTGATACAGCATGAGCTGGCCGGCACTCGAGTTGCCGGTGCCTATTTCGACATGGGTGAATCCTGATCTTTTCGCTTCAGCCAACGCATGAAGAATCAGCTTCTTGCCGAAGCCTCTCCCTCTCGCATTTTCAGCGACAGCGATATTTTTAATTTCCACGGCGCCGCCATGTAATGGCAATAAAACATATACGCCTATAACTGCATCATCAACTATCGCTTCGTAAACATGGCCGCGACCGCAATATTCCCGGACAAGTTCTTCGGAAGGATCCGCTTCCAGCAGCAAGTCCATCGGCAGGCCGTCGCCATCATTCAACAAGCGGATTTCCATTATTTCGGCTCTTTGAAACCTTGGTCGATCAAATAGTCTTCAGCATCACTGAAAGTGCCGAAGCTCTCTTCCAGGTTCTTGCCGGTATAGATGTTCCAAAAAGGCTCTTCATAGACCAGATCCAATTTCTCATTATCACGGTTCGTCCAGGTCTTGTCATAAGGCGGTTCCGGTTCCAATGATAGATAATCGAGCGCATCAGCCAGGATGCTGCGCAATTCTTTCTCGGAAAAATCGCGGATATTGACGAAGCCTTTATTGTCCGCTTCGTATTGCGGCAAGTTGCCGACATAGACAAAGCCGTTGCCGTTCGGATGCAGATGGTAAACGACGATTTTCTTGTCGTACAGGCTTTCTTCGTAATGGAAATTGACGCGCTTCATCGACACGTCTTTGCGTGCCAGTTCCGGAAACGATTCAATGATTTCCAGTTTTTGCTCAAATGTAAGCATAGTGCATATACCCCGTTTCATTTTTTCATTCTTCCACCATTATAGCATGGCTGCTATAAATCCTTCATTAACAGAAAAAAGCTGCTGGTACACACCCATTTCAGGTGCCCCCTGCAGCTTCATATCATTATTTATCTTTATTTATTTTTACGATTGCCAAACGGCCACCAGACCCCGCGGTCGAATGACACCGAAATTGCCGGAATCAGCAGCGGCAATACGACTAAGCCGTAAAGCAACAGACCTGTAACAACAATTGTCGCAATCTGCACGAGGCTCAATACACCCGAAGGCATCATCGCACCGAACGTGCCGGCGAGGATGATGGCTGCCGTGATGATGACTGTCCCCATTTTCGCCATCGATGTGTACATCGCGTCACGAACCGAAATGCCGTTGAAAGATTCTTCACGGAAACGGTCGAGAAGGAAAATGGAATAATCGACACCAAGAGCCACCAGCATGACAAAGCCGAAGAATGGCACTGCCCAGCTGATGCCGTCAAAGCCAAGCCCGTTGACGAAAATCAACTCCGCAATGGCAATGGAGGTGTAATACGTCAGCAGCAATGAACCGATCATGTATAAAGGCATGATCAATGAACGGAACAGGATAGCCAAGACGATAAACAAGCTGACAAGCATGATGATGACTGTGTTTGTGAAGTCACTCGAAGAAACATCCTGCAAATCGCTGTTGATGCTGGCGATTCCGCCGAACGCAACGTCAGCTTCTTCCAATGGAGTCGCCGCTATGCTGCGATTGACGGTGTCTTTAATCTCAGCCATCGTATCGATCGCTTCCGGTGAATACGGATCTTCAGCGAGGACGACTTCCATCATGACGCCCGTTTCATCCGCGAATGTATAGCGGTCAAAGACCTGTTCGAACTCTTCTTCGTCCAGCGTTCCTTCGGGAATGAACAGCCCGGTCGCGCGCACCGATTCACTGTCGCTCATCGACTGCATCATATCGGACGCTTCCGTAAGGCCGCCTTCAATTTCAGAAAGCCCTTCGTTGGCGGATGCGAGCCCTTCGGCTAATTGGCCGAGACCCGCACCGAGCTCTCCTGTCTGTCCGGCTGCGCCTTGAAGGCCCTGCTCGATTTCAGCAAGACCGCCGCTGATCTGTGTCAACGCGCCAACGGTCTGCTGGATATTGCCAGTCTGCTGCAGCCCTTGTGTAACTTGGCCGAGCTGGTCGTTCAACTGGCCGAGACCCGCCGCAGCTTCGCCAAGTCCACCCGATCCGCCAGCCTGGCCGCCAATATTGGCCAGATTGGTTTCAATTTCCGTAAGACCTGCCTGGACTTCGCCCAAACCATCGCGGGCTTCAGTCAATCCGTCCGCAAGCAAGCCCAATTGTTCATCAACATAAAGCTCCTCAATCACATCTCCTGTCGGACGTGTGATAGCACGGACCGAATCAACACCTTCGATCTTTTCAACTTCACGGCTGACCAGTTCGAAATAAGGAATTGTATCTTCATTCGTCAAAGCATCATCGGATTTGAATAAAACCTGGACCGGCAAAGATTCACCTTTGCCAAAGCCGTCTTCAATTGCGCGAAGGCCTTTCACCGATTCATATTCCCCGCCGATTTCATCAACGGTGTTGAAAGACAGGTCGTTATCATACGTAAACAATAACGGTACGGTAATGATCGCTACAACCAGCATCGACAATAAAGGCCGGTTGATCGACAGCTTGCTCATCCAGATCCAGATCTTGCTGTCGGAATGGGAAGCTGATTTCTTCGATGGCCAGAATAATTTTTCCTTCAACACCGCCATGAAGAATGGCACGACGGTAAACAGGACGATCAGCAGGACAAAAATCCCGACTGCGACGGCTACCGCTGATTTAAAGATCGGGAATTCAGCAAAACCGATGGCAGAGAAACCGATGAACACGGCAAGTCCGCTGATCAGCAATGTGCGTCCCGCAGTTTTATACGTATTGACGATTGCATCTTCCACAGCATGCCCGGAAGATAATTCTTCCTTATAGCGGCTGAGCAGCAGAATACAGTAGTCTGTTCCAATCCCGAACAGGATCGCCACCAGGAAAATCTGTGTATAGTTTGAAACCGGGAATCCGAACCAGTCAATGAAAAACGCCACGATCGACTGGCTGAGCAAATAAGAGATCCCTACTGCCGCAAGTGGTATGAATGGTGTCACAATCGAACGGAAAACCGCCAGCAACAAACCGAAAATCAATACGACTGTAATGATTTCAGTACGTTTCAAACCTTCCTGGGCACTAATATTAACATCATTATTGATGATGGCTTCACCCGTGATGTAAGCAGTCAAATCGGAAGGAATGACATTTTCGCGGATTTTATCCGCAACCTGATTCACTTCCTCATCGGAACCATCCAATGTGACTGGAATCAGGATCGTTTCTCCATCTTCCGAAATCAATTGTTCTTCCAGTTCTTCACTTTCCACCGGATTCAATACAGACGTCACCGGTTCTCCGATCGCTTCGATATCGGCAACCATCTGCTCCAGCGTATCCCGCGTTGAGTCATCCAATTCCGAATCCATCGGAACGACAACTGAAATGGTTTGGGCAGCGGCTCCCGCATCCGCCAGAATATCCGCGGCCTGCTGGGATGAAGCATCTTCAGAAAGCTGGAATGATCCCGCCTCTTCCGCCTGCTCGGTCAAATTCGGCGCCAACAGGAAAAGAGCGGCTGTAAGTATGATTAAACCGATCAGGATCGGCCATTTGAGTTTTAATACTGTTTTCACAATTTACACTCCATCCATTTTTAAAATCTTTTTAAGCTTGCGGAAAATGATGAGGAACTCGTCTATTTCTTTATCCTCGATCTCCTCCGACATCAGCTTTTCGATATATTCAGTCAAAGCTTTGTCTGACTGCGCCAGCACTTCCCGTCCCGCATCAGTTATCTCAAGCATTTTCGTCCGCTTGTCATCCGTTTCGGCAATGCGGATCAATTCTTTTTGCAGCAGTTTTTTGATCCTGCTGGAAATCGCCGATTTATGTACTGATTGCAGTACTGCAAGACGGCTGGAAGTCACACGTTTCTCCTTGCTGATCAGCTTCAGCATCTGCATTTGTTCAGGTGAATACTCTTTCCAAAGCGGATGATCGACTGACTTGATGACTTTTTCTGTCCCGTAGACCATCACTTCGGTAAAGAGATCCACTGCTTCCTTTATTCGTTGATCCAAAATAGTCTACCCCCTCAACTATTAACAGTTTAGGGGGTAGACTATTTTTAGTCAAGGATTAAGCAGAAAAGCGACGGCGCCCGTTCAATTCTGAAAGGCATAAGACAGAACAGCAGAGTGGCGTTCTCTGCCACGGCAGCTGGGCTGGCTTATGCCCCGAAGAGTTGGGCCGCCGGAGTCTGGACAGCAGAAAAGCGGAAACGGCCGCTCAGCTCCGACAAGCAAGAGATGGACCAAATGTAATTTGGGACATCTCTTTGCGACGAAGCTAGCGAAGCGATGCAGGAGCAGTAAGGTTTTTCACGATTTGGCGAAGCGGCATCTTTTCAGCCGCGCAGTCTCGAAAAGCGGAAGTGCCTGTTTAGCTCTGACAGGTATAAGACGAATCAGCGTAGGGGCGGTTTGTGCCACGCAGCTGATTTGACTTATATCCCGAAGAGCTAGGCACTGGAGACTGGACACAAAGTGGCTTACGACTCGAGGAGTTGGCCGTTGGAGTCTGGACACTAGAAAAGCGACGGCGCCCGTTCAGCTCTAAAAGGCATAAGACAGAACAGCGAAATGGCTTTAGCCATGCAGCTGGGCTGGCTTATGACCCGAAGAGCTGGGCCGCCGGAGTCTGGACACTAGAAAAGCGACGGCGCCCGTTCAGCTCTAAAAGGCATAAGACAGAACAGCGAAATGGCTTTAGCCATGCAGCTGGGCTGGCTTATGACCCGAAGAGCTGGGCAGATGGAGTCTGGACAAAGAGACGCTCATTCAAAGCCCTTGCAACTTTAAAATTCTTTTTTCTTCAAATATAAAACACCTCCATGAAGCTAACTTCATGGAGGTCCCTTTAAACGTTCTTAGTAGCTGTGTCCTTTATTTCCTGGCGTCTTGCATAAATATTTTTCGCAATTGATTTCACAACGGCGTAAACAGGAATCGCCAGTATGATTCCCCAAAGGCCCGCGATGTTCCCGGCTGCCAGGATCAGCGTGATGACTGTCAGCGGGTGCACATCGAGCGCATTCCCCATGACATTCGGGGTGATCAGGTTCCCTTCAATCTGCTGAGCTATAAGCATGATGACCAGCACCCAGATTGCATTGATCGGATCAGTTACCAAGGCGATGATGAATGCCGGAATAACTGCGATATATGGTCCGAGGAACGGGATGACGTTCGTCACCATCCCGATCAAGGCCAGCAGCAGCGCATACTCCAGGCCAATGATCCAATAACCGACCAACAGCATGAGCCCTACCAGGAAACTGACGAATAATTGCCCCTGGATATATGCTCTCAATGTCTTGTCGATATCCTGCAATGTCTTGATGATCCACGATTTCCGTTCCCCTGAAAAGAAACCGGAAACGAACGGCACGAACTTCTTGTGGTCGATAAGTAAGTAGATCAGGAAAAACGGCACAAGAATCAACGAGACGATTCCTGATATCAGCCCGGTAATGAACGACATCAATACCGAGCCGATATTGCTTGCCCATTCACCAATGCTGTCGGTCATGCCATTGATCTGTTCCTGGACGTTATCCGGCAATCTGCTCCGTTGATCCAAAACATATTGAGCATATTCCTCTACATCTTCAATAATGCCTGGTGCATTATCCACCAATCTATTGACCTCGCTTGTAATAACAGGCCCGATCATTGCATAAAGAACCCAAAAAACCAGCACTATCGCAAGAATGATGCTGATGATGGAAGCCCATTTCGGCAATCCGCGTTTTTCAAGAAAATAAAGAATCGGACGCGTCAGGTAAAACAGCACTCCACCAAGAAGCAGCGGCACAAATATTGTTCCTGCAATAATGAATAGCGGGTCGAATATCCCTTGTACTTCTATGAATAAACGAATAATGACTAAAGCCAGGATAATTCCGACTCCGGCTTGGAACCAAAGTTTATTTGTCAAAAGTTTTCCTCCTTTTTATTTTTACGGTATACCCAGTTTACCATGAAATTATGTTATTATTATTCTTTGTGAAAGCGAACTTTACTGTTTCTGTTGCGTCTAAATCATTGGCATTTACATAATCATAAACACGGAGAAGGAGTTATTTCTAAATGGAACAATTATGGCTTACCATTAAATTTTTATTGCTTGGCTTATTTCAGGGATTGACGGAACCGATTCCGATCTCTTCCAGCGGTCATTTACTGATCGCCCAATACTTTCTTGATGTAGAAATCGAAGGCAGCGTCTCCACATTTGCGCTGCTGGTCAATACCGCTTCGCTTATCGCAGTACTCATCATTTACCGCGAAGACATCCAGCGCCTTATCGTCAATGGCTTGAGATTCTTCAAAGTGAAAGACGAAGAAACGACGCGCGACTTCATGTTCATCGTTTACCTGGTGATAGCAACCATCCCAGCAGCCATCATCGGTCTGCTCTTCCAGGACACCATTGATGATTACCTTTCCACTATCGTCACTGTCGGCGTTACGCTGGTCATCACCGGAGTTGCGCTTTGGCTGATCCGGGACATCCACGGTAAACGGAAAGACGGCAATATGACGATGAAAGATGCCATCATTATCGGACTGGCCCAATCCGTGGCCCTGATTCCAGGCATCAGCCGCAGCGGTGCCACAATCGTCGCGGCAATGGCTCGCGGCATCAACCAGGAAACGGCATTGCGCTTCTCTTTCCTGCTGTTCATCCCGATCAGCCTCGGCGGCGCCGTTCTCAGCGTTTCCGATATCCTGAACGACGACAACCTTGCCACATTGGCCGTGCCTTATATCATGGCTTTCATCGGCTCGCTGATCGCTTCATACTTCTCCCTGAAATGGTTCATGAACATCATGGCCAAAGGGCAATTGAAATATTTCGCGATCTACTGCTTCATCGTCGGACCGCTTGTCGTGCTGGCATGGCTCCTGCTTAACTGATAAAACATACGATACGTTTTTGGCTGGCCTTTTGACGAAGGCCAGCTTTTTTATGTATTCGTCACTCCTATCATACGCATCTGACAGGGAATGGTTTCAAAACACCCGTTTAATTTAACTGGATGTCAGTTTATGCCCAACTTGCCAAAAACACCTCAAAAAAGCCGGCCCGCTTAGCGGACCGGCTCTTTGCCACATTGTCTAGACTCCATTGGCCCATCCCCTCGAGTCGCTTCGGTCTTGCCAGCAATGGAAAAGATCGCCAAAAAATTTATTAGGCTTTAATGCTTGTCGGGGCTTAACGGGCACTGTCGCTTTTCTTTATTATCTATTGAAGAAATTAGCTGTATAAAACGGCTGGTTGTCGCTGTTGAACGCGGCACCGACACCGAGATAGCCGAAATCAGGTTTAACGATATTTTCGCGGTGACCCATGGAATTCATCAGACCTTCGTGCGCGAAGATGCTGCTGTACTGGCCATATGCCAGATTCTCCCCGGCGACGAAAAAGTCGATGCCGTCATCAGACATCCGGTCAAATGGCGATTTGCCGTCTTTATTGGTATGGCTGAAATATTCCTTTTCCGCCATATCCTCACTATGTTTCCGCGCTGTCAGCATCGCCTGCTCATCCCATTTTAACAATGGCAGCTCCCGCTGGATCCGGGCTGAATTCGTCAGCTCGTATAGGAGAAATTCATAGCCTTCGCGCAGATCGTCATTAGGCGCGGCATAGATTTCCGGACGGTCTTTCTCGAGGTCTTCATGGATGACCTGAAGGGCCGTCACCGTGCTTTCTTCATGAATATCGTAGAAAACCGTAATGTACAGATCACCGACTTTGAATAAATCGTATTCTTCGCGGGTATCCAGGATGTATTGGACATTCCCTTTCTGGAGGCTCTTCAGCGGAACCCCCAATTTACTGCGTACTTCTTCTTTATTGGAGGCCATCGTAATGCCTTCAGTGGAAGAAATTATATTCTGGTTCGTGAACATGCCGTTGACATTGCCTTCTTTATCATAAGCCAGCAGCACGTAATTCTGGTAATTTGTATGATAGCTGTGCCAGTCGGTTCCATATTCGTTCTTCATCAGGCGAAGCGGCAAGCCCACTTTGACCTGGGCTTCTTCTTTGGACATGCCAAGCGTGACATTATGGATGGCGAACACAGAATCAGTTTCAGACAGTTCGGGTTTTTCGACAGCTTCCGGCATTTCAGTCGTATTCGAATTCACCAGTGATTGCAATTGGCTTGCGAAGCGTGTGGTAAATTCCTTCGCCTCGTCGAGTGCTTCCGTTACATTCGGCCCGTCAGCGAGATTTCCGATGGCATTTTCAACAGTGTCAAGAAAACTCAAATCCACGTACTCGCCGACCGGTTCTTCCCAAAGCGGCCGTGCGAAATAAACCAGAGCGACAATGACCAACAATAAGAATAATTTCCGCACGCGCAATCACCTCTTCTGTTCAGTTTAATCTCTCCATGCCGTTCTATAAAGCGAAAAGTACTTTTAAAAAAGCTGAAATCCTTATGCAGAAATAAAAAGATAGATATGCCCTCTTTTATTTCCAAATAATTGAATAAACTCTTTACGAAATAAAAACCCTTTGCCTCCCAAAAGGCAAAGGGTCCACCATTATTCGATCGCTTCAATCTGCAGTGCTTTGACCGGCAGGAATAACTCGCCTGTATCCGCATAAGTGACATTTACTGCGTCTCCGACTTCGAGATAAATCGCCAGCGGGTTGCTTTCGGATGACACGATATAATTCGTTCCATCTTCAAACAGGAATGACACAATCGTAAAGTCGCCTGTTTTTTCCTTGAAGACACGTTCGACGGTACCGGACGCTTCCGCTTCCGGCGCTTCAGAAGCACCGTCCACTATGCTGCCGCCTCTTTGAAGAGCGGTCTGATACAAGCGCAGCGCTTCGTTCGGCGTTTCCGCAAAAACGGAGATTTCCGGGTTGGCCGCTGAGACGATGAAGTAATTCTGCAGGAAGCCGTTGGAATCCAGGACTGGCGTCAGCCAGCTTGCTTCGCCGTAGAAGTTATACAGAACCGGCATTTCTCCGGACCATTCCTTCTCGATGAATTGCTTTTCGATGATCTGCAGGTTCCCCTGCGAATCCATATAGGAATCTTCGAGGCTGCCAGTAAAGAAAGTCGAAGAACCCGTGCGCGCATTCGTCAGTGAGTAGCCGAGCATCGAATCCACACCTTCTTTCGGGCTGGTGAAATCCGTGAAATAATACATTTCGCCGTCAGCATCGAATATCGGGCTGACGTTCGCTTCCGTTCCTTCATCAGAAGGAAGCTTGACGTCTTTCTTGCTGAATTTGCTGTTCCAGAATCCATTGGCGTAATTGCCGTAATAACTGTTTTCAAGGCTGACCGATTCCGGGGAAACCGCACCGTCGATAAAAGCCGGCACTTCTTCCAGCGCATAATTTACGTTTTCACCGGTTACCGGGTCGACTACAGCGATCCCTTTCACATCAAAACCGTTTCTCGCTGAAATGAATTCGCCGTATGAACGGATGTAAAATGGCTTGCCTTCTTCATCGACTTCCAATTGCGGCTCCCCGTAAAACACGGCTTGAGGATTTTCGCTGCGCATTTTCCGTTCGATGTTTTTGCCGAAATACGAAGAAGGTGTATAGACCATTTCTTCTTTGATGAATTTCGGGTTAGCCGCGGCGTCTGTAGCGCTCATAGTGAAATAGCCCGGTGTGGAATCGGCATTCCACCATTTAAAAAAGCCGGAAAACTCGACTGGTGCAATATAGACATATTCTCCCCCCACTTTTTGGATCTGCAGATTGCCGAGTTCATAATAACTTGTATCCGGCACCTGCCCAAACGCTTTCTTCATTTTATTGCGCGCAAACTGTGGAGGCACACTCGCCGGCGTTTTTGTTTCATCGAATGCCGCAAGCTCGACTTCCTCCTTCATTTCCACCGATTCGAATTTTTCCGTCGCGTTGAACAATGGCGCCGCTAAAATATAAGCCGAGGCCCCTGCTGCCCCTACCAGCAGCAATGTTTTCGCTTTCTGTTCAGCCCCTTGTGAGAACAGGGCTCCGAGAACCGCTGCCACCAGCGCAACCGGCCACAGCGAAGTAAGATTGCGGTCCACATTAAAAATATAATAGTATATTCCAATAGCAAGAAATGCCGTTACGAAGACAATGGCAAACATCGCCGCCACAACAGAAGCATTCCCCTTGCCTTCTTTTTTCCCTGCAGTAAAAGGCGTAATGATTAATGCCGCCACTAAAGCGCTCAATGCGCTGAATAATAAAATGCTGCCCATAATAAAACCTCTCATCTTTTTAAAATTTTTCTTATATAGAGTTATACGGATTCAAAGACAGGAAGTTTCAAAAAAACAGCCCTCTGAAATCAGAGGGCTGTCCGGGTTTATTGATTAATCGGTGATGACGGTTTTCTTCGGCGAACTGAACAGCAAAGTGAACACCAGGCCGACAGTGAATGTGATCAGGCTTGTCACCAGGGTCATTGTGTCAGAAGCGAAACCTGGGAATACGACAAACAAAGAACCAAGGATCAGTCCGATAATTGCCGCGTACGTTACATACGTGAAGTTCTCCAGCAAATAGCGGATCGCTTTACTGCTGACGATAAATCCGACAATGACGCCGGCGCCGATCGCCAGGGCAATCGGGATATTCAAAGTCGACAAAGCATTGATCGCTGTCGTGTAGACGCCCAACAGCAAAAGGATGAAGGAACCGCTTATTCCCGGAAGCAGCATCGCCATACTGGCAAGCCAGCCGGAGAAGAAGAGGGTGAAGAAGACCGGTACACTCAATTGCTCAATCGGTGCTATATCTTCGTTTGTGCCGATGAATGCGGTGGAAGCCAAGGCGATTCCGATCAAAATCAGGATCACAAAATGGCGTTTTGTGAAATTCTGCTTCACTTCAGCCTGCTTCATGATATACGGGATCACCCCTAAGATCAGCCCCATGAAAAAGAACTGTGTCGCTTCGTAATGGTTATCCAGCAAAAATTCGATGACCCGGCTGAAAAGAAGCAGTGTCAACCCGATCCCGGCTACGAGCGGGATCAAAAAGCCCAGATGTTTTTTCCATTCACGGCTGAAAAATCCGCTGATCGCTTCAAGCAAACGATCGTAAATCCCTAAAATAAACGCGATGGTTCCTCCGCTGACCCCGGGGATCAAGTCACTGATGCCCATTAAAATGCCGCGGTATATATTTTTCCATTCCATTTAGCCAATCTCCTCTTTTTAAAAAATCACATGTATAAGTATAGCATGCCGGCTTAGATTATCCTGCAGAAATCTGCTGATTCCAAAGCGCTATTCTCCGATAATGCTTCGAGCTTCTTCCATGATTTCGCGGATCATCTCAGCTGCCGGCGACTTGCTGTTTATGAGCCTGAGTGACTGGCCCGCCCACAAAGACAGGAAGTCGCTGTTGCCCTGTTCAGCGGCAGCGGTCCGGATATCCCTTGTCACTGTGTTATGAGACGGAAAAGGCAGCGGTCTGGTTCCCGTTTCTTCAAATTCCGCCAGTAAGCGGTTTTTTATGGCGCGTGCGGGACGACCCGAAAAGCTTTTGGTGATAATGGTCTGTTCTTCATTCGCGTCAATGACTTTCTGCTGATAGGCAGGATGGGTGCCCGCTTCTGCCGCAAGAAGAAAACGCGTGCCGATCTGCGCGGCATCCGCGCCAAGCGCCAGAACTGCTGCGAGCCCGCGCCCATCAGCGATGCCGCCCGCTGCGATAACAGGGATTTGGACGGCATCGACAATTTGCGGAACCAGTGACAGCGTACCGATTTGTGCGCCATCCGGATGATTTGTGAGGGAAAATGTCCCCCTGTGCCCACCCGCTTCGCTTCCCTGGGCAACAACCGCGTCAACGCCTGATTTCTCAGCCAGTTTCGCTTCCTCTACGGTCGTCGCCATAGCGATGATTTTTATGCCAGCTGCTTTGGCGGCTTCCACCTGTTCATTCTCCAATAAACCAAAAGCCGTGCTGACGACCGGGACGCCCATTTCCAGGCAGATGTCGAATTGCCGCCGGCTCCAGTCCGCTGAATTTGAAATCCGAGGTTCTTCGATTTTCAACTCTTTCCGGAACGGAGCCAATGCGCGCTGCACTTCCGCCAGCCGGGAGAAATCGTCCTTGTCTTTGGATGTGAAGATATTGACCGCAAACGGCTTTTCCGTAGCTTCTTGTACTTCGGCAATCGCCTTCTGCAATGCTTCCGGCTCCATATAGGCTGCGCCCAAGGTTCCCAAACCGCCCGCTTCACTTACAGCTGCAGCCAATTCGGCAGTCGCCGGCCCTCCCGCCATACCAGCCTGGATAATCGGAACTTCGATGCCGAATAAATGACAAATTCCTGTTTGCAATGACAGCAAACCGATTCCCCCTTTACTAATTATATTCATTAAAATAAGTATCACTCAGACCGCGGCATACATCAACAGGGAACCTTCCTGTCCGCTATGCGTTCCATATAGTAAGCAAACACTAGAAAGCGGGGTTTCACATGAAGGGGTTCCTTTCATTTTTGGGCATCACTTTAATCACCGTCGCATTTGGATCAATCCTGCTTTTGTTCTACGGCAACCCGTTGGAAGAGTTAAAGAGCCAGGAACGCCAGCTGGCCTACCAGGAAATGCGGACGAATCAGTCCTCTGCCGCAGACCGTCATGCAATCTCACAATTATCAGCCAAAAACGCTGACGATATATTCTTCATGGAAGATGGTCAAAGCTGTTCGAAGCTTTCTTTTGACCAATAGAAAACCCGGCTCACTTTTGAGCCGGGTTTTCTATATTCTTAAACTGCCATCCTGATTTTATTTCCTGATGGATCGCGCGTTTCCCAGTAATCCGCCGCTTCGGCAACTTCTGCGCCAAGCGCGCGAAGACGTTCAGCAGTTTGGCTGCGCTTCGCTTCGTCAGCGAAAACCAGTGTGTAGAAATCCAGTCCCGCTGTTTGGTCCGGAAGAGCCGGTATGCCGGTTCCGTTCCAGACATTGAGGCCGATATGGTGATGGTATTTTTGGTCTGACAGGAATAATGCCTGGCCGCCCATTGAAGTCACAACTTCAAAACCGAGACCATCCGTATAGAACTCTTTCGCATCGTCAAGGTTTGAGACATGCAGATGGACGTGGCCCATTACAGTGCCTGATGGCATGCCGCTCCAGCTTTCATTGGATAACGCTGCTTCCTGCACCACACCCTCAGCATCGATCGGATCGACCGCCATCGCCACTTCACCGTTGTTCCAATCCCATTCTTCCGGATCGCGGTCGCGGTAGATTTCGATGCCGTTTCCTTCCGGGTCCGATAAATACAGCGCTTCGCTCACCAGATGGTCGGATGAACCCATGCGAACCCCTTGCTGATGGAGATGCAGCAGAATTTTCCCCAGTTCTTTGCGGCTCGGCAATAAAATCGCGAAATGGTATAAGCCGGCGTACCGATCCTGTTTCGGCTCCACCCCTTCACGGGCTGTTAATCTGATAAGGCTTTTCCCGTCTGTGCCCAGACGCACTTCGCTGGCCTGTTCGGAAATCACTTGAAAGCCGATGATATCCTGATAAAACTTCTTCATCCCCGCCAGATCCAATACTTTTAATCCTACTTCATCTGTATAAGTCACAGGTTTTTGGTGAAAATTCATGTTACAGTCCTCATTTCATTTTAGTTAGTTACTTTATGTAACCAATTTTAATTTAGTTACTATAAAGTGTCAAGTAACTTAATTCTTTTAAATTAGAAGTGAGCTGTGCTATTATATGAAGAAAGGAGTGAGCATTTATGGACACATCTGTCATCTGTCCCCGTTTCGAATCTGCCATTTCCATCCTCAGCCAGCGTTGGACAGGTTTAATCATCTATCAGCTTTTATCCGGTCCGCAGCGCTTCAGCCAATTGACCGAAGTGATCGGCATCAGCGGACGTCTGCTTTCCGAACGTTTGAAAAATCTTGAAGTCCAGGGACTCGTTTCACGCACTGTCTATCCTGAAACACCGGTCCGCATCGAATATGAACTGACCGAAAAAGGAAAATCACTGAAGCCGGTGATGGATGAAATCCAAAGCTGGTCCCAAGAGTGGATTGAAGCACCTGCAGAAACAAAATAAAGCGGCACATCTGAAATCCAGATGGCCGCTTTTTCTTATTTGATATTGAGAATATATTATTCAACGGCCAGTAAACCGCGCTTGGTTTTCGCCTCAGAATATCCGCCTTCGAAGCGTTCAATCTGCTGATCATGGAGCCAGTAGGTCACCGGGAACAATTTATCCAGGAAATAGCGGTCATGCGAAACCGCGATAATCGTGCCGGGAAAATCCGCCAAAGCCTCTTCCATAACTTCTTTCGCTTCCAGGTCCAAATGGTTCGTCGGTTCATCCAGCACCAGCAGGTTATGGTTCATATGCATCAATTGCGCGAGACGGAGCCTCATCCGCTCGCCGCCGCTCAATTGCCGGACCGGTTGGAAGACCATGTTTCCAAAGAACAGGAATTTCGCCAATAAATGCCGGGCTTCGAACTCGGCAACAGGCACCGCATCTCTGAATTCATCAATGATGCTCCGATCGTTGTCCATTTCAAGTGTATGCTGTGATAAATGCCCAATCGATAAGCTGCTGCCGGTTCTAATCATGCCGGCATCAATTTCTTCCTTGCCGAGTATGAGATTGAGCAAGGTCGTTTTGCCTGTTCCATTGGAGCCGACAATTGCCACACGTTCGCCAAATCGGATATGCAAGGACGCGTCATGGAAAAGGATGCGGTCACCATACCCTTTCCAAACGTCTTCCATTAATACCACGTCCCTGCCGCTGCGTTCGCCGGATTGAAAATCGAGAGCCATCTGCTTTCTGGTAAGAACCGGCCGGTCAAGAACTTCAATCCGTGCCAGCGCCTTCTCCATGCTTTTAGCTCTTCTGTGCATCCCGGCATTCGGCGGATTGGCCCGGTTCGCCCATTCTTTCAGGCGTTTGATCGTTTCCTTCATTTTTTGTATCTTCTTCTGCTGATCCTGGAACTGCTGGAACTCGATCAACAGCCGCGCTTCCCGCTCTTTCACATAAGCGGAATAATTTCCCGTATATTGGATCAGGTCCCCCTGATCCAATTCCCAAATATGCGTAACCGTTTCATCAAGGAAATAGCGGTCATGAGAGACCAGCACCACCGTGCCTTTATAATGGCTGATGAACGAGCCCAGCCACTCAATCGCCTCGAGATCCAGATGATTCGTCGGTTCGTCCAGCAGCAAAAGATCCGGTTCCTGCAGCAATAATTTCGCAAGGCCCACTTTGGTGCGTTCTCCGCCGCTCAGGTGATCCCAGCTTTCGTGCTTCAAATGGATTATCTTCAGACCGTTCAATACCTGATCGATCCGGACATCGATTTCGTAGCCGCCGCGCCGGATAAACTCATCCTGAACACTGCCGTAACGTGACAGCAGCTTTTCCAGTTCCGCCGGCGCTGCCGTTTCCATCCGCTTCTCCATCATCTTCAATTGCTCCTGGGTTTCAGTGAGCTCCGCAAATACAGCAGTCAATAAATGATGGACCGCCATATCCCCCTGTTCATCAGGGGTCTGTTTCAAAAGACCGACGACACTCCCTTTTTTCCAGGTCACTGTTCCTTCTTCCGGTTCAAGAGCGCCGGCCAGAATATTAAGCAGCGTCGTTTTCCCTTCGCCATTGCGGCCGACAAGACCGATTCGTTTGCCTTCCGCGACTTCCCCTTTTATATGGTTGAATAATTTATGTGTGGCAAAATGGCATTGTAAATGTTGAAATTGGCTGATTATCATAGTTCTCTTCCTTTCGTCTATGGAAGAGACGCCGGCCAAAACAAAAAAGGCATGCAAAGACGCATGCCTTTTGGTAATTCCGTTTGCAGGCAGATGTCTCTTACTGGTAAATTTCACGTGATTCGATTAGCTGAAAAAGGACAGACTCCTCCCTTGCATCGATTCCAGTGAAAGTGACGCCATGCAGAATGTAAAGATATTCCTGACATTCCGTCATGCGCTTACCAGTTTGATTCATCATACCCACCTCCTTCGTTCATTTGTTCCATTTTACCTGAAACCGGCGAAACCGTCAATCTGAAATCAGAATATTCCATACAGTAAGATATTGCGAAAACAGCCGGCAGGATCATCCCCGCCGGCTGTTTTTGATCGAACTGTCATCTTTGAATGACTGGAGGATATCCCCGGTCCAGCCTTTGCTTTTCAGGTAATAATAGAGTATGCCTGTCGATACAATAATAAGGATCAGCGAAGCAAGGTAGCCGTATGTCCACTTCAGTTCGGGCATATGTTCGAAGTTCATGCCCCACAGAGCGCCAAATGCCATGACAGGAGTGAATAACGTAGTCAGCACCGTCAGTGTCTTCATGATTTCGTTGCCCCGGTAATTGGCAACGACATTTTCCATGTCCACCATATTATTCACTTCATCCTCGTAAGCGTCGATCAGCATGCTGACCCGGTCGATTCGTGCGGCAGTCCGGTAATATTCAGGGCCATCCGAGATTTTCCTGCCGAAGGTTTCGGGCATCACCAGTTTCATTTCGACAAATCCAAGAATGATATTCTTCCACAGCAAAATTTCATGCCGGATATTTTCGATTTCCGCCAGTGTCTGTTTATTGTTCTGCTCCCTGATTTTCCATAGCAGATTGCGGAGCCTTTCTTCAAAACCGTCAATTTTATGCAGTAAAGACCCCGTCATCGCGCCGAGCAAGACCATCAGCAACTCCAAAGGCGTCTCGGCATGGTCCATTTGCTGAAGAATTTTTTCTTTGTCCATATCTTCGTCTTCATCATAATCGAGTTTATTCGTCAGCAAAATTTCTGTTGATAAAAAGAAATGCAATGTCCTCAAGTCATTTTTATCGTTGGGGTTCTGCCTGTAAATCAATGATCCCCAGATCGCTTCTTTCCCTCGCGTTGCGGTGTCGGCGTGGAGTATATTGACTGTCATTTCCTGCGATTCATCGCGCCAGGAATGGCTGCGTATGCTTTCCGGCAATAACTCCATAAATCCTTTTTCCGCTTCGGACTCTTCTTCATGCCAAACCGCATGTCTGAATGTATATTTCGGCACGGCCACCCCTCCTCCATTGAACAACAGTTTGAGTATGTAACAGCTAAAAAAAGCAAGTCCGCAAAGACCTGCTTTTCCAATCATCATTAATTTTGGTCTCTGTATTTTTCATTGGAGTTTTCCTCATACTCCAATTCACGGTCCGGCATCGGATCCATTTCTTTATCTTTGGGCGCATTTCGACGGGGCTCGACTTCAGGAATCAATTCTTCACCTTTGTGATTTTCTTTATCCTTCTTCATGCCTTCCCCTCCTTAAAAAATTCCTTACTATAATAAATTACCCGCTTCCCGAATTTCTAACCCTTCACTTAACAGAAACAAAACCGGTGGCTTCCACCAACTTCTGCCCCTCTTCCGAAACAATCCACTCAATGAAGGCTTCTGCATTCGGATTGTCAGACCCTGCCGTTACCGCATAGAATTCCGACGCCATTGGATATTCATCTGAACGAATCGCATCAATGGTCGGCTCTACACCATCGATCGCCAATAATTTGATTTTATCGTTCTGCACCATATCCACCGCGAAGAACCTGAAAGTATAGCCAATTGCATTTTTGTAATTCCGGTAGCTCGCCACTTCACTGATGATGCCGCCCATACCTGAAGCCATTTCTTCTATTTCCGGCTGCTGGACAGGGGTATCACTCATGAATTTCAGGAAGGTGGTCTGGCTGCCGCTGTCTACCGGGCGTTGAAAAGCACGGATTTCATCATTCTTTCCGCCAAGCTCCGACCAATTCGTCAACTCACCTGAGTAAATATCCTTTATTTCTTCGCTCTTCAAACCGTCCACCGGATTTCTCGAATTGACGAAAAAGACAAAGGCTTCCCGGCCGATTGGAGTCATTTTCAGTTCAACACCCAAGTTCTCGGCTTTTTTTAATTGGCCACTGGACGGACCGGCGACGAAAATGATATCTGCCTTCCCTTCGATGAGCCGGTTATATGCTTCAGGAGTGGTCGTCGAAACCACTTTGCTGAAAGCGGGATCATAAGGCGGGTATTGCCCGCTCGGATAGACTGCTTCAGCAAATGCCGCATACAGCGGATAAAGCGCGGTTGCGCCGTCAAGCTTCGGCAAGTCATTTTCTATTTTGAAACTGGAAGGGGAATCCGGCTGCGCCAATTTATCGCTGTCAGTAAAAGGCTCATATTCATAAAGGTCCACTTCCCCGTCGACCTTCGCAAAACTTTGCTTGTAAAAATACGGAATTGAAAATGAAGCCCCGATCACCAGGCAAAGACCGATAATCCCAGCAGCGATTTTCTTTCCTTTCGGCTTTTTGTATAAATCGATGTCTGAAAAAATATACAGCAGCCAGACAGAAACCATTGCTGCAACAACAAGGCCGATGAAATGGACATCACCATTCAACGCTAAGATAAACAGGACAGGCACCCCGAAAAAACAAATGGCCACCCCGATAAACAACGCCATCATTACCCTTCCGAACATCTCCATAATTCCCATCCCCTATATTTCGTCATTAGTTTTTGAGTAAAGACCTGATCAGTTCCGCTTCCTCCGGATCAGCAAGATCTAATGATTCCAGTTTTTCAGCCGGCTGCCACCTGATCTCCTGAATCCAAGGATCGTCTTCGAGCGTGATAATTTCGCCGCCGATGACTTCCACGAGAAAATAATGCAATTCCACCGATACGTCAGCGTTATCAAAGCTGTCTTTTTTCACTCCCGCGCTTCCAAGGATACGGACCGTGAGCCCTGTCACTTCGGAAAATTCGCGAATGCAGCTTTCTTCCAGCGTTTCGCTCCCTTCCGGCGGTCCCGCAGGCAAGCCCCATTTCTTTTCTTCGTCCGGCGGTCCCTGCAATACCATCAAAACTTCCCTGTTATCATTGATGCAAATACCGGAAGCACCTTTCCAATTCGACATTTCCATCAAATCTCTCCTCTTGCATTTTTTTCGATGCGGGCAACCAGTTCTTCTTTGCCGGCAATGTATTGGTCAATATCATACGGAAATTCATATGCCAGTTTCTTCTTCAAGATACCATATTCTTCCGCCTCTTGGGGATTTCCCCTTAAATAATTTCTAAAAGCTAAATGCCTCCCGATTTCAGGATTCCCTTCAGCATAAATATGTACGTGATGGGTCCGTTCATCGCCGCCCCGCTGGAAATATCTGCGGCCCGGCAGCCCATTTTCCCCTTTCGATTCATAGCCAAGCTTCTCCATTTCGGCGATCAATACGTCTGCGGATTCTATTACGCGCACCACCGGCATCAAGTCGATAATCGGTTTTGCCGCCATTCCTTCTATTGAAGTGCTGCCAATATGATGAATTTCAATACATTCTTCGCCGAAGATCTCTTTGATCTCTTTTGCCGCCTGCTGAAATTGCTGCTTCCACTCGGGTTGGTAATCTGTTACCGTCACTTTTCTCATACTTCATCTCTTTTCATTTTTTATAAGGGCTGGCATATTCTTTTCTATAATATTGATTTATATGTAAATAATCCATACGCGAAATGAAAAAAGCCACCGGAATTTTCCGGCAGCTCCCTAATTCGCTCTGTACTATTTCGCTTCTTTGGAATATTCGTTATCCAATACGATATGGTGGGTAACATCAGGCATACCGAGATCACCGGAGAATCCGTTCGCCCTGTAAAAAGCATCCGCAATGGATGAATCAGTCCGTACAACAATTTCACTGAAATGGCCTTGGCCGTAATTTAAAATCTCTTTCAGCAATTCCGTGCCTATGCCCTGTCTTCGCGCATGCTCAGAAATATAAAATCTTCTCAGTCTGCCGATTCCGCTTTTATCGGAATAAGGATCCCGATTCAATCCGCCGATTGCCACCAATTCCCCTGCTGGGTCCCATACACCGTAGAGCACTTCGCCCGCTTTATTGAATGTATTCGTGCCGTCTGCGTATTGATTGACCAGCCGTCTTAAGAATCTGTAACCTTCCGCTTCGCTTTCCTCCACCAGTTTTGAAACGTCCAACTTGTTTAGATCCTCTATCACTTTAATATTCATCGGCATGCTGCATCCTCCTATGGTACATATTTTTTCCCATTAACGGATTCCACTTCATTGCATCTTCGTTCTCTTTCAGTGTATCGAATTAAACAATTGAATTCCACTAAATATCGGAATCTTCTTTCAAATTAGTCATCTGTTTTAATCCGAACCGGTTTTTTTCCATTAAAAAAGGCCAAGGGAATGTTCACCTCGGCTTTGTAGCTAATTTATTCTATTCAAGAATTTTGATTGTTACGTTTTTGCGGCCCCATTGAAGAGCTGCATCTCTTGACGGGATGAACACGTCAATTTTGTTGCCTTTGATAGCTCCGCCAGTGTCTCCAGCGATTGCTGTTCCGTAGCCTTCAACCCATACTGTAGATCCAAGTGGAATAACTGTAGGGTCAACCGCGATTACTTTTTGGTTCGGGTTCGCACGCAAGTCGATGCCAGTTGCAGTAACACCTGAACATCCTGTGCAGAACGCTGTATATGCTGTTGCAGATACTGTCATTTCTTTACCGGATTGTGGTGCTTTAGCCGGTGCAGAAGATTGTGCCGGTGCAGTTGACTGCGCTGGCGCTGGTGCTGAAGTTTGTGAAGTCGCTGGTGCTTTAGGAACCGAAATTGCTGTTCCGCCGCTTACCACCAATTTGTCACCAGGATAGATCAAGTGGCCTGTGATGCCGTTCCAGCTCATAAGCTGGTCCAATGAAATTCCGTGGTTTACTGCGATACGGTACAATGTGTCGCCGCTTTTAACTGTATAAGATGATTTCTCTGCTGCTGCTTCTTGCTTTGGTTTTTCTTCGCCAATGCTAAGCTGCTGTTTCGGGAAAATAAGATCTGATGATAGGTCGTTCCATCCTTTTAACTCACTGACTGATACATTGTTTGCTTGTGAGATTCCCCACAAAGTATCACCGGATTTGACTGTATACGTTGAATCAGCGCTTGCTGTTGTTGCCGCGCCTACACTAAGAGCTGCGATTGCCGTTAGTGTCACGATTTGCTTTTTCATATAATGAAATTCCTCCTTTTCACTAACACAAGACAAACTATAACACCTGAACATTTCAGGACAATGACAAAACGACAGTTCTAATTTAACAATTACGTTACGTGAAAGTGCATTATATTACAGGTTGTAATAAAACTATTTATTTGGGATTCGAGATATTTCAATAAATTACTTTTCCCTCTATTCCGTCCTCCGCGTTTACCACTATGAAAATTAGGCTAAACCAAATAAGAAGAAAGCCTTTAATATCGCGTTTCAATTTGCTTAAGGCAAATTCCCGGAAATAGAGGTTTTGTTTATCCCTGCGTGCCATCTCTTTAGAAAAATACTGTAAAATGTCCTTATTAAGGAGGGATCGATTTGAGAAATGTTACATCTGTGTTCTGGATTTCATTGGCCACCTGTCTAGCCCTTGTGGTGTGGGGCTTTATTGCGCCGGAAAACTTTAAGGAACTGACAGGCAATTTAACGGCCGACATCTCACGTGCGTTCGGTTGGTATTACCTGACCACCGTTTTTGTTATTCTTGTATTCTGCATTTATCTCATCTTTTCACGCTTTTCTTCTATTAAACTTGGCAAATCAGATGATAAACCGGAATTCTCCCTGCTTTCCTGGTTTGCGATGCTGTTCAGCGCCGGGATGGGGATGGGACTGGTTTTCTGGACCACATCAGAACCGATTTCCCATGCGTTCATCAGCGCTCCCCGCGCGGAGACCGGTACAAATCAGGCCATTACTGAAGCCATGCAATTTTCGTTCTTCCATTGGGGGCTGCACGCGTGGGCTGTTTATGGCCTGGTTGCGCTGGCATTGGCCTACTCGAAATTCCATAACGGAGCTCCCGGGCTTATCAGCGCAACACTGGTTCCTTTGTTCGGCAAAAAACGCATGGCCGGACCGCTCGGCAAACTGATTGATGTTCTGGCGGTCTTCGCCACAATCGTCGGTGTCGCGTCTACCCTCGGATTCGGCTCCGCCCAAATCAATGAAGGCATGCACTTTCTATTGGGGACTCCCAATACGTTTCCGTTTCAATTACTGATCCTTGCCGCAGCGACTGTGCTATTCATCGTCTCTGCTTGGTCGGGAATCGGAAAAGGAATCAAATACCTCAGTAATATCAATATGGTGCTGGCTTTTGCCCTTGTCTTCCTATTATTGGCCGTCGGACCGACACTCTACATTTTGGATACATTTACAAACAGCCTTGGCGGCTACCTGTCCAATTTCTTCTCCATGAGCTTCCATCTTGAACCTTTGAACACTGACCGCCGCGCTTGGGTGAATGGCTGGACCATCTTCTATTGGGCTTGGTGGATTTCTTGGGCTCCTTTCGTCGGAATTTTCATCGCGCGGATTTCACGCGGACGCACAGTAAAGGAATTTGTACTGGGTGTCTTGTTCGTTCCTTCTATTGTATGTTTCATCTTCTTCGCCGTATTCGGTGCATCAGCACTTAATCTTGAACAGAACGGGATCGCCAAGATTTCCGAATACAGCCTGGAAACAGCCACTTTCGGTGTTCTGCAAAATTACCCGCTCGGAACCGTGATGTCGATCATGACTTTGTTCGTAGTTGCCATCTTCTTTATCACTTCCGCGGATTCAGCCACTTTCGTACTGGGCATGCAGACAACTGGCGGAATGATCAATCCGCCGAACCTGGTGAAAATCACTTGGGGGCTGATCCAATCGGCCGTCGCAGCAATCGTCATTTTCTCTGGCGGTACGCAGGGATTGCAAAACATACTCATTATTGCGGCCTTGCCATTTTCCGTGGTCGTCCTGCTGATGGGCGTTGCATTCTTCAAAGCCGCTTCGCAGGATCCTCTGGTCAATAAAACCAAAAGAGTCAGAAGACAATAAAAAAGGCATTTCCGCTAACGATGCGGAAATGCTTTTTTTCATTTTTTTATAAATCCTGTCAATTACTCGCCGCTTATGACAACAATGTCTCCGATGAATTGAATTTCGCCGTCCTCCACAATCAGGCCATCACCGTCATTCCCTGCATAAACAGTGGTGCCTGTGGTTCGCGCATAGTCCTGCACCTGCTTTTTGAAGCCGTCATTCCAGCGGTTATAATGCGGAAGGAATTCAAAATCGACGAATCGCAATGCATCCAGCGTTTCTTCGGAATCGCCGGCATACAGCTGAAATAATTTCGTCGATTTGCCGAATTGCACAGCTCCCGCGCTTACTCCCGCCAAAACTCCGCCTTGTTTAAAATACGCATTCAGATGTTCGTCCATCTTTCTGCGTCTCAAGGCTTTTCTCAATTCAAGCGGATTTCCGGCAGAGAGATGGATGATGTCACATTGCAGCAACTCATCGATTCTTGTCGAATCAAATTCGCTGTAAATATCAAAAAACATCATATTCCGAATTCCATAACCACGGTAATATTCCGCTTTAAGAGTGTAATACACCTTTTCTTTATCTTCTGTGGAAGGAATGTACGCTATTTTGGCGTGTTCAAGATCCAATCCTTCAAGCAGCAGATGATCCAATCTTTTATTTCCGGGAGATTCAGTTATCTGATCACTGTAAAAGAATAGTTTTCCCATGTAAACCGCCCTCATCATTAAGTTCGTGTGGATGAATCTTCACTTGAGTTTAACATATTATTACAGTTGACTTGGAAATATAATTTGAAACCGTTATTGAAACGACTCTGTAATGTCCAATTGGCGAGTTGTGAGCGGCAAACAGGGTTTTATGATCGGCTACGGAATTTTTCATTGTACTGCATTACTTAAAGAGCCTTTCGATTAAATATACAAAAAGCATTCCCACAAAATGCGGGAATGCTCATTCGTACAGGATAAAAAGTATCAGCTCTTAGCTTGGTAATGCTTAATAACGGATGTTTCTCTATCCAGCCAAACTCTTCGGGTCATGAGCCTGCTTAGCTATGCGGCAAAGGACGCCGCTCCGCTAATCCGTCTTATGCCTTTCAGAGTTTAACGGGCGCTTCCGCTTTTCTTATTTAAATACACTTGTGCTGTGAAGCGGCTGGACTTTGGATTTCGGATCAAGATACGCTTTCGCGTTATTGATGGCCGTCGGCGCTTCGCCGAATCCTACTGCGATCAATTTCACTTTTCCTTCGTATGTGGCTACATCTCCGGCAGCATAAATGCCGTCAATGCTAGTCTCCATTTTAGAATTGACAACAACCGAGTTTTTCTCCATCTCAAGTCCCCATTCTTTCAACGGTCCAAGAGATGTGATATTTCCGTAGTTGACGATGACATGATCGACTTCAAGGCGTTCTTCGTTGCCCTCTTTATCGATCAGCACCAATTCGCGGACTTCTCCGTTTTCACCGACCAATTCCTGAACACCGTATGGCTTCATAACGTTTACTGTAGAGGCCATCATGGCATCCACATTGGCTTCGTGCGCCGTCATTTTGTCACGGCGGTGGCTCAATGTCACTTGATCAGCTACATTTTCCAGCATCATAGCCCAGTCCACTGCGGAGTCTCCTCCGCCAAGGACAACGACTTTTTTACCGCTGAACATCGTAAGGTCCTTCACTCCATAATGCAAAGTTTTCCCTTCAAACTCTTCAGCGCCTTCAACTGCCAATTTCCGGGGCTGGAATGCTCCGACTCCGGCAGTCAACAGGATCGTTTTCGAGTAATGTTCCCCTTTATCGGTACGGATAACAAAGTGGTCCCCGTGACGTTCCGCGGCTGACACCGTTTCCTCCAGACAGATTGTCGGATCACCGTAATTGGCTTGAACAGTCAAATTGTCCACCAGATCTTTCGCCAGGACTTTGGAAAACCCTCCGACGTCGTAAATATATTTATCAGGATAAAGTTCTGTCAATTGGCCGCCGAGTTGTGGCAGGCTGTCCAGAATCTTTACCTTCATCTTGCGCATTCCACCATAAAAGGAAGCAAACAAGCCTGTTGGCCCGCCGCCGATAATCGTAATATCAAAAATTTCGCGTTCTTCCATTTAAAACACTCCCATTAGTATCAATATTTATATCCTATCATATTCTATCCTATTTCACGCTATTGGACTATTGACGGAGATATACGAAGGAAAATTCAGAATTCCAGCACGATTGAACTGCAATATGCCACTTGATTCGGTAAACTGGGAATTGTAGATTAAATGGAAAGGGTGAATAACGGATGGATTTAGGATTGAAGGATAAAGTGGTGGCGGTCATGGCTTCCAGTAAAGGTCTCGGAAAAGCGACAGCGATGGAGTTCGCCAAAGAAGGGGCAACCGTTTTTATTTCAAGCAGAAGTGAAGATAAATTGCGGGAAACTGCGGAAGAAATCAAACAGCAATCGCAGAACGACCAAGTCTTCTTCAAGTCATGTGATATGACAGATGAAAAGGACATTGCGGATTTCTTTGCATTCGTCGCTGATAAAGCGGGACGCGTGGATGTTCTGATCAATAACACCGGCGGACCGAAAGCAGGCGGATTTGATGGCGTAACGGATGAAGATTGGTACAAAGCTTTCGACCAGAATCTGCTCAGTTACATCCGCGCATCCCGTGCTGTTCTCCCTTATATGAAAGAACAGCAATTCGGGCGCATCGTGAATGTATCATCTTCGTCGACGAAAGAAGTTCTGGACGGACTTATTTTATCGAACACCTTCCGCGCGGGAATGGTCGGTTTCGCGAAAACCCTGGCGCGTGAAGTGGCTGGCGATAATATCATGGTCAATACGGTGGGACCGGGCAAAATTGCGACGGACCGGGTAGCTGAACTCAATCAGATTGCCGCTGACAAGCAGAATCTGACGGTCGAACAGGTCGTCGAAAACACCGAGAAACAGATTCCGAGAGGTCGCATGGGCGAGCCTGAGGAATTCGCGAAAATCCTTGTTTTCCTTGCTTCTTCCGCCAACTCTTATATGACCGGCCAATCACTGATTGTCGACGGCGGATTGCTGAAAGCGCTGTAAACCGTCAAATCATTATACACAGACCGCCAAAATCGCTATACTTGAGAATGAACAAACCGAAAAGGAGATGTTTTTAATGGCGAAAAAAGGCCACATCCACATGGAAAACGGCGAAATCATCAATTTCGAACTTTTCCCGAATGAAGCACCAAACACTGTAGCAAACTTTGAGGAACTGGCTAACTCCGGTTTCTATAACGATGTAACATTCCACCGCGTCATCCCTGGCTTCGTAAGCCAAGGCGGCGACCCGACTGGAACTGGCGCTGGCGGCAGCGGCAAAACGATCAAGTGCGAAACAGACAACAACCCGCATAAACACCAGGCAGGCAGTTTGTCGATGGCACACGCTGGTAAAGATACTGGCTCAAGCCAATTCTTTATCGTCCATGAGCCTCAGCCGCATCTTGACGGCGTTCACACAGTATTCGGCCAAGTTGACGCTGCAGGCGTGGAAGTTGCACGCGCAATGAAAAACGGCGACAAAATGACGAAAGTACATGTGTTTGACGAAGAATAGAAAAGCGACGACGCCCGTTCAACTCTGAAAGGCATAAGACAGAACAGCGAAATGGCTTTAGCTATGCAGCTGGGCTGGCTTATGACCCGAAGAGTTGGGCCGTCGGAGTCTGGACACAGAAAAGCGACGACGCCCGTTAAGCTCTGAAAGGCAAGAGATGGACCAAATGTAATTTGGGACATCTCTTTGCGACGAAGCTAGCGCAGCGATGCAACGCACTTTCATGTCTCGAAGCTAGCGTAGCGATGCAGAGACAGGAGCACAAATAAAAAAGTGCTCCTGCAGTGCTACGCACTTCGTCGCAAAGGCATTATCCTCGCAGGCGTCGGCTAATGCCTTCGAAGCTGTTTTGCGCAATATCGATTACTGAGCTTTTTCTTTTCAACAAACAAAAAATCCTTACCGAAATCTCGGTAAGGATTTTTTCTGTCTATAAAACTTTGCTCAAGAATGCTTTCGTCCGTTCGTGCTGCGGATTGCCGAATAATTCCTTCGGCACATTTTCTTCGACGATATAACCGCCGTCGATGAACAGGACACGGTCGCCCATCTCAGCAGCGAAGCCCATTTCGTGGGTTACAACCACCATGGTCATGCCTTCCCGCGCAAGTTCCTTCATTACATCCAGCACATCTCCGACCATTTCCGGGTCAAGCGCGGACGTCGGTTCATCGAACAGCATGATTTTCGGATCCATGGCAAGCGCCCTGGCAATCGCGACGCGCTGCTTTTGTCCACCCGAAAGTTCACCTGGATAAGCTTTCGCTTTCTCACGCAAGCCTACCTTATCGAGCAGCTCGTATGCTTTTTTCTCAGCAGCGGCCTTATCCATGTTCTTCAATTTCATAGGCGCAAGTGTCACATTCTGCATCACGGTCTTATGCGGAAACAGATTGAATTGCTGGAACACCATGCCGACATCCTGCCGTATTTTATTGATGTTATTCTTCGGGTCGGTAATATCGACGCCTTCGATATAGACATGGCCGTCCGTAATCTCTTCGAGCCGGTTCAAACAGCGGAGAAAAGTACTTTTCCCTGAACCGGACGGACCGATTACGCAGATGACTTCCTTTTCTTCGACCACTGTACTCATATCTTTTATAACTTCAAGATCACCAAATGATTTTTTTAGGTTTTCAACTCTGATCATAGTCATCGTAATACAAACTTCCTTTCTACAAAGCTCGCCAGCATGGAGAGCAAGTATATGACGATGAAGTAAATAATACCAAGAAGCAAGTAGATCTCAAACGCCTGGAAAGTCGCACTTGCCTGGATACGCCCTTCCTGGGTCAAATCGGCGACACCGATTACAGAAAGAAGAGAGGTATCTTTCAGGGAGATGATTGCCTGGTTGGTGAAAGTCGGCAGCATTCGTCTGAACGCTTGCGGCAAGATGATATGGCGCATGTTCTGGGTTGAATTCAATCCCAGAGAACGCGCAGCTTCCATCTGCCCTTTATCGATCGATTGGATACCGGCCCGGATGATCTCCGAGAAATAAGCTCCGGCATTAATTGCCACCGTTACAATCCCGGCTGTGGTATTGTCCATTGAAATAAAGTCTAATGAGTTCAATCCAAAGTAAATGAAGAACAATTGAACGATAAACGGCGTACCGCGAATGGCATCAACGAAAATCTTGGCGATCCAGTTCAATATCTTGAACGGCGACAAGCGCAGCAAAGCCATAAGCAAGCCGATTAGAAATCCGATAATAATAGCGATGATGAAGATATACAGTGTTATTTGCAAGCCTTCCAGTAAATACGGCAAGGCATTAATCCACGTTTCCATTCACATTATCCCTCCCATAAGAAAAGCGAAAGCGCCCGTTAAAGCTTTCTTAAACTTTAAAATATACACTTCCTTATCCTATAAAAAAACGCAGCGCGCATCTGCGCGCTGCATCTCATGTATTATTCAGAAATGTATTTGTTCAGAATTTCATCGTACTCGCCGCTGTCACGCAACTCCTGAAGCCCCGCGTTGATTTTTTCAAGAACATCGGCATTTTCGCCTTTCAGCACTGCAATACCATATTGGTCACCAGTCAAACGGTCACCTGCAGTTTTCAGATCAAGGCCGCTTTCTGCAATCGCATAAGCGATGACAGGATAGTCTTCAAGAAGGACATCCGCATTTCCGTTCGATACTTCCTGGAACATGGATGGGCTGTCTTCGAATTGTGCAATTTCATAACCATATTCATCTTCGTTCTCACGGGCAAATTCCGCTCCCGTTGTTCCGCTCTTCACGGCAACTGTTTTGCCTTCAAGGTCCTCCAGAGAAGTGATGTCCGAGTTGTCCGCCTGAACAACAAGCGTCAATCCTGCATCGAAATACGGATCAGAAAAATCCACTACCTCTTTACGTTCGTCTGTAATACTCATTCCGGCAATCGCAATGTCCAATTGTCCTGCTTGCAAAGCTGGAATGATTCCGCCAAAGTCCATCGGGTTGAAGTTGATGTTAAAACCTTGGTCCTCAGCGATCGCATTGATCAAATCGATATCAATCCCTGTATATTCCCCGTCCACTTCATATTCGAATGGCGGATAAGTCGTATCAATCCCTACTTCGTATGTTTCTCCTTCGCCGCCTTCAGTACCGCTTCCTTCTCCCCCGGAAGTCGATTCGCCGTCAGATCCACATGCCGCGATAAACAGCATCAATGCTAAAAGCATCATCAGAAAACTGAACTTTTTCATCATATTTCCCCCTTTGTCTAAATTAAGTACATTACTAATATATCATAATATTCTCAAACTTAATAAGATAATCATATTTTTCTGTATACTCAGTCAGAACCTTGCGCTATTTCCCTTTTCCTTCTCAGTCTGATGAAAAGCCTGAAATTGTGCACGAGCGTTTTCAATACCGCATACAGCGGGATAGCAATCAAAAGTCCGATAAATCCATAAAGCGCTGCCGCAATCATCAATAACAGTATGATTGTCAGCGGATGGATATTAAGTCGGTTGCCCATGATATTCGGTGTGACCAGATTCCCTTCCAATTGCTGGACAACGAGTAAAACCAGCACGACTTTTATTGCCATCAAAGGTTCACCGTTGACCAAAGCTACAAACAGGGCAGGGATGATCCCAAGAATCGGGCCCAAAAAAGGGATGATGATAAGGAACATCGCAAAAATAGCCAGCGTGAATGCGTAATCCAGCCCGATAATCACATAACCGATGTACATCAGCACACCGACTGTCATTGCCACCAGTGCCTGGCCGACGATATAGGCGGATAAGGTTGCGTCAACGTCGCTCAATAATTTCCGGCCTTCCGGTTTATGCTCTTCAGACAAGTATTTCATAATATGCGGAACCAGCTTTTCGTCATCTTTTAATAAGAAGAAAAGTATGAATGGCACTACGATGATGACGACTGCTATGTTCATCAATGCAGATAGGATGCCCGCCACATTATCAATCAGGCCGTCTGATGCGGATTCAATATAAGTTAATGCCCTTGCCCGAATTTCGGAACCCTGGACACCCATAAACTCAAACCTCTGCATGGCGGTTTCGGATTCCGCTGTCACTTCCTCCACTTTTTCCGGCGCCAATTCCATAAAACTGTCCACCTGCTCTTTAACAGTAGGACCGAAAATATAGATTCCAATTGTAAAAATCAACGCAATGGCCGCAAAAACAATGGCGATGCCCGCCAATTTAGGTACGTAGCGCCTCAGCAGATTGACCAGCGGGCGCAGAAGATAATAAAACAGGCCAGCTATTAAAATCGGCGCAAAAAGTGTAGCAATTATAATCTTGAATGGCCAAAGGACGTAATCGATTTTGCCCAGAAAAAACAGGATGATCAAAATCAGGATTGCGCCCGTGGCATATTCAAAAAATGGTTTCCTGATCCACAAATGACTCCCTCCTTTCTATAAAATAAAACCGGCAAAAAGAGCGAAAGCAAGAATTCTCTCTGCTTTCGCTCTGGTAGATTCATGCATTATTTGTCTTTTTCCAATTCTTCCATTTCCCGGTGCGTCTGCGGGAAAGCATTTGCCTGCCACTCGTCCCGGTAAGCTGAATCCAATTGAGTCAAGCCTTTTTCAGCGTCGTCTTCATCCGCTTCCACACTTTCACGGCGATCTATTTCTTCGCTGTTATGCATATCCACATCTTTTTCAAGCGCAGCCTGTTTCGATTTTTCCTGATAGGATTTATAGACGAATATTCCGGCTACCGCCGCAAACGCACTGGTCAATACAGTAATCATTGTTGATTTCTTCATCGAATCCCTCCATATAAAACTTTATAATTCCGCCATATAATTTTGTATACCCTTAAAAAACAAATTTAATTAGGAAATTTGAAGATTTTTCATCTTCATAAGATATATACGTCTTCATTCTCTTTCTGTCTCTATATTTCAAGCTGCTCCAGCAGCCTACGGGCAACACCTCTTGCAGAAGCCGGATTCTGGCCGGTTATAAGCCTTCCTGAAACCACTGTGCAGGCAGCCATTGGCACTGGTGCCTTTTTAAACAAGCCTCCACGTTCCTTCAACACTTGTTCAAGTGAAAAAGGAATGTGCTTGTACATGCCCATCATTTTTTCTTCCCTGTCTGAAAAGCCGGTGACGACATGCCCAGACACCAGCAGCCGTCCATTTGAAAGCCGGACGTTCTGGATGCCGCTTGGTCCGTGGCATACAGCGGTCACATAGCCGCCCTGTTCATAAATCTTGCGGGTCAATTCCTGCAAATTTTCGTCGTCCGGAAAATCCATCATCGTGCCGTGCCCGCCGGTAAAGTAGATTGCCGCGTATTCTTCAGGATTCACCTGATCAGGCACCAACGGTTTTCTCAGCTGCACCATGAAATCATCATCCATATAATAATTCCGTGTCTGCTTATGCGTAACAGCTCCCATCAGGCTTCGCGGATCGATCGGAACCCGGTCAGGCGCTGTACTGATGATATCCACTCCATAATGGCCTCTCACTTCATGATAAAAATCCGTAAGTTCCCTCAGCCATAACCCCGTTTTCTTCCCCTTTGGCCCCAGCGCCGAATGATTTGTAACCACGATCAATATTTTATCCATGCCAATCCCCTTTCGGATAATTTCCGTGTTTTTTACATTATTCCCTCTTGTAAAGGTTTTACTCCCTGCAAATGAAATGAAAAAAACGATGGGACAGCCTCCGCAAGGCTCTCTCCATCGTTCATTTTGCTGCTGTATTTTCAATCAACCCTTCAAGGTTCATCGTGAATTTTTCATTATCTTCCGGTTTGCGTTTTTTCGGTCCTTTCATCCGTCCGCCGCCCTGCCGGATTTTTTTGGCAATGTGCCGGCCGTGCAAAAGCTGGTCAATATTTTCTTCCGAATAAAGCCGGCCGTTCTGGTCAATTGGATAGCCCTGCTTCGCGAGCACCATCGCAGCCAGGCCATAATCCTGTGTTACCACTATATCCCCTTTTTTCACCCGGTTGACCAGCACGAAGTCAACTGCGTCCGGCCCTTTGGAGACCGTCACCGTTTCAGCGCCGTCACGGTACATCTCATGAGACGTATCACATAACAAAATCACGTCCAGATTATATTTCCGGGCAGCGGTGATTGTTTGGTCCACCACCGGACAGCCATCTGCATCGATCAATACTTTTACCATCAGGCCTCTTTCCCTTCCGCCATTTCATCGACCAAAGTTTCAGCTGCTCTTCTGTAAAGATTGCTCATATGGACGAGCGATGCGATCAACAGCACTTTTTCGATTTCTTCGCGGTCATCGCCGAAGTCCGCCGATTCCGATTGCGCTTTCTCCATCTGCCGCTCCAGATTCCCCTTGAAAATTTCATCGTTATGCCGCTGGATCTCCAGATAGCTGTCGTAGAATCCACTAAGGTCCATTTCCTTCTGTGCGGCTTTTTCATTGATGCCGGCAAGCACTTTTTTTACATCATTGATCGACAAAGCACTTTTCATCTGATAAATCAGGGCGATTAACATCACATGATTCCGGGAATATTTCTTATTGGTCACCGGATAGAATAATTTCCCTTTGGCATAATTGTTGATCATGGTCTTGGTCAGGATCTTTTCATCCGGATTTCTCTTCATATCTGAGAACCCTGTATCAAACAATTGAATGACCTGATCAATGTACAAATCTATTTTCGGAATCTCTTCGGCCGGAATCTTTTTTTCCAGCGCGAGACTTTCGATTAACCCTTTGGCGTCCGCCATGTTCGAACTCCCCCTCAATAAAACTGCTGCTTTAATTTTATACTATGATCACCGAATAGCCAAGCTTGACTAGCAAAATAACTACGTATATCATACTAAGTAGTTATAATAACTACATACCGAAGAGGAGACATTTGAATGCATACTTATTTCAGAGAACCTTTTAACGCAATATCCCATTTAATCGGAGCTGTGCTGTCTATTATTGCACTTTTGGCGATGGTTACCAAAGCAAGCTCAGCAGGATTGCCGACCCTTTATATCGTGTCAGTCATCATTTTCGGCGCAAGTTTAATCTGTCTGTATACGGCATCGACCGTTTACCATGCCGCAAAAGCGAAACCCGAAACCATCGCTTTCCTGAGAAAGCTGGATCATTCGATGATCTTTCTGTTGATTGCAGGCTCATACGCGCCATTCTGTCTGATTGCACTCGATGGCACACTGGGCTGGACCGTTTTCACCCTGGTGGCTGCTCTTGGAATCAGCGGCATCCTCTTTAAGATGGTCTGGTTCCATTCTCCGCGCTGGCTTTCGACGGCAATCTATATCATCATGGGCTGGATCATCGTATTCGCTGTTGTGCCTTTGACGGATAATCTGTCAGCAATCGGCCTTTCTCTCTTGGTCGGAGGCGGCATCATGTATACAGTCGGCGGCATCATCTACGGATTGAAACCCAATTTCCTGTCCTTCAAGTACGCCGGTTTCCATGAAATCTTCCATATCTTCATCCTGCTCGGCAGCCTGTGCCATTTCCTGGCCGTTTATTATTATGTACTTTAAATGAAAAAACCAGCCGCAAGATTTAACTTGCGGCTGGTTTTCTTATTACGCCTGGTTCTCCAAAGCACGCATCAGGTTCGCGTGGACTTTGATGTCTTTGAAATCGATGCCCAGCGTGATGGCCGTTTGGGCAATTTCCGGACGGATGCCTGACAGCACCGACTGGACGCCGATAATTTTCAGCGACGCCATCACCTGGAAGATCTGCTGCGCCACCATTGTATCGATAATGGCTACCGCCGATAGATCGATATAAAGTGTATCCAATTGCTGTTTCACACTTTGCTCAAGCGCTGTTTCCAAAATGATTTTGGCGCGGTGTGTATCAATATCCCCCACTAACGGCAGGATGCCGACACCTTTTTTAATCGGGATGACCGGGCTGCTCAACTCATAAATCATTTGCTGCTGGCTTTGAAGTATCCGCTGATCCGCTTCATAATGGCGGATAGCGAAACGTTCGATGATGTAGTCAAACGAATTGTTTAAGATTTCGGCCCATTCCAGTGCGTCATTGCTGTCAGCTTCAAAATCCTCGCTAAAGAATTTTCTGACATAATCCCAGTAAATCCGACGGAACACGCGAATCTGTGCAATTACTTCATGGAGTGGAACTGATTGGCGGGCACGCGCAGTGGCAACTGTTTCAACCCAACTATCCAATTTGCCCAAAAATTCATCTTCATCACTCGTAAACACTGAAGTTACCGCTTCTATAAAATCCGTATTCTGTTTTTTCAATTGTTCTTCGACTTGAGAGGAGGCATTGCTTGAATACATGGAGCCGTTTGTCTCTTTACGGTTAGCCAGCCATTCCTCTGTCATCTTTTCTTTATTTCCGATTATGTAGTTATATAATTCCGCATTTTTTTGTCCCATGGAAAACAAAAACCCCTTCTGCTTGCATACTATCTTCTCAGTATAATGCATTTTCCCGCTAAATAAAATCTTACCCGGTTCAGCTTTTGGCAGAACCGGCAGTTTTAACGCTTATCCATTTATAATAAACGCCGATCAGCAGTACAAATACCGCCAGGGTCAAATACAATTTCGAATAGCCGAGAGCAGAAGCCATCACCCCAAGGGCAACTGCTCCGATAGCAATACCGGTATCATAAAAGGCAAAGAAGGTGCCTGTTGCGTATCCGCTCCGGTGTTTATCGGCGGCTTCGATCGCCAGCGTTTGAAAGCTCGGCAGCAAAGTCCCATAGCCCAACCCGATCAGCGCTCCCGACAACAGCAGCATCCAGGAAGATGCCGTGAAGCTGAGTGTCCATAAGCCGATGGCGAAAATGATGATCGAAGGAATGATGACATAATCCGGTCCCTTCGCGTCAAACAGCCGTCCCGTAAATGGCCGAACAAGCAGCATCGCTACCGCATAGACGACAAAGAAGAAACTGGCCGTCTGCAGGAGGCCGAGCGCATCCGCATAAACCGAGATGAACGTAATGATGCTGGCATAAGCAAAGGAAATCAGGAACCCGACACTCGCAATCGGCATACTTTTCGTTTCCAAAAAGTTGCTGAGGGCAAGTTTGCGGACAGGCGCTGTTTCTTTCGGTATCTTCTGCACCTGGACCATCAAAGCGCAAATGAAACCGATGATCATAATCGCCCCGAAGATGATGAAGATTATTTGAGACGACACCAGCGGCTGCAAAGTCAGCGCGATAAACGGACCTGCCACAACAGCAAGGTTCATGGCAATCGCGTAATAACCCATGCCTTCTCCCCGACGTTCCGGCGGAATGATATCAGCGGCAATTGCCCCCGCCACCGTGGTTACCAGACTGAACCAGATTCCATGGAAAAAACGCAGAAGCAGCAGCGCCGCGAACGTGCCGATGAAAATATAGAGGATTGTACTGACCGTAAACATCAGCACCGAAAACACAAGCACTTCTTTATTGCCGAATTTATCGAGGATCATTCCTGCAGCCAGGCGCATAATGATGGCACTGACCAGGAACACGGAAGTCGCCATGCCGCCTTCCGCCACCGTACCGTTTAAATCTTCCATTACATACAGCGGCACAAACGTCAGCAAAGCATAAAATACGGTGAAAATAAAAAAAGTGCTTACTGAGATATTGATGAAACTTTTGGTCCAAATCGGTTTTCTCTCAATCATTTTTTACATCCTTTTCGGTCCGGGCTGCAGGTTGGATCTTTTTCAGCAAGCCCATCAATTGTTGCTGCTCATCTTCGTTTAAGCCTGAGAGCATGTCATCTTCAAGCATCGTGACCCGCTCTTCGATTTCCGCAACCCGCGATTCTGCTTTAGCCGTCAAACGGACGATGCGCTGGCGCTTATCCGCCCCTTCGTTCCGCTCTGCCCAACCGCTTTCTTCCAGCTTCGAGAGAGTCCGCGTAACGGTCGGCGCCTCCACATTCAAATACTGCCATATCTCTTTTTGTGTCATAGGCCCAAATTGTTTCAAACAAAACAAAATCGACCACTGCGCGCTATATAATTCATATTCCTTCAGAACCTCATTGACTTCTTTGATCGCCAAACGGGATTTCTGATGGATTTCATGAAACAATAAATTCTCCATGCAAACCGCCCCTTTAAAATACTTACCTAAGTAAGTGTATTGGGTTTTACCGGTAAAGTAAAGGTTAGGTCTTGGGTTGTGAGAATTTACAATTCCGGTGTGCTTTCGGAGCAAAATTTTTGACTGAAAAGAAGCCGATGAAGATGATACTCCAAAATATGATTTCCAGTATTTGGCCATACTTTTTCAATACCACCAAATACTTTCTGTTTCATTTTTATTAGAATCACTATTATTTATTTTATAAGTTTTCCTGTATTAAATCCCCATTTCTCCCCGCCACATAAAAACCGGAGAAAGCAACGCTTTCTCCGGTTCCCAAACGTATACTATTCAGAGCTTTCATTCATCAAATAATAATCCCGTTCTTCTTGGCGTCGAACATCAATTCTTCGCGGAATTTCGGATGGGCGATGCTGATCAGGCGCTTGGCGCGTTCGGAAATGGAAACGCCGTGCAGACGGGCTATGCCGTATTCCGTGACGATATTGTCGACATCGTTCTTGCCGGTCGTGACGACGGAACCCGGCGCCAATTGCAGCTTGATGCGGGACAGGCTGTCGCCTTTGGCAGTCGACGGCATACAGATATAGCCTTTGCCGTTTTCCGCAAAACGCACACCGCGCGCAAAATCGACTTGTCCGCCGCTTGAAGAATAATATTTCCCGCCAACCGTTTCAGAAGCGCATTGACCGAAAAGATCCACTTCTGTAGTGGCATTGATCGAAACGATATTCTTTTCTTTGGCGATTTCCCGCGGATCGTTGACCGTGCTGACCGGCAGGAATTCTACGACAGGATTATTGTCGAGGAAATCATATAGTTTCTTCGAACCGTAAGCAAACGTAGCTATAACTTTGCCGCGATTCGTGAATTTCCGTGTTCCATCGACAGCTCCTGCTTTAATCAAATCCACAACTCCATCCGGCAGCATTTCTGTATGGATGCCGAGATAGCGGTGATCTTTCAGCATGCTGATGACAGCGTTCGGAACCGAGCCAATGCCGATCTGCAGCGTATCGCCGTTTTTGATGTCTTCAATGATCGAAGAGGCAATCAATAAATCCTTGTCACTGATCTCGCCTGCTTTCTCTTCGGATAGAGGGGCATGGTGCTCGATGAAACCGGCGATTTGGCTGATGTGAATATGGTTGTGGCCGTATGTTCTCGGCATATTTTCATTGACTTCAAGAATAAAAGGAACTTCCCCGACAAATTCGGCCACATAGTCAGCCTGTGTGCCGAATGTGAAATAGCCGTGTTCATCCATCGGCGAAGCCACTGTCATGATCATCGACATTTTCGTCGTCTTTTTCAGCATCTGGGGAATCTCATGGAAATTGTTCGGCACCAATTCCATTTTCGCTTGCTGATAAACTTTACGGGTCGCGCCGCTCAGGAAATAAGAAACATGCTTTAATTGTTCAAGCTCGCCTTTGATATAGCTGCGTTCACGCAAAGCCAGCATCTGGTGGATTTTTACGCCATCCAGCTGGTCCGCTCTTTCTTCCAATATATCCAGCAATTTAATCGGTTCACCATTGGCAATCGGTATAATGATATCGGCTCCCTTATCGATCAGCCCTGCCACTTCTTCAGGATTCAATTTCCTTGTCATTCTCTTCACTCCCGCTTTTTCTGTTACCAACCACTTTATCATATATATTGCCTCATCCCGTATTTGCAAACTTTCCGTTAAATTCGCTTTATTCAAAAAAGAAACGAAAAGCGACAGTGCCCGTTAAGCTCTGAAAGGCATAAGACAGACCAGCAGAGTGGCGTTCTTTGCCACGGCAGCTGGGCTGGCTTATGACCCGAAGAGCTGGGCCGCTGGAGTCTGGACAATAAAGAAAAGCGGAAACGGCCGCTCAGCTCCGACAAGCGTAAGACGATTTGGCGAAGCGGCATCTTTTCAGCCGCACAGCCAAAGTGGCTTACGACTCGAGGAGTTGGCCGTTGGAGTCTGGACACAACGAAAAGCGACAGTGCCCGTTAAGCAAAAAGGAACGCAGACCTATTGTCCGCGTTCCTTCTTCCTCTTCGCCATCGTATAAAAAATACCGCCCAGGCCGAATGCCACCATCAGCCCCCATAAAACAAGCAGTACATAAGAGCCGGTTCCCACCTCATTGTTCATGACTGCATAAAGCTGCAGCAGAAAAAATCCAAGGCTGAAAAAAGCGATCAGCGCAAAATACAATACCCTGGATCTGTAGCTGAATTTATTCATCGTCAGGACCTCTTTCCGTTCCATAAGACTTTTTCTCTAAATGGATTTTCGTCCATACGAGCGAAGCCAGTAGGATGAGTTCGAAAATATTTGTCACTGCGGCGCTTTCAACCGGGATTGTTACACTGCTGCCGATGCCCATGATCACTGAACCGACGAACATGCACGGCCATCCCGCTTTTTTCCAGACAACCAGTCCCGCAACCAACAGCACAGCGGACACCAGCAAGATCATTATCGGCGGCCCCCCCGCTTCCTCGGTCGAAGCGTACTTCAAGACTCCGTATTCCCTGATTGGCTCAAGCTCCGTGCCCCAAGTCACCTGCCAGATTTCAATAACGATCCCCAATATGAAGAGGACAACCGCACTATAGAGCGCCCATGATTTTCTCGCCCAGCCGACTCCAGCGGCGCGCAGAGCACCAAGCGAAAACAATACCAATGCCGGTGTCAATAAAGCATGGATCCAGTAACGCATGGCATTGAGCGTTTCCAATAGCGCACCTTCCCCTATGAATTTGCCGAGCGCGATAATGCCATTGTCATAAGTCAGACCGAACAGCACCAGATAAACGGCCGCCATCAGCGTCCATTTCTTCTGCCTTGTCACTGCCCAGACCACCAGCCCGATATAGGCGGCTGCGAGAATGAAGAATAAAACTAAATCCATCCAATCACCTTCCGGAATTTACCTGTTACTTATTCCATTCACGTTCCGTCAGGGTTTTAAACTCTTAATCGGAAATCCTGCTATTTAATATGGAAGCTCGTTTTACTGAAGCCTTCCTTCGACTTTCTTACTTCCAGAATCGCCGGAATCGCGGCCTTCAATTCCTGCACATGCGAAATGACGCCGATCATGCGGCCCGACCGCTGCAGATCAATCAATGTTTCGATTGATTTGTTCAACGATTCTTCATCGAGTGAACCGAATCCTTCATCGATGAACATCGTGTCGATGGAAACATTTCCCTGGAAGCTCTGGATGACGTCGGCCATGCCCAGTGCCAGACAAAGCGAAGCATTGAATTTTTCACCGCCGGATAAGGTTTTGACATCGCGTGTCTGCCCCGTATAGGAATCGTAGACATCGAGGCCGAGGCCGCTCTGTTTGCCGCGCGCTTCCTGCCGGTCGCTGCGGATCAGATAGAACTGCCCGTTCGACAGATTGCGCAGGCGTTCATTGGCCGCCTGGATAATCTGTTCCAGGTATTCGATCTGCAAATAACGCTCGAACGAAATTTTGAGGCTGTTCTGTCCGCGGATCATATCGTGCAGATCCGCCACCCGGTTCAATTGCGCTTCGGCTTCGGCCGCCCCTTCAACCGCTCCGGTGATCTGTTCAATCAGCGCTTCACCTTTCGCGCAGCAATCCTTCGAATGATTCAACTGCGATAACGCCTGTTCATAATCGGCTTTCAATTGCTCAAGTTCCGCTTCAGCCAGGGATAAATCTTCATTTTCGCGTCCGGCCAGCAATTCTATGAGTTCGCTGATCTGCTGCTCAAGCGTGTGGCGGTCCTGGTTGAAACGCGTGATCTGCTGTTTCATCTCTTCCATTTCCGAGTCGCGCATTTTCGCCCGCTGGTACGCGTCTTCCGTTTCAAATTCCGACTTCTCCAGCGCCTGCTTGAATTCCGTTTCCGCTTTTTGGCGCTTGGCAGTCATTTCGTCTGCAGCCGTTTTCGAATGCTGCAACGCCATTGCCGCTGAAGCCAAACGTTCTTTCGCTCCCTGGAATAAGTCCTGTGCCGCCTTCCAGACTCTTTCCATATCGTCTCTTTCAGCGATTGCCTGGCGGATTTCCTGTTCCAGAACAGCAAGCGAGCGCATCTCTTCCGGTATCGACGCCAGTTTTTCAGCCAGCACCGCTTTCGCCGATTCAGCAGCGGATTTCTTATCATTCATTTCCGTCAGGAGAAGCGAGCGGTTCTGCTCCGCTGCCTCCGTCTCCTTCACCAAATCCCCAAGCTTCGTTTTCCATTCGCGCAGTTCCGTTTTACAGCGCTGCAAAGTTTGCACATCTTCCTCTAATTGCTGTTTGGCTTGCTCCAGTGAAGCGATTTCTTCAGCAGCATCCGCAATGCCGCGCTCTTCCGCCTCCGTTTTTTTACGGCTGTACTGCTCATCCAATGAAACAAGGCGTGCCGCAGCATTTCGGTAAGCGTTATCCAGCGCATCCAAACGGGATTTCTCCTGATCCAGCTGCTCTTTTGTAACAGCCGCTCCCGTCGCTCCCTGGTGTTTTACAGGATGCTCGTGGCTGCCGCAAACCGGGCAGGCTTCGCCGTCTTTCAATTGCTCAGCGAGAAGATGCGCCTGGTTGGCAAACCAGCTCTCTTCAATCTCTTTATATTTCGTCAGCGCTTCGCTGTATACCGCTTCTTTTTTATCCCTCACGGCTTGTTGTGCGTCCACTTCGGTCTGAACGGCCAGCAATTCCCCGGCAATGCGCAGACGATCCTCAGCCAGACGGAGTTCTTCGGGCTTGCTGTCAAAGCTGTCGGTCTGTTTCTCCAGTTCACTGACCTTCTCTGCAGCGGCTGTTTTCTGCTCTTTTTCAGCGGCCAATTGTTTTTCGATGGCCTGAAAACGCTGTTCGGCATCCTGGACTGCACTGCCCAAAACGGCAACTTCTTTTTCTTTCGCCGCCAAATCCTGCACCTGCGGCAATAATTGCTGAAGACGCAGCACCCGGTCCTGTGCAGCCGACCGCTCGTCGCCGCGGCCCTGCTGCTCAAGGAATTTCTCTTCTGCCGCCAGTTTCGCCTTTTCGGCCTGCTGTTCTTCATCCACCGCCCGTTCGAGCAATTTGTGTTTTTCCAATTCGTTGGCCACAAGTTCCCGGTAAAGATTTTCGATATTGGCAATAAAACCTGCGCGCTCCGCCTGCTGCACCGCTTTTTCTTTTTCAGCGATTGCCGGCAGCTGTTCTGTCAAGGCGTTGTAGCGCTGCTCTTTTTCAAGCTTTTCATCAAAACGTCCATTCCACTTTTTCGCCTCGTGATAGCTTTCCAGTTTTTTCTGATGCTTTTTGTACAGCGTTTCGTGCTGGATTTGGTCATCCGCGATCTTCTCTCTATAGAAAGCTGTTTCCAACTGGAGTGCCGACAGGATCTGATGGATATTGGGCTGTTCTCTCCCCAGCACTTCGAACAATTCGGATTCCCGTTCCGGAAGCGAAGATCCGATGCTGCGCAGATGCCCGTTCAGCACTTGCGCTTCCAGCATATACGCTTCTTTTGCCGCGTCGCGCTTTTGTTTCAGCCGTTCGCTGATCATTTTATACGGTTCTGTTTTGAAGATACGGCGAAGAATTTCTTCCTTATTATCCATTTCAGACGTCAGCAGTTTACGGAATTCCCCTTGCGGCAGCATGACAATCTGGCTGAACTGATTTTGCGTCAGTCCCAGGATCTCTTCGACGCGCTGGTTGATCTCCGACACGATCTGCCGCTCCACACATGGCTTTTCGCCGTCTTTATGAATCTCAAAAAATTCATAGCGTTCACCTGTCGGGCTTTTATTCCCTTTTTTGACGTGCGGCATCTGGCGCAGGATCCGGTATCTCTGGTTATGTATCTCGAATTCCATCTCGACACAGGTATGCACGGCATCATCCGCGAAATCACTCCGCAGATTGCGTGTTTCGCTGCGGTCCGAACCGCTCGCTCCGCCGTACAGCGCAAACGAAATACCGTCAAAAATCGTCGTCTTCCCGGCTCCGGTGCTGCCTGAAATGACGAACAGCCGATTTTCCCGGAGGTCATTAAAGTCGATAGTTTCCGTTTCTTTATATGGGCCGAATGCCGTCAGCTTCAGTTTTAAAGGTCTCATGCTTTCACCTCTTCTTTTTCAGCAGGCTCTTCCTGCAGGAATTCCTGCAGCACTTCTTCGAAAATCGCCGCAGTTTCATCCGACGCTCTTTCACCTTTCACTTCTTCGTAAAACGCATGGAATAAAGACAGCGAATCCATCTTTTGCCGTGACTGGCCGTTGCTTTCCGCCTTTTCACGGATGAAGTTCTTGCGTTCGACATGCATCGCGTTCGGGTAGACGGAACGCACTTTTTCCATCGGAAACAGCACAGGCGCATCGTCCAGCAAAGTCACGAAGACAAAATCCTCACTCACTTCGTGACGAAGGATCTCATCGATTGCCCCCTCCACTCTGCGCATATTGCGGCGCGGTTCCAGCAGCCTTTTTTCAACGGTCGCATTTCCGCCAGCATCCAGCTCAACCACTAAATATCCTTTTTGGTGATGTTCTTCCGAAATCGAATATTTTAATGGCGACCCGGAATAACGGATGGTTTCATTCCGCACAAAATGGGCTTTGTGCAAATGGCCAAGCGCCGAATAATGAAAATCTTCCAAATGGGCGGCGCTGACATGCTCCGCTCCGCCGATTGCCAGCGGACGCTCGGAATCACTTGTGTTTTCTTCCTGTTCGCCGTGGGAAGTCACAAAAGCATGGCCGACAAAAACGTGGCGTGCTGAAGGGTTCCAGTTCGATTTGATGTTTGCAGTGATAGCCTGGAGCGCATCATCGTGCGTGCGGATTTCCGGATCATCGAATATATAACGGACCATCGACGGGTCTGTGTACGGCACCAGGTGGAAATGAACTTCGCCGTGTTCGTCTTCCAGCACGACCGGCTGAGCATCTTTTTTCACATGCCCAGCGATGTGGATGCCTTTATCCTTCATCAGGCGGCTGCCGAAATTGAGGCGCCCCGGGCTGTCATGGTTGCCGGCGACTGCCAGCACCGGCGTTTCCAGCTCGAGCACAATTTTCGCAAGCAGTTCATCAAGCAAATTGACCGCATCTGTCGGAGGCACTGCGCGGTCGTAAAGATCGCCCGCGATAATCACCGCGTCCGGTTTCTCTGTTTTGATTGCTTCTATAAATTGCTGCAGCGCGTAACGCTGTTCCTCTGTCATGTAAATCCCTTGGATGAGCTTCCCTAAATGCCAATCAGCCGTGTGAAATATCTTCATGGTTTTGCTCCTCTCTTTACTCTGAAAAGAATATATGTTCGTTCCATTATACACGATTCTGTTTAGTTGTTTTAGAGGGTAATTTGATTTATAATGAGAACAAACGTTCTTGTTGATGATTTATTAATACTCGATATTCCACAAAACAGCTTCGCTTGCCTGGTGGCTTGCACTGAGCTAACTCGTGCTCGGTACCCTTCGCCCGAGTGGATCTCAGCACTTCGCTTGCTCACCTGGGCGTCTTCGCTGTTTTGCTCCATATCTCTAGAGACTTCTCTCAGCGCCGGCGCGTCCATGGACTGGGCGGAGTAATAAGACGAGTGTTCTTCTCGGCTTATTGCGGAAGCCTTGTCCTAAGCGCCGAAGCGATATGCACAGAAATCTTTATCATCTAGAAAACCAAACCCAAGGAGGGAAATGAAATGAAAGCACAGATCCTTAAGGCTTTTAAGTACCAGCAGCTTGTCGACATGATGTATATAGCGAATGACGGGGGCATCAGCAAACGCCGGATCAAAATCCTGAAAGTTAGCGGCGACACGTTTCAGGCGTATTGCTTTTTGCGGAAAGAGAAGCGGACTTTCAAGATGGAAAATGTGCTTTCAGCCATTCCCGTCATTACGAAAGAGCGCATGATTGTCTGATTCCAACCCCGTTCCGAAAGTATGATACACTGGAAGAAATGGGTTTTGGAGGGTGAATCATGAGACTGACCGTTTATCTTGCAGGAGAAATTCACAGTACATGGCGCGACGAAATCAAAAAGAAATCTTTGGCACTCGATCTGCCGGTTGATTTTGTCGGTCCGATGGAAGATCATGACCGTTCCGATAATATCGGCGAAGAAATTCTTGGTGAACAGCCTGGCGCGGTCTATAAAGACGCCGCCGCCTCAAACTTCAATAATCTGCGGACAAGTGTGCTGATGCACAAAGCCGATCTGGTTATCGCGCTCTTCGGCGAGCAATACAAACAATGGAATACCGCGATGGACGCCAGTGCCGCGCTTGCAGTCGGCAAGCCGGTCATCATCATTCGTCCGGAAAAATTGCACCACCCGCTGAAAGAATTATCCGCTAAAGCAAATGCGACGGTGGAGACATGCGATCAGGCGATAAAAGCCCTCGCTTATATCGTCGAATAGTTTTCAAATAAAAACGGAGAAAAGAAGCTTGTTGCGAGCCTCTTTTCTCCGTTTTTATTTGCGTTAAAAGTCCGATTCATCAATCCGCTTAGCAACTGGAAAATCCGGGTAAATGTGATACAAAATACATGAATACTATTTGAGAGAAGGAGGAATTCGATGGCTGTCAATCGGACAAATTCAACTTCTAATGGATTCGCAGGCAATCAGGTTCTCTACAGCAGCCGCAACTTCTGGTCGGGGCTGCTGTTCGGCATCGGGCTCATCGCATTCATGGATGAAGTGGTTTTCCATCAATTGCTGCAATGGCATCATTTCTATGATTTGGCGACGAGCCGGATCGGCATTCTTTCCGATGGTTTGCTGAATTCCTTTGCCTGGTTTGCCGCCATCTTCTCACTCTTTATGCTCTCGGATCTTCGGCGGCGAAATGCATTATGGCCTGTTAAGTGGACAGGGGCTGCGTTTCTGGGAGCGGGATCGTTCCAGCTTTTCGACGGCTTGATCAACCACAAAGTATTGAATCTTCACCAAATCAGGTATGGAGTCGATATTCTGCCATATGATCTGGTTTGGAATATTGGCGCGGCCATATTTATAGCAATCGGCCTGTTCATCCTTTCCCAGACCCGAGTTCTAAAGAGGAAGAAAGCGGGCAATTCCCATGCATGACCACCCTCCCTCAATGGATTCAGGAGAATTTCTGCCTTTATTTCTGCTCATAGCTTTACTCGGCATTTCACCTTATTTGGCGGCTGTTTACTTCAGCAATAAAAGATATCGGAACTGGCCCTTGCAGCGGGTCGTTGTTTGGAGTCTCGGAATTATCAGTGCGGCCGCCGCTTTGGTGGGTCCTCTGGCCGAGCAGGCACATCTGGACTTCCGGATGCATATGGCGGTCCATCTTCTTCTCGGCATGCTTGCGCCGCTCCTGATTGCCATGTCTTGCCCGGTGACGCTTTTACTGCGCACCTTGAACACATCCGCTGCCAGAACAGTGACGGCTGTGCTGAAAAGTCAGCCGTTCCGCTTAATAAACCACCCTGTGACTGCAGCCTTGTTGAATATCGGCGGATTATACGTGCTTTACCTGACCAGCCTGTATCATTTAATGCATGAGTCTACCTTCTTTTACGCGGTGGTCCACCTGCACATCTTTTTGGCTGGTTATCTGTTTACCGTTTCCATCGTCTATTTTGATGTCACGCCGCATCGTTTCAGTTTCCTGTACCGCTCCATCGTACTGATCGTCGCTTTGGCAGGGCATAAGATTCTGGCAAAAACGCTTTACGCCACTCCTCCGGAAGGCGTACCCCGGGCTGAAGCCGAAGCAGGCAGCATGCTGATGTATTACGGCGGCGACTTGGTCGACGCGGTGCTGATTTTTTACCTTTGCTGGCATTGGTATAAATCGGCCGCGAAGCGTGAGCCTTTATTTGCAAAATAATTATTTTGAATAAAAAAAGGAATATACATTTTTTCGAACGAGCGTTAAACTTTACCATTTGAGCAAATAGACTTAAAATGTTCAAATTAATATCCACAAAAGAGCGAAAATGATGGAGCTCCCCTTGTCCGCTGGGTTATAGTAAATCTGTGGATATAAGAGGAGATATAAATGTAATGAAAAAGCAATCGCAAAAGAAATTATGGGCTCAAGTGGTGAAAACGGGAATCATCAAGTCGAATCTGATCCCGATGGCCGCCGGATTGATGCTCGCTTTATATACGTATGAATACAGTTTTATCGATAATATCGGAAATATCATCTTAGCGTTTTTAGGAACAACCGCCATTATCGCAGCGTCCGGCTCATTCAATAATATTTATGACCGCGACATCGATGCTATCATGGCACGGACGAAATCCCGGCCGACAGTGACAGGCGCCATTTCAATCAAGAAAGTGGCAATAGTGGCAAGCCTGTTTTTGGTCATCGGATTGATCCTGCTGTACATCGCTTCGCCCTTAGCATCCCTGCTCGGATTCTTAGGCGTGTTTTTCTATGTAGTCCCGTATACGATGTGGACAAAACGCTATACCATCTGGAATACCGAAGTCGGCAGCATTTCAGGCGCTATGCCTCCTTTAATCGGCTGGGCCGCGGTGGCCCCTGATATTTGGCATCCCGCATGCTGGGCTTTGTTCTTGATCATGGTGATTTGGCAGATGCCGCATTTCTATGCAATCGCCATCCGTAAACAGAAAGATTACGCAGCAGCGAATATCCCCATGCTTCCAGTCGCCAAAGGCGCAAAGCGCACTTATCTCCAAAGCAACATCTATTTGGTTTTACTGGTGCTTTCCAGCTTTTTGTTCCTGCCGCTCAGCCTCGGCCTGACTTTGGTGTCATTGCTTTTAGGCTTAATGTGGCTGGCACTCAGCCTTTTCGGCTCCGGCAAATTGGGAATCGAGGCCTGGGCCAATAAAATGTTCTTTTTTTCCTTAGTGCATATGATGGGTGTATTCTTCACCGTCATCATTTACGCTTCCATTGGCTTGATCCTTGCGGCTATTTGATGAACTTGCCGGTATAGCAAAGAAGACCTCCAGCCAGTATATTTCACTGGTTGGAGGTCTTTTTTTGTTTTCTAAAAGTTACATAGAGTATGGAGGATAAGGAATATTTATTATGAAAATAAAGAGTCTGGGAAGAAGCAGAGTGCAGTTTGATTTAATTTACTTCCGATAATATGTCATATGTCAACCGATTATAAATGATAGTAATTTCTAATTTTAGGGAAATGTACAACTACTGTTGTAAACTCATTTTCCGTTGAACTAATAGTTAACCCATGGCCAAGTTTGGTCGCTAATTGTTTCGCTAGATATAAGCCCATTCCTGTCGATTTAGCGCCACTTCGTCCAGCAGTGCCTGTAAAACCTCGGTCAAAGACCCGATTAATGTCCTCCATTTTTATCCCGATTCCATTATCTGAAATTAAAACTCTTTTTTCTTTACTGTCTTCTTCGAAAACTATGGCGATTTTGCCGCCTTCATCTGTATATTTCAACGCGTTTGTGAGCAATTGATCGATCACAAAACCGAGCCACTTGCTGTCGCTTTGAACGTATTGGTTTTTATCAGCTATATCGATTTGAATGTCTTTAGCGATAAAAAGCTTAGCGTATTTTTTAATACTGCTTTTTATAATCTGATTTACATTTACCTCTGTAATAAAGTAGTCTTTCGAAAATGAATCGATCCGAGAATAGTAGAGGGCCTGTTCTACGTAATCATCAATTTTCTGCAGCTCATCTTCAAATTTATCAGTCAGCCATTCAGCCGGTTTATCTTCGCTCTTTTCAATGATCAACCGGCTTGCAGCAATCGGCAGCTTCACTTCATGAATCCACGACATCACAAATTCCTGCTGTTCCCGTTTCTCGTCATGGAGCTTCTCCAGTTTATGCATATAATTGATATTATTATTTTTTATCAAATCAAGATACAGTTTCCGTTCATAGGTTTGCGCTTTAGGAAGGCCAGCCAGAACCCCTTCCTGGTCGCTTTCGGCTACTCTTTTAATTTCCTGATAGAATTTTCTTTGATTGAAAAAACCAAACACAAGATAGAAAATCAAAAATAAAAGGCCGCTTATATTAATATACAAAATATTATTCATCATGTTTAATTCGGCAGTGCTGAGAAAGAGAACGAGCGAGACGAAAGACATCAGCAGTACATAAAAAGCTAAAAAGAACCGTTTGTCTTTCAGGTACCTTGAAAATTTCATTTGATGCTGTACCCCTCCCCTTTTTTCGTCGTAATGAAATCTTCTTTTCCAAGCTCAATCATTTTTTTTCGCAAACGGGCGATATTTACAGTCAAGGTATTATTATCGATGAAATTTTCATCTTTCCAAAGCGTCCGCATGATTTTCGTGCGATGGACAATCGATTCTTTATTTTCCATTAGAATTTTTAAAATAATGAATTCGGTCTTTGTCAGTTCGGTTTTCCCGTCCCTGTAAACCACTTCCCTATCCTTTAAGTTCAGTACCACTCCGTCATATTCCAGCACATTTGTCTCAAAGTTTGTATAAGAATAGGATCTGCGCAATAAAGCATTTATTTTGGCAAGCAGCACGTCGGTGTCGAAGGGCTTTTGGATAAAATCATCTCCTCCCATATTCATCGCCATGACCATATCCATCGGCGTATTCCGGGATGAAAGGAAAATAATCGGAACTTGTGAAATTTCCCGTATTTGACGGCACCAGTGAAAGCCATCAAAAAATGGAAGGTTAATATCCAAAAGCAGAAGATGTGGATTTTCATGTATAAAAGCTTCTGTTATTTGGTCGAACTCCTTGAGGCTTGCCACTTCGAAGGACCATTTTTTAATGGTATCGCTCAATAACTCGCGTATTGTCACATCGTCTTCAATAATCATGATTTTCATGTATTTGCCTCCATAAGAGTTTTCTTATCGTTACTTTACCATACTGCATTTGAAGCCAAAGTGACAAAAGTGTAAGCCTGCCTGCCTTACTGTAAGGCTATATGCAGAATTAATCCTTTAGAATGAGAATAGAAATTGAATGGAGGAACAAACAAAATGAAAACGATAGTTGAAGCAAAACAGCTGAAAAAAATTTATGGCAACTCTGGAACTGTATTTACGGCATTGGATGGAATTGATCTTACAATTCGGGAAGGTGAATTTGTGGGCATTATGGGGCCCTCGGGAGCAGGCAAATCAACCTTGCTTAATGTGCTTGCCACAATTGATGAAGTGAGTTCAGGAGAAGTGACAATTGACGGAGAAAATCTGCTTAAAATGAATGAAGAGGATTTATCTGCTTTTCGGCGAAATAAGCTTGGTTTTATCTTCCAGGATTATAACTTACTTGATACATTGACAGTGAAAGAAAATATCTTGCTTCCATTAGCATTAGCTAAAGTAAATACAGCAGAGTTAGAGCGAAGAGTCATTGAAGTTGCAGATAAATTTGGCATAAGCAATCTTTTAGAAAAATACCCGTATCAAATATCCGGCGGTCAAAAACAGCGCACAGCTGCTTCGCGTTCGATTATAGCAAAACCAAGTCTTATATTGGCAGACGAGCCGACCGGGGCATTGGATTCCAAATCGGCAACTGACTTGTTAGAAACCTTAAAAGAATTAAGTGAAGAAGACAAAGCAACCATCCTTCTAGTTACACACGATGCATTTGCAGCAAGCTATTGCCAGCGAGTGATCTTCATCAAAGACGGCAAACTCTTCACAGAGCTTGTGAAAGGGAATTATTCACGCAAAGAATTTTTCCAAAAGATTTTGGATGTATTGGCTGCAATTGGGGGTGGGGTTGATGACGCTCTTTGATTTAGCCAAGAAAAATGTGACTGGGAACTTTAGGAGCTATTTGCTGTATTTCCTTTCCATGATCTTCAGTGTGGTAATTTACTACACCTTTGTTTCCTTTCAATACAGTCCAGAAGTCCAGATGGGAATTGAATCATCGAACAGCCTTCTGAACATTTTCATCGGGGCTTCGGTAATTCTAATTTTGTTTGTGGCAGTCTTTATTTTTTATTCCAATTCGTTCTTTACTAAAAAAAGAAAAAAAGAAGTAGGATTATACTCCCTTCTTGGAATGAGAAAAAAAACCATTGGTAAAATGCTCTTTTATGAAAATCTTATCATGAGTGCAGCTGCAATCGTAATTGGTATCATCTTTGGAACTTTTTTGTCGAAATTGTTCACCATGCTTCTATTAAGGCTGCTGGATTCAGCAGTTGAAGTAGGATTCGGCATATCGCCGGAAGCGATTATCAATACGTTCATCGTCTTTCTGATCATTACCTTGTGTACATCGTTTAATGCATACCGGCTGATTTACCGCTTTAAATTGATTGAGTTGTTTCAGGCGGAAAAGGAAGGAGAACAAACACCGAAAGCTTCTTTGGCCCCAGCTATATTGGCCATCCTCTTAATCGGATTTAGTTATTGGCTAGGATTTCAATCCTCCTCATCCGATATGGAATTATTGCTGATCCTTGGTTTGTATTTAGTCAGCATTGTGCTTGGCACCTATTTATTATTTCGTTTTTTAACGATTTACCTTTTAAGATTCGCTCAAAAAAGAAAATCCAGTTATTACAGAGGAATAAATATAATAGGCATCTCTCAATTACTTTATCGCATTAACGGAAATGCCCGGTCATTAACCATCATCGCTTTATTGAGTGCTGTTACAATCAGCGCCATATCTGTCGGTTACAGTTTTTATTATACAAATGAAGTACAAGCAGAAAAAGATTCACCATTCAGCTATGCCTATATTTCCTCAGACAAAGAAATTGACGGTCAATTAGACAAAGTTATTACATCCGATTCGCTTCATCCTGTTATTGGACAAACAGAAATCCCTGTCCTTAATGTAGAGGGAGAAGTTTCTAATCCCCTGCTGCAGGATTATCTGGAAGAAGGTCCTGTGAAGCTGGTATCTGAATCTACTTATAATAAAGCGTTGGAAATTCTTAACCTGGACGGAAGTGTTAACCTTTCAGGAACCGAAGCAGTAGGGATTCAACCGCTATTAACAGAGTATTCTTCTGCCGATTATGAGGGACACACTGTTACATTGAAGACGCCTGGAAGTGAAGAAAAAATAAGGTTCACCACTATGGCTGAAGACAGAATCATCCCATGGAGTTATCCGGATTTCAGCGTTATAATCAGTGACGAATTATTTAAGGACTTGGCAAAACAGTTGACACCCATACCAATTGCCTCCTATGAAGTGGAAGATGAGAAAACAACTAAGGAGACTTTCGATGAATTAAATAAGCTGACAGAAGAAGGAACTCAACTCTCTTCCTATTACGAAACATATCGCAGAGGGTTGGAAACAGCTGGTTTAAACCTATTCGTATTAGGCTTTTTGAGTCTTGTATTTCTAGCGGCAACCGGCAGTGTTATTTACTTCAAACAACTGACAGAAGCCCACGAAGACAAAGGACGTTATGAAATCCTACACAAAATCGGCGTGAGCAAGAAAGAAACAAGTGCCACTATTCGAATGCAAACCTTATTTGTATTTGGATTACCGCTGATAATTGGAATGGTTCATGGAGCAGTAATTTTAAAGATGTGTTCAAATATCTTTTCCGCTTTAATTGGAACGAATCTTACTGTACCAATTGCTATATCCGTGTCTGGCTATATCATCATTTACCTCTTTTATTACTTGCTGACAATTAATTCTGTTAAAAAAATCGTCATGAAGTAAAGACATCAACGTATTGGCGATAAACAAATAAAATTGAATGATACGCGAAGAGGCGATCCCTGGTTTTCAGACACTTTAAGAGTGACTAATAGCCGGGGCTCGCCTTCTTTAGTAGTGTCTTCTTTTCCTTTTCATTCCTACTAACTTCTGATAATTCTTGATATGTAAACTAAAGTGACATATCTTGCAAATCGCTTTTCAGTCTTAATATCCAATAACATCAAATGCTATTGGTTTTTTCTTGTTCTTTCTAAATAATGGCTAGTGTATTCTTACTTCTACTTAACTAAAGTATTCACTCCATCAGGAAGAAAATAAGCCAGATCCATTAATGATTTCTCCGCTAGACATTAACGTTGTTTCATATATCGTTTTATTTTGCTTTTTCATAAATGACTGGACAACCTCATAACCTACTGCGTAACCAGCACAAAAAGAAAGGCCTACAGGTTGATATCCTTCTTGTTTGGCAATTTCATCACCAAACATATAGCTACTTACCTCGGCAAATCCTTTTATGTTTAAAGCCTCTCCAATAACATAAGTTGAGTATTCTAAATCGTCTTTGTCCATACTAGTCACCCAAGGTCCTAGCTGTTCTGTTCCATACAGTTCTTTTGCAAACGAATCCGCCAAACCTTCTATGACAAGATAATCTCCCACTGTTACTTTTCCATGATCCCAATCAAAATAAGAAAAACGAATATTGTGATGGAACTCATGGGCAATAACAGCAGGAAGTTTAGGCAAATTGTAATCATTTGGATAAATATTCACAGTGATAAATCCGGGAATACCTCCAAATCCTGTATATCCCTTCTGAAGCTTCAATTTGTCGGGGTCTGCAACATACAATCCAAATTTCATTTCATCGGCATTCACTTTCAAACCTGCCTTATTAGCTTTTTCTATACAGTTTTTGATAGTATTCTCTGCTACCAGAAAGGCATTATTATCATTTAAGATAGATAGTCCTTGTTGAATTTGTTTATCGTTAGAAATGTCTGCGTAACCTAGCATTTTCGTAGCCATTAAAACATCATAACCATTTTCTTGTTTTGCTTTTATAGGAACGTTTATTAAATTCCACATTTCCTTAAATGGCGTCATCATTGTATAACGAAAATAATTTCTTCTTTCTTCCAAATCCGTAATTGCAAGTAATTCTTCGTATTGTTCTATTGTGTTAACTAATTTATAGTTCATGCTCATTTCAATCACCTCTTTCGTAAATATCTAGTATTGTAATTTTGAAGCAACTTTATATTCTTCATAAGATTTTCTTCGGAGTCAGTTAAGTCCAAATGAAATAATATATTTTCTAGATCTGTAATCATTTGAGTCATGTCATTTTTAATACAGCTTAATGAAGGTTGTCGGTCTATTAAATCTTTAAGTTTATAACCTGTTATCTTTGCAGCGAGAATTTGCACAACTTTTTCGATGTCTGACTTGAATAAAATCAATTGACCGTTGTCATTCTTATTTGCTTTCAATAAATTTAAATTAGAATAGTATCGTATAGAGCGTTCAGTAAGTCCAGTTATTTTATAAACTTCCCCAGTTGTAAGCAGCGTAATTCACCTCCACATTACAAGGTTAAGGTATTACGCAACGTTAATGTCAAATAAAAAATGGGTTTTTGCTTCAGTGTACAAAAAGAAAATCGATATTTGCTTAACGTATGTTTTGCGCTTTTTGTTGGTAGAACCCCTATATTCTTCAGCTTATTTTTATAAGTTATACCGTTCGTAAAAGTACACTTTTACGAACGCTTTAAAAAGGGCTGAAAATGACCAAAAAGAGCGTTCGTAAATGTGTCAAATGACTTTACGAACGTTCGCCATCTCCCGAACACCTTTACGAACGGTTTTCCATAAAGAAAAAAAGCCCCGAAGGACTTTTCTTGTCTAGACTCTGCCGCTTTTCTTAGTAGTACCAGCTGCCAACGATCGGATAGCTGAAGTGCTGATCGTTCAAGGCAGTGATGATACCGAGGATCGGGATAATTATTCCGACCAGACCCAATACGATAAGCATCGGGATGCCGATTAAAACGATGACGAGCAGACTTGAGATGAAAAGCAATGCACCCATGACCACTTGGAACAGCAAAGCCTGGATGGAGAGGCGTTTTACATCTTTGTCTTCAGAAATCAGAAATACGATAAACGGCACAAGGAACGGAGCAAAAAACGCACTGGCGTGGACGAGGACTTTTAATCCTTTGGTTTCCATTATTCATTACCTCCAGTAATGTTGGTTCTTATACTCCTTAATACGGATGAACCGCCGTCAGGTTTCAAAATTAATGGCTGATCCGCAAAATAACTTTGCCGAATTGCTTGGCGTCTTCCAAATAGTCGAATGCTTCTTGTGCTTCGTCGAGTTTGAAGACTTTACCGACAATGGGATGCATCTTGTATTGATCAAGGTGATTGATCATTTCGCGCAATTCGTCGCGGCTCCCCATGGTCGAACCAAATAATTGGTACTGGCCATAGAAGAATTTCCTTAGATCAAAATCGGTGACGTCATCTGTTGTCGCACCAAAAATGACAATTCGTCCCCCTTTTTTCAGGACATCGAGAGTGCGGTTGAAAGTCGCTGCACCGACGCTGTCGATGGCCAAATCGACCGTCTCATTTTCCAATTCCTTTACCCAGTCACTGTCGGTTGCGATGGCCAGGTCAGCGCCAATTTCTTTGGCATGGGCCATCTTGTCTTCGCTTCTCGAAGTGACAATCACGCGGGCTCCGATATTTTTCGCAAACTGAATCAGAAACGTGGCAACACCGCTCCCCGCTCCCGGTATGAATAGCGTATCGCCTTTTTTGACTTCTCCTTTTGTAAACAAAGCACGGTAGCCGGTCAAAGCCGGCAGCACAAGACCACCCGCTTCTTCCCACGTAAGATGATGAGGTTTTTTCTCAACCTGTTCTGCAGATAAAGCGATTTTTTCCGCAAATGTTCCGTGGTCGGGCATGCCCAGAATATCGAATTCCGACGGCGGAGCATCACTGTTCGCAAACCAGCGGAGCGCCGGATTGATGATAACTTCATCGCCGACTTCAACGTTCGACACACCTTCTCCCACAGCTTCCACGACGCCTGCCCCATCCGATCCGATAATCAGTGGCTCCGGTTTATTGCCGTGGCGGTTCACCAGGTTCAGATCGCGTCGGTTGATCCCCGCGGTTTTTAAAGCGACAAGCACCTCACCTTTTTTCGCTTCCGGTTCCGGCATGTCTGTTATCTTCAGTTCTCCTTGTTCAATCACAAATGCTTTCACGCTATTCCTCCTTGCTCAAAATTTTCGCTGAACAATTTCAACTGGTCCATGCTGATGATGTCCTGTGAAAATAGCGGGATGAAAATCAGCTGCTGTTTCGGGAAAGTTTCCCGGATCAGTTCCATGTATTTTTTTTCATGCTTTTTGCGTTCCATCATAAAATCGCCATCCGCTTCTTCCGGCAGGACTTTATTGATGATCAGCGTTTTCACATGCAAATGGTATTGATGCAGCAATTCCAGCGCTTTTTTCGTCTCCAGAATCGGCAGACGTTCAGGATTCAATACGAAAATAAAACCGGTTTCCTCTTCATTCAATAAAATATCACGCGCTTTTGAAAAACGTTCCTGGCGCTCGCGCAGCACATCATAAATCGGATCTTCACGCGGTTCCCCGTCATTCAACAGCGCGGAATAATTTTCGTTCGTCTTGCGCCGCTTATCAAGCAGTCCTTCGATCCAGACGCCCATCAATTCCGGCAATGTCAGAAGACGGATCGTGTGGCCGGTTGGCGCTGTATCAAACACCAGTTTATCGAAATTCCGGCGCTCTTCCAGAATGATATGGATCAATTTATCAAAAAGGGCCGCTTCGTCGGCGCCGGGAGAAGCTTTTGCCGTATCAAGCTGACGGTTCACTTCTTCCATCATGCTCGTGTGGACGGTCCCTTTGATATTCTCTTTTACACCTTTGATATACTTCTCAGTTTCGATTTCCGGATCAATTTCAAGTGCAAAAAGATTTTTAGCGATTTCTATCGTATTGCCGCCGATTTTCTGGTTGAATATATCCCCGACATTATGTGCGGGGTCTGTCGAAATCAGCAAAGTTTTAAAGCCGCTGTCAGCGGATTTCGAGGCGATTGCGGCGGCCGAAGTCGATTTGCCGACGCCCCCTTTGCCCCCGACAAAGATGATGCTTTTCGATAAAACGTCCATTCCTTTACCTCTTTTCATTGAAATTAGCAGCAGCGGATTCCGGAAAGCGGTGACTTTTCCATGCCCATGCGCAAATGCCAGTCATGGAATTCTTCTATCATATAAGGATACAGTTCGAGCGTGTAATAATAGGCGGGATTAGGAATCCCCAGCATTTCCGAGTAAAGCATCAGCAGAAACAAATCGTCTTCCGCCCGCAGTTCACGCGCGATTTCCGTTTTATGCGGATGTTCCAAAACAGCTTCGTACCATTTGATCAGTCTTTTTAAGTTATCGGTAATCGGCATTCTATACACCTCATTTATAGATAAAATGCGAAAGGGATCACAATTAGTATGATCCCTTCTGCGCAAATATTCTATTTATTCGTCTTCCAGATTTGCAGGGTTGTTTTTGGTGACCAGAACCTGTACAGCTGTAATGGTGATCCATAATGCAAAGACGAAAATGATCGCTCCGAATACAAACAGCAGCATATTCGATTGGTCAGAGTACCATGCCCATTGCGTGAACACCTGCTGGAACATTGCCCAAAGCGTCATGAACATCAGGAAGATCATCGGTATGATCGTAATCATGTAATTTCGGCCAAGCTTTCTCAGCCAAATGGAGACAAGAAGCAAACTGATCCCAGCCAATAGCTGGTTTGAAGTACCGAATAACGGCCACAGCAGATATCCGCCAGAACCGAAACCGTTCGGACCTTCCGGAATCAGCACAAGGGCCGCACTTGCTACGACTGCAATTGTAGTCGCCACGTGTTTTTTCTCCAAAGATGGGATGTTGTATTCGACCCCAAGTTCAGAAATGATATAACGCATCAAACGGACAGAGGTGTCAAGCGTTGTTGCCGCAAAAGATACAACAATTACAGAGACGATCGTGGCAGCCACAGCTGATGGAATCATCAGGCCGGTAGCCAATTGGGACGCACCCTGTATAAATGACCCAAGACCGGCACCACTTGAAGCTGTGAAACTGCTGTAAGTCGCGAAAAATGCATCGCGGTCCGGGAATAGAGTAATGACGGCAATGATTGAAATCAGCGCCAGAATCCCTTCGCCTACTGCACCAAGATAGCCGACAAAACGCGCGTCTGTTTCTTTATCCAGCTGTTTCGATGAAGTCCCGGAAGATACGAGACCATGGAAACCGGAAATCGCCCCGCAGGCAATCGTTATGAACAGCAGCGGGAACCAGGAAACATCTGCGCCTGGATTTGTCATCGGAGCTGTAATTTCCGGATTGGTGAACAATAATCCAAGGTAAAGAATTCCCAAACCGACGATCAATTGATGGGAGTTGATGAAATCACGCGGCTGCAGCAATTTCCATACCGGCAACGTCGACGCGATGTAAACATAAACCATTAATATGATGATCCAGATAAAGAACGCGGTGGAAATAGCGCCGAGGCCGAATAATCCGGCTCCATCTTCTCCGCCCATATAGCGGACAAGGTCAATTTGGAGAATATCGTATTGACTTGAGAAAATGGCGGCAATATACATGACGGCCAGTGCAATCAATGAAGGCACGAGCATTTTTGAGTTTCTCTTATAAACCGCATAGCCGATCCAGATGGCCAGCGGAATTTGGATGAATACCGGAATGACACTAGCCGGGAACGAAATGAACAAGTTCGCGATAACCCAGGCAAACACAGCATTAACCATCAGCACCAAAATTAAAATGATGAAAAGGAATAGTACTTTACCGCGCTGTCCGATCAAGCGGTGCGCCAGTGTTCCGACAGACTGCCCTTTATTCCGTACGGATAAGACGAGTGTACCGAAATCATGTACCCCAGCGGCAAATACCGTTCCGAGGACGACCCATAGCACGGCCGGAAGCCAGCCCCAGTAAACAGCGATTGCCGGTCCGAGTATCGGCGCAGCGCCCGCTACGGATGTAAAATGATGTCCCCATAAGACAAATTTATTGGTCGGGACAAAGTCGACGCCGTCTTTGAATTTGTGGGCTGGTGTCACATAATTCGGGTCCAGACGGAAAATTTTCTCTGCGACAAATTTAGAATAAAAGCGGTAACCTAAAGCAAAGATGAAAAGTCCAATGGCCGCGAGTGCGATAGCATTCAAATCTCTCAACTCCCTCTTTTTTTTTATAATAGGCAAGCGCTTTCACACTTGCCCTTTAATCATAGGTCAATGAAACAATTTTGTAAATGTTCCGTCTATTTAAATTTCAGTTAATTATTTACACCTTTTTCATAAAGCTTCAGTTTCGTGTAAACCGTTTCAAGAACCGGAACGCCAACTCCCAGTTCCCGTGCTCTTTCCAGCAGATATCCCTGCAGATGATCCGCTTCAATCGGCTTGGATTTCTTGGCATCACGCTGCATTGAAGATTTCATCCCTTCACCGAGGCTGTTGATTTTTTCCAACAGTTCAGTGGAAATCCCTTGCTCGACAGGAGCTCCGAATTTCTCCATCACTTCTTCCAGTTCATGCAGCAATGCCGCAATGGTCCGTTGGCCGGATTCCAGTTCGCGGATCGGACCGATCGGCTCTTCAAATAAAGTTGTGATGCCCGACATCGTCGTGATGAACAAATATTTATGCCACATTTCCTGGTTGATGTTATCGCTCAGGATGAATTCAGCTTTTGTCCCTTCGAAAGATCGTTTCAAGCGTTCGATCCTGTTGCTTTGTTCACCGCTGCGTTCTCCGTATACCAGTTGATTCAGCGGACTGGTCTGCATGATCTCCCCGTTTTCACCGAGAGTCGCTTCCACAAAGCACAGACCGCCAATAACCTGCTGTTCACTGAAAGCTTCGGCCAATTGATCGATGTGGGATATGCCGTTCAGCAATGGCAGCACCATCGTTTCGGCGCTGACAAACGGCCGCATATCCTCAATGGCTCCTGCCAGCTGGTAGGATTTTGTCGACAGCAGCACCACATCATAGGTTTCCGGCTCACTGTCTTTGGTGATCAAGTTGGGTGTGAGGAGGCAGTCGCCATTCACACTTTCTATTTTCAAACCAGTTGATTCGAGCTCTTCTTTTCGTCTGTCCCGCACCAAAAATGTGACGTCTTCCCCTTTTTCAAGAAGGCGCCCACCGAAATAACCGCCAATGGCACCGGCGCCGACAACGAGTATTTTCATAATTATTGCCTCCTTCAGAATTGCGTGCATAAACCTCTCACCTTAAGTAAGAGATGAGAGTTTTGTCGCACATGTTATGGTTTAAGGACCAGTTTCCCGATTGTCTTGCGGCTCTGCAGCATACGATGGACGTCAGCCGCCTCAGCGAGTGGATAGCTGCCGCCGATTGTCAGCTTCAACTCGCCGCTTGCCATATACCCGAGCAGCTCCTGCAAACTTTTTTGGAACAAGTCGGGTTTGCGCATGATCTGCGGCAGGAAAAAGCCGATGACGGATTGATTTTTCCTCATCAATTGCCCTGGATGAAATTGTGCCTGTTCACCGCTGGCAGCACCGAAAATAACGAGACGGCCGAAAGGTGCCAGGCATTTCAATGTTTTATTGAATACTTCGCCGCCGACCATTTCAAGCGCCAGGTCGACTCCTTTGTTATCGGTGATACTCTTCACTTCTTCAACCCAATCTTCTTTTGTGTAATCGACAAGATGGGTCGCGCCTAACGCTTTCGCGTGTTCCAGCTTTTCCGCTGAGCTGGCTGTGGCGATGATTTTTTCTGCACCGAATAATTTCGCAAGTTGAACGGCAATCGCCCCGACGCCGCCTGCTGCGGCATGGATCAATACCGTTTCCCCTTTTTCGAGTCGGCCCATCGTCGTCAGGACATGATAGGCACTGAGACCCTGCAGCGGCAAGGCTACCGCTTGCTCAAAGTCCACTTCATCCGGGATCGGAATGAGTGTATTCGCGTCAATTGCCACAAAATCAGCATAAGCGCCGGATTCAATCAACGCCGACACACGCATGCCCACTTCGAACCTTTTGACTTTGCTGCCCGTTGCCACAATTACACCGGCTGCTTCTGAACCAGGAATATAGGGCAACGGCGTTGGCACAACGTATTGCCCTTCACGGCGGGCCGTATCCGCGTAATTGACGCCGATCGCTTTTACTTCAACCAATACTTCATTTTCACCGGGCTCCGGACGTTCCGCTTCTGTGTATTGCAGAACTTCCGGTCCGCCGTATTTTTCAAATCTGATTACTTTCATCCATTTTTCCCCCTTAACTGATATACTGCTCCGCTTCGAGAACAGCAGCCGCTATGTGGCGTTTGGTCGCATTGCTTTGTTCCGCGTGAAGGCGGCTGAGTTCGTTGCCGACGAGCGCCATGCTGTCTTTTAAAGCGCGGCCGCTTGAGATTCCCTGCATCATTTTGCGCGCGGACATTTCAACCTTCAGCAAAGCTTCGTCGAGCAGCGCTTTGGTCAGTTCGACTTTCAGCGTTTCTTTTTCTTCGCCATTTTTGGCAAGCGCTTTTTGGGTCCGCAGCACGGCGGATTCTGCCGCGTACAGCTGGATGCCGATGTCCGCCAGCTTCATCAATGTTTCCTGCTGTTCAGCCAACTTTTCTCCGTAGGTTTCGAAAGCCATGCCCGCCGCCAACAGGAAAACACGGCGCATAGCGTGGACTGCTTCTATTTCCCGGGAAATAATACCGATGGAACCGACTTTCGGGTTGTTCATTTCGGCGACTGCCTGTGCGATATACTCACCCAACGGCAGAGTCCCTTTGCCTGCCTGTTTTAATAATCCACCTGGTATCAACAGGCGATTCACTTCGTTCGTTCCTTCAAAAATGCGGTTGATCCGTGAATCCCGGTACATTTGCTCAACTTTATATTCTTTGATATAGCCGTAGCCGCCGTGCAACTGCAACGCTTCATCCGCTACAAAGTCGAGTGTTTCTGAACCGTGTACTTTGCAGACCGCGCATTCAGTGGCATACTCCATCAGGCGTTTGGCGATCAGCGCATGGTCTTCACTGTCGTAAAGCCCGCCAAGCGCATCTTCCAGGTAGCCGGCGGTGCGGTATTGCAGCGATTCCGATTCGAAGATTCGGACCGCCATCAACGCCAATTTCTCCTGGGTTGCCGGAAACTCCGCTATCGCTTTGCCGAATTGTTTCCGTTCTTTCGTATAGGCGGCTGCCAGATGCAGCCCGTATTTCGCGGCGCCCATGCAGGCGGACCCCAAATTGAAGCGGCCGAGATTCAGGACATTCAAAGCGATGACATGCCCTTTGCCTGCTGTTCCCAACAGGTTCTCAACCGGCACTTCACAGTTATCGAAGCTGACTGTGCGTGTAGACGAACCTTTGATGCCCATCTTCGCTTCTTCGGCTCCCAGAGACAGTCCCGGAAAATCTTTTTCCACGATAAAAGCGGTAAAAGCAGAGCCATCCACTTTTGCATAAACGATGAACGTATCCGAAAATGCCGCATTGGTGATGAACATTTTGCTGCCATTGAGTAAATAATGGGTCCCTGCTTCGTTCAATACAGCTGTCGTCCGGGCAGAAAGCGCATCCGATCCAGCTTCCGGTTCTGTCAGGCAATAGGCGCCGATGAACTCACCGGATGCCAGTTTCGGCAAATAATATTCTTTCTGCGCCGGGGTGCCGAAATATGTGATCGGCAGCGTCGCGATGCAGGTATGATTCGAATGGGCGACGCCATAGCCGCCAGCCGATCCGAGATTTTCCCCGACAATGCCTTTGCTGATTTTATCGAGGCCGAGGCCGCCATATTTTTCCGGCACACTATGTGCCAACAACCCGAGTTCTCCCGCTTTTTGAATGAGTTCCCTTACCAGTTCGAAATCCTGCTGCTCGATCTTTTCATTGTTCGGGCGGATTTCCTTTTCCAAAAACCGTTTGGCCGTTTTGCCGATCAGCAGATGCTCATCACTCACATCTTCGGGCGTAAATACCGCTTCTGCCTCTGAAGGCTGGTAAAGAAAACCTGATCCCGGATATTTTAAGGTTTCATTAATCATTCACTACCGCCTCCTTCACTAGATGTTTTTCCAGCACACTGCGAAGATGATCCGGGATCTTTTCGGATTTCTGCGCTTTGAAGTCATAATACACGGCGCTCGCTTCCCCTTTTGCGATCAACTCACCGTTTTCCGCATCTTCAATCCGGTGGACAATTGTAAAGCTCGACCGTCCGATTTTCTGGACTTCAGAAACCACTTTCAATTTTTGGTTGTAATACCCCTGCCTAACAAAATCGCATTTAGCGGAAGCCATGATGACTTTCCAGTCCTCCAGATCCGCCCCAAAGCCCAGCTCAACAAAAAAGTCGGTACGCGCTTCCTCCAGATAGATAAAATAACTGATGTTGCTGATATGCCCGAGTGCATCGGTTTCGCAAAAACGCACTTTTACGTTCGTTTCGTAAGCCATTTCTCCACCTCATCCTTCGTTCCGTGTATTGATGCCATGCAAAACGATGCTGCTGTATTGTTCTGCAAGTTCATCCGCCGTCAATTCGCCGGCTGTATTGAACCATTGATACGTCCAGTTGGTCATGCCTAATACCGCAAGTGCCGTCATATCCGGCTGCAATTGTTTCCGGAATTCACCGTTTTCCGCCCCTTGCCGAATAACTTCTTCTATATTAAGGCGGAATTGCTCGCGTCTCTTCTTGATTTCCGTTGCATTGTCATCTGTCAGATGGCGCATTTCACGGAAAAACACTTTGCCGCTGTCCCCGTTTCTCGCAATATCCGAAATCAGCAAGTGAATGATCCCTTTCAGCTTGGCCTTTTGGCTTTCACCGCTGTCGATGATCCTCTGCTGGCGCTGCAGCAGGTCGTCGATATACTCTTTATGAATTTCCATCAGCAGCTGTTCTTTGCTGCTGTAATAATAGTAGAACGTGCCTTTTGTGACATTCAGCGCTTCCACGATATCCTGGATCGACGTTTCGCTGAAGCCCTTTTTCTCGAAAAAGATGATGCTCTGTTCTTTGATCCTGTCTTTCATTGTCTTACCTCACATTCTTTAAAGGACGTGCATGCCTCCATCAACGATGACGACATCTCCCGTAATATAATCGGATGCTTTTGAAGCCAGGAACAAGGCGGCTCCTTTTAAATCTTCATCGGTGCCGAAACGGTCCAACGGCGTCTGCTTCAAAAATTGCTCCTTGCCCCGCTCGATCAGGACCTCCGACATTTTCGTCGGGAAGAATCCTGGCGCGATCGCGTTGACATTGATATTGTGCTGGCCCCATTTTGCTGCCAGATCTTTTGTGAACGTGATGACCGCGCCTTTGCTCGTGTTATAGCCGATGGTATTCATCAACTCCGGATCGATTCCGCCAAGTCCCGCGACAGAAGAAATATTGATGATTTTCCCGCTCTTTTGTTTAATCATCACTTGTCCTGCTGCCCGGCTCATCAGGAATGTCCCCGTTACGTTGACGTTCATTACTTTCTGCCAGGCTTCGAGCGGCATTTCTTCCGCCAGCGCGCCCCACGTCGCTCCTGAATTATTCACCAGAACATCGACCGTACCGAATTCTTCTACGGTTTTCCGGATGACATTTTCCACGTCCTGCTCATTTGTTACATCACATTTTAATGCCAGCGCTTTGACGCCCAGCCCTTTTAACAGCTCAGCCGTTTCCTCACAGGCTTCCAGTTTTCTTGAACAAACAACGACGTTTGCCCCTGCTTCCGCGAATCCCTGTGCGATTTGAGCACCGAGCCCGCGTCCTCCCCCAGTGACGATAGCGGTTTTTCCTTCTAACTTAAATAAATCCATAACATGCATGCAAATTCCCTCCAGCCATTATATTATTCAACATACCTACCAGTTGGTATGTTCAGAATACTTAAACTTTATTCTACCTTTGAGTCCTTTACAATGCAATGATGACCGGGAAATTGTTTACACAAAAAAGCCCCAGTGATTATTTGATCACTGGGCTGTAAATTATTTATCGTCTTTTTTCTTCTCGTCATTTTCCTCACGTTGCTGTTCGCCAGCTTTATCCGCTTTTTTAAAATCTTCGCTGTAAAGGACTTCCTGAGTGTCGTTCAAGCCGTTGTTCTTCTCTGTCAGCTTTTCATGAGGCTGTTTGTTGTCTGCCATCTTGATCCTCTCCTTTAGTCATCGATAAATTTTGTTTATACTACTCTTTTCCCGGCACGTACTCTGTTAAACGTCTAATCGGGCAGACAGGTGCGGAGTGCCGGCAAGTCGATATTGCCGCCAGAAAGGACCACTGCAATTTTTTCATTCGGCTCTCCCGCTTTCCCTGTCAGGACTGCGGCGACAGCGGCAGCCGCAGAGGGTTCAATGAGCTGCTTGGTGCGTTCAATGAAAAATTGCATCGCAAATTTTATTTCTTCTTCTGTGACCAGGACGATGCCGTCGATATTTTTTTGCAGGATTGGAAATGTCAGTTCACCGGGTTGCGAAGTGCGCAAACCGTCCGCGATGGATTGGCTGCCCGATACTGCCATGATTTTTCCAGCTTCAAGCGACAGGAAAGTGTCATTGCCGCTTTCCGGTTCGACCCCGATGACCCTGACATTGGACTTGCTTTCTTTTACAGCCGTCAAAATCCCGCTGATCAACCCGCCTCCGCCCACCGGCACAACGATGAGATCGACATCAGGCAATTGTTCGAGGATTTCGAGGCCGACTGTGCCTTGCCCCGCGATGATATAAGGATGGTCATAAGGCGGAATATAAACGCCATCGTTTTCTTCGGCTAATTTTTTTGCGCGCGGGATGCGGTCAGCGGAAGTGAAACCGCAATACTCCACTTTTCCGCCGTATGCCTCGATAGCCGCCACTTTTGCGCGGTTCGCGTCTTCCGGCACCACGATTACAGCCGGAATCCCCAACCTTCCGGCGATATAGGCGACAGCCTGCCCGTGGTTCCCGGATGAAGCCGCCGTGATGGATTTTGCACCTTTCTGGACCGCCTGTTTTACAGCGTTCACTGCTCCCCTGATTTTAAAAGAGCCCGTTTTCTGCAAATGTTCAGCTTTCAGAAAAATTTGCCGGCCGGCCTGAGCGTTCAATAATTCCGATTCCAGCAGCGGCGTCTCATGGACAATATCTTTAATTTCTGCGCGGGCATTTTCAATATCACGTAAACTGACCATCTTCTTCACTCCTTTATGGAGGAAATTTTAACACACTCCGATTGATTATTCTGTCAATAATCCAATACCCTTGGGTCTGAGTATTAAAGGGAGTTGGAGTGCGGTAAACTGGGACTATGAAAATTTAACGATTACGAGGTGAGAATTTTGTTGAAACGATTGGTGGTCACCGGATACAAACAGCACGAACTGGGGATTTTCGATGATAAGAATCCTGGCGTCCGCTTTATAAAGAAAGCACTGGAAAACCGCTTTCGCGCATTGCTTGATGAGGGCCTGGAATGGATTCTGGTCAGCGGACAGCTGGGCGTCGAGACATGGGCAGCAGAAGTGGCCATCGAGATGAAAGAGGAATTTCCTCAATTGAAGTTCGCGCTTCTCACGCCGTTTCTGGAACAGGAAAACAAATGGAATGAAGCCAATCAGGAAAAATACAAAGAAATCGTTCGGCAGGCGGATTTCCATCGAAGCCTGACGAACCGCCCTTACGAAGCTCCGTGGCAATTCATCGAGAAGAATAAATTTTTCCTGCGGAATTCGGATGGCATCCTGATCATGTACGATGAAGAAACGGACGGCTCCCCGAAATTCATTAAAAAAGAAGCGGAGCAATACGCCGAGAAAAACGATTATCAGGTTATGCTCATCACTGCCGACGATCTGCGTGTGGTCACGGAAGAGGAGCAGTACGACAGCTGGGAATGAAACCGGAAATCTCCTGTGCATATTTCAATTCGGACAGGGTATGGAGAAAGGAGATATTAATTTCGGAGGTGCAGCAAAATGGAAGAACCGACAAATGCAATAATCCAATCTTCACTCGATGCGCTAATGCAAGATGAAAGTTTTTTGCCGGAGCTGACTGAAGACATGAGACAGCAAGCTTTCACTTCACTCAGTTCCATCCTGTCAACACCGAACAAAGTGCATAAATCCTATTTGCGCGTTCCATTGGATAATGGAAAAGTCGTGCGGATCCCATCTTTCCGGGTCCAGCATAACGATGCGCTGGGCCCTTATAAAGGCGGCATCCGTTTTCATGAATCGGTTAACGAAGAAGAGGTCATGAACCTGGCTTTCCTGATGACATTGAAGAACGCTTTGCATAACGTGCCATTCGGCGGAGGCAAAGGCGGCATCGTCATCAATCCCCGCAATTATTCCGTGAAGGAATTAAATGCGATTTCCCGAAAATACGTCCGGTATTTCGCTGACGTCATCGGACCGGATAAAGATATTCCGGCACCGGATGTCGGTTCCGGAGAACGCGAAATGGACTGGATGATGGCGGAATACAAAAAAATCCATCACGGCACACCTTATCTGGGCAGTTTCACCGGTAAATCGGTAGTGAATGGCGGCTCAAAAGGCAGACGTGAAGCGACCGGTAAAGGCGTCTACTTTTCGTTCCGTTATATGGTCCACGATTTCCTGAAGGAAAAAGAGGAATTATTATCATCGACGGACAACATCTTCGCCAAAACCACATTGGAAATGGCGCACCGTCCATTGAAAGTGGCCGTACAAGGCTTCGGTAACGTTGGTTCCGTTACAGCGCATGAAGCTTATAAATGTCCATTGGTCGACAACACGGTCGTTGCTGTCAGTGACCGCAACGTAACTTTATATAATGAAGAAGGCCTGAACATCCCGGCATTGATCGCCTTTACCGCGAAAAATAAAGGAGACCTTCCGACAACAGAAGAGCAATTGGCTGAAGCCGGAGCAAAAGCCGAAATCCGCGGACGCGACGAGCTTCTTACGCTCGATGTGGATGTGTTATTCCTGGCGGCACTGGAGAACCAGCTGCACGAAGGCAATATGGAAAACATCAAAGCGCGGATTATTGTAGAAGGTGCAAATGCGCCGACTACAGAAGAGGCAGATAAATACTTAAGCGACAAAGGCGTCGTGATCATTCCTGATATCCTGGCGAATGCCGGTGGAGTTATCGTGTCATATTTCGAATGGCTGCAGGGCCGCGAAACCCGCTATGATACTGAAGACGAGATCTACCAAAAACTTGTCGCGCAGATGAAGAAAACTTTCGATATGATCCTGCCGCAATTCTACGGAGATCCATTCCCTCTCCGCCAGAATTGCTACATCCACGCAGTGTCGCGTTTATCCGAAGTTCTATACAGACAAGGGAAGTTATATTGAACAGAAAAGCAACCGGAGCCTAAACAATAGAAAAAGCTGAAGTCCACTGGGGCTTCAGCTTTTTTTGTATGTTTCTTTCGTTTTTTTCGCTTTTCGCTTGCGAAAAGCATCCGTTTGTCTCTTATCTTTGGCTTTTTGATCAAATTAACGCTCTAAATTTTCCTAACCAGCTTCTTTAACTGCTTTTTAGTATCTTGGAAAGCAGCATAATATCGTTTTTCGACGTTCAGGAAATTATATCTACGCTCAGGAGATTATATCTACGTTCAGGAAATTATATCTACGCTCAGAGAATTATATCAACGTTCGCCGGATTTGCTTCCATCCTCTCACTGTTTTAGAGCAATCGGCCGGAGCTAAACTGCTACTCAGCGTTTCCTTGCTTCTCCCCTTCTCTCCGCATATAGGAAATAGCATATGCCGGGTTGCGGAAATGCAGGATGGGATCGTCCGTGCATTCGATGCCTTCTGCCAGGACAGTTGGATCAAACAGCAACCCTTCCGCTTCGTCAGTCTTTTTTGTCAGCACCAGACGTCCCAATTCAACTTTCTTTCTGTCTTTCGCCCAGTCCTTCGTCGGGTCATCTACCGGATCTTCCGCATCCCCGACCACCGCCATCAGACGGAAAGCCGTTTCGCCCCGAACTACGCGTTCTTCAAGCTCTTTCTCAAAATCCCCTTTTTCCACAGACGCAGCTTCTGCCGGTGTCAATGATTCCACGCCCGCTTCCGGCTGCCACTCGAATTTGACAGGTACGCGCTGGCCGGTGCCGTTAACCAGATAAAATGCGTGAATGGAATGATAGAGACCAGTCGCGAAACTCGCCGGGCTCTGCATTTTCCTGATGATGCGGATTGCCGCTCGGCTTTCGGGATATTTGATGAACAAGGTGATGAGATCCCGCAATCGCGGCCGCCCCTTTTTAAACGATTTCGCGATATCCAGCATTTCCGTAAAAACTTCCGGAGTGCGCGAAAAGAATATCGGTGACGTCACGCCGACGCTGTTCATCACTTGCCCGTCCGGCAACTGGAATTGCACGGCCATCCCTTTTACCGGTGATAAATTATCCGTCCAAAAAGGATCAGGAGAGCTATGCGAAAATCGCACCACAGCTTTGGTCGATCCTTCCCGGAGATGCGGCGCGACGGTCCATTTCTTCCCTTCGCCGTTTGCTGTGAATATGGCTTCATATCCCGTACCTCTTGAATGCGCGCGCCTGAAAGTCTTATACTCCCCAAACACTTTCTCGATTTTATTGACTGCGGTTTCCGCAAGCTTTTCCTTCGCCATCCAATCACCTCGTCCTGCTGTATTTAAATTACAAACTTGCCTTTCCATACCCGCTATTGAATACTTTTAAAGATAACGGGAATACATCACTATAAATGAAAAAGGAGGCAATACAATGGATGTTAAACACGGCAACAATAAATTCTATGTAGAACGAGACTCAGAGGAATTGGGTTCACTCGCGTACACCCCCGATGGTGATGTGCTGACAGTGACGCATACAGAAGTTTCACCGGAACTTTCCGGTCAGGGCGTCGGCAAGCAATTGGTGAGCGAAGTGGTGCAATATGCACGCGATGAAGGCAAAATCATCGATGCCCAATGCTCATTTGCGCGCGGCGTCATTGAAAAGACTCCGGAATTCCAAGATGTTCTGAAGAATTAATGCCTAAAAGCATATCCGTTTTACGGGTATGCTTTTTTTGACCCTTTGCCATTTTGACATCCGATCATTTTTTTGAAAGGAAGTGCAGACATGGATCTTACACTGGAAGAAGCAATCAGCCGATTTGCGCAGCCCATCAACGGGATGAATGATTTAGATCCCTTAATGGAAGCGGTTGGCGACGCGAAAATCGTCCTGCTGGGTGAGGCTACACACGGAACATCGGAATATTACCGATGGCGCGCCGAATTCTCGAAACGGCTGATTCAGGAGAAAGGATTTTCACTTATTGCGGTGGAAGGCGATTGGCCGTCCGCTTATCAAGTGCATCGCTACATCAATAATTTCACCGAAGAGGATGAAAATGCTCGAAATCTTCTCAAACAGGCGTTTACCCGCTGGCCAACCTGGATGTGGGCCAATGAAGAAATTGCGGATTTTATTGATTGGCTGAAGGATTTTAACGCTTCGGAAAATCAAAAGACCGGTTTTTACGGAATCGATGTGTACAGCCTGTGGGAGTCGATGGAAGAAGTGATTCATTATTTGAATGATGTGGATCCTGAAGGGGGCGACGCGGAGCTCGCAAAGCAGGCATTTTCCTGTTTCGATCCGAGCAATCGGGAACCGGAGAAATACGCCATATCATACGCCACTTTTTCGAAGAGCTGCATCGATGAAGTCACCCGGCTTCTGGCTTCCATCCGCAGCAACGCGGAGCATTACGCAAATGAAGAAGAAGCCGACCTCAACCTCCAGATCAATTCACTGGTTGCGAAAAACGCGGAAGAATATTACCGCGCCATGGTCAGAAGCGGCGCGGATTCCTGGAACATCCGCGACCAGCATATGGTGGAAACGGTCAATGAATTGCGAAACTATCACGGCACAGATGCCCGCATCATCATCTGGGAGCATAATACGCATATCGGCGATGCGCGGGCGACGGATATGAAAGACGATAAGATGGTCAATGTCGGGCAATTGCTGCGCGAACAGAATCCGCCTGAAGATGTCTTTGCTGTCGGTTTCGGCTCGTATGAAGGCACTGTCATTGCGGCGGAAGCGTGGGAAGCGCCGCATGAAGAAATGGTGCTGCCGCCTGGCCGGAAGAATTCCTGGGAAGAGTTGCTGCACCGGACAGGCGCGCATGACAAATTGCTGCTTTTCGATGACAGCAACCGCCGCCTGTTCGATCGCTGGGTCGGCCACCGGGCAGTCGGTGTCGTTTACAATCCGGAGCATGAAGCTTATGGCAATTACGTGCCGTCCATGATGTCAAAGCGATACGACGCGTTCCTGTTTTTCGACCGTACGGAAGCGTTGAAGCCGCTTTAGAATGCAAAATGTGAAGTTCTTGAAACCGATATTACGCAAAACAGCTTCGCTTTCCTAGGGGCTTGCGCTGAGCTAACTCGGACTCGTTGCACTTCGCCCGAGTGGATCTCAACACTTCGCTCGAACCGGAGTTGGAAAGCCAACTCCGGTTCTGTCCCCTTGGGAGTCTTCGCTGTTTTGCTTCATATCTCAAATCACTTTCTATAAGAACATCTCTTTAAGTCTGTATTAAACAATAGTAGATAAATTAATTTTAAACAGATCCAAAATGGAGCGACAGGCGGTAAGAAATCAACTAGTTCTCGAATGCAAAAAGCCAACTAAGGAATCGTCCTTAGCTGGCTTTATTAAAATGCATTCGTAGATCCGGTTTAACGGAACTCGCCGTCAACCACGTTATAAAGGAAATTCCAGTTATCCGCTTTGTACAACTCGTGGAATGTCAGGCGGTCTCCGTTGCCGAGCGTGACGTGCTCGCTTGAAATCGCCACCACCATTGCAGTCGAAGCGTCATCCAGGTTCAGGTAGACATCACCGATGGATGGACGGATCGCGTCGCGTTCACGGATTTTTTCGATCAGTTCCTTGTCCGCTTCCAGCTGGCTGGCGTCGACTTTCGACTTATCGTAATAAGCGATGTCCTTGCTGCCTTGAGCCTCACCCGGTTCCATGACGAAAAATTCCCTGAATTTCACTGTGTTTTGTCTGGTCGTCACCACATTCTTGCCTTCCACCGATTCCACTTTCTCGAATTCATTCAGTGAATAATGGTCCATATAATCCGGATCCGGTTTACTGATCAGGATATAGCCGCCTTCTTCCGGGGCAATATCATCGCGCAGCGTGTAGCGGCTCCCGAAGAACAGGAATGAATCGAGATGCTGCGGCTTGTACAATGAAACTTCATCCGCTTTGCAGTCCACTTGTTCCATATCTTTGATCCTGAACATATGAACAGATTTTTTGGCCAGCGGCTTGACCGAATAGACTTTATGCAATTCGTTATTATAGTAGACGAACTGCCCTTTTCTTACTTGAATTAATTTCATCTTTTTCCCTCCGATACTCTCATGGGTCTTGCGTTAAATTCTAGAGGATTTTTTCATGGAAGTCCAAGCATCCATCTATATTCTTTGATTATTTAAGGTTAAGATTGCTAATAAGGAGCTGATAAGTATGGAATATGAAAATCGCGACGAATGGATCATAAAAAAATACCAGCAGGACGAAGCGACAATGATCCAGCTTTTCGTCACCTGGTCACTGCAAAATGACTTGGATCCGGTTCAGCTTTATGAAAAAGCTTACCCTGCCCAATCAAAAAATGAAGCTCTGATCCGCGCGGTCGAAGAATCGGATCCTTCCGAATTTGAAATCAGCAATGAAACGCTTCTCGACGTGCTGCAATTGTTCGGAAATGACGATCTTGCTTTTGTCGCCTCTGAAGAAATGGAAAAATTGGATCGAAAATAAAGAAAAGCGACAGCTCTCTGTTCTCCTGTTATTTACGTTTTTTCCGGAGCTCTTTCGCTTTGTTTTCAATATAGCTGGTGCGAAGGTTTTCATACCGATTGGAAGCTACATTGCTGTAAATTTCACTAAAACGGCTTGTTTCGTTATTTTCTTCTTCCACCGGTTCTTCCGGAGTTTCCTCCACCGGTTCCGGTTCAGCTGCGGCTTTTTCTTTTTTCGCTGATTTTTTTGGTTTTTCTTCAGCTTTTTCAACCGGTTCTTTAATAGCTGCCACAGGTTCTGTTTGAGTTTCTGCTGGTTCTGGTATTGGCTGCTGCTTCGGTTCCGCTGCCGCCTCCACCGTTTTTTCTTCTGCTGGCGGCGCTGGCTCAGCCGGCGTTTCGGTTACTTCCGGCACCGGTTCGGCAGAAGGCTCTTTCACTTCATCTGATTCCGTTGTGTTATTCAACTCTGTTGGATCATCTTTTTTCTCCATAATCGCTCACCCCTCCCTTTCTCTTTCCTGCTAGATAGGCTCATGTGAAAAATTCCCTAATCCTTGCGCTGTTAAACCAAAAAACGGACTCCACATATGTATGGATCCGTTTTTGTTATAGCGCTATTCCCACCGGCTTGCCATTCGGCTGATATTTTCAAGCGTTACGGAGCCTTTCTGCAGAGGCGGCGGACAGGATTTATTGAATTCTTGGATCTTCTCGTTGATTCTTGCTATCCGAAGAGGAAGGTCCTTTTTCTTGCCGGCTTCCAGCTTCCCAAGCGTCTCCTGAATCTGATCGCGAATTTCATGCTGCAATTTCAGCCAATGCGGTTTATAGCCCTGCTCGCTCGCGATGCGCTGAAAATGCTGAAAAAGGTCTCCTGAAAAATATTCCGCCGGCAGCGGTTTCCCGGCCCCCGGTAAGTTGTCCATTCCGCCGGTCTTCTCGTATTCCCTTAGAATTTCCCCGATCAGATCCGTGCGAACTTCCTGTTTGTCTTCCGCCATTTCCCCCAGCCCCTTAGAAGATTATTTTCCAAATGAAGAAGGCATGACAACCGCAACCACCGTTCCCGTTGCACAGACTGCTCCATCAGCCGTAACTTCTATATTCACTTTGAATTTCTTCGGATGGATTTCTTCCACATCACCCACCGCTTTTAATGTGACGCCCTGCGGAGTCGGCTTCAGGTAATCGACATGCAGCGAGGCCGTGACAAAACGCGGCGGCTCTTCTCCACTGCCCGGTTCAAAACCGTTTTTTCTGTGCAATGCCAATGAAGCCGAGCCTGTTCCGTGGCAGTCGATAAGTGAAGCGATGACGCCGCCGTATACAAATCCCGGAATAGCTGTATGTTCATTGCCTGGTTTGTATTCCGTATAAGTTTTGTCTCCTTGCCACATTGTCCGGAAATGATGTCCGTCTTCATTCAAACGCCCGCATCCATAACAATGCGCGAATTCTTCCGCATATTCATCCTGAATTGCTGTATTCGCTGTTTCACTCATGCTTTTCTCCTCTTTCCTAGAGATATTTTCGTAAGATATTGTCTCAATTTTAACATAAGCATGAAGGAAAGAACGAACTATTCTGAATTTCATTGGCACAGTGATTTGTTTAAATCTGAATGGGGCGGGAAAACAAAAAAGAGATCAGGAAAGGAGTTTGATATGTATGAAATGTTATAGTGTAGCACCTGACCAGGACGCAACGCGCTGGATCGTCAAGCTGGAGGACGTGGCTCCGACCGAGTCGTTCCCGAGCAAAGACGGAGCGATTGCGGCCGCTGAAGAACTCGCTAAAGACAATACACCGAGCAAACTTCAGATTCTGGACAAGGACCATAATGTAGTTGAAGAAAGAGAGTATTAAAGGATAGTAAGGAAAAAGCGGATCGCCTGAGCGGTCCGCTTTTCTTGATGAAATTGGGCAAACAGAAAAGCACAGCCTTTTTCATCAGGCTGTGCTCCCCTTGTTGCAGCTTCTCCACTCTCGGAGAAGCTTACGCACGCGGAAAATTTGTCGATCATACTTCTACATTCTGATAAAGGTTGACGAATGTTCCTATCTCGTCAATACAGCTTCTTGTTCTGTCTGCATCTTTAGATTTTAGTCGCATCTACCTCTCAGCGAATCCGATGTTCTGCAGTCAGATATTCAGTTGCACTTACACAAAAAACTTACCAAACTTCGTCTGAAACACTTTCTCTTCAGAAAACTTTACAAACTTGGTACCCGACGAGATCACAATCGCCAGTAAAGCAAATTTTCCGCCAAGGCTGTGCATGTCCTCGTCTGGAGTCGATCGTAAACCACTAAACCTGTTTACTCGTTTCTCCCTACGGTGGTTCCGCCTTGTACTTTCTAAATACCACCTTCAAATAATTCTTAAACCTAATTTATAAGAATTTTTAAATTTATTTGATAAATAGTTTTTACTTTTTTCCGCTTGCCCGCTATACTTGGAATAGTTCGATAACCGTAATATTAAGGAGAGAGATAAATGGTCAAGAGTATGCCAGCACGTTCAGAAGTCAGCATTGATGAAACATGGGATCTGCAGTCTTTATTCCCATCAGATGAAGCTTTTCACGAATCGCTTTCTGCCCTCGAAAAAGAAGTGGATGCCTTCGCGTCAACCTATAAAGGAAATGCCAAAGACGCAGCTTCAGTAAATACATTATTGAAAGCTTACGCTGAAATAAATGAAAAATTTGTTCCGGTGGGTACATATGCAAGCCTTAAAATCAGCACAGACCAAACCGATGACGAAGCTCAGATGCTGTCGAGTAAATTCGGTTCAGCAGCTGCTAAAGTAAACAGCAAGCTGTCGTTCGTCACCAGTGAATTGCTGGCATTGCCGGAAGAGACGCTGGAGCAGGCGATGCAGGAATCCGATGAATTCAAAGTATATTTGGAGAAATTGATCCGCAAAAAGCAGTATCAATTGCACCCGGAAGTGGAAAAGACACTTGCCGCTTATTCATCGACATTCAGCGCGCCATACGGCCTCTACAACACGACGAAAATGGTGGATATGTCATTCGACGATTTTGAGGTGGACAGCAAAAGCTATCCGCTAAGTTACGTTTCGTTTGAAGGCGACTGGGAAGCGGAAACGGAGACAGCCAAGCGCCGCGCCGCTTTTGATGCATTTTCGAAGAAATTGAAAGATTATCAGCATACTACCGCGAAAACGTATGATATGCAGCTGCAGACGGAAAAAACGACTTCCGATCTGCGCGGCTATGATTCCATCTTCGACTACCTGCTGTTCAATCAGGAAGTGGACCGTTCGCTTTATAACCGCCAAATCGATTTGATTACCAGCGAATTGGCGCCGCATATGCGCAAATACGCGAAATTGCTGCAAAAAGCGCATGGCCTTGAGAAAATGACATTTGCCGATTTGAAGATTTCACTGGACCCGACCTATGAACCGGAAATCACAGTGGAAGAATCGAAGAAATACATCAACGACGCGCTTGGCATCATGGGCGAAGATTATCTTGAAATGATCGAACGTTCTTACTCGGAACGCTGGATCGATTTCGCGCAGAACAAAGGCAAGTCGACTGGCGCTTTCTGCTCGAGCCCTTACGGCAACCACCCGTATATCCTGATTTCCTGGACCGGCCGCATGAACGAAGTGTTTGTGCTGGCGCATGAACTTGGCCATGCCGGACATTTCTATAACGCCAACCGCGCACAGAATATCTTCAACGCGCGTCCGTCGCTTTACTTTATCGAAGCTCCTTCCACTATGAATGAAATGCTGATGGCCAACCACCTGCTTGAGAATTCGAAAGATCCGAAATTCAAACGCTGGGTGATTTCATCGATTGTGGCACGCACGTATTACCATAATTTCGTGACGCATCTTCTTGAAGCTGCTTATCAGCGTAAAGTTTATGAGCGCATCGATGCGGGACAAAGTGTCAATGCCGGAATCCTTAACAATTTGAAACGCGGGGTTCTCGAAGAATTCTGGGGCGACACTGTGGAAATCAATGACGGCGCCGAGCTTACCTGGATGCGCCAGCCCCACTACTATATGGGCTTGTACCCTTACACGTACAGCGCCGGCTTGACCATTTCAACACAAGTATCGAAACGCATCCTTGAAGAAGGCCAGCCCGCTGTCGACGAATGGCTGGAAGTGCTGAAAGCCGGCGGAACCAAATCGCCGGTCGAGCTGTCCAAAATGGCCGGCATCGATATCACAACCGAAAAACCACTGCGCGACACAATCGCCTATATCGGCGAATTGATCGACGAACTGGAGAAATTGACTGAAGAAATCGAAGGCGAATAAAAATTTCTTCGGGTTATATAAAAAGCGCGCCGCATCTTCCTGATGTGCACGCTTTTTTAATATCGCAAGAGACTCTGGGCTTAAAACAGCTGAACGCTGATATAATTTCCTGAACGCCGATTTAATTCGCTGAGCGCCGATATCCACTATTAGGCACCCCACATAAAGAAAATAAGCAGCAGAAAAGCTGGCAATTAGCTTTATTGACGTCAAATTTTCCTTAAAAACTCAAATCTAAAGATAATTAGATGCTTTTCGCGAGCGAAAAGCGAAAGAAACATGCTTTTAAGATTTATTTTTTGTTAACAAGCAAAAAAGCGTGCCACATCTCACCGATGCGGCACGCTTTTTCTTATTTCCTTTTCTTTCTCCAAATCAATGCCTGCTCAAGAATGATCGCGATGACAGTTCCGGTGATCAAACCGTTTGATAGAGTCGAGGCAATCACACCAGGCAGTTCAGCCATGCTTTCCTGCGGCACGAACATGATGCCGACGCCGATCATCAAGCCGAAAGCAGAAACTTTATAGGCCTGCATCCGGTCAGCTTCCTCTTCCAGTTCCTTGAACGCCATTTCCACCATCTTCGTGAAAATCGCGAAGATTACCGCATAGGCGACCGGCGCCGGCAAGGCAGCGAGCAGCGCCATGATATTCGGGAACAGGCTGATAACAACTACCAGGAAACCGCCGACGATGAACGGTTTCAATGACGGCGTCCGTGTCGCGCTGACAAATCCGGCTGCCCCTGATATCGGCACAGGTCCGATAGAAGAAAATAGTCCGGCAATGATGTGGTTCAATCCGGATGCGACGGAACCTTGTTTGACCCGGTCCGGCTGATGGATGCCGAACTCATTTTTCAATAAATACTCCATAACCCGCATCGACGCCATCATATTGGCAATCAGCAGCAGCGTTAAAAATAAGGACGTGACGAACATGCCGCTGTCCCAGACGAGCGGACCGAATACCAGCATCTTCGGCAGCGAGATGAAAGTGCCCGCGTCGAATGGCACGGATTCCGTTTTGCCGATTACGAGGAACAGGAGCCAGCCTGCCGCAATCGCAAACAGTACAGAATACCGGTTGACCCACGGGATTTTATTGCCCATGAAGTAAAAAGTGGCGACAACAACCGCGACGCCCGCCATGAAGACGACAAGGTCGACAGGTTCCCCCGGCGTCGTGATGCCGAACAAGCCCGACATGATCGATTCACTGATTTGCAGCACCAATAACAATAAATAAACAAATGTGATTGTCGGGGTGAACAGGCGGCGCATTTTACTCACCAGGCCGGTGTAGGCAAAGATGATGAACAGCACCCCGCTGTACAGCATACCGCTCTGCAATGCCTGCAGCGCGTTTTCAGAAGTGGCGTAAAGCGAACCGACCAATCCCGCGTAAACGATATAGATGCCCCACCATAATCCGGCCGGCCCTTCGTTGATCGGCATTTTATGCCCGATGAATGCCTGCAGCAAAACCGCGACCCCAAGAACGAAGACCGTTCTCTGGACGAATAACGCCGTGTCTGCGGTATCCATTCCAAATACGCTGGCGATGGCAATCGGGGCGGCAATGGATGACGCTAATAGGAACACGGCCCATTGCAGGCCGCCAAACAAGTTTTTTATCATAAGTAAATCTCCAATTCGTTAAATATAATCACGCGGTATCAGTATACACCTGTTTCCCTCCAACAAAAAGAGGTCCTGACTTTTGTCAGGACCCCTTTTTGCCGTTATCGTTTTCAGAAGTGCGTTCCACTTCATCCTGCTTCGGCTTATCATCTATAGACAGCGGATCGTCGCTGTTTTTCATATCATAATTAACGGAATACCCCTGTTCTTCCAAATTCTGAACTTGTTTCTTCGAAGCTCTGATCAGCAGCCAGATAATCAGCATTGAGAGAATGAAGATAACAATTACGGAAATGATGCCCGGGATGTACTCTGATTTATCTTCTGGAAAGTATAGAAAATCCATCGTGCTTACCCACCTTTATCTTCAAGTTTCAATTTATTATACATGATTCAATTGCGGTCTGAGGAAATGAAGGTGAACGTTTAGTGAAGAAAAGCGCAAGTATCCGTTCAGCTCCAAAAAAGAAAAGCAGCCGCCGGATATCCAATCCGGGGCCGCTTCAGATGTTCATTCACTTTCAGCAACTACAGTAAAGCGCTTGTTGATATGCCAGCCGTTTTCAATTTCATCGACCAGCGCAATGGCATAATCCTTATAACTGATGTAACTTTTGCCTTTCCTGTTGACGAGAAAAGCATCTTCCCCGATTTGGTACTTGCCTGTGCGCTTGCCATCAGGGTCGAAAAAAGCTGCAGGACTCAGAAATGTCCACTGAATCCCTTCCGCCTGCTCAAGATCCGCAAGATTTTGGGATTGATTCAGCGCGATCGCTTTAAAAGCTTCCGGAAATTCCGGGGTTTCATTCAATCGAGTCGTTTTTGCCTCATCGACGAACAGGCTGCCTGCCCCGCCGACCACTAATAGCCGCGTTTCTTTTGCATCTTTCAGCGCATTGATCAATGACCGTCCCGCTTCCACATGCTGCTCGGCTTTTTCAGGCGGCACGCCGAAAGCGTTGACGACCGCATCGAATTGTTTCAGATCATTGGCGTCAAGCTCAAAAATGTCCTTCTCCAATACCGCCGCGTCTTCTCCCTCAGGGAGTTTCTGTGAATTCCGCACAATCGCTGTCACTTCATGGCCTCTGGATTTCGCTTCCTTCATGATGAGGCTGCCCGCTTTCCCTGTTGCTCCGATGATTCCGATTTTCATTAGAATCCCTCCAGTTAATTCGCTAAGGCTTACTGAAAATCCATTGCTTATTCGACTGGTTTTTGTGTCGTCACTTTTTTCCAATGGACAATATCATCGTCCTGGTCAAATTCGATGATAACGTCAGTTACATTTGGAACCCGCTTATTGATTTCCGCTCTAATATATTCACGGATTTCATCCGCTTCCTGAATCGTCATATTCGGCTCGACTTCCACTTTCAATTCCACGTGAAGATCGTCACCTTCACGGATAACATCAATATCCTGGATATCATTGATTTTTGGATGCTTCATGATTTCATTGCCCATACGATCCTGCATATCCAGATCCGCGACTCCAAGAACGCCAGCAGAGTTATCGAGGAAAATACGCCCCACTACAACCAGCAGCATAAGTCCGATAATGACGGACGCATATCCTGTCGCGCTATGGAACGGTGTATAGGTGGCAATGACAATTGCGATCAGGGCAAGAACCGCACCACTGACTGCGACCATGTCCTCAAGAAACACAAGTTTAGTGGCCGGATTGGCAGTTTTCACATTCTTAAATGAGGCCGGAACGATTTTCAGGCCTTTGGTTTGTTCTTTCGGCAAGTTATGTGTAATTTCTTTCATCGCTTTGTGCAGGACGAATAATTCAAGAACAATCGCTATGCCCAAAACACCGACATTCAGCCAGAACCAATCTTCAGAATGCGCCGCAGATTGGATATGATGGATTCCTTCGACAATCGTTTCGTAAGCCAGGACTCCGACAATCAGCACCGCGCCCAGCAGCACAAGGTTGACCAGGCGCCCGAATCCTCCGGGAAATCGTTCCGTCGGACTCTTTTTGCTGAGTCCTGATCCGATGAATACGAAAAACTGGTTTGCCGCGTCACCGAAACTGTGCATCATTTCAGCGAACATGGCGACATTTCCTGTAATCAGGTAGGCAGCTGTTTTAATAATGCCAAGAACCGTATTTATAATTGCCGCCCATAAGGCTGATTTAGCCCCGAATTTCATCAAACCGAATAATTCCCTCATAAAATAAATCCAGCCCCTTTCAATAACTTCTATATTACTAACTTCCCATTAATGAACGTTAAAACACCTTTTCATCCATATTTTTCTCGAAAGGGGCTGATTCTTCGTTCATCAGCTCTTTTACGCCATCAAAGGCGGTAAGTTTTGCCGATTTCCGCAAACTCCACCGGACCGGAAAATGTTTCTTTGGCAGATTCCAAAATTTCCTCAAGTTCGCCATATTGTGGCAAATGGGTCAACACCATTTGTTTCACTTCGGCTCTGGCTGCAAGTTCCCCTGCCTGGCGTCCGCTCATATGCCCTTGGATGATACCGACGTATTTTTCGTACAGATTTGATTCGGCAGCGATAAAGTCCGCGCCTGCCGCAAATTCCACAAGTTCTTCTTTCCATGCCGTATCGGCTGTGAAAACTGCGGTTTTGCCGTTTGCGGTGAATTTCAGCGCCAGGCAGTAAACGGGATGAATCGTCTCACAAAAAGATACTTCCCATGGTCCGATCTGAACCGGTTCGTTTACATGAATCTCTCTGCCCTCAGTGACCCCTTTATAGGAAAGGCTGTCAAAACCGGCGGCATCCCGATTATGCGCATAAATCGGCAAAGGGGTATTCCATTCCTTCAATTGCATCCCCACCATCGCCGCATGCTGCAGAACTCCGATATCCGCTACATGGTCCGGATGGTAATGAGTGATGATCACCGCATCCAGTTCACGCAATTCCGTATAATTCTGGACCGCTGCCACAGTCGATCAAACAGCGAAAGCCATCCTGTTCGATTAAGAATGAAGAAGTCGCTTCGTTTTTATTTGGGTAGCCGCCCCAAATTCCAATCGTCGTAATGTTCATGGTCAACACTCCTCACAATGCGATTTTCTCCAGTATAACCCAAGACGAAAAGACAGACTTGTTTAAGCGATGTTGCTGTGTGGTAAAGAACAAGTGGATAGAAAAAATATAGGAGGGATTATTTTGACTATTAAAATGACAGTTGAGAACGCACTCCAGGCTAAAACAGAAATCGACAAATTAGCATCGCAAGGATACGACCATGACGATATTTACGTTTTCGCGCATGATAAAAAGCGCCAAAAAGATGTAACTGACGCACTTGATACAGAAAGCGTCGGCATGAAAGAGCAAGGCTTCCTGGACAGCATGAAAAATATGACCAGCTCCCGCGGCGATGAACTGCGAGCGAAGATGGAAGGCGCGGGTCTGACGAAACAGGAAGCGGAAGAATATGAAGAAGAACTCGATAAAGGCAAATTGGTCATTATCGCCAATAAAAACGATTAAATCTTATAATTCATTAAAGGATGCCGGATGCCCGGCATCCTTTTTTCTTTCCGAAATTAAATATTTAAATGTTCTCACAATAATATTTCTTGCGTTCAAAATCTTGAATTTTCAAATATATTTTGTCAAAATGCGATTTTTTTGCTATATTTACATAAGTTTTAACATCAAGTTCGTAAACATCAAGGGGGAAAACATGAAGAAGAGTCTAAAAATCGGCAGCGCGTTTATCGGTATTATCGTCGGCGCAGGATTTGCATCAGGCCAGGAAATACTGCAATATTTCACAAGCTTTGGTTATCTCGGTATTTTGGCGGCTATTTTGGCCACTGCTCTCTTCGCCTATATGGGAATGAGTCTGACGAGACTCGGGAGCCGCATGCAAACCAGGTCCCATAAAGACGCCCTTTATGGTATCGGTGGAAAATACGGCGGTTTCATCATGGATATCATCATCATTCTGACATTGTTCGGCGTCGGGGTTGTTATGATCGCCGGAGCCGGTTCAATCTTTTCCCAGCAATTCGGGCTGCCGGCTGTTCTCGGAAATACGGTGATGGCTCTTATTGTTATGGGTACGATCATGCTGAATATCCAAAAAATCATTGCCATAATCGGCAGTATTACACCATTTTTGGTATTAGTGGTCATCGGCCTTGCCATTTACAGCCTTCTGACAATGGATGCTTCGTTCGCTGAATTGAATCCGATCGCAAAAGAACAGGATTCCGCTTTATCCAATTGGTTTTATTCAGCAGTCAATTATGTCTCCTTCAATATAGCCGTCGGGGCTTCCATGGCCATCGTCATGGGCGGAATCGAAAAAGACGAAAAAATCGCCGCCCGCGGTGGATTGATCGGCGGCCTTGGCCTTGGTGCATTAATCATCTTGAGCCACTTGGCTATTTTCTCAGCCGTCGACAGAGTCGGCAGTTCGGATATGCCGATGCTTCAGATAGCCAATGATATTTCACCATTCCTTGGCTTCTTCATTTCGCTGATCCTGTTTGCCATGATCTACAATACAGCAGTCAGTATGCTGTTTTCCTTCACCGCCCGCTTTGCGGAACAGAACACGGCCCGCTTCAAAATTACTGTCGTCATTGCAGTGACAGCCGCCTATCTATTGAGTTTCATTGGATTCACGGAACTTGTCAGCCAATTTTATCCGTATATCGGATACATGGGGCTATTCCTTGTTGTCACAGTTGTTGTGGCAAATATCCGCTACGCGCGCAATAAAAAAGCGATGGCATAAGTCTCACCGTCAAATCCTTGTATAAGGGTTTGACGGTTTTTTCATGTTAAAGTTGAAGCATAGAATTTTGGAAAGGCGGTTTTTCCATGGAGACAAACGTTTGGATCGATGATAAACAGATTAAGGCAACTGACTTTAAAAGCGAGCATGTACGAAATTCGGATGCCGAACATGACGCAACGAAGATTTCTTTTTCATTTAAAGTAAGCAGCGAAGAATATCATGATGTGGCTGTTCTTCTATATAAAAATGATTTTCGGGTACGCGTTCCGGATCTGGATCTTGAATTCCCTGCCACTATCAGTAACTACGCGACTGACCGGACGGATCTGTACAAAGAAGGGCAAGTGGCGGATTATTATCTCGAACTGATTGAAAAAAGAAATTAAAATAACAATGCCCTGGACTGTAATCAGTCCGGGGCATTTAACTTGTTGAGAAAAAGCTAAAGGTAAGTAATCGATATTGCGCAAAACAGCTTCGAAGGCATTAGCCGTGTCTTGCACGGAGAATGCCTTTGCGACGAAGTGCGCAGCACTGCAGGAGCACGTTTTTTTAGGCTGCTCCTGAATCACTCCGCTAGCTTCGAGACATTAAAAGATATACAGCGAAATGATTGAAAAGTTGATGTTTCTCGTCAGCCTAAATGCCCCGGACTTTAATCAGTCCGGGGCATTGTTAACTTAGTCTCTTTTGTATTTACTGCCACGGCTTTTCATCCTTAAGTTACGGGTCATTTTGTCCGCCAGTTGTTCTTTGTATCGCCGTTCAGCTTCATCCAGCACGATGGAAAAATCGCCATCTTCCTCATAAATGTGAAACCATGAGCCGATGCGGCTTTCATCCGGCAGCTCCTTGAACGGCACAATAATTTCGAAACCCAGTTCTTCCAGCAGAATGACTGCTCTGCCCCCGTCTTCAATCCGGTCCAGGTAACCTTTCACGTAATCACTCCTCTACACAAGCCAGATTCTGCTCTTTAATAGCGTCCACTGTCGCTTGGCCGATGCCTTTTATATCCGCTAAATCATCAAGCGTTTCAAATGGACGCAAGCGAATGACCTCTTTCGCATACGTTTCACCGATACCCGTAATCTGCTGGAGTTCAGCGGTGGAAGCGATATTGATATTGATGCATCGATTCCCGCCTTCAGCCGGGATCCCGGTACGGGTGGCAACCACATTATATGAGCTGCCATCCGTCTCGATAATAATTGTTCCATTGACGTCCGTGCCGTATACTTCAGCTCCATTATTTTCAACAGCCGCCAGCACTTCGGCGTGTGGATGGCCGTAGGAATTATCCGCTCCAGCACTGTAGATCGCCACTTCCGGTGATACGGCCTCCAGAAAAGCGCTGCTTGTGGATGTATTCGAACCATGATGGCCAAGGTGAAGAATTTCCGCGCGCAAATCGGTTCCATTGTCGATCATCCGCTGCTCTTCTTTGACTCCGGCGTCACCTGTAAAAACAAATTGGATGTCACCATACGTCAATTTCATGGAAATCGATTCTTCATTGGCGGCGCCGGTAAGCTGTTCAGGGTAGAGGATATCAATGCGCATTTTTCCAACGTCAAAAACATCTCCAGCCCTCGGCTCATAATAGTCGGTTCCGCTTGCATCTATCGACTGCAGTACATTCAGATAGGTATTGGAGGTGCTTGGGTTTCCGGGCAGCCAAACTTCATCCACATCGAACTCTCCGATAATTTGGGCGAGCTGGCCGATGTGATCCGCATCGGGATGCGTCCCTACGGCGATATCGATAGCTTTTATACCGGCTGTTTTCAGATAATCAACGGCCTGAGTGGATTTCCAGTGGCCGGCGTCAATCAGGATCGCATGTCCGTCAAATTCAAGCAAAGTCGCGTCTCCCTGCCCCACATCGATATAATGCACAATTAATGTCGGCTCCATCGGTTCTTTAACCGCATCTCCAGGTTCAGCCGGCTGTTTTGGTGCCGCAGTTTCCTGGCATCCCACAAGCAGACCCAGCAGCGCAATTAAACATAATAATATCCTTTTCAAAAACTCACTCCCTTATTCACAGTGAATTTTATCACAGCTGCCCTCGACTCAGAGAAATTGGAAGACGCTAAAAATCCGCCAGAAAGAAAATTTCCGGCGGATCAGCAATCAGGTCGACATATAATCTCCGCCGTTCATATGGAGAAATTGCCCTGTCATATAAGAATTTTGCGGGTCCGCTAAAAATACATAGGCTTTCACCAGTTCAAAAGGCTGACCTGGCCGTCCAGCCGGCACATCTTCACCAAAGTCATCCGCTACGTCAGGGTTCAGATCCCCGAATGTCTTCGTAATCAATGGCGTCCAGATCGGCCCTGGGGCGATACCGTTTACAGCAATTTCTTCCCGTACAAGACGCCTTGCCAACGAACGGGTCATCGCCACCATTGCGCCATTCGCACCTGAATAATCGATCAAGTCCGAATGGCCGCGATACGCATTGATGGAGGCGGTGTTGATGATGCGCGCCCCTCTTTTCAAGTGAGGCAATGCTGCCCTCACCAAATAAAACATCGCGAAAGCTTTGATTTCGAAAGTCTTCAGCATCTGTTCATTGGTTATATCAAGTGGTGAAGTTTGAGGATATTGGTAGCCGGCATTATTGACGACAATATCAATCTGGCCGTATGTTTCCAGCGTAAATTGAACGATTTTTTCGCATTCGGCCGATTTCCCCAAATCTCCTTGGAACGATTTCGCGTCGCCGCCGTATTTCTCGATTGCCTGCAGGGTTGCATTGGCGCCTTCCTCATTGCCTTTGTAGCCGATGACAACCTTCGCGCCTTCTTTCGCGTAGGCTATGGCCACGGCTTGCCCGATGCCGCTGCTGGCACCGGTGATGATCGCCACTTTCCCTTCCAGCGCGCCACTTGCTTTATAATCAGCTAAATCTGTATTATCGAATGATTTACCTGCCATCAGATCACCTTTCCTTCGGTCGTTCTATAGCGAATTCCCGGGTTATTTTGCGGTAAGATTTTTGGTCAATCCCTGATAAAGCTGTTCATAGACTTTGGCGGACCGCTTCCAGGAATAATCCGCATTCATGCCGTTTTTTTTGATCGCTTCCCAATGCTCGGATTGCCGGTAAAGTGCCAGCGCCCGTTTCACCGCCTCCGCGAAAGGCGAATGCAGGGTGAAGTCACTCAAAAAGCCGTTGCCCGTTTGGGTAATACGGTCATATTCAATGACTGTATCTTTCAAGCCGCCTGTTTTATTGGCTACAGGAACGGTGCCGTAACGCATTGAAATGAGCTGGCTTAAACCACAAGGTTCAAAATGCGAAGGCATCAGGAAGATATCGGCCCCTGCATAAAGCTGATGCGCAAGGTCTTCATCGAATCCAATATGTGCCGCCGCTTTGTCCGGAAACTTTTCAGACAGCTGCACAAAGAAGTTTTCAAACTTCCCTTCTCCTGACCCAAGCAGGATAAACTGCATATCATTGGTTTCCAGCAATTCCGGCAAGCTTTCTTCCAAAATATCGATTCCCTTTTGGCCCGCCAGCCTTGAAATCATGACGGCCAGGGGAATATCCCCTTTCACCGGCAAGCCCAATAATGACTGAGCTTTGCGCTTGTTTACCGCCTTCTCCTCGATTGATGAGTAATCAAATTCCATTTCAATCGCCAGGTCGGTTGCAGGATTATAGAATTTTGTATCCAATCCGTTAAGTATCCCGACCAGATCGCCTTTACGTTCCTCGAGAACCTCTTGCAAGCCTTCTCCGTATCGGGCTGTCAGGATTTCATCCCGATAACTTGGACTGACAGTCGTTATTTTGTCGGCAAAGGAAATGCCGGTTTTGAGCATATTGTAGTTTCCGTTCCATTCAATTGAAGAAAGGTCGAATCCATTTTCCGCAAACTCAAATCCGTTTGTGAAAACAGTGGACGGAAAGACGCCCTGAAATTGAAGATTGTGTATCGTCAAAACCGTTTTGACACTTTCCCTGAGTCTCTTGAACCTGCTGTCTTTTTTTATCAGCAAAGGAATGATGGCTGTATGCCAATCATGGACATGGATGATGTCAGCCTCTACTGCCAGCTTTTCCATTGCTGTCAGGACAGCAAGGCTGAAAAAGTTAAAGCGTTCCCCGTCATCCGGCTCGCCGTATATTTGGGACCGTCCGAAATATTCCCGGTTATCCAGGAATAGATAACGGATGTTTTCATCGTTGTATTGATAAACAGCACACGTTTTACTTTCTCCGCCAAAGGGGACAGGAATTTCTTCAAGCAATGAAAGATCCTGTGTAAACTCTTCCGCAATGAGGCTGTATCGGGGCAAGAATACAGTAACGTCATGGTTGTTTTTCGCCAGTTCCTTCGGCAATGCGCCGATTACATCGGCCAATCCCCCTGTTTTTGCAAAAGGGACGCATTCCGCCGCCGCCATAATAATTTTCATACATCTTCCCCCTCGAACACTACACTGCCTTTGCGGATGACCATCGGCTTTTCTTTAGTGCCATGGATGACACTTCCGGCTTTGATGCGCACATCTTTATCCGCAATCACATACAGCAGATCACAGTTTTCTTCTATTACACATTTTTGCATGATGATGCAATTTTCGAGTTTTGAATTTTTGCCGATCTCCACAGCCCGGCTCAGAATGCTGTCGCTGACTTGTCCTTCCAATAAGCTTCCGTTCGCAACCAGCGATCGTTTGACGTTGGACCCTTTCATATATTTTGTCGGCGGTTCATCTTTGACTTTCGTATAAATCGGTCTTTCCGGCAGGAATAACTGCCTCCATGTAATTTCATTCAACAGCGCCATTGATTCATTGAAATAGCTTTCCATCGAATTGATCAGGACAAAATAACCTTCATATTCGTATTGGGCGAAGGTATATGGTTTTTTCTTCAGATTAACGATATCTTCCACACTTACAACCCGATCTTCCCGAAAACCTTTAATCATCTTCATCAATAACTCTTTGGATACTATATAGGATTTCATGCACTCGCCATCACGGACTGCTTCTGTGATGTCAGCTCCTGAAGCTAAATGCTTTTCCAGCATATCGTTGTAATCCAATTGTGAAATGGAAAAGGCACTGGTCACCACGATATGAGGCTGTGTGCTTTTATTGAAAAAATTGAGGTGATCTTCCAGCGCCGCAAATGAGCCGACGCTCAATTGGTCGCCTTCTCTTTGCGAAGTAGGCAAAAAGTAAAGGCCATTCCTGCGCCGATCCAGATCCCAACTCTTCCCTTTGCCGATATGGTCCATCAGGGAAACGCTTTGCTGCGAAGCAAAGACCCCGACAGAGTTGATATCCGAATTCACGATATTGGATAATGCAAAGTCGATCAAGCGATACCTGCCTGCAAATGGAATTGAAGCCGAAGACCGGTACATCGCCAATTCCTTCAGGCCAGGAATCGTGACAGTCGCGTCAATTACTGCCGCTAAACGCATCGTCTCCACTCCCTTCCCATTTTTCGATCGTTTCTTTCGTCAGAAGAGTGATTTCCCCATCTTTTTTCTGCAATTCAAAGTTTGCGGGAATATCAAGGTCAGGCGTTAAGATCGCGCGCCTGATCTTTGCTCCTGCTCCGACGACCGTGCCAGCCATGACGACACATTCATCGATTTCCGCCCCTTCTTTTATGTGGACATCCTGGGAAATGATCGACCTTCGCACCTTCCCTTCAATGATGCATCCTTCATTAACAAACGATTCCTGGATTTCACATGTCGACGTCACCACTTGCGGAGGCAGCTGGGGATTGGATGAAAAAATTCTCCAGGCTGAATCATGGAGCACCAGGCCGGAATCGAGTTCCAATAGATCCATATTCGCTTCCCATAGGCTCTCAACAGTCCCGACATCTTTCCAATAGCCCTTATACGGATAAGCGACCAATTTCTCGCCGCCTCCAAGCATCGCGGGAATGATATCTTTTCCGAAATCATGGCTTGAATCCTCTGCTTCCGCATCTTTCTCTAGATACTCCTTCAGCTTTTGATAATTAAAAATATAGACGCCCATAGATGCCAAATTAGTTTGCGGGTCAGCCGGCTTTTCGACAAACCGCTTGATCTGAAGGTCCTCGTCCGTCTCCATCAAACCAAAGCGGCTCGCCTCTTCCCATGGCACTTCGATGACCGAAATCGTGGCATCCGCCTGCTGTTTGATGTGGAAATCCAGCATCAGCATATAATTCATCTTATATATATGGTCCCCCGACAGGATCAGCACATATTCCGGCTGATGCGCCTCCAGAAATTTCATATTCTGATAAATCGCATTCGCGGTTCCGTCATACCATTTAATGCCGTCAGCTTCCGCATACGGCGGGAGCATCGTCACGCCACCATTTCGGCGGTCAAGGTCCCACGGGGTTCCAAGGCCGATATATTGATGCAATAAATGCGGCTGATATTGCGTTAAAACACCGACTGTATGGATTTCCGAATTTGTGCAGTTTGATAACGGAAAATCAATGATGCGGTATTTCCCGCCAAATGGAATCGCCGGCTTCGCCACTGCATAAGTAAGTTCTTTCAGCCGGGTTCCTTGCCCGCCGGCCAATAGCATTGCAACCATCTGCTTTTTCAATCCGCTTCGCTCCCTTTCTCTGTCAATTTCCAGATACACATTGTAAATGCAGGCAACTCAATTTTTATGGACTTCTCCTGTCCATCCGCTCCGATATCCTCAGCTGAAGCTGTACGGGTGATGCTGCTCTGGACGCCTCCATATTCGGCTGCGGCACTGGAAAAGACCTGTTCATATTCTCCGGTCCCCGGGACCCCAACACGAAATTCCGGATAGGCATTATGCGAAAAATTGCAAAGTATGATGCACTCATCTTCCGAATCCTTCCCCCTTCTGATGAAAGAGGCGACACTCTGTTCATGATTGTCCGCATCAAGCCAGACAAAGCCTTTCGGGTGATCATCCAATTGGTAAAGTGATCCTTCCCTTTTATAAAATGACAGGAGGTTTTCTGTAAAATAAGCCATCTTCCGGTGCGCCTCTTGTTCCAGCGAACCCCAGTCCAGCTCGGGCTTAAATTCCCATTCATCAAAATGTCCGAATTCCTGGCCCATGAACAACAGCTTTTTACCGGGATGCGTTATCCAAAAACCGAGCAGCAAACGTAATTGGCTGAATTTCTCTTCAATTGTCCCCGGCAGTTTATTCAATAATGATTTTTCGCCATGAACGACTTCATCGTGCGAAAAAGCTAAAATATATCGTTCATCGTATTGATACATAAGCGAGAAATTCATCTTTTCATGGTGTTCCGAGCGTTCTGAAGGCTGCTCCTTCATATAGGCAAGCGTGTCGTGCATCCAGCCGAAATTCCATTTGTAATCGAAGCCGACTCCATTGTCTTCCGCGGCATGCGTCACTTTCGGATGCCCCCAAGCATCTTCGGCAATAAGAATTGAATCGGGGAACTCTTTTTTCAAACTGGAAACTAAGGTGCGTAAAAATCCCTTGCCCTCTTCATTAAAGGGCCGCACTTCTTCATTCGGTATAAAAAGCTGAGTAATGACTGCGTCCATGCGAAAACCGTCGAATTTGAATTCTTCCATCCAATAATGGGCGCTTGAAATCAGGAAGCTGACCACTTCCCCTTTTTGGATATCGAAATTCAATGTCCCCCAATCGTGATTCACTCTTCTTTCTTCACGGGATTCTTCGTAAAGCGGTTTCCCGTTGAATAAAGAAAGCGCAAAAGCATCACTGCAGAAATGGCCCGGAATCCAGTCCAAAAATATTCCGATTTCATTTTTTGCGCATTCGGAAATAAAATACTTCAAGTCATCGGCGCTGCCATAGCGGATTGTCGGCGCAAAATAGCCGGTTGCCTGATAACCCCATGACTCATCGAGAGGATGTTCTGTAATCGGCAGGATTTCAATATGTGTAAAACCCATTTTTTTCACATAAGGAACCAGTTCATCAGCCAATTCCCGGTAAGTCAGAAAACCTCCTTGCCTGTTCCGCTTCCAGGTCCCGACATGCAATTCATAAATTGCCATCGGTTTTTCCACATGATTTGCAGCGAGGCTGCGCTTCTTTTTCATGACATCTCCCTGCCATTCATGCCGCGAAGGTCCGGCAATCACCGACCTTGTCTGCGGCCTCATCTCTCCTTGTCTGGCATACGGATCCGACTTCTCAAGGAGTTCGCCATTCGGCAAAAGAATTTCGTAAATATAGGAGTAGCCCGTCAAATCCGCCGGCACACGGATTTGCCAAATCGTTTCGTCATACGGCAGCCTTTTCATCTCATGCGCAACTTTTTCATCAGTTTCCGGATTGCAGATTACAACCGTGACCTTCATGACCTCAGGAACCCACAGCGTGAATGAGGTATAGCCCCTTTCAACTTTCGCGCCAAAATATTGATAGGCATTTTTCATCTGGCCGTTATGGAAGTCCTTCAATTTATCTGCCGTCAATTCTTCTTCCTGGATAATCAAACGAACTCCTCCTAACATCGCCTTTCCTTAATTATCTATCTTTAGTAGATTCTACACGCCCCATGATAATCCTTTGTAAATTGACTAAATTTTTTGTAAATTGAATTACAAATATATTTTATTTCCGCTATTTCATTTTGCTTCAGCTTCCCATCCCTTCCGTTCGAAATATTTACACATGTTTTTGGCGCCCGGTACTTGTTTGGCGGCTCCATATCCACTACGCTTATAAGGATTCACGATAGCGATTCAGAAAGGACGGGTACTATTGCTGAAAACTAAGTGGTTTACCCTTTTAATAGTGTTGAGTCTTTTCCTTGTCGGCTGCGGCCAGGAAATAAAAGATCCCGTCAGCTGGGAAATAGAAGATTTCACTTTCACCAATCAAAATAATGAAGATGTCGGCCTGGCGGATCTGCAAGGCGAGGTTTGGCTGGCGGATTTCGTATTCACCAACTGCACGACAGTCTGTTTGCCGATGATGGCAAATATGACCGCATTACAGGAGCAATTGAAGCAGGAAGGGCTTGATGTGCGGATTGTTTCGTTCAGTGTGGACCCAACGATTGATACACCTGAAGTGTTAAAGTCATACGCAGAGAACTACGGCGCCGATCTCAGCAGCTGGGATCTGCTGACTGGGTATTCTCCTGAAGAAATCGATGCATTCGCGATGGAGAATTTTAAAGTCGTTGCCAGAAAACCCGCGAATGAAGATCAGGTCATTCATGGAACGTCTTTCAATCTGGTTGATAAAGATGGTGTCGTCCGCAAATTCTACGATGGCATCGACCCACCGACAGAAGAAATCATCAGTGACATCAAAATCCTTTTGGCGGAGGAATAAGCGATGAAAAAAATGAATATCTGGATTTTGCTCGGCATTTTGGCTGCGGCCGCATTTTTGATTTTCCTTTTCGTTCCGCGCGAAAATGTTCCCCCGCCCAACACACGGGTGGTTCTGGAGCATACCCACCGGACTTATATCGCCCCTTCTTGCTTCCAGGAAGCGGACGCGACAAATTACCTCGAGGAATCGACCCTGCAGCAGGCACGGGAACTGAACTATCCGCCGCATACCGACTGCACAGCCGAAGCTTTCGAAGGAAATGTGGAAAGCCGGTTCACAAGCATCTTGAAAGAATTCGGCGTCATAGAAAAAGAATCAGAGGATTGGTAAACAGAAAACAGGCCGCGGACAAATGTCCGCGGCCTGTTTCTATATTTCCTGTTCGATGAATTTCACACAGACTGGCGCTGTTGTTTTTATTTCCTGTGCAAGTTCGATCGGCCGTCCGTCTTCCAGTTTTAAAACTGTCAGGGAATCAGATTTCTCGTTGCCCGCAATCAGCCATCCGCCGCCGGGAACCAGCGAGAAATGGCGCGGCCCTTCACCGCCGCTGCTGGTGAATTCAGGGCTTTGGAGTTTACCGCTTTCGTCGATTTCGAAAGAGACGATGCTGTCGTGCCCTCTGTTCGAAGCGTAAAGGAACTTGCCGTCTTTTGAGACAGCCACCTCAGCAGCAGTATTTTCCCCTTCAAAAGCTGTCGGCAACAGGGACACGCGCTGAATCTGTTCAGTTCCGTTTTCCTTTTCAAACGAAAAGACCGTCATTGTCGAGTCAAGTTCTCCAAGCGAATAAATCAGCGGCAATTCCGGATGAAAAGCGAGATGCCTCGGACCGCTTCCCGCTTCCGTATCTATCGCGTGGCCGAGCGATAACTTTCCGCTTTGCATATCGAGCTGATAAAAGTAAATCGTATCCGTTCCAAGATCTGATACAGCAAACAGATTTTTTCCCGGCACTTGTATAATGGAATGCGGATGGGCAGCATCCTGCCTTTCCAGGTTCGGCCCTGTCCCTTCATGCTGCACTGAGTCGGTCATTTCACCGATCGTCCCATCTTCTTTCAATTCGAACACATTTACGTTGCCGCCGGAATAATTGACGGACAACAGCCAGCTGCCGCTGCGGTCAATTGTGACATAAGCCGGATGATCGCCGTTCCCGCTGTTGCGGCTGTGCTCTTTTATCGTTCCGCTGTCCAGCTTTAAATTATAGGAAACCACTTCGCCGTTGAAATCTTCGCTGCCGGAAGCCACTATTTCCTGCGACGGATGAATTGCGAGAAACGATGGGCGTTCAATTCCGCTGACACCCGCCACTTCCTTTAACTCCCCCGACTCCGTATCGAACTGCCACAGCTTGATGCCTTCGTCTTCCCGGCTCGCGTATGAACCTGTAAGCATATGAAGAATTGCCAAACAAAACTCCTCCTTCTGCATCGCCGGCTCCCACTCGCTACCGGCTCAATTTATATATAGCCTATCAAACCGCATACATCCCGGCTACTTATAATATTCAGCAAAAGAAAATCCACCCTCTGACAGGTGGATAATCGGCTTATAGAAGAATGCTTGTCTGGATGAACAGCTGGACCATTATATAGAAAGCAATGGCATATTTTATATTGAAACGGATGCCGTTCCGGATGCCGCTTAAGCCGTTCATGCTGCTCAATATGATAACCGGCATGACAAACGGCGACAGGATGATCGAAATGACGCTGCCCGAAGTTACCGCAAGCACGATCAATTCCGGCGGATACGGCAGCGCCGCCCCTTCCAGAATCCCTGTCACGAGTACAATGACAGGCAATGGACCCAAGCCGATAAATCCGAGAATGATCAGGATGAACGGCAGCAGCAGCAGGATATTCAGAAACGGGATGAGTTCTGTAATGTAATCCATGCCATCGACCACGTATGCGCCTGTCCCTGATCTATTCAGCGCGTAGATCATTAATCCGGCAGACAATAAGATACTGAATTGCTGCGCCTGCCGCGAAATCCCGTTCGAGAAATAATTTTTGCCATCCGCGACATAATTCCCCATGCGTTTTTTAAGCAGGAAATAAATCAATGTCCAAAACAAAATGACAAGTGGAATCACTACAAGAAAATCGATGTTCCAGACTTCGTGTATGAAAAATATCGTACCGAACAGGGACACAAACAGAAAAGCGAATTCCGCTACATCCCGGTTCCATTTGCCTGTGTTCCGCGAGTTTTTGATTGCTTTGCCAATTTCAGTCCGCAGGACCGCTGAAAAGTCTTCTCCATCTCTTTTTTCCTGGCGATAGGCAAAAAACGCGCCCAGCAGACTTCCGCCGGCAGCCGCAGCAAAGCCCAGTACAACTGACTTCCATAAAGTGGCGCCCAAAGCTTCCACCGCAAAAATGAAGCTCGGAATGCTGATGACCCATAGCGTGGACAAGGCAAAGCCGCGCAATATGGCGGTGCCCTTGAATTGCTCCCACGCTTCACTTTTTTGCTCTTTCAAGAACGAATCAATGAAGCTGTACATCATTGGAACCGCCCCAAATAGAAGGAAATGGGATATGATCTGTGTCATTCCGGTTAATCCTAAGTAAAACTTTCGGCTTTCATTAAGAAATTTATGGCCGTAACTCATGATTTCATCAATATAAGGTTCTTCGTTCAACACCCAGCTGATCATCGGCACAATCAGCAACAGCGAAATCAGGCTGCGCATCTGTAAGAAGCCTTCCGCCAGCCCTTCCAGCAAAGAGCCATTTGTGAATAACATGACACCGACCGCAATTGTGGAGAGGAAAATCGGCAATTGCATTTTATTGAGCGGCAGAAGAATCAACCCGAACACTAAGGTCAATAACCCCAGGACAGATAATATATTGAACAAAGCCTCATTGAAGAAGAAATAGGTGATGAAATGGAGCAGCGCATAAACCGATACCGAAAAGGTAAAACCTTTTGCTGCAATACCTTTCATACACTCTCTTCCTTTCCGGTTTAACCTTAAGTTATCCTCTATTCTACACTTGTAAAGCCCGATGAAAAGTTTACAGGACTAAAAAAAGACATAAAATTATTTTTTTTAATAGGAATAGTTTTAATTCTATAATATTTAATGATATGCTGACTTCAAACAATCAATTATAATATATCTGGGATACGGGCGCACAGCGTTCTTCTGGATTTTCTTCATGAATTCCCGATGGAAAAAGCTGTATTCAATTCTTTGCCAATCTGCTAGTTTTTCGAGATAAATTAAGTCGTTTGATAGTATAGGAGGAAATATTGTGGGTGTAACTAGAGACTTTTTTATTGCTATGAGCAAAAACCAATTGTTGAACAGCGGTGCAAAAAAATGGGGATTAAAATTAGGTGCCAGTAAAATGGTGGCCGGTACTGATATTGACAGTATGATGAAATCGGTTAAAGAATTGAACAGCATGAAAATCAGTGCGACAATCGACAACCTCGGCGAATTCGTCTACAGCAGAGAAGAAGCGACTGCCGCCAAAGAAGATATCATCAATACAATAGAAGCCATTCAAGAACATGGCGTAGATGCCCATATGTCGATTAAGCTGACTCAAATCGGACTGGATATCGATTACGATTTCAGCCTTGAAAATATTCGCGAAATTGCAGCTGCAGCCGAAAAATACGATATATTCATCAACCTGGACATGGAAGATTATGCCCACCTCCAGCAGACTCTTGATATTTTGACGGCATTGCGCAAGGATTATCCGAATGTCGGTACAGTAATCCAAGCATATTTATACCGTTCAGAAAAAGACTTGGAGCGTCTGGAAGATGTCCGTCTGCGCCTCGTAAAAGGTGCTTACAAGGAAATTCCTGATGTTTCCCTGCAAAGCAAGCAGGATATTGATGAAAACTTCCTTAAATTGATCAAAATCCGGCTTCTCGGGAAAGCGTTTACTTCCATCGCGACCCATGACCATAACATCATCAATGAAGTGAAGAAATTCGTTGAAGAAAACAATATCCCTCATGACCGTTTTGAATTCCAGATGCTTTACGGTTTCCGTACGGAAATGCAGAAGGAATTGGCGGCGGAAGGATATGCTTTCACGACGTATGTGCCTTACGGAAAAGACTGGTACGCCTACTTCATGAGAAGATTGGCAGAACGCCCGCAGAACATCAACCTGGCTTTGCGCAGTGTGATATCGAAATAAATAGAAATTACGTTTAAAAGGAGCCGCGGAATAAAACCCGCGGCTCCTTTTATTTATCCTCATCCAAAGTTCTGACACGCAGCGGCGGCAGTTCCTGCGACAGCCGTTTGCGGTATTGTTCGTATTGCGGCGGAAGCTTCAGTTCCTGACCTAATGATTCGACCGGTTCATCGACTGCGAAGCCAGGCGGATCGGTGGCAATTTCAAACAGGATGTCTCCGTATTCCCGGAAGTAAATCGAATTGAAATAATTCCGATCCTGTACAGGAGTTACACCGAGCCTCCAGTTTTCAAGCTTCTCTTTCCAGTCAAGCTGGTCGGCATCGTCTTCAGCTCGCCAGGCAATGTGATGGACCGTACCAACGCCCATTTGCCCGGTGCCTTGCCGCTCCGTCATGACATCTACGATATTGCCGATTTCCGCCGTCGACTGGAAACGGATGATATTGCCTTCTTCGCCGATTTTTTCGAGTCCCATAACAGACTCCAGCAATTCCCATGTTTTTTCGGCATTGGCTGAAAAAAGAAGCGCTCCGGCAAATCCCTTGATCGCTTTTTCCCCGTTAATTTCACCGAAATCCCAGGAACTGTTCTTCCCTGCAGACCGCTCCACCAATTCCAGAAGCAGTCCATGAGGATCTTCAAATCCTATATATTTCTCATCGAACCTTTCATTCTCAATGAAAGGGACTCCGAATTTAGTCAGGCGTTTCTTCCAAAAATCCAGGCTGCCCGGCGGCACAGCAAATGCTGTCACACCAACCTGTCCATCTCCGATTTTTCCGCGGTAGGCATCGCCCCACGGGAAGAAAGTCATGATTGTCCCCGGTTCCCCTTCGCTGTTGCCGAAATAAAGATGATATGTTCCCGGATCATCGAAGTTGATTGTTTTTTTCGTCAGGCGCAACCCTAAAACACCTGCATAGAAATCCACGTTTTGCTGCGCGTCGCCGACAATGGCTGTAATATGGTGAATTCCTGAAATTTTCTTCGCCATTAACTATCCGCTCCTTTTCTTAATACTTCCCGTCTATCATCATAGCAAGTAAGTATCTCGAATTACAGGCATTCACCATTGTCATATACTTTTTTGTTATTCCGGCTTGTTATTATCATGCTTTTCTTTCTTGGCTTGTTCATGATTTCCTGCTTTCTGCAGATCCTCAATTTCATCTTGTTTAACTTTTTCAATTTCCGCTTTGTGTTGTCTTTCTTCATATTTAGTGTCCGCCTCTTCTGCCGCTACATCTTTCTGGTGTTCTTTCACTTCTTCAATCTTCTCCATCTCTTCCTGGTATTGCTCTTCGACTTCGGAAGTCCCCGGAATGAAAGGCTCTTCATTATAATCAGTCCGTTTGCCGTAGCGGAGCATTTCATAGATGATCAGCCCGTTATTCGGCATGCCATTAGCTGTTTTCATCGGAACAATATCAAACAGGACATAGTAGAATGCGTAGAAAATAAAACGATTCCAGAATGTCGCATATTCTTCGAGCATATCGTTCGCCAGCATCGCGTTAATGACCAAAGCCACTATAACGTTCATCAGAATCGGGCCGGCATATAGCATGATATAGGCGAATTTCCCTTCCCTTTTCAGGGAATCATAAGAAAACCAGCTGTACAGATGGTAATACTTCCGTATATCAAACATGCCAACTTTCAAAATTCTTGGTCCTGAGCCAATGGTCAGACGGGGGTTTTTAACGCCGAGCAGCATACTCGCGATCACGTATCCCATTTCACGGAGGAACACGACAACCGGGAGAATGATGAAGGCGGAAATGATCAATGATAATAAATCTCCTAAACCAAACATATTCAGCCCCCTCTATCGCTTACAAATCACCGATTAAGTATCACCTAATTATTTACCCCTTTCATGCGGAAAGAACCTCAATTTCTGTATATTACAACATTTAGGCAGTTAGTCTCTTTCTTTATTACAATCATTACAGATAGGATGAAGTTACTAACTCGCAATCAACAGACAATGACGTTGGGATGTGCTTTATGAAAAAACCAGTTATCTTCAAGCAAAATAAATTATGGATTTTCCCCCTTCTCATAGGCTTATTATTATTGGCGTTTTTTTCTTTGGAAGATATATTAACGCCAAAAGATGCCGTAGCTTCCAGAGAACCAACCGGCTCGGCGGTTTTTGCGCCGCCTCCTTATATAGAAGAAGTAAGAGCCGGGGTCACTGTGATTCCAGACCTCATTTATGAAGAAAGTTCTGGCGCGATTCTTGACATCTACATTCCCGAAACTCTCGATGAAACGGTGCCGGTGATTTTGTGGATCCATGGAGGCGGCTATGTCGGCGGCTCAAAAGACAGCCGGCGTGATTACGCCATGACCCTTGCCCACGACGGCTATCTCGTAGCCAATATGGATTACGGACTTGCGCCTGAACAGCTTTATCCCGGACCAGTTTTCCAAGTCAACGCAGCGCTGGAATATCTGCAGGAGCATGCCGCTGATTTTGGCGGCGATATGGACCGTATATTTATCGGCGGCGATTCTGCCGGTGCGCAAATCGCAAGCCAGCTCAGCGCCCTCATCTCGAATGAGGGGCTGGCGGCCAGTATGGGGCTTACGCCATCCGTTGAATCCGAAAAACTGCGCGGCGCTTTATTGTTTTGCGGATTATACAATATGACTACAGTGAGTGACACTGGATTTCCCAATATCGATTACTTTTTGAACACTTACACGGGAACCGCCGCATTTGAAAACTTCAGGGATCTGGAAGAGCTGTCTACGGTTCGGCACATTACCGCTGATTTTCCGGACACATTCATTTCGGTGGGAGACGGTGATCCGCTGGCTCCGCAATCAGTCGAATTGGCAAACATGATCCGTTCACAAGGAACAGCGGTGGAAACGATGTTCTTCGAAGGTTCGGGAAAAAACCTCCAGCATGAATTCCAGTACGCGCTGGACACACTTGATGGCCAGGAAACGTTAAGCAGAACTCTGGATTTCCTTTCAGCTAAAAGCAGATAAAAAAGACTCCAAATGAGCGATTTCCGGCTCATTTGGAGTCTTTTGTCAGTTCTGGCTCAGCAATTTTTCAGAAGCCGCCACCGGTTTTTGATTCCGCGCGGCAACTTTCGATTGGCGTCTTGCCGGAATCATATTAAAGAGGATATTCAAGACAATCGCCGTTATACTGCCTGCCACAATGCCGTTGCTCGTCAAAATCTGGAAACTTTTCGGCACGACGGCGAAGATTTCAGGCACTACCGTTACACCAAGGCCGATGCCGACTGAACAAGCGACGATCATAGCGTTTTCTGTGGAGTCGCCCATAACTTTGCCGAGCATCTTTATTCCCTGCGCAATGACCATCCCGAACATCGCAAGCATGGCCCCGCCAAGCACCGCCACCGGAATGATTGTTGTCATTGCGGCGATTTTTGGTACGAAACCGAGTGTGATGAGCATCAATGCGGCGATGAATATAATTTTCCGGGATTTGACGCCGGACATTTGGATCAGCCCGACATTCTGTGAAAATGCCGTGTAAGGGAAAGCGTTGAAAATACCGCCGAGGAAAATGGCCAGACCTTCAGCTCGGTAGCCTTTCGCCAGGTCTTTCTTTTCCAGTTTCTTTTTCGTAATATCGCTTAATGCGAAATAGACGCCCGTCGATTCAACAAGTGACACCATCGCCACCAGAGTCATCGTAAGGATTGCAGACCATTCAAAGGTCGGCGTGCCGAAATAAAACGGTTTGACCATATGGAAATACGAAGCTTCCGCAATGGGCGCAAAATTGACCAGACCCATGAATCCCGCTGCCACAGTACCAGCCACAAGACCGATCAAAATTGAAATAGCACGGATGAATCCTGAAGTGAATTTATAAAGCAGGATGATGAGCAGCAAAGTGCCGAATGCCAATGAAATATTGGCTGCAGAACCAAAATCAGCCGCCCCCTGGCCGCCGCCCATATTATTGATCGCTACCGGAATCAGCGTAATGCCGATGATCGTTACGACGGAACCTGTGACGATCGGCGGGAAGAAACGCACCAGACTGCCGAAGAAACTGCTGATCAGCACAACGATGATCCCGGAAGCGATAATCGCTCCGTAAATCGCTGAAATGCCGAATTCGCCGCCAATCGTGATCATGGGGGCAACTGCTGTAAATGTACAGCCCAGCACAACAGGGAGGCCGATTCCGAAAAAGCGGTTGCTCATAATCTGCAGAAGCGTGGCAATCCCGCACAGCAAAATATCAATCGATACCAAGTAAGTCAATTGTTCAGAGTCGAGGCCGAGCGCTCCTCCGACGATCAAAGGAACCAATACGGCTCCTGCGTACATCGCCAGGACATGCTGCAAACCTAAAGCTGAGTCTCCAAGAAGTTTTTTCATCGGACAGCCGCCTCCTCAAAAAATTCCGCCTTTCCGTCTGCCATCGTTTTGATATTGGCAAGCGTCTCCACACGGATGCCGCGTTCACGGATCTCTTTGCCGCCGGGCTGGAAGCCTTTTTCAATGACTATGCCGACACCGGCGAGCGACGCGCCTGCCTGTTCGATAATATCCAGCAACCCCAACACCGCCTGCCCGTTCGCCAGGAAATCATCCAGGATAAGGACCACATCATCTTTATCCAGGAAATCTTTAGAAACTGATATTTCACTTGTGACATTTTTGGTGAACGAATGGACGCTCGCGGAATATAAATTGTCCGTCAATGTGAGTGACTGGCTTTTGCGCGCAAATACCGGCTTCACCCCCATTTTGAGGCCTGTCATCATCGCAGGTGCAATCCCGGATGATTCGATTGTCAGTATTTTAGTGACGCCGTCTCCCGCAAAACGCGAGGCAAACTCTTCTCCGATCGCCTCCATCAGCACCGGATCGATCTGATGGTTGAGAAATGAATCCACTTTCAGTACCGACTCGGATAATACTCTTCCTTCTGTTAAAATTTTCTCCTGTAACTGCTTCATATCACTGGTTCCCCTTTCGTCACGGCCAAGGGCATAAAAAATAGCCCTCAGAACCGTGCATCCATTCATAACCATGAGCGGAGCAATGTCCTTCGAGCTGAATTCGAAAGGAAACGCAAAGAAGTATGCGCCAAAAAAGGGCATAGCCAATCGTTTCGTTGCTTCTCATAGTCGGTTTATTTACGGTAAACCGGTAGAAACTCGCGAGCCATATCCCCGCTATTATATGAGTGAATATTATTTTAGAATGGACCAATTATAGCATGTCATTCCCACCTTTCAAGTGAAAGGCTAAATATAAAAATATTTAGAATTTAAACACAATATTTCATTGCCGCTCCAAATTCCCTTCAACTGAAGAAATGCCAGGGAAGATGTAATCTCCCCTGGCATTCCGTATTCCTTACTCTACATTAATATAAAGTTTTCCATCCGCAGCTTTGCGCGTTTCATTGCCGAAGCTGTCTTTCACTTTCACTTCGAGAACCGCACCGTTGGCAACCATACCGGACGGAACAGTCCAATAGCCCACATAATGGCCGTCTTCCTGTTCACTCATCGGCAATTCTGTCGCGTTCATCGGCAAGTTTGTCAGCGGCATATGAACCACAAATGACGCTTTCAAGCCCGGTTCCGCATCAAATTCAATCTTAACGCTTCTGCCCGTTGTCAAATTGACATCTTCAGCAGGCGTCAGGTTTTCGATGGTCGGAGCTGTGAATTTTGCTGTCAGCGTGACGGTTTCGGAAACTTCGTTACCCGCGCCATCGCGTGCAACGACTGTAATCTCGTTAGCGCCTTCGTCAAGCAAAATACGTTTCGAGTAGCTGCCGTCTGCAACAGTTGCCTGCTGTCCATTGACTGTCACGGATTCAAGATTCGCGTCTTCAACAGTCCCTTGAACTGTAACAGTTTCGCGATTTGTTTTGTCTCCATCAGATGGGTTGCTGATTGTGAGTGCCGGTGCTTCTGTATCCAATGTAACGGTTACAGCTTCAGATGCACCTGTTTCACGGCCATCCAAAGTGGATACGGCAACCAGTTCATTGTCGCCTTCTTCAAGGTCGACAGGAATTGAGAATGTGCCGTCCGCTTCAACTTCCACAGTTGCGGCTTCTTCGCCATTATTCTCCAATTCAAGTGTCGTGGTCGGTGAAGCTGTCCCTTCTACAACAACAGACTGTTCGTTTGTCACAAGACCGTCTGCCGGTGAAGTTATCGTTGGTGCCTGCACTTCATAGCTGACACGTGCACGGATCATGTAGTTCCCTTCCGCTGCAGGTGTCGGAGCCCATGCACCGCTGACTTGCTGATAGCTTCTTTCAGCATTGACGCCGTCTTCATCTGTTGCAAGGCCAGGCGTATTCGGGTTTGCAGCCGTTTGTCTGTAAACCATATAGAAATCGCCTTGGACTGTAATATTGTGTTCGGACAGGTCCACCACTGTCCATTCGCCATTGCGAAGAGCTTCCCCTTCAACCGGTCCCGCGAGCATTTCGCCCGGAGTTCCGTCAGCGCCGTTGGCATCCCATACTTCCACTGCGAATTCCGTACCGCCCGGAACCGGCCATTCTGTATCCCAGAAACGGAATACGCCGTCTGTAACGATACCGGATTCATTGCCATCCGGAAGTGACATTTTCACTGCCCAAGCGTTTCCTGCAGCATTATAAGCACGGGCATTTTCTGCTGTGCCGTCGTCATAGCCGATTTCCCCGCCAGGATATGTGTAGAACGGCTCAAGCGCGAAGTTCACTTCCGCCGCATCCTCACCAATTTCAACAGTTGCTTCAGCGCCGTGATAGCCGCTTGCCACTACTTTCACAGTGTATTCACCTTCGTATGCAGTAAGCTCATAACTGCCGTCTGCCGCTGTTTGAACCGGAGAAATATTGGCGTCTTCAACCAATAATACAGTTGCGCCTTCAATTCCTTCTCCTGTCGTTTCATCAGTGACAGTTCCGCTCACCGTGTTCTGCGCCACTTCTTCCAAAGTGAAATTCGCTTGCGTTGTCGCGTCAGCTTCGATTGTCACAGCCTGCTCATCAGACTGGAACCCGTATGCTTCCGCTGTGACTGTATAGTCTCCAGGAGAATGTGACAGCGAGTAACTGCCGTCTGCCGGATCCGAATAAACAGAACGTCCGGATTCAAGCACATTCACTTTTGCCCCAAGCGGCAATAATGTCGGATTCACCGGAGTTTCCACTGCCGGCAATTCTTCTTTCACTGGAACTGTCGGATGGATTTTCGCTGGATCTACCGGATTCTTCAATGATTCGGCATCTTTGCCTTTCACTAAGCCAAGGCCGATTCCATTCGATTTATTGCTGTTGTTGTTTTTGTTGTTGTTTTTGTTGTTGTTTTTGTTGTTGTTTTTATTTTTTCCTTTGTCTTTGCCTTTGTTTTTATTGACTGAAGCTTTGCCGGTTTGTGAAATGTCGGCTAATGCAACGTCGTCAATATACCAGCCATCTCTGACTACACTGCCGTCAGAGTAAACATTGAATCCAAGGTATACGCGCTGTCCGCTGTAAGCAGTCAGATCAACTTCCGCAGAAGTCCAGTCTCCCGAATCGCCTTGGAACATTTGCGCTTGCTCCCAATTTTGTCCGTCTGTCGAGATGAAGACATGGCCGTAATCCCAAGCTCTGCCTGAAGATGATTCTTCAAAGCTGTACCAATGCTTGAATTGCAGATATGAATTTCCTTCAGGAAGGTCAACTGGAGGCATCACCAATGTCGCGTTCATGCTTGTATCATACGTGCCGTCAAGATTTGTGGCGTAGACATTTTCACCAGAAGCCGCATTGCCCGGGCCTGATGTCGGGGCTCCCAGCTCCCAGCTGTTATTATCGCCGAACGAAGTCCAGCCTGCCGCTGCACTTTCAAAATCTTCGAAGTACCCGACTGTAATGGCCGGCTTCACTGCTACTGTGTACTCTTCAGATTCCACTTCATTGTTTCCAAAGTCATTGATCGTCCATTTATAAACAAACGATTCGCCTGCAATCAAATCACCTGGAACCACTGCTGCAAATTCCCCTGATTTGAAATCTCCGGATTTGCGTGCAGCATCAATTGACTGCCAGTCGCCATTTTCATCCTGATAATTTAATGCCACTGAAGAAACACTGATATTGTCTGTTACTGAAACCGCCAGTTCCAAATCCATCCCGGCATAAGTTTCAGCAGGAGCTGTATGTTCGAAAACCGGAGCTTCATCGTCTTCTCCCTGTTTCGTCACTTGCCCTTCAAGTTTGCCGATGCCATCAAGGATTGACGAAACCGCTGCATAAGCATCCACCAGACCGTAGCCATAGCCATGGTTCGGCGTTTCCGGATAAGTTGCATCCGTCAGCGGAGTCGCTGTATCGAGTAAAATCTGTTCCATTTCATCAACCGTCAAATCCGCATCGACTTGTCTCAGCAAAGCCGCTGTCGCAGCAACTGCAGGACCTGCCATCGATGTCCCGTTCCAGCCGCCTTCATATCCGCTTCCCGGTACAGAAGAACGGATATTGACACCCGGCGCTGAAATATCCGGCTTGATTTCGTCGTATGGCGAAGGGCCTCTTAAAGAGAAACTTCCAACCACATCATTGATATCAGTAGCGCCTGTCGCAAATGATTCCGGGTAGTTCGCCGGAGATGCTACTGATCCCGGTCCGCCCGGATTGGTCAACGTCGTGTTCCCCGCAGAAAATTCAGGGAAGATCTCCGCAGCGCGCCAGTTGATGACGACATCACGGTACCATTCGTCAAGTCCAGGTCCGCCGCCCCATGAGTTATTGACAACGTCCGGCGCCAAGTCGACGCGCGTATTGCCTTCCGCATCGGTTGGAGCGAGAATCCATTCAGCCGCTTCCAATAGATCCACATCTGATCCACCAGATGCAGTAAATGCTTTGACGCCAATCCATTTCGCTCCCGGTGCTACACCTACCTGGTTGGAGCCGTCTGGTTCTGCGCCGACCATTGTACCGGTGACGTGCGTTCCGTGCCCTTGGTCATCATAAGGGGTTCCTTGTCCCGCAGTCGCATCAAACCAGTTATAATCGTGATCGACTTCACCGGTCGCCGCATCATAACCGCGGTATTTTTCTTTTAATGCCGGATGATCCCATTGGACACCGGTATCGATGCTTGCAACAACTGTACCCGCACCATCGATTCCCATATCCCAGGTTTCAGGAGCATTAACGCGTTCCACATTCCATTCGATATTCGCGACTTCCGATTCCGGAGTCACTGCATTTTTTGTTTTTGTTGTGAAAAGCTGGCGGGTTTCGTTCGCCAAAACTTTTTCCACTTCTTCGAATGAAGCAATTTTCTCCGCTACTTCCTTGGTTGCTGTAACCGCCATGCCGTTGACGATGAAATAGGAATCGAAATCTTCCACATTTCCATTTTCAACTTCCTGCTCAAGGAATTGCATGACATTTTGCTGTTCTTCCATCGAAGTGGCTTTCAGCTCGGAAACAACCGCAGAGCGCTGGGCAAGCAAGGATTTTTGAGAAGATAAACTTGCTTTTTCTGCACTTTCCTTAACTGAAGCCGCTACTTTTTCGGTATCAGCCTTTTCTTTGAATTTTACAAGGAACGTTACTTTTTCCTCGTCTTTAAAACTGGTAAGTAAGCGATCACTGACTTTCTTTTCAGCCGCAACCGAAGAATTCTTCGCCGATTGGTGCAGCTTATTCGCTGTCTCCGCACTGGCTAAACCAGGGGCAACCAATGAAAACGTCATTAGAAGTGAAGCAGCGATACTAAATGCTTTCGTGGAACTCTTCTTCTTGTTCATGTTTTTCCTCCCTTTTTTAAAATCTTCTTGTTTGCCTGCTTTTACTGCACAGAAAAAAACACCACTCCTCCCGACCGAAATTTTCAGATACCAGCGTCTTGGTGTTTTTTTAATTTCTCTGAGTTGTTGCTGTAACTATACAACAAAAAATATAGTAAATTATTTGAAGATTTTGAATTAATCAGTATGTACCAGTTCTATTTTAAGGGTATTTTTACCCATATTAATTAGTCAAATAAACTCTTTCGACCGCTTTATTACAAGCTTTACCAGCTAGTTAAAATTAATACAAAACACTGTTAAATTATTCAAATTTATTACAATTACTCTAAAAAGGATTCTTTCTACCCAATAGAACAAAAAAAGAATTTACCGAAATAACAGAAATGACAAATAATTATTATTTAAATTTACCGCACCGGTTCAATATGACTTGTTAATAGAACTCAGTAAAATCCACCTTATTTTTCCATTAGGTATAATTGACGCTGAAACTGATATTCCACATCAAGACTTAAGAACCATCGGACCGCTGCCGATAAAAATCCTTTGATTTACTCTTTCGAAACTTGTACATTTAGAGAGGCGAAATAACATCTTATAGAAAAGAGTGGATCTAATGAAAGCCTGGTTCCTGGATTGGAAGAATAAAATCCTTTCTTTCAATCGAAATGTTAAATTGTTCATGCTCGCCAATGTCCTGATCCAAATTGGGATGGGCGTTTTTATGGTTATGTATAACCTCTATATAAAAGAACTCGGCATGCCTGAAACCGTCAATGGCAAAGTGATTTCCATGACGGCTCTGGCTTCTGCCATCATGCTGATCCCTGCAGGTTTTCTCAGTGATAAGATCGGACGCAAATGGATTATCATCGCCGGCGCTTTGTTCGGCGCGGTTACTCTATACTATCGAAGCTTTGCGGTTCTGGAATCTCCTCTTGTTACGGCCGCTTTCTTCACCGGCCTGTTCATGGCATTCGTCCAAGTATCCGGCGTGCCGCTGCTCGCCGAGAACTCGAAGTCTTCTGAACGGGTTCACATGTTCAGCATCTATTTCGCTTTGATGACAGCCGCAAATGTTGTGGGCAGCTTGCTTGGCGGGGTCGTCTCCGATGTATTACAAGTTTATCTGTCGATGCCCGCTGTCGATGCCATCCGCTGGTCGCTGCTTTTCGGCGCCGCCCTTTTCACGGCAGGACTGTTGCCTTTATTCAAATTGAACAATAAAGTCCCGCAGCCTTCCGAAAAAGTGGAAACGCGGATTGATATCGAACCGGATGATCCCGGATTAAAGCGTAATTTGATCGTCATTTTCCACTTCTCGTTCGCCAGCCTGCTGATCGGACTCGGTTCCGGCTTGGTTGTACCCTATTTGAATCTTTACTTCGCCAACCGTTTTGACGCCTCCAACGCCTATATCGGCCTGGTGCTTTCACTCGGTTCCGCTATGACCGCTGTCGCGATGCTGATCGGTCCGATGCTCGTCAGGCGGGTAGGCAAAGTAAAAGCGCTGATCATCTTTCAGGTCCTGTCGATTCCCTTCCTGATTCTGACCGCATACACAACTTCCCTGTTCCTTGCTTCGTTAGGCTTTTTGCTGCGGCAGGCATTGATGAATGCGGGCAATCCCATCCAAAGCGCTATTGCGATGGAAGTCGTCCATGATAAATACAAAGGGCTTGCGAATTCCGTGAACCAGATGGTCTTCAATGTCGGCTGGGCCACGATGGGACCTGTCGCGGCAGGCCTGGTCATCGCGTTCGGTTCGTATTGGGGCTATGCCTATGCATTCTCGATCACAGCCGGCTTGTATATCGTTTCATCCACTTATTATTACTTCATTTTCGGAAGAAGGAAGTTGAGTGAAGAATAGAAAAGCACCGGACCCATTGCGGGTCCGGTGCTTTCTGCTTAATTGTTAATATATTTTTCGAATACGTCCCCGAAATCTTTTACATGATACTGATTTCTCACTGACGTCAGCCAGGTGAATCCGAAGTCTGTCAGCTTAGTATATTGCTCGTCCAGCGCGACATTCGAAGGACGCGAGTTTTGGAGAATTCCGGCCGCTTTATCGAGGCTTTGATTGGCCATGTCAATTACGATGCCGTTTTCATAAGTCATTTCCGCGATGCGCAATAAAGATTTATACAAGTCTTTCAATTGCTCAATCTGGTTTTTCTGGACATCGATTTTAAACTGTTCAGCTCCCAGTTTAAAAGCGATCTCCACGTCAATATCGATCTTACCTGCCGTTTCCAGAAAAACATCGGCAATCGGATGCCTCGAATAAGGATAACGCTTCAAAGTCCTTTTTGAAGATACCGCGCTTTCCCCATCCACATGGATCAAAGCAAGATTCGTAAAGCAATATTCATCCGCCCTTGTCTTAATAAGGAAATAAATCTTTTCCTGATCTTCATGCATGACATAATCATCGGAATCCGTTTTATCAAAGTCTTTCGGGTCGATTATTTTTCCGACGTCGGTTAAGCCCAAAGCGTCTGAAGCCATTTTTTTGAACATCTTGGTTCCCCCCTCTTCTCCTGAAAATAAATCACATCTTCATTTTATCAAACACTTCTGATTTGGCTATAACCAGTCCTGAACTGAATTCATATTATCTGTTTATCTTATAAGTGAACTCAAGTTCAACGGTTTTTCCTGCACCCATCCGCACATGGAATTCCATCTTCCGCCTCCCTTTTTCAACGGTCAAAATAAGTTCTTAAATATTCTATGCTTTCGATCCGGCAAGTTTCCGACAGCGGGGATCTTTTGTCATGCACGAGATCTCCATAAAGCAGATCATCGAGAAATCGAACTTCTTCCCGGTACATTTTTCCCTGCGCGGCGTCAAATACTTCGAGATCCACATAAATGGAAATGCCTTTTTCTGTATAGTCGATTATTGTCACCCGATTGCCCATATGCCCCTCCTGAAAATCCATTTGCTCTTCACCCGTTTCAAGCATCTTATAAGAGGATTTTATCACTTTCGATTTTTCAACCATAGCAATCTGATTTTTCTGACTATATACAGCGAAAAAAGCCGGGAGGACCATTTTGCTGCTCCTCCATCGGCTTCGAATCTGTTATCAATAATAGCTTCCTTCACCGACCAGCAGTTCCGGAAAATCCTTTTCAATTACTTCTTCAAGTCCATATTCCTGCAATATTTCAAGCAGCTCTTCTTCATCAACTTTACAATAATCCAATAGCTCACTTTTGCCGTTGCCTTTAAATTTCAAAATGTATTTTTTGCGGCCGTTTTTAGCTACCACATATATTTCCATCGGCCCGTAACTTTTGACCGTCCGAAAATCCTGGTGCTCAATCACAGACGCTGCATCCATTTTATCCAAATGCGTATAGATGAAAGCTTCAGATCTTTTTTCTTCCGCAGAAATAAAACTCATTTTCGCATGATGCCTGTTGATGAAGCGTTCAGATAATTGCTGGTGGAATGAAATTGTTTCCCACTCCACTCTGGTGCGGTATTTTTCAATAAATAATTCGGACAGCACCTGGTGGCGGGTTACAGCGATCCAGTCCACACGCTCGGGATGCCGGTCGATCAACGACATCGGCAAGTGCTGGCAGGCTGATAATGATGGCCAGGACAATTTATCGCTGTGCCGCTCAATGAACGCCGGCGACAGCCCTTTTGAGTTCAACAATTCTTTTTTGCGGGAAACAATTTCCCAATACTGTTTGGCATTGAAAGGACTTGCTTCGTTTTCCCATGTTTTAGACTGCCGTTTACTCAGCTTTTCAGTATCCGGTTTCCACTTTTCCGCTTCCGCAAATTCTTCGATAAACGCTTCAGACACCTTCTGGGTGCGAATGACTTCATCCCAATACAGGCGCCCACTGAATACACGGATAAATTCCTCCGACAATTGCTGGTGGCCCGAAACGAGATACCAATTGACCTGTGTTTCATTTTCCCGAATGAATTTCTCAGACAATTTTTCTGTTTCACATATCGTATTCCACGAGACCGATCGTTTGTCTTTAATCGCTCTCGCTTCCATTAATTCATTTAAACCGTCAAACATTGCGTCCACTCTCTTTTCAAATAGTATTCCGTTTTTCTTTTTTCCAGGGGCTGACTGATTATATGCATAAAACCCGCAAACCGGCATAAACCGAAATGCGGGAAGCAGAGTCTGATCATTTCTTCTGGTTTTCGGCAACTTTCCTGCTATTTGACCCGTTTTACAATGAAGATCGTTTTTGGGCGCAACTGTTCCCGCTGCCCTATCAAATCAATAGCCTGATATAATTTTTTATTATAATTGCTGTTATCCATATCCTACTCTCCTATGTTAACTCTCTTGTTCCACAAAGAAAAGGATTAAAACACAAATATGTGGTTTTTAATACTAAATTGACTTTATATTATCCTTCAAACACGTCAAATGGAGCTCTGCGAAAATAGCAGATGCAAAAACCCGCTGAAAAGTTCCAGCGGGTTTCGACTTTCTTCTATATAGTTAAAAAGCAGCGTTCTACTTTTTCTTCTGAACAATCGCTACAGTGCATCTTGATACGCAAATCAGACGCTCTTCTTCATCCATAATTTTTATATCCCAGACCATCGTCGTCCGCCCTTTGTGCAGAGGTGTCCCCACTGCGGTAACCATACCGTCGCGCTTTCCTCTGATGTGGTTTGCATTGATCTCCAGCCCTACCGCAATCTCATTTTCCTGATCAATGAGATTCCAGGTCCCGACACTCGCGACCGTTTCGGCAAGTACGACGGAAGCTCCTCCATGAAGCTGGCCAAAGGGCTGGTGTGTTGAAGAATTGACCGGCATTGTCGCCGTCACCTTATCTTCCCCTATTTCTCCCATTTCAATCCCTAAAACGCCTGCAATAGTTTCTTCCACAGGTTTAATCTGCATAGTTGATCCCCCTTTTTTAAAATCGTGTGTTTCTGTTGTAATCATGGCAAATATTACAACTTTTGGCAATGGCTTTTCTTTTTCAAAGCTTGATAAATAAAGAAAGTTTCCACTTATCCCCTCTTGCATCCTTTTAAACCTTGTTTTCATTTTTGTAATCTAATTGTAACAATAAATCGTATTGCCTATTCTAAACGTTGCAGATAGAATAGAGAGTACTAAAATTACTAAGTATACTTTACTGTTTAACTATAAAAAATTACCATATAAAGGGAGAGAAACTATGAATAAAATTGCCTTTTCAGTACTTGCATCCGGCTCCTTGGCCCTTTTAATCGGAGTTGCAGATGCAGAAGCAAGTTCAACGTACACGATCAAATCAGGCGACAGCCTCTGGAAGATCGCCAGCCAGCATAATGTTTCAGTAGCTGATTTGAAGACTTGGAACAAATTGACTTCGGATGCCATCTTCCCGAATCAGGTTCTCAAAGTGTCAGCAGCCGCAACCGGCAGTTCAACAAGCACACCTGCACCTGCACCGGCTCCTTCTCAGCCAGCCGGCAGCACAACTAATACATACACAGTGAAATCAGGCGATACTTTATCAAAAATCGCTTCATTACATAAGACAACTGTCAGCAAAATCCAGGAACTCAATAAGATTTCAGGCCACCTGATCTACCCGGGCCAAAAACTTAAGGTGAGCGGAACAGCTTCTGCCCCTGCAGTCACTGCACCGACTCCACCACCAGCTGCAGCCGCTCCGGCTCCGGCGGCAGGAACCGCCAGAACCTATAAAGTTGTCAGCGGTGACACACTGACAGGAATCGCTTATCGCAACGGCATTTCAGTGACACAGTTAATGAACTGGAATGGCCTTACTTCCAGCATGATCCGTATCGGCCAGGTTCTTAAAATTGAAAACTCCACAACTGCGCCTTCTACAACACCAGTATCCAATCCGGCTCCACCCGCCGCGGCTGATACAGTCGGCAAAATTGTGGAAACAGCAAAATCGCTTGCCGGAACGCCTTATGTCTGGGGCGGTTCAACTGCAAGCGGATTCGACTGCAGCGGTTTCATTTATTATGTATACAACCAGGCGGGCGTGAAGATCCCCCGCACAAGCACAACCGGCTATGATGCGCGTTCATACGACATCAGCTCACCACAAGTTGGCGATTTAGTATTCTTCGAAAACACATACCGAGCGGGAATCTCCCACGTGGGCATCTATATCGGCAACAACCAGTTCATCCATGCAGGCGGAGACAAAGTTCAAATCACAAGTTTGAGCAATAGCTATTGGAGCAAGCACTTCTCTGGCTACAAACGTCTTTATGCAATGGATTAATTCCAGACCTGGGCCTCTCTTCCGCAAAAACGGAGGAGAGGCCTTTTATTTTATCGTCGATTATGTGAATAAAACCATTTCTTTATTTATAATGATTATCATTTAGAATTGATTTTAATTTGAATAATGTTATTATTAAATAGTAAAGATAAAAAAATGAGAATGAGGTGTTCGATTCATGAGTACAAACAAAACAGGTTTAACAACCAGCTGGGGTGCCCCAGTCGGAGACAACCAAAACTCACAGACTGCCGGAGCGCGCGGTCCAGTCCTATTGCAAGACGTGCATTTGCTTGAAAAATTGGCGCATTTCAATAGAGAACGTGTACCTGAGCGCGTAGTTCACGCAAAAGGCGCTGGCGCACACGGTTACTTCGAAGTAACTCAGGACGTTTCAAAATACACGAAAGCCGCTTTCCTTTCTGAAGTCGGCAAAAAGACGGACATGTTTGCCCGCTTCTCGACAGTGGCAGGTGAAAACGGTTCTGCAGATACAGTTCGCGACCCACGCGGATTCGCTTTGAAATTCTATACAGAAGAAGGAAACTACGATCTAGTCGGAAACAACACGCCGATTTTCTTTATCCAGGATGCGATCAAATTCCCTGACTTCATCCATACACAAAAACGCGATCCAAAAACGCATTTGAAAAACCCTAACGCAGTGTGGGACTTCTGGTCATTGTCACCTGAATCCTTGCACCAGGTGACTTATTTGATGGGCGACCGCGGGATCCCTGCAACACTTCGCCACATGCACGGTTTCGGAAGCCACACATTCAAATGGACGAACGCTGAAGGCGTTTCCCATTGGGTGAAATACCACTTCCTGACTGAACAGGGCATCAAGAACATCACACAGGAAGTAGCTGACAAGATTGCCGGCGAAAACCCTGACTTCCATACAGAAGACCTGTTCAACGCAATCGAAGAAGGCGACTTCCCGGCATGGAAAATGTACGTGCAGATCATGCCTTTGGAAGATGCGAACACATACCGCTTCGACCCATTCGATGTAACAAAAACATGGTCACACAAAGATTACCCATTGATCGAAGTTGGCCGCATGGTGCTTGACCGCAACCCTGAGAACTATTTTGCTGAAGTTGAGCAGGCAACATTCTCACCTGGCACATTGGTTCCTGGCATCGACGTATCCCCGGACAAAATGCTTCAGGGCCGTTTGTTCGCATACCATGATGCACACCGCTACCGCGTAGGCGCGAACCACCAGATGCTGCCGATCAACGCAGCGAAAAACCAGGTAAACAACTACCAGCGCGACGGCCAAATGAACTTTGGCAAAAACGGCGGCGGTTCAGTTTACTACGAGCCAAACAGCTTTGACGGCCCGACTGAAACAGCAGCCGCTAAACCGGCACCGCTTGAAGTGACAGGCGTGACTGATTCAGTGCCATACTTCAAAGAAGATTACTACACGCAGCCAGGCGACTTATACCGTCTGCAAAGCGCTGAAGAGCAAGAGCGCCTTGTAAACACATTTGTCGGCGGATTGAGCGCTGTAACTCATGAGCATATCAAACTTCGCATGATCGAGCATTTGTACAAAGCGGATGCGGAATTCGGTTCACGCGTAGCAGCAGGATTGAACCTTCCTGTACCTGGTCTTGCAGAAACAAAATAATCTATTGAGAATATGCGTTTGAATTTCTCAATTAGCCAGCCCTCCTGTTTGGAGGGCTGGCTTTTTTTGCCGTTTTGGCGAGTCGGTCATAAACCAAAAAAGAGGATGCAGGCTCACCGCCCACATCCTCTTTCAATTTTTATTCGCGTTCCATTTCCGCAACTAGCGCTTCCGCGAGATCCTTGCCCTTTTGGATGCACGCGCCGATACCGACACCGTGATAGGACGCGCCTGCCAAGCGGACAGCAGGCATCTGCTCAGCCAGTTTCCGCTCGAGGCCTTCAACCGCCGCCTTGTGATTCATATTGTAATTCGGCATATTGCCGTTCCAGCCTGTGACTTCCACCGTCGCCGGCTCCGCCTCCAGCTTCAGGCTCCTGCGGATATCTTCCAGCGCCACGGCCACCAGCTGCTGTTCCGTCATCCCTTTTAACTCATCGAAGCCGGGATTCGAACTCTTATAGAATAAACGCACCAACAGCTTTCCATCAGACGATGTATGCGTCCATTTCCGGCTCGTCCACGTGCAGGCGTTGCAGCGGAGATCCGTATTATCGGAAACAATGAACCCTGTGCCGTTTTCCGGCAGTTCCGCATCCGGAATATCAAAACCGAGGTAGACGCTGATCAATGATGAGTTGTGCAATCGGCTAAATTCCGGCTCCAATTCCGGCAGATTCAAAACCTGCTGTGCCAGATGATGCGGAGTCGTCATGATGACGTAATCCGCTTCCACTGAGTCGCCGCCCTCCAGGCTTAGAGTCACAGTTCCCCCATTTTTCTGAACAGCTGAAACCCCTTCGCCTTTCATGATTGTGGCATCCGTCAGGGTTTCTTCGAGCCGGTCGATCAGCACCGCCATGCCTTCATCGAATGACAGGAATTTTTTATTGGCCGCGCCTTGGAACTTGGCCCGATTGGCGCCCAGCCCTTTAATGATGCTGCCGTATTCGTTTTTATAGTCGACCAGATAAGGCAAAGTCGAAGCCAGCGTCAGGTCATGCAATTTGCCCGAATAGACGCCTGACAATACAGGCGCAATCTGCTTCTCAACCAGTTCTTTCCCCAAAAAGCTCTCGAGAAATTCGCCGATCGAACTGTCGCGTGTGAAATGCTCATTCTTCGTTTCAAAATCCTTTAGCGCTTCTTGCTTGCCCTGCTCGGAAATCAGCGTCGAACTGAACAGCGCTTCTTCATCCATCGGGATGCCAAACACCGTATCCGCCGGAATCGGATGCAATCCGCTGTCCGTGTACAGATACGAGATGCCTGTGCCGTTATAGACCACGCGGCCCTCGAGCCCCAGCTCTTCGACCAGCGGCCAGACACTTCCATGCCGCGCCACAATCGAGTCCGCTCCCGTTTCCATGATGAATTCGCCATCTTGGACGGTGCGTATTTTGCCGCCAAGCTCTGCATTCCTTTCGATCAATACCAATTCAATATCCAAACTCTTCTGCCGCTTGAGTTTCTGGAAATAATGCATAGCGGAAAGACCCGTGATGCCGCCTCCGATAACTGCCACTTTCTTCATGCCAACCACACTCCTTACTGTTGATTCCATTTTAACAATAAAACCGGCAGCCTGCAGTCAGGGATATTTGTATTCTAAGTGAACGAATAACGGACGGTTTCATTTGTTAGAAGCCATTCCCTAAACGTGATAATATGGTAATAAAGTAATATGAGAATGAAGGAGAGTTCATAAATGCCAAACCATATAGACAAAACGATCATTGAAAGACGTTCCATCACTAATTTCAAGCTTGACCCGGTCGACATCGATGAAATCATCGAGCTTCTCGATATCGCCAAGTGGGCTCCCAATCATAAAGTCAACGAACCTTGGCGCTTCCTGCTGTTTGCAGAAGCCGGCAAAGAAAAGTTCGTGGAGGCATTTCTTGGCGCCGCTTCAAAAGTGAACGGCGCGCCTTCACCCGCTGCACTCAATAAAGCCGAGTACTTCCGTGATATTCCGCTTCACCTGGTTGTCGTCATTTCTGAAGACCCGCGCCAAAAACAGCGCGACGAAGATATGGGAGCAGTCGCTTCCCTGCTCCAGAACTTCCAGCTGGCAGCGTGGGAACGCGGAATCGGCATGATCTGGCGTTCCAACGACTGGATTTATAAGCCGGAATTCCGTGATGCGCTCGGTGTCCAGCCAGGCGAGAAAATTGTCGCCACGATGATGATCGGCTATCCGCAGACGGTGCCGCAAAAACGCGAACGGACGCCTATTCGCGAGAAATTGACGATCATTACAGAATAGCCAGCTTGTGAGAGGACTCTGATTGCCAGGGTCCTTTTTGTTTTTTAAATTTCTTTCTGGAAAAGCTATGCGAATGCGAAACATATTAAAAAAGATGGCGCAGAATCTGCGCCATCTTCCTATTTCAACACCGACATTGCCCCAACTGCTCCTGAGTATTCTCCGTTTTCCAGAAACAGCGGCACGGCGCCTCTTAAAACCGTATAGCTTTCCACTACTTCTTTCAGTAATGGATTGTGGAAGAAAGAAGAGCCGATGTAGATGATTGTGGAATTATTGCATTGTTTGGCCGCGTGCACGCTGACGGTGCTGACCGTTTCCCCGACCAGGCCGATGACAGCGGCGAGCAATTCCTCTTTTGACAGCTCATGCGCGACTTCAAAGATTTTATTGCCGAAATTACTGGCTGTCAGCTCACCCGAAATGGGCGGCGTTTTTCCTTCGTAGATATGCTTCACTTTCAAATCGATCCGGTCACGCGAACCATTGCGCGCCAACGCAACCATTTCTTCGTAATCCATCACACCGGTCAATAACCGGCTTAAGCCGACCAATGTGCCGCCGCCAATCCCGGTGCCGCCGATGCGTTCCTGCTGATTGTTTTCGACGCAATGAATGGAAGTTCCCGTTCCTACGTTCGTTAACAGATAGGAATCATCATCACGGCCCATTTTTTCCAGCAGGAATTGCACACCCAAATGAGTCGCTTCGAATTCGACCATTTCCCCCGCTTTTTTATTCAATAAAGAAAGCAGAACACCCGACTTCCCTCCGGTAATACAAATGTCCCCATCGCTCAAACTGTTTACCCATGCAGCCACTTGCTGAATTTCCGCAATTGGATACTTGGCAAAGTGGAGCGTCCCATTTTCGGTGTACGCCACTTTGATCAGCGTACCGCCCGCATCTATTCCGACAATCATACTTGCACCTGCTCTTTCCCGCATTTCAACCTTCAAAACGCCAGCTAGTTGTAAATCACATGATGAAATTCTACCACAATAATGAATTTCATGGGAATCTCTTGCCCGCGTATTACTTCAGAACCAAGTGCCAGCCTCTTATTGGTCTAAACTTTGCTCCAATGAGATGCCATATGACGAGTTGAACAGCTTGAACAATTGCTCGAATTTACTCAGGATATCGAGCGCCAATAAGCCGTTGCCTTCAGCGGTTTTCGGATAACCCAGAGGCACTGTTCGCCGGACCAGCTGGGCATAGAGCTCCGCTTCTGTCAGGTCACGGGCGAATTCATTTTCCGCGATATTTTTGATGAGCGCCAAAGCGCCCGAGACATGGGGGGCCGCCATGGATGTGCCGGAAAGACTGGCGTATTTGCTGCCGGGATACGCCGAATAGATATCGGTGCCAGGCGCCACCAGATCGATCTCATTATTGGTGTTGCTGAACGGGGCGATTTTGCGCCCGAAATCGACCGCGCCCACTTGAATGACTTCACCGTAAGCGCCGGGGTAAGCGAATTCTTCAGTTTGCGGACTGTCATCGCCTTCGTTTCCGGCGGCACAAACGACCGGAATTCCAGCGTCCACCGCCCGCTTCACCGCTTCATACAGTTCCGGAATATCCTGCGGGCCCCCAAGCGACATCGAGATGACACTGGTCTTTTCACCGTTCGGGCCGGTCCAGTCCACCGCATAATGGATGCCTTTGATAATGCTTTCGTAATCGCCGTTGCCTTCGCCGCTCAATACTTTCAATATGAGCAACTGTGCTTCTGGAGCCACTCCTGCAATACCTCCGGTTTCCTGATGCGATGCAGCCGCCGTTCCCGCCACATGCGTGCCGTGGCCATTATTGTCATCGAAATTAGCTGGATCCCCGCCAAAATCAGGTGTAAAATTCCTGCCTTCGATAATGCGGCCTTTCAGATCCGGATGATCCGGCTGGCAGCCCGTATCCAAAATCGCGATGACATTCCCTTTTCCTTTTTTCGCCGCCTCCCACACGGCGGGCGCCTGAATCATCCGGACGCCTTCCGGAATCTGCGGCGCCCTCGATGAAATTTCTTCTATACGATAAGGTATCAAATGAATATCCGGCATCTTAACTCCTCCTTCTGCTTTTAAAGAAATAAAACCCGGCATAACACTGCCGGGTCTGATTTACATTCCACCTGTCATCCAGGCGCTGTCACGGCCGTTCGAAATCAGGCTGATTCGCATTATAATTGTTTGAAACCGCCTGTATTGGCGCGCACTTTGACTTCCGCATATTTCTTCGCATCGATTTCACGGGAAACGAGCGTACCGACAAATCCTCCGATAAAGCCAAGAGGAATGGAAACGATAGCCGGATTAGTCAGCGGGAACAATGGTGTTCCAGTAAGAATTGCCGCTCCAGCTTCCGGGCTCAACACACTCGGGCTGACCGATACCAGCACCAAAGCGGAAATCAGGCCGGTTAAAATCGCTGAAACCGCACCTGCCGTATTGAATTTCTTCCAGAAGATCGTGTAGACGATAACCGGCAAATTGGCGCTTGCGGCAATACAGAATGCCAAGGAAACCAGGAAGGCTACGTTCAGGCTTTGAGCAAAAATCGCCAGGAGAATCGAAAATACCGATACCCCGACTGAAGCATAACGCGCCGCCAGCATCTGCTGGCGTTCTGTCGCTTTGCCTTTTTTGATGATCTGGCCGTAAATATCATGCGCAAACGCGGATGCTCCTGTCAGCACAAGCCCCGCTACAACTGCCAGGATCGTGGCAAAAGCGACTGCCGAAATGAACGACATGAGAATATCTCCACCCAATGCCTGGGCAAGCAGCGGCGCCGCCATATTTCCGGCCGGGTTTGTTGAAGTGATCAAGTCAGCGCCGACAAATGCCGCGGCGCCAAAGCCAAGGAAAATGGTCATGACGTAGAATATACCGACAATCCACGTCGCCCACATTACAGAACTTCTTGCCGTTTTTGCGTCCCTGACTGTGAAGAAGCGCATCAGGATGTGCGGGAGGCCCGCGGTTCCAAGTACTAGAGCCAGCATCAGTGAAATCGTATCCAGCGGTATTTCATATTTCACGCCGGGGCTTAAATAGGCTTCCCCGTGAGGTGTCGCTGTTTTCATTTGCGTGAACATTTCCATGATGTTGAAGTTGAAGTTCTTTAAAACCAGGAATGACAGAATGACTGTCCCCAGCATCAGCAGGACGGCTTTGATGATCTGCACCCAGCTTGTCGCAGTCATCCCGCCGAACAATACATAAATTGTCATCATGATTCCGACAAGCAGCACGGCCCATAAATAATCGATGCCGAATAACAGCTGAATAAGCGCGCCTGCCCCCACCAACTGGGCAATCATATAGAAGACGACGATTGTAATCGAGCTGAGTGCGGCAGCCCCGCGGACTTTCTTAGCGTCGAATCTGGCATTGATCATATCTGCCAATGTATATTTCCCAAGATTCCGAAGCGGTTCGGCCACCACGAATAAAACCACGAGATAAGCCACTAAATAACCGATTGAAAACAGGAAGCCGTCAAAGCCGAATAAGGCGATCGAACCCGCAATACCGAGGAACGATGCGGCAGACAAATAATCCCCTGCAATCGCCATGCCGTTTTGCCAGCCAGTCAGGCCGCCGCCCGCTGTATAGAAATCACTGGCGGAATTCGTTCTTTTAGCCGCGTAATATGTAATGACCAATGTCATCGCGACGATGACCAAAAAGATAATTATGACTGTAGCATTCACTGGATGTCCTCCTTCTCTTCATAACCGAATTCTTTCAGCGTTTCTTCGGCCATTTTGTCAAACTTAGCCGCCTGTTTCATGTAAACGGTTACAAGAATCCACGTCATTGCGAATAATCCGAACGCAAATACCCACACCCATGGAATGTCTCCCACAACCGGGGCATCCAGCCAGTTTGTGTAAGAAATGATAATATTGAAAGCCAGGTATAACCCTAAGAATAAAGCCGTGGCGGGAATAAGAAACAGTTTCTTTTTGCGCATCAGATTCTTAAACCCTTGGGATCTTTCAATCTTTTCAAAATCAGGCAGTTCAGTTCTTCCCGACGAACCCGCCGGCTCCACTTCATGCCCTTCTTTGGTGACCGGGCCTTGGAGCGCCTCGCCCGTAATTGATTTCGCCATGCATTTTCCCCTCCAATTAATTAAATATTTTTAATTTAATGATAATTAAAGCACTAACATACCGACCGGTCAACAAACAAAATGGAAAAAATTAAAAACAGTTCTTATTCCATAAATTTTAAATTTTACCCAACTTTTAGGAGGACTTTTTACACCTTTGAAAATCTAAAAGTCCTAAAACGAAAAAAGCCGACCATCAAGGTCAGCTTTTTTGAATCAATTGCATACGCTGGTTGAACAGGGTCGGGTACGATAAGAAACCGAGCATGACACTGGTGACGGCCGCTGTTGTCAGGAGCAGGAACATGATCAGCAATTGAAATTGTACAGCCTGGATCGGATCGGCACCCGCAATGATCTGGCCGCTCATCATGCCGGGCAATTGGACTAGCCCAACCGTTTTCTGGCTTTCGATGGTCGGAATCATACTGGCTTTGATCGAGTTGATCAATTGATTATGGATAGCCTGTTTCGGTGTGCCGCCCAGCGATAAAACCAGTTCCGTTTCATCCTGGTGCGATTCGACTTCCGCCGTAAAGCGGTTAAGGAAAAGAATCGACAGCACCATCGAGTTGCCGATGACCATGCCGCTGATGGAAATGATGTACTGGGCCGTCGGCGGTGTAATATCCAGCCCGATCAGAATTCCTTGAGTCAGCACTTCGACAAAAATAAGCGTAACGGCCACTTTCCAGGTGATCCCTTTGATGGATGCGCCTTTATTCCGCGCGTTATGTGTTGCGGCGACGATCATCAATGTCACCATCAGGAAGATATACAGAAGGCTTTCCGAATCAAAAACGAATTTCAGGATGAAGCCGACAAGCAGCAGCTGGATGATCGAACGGACGGTAGCGATAATGGTATCGCGTTCAAGCCCGAGATTCAGCGTTTTCGAAAGGACAAGCGGAATCACAACGAAAATCAGCGTAATCGATAACGTTAGATATGTCATTGCGCTCCCCCCTGTACAAATGCTTTCACCCGGTCATTGGCCGGCGACCGGAGCAATTCACTTTCTCCGGTCTCGGCCACTTCGCCGTCCATCATTACCCATGTGTAATCGCCAATCTCCAGCGCCTGCTGGAGATTATGCGTAATCCAGATGATGGTCGTACCGTATTTCCTGTTGATCAATGTGATCAACTCTTCCACTTCCTTCAGTGAAGTGCGGTCCAGTGAAGAAGTAATTTCATCGAGCAGCAGGATTTCCGGTTTATTGACGAGCGTCCGGGCAATGGATACTTTCTGCCGCTGCCCGCCGGACAAGTCTGTTATTTTGCGGTCCAGAAAGCTTTCTCCCAGCCCGACATCGCGCAATAGGCTTTCCGCTTCTTTTCTATCGTATTTTTCGCCGCGCAATTCCAGCGGCAGCGCAAGATTTTTATAAACTGTGCCACTGACCATCGGCGCGCTCTGTAAAGCGATGCCGACTTTCCGGCGGAGCTCGACCGGTTCAAAGCCATTGATTTCTTTATCTTTGATGTAAATCTCACCGGATCCAGGAGACAATAAACCATTGCATAATTTCAGCAAAGTTGTCTTTCCGGCACCGGATGGACCGACGAGCGTCGTAATTTTCCCTTGCGGAAATGAACCCGTTATCCCCCGCAGTATTTGATTGCCATCTATCGAATAATCCACATGGTTAAAGTGGATGGCGGGTTTGTAATCCATTGTCACCTGTATCCCTCCCTTAAAAGAAAAACAGCACACAGTCAGCAGTGTGCTGTTTTTCTCCTTACTTATTCCGCTTTCTTACTCTTCCATTTTACGGGCTGCGAATTCGTCGTCCATTTTCAGGAAGTATTCGCCGCCTTCTTCAATGCCTCTCACACGTGTAATGATGTCACGGAATGTTTTTTCTTCTTCCATCTGTTCTTCTATGAACCAGTCAAGGAAAGATAAAGTAGCATGTTCCTGCAATTCATCCGCCAAAGTCACCAAGGCATAGATGTTGCTGGTCACTTCTTTTTCCTGCGCCAATGAACTTTCGAGAACGTCGATTGCACTTACAAAGTGGTTTTTCGGTTCAGTCAAACTTTGCAAAACCGGCTTTTCGTCCATAGCTGTTAAATAATGATAGAACTTCATTGCATGGAAATGTTCTTCGCGGGATTGGACCAGATAGAAATTGGCAAATCCGTGATAACCTTTTTTCGAAAAATAAGCTGCCATGGCTGTGTATGCATGAGCTGCCTGCAATTCATTGTTAAACTGATCGTTCAATGCATTTGTAAGTTTTTCAGGTAACATGTTTAATTCCTCCCTTTTCTAAATAATAATTATTCTAATGTAGACAATATACCATACCTCTATGCCAAAAGAAAGTAATTGAGAATAATATAATTTAATTGAGAACAATAATCATTTAACATTGAATTCATTTTGAACTAAACGATAATAATTATCGTTTAAAAAAATAGTTTGATTTCGAGAGAACTCTTTACTTACTTTTAGTAACTGAATGTAGTACGATGTTTTTATTATATATATTTTATGGGGGAATTCGAATGGCACAGATGAAACTTGAGCCGCAAGTGTTTGCGGTCTTAAAAGATAAAATTCAAATGATCAAATCACAGGAAGGCGCCATCTACCTGGTCGGCCCGATTCGCCTGCCGGTCAATCTGGAGGGTGATACGATCATCTTCAATTGGTATTGCTGGCTCAACCTTGAAGAAGTCACTGAAGACTACGAAAAAATCATCGAAAAGCTTTCATCTTCCAATCTTGCTGAATATCAGCAATCGAGCGTATTGGTTTACGGAGATTTCGAAAACAGCGAAGATGCTTTGATCCGCATGCATTCCATCTGCCACACGGGTGATATTTTCGGCAGCAAAAGATGTGATTGCGGTTTCCAGTTGAAACAGTCCATGAAACGCATCGCCCAACACGGCAGCGGGGCATTATTCTATCTTGCGAACCACGAAGGGCGCGGCATCGGCTTGTTCAGCAAAGCGATGGCTTATGTGCTGCAGGAAAACGGCTATGACACGGTCGAAGCCAATGAAAGCCTTGGATTTGTGGATGATTCCAGAAGTTACGATGACGCGATTGCGGTATTAAGCGCGTTGCGCACTAAACCTGTGACTTTAATGACCAATAACCCGAAAAAAGTGGATGCCATTGAGAAAGCCGGGCTGGCGGTCGCTTCCCGCACTTCTTTATGGGGAGACGAATCTGAATACAATGCCGCTTATCTCGATACAAAAGTAAGACGGTCCGGCCATATCAAAGGGGAGGACAGCGTCCATGCCAAATCATGAATTCTATATGGACCTCGCGCTGGCTAATGCGCGTACCATGAAAGGCCAAACAGACCCCAATCCGCTTGTCGGCTCCGTTATTGTGAACCATAATCGGATCGTCGGTGTCGGCGCCCATCTAAAAGCGGGTGAACCCCACGCGGAAATCCATGCCTTGCGGATGGCAGGCGAAGAGGCACGCGGCGGTACGATTTATGTGACGCTGGAGCCTTGCTCGCATTTCGGCCGGACCGGACCGTGTGCACAGGCGATTATTGATGCCGGGCTGAAAAAGGTCGTGATTGCCGCTCTCGACCCTAACCCTCTCGTCTCCGGCAACGGCGTGAAAATGCTGGAAGAAGCGGGCATCGAAGTCGTTTCCGGCATCCGGGAACAGGAATCCTTTAAAATGAATGAAGTGTTCAATAAATACATTACTGCCAAAAAGCCTTTTGTGACTTTGAAGGCGGCTTCGACACTCGATGGGAAAATCGCGACCCGTTCACTCGACAGCAAATGGATCACATCCGAAGATGCCCGCCGGGATGTCCATGAATTGCGCAGTGAACATATGGCGATTCTTGTCGGCGTCGGCACAGTGATCGAAGACGACCCTGCGCTGACCGCCCGCATACCAAACGGCCGTAATCCGATTCGCGTCATTCTCGACTCTTCCCTGCGCTTGCCGCTGGATGCCAAATTGGTGATGGACGGCGAAGCTGAAACCTGGATCTTCACCAGCCGAACCTACGACCGATCCAAAAAAGAACAGCTGGAACAGGCTGGCGTGCGCATTTTTGAAACTTCCGGCGAAACGCGTACAGATGTGAACGATATGATGCGGATTCTCGGTGAAAACGGCATATCATCTTTATTCATCGAAGGCGGCGGTACGGTCAATTCCGCTTTTCTTGAAAATGGACTGATCGATAAGGTGGTCCTCTATTTCGCCCCGAAGCTTGTCGGCGGCAAGAATGCCCCCACCTTCCTTGAAGGCAGCGGATTTGAGTTGATGAAAGATGCAATCGATTTGGCGGATGGAGAATTTACAAAAATCGGCAAAGACTTCAAATTTACCGGTTATCCTGAAAAGTGAGGAATTACAGATTATGAAATTCGGTTTTGATGTAGATGATACTTTAATTAACTTGAGAGAATACGCTTTTCATTATTATCAGGAACAATTGGGACAAAAAGTGGCGATTGATGTGTTCCATGAGCTGGACCGTGTGGAAATCCATGAAGCATTCGGCATGACCGATGAAGAAGGCAAGGCTATGTGGAACCAGTCTGTCGACTATATTTATTACACCGATTGCCCTGCCTATCCCGGCGCAGTGGAAGTGCTGCAGCAGTTGAACGCCGAAGGGCATGAAATCTACTATATTACGGCGCGTTCCACGAAACACGGCGAAGACACGAAGACATGGCTGAAAAAGCAGGGATTCCCTGTAGAGGACACCCGGTTCTATTGCGGGATGAAGGATGAGGAGAAAGTGAAGATCATCGAAGAACTCCAACTGGATTATTATTTCGATGACAAGCCGGAAGTGCTCGAAACTCTGGCGCGTGACGGATTGAATGTTTTTGTCAGAGACCAGTCCTATAACCGGCATATGGACCTGCCGCGCTTTAAGGACTGGACGGAGCTGCACGAACTGATCAACAAAGAAATAAAATAAATGGGTTGTTCCGGTTTCAACAACTGCGCAACTGGAAAAACGGCCAGATCTCTCCTGGCCGTTTTTCTCAGGCTGTCGAGAAACATCAACTTCTTCAATCATTTCGCTGCATATATTTTAATGTCTCGAAGCTAGCGAAGCGATGCAAAAGCACATCTTTGCCCTTCGCCCCCTGCTGCTACATTTTCTATCTTTAATAACATGTGAATATTTTTCTCAGAAAACAAAAATAGTTGGACTACTTCTTTATAGAAAGCGATGCTGAGATATGGAGCAAAACAGCGAGACTCCCAAGGGATTAGAAACAGAGTTGGTTCCCAACTCTGTTTCGAGCGAAGTGCTGAGATCCACTCGGGCGAAGGGGACCGAGACCGAGTTAGCGCAGTGCGAGCCAAGCGCGGCCCAGGTTCCTCCGGCCAGCGCTTTGCGACGAAGCTAGCGCAGCGATGCAGGAGCACGGGTTTCAGGAAAGCGAAGCTGTTTTGCGCAATATCGATTGCTTGCATTTTTCTTTTTCTCAACAAGCTGATAAAAACGGCCTGGACTTCCAGGCCGTTTTTCTATTTGCAAACTTGGATTTATCCAACCAGGTCTTCTTCACTCATTGCACAATACCCGAAAGCTTCATCCAGCGTATCAAAACGGGCGATCCTTTTGACTTTGCCGTCTTTGATTTCCATAAACGTATAAAGCATGACCTGGCCGTTTTCGTTTTCCCATCTGCCTTCCTGTTCGTAGACCACACAGCCCCCTTTGGCGTACCGGGACCGGGTCGATAGATTGATGCCGGAATTCTTCACCCATTCAGCAAGCGTCTCATGCCCAGCCGACGCTCCCATCGGACCAATCAACTCAATGTTGCGGTCCGATATTTTCAGCACGGCAGACACATCTTTTGCATTTACATTCTCTATCCATTTGTCTGCGGTTTCAATATTAGCGGCCATCCATCCCACTCCCTTTTCGAGTCAGATTTGCATATACAGTAGTCGTTAACCCATTTCCCTGTGCACCGCTTCTCAAAACGTTTCCATAGAAAAAGCTGCCAACGGGTTTTGGCAGCTTTAAAATCAGCCGAATTCAATAATCGGCATTTTTTATTTTCTTAAAGACGGTCACGAACGTCCGCGGATCATTGGGCACATTGTAAGTGACTACGCCTCTGTGCGTATGCAGATAAAGAAGATTGGCATCATCCGAAAAAGACTTATATGAGATATCCCAGATATTGTTCAGATTTAATGTTGTGGTTGGAGAAACCAGGGCATCTTCATACAAATGAAGGTCAAACTCGCTTTTGACAATCTTCAGCTCTCCCGCTTCAATGGAACGTTCCGTATTGACATAAGTGATGGTAGACAATAAATTCGATTGCTCCACTTCTGCGGAAGCCTCCCTCGACTCTTTTAATGAAGTCTACCCCATTTTCAAGTTCCAAAGCAACCAACATGGCCTGTAAAAAGCAGATGGACGGCATGACAGAAGAAATGATACAATTTTCACACAAATCGCATCGCTAAGGGAGCAAAGCTTATGGAAAGCTGGTTCGGCACAACATCCCAATACTATTTTACGCCTTTTTCAACCAGCCACCTGCTTGTACTTTTCGTGGCAGTATTGGGCATTATTCTGCTGATCGGGTTCAGAAATCATATCTTCCGGGTTTCCCGTCTCTTCCAAACGCTGCGCTGGATCCTTTTTTCCTTACTGCTGTCATCCGAAGTTTCCTATCAATATTGGACCATCTCAAATGGAATATGGAATTTCGCCGGACATGTGCCTCTCCACTTATGCGGCATAGCTTCCATTACAGCGATGATCGGATTATTGACAATGCAGCGGAGCTGGATTCAGATTTCCTTTTTCATCGGCATTGTTCCTGCTTTTCTTGCGCTGGTCACACCCGACTTGCCTTATGATTACCACCATTTCCGGTTCTGGAAGTTCTTCGTCCACCATACTGCCATTCCTTGGGCTTGCCTGTTCCTGGCGTTGGCGAAACCTGACGCCATTACGCTGCGTTCCGTTTTTAAAGTGTTCTTGCTGCTGGTCGCCTATGCGCTTGTCATCGGTTATGCGGTAAACCCATTGACCGCCGCCAATTATCTGTATCTTATGCAGCTGCCAAATACCGTGACACCTTTAAGCTTCTTCGGCGATGGCATCTGGTATTACCTGAACCTAGGCATCACGGCTTTGCTGCTTTTTCTGCTCCAGAATTTCCTGTGGAACCGGTATATCCATAAAAGCAGCAAAAGACTCCCCTAAGGAGAGTCTTTTGCTGCTCATCTGTCTTTCCTGTCATTCCTTGTCAAAGTATTCATTCGTCAAGTCTCCGTTGACCCCTATGCCGGCTGCGCTGCCTTCTCCTGCTGCAATTACAAGCTGGGAAGGGACAATCATTGAAGCATCCCCTGCAGCATAGACATTCCATACATTTGTCCGGCCGTAATCGTCTGTCAAAATGCCGCCGTGTTCATTCAGCTTACAGCCAAGTTCTTTGGCGAAAGGTGTCGAATGGCTCCATAACGGTGTCGTGAACCCGCCTTCCCGGTCCACCAGTGTGCCATCTTCAAGTCTGACGCTGCGTAATTGTCCGTTTTCGCCTTCCAAACCATCAATGATTTCTTCACGTACTTTTATCCCTTTTGCCTGCAGTTTAGCTTTTTCTTCTTCTTCGAGTCGGCCAATGCCATTCGTAAAGACAACGAGATCCTTGCTCCAGGTATATACTTCTTTCGCTAACTTAAATACCATTTTATCGGCGATGATGGCCAATGGTTTGTTTTGCAGTTCCCATCCATCACAATAGGGGCAGCTGAACAGGCTCGTGCCGTAGAATTTTTCGATATCCGGAATATTCGGCAGCTCTTCCTTCAAGCCAGCAGCAATAATTATTTTTATACTGTGAAACGTTTCTCCATCTTCCGTATCAAGCTGGTAATGGCTTTCAGTGATGCGCTTTATGTCAATGATCCGTTTCTTTTTTATTTGCACACAATCGTATTTGGCAATATCCTTACGCCCAAGCCTTTTCAATTCTTCCGGCTGGATGCCGTCGCGCGTCAGGAAACCGTGCGCCTCTCTTGTCACCAGGTTGCGTCCGTGATCATCGTCAAACAGCAGCGTATTTCGTTTCGAACGGCCGAGCACTAAAGCCGCACTCAATCCCGCTGGCCCTCCGCCAATTATGGCACAATCATATATCAAGTTTTCCACCTCTTCCACTAAAGCTTTTTCCGTGGTTTTCCCCTATCTTCCAGTTCATAAACTCCTTGGAAAAACCAAAAAGCCGGTTCCTATAAAAACAGGAATCGGCCTTCGCTTATTTTAATGGATTTAAAATTCGGGTTAATGTATCGATGAAAAATTCATTTTCTTCATCTGTACCAATGGTCACACGGATGTGTTCAGGCAAGCCCCAGGTTTTGCCGTAACGGACGATGATCCCTTTTGCCATCAGCTGCTGATAAACCTCTTCCCCGTTTGGTCCGACCTGGACCAGGATGAAGTTGGCAGTTGTTTCAGTGTAGGCCAGTCCCAGCTTATCAAAATTCATGTAGAGGAAATCGCGCCCTTTTCTATTGGCGTTGAACGATGCGGTGACATGCTCCGTATCCGTGATTGCTGCCGACGCTGCAATTTGTGCCAGTGTATTGACGTTGAAAGGTTCCTTCACTTTCAGGATGGACTTGATGATTTCTTTCGATGCGATGCCGAAACCGATCCGGACTCCGGCGATGCCATAAATTTTAGAGAAAGTCTGCAAAGCGATTACAGGCTGCCCCTCAGCTACGAATTCAAGGCCGTCGGTATAATCTTCTTCATCGGCAAACTGGCTGTATGCACCGTCGAACACTACCAGTATGTCTTTCAGCTCCGCCAATAAACGCGCCATTTCTTTCTTGGCGATATAGGTTCCTGTCGGGTTATTCGGCGAACAGATATAGATGATTTTGGTTTTCTCGGTAATGGCTTCGAGCAGTTTGTCTACATTATATTGGAAGCCTTCATCGAAAGGCACTTGTTTTACGGCCGCCCCCATAATATGGGCTCCGAAATCGTACTCACTGAATGACGGAGAAGGCACGATGATTTCATCCCCTTGTTCCAGAAAAGCTTCAGAAATGAGCGTGATCAATTCATCGGCGCCGTTTGTCGTAATAACCTGCTGTTTTTCAACGCCGTACTGCTCGGCGATCGCCTGGCGCAGGACACTGGCGTCGGCATCCGGATAGCGGTTCAGGTCAGCGAGGCTCTCCTGTATGGCTCTGACTGCTTTAGGAGAAGGGCCCAGCGGATTTTCATTGGAAGCCATTTTAATGACACGGTCGAGACCCAATTCCTTCTGAACTTCCCATATCGGCTTTCCTGGTGAATACGGCTGGATTACATCAAGCGTTTTGCGTGTTTTGATATTGCTGCTGTTCGTCATTCGAATTCCCCCATGCTGGTTATTATTATTAAAAGATATAATTAATTAATCATACCATCTTTTCCCGTACCAGATAATACGGAAGTATTTGTAACCTTCCCACAAATGTGGTTTACTTTAACGAGAACGATTCGAAGAGGAGATTGCACGATGAAAAAGATGAAATTAATGGTTTTGCCCCTTTCTTTACTGTTATTGCTTGGTGCTTGTTCAGACGAAGACAAGGCAGAAGGAACACCTGCACCAGCGGAATCAGAAGCAGTCGCGGAAACTGTGGCCGACACACCTGAAACGGATCTTGACCTGCCGGCTGCCGACGAAATAGTAGTCGTTGTGAACGGTGAAGAAATCAAAGGCACTGTCTATAACAGCGTAGCCCGCCAACTTGAAAGCTCTGTTGCCACCCAAGGCAAGAAAGCCGATGATCCGGAAGTTGCGGAACAAGTGAAAGAGCAAGCCATCTCTGTCATAGTAGGCAATAAATTGGTTATCCAGGATGCCATTGAAAAAGGGCATGAAGTGGAAGAAGAAGTTTTGGAGCAGCGTTTCGAAGAATTAAAAAATCAATTTGAAAATGAAGAGCAGATGAACGTCGCGCTCAAAAGAACCGGTTTCACATTGGATGATATGAAGCAGCAGCTGCGCGAGCAATTGATCTATGAAAGCTATCTTTCGGAAGAAATAGAAGGCGCTGAAGTTACAGAGGAAGATCTCAAAGAAGCTTATCAGGGCTATGTAGACTCCACTGAAGGAGAAACACCTGAATTCGAAGAGATGAAGCCGATGATTCTTCAATCCCTTGAAGACCAGAACGAAAAACAAGCTGTCTATGACCGCATTGAAGAATTGCGGGAAACTGCTGATATTGAAATAAAAATCTGATCCAAATAAAAAAACCTCCAACCCGATCGGTTGGAGGTTTTTTCTTATAAAGAAAGTTTGTCCCGGCAGTATGCCTGCACTTCAGCTTCTTCATCGTCTTCAAGCGCGAATTCCATCGCTCTTCCTGTTTGCTTGTCCATGAAATTGTAATGCGCGATGCGGGCTCCACTTTCGTCGGCAGCCATAATGACGCGCAGGTCCAAGCCGGCTTCTGTATAAAGCTCATCGTCTTCATCCACTTCGACCGTAAGCAAAAATTCGTAGCGGTCACTTTCCATTATTCCAGTCGGATCATTGATTTTGTGAAATGTAAAATCGGTAATTTCCATATGGTCCACCTCCGTCTTACCTCTATTCTAGCCTTTTCTTCTTCTTTTTAACAGCTTTAACAGCAAATGCCCACCCCACTCTTTCTTTACCATCTTTCCGCATAGTTTATTCATCAAAATAAAGGGAATAATAATAAAATCATGATAATTAGAGGAGTGGAATTTAATGGATGTTTTAGTAATTGGAGCAAATGGACAAGTAGGACGAAATATTGTAAAAGAATTGGCGGAAAAAAATCATAACGCCGTTGCAATGGTCCGAAAAGAAGAGCAAAAAGCGAAAATGGAAGAACTCGGAGCTTCCAAAGTAGTCTTGGCAGATTTAGAGGAAGACTTCAGCAACGCCTTTGAAAATGTTGATGCAGTAATCTTTGCAGCCGGTTCAGGACCAAAAACTGGCCCTGACAAAACATTGACCATCGATTTATGGGGTTCTGTAAAAGCTGCTAAATACGCTGAAGATAAAGGTGTTAAACGCTTTGTCCAACTCGGATCGATGGGATCGGACAATCCCGATGCAGGCGGTGAAGAGATGAAGCCTTACCTGGTCGCCAAGCGCAGCGCGGATGAGATCCTGCAAGCCACTAACTTGGACTATACCATCGTTCGCCCCGGCGCTTTGACCGATGAGGAAAAGACCGGAAAAGTCGAAGTTTCAGCTAAAGGCTTCGAATCGATGGAAGGCCGTTCAATCCCGCGCGCTGACGTGGCACACGTTCTGGTAAATGTATTGGAACGCGAAAACACCTACGGCAAAGTATTTGAAATCCTGCAAGGCGATGAAGACGCGGAAAACCAATTGGGCTCCGTCTGATACAGCGAGCTGAGAGCGGATGGATTTCCGCTCTCTTTTGTGTTAAAATGAGCATTACGATAATAGAGGACGTGATAAGCATGATTAATATTCAACCACCAAAAGTGGATGTGACAATTACACAGCGCAAACAGGAAATTACAGGCGACGAAGCGGTTATCAAGCCATTATACGGCTTTATCGACCTTCACGAGATTCCGCGCGATAAAGGCGGCATCATCCAATTCTTCAACCACAGCGGCGAATTGCTGTTTGTCGGCAAAGCCCGCAAGCTGCGCCAGCGTGTGAAAAAGCATTTTGAAGACAATGTATCGCCACTTAAGAACCATCGTGACGAAGTACACCGCATCACTGTCTCCATTGTGGAAGATCCGATGGAACGTGAAATTTACGAAACCTACCTGATCAACACGCAAAAAGCGAAATACAACGTAGATAAAGTTTTTTATCAGGAATAATAATGAAGAAAAACGGGCACCCACTGGGTGTCCGTTTTTTTCAGGCTGTCGAAAAACATCATCTGCTTCAATCATTTCGCTGCATATCTTTTAATGTCTCGAAGCTAGCGAAGCGGTGCAGAGACAGGCGGACGCGTTCCGCAGGGAGCTGCCTGAGCCTCCTCGTCGCTTTGAAAACCTTATGCTCCTGCAGCGCCCTGCGCTTCGTCGCAAAGGTCCGACCGAATGCTGTTCGGTCAAACCTTTCCTGCGGGGTCTCAGGACTCGCTTCGCTCCGGCGCAAGCGCCGTCACTGCTTCCTGCAGGAAAGACATTGGCCGAAGCGGACGAGGACAAGTCTTTGCGACGAAGCAGCGAAGCGATGCAGGAGCACGGGTTTCAGGAAAGCGAAGCTGTTTTGCGCAATATCGGTTTTCATTCATTCTAATTCATTCTACAATATACGTTTCCATTGTAATTACTCAGCCAGCCGCTTTTCAAAATAATGCTGGCTGTGGCCGGCCGGATGATCTTCGAGCGTTCCGAATTCACGGAAACCCTGTTTACGGTAGAAACCGGGAGCCTGAAAGCTGAATGTATCGACTGTCATCAGCCTGCACTTCAATTCACGCGCATATTGCTCCATCTTCTCCATCAATTCGGCAGCGATGCCATTTCCCTGCTGCGCCGGGTCGACCCATAGGAAATCGATGTGCATATGCCGCCAAGAATAAGTGCCTGTAATGCCCCCGATAATCTCCCCTTCATCATCTCTTGCTATGAAACTGATATTGCCGTAGGGATTTTCCCATTGTTCCGGCAAATTGCTTTTATTGTGTTCGACTACTTTCTGCCGGATGAAATCACGGTCTTCCCGGATTTCCTGCTGTGTAATTTTCATATTGAAATTCCCCCACTTTCCTTTTCCTCCAGCGCTCTTCCCAATCTTCTCATTTTAAAGGTTTTAATTCACTCCTAAAACGGGAATAACGTTAGTAATAACTAGAAATTTTGGAGGAAACTATTATGTCAGCATTCACAAAATCTTCCCCGTCGGCCAGGTGCAAAAGCGAATACGATTCTTTACGCCGTGTACTATTATGCCCGCCGGAATATATGGAAATAAAAGATGTCATCAACGATGTGCAAAAAAGATACCAGGAAGAAAATATCGATACGGAAAAAGCGATGCAGCAGCACAAGCAATTTCTTGAGGCTCTGCAGCGTGAAGGGGTGGAAACGGATTTGCTCAATCCATCCGAAGCTTTCCCTGAGCAGGTCTTCACCCGTGATATCGGCTTTACAGTAGGCGATACCGTTTACATCGCTGAAATGGCTTCAGAAATTCGCCAGGGTGAAGAAGGCGTTTTGCAGAAGTGGCTTGCTAAAAATGATTTCCACGCGGAAGCGCTGGGAGGCAACCGGGTCGAAGGCGGCGATGTGCTGATTGACCGCGACACTGTTTTCGTGGGAATCAGCAGCCGCACATGCAAGAATGCGATAGATGAATTACAAAAGAAACTGCCGGAATTTGAAGTCATTCCGATTTCATTCGACGAAAAGTATCTTCACTTGGATTGCGTCTTCAACATCCTTTCTCCAACCGAAGCTTTAATCTACGAAGAAGCACTTGATCAAGAAACAATCGACATGCTGGCAAAACGTTATACCCTATTGCCTGTCGGTAAACAGGAACAATTCGCCCTCGGCACAAATGTGCTGTCGATCGGCGGGCGCCGGGTCTTCAGCCAGCCCCAGAATACTAAAGTAAATGCCTTGCTAAGGGCAAATGATTTTCGGGTCATCGAAGTGAATTTTTCTGAAATCATCAAGTCCGGCGGCGCCTTCCGCTGCTGTACCTTGCCGCTTGTCCGGGAAGAATGAAGAAAGAAAAAGCGCAAGCCCTGAGCTTGTGCTTTTTCATGTCAGTAAAATCTGAAATAAACCTTACATAAAATCTAATTATTCTGTCATTTAAGGCAGATTTACGGTATAACTTGTAATAAGGATATATAAATAGAAAAAGGGAGGATTTTAACATGGTAAACAAAAAATTTTCCATTAGTTTGTTGCTTCTTACCCCTCTTCTTGCTTTGGCAGGCTGCGCCGGCGAAAGTCCGGACAGCAGTTCTGAAAGTGAAAGCGGATCTGAAGACCGCACACAAATCAGCTTCATCCATTGGCGCGGAGAAGATAAAGAAGTTTTCGACGACATCATTGCCCAATTCGAAGATGAATATCCGGAGATCGGCGTCGACATGAATATCTATCCATCAGAACAATACCAAGCGACCGGCCAGCGCATGCTGACGGACGGTTCGACAGGCGACGTTTTCACTTCTTTCCCAGGCGCTCAGTTTGAAGCGATTGCAAACGCCGGTTTTTTTGAAGACCTCAGCGGAGAGGATTTTGTTGGAAACTTCGACGAAAGCCTGATCAGCGTTGGTGAAAAAGATGGCCAGCAATTGGCTTTGCCATACCAGTTAGTATTCAATATGCCTGTCTATAACAAAGGCATGTTCGATGAGCTCGGTCTGGAAGTGCCTAAAAGCTGGAGCGAATTTCAGGAAATGGCTGATACCCTGCTCGAGAACGATATCACCCCTATCGCGTTTCCAGGCGCTGACATCGGCCCTAACCAATTCATGAACAGCATGATGATGAATAACGCTCCTGATGAAGAAGTTTTCCAGAAATTACAGGACGGCGAAGAATCCCTGACCAATGAATGGTGGGTTAAAACCCTGGAAGACTTCCAGCTTCTCGAGCAGAACGGCTATATCCAGCCGGATGCACTTGGGACAAGCCAGGATTCCGCCATGGCGATGGTAGCCAACGAAGAAGCGGCTATGCTCGCGACCGGTTCCTATCATATGGCGTCGCTCCTTGGCCTTAATCCTGATCTGGAACTGGATTTGATGGCTCCGATTACAGTCGAGGAAAGTGAAGCCGAATACGAAGGCATCAATACCGCCACTTTCATGCTCGCAGTCAACAGCAACTCCGAGAAGAAGGAGCAGGCAAAAGAATTTATCCGGTTCCTCAGCAGACCTGAAATCGCTTCACAATATGCCAACGAAACCGGCCAGCATTTGACGGTGAACGACGTTGAATACGAATCCGAAGTGCTGCAGAATACCGCTTATTGGATTGACGAAAGAAAAACACGGTTCCAGCCCCGGTTCCTTATTACCAATGCCCAAGTTGAAGCGGCTGTCCTGAGCTCCATTGAAAATGTGCTTGGAGGCGCCGATCCAATGGAAGCGGCAGAAGAAGCACAACAAATTGTCGAAGAAAACCTGGAATAGCTGAATGAAGATTTCTAAGTCGATTTATCTATTCTTCTTACCGGGGCTGTTTCTCTACAGCATCTTTTTCCTGTATCCAACTGTCAGTGCCCTGTTCTATTCCTTTACTGATTGGGACGGGCTCAGTGACGCCTATCAATTTGTCGGCATCGGTAATTACGAACGGGCATTGACCGGTGATTCGGTGTTCAGGAAAACTGTCGGCAATAATCTAAAGTTCATGCTGATGGTCGTGATTTTCCAGACACTGACGGCTCTCGCGTTTGCGATGATTGTGTTAAAAAACACAAAAACCAATTTGTTTCTGCGCGCGCTCTATTTTTTCCCGACAATTCTTTCGTCTGTATCGGTCGCCTTTATCTGGTCGTTTATCTATGATCCGTCTTTGGGGATCCTGAATCAGATTCTGGAATTGCTGGGACTCCATTTCCTTCAGCAGAATTGGCTTGGAAATTCTGACATCGCGATCTATTCTTTGGCCATCACACAAATCTGGTTCCACGCCGGACAGATGCTGATCATTTTTGTCGCCGGTCTGCAGGCGATTCCGGAAGACCTCTATGAAGTGGCGAAAATCGAAGGGGCGAGCAAATGGCAGACGTTCCGAAAAGTCACCTGGCCGCTGCTTGCTCCTTCCGCCACCATCGTCATCGCCTACACGACCATCCAGTCGTTCAAAGCGTTTGATCTGGTATTCGCCATGACAGGCGGCGGGCCGAATAATTCAACTGAAATTATTGCCACATATATTTTTGACGTCGCTTTCAGAAGCTATAATTTCGGCTACGCCAGCTCGATTTCTGTTCTGTTCATGGTCATCATCGCTTTCATCACATTCCTGCAATTTAAAGCGCTGCGGTCTGACCGCATTTCTTATTAGAAGGAGGGGATTTTTTGTTATTCCGGAAATTTTCGTTGGCAGTCTATGCGCTGCTGATTTTAATCCCGCTGCTGATGGTGGCCCTCACTTCTGTTAAGACATTGCAGGAGACCTTCAGAGATCCGCTCGGATTGCCTGAAGATGGCTTTCAGTGGAGCAATTACAGCGCAATTTTCGAGGAACAGACAATGGCGGGATATTTTATGAACAGCACCATCGTCACTTTGTTCTCCGTTTTCCTGACATTATTTTTCGCATCCATGATCGCTTTCGGCATCAGCCGCTTGAATAACTGGATGGGCAATATCATGTTCGGCTTGTTTACGCTTGGCATGATGGTGCCGGCGCAGGTCAATATGGTCCCTTTATATTCGCTGATGCTGGATTTGAATCTGACGAACAGCCTGCTTGGGCTGATCCTTGTCAATATCGCGGTCACTTTGCCCATCGCGGTTTTTATCCTGACAGGCTTTATGAAGACGCTGCCGAAAGAATTATTTGAAGCATCGACCATCGACGGAGCGGGGAATTGGCAGATCTACACGAAATTGGCATTGCCGCTTTCGCTGCCATCCCTGTCCGCCACAGCCATCTTCCTGTTTGTAATGCATTGGAATGATTTGCTGTATCCTTTACTGTTCATCACCGATAATGCCTATAAAACACTGCCGCTTGCCTTGCTTGAATTCCAAGGTGAGTATTCAACAAACTATCCGATGCTGTTCACCGGCGTCATCATCGCTTCAGCTCCAATGGTCATCGCCTACGTATTCCTGCAGCGCTTCTTTGTCGCAGGCATGACGGCAGGCGCATTGAAAGGATGAATTTTCATCAAAATAAAACTGATGTCTTGCCCATATTGAGGCGAGACATCAGTTTTTGTTTTATTGCCAGAGAGCCGGTTTATCCACCATGAACCAAAGCATCAGCAATAGCAGCAATATGTATACCCACAGGGAATGCTTGAGCTTTTCGGCCAAAGCGGATTGGTCGGCCTCCGGTTCAGCAAACTTCTTCAGCACGGGAGAAAACGCGCGCGCAAGGAAAAATACCGAAGAAAACATCACCGCGAGCGTCATCAGGATCCACGGGGAATGCCATGGCCAGGGTCCTTGCCAGACCAGCAGCACACCCGTCGCGACCAATACATGGCCTGCATGCATCACCAGCCGGGTAGCGGAGCGGAATGTCGCGACCAGGCCGGATAAGGATTGCGGATCCGCTTCCCTGATCCGTTTTACTAGGGGGATTAACACAAAGAACGGTCCGATCGATAATGCCGCGCTTAATATATGAGCATATAAAATCACCGTATACATCTCTCTATCTCCCGCCTTTCTTAGGCTCTGACTTCATTATAATAGAGAGACCTGCAGTACAATAGGGTTTTGGGCAGTAAAAAGCCTGCCTTTTATGGATAAGGCAGGCCTGTTCACCTATTTGGCAAAAACGTGCTTGCCTATTTTCGTTATAGTTGTCCGGGAAAAGATCCAGCTGTCCGTCACCCCGCTTGGGTTGTAGTAATAAGTTGCGCCGTAACTCGGATCCCAGCCTTTTACAGCATCTTTCACAGCTTGATAAGCGGAGCTGCCGGGTACAAGGTAGTATTGTTTATCATTGACTGCCGTAAAGGCGTTTCTCTGAAATACTACACCCTCAACAGAATCGGGGAATTCCGGAGATTCGTCGCGATTCAAGATGACTGCCGCGACCGCCACTTTTCCTGCGTATTTTTCACCACGCGCTTCACCATGGACGACGCGTGCCATGATTTCCGTTTCCGCCATTCTGCTTTGTGTCAGCGGTCCATAATAACCGGTAGCAGGAACCCCGAAATCCTTTTGATAATCGATCAACGCATTTTTTGTAATTTCACCGAAATAACCGGTCGGCACCACGTGGAAATAACCAAGTTTCTGTAAATCCCTTTGAAGGGCTGTTACTTCCTCCCCCGCCATTCCGGTATGGAGATCCGGAAAATGAGCCTTTGTTTCTGTTTGAGAAAAACTTAAAAATGCGAAGACCATTGCTGTGAATAAAAATGCTTTTACAAATTTCATGTTTTCTCTCCCTTCATTCAATAAACTATATTTTCGTTCTAACCAGTATAGATTCTAAATCCATTTTTATGTATCCAACAGACCTCCTTGATTCGATGAGCAGAAAAGTCCAAAAGACCGGTTTACATAAATAAATGTAAATTCAAGACTTTTCAGGGGCTCCATTATAACCAGGCGAAATGGCATGTTTCGGTAAAAAGGAATCAAGGGAGCCAGAGGCGAATAAGGATTGTAAAGAAGGACGCAACCTCGTTCATGCCGATTGCCTGATTTATGATGATGAAGACCATGTGATCACAAAAGCGAAAGCGGTTCTCTTCAATAAATGATCCACCTTATCCAGACAAAAAAAAAGACCACTTCCGGGTGGCCTTCATCGTTTCATATGAATAGTGGATGCAAGTGTTTATTCCGCAAAGAAATGGCGGCCGATCTGGGTGAGGACCGTTCTCGAAAATATCCAATCGTCAGTGACCCCTGCCGGATTGTAATAGAATACGGCTCCCATGGTCGGGTCAACGCCATCCATCGCTTCTTTAACCGCGTCATAAGCGCTCTTGTCCGGAGTCAGCAGGTATTGATCGTCAATTACGGCTGTAAAGGCATTGCGCTGAAAAATGACTTCTTCCGTACTGTCCGGAAAATCAGGTGATTCAATGCGGTTCAATACTACAGCCGCCACACCGACTTTACCGATAAAGCTTTCACCCCGCGCTTCCCCGTGGACAATCTTCGCCATCATTTCAACGTTTTCCAACTTCATCTGAGTCAACGGCCCGACGATGCCTGTCGGCGGCAGACCGTAGTCTTCCTGAAATCTCGTGACTGCATTGCTGGTGATGAAATTGAAGTAGCCGGTGACATCTTCGTCATAATAGCCCATCCGAGCCAGCTGCTCCCGGATTTCTTCCCCGTTGTCCACGCCAGGTCCTGAAATCCGGTGCTGAGCCGCTTGGGCTTCCGCTAAAGGCAGACATAAAAAAACAACGGCCAGGACCGCTCCACCAAATATATTTTGATTCAAAATCTTCATAGTTCCTCTCCATTCTAAAAACTTCCTTGCCATTAATGCGCATACGGATAGTTTTGCCCTCCAGATAGAAATTCCCTATGAAAATGGATTTAAACATTTTATTTTTAATTCGAGGGAAATTCCTTGCTGAACAGTGGGAGGATCCTTCTGTCGGAATCCATGTTTTCACTTCGAAATATAATGCAATTGAGCAAACTCCCCGTACCTTTTTACATCTTTCAATTTGTATTCCGTCATCAGGTCAGATTTCTGGAACAAAGGAATACCGCGGCCAATCACTACGGGAGCGATGGAGATGATAAACTCGTCTATTAAACCGGCATCCATGAATCCGCCTAATAATTCCGATCCGCCGATTATCCAGATATTTTTCCCAGGAGTGCTTTTGAGCTTATCCGCAAAAGCCGGTATGTCCATGTTAATAAATTCGACATCGCCTGAAGAAGCCCCATCCGTTGCAGACCGGGAATAAATATAAGATTTGAGCCCTTCATAGGGGTACTCGCCTTTCTCCATCTCCATCACCCAGTCGTACGTTCTCCTGCCCATCACCACCGTATCGATTGTTTCCATGAACTCCGCGTATCCCGCGTCACCTTCCCCTTCGACTTTGAACAGCCAGTCCAGAGAGTCATCTTCTGTCGCTATATATCCATCCAGACTTTCGGCGATATAGCAGACAATTTTGCGTTCATCAGCCATATTCCACTCCTCCTGATTTTAAAAGCTTCAGGCTAAACCGCTTCCAGGCACACAAATCCCACGCTCTTATTTACCGGTTTCAAAATTTTCAAGTTCACGGTGCGTCTGCGGGAAACCATTTGCCTGCCATTCCGAGCGAAACGCAGAATCCAATTGGGTCAGCCCTTTTTCCGCATCATCATATTTGGCATTTACGCTTTCTTCGCGATCCACATTTACACTGTTGCGCATATCATTGTCTTCATAGACCCATACTTTGCCGCCGTTCTTTTTCTTGATATTTTTGAATAGGATAATCCCTCCTGCAAAAGCGGTGCCGGCGAAAATCATTTTATTTATACTCTGTTTTCTCATATTTATCCCTCCACACTATACTAAACACTGTAATATACAGTTTCCCTTTTCTCCGAATCTTAACCATGTCAGTTCTGTAACGCGCTTTTTCGACAGAGCATCGGCAGTTTGATAAAGTAAGGTAAATCAATTTACTGGAGGCAATGCTGATGAAAAAAGTTTTAATCTTGTCCGACACTCACATCCCCGCAAGAGCGAAGAAACTTCCACGGATCCTGCTGGATGCCTGCGAAGAGGCTGACCTGATCTTGCATGCGGGTGACTGGCAAACCCTTGATGTCTTCTTTGAACTTTCTGCTTATACCGAAACAATCGGAGTGGCGGGAAATGTCGATCCATGGGAAATAGTCGACCGCTTCGGCAAAAAGAAAATCGTCACTGTGGAAAATCTGAAGATAGGAATCGTGCACGGGGACGGCATAAGCAAAACCACCGAGCAGCGCGCTGTCGAGGCTTTTGCTGAAGACGAAGTCGATTTGATCATTTTCGGCCATTCACATATCCCAATAATGAAAGAAATAAATGGAGTGGTTCTTTTTAATCCGGGCTCTCCGACAGACAAGCGCCGCCAGCCTCAATACTCTTTCGGCATTCTGGAAACCGGAGAAGAATGGAAGCTGCGCCATGTCTTCTTTGATAAAGAATAGAAGTCAAGATTTAAAAAACCGGACCTCTCTTGTCCAGAGGTCCGGTTTTATTTATTGCCATGCATTTATCTTCATTCGAATTATTTCCTGGCATTCCCGATCGGCGGAAATTTATCTTTTGGACTTTCCCCGCGCGTTTTGAGGAAGTTTAAGAATTCCCGTGGATTACCGCGGGATATATAGGACATTTCCATATGCCCTCCATCGACAAGATGGATGATCATATTCACCGTGCCAGTCAGTTCCGCTTCTATTTCTTCGACTTCATCTACCGGAACTTCCATTACATAGGAATCCGCTCCAGTTCCGCCGCTTTTAAAAATCAATGATTCCTCGCTGGCCGCAAGCAACCCTTTAAACCCATCCACTTTATCAGAACGGCTTGTATGGAAAACACCGTAAATCCAATGGTCAATTGAAGCGTTCGGCTTATTTTCTTTTAACTCTTTGAGCATTTTTGCCGGATGTGCCATAAAAACGCCTCCGTTCATTGTAATTACCTATATTATACAATCAGATAGCCTTTTTATATGTTTTATTTATATTACAAATGTTTCATTTTTACTAATTTCGGGTTCAGAATTTCGGAATTCAGGGTATTGAAGAGAAATACTGATGAGGAGAGGTTGATTATGCCGATGCGCCTTGAACTGGAATTGCTTGAACAGACTGATACCTCTATATTTTTCATCTGGACGAACATCGGAGGAATCTGCCGGATTGAGCGGGATGGAAAAATCATATACAAAGGGACCGAAAACTCTTTCAAAGATGAAGGGCTGACACCTGGAGAGCTGTATATTTATACAATTGAAAGGCTGGATCTTGAGGAAAAAGCCATCGACCGCATCAAATTTCAGACAGGAACTGAAAACTATCTGGATGATTTCATTAATCGCCTCCAGCAGATTACAGTAAGCACGATCGTATCCCATTCAAAAACCGCAATTGCATGGGGTGCAATAGACGGAATCACCAATTTCGATATATATCGGAACGGTGAATTTTTAACTGAGACTGATAAAAATCAGTTTACCGATCTGGAAGCCGACAGCAGCGAAGCCTATACGTATTGGGTTCATGGAAAGCGGCCGCTGGAAAGATCGGAAGAAAATATGAAGCACAGAAAATCATTGCTTGCGACAGTTTTTGGCATGGTCAACATCAGGTCGTCGCAGGAACAGGCGGCGCTGGAAGAATTCTGGATTATTAAACGTGTAGCCAGCCGTGAGCAGCTGTTGATGGAACAACCGACTGAAAAAGATCATATTCAGCAACCGGAATGGCAATTGCGCTACTTGACATTTTTGGGCGAGGAAATTTTGCCGAACCCTAACCTTATGTCATTGAACCGATTCTTTAAAGGAGATGGACGCAGTTTCGACCCGGAATCGACAGAATACAGAACACGCGTCGACTTGAGTGTCCGCTTTACTGAAGAAGGAGCGCTGGTGGATTGTTCAAAAGATGTTGGAACCACCATCGCATACAATTGGCGAAAGAAATTCCGCAAGGCAGATGTTGCTTCTTCGGCGGGTATCGAATTGAAGGAAGTTAAAGAGGATCACCATAAAATAGCGATCGATCTGAAGCATTGCGTCGGTAATCCATTGGTTGCCTCACCGGACATCGATTATCAGATTGCCGCAAACTTCTACAGAGTCGGCACCTACGACATTATCGGAATCCATGACCAGGCACCCAATCACGAAGTTTACTTAAAGGACAGCAGAAATGCGGATTGGGGGCAAATCCATGAAGCAGAAGACAAAGGCTTATCGTGGATGGCCGGCCCCATTGCCAGCCAGTATTGGCGGATCAGTAATTTTGAATAAGAAAAGCGACTGTGCCCGTTAAGCTCTGACAGGCATAAGACAGACCAACGAAGTGGCCTTGGCCGCGCAGTTGGGCTGGCTTATGACCCGAAGAGCTGGGCCGCTGGAGTCTGGACAATAGAAAAGCGGAAACGGCCGCTCAGCTCCGACAAGCGTAAGGCGCTCTGGCGTAGCGGCATGTTTTCAGCCGCCTAGTCAGAGAGTCTTACGACTCGAGGAGTTGGCCGTTGGAGTCTGGACACTGAAAAGCGACGGCGCCCGTTAAGCTCTGACAGGCATAAGACAGACCAACGAAGTGGCCTTGGCCGCGCAGTTGGGCTGGCTTATGACCCGAAGAGCTGAGCCGCTGGAGTCTGGACACTGAAAAGCGACGGCGCCCGTTAAGCTCTGACAGGCATAAGACAGAACAGCAGAGTGGCGCTCTTTGCCACGGCAGCTGGACTGGCTTATGACCCGAAGAGCTGGGCCGCTGGAGTCTGGACACTGAATAGCGGAAAATGGTAAAAATCAAAAAAGCCAGGATGGAAAAGCAATCGCTTTTCCATCCTGGCTCTCTTATTTTATTTGTCCAAGAATCGTTTACGGATATGCGGCGGGGGCAGCATGCAGCTATCCAGCTTGCCGAATACTTTGTAGCGGTTATTGGCAATGATGTCGTAAGCGCCATCCCGAATCGCCGCCGGAAACGGACGGAGATGATAGGCCAGTTTCCACAAACCGGTCAAATGATGGGAAATCCGGAGCGCCCCTTCAGATTTAACGTAGGCTTCCCCATTCTCTATAAGCACAAGACTGTCGACATCGTCCGGAATATTGTGTTCACGGGACAGCTTTTCCCCGACTTCACTTTGCAGCGAAGCAAATTGGAAATAGCCTGCCGGATCGTGATTGATGATGAATTGGACACTTGAATCGCAAAAATTGCAATCGCCGTCAAACAGCACTATAGCATGGTCCATTGTCTTTTCCTCCTCTGCAAAACGTCTTACGCTTATAAATAACCTTTCTTGTTTCTTCCTAAACCCTACTCGGCTGCCACAGTTCCCTGATGGAAAAATAACTTCCAGCCATTCTCCCGTTTTTTCCACACAGAACTGCGGATCGTGTTTCTGCCGGTCGTCTTGTTTTCAATTCGGTACGTCGTCAGAACCGCTTCTTCGCCCAGCTGGTGCATTTGGAATTCAGAAAGCTCCATGTGATCCGGGCTTAACGGATGATCTCCATCGTATTCCGACCGCAGGATGATGCCTCCGCTGCTGCCGAATTCGTAAAATTCATCATCCAGCACTTCCGCCAGCTTAACTATCGATGTTCGCACGTCCGGCGAAATATGCCGGCATTCCAATTCATAGATTTCACGTTCCAAATCATTCAACATGAATCCCCCTTGTTATATTTCCCGGGAAATATCTACTTCCCATTAATAAATAAATAATACCTTTTACTAATAGAATAGGAAATACCCCGGTCAATTGAAACCGGGGCATCAGTCAATTCTTATCGTCTTCATTTTCACCATCATAGAAATCTTTCATCTCTTCATCATCACCGGGCTGATCCTGCGGGCCATCAGACGACCCGAAATCTTCTACATCTTCAAAGCTGTTATTGAAGTCGCGGACCCTGCCATCCTCTTTTTCCACCGGCTGTTCTGTGGATCCCTGCAGCACTTCTTCTTCAACAGGGCGGCTCTCCAGATCCAGCTCTTCATCTGCATGGTCGATGCATGTCAATGCAGTCGGCAGAGCTTCCATCCGTTCATAAGGAATTTCCTTACCGCAGACTGCGCATTTACCGTATGTTCCATCTTCCATTGCCGCTAGAGCAGCTTTGATATCGTCTATTTCTTCCTCTTTGAATTGCGTCAATGCCATCCCTCTTTCCTGGTCGAAAAGATCAGTCGCATTATCCGCTGGATGATTATCATAATTTGAGAGTTCCGTTCTTTCAAACTCCTCTGTATGCTCTACGCGATCTTCCAAAGTCTCTAATTGATCAGTCAATTGTTTCTTCAATTGTTTCATCTGTTGGTCAGTCATGCCGATTCCTCCTCAAAAACTACTTGTACTGTATATTTCCTAATTGAGAGAAATCAAACCTGTCCTGTCAATCATCGAACCGGTCAAGAAGACTCAACAAGTACTCATCGAGGCGGTGGCGGATCAGTTCATCTGACAGGCCTGTCATGCCAAGCTCACTCCATCCGCCGTAGACTTTCGGCGGGCCGTCCAATGTATCCGTCAACGACAAAAGGTCCCAATAAGGGTCGTAGCGGAAAGAATCATCCGCGTATCTGATATACGCTTCGAGAAAATCATCGGCTGCAGAAAGACCATATAATTGCGTCAAATTCACCCGGCAATGGCCGATATCCACTCCCGCCGGTCCGCGGCAGGCATTGACCCAGTCCACCACTCCTGATATTTCCCCGTTTTGCCACAGAACATTCGCCGGATGATAATCCCGGTGGATAAAGCAATGTTCTGTCTGCGGCCGGACTCCCGCCACAATATAAAAAGCGCGCATCCAGTCATCCTGAAATTTCGACCATAGCGGCTTTTCCAACCTTAACGCATCGTTATAGGAAAAATACTCATAGCCGAAGTCCCGGGCTTTATGCTGATGAATTTCCGCCAGACACTCAGCCATCTTGTCGAGCCAGTCAGCTCTGTCTGAAGGCTGTAAAACAGTATCTCCCGCAAGTTTTGTCATCAGCACGGCGGGCATCCCGCACTCCTCCCCGGTCTCATCGAATGCGATAACTTCCGGCGAGGGTATGGACAAGGCTGCTGCTTCCCGCAGACTTCCCGCTTCGTGCCTGGCCAAATCCGGTTCCATTTTCAGCCAGTCTTTTTTATGGAATAATCGGAGGATTACACTTTCCTGCTGTGTTTCGCCTTGAAAAGGCATTTCAAAAACAAGCGAAGAGGTGCCGCCTTGCAGCCTCTTTATCCCTGCTCTTTCCACCGTTTTTTTAGTATTCGCTTCAACCCAGGCGATGGTTGCTGAAGCCGGTTCCTTATAATTTTGAATATTAATGGATCTCACCGCTTTCCCACTGTACAAACATGATTTTTATCTCCACTTCATCTTATAACACATTATCGATGACTTCACTCTCCAGCCATCGCAGCCTGTATCAGCGTTTACACAGGCACTGGACGGGTATGCTTTTTATATATTATAAATCGCAGATCCACTGCCTTTTCCAGCCATTCGGCTTTATTCATTTAAGGAGGATAAAAATCGATGAGAGTAAAAAAACCTATTCCAAAAGCCAAAGAGTTCGACAGCACGATGTATTTGATCAATGAAGGCTTCAACTTCCTGCCAAGCCGACGCAAAGAATTGGAATCAGACATCTTTGAAGCGCGTTTACTGGGCAAGAAATCTCTTTGCATCGCCGGGGAAGAAGCGGCGGCAGTTTTTTATGACAATAAATATTTCAAACGGGAAGGTGCGGCTCCAAAACCGCTGAAGAAGACTCTGCTCGGGGAAGGCGGACTGCATGGACGCGACGGCGAAGACCACCATCATCAAAAGCGCATGTTTTTATCCATGATGACACCTGAAAGACTGGAAGACATGAAGCGGCTGGCGATAGAAGAGCTTGATAAAAAAGCAACGCAATGGGAATCCATGGACCAAGTCCTGTTGCTCGATGAAATTGAAGAAGTGCTGGCGCGTTCAGTCATGAATTGGGCCGGACTGCCGTTAAAAGAAAGTGAAGTCAAGCAGCGGACGCAGGAACTTGTCGCAATGGTGGACTCTTTTGGCGGATCCCTCACCCGTTTCAAAGAAGGGGCTGAAGCACGGAAGAGCCACGAAGCATGGCTGAAGGGAATCATCAAGGATATTCGGTCGAGAGTCTATTCTCCGCCTTCCCACACAGCGGCTTATATTGTCGCGATGCAAAAATCTCCGGAAGGCAAACTGCTCGATCTGGATGTGGCAGCGGTGGATTTGAATAATGCCTACAGACCGATAATCGCAGCCGCCTATCTGATTGTTTTCGGTGCTTTGGCGATTCATCAGTATCCTGAAATGAAACCGAAATTGCAGGCAGATGAAAACAATTTCAGCAAGCTTTTCGCACAGGAAGTGCGCCGCTATTACCCATTTGCTCCAGCAATGGCGGCAAAAGCGAACCGCGACTTCATCTGGCATGGTTATCATGTGAAAGAAGGCATGCTCGTTGTGCTGGACCTTTTCGGAACGAACAGACATCCGGATCATTGGGAAAATGCCGATGAATTCATACCGGAACGCTTTGCAAACTGGAAAGGCAGCCCGTTCGCTTTCGTGCCACAGGGCGGTGGCGATGTCCATGCCGGCCACCGCTGCGCAGGTGAGTGGATGACGGTTATGGTCATGCAGGCGTTCTTTAAATATCTGACAGAAAATATCACTTATAATGTGCCGGAACAGGATTTAAGTTACGATATGGCCCGTATGCCGACAATGCCGAAAAGCCGTTTCATCATCAGTGATGTCGTCAAAATCCGCCAGTCACCCGATAACATCATCAGCCACAGGCACAGCCAGACAATTATGTGATCTAAGTAAAGCGTCGTCTGGCGCTGGAGTCCTGAAAGAGAAAAGAGGATTGACAGCAAACTCCGGTTCTTATACGATAGGTAAGGAAATTAAATAACCCGGTGACGGGAGAGGTTCATAGCATTTCACCCTCTATAAAAAACTATGGATTTTGAAACTCAGCCAAATCCACATGCGATTTGGCTTTTTCTTTTTCCCTTTTTTATAGCCTCTCCCGAAACTGCATTCGAGGAGGCTTTTTTTAATGGCAGGAAGAAATGAAGACACATTGGATCATCTAACGTTGCTCGGCAATCAGGACACAAAATATAAATACGAATACGCTCCGGAAGTTTTGGAAGCGATCGACAATATGCATACCCGCGATTATTTCGTGAAATTCAATAATCCTGAATTCACATCGCTTTGCCCGCAGACCGGCCAGCCGGATTTCGCAACGATTTACCTGAGTTTTATTCCCGATAAGAAACTAGTGGAAAGCAAGTCGCTGAAATTGTATTTCTTCAGCTTCCGCAATCATGGCGATTTCCACGAAGACGTGGTCAATATCATCATGAACGATTTGATCGATCTGCTCGATCCCCGCTATATCGAAGTATGGGGCAAATTCACTCCCCGCGGCGGATTGTCGATCGATCCGTATACGAACTACGGCAAGCCAGGAACAAAATACGAAGAAATGGCATCGTACCGGATGATGAACCACGACATGAATCCTGAAACGATCACCAATCGATAAGGGGGAGTATCCATGTTGCTTTACTTGAACGGCGCGTTTGTCGGCTTATTGATCCTTTCCAATATCCTGGCGGTGAAATTATTCAGCATCGGGGAATGGATGGTGCTGCCGGCTGCAGTCATCGTCTATGTTTTCACCTTCCCAATTACAGACACGATCGCGGAAGTATACGGTAAAGACGCGGCGAGAAAGACCGTTTTTGCCGGTTTTGTCACACAATTGGCGGCATTAGCCTTCATCTTTTTCGCCATCCATCTGCCAGCCGCTCCATTCTTCGGCGACCAGGCATCTTTTGAATCCATCTTTTCGGCAGGCTTCCGTGTCACTTTAGCCAGCCTGGTTTCTTATTTCATCAGCCAAAACCTGGACGTCACCATTTTCCACAAATTAAAAGAGCGCCACGGCGAATCCAAATTGTGGGTCCGCAATAACGCTTCTACGATGGCGAGCCAGCTTGCCGACACGACTATTTTCATCACGATCGCATTTGCGGGGACTATGCCTGTCGGCGCTTTGATCGGCATGATTGTCACGCAATACCTGTTCAAATGGGTCGTGGCGACTGCGGACACACCGCTTGTCTATCTGCTCGTCAAATTATGCCGCCGCGAACAGGTTTCCGGCAAGGCGATTTATAATTAATATGAAAGGGAGAGCCTCAGCGGCTCTCCCTTTTTTCTAACGCAAATATATTAGATTTCTATTAAGCTTTCGCTTTTGAGGTTTTTTCCTTTTGCGGCATAAGCTGTTTTTTTCTTGCCAGCACCAGATCCGCCACAATAGGCAAGTGGTCGGAAACATCGGTCGAAATTGTCGCGGTTTGCGCAACTTCCATTTCAGGGCTAAAGAAAATGTAATCAATGCGGGTGACAGGCTTCAAGTCCACACCCGTTGCATGGTATGAGTGCGGTGACGGATACGTATAAGCATCGCCTCTTTTCATTTTCAAAAAGGCATCGGTAAAATGGCGGTTCATTTTGCGGATCGGCGAATAAAACGGCGGAGCGTTAAAGTCGCCCATTACGATACACGGAAATTTGCTCTTTTCCGTCAACGCCAGAATTTCATCCACACTAAGTTTTAATTCTTCATCTTTCAACGAAAGATGCGCGTTAAAGACATTGATGGCCATATCATCTATTTCGATGACCGCTTCCAGAACTCCCCGCTGCTCATCATTTCCGTACCATTGTTTTACCGGAGTCATATGATGATTCTTACTGAATGTGATGGGATATTTACTTAAAATTGCGTTGCCGTACTGCTGATTCGGCATTCCTTCCCGCTCAGGGGGATAATCCAGATTCGCACCGTATGCGGTATGCATGCCAAGGCGATTCCCCAGCCATTCCACCTGATCCATAAACTGGCTTCGCTCCCCAAAGAAACGATCGACTTCCTGCAAGCCGATTACGGTTGCGCAGGAATCCTCAATAACAGTAGCCGTCCTCTCAAGATCCGTAACTCCATCCATACCTAAACCGTGGGCGATGTTAAACGACATGACTTTGACAATTGGCGGTTTCCTGTTTTTCATGCTTCGCTCTCCTTTTTTGGGACAAACTTTATTCGCTCAAAAGATCTGCTTTCGATTTCGAATTCAGTATAGCAAGCTCCCGGAGAAATTACTGTATCAGCCGTGTAAAAGTTTGTAAAGATTATTAAGGTTAAGGGTGGAGTTCCAAGACAGCAAGAATCGGTCTGTGGTCGGACGCTTCCGTATCGACAGTCTCCGCTTCGAGCACTTGCCACTGCCTGCTGTAGAAAATAAAGTCTATTTTTTGGCCATGGTCACCTTCTTTTTTATAAGTTTCGGGATGGGAAGCGGGCGCACCGAAGACATTGTCGAGTTCTTCTTCAATCCGCTTCATATGCGGACTGTTCGGTTCCGCATTAAAATCGCCGGTCAGAATAGCCGGCAGGTCCTGCTGCCTGATAATTTCCAGCAATTCTTCGATATTGCGTTCCAGCTGCTTTTCATTCAATGCCAAATGCGTGTTGAAAAATGCGATTGTTCCGCCATTTATTTCTATAGTCGCTTCCAGCAATCCCCGTTGCTCACTTTCAGGTCCTTCTTCCAGTTTCTCCAGCAAATGATTTTGATATTTCCTGATCGGATAACGGCTTAATATCGCGTTGCCGTAAGCCTGCATCGGCCATTTGGCATCATCCGGATGCGCAGTCAAATTGGGTCCGAACGCCACATGCATATTCAGCCTGTCGGACAGCCACTTAACCTGGTCGGTGAAATCGGTCCGTTCCGAGAAATTCTGGTCCACTTCCTGCAGCCCCACAATATCCACTTCAGCGCTTTCAATGACCGATGCGGTAAGTTCGAGGTCGAGGCGGCCATCCATCGTCAAACCCGAAGAAATATTAAAACTCATTATTCTGAGCGTCAGATCTGTGTCGTTCATTTTGGCGGCCTCCCCTTTTTATCAGCTTTTCCCTGTCAGCATTATATGAAACTAGCTTTGTATCAAATCCATGCGAGTAAACGGTTCGGTTCGTATATTGATTGATTTTTCCGCAGCATTACATTGTGTAATGGCTGAATTTAATTTCCGTTATTTGGACTTACTTTCCAAATCTGCTTAAATACTTTCCAATTCACCCGGAATACTTTCCAAAATGCCCTAAATACTTTCTGTTTCAAATTATGAGATGTTTTCAAAAAAATATGTATAATATTTTAAAATCGCTAATTCTATGAACACTAGAACCCTTCCCACACAATAAAAAAAGCCGCGAAAAAAATTCGCAGCCATACATCATTCATTTCCTTATTCAAAAGAACTCTCCGGCTCAACGCCCGTATAAATTACAATCGCATCGCGCAAGAACTTCGCCCCGCCCACGCATGCCTTCTCATAATAAGCGGCAAAGCGCTCGTCATCGACATACATCTGCGCGAGTCCAGCATGTGCCTCTTTGCTGTAAGCCGGCCATGTGAACGACAGCCACTGCTTATGGAGATCAGCCGTTTTCTGAGCCAGTTCGCCCGAAGGATCTCCCGCTTCGCATGCTTCCGCAAGCGCATCCAGCACTTCCTGCTCCAGGCTTTTGAACTCTTCATATTTCTCTTCACTCATATTGAGCATTTTCGCATTCGACTTGTCGACCGTGTCATTGCCATATTTCCCGCGGATTTCTTCTCCATACTGCTGCTCGTTGTCATCGACCAGTTTCTGCTTGAACCCTTTGAATTTTTCATTGTCAGCCATTGTGCTCTTCCCTTCTGCTGCGGAAATCGTGGATTCCACATTAGTGATCAGGAGATCCAGCTGCCGGCGCCGGGCGAGGAGTTTTTCACGGTGCATCCGGAGCGCGGACGGTCCATCGAATGAAGGATTTGAAATGATCTTCTGGATGCTGTCCAGGTCCATTCCGAGTTCACGGTAAAAAAGAATCTGCTGCAGCTTATCGACTTCTTCCCTGCCGTATATCCGGTAGCCGGATGAGTTTTTCCTCGCCGGTTCCAATAATCCGATTTCATCGTAATAACGGAGAGTCCTCGTGCTGACTCCCGCCATCCGCGCCAACTTCTGAACGGTATATTCCATCTCCTCACCTCCTGATAAAGTGAAACTTCATTCAGTGGGTGTACTTTCCCACTGAATGTTAGTTGAACCAATCCGGCTTTTACAGACAGTAACATCCCACTTCTTGAAGTGGGGTGTTTACTGTCTGTTAATGCGGGATAAGTCCACATTACACCTTTACGCAGCGTCAAGGTCAAGCATAAAATCTAAGTTAATTGCTGTTCCGCAAATTCACGGTAAAGATTGTGGGAACCAGTCAATTCACTGTGTTTGCCCATACCGGTCACCCGCCCTTTTTCAATAAAGACGATTTTATCGGCATCCACAATCGTTGAAAGCCGGTGGGCGATGACCAGAGTCGTGCGCCCTTCCATCAGACGGCTGAGCGCCTGCTGGACGATGCCTTCCGATTGGCTGTCGAGGCTTGCCGTCGCCTCGTCCATCATCAGGATTTTCGGGTCGCGCAGGAAAGCACGGGCAATCGCAATCCGCTGTCTTTGTCCACCCGACAATTTAACCCCGCGCTCACCGACTTGTGTATCCAAACCGTCCGGAAATTCCTTGATGAAATCTTCCGCATATGCCATTCGCGCGACATTCCACAATTCTTCATCCGGAATATTCTCTGCATCCGGCAGGCCGTACGTCAAATTGGCGCGGATCGTCCCGCCCATCATCGCCGATTCCTGTGACACGTAGCCGATCTGGTCACGCCATGAATTGATGGAAAGCTCCCGGATCGGCACATCGCCGATCAGGATTTCGCCTTCTTGCGGTTCATAAAAGCGTTCCAGTAAACCGAAGACGGTCGTCTTGCCGCCGCCACTCGGCCCGGCGAACGCGATCATTTCGCCAGGCCGCGCTTCAAAGCTGACGTCCTGCAGCACTGGTTCACCGGTTTCATACGAAAACGTCACGCCGGAAACGCGCAATGTCTTGCCGGCAATGTCCATTTCTTTGCCCTCTTGCCCTTCTTCAAGCGGCAGCTCCAGAATTCCGATGATCCGCTCTGTCGCCCCTTTCGCTTTTTGCAGTTCCGTGAAGAACATCGCAAACGTCGTAACAGGCATGATAATCTGGAATAAATACAGAAGGAACGCCACAAGCGAACCTGTCGACATCGTGCCTTCCGCCACCCGGATTCCGCCGTATCCGATAATCGTTACAATTACCGCCATCATCACGACATACATAAGCGGCGCAATGATCGCATAAATCTTCGCTTCTCTCATACCCGTTTTGAATAGCTGCTGAATACCATTCAGGCCTTTACGCTCCTCCACCATTTCAGCAGTGGAAGATTTCATTAAGCGGATTTCACTGATCGTCTGCTGGACATGTCCAGTGAAGTCAGCGGTCTCATCCTGCAGGGTCCGCGAAATTTTTGCCATGCGCTGGCCAAGAGGAATCATGATCAAGACAGTGACAGGCACAGCAAGCAGCATGATCAGCGTCATTTTCCAGTCCAGTATCAAAAGAATTGTCACAGCACCGGCAATGGAAACGATGCCTGTGATGAAGTTCGGGAAATGGTCAGTGATGAGGTTTCGTACCACTCCTGTATCACTGACCACCCGGCTGACGGTTTCCCCGCTCGAATGCTGATCAAAATAACCGACACGCAAACGGATCAGGCGAACCCACATCTTATCGCGCAATCCCGCCACAATCCGCTGCCCGACTTTACTGAGCATGTAAATCGATATCCCGTTGATGACTGCCTGGAGGATAAAAGCGACGACGATGCCGATGATCAGCGGCGCACTCAATGACTCCACCGAAAAACCATCGACCAGGTTCCTTGTCAGCAGCGGCACGACCAACCCGACAAGTGTCGTAATCAAGCTGGCCAGCAACCCAAGGATTAAGGCCGCCTTAGGAATTTTCAATGATAGGATTAAAGAGATGAATGGCTTCAACCCGACTTTCTCTTGATTTTTTTCCATGTTTTCATACTCCTGTCGTGGTCAAATTATCCCGTATTAACGGTTAGCAGGTATGAAGAACCCCCACTGAATGATGTTTCCCTTTATTGCCATTTGGCGTAGATGCATGTATCCGTCAGCCTTTTGCCGTCAACAGATAATTCATCGTTATGTAAGACACCTTCCAGCACATACCCCAGTTTTTCCGGGACGGCGCGGCTTTTGAGGTTCTCCGCGTCACAAAGGATCTCGACGCGGCGGCAGCCGAAACTGTTCAAAGCCAGATCAGTCAATGCACTCACCGCTTCCGCCATATAGCCTTTGCCGCTGTGTGCCGTATCGATCCAATAGCCGATTTCCATTTTCGGCATATCCCATTCAATATTATGGAAGCCGGTCGATCCAATGAATTCATCTGTTTCTTTATCAAAAATCAGATAGCGGAGATTCTCACGTTTCAAGAAAAGGATATGCGCTTCCAATGCATTGATCTCAGTGTCAGCCGGAGAAGGATCTTCCAAGACAAAACCGAGCCACGGCTTCAATTCGTCCATGGAAGCTTTGATGGCTGCGTTGATGACTTTTCCATCGCCCGGCTTTGGCATGCGCAGTTTCAGCCGGTCTGTAAATAGTTCTTCCGGAACTTCAGGTATTTTAACGTTTTTCTCCATAATTACTCCATCCCCCTATTTAACTGCGGTGATTTTACGGTCTTTCGGCAATCCGAGGCCAACTAATCCCAGAAGCGGCAGAAACGATACAACCACCATTGTTTCGTAAACACCGATCGAATCCATCAGGATGCCAATCACTACACCGCCGATTGCACCCATGCCGAATGCCAGGCCAACCGTCAGCCCGGCCATTGTGCCGATTTTGCTCGGCACCAATTCCTGCGCGTAAACGACTGTCACTGAAAAGCTCAGCATGATGAAGAAGCCGATCAGGCCAAGCAGCAGCAGTACCGCGAACAGCGGCATATACGGCAGCAGCAGAGCGAGTGGAATTGGCACAGCGAGCGACAGGACGATGACATTTTTCCGCCCGATCTTGTCTGCCAGCGGGCCGCCGAAGAACGTGCCCGCCGCCCCCACACCCAGGAACAGGAATATGTACAGCTGGCCTTGCTGAATCGTCAGCCCATACGCTTCCATGAGATGGAAAATATAGAAGCTTGTGATATTCGTGACGTAGAAAGAACGCGCAAAAATGATGATCAGCAATAAAGCCAAAGCGATGCCGACCTGTTTGCGGGTCATTTCCGGCAACGACGACAAGAGCACTTTCTTCACTTTCTGCAACTTTTCCTGTTCCAGCTGCTCTTTATACCAGCGTGAAATTTTCGACAGGATAAAAATTCCGAGCGCCGCAACGAATAAAAACAAGGCTGCTCCCGTCTGTCCAAGCGGCACGAGTATAAACGCGCTGATCAGCGGCGCCAGCGCCTGCCCGGAATTGCCGCCTACCTGATAGATCGACTGGGACAGCCCCCTTTTTGACCCCGCAGCCATATAGGAAACGCGTGATCCTTCAGGATGAAACACTGCCGAACCGAAGCCCAGGAAAATGACGGATATAAGAATCATCCAATATTCCGGCGCGAAAGCGAGTCCCGCGATCCCCAGGAAAGAACTCGTCATCCCGATTGGCAATGCATACGGCATCGGTTTTTTATCGCTGATATATCCGACTACCGGCTGCAGGACAGACGCCACCATATTCAAAGCAAAAGCGATCAGGCCCAATTGCGTGAAGGTCAATCCCATGTCTTCTTCCAATATCGGAAACATTGCGGGAATGACCGCTTGCAGGGAATCGTTCAGCAAATGGCAAGCGCCGATTGCGAACATGACTGGATAAACCGGATTCCCTGACATAGAAGTCTTTAATGCGTTCGCCATTACAGGTCCTCCAATTGAATATTATTTATGTATAAAAACTTCAGCACCAATGCCATGCAATGGCTGATTTCTTTATTATAAAACAGTTTGGACGCAAAAAGACACCGGGGGACTCGCTCCCCAGGTGTCTCAGGCTGCTTTCAGCTGTTTCCAGTTTTCAAGCCTTCTGTCCAATATGAAATTGCCGAACGGAATAAACGCCACGGCAAAAGCTCCAACGGTAAAACGGAACGGCCATCTCACCGCAAAAGTTGCGTAGATGATCATTAATACATAAACAGTGAACAGTCCGCCGTGAAGCGCACCCACGACACTGACAGCTTCCGGCATACCGAAAAAGTATTTCAACGGCATAGCGATAAACAAAAGAAGCAGCAAAGAGCCGCCTTCCACTATGCCCATAAAACGAAATTGATTCAATGCATTTTTCAAGTTCTTCTACTCCTTACTCATTCTATCCATCATTATAGAAGAGGAGCTTCCAACACTACAAGCGGACAGTGCGGGAAACGGACGAAAAAACAGCAGCCCCTCCAAATTTCCGCCACATATCACCTGACGTAACGTGAGAGTTGCAGTCTTTCGGGGACGCATCACCCCAGTTTCACGAACAAAACTTTCAAATAATCGCCTTCTTTGAATTTCGGATCGACCCGAAAATCCGGCGGCAAGGAATGCTCTTCCACAATGGTGTATTTTCTTCCCAGATCCTTGAATGCCCGGTCAATGAACCCTTTGAACTTTTTCATCCCGAAAGAGGCGCTGTTTGTCGAAGCGACGATGATTCCCTTGTCTTCTGTAATCGCGATCGCTTCTTTCATGAGATTCGTATAATCCTTCGATGTGCTGAACGTATATTTTTTGGAACGCGCAAAACTCGGCGGATCCAAAATCACGATATCGAATTTCAGTTCTTTGCGTTTGGCATATTTAAAATAGTTGAAAACATCCATTACCAGGATATCCTGGTTTTCGTAATCGATGCCGTTGACGCTGAACTGCTCGATGGTCTTGGCATTACTTCTTTTTGCCAGGTCGACGCTCGTCGTTTTATCCGCTCCGCCGAGAGCAGCGGCGACAGAGAATGCGCCGGTATAGGAAAACGTATTTAATACGGTTTTCCCTTCGGCATATTTTTCCTTGATCGCTTTGCGGACTTCCCGCTGGTCCAGGAAGATGCCGGTCATCGCTCCATCATTCATGTAAACGGCGTAATTGACGCCATTCTCCTTGACGATCAGCGGAAATTCCCCGCGCTCACCCGCGACAAAATCATCGTCTTCAATGTATTGCCCTTTTGTATCAAAGCGTTTTTTCTCATAAATCCCTTTGAATTCCGCCACCTTTTTCAGCGCCGCAATAAAGTCTTCTTTAAATGAATAAACCCCTTCGCTGTACCAGCTCACCAGGAAATAACCATCATAATAATCGATGATGACGCCGCCGAATCCATCGCCTTCCCCGTTGAACAGCCTGAACGCGGTAGTTTCCGGGTTATTGAACATTTCACGTCGGCGGCGCAGTGCTTCGATAAGTTTCCGCTCGATGAATGCCTGATCAATGTTTTCGGATTCATTGCGGGTCAGCACCCAGCCGACGCCTTTGTTTTGATTGCCGTAATAGGCTTTTGCCACAAAGCGCCCTTTGCTGTCTGTCAGTTTCAGTATCGCGCCTTCTTCTTTTAACTGGCTGATGTTTTCAAGTGACTCTTTTGTAATCAGCGGATAGCCCCCGGCAATTTCCGTTTTGGACTGGTCTTTCAATTTTATAGTGATTTCCTGTTTCATCAATTCTCACCCTATCTGTATAAGCCCGTTTTTATATAATAAGTGTAATACAATGCCTCTCTCAATACACTTATTTAAATGATTCAGCTTGGATGTTAGCCATAAAAATCGAAAACCCGACCAAACGTAAAAGGCGTTTTACACTGTAAATGTGCAAAACGCCTTTTCTTACTCAGAAATCCATTCCCACGCCGCTTCCATCTGTGTGATGTCAAAATGCTTCGTTTTGATGGATGGCAGATAGTCACTGGCTTCCACTAATTTCTCGATTTTCTTATCGTCGCTGATCACTGCCAATTTATTGTATTGGCTCCAGCGTTTCACATCGATTTTCATCTCTTCGAGCAGGGCTTTAAAAGAAGCGCGTTCAAAATGGTAAAGGATTGCGTACAGGTTGAATTCCCCTTTTTCCGAAAACTTTTCCTGTATAACTTTATCGAGCTTCGTTAAATCATCTTCTGTTACATGGCCTTCGATTTCCACTGCTATTGTTTCCATATCTTTACTTGGCACTAAAGTCAGCATTTTTCCGCCCCTTCCTTAAAATTATTGTATTATCCTATTCCCTATTCTCAGGCGGTCAAACTGAAAGCTATAGCTGCCACGTCCCGTTTTTACATAACAAAAAAAACTGTTTCGCAGCCCTTTAGCTTTGAAACAGTTTTAAATACCATTTTCAGTTTTGATTTCCAGCGGAAGTTACATCCTCCCCGCTGCTGAAGCGAGCGATGATTCCAGCTATCAGAATGGTTGCCAGTGCCGGCAGCAGCCACCCAAGACCCTCGCTGTAGAGCGGCAGTATCGAATCATAGAAATCTATGATCGACTGGAGCCACTGGGGATTTTCCACGCTGATCGAAGCTGTCAGCGTTTTCATTCCATCGATGGCTGCTATGAAAAATGTCACGATGATCGCTGCCGCGTAGACAAGGCGGCGGTGCTTAAACAGAGGCGACAGAAAAGCGAGCATGATCAGCACAATCGCCAGTGGATATAAGAACATCAGGACCGGGATGGAAAAAGCGATGATATTCGCGAGTCCTGCATTTGTAACGATTAATGAAAAGACGGAAAAAATGACAACATAAATTTTATAATTGATCGACGGCGTGAGTTTATTGAAAAATCCTGCATTCGCCACAATCAGGCCCACAGCCGTAGTCAGACAGGCAAGCGTGATGATTAGTGCCAGCAATAATTGGCCGAATGTGCCGAAATAATGGGCGGATGCCCCACTCAAGACCGGCCCTCCTGTTTCGAGAAGACCCAGCGTGCTTGTGCTGGTTGCCCCAAGGTAAGCGATGCCCGTATAAACGACGGCCAATAAAATCGCGGCGATTACAGCGCTCTTCAGCGTGGCTGCCAGAACCCCTTTTGCCGAATTGACCCCAAGTTTCCGCACAGCAGCGATAACGATAATACCAAAAACAAGTGATGCCAATGCATCCATTGTGTTATAGCCTTCAAGAAACCCCGTCAGAAATGGGCTGTCCGCATAATTATCCTGAGGTGCTCCGATCACTCCCATCGGCATGAATAAGGCAGCCACTAAAAGTACAGCCAACGTCACCAAAATAGCCGGCGAAAGAACCTTCCCGATTTTATTGACGATTTCCAAAGGGTTCAATGACAGCGCCAATGCGATCGCAAAGAAGATAATGGAGAAAACGAGCAATATGACCGTTCCGGAACTGTCAGCTGTAAATGGCGCGATGCCGATTTCATAAGCAACCGCGGCTGTCCGCGGCAGCGCAAAGAAAGGGCCGATCGTTAAATACAGCAAAGATGTGAAAACAAGGCCATAAATCGGATGGACCCTGCTTGAAAGATCACGCAAATCATTGCTTTTGGAATAGCCAAGCGCTAAAATTCCGAGCAATGGCAAACCTACGCCCGTAATCAGAAAGCCGGTAATGGCAATCGCCACTTCATTTCCCGCGTATTGCCCCAATTGTGCAGGAAAAATCAGGTTGCCCGCCCCAAAAAACAGGGCAAACAGCATCATGCCGATTATAAGATAAGATTTAAAGTTCAGATTTGTATCCATCCAGGTTCCTCCTGAGGACGTAAGCATTTGGATTGAACCGTTCCCGAAATACCTTGATTCTATGCATTACATTAGCCATCTTACAATACTCAAAGCAAAATGCAACCGATGGAACCGTTAATTTTCAAAAAATCTGTCTTTTATTCTTTTATCCGTTTTAAAATTTACAGAAAAATCATTTCATGTAAAAAGTTAGAGGACTATCAGCCATCCCCTAACTTAAGTCACATCTATTTTATTCCCTCATTCAAAGCTACTGAAACAGGTTTAAGAAGTTCCATTGGAAACGGTGTATACTTCTTCAAAAGGCTGAACGATGACAAAACCGTCGCCTTGGAATTCCATCTGGATCGATTCGCCGCTTCCCCGTCCGATAAAGGTGCGGAAGCTGATATCTGTGCGGAATTCCGGCGTCAGGTTGCCGGACCAGGCCACTGTTGCATTCGGGTCGGTGATTACAGGCTGTCCCGGTTTCACCAGTAACGTCAGCGGTTCGTAATGGGATGTGATGGCGACGCGGCCCTTGCCTTTCAATGTCACGTTGAACAAACCACCGGCCATCATGCCCGCCACTTTCCGCATTAATTTTATTTCCCATTCGATCCCCGGTTCGAAAGCGAGAAGATCGTTGCCGTTCACTGTAATGGTTTCATCATTCAATTCAAAAATTGTGATTTTCTTGCCCTGGTCCGCCAGGTACAAGCGGCCTTGGCCATTCGCTTTCATCAAAGAAGTGCCTTCCCCAGTCAGCGCTTTTTTGAACATCGTGCCGAGGCCATGCTCCATTACGCCTTCGCGTGAAAACTTAATCTGCCCCGTATAGGAAATCATCGATCCGGTTTTCGCCCATACCAGCCCATCGAGATTCACTTCTAAAATCCTTTCCGTCTCCAATTCGAAATAATCGTTTTCACGTTCGTCCTGCCGCGTCTTTTCGATAAACTCCCTGATTGTATAATTGCTCATTCCGATTCCTCCATTCGTTTCTTTACTATACGATTTACGGATTGCAGAAGTTTCATCGCGAATAAAACCGGTCCGTCCTTACCGCAATATTTTTTCGCTTTTCATTGATATACTATAAAATAGAAACTTTTAAGTCTTGGGAAATAAGGGGGCGCACACGCAATGAAATTCATCGTATTCCTGCTTCAATTCATTTTCATATACGGTTTCTTCTTTCTTGGCCAATTGCTGCGTGAGCTGTTCGGCATTCCCTTGCCCGGAAGCATCATCGGTTTCACGCTGATGTTCGCCGCTTTGGCGCTGAAGCTATTTCCGCTGCGTTTGGTGGAATCCACCGCAACTTTGCTGCTGTCTTTTTTACCCCTCTTCTTCATCCCGGCCACTGTAGGCGTCATCAATTACTTCGACGTCTTCGCAGGCAAAGGGTTTTTCCTGATTGCCGTCGTTATCATCAGCACCTTATTGACGATGGCTGCGTCCGGATCGACCAGCCAATATCTGGGCCGCCGGATTGAAACAGGAAAGGAGCAGAAATGATGAACGATTTATTTCTTGCACTTTTTTTCATCGGTTTTACATTCACTGCTTACTTTTTTATGAACCTTCTATATATACGATTCCACTTTTCTTTTTTGATGCCCGCTTTGACAGCCACATTCATCATTGTGCTGTTCTTGCTGATAACTGGAACGCCGTATGAAACTTATATGATCGGCGGCCACTGGATCGACAGCTTGATGGGTCCTGCCGTTGTCGCCTTGGCGATTCCATTGTATAAACAGCGAAAACTGTTATTGGATAATCTGGTGCCCGTCCTTTCAGGCATCCTGGTCGGAGTAGTCATCGGCATGGCGTCCGGCATCGCTTTGGCAAAATTATTCGGATTTTCAAGGACATTGATCCTCTCTTTGCTGCCAAAATCGATTACAACTCCCGTGGCAATGGAAGTGACCGAGCAATTAGGCGGTATCCCTTCCCTGGCGGCAGTGTTTGTCATGATCGCAGGCTTTTCCGGCATCATCATTGGCCCCGTGTTTCTTAAAATGCTCCGCATCGAGACACCAATCGGCGTCGGCATGGGATTTGGCGCCGCGGCACATGGCATCGGCACCGCCAAAGCTTTGGAATACGGCGCACAGGAAACCTCTGTCAGTTCCGTCGCGATGTCGCTGAGTGCTGTCTTCGGTTCATTCCTGGCTCCTGTTTTTGTCTGGATTTTCTGCCTCTGAAATTTTAGCGTCAAGGTTAGCGATATACTGCATATTGAGTACTGCCATTTTTGTTTTATTGGCGTATAATGGATAGTAATAAGAGTTTGAGAGAGGGTAGATTGAATATGCCGGTCCCGACTAATCATTCAAAACCTGTCCGTATGAGCGCGAAGGAAAGTGCCTATTCCCAGCTGGAACAATGGATTATTGACGGTACACTGCAGCCAGGCGAAAAGTTAACCGATATAGAATTGGCCCAGGCGCTTAACCTGAGCAGAACCCCCATCCGCGAAGCGCTTCAACTGCTTGAGATGGTGGGATTCGTGAAGATGTATCCCGGAAAAGCCACAACTGTCACTGAAGTCTTAAAAGAAGATATCAACCACTTGCTTCCTCCGCTTGCCGTTTTGCAAGCACTCGCCGGAGAGCTTGCAGTTCCGAACATCACCGACGAACAGATCAGCCGTCTGGAAGAAACCAATCAGCGTTTCGCAAAAGCCATTGAAGAGAGAGACAGCTTCAACGCACTAAAAATAGACGAAGAGTTCCACCGGATTATCATTGAAGCCGCTCAGAATCCATACATCACAATCATGCTCAGCAGGCTCCAATCCCATGTCAGAAGACAATTTTTCCATCATTCGCTGGAGCTGTCCGAAGCTTCACGCAATGAACACGAAGAGATCATCCGGGCTTTCAAAGACAAAGACGCCGAACGCCTCTCTTCACTGACAAAAAACAATTGGATCCGCTCTATTGAAGAAATGAAGGCGAAATAAAAATTTCCATAAAGAAAAGCTGTACCGGAAGCAAATGCTTCCGGTACAGCTTTTTTGCAATCCCTTATTAATTTCTTACGGCTTCTACGCTTTCGCCTTTTCTGCTGGAAGCGATCAAACCGGTAACTACGATTGTGATGACAGCCGGCAATAACCAGCCCAGCCCCTCGTTGTACAGCGGCAGGACCGTGCCATAGAAATCGATGACCGATTGAAGCCAAGCCGGATTGTTTACTTCAAGCGTGCCGGTCAATGTCTTGAATCCGTCAATTACTGCGATAAAGAACGTCACAGTTATCGTCGCCACGTAGACCGCGCGTGCGTGGTTGAACAACGGCGATGTGAACGCAAGAAGAATCAGGACGATTGCCAAAGGATACAGGAACATCAATACTGGAATCGAATAAGTGATGATGTTGGAAAGACCCGCATTTGTAACCACTAATGCAAATACAGAGAAAATGACGACAAACACTTTATAGCTGATTTTCGGTGCCAGTTTATGGAAGAATTCCGCGTTGGCAACAATCAGGCCAACCGCTGTTGTCAGGCACGCAAGCGAAATGATGACAGCGATCAATAAAGCGCCGAACGTTCCGAAATAATGGGCGGATGCACCGCTCAGGACAGGTCCGCCTGTTTCCATCAGCCCCAGTGTACCTGTGCTCGCTGCGCCAAGCAACGCTATGCCCGTATAGACGATTGCCAGCAAGCCGGCAGCGACAAGACCACTTTTCAAGGTAGCGGTAAGAACGCCTTTCGGTGAGTTGACGCCTATTTTACGGATAGCCGCGATGACAATGATGCCGAATACCAGCGATGCCAATGCGTCCATTGTGTTATAGCCTTCCAGGAATCCGGTCATGAAGGCATTATCAAGATAGCCTCCCTGCGGAGTTCCCGCTTCGCCCATCGGTGTGATGAACGCTGCGATCAAAAGTACTGCCAAAGTCACCAGAATCGCTGGTGACAGGAATTTACCGACACTGTCGACAATTTTAGAAGGATTCAAAGAAATGAAGAGAGCAATGGCGAAAAAGACAATAGAGAAAATAAGCAGTATCGCACCCATTGAACCGTCACTGACGAAAGGCGCGATGCCGACTTCATAAGCGACTGCACCCGTTCTCGGCAAAGCGAAGAACGGCCCGATCGTCAAATAAAGCAGAGAAGTGAAAAGGATGCCGTAAAGTGGATGCACACGGCTCGAAAGGTCCTGGAGATCATTGCTTTTCGAATAGCCGATTGCCAGAATTCCGAGAAGCGGCAAGCCGACACCTGTTATTAAGAATCCAAGTATGGCAATTCCGACTTCCGTTCCCGCATATTGACCTAATTGCGCGGGGAAAATCAGGTTTCCTGCCCCAAAAAACAATGCGAACAACATCATTCCGACAACTGCATACGACTTAAACGATAATTTACTATCCATACTTTCTCCTCCTCATTCTCTTTTCTGTATTTGCTTTGATCGGCCATTATATATTTTCAATATAACTTTAAGATCTGAAATACATTATGCGATATATTGCATAATGCTATATTACATCCTTTTTTCTAAAAATCAATACTTTTAATCACAAATTTTCTAAAAATCTGTCTATTCCGATAAAATAGGTACTAAGTACGTACCTAAGTGTAATTTTCTTGAAATAATAATAAATAAAAAAGCGGAAAAGGCTGGTTGAAAAAAAGATAAAGGTAAGTAATCGATATTGCGCAAAACAGCTTCGCTTTCCTGAAACCCGTGCTCCTGCATCGCTGCGCTGGCTTCGAGACATTAAAAGATGTGCAGCGAGATGTTTGAAGAAGTTGATGTTTCTCGACAGCCTGAAAAAGCGGAAAAGGCCTGTGGCCTTTTCCGCTTTTCTGATAGGTTCTTCATTAGTATCTACAGACTTCTCAGGTTCAGCTGCCGATATCTCTTTTATTGTATCCGACGAATCCGATCACGATCAGCCCAATCGCGACTGCTGTCAGCACGGTCGCCTGCAGCCAGTCGAACTCCTCCAGCGGGATGGCTGAAACATAACCGAAAGGTGTTATTTTCTCCACCCATTCCGGCAATTGGAACAAGCTGCCGAGATAAATTACAAAGAAAGAAAAGCTGAGATACAGCCAGATAAAACCTGTCAGTTTCGGCAGCCAGCCGATCAGCAGCACCGTAACACCAATCATGGCCCATACTGCCGGCAAATAAGCTAGTGCCGCCTGATAAGCCATGGCTGTATCAAATCCTTCTTCCATCACCGCATCCGCGACTGTCCCAAGACCCAGACCCGCCAACGAGATCATCACAAAACTGGCAATCAATGAAATCAGCAAATAACTGCCGAGCAGGCGATTTCTCGAAACGGCTCTGCCCAAAACATGCTCAATGCGGTCGTTCTTCTCTTCGCCTCGTGCCTTCAGTATGGCCATAAGCACCGGAATTGTGGCTATGATGGCCATCACTGCCATCAATGTAGGCACAAATTGTTCAACAAGCGAAAACCCTTCCATTGGCACAAGCAGATCCTGCATGAGATCGACATCCGCAAAAAAGGATTCCATGTCGCCCATTACCGACCCGTATGAAGCACCCAGTACATACATCGAGATGGCCCACGCAATAAACCCTGTGCGCTGCAGCCGGAATGCAAGCCCAAAAGGACTCAGCAATAACGGAGAAGCGTGGGTTTTCCCAGCTCTCGCCGGCAGAAAACCGGCTCCCAAATCCCGGATTGAATTCAGGTACATCGCCAGCGCGCCGAGTATGACGGCTGCGCCCACTGTCATCAATACAGGCCACCAGATATTGTTGACGTAAACTTCTGAACGGACGATCCAGCCAAGCGGCGACAGCCATGCGACGGCTTCGCTTCCCACATCGCCGATCGCCCGCACAATATAGGCCAGCAGCAGAATGCCGATGGATAAGCCCATAGCGCTTCTTGCATTATGCGAAAGCTGGGCGCAAACAGCCGTAAGCGAGGCAAAAACCATTCCGGTCGCACCAAGCGCGGCTCCATAAAGAAGCGAGCCTTCCAGTTCCATACTTTCGATATTCAACGCATACAGACTGATGCCGGTAAGAATCGCCAGCACGATATTCACCAAAAACAGCACCAACAACGTGGCAGCGACATTGGAAAGCCGTCCGACCGGCAACGATCTCACCATTTCGATGCGTCCTTCTTCTTCATCTGTGCGGGTATGGCGAATCACCAGCAGCACACTCATCAACCCGACGACTACAGCGGTCATCAGAAGCATCTGATGCGCCATCATCGCGCCGCTTGTGTAATTGGCGAGTCCATATCCCGGACCGACCATCGCCGTCATGGCCGGATTCTCCATCGTTGCCGCGATCGCTTGCCGCTCCTGCGCATTTTCATACAGCCCAATAAATGCCACCGCTGTGGCCACTGTCGCCAATACAAAGCTGAGAATCCATATCGGAATCCGGATCCGGTCGCGGCGCAGGATGAAACGGCTCAAGCTGCCGGTCCCACTGAATAGCTGATTGTCCATTAGACTGCGCCTCCCGTTCCTGTCCCTTCATAATGGCGCATGAACAGTTCTTCCAAAGTCGGCGGTGCGCTTTCCATGCGGATGATGCCAAACCCGCTGACGTAACGGACCACATGGTCAAGTTCTTCCTGGTCCACCTGAAACGACAATGCGCCATCTTTCTGTTCGATTCCCCGTACACCTTTGACCTCAGCCAAATTCGGCATCGGCTCTTTTGTTTCCACTAACAGCATCGTGCCCGTCAAGTGCCGAAGTTCTTTCAACGTACCCTTCTCTATAATTTTGCCTTGCCGGATAATCGCCACTTTGTCGCAAAGCTGTTCGACTTCCGACAGGATATGGCTCGACAGCAGGATGCTTTTGCCTTCCGCCTTCGCTTCCCGGACACATTCCTGGAATACGCGTTCCATCAACGGATCGAGCCCTGAAGTCGGCTCATCGAGAATATAGAGGTCCGCATCTGAAGAAAGCGCCGCAACAAGAGCCACTTTTTGGCGGTTCCCTTTTGAATAGGTGCGGCATTTTTTGCTTGGATCCAAATCGAATCTGCGGATCAGCTCTTCACGCCGGGATTTATTGTTGCCGCCGCGCAGTTTGATGAATAAATCGATGACTTCCCCCCCAGTCAGATTGGGCCACAGATTGACATCCCCCGGCACGTAAGCGACCCGCTTGTGGATATCGACCGCGTCTTTCCAGACATCCTTGCCGAAAATCGTCGCTTGCCCTTCCGTAGCTTTCAGGATTCCGAGCAATACACGGATCGTCGTCGATTTCCCGGCACCGTTCGGACCAATAAACCCATAGACTTCTCCTTTGCCCACTTCGATATCCACCCCATCAAGCGCCGCAAAATCCCCGAATTTTTTCGATAAGCCTGTCGTTTTAAGAATAGTCATTGCTCCCGCTCCCCTTTTTATAGAAACTTTTCTTCAAAATCTCCAGGTACTCATAAAATTCCTCCCAATACGGATCAAAGTCAATCGACGCCATGTTTTGCCCCTGCAGCCTCTGCAGCAGTTCATTCTGATAGCCTTCAATCGACCAGCGGATCAGCTTAAATGCTTTTTGCACATCCACATCTTCGCGGAAAAGTGACAAATCCACATTGTCATAAACCATTGCATTCCCTGTCTTCCGCATCTCTTCGTATTTTTGCTGTATATGCGACGGAAGATCGAAATCCGCTGTCAGCATAAACGTCCCCAGAAAGTTAAAAACATTTTTATTTTCCGTTTGCGCTTGAAACTTCACTTGCGAGGTGTGTTTTAACCGTTCGATAAAATCCGTTTCCGTCAGATCAATTCTGGAAAAGTACTTCTCAACAACAAAATCCAGGCTGTATTCCGCCAAAAACTCATATAGATCCCGTTTGCTCTTGAAATAATAAAACAGCATTCCTTTGCCGATGCCCGCTTCTTTCACAATCCGGTTCGTCGAAGCCTTTTCATAGCCGTGCTCCGCAAATTCCATCAACGCCGCATCCAATATTTTTTGCTGCTTCTCTTCATCGAGGCCTTTGAATTTTTCCATATTATTTTTACGCCTCCTCGTTAGACCACCTTGGTCGACTCCATTATAACGCTGTCGACCAGGGTGGTCAATAACAATTTACAGAAAATAATGAAATCTTAAGGAACAACAGAAATTTTGTATGTATAGCTCTTGAAGTGACTGCCAGCCAGCTCTGAGATTTACTGTTTATGCCCAACTTCACCGGTTTTATTCCCAACTCGGCAATGCTCAGACAATATGAACCTCGCTTCCCCTTTCGTCATCCTCCCTAAAGCCCTATACTTAAAGAATAATCAGACTAATAAAGAAACAGGAGGGTGTCCATGGATTATTCTTTTTCTCCGCTCGGTGACCAAGCGATCATTATTGAAGTCGGCACCTCAATAAATGAGGAAACACATAATCGAATCAGAGCTATCACATCATTGCTCGGAGCGAGTCCCCCACAATGGATGACTGAATGCATTCCCGCATTCACCACAATATCCGTAGCCTATAGTCCTCTGCTGGCCACTTTTGAAGAAGCGAAAAACGAATTGGCATCTCTTTTAAAGAAAACTGAGGACATTGATGTGCCTCACCCCCGCACCATCGAAATTCCTGTTTGCTACGGCGGCGGCCATGGACCGGACCTTGAATTTGTGGCGCGGCACAATGGATTGAGCCCGGAAGAAGTGATAGCGATCCATACTGGAACCAGCTATACCGTCCATATGATCGGTTTTGCCCCTGGATTTCCGTATCTCGGCGGCATGTCCGAAAAAATCGCAGCGCCGCGCAGGGAATCTCCGCGCGGCGCCATCCCGGAGCGAAGTGTCGGCATCGCAGGCAACCAGACAGGCGTCTACCCCATTTCTACGCCGGGCGGCTGGCAATTGATCGGCCGCACACCGACACGGCTGTTTCTGCCGGACCGCGAAATTCCCAGCCTGCTGCAAGCGGGAGACACCATTGTCTTCCGGCAAATTACACCTGAGGAATATCAAACTTTGGAGGAAAAAGAAAATGCTGACCATATATAAAAGCGGGATGCAGACAACTGTCCAGGACCTTGGACGAACAGGCTTCCAAAAACATGGCGTTGTGGCATCCGGCGCGATGGATCCTTATGCGCTGCGCATGGCCAATCTGCTCGTCGGCAATGAAGAAAACGCGGCGGCACTGGAAATAACGTTGATGGGACCTTCCATTCATTTCGAAGAAGAACACGTCATCTCCATTTGCGGCGGCGACCTTACTCCTCAATTGGACGGCAAAGCCGTGAAAAGCTGGCGGGCGGTCACGGCAGCCAAAGGACAAACCCTTACGTTTGGTAAACCTGGGTCCGGCAGCCGTTGTTACGTAGCTGTCGCCGGAGGAATCGCTGTTCCTGAAGTGATGGGCAGCCGTTCCACATACATGCGCGCAGAGCTTGGCGGTTATCAGGGCCGCGCTTTGGAAGCCGGCGATCAACTGGTTGTCGGTGAAGCAAGTGCCGACCAGAAATCGGCAGATCATGACAAGTCTTGGTTTGCGCCTTCACCTCTTTATTCTTCCAACCCGGTAATCCGAGTAATAAAAGGCCGTCAATTCGAAATGTTTTCTGAAGGCAGCCGAAGACATTTTTTCACGGAAGATTTTTCAGTAAACCCCCGGTCGGACCGGATGGGCTACCGGCTTGACGGACCTCGCCTGGCACTTGCCGAAGCGCAGGAAATGATTTCGGAAGCTGTGGCTTTCGGCTCCATCCAAGTGCCCGCGGACGGGAATCCGATCATTTTGATGGCCGACCGCCAGACAGCGGGAGGCTACCCCAAAATCGCAGAAGTCATCACCGTTGACCTGCCGCTCGTCAGCCAGCTGAAACCAGGAGACCGCCTGCGGTTCAAGGAAGTCAGTATTGAAGAAGCACAGCGTCTTTTGAGACTTCAGGAAAAAACGATAAATTGCTTGAAACGGGCTATAAAATATAAAAGGGAGGCAACCGGATGACTTTTAAAGTGGATTTGAATTGTGATATGGGTGAGAGTTTCGGCGTCTATAAACTTGGCAGGGATGAAGAAATCCTTGATTATGTAAGTTCGGCCAACATCGCCTGCGGTTTTCACGCCGGGGATCCGGCTACGATGCGCAAAACTGTCCGGCTGGCGCTCGAAAAAGATGTGGCCATCGGCGCGCATCCCGGTTTTCAGGACCTGCCGGGCTTCGGCCGACGCAATCTGCAGCTGTCGGCGCAGGAAATCTATGATATCGTCGTTTACCAGATCGGCGCCCTGTCAGCCTTCGTCAATGCGGAAGGCGGTATTCTGCAACACGTCAAAGCCCATGGCGCCCTCTATAATATGGCCGCCAGGGATTCCGTTTATGCCGAAGCCATTGCGGAGGCCGTCTATGACGTAAATCCCGCATTGATCCTCTACGGGCTTGCGGGCAGTGAACTGATCACAGCAGGCAATGAAATCGGTCTGCGGACAGCAAGTGAAGTATTCTCCGACCGCACGTACCGGAAAGACGGTTCTCTTACCCCCCGCTCGGAAGCCAGCGCCTTGATCACTGATTCCACCGAAGCGATTGCGCGTGTGGTGCGGATGGTGCGTGAGGGCAAAGTGCTGACTGTCGAAGGCATCGACACTGAATTGAAAGCCGACACGGTTTGCATCCACGGAGACGGGGCAAATGCCCTGAGCTTTGCGGAACAAATCTCTAAATCGCTGGCGGAAGCCGGAATTAAAACCGATAAAGTTTCCAATATTATTTAGCCCAACAAAAAAGACATCCTTTATCTCTCAATGAGACGATAAAGGATGTCTTGCATTTTATTCGTTAACTTATTTCATTTCATTTTCCAATGCGTTTTGAATCCCTCTCAATACCTGCTCCAGGTAGGATTGTCCGTGCGGCACGAGATCCGCCAGTGTCACACTCTTCTGTGACGGCGTTTCCGCCGCGGCCAGTTCCCATGCACTTTCAATGCTTTCTGCAGACCCCATGCATAAATCCACAAAATCCTGAAAAACGAATCTGAACATGCCTGCCACTTCTTCTTTTTGGAAGCGGTAAGCTCCATCCAAACTCTGCTCTGCCATATACAGGAAAATGTGGCACCGTTCATTGTCTTTGAAACCTTCCAACGATAGCTGGTCTTTGACGACACCCAAAGAAATCAACTCCTCAAACTTCACATCGATACCCAGTTCCTCTTCGATTTCCCTGACTCCGTCCGCAATCGATTCGTGCGCAAGGATATGTCCGGCTGCGCTGATGTCTAACTGGCCGGGAAAATCCTTTTTGTCTGCGCTTCGCAATTGCAGGTGGATATACGGCGTGCCGTCCTCGATTTCCACAATCCAGCAATGGAACGTCTCGTGCCATAAGCCCCTTTTATGTATTTCTTCACGCGTTGCGATTCCGGTTGGCGTGCCGTCTTCATCGCAAGCCATGATCATTTCTTTGTCCATTCACTCAAACCTCTTTTCTTCATTGAAACGGAAAAGGCCTCAGGATACAGAGGATTTGCTGAGGCCTTTGAAATATTCCAGCGATTCTTTTAAAAGCGTTTTGTCATAGCCGCTTTTCTCGTGGATTCTCTCCACCCATTCATCAATCGTGGCAAGGGACGGATCTTCAACGAGCCCCTGGCTGGTGCTTAAAAAGCTTTTCCAATCATCGAATTCCCAGTGCGCAATTTCATCGCCCCATGGCAAACGAACCTCCAGCAGCGGTTTCGGATATACATGGCACTGCGAAAAATCCGCCGCCGCCAGAAACTCCTCCATCGACACTGGATGGGATGAATAAACCTGTGTTGAAAACTTGCCGTTCGGCCGGTGATAAACCACTTGAAAATGATCATTTCCCGGAAGCACCTGCACTTCAGCGCCCGGGAAAAAGCCTGCCAGTTTTTCATCCGTGTAAGCTTCATCATCACCATCGACCAAAACCGGCTGCAGCCATTGGTCCCCCAGATCGCATAAGAACCTGCGCCCCTCATTATCAACTGCCATGACGGCCGCATGATCATCCCCGGTGCCAAGCTCACTGCCGATTGGATAAGCTTTGACCCCCGCTTTCTTGAATGCATCCAATAACCAGATAGCCAGGTCAAAGCAATTCCCTGTGACACCGAATTTCTCACGATGCTGTTTCATCGTTTCAACATCCCTTTGTTTCCTGTTCCCATGCTTCGCATAGAGCCACGCCTTCGTCAGCGTTTCCATGGGAAAATCATCGAATTTCCGCCATACCGCCAGTATTTCCTCAGATGCTTTCAACTCTTCCACCCGCCTTGTCTAACTGTCTTCCTTTTCCGGTAAACCGCAAAAGCGATGATCGCGAATACAATAAAACCTGCCAGCGGCAATAACCATCCTGTGCGGCTGAGCAAATCCACTTCCTGTGTCGGCGCTTGCCCTTCTCCCAACACCGCAAAATCTCCTTGCGCCTGGCTCAGAACAGCTGTCCGGTCACAAATGATCGTCGTCAGCTCATTTGCTCCGTACATTTCGGATTTTACTGCATATACCAGATATTCCTGTCCGGCACTGAAATTAATACCGCAATCTCCGCCGCCTTGACCAGTTTTTATTTTTATCTGTGAATTTGCGGGTCCTTTCCAGACCTTGGCGACTTGAAAAACAACAGACCGTGTCGCTGCTGAAAACAGTACCGGCTTCTCTTCCATCGAAATCACTTTCCCGCTGAACACAGCATCCGAGCGGCTCAACTCTTCCGCCACGCCTGGAGGTTGTTCACAGGAACAGGCACTGGCAGCACCAGGCCAAGCCACAACCCCAGCAGCCATTACAGCAATCATTACAAACAGCCCTATATTTTTCACAGCCGACCACCCTCTCGCCCCAAATCGCAGCTTCTTTACTCCATTAGTAGCCATTCCGTCAAAAAGGTTTCACTAAAAAGCTGCCGCAGTGAAATTCCGGGCGGCAGCTGCTGCGATTCACTTATTGCCAGTGGCTCTGGCTTCTCCGGTTTCCACTAACTGCTTCAGCCCCTCAAACATCTTGTCCCATCCTTCTTCTGACTGTTCGCTGTACTCTTTCATCGCGCTCTTGATTTCTTCAGGTCCCCAGCTTTCTTCATGGGGCACGACGATCTCCTGTTTAAAAGTCATTTCACAGGCTTGCCCGACCGGCGATACCCAGACAATTATTTGGTCCTGCAAATCGTTGTATTGCGGCATTTGAAAAGTGAATCCCAGCCTGTGAGGCGCGTCAATTTCCATATACTCGCCTGTCGCCCGGTATTCCTCCCCTTCCCGCCGGTCAACGATTTCCCATTTTCCGCCCACACGGAAATCACTTCTCGCCACCACATTCGTGGCTTCCGTCGTAAACAGCCATTTTTTCATCAGCTCCGGCTTTGTCCAGGCTTTGAATACATCATTTGAATCCGCGTTGATCCTCCGTGCCATCGTCAGCACAATTGTCGATGTCTTTTTCATTTTCCCGCTCCTTTCCTTTTCAAATTAACAGAATGTTCTTTTAATTTATTTTAGCACACTTTGACGCTGCCCCTTGAGATATAAAAAAAGCTGACACCGCGAAATTTCGCGGCGCCAGCTTCCTCTGCAAAAATGATCACTCTGTGTAAGTGCCTTTTCTTTGGCGGATCTGATAATAATTAAGATGCTTGAATAATTGCGATGATGTTTCCTGATCGATTGTAAAACCTACACCGTATTCGACTCTTTCGTTTCTCGTCGACTTTCTTACAATGGTGCCTTCCAGCAGAAATGCCTGTTCCAGTATTTCGAAACTGCATTCCAGCCGTTCGCCCATCGGGATGTTGACCGGCGATGTAAACCTCATGCCGTTTACACTGATATTATCCACTAATACAGACATTGGCGCTTCTCCAAGACGGGTGATTGTGCCATTGACCGATTCATGAAAAATTACTCGGAAAAACTCGCGGCGATTTTCGCTCATTTCTTTCTCCCCTTATTGTTCTCTCTTTTTTAATAACGCAAAAGCAGGAAATCAAGCGGGAAAACCCTTTTCAACTTCAGACACAGCTTTTACATGTATAAATTAATCAGCAAGCCTTTGATTTCCCCGATTGACTGGAGTGTGTCCAAGCCTTCCTTTTCATTATTTAACACTTCGTCCTGAAGTTCAATCAATTTTTTGTCAATGACTTCCACTATTTGATGATTTTTCATGCCGCCACCGGGAGAAAAGCTTTGTTTATCCGTTAATTGTATGCCAAAACTTAGGGCTTCCCTCATAAATTCTTTTACAAGGTTTTTATATTCGCGTAAATTTTCGAATGTACGCTGCTCCCCGAGTTTTTCTCCTTGGGCGTCGACACGGCTCATCAATTGGTGCAAAGCATCCAGCTGCAATTTCGATTGCGACTTTTTCATGACGTTGGCAAAAGAGTCGATTGATTTGTTTTCCACTGTGTTTTTCTGAATCCGGTCGCCCGGGATTTTCGTTTGGCTTTCAATGCGCATAGCAGTCACCCCATCTTACTTCTGATAGCTTTGTTTCTTTTTATACATATTGATGATCAATTCGATTTCACCGCGTTCCGCCGCTACCACTTTGGCAATTTGCGCAGGCGAGAATCCCTGTTTATGCAATTGCTCGATTTTCTCATTTTCCGGCAGGTCGGGATCGGCTTCCGGTTCTGCCGGTTTAGCCGTTTTCTTCTGTTTCACTTTTTTGGCCTCAGGCGCGGCCGCCACCTCATCCACTGTGTGAACGGCGATCCCAGTGCCGATTTTCAGTTCCAGTTCGCGCATCCGTTCTTCCATGCGGCTTTCTTTTTGGGCAATATGCTCCACCAGCCGGTTATAGAGTTCATCATTTTCCTTCTCGAGATTCGCTACAAACTCTTCCATATTGGAATTGACGGCTTCCGCGTCCTCCAGCATGGCTTTGCGCTGTTTCTGAAATTGGTTCAGCACGATAAATGATCGCATATTCACGGCTATCGCCAATAAAATAAGTCCAATCAGCAGCCATTCCATGGCTATCACCTGTCTTTCTTTAACGTACGCTTCTTAATAATATTCATGGACTGAAAGTGTCGCCGAATGCAGCCGCAAAATTGCTTTTGAATGCAATTGGGAAACACGGGAAACACTGACGCCAAGAACTTCCGCTATTTCCGTCAATTTCAAGTCTTCAAAATAACACAGCGAAACAACGATTTTCTCTTTCTCAGGCAACCGCCCGATTGCTGCAGTCAATGCTTCCTTGATGGTGCGTTCATAGAGGCGGCGCTCGGGTGAACCCGCGTCGCCGTTTCCTACCATATTGTATTTACCTACCTGGTTATTGTCTTCAAAAGGATTTTCATCCATGGAAATCATCGTCGACAATGCCGCTTCCGATACGGTTTTATTGAGTTCAGCTTTAGAGATGCCGAGATATTTGCTGACTTCGGCATCGGTTACCGAATGATTATTTTCCTGTTCAAGAATCGCGTACGCTTTTTCGATTTTCTTCACTTTCTCACGTACAGAACGCGGCAGCCAGTCACTATGGCGCAAACCATCGATGATTGCGCCTTTGATTCTCCATGCTGCATAGGTTTCGAACTTCAGGTCCCGCTCCAGGTTGAATTTATCAAATGCGTCAAGAAGCCCTTCGAAAGCCAGGCTGCGTATATCATCTTTGTCCACTGTTTTTGGCAGGCTGATCATAAAGCGCTGTGTCACATAATCAACCAGCGGCATATAACGTTCGACCAGGTAATTCCCGGCTTCCGGATCACGCCCCTGTTGCCAGCCTTCCCAGTATTCCAGTTCCTCTTTTGATAATTTATCATTCAACAAGCGTTTCACCACCATTTTTTTGATACCGCGACACGTCTATTTAAACAGCATTTTCAGCAGAAACCCTTTGATGCCAAGCTTATAAGGTACAGGCAAGTCGAGAAATTCACCCGTCACTTTTCTCATCGCCTGTGAAGCGTAAGTGTTCGGAAATGCCAACAGAAACGGCACTTGTTTCTTCACAGCAGCCGGAATATTCGAGTCACTTGGAATATAACCTAATGTGCCGATTTCTTTCCCGAGGAATTGCTGTGTCACCTGGCGGAAATTGTCCGCCGTCTGTCTGCCTTCTTTTTCGGTTGTACATTGATTGATGATCAACTTCATATGGACATTCGGATCTTTTACATGGACCATTTTCACAATGGAGTAAGCATCCGTAATTGAGGTCGGTTCAGGCGTCGTAACAAGGATTACATCGTCGGCAGCCAGGATAAAGCGGAGGTTTTCATCCGACAATCCTGCGCCAGTATCAAGAATCACATAATCGACGTGTCCTTGGATCTCACTGAGTTCGTCAAAGAACTTCTTCATCTTTGCTTCATCCAGTTTGAACATTTCGTTGAATCCGGTCCCTCCGGAAATGAACAATAAACCATTAGGCCCTTCTTCAATGATGTCCCAAATCGATAAATCTTTTTCCACCATCGTCGCGATCGACTCTTCAGGTGACCGGCCAAGCAGTACATCAACATTGGCAAAGCCCAGGTCGACGTCGAAGATCAGCACTTTCCGGTTCTGCTCAACCAGACTCAAGGCGAAGTTCAAAGCGAAATTCGATTTACCGACGCCGCCTTTTCCGCTGGTGACAGCAATAGTGCGTGTCTGTCTGAGTTCTTTTTTCGGTTTTTTCTGCATCATTTTTTCACGCAATTGTTTTGCCTGATCAATCATTGTCATCTTCCCCTAGCACAAAATTTGCGATCAACTCCGGAGTTGCCGTTAAAATATCATCTGGAACGTTTTGGCCATTGGCAATATAAGTAACGGGAATCGAATAATGATAGATCAGGTTCAAGATGGCGCCGGATGAACTGGTCTCGTCTTGTTTCGTCAACAGCAGCTGGTCCATTTTGATGGTCTGGAAATTATCGATGATTTTCTTCATGTCTTCGTATTTGGCAGTCAGGCTGAGTACCAGATTGATCTGGATTTTATTCTTATCAGCCAGAAGGGCTTCAAGGTCGTCGATGTATTGTTTCTGCTGGTAATTGCGTCCTGCAGTGTCCATCAGGATGATGTCGCATGCAGCCAGTTCCGCCATTGCGCGGTTCAGGTCTTCAGCCGAATCGACCACTTGTATCGGGATGTTCAGGATGCCTGCATATGTTTTCAATTGCTCTACAGCCGCGATACGGTATGTATCCGATGTAATCAATCCAACCTTTTTGCCTTCCCGCAGGAGCAGATCCGCAGCGATTTTTGCAATCGTCGTTGTCTTGCCGACACCGGTCGGTCCGATAAAGCAGATGATTTCCGGATCCTTCAGGACAGGCTTTTGTTGGTGCAGACCGATCAGGCGGACGATTTCCGTCTTCGCCATTCTATGGATCTGTGCCGCTGAGATATCCGGTTGCTGGCCAATAGTCAGCATCATTTTAGCCAGGATTTCAGATTGGATCTCTTTTGTCACTTCCTGGCTGCTCAAGCGCTGGTTCAGCGGTTTTAATGAAGCCGGCAAATGATCTTCCTGCATCGACTGCATCATGAATTGCTTGATGCCTTTCAATTCATTGATCAAGTCTCCCGTTAAGTGAGTGTTTGAATCTTCCGGCGCAGCAATTGAAGCAGGCGGCACCGGCACTGATGCCTTTTGAACTGCAGCAGCTTCCTCTGGCGCTTTACTGGCTGCCTTCTTTTTCTTCGGCTGCGCTTCTACAGCGGCTGTCACTTCGAGTCTTTCTTTCTGGAAAAATCCGATAAAGCCGCCAGTCTTCACTTTTTTGGTATTCAGGATCAATGCGTCAGCTCCCAAATCCCGTTTGATCATCGGCAATGCTTCACTGACATTCTGGACGATATATGTTTTTAATCTCATCAGACATTTACTCCTCCACTGATATTGACGACGCCGACGCTTTGAATCTCAATGTTCGGTTCGAGTTCGTTATAGGACAGCACCGGAAGATCCGGTGCAAAACCTTCGATAAACTGGCGCATATAGATGCGGATGGCCGGTGATGTCAGCAGAATCGGCTGCACACCGGTCTGCTGCAATTGCGCAGCCTGTTCGGATATTTTCTGGAAAATCAGCTGGGACGTTTCCGGATCGATCGACAAGTAATTGCCCTGATCGGAACGGTGCACCGACTCGGCAAATTTCTTCTCGACGCTTGCTCCTGCCGTGATGACTTTCAGGGCTTCATTCTGCGGCGCATATTGCAACGTGATTTGGCGGGACAGTGAGCGTCTCACGTATTCCGTCAAAACGTCTGTATCTTTTGTTTGCGATGAATAATCAGCCAGCGTTTCGAGAATGATCAGCAGGTTGCGGATGGAAACTTTCTCTTTCAAAAGCTTCATCAGCACTTTCTGCACTTCCCCGATCGTCATTAAATTAGGAATCAATTCTTCAACAACCGCCGGACTTGCTTCACGCATATTTTCAATCAGCGACTTCACTTCCTGGCGGCCGATCAATTCATGCGCGTGGCGCTTGATGACTTCCGTCAGATGCGTCGACACGACCGAAGGCGGATCCACGATGGCGTACCCGGCCATTTCAGCGTCTTCTTTCATGCTGTCATTGACCCATAGCGCCGGCATGCCGAATGCCGGTTCAATCGTTTCGATGCCTTCAATGCTGTCGTCATCAATTCCAGGGCTCATGGCCAAATAATGGTCGAGCATGATTTCACCCGCTGCAACGCGGTTTCCTTTGATTTTGATGATGTATTCGTTAGGACGGAGCTGGATATTATCACGAATGCGGATAACCGGCACCACGATCCCAAGTTCCATCGCCAATTGCCGGCGGATCATGATGACCCGGTCAAGCAGATCGCCGCCCTGGTTTTTATCTGCTATCGGAATCAACCCATAGCCGAATTCAAACTCGATAGCATCGACATGAAGAAGGTCGATGACACTTTCCGGACTCTTCATGGCTTCAATTTCTTTACCGTCTCCGGAAACGGCTTCTTTTTCGGATTTCTCTTCCTCGGTCAATGCTTTCTGCATTCTGAATGCAGCAAATGCAATGACTGCCGCAACCGGCAAGATCAATAAAGGATTGATCGGAGTCAGGAAAGCGATCATCATCAAAGTGCCCGCTACGACATACATCATTTTCGGATAAGCGAAAAGCTGCTTGATGATATCCGAGCCAAGGTTGCCGTCAGACACTGCACGCGTTACAACGATACCCATTGCCGTTGAAATCAACAGCGCCGGTATCTGGCTCACCAGACCATCCCCGATGGAGAGGAGCGTGAACAGGCTGGCTGCTTCACCGACCGGCAGTCCGTGGACCATAACCCCGATCAGCAATCCGCCGATGATATTGATGATGGTAATGATAATCCCCGCAATGGCGTCCCCTTTTACGAATTTACTGGCACCATCCATGGCCCCATAAAAATCCGCTTCCTGGCTGACTTTTTCCCTGCGATTTTTCGCTTCCATATCCGAAATCATTCCCGCGCCAAGATCGGCGTCGATGCTCATCTGTTTACCAGGCATCGAATCGAGCGTGAAACGCGCGGCAACTTCCGCTACCCGCTCCGAACCTTTTGTAATAACAAGGAATTGGATAATTACAAGGATCAGGAACACCAGGATCCCAATGATTGCACTTCCTCCGACTACGAATGAACCGAACGTCTCGATCACTTCACCACCGGTCTGATTGGTGAGAATCGATCGTGTCGTCGAGACGTTCAGGCCCAGACGGAACAATGTCGTCAACAACAGCAATGTCGGGAAAATCGAGAATTGCAGCGCTTCTTTCGTATTCATTGCCACCAGCAGGATTGTCATGGCTAGGCTGATATTTATCAGGATCAATATATCGAGTAATAATGGCGGCAACGGAATGACCATCATGACGACGATCATAAGTACGGATACTAAGACTGCATAATCTCTGAGTTTCAAGTTATTTCCCATCTCCTATTGCTTTCGTGAATGTTTAACTGCTTTCCTAATCAAGCTGTCGATATTCCGCAAAACAGCTTCGCTTTCCAAAACCCGTGCTCCTGCATCGCTGCGCTAGCTTCGTCGCAAAGCGCCGGCCGAAACATCTTAGGCCGCGCTTGGCTCGCGCTGAGCTAACTCGTGCTCGTTCCACTTCGCCCGAGTGGATCTCAGCACTTCGCTCGAAACGGAGTTGGAAAGCCAACTCCGTTTCTGTTCCTCTGGGAGTCTCCGCTGTTTTGCTCCATATCTTTGTGAGTCATTCTAAGATGAATGAGCGGAAGAAGGCGAAGAGCAAAGATATGCTCCTGCATCGCTGCGCTAGCTTCGTCGCAAACGATTCACGCAAGCGCGAATCGCTTCCTGCGGGATTAAGAGCGTGTCCTGAGACCCCGCAGGGAAGGTTTGACCGAACAGCATTCGGTCGAACCTTTGCGACGAAACGGGAACCGCTGCAACGGTTTTTCATGTCTCGAAGCTAGCGCAGCGATGCAGAGACAGGAGCATCGGTTTTCGAAGCGAGCGAGGAGGCTCAGGCAGCTCCCCGCGGAAAGCGTCCTTCTGAAGCGAATTCATCATTTTAATTTATATTTAGTAATTCTTTATTTAACTGATCTTGCCTTTCAAGCGATAAATATATGCCAACACCTCGGCTACGGCCATGAAGAGGTCTTCCGGCACGTAGTCGCCCACTTCCACTTGTGCGTACAATGCGCGGGCGAGCGGTTTATTTTCCATAATCACAATATCAAGTTCTTTCGCTTTTTCTTTAATTTTCAGTGCCAGGTGATCTTTCCCCATCGCAATAACCTGCGGGGCTTCCATCGTCTCGGCATCGTATTTGATGGCGATCGCGTAATGCGTCGGGTTTGTAATCAGGACGTCCGCATTCGGCAAATCCTGGATCATCCGGTTCATGCTCATCTGCCGTTGCTTTTCTTTGATCTTTTGCTTGATGAGCGGGTCGCCTTCCGATTTTTTGTATTCATCTTTAATGTCCTGTTTCGACATCTTTATTCCTTTTTCGAACTCGTATTTCTGATAGATATAATCCAGCACAGCCAGGCACAGCAGGATGATTGAAGCGGTCAGGCCCATCTTGACGACAAGGCCGCCGACAAAGCTCAAGGCATGCGGCACACTTTGCTGGGACAATAAAAACAATTCTTCTTTCGATGTCCATAACACGAGGAAAGCGGCTGTTCCGATGATGGAAATCTTCAATAACGATTTCGCCAGTTCCACCAGAGCGCGTACAGAGAAGATGCGTTTTGCGCCTTTGATCGGATCGATTCGCTCCAGTTTCGCCATCAGCGGGTCTGTCGAGAAAATGGGACCGATTTGTATGTAGTTTCCAAAAAAGCCGAAAATCATGCCGATCAACGCCATCGGGACCATGATTTTCAATCCTTCAAATGACATTTGTTCGAGCAGGGTCCGCGTGGAAGCGGGTGTCAGGTCCCAGTTAAAGAATTGCGTCAAGTTGATGCGGAACATTGCAAGGATCGCTTCGAGCATCCAGCCGCCGGTGAAGTAAAGCAACAGGACGCCGCCCAGCATGATCATCGCAGCGGCAACTTCCGGGCTCTTCGCGACCTGCCCTTTGCGTTTCGACTCCTGCCTTTTCTGCGGTGTCGCTTTTTCTGTTTTCTCACCGGCGAAAAATTGAAGATCGAGAACCAATCGTTTCTGCACTTATGTCCCTCCCATTATCTTGACCAATTGCGCCATGCTCATCATGATTTTTTCGAATAAAAATTGCAGCAGATAAAAGAAGATGGGCATTGTCAGCAATAACAGGACAAAGCCGGTGAAAATCTTAACTGGAAAACCGACTGCAAATATATTTAATTGTGGCACCGTTTTCGCCAGGATCCCTAGAGCCACATCGACCAGGAACAGTGCTCCGACAATCGGCAAAGCAATTTGCAAAGCAATGGTAAACATTTGTACGAATAATGCCGATATAAAAGATGAAAGGTCTCCTGCTTCAAAAGCGAAGGTCATCGTTTCTACGGGAAACAGCCTGAGACTGTGCATCACACCATCAAGCAGCATGTGATGGCCGTTGACCGTCAGCATGAAAAGAAGGGCCATCATGTATTTAAAGTGGCCGATGATCGGCACCTGCGCGCCTGTTTGCGGGTCGATGACATTGGCGATGGCGAAGCCCATCTGAAAATCGATGAACGCTCCGGCAACCTGCACCGCATACAACAGCAGCGCCGCCGTAAACCCAAGTGCCAGGCCAACACCGATTTCCTTCATGACCATGAACGTATAATAGGCGTCAAGCACAATCGGCTCTTCTGCCGGCAGCGTAGAAACGGCTATCAATGCGATGAATACCCCGAGGCCAATTTTGAATTGGTTCGGCATGCCTTTCATCGAGAAAATCGGGGCTATGAGAAAGAAACTCGTAAACCGAATAAGTACTAATAAGAAATATGGCAAAACTTCTAAAATAGAATTCATTGCAAGCTCCCTATCCGATTATTCGCGGAAGGCTTTGGAACAGATTGCGCGTGTAATCCAGCAGCGTCGTCAGCATCCACGGACCGAAAACGACCAGCGAAATGAAGACTGCGAGTATTTTCGGGATGAACGCCAAGGTCTGTTCCTGAATCTGCGTCATCGCCTGGAACACACTGACGAGCAGGCCGACACCCAGTGCGATCAGCAGCATCGGCGCCGCAATGATGATGATTGTATAAATCGATTGTTCTGCCAGTTTAATTACCATATCTGGAGTCATTGAGTTCTTCCTTCCTTCACCTAACAAGTTGAATCAAAGAGTTAATATTTATAAGCCGCTTCGGCGCTTAGGACAGTGCGAAGATTATGCTCCTACGCACTGCTCGTCGCAAAGGAGGGCCACCTTCGTATGGCACTCCTTAGCTCCCGCAATAAGCCGAGAAGTGCACTCGTCTTATTGCTTCGCTCAGTCCATAGGCGCGCCGGCGCTGAGAGAAATTTCTTGAGATATGGAGCAAAACAGCGAAAAGTTGACCGAAGCCTGCAAGGGCAATTCTTTGCTACGAAGCAGCGCAGCGATGCAGGAGCAAAGGTTTTACCCCCCGACTGCATGACCCACATCCTGTGGGCCCGCAAGCAAGTTGTTTTGCGGAATATCGGTTACTATGTTCAACTTTACTATCTAAAAACTAAGCAGCAGCGATTCGATGATCAGGTACCAGCCGTCGACCAGTACGAATAACAGAATTTTGAACGGCAATGAAATCATTACCGGCGGCAGCATCATCATCCCCATCGCCATCAAAGTACTGGCAACGACCATGTCAATGATCAGGAACGGGATGAAAATGACGAAGCCGATCTGGAACGCTGTTTTGAGCTCACTGATGGCAAATGCCGGAATCAGCGAAGTCAGCGGGATTTCCGCAATGCTGTCTGGCTTTTCCATTTCAGCGTATTTATAAAATAATGCCAAATCTTTTTCGCGTGTATGTTTTGCCATGAACTCTTTCATCGGCAATGCCGCTGAGTCCATCGCTTCTTCCTGTCCGATTTCACCGTCCAGGTAAGGCTGAAGCGCGGTTTCATTTATCTCCGAGAAAATCGGCGCCATGATGAAGAAGGTAAGGAATAACGCGAGTCCCACCAACACCTGGTTCGGCGGCATCGACTGCGTGCCGAGGCCGGTCCGGACAAAAGACAGTACGATGATGATGCGGGTAAAGCTGGTCATCAGGATTAAAATCCCGGGAGCCACCGACAGGATCGTCAGCAGGAATAATAATTGCAGTGTCGTTGAAACGTCTTCGGGATTATCGTTGCCAAAATCGATTCCGGGAATGTTGACGAGCATGAGAAGAGAATCCATCATAACGAACGCCCTTCTTTATCCCCGGATTGTTGTCCGCTTAGATCCGATTCCAATTTGTCCTGCTTTTTACGCTGTTTGTCGAGGCTCTGCTTGAACAATTGCTCAAACCCTTTCGTTTGGGCAGGGTTCTTTTCCAAACGGCCGCCGACCTTTTCTTTTATGAAACTGGTCACCGTCTTCGGCAGTAATGGCGAAGCTTGGGTTTCCACGTCTTTTTCGATTCCATTGATTTCATCATCTTCGGTGAATTCTTTGATCAATGTCACTTGATCGCCGACCCCGATCAGATAAATCTGTCCTCCCACTTTTACAAGCTGAAGAGATTTATTGTTTCCTAAGGCTGTTCCGCCCATCAGCTTTACAGCTTGGTTGGGCTGGAGATTTTTCTGCTTCATCGACAGGAATTTGATCAGGCCGTAAATCATGAAGACAATCAACAAGGTATAAAAGATCAATTGGCCGATCACCACGATAAAGCTTTTTTCTTCCGGCGCCGCCTCTTCAGCAGGCTGTTCCTGCTGTTCGGCTGCCGGCTGGTCCGTGTCATAGCTGTCGCTGACTTTCGGGTCGGCGGCTTGCGCTCCGGATGGTATCCATGCTGCCGACAGCGCCAGCAGCAGGATCATCATAATACTGTATAAAGACATTTTTTGGATCAAGCTTGTAGACTCCTTACATAAAGGTATTAGCGAAGCTTCGAGATTCGTTCTTCTGTAGACAGGATATCGGTGACGCGGACCCCGAAGTTTTCATCGATGACTACAACTTCACCCACGGCTATCAATTTGTCGTTCACTAAAATATCGACCGGTTCTCCCGCCAATTTATCGAGCTCGATGATCGACCCTTGGGAAACACCCAGTATTTCTTTGACCGTCCGTCTTGTGCGCCCCAGTTCCACTGTGACTTTAAGCGGAATATCCATCAGCATATTCAAGTTATTCGGTTCGGCATTTGCGGCAGCCGAATCATCGAAACTTGAGAATTGCACGGGCTGGATGCTTGGTGATGAAGCAGGTTGCCCTTTTTTATTCTGAAAATTGCTTTCATTGTTTGAGTCAAATTGCATTTCCTGTGTCTCCTCCAGCTCTTCCTCTTCACCTGAACCGGTTAAGATTCCAGCCATTTGTTTTGCCAGACGCACCGGAATGCACATATGGAATTCCGCCTGCTGCCCGTTTTGCGCTTTCAATTGGAACGCGGCTTCGGCAAACCATTCTTCCGTGGTAAAATTTGCCGCCGGAAAATCTTCCCGATCCTCGACCATATCCATGCCGGACAGGGAATGGCTGATTTCCGATTCCAATAAAGCGGAGAATGTCTGGGAAACAGATGCATACATCTGCTGCATGATATCCTGAAGGATTTCGAATTGGCGTTCCGTATCTTCGCTGGCGCTTTCCGGATCCACCATTGCAGTCAAGGCATGTACCTGTTCCTTATTCACAGAAACAAATTGAATGCCCGAAACGCCGCCCGTATATTCACCGAGCAAGACGAAGAAAGGCGCCTGCGTTTCAGCCATGATTTCCGCTTTCGGTTTTACCGACAATTTCGGTGAACTGACCGTCACCTGGTCCGACAGCAATATAGACAATACAGCCGAAGAGCTGCCAAGCGCCACGCTGAACAATTCTGTCAGCGCTTCGTTCTCGATTGTGGAAAGTGCCGTATTTGTCATTTTCTTCTCCTCCTTCTCTCCCCGGTTCAACAAGCCGCTTATTTCGTCTGAAGACAAATTACCAGTTACCATCGCTGTCATCCTCCTGCGTTTGAACATCTGTAATCTGTACTGCCAATCGGCCTTTGGAAACCCCGGCTTGAGCAAAAAACTTCTGTTTGTCGTCAACGAGAACCGTCACCGGATCCGAAAAGGATTCCTTCAGACGGATTACATCGCCATTTTTCAGATTCAGAAAATCTTCGATATTGATTGAAGATTGCCCTAAAATCGCTTTTACACCCATTTTGGTGTTTTGCAGCTTTTTCTCTAAAGCTGCCAATTCGTGATTTTCTTTGGTTTTCTTCTGATTCGCCAGCCAATGCCGGGCTGAAAGATTCGGCAGCACCTTTTCCAGTACCAGATGCGGCAGGCAGAGATTGATGACACCTTCGATTTCACCGATTTTTGTGCGAAGCGACACCATTATGACCGTCTCATTCGGCGGTGACATTGTCAGAAATTGAGGATTCACTTCAATTTCCTTTAAAGACGGGGACAAACGGATGACCGACGTCCATGCTTCCTGGAAACAATCCAGTGCTTTCTCAAAAACCCGTTCAATAATCGAGGTTTCTATTTCCGTCAAATCACTGGTTTTATTCAATGCATTCCCTTGCCCGCCGAGCAGACGGTCGAACATCACGTACGCTACATCCGGTGAAAATTCCATGACCATGCTGCCAGGCAGCGGACTTGCTTCAAATACACCCAGCAAGGAATTTTTCTCGATATTCTGGATGAACTCTTCGTACGAATACTGTTCCACCCCCGTTACCGTAAGCTGGACATATGTACGCAGCTGAGTGGAAAAATAGGAAGTCAATAAGCGCGCGAAGTTTTCATGGATTCTCGTCAATGTCCGGATCTGATCCTGAGAAAACCGCAATGCTTTTTTGAAGTCGTAATTGTTCACTGTGCGTTCTTTGCCGATCTTATAAGGTGCGGGCTTCTCTTTTTTTATGGAAGAAAGAATGGCATCTATATTTTCGTCTGATAAATGATCTACCATGGATGTTTCCTCCTTATTCCATCGGGTCAGGCTTTTGGACTGTCGGCAAAATGCTGATCTGCTGGTAATAGGCTGTCACTTTATCCGTAACTTCCGCCACTGACTCCAGAACATGGATCTTTTTGCCCGACACCAGTGTCACCACTGTATCCGGTGTAGCTTCGACTCTTTCGATATAAACCGCGTTTATGGTAAACGGCGTCTGATTTAATTTCGTCAATAGGATCATTTAAAAGCGCCTATCGAGGGAAGCTCAGCTTCCCTCAGGCCGCCCTCCTTTATTATCGTTTCAGGTTAACAACTTCTTGAAGAATTTCATCAGAAGTTGTTATTGTGCGTGAGTTTGCCTGGAATCCACGTTGCGCAATGATCATTTCAGTAAACTCTTCCGTTAGGTCAACGTTGGACATCTCAAGCATGCCGGATGCGATCTGGCTATTGGAGTCGCCAGCTGTATTGTAAGCAATTTCCCCGCCTGCGCCTTCAGTCATTTGGTATAAAGATCCCCCGAATTTCGTTAGGCCACCTGGATTTGTTGGAGCAAATACGCCGATGTTAATAGCATCTAAATCTTCTCCCGCTAAGTTCTTGCCTGTAATTTCACCCGTCCGGCCGATGCTGAACGATGCAAAGTCAGATAGATCGATAGGTTCTCCGGCGTCATCCAGTACTTGATAACCCTGTGCGGTAACTAAATTCCCTTCAGACGTCACAGTGAAATTTCCTGCTCGAGTCAGATATTCATTGTCAGTGCCAGGTTCCTGGACAATAAAGAACCCATCTCCCATGATCGTCAAATCCGTTCCAACACCTGTCGTCATTGAAGACCCCGCGTTATGGTTTACATTGATCGCACCAGTTGAAGATCCAAGACCGACTTGCATCGGATTCGCTCCTCCGCCGGACATGTTCTGACTCAATAAATCCTGGAAGTTGATCGTGCTTTTTTTGTAGCCGATTGTGTTGACGTTGGAAATATTATTACCGATGACATCCAGTTTCGTTTGGAAACCTTTCATACCTGACACACCTGCGTACATTGAACGTAACATTTAGTTTTCCCCTTTCAAGTATTGTCCGTATTCCAGTTGGAATCAGACAATCTCGTTGTCGTTTTTAATTTCTTTATTCATTTCGATCCGGTTGATTGCTGTGATTGGGATTTTCTTGCCGCTGTCCAGCAGTTCGATAGTCAGTTCACCGTTTTTGCTTGATAAAGCTTTCACGATTCCCTGCCCCGTTTCCGTCTGGCCGTCCACTTCATATGACCAGTCGACCGAAGTGCCTATCAGATTTGCGTGGTCTGCTAAAGTCCCTTTGCTCGAGCCGCTGACGAAATTAGTCATCGTCTTGTTCAAATTCGTCAATTGCTCCAAGCTGCTGAATTGTGCCATCTGCCCGATAAATTCCGTGTCCTTCAACGGCTCCATCGGATCCTGATGCTTCATCTGCGTGACGAGGATCTTCAGGAAAGCATCCTGGCCCAGCGTATTTTGCGGGTCAGACGTTTTCGCCGCTGTCCCCGCCATCGTGTTGGCTGCTGTTGTATTCGCAACGTTCATCAGAACACCTCTTTTCCTGTTAAACTGTATAATCCACTTTCATCATTCCTGAGTCGAGGTGGCTTCGCTGCACTGCTGTTTTTTCTTCTGTCTGCTGATAGCCGTTGCTTTCGCGTCCGGCGTTATTCTGTCGTTGCTGTTGTGTGAAACGCTGCTCGGATTGGGCATTTTGCTGGCCGAGCGATTGCTGCGAGTTATTTTGCACCACTTCAATCTTCTCAACCGTCAAACCTTGCTGGATCAATGTGCTGCGAAGCTGATTCAATTGAAGATCCAATGCATCTTTTGCCGCCATGCTGCTTGTGAAGATCTGCGCTGCAATTCTGCCGTTCGTTTCGGTCAGGCGAATATCCAGATGGCCTAAATGATCCGGTGAAATATTCACTTTGATCTGGGTGCTTTCAGCACTGGTGGTCATGCGCATTGAATTTTTGAATACCTCACCCAGTTCTTCTGCCAGGTTATTCATTCGCACCACCGGAGCCGGCATAATAGGCGTTTCAGTCCTTGCCTGCAGCGGCTGTGCAATTTGCGGAGAGGCAGATGCCGGTTTAGCCGACTCTGCGGAAGCCGTGGTTTGCGGCAGGCTCTGCTTGGTGTCATCCTGCTGTGAAGCTTCCTGTTGCTGTCCTCCGTCGCTTCGACCCGCAGTGACAACAGCGGCAGAAGGCTGTGCTTTGACTGCCTGTTTCTCATCTCTGTCTGCGCTTATCGTTTCACCGGCGGCTTTTATCTGATTCCCGGCTTCAACGGGAATAATTGCACCATTCTTTCCTGCCTGTTCAGGCTGGACGGCTGCTGCGGAAATTTTCTTGCCGCTGTCAGCGAGTGAACCCGTGATCTCCAGGAGTTTATTGGCTATCTTTTCAATTTTTTCAGCGTCCAGTGCGGCCGTTTTTCCTTCGACCCCCAATAAACTCGTATGGACGTCGAATTTTTTAGTATCTGCCGCTGATGAAGTCGCCGGCAAAATATCGCTCAGCTTTTTGACCAGCTCGATTAACTTCATCTGAACTTCTTTCGGTGCCGTTTGCTTTTCAGCATCAGGGTTGATCGGTGTGAACTTTCTGTTTCCTGTCGTATCGACAAGAACCGTCCCTTCTTTTCTTGCCGGCTGCAAATTGACCAATTGCATCAATTCATACATAAGCTTTTGCTGTTCTTCTGAAAGTTCTTCAACCGGCTGCTCCTGCAAGGCCGCAAGCATGTCTTCAATCTTTCTCAGCAATTGCTCCGGCAATGCCTGGTCGGAACTGTCGCTTTGCTTCGCGCCGCCCGCCAATGATTGGAAAAGGCTGGAGAAAACTTGCGACCCTTCAGCCGCTGGAGCTCCGGTTTTGGCGGAAGCTGATTCGCCAGTTTGCTTAATAGCCATAGTGGATACTGGACTCGCAATATTTATCGGACTCACCCTCTTTCAGCTGTAATAGCTTGCGATGTTCGGTAAAAACGGGTGCTCGCCAGTTCATCGAAGAAATTCTGTTCTTCCACTTTCTTTTCTTCTTGGAATCTGTTGAGCTCCTGTTCTTTCAGGCTTTCCCAGGTCTTTTCTTCCTGCGCTTTTTTCTGCAGCTGATTCTGGGTTCTTGTGACATTGCCCTGAAGAAATTCCAGTTCCCGGTTGGTTGCCATGGATTGTTCCTGCAGCTGGTTTATGTACATTTCAAGTTTCTGCAATTCGCCGACATTGACGCCGCCTTGCTGCTTTTCTCTTTTCAAATGTTCCGCTTCTGCCAGCTTGTCTGTAATCGCCCTGCTTTTCTGATAGCCCGCCTCTTCTTTTTTTATCGCGTCAGCCATCTGTACTTGGGCAACTCCTTTTTCATTTTCTTTCAGTTCAAGGATTTTCTGAAATCGGAAATTGAATTGCGTCAATTCTTAGTCCCCCCAAATTGCTCTGTCAATTTATCGATGCTTGCATCAAGCGTGGTGTTTTCATATATATCCTGTTGCAGATAATCTTTGATAACCGGGTAAGAGCGTATGGCCTGGTCTATCTCTTTATTGGCCCCCGCCTTATAGGCTCCGATATTGATCAGATCCTCTGCCGAATCATATGCTGACAGCATTTTTTTGAACTCGACAGCCGCTTTCTGGTGTTCAGCGCTTGCCACTTCGTGCATGACACGGCTGACGCTGGCCATGACGTTGATGGCTGGAAACTGCCCTTTTTGCGCGATTTTACGATCCAGCACAATGTGGCCATCCAATATCCCGCGGACCGCATCCGCAATCGGTTCGTTCATGTCGTCGCCGTCGACCAATACCGTATAAAATGCGGTGATCGATCCTTTCGCCGAAGTTCCCGAGCGCTCCAATAATTTTGGCAATAAAGCGAAGACACTCGGCGTATACCCTTTACTGGTCGGCGGTTCGCCGACCGCCAGCCCGACTTCGCGCTGCGCCATCGCAAAGCGTGTGACCGAGTCCATCATCAGCATGACGTTTTTTCCTTGATCCCGGAAATATTCCGCGATGGTGGTTGCCGTCATGGCGCCTTTGATGCGCTGCAGCGGTGTCTGGTCCGAAGTCGCGGCCACGATGACCGATTTCTTCAATCCTTCAGGGCCCAGGTCGCGTTCGATAAAGTCGCGCACTTCGCGGCCGCGTTCACCGATCAGCGCGATGACATTGACATCCGCCTCCGTATTCCGGGCGATCATGCCAAGCAGCGTACTTTTGCCGACCCCGCTTCCGGCGAATACGCCGATGCGCTGGCCCTGTCCGACAGTGAGAAGTCCATCAATCGCGCGCACGCCTACTTCAAGCGGCTTATCGATTCTCGGCCGCTGCAACGGATTCGGCGGCGTGTTATTCGTCGAATATTTCTTGAGCCCTTTCGGCAGCCGTGTTTCATCCAAAGGATTTCCCGTACCGTCCAATACTTTCCCAAGAATTGACGGCCCGATTTTAATCTGCAGCGGCACGCCTGTCGCCACCACCAGACAGCCTGGACCGATTTGGGAAATATCATTCAGCGGCATGAGCATCAATTTATTTTCACGGAATCCAACCACTTCGGCTTCAATCGGTTTTTCGTAATGATTCGGATACAGCAGACATATTTCACCGATTTTAGCGTTCGGGCCTTTCGATTCGATAGTCAATCCGATAACCTGCACGACCTTGCCATGCTTTTTAATCGGTTCCACTTCATCGATCAGCGCCAGGTATTCATCTTTCCGCTGGTTCATCATTTGTTTTCTCCTCACAATAAGCGAGTAAATGCTTTTTAATTTCTTCCAGTTGGCTGTCGATGGTTACATCATAAGAACCGCTCGGCGTATGCAGCATGCAGCCGCCCGCTTCAACATTTGCCACCGGGATCATTTTTAATTCACAATCCGCCCTTACATAGGTTTTAAGTTCTTCCAGGAAGGGTAATAATACTGGGTAATCGTCCAAAGACACTTGCATGATGATGTCTTCGGCTTCTTCGATGTGCTTTAAAGCTTGCTTCACAATGTTTACAAGCTGCTCTTCATGCTGCTTCAGCTCTTCTTTAATCACACGTTCAGCAATGCGGACGCTTAATGACAGAAGAAACGTTTCCGCTTCCTGTACGATCTTCGACTTTTCGCCATAGGCTTCCCGGATCAGCCCCTCCATTTCGAGGCGCTTTTCCCTGAAGTCTTCTTCGGCTTGGAGATAACCCTGCTGTTTGCCGGCCTCGAAGCCTTGCGCAGTCGCTTCGTCCGCCAGGCGTTCCGCTTCAGCTTGAGCTTCTGTCCGCGCCTGTTCCCACCAGGATTCAATATCGCTCTCTGCCTGCCGCTGTCTTTCCTGCATATCATTTTCCAGCTGTGTTTTCTGGGCCAATAAAGCGGTGATTTCCTGCTTTACGGACATGATTTGCTGTTCAGGATCTTTTTCTTCACCGGAATTGTGAACGTTCCGGAATTCTATCTTTTTTGTTTTCAGTATCTTTGTTTCGACTGGTTTCCCATGATGATAGCGGATGACATTAGACAATCAGCTCATCTCCATCTCCGCGGGACACCATGATTTCGCCTTTTTCTTCCAGGCTACGAACCAATCCGACAATATTCGTTTGCGCATTTTCCACGTCTTTCAGTTTCACAGGACCCATAACTTCGATTTCGTCGCGGATAACTTCCGCTCTTCGCGCAGACATATTCGAGAAAATGCCTTCTTTGACATCTTCGCTTGCCACTTTCAATGCGAATGTCAGATCCGCATCCGATACCTCGCGAATAACACGCTGAATCGAACGTGTTTCGAGTGTAATGATGTCTTCGAAAACAAACATCCGCTTCTTAATTTCAGCGACAAGATCCGGGCTATCGACTTCCAACTCGGAAAGAATCGCTTTTTCGGTTCCTCTGTCCACGTTATTCAATACCTGGACAATCGCTTCAACACCGCCCGTAGCTGTATAATCCTGCGCTCCGGAAGCTGATAGCTTGCGTTCAATAATCTGTTCCACTTGATGGATCACTTCCGGTGATGTGCTTTCCATCAAAGCAATCCGCTTCGCCACTTCTGCCTGCTTGGCTGGTGGAAGCTGGGAAATGACCTGAGAAGACTGTTTGGAATCCAAATACGACAATACCAGAGCGATTGTCTGAGAATGTTCGTGCTGGAGAATATTGAAAAGCTGATTCGGATCCGCTCTTCTCGCAAAATTGAATGGTTTAACATGAAGTCTGCTCGTGAGCCGCCCGATCGTATCCATCGCCCGGTCTTTCCCCAAAGCCTTCTCCAAGATATCCCTCGCGTATTCAAGTCCGCCTTCATCCATAAAGTCCTGGCCCAATATCATTTCATAAAATTCATCAATCACTTTTTCTGTCTGGCTGCTCTTCAGTTGCCGGACGTTTGAAATTTCCATCGTCAATTGATCGATTTCCGGCTCCGTCAGCTGCTTGAATATCTCGACAGCGACATCCGGACCCAATCCGACCAGCAATACAGCTACTTTTTGTACACCGGTCAATTCTTTAGCACCTTTAACCACAAGTCACACTCCTACTCTTCCGACATCCAAGTACGCAATAATTTCGTGAAATCTTCCGGACGGCCTTTTGCCAGTTTCTCGATCGTCTTCCGTTTCGGATTCGATCTTGAGTCAAATTCCGAAAGATCGATTTCCTGCTCTTCCTCTATGGATCCGATTGGCGCTGCCGGCTGTTCGAACATATCAAAACCGTAATCCTCTTCAATCACATCACGTTTTCTTCTCATCAGAACAAAAATCAGGCTTCCGACGATCAAAATCAGCGCCACGGCTGCTCCGGCAATCAATAAAAGATTGTTCGGGATCGTGCCGAACCAATTTTCAATCGGAGCTTCAGCTTCTACGACCGTTTTGCCTTGGAACTCTGTCGCAAAGACTGAAATCCGGTCATCCAATTCAAGCTCGTTGACTTCTGCGCCGTTCATACTAAGCGCCGCACTGACCGTATTGCCCAGCAGATTCCGGATATCGCCGACCGTTTCAAGCGTCAGGCTATCGGGATTCCCCGGTACCGGCGGTTCAACACCGACATTGATCGTAATATCATCGATTACGTAAGGGCTCAACTCGATTTGGCGATGAATCCGGTTGACTTCGCGGTTGATGCGCTCTTCCGTTCTTTCCGATTCGCTGTTCCCGCCTGCGTCCGCAGCCGGATAATTGGCGATTTCAGCATCTCCAGTGCCCGCCGCGTCTTCTACTGCCGCGCCTTCACTGGAATATGTTTCTACAATTCGTTCCACACTGATATCGATGCCTTCGCCAGTTTCTTCATTGACCGGCTCGACCAATTGTTCTTCACGTTTTTCTTTCGTAAAATCCACACTTGCCATCACCGAGACGACCACTTTATCGCGTCCAAGCAATAAACCGAGCATTTGCTGCAACTCTTTTTGGATATCTTTTTCGATATCCTGTTTAATATCGCGCTGCTGCTGATACACCGTCAAAGTCGTATCGGCGGCTTTTTCATCTTCCATTGTGAAAGTCTGTCCATTTTGATCCATAATAACTATCTGATCTGACGGCAGACTCGGAACACTCTTGCTGATCAGGTGATATAAACCATTTACTTGCTTTTGATCCAATTGGAATGAAGGCTCACCTTTAATGACTACAGAAGCTGTCGCCACCTGCTCGTCATCCGTCAGCCAAACATTTTCCTTCGGCAGTGTAATCATGACATTGGCATCCGTCACGCCGTCAATCTGGCGGATCAGCATGGCCAATTCGTTCTGCATCGCATCCCGTTCAACCACGTCAAAGTGGCGGTCTGTCATACCCAGCCCCATATTGTCACTGAAAATGCTGTAATTCACATTACCATTTTTCGGAATTCCTTCAGCGGCCAAACTGACTTTTAAGTTCGCTACTTCTTCAGGCGGCACACTGATTGTCTTGCCGTCTGATGAAACCTCCGTCAGGATACCCTGTGCTTCAATCGCCGCTTGGATTTCCCCGGTTTCAGCCGGCGACAAGTTTGAGTACAGCGGCGTCATATCCGATTTAGAACCAAGAAATATGAAAACAAGCAATAGCAGGAAAGTAACAAAAAACGATCCGATAATCGTCCATCTTATCTTTGGAGAAATATTCCCCCAGGTCTCACTGACTTTTGTTCTATATGCACTAAACTTCTCTTTCATCGATCACTCATCCTATTTGCCAGAATCATACTTGCATTCTCATTACTTCCTGGTAAGCTTCCACTACTTTATTGCGCACTTGCATCGTCAATTCGAGTGAAATACTCGCTTTCTCGGAAGCAATCATCACTTCGTGGATATTCTCAACCTTCCCGGTCGCCAAATCACCTGTCAGCTTATCGGATGCTTTTTGTGCCTGATTGACATTCTGTATCGCTTGCTTAAAAATTTCGCCAAACCCTTCCACCTTGTTTTCAGGCTTGGCGATCGGATTGGTCAAACCTTGTATGAATGGTGTCTGTATCTGATTGATTGGATTCATAGTATTTCCCCCAGGTTGTTTCTTCTTATAGTAGATAACCGATATTCCGCAAAACAGCTCCGAAGACATTAGCCGAAGCTTCTCGAGGCTAAGTCTTTGCGACGAAGCAGCGTAGCGATGCAGGAGCACGGGTTTTCACCCCATCCCCCTGGGAGTCTTCGCTGTTTTGCTCCATATCTCAATGTTTAGTTTCTACTCATTTGTCTTAAAAATTCATATTTTATAAGTGAGTAAAAGTTAAGATGAATGAGCGGAAGGAGGCGAAGGGCAAAGATGTGCTCCTGCATCGCTTCGCTAGCTTCGTCGCAAACGATTCGCACTGACGCGAATCGCTTCCTGCGGGAAACAGAGTGAGTCCTGAGACCCCGCAAGAGCGAAGCGATGAGGAGGCTCAGGCCACTCCCCGCGGAAAGCGTCCTCCTGAAGCGAATTCATCGACCTACTTACTCTTCAAAATTACTTCCCGATTTCTAGAGCTTTCATGAACATGCTTTTCGATGCGTTCAGCGCAGTCACGTTCGCTTCATATGAACGCGTCGCCGACATCAGGTCAACCATTTCTTTGATCGGATCGACATTCGGCAGCTGCACATAGCCGTTTTCATCCGCATCTGGATGGCTCGGATCATAATTCAATGTGAAAGGCGCGTCATCTTCTTTGATTCTTGAGACCGATACACCTGATACAGCATTGTTTCCGTTGCCCATCATCGACTGCAATTTCTGTTCAAACGGCGAAACACCGCTTTGCGTCAATTCCACTGTTTTCCGGCGGTAAGGTGTCCATTCGCCGTTGACCATCTGCGACCGCGTCGTTTCCGCGTTGGCAATATTGGCAGATACCACATCCATGCGGAGACGGTTCGCCGTTAAGCCCGACGCACTGATATTAAAACTGTTGAATAAGCTCATTCGAATTATCTCCCTCCGCTGATGACGGTACTCAGACTGCGGAATTTCCCGCTGATTCTGTCGGTTACTGCATTATATAGAAGCTGGTTCTTCGCCAACTCCGCCATTTCGACATCCATGTCGACATTATTTCCGTTAATTTTGTACTCGGAATTTTCATTGACAGTGACCCTCGGATCGAATTGCGAGGATTCATTGCTGAATGAGATGTGTTTGGCATCCGTTTTGTAGCTCGACATCGCCTGCTTGCTGGAAGCATTCTTCAACGCCGTTTCAAAATCGACTTGCTTGGCTTTGTAACCCGGCGTATCTACATTCGCGATGTTCGCCGTATGTGTCTGCTGTTTAAGGGCTGAAGTTGATAAAGCCCGTTCCAGCGACTGGATTGTGGGTGAAATGAGATTCAATTTCCTTCCTCCTAAATAAATATGTATTCATTGTGACAAATAAAAATCCACCTCAATAAAGGTGGACAAGCTTTGCAGCTTCCAACTTCCGGCGACCCGGCTGCCATATAAATTAATACGTAGGTCCGTGGTTTTGCGTCCTTTTCTTTCGAAAAGTTTGCCTTTTTCAGGTCAGTCTTATTACTTTTTACTTTTAAACTCATACTTTTATCTTATTTTCAAAATTTAGTTCCAAGATATAGTATCACATAAATAAAAAATTGTATATTTTTGATTAAAAAATTTTTTATGGTTTTATTTTCCAATAAGCTTGTCAATATTGTCAATAAAATGTTATGCTTACGCATATTAATCTTATTTTCTGAGAGGAAGAGAACACTCAATGTTTCGTGGTTTATATACCGCCACATCAGGGATGATGGCGAATAACAGACAACAGCAGGTGCTGACAAACAACCTGGCGAATGCCATGACTCCCGGTTTCAAAAAAGACCAATCTGTCATGCGCGCATTTCCAGCCCAATTGATCAAAGCAATGGAATCCGGTGGAACGACAGTTGGAGGCCAAAAACTTCCAGCTACGCAAAAAAATATCGGTTCCCTCCATACAGGAGTTTATACACAGGAAGGAATTCCTTCTTTTACTCAAGGTGCTCTAAAAAATACAGGAAATTCTACTGATCTGGCATTGCTCAGCTCATCGCTTCCGGTTAACCCGGAGACTGGACAGCAAGGGGCTGTGAGCTTTGCGGTGGCTCTTCCGAACGACGAAATCCGCTATACCCAAAATGGACAATTCACTGTCGATGAAGACGGATTCCTGACAACTGCTGAAGGATTCAACGTTTTGAATCAGGACTTGCAGCCTATTCGGGTCAATTCCACGGAATTTACTATCGGTGAAGGCGGACAGATTACATTGGCGGATGGAACTGTAAATAATTCCCTATTTTTATCCTATACTGAAAATCCGCAACAATTTATCAAAGAAGGCCAGAACCTTCTTCGCTGGGCCGGCGACCCCGCCCTCGCCCCCGTTTCCATTGAGCTTGCTGGTCTCGGCAATACCGGTCCACTCGTACAGCAGGGATATATCGAACAATCGAATGTCGATTTGACACAGACCATGACCGATATGATGAAAACCTATCGTGGATTCGAATCAAACCAGAAAATAATCCAGGCCTACGACCGCAGCATGGAAAAAGCGGTCAATGAAATCGGCCGCGTATAATCAGGAGGAACAGCTAAATGAATATCCAGATGAATTCCGCGGCATCCTCTATGCGCGAATTGCAGAAAAAAATCGACACGATCGCCAATAATGTCGCAAACGTCAATACTACCGGCTACAAACGGCAGGAAGCGAATTTCGCCGACGCCCTCGTGCAATCTTTCGAAAAACAGGCCGGTCCGCTTGAAGCCGGACGCCAAACACCAAACGGCATCCGCATCGGCGCTGGTGCGAACGTTTCCCAAATTGCGCTGCGCACCAACCAGGGCTCAGCCATTCAGACGGGCCGCGAACTTGATTTCATGATCAACGGCGAAAGCGGCTACTTCCGTGTCGAATCCGAGGGAAACACATACTACACTAAGAACGGCTCGTTCCAGTTAACACCGAATGCAGCCGGCAATCAATTAAACTTGGTTACCGCAAACGGTGAAGCTGTCCTCGGCGCAAACAATCAGCCAATCACCATCGATAATGATTACGATAAAATCACCGTAAATGAAAACGGCACACTCGAAGTGACTTATAAGACTGCCGGCAAACCGGCGGATGCGTTCCAATTGAGCATCGCTGAAATCAACCGTCCGGACCTTCTTCAGAAAACCGGCGGCAATCTCTATGAATTGCCTGGCACCGAAGCTGAACAAGTCGCGGGTGGCACATTGCAGGTGCTGAATCTTGCTGACGGTAATGACGGCTCAATCCGTGTCGGCCAAGGGGCGTTGGAAATGTCCAACGTCGACTTGACCAACGAAATGACCGAATTGATCGCCACCCAGCGTTTGCTCCAATCCCAAAGCAAGGCGATTTCATTCGCTGATGATATGCGCGGGCTTGTAAATACGATAAGAGGTTAATAAGAAAAGCGAAAGCGGCTGTTCAGCTCCGACAGGCTTAAGATGAACTTCCGAAACGGCGTATTTTGCCGTACAGGAATGGCCGCTGAAGTCTGGGCAGAAGAAAAGCGGATACCCCGATGTGGGTGTCCGCTTTTTTGATTTATGCCCAAGTCGGGCCCGTTTATGCCCAACTTTGATCGACCTATGCCCAACTTTTGTTGTTTTATGCCCAACTCCTGTGAAATGATCATAAGCAGGAGTCTCTTGTCCTGAACTCAAGCAATTTGTCTATTAGATGGAATAATTAAACAAAATAATCCCCACTCTTACTAGCTTCCAGTTTTATTCCCAACTCTGCCCCGTTTATTCCCAACTTCCATCGATTTATTCCCAACTTCCACTGTTTTATTCCCAACTCTCTATAATTCGTATCAAATAACGTCTCTCATCATACGAAATAAGCTTACGGCAACCCGTTTTATTTATATGGATTATTTTAACAGCTCCCTCTCCCTCCCCCTTTCCATCTTCCACAAAACCCCATATTGAAAAAATCTCCGCATCCGCGAAGATTTCCTTAGAGAAGGAGTTTTTCGCGATGCGAAAAACATCCACTATGTTCTTGAATTTAAGGCTTCCCGCTTTTCGACTGGGCTTAGGCGAAAAGCATCCATCCTGGCTCTTGAATTTCGTCCTTTTGCGGTGTGTTCTGAATAACCAAAACGCAAAAAAGAGCGCCGCCACCATGGCAACGCTCCTTCTTCATTTATTATCTTAAAAAGTCCATCAAACTTGGCTGGATGATTTTTGCTGATGCGGAGAGGCTCGCCTGGTAGACGCTTTCTTCGCTTTTCAGCTTCGTAATCGCTTCCGCCATGTCGATGTCCGTTATGCTCGACAGCATCGACTTCAATTGCAATGTATTGTCGAACATGCGATTTTCCGCTGATTCAACCCGGTTCATGCGGGCACCCACTTCAGATGAAACTTTCAATAACCGGTCGATTCCTGTATCGATTTCAGCTATATCCATTTCATTGCCGTCGCGCAATCCTGCTGACAAAGTTTCCAAAGTCGCTATCAAGTTGCTGTCATCCGGCCCGAGCAATTGCTCTTCTGTAGCGTTCACCTGGATATTCAACCCGCCACCGACTGTCATCGTTTTCGGTCCTGTTACTGCAGCATCCGCGCCGTCAGCCACCTTCGTGAATAAATCCATGCCGTTCACTTTCGTATCCGCAAACTGCCGAAGCTGCTTCGTCAATTCTTCCACTTCACTGGCAACCGCTCCGCGATCTTCCGGCGACAAGGTTTCGTTGTTCCCTTTGACCGCCAATTCACGGACGCGCTGCATGATATTGACCATTCCGTTAACTGTCTGGTCCGTCTCGTCCAGCCACAATTTCGCTTCGCTGGTATTGCGCTCATATTGGTCGTTCGTCGCCAGCGCGCTTTTCAGCTCCATCGCTTTGCTCGCGCCGTGCGGATCATCCGAAGGCTTGGTCACCTGTTTGCCGGTTAACGCCTCATTATAAGCTTTTTGGAAACGGCCCATGCTGTTATTCATATTGGCCAATGAATTCTGATGTAGCATTTGATGTGAAATTCTCATCGTGTTTTCCTCCAATTACCGATTATTAACGTGCAGCCATCCGGTTAATAATCGTATCAAGCATCTGATCCGTCGTTGATATCAGCCGAGCTGCGGCACTGTATGAATGCTGGAATTTAACCAGGTTGGCCATTTCCTCATCAAGGGAAACGCCGCTCACTGATTGACGGCGATTTTCCGTCGCCTGCAAAGTCGCTTCGAAATTCGCTACTGAACGAGTTGCTGATTGGCTTTGTGCGCCCAATACGCTGACAAGCTCCTGATAGGCGGACTTCACAACTTTAATGCCCGTTTCCATCGCTGCTGTCGGAGTACCAAGAGTTGCTCCATCGTTGACTGTCATAGCGGCGATGCTTGCAGTATTGCCGAACAGCGGTCCGCCGCCTTCTGTCTCATTATTGGCTTCCGCGAATTTTGTTGCGACTTCTTTCAGCTTGCCGTGGTTTTCATCCACTTTAACTTCCGCCGCAATCAAACCGCCGATTTTTCCGCCGGCCACTTGAGCATCTTCTGGAAGCGTCAATTCACCATCTGTAAAAGTGAAGCCTGATGACGGGAAACTCACGTTATAAGCTCCGTTCGACTGCTCATCCACTTTAACGGGCGCAAGCGCCGATAATTTTTCGACGAGCATATCACGCTGGTCCTTCAGGTCATTCGATTCATTGCCGCCGCGGACAATCGATTCGTTCAATGAAGCGATCTGTTTCATATAATCGTTCGCTTCAGAAATTGCCGCTGTTTTTTGCTCATTTAAATCGTTTTTCATATTCGTCATCGAGCTGTCCATCGCCTTCGCCGTTTCAACAAATGCCTTGGCGCGTTCTTTTACGACCGCCTGCGCAGACACGCTGTCCGGGTTATTCGCAAGGTCCTGCCAGGCATTCGACAATTGGTCCATCGCTGCATTCAAGCCGGAATCGCTTGGTTCATTGATGATTGACTCCAAACGGTCAAACGCCGCCTGTTTTGTCTGTGCATCCGCGAGTGTCGCCGACTGGTCACGGTGCTGATTGTCCAGGAAACGGTCCCGCACACGCGTAATCGAGTCGATGGAAACGCCGGAACCGAGCTGGCCAGGGTTCGCGCTGTTCGTCCAGACATCCAGTGAAGGTGACGTGCTCTGGTTCACCTGCTGGCGTGAATAGCCTTTCGTATTGGCGTTGGCGATATTATGGCCGGTCGTCGCAATGCTTGCCTGCCCGACGCTCAAGGCGCGTTTTCCAGTCTCTAATCCGTGAAATGTTGAAACCATGTGTTTCCCTTCCTTCTGCTCCGGTCAGGCTTTCGTATCGAAAAAGCCCCGGTTGCCTGTTTGTGATTTTTGGCCGGCTTGGCCCATCGGTGATTGGTAATTGAATTGCTGCTGCTGTGACTTGGTGATTTGGTCAATCATATGTTGTACAAAGCTCATGGAATCTTTCAGCAGGCGGTCATTGATTTTGTTTTTCGCCTGCAATTCCGCTGTGAGCTCCTGTAATGTTTTCAATTGGGATTCGATCTTTTGCCTTGCCTGTCCACTGGGAACTTGATCCAGAAATGACTGGAAACCTGCTGCTGCAGAATCCTGCGCAACGCGTTCCATTACTGCCATCCGTTCTTGTTCCGCCTGTTCGAGCTGTTTGACCAGCTTCTTTTCTTCTTTCGTCAATCCATTCAAACTCTCTACATCGCGCTCGATCAATGCCGCTTTCTTGTTGTCAGCGCAAGTGATGAGCTGCTGTTGGACGTCGATTAACTGCTCCAGTGCCGTGACCATTGCATCCAATATCCGACACACTCCTTTTAACTAACCGTTTTATTTGCCATACCAGAAATCAAACATCTTTTCCGCAACTTTTTCGTTGTTCACCTGGTACTCACCAGACTGGACCTGGGCTTTCAGTGCCTGAATCTTTTCATGGCGCTCAAATTCCGCTTTGCTTTCGAACATCTGCTTGGCTTCATTTGAAATCTGCAGCTGGTCTTCTTTTTGCAACGGCTTCGCCTTATCCACTTTCGAAACCTGCATTTGCTTTTGGTAAGATTGAATAAAGGAAGAACCGTTTGTTTTATCGATATTCATTCCTTCACCGCCCCATCTTTTATATTTTAGTCTCTTAGTTTCCAATATCGTGCCGTCTGAGCATGCTCTTTCGGCTTGTTCGCTTCTTCCAGGAATTTCTCCGCTTTCAAGGTCTTGTTGACCTCGGCGGTAAAGTCCTCGAAACAGCTGTTGCACAGCATCTGCCTCTTGATAAGAGTACCACAATGCGCGCATCCGTAACCCAAATTCGGGTAATCTTCAACGTAGATCCGGCCGTCCCGGATGAAATCCGCGATCCGTTTTTCCGCTACGCCTGTGAACGTGCTGACTTCTTCAATGGAAGCGAACCGGTTGCCCTCCACTTTCAGGAAATCAGTGATGATTTTGAACTCCTGTTCCATTTCCTTGTAGCAGTCCAAACAATAATCCGTATGTTCCTTTAAAAATAACTTACCGCAAATCGTGCAGTTAGCTAATCGATCTGACTGCATAATAATCACCCAGTTCCTTTATAGAATAAGTATCGGCATATTTCGCGGTTTGTTTAGTGTTTTTTCAAATTGCTTTTCACTTATTGGACCTTGAATTCGGTAACTAAGACGCGTTCCACTTTGCCGGTCTGGATAATGTCCGCCAATTTCCCTTTCAGCTGCTCTTCCAGTTCAGCGATGCCTTCCTGTCCGACCAATTCCTCTTTCGTAAATCCGGCCACTGTCGAAATGATGGCTGCGCGCACTTCCGGCGTCCGCTTTTCGGCTTCTTCCTTCGCTTTTTCGCTGTCCAATAAAATATTGAATTGCACGATCCCGAAGTTCGGGGACGCTAAATTTGTTGTGATAACATCTGTATCAATGCTCATCGCTGCCAGTTCTTCCGCTGAAGGCTGTTTTGCTTTTTCCGAAGAGCCTTCAGCGCCTTTTCCTAAGAAAAAGAACGCGCCCACTCCTGCTGCCCCCAGCACAAGCAATGAAACAAGCAAGATTTTCATCATTTTCCCCATAACGCACCTCTATTTGCTGTTAGTCTGTTTCTTCATGTGAATACAATGAAATCAAAACTTCCACCCGGCGATTTTCCGCGCGGCCTTCCGCTGTATCGTTGGCGGCAATCGGCTGATGCTCCGCAAAGCCTGTGGCGCTGAATTTACGCGGATCCAAATCATCGTTTTCAAGCAGGATCTTCATGAAATTGATCGCCCGCGCCGAGCTCAATTCCCAGTTGGACGGAAATTCGGACGATGTAGAAGGGATATTATCCGTATGGCCTTCGATAAAGATGCTGCGCGGCGGATCCGTCACCAGCATCTTGCCTATTTCTTCCGCGATTTTCTGGGATTCTTCCGAGATATCCGCGCTTCCCGAACGGTATAATACGCCGTCCTTAATTTTCAGCACCAGGCCTTTGGAAGTCAGTTCCGCCTCCAATTTATCTTCCATATCGCGTTCCGCGATATAGGCTTTCACTTTATCCTGTATCGCCGCAAGTTCTTTATAATCTTCCGCCAGAGCCAATTGCTCGATCTCTTCGGCAGTCATTTCAATCTTGTCGTCGTCTTCTTCCGGAGGCGTCGTCGCTTCCCCTTCAGACGGTTCCACGTCATTCGGTTCAGCCAGCTTCGACGTCTCTTCAAACGTTTCAACCGCTGACTGCTGATCCAATATCCCGGTGCCGCCTTGCAGCTCCTGGTTGAATGAATCCGAGATCTCCTGGAATTTCTGCGAGTTCACTTCACTGGCCGCGAATAAGACAATAAACAACGCCAGCAATAAAGTCAGTATATCCGCGTAAGGAATCAGCCAGGATTCGTCTACGTGATCTTCATGTTTTTTCTTACGCTTCAACGCCGACACCTTCTTTTACTTCCTCTTCAAGAACACGGTCCTTGAGCGGCAGGTAAGTCAATAGTTTTTCTTCCACTGTACGGACCGGCAAGCCTTCGTGAACCGCCAGCAAGCCTTCCAGCATAATGCGCTTAGTCCGTGCTTCGTGCTCGGATTTACGCTTTAATTTATTTGCGAATGGATGCCATAGAACGTACCCTGAGAAAATCCCGAAAAGCGTCGCGATGAACGCGGCGGAAATCGATTTTCCGAGAAGGGCGATATCGTCAAGGTGGCCAAGTGCGGCAACCAGTCCGATAACCGCGCCGAGCACCCCAAGTGTCGGCGCGTATGTGCCGGCTTGCGTGAAGATTTTGGCACCAAGCTCATGGCGTTCTTCCATTGCCGCGATGTCTTCTTCCATCATTTCACGGATCTGTTCCTGCGGCTGGCCGTCGACGACCATTTTCAAACCGCGCTGTAAAAATGGATCTTCCACTTCTTCCGCTTTTTCTTCCAAAGCCAATAGCCCTTCGCGGCGTGCAAGCATCGCCCACTGTGAGAACATCGGCACCATTTCTTTGATTGTAAATGTTTTATTTTCCGAGAAAAGGACTTTGAACAAGCTCGGAATCTTTTTAACTTCTTCCATCGGGAACGCGACCATGATACACGCGATTGTTCCGGCAAAAATGATGACTAACGCTGCCGGGTTATATAAAGCGATCGGGCTGGAGCCTTTTAAGACCATGCCTCCAACCAAAACGACTACTCCAAGTATTACGCCAATCCAGGATGTCTTATCCACATCTGTAACCTCATTTCACTGCTTTGTCTCTGTCTGTTCAATCTTATGTTGATAGGATGATATTCCGCAAAACAGCTTCGAAGACATTGACCGACGCTTGCGAGGTCAAGTCTTTGCGACGAAGCAGCGCAGCGATGCAGGAGCACGGTTTTCACAACCTGTATACATAACTAGAAGTCTGCGCTGTTTTGCTCCATATCATTTATAAATATACAGCTTTACTTTTTATCTGTATGAAGAAAAAAACAAGGAAAATACAAGAACCCATCTTTTGTTGGCGTCACAGTGACAGACACAAATGTTTTTCAATTTGTGGCTGTCGCTGGGAACCGAAAAGGCGAAGCTCCAAAAGAAAGTGATACTGCACTTTTATGCTTGGGAAGAGTCGTGCTCTATTTCCCCTTCACCAACGCCATTGCTTCTTTCCATGTGTCGCGCAGTTCTTTGACTTGGGTTTCTGCGTCTTCGAGGATTGCCAAGTCGTTTTTCATGTTTGCTTCGATTAAACGGAAGTTGATGTATTCGTATAGTTGAGCCAGGCCTTCTGAGATTTCGATATCACGGTCAAGGGTGATTTGGAATTCCTGGATGATTGCCTGCGCTTTGATTAAGTTCGTATTTTTTTCTTCGATTTTGCCTTCGTCCATCGCTCGTTTTGCGAGTTTGATGAATTTCAGGCAGCCGTTATAGAGCATCAAGGTCAATTCTTGCGGTGATGCTGTTGTGACCGAGTTTTGCTGGTAGGTCTGGTACGGATTATTGATTGCCAATTTTAGAACCTCCTTGTATTACTTCCGCTGGTCGATGAACGACCCACCGGTGGATTTCGTCTGATATGCGCCGACGTATTTTTTCGATACTTGGCTTGTTTGGTTCAGCCGGTTCATCTGGACAGTGAACGATTGGTGCAGCTTGTTCAATAAAGGCTGCAGCTCGTCTTCGTGATCTTTTAATTGCTTGATCACTTTCTTATCATCTGTCGTCCACGTGAATTCCGGGTTTTTTGTATATTCACTGAGCTGCTCAATGACTGCCTGGCGCTTTTCAAACAGTGCCTGCACAGCTTCGAGCTGCTCCACTTCGTTATTATCCATTTTCGAATGCACGGCTTTTGCCTGCGTATTCAGCTTTTCCGTGAGGTCGAGAAATTCGGCGAGTCTGAGTTGATAAGCGTCCATTACATGCCACCAAACATATTTTGCTGCATCCAAATGCTTTGCTGGTTCATTTGATTTAACGCTTTTTCCATTGCGGAGAATTGATTCCAATAACGATCTTCCAAGCGAATCAAGCGATCCTGCCATTTATTAATGTCATCATTCATCTGGTTGATTTTTTTAGTCAATGTGCTTTGATCAACAAAACTGCCCTGGCTTCCTGCCCTATTGCTTAAATCTCTTACAACCTTATCCAGTCCTTGATAGACTCGTTCAAATATGCCTGGAGTACCCGTTTTCTTTGTGAAAAGGTCCATCACTTCGTCCGGCTTTTCAGCCAGCATCTTGTTGAGTTTGTCTTCATCAATTTTCAATTTTCCGCCTTCACTATAATGCCCTGTATTGATTCCAACTTGCGAAAGCATACTCAGATTGCCGATATTCTCTAAATCATCTACAGGATCCATAAATGCCCGCCGCAAGTCTTGCAGCGCTCCACGCAAAAGAGGGTCATTACGCAATAAACCACTTTTCGATTTCTCTTCCCACATTTCAACTTCGGTTTCACTCATCGCATTTCTTTCTTCATCGCTCAGCGGCTGGAAATCCGGGTAGCGCTTTTCAATCAATTTGTTTTCAATGTCTGCAATCGTTTTATTGTAGTCTTCTACAAACTTTTTAATGGCTTCCACTGGCTTTGCTGTATCAGTTTGAACTGTCACAATTGAAGAACCAATCGAATTAAGATTTATCGTCAAACCATTTACGACTGTCTGATTGGTCTTTAGACCTGTGACATCAATTCCGTCAAAGGAGATACTTCCATCTTTAGCACTGGTAGTAAGACCTGCTGGCGTTCCGATCTTCGCTTCCAACTCAGGGCTACTGAAAGATAAAGAGAAATTCTGTTCTATTCCCGTACCTTTTGAAGACATGAAAAACCTCGATGTTGTGTTATCAAAGCTTGCCCGCAACTCAGGAATCCCACCAGCAGTTGAATCTTGAATCTTCTTGGCTACTGCAGAAAAAGTCATGTCAGCAGTAATCGGAACTTCTCTTGTTACCCCATTACTAGTTATGCTAATAGTACCGGCAGTCCCTATTGCATCAGTTCCTGTTGCATTGTTTCCGGCGGAGTTCTTTACAGCAGCGGTTGAAGTTAATTTTGCAGCACTTGCCAGCTCTATCACATTAATTTTATAACTACCTTTCATAGCAGTTGATGTAGTAGTAACCCCTACACTTCCCTGATTAGAAGAAGTCGCAGAATATGCATTAAATGCTGAGGTAAACCTAAGGCTGTTTGCGCTTGTTTGCAAATTTTTAAATGCTAAATTAAAATCACGGTATGCTTCCTGTTGCCATTCTGTCCACACCTTTTGCTGAGTCAGCTTATCAAGCGGCATTTTTTCAGCTGCCATCAAATCTTTAACTATTTGATCGATATCCATTCCAGAAGCTAATCCACCTATACGCAAAACACTCACTCCATTCTGTTCCTTCAATCACTTATAATTTTTCGTCTACAATCATACCCATCAATTCAGTCATTGATGCATAAATATCAAGAAATTTCTTATTCGGAATTTCCTTCAATACTTCATCAGTCATCGAATCTACAATCTGCACGTAATACTCATTGAGCTTCTCGTGAAATTGAAATTTCACCGCTGTCGTAGTCGGTTCCAGAAATTCGTTCATTCCGTCAATACGGTTTTTAAACATCTCTTTTGTAATTTCTTCTTTTCCCTTCTTATTTCCGAACTGTTCAGGCAGAATTTTAGTTTCTACTTTTACATTCTCAGAGGAAGAAGATTCAATTTTTTTCGGAAAGCTAACGATTGGTGTATTTTTCACTTCCATCGGCGTTTATCCCCTTGTCTAATCGAATATAGTATCTGAGAAATCATTTGCTATTCTTATATATCGGCAATAAAAGAGATATTTTTAGTGCAAATTTAAAAATGCCTTAATTTGTTTTTGCAAATTGAATTCGCATTTAAAATTGGTTCTCCGTCAAATGTTGGGGTGAGGTGAAATTCTCTTCACCTTAACCAACGTGAACTCCCATATTCTTATACTTGTGTGTCAGTAGTATTTTGGCGCGGGCGCGTTCGAAATTCTGGAATCCGAATGCGTTCCGTTTGATGACTTTCGTCAAGTTGTTGATGCCTTCCAAGAAACCATTGGAATAGTTGAACGAGAAGCTGTTCAAGATCTCCGTTTGCCAATTCTGGAACGTGCCGATGGCTTTCTGGAACTCGGGAATGCCGGACGCCGTCACCCGCTGATAAAATTCAAGTAAGCCTGTTTTGGTCTCGAGGAGCGCCTCGGGATCTCTTTTTTTACTTGCCTGGAACCAGACGCAATAAGCTTCCTTCAGTTCGTAAGCCCGTTTGAGCTCATCGTTCATTCCGAGATACCGCTTCAAGTACTAACGGTCCTCTTCCGTCAGCTTCGCGCTGTTTTTGTAAAAGACATAGCGCATCCGTTTGCCCTTTTTGCGGTCATAGTCATTCCAGTTTTCCTGTACGCGCCGGCGGACCCCGTCCAGTGCCCAGTAGATATACCGGCAGAAGTGGAAGCGGTCCGCGATGATGACGGGCTTGCCGAGCGCTTGCCGGACAGCGGCTTTGAACGAAGCGCTCATGTCCATGATGACGATTTCCACCGCTGCCCCGTGCTGTTGCAGGTAACGTTTGATCGTCTTTTTCTTCCGGTTGGGCAAGATGTCGATCGGTTCCCGGGTTTCACCGTTGGCGATAATCAGCTGGTACTTTCCTTCGCGGGTGTCGCCTTTGTATTCGTCGATGGCGATGACACGCGGCAATTTTGTCGTTTCAGTCACTTCCTGCAGCGCCACCAGGTCGAAACGCCGGACGATGGTCGAAGCGGAAGCGCCGTATTGCCCGGCCACTTCCTTGAATGTTTTCGCTTTGACGCTCCGCACCTGGACGGCCTGGTTCCACTCTTTCGAGAACCGCTGGTAGCGGGCGATGAACGTGTTCTGTTCGGCGAACTTCTTGCCGCACGCCCCGCACACGTAGCGTCTCTTCTTGTAGAACAGGTAGGTCAGGCGTTCAAACCACTTGAGGTGCTTGATCTTCTGGATCCGGTAATAGTGGACGCGCCGGGTCTTCTCCTGGCAGCGCAGGCAACTGTGAGGCTGTACTTCCAGCTCCAGATGCAGGGCCACACGGTCCTCCACCTGTTCCATTTTTGTGATGATTACATCTTCTAAACCGGGAATATTCATGGTAAAATTCATGTGCACGCGTCTCCTCTTTTTTACTTGTTACTCGACATTTCAAGTATAAAAGAAGTTGAAGATCGCGTGCCTTTTTTTTGGCTAAATTGTTTGAACACCCCAACATTTAGTGTAGAACCTTAAAATTAGAACAAAAAATAAAACAAAACCGTTTAAGTTTAAACGGTTTTGTTTAGGTTAATTTGTTCAATTGACGATTTACGCCGGTGACCCAGTGGTTATTGAGGCCAGTTGGATCGTTACCTGCACCGACCGGAGCGTATTTAGCACCGATTGCAGCCACAGTGGTCTTGCCTTCGTTCAAGTAATTTTGGCGAAGATTGCGGGCCATATCAAAAATACTCTCTTCGATAGAGTCGTAGCTACGGAGACCATTTTTACCCATCATGCCGGCGATGTTGTTTTTTTCATTCGCCGCACGAGATGTGCCATTACCCGTTTCATGTATGGCAATGGCAGACAGAAGATTAGGATCCAAATCATATTTTTTACCAGCATTGATGAAATGGGCAGAAGTGCCGCTCAATTTGCCGCCTAACGTATTTTCAAGTTTGAGGAATTGAATCGGCTTGAAGCTTAAATCCGTTTTTAAATTTGGCGCCGCGGGCTGGGCAACAGTCTCAGCAGCCGCTGGAGCCGTTGAAGCAGGCAACGAAACAGAAATCGGCTTGTATGTATTATTCAATTGGGCCATCATCTGGCTATTGTCTGAACTAGCAGTAGGGTTCAACGCGGCCAGCATGGAAGGATCCATCTCGCCGCCCTGCATCATGGAGCTTAACAGCGTCATGAACATCGAGGTATTATTGCCGGAACCGTTCAGCGGATTGGCGGAATTTCCAGTTTGGTTAGCCGCTGATGAAGCCTGGCCCAAGGAAGCCATTGTTGTATAGTAGAACCAATTTGAAGAAATTGGGCTTGTCACGAGTGTCACACACCTTTTGTCAGTATAATCATGAATTTATCATACAGGAGAATTAGAGAAAAAAGAATAGGATAATTGTGGCAGAAGAATTTCTATTTTAGGCGTCACAGTGACAGACACAAATGTTTTTCAATTTGTGGCTGACGCTGGGATCCGAAAATGTGACGCTTCGGAAGGAAGTAATTCTGTACTTTTACACCTAGAGAGGAGAACGCTTTGCTTCCAAAAAGCTGAATTCATTCCTAAGTTCTTTGAGATGAGAATTCAATTTCTTTCTTTCATTAAAAGATAAATCATTTTCTGCTGCATACTCTGCAATCTTCTTCATTTCCTGAAGTTTGCTCTCCATTTCGTCCAATACAGCAATTTGATTTTTAGACCATTGGAGCTGTGACTCCAGAAATTCTTTATACATCCTGTCGTCCATAACTTTTCTCCTCTATATAAAATGGAGCCTTGGATTATTCCATGGCTCCTTTAATTTCAATTTAATCTTACGCTTATCCTTTTATATCAACCGATCCGCCGATATGTGGCTGAACAGATTGCTCAAGCATCTTCACGATGCTATCGCCAGTTGACTCCGCCTGATCCATCGATTTCTTCATAACGGAAACAGTTGCTTCCTGTCTTACATTCATTTGGCTTAATGCCACTGATAACGCTGCAATATTCAAGGGGATTCCTCCTTATAGAAAAAGGAGCCTAAAATTAGGCTCCCATTTTTTCTTAAAATTAACGTAGTAATTGAAGAACAGCTTGTGGCTGCTGGTTCGCTTGTGCAAGCATTGCTTGTGAAGCTTGTGTTAAGATGTTGTTCTTTGTAAAGTCCATCATCTCTTTTGCCATATCTACGTCACGAATACGTGATTCCGCAGAAGTCATGTTCTCGGCAGAAGTTGCCAAGTTGTTAATAGTATGATCCAAGCGGTTTTGAACGGCGCCTAAATTAGAGCGTTGAACTGAAACTTGTTTAATTGCATCGTCAACGATTTGAAGTTGTTCATCGAAACTCTTGCCAGCTGTTGGAGTAGCTAATGAAAAATCTTCTACATCAATGTCATCTAAGCTTGTGCCGGCCACTGTCGTAGTCCCTAATTGATCGCTACCCATATTTGCGATACTAAGACCCAATTGCTGAGTCTTATTAGCACCGACTTGCAATGTCAATCCGGCAACTTCTGCGCCCACAGCTCCTGTTTCAGCTATATCCCCATTCAATAATTTCTTGCCGTTGAATTCTGTGCGATCAGAAATACTATCAATTTCCTCAACTAATTGAGTAATTTCTGACTGGATAGTTGCGGTTTCATCACCGGTATTAGTTCCGTTTCCGGCTTGAACAACCAGTTCACGAACACGTTGAAGAATTGAATGTTGTTCATTCAATCCGCCTTCAGCCGTTTGAATCAAAGAAATTCCGTCTTGAGCGTTTCGTTGTGCTTGGTCAAGACCGCGAATTTGGTTACGCATTTTTTCAGAGATTGAAAGACCAGCTGCATCATCTGCTGCTTTGTTAATGCGCATTCCTGAAGAAAGTTTTTCCATTGAGTTTTGTGCTGCTCCGCTTACAGACCCCATTTGGCGGTGAGTGTTAAGAGCTGCGATATTGTTGTTGATAATCATTGTGTATTACCTCCGTGTAATATATTTTTTGTCTAAGTCCATTTAGACATCTCAAGCTTAAAAATATTAATTTTAATTTAACGATTTATCATTCAAATTATCTTAGTAATTGAAGCACTGCTTGTGGTTGCTGATTTGCTTGAGCAAGCATTGCTTGTGAAGCTTGTGTCAAGATATTGTTCTTTGTAAAGTCCATCATCTCTTTTGCCATATCCACGTCACGAATACGTGATTCTGCAGAAGTCATGTTCTCAGCAGAAGTTGCCAAGTTGTTAATGGTATGATCCAAACGGTTTTGAACAGCACCAATTTTTGATCTTTCATCTGAAACAGCTTTAATTGCAAGATCAACAACTTCAAGTTGATCATCAAATCCACCCGTTGCGCCTGCTAAAATATCATCGAAATCACTTACGTCGATTGTTCTAATCCCTGTATTAGAAGCGGCACCAGATCCTAACTCAGTGCTCATATCAGTCAAAGTTAAATCTAACTGCTGACCACCATTAGCTCCTACTTGCAGAGTAATTGTTGGGTTTCCAGTTAATAATTCTTTTCCGTTAAACTCAGTGCGTCCAGAAATACTATCAACTTCATCTACTAACTGGGTGATTTCCGATTGGATGGTTGTAAGCTCATCATCTGTGTTAGTTCCGTTTCCGGCTTGAACAACCAGTTCACGAACACGTTGAAGAATTGAATGTTGTTCATTCAATCCGCCTTCAGCCGTTTGGATCAAAGAAATTCCGTCTTGAGCGTTTCGTTGTGCTTGGTCAAGACCGCGAATTTGGTTACGCATTTTTTCAGAGATTGAAAGACCAGCTGCATCATCTGCTGCTTTGTTAATGCGCATTCCTGAAGAAAGTTTTTCCATTGAGTTTTGTGCTGCTCCGCTTACAGACCCCATTTGGCGGTGAGTGTTAAGAGCTGCGATATTGTTGTTGATAATCATTGTGTATTACCTCCGTGTAATGTTTTTATTTTTTGCAAGGGTGTTCAAATCCGTTTGAACTTCCTTACACTATCTTTATCGGAGGGCGCTAGAAAATGTTTAGCGTTTACTGAAAAAAATCTAAAAACTTTTCTCCTGAATCTTTTTATCTCAGAAACCGTATAAGATATAAAGATTCAAAGGATGTGAACCCCCATGACCTTCCACTCCAAAATTGACCGCTTCTATATAATCTTCAATTCCGCTGCAATGCTGATTTTGGCTCTCACTTGTTTCATCCCTTTTTTTATTGAAGATGAAATGCCTATCATGGCGTCCGTCATGCTGATTGGCACATTTGTTCTTTGCGCCGGGTTCATGCTGTGGATGCTGTTCGACATCCGCTATGATGTCGAACCAGACCATCTATTCGTGAAAGCCGGACCAGTCAGGAAACGGATTCTGTACGAAGAGATCAGCCGGGTGTCACCCACCACTGATATGTACAGCGGTTTGCGTCTGCTGTCTTCGCGGGATGCCATCGAGATTTTTTACCGCTCCGCTTTCATGGGCAGCGTCAAAATCTCCCCTCTCGAGAAGGAACGATTCCTGGAAGAGCTGATAAAGCGTGTGCCGGAGGCTAAGTTTCAGGAACAGCCGTTTTAGCCACAGATCGCCTGAAGTTTTTCTCCCTTATGCAAAAAGCCTGCAGTTGCTCATTTTCGTGAGCAGCTGCAGGCTTTCTTTATTTCTTCATCTTCAAAAAATCCCCGATATCAATCACATTCGACATCGCCTTCTTATTCTCTTCCTGAATTTCCAGGTACACTTCTTTCCGGTGAATCGTGATATGCTTTGGCGCTTCAATGCCGAGTTTGACCGTTTCCCCTTCAACGCTTGTCACAATGATTTCAATTTGGTCATCAATAATAATCGATTCGCCTTTTTTTCTGCCTAACACGAGCATCGCTTACACCTTCCTTGCTTCAGCTTGGAATAGCGGCTGTTTGATTTCGTAGGTTTTATTGTCCAGCACGGTTTGCATGCCGAGTTGCTTGCGGTTGTTAATGACGAGCGGTGCTTTGAGGTTAGTCGTTGCGTGCTGCATTTCGCCGGGCACGGTCACCGTTGTCAGGACAAGCGCATCGGATGGGTCTTCGAGTTCAAGACGTTCGACGGTCTGGTCAGAAATTTTAACGTCATAGTCCTGGAAGAATGAAAACGGATCGACAAGGAAAAAGCTGATGTCCTCTGCTTCCAGTGATTGCAGGAAGAAAAACGGCGTTTCTTCTTTTGTGTCGGCCGGGATCAGTACGTATTTCCGGTATTCGTCAAAGCCGGGAATTCCTCTTGTAAATGTAATGACGCTTGTGTCTGCTACTTCTATTTCACCGAAACGGGTAGTTTGGAATTTCATGATATGCTCCCTTCAACTCTTTGATTCTTTTTGTTATTTTGTTAGTTCCTATTTTTACACAGCTTTAATCTTTTAAACAGCAAATTTTTACAAGATTTTTTTAACTTTGTGAGATTGTATTTTATTAATAGAAGAAAAGTGGTTTTATTGCTCTAAAAAAGAGGCTGGATTTTCTCCAGCCTCTCCGCTTAGCCCTTCTTCACAAACTCCGACTTCAATTTCATTGGGCCAAATCCATCAATTTTGCAATCAATATCGTGATCTCCGTCAACCAGACGGATACTTTTCACTTTCGTCCCTTGCTTCAGGACAGACGAGCTGCCTTTCACCTTTAAATCCTTGATAACCGTTACAGAATCACCGTCCTGCAGGATATTGCCATTGGCGTCTTTTACCACTTTCGCTTCTTCAGCTGTTTCGTTTTCCGCTCCCGGCGTCCACTCATGCGCACATTCCGGGCACACGAGCTGGCTGCCGTCTTCGTAGACATATTCGGAATTGCATTGCGGGCAATTTGGCAGTTCGTTCATTGTTATTACCTCCTGTTTACGCCGTCCGCTTCCGGAAAGCTCTTCTCTCTGCGTATAACACACACTTCTCACAAACAATAATCGCTTTATTCACTTCATTGAAATACTTCCGTGGCTCTGCAGCCTTCTTTTTGCACACAGCACATTTCTTTCTGAAAATCGACAACATCTTTCTCCCACTCCCCCGAGTTTTATAAATGCAGGCAAATAAAAAATACTCTCAGGAAAAGCTTATCCCAAGAGCACAATATAAACCATAGCGAAATCAATTTTCTTCCTGTTCCAGCCACTTCGGCGGATACATATCCGCACAATTCACCGCGAATCGAGCGTGATATTTTATTACGCCCGAATCCACTTCCATATCTCACCCGGCGTCGCGTTCTTGCCGTACATGAGAATGCCGGTCTGGAAGACTTTGCCGGCGAGTTTCATGAAGATCCAGACGCTGACGATGAGAACGGCGATGGCGATGATGATTTCCACCCACGGCCATTCCTCAAGCAGCGACAGGCGCAGGATCAGGACGCCCGGCGACGTAAACGGGATATAGCTGCCGAGTTGGGCAAAGAACCCGCTCGGGTCGCTGAATACGGGACCGATGAACAGGAATGGGCTGAACGGAAGCATCATGACGAAGCCCTGGAAGTTTCCGGCCGTCGACATGTCGGCCATCGTTGCGCCGATTCCGACAAACAGCGCCGCGTACAGCAGGTAGCCGAGAATCGCAATGAGCAATAGCACCAATAGCTCCGGCACAAGCAGATACTCGATGATCGGAAAGTCGATTTTCCAGATGAGCACCGGCAGCGCGATGACGATAAAGACGACGACTTGCACGAGTCCGAGGACGAAATAGCCGATGATCTTGCCTTGCATCAAGTCTGCCGGTGTCAGCGATGACAGGATGATTTCGGCGATCTTATCTTTTTTCTCCTGGGATGCGCTTTGGAAGATCGCCATTCCTGTGAAGACGATGGACAGCATCACGACTGCGGCGAACGCACCTGGAATCACGCGTTCCAGCATGCTTTCGCTGAACAGGCCTTCGTCGTCCGATGCTACAGCCGCGTCTTCAAAGATGATTCCTTGCGCGACAATCCCTGCTTCTTCAGGGGTCAGGCCCAGCTGTTCAATCTGCAGCATCTGCAATGGACCGCCGAGAATCTGCACTTCGTCCATGAAAGCGGAACTTGTTTCTTCATTTGTATAGACCGTGACTTGGCCGGTTTCGACCGATTCTTCATCGATGAAGACATAGGCGGCATCTTCTTCGGTGCCAAGCGCCGCTTCCGCCTCTTGTTCCGTCACGTCCGTCTGTTCCATCTGCCATTCGGTATTGGCCGCGGCCGCTTCCAATTGTTCGTAGACGCCGAGCCCTTCGTTGACATAGACTTTCGTTGTTGCCGCTTCCTCGTCTGAGCTGAGTAAATCCGGCAGCAACAGGAACGCCAGGAAGATGATCGGCGTCAGGAACATGCCGATAATGAATGATTTGTTTTTGAGGTTCCGTTTGATTTCCCATCTGGCGACTTTCATCGTGTTACGCATGCAGTTCAGCCCCTTCCTTCAGCAAATTTTTATCCGTGGCGATATCGATGAAGATTTCATGAAGCGAAATCCGGTCGATCGACAATTCCTGGATGTCCAGTTCGGCTGGAAGGTTTTTCAGCCAGACAGCCGGCTGGATGTGTTTGGACAAATACAGCACAGCCGATTCACCGTTCTGCTGGACCCGCTCGACTTCCGGCAGGCTTTCGAGCAGCGCCAAGCTGTTGGTTCCGTTGATCGTACATTTGAAATTGGCGTATTCCTTTTTAACGTCACTGAGCGGTCCATAGATGACGCGCGTACCGCGGTGGATCAGGAACAAGCGGTCCGCCATTTCTTCGACGAGATTCATCTGGTGGGATGACAATAGGATCGCTGTGCCGTTTGCTGCCAGTGAACGGATTTCTTCTTTGAACAGTTCCTGGCTCACCGGATCGAGCCCTGAAAACGGCTCATCCAGGATCAGCAGTTCCGGTTCATGAATAATGGCTGCGATAAACTGCACTTTCTGTCCCATCCCTTTTGACAGTTCTTCAACAGAGACTTTATCTTTTCCTTCAAGGCCGAACTTCTTCAAATAATCGAGCGCGCGCTGTTTGGCGCGGTCGAGCGGATAATCTTTCAATTCCGCCAGATACAATAAGATATCCATGACTTTGACGTTCTTATAGAGCCCGCGTTCTTCCGGCAGGTAGCCGATTTTATTCCGCGGGATCCCTTTCCCTTTACTGTTATGGAATGTGATCGATCCTTCATCGGGATACATGATGCCCATGATATTGCGGATCGTCGTGGATTTCCCCGCTCCGTTCGGCCCGAGCAGCGCCATGATTTCCCCTTTTTTCACTTCGAAGGAAATATTCGAGATGATCTGTTTGTCTTTGAACGATTTTCCCAGACCTTCGACAGTCAGCATCGTTTCCATTCTCCTCATCCTTTCCCGTATCCTATTTCAGCAGCAAGCTGATGATTTCTTCCAGTTCCAATGATTTATCGTCAATAGTTTCAATACCTTGGTCCAATAAATACTGTTCCGTAGCGTCAGAGTCGGCCGATATCAATTCGTTGCCGGAACGTGAGAGTTCTCCAGGCAGCATCTCCGCCGGCATCGCGCTCAGCCAGTAACGACGATAGCTTGTCGCCAGCTCATCTTTCTCGTAATGACCGGCCGCTTTCCCGTTCCGCATCAGGAACAGGTAATCTGCGAGTTTCCGGAGATCATCCGCTTGGTGGGTCGTGATGATGATGGCACGGTCTTCTTGTTCCATCCACTCGACCAACAGCTCGGTGAACAGGTTCTTCGACGGGATATCAAGTGATGCCGTCGGTTCATCCAGTATCAGGATGTCGGTGTTGCGCGGCAGCGCTAGCGACAAGCTCAGTTTTTGCTGCATGCCTGGGGACATTTTGCCGTAACGCTGGTTCAGCGGAATTTCGAATAGCTTGATCATGCGTTCGAACAGCCTGTCATCCCATTTTGAATATAGCGGCGCGATCAGTCTTTTCAAAGCTTCTCCGGTATAGGCGTTCCAGCCGATCGCGTTTTGCGGCTGGAAGGTGACATGGCGTTTCCAGCTTTCATCCTCTCCAGCGACTGGCTTGTCCAATACCCGGATTTCTCCGCTGTCCGCGTTCGCCAAATTCATGAGGATTTTCAGCAGCGTGCTCTTTCCGGAACCGTTATTGCCGACCAGCGCCGTAATGGTGCCGGGCTCGATCGACAGACTGACAGGCCCGAGCTGAAAATCATCAATCCTTTTACTGATATCTTTTATCTCAATCCATGAAGGCATTTGTCATTCCCCTTTCCCGAGTCTGTTCAGTGTCTCTGCAAAAACTTCTTTGATTTCATCCACGGTATAGTCATAATCCATCGCATTTTGGATGGCGCGCTCGAACTCAGCCCGGACGGAAGCTGTCATCGTTTCCTGTTTCATCGCGTTTTGCACTTCTTTGACAAAGGTCCCTTTGCCGTGAAGTGTTTCAATAAACCCTTGGGATTCCAGGTCCTGATAGGCGCGGCGTATGGTGATGACGCTAATTTCCAGGTCTTTCGACAGCGCGCGGATCGATGGAAGCGGCGTGCCGGCAGGTAAATGTCCGCCGGCAATCAGCGCCTTCAATTGTTTTTCGATTTGATGGTAAATGGGTTCACGAGAATCCTTGGATAAGCGTATCGGCAGCAAACTCAAGCCCCCCTCTCACAGATAATCCGTCTTCTTCATCATTTTTTTCATATCCCACTGCCAGTATTTCCAGCCGGCGATGCCCAGGACAATCGCAATTATGCCCGACAGGAAAGGCCAGTCGCCGGCCAGCTGCATCGTCAAGAGAATAAACCCGTCATTCGCGATTACTGCAACAAGGAAGAAAACTGCAGCTGTTCCCCCCAGCACATAGATGAATGACATAACGATGGCTTTTTTCTTGAAATTGCCTCCCGCTTCACTGGCAGCCATGATAAAACCGATGGCAATTGCCAGCGACAGCCAAATCAGGACGAAAACAGGATAAGTGACCGGCGTCATGTAGTTCCTGAATTCTTCTGACATGATCGGCATCGCGATGAGCAGGACGAGCTGTAACGGAAACGAACACACCGCATGGATGATAAAGCGGCTCTTGATAATGGCTTCTTTTGAAATCGGCAGCTGCTGCAGCATGACGACCGACGGCACTGTCCATAAATCCCCGCTTAACTTCTGCATCTGAAATTCCTTGTTTTTCATCCAGGCCGGAAACAGAAAGAAAATCAGCAGGTACAGCAGATCAAAATAGCGAAAATCGCCTTTGAGATAAATATCAAATGACATCATAACGGTCAAACTCATGGCAGTATAGAAGGCCAGGATCAGCAAAAAGCTTTTCATGGAAGCTTTCAATTCAAATGCCGCCAGCCGGTAAGCCTCTTTCCATTCATTCATTTATAAACACTCCTTTTAACTGTTATACTGTTTATACTCATATACACAGTATCAAATACTTTTTCGGGTTGTCAATCTATTTTGCAGAAAATTTTATCCAAAAATAAAAGCATCCCTTAACAGCAAGGGATGCTTTGACACGATTATAAGTTTTGAGTTGTGGTGAAAGTTCTCCATTTGAAATTAAGGCATCGAACGCACGGCAATTTCGATGACTGCCGAAAGAAGGGCTAAAGCCACCGTCATCAAAGTCGAAGTGAATATAAGCCGTTTTGTAAAAATGCCACATTTATCAGCATCGATGAATTTGCGGCAAAGTGCGTAAATCAGCACACCTGTTGCAATGGATGCGCCCCAGGTGATCAGGCCTGTCTCTGTCGTTAATATTGTCCAGTCAAAAAGCCAAATTAAGAATATCGAAAGGTGAACGATGGCTGTAGTGATTGACGCCAAAAATAAAAGTAGTTTTAACATATATGCATTCCTTCTGACTGATTGGGATTTATTTGATGGAACGAGCTCTTATTCTTAAGGACGTTATCTGTCAGTCAGACGTTGCATGTGCGTTATTCAATTTTCTTCTAATTCATCGAACTGACAGGCTCTTCAATAATGGCTTCCACTTCATTGGCTCCCACACAAACCCTCACCAGTTCCACCTGCTCCTCAATCCCTTTCAGTTTCGCAGGGAATGTCTCCACTCTGCTGCCATCCCGCTCCACAATGGCGCGAAGTTTCGGCTGATCCAGATAATCACGGCTGATAATGATGTCGCCACCTGCTCCCTGTCCTTGGATGCGCGCCGCCAGATTGACGGTGCGCCCGAAATAATCGAGCCGGTCATTTGAGGTTACGGCAATGGCCGGTCCGCTGTATAAGCCGACTTTCAGGATGATGGGACCTTCTTTGTCTTTATTGAATTCCACGAGATTCTTTTGAATATCAAGTGCTGCGCGCAAGCCGTCCTCCGGCAAATGGAAGACCGCCATCACAGCGTCGCCGATCGTTTTCACGACGCTGCCTCCATTTTCCCCGATCCAATCAGTCAGGTAATCGAAATGCTTATTGACCTGGCCGTATGCATTCGCGTCACCCACCGTTTCATACAGCGAAGTCGAGCCCTGCAAATCGGTGAAGAGGATCGTCACATGATCGATGCCGATCTGTTGGCCCGGCGACAGGATTTCGGATGAAAATAAATCCCTGAATTCCTGCATCGCTGTCACTTTGGCCGCCGTTACGGCATTTTTACTCCAGTCCGCCTGCTCCAATACCACAACGATGTCCCGGTCACTCGAGTTGTGGACAGTGAGTTCCGATACCGGCAGCAAGCGGGGTTCCGACCAGCCGTCAGCGGTAAATCCGATAGCCGTTTCCGTTTCTGTGGCCGCCCGTTCGACATTCACCATTTCGTTCGTCTGCAGCACGCGCAGCCGCCATCGCCCTTCCGAATCCGGGACTGGAAAGCGCGCACAATTGCCTCGTTCAATTATTTTCTGCACTTTGACATGAGGCGTGAAAATCGGTGCCCCGACACAATACACTTCCGCGTAAGCTTTCCGGACCGCCGGATGAACAGAAAATTGGAGTTCGACAAATTGATCGAAGCTGGCGTCGTAATTGATGCCGCATAAATCACAGTGGAAGCCGGCAGTGATGCCGGACAGTGAAGCAGTCGCCGACTTGGACACCCGGCAATTCGGGCAGATCATATTCCAGCTCAGATTAAGAATGCCGGATTTGGTCGCATACAGGAACAGACGCAGCACTTCATCCGGATCCGCCTGCCATTGCTCAGCCAGCACAAATGGTTCCATCAATGCCACGTCGTGGTCGCTTTTTTCCACGAGATGCCGGTGCAGCAAATCGACTTTCGCATCTTCGACTGGCCAGCTTTTCAGGACTTTTTCAAGACGTTCCAGTTCATCCAGATCCACTTTGTGTTTAGCGGTTTTCTGAGGCGCCTCGTGCAGTTTTTGCGCGCCGGATGTGATGAAATCACCCAGGTAATCCAACGCTTTTTTCATAGTCGGAACCGCCACAGCGTAAATCGCCGCGATGCCCAGCATGTTTTTCGGGATGAATTCCATCGTGAGCCGCACCGTTGTCTGCTTTTCAGCTGAATGCTGCGCCTTCTCGGACAGCTCAATCGTCCAGGTATAGAAACGGAACGGTCCGCTGATATAGCGGCGCTCGATCCGGTACTTTTTGAACTCTTCCCATTGGAAAGGGAGCTCTTGCCACTTCATCGGAACTATACCAGCTGCAGTCGCGCTCGCTTCCCTGTAGAAAACGCCCTGCCCCTCTTTTTTCACCGCAGTGAATGAGACAGGAAAAAGCCCGATATACTGATTCATCCGGTCGTTATCCGCCAGCAATCCCCATACTTCTTCCTTGCTCAATTTATAAACGCGTTCCATCGTAAACACTTTCGGTGCAAAATTCATGCGTCACTCTCCTACGAAATAGCGATGGCAATCGCTAAGATGATGATGTGAAAAATCTGGTCGGCCATTATGCACAGCCATGCCTGTTCCGGACCTTTCGCCGTCTGCACATTGCGCACCCAAAACGATACGAATGTCTTTCTGTCCAATATGATGTGGCTCACGGCGATTAACGCAAGTGCCGCAAGCGACAATCCGCCTGACATCATTCCGAAAACGCCGACCACTGCCGTGTATACCGTGACATGCGCCAATAAAGGCAGCCATTTCGTTGCTTTATTCTTCGCCATCCATGATGTTTGCAGTAAAAAATCGCCGATTAAATGTCCGATCAACAATAAATCGAATTGGCTCATAAGCGGTACTCTTTTTTATGATCCGCTTCGTATTGCGTCAAATCATAATCGCTTTCCGCCAGGACCGTTGTGAACGCGTCGACGATGGCACTGTCGAAAAGCGTCTCCTTGCAGCGGATCAACTCTGCCGCCGCGTCCCTGTATGGCAGCCCTTTGCTGTAAGAACGGGCTGTTGTCATGGCGTCGAATGTATCCGCGACGCCGACGATGCGCGCGAACTGGGAAATCTCCTCCCCTTTCAGTCCATCCGGATAGCCGCTGCCATCCATGCGTTCGTGATGGGAACGGGCTGTTTGAATGACATCCGCCACCGCTTTTTTCGGTTCCATATTCGACAGGATGTCGGCACCGACTACGGTGTGTAACTTAATCGCTTCGTATTCCTCTGCCGTCAGCCTGTCGGGCTTGCGGAGGATATCATCCGGGATGCCGATTTTCCCCACGTCATGCAGGAGCGCCGCTTTATACAATTCTTTTTTCCGGTCCGCCTCCATGCCTAGCTTGCCGGCGATCCATACCGAATAATTGGCCACCCGCTCCGAATGCCCCGCTGTATACGGGTCCCGTGCGTCGAGCACTTTAGCCAGAGTCCGGATCATACTGAGGAACATCTGCTGCAGTTCGTCATACATCTGGCTGTTGTGGAGCGCCATCGCCGATTGGCTGGCAAGCGCCACAGCCAGGGAGACATCCGCTTCATTGAAATAATCGCATTGCTTCTTATTCAAAAGCTGGAGCGACCCCAGCACCTTGCCTTTTACCGTGAGCGGCACCGTAATCATCGACTTCGTGACAAAGCCGCTCGATTCATCCACCCGGTTTGACCAGTCGGGATGTTCCTTGACGTTGCGGATCAGCACCGGTTCACCGCTCATAATCACTTTGCCGGCGATGCCTTCGTCTTTCTTCAGCCGGATATTAACGATTTTGTCAGCCGATTCGCCGTAAGCCGCGACCACTTTGATTTCTTCGCCGTCCTGCTCCAGCACCCAAAGCGTCCCTGCCTCGGCGCCGATCATCGTCACCATCTGCAGCAGGATGTTCTGGAACACTTCTTCTATCTCCAAATTTGAATTCAATTGTTTTGCGGCTTCCAGCAGCTTCAATAATTCCTGAACCTGCAATTCCAAATTCTCCACACGTTCCACGGTACTCCCCCAATGACGGTCATTTATTGTTTATTATCGGCTGAAAACCCTTTAACCTTAACCCTCATGGATAATAAAAAAGCCGAACCCCTTTGGATCCCGCTTTTCACCTTCAACTTATTCCTTACCATTTCGGCTTGGCGCTCTTTTCATTGCCCCGCTTAAAATTCCCTGTCGCTTTCGCCAGCAGCAACTGCTCTTGTTTATGATTACCCTTCGCTGCTGCAAGCTTTGCAGACAGCCGTTCAGCCTCTTTCCCTTTCAGCGTGACTACTGTCTTCCCTTCATAACTGATCAGCACCGTATGATTCTTCGTCAGTTGATAAGCAAACGGCTCTTCGTCAAGACGGCCGTTTTTATCAATCCCGGTCATTAACGCCACCCCTTCATAAACAGTCTGATTTTATTCAATACACTGTACCCATCCCCATTATCGGGGTGCCGGGAGGCTTTCATAAATTTCAAGCAAGTTCCCGGCAGGATCCCGAAAATGCGCCACTTTAATACCCCAGTCTTCCTGTTCGGTCGGCTTGGTGATAAAGTCGACTTTTTTCTGAAGTTCCCGGTACTTTTCCTCCACATCATCGACTTTGAAAATAAGCGCGGCTTTATCTGACCGTTTCCGCAGCAAATGATATTCCGCTCCGATTGCATCGGCCATCTGCTTCCGTTCAAACAAGCCCAATTTTACTCCCGCAAATTCAAAGTCCGCATAATTGGAATTTTCATCTCCCCAAGAAACCTTGAAACCCAAAACATTCCGGTAGAATAAAAAACATTCCTTGTAATTGTCCACCAATAAGCGAATATGCGTCAGTTCCAAACAAATTCCTCCCGTTACACCGATTTACTTTCTATTCTCTTTCTCCGAAGTCCGCCTGTTTTCCTCTATCCAAAGAAAAACAGCTTCCGTAGTAATAACGGAAGCTGTTCCTTTTTTTATCATTAAGCAATATAATCTTCTTTTGGAATATCTTTTGCTTCCGCCTTCTGATAATACCGGCCTTTTGTCACCACAGCCAGCACTATCGTCATGGCAGCTGCCAGCAGCGCGGCGAAGAAGGCGGCTGTGCTTTGCAGGAACGTGCCCATGAAGCCGAGTGCCGCTATCGTGCCGATAATTGTCGGCACCAGCAGTGAAACGACGCCGACAGGATTCCATTTATACAAATTCGATTGTTCGGATTCATAGTAGCGGGGACCGATCTTGAGCCATTTTTTCACGACCAGTGCATCCGTCACCAATATCGAAGCCCAGGTCATAAGCGCGACGCCCTGGAATGTCATCGCCGTATCCAGATGGTCGATGATGCCGCCAAGCATCAATGCCATGGCAACGACTCCCGCGACCACTACCCAGAAGCGCCGGCCCGGTGTGAACCGGAACATATTCTCGAAAAAGCTCGACAGCGACAGGGAACTGCTGTAGATATTCGTAATATTGATGCGGACCTGCGTCAGTGTCGTAAACAGCACCCCGCCAAGTCCCAGCAGCACCACGATGTAGACGCCCGGGTTTGATTCGCCTATGGTTACGCCGAACCAGATGCCGAGGCCGCCCATGACGCCGAAGCAGAAAATCTGCGGGATGAACCCGATGGCGATGGAGCCGATTTTCAGGTCTTGCGGTTTCAGGAAACGCGCGTAATCGGAAGCGATCAACGCTGTCAGCCCCATGATGCCGTGCTGCATGCCGATGCACAATAATAAGGCGGTTCCGCCGATTTGTACACCTTCAGGCATATATGTCCAAAAATTCCCGTCGTATACGGACGTCCGGTTGAAGGCGACAACGATTGCCGCGATCAAAAAGATGCCGAACAGCGGCAGCGACCATTTTTGGAGCTTGTCCAATTGTTTGATGCCAAACCAGTTCAACGGAATGACCAATGTGCCGAAGACGACAATCAAAATCCATAAGGGGATGGAAGGAAAGTATGCATGGATTGCGGATACCAGAATCATGCCTTCAAAAGCACAATACATGATAAAATTCGATGCGTAAATTAATGAGGTGAGTGAGGCGCCGATATAACCGAACCCTCCGCGGGATAATAAATTGACGTTCATACCTGATTTAGCCGATAAGTAAACGATGATCGAACCGATGATTCCTGCGACGATAATGGCATAGACAGCCGAAATCATGGCGTTTGCCGCTCCGAACTGAAGTGCCATTACACTGCCCATCTGGAAATAGAAAATGGCGGTGGCAATGCCGAACGTAATATTCGTGATGCTCAGCCAGCCCATGTTCCGTTCTTCCCGCGGTACCCGGTCGAACGTATAATCTTTGGTTGGTTCTGCTTCTGGTTTATAATGCCTGTCATGTACTTCCTGATCTGCGGTAATCTCAGATCTCATATTATCCTCTTCTTTCTGTTTATGATTTCAAAGCATATAAAAAAGCAGGTGGCTCCATCCCTCTCAAGGCGCTGACGCCCGAAGGAATAAAAACACTTGCCCTAAAATTATAACATATACTATATTCAGATATTTCGCCTGGCGAAATTTTCGTACTTAAGACAGGCAATTAAGCCATTAATTGTAAAATAATTTACAAATCCATTTTTTCAGTATAAGGAAAATCCCTTCATTTCTTCAGCTATTGCTCACTCCCAGTTATCTCCCAATAAACCAATTCTTCGCTCTCAGCCACTTTTCTCATGCCAAGCTTTTCGAGCACTCGCATCGACTCCTGGTTATCCACGAGAGTTTCCGCTTTGATCTTATGTATGCCTTCCTGCTTCCATGCCCAGTCGACCAGAGCCGCAACCGCTTCGGTCGCATATCCTTTGCCCCGGTATTTCCCCAGCAGACCATAGCCGATTTCCACGGCACCTTTATCATCCGGCGCGCCTTTGAATCCCAGGTCCCCGATAATCGTGTTGTCCGCTTTCAAAATCGCAAGCCACGGCCCCCAATAAAGGATGGAAGGATTTTCCGCCAATTGCTTCAGGTGATTTGCAACCTGCGGCCCGTTTTCGTACTGTTGCTCTTTCAGCACCGGAATTATATCATCCGTGCACGGGCTGATCATCAACCGTTCAGTTTCCAATTTCATTTACCACAGTCACTCCGCTTTCGCTCTTGCTGTTCATTGCTTCCTTCAATATCAATAACGCGGTTTCATGGTCATCCATCACATATGGGACTTCTTCCGGCTCCACCCAAATGCGCGTCAGGGTCTCGTGCTCCCGAAGAAACGGCAGACATTCCGTGATGTCCATCCGGTAGAACAATTGATAGCCAATCCGCGGATATTTACCATTTCCCTCAAACTTCACGTTTTCTGTATGATCCACGCAAAGCGCCCCGATATAGCTTATATCCCCTTTGACGTAAGCCTCTTCATACGCTTCGCGGTGCAGAGTTTCTTCAGGGCTTTCCCGCGCTTCAATATGGCCGCCCGGAACATTGAACCCTCTGCCCCCAACATGCACGAGCACCACTTTCCCTTCAAAAAAGCAGTAACCGTGGACACTCGTCACAATATCAGCCGGCTCCATCTTTCTGTATGGTTCCCAGCTGAGCCTGACGATATGTCCGCCCCAATCCACATACGCCTGATTTTCCATGCGGCTGCCTCCTACCCTTGTTTCGTCACTTTATCAGCTTTGGCAATACTGGTGGAAAGTACAATCATCGCTATTACAGACAGTACAACCCAATAACCGTTATCATATACCGCCAGCACAATCGCTCCTACACTCAATAAAACGGACAATACCAGTCCCAGCATTGTTCTGCCGTCTTTTAAAACTGCCCAATTCATCTATAAAGCCCTCCTTTTTTACTTAATCATACCATCCGAAAGCCCAGTAAAATACAAAAATACTGAATTTTACAATTCAAAGACTGCTGTTCTTTCTTCAATCTCACTTCAAATTTCAGGCGGGAAATGAGAAAACCACATTTCATCTTTGAAATAATCAATCCACTAAATGTAAATTCACAAGTGTATTTTTACAGGCCTGAACTTATTTTTTTACTGATTCTCTTTTTAGAATCCTGTCACGCTAACGATAGGAGAGTGTTTTATTTGTATAACTCATTTATATTATACAAAGATATAATATATCAAAAATATATCAAAATATTTAAATGCGTTCACAAAACCATTACAAGGGTTTAATTCACCAAAACCGCATGCTACACTAATCAAGGCTTCAAAGATAAGTGATAAGAAGCATCAGATTATTAATAACCCCTTAGACATTTTGGTTTAATAAATACAATACGAGAATCACTATTCAACAATATGAATTCAGTGAATTCCAGATAAACAAGGAGCGGAAAATGAGAAAAACAAAAAAAGCACTACTAGCCTTTACTGCAACTGTTGCCCTTTCATCTGCCATTGCTGCACCTACTAGCGCAGCTACACACCAAGTGAAATCTGGAGATACACTTTGGCAAATCGCACAGGATTATGGAACTACGGTTTCAAGCCTGCAAAGCATCAACGGCATTTCCGGACACATGATCTACCCGGGCCAAACATTCCAGACAAGCGCAGGTTCTTCTGCAGCATCCAGCAGCACGAAAGCGCCGCAAGTAACGCAGGTAAGCAATCCCACTTCTTCGATCGCATCGATTGCACAGCAATATATCGGAGTTCCATATGTATGGGGCGGCTCATCACCGGCAGGATTTGACTGCAGCGGATTTATCGCCTATACACTGAACAAAGCCGGACACAACGTAGGCCGCACAAGCGCAGCCGGCTACTATAACATGGCGACGAAAGTCAGCACTCCACAACAAGGGGATCTGGTTTTCTTCTCCGGCACGTATAAAGCAGGAATCTCGCACGTCGGCATCTATGTCGGAAACGGCAAAATGGTCGCTGCCAATAACGGCGGAGTAGAAGTCGTTGACGTATTCGGCCCATATTGGGGAGACCACTTCACTGGCTACGGCAGAATGTAATAAAATCAATAAGCGAAACAGACCGGGATATGATTCCTGGTCTGTTTTTTTCGTTTTTAAATCTGACAGCACAAAAAAGCCGGACCTCTGAGGATCCGGCTCTGCTTTATTCGCTTTTATTCAACCGTAACGGATTTCGCCAGGTTACGCGGCTTATCCACGTCACAGTCTCTGTGAAGTGCTGCATAATAGCTGATCAGCTGGAGCGGAATAACCGACACAAGCGGAGTCAACAGCTCATGCACTGTCGGAAGGACGTGGCTGTCGCCGTCTTCGTTCAGGCCTTCCATTGAAATGATCATGGTGTTTGCGCCGCGCGCCGCCACTTCTTTGACGTTGCCGCGGATGTTCAAGTTTACGGATTCCTGTGTCGCAAGCGCGATGACAGGCGTGCCTTCTTCGATCAAAGCGATCGTACCGTGCTTCAATTCGCCGCCGGCAAAGCCTTCCGCTTGGATATAGGAAATCTCTTTCAACTTCAACGCGCCTTCAAGGCCGACGAAATAATCCATCAGACGGCCGATAAAGAAGCAATTGCGTGTTGTCGAAAGGAAATCATGCGCCAATTGCTCGATTTCTTCCTTCATATCGACTTGCGCCTGGATGGCGTTCGCCACAATACCCATTTCCTGCACAAGATCGAAACCAAGGTCGCGTCCGCGCGCTTCTGCTGTCACAGCTGCCAAAATCGCCAATACCGCCAATTGGGCTGTGTAGGCTTTTGTTGACGCTACAGCAATTTCCGGTCCTGCATAAAGTAATAATGTATGGTCAGCTTCGCGTGACAAAGTCGATCCCGCAACGTTTGTGATCGTCAATGACGGGTGGCCAAGTTCTTTGATGCGCACCAATACCTGGCGGCTGTCAGCCGTTTCGCCCGACTGGGAAATGAAGACGAACAACGGTTTTTCGGAAAGAAGCGGCATGTTATAGCCAAATTCGCTCGCTACATGCACTTCCACTGGAATACCCGCCATTTTCTCCAGATATTCCTTGCCGATCAGCCCAGCATGATAGCTTGTACCCGCCGCGATGATGTAAAGACGGTCAGCTTCCTGCAAAGCATCAAGGATTTCAGGCTGGATCGTCAATTTCTCATCCTCGCCTTGGTAAGCCTGGATGATTTTGCGCATCACTGCCGGCTGCTCATCGATTTCTTTCAGCATATAATGAGGATATGTGCCTTTGTCGATATCGCTCATATCGATTTCAGCAGTGAACGGTTCGCGTTCCACTTTTTCACCTTCAAGCGTCAGGATCTCCACGCTGTTTTTGCGGACAATCACGATTTCCTTGTCCATCAATTCAACGAATTGGTCTGTCACTTGCAGCATTGCCATAGCATCAGATGCTACAACGTTGAAATCTTCTCCAAGGCCGACAAGCAATGGGCTCTTGTTTTTCGCGACGAAAATCGTTTGTGCTTCTTCAGCGTCAAGCAATGCAATCGCGTAAGAACCTTTCATCAATTTCAAAGCTTTGCTGAAAGCATCCTGCGTCGTCATGCCTTCGCCTTCAACGAATTTGCCGATCAATTGAACGATGATTTCCGTGTCCGTATCAGATTCCATTTCCACATCAGCCAAATAATCGCGCTGCAGGTGGTGATAGTTTTCGATTACGCCGTTATGCACAATCGTGAAACGGTCTGATGTGTTCTGATGCGGGTGAGCGTTTACCTGGCTTGGTTTACCGTGCGTTGCCCAGCGTGTATGCCCGATTCCCGTATTTCCAGTCACGTCGCCGTTAACAGCTCCACGCAGGTCCGCGATGCGGCCTTTTTCCTTGAACACTGTAATGCCTTCGCCGTTGCGCACAGCGATACCCGCTGAATCGTAGCCGCGGTATTCCAGACGCTCAAGGCCTTTCAATAAGATCTCTTTTGAATCTTTTTCTCCAATATACCCAACAATTCCACACATAATTATAGTCCTCCAATTTTTTCAATATCAAAAAGAGCGTTCGCCATTTTGCGCGGACGCATGCTCGAGCCCATTCATCCTGTTGTACAGCTGATCACTCAGCTGCTTTGAAGATGAACATAACGACCGGGCTTCACGGCCGGGAGGTATCCGCCGAAATCTCGATAATCCTCCTCCTCGTCTACTGGGAACTGACTTGTCCGTCCAATTTCCCCAGTACAGGCGCTTCAACTATTTTCCTTAATACGCTCTACTACTATCCCCCTTTTTATGCGGCCCTAAACAGGCTACTATATCATACCTTTTCCAATTCCCTTAGTCAATCGTCCCTAAGTCCTTAGACAAATATGTATTTATATCGAATAAAGGATAAAATTCGATTTTCACCTCTGCCTGCACACAAAAATATTTGCGTTGCTGCTGATAATTTTATCAATGCGTCCATTTAAAAAACGCTCCGAAAGCATTTCAGCTTCGGAGCGGTTTAGATTATTAATGGATAAAAAAAGGTGATATTTTAAAGTTTCTGATGGCTTTGAAAGAGCGAAGTTTTGTCCAGACTCCAGCGGCCCAGCTCTTCGGGTCATAAGCCACTTTGGCTGTGCGGCTGAAAAGACGCCGCTTCGCCAAATTGTCTTATGCCTTTCAGAGCTTAACGGGCGCTGTCGCTTTTCTTATTATTTCATACCCATTTCAGCACGGACTACTTCTGCAATCCGTTCTACATAGCGTTCGCAATCTTCTTCTGAAGCTGCCTCCACCATGACACGCACTAACGGTTCTGTACCGGAAGGACGCACAAGCACACGGCCATTGCCGTTCATTTCAGTTTCAACTTCTTCGATTTCAGCAGCCACTTTCGCGTTATCCGTCACTGCATGTTTGTCAGTTACACGGATATTGACGAGTTTTTGCGGGAAGATCGTCATTTCACCTGCAAGCTCGGACAATTTCTTGCCGGTGACCTTCATGATGTTCACCAATTGAAGACCCGTCAATAATCCGTCGCCTGTTGTATTGTAATCAAGGAAAATGATATGGCCAGACTGTTCGCCGCCAAGGTTATAACCGTTCTTGCGCATTTCTTCGACCACATAACGGTCACCCACTGCAGTTTTCACGCTGGTCATGCCGTTCGCTTCCACCGCTTTGTAGAAGCCCATATTGCTCATTACTGTCGACACGACTGTGTCTTTATTCAAGCGGCCCTCAGACTTCAGGTATTTACCGCAGATGTACATGATCTGGTCGCCATCGACAATGTGGCCTTTTTCATCCACCGCGATCAAGCGGTCGCCGTCGCCATCGAAAGCAAGTCCGATGTCAGCGTTTTTCTCCACGACAAGTTCCGCAAGCTTCTGCGGATGTGTGGAGCCGACCTGGTCATTGATGTTCAAACCGTTTGGCGAAGCACCCATTGAAGTGATGTCCGCGTCAAGGTCAGCGAATACATGCGTCGCCAAAGTTGAAGTGGCACCGTGCGCACAGTCAAGTGCCACGTGAATGCCGTCGAATTCTTCATCAACGGTCTGCTTCAGGTACTGGATGTATTTCTGGCCGCCTTCAAAATAGCTGGTGATGGCGCCAAGGTCACCGCCGGTAGGACGCGGCAGCGTATCTTCTTCCATATCCAGCAAAGCTTCAATTTCAGCTTCCTGGTCATCAGAAAGTTTATAGCCGTCAGAACCGAAGAATTTGATGCCGTTGTCTTCGACTGGGTTATGCGAAGCTGAGATCATCACGCCCGCTTCCGCGCTCATCACGCGTGTCAGGTAAGAAACACCTGGTGTACTGATGACGCCAAGGCGCATCACTTCCGCTCCGACACTCAACAACCCGGCAGCCAAAGCGCCTTCAAGCATTTCACCTGAAATACGGGTGTCGCGCCCGATCAGAACTTTCGGTTTATCCTTCGAACTTTTCGTTAATACATACCCGCCGAAGCGGCCCAATTTAAATGCGAGTTCCGGTGTCAATTCGCTATTCGCAACGCCGCGAACTCCATCTGTACCAAAATATTTACCCATGCTGTTATTCTCTCCTTAAATCCAATGCAATATCGGATAATAATGCCTATCTAATATGGATGGTTGCAGTCGAAGGGAAAACAAGCCATTTGGCTTCTTCCACTCCTTCTGCCGCAACCGCCAGTTTATGCTGTCCCATTTTTTCCGCCGCATCTACATATACCACAAAATCTTCCAAGTTCAAACTTCCAAGCAATTCTTCAGTGCCATAAGCAATCAAAGACACAAGGCCATCTTCGGGATCGAGGAAATCGGCTTTATTGCCATCTTCCAGTCCTCTGATTTCCAGTTGAAGGTTTTCAAAGATTTCCCGGCCAAGCGCGCCGTCCGGATCTGTCAGGCCAAAACCGACATCTTCCGGCATCAGCACAGTTTCATCGACACTGATTTCGGCGTCCACGATAAGGCTGCCCGGCTCTACAGCGCTCGTCCCTTCCGGAGCAGCAAGCTCCACTTCAATCGCCGTATCCGTTAGGGTCACGCCGCTGATATTCACTTCCACTTCGTATTCTTCGATTGTGTCAACGACATTCCGCGGCCCTGAAATCTTGACGGTATCAACATCCGTTTCAATTTCATCCACGGTGATCCCTTCGCGGGCCGTTCCCGTCTGGGTCAGTGATATCGGTATTTCTCGGCTGTACTCTTCAATCACAGCTTCGACCTCCACCACTTCCGGCTCGATTGTTACATTGTCCAGTTTCGTCAGGTCATTGGCCAGCACACGGACTCTCGCTTCCCTTGTCACGGACGAATCCAAGCCCGGCTCTTCCGTCACCGTCGCTTTTACAAAGCTGATGGAATCAATGACGCTTTTCGGTCCGCTGACGGTCACTGTATCAGGATCGGCAGATATGCTCTTCAGTACATAGCCTTCCGCGATCAGCCGTTCATTCAGTTCCGCATCGATTTTGAATTCCTGGGTGACCCGTTCTTCAATCATGACATCCAAAAAAGTCGGGTCGATCCGGACACCCAATTCTTGAGAAATATTTTCTGTCTGCACTCGGATGCGATGTTCTCCAAGAGGCAGATTGCGCAAGTCTACAAAGACAGTAAAATCTTTGATTTGCTGTGTTGTTTGGACCTCCCTGTTAGGCCCTGTAATCTGGACGTCAACAGTCGCCGGCACACCGCTGACCATCAGGCTTGTATCGTCGTAATAGACTTCGAGCGGCACATCTTCGATTATTTCAGTCATCGTATTGCTGGCCGCTGAATTATTGTTTTCTTCTTCCGCTTTTACGGAAAAGAACATAAGAAAGGCTAGCAATAATGCGGTAATCCTCAAAAACCAGGGGTTATCCATCATTTTATCCATTCTTTTTTCCCCTCCAGTTCCACCATGAAGAAGTATCATTCTGCTGTTCTTCGCCAAACCAGATACGGCGCAGTTTCACTTCAAAATCCTCAAGTGACAAGTTGCGGTGCAAATCGCCATTCGCCGTCAGACTGATGGCGCCCGTCTCTTCCGAAACAACGATTGTAATGGCATCTGTAACTTCACTGATTCCAAGAGCTGCACGGTGGCGTGTTCCAAGTTCTTTGGAAATGAACGGGCTTTCCGATAAAGGAAGATAGCACGCGGCCGCGGCCACCTTGTTTTTCTGGACGATAACGGCTCCATCATGCAGAGGTGTATTGGGGATAAAGAGGTTTATCATCAACTCTGACGTAATGTCTGAGTTCAAGGGTATTCCTGTTTCGATATACTCACTCAATCCGGTTTCACGTTCAATGGATACCAATGCGCCAATACGCCTTTTCGCCATGTAACTCACGGATTTCGTCATGGCTTCGATCAGCCGGTTGCGCTCCGATTCTTCATTCAGCGTGCTGCTGGAAAACAGCTTTCCACGCCCCAGCTGTTCAAGCGCCCGCCGCAATTCCGGCTGGAAGATGATGATGATTGCCAGAAAACCCCAATTGAGCACTTCCTGCATGATCCAGCCAAGCGTCTGCAGATTCAATGCCTGCGTGATCAATTGAGCGATGATGATGACAAAAATCCCTTTTAATAACTGAACGGCTTTTGTCCCTTTAATAATCGTTATCAATTTATATAAAACGAACCAAACTAATAAAATATCAGCTACATTGATTATGAGTTCGAGTGGTGTTAGGTTTGTAATATTATCCAAAAACGGCATCTGCAACCCTCGCTTTTCTACATCTGCATGAAATAAGTATATCATAATCATGATAGTGTTGCCTTTATAGAAAAGCGGAAATGGCCGGTCAGCTCCGACAATCGGAAGGCAAAAATCCAATTACAATTTCAGCCATTAAAAAATCCGCCCCTAAAGGGACGGATTTTATTCTTCGATCATCGCGCCATCATTGCTGAAAATGGAAGCCGCGTCTTTGAAGGCATCTTTAATGCTATACCATAACCAGTCAAAAGCCTGGTCTATCTCTTCCACTTCACCGGTGATCACACCACTGGAGGCCATATATTGTCCGTTCACAACGGTAACGTCGCCATGGAGTTCCCCGTCGACACGCAGATTACCGTTCTTCACTTTAATATTCCCGGTCACCACTTCACCTTCCGGCACAATCACTGTATTCCCTTCTACAATAACATTCGGCTGCTTCGTGAAGGAGAACTGCTGATCATTATTGAAATCCGAGAACAACGCCGCGCTCATCATTACGAAGAAAATCGCAGCTGCTGTCAAAAGCGGATGCTGCTTGAACCAGCGCTGCGCGCCTGAACGCTGTTTCTGTTTCGGCAGTTTGCTCATCGTGGCTTCCACGAAGCCCTTTGGCGCTTCTATATGGGATGCACTCTGGACGAATGCAATCGTCTTGTTCAATTCGTGGTAAATCTTCTGACAATCTTGGCAGGTCGCCAGATTTTCTTTCAACACCCGTTCTTTGGATGGTTCAAGGTCACCGTCTAAATAATCGTTCATATACTGGACGATGTAATCCGGACACGTCTTCATCCTGCTCGCCTCCTACAAATTGCTTAATTGCTTCCGCAAGGCTTCCCGCCCGCGGTGTATGCGTGTTTTCACAGTCCCAAGCGGCAAATCCAGAATCTCGCTGATCTCAGCCAGCGGCAATTCTTCAATATACTTCAATACAATAGCTGCCCGGTACTTATCTGGCAAGCGGCTGATTTCATATTGCACCCGCTCCTGGACTTCCATCTTCACCAATTCGTCTTCGGGAAGTTCGTCGTCGTTGGCGATGCTCGAGTACATATTCAAACCTTCCGCCCCACGCACTTCTGCATCAAGGTGATAATCCGGCTTTTTCTTTCTGATCCGGTCAATGCACAAATTTGTAGCTATGCGGTAAAGCCACGTGGAGAATTTCCTCTTTTGATCGAATGTATGAATATTGACGTAAGCACGCATGAAAGCTTCCTGAGCTATATCTTCGGCTTCATGTTTATTGCCGAGCATACGATAGCAAATTTGATACAGCTGGTGCTGATACAATTCTACAATCTCTGCGAATGCGTCCTGGTCGCCTTTGATGACTTTCGCTATTCTCTTGTTCACTAACGCATCCATGATCTCATTTCCCTCCGCCTATGCGGCTATGTTTTATATACGTATGATTTATAGAAAGGTTTCATTTATTTTTCTCTTTTCTATCGTATCAAATATTACCCAAATAAATCCATCTAATTTTCAGCGGAAATTAAGGAATGCGCTTTCATCATTTAATTGGATGAAAATAAAAAAAAACAGGCTTTCGCCTGTTTTGAATTAAAGTAATTTTTCGCCGAGCAATGAACCGATTAAAGCCACCGCCACGTCTGCCGTCCTATTTTTTTCATCCAGAATCGGATTGACTTCCACAAATTCAGCGGATGTGATGATTCCTGCATCATGCAGCATCTCCATCGCCAAATGGCTTTCCCGGTAGCTGATGCCGCCTGGCACAGGAGTTCCAACGCCCGGTGTATACAGAGGATCGATGCCGTCCAGGTCAAGGGACAAGTGGACACCGTCTGTTCCCCGTTCTTCTTTTAAATAACGGATTGCATCTTCAATAACAAAGTCCATGCCCATCTTATCGATCTCGTGCATGCTGTAGACTTTGATGCCGCGCTCACGGATTAATTCGCGTTCGCCCGGATCTACAGAACGTGCACCGATGATGACAATATTTTCCGGCTTCACTTTCGGCGCAAAGCCGCGGATCTGCGTTAAGTTTTCGTGGCCATGGCCAAAGCTTGCCGCAAGCGGCATGCCGTGGATATTCCCTGACGGCGATGTCTCACTCGTGTTCATATCTGCGTGGGCATCATACCAGATCACACCTAAATTTTTATGGTTCGGTGAAATGCCCGCAAGTGTTCCGATAGCAATACTGTGGTCTCCGCCAAGCACCAATGGGAAGTTGCCTGTTTCCGTAACTGCCTGGACTTTCTCGCCCAGCGCTTCCATGGCTTCAGTGATGACCGTCATATTGCGCAGATTCGTGTCTGTATCGATTTTCCCGTCAGCGTGGCCGACTTGGATGTCCCCTTCATCCTTGACGGTATGCCCCAGGTTTTCGATGCGTTCCACAACACCCGCATAACGGATGGCGCTCGGTCCCATATCGACTCCGCGGCGGTTTTGCCCGTGGTCCATCGGAACTCCAATAATTGACACATTTAATTTATTCATGTTTTTATACCCCCTTGAGTAGTTAAACCCATTGTAACCGCTGCCAACCACATGGCTCAACCGTACAAGATTACGTATTTTTATTCATCCGTTTCTTCAGTAATTCTTTTACTGCCGGCCATTCCCGGTCAATAATTGAATAGACAACAGCATCCCTCGGCTTGCCGGTGGAACGGATGCGTTCGTTGCGCAGCGTCCCTTCCTTTACTGCCCCTATGGCTTCAAGCGCTTTCTGCGAACGGATATTTTCGCTGTCTGTTTTAAACTGGACACGAATCATGTCGCGCTCTTCAAAACAATAAGCGAGCAGCGCATATTTCACCCGGCTGTTCAATCCGCTGCCATGCATTTCTTCCGCATAAAAAGTTGAACCGACCTCACAGCTTTTATTCGCCTCATCGATGCCGTAAATACGGGTCGTGCCGACTACTTTTCCCGTGTCCGGCTGTTCTACCGCAAACACCAGCACATTCGATCCGTTCAATCCGGCCTCTAACCAGTCCGCTAATTGCTCGAACGTCTCCACTTTTGTCAGCATATGTTCGAAAATATCCGGTGTATAAAGTTCCCATAAAGTTTCGAAATCCTCCCGCTTCAATAACCGCAATCGCACACCTGGCTGTTCAATAATCATCCTGCTTCCCCCTTAACCGAAATATACCGCCTGAATCCTTTCCAGAAACTCTTTTTCCAAATCATTCTTTTCTTTGCAAATAAAATAAGTGGCGACTTCGGGCAACGGAAACAAATCAAAATGCGCTTCCAACAGGCGCCCTTCAATCAATTCCCGGCGCACCATCGACCTCGGCAAAAAGGATACGCCCAGCCCTTCCTGTATAAAACGTTTCGCAATATGCGCCTGTGTCACTGTCATCGTCCTCAATCCAGGTGCTTTCAAATTTAATTTCACCAGCAGTTCGTCCCAGAATACCGGATGATGATGCGTGAAAAGATAGTGGGAGCGCAGCATCGCTTCATCGGAAATGACCGGCCCCGACTCATCATCGTAAGCGTCCCGCGGCACGGCAAAAACCAGCTCGTCTTTATATACCACTTCACTGTGCAGCACACGGCCCATCGGCTGAATGGCTGAAATCCCTGCGTTTACTGCCCCGGTCTCCACCAGCGCTTCAATCTTTTCCGATTCCTCCACCCGGATCACCAGCTCCAAATCCGGATGCCGCTTCGTAAACGACTTCAATAGATAAGGCAGCACCGTCTCCGCCATCAAAGGCGAAATCGCGAGCACCCATTTCTTACGGTAGCCCTGCGCAAACGAGTGGATCTTTTCCACACTCTGCTCCAGCTGCCGCAGCAGCTGATCCGCTTCCTCCTTGAATAACTTCCCTTCCTCCGTCAGCGACACGCGGTTCTTCTGCCGCTGGAATAAAACCACGCCGAGGCTCTCTTCCAGCAGGCGGATGTGAACAGTTACACTCGGCTGCGACATCAGCAGCCGTTCGGAAGTCTTTCTGAAATTCAGTGTTTCCGCTGCATCAGCAAAGGTCTTTAACCAGGCCAAGTCAATAATGATCACTTCCCTATCGATTAATATTTTAAATTGATTTAATTATAAATCATTAATTTTCATAATCAATATCGCCGGGTAAACTTTAAGAAAAGGAGGAATTCACATGTTCCAAAAAGGATTGAAAGATGTAGTGGCCGTCCAGACGAAAATCGCTTCGGTAAACGGGGAGAAAGGTGAATTGCGCTACCGGGGAAGCCTGGTTGAAGAGACGATCCAGGATAAAACCTTTGAAGAAACCGCTTATTTTCTGTGGCACGGAGAATTTCCGACTGCAAATCAGAGCCAGGAATTAAGCCGCCAATTCCTGAAATACCGGACACTTCCTGCGCACCTTCAAAAGATTGCCGAAGAGCTGCCGGTCAATGCTCCCCTCATGGATAATATGCGAACTCTGTTGTCGGCTTATTATGATGAAGAATATGTTTCATTGTCTCCATATGAACAGGCAATTGCACTCACTTCCGCATTGCCTGTCATGACCGCCATGCTTTACCGGCTTCAAAACGGATATGAGATAATTCGTCCAAATGATAAACTTGGTCACGTCGCCAATTATTTATGGATGCTCGACGGAGAAGAGCCAAGCGCTGCCCAAATCGAAGCGCTTGAAACTTATTTGAAGCTGACGATGGAGCATGGCATGAATGCTTCGACTTTCGCTGCGCGAGTCACCGTTTCCACTGAATCGGATATGGTGGCGGCCATCACTTCCGCACTCGGCACAATGAAAGGTCCATTACATGGAGGCGCGCCTTCCGGAGTCATCACCTTGCTCAATGAAATCAGTGCGGCTGATGATATCGATTCGGTGATCATTGCCAAACTGGACTCGGGAGAAAAAATCATGGGCTTCGGCCACCGCATCTACCGGACCGAAGACCCGCGGTCCATTCTCCTGCGGCGGAAATGTCTGAAGCTTCAAGGCAGCGATCCATGGCTGGATCTTGCAGTGGACGCCGAAAAAAGGATTATCCATTTGCTTAACGAACGAAAACCTGGACGCGCATTGTACACCAATGTGGAATTTTACGCCGCAGCCATTATGCGCTCGATTGAAATGCCGCCCGAATTATTTACGCCGACATTCAGTATCGCCCGAATCGTCGGCTGGACAGCCCATACGATCGAACAGCAGGAAGACAACGTCATCTTCCGCCCGCAGTCGATTTATGTTGGAAACTAAGGAAAAGCGAAAGCACCCGTTTAGATTCGAAAAGCATAAGACGATTTGGCGAAGCGGCGTTCTTTGCCGCATAGCCAAAGTGGCTTATGACTCGAGAATCTGGGCGCTGGAGTCTGGACACCAGAAAAGCGAAAGCACCCGTTTAGATTCAAAAAGCATAAAAAAATCCCGTATCCAATTGAATGGATACGGGATTTTTACACATGGATAGTACAAATACACATGGAACAATGGAGCCTAGGGGGCTCGAACCCCTGACCTCGACGCTGCCAGCGTCGCGCTCTCCCAGCTGAGCTAAGGCCCCGCGCTGAACAGGCGCAAGGTAATAAAAGATGAGCCATGAAGGATTCGAACCTTCGACCCTCTGATTAAAAGTCAGATGCTCTACCAACTGAGCTAATGGCTCATAAAAAATGGCTGGGGTACCTGGATTCGAACCAGGGCATGACGGGATCAAAACCCGTTGCCTTACCGCTTGGCTATACCCCAATGCCAATATAAAACTGGTGGTGGGGGGCAGATTCGAACTGCCGAACCCGAAGGAGCGGATTTACAGTCCGCCGCGTTTAGCCACTTCGCTACCCCACCGATATGAAATTCGGAATACTACATGGTGGAGGATGACGGGATCGAACCGCCGACCCTCTGCTTGTAAGGCAGATGCTCTCCCAGCTGAGCTAATCCTCCGAAATGGTGACCCCTACGGGATTCGAACCCGTGTTACCGCCGTGAAAGGGCGGTGTCTTAACCGCTTGACCAAGGGGCCTTGATAAATAACAATGTAACCCATGCAGAAACTTCATTTTAAAAAAATAAAAGCTTCCAACCGGGTTCGAACCGGTGACCTCTTCCTTACCATGGAAGCACTCTACCTGCTGAGCTATGGAAGCAAGGCAAAAGAATCTCGGAACAAAAATAAAACATAGAATAGCCCAGCGACGTCCTACTCTCACAGGGGGAGATCCCCCAACTACCATCGGCGCAAAAGAGCTTAACTGCCGTGTTCGGGATGGGAACGGGTGTGGCCTCTTTGCCATCGTCACTGGACTATGTTTGAGTGCTTGCGCCCTCAAAACTGGATACAACGGACATTGAAAGATGGATGCAAAACAATCCAGAAAGTAAATGGTTAAGTCCTCGATCGATTAGTATTCGTCAGCTGCACGTGTCGCCACGCTTCCACCTCGAACCTATCTACCTCATCGTCTTTGAGGGATCTTACTTGCTTGCGCAATGGGAAATCTCATCTTGAG
>JAMCAN010000039.1 GCA_023715185.1 Planococcus sp. MER TA 32b | reverse complement strand
ACCAGGCCGTCCCCCGAACAAAGTCCCGCGATTTGATACGATCGAACTGTCGTCGACAATGGCATCCGCCGACGTTCGTGTTCGAAACCAGGTTTTGAGGGCAGAGGGCGAGGAATGAATATCGGCGACGCGTCGCGCGAATCCGGGGTCAGCGCAAAAATGATCCGGTACTACGAACAAGTCGGCCTTCTTGCGCCGAGCAAGCGCACCGATGCCGGCTACCGGATCTACGGCGCGGACGAAGTCCATACTCTGCGGTTCATCCGTCAGGCGCGACGGCTCGGCTTTCTAGTCGAGGACATTCGCAAGCTGCTGATGCTCTGGCAGGATCGCTCACGCGCAAGCGCCGAAGTGAAATCGATTGCTCTCGAGCATGTGGCCGAACTCGACAAACGCATCGCGGAGCTGAGCGACATGCGCGACACGCTGGCCGACCTCGCCGCGCACTGCCA
>JAMCAN010000038.1 GCA_023715185.1 Planococcus sp. MER TA 32b | reverse complement strand
CTACCAGCGTCCCCTCGCGGAGAACGCCGTCGGCAAACAAATAATCCAGAGCGTGCGGCATATCGCGCCAGCCTATGAGCTGCAGCCCTCTTAACAGGTACAACGGCGCGGAAATGGTCATGTCCATCCTTCTCAGACTTGCGGTTGCGAAAGCGGTTTTACGCGCTTATGAATCAGTCCCACGCTATCCAGGAACCAGTACAGCAGTTTCGCCGCCAGCAAGCAGATACCAAAGATCACGAGGAAAAACACCACGCGGGAGCCGAACGAATCCAGCCCCTCGCGCGCCAGCACTATCATGTTGAAGATAGCGCCGAAACAGAAACTGTGCAGGATAGCCGCTTTATAGCGATTGCTCTCCCGGTTGCCCAGCTCATACAGCCAGTCGAACCATTTAATAATCAACCCTACCGCCACGGCGCCCAGCGGTACGAACCAGACGCCGCCCATCACCAC
>JAMCAN010000037.1 GCA_023715185.1 Planococcus sp. MER TA 32b | reverse complement strand
GGAAAAAGCCAACCAGCTATTGTCGCTGAAACGTGCGGAATCGGTCCGCGACTGGATGCGCGATACCGGCGACGTGCCGGACAGCTGCTTTGCCGTTCAGGGCTATGGCGAAAGCCGACCAATTGCAACAAACGATACGCCGGAAGGCCGTGCGCTGAACCGTCGTGTCGAAATCAGTCTGGTGCCGCAGGTAGACGCCTGCCGGTTACCGGACCAACCCTCTGCGTCATCCCAGGATGATGGCGCTTCACTACACAATGGAGAGTAATTCCATGGCAATTCCTGTTTATCTTTGGTTGAAAGACGACGGCGGCGCGGACATTAAAGGGTCTGTCGACGTTCAGGATCGTGAAGGCAGTATCGAAGTGGTGGCTCAGGAGCATAACCTGTACATCCCGACCGATAACAACACCGGCAAACTGACCGGCACGCGTATTCATACGCCGTTCCTGTTCAC
>JAMCAN010000036.1 GCA_023715185.1 Planococcus sp. MER TA 32b | reverse complement strand
CCGCTCGGCCCTTCGTCGGTTCGCTGCGGCGGCCCCGTCTGCACGAGGCGCGCGGGCAGGTAGCGCGCTTCCGCGAGCAGGAACCAGCAGATCTGCGCGACGTGCGTGCCGGTCGTGATGTGGATCAGGTAATCCTCGTGTTCGAGGTCGAACGGATACGCGCGTGCGTAATCGTGCAGCGTCGCATAGACCTCCTCGAAATCCCACGGATCGTGGAGCGTGACCGGCGTGAGCCGCACATCGGTGTGCGGCGACACGCGCGCGAGATCGTCCCGCACCTGGTTGGCGAGACGCGTGTAGTCCAGCGAATGCAGCAGTTCGAGCCGGTCGATCGGCAGGTCGGGCTGCTCGCACAGCGAAATCGTCGGCCGCCATTTGCGGTAACGGCGCGGCGCGCGGCCGCCTTGGTCGAGCACCGTGCCGAGAAAACCGATCGCAACGGTTTTGCGCATGTTTATC
>JAMCAN010000035.1 GCA_023715185.1 Planococcus sp. MER TA 32b | reverse complement strand
GCAAAATACCGCCCGGTAGTAAGCTTCATCTTCCTCGGTGTAATGCGGGGTGAACCACCAGATCAGCAGCGCGATAAGCGCCAGTAGCGGGATAATTAAGGATAATTTTTTCAACATCAGTTTTTCGGCCGGAGACAATCAGCCGTCAGTGTACCTGCAACGACGGCCTGATGTAAGCGCCGGCCCCGGCGGGCCGGCACAGGCTAGTAGCCGACCGGGTAGATGCGGCCGGTCTGAACGCCTTCAATGCTGCGGCGATAGGCCTGCGCCACGGCGGCGGCGGGAACGCTGGGGAAGCCCGGGAAAAAGTCGCCGTAGGCCGCCAGCGACTCGCTGAGCACGGTGGGGCTGATGAGATTGATGCGGATCCCGCGCGGTAGTTCGCAGGCGGCGGCGCGGACAAAGCCTTCCAGACCGGCGTTGACCGTCGTGGCATTGACCCCCTGAGCAATGGGTTCC
>JAMCAN010000034.1 GCA_023715185.1 Planococcus sp. MER TA 32b | reverse complement strand
CGCTCAGCCCATGTGCAGGCCGCCATTCAGCGAGAAGTCGGCGCCCGTCGCTAAGCCGGAATCGTTCGACGCGAGCCACGCGACGATCGAGCCGATTTCCTCGGGGCCGCCGAGACGCCGCACCGGGATCGTCGCAACGATCTTCTCGAGCACGTCGGGGCGGATCGCCTTCACCATGTCGGTGCCGATGTAGCCCGGCGACACGGTGTTGACCGTCACGCCCTTCGTCGCGACTTCCTGCGCGAGCGACATCGTGAAGCCGTGAATGCCGGCCTTCGCGGTCGAGTAGTTCGTCTGGCCGAATTGCCCCTTCTGGCCGTTCACCGACGAAATGTTGATGATGCGGCCCCAGCCACGTTCGACCATCCCGTCGATCACCTGCTTCGTGACGTTGAACAGGCTCGTCAGGTTGGTGTCGATCACGGCGGTCCAGTCTTCATGCGTCATCTTGCGGAACAC
>JAMCAN010000033.1 GCA_023715185.1 Planococcus sp. MER TA 32b | reverse complement strand
ATCCTCGAAGGCGCAGGCGAGATCGCGGTGCCCGCGCTCGTGTCGACGCTGTGCATCTGCATCGTGTTCGTGCCGATGTTCTTCCTGACGGGCGTCGCGCGCTTCCTGTTCGTGCCGCTCGCGGAAGCCGTGGTGTTCGCGATGCTCGCGTCGTACGTGCTGTCGCGCACGCTGGTGCCGACGCTCGCGATGCTGCTGTTCCGCCCGCAGCAGGCGCACACCGGTGCCGACCATTCGGCGTCGCGCTTCGCCCGCATCCATCACGCGTTCAACCACGCGTTCGAGCGGCTGCGCGCGTGGTACATCGTGCTGCTCAGCATCCTGCTCGTGCGCCGCCGCTTCTACGCGCTGTGCTTCCTCGGCTTCTGCGTGCTGTCGACCGGCCTCGTGTTCATGCTCGGCCGCGATTTCTTCCCGAACGCCGATTCCGGCAACATCCGGCTGCACATGCGCGCACCGAC
>JAMCAN010000032.1 GCA_023715185.1 Planococcus sp. MER TA 32b | reverse complement strand
GAACGCTCGGCGCATCCGTTCGGGATCGGTGAATCCCACCGCCAGCGCAATCTGTTCGATCGGTTCGCTGCCGCCCTGCAGGCGCAGCCTTGCGGCTTCGACGCGCAAACGCTCGACGGCCCGCGCCGGCGTTTCACCGGTTTCCCGGCGAAACGCGCGGCCGAACTGTCGCACGCTCAGGCTGGCGGCATCGGCGAGCCGTTCGACCGGCAACGCTTCGGCCAGATGTTCGCGGGCGAAATTCAGCGCAATGCGGATGCGATCCGATTCCGGCTCCATCTGCGACATCGCGGAGAATTGCGACTGCCCGCCGGGCCGCCGATACGGAACGACCAGCAGCCGCGAGACCTCGAGCGCGATCTCCGCGCTCATGTCCCGTTCGATCATGCCGAGCGCCAGGTCGATGCCGGAGGCAATACCCGCCGACGTCCAGACGCGGCCATCGACGACATAGATGCTGTC
>JAMCAN010000031.1 GCA_023715185.1 Planococcus sp. MER TA 32b | reverse complement strand
GTAGACATCCATGCAATTCCCTGAATCCTGGTTGAGAACCTTTGTCGACCCGCAGCTTACGACCGACGAGCTGTCGCACGCGCTGACGATGGCGGGGCTCGAAGTCGAATCGCTGAGCAAGGCTGCGCAGCCGACGTCGAAGATCGTCGTGGGCCGCGTGCTCGAAGTCGTCAAGCATCCGGATGCGGACAAGCTCAATGTCTGCCAGGTCGACGCCGGCACCGGCGCGACGCTGAACATCGTGTGCGGCGCGCCGAACGTGGCGCCCGGCATCAAGGTGCCGGTCGCGCTGGTCGGTGCGGAACTGCCGCCGGCGGAAGAGGGCGGCAAGCCGTTCGCGATCAAGCTGTCGAAGCTGCGCGGCGTGGAGAGCCAGGGGATGCTGTGCTCGGCGCGCGAGCTGAAGTTGTCCGAGGATCACAGCGGGCTGCTGATCCTGCCGGAAGACACGCCGGTCGGTCAGGA
>JAMCAN010000030.1 GCA_023715185.1 Planococcus sp. MER TA 32b | reverse complement strand
AATTGACGAACGTCTTGAAATGGAATGTGCAGGAGACTTCTGCACTGATGATGCAATGCCCTGGGATGAAACCCGCTCACCTAGTTGTCACGCTGGACCTGTCGAGTCGCTAGCCTCGCTTTTAAAGTACCTGAAACTCAATTCCTGAGCGTCAGCATTTGGCACAAAGCAGACGTTAAAACCTACAGCATCGGAAAGCTTCTGAATGCCGCGTCAGCGGCATGGAGGCGCCAGATAAGGTTACATGTGTCTGTGGAGTCAAATGGCGCCGAAAGCCCGGCGTAGCCGGTTACCAGCCTATAAATTCTGCCTCCGCCCTGCCCTGGTTAGCCTGAACCCACTAACAGCAATCAAGAAAGTTAAGGTTATCCCTTTAACCCCGGAGCGCTGGCTTTACGGCGTTTACGACATAAAGGGCGTGATTTCGAGGTCCTTAGTCGAGGTAGCTTGCTGCTGACGCTTAGG
>JAMCAN010000002.1 GCA_023715185.1 Planococcus sp. MER TA 32b | reverse complement strand
GTTCGTCCTGAGCCAGGATCAAACTCTCCATTATAGAGGTTTTGATTGCTCAAATCCTTGCTGGCGCATCGCCTGTCCGAAGACAGCGCGATTCGCTTTGATCTGCACAAGTGCTGATCAGTAAGTTAAGTCACGAACCCAAGAAGTTCGAAGGCTGTGCTCCGATCGCCGGAGGCGACCATCGCAAAAGCCGTTCTCGCGCCAAGGCGCTCGTGACGTCTCTTGTTGACGTTTTGCTGTTCAGTTTTCAAGGTTCAAGTTTGAAGATTTAACGCCGCGCTCATTGGCGACTTTATTAATATACCAGCTGTCAAATAACATGTCAACTAAAATATAAAAGTTTCTAATTGGTGTCACTGAATTAATTATAACAGAATTTTCTCATAATAAAATTACAATCGGGTTACAACTTTGAAAGGAATAAATTCCTTTACATGCAAAGCTATGGCGAAGTTTATAATTACTGCATTTCAAAACTGCCCATCCTCCTAAAATCATCTAATATTTTCCTGTCAGTTCCAGAGACCTACTTTCAAACGAAAGTTGCGGATAACCATATTGCCTGTTTCATTACCTATACTGTTCGAAATTTTCGCCCGGTATTTTTAAGCTGAAGATTTCGGCTTTCTTCTATAATAAATATCCAAAAGAAAAAGTCCGCCAAATTTTTGGCGAACTTTGTTTACCTAAGCGGAAAAATTAAGCCAGGAAAATGAAATACAGAATAAATATTACAAACAGCCCGTACATGATCGGGTGAACCTGTTTTCCTTTTCCTGCAGTAATCATTGTGATCGGATAGAAGATGAACCCGATCGCGATTCCTGTAGCGATGCTATAGCCCAGCGGCATAGCGATCATAGTCAGGAACGCTGGAACAGCGATTTCGAAACGGCTCCAGTCAATCAGCCCCAAAGAAGAGACCATCAGCACACCAACGATTATCAAAGCAGGTGCTGTAACAGCACTCGTGATGACTTCAAGCAGCGGATAAAAGAGGATCGCTACCAGGAACAGGACACCAGTGACAACAGAAGCGAATCCTGAACGGGCTCCTGCCGCAACTCCGGAAGTCGATTCAATATAGGATGTAGTGGTCGATGTACCAAAGATTGCCCCACCTACAGTCGCGATTGAATCCGCCAGAAGAGCTTTGCCTGCTCTAGGCAATTTATTGTTTTTCATCAAGCCGGCCTGGTTCGCAACAGCAACTAAAGTTCCGGCTGTATCAAAGAAATCTACAAATAAGAAGGTTAATACAACAACCAGGAACTCGATTGTCATCAGGGATCCGAAATCATTGAAGATCGGTTCAAGCGCGACGCCGAATGTCGAACCCATACTTGGCACATTCAAATCAATGACAGCACTTGGCAGATTGACGACACCGAAAATCATTCCCACAACGGCCGCAATAAGAATCCCAAAGAAGATGCCGCCTTTAAATCCACGGACCATGAAGATGACAGTTACAAATAAACCGAAAATGGCAAGCAGTGTGGAAGGATTCGTCAAATCACCGATTCCTACCATTGTATCCGGATTGCCAACAATAATCTCCGCATTTTGAAGTCCGATAAAAGTGATGTAGAGACCGATCCCAGCACCTACCGCATATTTCAATTCAGCTGGAATTGCGTTTATGATCGTTTCCCGAACACCGGTCAATGTAAGGAGAATAAAGATTACTCCCGAAAAAAGTACACCCGTTAAGGCAGTTTGCCACGGAATCCCGTAAGTCAAAATAACAGTATAGGCGAAGAATGCATTCAAGCCCATTCCTGGAGCAAGGGCTATTGGGTATTTCGCAAGCACACCCATTAAGATCGAACCGAGGGCTGCTGCCAAAGCCGTGGCCATGAATACTGCCCCGTAATCCATACGCATCGAATCCGGCAGGTCAGTCACAGAAGCTAAGGTTAATGTCAGCGGATTGACTACCAGAATATAAGCCATCGCCAAGAAAGTTGTTAAACCGCCGATAAATTCCCGGCGATAGTTTGTGCCTAACTCTTCAAATTGAAAAAATTTCTTCATTTTCTTTATTTCCTCCGCGTGCTGCCGCAAAATGCAGTTAAAACAAAAGGACGCATACAGCAAAATGCCGTATGCGCCCTTCGATTTTAAATTCCTGAAATAATTATTCCAGAAAAAGTCCGACTCCCTTACAGAATGAGGAGTACGTAACTTAAATCGTAGTCGAGTCATTTACGGTAACTCGGTAGAAACTTTCGGGCCATATCCCCGACATTATACGACAGCGTTATTTGATTTCTATTGTAGAATAACACATATTAAAATCCTGAACAAGGCTAATCACGAACGTTATTTTATATTTATAACTTTTAGTTCGTGATTAAGGTTTTATTCCCATTCGATGGTTGCTGGCGGCTTGCTCGTGATGTCATAAAGTACTCGGTTAATATGATCCACTTCATTGACTAATCTGACGCTGATTTTCTCAAGGACATCCCAGGGAATGCGGGCCCAGTCAGAAGTCATGCCATCTATCGATGTTACCGCGCGAATGCCGATCGCGTAATCGTATGTCCGGGCATCTCCCATGACTCCGACGCTTCGGATGTCAGGAAGAACCGTGAAGTATTGCCAGATGTCACGGTCCAGGCCTGCTTTGCTGATTTCATCGCGCAGGATCCAATCAGATTCGCGGACAATTTCCAGTTTTTCTTCAGTGACCGCCCCCATGATCCGTATACCAAGACCGGGACCAGGGAATGGCTGGCGCCAAACGATTTCATCAGGCATGCCAAGTTCCGTGCCCAAGACACGCACTTCATCTTTGAACAGGGTGTTCAGCGGTTCAATCAGTTTGAACTGCATGTCTTCCGGGAGACCGCCGACATTGTGGTGGGATTTAATCGTCTGGGCAGTTGTCGTCCCGCTTTCGATAATATCCGTGTATAAAGTTCCTTGTGCCAGGAAGTCCATTCCTTTAAGTTTCGAAGCTTCATCATCGAAAACATAGATGAATTCGTTGCCGATGATCTTACGTTTTTGCTCAGGATCAGTCACGCCTGCGAGTTTGTTCATGAAACGGTCGCGCGCATCGATTTTGATGACGTTCATATTGAATCCGTCAGCGAAAGTCTTCATGACACTTTCCGCTTCCCCTTTGCGAAGGAGGCCGTGGTCGACGAACATGCAAGTGAGCTGGTCACCGATCGCCCGGTGAATCAATACAGCCACAACCGATGAATCCACTCCGCCGCTCAATGCGCAGAGAACTTTTTTGTCTCCGACTTCTTCACGGATTTTTTCGATTTCGAGTTCGATATAGTTTTCCATCGACCAATCGGCTTTCATTCCGCAGATTTCAAAAACGAATTGACGCAGCAATTCATTCCCATAAATTGAATGGCGGACTTCAGGATGGAACTGGACGCCGTAGAAACCTCTGGACTCATCAGCCATGGATGCGATTGGGCATCCTGCGCTTGTACCGATAACATCAAACCCAGGAGGCGCTTCTGTTACCAGGTCGCCGTGGCTCATCCATACGATTTGTTCTTCAGGCATGCCGGAAAACAATTTGCTTTCCTTCACCAATTTCAACTCTGCTTTTCCGTATTCACGGTTCTGCGCTTTTTTGACGTCGCCTTTCAAGTGCAAAGCCATCAGCTGCATACCGTAACAGATCCCTAGAATCGGAAGACCCATTTCAAAAATCGCATCGTCGATGGAAAAGGCATTTTTATCGTAGACCGAATTCGGACCACCGGAAAAAATGATGCCGGTAGCGTTCATATCTTTTATTTCTTCAGCAGTGACTGTATGTGGATGGAGTTCACTATAGACGCCAAGTTCGCGGATGCGGCGAGTGATCAACTGGTTATACTGACTGCCGAAATCTAATACGACGATTTTACTTTGTTCTTTTAACATTGGACTGACTGGCAAAACCTTCACCTCTTCTGATCGATTTCAGGCGGCACAAATAATAAAAGAACGCGAAAAAGCTCCTCGCGTTCTTTTGCTCTACATCAAAAAGGCGAAGCCCCATGCAAAAGTGAGCATGCGGCATCCGCCTTCATAGTCAAGTCATTTCCGGAGACTTGGTAGAGACATCCGATCCATATCACCGGACATATATGAGGGCACCTGTACTTATAATTTTCTCAATTGTACAAGTTAGACCAGCCAAAATCAACTGCTTGTGCGATTGATTAAGTTTTCCCAACTTTCCTTCAATTCGCGCCATTCAACAGTTTCAGGGCGTCCGCCATAGACAGACTGCTCATAGGAAGCTGTTAAGCGAGTCATTTCCTTTGTTCCGAAGAAGGAGTCGATATATCTGGCGTAAGACATCAATGTCTGGCCTTCTTCCCTTTTGATACCGTATAGATCCAATTGTTTCAACAAGCGGAGATAGGCTTTTTCAAATGTCTGTTTGCCATTTCTTCTCCGGTAATACGGAACCAATACTTTCGGCAGCCATCTCTGGCGTTTTAAAAATAACAGTATCGCCAGGAACACCGCTGCTGCTGCGCCTATAAAAACAGCTCCTTTATGGTCTGATGCAAAGTCACTTATCCGCTCCCATAGACCAGGGCCGTTCGATCCTTTAGATGCAGCTGCCGCAGCGTCCTCTTCTTCTTCAAGTTCCGGTTGTTGCGGACGCTCCGGCAATTCCTGTTCTTCCGGGTCTGAGGATTCGATATCCAAATCAAAATCGATTTCAGAGGAGCCGGTAAAGCCTATGGTCGGTTCAAAGAGCATCCAGCCAACACCAGGCATGTAAGCTTCCACCCATGAATGGGCGTTGTTATTGGTGACTTCATATATTTCGGTTTCACTTTCATTGTCGCTGTCCACTAGCACGCCTTCATTGAATCCCTTCACCCAGCGGGCAGGAATATCCAGACTGCGCAGTAAGACTACCATGGAAGTGGAAAAATTATCACAATAGCCCCGTTTGGTTTCGAATAAAAATTGATCGACGTAATCCTGATCTTCTTCCGGCACCGGAATGTTCGTCAGACTGTATTCAAAATCATTCCTTTCGAAATAATCCTCAACAGCGCGCGCTTTATCATATACAGTTTCGGAATTCATCGTGATTTCCTCCGCCAGGTCTCTTACCCGCTGCGGCAATTCGTCCGGCAGCTGCTTGTAGCGGTCAAATTCAGGCGGCAGCTCAGCCAATTTCTCAACCGTCGTTTCCCGGAGCCCTGTTAAACTGTATGTCGGTTCATTGAATTGGAGTTCCACCGCTTCCGGTTCGTAAGGGGCTCCACTTAACAGCGGTTCGATTTTTTGGTCGACTGATGAGTAACTATAGCGGATTTCGCCTTCCATCTGAATGGATTCTATTCCATAGGGATATAGAACAAACGGAAAATCCTGCTCCATTTCAAGGACAGCGTTGAGCGATTCATCTTCAGATCCCGGCTCAAACTCCGTTTCAATAAGATCACCGTTACCATAAAGAACCGGGTCGCTGACGGGTTCGCTCAGTTCCCATCCTTTCGTTGTATAAACATCTTTCGTTTCAACTTTCCAGTATTGCCCTTCTTCGACTTCCACGCGGAAGGCCGGTGTATCGTCTCCAAGGAATGATCCGCCCAGTTCAGAATCATCGACCCCGTAACCGATTCTGCCAACTGCAGCCGATCCCGGCCCTGGCCCGCCTTCTCCGGATAAAGAAGTGATATAAGGAACCGGGTCAGGCCATACCGGCCCCGCTTTTGGCAAATAGAGCGCCAGAGCTGTAGAGACGGCAACCATAAGAAATAAAGGAATTATAAAACCTGCTAAACGCTCAATTGTTTCATTGATGCGGTGACCTTCCAGCCATCTGGCCAAATGCAGCAATCCCGCAAGCATCAGGCCGACGACCATGATGCGGATGATCGCAGTATCGCCGTTATAAGGGCTGAATGTATCAAGCACTGCAATAAAAATAACCGTCAGAATATAAAACAGGAAAATACTCAAGCGGAAACTGACCCAATAATGGATCAGATATACAGCCATCCATAAAAGGCTGAAAAATAACACCGTCCTGAAAATATCCGTAGTTTGTGCCCAGTCCTGTGCAAATAACGCTTCAACGTTTATTTGCAGGTCAGACAGGATAAAACCGAGCGCTTTAAATGAGAAAATAGTAGCCTCGGTATAGACATATATCAAAAACCACATAATATAGACTATTTTCACGCCCGCGGCTATGGACCAATGCACCTGCAGGAATGCCATCAGCAGACTGATGGCGATAAAAATCAGAAACAGCGGTTTATGGCCGGTGTCAGTCAGAGTGATGACCGGAGTAAGCCATTCCGCCAACAAGAGGAAAACCAATATATACAGTACTGCCATGAATGCCTTATTTTTTCGAACGGAATTCATTAACGGCTCACCTCCGTGAAGACCGAAGCGAAATTCTCCGGCGCTACAAGTTTAACGATAAAACCTTTTGACACTGCGAATTGATGAGCGGCTTCATCCGCCTTCCCCAACTTTTCACCGTGATTCGCTACGACAAGGCACATGCAGGTATTGAGGTTTTTCACATTTCTCCGAATGGCTTCCACCATTTCAACAGTCAATTTAGCGGTTACATAAATTACGGTAGTTGCCCGTATCTGCTGGAGATCCCTGCTGACGACTTCTTCAGCTGGCCGGTCAAGATCCGGGAGCACTTTCGTCAAGTGATACATTACGCGCTGCAAATGGCTCTCTGAATGGATCACAGGAAAAGAATCGATGCTGTTGCCGATAGACAGATAGGCAACGCTTGAATTAGCTCTCACAATTGACTGCAGTAAAGAAGCCGTAAGTTCAACCTGCAATTCAAATTTTTCGGAAGGCTTCCGGTCATCGAGCAAAAACAGATCTTCGGCTTGCCTGTCTTCGAATTCCTTGGTGCGCAGGGTTTGAGTCCGCGCAAATGACTTCCAGTGGATCCACGAAACCCGGTCACCCGGCTGGTAATCACGGATTCCTGTAGCCATGGTCGTATCCTTCACCAAAGTATGGGGAGCAGCCATCGCTCCCTGGTCATAACTGGATTCAAGCGCACGGTAAGGAATATCATGCGTCTTGGGATAGACAAGGATTGTTTGTTTCAGTGGAAACGTTGTTGTTTTTTTGGTCCAGCCAAAAAAATCAGCAACTTCGAGTTCAATTCCTTCCAGCACGTGCTCGCCTCTCGGCATATCATCAATTTCATAATGCCACGTGTGGTTTTTGCGGAAACCGGGCATGAACATTGTCCGATTATCTGCAGGATTCCTCTTTCGCAATGCGACGGAAGTGGTTTTTTCGGTCAGAACTGTATACAGAAGAGGAAAAGACAATTTCCGCTTGAAATGGACTGTCGCTGAATACTTCTGTCCTCTTCTGATTTGCGTTGTATGGATCTGCCGAGTCATTTCGATATCCTGAAGCGGATAAAAAATAAGCAGCAGCGAATACAGCACAAACGGCAAAGCCATATAAAAGATGAACCAGCTGACGAAACCGCCCTGGAACATCGCAAATGAAAAGGTGAGCAACAATATGAATATCACAAAAATTATTCTTCCCCATAATGCCAGGGCTTTTTTTATTTGTTTCATTGGCCGACTAGCCTTTGGACAGGCACTTTTGTTTTCGTTAAGATGCGCTCAGTGATTTCTTCAGCCGAAATCCCGTCATAACGAGCTTCGGAGCGCAGCATGATGCGGTGGCCAAAGACATATTTCGCTAAATACTGGACATCATCCGGCGTGACAAAATCGCGTCCGCACAATAAAGCATAAGCCTGCGCCGACTTCATCAACGCAATCGAGCCACGGGGACTTACCCCCAAATAGACATATGAATCGTTTCGCGTCTGCCGCGCAAGGTCGACGATATAACTGCGAATCGTTTCATCCACTTTGACATTTTTTGCTTCGCGCTGTAATTCAAGCAATTCTTCGAGTGTGATTACTGATTGCAATTCTTCGATCGGAACGGAAAGCTGTGAACGGTTCAAGACTTCCATTTCTTCTTTTGAAGTGGGGTAGCCCATTTTTATTTTCAGGAGAAAGCGATCCAACTGCGCTTCCGGCAATGGATATGTTCCTTCATATTCAATGGGATTCTGTGTGGCCATAACGAAAAATGGTTTGGGAATCTGCATTGTGACGCCGTCAATGGTAACGGAAGCTTCTTCCATTGCTTCAAGCAGAGAAGATTGTGTTTTCGGGGAAGTACGGTTAATTTCATCGGCTAAAATGATATTGCCCATAATTGGACCCGGGCGGAAATTGAACTCCATATCTTTCGGATTATAGATTGAAACGCCGACTACATCTGAAGGCAATAAATCCGGAGTGAACTGGATGCGTTTAAAGTCTGCGCCGACTGACTTCGCCAGCGCCCTGACCAGCATGGTTTTGCCGACACCCGGCACATCTTCCAGTAAAACATGGCCATGGGACAGCATTGCCACCATACTCAATTCGGCGATATCACGCTTGCCGATTATAACTTTCTCAATATTATCAATGACTTTGTTTAATTGATCTTTTGGATTCATCATCTTTTCCCCCAATGGGTGACAAAAATATTTTGAATTGTCACATTCTTACTCATTAGCATAACGAATTCTGAGCAATAACTCAACTATGCAGTCGCCGCAGGCAGGCATTTTCTCATAAAGAAAAGCCCTCCGCTTGAAGGACTTTTCATCTTTAATATTTATTTCCAGAAATCGTCGAAGACCGTGATCGGAAGCTTGCGTTTATGCTGCGTCTTCAGATAATAGCCTTCCAGTTTCTCACGTGCTTCATCCGGTATTTTCTTGCCTTCCAGATAATCGTCAATCATGTCATAGGTGATGCCCAGTGCCACTTCATCGGGAATTGCCGGCTTATCTTCCTCAAGATCGGCTGTCGGAATCTTATTATACAGATGCTCCGGGCTTCCCAATTCCTTCAGCAATTGTTTGCCCTGCCTTTTGTTCAGGCGGAAAAGAGGTGTGAGATCCGCTGCGCCGTCCCCGTGTTTAGTATAGAATCCGGTGATCGCTTCAGCTGCATGGTCCGTTCCGAGCACGACGGCATTGTGCATAGCGGCCACGGAATACTGGGCTTTCATGCGCTCTCTCGCCTTTTCATTGCCTTTGATGAAATCCGTCAATTCGATACCCGCCTGTTCCAATGCGCGGTCACTTGCATCGACGGCTTCTTTGATGTTGATGGTATATGTTTTTGTCGGTTTGATGAATTCCAATGCGTCCTGCGCATCATGTTCATCGAACTGTTCTCCGTAAGGCAGGCGGACTGCGTAGAAACCGTATTTGTCGCTTCCGGTCTCTTCGTTCAATTGATCGACGGCCATTTGGGCCATTTTTCCGACCAGCGTCGAATCCTGGCCGCCTGATATCCCCAATACAAATCCATTAAGGAAAGGATGTTTCTTTAAATACTCTTTCAGAAATGAAATAGTGCGGTCTATTTCTTCACGCGGATTGATTTCAGGCTGAACTTTCATTTCTTCAATGATTTGCTGCTGCAGTTCTGTCATGATAAATCCTCCTATCGTTTTGAAAAGCTTTGAATGGAATCACGGACTTCCTGGATATTGCGCATTTTATTGTCCCAGCATTTCTGGCTGAGATCGACTGGATATTCTTCAGGATTCAAAGAGCGCTTGTATTCATCCCAGAGCAGGTCGAGACTTTTTTTGGAATAATCCTGGATTTCCTGGATTGAAGGGTAAACATAAGTGATTTCGCCATCTTTCACAACCTGGGTATGGATATTCACCGCGTCAAAATTGGTGACGAATTTTGAAACGAAGGTGTGGACCGGATGGAACATTTTCAGACGTTCTTCGGATTCAGGATCCTCATCGATCATCGTGATATAATCCCCTTCTGATTTCCCGTTTTCCCTGTCTATGATGCGATAAACTTTTTTCAGTCCGGGCGTTGTGACTTTTTCAGCGTTGCCGGAAATTTTAATGGTGTCTTCCATCTGCCCTTCTTCATTTTCAATGGCAACAATTTTGTAAACCGCGCCAAGGGCCGGCTGGTCATAGGCGGTGATCAGTTTTGTGCCGATTCCCCACGAGTCGACTTGCGCTCCTTGCGCTTTCAGGTTCAGGATGGTGTATTCGTCCAAATCATTCGACACGACGATTTCGGCATCCGTGAAACCTGCTTCATCCAGCATTTTCCGGGCTTCTTTAGAGAGGAACGCAATATCCCCGCTGTCCAGGCGAATGCCCTGGAAGTCGATTTGATCTCCAAGTTCTTTGGCCACTTGGATCGCAATAGGCAGACCCGATTTTAAAGTGTCATATGTATCCACTAGGAAGACGCATTTTCTATGGCGCTTCGCATAGGCATGGAAAGCTTCATATTCGTCTTTATATGCCTGCACCATCGAATGGGCGTGGGTGCCTGCAACCGGTATGCCGAAAATTTTGCCCGCGCGGACATTGCTTGTCGCTTCCAAACCGCCGATGAAAGCAGCGCGTGAACCCCAGATGGCCGCATCCATTTCCTGAGCGCGCCGTGTGCCGAATTCCATTACACGGTCTTCTTTTACAATCTGTTTGATGCGGCTCGCTTTAGTGGCGATCAATGTCTGGTAATTGACGATATTGAGTAAAGCCGTTTCAATCAATTGCGCTTCCGCCAATGTGCTTTCGATGCGGATCAGCGGTTCATTTTGGAAAACCAGTTCACCTTCCACCACGGAATGGACATCTCCAGTGAATTTAATGGTTTTCAGGTAAGCCAGAAAATCTTCTTTGTAGCCGACTTCCTTTAGATAAGCAAGATCCGATTCCGAGAATTTAAAGTTTCTGAGGTACTCCAGCACCCGCTCCAAGCCGGCAAAAATGGCATAGCCGTTGCCGAAAGGCAATTTCCGGAAAAACAGCTCAAATACCGCTTTCCGTTCATGCATGCCATCCGCCCAATAGGCTTCCACCATATTGATTTGGTATAAATCGGTGTGCAGAGCCAGACTGTCATCCGCATAGTTCGTATTTTGCATATGATCTCCTTCTTCCGCTTTTCATAAGTTCAATTAATTATACCCTATTAGACCCATTTCAAAAACGAAAGCCAATTACCTTCCAGATTAAACGAGTCTGATTTGACAAAAATATGCTAAGTGTGCAATAATATTTAAGTTAACACAGAGGTAACTGGTATATTTGATAATCTGGCATTCTACATTAATGTTTTTGAGAATACTTATTCACACTGGCGCGATTTGAGGATCGCAAGGACGTAAAAGAAGGCAGGGTTTACGTTGCTTAAGTTAGAAAGCACCCAGTGGAACACTGACCGCGGCACTGAAAGCAAATACTTTCAACGGAAATGATTCCCCTTTTTGAAGGGTTGAAAAATTGAATCAAGCTATATAAATGTTACCTTAAAACAAACAAAGGGGCGCCTCGATAAGATATCGGGAGCGTCCCTTTTCCAATTTTCCGGCCTTTATTTCCTAGCATGCGGAACAAAAGGATTTTTCCATTCCATCAATAATGCGTAATTCCCCGAGTCTTCATCATCCAGATAATCTTTCACCAATCCAACCGGCGTCCGCCCGCTGCGCATCAGAAAAGTGATGACTGGATCTTTCAGTTCGCCGGCCAAAACTTTCTCGGCATATTGTTCGGCAGTCATGTTGTTTGAAACGTGTTTATATCCTGGCATACGGCCACCGCCAATCACCCGCTCCAGCCGGTCTTCAATTACGCGTTCATAAGCCGCTTGGAGCAAGAGCTTGCCGAGATCCATTTTCCGGTACGATGGCCTGATGCCGATATCCACTATATAAAAGTTCTTTCCTTCCGCTTCATGTGTCCTGATATATCCGCTGTCCGTCACTTCTTCCCAGTTATGCGAAGACGAATCGCCATCATCCCCAACTAGCATCCCGGTCAATGACCCCGCCAGTTCCCCTTCGATTTCTATGCAAAGCGCCCCTTCCGGATAATGTGCAAGATGGCTGGACAATTGTTCCCGGTTCCATAGCAGATCATCCGGAAACGGCGGTGGAAAGCATTCTCTTTGGATATTGATTAACGCTTCAAAATCTTCTTCCCGATAATTCCGGATAACCGCTTTTGAAATCTGTTCGCCTTTAAATACATATTGCTCCTTATAATACAATCGCTTCTCTCCTCCATTCCCATTTTTTCATCCTTCTTTTATTCCAATAAATAAACACGGGCTTCATAGGGCTGCAATCTGCCATCTATAAACTCCTGATAATTGGCCAGCAGAAGCTGCCCCTTTTCCTTCAGCGACCAGTAGCAGCCGTCACTGTCCAGATGGGACACCACAAGGATCCGTGTATTTTCATATTCACGGATATATGCGTATACATCGGGACAATCGGTTTCAGCAAGTTTTGTGCTGCCATATAAAAGGCAGTCATGGCTCTTGCGCAAGGCTATCATTTTCTTATAAAAAGACAGAATCGACTGGCCATCTCCTGTCTGGGTTTCGACATTCAGCCATTTGTAATTCGGATTCAGCTCAATCCAAGGTTCGCCTTCAGTAAAACCGGCATTCTTCCCGTCATGCCATTGCATCGGGGTGCGGGCATGGTCACGGCTGATTTTTTTAATCGTCGCCATCAATTCTGCGTGTGGCACCCCTTGTTTGCGCTTGTAACGGTAGAGGTTCTTCGTTTCCACATCCCTATACATTTTAATGTCATCAAATGGCGCATTGGTCATCCCGATTTCCTGCCCCTGATATATAAAAGGCGTGCCCTGCATAAAGAAATACATGCAGGCAAGGGCGGCAGCACTTTCTCTCCAGTAGTCCTGATCATTGCCCCAAGTCGAGACAGTCCGTGGCCGGTCATGGTTTTCAAGATAAAGTGAATTCCATGCAATCCCCTGCGCGCTCTGCTGCCACCGGTCCAAAATCTTTTTCAGCGTCACTACATTGCGGTCGGGATCAAGATTTGGATCCCAGTTTTCATGCGCCTCCAGACTGAAAATCATATTGAATTTCCCTTCATCTTCACTGATCCATTCCGCTAATTCATGGGCTCTGACACTATTCGCTTCACCTACTGTCACAACATCATATTTCGCGAACGTCTCATCACGCAATTCCGCAAGAAAATCCTGTATCCCATCCACATTCGTCATCTTTTCCCAAGCCGGCACATAATTTCTGCCTTCAGGGTTTGGCATATCCGTTAAATCTTTTTTAAGGTGATTGATGGCGTCCACTCGGAAACCATCCACGCCTTTTTCAATCCACCAAATGATCATATCATACAGTTCCCGCCGAACTTCCGGGTTCTCCCAATTCAGATCCACCTGATTTTTGGTGTAGAGATGGAGATAATACTGATTGGTTTTGGGATCGAATGTCCAGGCCGGACCACCGAATATACTTTCCCAATTGGTCGGCTTGTCCCGCCAGATATACCAGTCGCGTTTCGGATTATCTTTGGATGATTTCGATTCGTGGAACCAGGGATGCTGATCGCTCGTGTGGTTCAGCACAAGATCCAAAATCAATTTCATGCCCCTTGAATGAATTTCCTTCAGCATGCGTTCAAAATCTTCCATTGTGCCCATTTCATCCATGATATCCCGGTAATCACTGACATCATAGCCATTGTCGACATTCGGAGACTTATACATCGGGCAAAGCCAAAGAATATCCACTCCCAGGCTTTGCAGGTAATCGAGCTTTTCAGTGACGCCATTCAAATCGCCAACACCATCTCCGCTTGTATCCCTGAAGCTCCTTGTATAGATCTGATAGACCACCGCTTCTTTCCACCACGTCTTTTTCACGCTTTCCCCCTTCTTTCCCGACACTTTATCAGACAAAAGCGAACTAACCCTCTCTTGAATATAGTATTCTCTGAAGACATAAAAAAACCTGCTTTTATAATGTGTTTTTGATGTGTGCATGGACTATAATTTTTCTGTTTCTTCTATATAATAAAAAATCGCCACCTTATACCAAGATGGCGATTCCTGTTTTATTCGTAAAACTGTTCGAATGTTTCACCGACCATTCCGGCTACATAGGCGCTGCCGTCATTGTCTCCCACATCTTCCACCATCATGGCGATGATGAAGTCCGGATTTGCGGAATCGTAAGCAATAAAGAACCCATTGTCCTGTCCGCTTTCTTCGCCGGCTGCCTTCAGTTCAGCGGTACCGGTTTTGCCGGCCAGCGGAATGCTTTCAAGATTCGCCTCTTGCGCGAATCCATCAACTACCACGTTCCGCAAATCGGTGCGAAGAATTTCCGCATTCTCTGCTGAAAGCAATCCGTCCTTCCAGATTTGCGCATCCTCTTCTTCAAGCAGCAGTGTCGGTTTATGCATGACGCCGTCTGTCAGAAACGGCTGATAAACAGATGCCAAGTGAAGGATATTCGCCAGCATCTGACCTTGTCCGAATGAGGTGTCCGCTTGCTGCCCTTCAGAAGAGAGTGTTCCGTCATTCGAAATTTGCGAAGACTGCAGAGCAAGCGTATAAGGGATTTCTTCACCAAAAGCGAAGTTTTCCAATCCTTCCACTAACGTGCTTCTTCCCATTTCCAGCGCTTGTCGCGCAAAATAGATATTATCCGAATAGACAAGCGCCTTATTCAAATCAATCGGATTGGGTGCTTCCGGATGGACTCTCGTCACCTCGTAGCCGCCCCAATCATCTTTTTGCCATGTTTCTCCGTCGATTGTCAGCCCTTCCGACGGATCGAGCGTTCCCGCTTCAAGGCCGATTGCCGCTGTAACCGGCTTGATCGTCGACCCCGGGGCATAGCTTTGTGCAAACCGGTTATAAAGCGGCAGCAATGGATCCGCTTTTAATTCTTCGTAGCGTTCCCCGCTCATGCCCAGCATGAATTCGTTTGGGTTAAAGCCCGGTGAACTTAGAAGCACCAGCGTTTCCCCCGTTTCCGGGTCAACTGCTGCAGATGTTCCCGCTTCACCGTCCATCGAATCATAGGCGATCTGCTGCAATTCAGCATCTATCGTCAATTGGATCTTTTCACCGTCTGCAGCCTGCGTTTCTGCCACGGTGATCTGTTCCTGCTCTTTATCGATATAGATGCGCATACCGTCTTCACCGCGCAGCCGATCTTCCAATTGGCGTTCGAGCCCCTGGCGTCCGATCATATCATTTTCCGTATAGCCCTGGTCCTGCAGCTCACTCAGCTGCTCAGCCGTTATCGGGCCGATGTAACCGATCAAATGTGACAGGGCTTCACCGTATGGATATTCGCGCATGGCGGTTTCCTGATGCATGGTGCCTGGGATTTCCAGTACCTGATCGAGCAATTCCGTGTTGTCATTCGATGTTTTGCTGAGCGGCACGAATTGGCTCAGGTTATTCTGCACCCAGCCCTGGTCCAATTGCCGATTGATGTCGTCCACAGACATGCCAAGCAATTCAGCCAATCGCTCTTTATCCGAGTCATCCGTGAATTTTTCCGGTACAACTCCGATTGATCTGCCGGTGCCGTTGACAGCGAGCGGCTGATCGTTGCGGTCATACAATTCCCCTCTGGCTGCAGCCGCCCTGCTGATACGCACCGGATCACCGGCTTCCAGCTGCGGAAAAATGAAAGAAGGCGCCCACTCGACAAACCAGTTTCCAGCTTCTTCAGTTTCTTCGTACAGCAGACTCATGGTTTCTTCAAATTCAACCGGACCAGCGAGTGTGTCCATTGACACCTGCACCGGAAAATCAGCCGGCTGCTCTTGTTCCCATTCAGTATCTTCCGGAGCTTCCGTAAAAGTCACTTCAAAGTTTTCTATGCCAAGGTCTTCATGAAGTTTGAGCTGGCGGTCGACAAATTCTTCAGTCCCGTAAGCCGCTTTCGTTCCTTCATTCAAGTATTGCCCATACATTTCTTCAAATTCGAGCTTGTTCCAATGACTTATGTATTCGGCTAATCGATCTTCCGGCGTCACTTGTTCCTGGCAGCCCGAAAGAAATAACGCCGCGGCCAATATGAATCCTCCTGTAATCGTCTTTTTCATTTCTTCACCCTCGCTTCCTTACCTTACAGCTTACCAGATTATGGGTTGCCATTAAAATGATAGACTTACTAAAATCGTATATAGAATAAGGTGTTAAGCCTGTGAATATGGTAAACTTGAGAGAAAAAGGAAAGGAAGTTTTCGCATGATCGAGCTTACATATTCGGGGTCTTTCGAAACCGTTTTGACGGATGAGAAAAAAACTGCGTTAAAGGAAATTCATAATAATTTATACAATAAAGAAGGAAGAGGTTCCGATTTTCTTGGATGGCTTGACTGGCCCAGCACTGTTCAGCCTGAATTTATGGAACGCATCCAAAAAGCGGCTGATGTGATTCAGGAAAAAGCGGAAGTGTTGGTCGTAATCGGAATCGGCGGATCCTATCTCGGTGCCAAAGCCGCATTAACCGCTCTCTCCCCTTATTTCAGTAAAAACGAGAAAAAAACTGAAGTGCTGTTTGCCGGACATCAGGTCAGCGGCGAATATCTGAAACAGCTTCTCGCCCATCTCGACGGCAAGGAAGTAATGGTCAATGTCATTTCGAAATCAGGAAAAACGACAGAGCCTGCGCTCGCCTTCCGCTTCCTGAAAAAATACATGGAAGACCGTTACGGGAAAGCCGCCGCAGAACGCATCATCGTAACGACCGACGCCGAGAAAGGCGCACTGGTCAACCTGGCGATTGAAAATGGCTACGAACGATTTGTCGTACCTGAAGATGTGGGCGGACGCTATTCAGTATTTACAGCAGTCGGCTTGCTGCCGATTGCCGCTGCCGGATTTTCGGTGTCGGAATTGATGGCCGGCGCAAAAGATGCGGAAGACGCTTATCAGGTATTCAATCCCGAAACCAACACAGCCATACGTTATGCAGCTGCGCGTCATCACCTGTATACAGAAGGCTATACAACTGAAGTGATGGCAACGTTCGAACCAAAGCTGGCTTTTGTGCAGGAATGGTGGAAACAATTATTCGGTGAAAGCGAAGGCAAAGAAGGCAAAGGCATCTTCCCTGCATCCGTATCATTCACGACCGACCTCCATTCAATGGGACAGTATATCCAGGACGGCATCCGCAATCTTTTTGAGAGTTTCCTGCTGATTAAGGAAAGCAAAGAAGATTTGACAGTATTCGAAGCGGAAAATGATGGAGACGAATTGAATTACCTGGCCGGCATCACTTTGCAGGAATTTAATCACGTTGCCTATAAAGGCACTTCATCAGCGCATCTGGACGGCGGCGTTCCGCAAATGAGCCTGACAATTGAAAAGATGGACGAATTCCATTTGGGCCACCTGTTTTACTTCTATATGATTTCCTGCGCATACAGCGCCTATCTTCTGGACATCAACCCATTCGACCAGCCGGGCGTTGAGGATTATAAAAACAACATCTTTAAATTATTGGAAAAGCCAGGGTATTAAACGAAAAGCGACAGCGCCCGTTCAGCTCTGAAAGGCATAAGACAAACCAGCGTAGTGGCGTTCTTTGCCACGCAGCTGGGATGGCTTATGACCCGAAGAGTTGGGCCGTTGGAGTCTGGACACCAAAAACTATATCCACTTAGTTATACAAAATATTACTTTTAAGAGTTATAAAAAGGGCAGATCCATTCGGGCCCCCCCTTATAAGTTGTTGAGAAAGAAAGCTAAGATTCCGATATTCCGTAAAACAGCTCCGCTTTCCTGGCTGCTCGCACTGAGCTAACTCGGGCTTGTTCCACTTCGCCCGAGTGGATCTCAGCACTTCGCTTAGTCGCCTGGGAGTCTTCGCTGTTTTGCTCCATATCTCAGCTCACTTTCTATAACACATATCCGCTTATGTTTAATTTAGGTATAGAAGTGGCTCCGTAATACTAAGTAGATTCAGAATGAAGCATTAGGCGGTGAAGGGCAAAGATGTGCTCCTGCATCGCTGCGCTGTTTCGTCGCAAAGACTTGTCCTCGCAAGCTTCGGCCAATGCCTTTCCTGCGGGAACCAGAGTGAGTCTGAGACCCCGCAAGGAGCAACGCGACTGAGGAGGCTCAGGCCCGCTCCCCGCGGAAAGCTTCCGCCTAGAGCGTAATGATTGAGAAAACTGATATCTTTTTGAAAATGTAAAAAGGGCAGGCCCATTCGGGTCCGCCCTTTTTTATATTCTCTTATTTAATTTGGTAGACTCTCGCTTCGTACGGACGAATTTCTGCCGGGTCGACCGATTCGTAATTCGACAGCAGCAGGCCGCGGTTTTCCGGTTCATTCCAGCGGTACCGGTTCGGCCCCAGATTTGAAACAACCAGTACTTTCGAATCTTCGTCTTCGCGCGTATAGGCGTAGACGTCTTCGAAACCAAGTTCCTTCAGTTCATACTTGCCGTAAACGAGCACGTGCATCTTTTTGCGGAGCGCAATCATTTGCTTGTAGAAGGAAAGCACAGAATGAGGATTGTGTTTTTGCGCTTCAACGTTCAGCCACTCGTAGTTCGGATTTGTATAAATCCAAGGCTGGCTCGTGGAGAAACCGGCGTTCGGGCTGTTATCCCACTGCATCGGCGTACGTGAGTGGTCACGGCTTGTCGCTTTGATCAGCGTCATCACCGCATCGTGCTCCATACCTTCAGCCAGGTTATAGAAATACAGGTTATGTGTCTGGACATCATCATATTGCTCGATTTTCTCGAACGGCGCATTTGTCATGCCGATTTCCTGCCCCTGATAGATGAACGGCGTGCCTTGCATGAAGAAATACATGCATGCCATCGACGTGGCGCTTTCACGCCAGTAGATGCTGTCATTGCCCCAAGTTGAAACTGCCCGCGGTCTGTCATGATTTTCAATGAATAAGGCGTTCCAGCCAATTCCTTCGACGCCTTTTTGCCAGCGGGTCAAAACTTTTTTCAATTCCGGGACATTGACGCCTTTTCGTACTTCATCGTCCCAGAGGCCTAAATCTTCAAATTGGAAGACCATATTGAATTTGCCGTTTTCTTCACTGATCCATTCCTCGATGTCCTCAGCGGATACGCCATTCGCTTCGCCAACCGTCATGATATCGTATTTGGCAAAAGTCTCATCGCGAAGTTCAGCGAGAAGCGGCTGGATACCGTCGACGTTCATCATTTTTTCCCAGGCCGGCAGATAAGGCTTGCCTTCTTCCAGCGGCAGGTCGGTGAAATCTTTTTTGATATGGCTGATCGCATCCACGCGGAACCCATCGATTCCTTTGTCGAGCCACCAGTTGACCATATCGTATAAGGCTTGGCGCACTTCCGGGTTTTCCCAGTTCAGGTCCGGCTGTTTCTTCGAGAAGATGTGCAAATAATATTGCCCCGTCTTTTCATCGTATTCCCAGGCCGGCCCGCCGAAAATGCTTTTCCAGTTTGTCGGTTTATCCCGCCATATATACCAGTCACGTTTCGGATTATCGAGTGACGAGCGGGATTCCTGGAACCAAGGGTGCTCATCGCTGGTGTGGTTGATGACCAGGTCGATAATCAGTTTCATGCCGCGTGCATGGACTTCTTCCAGCAGACGGTCAAAATCTTCCATCGTTCCGAGTTCATCCATGATATCCTGATAATCGCTGATATCGTACCCGTTGTCATCATTCGGCGATTTGTACATCGGACAGATCCAGATGACATCAACGCCTAATTCCTTCAGATAATCGAGTTTGGCTGTTAATCCGTTAATATCTCCAATGCCGTCGCCGTTTGAATCCATAAAGCTTCTTGGATAAACTTCATACGCAACTGCTTCTTTCCACCATTTTTTGTTCATGTTCATTTCCTTTCAAAGACTTCGGCAAGAACCGCGTTCGATCAGCCGGGAAGGAACCGTGACTTCTCTCACCGGCGCCTCCCTGTCTTTAATTTTTTCAATTACCAGTTCCGCCGCATGCAGGCCGAGTTCATAAATGGAAATATCGACGGTGCTGAGCGGCGGCTTCAGATGTTCCGAAAGCGAGTGGTTATTGAAACTCAATACCGAAACATCGCCGGGAACATCGATTTTCATGTCCTGCAGATAACTGATCAGTTCATAGGCGATCAAATCGTCATGAGTGACGATTGCTGTCGGCGGCTGGTCGAGCTGCATCAATTTTTTGACAGACTGCTCTTCCAGTCCCGAGCTGATCGACTGATTGACGATCAAATCAGGATCGTAGCCGATTCCCGCTTTTTCAAGTGCTTTTCTATACCCCTTCAAACGGTCCAATGACACCACATATTCCAGTCCGCCGCCTACGTATGCAATTCGCTGATGGCCAAGGCCGATCAGGTAGTTGACGACTTCAAACGAATTGCCGACATTATCGTTATCGACAAAGGAAATCGATTCCGTATGGACATCCGGTCGGCCGACAACTGAAAATGGAATATTGCTATTGTATAGGTATTCCATGATTTTGTCGCCGATTCTGGAGTATAAAAGTATAATGCCATCGACCCTTTTTCCCTGGGTCATGGAAATGACTTCTTCATAGATCTCTTCGATAGTTGCGCCAGTCGACAAATACAGTCCGTACTGGCTTTCATGCGCGCGGCTCGAGATGCCGCGGAGCACTTCCGGAAAGAACGGATTCTGAAAAGCGAGGGTTGCCGAATCTGCCATGATGACGCCGATCGTCTGAGTTTTTTGGATCACCAGATTGCGCGCCTGGAAGTTCGGATAATACCCCAGATGTTTCATCGTTTCACGGACTTTCCTTTTTGTATCTTCACTGATGCGCGGGTTGTCGGCAATTACACGGGACACAGTTGCCGGTGAAACTTTCGCCGCTTTCGCAACATCTTTAATCGTAACTGCCATTTTACTCTCCCCTTTACTTTATGGCACCATCCGATACGCCTTTGATGATCGAACGCTGTGCGAAGAAATAAAAGATGATGACCGGCAAAATTGCAAGTGTCAGCCCTGCAAGCGCCAGATGCCATTGTTTCGTATATTCCCCGAAAAAGAAAAACATCTTCAATGGAATGGTTTCGCTTCCGGTTTTATTGATGACCAGAGATGGCAGAAGATAATCGTTCCAGATCCAGATGATGTTCAAGATAGCGACCGTGACGGTGATCGGCTTCAGCATCGGGAAGATGATATGCCAGAAAACCTGCCAGCGGTTGGCCCCGTCAATACGCGCCGCTTCGTCCAATGATCTCGGAATATTATTCAATGCCCCGTGATACAGGAAAATTGACAGGCTGGCGCCAAAGCCGATGTACATGAAAATCAGTCCGCCGCGGTTCAGCATTTCAAATTGGCCGAATACTGTAACAAGCGGAATCATGACCGACTGGAACGGAATCAGCATGGCGGCAACAAAAATGAAGAACAGGATGGTGCTGATTCGGCTTTTCGCACGGGACAGAGCGTATGCCGCCATCGCTGAAAAGATGATGATCAGCAGGACACTTGATACTGTGATGAGCAATGAATTGAACAGTGTCTGCAGGAAATCGAGTTCCTGGAAAGCCGTGATGTAATTATCAAAACTCCATTGTTCCGGAGGACTTGTCACATCCGTGAATATCTCTTTTTTCGTTTTGAACGAGTTGACGAACATCAGGTAAAAAGGCAATAGCCATAAAATGCCGAGAAGGATCCCGAGAATCTCCAATTTCCAATTCTTCTTTTTTCTCATTACATTTCAACCTCCCGGCGTTTATTCCAATAAACCTGGAACAATGCGACAATTGCAACGATCACAAAGAATATGATCGCTTTTGCCTGCGCATATGCGAATGTATTCTGCACAAACGCTGTATTGAAGATTTCCATGGCCACCATCTCAGTCGAATTATAGGGGCCGCCGCCTGTCAAAGACAGGTTTTGGTCGTACAGTTTGAATGTATTCGACAAAGTCAGGAACATGCTGACAGTGAACGCCGGCGCAACCAATGGAAAGACGATGTAGCGGAAACGCTGGAATGATGAAGCTCCGTCGATTTCAGAAGCTTCAAGCAGTTCTTTCGGCAATCCCTGTAAATAAGCTATGTAAATCACCATGATATAACCGGCCATTTGCCAGCTCATTAAAATGACCAGACCCCAGAATCCTGTTTCTGTCGTGGACAGCCAGACCTGCAGGCTTTCCATGCCGACCATTTCTCCGACGCTCGCAAATACTTTGATGAAGATGAATTGCCAGATGAACCCCAGGATCAAACCGCCGATCAGGTTCGGCATGAAGAAAGTCGTCCGGAGAAGATTACTGGTTTTAATGCGCGATGTCACGATCAACGCCAATGACAGACCAATGAAGTTAATGAGGATCACCGAAATAACGGAGAATTTCGTCGTGAACCATAAAGAAGCCAGGAATCTTTCATCTTTGAAAAGATCGATATAATTCTGGAAACCGACAAATTCACCTGTCGTGATACCGTTCCAGCTTGTAAAGGAATAGTAGACGCCAAGCAGCATCGGCACAATCACCACAAGGGTTAAAGCAATTAAGACCGGGGCCAGGAATAACCAATAAGCAAAATCTTTCGTACGCATAATCTAAGCCCTTCCTTTCTGCAATAGAAGCGGAAAGACAAAACAAAGCAGCACAGAGGCTGCTTTGTTCTTGTCTCCAGCTTATTTATTTCACTGTTTTATTGTCTGCTTGATTCCCAAGCGGCTTTCGCTGAATCCACAACTTCTTCCCATGTCGCTTCTTCGCTCAAGTATTTCTGGATATTTGAACCAAGCTCATCTTCGCCCCATCCAGTCGGATAACCCATGAATACCCATCCGATTGTTTCGCCAGCTTCTGAAGCATCGTAAACCGCTTTTGATAATGGGTCTGAAATTTTCGAAGTATCATAGCCTTCGTATGCAGGGATAAATTTGAAATCTTCCACTACAGCTGTTTTGCCGGCTTCTGAAGTGTAGAGCCAATCCATGAATTCTTTTGAAGCTTCAACCACTTCTTCATCAAGATTTTTGTTTACCGCCCAGTACATCGGCACGCCTACAGGAAGGCCGCCTTCTTCATATCCTTCAACCGGTATCGGCAGCATGCCGATGCCATTTTCGGCAAATTCAGGATCGATCCCATCGATGGAACCGTAAGCCCAGTTCCCTTGCTGGATCATAGCTACACGTTCCAATGAAAACAATTCTTCAACCTGCTGCGAGTAGTCAAGGCTGACTGTCGGCTGTTTTGAATATTCATTTTGAAGATCAAGGATTTTCTTGAATGCATCTGAATATGTGAAGTCAATAGTTTTCGAATCGTATGCGTCCAGTACATTATGGTTAAATTCCGGAGCGATGAATGTATTCGATAAATGCAAGCCTGTTACCCATTTTTCTTTGCCTGGCAAAGCGAATACCGACTCGATTTCAAGTTCTTCTTTTTTGGAATCCAATGTTTTCACAGCTTCTTCCAGGCTTGCGAAATCTGTGATCGAAGCCGGATCGATTCCCGCTTCTTCAAATAGGCGAATGTTGTAGATGAATCCGTAGCCTTCCTGGTTGTAAGGCAAGCCCAGAACTTCCGAATCGACTGTAACACCTTCCAGTGTTCCGTCAAGCGCGGCTTCTGCAGCAGCAGTATCTGATAACGGAGCCAGGCTGTCTTTCCAGTCAGCTACGTCCTGAGGTCCACCGATATTGAAGATTGCCGGCTCGTTGCCTGAAGCAAACTTCGAACGGAGTGCAGCGCCATAATCTTCTCCGCCGCCTACTGTTGTAATTTCAATATTTACATCAGGGTTTTCTTTTTCATACATTGCCACAACATCTTCGAATTGTTCTTTGAACTCTACTTTAAATTGAAAAATGTCTACTGTTACTTTGTCGCCTTCAGCTGAAGAACCTTCTTCTTCCCCGCCGTTGCCGCATGCCGCCAACAAACTTGTTGTAACCAGTAATGAAGCGAGCAATCCTTTTTTGAACTTGAACTCTTTCATGTGTGTAATCCCCCTTTGAGTTTTGTGCAATCGTTTGCACAATTGTGAAAATAAAAAATGGAAACTTTTAAAGAAAGCGTTTCCAACTTCCAATTACTTGTATCGTATCACAGTGAAAACGTTTGCACAATAACTATAAAAAATTTTTTATTTAATTCTTTTTTCTGTTGTAGGATCGAAAAAGCGTGCTTTGTCCATTTCGAAAGCCATCGGGAAAACTGTGCCTGCTGCCAAATCAAGGTTGGCGTCCACGCGGCCGACAAATGAATGTCCTTCAAGTGTTGCGTAAACCATATATTCAGAACCCATCAATTCCACTACATCCAGATTCACTTCAACAGTTGATTCATCTTTTACCGGTTTATGGGTAATATGCTCCGGACGCAAGCCGATAATTACTTCTTGATTGTCCAGACCTTCAGGCAAGGCAGAATCAGGGATAAGCAGTTTTGTCTGTCCCATAACAAAATAATTGCCTTCTATGCGGCCATTGAAGAAATTCATGGCTGGTGAACCGATGAATCCGGCTACGAATACATTATCAGGCTGGTCGTAAACTTCTTTCGGTGTTCCCACCTGCTGAATCACGCCGTCTTTCATAATGACAATACGCGTCGCCATCGTCATTGCTTCTGTCTGATCGTGTGTTACATAAATGGTTGTTGTTTTTAAACGCTGGTGAAGTTTCGATATCTCCGTCCGCATCTGTACACGCAACTTCGAATCGAGATTCGACAACGGTTCATCCATCAAAAACAGTTTGGCGTCACGGACAATCGCACGTCCAAGTGCCACACGCTGGCGCTGTCCACCGGACAAAGCTTTCGGCTTCCTGTTCAGGTAGTCCATCAATCCGAGTATCTCCGCCGCATTTCTGACCCGATCCTTAATCTCCGCTTTCGGCATTCCTTTTAGCTTGAGGCTGAATGCCATATTTTCGTATACCGTCATATGCGGATACAAAGCATAATTCTGGAATACCATTGCGATATCGCGGTCTTTCGGCTGCACTTCATTCATTTTCTTGCCGTCGATCGAAAACGTTCCTGAAGAGATATCTTCCAGGCCGGCTATCATCCGAAGAGTAGTCGATTTTCCGCATCCTGACGGTCCGACGAAGACGATGAATTCCTCATCTTCAACAGTAAGGTTGAAATTCTCCACTGCCGTCACTTTATTATCATAAGTCTTAGTCAGTTGATCCATTAATAATTTTGCCACGATTTCACTTTCCTTCCAGTACGAGTAATGCAGCGCCAAGTACTCCGGCATCGTTGCCGAATTTCGCTGTTTGAATTTCCAATGGATTGAGCAGCAATGGTTCCAGCTGGTCCAGTAACTGCGGCCACCAATATTCCGCTGATTCTGATACTCCGCCTCCGATGACAACCGACTCCATATCAAAGACAGCCTGCAGTGAACTGATGACGATTGCCAAATCATATGTGAACGCTTCCAAAAGATCCTGCGATTGTTTATCCGTTGCTGCATTTTGGAACATCTCGAGAGGTGTCAAATCCACACCTGCTTCCCGGATGCGACGCTGAATCCCTGTACCTGAAACATATTGTTCATAGCAACCTTTGCGTCCGCATGCACAATCTGCGCCGCCCGGATATAAAGTGATATGTCCGAGTTCTGCTGCGCCGCCGTGCGGGCCGCCGCTCAATAATTTACCGTCCCAGATGATGCCTCCGCCAAGTCCCGTGCCAAGCGTCAGGCACACAACACGGTCCAGCCCTTTGGCTGCTCCGAATTTTGCTTCTGCCAACGCTGCGCAATTGGCGTCATTTTCAACTTCCACACGTATGCCGGCCGCCGCTTGCAATTGTTCTTTCACTTTCGTCCCGCTCCAGCCAGGCAAGGCATCGGTTGAAAAAATGATGCTGCCCTCTTTCGGATCGACAAAACCGTGCGTGCCGATTCCGACAGCTGCCACTTCCGGATAATCACCTAAAATCCGCAGGACATTTTTCTCCAGATAAGGATACAGCGGAAATTGCGTCGGTATTTTTTCGTCATATAGAATCGTGCCGGCGGCATCAATTATGCCCAGACGAATTTTCGTTCCCCCTATATCTACACCCATTACATTGCCCATCGAGTTCCCCCTCCTATTTATGTGATGTATTCTTATCATAACTTAAAACTTTTCGATTTCTAGATTTTTTTATGGAACGCGATCGTTTCGTATGGACGCAAAATTAATTTCCCCATGCTTTCCGGCTTCTCGTAGTTATGGATTAAAAGCTCTCCCTCAGGCATTGGAAACTCAAGCTGCTGTTCCGAAAAATTGCAGTAGACTGTTAACTTTTCTCCGGAAACTTCGCGTGTATAGGCAAAAACATTTTCATCTTCACGGTGGAGCAAAGTAAAATTTCCGTGCGTGATGATATCCATCGTTTTACGCAATTCTACCAACTTTTTATAGAATTGATAAATGGATTTGCTGTTGTCTTTATCCAACGTATTGATGGTGGAATAATTCGGGTTTGAAGCAATCCACGGAGTCCCCGTTGTAAAACCGCCGTGCGCTTCAGCATTCCATTGCATCGGTGTGCGGGCATTATCACGGCCTTTGGCATAAATCGATTCCATAATTTTTTCATGCGGAACGCCAAGAGTTCTTTTTTCCTTATACATATTCAGCGTTTCAATGTCCTTATATTCTTCAATCGAATCAAAACGGACATTTGTCATACCGATTTCTTCGCCTTGGTAGATATAAGGCGTTCCTTGCATGAAATGAAGGCAGGCCGCCAGCATTTTCGCTGACTCGACACGGTATTCCCCGTCATTGCCGAAGCGTGACACGATTCTCGGCTGGTCATGGTTATTCCAGTAGAGGCTGTTCCATCCAGAATTATGCAGCGCACGCTGCCAGTGCTCCAGATTGTATTTTAAATCTGTCAGCTGAAGCGGCTTCAGATCCCATTTTTCTCCGCTTGCCTGGTCAAGTCCCATATGCTCGAACGTGAAAATCATATTCACTTCTTTGCGCTCTTCATCCGTGTATTGGATGGCATCCGAAATGGTTGCACCAGGCATTTCACCGACCGTCACAATATCATATTTCGATAATACTTCCCTGTTCATTTCCTGAAGATAATCGTGGACTTTCGGGCCGTTCATATAAAATTCTCCGCCGTCCCCATCCGATCCGTCCGGAAAATCCTGATCTTTGGAAATCAAATTGATGACATCCATCCGGAAACCATCGACACCTTTATCCAGCCACCAGCGCATCATCGCATAAACCGCTTCTCGCATCTCGGGGTTCTCCCAGTTCAAATCGGGCTGTTTCTTTGAAAACAGATGAAGGAAGTATTGCTCCCGCTGCTGATCGAATTCCCAGGCAGAGCCGCTGAAAAACGACCGCCAATTATTCGGATCATCGCGCCATATGTAATATTCCGGTTTGCTGCTGAACCATTCATGCTCATCTGAAGTGTGATTGACGACCAAGTCCATCATCAGCTTCAATCCTCTTCGGTGCATTTGGTCAATCAATTCCTCGAAATCTTCCATCGTGCCGAAATCTTCCATGATTTTCTGATAATCCCGGATGTCATAGCCATTGTCATCATTGGGTGAATCGTAGACCGGAGACAGCCAGATAATATCCACACCGAGCTCTTCCAGGTAATCCAGTTTTTGAATAATCCCCCTTATATCCCCGATGCCGTCCCCATTCGAATCCATGAAACTTCTTGGATAGATTTGATAGACTGTCGACTTTTTCCACCATTCCGTCATTTCAACACTCCTTTCACATGTAAACATGGAATATTCTAACATGAAGAATCAAAGAATGGGAATTTTCATTCAATAATTTATTTTGGTCACACCATTTGTGTTAACTTAAATAAAATATAAGTTGACTCATTTTTATTGCTTTATTATACTTTGATTAGCCCATAAATTGGAGGTCCCACATGACTGCATACTCAAAAACCAGATCATCAAATCATGCACGAACTTTAAAACTGGTACATGTCGCAATGTTTTCAGCGTTGATGGCAATCGGTGCAAATCTGACATCTTTCCTGATCATCGGCGGTGTGCCGATCACTTTGCAGACGTTCTTCGCGATCCTTGCCGGAATCCTGCTCGGCAGTAAACTGGGAGCAGCTTCAATGGCCGTCTACGCCTTTATCGGGCTTGCCGGCGTACCGGTTTTCGCTAAATTTTCCGGCGGCATGGATACCATTATTTCACCGACATTCGGCTTTATCTTATCTTTCGTCCTGCTTGCCTATATCGTCGGCTTGATCGCCGAGAAATTTCCCGCGCGTACAGGTTTTGTCGTTGCCGCCCTTGCCGGATTGGCCATCAATTACCTTTTTGGCACCAACTGGATGTATGCGGCTTATAAATTGTGGTTTGCCGCACCGGAAGGATTCACTTATCTGATGGCATGGGCATGGATGGTTCCGCCGCTTCCAAAAGATTTGATCCTTGCCGTACTCGCGGGACTTTTCGGATTCAGGCTGAAACCTATCGTCCAGAAATACATGTAACGAATTTTTTTGGAAAAAGCAAAAAGACGGAGCTGGGAAATTCCCGCTCCGTCTTTTTTATTTCGACCTAAATTATTTTCTTCTTGTTCTAACCGGCGCCGCTTTCCACTGTGCTTCAAGCCAAGCTTCAAACTCATCGCCTTTTGCGCCTTTATACGTATCGTAGATATCGCTACGCATTTTCTGCAGTTTTGCTTTAAAGTCTTCGTAGCTGTGATCAGCAGGCAAACTTTTCTTGATGCGGACCAAAACTTTATCCGTGTCTTTGATCAGCTCATTTTCATTGCGTTCCGGCATTTCGACATCTTCGCCGAAATTCTGCAGCATTTCATAAGCCGCTTCCTGAACCTGGTATACTGGATCGTTTTTCATACGGTTCGACAGGATGCTGATTGTCTGTTCCGTTTTCCATTTGCCCAATTCCTCTACAGCAGCCAAACGTTCTTTCCAGTTGGCCATGCGGTTTGCAGATTTTTTCAACTCATCGTAATTCGGGGGCGTTTCTTCCTTGTACTTATATTGTGTCAATTTCATTCTCCTTTTATTCATTTCTCTTTGCGAAAAATGGAGGTATGCATTTCTTCTTCGAAATAACATCGCTCTATAGAGTGTACCATTTTATTCGTTTTCAATCACTTTATTCCGTTCAGCAGTTGAAAGGAAGAAGTTTAAAATTGCCGATATTAGGAAATAAAAGAAAGGGAAATTAAAAGCATCGGAGGAAATAAGATGGAAACAGCATATAAAGCTTTACTTACGAAAGAAGATTTTGAATCACGGAAAGATTTGCCGGAATGGCTGCTGAAAGAGTACAAGACATTCCATAATACGGTCACAGATAAGACTTTCCCTTGCTATTTCGGGATGAGCGGCGAATTGAAAGGTGAATTGAGGTATGGATACATAAGCCGGGACGATTGGTCGTCCCTGCCGGTTATTGTTGAAGAATTCCTGTCTTTGTTCAATGACCCAAAACATAAACGGCATGGACTCTTCGTATTTGTGGAACCGTTCGAAACGGAGGGCTCCTTGGAACAATACCGTGATGAGTTCTGGGCGATACTGCAATACCTCCACAATATGGACGAAACGGAGTGGCCGGCCGATAAACCCAAAGACCCTGATCATTATTTATGGGATTTTGTGTTCAAAGGCGAACCGATTTTCATCTTTGGCAACGCTCCAGCCTATAAACGGCGCAAGACCCGTGACCTCGGCAATGCCATGGTTCTCGGATTCCAGCCCCGCCGAATATTTGAAGGGTTGACAGGCACTGAAAAAGGCGGCATCATGTCCCGCGAAAAAGTTCGTCAGCGCGTGGAGAAATGGGACCAACTTCCGACTCACCCGGATATCAGCCATTTCGGCGACCCGGAACATAACGAGTGGAAACAATTCTTCATCGGCGACGACAGTGAACCGATCCAGGGAAAATGCCCGTTCTCACATAAGGAAATGAAATAAGAACAAACAAAGGCTTCGCGGATGCGAAGCCTTTTTCAATGGAATAAAATTTTATAACGAAGCGATCGCGCTGATGAAGCGTTCCACTTCTTCTTCGGTGTTATAAGGAGCGATGCCTGCCCGCACCCAGCCGCCGGTTTTATTGACATCAAGCACGTCCCCCAGCGTCGAAGCGTAAAAATGACCGGCGGCTGTGAAGATAGCGTGTTCTTCCGCTAAAATGACACAGACATCCGAAGGTTCATAGCCCGCCACTTTAAAAGCGATAGTCGGCGTTTTCGGCACATCATCCGCAGCTTGCCAAAGCGTGACTTTTTCCAGAGCCCCAAGACCTTCACGCAAGCGGGCAGCCAAGAGGTTTTCATACTTTTCGATTTCATGGTAACCGGAAAGGATTTTCTCCCGCAGCGTCTGGCCTTCGCCCAGTGAAGCAAAAAATTCGATGGCGGGACGGATGCCCGCGATCCCTTCATGGTTCTGGGTACCCGTCTCCAGCTTATCCGGATAATAGGACGGAGATGTCGTCAGTTTATAAGGTTCAAGATCCTTGAAGACGTTCTCCCGGACGGCCGCTATTCCAATATGCGGCCCAAAGAATTTATAGACAGAGCACAGTAGGATATCTATGTCGTGCGCTTCACGGTCCATCGGTATATGAGGCGCCGCATGCACGGCATCAGCTGCGACCAGCGCGCCGACTTCGCGTGCCCGTTTGACGGCAGGGCCAAGATCGATGATAGTGCCGATTGCATTTGACGCCATGCCAAGCGCCACTAATTTCGTCTTTTCATTGATGAGCGTGTCGATGTTCCGCATATTCAGCGTCAGCTTTTCTTTATCGACCGGTATCCAGCGGACTGTCAATCCACGGTCTTCCGCCATCATCAGCCAGGGATCGACGTTTGCCCGGTGATCCATTTCGGTCACCACAATCTCATCCCCTTCTTTAAACTGTTTTCCAAGAGCATTGGCGATCGCAATGGTCAGCGTTGTCATATTCGCCCCGAAAGCCACTTCATTTGGCTGCACATTCAGGAAATCAGCGACGGCTTCACGTGCTTCTGAAATCACCTGTTCCGTTTCCCAACTGGAGGGAAAAGCCCCATGGAGATTCGCCCCTCCTCTTTGCATATAACCTGAAATCGCAGTTATTGCCTGCAGCACGACCTGCGATCCTCCAGGGCCATCAAAATAAGCGGCTTGCCTTTCTTTATAGGTACGTTCGAGCGCTGGAAATTGTGCACGCACTTTTTCAATCGGATAACTGGTTTCTGTGGATTTCACGTTAAACATCTCCCTTTTCTGTTTTGCTGTCCCCGTCTTCAGTTTACCAAAATATTGTTCCCTCCATCCGCTTTTGCAAAACAGGCGGACCTGAGTTCGGGGCAAATAGCTTGCCTTTAAAAATCATATGGCTTATCCTTCTTTATTGACATCTTTACATCTTATAAAGGAGGCCGTTATGGACCAATTTGACACCTCAGTTGAACTTTTCATAGAGAATGCAGGTTGGATGGCCCCTTTCTTCTTTCTGATTCTCCATCTGATCCGGCCATTCGTCTTTCTGCCTGTCGTTGCTGTTTGTATAGTCGGCGGCGTTGCCTTCGGTTTTGTCCAAGGGACGATTCTATCTTATATTGGCCTGATGCTGATGAGTGCAATCATTTATTTCCTGTTAGAGCGTTTGCCAAAATTCCATCAGAAAATGACAAATTTGAAAGAACGGATATTTCCTGACAGAACTCTCAGTGTCGGACAGGTGATGATTTTACGCATCATGCCTTTTGTGCACTTCCAGCTCCTTTGCTTCTATTTGATGGATATGACGAAAAGCTTCAAGGAATATATGTATTATTCCGCAATCGGCCTGACATTGCCCGCTGTCGTCTATACGGCTTTCGGACAATCGATCACCGAGTTCCCCTGGTATATGACTCTCGCTTTCCTGTTTGTCCTGATAGCACTTTTCCTCGTTATTGAAAAATACAATAAAACACGTTCTTTTCACCAGGAAAACTGACCCGTATATTCATGCGGGTTATTTATTTTTGCCTGAAAAGGGTATAGGGTAATAACATGCCTATTCAAAGGAGAATACATATGCCATTTTTTGAAAACGATGGAATCCGCTTATTTTATGAAGACACAGGGACAGGCAAGCCGCTTGTGCTGTTGCATGGTTTGACCAGCAACCATCAGATGTTTTACCGGGAAATTGGTTATTTAAAGGATAAATTCCGGATCATCGCTTTGGATTCACGCGGACACGGGGAGTCTGACCGGCCAGCTGATTTCACATTGGATGACCATATCGCCGACACGCTCGCTTTATTGGACCACCTTAAACTCGACTCTGTTTATATATTGGGCATTTCGATGGGCAGTTATATCGCTCAGGGAGCAGCCATCAAGCAGCCGGAACGGGTGGAAAAACTGATACTCGCAGCTACCAAATCATACGGCGAACAGTCGTCGATGGCAGAAATGTTCGATCGCTATAAAGAACAGCTGGAAGGAATGAGCATTGCTGAAAAATTGGCGATTTCTTCGCAATTGATATTCCACGACCAGGAAGCCGTCAATGCTTGGCAGAAGCGTATTGCGAAGAACAGCCGCATGTTGAATGCCGACGAACAGGCAGCCGCGTCCGCCGCTTTGCGGGATTTCGATTTCCGGGAGGACTTGAAACGGATCACCGCGGAAACACTTGTCATAAGCGGCAAGCATGATGGACTGAATCCGCCTGAAAAAGGCCGTGAGACAGCCGTCCTTATTCCGAATGCCGATTATATGGAATTCCAGGATTCCGGCCATGCGCCGAATGTTGAACAGGATCGCCTGTTTCTCGGGGTAGTGGAACAATTTCTTGAATAATTGTCAATAACACAGGATCAGCGAAACATGAGCTGATCCTTTTTTCTATTTTTATCTAAAACCATTTACTTGTGAGTTTTTCATTATCTTTATATAATTAATAAAAGAGAAGGATTTTTATTATTTGGGGGATTAAAAACTTAAAATGAAAGATAGCATAAAAAATAACAGGATCATTGGCTGGATCAACTCAATTATTGAGTTAACTAATAATGAGCTTGATCTCGTAGAACACAGCAAAGGCATCAATATGAGCTATAATTTCATCCACGACCGAATTGGTGTAGACATCGCACGAGTTCAAGAAGCAAGAAAAGAGCTTGCTTTCCCTGTAGCTCTGAAAACCTATATTGAAGTAATGACTCTGCATGAGCTTGGCCATGCTGCCGACAGAGAAGCCTTATTAGAATCGCTGCCTAGGACGATTGAAGTGTATAATCTAAAAAAATCTGTTCCTGAAGACAGCCATTACAGGGATCCCAATTTGTTGGAAGTTATTCTTGATGAACAATTGATGAACTTAGAATTTGAAAAAACCGCGTGGAGACATGCTGAAACAATGAACAGCCTTCATCAAATTACAGATGACAATACGTTTGATTCCATCCGGGAACACAGTTTGGCAAGTTATGAAGAACCCTATAAACAAAACTTGCGCTTGTATGAGCGAGTACTTGCGGATTCAATTGAATTGACAGCTTAATCAAATGCCAAAGACTTCTTTCAGAAGTTCTTTTTAATGAAATTTCAATATAAAAACAGAGGCTTTCCGCCATAAAGCGGGAAGCCTCTGTCCATTTCAACGCATTATTTTTCTTGCAAAATATCATCTATTTCCCTTAAAAGCGCCTTATCCAATTCCAATTCAACCGCACGAAGATTATCCAGCACCTGGCCGGCTTTTTTGCCGCCCGGAATTACTGAATCGATGCCAGGCTGGGCAAGAAGCCAGGCGAGTGCCAGCTTTGAGACGTCTGTATTAAGGCGTTCTGCTATGCCTTTTAATTTGTCGACAATAGCGAGATTTTTTTCAAATTCGCCTTCCTGAAAGAGTGGCACACTTTTACGCCAGTCCCCTTCTTCAAGCAGAAAATCCTCATCATATTTTCCGCCCAAAATACCGAAAGCGAGCGGTCCATAAGGCACCACAGTGATCCCGTTTTCCACACAGTACGGCAGAATATCCCTCTCGATCGACCGGTCGAGCATGTGGTATTGCAATTGGATCGCAGAAATATCTCCCTCACTGTTCGCTTCTTTTAATTGCTCCAATGAAAAATTGGAAACGCCAATCGCTTTTATTTTCCCCTCAGACTTCAGTCGGGAGAGTTCTGCGACTGCTTCTTTGACGGGGGTTTCATTGTCCGGCCAATGGATATAATAAAGGTCGATGCTATCAAGCTGAAGCCGTTCCAGGCTGTCGCAAACTGCTTTACGCAGATATTCAGGTGAATTGTCACGTTTGCCGTTGCGCCAGTCGCTGCCGCCTTTCGTGGCAATCACATACTGATCGCGCGGGTATTCCTTCAAAACTTCCCCCACCAGTTCCTCAGATCGCCCCTGGCCGTAAACATCCGCTGTATCGACAAAAGTGATGCCGTTATCCAGAGCTGCACGCACGAGATTTTTGCCTTCTTCCTCATTCAGGTTTTCATACAAATTATGGCCGCCCACCGCATTTGTCCCAAGTCCGATGGCTGATATCTTCAAATCCGTTTTTGGCAATAAAGAATATTTCATCCAAACACCCTCTCCTTTTATGATTTACTAAGCTTTCATTTTTCCATTGAGCAGTTCGAAGGCAAGCTCGACTTTGTCCTGTGGCACGCCCGCATATGAATCGCCAAGGCTTACTTCGTAATAACAGCTGGCGTCGTTGATTTCGCGGACATATCCAGTTAAACCAATGCTGGACTCTTGCTGCACTTCCGCTAATATATCCGCCGCCTGTTCTTTCGGTTTAGCTATATGGACATGAAACATATTCGAGACAGGAACTTCCGGCAACGTGGTAATTCCTTCACAAGCATTGTATTTTGAAGCGAGTTTTTTTGCCGCTTCGTAATAGTCCGTCATTTTATCTTTCCTCAGTTCGAAGTAATAATCGGCTGTGAAAATGTATGGGTAGAGAGAAATCAGGTCCCCGCCGTGGCGTTTTTTCCAGACTTTTGATTCTTTGATGAAGTCATCATCCCCAGCTAAAATTGCGCCGGCAATTCCACCGATTCCCTTATACATGGAAAGATAAACGCTGTCGAACAGGCTGCAGATTTCCTTGACGGATTTTTTATAGAACGGCAGTGTTTCCAGAATTCTTGCACCGTCGAGATGAATTTGGATATCGTTTTCCCTGCAATACTCCGAAATGGCAGCCAGAGTTTCGAAATCAGGGAGCTGACCGCCAATTTCCCGCTGTGGCAGTTCGAGCAGCACGCAAGCTGTGTCCCCAGGCATCGATTTAATATCTTCCAATTGAACGACACTGTCCCTGTCAGTCAGCAGCACAGTTTCAATGCCATGCAGCTTCTTCAGACCATCTTCCTCATGAATTTCCAAGTGGGACAGCGGGTGGTAAGCAACTTTAGCCGACCCTTTTTCATCACACCATATGCGGAGTGCAATTTGCTGGGCCATGGTGCCGCTCGGGAAGAACACCGCTTTTTCTTTCCCAAGGAATGATGCCATTTTATCTTCAAAATCGTTGATTGAGGAACCAGTTCCGTATATGTCCGATTTTGTGTCTTCGTCTATTTTCTGAAACGCCTGCTTTAATACTCCGGCATTTCTTGGACCGTGTCCTGAAAGCTGATAGCTCGTTTCATCAAATGCTTTTTTCAGAGTTTCCATCCTGTTCAAAATATCCTCCACCTTTATCTGAAAAGTCTTACATCAGTTTCACTATACCATTCTTTTAAAAAAGAAAGAAAGCAGACCCGCAGTATGGCAACTGCGGATCCGCTTCCTTGTTTTCAGCATATTTTATTTTTTATATTCAACGGCGAAATCATGGTTGTCAGCGGCTTGCGGCCGGCAGAAATAATATCCCTGGCCTTCATTGCACAGCTCTTTGACCAGGTAGGAAAGCTGTACGGAATCCTCAATCCCTTCCGCTACGACTTCCAAGCCCAATTTATGTGCCAATGCAATAATAGTGGAAGTGATGGCCTTGCCGCTCAAATCGTTGTTGATATCCTGAACGAAGCTGCGGTCGATTTTCACACGGTCAAACGAAAACTGCCGCAAATAATTCAGCGATGTAAAACCTGTGCCGAAATCATCGATCGACATTGAAATCCCCAATGCTTTCAATCTCAACAAACTTTCTTTCAAAGTATCTGTATCTTCCAAAAGAATGCTTTCAGTGACTTCCAATTCAAGCCATTTCGCTTCCAGGCCTGTCTCTTCGAGAACATCTTCCACTAATTGGACAAAATTCGGATGCTGCAGCTGGATGGTGGAGATATTCACACAAATACGGAAAGGCGGAAAACCTTGCTGCTGCCATTGCTTTGTCTGCCGGCAGGCGGTGTAGAGCACCCATTTGCCGATTGCCACAATCTGCCCATTCTCCTCCGATACAGGGATGAAACGGTCAGGCGGCACCATGCCGAGTTCCGGATGGTTCCACCTGATCAAAGCTTCCATAGCACTGGTTTTTCCGGTTTCCAGATCAATAATCGGTTGATAATGAATAAGAAACTCATCATTTCGGACAGCCGATTTCAATTCCCGCTCAATGGTCAATTTGTCTGCTGTTTCTTTGTTCAACTCATGTGAGAATAGCGAGAAACTGTTTTTACTTTGTTTTTTCGTGTAAAGCATAGCTGCTTCCGCCTGCTTGATCAAATTACCATTCTTTTCATCCGTACACGCGACACCAATGCTGGCAGTCAACGATAATTGCTGTCCCATTACTTCCAGTGGTTCAGCCAAAGCCTTATTGAGCCTGACCGCACAGTCGATTGCTGATTCCGGTGTCGTATCAGGCAGCAGGACAGCAAATTCATCTCCAGCAAAACGGCCTACAGTCGCTGCTTCGGCAACTGCTTTAACCATGCGCTGTGCCATTTGCTTCAGAAAAAGATCGCCTTGCTCATATCCCAGTAAATCGTTGATATATTTAAATCGGTCCAAATTCAAAAAGAGGACGGCCGGTGCCGTGCCGGACTCTATCGACAGTTTCACAGCCTGTTCCAGACGGTCTTCAAATAACTTCCGATTGGGCAGTTTCGTCAACTGGTCGAAAAAAGCAACTTCCTCCAACAGCCTTTTATGCTCGTTCCGGCTGGTTATATCTTTTCCGATGCCATAAACGCCTGTAATCTTCCCTGCTTGCTGCCTGGGAAAATTCGTCACTTCAAAATTGATAATTTCACCATTCTTGTCAAACAAGTCAATTTCATATCGATTAGTATGCCCTTTTAAAGACTCCGTAAAATAATAAAGTGCTTTATCGAGATGTTCCGGCACTATCATCGGTATAAACGACATTTTCATCAATTCCTGGTATGTATACCCTGACAATTGGATGCCGCCTGGATTTACGTCAATGAAATTCCCTTCCGAATCAAACGAAAAAACGGCATCCGGATTTTCAAAAAAAAGTGAGTTATAGCGCTCTTCACTGTCTTCCAGGCGATACTGCGCCAATACTTCTTCCGTAATATCCGAAACGCTGCCGAGGAAAACTTCCTTTCCATTGAGTTCAGAAATGGTCGAATGGATTTCAGCGTACAGCAAATTCCCGTCTTTTTTTATAACCCTTACACGATACCGTGCTTTTTTTGTGGTTTTATTTGTCAGATCAGAAATTCTTTTCATCACTTTCGGTAAATCTTCTGGGTGGATAATATCTTGTAACCCGAGTTTTCCTGACAGAAAATCATCTTCGCGGTAATCCAGCATTTCACACAAACAATCATTCACATAAATGAATTTGTTTTGAGACATTATATAAAGACTTACAGGCACCTTTTGAACAATATACTCGAAAATTGAACCTTCAAAGTGAAACGGTTCTTTTGGGTTGGCAAGGGACTTTTCAGACAGATTTTCCGTCCCAAACCGATATTTGTCGTTCATTAATTTGTATCCTCCTAAATATGAGTGGCGGTGAAACTTGTCGAAAACCGCAAAAATATATCTATTGCTATTAATAATACCAAATATGGGCTCAAGAAAGTAGCATATAGTAAAAATGTTTCTCTATTATAAAAATTAACCAATTATTATTTTAAAACCGAATTTTCCAATTCTCCACAACCCTGGCCTCGAAAAAAAGCGTTTTCCAGTTTCGGAAAACGCTTGAGGTTCTATTCATCCACTAATTCTGTATAAACAATCAACCGTTCTTCACGGGTTCCCCTGTCATGGTCATAATCCCCTGAACAGGTGATGAGGATCAATTCGGGGGAGGAGCGATAGCCGAAAACCGATTGGACATCAGCAAGCTCCAACTCCACTGATTCCATGGCGTAGACTCGAAAAACCAATTGCCCGTCACTCCCATCTACGATTATTTCATCACCGGCTTCCAGCTTCGCCAAATCCCAGAAGATGGCCGGCCCTTCAATGCCGTCTACATGCCCGGCAATTACCGCGCGGCCATTTTCGCCAGGTTTATAACCCGGCTCAAACCAGCTGACGTCATCTATTGTATCCGGAACATCCATTTCCCCATTTTCTTTTGTTCCAAGATGCAACGTCTTTGCCTCAATTCCTATCGCAGGGATTGAAATGCTTTCAGGTACAATCCCTTCCCGTTTCAAGGCATTAATCGGGTTTTCAACAGGCGTTTTTACCGCCGTATCCGATGCGGTGTATTCCCTTTCTGAAGCAAAGCCCACATCTTTTGAACGTACACTGACTTCATCTGATGTTTCCTGGCAGCCTGTAAGCAACAATGCAGCTCCGATTATGAGGAGCGTGAAATCAGTTTTGAAACCGTTTTCTCAAAACAGCTCCGCCGCCGGCTAAAACTGCAGCCATTGCCGCAATCATCAACATCCAGTTAGTCTGGTTCTGTTCTGGAGTGCCAAGCCCTGTAGTCGGCATGCCATCAGGAGAAGCAGCCATTTCATAATCGACCAAAGCAAGCACTTCCAGTGAATCAACTGTATTTACCGCAAATACACTATAGACTGTTCCTGCTGCCAATTCAGTTCCTTCCAAAGGCAATACTTGCGTCCCGTCAGGCAGACGGATTTCCAAATCATAAGTTCCAGCGTCAACTTCCGCGTAATCTGTGATTCCCGGGAACTCAGCTCCACTGAACAATGCATCTCCGCCAATTATGCCGACATCAACAGCCGGTGCGTCAGGAGATAAGTGGCCAACCCGGATTTTCGCTTTTCCTTCAGTAACTTCCATTGAATCTTCCGCTACTGCGAATTCAAGCGAATCAAGCGTGTTTACCGCTGCGACCGTATAAGCTTTGCCGGCTTCAACGGCAAGATCAGCCTGCAGAACCGCTTCGCCTTCAGCATATTCAGTTCCAGCTGCAAAAACTTCTACATTATGGGTACCGGCCGGTACATCCAGATAACCCGAATCCGCTTTAAACGGCACTTCTTCCAAAGTCAAATCGCCATTTACGTAAACATCGACTGCCGGTGCATCAGGTGAAGCATGGACCACTCTCAGTTTTGCTGTGTGACTGTCCGCCATAACCCCTGCCGCGAGCAACGAAAACACCAAGGCAAATGCGACTGACATCGAAACGAAAATCTTCTTCAAACTAACCACTCCTTTTCCTGTTTAATTTTTGTATAATTAATATACAACTTATTTATAACCTATACCTTTTTATTATGCAACAATAAACTCTCTAAAATCAGAATTTTTTAATAATATTTTATTTGGCATCGATTTATTGCTGAAAAAGAATCGGTAAACTTTTTAAACTCTTGAACTTACTGACTTCGACATAGATCCTATACTTCAAATTGCAAAGTTCCTTTGAGGGATTGAACAAAAAAATAACCCTGATGCATTTGATGCCTCAGGGTTATATCCATATCTATAAGTATTTCCTAATCTCATGGTCAAAAGATTCGGGCTTGTCTTTTGGTGAAAAACGGGCAACCAGCTTTCCTTCTTTATCAATCAGGAATTTGGTGAAATTCCATTTAATGCTGCTGCCAAGAATTCCTTTGCTGTTTTCAGTCAGATACTTGAAAAGCGGGTCGGCATTTTTCCCATTGACTTTTACCAGGTCATGCATTGGAAATGAGACGCCATAAGTCATTCGGCAGGATTGTTCCGCTTCTTCCGCACCATCGACTTCCTGGCCAAATTGATCGGATGGGAATCCAAGGACGATGAGTCCGTCATCTTCGTATTTCCGATACAGCTTTTCAAGACCGTCGAATTGGTCCCGCAGCCCGCATTTTGTGGCCGTGTTGACAATCAACATCGCTTTTCCTTCATATTCACTTAAAGGATATACGCTTCCATCAGATTTAACAGCTGTAAAATCATAAATGCTCATATCAGTTTCTCTCCTTAGCCAAACGGCAGTCATAGGTCCATATCATCGAAAAACGCATTCAATTGCTTTAAGTTCTTCATTAAGGTCAAAGCGTTCACATCAAGGAAGTTACAGCTGACCAGTTTATCATAGACTGCCTCGCTGATCGGAGCATGCTCTTTTTCGGCTTTCTCAGTCAACGAAATAATCCATGCGCGCTTATCGTCCGGCGACTGTATTTTTGTCAGCCGTCCCTGCTCAATCATACGGTTAATGATGGGGTTCAATGTTCCGGTCCCATGCCCCAAACGCAAGCCGATATCCTTCATCACTAAATGGTTTTCTTCCCAAAGCACCAAAAGAACAAGGTACTGAGGAAAGGTCAGGTTAAATGGTTCAAGCACTCTTGAATACATTTTAGTGAAATTGCTTGATGCTTTATAAACCTCAAAACATAATTGCTGTTCCAGCTTTAAACCGAGTTCCATTTACATCACGTCCATTTGTTTATTGGCGGTCCCAGCGCACAGATACTCGGAGAGGCTCCTGCGGTATTAAAGTATGATGACTTCTACATCAACGGAGTTTTTGATCGCTTTTGAATACGGGCAGTATTGGTGTGCTTTGTCCACATATTCCCGCTTTTTCTCTTCGTCAATTCCTTCGATAGTGACTTCCAGTTTAGCAGCCAATTTCACGCCGCCATTTTCTTTGTCACCCAGCAATGAGATCGTCGCCCTTACTTCACTTTTATCTACCTCCACTTTATCTCGTTCAAGCACCAATTCCAATGCACTGTTGAAGCAGGCACTATAGCCGGCCGCGAATAATTGTTCAGGGTTTGTGGCAGTTGTGGGTTCGCCGCCGAGTGCTGCCGGTTTTGCCACATCCAGGTTGAAGATATTATCTTCCGAATATACTTCCCCTTGTCTGCCGCCTGTATTGATGATTGTAGTTTCGTATAATGCTTTCATGTTTAAATTCCTCCATTCAATATGTTCTTTCATAACCCACTATAATTTACATCGTGCACGATGTAAATTAAAATGCTCAGTCCCTTTAATTATTTTGCAGCCCTTATACAATACTTGTACCTGCTATTTCAATTCCTTTCAAAGCTTGAGTTGCCAGCCTGTCCGCCTCAAAATTCTCTTTTCTGGGTATCAGCTCAAATTCCGCCTGGATCCCCAATTGCTGCAGCTTGTTTTCAATCCGGTCAGCCCAGCGGACCAATTCAGTTTCGATCACCGGCCATTCCCCGCTCATGCCATTTACAACGATTTTGGAGTCTCCGCTGAAACGGACCGGCATATTTTTGACATCAAGAAACTCGAGTTCCTGAACGCAGAGATAGAGCGCGGCGTATTCAGCTTCGTTATTGGACTCCAGCCCGTCGATTTGCGCATTTTGTCTGAGGCGGTAAGACTTCCCATTTTGTTCGTAATAAATTACACAGCCTAAGCCGGTATTTCTGTCTTCTATATTAAATCCGCCATCAAAATAAACCTTGATATCATGCGGTTCAGTTTCAATGCTTTTTAAATATGCGCGCATTTCTTTCATTGTCCAGGCACTTTCATCGAATGTATCGATGAACACCAGTTCCCTGGCTCTTTTAGTCCGTTCAATATCCTCAGCAATCTGGACGCCTTCCGCCGCTGTCATTTCTTCTGATGTAAAACTGGTTTCCAGGCCTTTAGCCGTTCGATATTTCCATTCAACCCTGACTTTCACCTGCAGCTCCTCCTTTTGCGCCTTGTTACTACATTATTGCCCAATTCCTTTAGTATAAACAGCTGTATACCAAACGCTTCAGCAAATTTTCCATACAAAAAAGCTCCCGGGGCCTAGGCCGGGAGCTTTGGAACAATCCGCTATTTTACAGGGGAGGTAAAATAGTCGGGATTGAGCTTTCCTGCACGCCGCCGGAAGCGACGACTGCATCTGATTGATCCACCTGTGAAGCTGTCGGAGCCCATGCTCCCATCGCCATCATGACCGCAGCCAATCCGGCCAATAAAATCAGTTTCCCTTTTTTCATATGATTTCATCCTCCATTTCTATCAAAATAGGATTGATAGTACATCGCCTTTTCCCATTGCTTTACACTTTTAAAATGTTCAGCCAATTCCAAAGCGATTTTTTTACTTTCTCTTATGTAACCATTTTTTCTGAAAAATGGGAACATTTTTTCCTCCGAATAAGTCGAAAGGTCTGGTTGGGAAAAATTTCGCTTTTCGAAATAGTTTAGGTATAACAAGAAATATTCGTCTTCGGGGCCAGCTGCCAAATCCCGCAGCTCACGTACATAACTCCACGCGTCAGCTCCGATTTCCACCGCTGTTTCTATAAGGCTTACAAGTACAGCTTTATAAAAATACGGGTCTTTTGGCAGGATTCCATGCAGTTCAGTCAGCAAATCAAATGCCTGATTATGGTCGTGGCGAGTTTTTAACAGCTCCGCAAAATTATACAAGGTTTGATTGTATAATTCTTTCTGGTCTGTCAATCTTGTATTGCGTTTCAGCACTTCGAAAATGCCGGCTGCCTGGACAAGCAGGTTGCGCCGCATATAATTGATCGCCAGCAGCAATTGGGCATGGAGCAGGCGGATGTAATTATAATTGAGCTTAAAGTATTGCACCGACAATTCGGCATAATGGGCCGACAATTCGTATTGTTCATGCATGATCAGCAAGCGCGCTTTCTGATAATAGAATTCCCCTTCGAATTTCTGTGGAATGCTTTGAATTCCTCCATCGAGCGAATTGACGTATTCCATTGCCAATTCTTTTTTGTTTGCCATAGTGTAGTACAGCGACAAAAAAAGCTGGTGCATCCATGCTTCAGCCTCTGTAAATGAATTTTTCATCCTTTCAAGCATAACTTTTTGGCGGTCAGCGCGGCTTGTATCTTTTATGTATAAATAATACCGGAACTTATATAACTCATACTGATTGACCAGGTCAGTCGACTGGATATAATCATTGTCCAGCTGCAGCTTTTCGTATTGCCGCTCCATTTCCTCCAGGTCATAATGCAGGGAACAAGTGACGAAATCATTCAATTGGCGTTCCAGCCGGCTTCTTTTGGCCATTTCCTTTTTCCATTGGACCCCCATTTTCAGGAGCAGTGCTTCTATCGTCGATTCATGCGGGGTGTAAGTATTCGATTCAATTTTACTGAGATGGGAAATAGAACAGATGCCATCAGCCAATTGGGATTGCGTCATATTGTTTTTGGAGCGGTAATACTTGATTACAGAACCAATATTCATAGCCTCACCCTTCTTTCAGATTAAATAAATAATACCATATAAAAACAGCCCCGGCTTAAAGCCGGAACTGCCCTTGCTGTTGGATCCCCTATTATTGCACAGTGGCAAATCCGAATCCTGATGCATAATCATCGCCATAACCGGCGCCAGAGCCGGAAAGGATATCGTTTTCATATGCGCGGTATTGCAATTCGCCGCGGACATCCACATTTGAAGCTGATGGATATTGTGCCCAAATTTTCGCCGCTAAACCTGCAGCATGCGGTGAAGCCATTGAAGTTCCACTGATCGTAGCATACCCGCCATCATACCAAGTCGAGTAAACCGCTGCTCCTGGAGCTGAAATTTCCACATCACCTTTTTGGATTGCGTAATCTCCATCAGTGCGGCTGTAACCCCGGGACGAGAAGTCCGCTACACGGTAAGTTCCGTTTTGAACCCGATTTTCAAGTGCCGCTACCGCCACTGCATTGACCAATGCGCCAGGATAACCGATTGAACCCTGGTAAGGTCCGGAATTCCCTGCCGCGGCAATAACAAGAACACCTTTATTGTATGCGTAGTTCACCGCATTTGTGATCAAGCTGCTTTCACCCGCAGAACCAAGGGACATATTGATGACAACTTTTGTTCCGAGAGCTGAAGCCTGGTCGCCTGCGTGACGGATTGCTGCCGCGATATCATCCGCGTAACCAGAACCATCATCACCCAATACTTTATAAGCCCACAGGTCTGCATCCGGTGCTACACCGTAAACGCCGCTGCCATTGCCACCATCAGCAAGAGCCGATCCGGCCACGTGCGTGCCGTGTCCTTGGCGGTCTGTACAGCTGTTATTCGTGTAGGTCGTACCTACTGTGAAGTCTTTGCATTGTTCCACATTGTTGCGCAGATCCGGGTGGTTTGTATTAACTCCTGTATCAAGCACTGCGATATTAATGCCGGCGCCGCCGCTTGTTTTAGTGATGCTGCTATTATTATAAATTGCTTTAATGCCCCATGGCGTTGATTGTGAAGCTGCCATGGTATCATATTTTGCTTCCGGCTTATCTGTGGCAGTCGCTATTTCCCATTCAGGGACTTTTTCCACTTTGATATTCTTATTCTTTTGTAAAGCATTGAATTGCTTTTCATTCATTTCGGTAGTGAAGCCTTCGCCTTTGAAGTCCCAGTGGACCCCGTATTGATCTTTTACGTTATTCAGGTTTTTCTGATTGCTTGAATCAACCAGAACCCGGAATTTTTCGTTGCCATTTCCATTGGCTGATTCGCTGCCTTCGTTGGCGCTAACTCCCATAGTGGGCATCATCAAAGTGACGGCCAACATTGCTGTTGTAAAAATCTTTCCTGATCTCTTCATAAATCAATCTCCTTATCCCGTAAGTTTTTATGGCAATATCCAGGCGATGCGGCGTCCCGCAGCCCCTGCCACAAATCTAACGTTAACAGAAGATATATAAATGTGTAATTGGGAAAAAAAGCGTCGAATTCTGTCTTTTATGGAAAATCGGGATTTATTTATAGGTAAATAAAACTAAATTGTTCTCAACGCAATGCATTGTGGAAAAAAGACGTTAATCAAGCAGAATGTGAGTTATTCGTATTGCAGTGGGAACTTTGTTACATTAATAAAGTTCGCTTATGTATCCTAAGACATAAACTGCATAAGTATCATCATTTTATATGCAGTAATACACAGGAGGCTAAACTTGAAAAACGCTTTAATAATTTATCTCATTGGCGCGGTTATATTAGTGGCCGTCGCGGTTTACACTTTCGTTCAGTTTTTAAGCACTTAATTTCTTCATCCATCACACCGGAATCACCTTCAGAGTAATTTCTGTCGGTGATTCTTTTTTATATTCGATTTATATACTAATATTTGAAAACAGTAAAACCTGTATCCCTTGAAAAAGGATACAGGTTTTAAGTTTCTTCTATAAGACAGCACGTTTATATGTTTCAAACCGCTGTTCCAGCCATTCTCCCATTTGGAACAGCGCCTCTTCATTGCCATTTCGGCTGATCAACTGTATTCCGATCGGCAAGCCTTTATCATCGGAACCAAGCGGAATCGTCAAAGAAGGCAATCCCCATGTATTGGCGTAAGCTACATACGGCATATATTGCCTGAAGGTTTTCCTGATCGAGAATATTTCACGGTAGACTATGCCGTGTTTCGGCGCTGTTTTATGGTAGACCGGCATGATCAGAATACGTTCCTTCAGATAATTTTCCAGAATTTGATCACCATGCTGCAGAAATTCCTGGATTTTTTCCAACCGTTTATCCGATGGTTTGAATAAGGAAGCGCCGATCAAAGCCCATGACAAGTATCGATGCACTTCCGAATTGCCAGTGAGCCGTTCTTTAAAATAGGAATTGTATAAATTCCGCGGGTTTCCTCCGTAAGCTTCCTTCCTTGCGTCCGCCGCTCCGTCAATTGACATGATTTCCTGCCAAACCGTTGCTGAATCACCAAAATAAGGCGGCATTTCCCTTTCCGCTTCAAATTCGGAAGATACTTTTCGGGAAATGGCATCAAGCAATTTCCGGGTATGATCAGCCAACGGGTAGTTCGAATCCGGAAGCACATTGATGGTAAAGCTGTTGATATTTCTATGGACTGCAGGATTCTTTGCAATAATATTATAAATCAATCTGGCGTCTTTTACGCTTTTTGTTATTGGACCTATCCCCAGCATCCTTTCCTGAAGTTCCTGCTTTACTTCAGGAAAACTTCCGTTTTGCGAAACCTGGCTCTTTCCTGATTTAAACCCAATTACGCCATTAAAATGACTGGGAAACCGGATAGATCCGCCGATATCAGAGCCAAGCCCCGCTGCTGCACCGCCTATTGCAATCAGGGCGGCTTCCCCGCCGCTGGAGCCTCCTGCAGTCCGTCTCAAATCTCGCGGATTATTAGTCCGTCCATACAATTTATTGTCGGTTTCCTGGCAAAAACACAATTCAGGTGTGTTGCTTTTCCCTAAAATGATGGCTCCTTCCTTACGGAGTTTGCTCACCACTTCCGCGTCAGTGTCCATCTTTTTCCCTTTTCTTCCCAGCAATCCGCCAGTTGTTTTCATGCCGCTGATATCAAAGGCTTCTTTCATACTGATCGGCACACCCATTAGCGACCCCCCAGTTTCGCCTTTCGCAATCTGGCGATCCACATTATCAGCTTCAAGCAAAGCATCTTCAAAGCGATTTTCAACCAGGCAATTCACCTCTGGGTTCATTTTCTTCAAATGCTCTATATAAATTTCCAGGGCTTTGCGGGAAGAAATTTTCTTTTCTTTTATTAATTGCGCCAACTCAAGGGCATCCATGTCGAGAATCAAGGAATCCACCAGTTCAGGAGTATTGATCATATTAAGCGCCTCCGATTCATTTATTGAATCTAGTATACTATTAATTAACAAATAAAGGTATATTGATTAACCAAAAGTCACAACTTTTCTTTTTTTTATAGGTCTAATTTCTAATCCTCCTCTACTCTTTATTTTAAATCATCGCTTTAAGCCATAGGATTTGTCGGAATTAACCCAGGTATACTACAATTAAATGAATCCAAGTTATACTAATGCACAAGAAAGGTTGTTTACAGTCATGAAACCATTCGACAATATTACTGATCTGATTGGCAACACGCCAGTCGTTAAATTAAACCGGATAGTCCCCGCCGGCGCCGCCGACGTTTACGTGAAGCTGGAAATGTTCAATCCCTCAAAGAGTGTCAAGGACAGGGCTGCCTATAATATGATCAAGAACGCAGAAGAACAAGGCATTATCGGAGAAGGGGCCACAATTATCGAACCGACCAGCGGCAACACCGGCATCGGCCTTGCTATGGTTGCCGCCGCCAAAGGTTACCGGGCTATTTTGGTTCTTCCCGACAACGCCACAAAAGAACGGATCAACTTATTGAAAGCATTTGGCGCAGAAGTTGTACTGACGCCGGACAATGAAAAAATGCCAGGGGCCATAAAAAAGGCGCTGGAATTGAAAGCGGAAATCCCAAACAGCTTTATTCCCCAGCAGTTTGAAAACCAGTCCAATCCAGATATTCACCGCACGACCACTGCAATCGAAATTTTGGAGCAAATGGATGGCAAATTGGCCGCATTCGTGGCTTCCGCTGGTACTGGCGGAACAATTACCGGAACAGGCGAAGCCCTGAAAGAACAACTGCCGGATCTTTATATCGCTGTGGTGGAACCCAAAGGTTCGCCTGTACTGTCCGGAGGGAAACCGGGTAAACATAAATTGGTCGGAACCAGTCCCGGTTTCATTCCGGATATTCTCAACACCGATATCTACGATGAAATTCTCGCAATCGAAGACGAAGATGCCATTGATATCTTTCGGAGAGTTGCTCGTGAAGAAGGCATTTTTGTCGGCCCGTCCGCCGGAGCCACCATCTATGCGGCAATTGAAATTGCCAAGCGGCTGGGTCCAGGAAAGAAAGTGTTGTGCATAGCACCTGATACAGGTGAACGTTACCTGAGCATGAACCTGTTTGATTAAGTGCCGCTGCTGATATTTACACTTCATCTGTATATATTATAGAAGAAACAAAAAATGCCGGAACCCCTGAAAGGTTTCGGCATTTTTTGCATTCAGAAAAACGGTGAGATATGTAACTCTATGGAGAGGTAATAAATTTTACGTGCTCGTAAGTCAAAAGCTTCTTGAATTTTGCTTTTTCATCATCATCTTTAATAAGCTTTTCGACATTGTTAGGCAATCCTAGATATCGCGTAACTTTGCGATTGTTCCAGATAAGGTGGTTATAACGGAAGTCATCTTCCAACTCAGCGAACCATTGATCTTCCTTCAAAAGACGAATGCTCTTTTCCAAGCGCTTTTTCGGCGTGAAAAAATAAGACGATACTTCAACTGCCATCTCCAGTATAAATTCCACCATACCCTTCACCCCTTCGCCCGTATTCCACGAATAAAATCCCTGCCTATATTTAATTCCAGTATACTATATTTTCAAAAAAATGGAACTAATTCTCCTAATTTCTTTCTATTTTAAGATTCTTATACATAAATCAGCGGCAACGTTGTCCATGTTTTTATATAATATCTCGAAAAACTGATACTCCTGCACACAGATTATATTTTCCATTCCATAATATAGGAATTATTGTCTATTAATTACAATCCATATAAAGAATTTTGAATAAAAAGAACTAGTCAATAAAGCATGCGTATTGTATTATGTTATTAAACATTTATTTATAATTCATTCTTTTAATAATATTTTATTCTTCTTTATAATTACTTATTTTTACCATGAAAATATAGCGTGTCTTAATTACCATATCCTGTGGTTTGGAGAGTGATATCGATGAAGCGTACTCGTTGTTTTATCTGTATTTTTGTACTGCTGAGTGTATTGCTGCTTGCGGGATGTATAGCCACAGGCATTCCTGCTGCTCCAGTTTCAGCTGACACTCTTTTTGAGTCGCGGAAAACGACACCGGCAATCCCCGGCTTTTCCCGTACCCGCACTGCTTCTTTATCGGCAGTCGGCGACATTCTGATCCACAGCAAAGTATATGATTCAGCAAAAACCAATGACGGATATGATTTTGTCCCTCTCTTTGAGAAAGTTAAACCGTATCTGGAAAAATCCGATATAACCATAGCCAACTCAGAAAGTATTATTGGCGGAGCCGGCATCGGTTTGTCCAGCTACCCGTCGTTCAACAGCCCTTTTGAAGTTGGTGACGCTTTGAAAGACTCCGGTGTCGATGTTGTATCAATGGCGAATAACCATACACTTGACAGGGGCATTCCTGCAATCGAAAATGCCATTAATTATTGGGATGAACTTGGCATGGAGCGAACCGGTTCTTACCTTTCCGCGGAAGAGCGCGATCAAATAACGCTCATGACCGTTAATGATATTTCTTTTTCTTTTCTGTCCTATACTTATGGAACCAACGGCATTCCCACACCAAGCGGAAAAGACTACCTGGTGAACCGGATCGATAAAGAATTGATCAAATCAGATCTGCAGCAAGCGGACGAACAATCCGAAGTCGTTGTACTGAGTCTGCATTTCGGGGATGAATACCAGCCGCTTCCGAATGAATACCAAACCGGCCTAGCCGAGTTTGCCGCAGAGAATGGCGCTGATATTATCCTGGGCCATCATCCGCATGTACTGCAGCCGCCGGCATGGATAGAAACATCAGATGGCCGGAAAGTTTTCGTCATTTATTCGCTGGGCAATTTCCTGTCAGGCCAAAATGAGATTCCAAGGCAAATCGGCACGATTTTCACAATCGAGGCAGAAAAGAAAATCGGTCCGGATTCGTCTGAAATAACCATAAAAAATCCATCCTTCACTAACACGTTTGTTAAAAACAGGGATTACAGCTGGTTTGAAATCGACTTGTTGAAAAATGTCAATCCGGATTTAAACGAAGAAGTCAAATCCCATTTATCGACTTGGATCAATGATCTGCAATTTATTGAATGAACAGGAGGCTCCTATGAAACACGAATGGCGAAAAGCTGAAAAGGAATTGTATTTGCCGCAAACGTCCCCGGTGCTGGTCCATATTCCAAAACAGCGATTTTTCATCATTCACGGCAAAGGCAATCCGAATAGCGAAGATTTTGCTAAGCGCGTGGAAGTTCTCTATTCACTGGCCTATGCTATTCGAATGATGCCGAAGAATGGTTTCATTCCTCCTGGGTACTTTGACTACACTGTATACCCGCTTGAAGCGGTTTGGAGTTTGACCGAAAAAGGAAGAACTATGGAAAGCCTCGATAAAAATGAGTTCTTGTATACATTGATGATCAGACAACCTGATTTTGTCGACAATGGCACGATACTTAAGGCATTTGAAATTGCCGGCCGCAAAAAGCCGAGTGATTTATTGAACGAAGTGATGTTCGAAGAGATCGAGGAAGGCATGGCCATACAGATCCTGCACATCGGCCCTTATGACGATGAACCGGAATCTTTTGAAAAAATGCATCGATTTCTTGAAGAAAATGATTTTCAGCGCCGCAGCAAAAAACACAGGGAAATCTATTTGAATGATTTCCGCAAAACGGCTCCTCATAAATTAAAAACTGTGCTCCGCTGCCAGATAGAAAAGATCACGCCTTAAAAAGCCAGGTCAAATTTGACCTGGCTTTTTTGTAAATAAGAGCAGCTGCAAACCATTAGCCACTCAACATATTAGACCTGCGCCGATTCATGGGAATTTGCTGTCCATTCCTTAAAAACGAATGAAGAAAAACCGCTGCTGTATTTAAACAGAGCGGCTTTCCCCGGCCATGCCGGGTGACTTCCTGAAATTATCATCTTTTCGGAAGTTGCCCATGACTTCCATTGTCTCGTTGATGCTGACAAATGCGTGCGGGTCAATCGATTTGATAAGCGGACGGACATATGCCAGTTCATACCGGGAGATAACTGTATAGAGAACTTTTACTTTATTTCCCGAATAAGCGCCTTCTCCATCAGTAACTGTGATGCCCCGGTAAAGACTTTCAAGCAATTTTTTCTTAACTTCGTCGCCTTTTCCGGTGACAACCATAAGGCTGAGTTTGATGTGGCGTGTATGGATGCGGTCAACGACAAGTCCCGTGATGTAAATGGATGCCATTGTATACATAGCCAGTTCCCATGAGAAAATGAACCCTGAAATAAATACGACCATACTGTTGAGTGAAAAAACCAAAAACCCGAGCGGTATATCCCGTTTCATAGTCAACAGCAGTCCGACAACATCAAAGCCGCCTGTCGATCCGTAAAAACGGATGATGAAACCGACTCCGACACCGACAAGCACACCGCCGAATACGGAAGATAACAGAGCGTCTTCCGTCACTTTCATGACCGGAATGTAAAGCATTGAGATTGAAGTGACCGCTACCGAGTAGATGCTGTTGGCGATAAACAGCTTGCCGAGTTTCATCCACCCAAGTATCAGGATCGGGATGTTCAAGATGATCAACCAGATTCCCGCGTTAACGGGCGTCATCAAACTGAAAATCATCGCTATCCCTGTAATGCCGCCTGACAGGATTTCATGCGGCAATAAAAACATATTAAAAGCGAATCCGAGCAAAACGGATCCCAAAAAAATAATCAATGCGCTATAAACTTTATCCATACAAATTCCTCGTTCCTATAGTAAAATCATTTTAATCCAAGCCCAACAAAAAAGCCGCCTTGTTGCATGCAGACTTTTCACAAGGGGATGACCCTCATCGCTTTCCTGGCACAATGTTTCAAATTATAGGCAAAGCGACCGTGCTTTGCAAGCTTTACAGTTCATATTTTTTTCATCTTTTTTAATGTGCGCATCTGCAAGTTCTTTAGTCTCAAAAAGTTTCCAGTCAACAGGTTCAAAATACTTTAATGCAGGAAAAAGGTATTCGAGAAAAGAATAGAACATATATAAATCAAATATTGCCCTTTCAGAACCAAAGGAGGCTAATGACATGGACCCATTGCTGGTTCTAGAGAATCTTCAAAATGTAAAACCGGTATTCCAGCCGATTGTCAGTGCCGTTAAACATACTATTATCGGATATGAAGTCCGCGGCAGATTCAAGTACAATAATGAATGGCGAAGCCTTGGTGAGTTCTTCCAAAATCCGGATGTACCGGACGATTTCAAAGTTGAAGTCGACACCCATCTGCTGAAATTGGCAATGGCTGAAATGCTTGATAACGGCAACGGCTGCAGGCTTTTTCTATACAGGGACGCCAAGCAATTGCTTCATAATGGCGGTGAAGAATTCATCAGCACGCTTCAGGAATTTGAAGCGAAAGGATTTTCCCTCCAAAGAATAGTTTTGGAAATCACAGAACATGCATTTGAAGAAGACTTTGAATCTTTAAACCATCTGCTTATGTACTATAAAACCTACGGCATTCAAATAGCGGTAGACCATGTCGGTGCCAAGAGTTCCAATATTGACCGCATCCGCCAATTAAAACCGGATATTCTAAAAATCGATACTACAGTCATACGCACCAACAGACCGGATGTGTTCCAGGATATCGTCTATTCGCTCTCTCTGCTGGCACGCCGCATAGGAGCTAAACTGTCCTACGAACATATCGAAGATGATTATCAGCTTCAATTCGCGTGGAAACACGGAGGCCATTATTATCAAGGTTATTATTTGGCAAAGCCCTCTTTCAACCTCCTATCCAATAATTCACTGCAGATAAACGTAAGGGAAAGCATTCAAAGCTTCATTGATATGGAAAAATCATTGCTCGCTAAATGCCTCGCGTTTTCAAGTTCCTGTGAAGAAATTTTGAAGAAAACCGCTCCTAAATGGTCCGGGCCAGGTCAGGCAGATGACTTTCTGAAACTGGTGGCAATCCCCTTTGAGCGTGAAAGTTTCAGAATGTATATCTGCGATGCGAACGGACAGCAGATTTCTTCAAACTACCAAAAGCGGGATGGCTGCTGGAAAATCGAAGAAGAACACAATGGATCCCACTGGGCTTTCCGCCCATTTTTCCTCGAAAATATTATGCGCATGAATAAATGGTCCAAGGGAATCCTCTCTGATACGTATTCAGATATTGAGACTGGCGATATTGTCCGTACTTTCAGCTATCCATTGTCTGAAGACAATTTTCTCTTCATTGATATCAGCAGTGACTTTCTTTATGACAATGATTACCTTTCACGCCAATAAGACAATGGTTTATACTCCCCTTCAGAGAGGGTAAAGGGACATTATCATCCAAGAAGGTGGGGTCACACTATGCGCATGTCCTGTATGGGAAGTTTAATCATCTCCATAGTCCTGTCCATTATCCTGACAATTATATTGAACTTGTTGTTCTTCTAGAACAGCTGAAAATATTAATCATTTTCTTTGCGCAATCCCGGTTGCGCATTTGCTTTCCCCATAAGCTAAGGCTGGCCAGGGTGTTCCCCGGCCAGCCTTTTTATGGTATCGCCTCTATTCTTTATCTTCGCCTTCCGCTTCAAGCTTTTCGATATATTCATTAAGCTTATCCTTTTCTTCATCACTGATTACAGGAAATTGCGGATCAAGTTTCGACAGCAGATCATTCATGACTTCCGCAATAATATACCGTGAATATTGTTCATTATCAGCAGGCAATACATACCACGGCGCATAATCTGTCGAGGTATGGTTAAGCATATCTTCAAAGATTTTCTGATAATCGTCCCAGTGTTCACGTTCCTCCACATCACTGAACGAGAACTCCCAGTTTTTCTGGGGATCTTTCATTCGCTCCAGTAATCGTTTACGCTGCTCTTCTTTTGATACGTTGAAGAAAAACTTCACTACGGGAAAACCATTCTCGCTTAAATACCGTTCAAAATCATTGATCTGTCGAAAACGAGTCTCCCATATTTTTTCGTCTATGAGTTCATCAGGCAATGGTTCTTCTCCAAGCAAATCGTGGACTCTCGGAGCAATGACTTCTTCATAATGTGAGCGATTCAAAATCCCGATTTCCCCTCTGGCTGGCAAACCATCATGGATTCGCCACAGATAATCATGGCCCAACTCTGTTTCAGAAGGTTTTCCGAGTGTCAGAGTCTTCAATCCCTGGGCATTCAAATTGGAAAATATATATGATATTGCTTCGTCTTTGCCAGCCGCATCCATCGCCTGCAGGACAACCAGAATCCCCTTTTCTTCCTCGGCATTCAGCTTCAAATGCAATTCCTTCAATTTCTGAACCGCTTCAGGAATCAATTCTTTTTCAAGCTGTTTAAGATCATAGTCCTCGCTATCGGATGTGCCAAAGCTTTTCAATTTTATTTCCGCGTTTGGTTTGACTCGGTATTTGTCGATATTCATCATAAAAGCCCCCGTCCTGATCAAAATATTGGAATGGCATCCACACTTCCGGTTTCGACTGTGCGTTCTCCATTAAAAGCATTTATTACCTTTTCACTGCTGCAACTTTGTCTTTCACCCAGCGCAAAGCGGATTTCAATATATCCCTCAACCCTTTAACCGGCCTGATATGGCTACCGGTTTGCCAGGCGATCCACTCCAGGGCAGTCAGGCAAAGAAGCAGCCATATCGTGCCGGCTATATAGCCTGCCGCGACATCACTTGGATAATGGGCTCCGAGATAGATGCGGCTTGTGCCGATCAAAATGACCAATACCACAAGGCTTATGGATACGGCCCATTTAACCCATTCTCTTTGTCTTCCTCTTATAATAAGAAAGATCATAAAACCATAGAAGATGAGCGAACCCATGGAATGCCCGCTCGGAAAACTGAAACCGACTGCATCGATTTCTTCGTTGATTGATGGACGTTCCCTGCCGTAAAAATGTTTCAGCAAAGTAGTCAATAGGCCCCCGCCACCAACTGCCAGAATGAAGAACAAAGCTCCCCACCTGTCTTTACCTTTCAACCATAGAACTAAAACGACTAATACAGATAAAGTCCCCAAAAACCATACTGAACCAAGTTCAGTGATAACAACCATGATCAAATCCATAGCCTCGCTTTGATTCACTATTACGAGATTTATGATAAAGCTGTCGAATAGACCGAATTCCTGGCTCATCACCTCTTCTGCCAGCTCTGCAAACAAAACGATGAATAGGCCGGCAATTGCTAACCCGCTTAATAACAATAGAAGCGCTATGCCGACTTTCGTATTTTCTTTAACCACTGAATCGCTCCCCGCATCTGTTTTATAACTCTTTATACCCGGATACCGGCACCATTATTCTTCTCTTCAGCCAAAACAGAAAAGATAAATGTAAGCAATCGATATTGCGCAAAACAGCTTCTTTCGTTCTTCGTAAATGCGTTTTCATATTCAAGCGTTTATAATTGTAAGAAATATTGTGCAGCAGGGAGTGTCAGTCTGTGGAAAAGGTGATCCGCGCTTTAACGAAAGAAGATTTGCCGAAACTGAAAGCAATGGATACGGGAATCGAAGACGATTATGTCATTCGGGTATTCGATCGTATTTCTACTGGAAACAATAAGCTTTTCGGTCTTTTTACAAATGATCAGCTAGTCAGTGTGGGCGGTTTGACTGTTTTCGCTAAACATTACGCAATGCTGGGGCGCATGCGCAGTGATCTTCGATACCGGGGAAATGACTTATCAACCAGCCTGATGTCCCAAGTGCTTGAAGAGGCTTTTAACCTTCCTGACATCAAATGGGTCGGCGCAAATACGCAGGAAGAAAATATTCCAGCACAGCGTGTGCTGAAAAAAATCGGTCTTGCGGAACGGCATATAAGCTACGGGGCCTCCGCTTTGGATGTTTCGTCACTGGAAAAAGGCGGGATCCCCTGGGAGAAAGAAGAGGATATTTCCCGAAAAAGGCAATGGCTCCGGAAATTATTTGTTGAATCGTCCGCTGTTTTTCCGTACGAATGCTATTATCCATTTCCCGCTTCCGAGGAAATGTTCGATGATAGTCTGATTGCCGGTTGGAATTTTTTCGTGAATCCAGAAGGTGACCGTCTTTTGATCACCAAAAAGGATTTCAAGAAATATAATTATCTGCAAGCGGTTTTCCCCTTTGAAGATGTGATGGAGCAGCCTGGCCTTTGGGAAACGATCGCCCTTGCCCAGCGGCAGCTGGCTGCTGAACTCCGGAAAGAAACACATGTATGGATGGATTTAACGAAACAGCAGGCCGCTTCACTTCCTGACAGCCACCCATTTAACCTGCCTTCACCCTGGATGCTTTTCGGGAAAGGAAGATAAAAAAATAACCGCAGCTTCCTGCCTGGGAAGCTGCGGTTATTTTTTATGAATTTATAAGTGATTCTTTTTCAATTTTCACCACTGTGCCGGTTTCAGCAGCTTTCATGATTCCAAGAAGCACTTTCAATGACAGGAGTGCCTCGTCTCCTGTGACAAGCGGCGGCTGATCGAGCCTGATACTTTCGATAAAGGCATCGATGACACCGCTGTTGGTCTGGTTATCGTTTGTCTGGATACTTTCCAGCTGATAATTGACTTTTACCCCGTCTTTTGTGAGTACTTCAATCTGATAGTCTTCGCTATGATAGATTTTCAGAATTCCTTTTTCACAATAAATGATTGTACTGTTATCCTCTTCCCCATAATGGGTCCATGAGAAACTCGCAGTTCCGAGCCGCCCTTTTTTGGTTTTCAGACTGCAAACAAGGTTATCGCAGACTTCGATGGGGTTTCCACTCTCATCAAGTTTATCCAAGGAGCCTTGGAAAGCACTTACCTGTTCGATTTCATCGTCCAGCAAATAATGGACCAAATCGATTTTATGGATTCCCAGATCTCCAGCCACCCCGAAACCTGACCGCTCTTTTTTGAAGAACCAGGTGGAATTGGTTTTATTGATGCCCCATTGCTCCGGTCCCGAATGTCCGAAAGTCGTCCTGAAAGTCAGCACTTTTCCAAGTTCACCATTTTCTATTATTTCCTTCGCTTTTTGATGAGCACGCGTGAAGCGCTGGTTATGGTCCACCATCAGTTTCTTGCCTGACTCCTTTTGGGCGGCGACGATTTCATTCGCATGTTCAACGGTCAGTGAAATCGGCTTTTCACACAGCACATGCTTACCGCTCAACAAAGCATTTGATGAAAAGAGATGATGGTTTTCGTTGGATGAACAGTCGCTTATCGCAACGATATCCGGATCATTGAATAACTCCTCTGCCGAATGGACGACGCTTCCGCCAAACAATTCCGCCAATGCTTGTGAGCGGTCGATATTCCTGTCATAGAAAACAATTTCATCCACGTATGGATTTTCTGTATATTCCGGTGCATGGCGAAATTTAGTAATTGATCCGCAACCTATGATTCCGACTTTCATGCCCATACAATCCCTCCTATTCCCTCTTTTGGAATACAACTGCAATTATGATGATCAGACCTTTGACAAATCCTTGCAGATAAGGAGATACGTTCATCAAGTTCATCATATTGTTTAATATCCCCAGTATCAGTACACCAAAAAGTGTGCCAATGATTTTGCCCCGCCCGCCGGTCATTCTGGTGCCGCCTATAATGACCGCCGCAATCGCATCCAATTCATATTGCGCTCCGGAACTCGAAGAAGATATTGAATTCAAGCGGGATGTCTCAATGACAGCGGCTATCCCGACCAATGAACCGATCAATGTATAGACGCCGATTTTTATGCGGTCTACACGTATGGCAGACAACAAAGCCGCTTTTTCATTGCTTCCAAGAGCATATACATACCGGCCAAAACGGGTTTTGTGCATAATTACAAAAACTGCCGCTGTCATCGCCAGGAATATGATTACAGGTACGTCAAATATCCAAAGGTCGCTGTTCGAAATAGCTGTAAAGCCGGCGACTTCTCCGGATACACTGCCTCCGTCCGCGATATACAAAGCAATCGACCTGGCCCCCGCCATCATGCCCAATGTCGCAATAAAGGAGGCAATCCTGCCTTTTGCCACCATCAATCCATTGAGAAAACCGGCAAAAGAGCCTACCAGCAAGGCTGTGAAAATTCCCACGAGAATACTGCCTGAAGCATTCAAAGCGAGAACAGATATGACACCAGCCAAAGCCAGGACCGATCCGACTGATAAATCAATGCCGCCCGACAGCATAACGACAGTCATACCCATTGCGATGATCCCGATGATTGAGACCTGCATCAGGATATTCAGTTGATTGTTTAAATCCATGAATCGCGGGTTTAAGATTGCCGATGCAATGAAAATGACAATAAATGCGATGATGACACTGTATTCAGACCATAACCATGAGAGGCGGCTTTTGGTTGTTGAGGGTTTTGCACTGTATTCTTTTGCATCGATATTAGCCAATTTTTTTCGCCTCCCTTTTTGAGCCGGTTGCATATTGCATAATTTCTTCTTCGTCCGCGGATTCACCATCAAAACGGGCGGTAATTTCCCCTTGATACATAACGTTTATCGAATGGCAGATTTTGATTATTTCAGGCGCTTCTGAAGAAAGGACAATAACAGCTTTTCCTTGTTCAGAGAGCGCAACGATTTCCTGATAGATTTCCTGTTTGGCCCCCACATCTATACCCTGGGTCGGATTATCGAAAATCAGTATATCCGTGTTCGCCTCCAGCCACTTCGCTATTACCACTTTCTGCTGGTTGCCTCCACTCAATTTGTCAATGGTGACTTGGGGATTATGGACTTTGATGTTCAAGACATCCTTATAATGCTGGAACCGCTTTTTTTCCAAATTATCATTCAGGAAACCGGAGCTTTCAAAATTCCCCATAGAAGATAGACTCATGTTGTGAATCACACTTAAGTCTTTAATGATTGCATTTTCTTTGCGGTTTTTCGGCACAAAACCGATTCCCGCTTTCAAGGCTTTTCGGGGATGATCGATTTTCACAAGCTCGCCGTTGATTCTGACTTCTCCCGAATATTTTTTACGGTACCCGAAAAGACTTTCAAAAAGCTCTGTTCTGCCGTCTCCTGCCAGCCCCGTAAAACCGAGTATTTCCCCTTTTTTCAAGGAGAAATTGATATTATTGAAGAGCCCTTCGCTTGTCAGGTTTTTCACTTCCATTATTACCGGACCGAATGGATTATCGTGAACAAACCGTTCCTGGGAAATGGCTTTACCAACCATGAGCTTGGTGATGGTCTCAGGATTTTCTTTTTCCATGCTTCCGGTGCCGACTAACTCTCCGTCCCGCAGTACAGTGTAGCTGTCGCATACCGCTTTTATTTCCTTCAGTTTATGGGAAATGTAAATAATGGATACACCTGACTGCTTTAAACTCCTCATCAATTCAAATAATCGATTTACTTCGTGCTCCGCCAGAGAAGTCGTTGGTTCATCCATGATGATCAGCCTGGATTTACGGAGCAATGCTTTTGCTATTTCGATTAATTGTTTGTAGGAAGTATCCAAATCCCTGACGTATTCTTTTGGATCGATATCCACGCCTAAAGTAGCCATTACATCATGGGTTTCCCGGCACATCTCTTCGACTTTTAAGAAACCGGCCTTATTGCGGAGCTCGGAACCGAGAAACATATTTTCATAAACCTTTAAGTCCGCCACTACGTTCAGTTCCTGATGGATAAAGCTGATTCCCTGGTCCTGCGAAATTCTTGGATTCAACATTTTGACTTGTTCGCCGTCTATGTAAACAGATCCATTATCCGGAAGATGGACGCCGCCAAGAATATTCATCAATGTGGATTTTCCGGCGCCATTTTCCCCCAATAATGCATGGATCTCACCTTTTTCAACTTTAAGAGTCACATTCTTTAACACAGGCACGCCATTAAACGATTTGTCTATGCTCTTCATCATCATAAAAGGATTGTCGGTCATTGCTGCTATTCCTCCTTATATAGGAAAAGAGGAAATACAAGTACTTTTTTAAAAGTATTGTATTTCCCACAGGCCATTTAAAATTTGGATTCCGGATCGTAATATTCATCAACATTCTCTTCTGTTACCTGAGTAGCTTCCTTGATGACCATCGTTTCTTCCGGTTCATTGCCTTGAGCAATTTCCCCTGCGATTTTCACTGCATCCCTCACCATCGTAGGTGAATAAAGGAAAGTAGCTGACATCAGACCATCATTCTGAATATCTTCAAATACTTGTTTCGCACCGCCGGCACCTGTGACAAATTGAATATCGGTACGGCCTGCTTCTTTAATTGCCTGAAGCACTCCAAGGGCCATGCCATCATCCTGAGTAAATACCGCATCTATTTCCGGATTTGCCTGCAGGATATTTTCCATTACTTCCAAAGACTTTTCAGTTGAGAAATCCCCGCTTTGCGATGCAATGATTTCCATCCCTTCCTGCCCGTCAATCGCTTCTTTAAAACCGGATCCGCGCTGCTCAGTCACTGAACTTGGTGGTCCGCTGATTTCAACAATTTTGCCCTCTCCATTTAATTGTTCGATAAAATATTCACCAGCGTTGACGCCGATTCCTTCATTGTCCCCTTTGACAACGACTGTAGCCGCGTCGTTTTCAAGCTCTCTATCCACTATGACCAATGGAATTCCTGCATCTTTAACTTTTTGTCCGACTGGCGTCAAAGCAGCTGACTCGATTGGCAGCATGACAATTACGTCCACTCCCTGTGCGATCAAATCATCCACGTCATTGGCCTGCTTGTTCGGATCGGCCGCATTGGTCATTACATATTCAATTCCTTCACTTTCCTGAAGCTCTTTTGCCTGCTGTTCCGCATTGTCGATCAATGCCCCCATCCATCCGTGAGTAGCTGACGGCAATGAAATGCCGATTGTCAAAGTATCGTCATCCCCGCTTCCGCCTTCTTCCGCTGCACCGCCGTCATCTCCGCAAGCCGCCAATACCATCGCCGCAGCCAGAGCCAACAATAAGATAATAAACTTCTTCAAAACAATTCCCCCTTTGTTTTTGATAAGAGCTCCCCAAAATGTAATCGATTACATTTACATCTAAGGCCAGCGCTCCGACATTAATATATTAATAGCAGAGCGCTGGCCTCATTCCTTAACCGGCCGTCGATTCGCGGATTACCAGTTCAAAATCCAATACGACACTGTCCACTTTGTTGCCCCGGATCTTCTCAATCAGCATTTTAGCTGCCGTTGTGCCCATTTTGTACATAGGCTGCGCAATCGTCGTCAATGTTGGATTCGTCATGTTGGAAAAGTCGATTTTATCGAATCCCACGACCGCCATATCGCCCGGCACGCTCAATCCGGAGGCGTTTATTTCTTTCAAAGCCCCTATTGCCAAAAGATCAGATACTGCAAATACAGCTGTAGGACGCTGTTTGAGATTCAGGATTTTCTTCATCGCCTGCTGGCCATTTTCGAATCCCAGATCCTTTGTATAGAAGATATAATTATTGTTCATTTCGATGCCATGCTCTTTCAGAGCCCGTTCGTAGCCCATTTTCCTTTCTCGCGCATACAGGAATTTTTCGTCTGTATTCATCAAAGCAATTTTTGTGTGGCCGATTTGGAGCAAGTGTTTTACTGCACGGTAAGAAGCCTCTTCATTATCAATGGTGACATAAGGGATTCCGATTCCCCCCCCGTATTCACTGCATTGGATGATTGCGTACTTTTCAGCCAATTGCTTCAAAGTTTCCACGTTGACTGCAGGATCCATCGAAATTATCCCATCGGCCATCTTTTTCCTCACCAAGTCAAAATAGATATTTTCCTTTTCGGGATCCGAATCCGTTTCACACAATAAAATATTGTAATTGTGGCTTATAGCGACATTTTCGATTCCTTTGATGATTTCAAGATAAAAAGGATTGGAAATAGTGGGGATCAAAATCAGAACAATTCTGCTTTCCGAATTCCGAAGATTCCGGCCCAGCATGCTTGGTTCATAATTTAACTCCTTTATCGCCTCCTCCACTTTCAGCCTCGTCTTGCTGGAAACTGTGTTCTGGTCATTCAATACTCTTGATACCGTCGCCACAGAGACCCCTGCATGTTTTGCCACCTGTTGAATATTCGCCATGTCTATCCTACTTTCCCGGATTCCTTGCATTCCACAATGAAATCGTTTACATTTTCATACTAATATGTTCGGAATTATCTGTCAATGCATTTTTTTATCCGAATAAAACTATTGATTTAACCTGTCTAATTATATATGGTATTTATGTAACGGATTACATTACTGTATTTTCAGAAATTTTAAAGGGGGTTATTTTATTGAAACTAGGTGTCTTTACCGTCTTGTTTTCCGATAAAAGTTTTGACGATTTGTTGAGCCTTGTTTCTTCAAAAGGCATAGAAGCGATCGAGCTTGGAACCGGCGGTTATCCGGGTGATGCCCATTGCAAAGTCGATGAATTACTGGGGAATCCTGAAAAACAGCGGCAATTCAAACAAAAAATCAATGATTACGGATTAGTGATCAGCGCTTTAAGCTGCCACGCCAACCCGCTTCATCCACAAAAAGAAATTTCTGATGCGGCAGATGAAGTACTTGTCAAAACTATACAGCTCGCTTCAGAACTTGGCGTGCCGGTTGTCAATACTTTTTCCGGATGTCCCGGAGACCATGAAAACGCACTCTATCCTAACTGGCCGGTGGCTGCCTGGCCGAATGATTTCCAGGAAATTTTAAAATGGCAATGGGAACAGAAATTGATTCCATATTGGAAAGAAAAAAATGATCTCGCGGAATCATTGAACGTGAAAATCGGACTCGAACTTCACGGCGGTTTTTCTGTACATACGCCCGCCACGTTATTGAAACTGCGCCAAGCATGTGGTCCGGCGATAGGCGCCAATCTGGATCCGAGCCATATGTGGTGGCAGGGAATTGATCCGGTTGAAGCCATTAAAATATTGGGCCGTGAAGATGCAATCCACCATTTCCATGCCAAAGACACCATCATTGACCAGGAAAACATGAACCGCAATGGATTGACTGATATGACCGATTATTCGTCGATGCGTGACCGGGCATGGTATTTCCGCACAGTCGGCTTCGGGCATGACCAGAAAACCTGGGCCGACATCATCAGTACGCTGCGGCTTTATGATTATGATTATGTGGTAAGCATTGAACATGAAGATGGATTGATGTCCATAGACGAAGGATTTACCAAAGCCGTTGAGAATTTAAAGCCCATAATGGTCAAAGAATCCGCCGGAAACATGTGGTGGACTTGAAATTTTCATAAGAAAAAAAGCCGCTTGCCCGGAAGCAGAAGGGCAAGCGGCTTGTTTTGGGATAAGGCAGTCAGTGAAAAAATTACTGTATTGCAGAAATTTTTGCGTTAAGCAAACTGTTTAGCAAAGTGTTTGCTGTATTTTTTCTTTTTCTTTATAAATTCCTTCGGATTCTTATAAGTATTCATTCCGTCTTCAATCATTCTTTCAGCATTTTCAAAATCGCCAGCCTGCATGTACAGATCAATCAGATTCAACTTGATTTTCTGATGATTTTTTATGCGTCCAATGGCTTCCTTGGATGCTTCAATGGCTTGCATCATGCCTTCAGCTGCTTTCACTGCACGGATCCTGAAAATATTAATTGCAATATCGTCCGGGAACAGTTCAAACGCTTTATTGCTTATATCGAGCGCCCACCGGGGTTTATTGTGGTTCAGACAAGCTGTTCCCAGGACTCGCAGATACTGTCTCGAACGGCCCTTCATCTCACTGTGCCTATAATCGGGAACTGATTCATCCTTAATGATATTTACAATGAAGTCTTTCAATATACCGATATCCAAAAAGTGGCTCACGCAATTATGTCCCGCATGGTAACACTTGATGAATCTGGCGTTCGGATAAGTTTTCGATAATGATTCTTCTACGTATTTATTGTCCAGTATATTATTGGGATCATAAATAATATAAGGGGTTATCCGATTATTTACGGGCGGATGGAGCAGGTGTTGAAATTCGCCTTCTACCTGATTTTTCCCGAAGACAGGATGACCGGAATTTCTGGGAGCCATGGCAATGGCCTGGGCATTTATACTGGAACCATAGTATAGAGCGGAGTAGCCTCCGATACTTGAGCCGTAAGTAATTACACGCTCATAAGTGCCGGCCAGTTTATGGACTGCCTCATAAAATTCTTCAAGTGAAAGATCCTGATAACGGTCCGGCCTCTTCCTTTTAGTAACGGTGACAATATCGACGTCTTGTTTTTTGAGAAATCGATAAGCAAATGGTTCATCGTTCCACGTATTGTTAATCGTATCAAAAGTGATGCATAAAGCTCCTGCTGGTGTCAATTTCTTGTGATAATCAATCCGGCAATCACCATTATCAAATAATGTAATGATCCGATAACCTTCTTTATAAGACTTTATGGGATGAGAATTATTCCGTTCAAAAAACTCCGCCAAATTACTTTCTGCTTTTTGGGCTTCACCTATATGCTTATAGAGCATCACCAAGTCGACTAACGCTTTTTGACGTGTTTCCCCTTTAAATTCGCTTTTCAAATAAAGTAATTGTTCAATTGCTTCATTCCAATTTTTTGCGGCAATTTCCACTTTCGCCAATGCGTTAATCAATGTCTTGTTTTTCGGATATTTCTCTAATCCTTCTGTCAAGGTGGCTTTTGCTGCCTTTAAATCTCCAAGCTTTACTTCTGCCAGTCGCTTACGCGAGTAGATATTTGCATCAATATCACCGTCGCCTTCCATCACTTTCTTATATGCATCAATTGATTTTTTCCATTCTTTTTTTTCGAAGCGGGTTTCTGCCAATTCCATCCAGAGCGCTGTATCTTCGCCGCCACTTTCCACTGCATATTCCAAAAGCATTTCAGCAGCTTCTAAATTACCGGTCATACGATAAGCCTTACCCAAAGACACTTTTGTCTGGAGGGATAGACCAATTTCCGAATTGCTGTTCAGCTTTTCAAGATATGAAAGAGCCCGCTTCCATTCTTGTTTAGCCATATACAATTGTCCAGAGGCAAATAGAATATCTTCATCATTCCTATTTTTTTCAGACAGTTGCTGCAATACTTCTTCCGCTTCATCACTATTGCCATTTTTAATCAGTGAGATTATATAACGTCTGTAATCTTTCATAACCATGATGCTGGAATCCTCTTCATGAACAAATCTCAATGCGGCTTCTGCATCTCGCCAGTCTTTGTCGATTGCATTCAGTTCAGCCATCTCCAAATTCAACTGCAGGTTTTCAGGTTCAACTTTCAACCCTTCTGACAAGATTTCCCGTCTTTTTTGAAATGACCATGACTCCTTGTACAGCTTAAACAAAGTTAAATAATGAGTTGCTTGAAGTGTTTGAGGAGGGGCAGTGATCGATTTATAAATCAGGCTGGCAGCTTTAATGAATTGCAATTTTGAGACTGCCTTCTTGGATTCTTTGTTCAGGAATACTTTATATTCTTTGGTACTTAGCATTTAATGTGGGACCTCCAGATTTTCTCTGTCAGCAATTTCAGCTGCTGAATTTTGGAATGTTTATCATTGAAACGATAGCTGCATAAAATTAGCAACTTATATGATAGCATTTTTTCAGCATCTTTTCTTTAAAATTATCACTTCTGCACAGTTGTGAAATCACCGCATCACACTGCCGCCGGAAATCTTCACTGACTCACCCACAATATTCGCCGCCGCATCAGTCAGCAGAAACGCTATGGTATTCGCCACTTCCTGAGGTGTTGAAATGCGACCTGACGGAATGCTGTTTGCCGCTTCTTCCATTCCTTCTTCAAAAGTGACGCCCTTCCGCTCGGCTTTTCGGCGAATGCTGTTTCGCGCCATTTCCGTATCCACATATCCCGGACAAACTGCATTTACCCGTATTCCATGTTCAATCGCCTCAAGCGCCATTGACTGTGTCCAGCCGACTACCGCAAATTTACTTGCCGCATACGCAGTGTTGCCGTGGGTTCCGCGCAAACCGGAAAGACTTGCAAGGTTGACTATGTCCCCTTCTTTCCGCTCCATCATTTTCCGGTAGATCTCCTGAGTTAACAGGAATGTGCATTTGTAATTCACGTTCATAAGTTTCTCAATGAAATCTTCATCCAGTTCTTCTACAGTTCTGCCCCCGGAGACGCCAGCAGAATTGACAAGCCCGTTTATAAAGCCATGCTCTTTTTCCGCATTGGCGATAAGGTTTAACCTGTCTTCTTTTTCTGTGAGATCTGCGGGCAGAACGGAAATATACTCTTTGGCTGTTATTTTTTCCAGTTCATCGGCCAGCCCTTTCAATTTTTCTTCATTTCTTCCGGTAATCGTCACTTTCGCTCCCATACCAGCCACCACTTTCGCTGTTTCATAGCCGATTCCTCCTGTGGCACCTGTAATCAGTATATGTTTATGAGATAAAGCATCTTTTGCGAATATAGCCATGTCCAATTCTCCTTTCAAGCGTTTTATGCCTTTTTTCCCTTATGAAAACAAGACAAACCTTTAACGGAGAGAGTTTGTTTATGCAGTTTTAAAATTCGCCTTTTATTATCATGCTACTCCAACAGTCCCCGTAATTCGGGATTCCGCGCCAATTGGCCTTCAGACAAAATTTCCACTTCCCAGTTATTCAAATCGGCAATATCCCGGCGGCCGTCGTGATGGACGATGGCATAACCGTCGTATGGGGTAGGTTCAATATCATCAACTATCATATTCTTCTTAGTATAAAAGTCCATAATTCTGTTCCTGGTTTCCAATGAGATGGTGTTTTCACCGGATTTGCGCAAAACGGCTCTTCTTACGGTTTCTGTATCTTCAACAGGCCTTTCGGGTTCACGCTGATTGAACAAACCCTGCATCAATTTGATCACTTCACCAAAACCTACCAGCAACATGCCATAAATGACGCCTTGCAGAAAGACTTCAAATGCCGGCCCTCCTCCGAAGTCCCCGATTAACGCCAATGCTGTGAAAGCATAAACAGCTATGAGTGCCCCTCCTACTATCTGAAGCGTCTTTGCAACTGCATTATCTTTACTCGTCATACTCATCCCCCTCTTTCAAGAATCATTCGACAACGCTCAATCCAATACCTTCCATATTTCCACATAAAAAAGCCGGCTCATAAAGAAGCCGGCTTTTCTTCTATCCTATTTTCAATTCCTTATTCTTTTCTTATTCTTTTCTTCTTCCTGTCCGTTTCTATGCGAAAAACCAGGTAACCCACACCCAAGACACCGATGACACCAAAAATAAGGGAAGCAGCATCATAACGGCCGCTGAAAAAGCTGACCGCCAAACTGCCAAATACCAGTATCAATAATAGCCAATGGCTGTACTTACTTAAAAATTGCATCATCATGGATCACTGCCTCTCCAGTATTCATCTTACCGGCCACAGTCGAAATCGGCGTGGAACTTCTCCAAATACTCGTCTATGATACGGCGATGGCTTTTCACAATGCGCTCTGGCAATTCATCGGGATAAAAGAACCTGAAACTGATCGACTCCAGTTCATCCACTGCCAACTCACCGTGATGTGTTTCAGCGTAGTAAGCTGTCGTAACAACAAAATACTCATCACCATTTTCAGCTTTGACAAAATGATCCGGTCCTGAATAGACGTTAATGAGTTTCAAATCATTTACCACCAGGCCCGTTTCTTCAAACACTTCTCTCTTTGCGGCATCCTCTGTCGATTCGCCGAGCTCCATCAGCCCTCCGGCCAATCCCCATGCCCCTTTCGGAAATCTTCTTTCCTCCAGCAGCAGCCGGCCAAGTTCATCTGTGATTACCACGACCGCGCCGACTAATATGAGCGGTCTATGGCCGACCACTTCCCTCAACTCTTCGATGTACCCCATCTTTCTATCCCCAATACTGTATACTTGCAAGCATTCGCGTACCTCATTAGTATATCGAATAACCCCAGAAAACACTCTAGTTTTTTCCATATTCAGGATTATTCAATTAAAAATTTTTATTGCTTACCACCTCTCCCACAAAGAGTTTTCATTTCAATTTGGGGTATATAAAAGCATCAGAAACGTTTGCCGGAAGGAGGAGATTGCATTGTTTTGGCTCAGTCTATTCATCATAATCGGCTTTGTAGTCATTCATGTTTTCACTAACTATATAAAATTTCTTAGCCGAAAACCGAGAAACCGCTTGATGTCCCTCGTCTCAGGCGGCTCCATTGCCTATGTTTTCCTCCATCTCGTTCCTGAACTGACCCATTACCAGGAAGTAGCTGAAGAAGCCGCATTGCCCCAGTGGATGGAAAATCTTGATTATGTCACATACATTGCCACTTTGGCCGGACTTGCCCTTTTCTATGCCATCAACCAGATGAGTGAAAATCCCAGGAACATAATAAACGACAAAAAAACATGACGCGTCCAAGCAAAGATATATTCATCTTCGAAATCTCAGCGTTCGCCATGTATAACCTGCTGATCGGCTATCTTCTTGTAGAACTGAGCGGAGAGCATGTTCTTGATTATATTATTTACTTCATTGTTTTTTCATTTCACTTTATAGCCAATAACCGCATCCTTCATCTTACCCATGAAGATTTATATACAAAAGCCGGCCGCTATATTCTGGCTGTATCCGTCCTTGTGGGGTGGATCATTTACCAGCTGACCCCTACCAGCGAACTGGTCATCGCATTCTTTTCGGCATTTCTCACGGGCGGCGTTGTGCTGAACATCTTGAATGATGAATTGCCTGACGAGAAAAACAATAGTTTCCCTTCGTTTATCGCGGGCATTATCTTCATTGCAGTTCTGCTCCAATTGATTATTTGATACACAAGAATTGTAATTGCACTTTCCATTCAGCTTCCATTTTTATATACTCATCTAATGGGAGTGAAGCAGATGGAACTTTGGGATCTGGTGGATGGAAACAGGAACAGTCTTGGCAGGACACATCAGCGCGGCGTCGATTTGAAGGCGGGTGAATATCATGTCGTGGTGGAAATAATAACAATCAATGTGGATGGGCGAATTTTATTGACACAGCGGGATCCGGTTAAAACCTATCCATTGTTATGGGAAATCACAGGCGGATCAATCACCGCCGGCGAATCGAGCATTGAAGGCGCTGCGCGGGAACTCGAAGAAGAAACCGGCCTGGTGGCAGCGCCGAGGCAATTGAACAAAATAGGTGAATTGAAGTATGGCCATTATTTCCGTGACAGTTATATCTGGAAGACAATGGACAATATTAACCCTGATGAAATGAAACTGCAGGCCGGTGAAGTCTGCGGAGCAAAACTCGTTACTTTTGATGAGTTGCAGGAACTGCATGAAAGAGGTCTGACGGTGCCGAGTGTACTCGAGCGATGTCAGCTGTATTTTGCGGATTTACAAAAAATGATTACCGGTTAAGAAGCCGCTCCCGCCTGGGAGCGGCTTCTTATATTTTCACTGTAGAATATAACACTTCGATATGCTCATTTGGTTTTTCGCTAAGACAATTCAATATCAATCTCACTCCGTTCGCTATATGATGTGAGTATAAAGTGAAACAGCTGAAAAATTTTACGCTCTCCAATTGGAGCGGTTACATCAATTCACTTCGAAGGATGATTCCTCATGAAAAGATTATTGGCAATGCCCATATTATTTTTATTCTTATTGATGCTTGCGGCCTGCTCAGGAGGACAAACCTCTTCCAGCGCTGAGCAGATGAATGAAGGAAAACCCGCTCCAGATTTCAAAATGGCTGACCTTGAGGGCGAGACCCACGAACTGTCGGAATATGCGGGGCAGAAAGTATATATCAAGTTTTGGGCTTCCTGGTGTTCCATCTGTCTATCGGGCATGAATGAACTGAATGAACTTGCCGGCGAAGAACCTGATTTCGAGGTATTGACCATTGTTTCGCCTGACTCGAACGCTGAAAAAAGCAGCGACTCATTCGCTAAATGGTTTGAAGGAGCAGAAAACACTTCAAATATCCAGGTTTTGCTGGATGAAGGCGGCCCTGCTTTCGATGACTACGGCGTCATCGGCTATCCGACTTCTGTATATATCGGATCTGACGGTGTGATGGTAAAAAGCCAGACCGGCCATGTAAGTAATGAGCAAATCTATGAAACGTTCGAAAACATAAAATGATAATGGAAGGCGGTCGACAATAATGAGGTCCAAAGTTCTTTTGCTTCTCCTGTTTGTCCTGTTGTTTCTAGCTGCCTGTTCAATTCCTGGCGCGACTGGTACCTCCGATCCATCCGAAGCCAATGCCAATTCGGCGGCCAATTCAACAGAAAGCACCTCCCGATTCCCGGAGAATCCCAATAAGGAACTGGAATTCGATACGGATCAACTGGAAGACATCTGGTTTGCCGGCGGCTGTTTCTGGGGTGTCGAAGCCTATATGGCCCGTGTTTACGGCGTTTACGACGTAACTTCCGGCTACGCCAACGGATCAACTGAAAATCCCACTTATAAAGAAGTGCTTTATGAAAATACCGGTCATGCAGAAACGGTCCATGTCCGGTACGATCCCGAACGCATCGACCTTGAAAGTCTTGTGTCGCAGTTTTTCATGATCATAGACCCGACTTTATTGAATCAGCAGGGCAATGACAAGGGCACCCAATACCGCACAGGGGTCTATTATGAAAACGACGAAGACCGGGCTGTGATCGATGGGGTCGTGGCCGCTGAAGCTGAACGCTATGATAAACCGATTGTCACAGAAATCGAACCGCTGGAACATTATTATCTTGCGGAAGAATATCATCAGGATTATCTTGAAAAAAATCCGGACGGCTATTGCCACATCGAATTTGATTCGCTTGAAGACCAGGAAATCCCTGCATTGATCGATCCGGCAGCGTATCCCAAACCGAGTGATGAGGAACTGAAAGAATTGCTGACGGAAGTTCAATACAATGTGACACAGAACGATGCCACTGAAACCGCTTTTTCAAATGAATACTGGGATAATTATGAGCCAGGCATTTATGTGGATATCACAACGGGTGAACCTTTGTTTTCATCTGCTGACCAATATGATTCCGGTACCGGTTGGCCAAGCTTCACGAAACCGATTGATCCCGCCGTCGTGACTGAACACAGTGATACCAGCGGCTTCTTCAAACGCACCGAAGTCCGCAGCCGGGCAGGCGACAGCCATCTCGGCCATGTCTTTAAGGATGGCCCTAAAGATAAAGGAGGTTTGCGTTACTGCCTTAACAGCGCTGCCCTCTTGTTTATCCCGGCTGATGAAATGGAAGAAGAAGGATATGGTTACCTCAGTGATTTAATCGATTAAGATGCCTGACTCGATCAAGATGCTTGAAAGCGGCACATTCCATTTGAATGTGCCGCTTTTATTTTATGGACTCAATCATGGCCGCTTCCTCTCATCATGAAATCCCTACAATAAATTATTTTTTTCATGTGCATATTCTCCTGATGTTTAGGGAATAAGATACAGAGTTTCTTTATTCATTCATAAATTAACTGCTGTTCATGCAGTATAACCATGAAACATCAGCATAGCGGAGGATCGGATATCATGAAAAAGCGGATTACAGTTGGCGACATAGAGTTGAAATGGGACCTGGAAACGGGCGAAGTGTTATTTGAAAACGGAGATGTGGTCCTCTTCTGGATATCGGCAATGGAAACATTCTTTGATTCCATCCGTGAGATTTCAGGAACCGAAGCGACGAAACTGGTATTGGAAACGACTGGTTTTCGCCAAGGCGTAATCGTAGGTGAAGGTTTTCTGGACAGAAAAAACATCAATACATCGAATGTGGTGGAATGGCTTTCCAATACGTATGCGCCAGCCGGCTGGGGCAAAGTGAAAATTGTGGAGATGGATGAAGATGCCAGGCATTTTACACTCCATATTCAAGATGACTGGGAATATAAGATGAATCAGCGAAAACAAAAAGGACTTGAAGGAATTTTCGTCCCTTCCCATTATGCGGGAGTATTGACCGGCCTGTTCGGCACAAATTTCTGGTATAACACTGTCCAATACCAAAATGATGAAAATCCTTACAGCATCGTCAAATATTATCCTTCTGATGTGACTGTCCAATCCAACATCCATGAGATGTCCCGGAAACAGGAAGCGATGAAGATCAAAGAGCTTGAGCGAATGGTGGATGACAAAACAAAAATGCTCCAAAACCTTGTCAAAGAACTTTCTTCTCCCATCATCCCTGTATTGGAGAAAATTGTTGTCGTGCCGATGATCGGCAGCTACGATGAGGACCGCTCAGAAGATCTGATTTTCAATACGTTGAGCGAATTGCCAAAGCATCAGGCCCAGTATCTTTTACTCGATCTAACCGGCTTACATAAACACATTTCGGAACATACCGCCATGCTGATCGATAAACTTGGAGCCGCTGCCCGCCTCTTGGGAATTGAGACTATTTTGGTCGGAGTGTCCCCAGAACTGGCAATGGTCATCGTCCAGTCGAACAGCAATCTGAGAAAGTTCGAATGTCTTCAGAGCCTGCAGCACGGTGTATATTATGCGCTCGGCAAAAGCGGCAGAAGAATTGTGTAAACTCCCGGCTTTGGATTCATGGAAAAGTGAAACACCGCCTCAGGAAAACTGAGGCGGTGTTTTTAAAATCCTAAGCCTGCGAGATTACTGTTTACTATTGTGTCAGCTTACGCCCGGCAATATTAATCCCAGAAATTGAAGATGATCTGGCCGATCGTTTCCGGTTTCCAGTATTTCACCTGTTCTTTTTCACCTTTGTTTAACCCTTCACCTGGCAGCTCATCCAAATTCTCCGGCACAGGAACTTCCAGCACATCCGAAGCCAGGACAGTATAGCCATCCGGTATCGCTGCTGTTCCTTCGGGGAAATTGATGAATTGTATTTTTAAGGCTTCAGCGGTTTTTGCAAACGCAAGAATCGGGTAATGTTTGTTCATGACCAGGCAGATTTCTGTTTCAGGCAATTTGAAGAAGGCTTTATGAAAATTTGCGGGATACAGGGAGTCTGTAAACTCCAGTACTTCCCCGTTGAGCTTTTCCGCAAAATCATAACATAATTTTTTGTATTCACGGATATCCACTTCCGGTGGCTTTGGTTCATCAGAATTATAAAATCCGCTTATCCCGTAAGGAAGTTCCACTCAGATCACTCGCTTTCCATTAATATATGAATGGAATAAGCCTCGCTCGCCGCTTCATCCATTCCCTGTATTCCTCGCCAAACTCCTTTATCAACAATTCTTCTTCGCCGTCCATTCTTCTTGCCAGCGCCCAGCCAACCACTGCGCCGCCAACAACCGCTATTATGATGCTTTGGAAAAAAAGTGCCATGCCAACAGCAATCATCAATAATCCGGTATAAAGAGGATGCCGCAGCTTCCGGTATGGCCCGGTGCTGACGATGCCGTCACCTTGCTGCACCGTGACGTGCCTGGTGAACTGGGCCTTCAAATGAATGATTCCCCAATACCTGAGGAATACACCAATGCCAAAAAATATGATTCCTATTGATTTTAGCCATGGCGCTGCTGTTTCGAATTGCCGCATCTCACCGACAATTGCCGCCGCTGATATCGTCGCGGAAAGTGCAGCGAAGATTAAAAGAAAGGAACGCCTTTCAACCGCACTTCCTTCTCCGGTTCCCCGATTGCGGAACAAGATGAACTCCAGAACCCATGTCACTGCGATTGCTGTAAAAATCCAATCCAAAGCTGTCATTTAAAACCTCTGCCTTTCCTGTTTACCTATTTAATTTTACAGATGATTCGGACACAAAACAATTATCAGGAACGTTGTGAATTTCTTTTGTTCACCTTGATGCAATACCCTTATACCGCTGTTTTTATGTTTCCATCAACGCAAAAAGAGGTACTGAAAAACAAAGAGTATTTTTACTGGCCCCATGGAGGTGCATCATAGAATGATTTTTCTGGACTATGCCATTTACCTGGTAATCTCAATGATCAAATTATTTCTCTTCAGCGTCTATACAGACACCGATTTCTCCTTCGGTTTTTTCATCCTGAATTTCGCTTCTGTACTCGTTCTCTCAAGCTGGACGTTATTGCTGAAAGCAAAAACACGTCGTTGGGTGCTGCTCTCGCTGCTGTTTCTTCATAGCACGCTCCTCGTCTCGGATATTTGGTATTATCGATATTTCGAAGACCTTCTCAGTGTAATACTCATTGCTGATGTTCCGCAGATGAGCAGTGTCGGCGGTGGTTTTCTGACTCTTGTCGCCTGGAAGGATCTTCTTTTTTTCGCGGACCTTCTTCTCTTTTCTGCCGCATTCCTGTACTTTCGCAACAAAACCGGGACCCCCCCTAAAAAGAAAAGGCGACAATATGCGGGCGCCGGTTTTGCAGTCGGCCTGATTGTTTTCACCGTACCGCTTGCCTGGAGTTATCTGCAAAAAGACGAATGGCTTGTAGACAATCCCATTTCAAATATGCGTGAGTATTACCAATTGGGATTCTGGGGCTATCATGGAGCCGACTTGATCAGCGGAGCAGCCAGTCTTGCAGGCGGCAGCGGACTGTCCACTGATCAATTGGACCTCTTGCCTGACGCCATCCCTGAAATTGAAGCTGCACCGATTCCTGAGGAATTGCCGAATATTATCGTTGTGCAGCTCGAATCTCTCCAGTCCTCTGTCATCGGGCAGGAAATCAATGGAGAAGAATTGACGCCCCATCTCAATAAATTAAAAGATGAAACCATCTATTTCCCTAATTTTTATCACCAGACGCACGAAGGAAGAACGTCAGATGCCGAATTCCTTACACTCGCTTCCCTGCACCCCGTCAAGTCGGGATCTGTCTATACTCAATATGCCGGCAACGACTTTAACGGTTTACCCGCGCATTTGCAGCTCTACGGCTATGAAACCGCAGCCATGCATGCGTTTGAAAGGACTTTTTGGAATCGCGATGAGTTCTATGAAAATATAGGCTTCGACAGATTTTATAGCAGAGAGGATTTTTCGGAAGACGAAAAAATCGGAATGGCTTTGAATGACAAAGATTTCTTATCCGAATCAATCGGCTACGCTGCTGATCAGGAATCTCCTTTCTTCGCTTTTATGGTCGCATTGACGAGCCATACGCCATATGAGTTCCCGGAAGATCTGGAAAAGTTGGACCTTACTGTTTACGACGATGAATTGGTGAGAGGCTATTACCATACTGTCCATTATGTCGATGAAGCAGTCGGTGAAATGGTCAGCGACCTCAAAAAGCGTGGATTATGGGAAGATTCCCTCGTCGTTTTCTATGGAGACCATGACAGCGGTTTGACCCAGAAAGGGACAGAAATGGCTGAAGACGCTAATGCAGAAAGTGCTGTTGATCTTTTCGAGCTGGACCAAGGGGTGCCGCTGTTTATAAAAGCCCCTGGATCATCGGGTGGTGAAGTTAACGAAAGTGTCGGCGGCCAAATTGATATCGCTCCGACCATTCTCGATATCGTCGGCATCGATCCGCCTTATCTGCTCGGCAACTCACTGATGGATGATGTTGAAAATGTCACGGCATTCCGCGACGGCTCTTTCCGTTACAATGAATTCTATTACAAACCGGACCTCACTGCTCCTATTGGCAGCGGAAGCTGTTATTCGACGCAGACCGAAGAACAAGTCCCTTTTGAAAATTGTGAAGATAAAGTTGAAGAAGCCGCTGAACAATTACGCATCTCCGATTTGATTATCCACGAAAATGCGTTGAAAAAGATTCGGGAGCAGTAAATTTGCGACAGAAAAAGGCGATGAAGAGATTGCTCTTCACCGCCTTTTTGTTTTATTAATTCTTCAGGAAATCCGGTTCTGCAAACGCCGGGTTCGGGTATTTATAGAAACCTTCTCCGGATTCACGGCCGATTTTTCCTTTATCCAGATATTCGGTCTGTAATAGTTCAACAAGTTTTACATACTCTTCTTTACCGGTTGCAGCGGCTTTCGCCTGCACAATATTATGCGCTGTCCGGATGCCTACAACATCCAGGATCGCGAATGGGCCAAGCGGCGCTCCGGTTGCAATCATCCACGTTTTATCAACGGTCTGGACATCCGCCACTTCTTTAACCAGCAATAATTCCGCGGCTTCCAGGAATGGCACAAGCAGTGAATTCAGGATATAGCCCGGCTGCTCTTTGTAAAGCGGCAGCGCAACCATGCCGATGGCTTTCGCAAAGTCGATGACTTCATCGAAGAATTTCATATCCGTTCCCGGATGCTTCATGACTTCTGCTGTGTTATTGACCCAGATGGTATTGGCGAAATGCAGCGCCAGGAATTTTTCGGGACGGCCCGTCGCTTCCGCAAACTGGCTTGGCAATAAAGTCGAAGAGTTCGTAGCGAAGACTGCTTTTTCCGGCGCCACTTCACCCAGTTTCTGATAAAACTCCGTTTTTATTTTTACCACTTCCGGAATTGCTTCGATCACAAGGTCGGCTTGTGCGACTGCCTCTGACAAATCAGTGTGGAAAGTCAGGCGATCATATGCCGAGTCCACATCCGCATCTGTTGCTTTCAGATCTTTCTTGTAATTCTCCTTAAGTTTCATCATGCGTTCTTTCGATTTGCCGATGGCTTCTTCGTTAATATCGTAGACAGCAACTTCAAATCCTTTATAAGCAGTCTGGAAAGCGATCTGGCTTCCCAGCACGCCGCTGCCGGCAACCGTAATATTCTTATAGTCCATAATCCACATGTCTCCTTTTTCTGTATTCTAATTCTTGTTTTCCCTTTTAGAAATGTGTAAAACATTTACTGGAAACTGACAGAGTAAATAAACGAAACAAAATGCTTTAAGCTCCCGTTTTCAACAGGGGCTTTTTTTTGCGATTACCGTACTTATTCAGCAATCGCCCCTTACAATTGCAGTCTGTCTCCCCTATCACGTAGAATTGATTGATAGTCCGTATTTAAAATCATCCTGTGAAAGGAGCTGTTTACATGAAACTGAATTCTAAAGTAAAAACGGCTGTTATTACGGGAGCCAACAGCGGTATCGGGCTGGAAGCGGCAAAGATCCTTGCCGGCAAAGGCATACATATCATTATGGCCGTACGCAATGAATTCAAAGGCGCAGCTGCCCGCAAAGAAATTTTGGCCTTGCATCCAGACGCTTCTATCGAAATAAGGCTGCTTGATGTTGCGGATTTGGCCAGTGTCCGTTCATTTGCAAATGGAATTTTGCGTGACTATGATGCGCTCGACTTGCTGATCAATAATGCAGGCGTGATGATGCCGCCCTATTCCAAAACAAAAGACGGCTTCGAAATGCAATTTGGCAGCAATCACCTCGGCCATTTTGCCCTGACGGCTCTTCTCTTCCCTTTGCTTAATCATACACCGGATTCACGCATAGTGACGACCGGAAGTCTGGCGCATAATCGGGGAGCCATCGATTTTGATAATCTGGACGGCTCAAAGGGCTATAAAGCCAAAAAATTCTATAACCAAAGCAAGCTGGCCAATATGCTGTTTGCTTTGGAACTTGACCGCCTGCTTAAAAAGAACGGTTCCGGGACCATCAGTGTCATCTGCCATCCCGGCGTTTCCGCCACCAATATATTCAAGATCGGCAAGAGAGATGCACCGCTGTTCTTGCGCAACCTTGCCAATAAATATTATCTGCAGCCCCCTGAACTCGGTGCCCTGGCAACAGTCCATGCAGCAACGGATCCCAGTTTGACAGGCGGAGAATACATCGGACCGGATGGCCCAGGCCGCCGTAAGGGCTATCCGGCACTCGAGACGCCGCATCCATCAGCGCTCGACGAAGAAGCCGCGAAACGATTATGGCAAGTTTCAGAAGAATTGACTGGCGTGAAGTTTGATTTTGAAGAATGATTTATTTGGGGTGCGGGTCGATAAAATACGCACCATCGTCTTCTAATATTTTCTATCGACATATTTTAGTTGCGGTCAGGTTTTCAGCTGCAATTGTACCCGCCAAAAGATTGTATCCCCGACAGAACGGGTAAATAATAACCAGTAAGGTTTTATTGCTTTGAGCCCCTGGAAACTACTTTTAAGAAAAGGTGATCCTATGAAAAATACAACGAATATTCCGGCGACCGGCTGGAATTTAGATAATAGCTATGCACGGCTGCCGGAGAAATTTTTCACAAAAACGGCTCCTGAGCCGGCCCGCGAGTCGGAACTGGTCTTCTTCAACAGCGATTTGGCTGAATCTCTCGGCCTCAACGCGCAAGCGCTGAATTCTGAAGAAGGCGCAAAGAAACTGTCCGGCACGGAAATTCCTGACGGAGCAGAACCCATCGCTCAGGCGTATGCCGGTCATCAATTCGGCAATTTCACGATGCTTGGCGACGGCCGCGCTGTTTTGCTCGGTGAACAGATTACGCCGGATGGTAAGCGTTTCGACATTCAATTGAAGGGATCAGGAAAAACCGCATATTCAAGAGGCGGTGACGGCCGTGCGGCACTGGGTCCGATGTTGCGTGAATATATCATTTCTGAAGCGATGCACGGACTCGGCATCCCGACAAGCCGCAGCCTGGCAGTCGCAACTACCGGAATCCCGGTAGTGCGCGAGACTTTCCTTCCCGGTGCTGTGCTGACCCGTGTGGCGGGAAGCCATCTGCGTTTCGGGACATTCCAATATGCGGCGCAATGGGGAACATTTGAAGAACTCAAAGCACTTGCGGATTACGCGATCAATCGCCATTACCCATCTGCGCTGGACAGTGAAAATCCCTATCTTGAATTGTTGGAAAATGTGATTGCCAATCACGCACAGCTCGTTGCAAAATGGCAGCTTGCCGGTTTTATTCACGGCGTCATGAACACTGACAATATGACGGTCAGCGGCGAAACAATCGATTACGGACCTTGCGCCTTCCTTGATACCTATGAACCTGGCCGTGTGTTCAGTTCCATCGACCAATACGGACGCTATGCATACAGCAACCAGCCGAAAATCACCGGTTGGAATCTGGCGCGTTTTGCCGAGACCTTGCTTCCGCTAATTGATAAAAATCAGGAACAGGCAATTGAAATGGCTCAGGATTTATTGGGCGATTTCGGCAATCAATTCCAGAAAAACTGGACAGCAGGCATGAAAGCGAAACTCGGTTTATTCGGCAACGCGGATGGCGATGACCAGCTGATAGATGATTTGCTGAAATTGATGCACGACAATAAAGCGGATTACACGAATACATTCCGCGCATTGACATTCGATAAGCTTGAAGAAATGCCGCTCGCCGGCAAAGAAGGATTTGACGCGTGGTATGCAGCCTGGAGATCCCGCCTGGATGAACAAAACGAAAGCGCGGAAACTTCGAGGGAATTGATGCGCAGCAATAACCCGGCCGTCATCCCCCGCAATCATCGTGTCGAAGAAGCGATCGAAGCGGCGGTCAGCAGACAGGATTACAGTCTCGCCGAAAAATTAGTCTCAGCAGTCAAAAACCCATACGCCCACACAAGTGAACAACTTGAATTTACCGATGCACCTCTTCCAGAGGAAGAACGCACATTCAAAACTTATTGCGGGACATGATTCAGAAAAGCGAAAGCGCCCGTTCAGCTCTGTAAGGCAAGAGATGGACCAAATGTAATTTGGGACATCTCTTTGCAACGAAGCTAGCGCAGCGATGCAGGAGCAATAAGGGTTTAGACGAATCAGCGGAGCGGCGTACTTTGCCGCATAGCTAGGCCGGCTTATGACCCGAAGAGTTGGGCCGCTGGAGTCTGGACAATAAGGAAAGCCATCGAAGAAAATCTTCGATGGCTTTTTTCTGTTGTAATTCCCCTCAGTCTCCCTGCATTTCTCTGAATTGCAGTTCTGGATCCCTGGCAAGCTCAAATTTATAAATTTCACCCAGACTTAATTCCATAGGCTCCGTTTGGCCTGCAGATTCTTCAACGCCATCGATCATTGCCACCGCTTCAATTACAACAGGTTCGTCAAAATCGATATCTTGTGTGAGAACCTCGAAGTCCACAGCCTCATCCATAACTATCAGCGACTCATCCGCATTCATTGCTGTCGGTGATGCCTGCACCATATCATTTTGATAAAGCTTCAATTCAATAGAAGTGATTTGACGGGCTGAACTGTTCGTCACTTGTATAATTGCTGCTTCTTCAGTCTCTTCCGTTTCCGTTTCTGCTGAACACGCCGTCAATACTGGACCTATGGACAATATAAATAACAATAAATATACTTTTTTCATGCCAGCCTCCCGTAAACTTTATTATAAAGCTGATCGCTTAATCGACCCTTCTCTCTCCTGTTTATACAATACCCTTATTTTTAGACGGCCATACCTATGGCCCCCAATCCCTTCAACGCCTTTCATTTTTGATGAATGGCCTGTTTATTGATACAATATTCTGTGTAGAGCTTTTATTACAGTTTCTCTCAAATCAATCAAAGGAGTTGGGATAATGAATCAAGAACAATTTGAACTCGTGAAAAATGGAAAAGGGTTTATTGCGGCGCTGGACCAAAGCGGCGGCAGTACACCAAAAGCCCTGGCACAATATGGTGTCTCGGAAGATTCTTATTCGAACGAAGATGAAATGTATGATCTGATCCATGAAATGCGCACTCGCGTCATGACAGCACCCGCCTTCAATTCCGAGTCGATCATCGGCGCCATCCTGTTCGAACAGACGATGGACCGGAAAGTGGAAGGAAAATATACTCCGGATTATCTTTGGGAGGAAAAAGGTGTCGTACCTTTCCTGAAAGTCGACAAAGGATTGGCTGATGAAGAAAATGGCGTTCAGCTGATGAAGCCTAACCCTGGTTTGGACGACCTATTGAAACGCGCAAATGAGCGCAATGTATTCGGTACAAAAATGCGTTCCGTTATCAATAAAGCGAATGCGGACGGCATCAAAAAAGTGGTCGAACAGCAATTTGAAGTCGCTGATCAAATTTTGGCGGCCGGCCTTGTGCCAATTATCGAACCGGAAGTCAATATTCACAGTGAAGACAAAGCAGAATCCGAAGAAATTCTAAAAAAAGAAATCCTGAATCACTTGGATAATTTGAGTGAAGACAAGAATGTCATGCTCAAATTGTCGATTCCGACCGTTGATAATTACTATAAGGAATTGATTGAACATCCGCGGGTCGTGCGGGTTGTTGCACTTTCCGGCGGCTATTCCCGTGATGAAGCCAATTTGAAGCTTACTGCCAACGAAGGCTTGATTGCAAGCTTCTCAAGAGGTTTGTCTGAAGGTTTGAATGCCAGCCAGTCCGATGAAGAATTCAACACGATGATCCAGGAATCGGTGAAAACCATTTACCTTGCGTCAATCACTTAATTTCCATAAAAAGATGCTCCCTTTTGGGGGCTCTTTTGTTTTACTGCAATTATGTTTGCTTCCTCTGTAACTTTTTAGCCGGTCGACCGTTCAAATAGGAAAGCAGCTGAACGCAAACAATCAGCATTTTAAAAGACCGGGGAGGATTTAAGATGAAAACATCAAAAAGATTGGCCGCTTTCTTCTTGCTGTCATTGACTATTTTTTTGGCAGCTTGCGGATCGTCGGGTACAGTCGAACCGGATATGGGCAACGGCTCTTCCGAAGGAATCGTGGAAGATGAGGTGACGGCATTGCTTGAACAAATGGACAATAATCTTTACCGTTACACAGTCAACAATCAGACTGATGAAACGATGACTTATGAGTTCACGAGCGGTCAGCGCTATGACTTCACCATCTCCAACCAGGATGGCGATGAGCTTTACCGCCTGTCCTCTGTCAGCATGTATATGCAGGCGCTCGGCGAAGAAACCTTGGAGCCTGGCGAAAAGCTGGAATACGAATTCGAAATTCCTGCTATGGAACTTGAGCCAGGCACCTATCAGCTTACCGCATGGCTGACTCCGCAGGAAGGTCCGAAATATGAAACGGAAACCGAGCTTACAGTCGAATGAAATTACGGGCGGCCCTCTTTGGAGTGGCCGTTTTTTTGATACGATAAAATTTCTTGCGCTGGAGCTTAACGGGCGCTGTCGCTTTTCTTCTGTCCAGACTCCAGCCGCCAGCTCTTCGGGTCATAAGCCGGCCTAGCTATGCGGCAAAGTACGCCGCTCCGCTGATTCGTCTAAACCCTTATTGCTCCTGCATCGCTGCGCTAGCTTCGTCGCAAAGAGATGTCCCAAATTACATTTGGTCCATCTCTTGCCTTTCAGAGCTTAACGGGCGCTGTCGCTTTTCTTAATTGCTGACATTATATCTGTAAAAGAATATAATAGAAGCTGTCTGTTTATTAACGCAGACGGAAAAGCTGTTCTGCAAAAGATGAATGGCTGTTGGAGGAGAATTTATGAACGCAAAAGCATTTTCTTTAGCATTATTTTCTGTAGTGATATGGGGTTCCTCATTTGCGGCAATCCGCGTCGGCCTTCAGGGCGGCTATGACACGGGGCAGAATGTCCTTGTCCGTTTCCTGATCGCTTCCTTATTATTTCTTGTTATTGCCCTTTGGCCGGGAGTAAAATTCCAGCTGCCGCATAAAGGGGACATTGTGCGATTGCTGGTTCTCGGTTGGATTGGGATCAGCGTCTACCATATTTTCGTGACATTCGGCATGGAAACCATCTCCGCAGGGACAGCAGGCATGCTTGTGGGATCCGGGCCTATCTTTACGGCATTGATTGCGGCAGTCGTCTTAAAGGAACGCTTGACCCGAATCGGCTGGCTTGGGATGGGAATCGGTTTCATCGGAATACTTTTTATCGCATTTGGGTCGAACGGCGGGTCGCTGACGTTGAATAACGGCGCACTCTTAGTAGTTATTGCGGCATTTGCCTCAGCTGCCTTTTTCGTTTTTCAGAAGCCGCTGCTGAAGAAATATTCGGCGATTGAATTGACCGCCTATTTCACATGGGCAGGGACATTGCCGTTCCTAATTTTTTCACCGGGACTGGGAACAACACTTCAGAATGCTACAGTCGAAGCTCATCTGGCGACACTGTATGTCGGCATTTTCCCTGCGGCGATCGCCTATGTGACCTGGGCTACTGCCCTGTCACTAGCAAACGCCAGCTCCGTTTCCAGCCTGATCTATCTGGAACCGGCAGTGGCGATTGTGGTTTCGTGGATGTGGCTGCACGAATTGCCAACAGGGCTTTCACTGATCGGCGGGGTCATTGCAATTGCCGGCGTTATGCTCGTCAATGCACTCGGCCGCAGGCAAAAAGCTTTATACGAACAGATTGCAGAAGCTTAAAAAAGGAAGCAACCCGCATACGCGGATTGCTTCCTTTTTGCATTTATAATTTCGGTTCCATACTTTCTTTGAGGTACTCTTTTACGACTGTGTCCGCATAGAGATCATGCGGCAATTTGGTGCCTTCGTAAAAAGCGAATTTTTCCCGATCCTTCAAATAAGAAAAAGTGCTTATGGAATCGCGGTGCAGCAGTCTCTTCATAATTTGTTCGGAGCCCAGTGCACTGCCATCAGTCGTATCGATGACAATACCGGCAGCTTTATGCCCGATTGTTTGGCCGCTTGAACGCAGCTGCGCATATTCAAGTCCCCAGAAAACAGCAGTGGGCACTACTATATCATATAAAGCTTTATTCTTTATTTTGTTTCGGATCAGCGGGTCGAGAACAAGAGTGACACCCGTTGAAATGGCGATATCGATTGCCATCGCCTTAAAGCGTTTTTTCATTAACTTATCCATGGTTGGCCTCCTTCAATTTAAAACCTTCTCTTTAGAGTCTACCATGATTCCTGGAAAAACGGTTACGCGGTTGCGCCCCTGCCGCTTTGATTGGTACAGCGACTGGTCGGCTTCTTCGATCAGTTCTTCAAGACTTGCACCGTCCTCGGTATAGCTCATACCAACCGAAATCGTGAGAATGCCTTCAGGCTGCATTTCTTCTCCATCGAAATGGAATTCCTGGATATTTTTTCGGATACGTTCTGCCATCCGGGCTGCCAGTTCCGAGTCCTGCGGTGCCTTGATGCAGCAGATGAATTCCTCCCCGCCGTATCGGGCCACGAAATCCTCTTTTCTCACTGAATCCGTAAGAATCTGCGCCACAGACCGCAGAACCGCATCCCCTTTCTGATGGCCATGTGTATCGTTGTAAACTTTAAAGTAATCGACATCCAGCATGATAATTGCCATCGGAATCTTTTCATCCGCCAACTTCCTGACATTGTTTTTAAAATAGCGGATATTCGGCAATTGAATCATTGGATCCCGGTTCGAATAAAACTCCAGTTCCTTTCGCAGAAGCACACTGCGGTTTTCACCATTCAGTATCTGAGCCATCGAAAATACAGCTACAGCTGCAAAAGCGAACATCGCAAGGACTACTTCAAAACTGACAGGCGTCGCAGCATACATCCATACCGATTTGATTGCTTCATAAATAACGAATGCGATCATCATTTTTTTGATGTTGAGAAGACCCGTAAAATGATCTTTCCGTTTCCGGTTATGGAACAGGGTGCCAATGATGATCGGCAACAGAATCGATTGAAGAATCCCGTGCACCATCGTCGGCCCGCCAATGTACATCCGGAAGCCGGTTGGCAGAATCGCTGATAAGACCCCGTACCGCCAGCCACCCACATAGGAAATGAAAAACAGCGGGACTTCCCGCAAATCCAAACGCATTTCTTCTATAATAAATGGATGATACATGATTGAAAATGTAAGAAATCCGATAAAAGCTGAGATAATGACCCACTGCCTGAATGGATCGGTCCAATTCTGGAATACAGCGTCTTTCAATTTAAAGCCCAAATACATAAGCGCAATAATCAGCGCCATGTTTTCCAAAAAGAAAAAAAGTAAGTCCCCCATGTTACACCCCTATTTATAAGTTCTTGACCAGTTTAGCAGTTATGGAGAAAATAATATATCTGAAATTTACTTTTAAATGACTTTTAAACCCGCTAGATTGTTAAGTTTTGTAACCAGGTCTTGTTCTGTCAAACTCTTCTTCCGCTATGATATTAAAAAGGTCACCGGATTCAATCTCCAGTGACCTTTTCTGTTAAACAGTATGCAGCTTCACTGCCGTCCCTGCTGTTTTATAAACTCATGATAACCGAGTTTGAAAAAACTGTACCATTCTTCGATTTCTTCCGCTGGCGCAGAATCCAGAGCATACAGAACCTCTTTGCCGAAATCCAGATACGCCGAGCCGTTGGCTGTAATGAGTTTGCCTTCTCTTACTGACTGCTGTTCCAGATATAAACTTTCCGCAGTGTAATTTTCTGCAGCAGCATCTTTCAGATCATGAAGATAATTGCTCGTATGTGGAGCGTCATTCAGCATTCCATTCATGCCCAAGAATACGGTGGCATCACAGATAGCCCCGATTACGACATCCTTTTCCTGTGCTTTCCTTACGAGCTCCATCACTTTTTGGCTTTCCTCATTCCGCTAGGAGTTTCCGCCGATCAGAATCAGACCGGCAAAATCGTCTGGAGCGGTGTCCAGTGAATAATCAGGCAGCACTTTGAATCCACCGATTGAAGTTACCGGTTCTCCGTCCAACGATACTGTTTTGACTTCATATTTCTTTTCTCCCTGTTCAGGTTCCTCGTTCAGTGCAGCAGCAATTGCCGCTGCTTCCCAGTCTGCATACTGCTCCAGCACAACAAATAAAACTTTTTGCAGTTCCATCATCCTTCCTCCTCTCATACTCGAATTACTTTCGTCCCGCTCAAACGGTCATACAGCGAACGTTTTTCTTTTGAGAAAACTGCTGTGAGAATATAAGCGAACATTAAAATATAAATCAGACCCCCGATAATCATCAGGTGAAGGGGAAATTCCGCTTCACCAAGATGCATCAGCCGGTAAATCAGAAAATGTGATAATTCCCATGGCAGGAATTTCAAGATGATACGGAACAATGAGCGCAGTAAACTAATATCCATCCCTTGAGCATTCACGACTTGGATCCCTGTCCTCTTTTTGCCGAATGTTCCATTGAATATACCCGAATCCGCTACAGTAAAATAAAGAGAAATCGGTAATGTCACCAAAAGAAATCCTGTCAATTGGGCGGTGCCAACCGGACCATTAAAAAAACCCTGCAGACCCGGCATCAACACCATAGATAACAGGAAGACAAAACATAGGTAGATAAAAATCCACAAATAATCCCATATGAATGCTTTAAACCTGATCGCTATTCCTGCTGGAGGCATTTTGTCACACCCTCTCTTACAGTTACTTCATTCTCTAAGGATGCTTTATTTTCCTGCTGCAAAACAAAATGGACAAAAGAAAAAGCACGGCAAGCGCCTGCTTCCATGCTTTTTCAAGTTACTGATATTATTTTACAATACTGTAATAGACCCTCGATGTTACACGGTAAATCATCCAGTAAATCGCAGCAAAGGCGATTACCACTGCAATGAAAGTCAGCAGCCAGGTCATATCGTTCGTGACGCCGAAAATCATCAGCAATTTCCGTACAATCGGATAGGCGAAGCTGACATGGATTGTCGCGATCACAATCGGCAACAGGAACATCCAGACAATCTGCGAACGGGTAGACTCTTTGATCATGTCTTCATCGAGCCCGACTTTTTGCATGATCTGGAATTTCCCCCGGTCATCGAAACCTTCGGATACTTGTTTAAAGTAAGTGATCAGCAAAGTGCCAAGTGTGAACAGCAATCCCAGGAAAATCCCCAGGAACAGGAAGCCTCCATTTATGCTGTACCATTCTTCACGCTGGGTGTCCCGTGAATCATAAAGGCCATCTTTTCCTGAATTGAAACTGTACTCATTTTCCAATTGTTCAATCAGCGCTTTCTCCTGCTCTTCCGCACCTTCTGTGTCCCAGCCGATTTCCGCGTCGATTGTTACATAGTTCGCATCTGGAAATTGCTCCATGAAGTCTGCGCGGATGTCGAGCAAGTGCGATTCATCCGGCACCACTAACGCGATCGATTCGGTCAAAGCCATATCTTCGCTGAACTCGTTGTCGATTTCGGTCAGCCGATAATTTTTATTTCCTAAAGCAAGCTCATCATTTTCATAGGTCTTTGTCGAATGATAGAACAATGCTTCATCTTCTTCCAATGAGTAATTTTCATCCGCCATCCCATTAAAATCTTCAAGCGGAATAACCATCATCAGAACCGGGAGTTCATTTCTTACCGTAGTTTCCTCAAAAACGAAACGGTCCTCCTGTAAATTACCGAATAGACTTTCATATCGGTAGCTCTCCATTGCCTCAACTTCCAGTCCGCTTTCTTCTGTTAAGGATAGAACCTCATCCTGCGCTTCGAAAAATCTATTGTTAATTTCAGCAACATCATCCATATCCCCAAACAATTTCAAGTTATGTTCATAAGGATAGCGGCCTTCCAAAGTTTCCTCTGAACCCATGTAAATCGCAATAGTTGTGGATACGGCGATGATGACCATCGAAGCCAAAATACAGATGTTCGCCAGGCCGACCGCGTTCTGTTTCATCCGGTAAAGCATGCCTGAGATGGAAATGAAAGCGCCGGGACGGTAATAGATGCGCTTATTGTTCTTCAGGGCTTTCAAGATGAAGATCGATCCTGAAATGAAAAGCAGATAAGTCCCGATTATCACCAGCAACACAGCAAGAAAGAACTTTTCAATGGCTGCGAGCGGATCCGGGATTGTAATGGATATTCCGTAACCCCATCCCAATAAGATCAGCGACAGGATAAAAAGGATCAGTGAGCCCTTTGGCTCTTTTTCCCCTTCCTGCTTGCCTTTCAGTAATTTGATCGGATTGGCGAATGTAAACTGGCTGATATTATACAGGAGTGTTATCACGAAGATCAGCACGAATAGAGCTACAGTTGCGCCCACACTTATCAAAGATGTCGTGTACGCGATATCATTCGGCATCCGCAGCATGAAGTTCAGCAGCATGAACACAAGACGGCCGAAAAGCAATCCAGTGAGTAAACCGGCTGCGATGCTCAACAGACTGGAAAACACTGATTCAAAAAACAGGATTTTCGCAACATGCTTTTTTTCCAGCCCAAGAATTCCGTAAAGCCCGATTTCCTTTTTACGCCGTTTGATCAAAAAGCTGTTCGTGTAAAGGATGAAAATCACTGAGAATATTCCAATCACGATTACGCCGATCATGAAAAGAGTCGGAAGCGAACTCGACCGCTCCTGCACGAAACGATTGGTCATCAGCGAAACCATCAGGAAAAACATGGCGATAATTGCCGTGGATGATAAAAGAAACGGGATATACAATTGTTTATTCGACTTGATATTACGCAATGCCAAAGATGAGAAGAAACGGTTATTCATCCCGCTCACCCCGGCTTGAGAGGACTTTCAGCGAATCTGAAATGCGGTCCATGAATTCATCAGCCGGCTGCCCGCCACGATAGATTTCATGATAGACCGAACCGTCACGGATGAACAGGACGCGCTTCGAAAAACTGGCCGCTCTCGTGCTGTGGGTCACCATCAAAATCGTTTGGCCAGTTTCGTTGATGCCTTTCAGGATTTCCATCAGGTTCTGTGAAGCTTTGGAATCCAATGCCCCCGTCGGCTCATCCGCCAGAATGATTTTCGGTTTCGTAATCAATGCCCGTGCTACAGCTACACGCTGTTTCTGTCCACCTGACACTTCGTAAGGAAATTTGTTGATATGCGCTTCAATTCCAAGATTGCGGACAATCGGCATCAAGCGGCTTTCCATTTCTTCAATAGGTGTTTTCGACAAAACCAGCGGCAACAGGATATTATCTTTGATGGTGAAATTGTCGAGCAAATTGAAATCCTGGAACACAAAGCCCAGTGTATTGCGCCGGAACGCTGAAATTTCCTTGTCTTTGATCTTTGATAACGGGTTGCCGTCCAGGTATACTTCTCCTGAACTTGCGTCATCGAGTGTCGAGATGATGTTCAACAAGGTTGTTTTTCCGGAACCCGATTCCCCCATGATCGAAACGAATTCCCCTTCTTCCACTGAAAAGTTAACCGCCGCGAGTGCTTCGGTCTGCTGGTTTGAGAACCGCGCTGTATATATTTTCTTCAAATTTTTAATTTCCAATAAGGTCATTGCTAACCCCTCCTTGCTTTTCATAATACGGGGATTTGAGCATGTCTGCCTGTACCTATCCTTACAAACAGAAACGCAATCTTACGGTTTCGTAAGATTGCACAATTGGCAGCCATTATTCCAATGAAAGTCCTGTGTTAATCAAAAACGGCCAATTCCTTCCGGGCAAGGCTGACTGCGGCACGCGTCCCTTTGCCAAGCTCGGACTCTATTATAAGTTCATGGCCAAGGCGCTTGCAGATTTTTTTGCTGAGAAATAATCCGATGCCCGTGGATTTTTCATGCAAACGGCCGTTCAGACCGGAATATCCCTTATTGAAAATCTTCGGCAGATCCTCTGGCCGGATGCCGGCCCCTGTATCTTCTATAATGAGCGTCTGGTCTCTCCCGGGATCAAGGTAAATGGAGATGGAGCCGCTCGCAGTATATTTCAGGCTGTTCGATAATAATTGTTCCAGGAGGATCTGCAGCCACTGCCCGTCGGATAAAACCGTTGTCTTCAGCGGCTGATAATCGAGTGTGATGCCTTTATAGATAAAAAGAATCGAATACTTCTTCACAGCTCTTTTAATGACCGAATCCAGATCCACTTCGGATAAATCCATATCTGACCCGGAATCTTCAAGTTTCACGTAATTCAGCGCCATGTGGGTATAATCTTCCAGACGCACAATTTCCTGTGAAATCTTCTTGGATTCCGGTGTCGCATTGCTCTGATTCAATAAACTGATGGCAGAAAGCGGCGTTTTGATCTGATGCAGCCAAAGCGTGAAATAATCGAGCTGATCCGCCTGCCGTTCAGCATGCTCATTGGTGAGATTCCGTATATCCTGCTGCAGCTCGCTTATTTTATCCAGATACAGCTGGTCCGCAGGATCGGTGCCGGAAGCAATATCTTCATTGTTGACAGAATGGGCTTCCCCTACTTGAATGATGGCTTCATATCTGTTTCTGTACCTGAAATACTGGATAACCAGATAGCTGAAGAAAAAGAACAGCCCCAGCTCTATACTGTAGAGGTAAAGCGTCAATGGAAGACCGTTAAGAATGAAGATGCCCGCGAATAACATAGCCATGGCGATAAAGACGAAAATCTGCTGGCGGACGGACAAAAGGAATAACTTGAATACACCGGTTTTAGTGTTATCAGCCATTCGCGGAATCCTTGTTCAAGGCATAGCCGATCCCTTTTTTCGTCAGGATGAAATCGGGCAGGCCGACTCCCGCCAGTTTTTTCCGCAGTCTCGCCATATTAACTGCAAGCGTATTGTCGTCGATGAACGATTCATCTTCCCATAGCTTGATCATCATCTCTTCCCTCATGACATATTCACCTTTCTGCATGAACAGCTGCTCCAGGATCTTCAGCTCCGTACGGGTCAAATCCATTTCCTGCTCCGCGTAATAAAGCTTGGACTCACCGGGTTTCAATACAGTCCGGTTGAAATTCTGGTAATTATCCGATTCATTGAAATCATAAGTCCTTCTGAGCAGCGCCTGGATTTTCGCCACTGCCACCGTCAAATCGAAGGGTTTTGGGATGAAGTCGTCCGCTCCCATCTGGATGCCCATGACAATATCCATATTTTCACTGCGGGAAGAAATGAAAATGATCGGCACCTGAGAAACCTTTCGGATTTCCTGGCACCAATAATAACCGTTGAAAGCCGGCAGCGAAATGTCCAGCAGCACCAGCTGCGGCTCTTCCGCTGTAAAAACTTCCATAACGCGGTTGAAATCTTCCACGACAGCCGCTTCCAGATTCCATTTCATCAGTTCGTTTTGCAAAACTCCTGCAATTGTCATATCGTCTTCCACTATCAAAACTTTAACCATCGGTATACCCCGTTTCGAATAACATTCCATCTGTCTCCATCTCTTATGCTTCAGTTTAGCGGAAATTACCTTTTCTAACCAGCGGGATTCATACCGTGAAATGAAGTTCATCCCACGCAGGACTTAAAATAAGTTAGAATGAACAGGCAGCAAACCCGATTATCACTGAAACTGGGAGTGTCAATAATGATTCAATTCTTCTTAAAACTGACCGAAACTTTGTTTCCAGGTTACTTTGCTTTCGTTATGGCGACAGGTGCACTGTCCATCAGCTCATCTTTTCTGGGTTTTGAAAGGGCTGCAACTGTGCTGCTCTATTTTAATATAGCCGCTTACGCTGTCTTGTTGATTATGACAATTCTTCGTGTCATTTTATATCCTAAACGGATTATTCAAGATTTGAGCAGCCATGCCATCGGCTCCGGATTCTTTACAGCAGCAGCCGGCACTTGTGTGCTTGGCAGCCAATTGATCATTGTAGCGGATTCCTATATATCCGCGTTTTATCTTTGGTGCTTCGCTCTTTTCCTATGGGTGCTGATCATGTATTCCTTTTTCACATTGGTCATTGTCCAACGCGATACGCCTGCACTTTCAGAAGGCATCAATGGCGCCTGGCTGATTGCGGCTGTAGCCACGCAGGCGGTTTCGATTCTCGGAACGCTTCTTATCCCTGCTGTTGGCAGCGGCCGTGAAATCATCTTATTCACCGCTGTCTGCTTTTATTTTCTCGGCTGTATGCTTTACTTGAACATCATAACGTTGATCTTCTACCGCTTTACGTTTCTTAAAATGGATTCAAGTGCATTCACTCCTCCTTACTGGATCAATATGGGAGCAGTAGCAATTACCAGTCTGGCCGGCGCAACGCTTATCCAACATGCGGAATCCTGGTCATTTCTTACAGAAATCACACCGTTCCTGAAAGGCTTCACCTTGTTTTTCTGGGCAGCCGGAACGTGGTGGATTCCGCTGCTATTCATCCTGGCTTTCTGGCGCCATATCATCAAGCGGCATCCGGTAACTTACGAACCGGCGCTCTGGGCCATGGTCTTTCCGCTTGCTATGTATACGGCCAGCACCTGGGAGCTTGCGATCGCCTTGGAAATCCCATTTCTTCAGGCTATTCCGAGAGTGATGTTCTATATAGCCTCTATCGCCTGGTGCATTGTCTTCATCGGCTTTGTGCATCATTTATACATCCGGACCGCTGTATACTACAGATTGACGAAAATGAAAAATAGAGCATAACCAAAAAAAGCGCTGCCTTTTATGGCAAGCGCTTTTCTGCTATAAGTTTTCCATCAACCATTCCAACACGAAATTTTCACGCAAAATAAAAATGTGGGATGGATCCTTACTGAAAACCAATTTATTTGAATCGATCGCTTCCTGGACCGGCAGCCAGACAGGCTTGTACCCTTCTTCCAGTTCATAACCAATGAGTGACTGGTCAATCGTCTCTTCATTGTCCAACTCACAAATAAAATGATGTGAATCCATATGGAAATGGAATTCGTGGTATGAATGATCCGGCCGCTGCTCCGCAACGATTCCAATTTCTTCTTTTATGATGCAATTGATGTATCCCGTCTCTTCCGCTACTTCTCTTATTAACGCTTCTGTGAGCTCCTCGCCTTCTTCGACCCCGCCTCCCGGCAATTTATAATAGCCAAGATCGGAACGGACCATCAAAATCTTTTCTTTTTCTATTATGATTGCGCGGACTGCTGTTCGATTGATGATTTTATTGCATTTTGCCGGTTCTTGGATAAAGCTGATGGTTTTATTGAAATACATCGTTTCCTCCAGTGTACTTGGATTGGGAAAAGAAATTGGATTTCTGTTGCTCTGCAGGTTAACTTCCCCCAAATCGGGAAAACAATCTTATAAGCAGAAAGGATGATCGGAATGAAAAATAAATTAGCAGCCGCTTTACTCGCGATATTCCTCGGAGACTTCGGCGCCCATAAATTCTATTTGGGCAAACCAGGGACCGGGCTGATCTATCTGCTGTTCTTCTGGACCGCTATACCTGCGGTGATCGGCGTGATTGAAGGAATTATTTATCTCCTGTCTTCCGAGGAGGATTTCCAGAGAAAATACAGCAAGAGATATTAACAGCGAAACTTTAAGCATGCTTCCGGCAATGATCCGGAGCATGCTTTTTTTCTTCTTTATCCTTCAGGTTCATCGTCCACCAATTCCATTATACTAAAGATAATTTTGTCGGTGAATTATCATCCGGCTTCTGATATTGAAGTTTTCCAACAATTCCAACTCTTCACCTGTTAAAATAAATATACTCAAGTTGAACAGGAGGCGTTTTCTGATGGAGAGAAAAATAAAGCCATACGGCAGCTGGAAGTCGCCAATTACCAGTGAATTGATATTAAAGGATGCAGTAGCCCTTGAAGGCATCGTTTATGAAGGAAATGATCTTTATTGGCTTGAGCGCCTTCCTTCTGAAGGCGGCCGCAGCCGGGTCATGAAAAAGACTTTGGACAATGCGCCGGCCGAACAGACAGCCGCTCCTTTCAATGTCCGGACACGGGTCCACGAGTACGGGGGAGCTCCTTTTACAGCGGTCGGCGAACGACTCTACTTTTCCAATTTTGAAGATAATCTTTTATATATGAAAGACGGTGAAAATCAGCCAAAACAGATTACATCCGACTCCAACCACCGCTATGCAGATGCAGGAGTCGATCGCCAGAACCACCGGCTTTACTGGATTCGTGAAGACCACACAAACTCTTCACTCACTCCAGAAACCGCCATCGTTGTGATGAATGCTGATGGAAGCGAACAAAGGGTAGTGGTTTCGGGTAATGATTTCTATTCGAATCCACGGGTAAGCCCCGATGCGAAGCATCTGGCTTATCTCACGTGGAACCACCCGCACATGCCCTGGGATGAATCGGAATTATGGGTGGCTGACATTAAAGAAGATGGCACATTATTCAATAACCGGAAATTGACCGGCGGTTCCGGCGTCTCGATTGTCCAGCCAGCATGGTCGCCCGCAGGCACACTCTATTTCCTGTCCGACCACAGCAATTGGTGGAACCTGATGCGCTGTTACGGCAGCCGGAAAGAAGAAGTCTGCCCGGTCAAGGCTGAATTCGGTTCGCATAGTTCTGTCCTTGGCAAATCGGATTATTGCTTTGTCGATGAAAATACCATTATCGCTTCTTACTCACAGCATGGCATGCGGCAGCTTGCAAGTGTGGATGTCTGGAACGGCAGGCTGAATCCTATCACAAATCGCTTCACTTCATTTTCATCACTCCAGTCAAATGGAGATAAAGTTGCTCTTATTGCAGCGTCACCGACAGAATTTCCGCGCATTGCTGTAATGGATTCGAAGTCCGGGAAAATGGCAGACGTGAAGGTTTCGTCTGAAATTACTTTCGATACTGATTATTTATCGGCGCCTGAAGCAATCGAGTTTCCTACAGCAAACAATAAAACAGCGCACGCACTCTATTATGCGCCTAATAACCCCGCGTATGCAGCGCCTAAAGGTGAAAAACCGCCACTGCTCGTACATGCCCACGGCGGACCGGTCGGATCCACTTCGTCAGCACTCAATCTGGCGAAGCAATACTGGACCAGCCGCGGTTTTGCGTTAGTTGATGTGAATTACGGCGGTTCAGTCGGCTACGGCCGTGAATACCGGGAACGGCTCAGAGGGAAGTGGGGCATCGTCGATGTTGAAGACTGCGCGAATGCCGTGCGTTTCCTCATCAGCCGCGGTGATGTTGACGGCGGCCGCATCGCCATTGCGGGCGGCTCTGCTGGCGGTTATACGACGCTCGCCTCTCTCGTCTTTACAGATATTTACCATGCAGGCGCAAGCCACTTCGGCTTAAGCGAACTGGAAAGTTTCGTTCTTGAAACACATAAATTCGAGTCGCACTATCTCCATGGACTCATTGCGCCTTACCCGGAAGAAAAACACGTCTTCCATGAGCGGTCACCGATTCATTTCACTGACCGTCTGTCTTGTCCCGTGATTTTTTTCCAGGGGCTTGATGATAAGGTCGTGCCGCCGAACCAGGCAGTGCCGATGGTCGAAGCTCTTCGCAAAAAAGGGCTGCCTGTCGCTTATCTGGAATTCGAAGGCGAAGGACACGGCTTCCGGAAAGCGGAGAATATCAAACGCTCCATTGACGGGGAGTTCTATTTCTACAGCCGCATCTTCGGTTTCGAACCATCCGACGCCATCGAACCTGTTGAAATCGATAATCTATAGTAACAGCATGAGTAAAATAATAACTGAATTTTCGTTTTATTTTAAATGAATAATAGCTATACTGTAAGTGACAAACCGGTCAATCCTAAAGAAAGGAGGCTGCTGAAAGCGATCGGTCAACTGAGGCAGAAGGAGGATCATCCAATGTCGACGAAAGATACCCGAACCCGAACAGAAGGACGCGAACTGTTCATGGAGCGCAGTTTTGAGGCGCCGAAAGAGTCCGTCTATGCCGCTCATGTCAGTCCCGACAGAATCGCGCGCTGGTGGGGGCCAACCGGATGGGATACGCACAGTTATGAAATGGCTGTTGAACCGGATGGGATTTGGCATTATTGCATGCGTTCTTTGGAAGACGGCCAGGAAGCCTGGGGCAAAGCTGTTTATCGGGAAGTAGTTCCCAATGAGCGGCTGGTTTATGAAGACGCATTTGCCGATCAATACGGCAATGAACTGCCCGGTATGCCGAAAATGCTGGTGCAATTGGATTTTTCTGAAGAAGGCGAGCAAACGACGCTGACTTCCCGCACACGATTCGAATCCGAAGAAGAGCTGCAGAAAATCATCGATATGCAGGCAGTTGAAGGTATGTCTGAAACTTATGACAGACTGGCAGAATATCTGAATGGCCTGCAAAAAAATGAGGAAGAAGGTCAATCATGATTACAAAGATATTCCCTTACTTGAATTTCGATGGCCAAGGACAGGAAGCCGCTAACTTCTACACTGATGTCTTAAAAGGTGATTTGGCCGGGTTGATGACATACGGCGATGCAAACGGCGAAGACATGGATGGCATCCCGGAAGAAGCGAAAGATATGGTCATGAATGCCCAAATCGTATTGAAGAACGGCGATTATTTAATGATATCGGATGTGCCGCCGGGCATGGGCATGTCTTACCAAAAAGGCAATAGCGTATCGCTGACTTTGACTTTCGATGACCAGGAAGAAGCGAGAATCGTTTTCGGGAAGTTGGCAGAAGGCGGCATGGTCAGCATGGACCTGCAGGAAACTTTCTGGAGCCCGCTATACGGGAATCTGATCGACCGCTTCGGCATCGAATGGCAGATTTCCGTGGAACCGGAAACAGGAAAATGAGGATCAGCAAAAGCCAGCCATCCGGGTTTCCCCTGGGATGGCTGGCTTTTTTAATCAGGATCTGTATTCATCCATTTTCTCTTCTTCGAGCTGGTTGACTTGTTTACGGAGCTTTTCATAGACTTCTTTGCGGATTTCATCTTTGCGTTCTGATTCCTGTTTGTAATGCTGTCTCACTGTTTCGTATCTTGTATCAATCATTTCGAGATACTTGTCCATTGCTTCTTCATCCTTGAACTTTCCAAGTTCTTTCAAATCATAATGGATGGCGTACATTTCATTTTTTGAAGCCAGTGACAGTAAGCTGACATCGTTGTATGCCGCCAGAAGCTCTCCGTAGATATCGTTGCTTTGTGACAGGATTTCCAGTTTCCGGTCATTCCCCCACGCCAGCCATTCCCAGTAGAGGCGGCTGTATTCCTGTTCAAGATATTCGTTCAATTCACTTTCGGAATAAACCGATTTGTATTGGCCGTTTCCTGCTTTTGCTACGGCTTCCAGCTGCTTCTGCCCTTCATTGTCCACATCGAAGCCAATGATGTTCACTTCTGCTTGAATGTCCGATTTGTTCAGCGACGCAGCTGCCGCAACCGGATCGCCGTCGCATGTCTCGATGCCATCGCTGACAACGTAAACCACATTGCGCACGTTATCGCCTTTTTGTTCTTTCAAATCCGCTTCAGCGGCTTCAATGGCACCAGCCAATGGCGTCCAGCCTGCCGGATTGAACTGCTCGAGTGAATCTGCGAATTGCTGCCCGTCATAATTGCCAAGATCGTAGACAACTTCATTGCTGGCACAGGACATAGCCTTGTCAGCATCTGTCCCGGTTCCTTCATGGCCATAGACGCGGAGCATGATATTCGCCCCTTCCGGAAGATCCGAAGCATATTTTTGAATCGCTGATTTTGCCAGTTCCATCTTCTGCCCGCCGTTCACTTCTCCCGCCATACTGCCGCTTGCGTCCAATAGAATCGCGACATTGACCGTTTCCGTGTCCGGAATATCAATTTCATCTTCCGGCGTCGCCGAATTGATTTTAATGACCGGATCCACTTCGTCTATTATTGTGGCCGCTTCTTCAACATCTGCCGCCAGTAAGGAAACTGCCAGTGAATAGGCTTCTTCCCCCGTCATTCCGGCAGGTGCCTCTTCCAGCTCCTTATATAAATCCTCTTTTTGCTGATCAGTCATTTTATTGGGGATGTACTTCCCTTTTTCTTTAATCATTTCTTCCACATTATGTACGGCGGCTTCCGGAATATTGAATTCTTCCGCTTCCACAGGTTCTGCAGGCGCTTCTTTATCGCTTTCTTCTGCCGGGGCTTTTTCCGCCACCGCTTCTTTATCGTCTTCCGAGCAGCCGGCAACGATTCCCAGCAGCAACAGTCCTATTATCATCAGCCACTTGGTATTGGCCAGTTTCATAAACATCACTCCTCCTGAAATAATTTTACAGTTCAAATACGTTTATAGGAAATGCCGGTTTCATTAATATGGAAATCCAGTACTTTAGAACTGCCATAAACAGGAAGAAGAACTATATTCACATCCTGTATTTGCTTTGTTCAAATCGGGTATGATAATTATATGTCCATATACATAAAGGAGGACTCCGAATTGCATTTAGAACCTATTCCTGATCATATACAACCGGGTCTGAAGATATTATTTGTCGGCTTCAATCCCAGTATCCGTTCGTCCGAAACCGGCTATCATTACGCGAATCCGAATAACCGTTTTTGGAAAATCCTACATCAGGCGGGTGTGACGCCGCGGAAATTCCGCCCTGAAGAAAACAGCAAACTGCTGGAGCTCGGTCTTGGATTGACGAATATAGTAGCCCGCCCCACCAAAGAGGCGGCAGAGATATCGAAGGATGAATATCGGATCGGGGCAGAAAAGCTGAAAAAGAAAATTCAACGCTATCAGCCGGCAGCCGTCTGCTTCGTCGGCAAAGGCGTATACCAGCAATACAGCAAAAAACGTTCAGTCCCGTGGGGTGAACAAAGCGAGCCAGTCATTCCTGGAGTCACTGAGTTTGTTGCCCCCTCATCGAGTGGGCTCGTGCGCATCAAACAAGACGAAATCGTGGAGATCTATAAAGGGCTGCAGAAATATCTTTAAGCGGAGAATTAGTTGAACAATAATTAAACATCAAATTAAGATAATTATTTATTGATAATCAATAAATAATGGTGTATTATTTCATTAACAACATTATTTAATGAGGTGTTTATGATGAAACGAAGTTCAACCGCCGTCTTAAAAGCCGCTGTCTTTCTCGTCGGTCTTCCGGTACTTGCTGTGTGCATCTACGGCTTGTCCAGATTCGATCCGAATTCCCCATACTGGGCTTTGCCTGAGCTCGAAAATCTGCAATATCCGCTGCTCATCGGCATGTATATCGGAATGATCCCTTTTTTCATTGCGCTGTACCAATCCCTGAAACTCCTTGGGTATATTGACCGCAACCAAGCTTTCTCCACCTTTTCCGTAAAAGCCATCCGCAATATCAAACGCTGTGCGATTGCCATCATCATTGTCTATTTGATCGAGATGCCATTCCTTTATATGCTGACAATGGCAGATGACGCGCCGGCGATCATCATGGGGCTGTTCGTCATTTTCGCCTCGCTTGTCGTCGCAGTCTTTGCCGCCCTGCTCCAGAAATTATTACAGGACGCCATCCGAATCAAATCCGAGAACGACTTGACGGTCTGACGTAAAATTAAGCGGGAAAATTGGAAAGATCGCCGATTACGTTTTAATTTGTTTGCGCTGAGCACAAAATGAGAGAAAAAAACCACCGCATAGGCGGTGGCTTTTCACAATATCATGTCAAAAAGACTCCACTTCCAGCTTCTTGCCCTGGGACTCGTAGCCTTTCATGTACTTGATGCGGCGCTGTGCCGAAGTCGCGCTGACCTGCTCGTCCGCATGATAGGAAGAGCGCACCATCGGCCCTGCTTCACAATGGCTGAAGCCTTTCGACAACGCAATTTCCTTCAACTCGGCGAATTCATCCGGATGGTAATAGCGTTCCACATTCAAATGTTTTTTAGTCGGCTGCAGGTACTGGCCGATCGCCATGATGTCGACATTGTGCGCACGCAGATCATCCATCGTCTCGATGATTTCTTCCTTCGTTTCACCAAGCCCCACCATAATGCTCGACTTGGTCGGCGTGTTCGGCGCAATTTCTTTTACCCGCTCCAGCAATTGAAGCGACCGGTCATACATCGCCCGGGCACGCACCCGCTTCGTCAGGCGTCTGACGGTTTCGATATTGTGGTTGAAAATATCCGGCGCACTGTCCATCAGCGTGTGGAGACTTTCGTAATCGCCTTTCATATCGGATGGCAGGATTTCCACGGTCGTTGCCGGCATCCTTCTGCGGATGGCACGAACCGTCTCAGCAAAAACAGCGGCACCGCCGTCATTCAGATCATCCCGGGCAACTGCTGTCACCACCACATGCTTCAAGCCCATAATTTCAACAGATTCCGCCACGCGTTCCGGTTCGCCCAGATCAAGTTCATTCGGCAATCCTGTTTTGACCGCACAGAAGCGGCACCCTCTCGTGCAGGTATCCCCGAGAATCATGAAAGTGGCGGTTTTTCGTTCACTCCAGCATTCGTGGATGTTCGGGCATCTCGCTTCTTCACATACTGTGTTGAGTTTTTTCTCCCGCATCAATTTCTTGAGTCCGGTAAACGATTCGTTCGTATTGATTTTCACCTTCAGCCAATCCGGTTTCCGTATGTATTCTTCTTGTTTTGACATTTAAACTCCTCCTAATTTTTAGTTGAGTAACTCCAATCAAGATTTTTATACTTCGTTTCCGCTAATTGGCTGATTTCCAGCAACTTCGCCTCTGACAGCGCAAGCGGTTCCAATTTAACGCCGAGCCCTTGTTCAAACCCCTTTTTAAAAGCAGCCTTCACCCTGTCAAAATCAAACGATTGACCAGTCGCCGCGTTGATGGATATAGCCTTATCTTTAAAAGCGTCCCTTGCGCGCTGTTTTATTTCAGGTGAAGGGTAAGTGAATAAATCGAATAACTTCACACGGTCAATCTCAATCGGAATCGAACCATGCTGCAGGATAATGCCTTTTCTTCTCATCTGGGCACTGCCTGCTGCCTTTTTGCCATCAACCAACAGCTCGTACCAGGAAGACTTATCAAAGCAGACAGCTGAATCCGTTTTCTCCATCGACGTTTCCGGTATCGTAAATTCCGCTTCAATGCCAAGTTCCCGGAACCCTTCCAATAAGCCTTTCGAGATGACTAAATAAGCTTCCTTTACAGAACGCGGCATGGCCGGATGCGTTTCCGGAACCACCACGCTGTAAGTCAATTCCTGATCATGCAGCACAGCACGTCCGCCCGTCTGCCTGCGGACGATTTCCGCCCCGTAGGCTGTCGCCTGCTGAAAGTCGATTTTTTTATCGGCATCCTGAAAGCGGCCGATTGAAATGCCTGCCGGTGACCAGCCGTAAAATCGGATGGTTGGGCCGATTTCACCTTTGCTCAGCCATTCCAGCATCAATTCATCCAGTGCCATATTGAACGCAGGGCTGTTATGGCCTGAATCGATGAACCCCCATGTTTCCCCCATCGCTTCTCCCCCTTTTTTTGCACAAAAAAATACACAGCGACCATAGAAATGGACAGCTGTGCAGAGTGGTTGCATCATAATACGCATACAATTGCCACTTCCCTCCGCCGGCATAATCCAGATCAGGTTCAAAGGGTCCAAGCAATGCTTGTCTCAGCCAAAAAAGCGGCTCCCCCAGTGCATAATTTATTTGTTACCCAAATCCTACCATAAGGTAACAGAAAAACAAACCTCTTTTTTATTTCTGCTGCTCGAGAAGGTTTTAGGGCACAGCTGTCGAATAAAACAAAAAGAATACACGAAGAGGAGACGGTCCTATGCCGAATACGGCCCTGCTGATCATCGATGCCCAAAACGAAATGTTCGATCCCGCCAATCCGGTCCATGAAAGTGATAAACTGCTTGAGAATCTGCAAACGCTGATTCAAAAAGCGCGTTCAGGCAGAATGAGTTCGATTGAAAAAGTGTCGGAAGAATTTCCGGAAGCAAGCTGATTGGTACGAAATAAAGCAGGCTCCGCTGTTGCGCGGGTCTGCTTTTGTCGAATTATCAAACTGAAACCTGCTTTCACAAACCATGTTTCTTCACCGGAACCCAGATTTCGCTGTATACCTTCTCAAAATCACTCATATCACCATTAAAAGAGATTTCAGGACCTTCCCTCAACTCATAATTAGAAGACGGCAGCCATTCCGAGAAGATTTTCCCCCACGTTTCCTGCAGCACACCCGGGAATGGCCCTTCCATTTTGAAAATCGCCCAGCTGCCAGCAGGAACATTCACCACATCAAACTCTCCGGAATCAGCTTCCAAAGTAGTGATGGATCCGATTAGATGGTCGAGTTCACCTTGTTCTTCATTGCGCCCCGCGTCAAAGTTAAAGGATGCGTTCACCACTGTTTTGACTTCGGTATTCCGCATCTGGCCAAGTTTCTCGCGCTGCTCAGGTGTGATGGAACCAGCCATATTCATGATTTCCTGATTTTGCCCTTCAAAAACAATCGGCACCCTCTTTTTGATGCCCACCAATTTAAAGGCGTCTTTTTCTGCGATACTGTAATCCATATCCATTCCTCCTTGAATCGTCAATTGGAAAGTCAGGCGCGGAAACAGCTTCAAGCTCCCACTGTTCTTCACTTCCGACGGATGCACACCCGACCATTCACGGAAAGCGCGGCTGAAACCATCCGCCGAATCGTAACCGTATTTCACTGCTGCGTCCAGCACGCGCCCACCGCCCTGCTGTAAATCGAAAGCAGCCTGTGACAAGCGCCGGTTACGGATATAGCTGCTCAGCGTCATGCCGGACAGATAAGAGAACAGCTTCCGAAAATGATATTCCGAAACGCCCGCAATGTCCGCGACTTCCTGAAAATCGATGTCACTGTCCAAATGCTCTTCTATATATTGCAGCGCCTCATTCATGTCTTTCAGCATATTCATAGCCTGACCTCCCTTCTTTTACAATTCTATTCGGAGTTCAGCTCCGCCATCCGATGCCGTGTGTATGGAAAATGTCGCATTGCCCGTGTAATGTCATTCCTCCTGCAGTGCGCCGCGCGCCATCTCAAGATATTCTTCGCTGCCTGATTTGATGGCAAACTCAGCAATATCAATCGGATAAGTCGCCGCGAGTTCAACAATGTGCGCTTGCATATTCGGCCACACCTTTCCGCCAGCTTTGCCATAAGCTTCGACCAGCCGCCCCAGCTCCTGTTCACCGTGCGTCCGTAAATGACCGATAAAATCATTTGAAACATCAGCGACTTTCGCTTCTGTCCAATCAATAAAACCCGTCACCCGCTCTTCTTCATCTATCAGGATATGCCCCGGATGTAAATCCCCGTGGATAAAACCAGTGTAATCCGGCCAAAATGAATCGTCATCTATCCATTTTTGCCAGCGTGCCCATAATTTATCGTTCACCTCGAAATTCTCCTGGACTTTTTCCATCCTGGCACGCATATGATTTCTGGCATCTCTGATGGTTTGTATCGTAAGACCTCCTTCTGTTATTTTTGGGAAAGGAATTTGATGAAGCGAAACCATGCCGCCTGCAAGAGTCTCCACATAATTATCTGAGAGATTTTCAGGGTCAATTGTCCACTCATAGCGCTGTTCTTCTTTATTGATTGTACCTGCTGGCACGCCCTTTAACGCTTTATAGGCAATCAGCTCTCCGGTTGCTGTTTCCCATTTCGGAGCTTGGACAGCCAGATTCTGCACGACGATATCCAGGATCGCCTTTTCTTTTTCAATCTCACTTTGAACGTCCGCCCGTCTTGGAATCCGCAATATCCACGGCACGCCTTCACTGTCATCGAATTGGATGACAATAAAATCAAGGCCTGAGTCATTCATCACCCATTCCCTGCCTGCTATATCAAAGCCATATTTACTGGCAAGTCCTATTATTTCCTGCTTTTCCATACCAGTTCCTCCTCGTTTAATATAATAAGTAACCAACAGCAAAACGGAAAATTGCTCTTCCTAATTCTCCCGAAACCCCGTATCCCGCATAACCACGCCATAAGCTCGGCCCGGCAGCGCCGCTTTCAGTTCCGCCATCAGCCGTTCCAATTCCGCCGAAAACACTTTGTATTCTTCTTTCGCGAGCACCAGCCTCAAAAGGCTCACCAGCGAATAGACCGTCCCTTTACCGAGGCTGCCCGCCGGCAATCGCAGCATGGCGTCGACGTCACTGAGTTCTTCCGGATGTGACAGCCGGTAACGGTACAGCACTTCTTCATGCGCCGATTTGTTGCGGTACGGAAAAGTGATGCGCAGCAACGCGTCCAGTTCACTCGCCTTCAATTGCACCGGCTCATATTCTTCGCTGAATTCATCGGCAAAATCCCGCGCGATGCGTTCGCGCAAGTCATCATCGATCACAGAATAAAAATTGGTGATCTGCCCGAGCGACAGGAAATTGACGAGCACCCATAACGGAACGTTCCGGTGCTTGTCAAAAAATTCGCGGATAGCCGGATACTTTACGCGGTCACGTTTCTTATGGCTCTTGATCAGATTATAAAGTGTCGAAATGATGCGGTCGCGCTCGTGATGACGCTCGGTGTCCTCGCTGTAATTAGCCGGTTCCAGGAAAGAATCCATCTCTTTGAATTTCTCCGAAAAGCGATACGCCACTTTCGACTTGATATTCTTTTCGAACTTCAGCAATTCATTGAGCATCAGCATCCGCAGTTCCCTGTCAAAACGATACAGCGCATAAATATGCCCGAACTCCGTCCCAGCCTGGTACTGCTCCTGCCCATATGGATTCAATCGCTCATCCCGCTCCAGAAACGGTTCCTTATAACCATCTACCAAGGCGTAATAATTCTCGCGCGATAAGATGCGCCGGGCGGCCGCCTTGTCCGGCACCAGCAGTCCGCGGTTCTGCAATATCGTTAACTGTTCATCATGGGAAGCAAAAACTTTCATCGGTTTCATCCTCTGCAACTGATTCTTTCTTTTACTGTAAGCGAGTTTTTGATTTTAATAAACCCATACAAACAGAAAAACCCGCAGACATCTCAATGTCTGCAGGTTTCCTAAAACGATGATCAGTTGAATTCAACTGTATCGTTCATCTGTTTTTTATCGCCTTCATCTTCATTGCCTGTCAGCTTTTTAGCGAAATTCTTGACAGTTTTCATCGTGTTGCCGGATTCCCAGTATTCCGCTGTTTCGGCAGTCACTTTGATCAGAATGACGTTTGGATCATCATATGTTGTATTCAGCATTTTATCGAAGATCGGATTCCAATATTCCTTTTTGCGTTCCAAGTCATCGATGAACTGCGCGGATCCGCTGATCGATACATACGATTTCCCTGCGTATGCTACGTTGACGGCCGGATTCTCCAATATTTCTTGGTACTTATCGGTATCTTTCAATGTCAGGAACCATAGTTCGCCGTCGAATTCCGCTTCCTGCGTCTGCAGCGGACGTGACACAGGTTTATTTCCAACAATCGTAGTAAACATCGCAACATCGATATCCTTGATCAAATCATTGACGATTTTCAATTCTTCTTTGTGAGTCGGTGCATTATCAGCCATAACTTAAATTCCTCCTTGAGTAATTAAACTTTCACTTATTTACTGACTCTTCCCGGTTTCCATTACGGATAAACAGTCTGAATCTTCCTTCTGATTAGCGTGTTTCAAAATCGGGTACCCGTATTATGGGAAGCATACCGTGAATAAGGTATGCAATAAATAAAACAGGAGGCAGATTTCATTATGAGTAAAACGGCAATTATCACAGGTGCAGGCAGCGGGCTCGGACAATCCACAGCGCTGCGCCTCGCACAGGAAGGCGTCAATATCGCGGTGGTCGATGTCAATGAGGAAGGCGGCAATGAAACCGTCAGCAAAGTGAAAGAACTCGGTGCTGATGCCCTCTTCATCAAAGCTGATGTTTCGAAAGCGGACGAAGTGAAAAATTACGTCGACAAAACTGTGGAACATTTTGGCTCAATCGATTATTTCTTCAATAATGCCGGTATTTCAGGGAGCGGCAAATACTTCCTTGAAACCGATATTAAAGAAATCGAACAGATTGTCGGCATCAATATGCTCGGCGCACTTTACGGACTTCGTTATGTGGCGGAAGTGATGGTGAAAAACGGCGGCGGTTCAATCGTCAATACTGCATCAAGTGCCGGCGTCATCGGCCAGGATACAGTCGTCACTTATTCAGCGACCAAACACGGCATCGTCGGCATGACGAAATCACTTGTTGCCGAATACGCGAAAGATGGTTTGCGCGTCAATGCCGTTGCACCCGGACCAACTGAGACACCGATGGTCAAAGCCTATTTCGATGCCAATCCTGAGATGAAGAAGAACGCGGAAGCCGGCATCCCGCAAAAACGTCTCGGCACAGCGGACGAAGTCGCGGAACTTGTTACTTTCCTGCTGACTTCGAAAGCGCAATATATCAACGGCGACGTGATTCGCATCGATGGCGGATTCACGAGCACGAAATAAGATCTTGCTGCAAATTTCATGAACTGTTTAAAGGCAGAAAGCTCTATGGGCTTTCTGCCTTTTCATATAGTATTGACACAGAATGGACACTTACGGAGCCCCTTTCCTTTTTGCTATAGTTAGCAACAGTCTTGAAATAGACGGTTAAAGGAAAAGGGGATAACAGATACCATGCACTTAGAGAAACGACTGCCGCGCAACGGCAAAGAAGGACTTTTATACGGAACGATCATTTCCACACTGACGGTATTTTTCATGACCACTTACAGCGCCATATATTTTGCGGGCGATTTTAACGGTGAAGTCGCCTGGACGATCCTAAAGATGCTGCCGATCATCTGGATTATCGTCATGATCATTGAACCTGTCATTTTCGGCAGGATTGCTGAAGCGTTGACGGCAAAATTCACGAAACCGGCAGACAGCTTCAATTCGAAGATCCTGTTCCGTATCCTGTTTACCGTACTCGGCATGTCTGCAGCTATGACTTTGATCGGCGATATTGTGGGCAACGGCTTCCACTCCGGACTGTTCAGCAACTGGCTCCTTAACTGGCCGCGCAATTTCGTCATCGTATTGGCAGCCGAAAGCCTGGTCATCCAGCCGATCGCCCGTTTTGCCATGGTGAAACTGCATGACTCACAGGATGCAAAAGCGCAGATTTCGACGGGAATGAATGATAATATTATTCAATAAAGACCAAAAAGCTCCCTGGCCGAATAACGGCCAGGGAGCTTTTGGATTCAGATCATGGGATTAGACTTCAACTTCTTCATCGATTTCCACCATTTTATAAGTGACCATCCGTTCCCATAGCGGTCCAGGAATGTCGAGCTTGCCGATCATTTCCTTCGGGATGTTTTCATTGATTTCATCTTCTTTGCCTGACTTCACTTTCTCCGTCCATTCCGGATCAGCCAGCACCTGGCGTCCCATCACGACGATGTCCGCTCCTTCTTCAAGAGCCGCGACAGCTTCTGCCGGTTTTTTCACACTGCCGACGACGACAAACGCCACACGGCCAGCGATCTGTTTCGACAGGATTTCGACGATGCTGCCTTCCGCTTTATCCTCATGCGGCAGCTTTTGGAAATCCATCAGTGAAACATGCAGATAATGAATACCTTCGTCAATCAATCGATCAGTCAGGATTTTTGTCTCTTCGATTGTATAGCCGATGCCTTCCTGGCTGTATTCTTCCGGCGACAGACGATAACCGATGATGAATTTTTCATCCGCATATTCCGCTGCCACTCGTTTTACTTCTGCAAGTACAGCCGACGGGAATTTCAGGCGGTTTTCGAGACTGCCTCCCCACTCATCTTCGCGGCGGTTCGTGACTTCCGATACGAATTGCTGAATCAGATACGTATTCGCGCCATGGATTTCAACGCCGTCAAAACCGGCTGCGATCGCCCGGCGTGTCGCTTCGCCAAAATCACGGATGACAGCTGTGATTTCGTCCGCAGTCAACGCGCGGGGTGTCGGTCTGCCAGCAGGACCTTCCACTGCACTCGGTGCAACTGTTTCATTGGTTCTGATTAAAGCCGGCTGACCCTGGCGCCCACCATGCTGGATTTGCAGAATCGCTTTATTGCCATTCGCTTTCATCTCAGTCGCCATCTGCGTCAAGCGCGGCAGGACCTCATCCTTGAAAGCGACAAACTGGTTCGGAAATGCAATGCCGTTTTCGGATACTGCGATACACGCTGAGATGAACAGGCTGCCGATGTTCGAGCGGCGGCGGTAATAAGCCAGTTCCTCGTCCGATACCGTCCCGTCCGGGTTGCCTGAGTAAGTGGTCATTGGCGCAACGCCCAAACGGTCATTCAACACTACACCGTTCGGTAACGTAATTTCTTCGAATAAAGATTTGAATTGCGGTTTCATATATAAGTTCCTCTTTTCTCTATTGCTTCGTTATTTCAAAATAGCATAGCCACCATTCCACTACAAGAATTCGAGCTTGCAGGCTCTTATTTTTGATTCCATTCTTTTACAATGGTACGATTTTTTCGAAATGAATTTTAAGGAGGAATTTACATGACACCGACCACATATAAAGAGATCCATCTGGCGAACCGCCCTGAAGGCACGCCATCCAACGATGATTTTGCTTTTGTCGAACAAGAGATTGGATCACCCGGCGAAGGAGAAGTCTTGCTGAAAACCCTTTACTTATCAGTCGATCCATATATGCGCGGACGCATGCGGGACGTGAAATCCTACGTCGCTCCATATAAATTGAACGAAGCGATTTCCGGTGGGATCCTTGCTGAAGTTGTAGAGTCAAATTCTGAACTGCTTAAAAAGGGCGACATCGTAAACGGCACGCTGAAATGGGCCGAATACAATATCGCCAAAGCGGAGAAAGTCCAAAAAGTGGACCCGACAATCGCCCCGATTACAACGCGTTTGGGTATTTTAGGATTAACAGGTTTAACTGCTTATTTCGGACTTCTTGATATCGGCAAGCCGCAAGCTGGCGAAACAGTCGTTGTTTCGGGTGCTGCTGGAGCTGTCGGTTCGGTTGTCGGCCAAATCGCGAAGTTGAAAGGCGCCCGCGCTGTCGGCATCGCCGGTTCACAGGAAAAAATCGATTACTTGATCAACGAACTCGGTTTTGACGCTGCAGTGAACTATAAATCGGACAGTTTTAAAGAAGATTTGAAACAGGCATTGCCTGACGGCGTCGATGTCTACTTCGACAATGTCGGCGGCGAAGTCTCCGATGCAGTCATCTGGGAGCTGAACAATAAAGCACGTGTCGTATTATGCGGAACCATTTCATCTTATAATACACCAGGCGGAGATATCGGACCGCGCATCCAGTGGAAATTCATCACGACAAGCTCCATGATGAAAGGCTTCACTCTTGGCGATTACGCATCTGAATTCCGGACTGGTGCCACTGATTTAGGCAAATGGCTGCAGGAAGGCAAATTGAAATATGAGGAAACAATCGTTGAAGGTTTTGAAAACACTCCTAAGGCATTTTTCGGCCTGTTTGAAGGATCGAATCTCGGCAAACAATTGGTGAAAGTCGCAGATCCGGAGTTTGCGGAACTTTAGAGTTTATTTTTGAAGGGAAAAATGCAGCTTTCTTGAAGCGGAAGCGGTTTAAACGTGTTTGTGATCGGCAAGCTGATTTTGACGGCCTCTTCCACTAAAGAGCCACCGGATTCGAAAAGAACCGGTAATTTTAGAACCCTCCACAAACTGTGGAGGGTTTTTTATAATACGCCATCGAACCGGCACCCCATTGTGAAATATAATTTTAGCCCGCACCTTGCCAGACTGGGAGCGGGTTTTCTGTTTATTTGACATAAGTTTATCACCGGAAATAAGGGGAAAACTATATAAGCAGCTAATCAGATCCATTTTAAGAAAGGAATGATCCAATTGGTACATGAACCAGTTACAGTACATGCTCTTATCAACGGAGAAAAAGTGGATACGAAAGATAAAATCACTCGGGAGAATCCGTCAAATCCGGCAGAAATTGTCGGTTACGCGCCCTTGAATACCAGAGAAGAAACAGTCCGCGCAATCGACGCAGCAGACGAAGCGTTCAAAACTTGGCGCACCAGTTCGCTTGACGAGCGCATTGAACGGATGGAGCGCGCTATCCAGAAGCTTCGCGATTCAGAAAAGGAAATCACGGAATTGCTGTCACGCGAACACGGGAAACCCGTATATGACTCGGAAGGCGAACTGTATGTTTCACTGGCGTGGATGGAGCACGCCTGCAAAACTGCTAAAGATGTCATAGGCGATGACGTCCGTGAAGATGAAAATGGCACGACGATCATCAAGCATGATCCGATCGGCGTTGTGTCGGCGATTGCACCGTGGAACTATCCAATTTCACTATCGACGATCAAAGTCGCCCCCGCCCTGCTGGCCGGCAATACGATTGTCGTGAAACCGAGTCCGCTCGCGCCGCTTGCGGTAACCGTCGTTCTTGATATCATTGCGGAGGAGTTCCCTCCGGGCGTCGTCAACGTGCTGAACGGAGAAGCGGATGTCGGCATTGAATTGACCTCGAATCCGAAAGTCATGAAAATTGCCTTCACCGGCGGTACGGAAACCGGACGCAAAATCATGGAAGCAGCTGCTCCGACCGTTAAGGAACTGACATTGGAACTTGGCGGCAACGACCCGGCCATCATGCTTCCAAGCTTCGATCCGAATGATGAAAAAGCAATGCGCCGCTTAGTCGTATCAAATTTCCTGACAGCCGGTGAAATCTGCATGATCGCTAAGCGCATCTATGTCCCGCGTTCGATGCATGATCAATTTGTTAAAAAATACATCGAAGCGGCAAACAAATGGGTGCGAGTCGGCGATCCGTTCAACCGTGATGTGACGTTAGGTCCTGTCAACAATAAAAAACAGAAGGACTACGTCCAGGAGCTGGTGGATGACGCGCAGGCTAACGGTGCTGAAATCCATAAACTCGGAGAAATTCTCGATCCTGAACTTTTCGACAAAGGTTACTTCATGCAGCCGACCTTAGTCGTCGGCGCGAAGCAGGAAGACCGTATCGTCAAAGAAGAGCAGTTCGGTCCGACTGTACCGATTGTCGCGTATGACGATGTCGACGAAGCCGTGCGCCTCGCCAATGACAGCATTTTCGGATTGACCAGTTCTGTCTGGGGCGATGACCAGGAAGCGATTGAAGTGGCCGCTCGCATCGAAGCCGGCACCACGATGATCAATACAGCCGCCATCCAAGGGCTCGACGTCCGCTACGAATTCGGCGGCGTAAAACAATCCGGTGTTGGCCGTGAATACGGCGAACAAGGTCTGAAATCGTATGTGAACATCCACATCATCAACAACCCAAACACGAAAGATTTGCCGCATATTCCGGAATGATGCGGTTAGAACACAGTTTATATTTAAGAGCCTCTGCGGATGCAGTGGCTCTTTTAATTTAATGGGCTTGAGAAGGTTTTTATAACATTACGCCGAATAAAAAATAGAGAGGGGGAATACCATGAAAACAGAAGATTACATAAACCGCCCTGGCTACGCATTGGGCTTTGCCGCAATCGGCGAACCCAGGACACAGGATGCCAAACTGAGAATAATTTTACACGGGAGTATGGATGAAACGGCTTTGCTTATCCATCCTCATAGTTCCGTAGAATCTTTCCAAGTCGACTTCCCTGCATACGCCGCTTATTCGGTAGTTGCTGATCACTTCACGGCTTCAGATAAAAATGAAGTCTATGAAGGAAGTACATTCAGGGTTTATGAAAAATCGATATACCTGGATTTCTTCTTCGACCGAGCGGGCGGGCATGAATTAGTGCATGCCCAAGCAGGAAAGGAATACAAACATTATTCCTTCCTCTGTTTTGATCATGTGGTCGATGTCATATCCAGCGATTTTCCGGTTATCGTGAAAATCGATCCGGAGGAATAGTTTCATCGCATCTCTTCCATCAGTCCAAGTAATTTCCTGACCGTGTTGACGTTGCGGATCGTAACCAATTTATATAATTTTGTCCCAATCACTTTCTGCATGCCGCTTTTCGTAACGAACGCTTTATCAACCGACCATAAAACGGCTCCGGGAACGTATTTCACCCTGTCGATTTCCGGTTTGATCGTCAGCTGTTCCAGCACTGCCGCATCGTCAGCTTCCGGCCATAGGAACCAGACATCGCTTTTCATTTCCTGATCGTTAGTCCAATTATCCGGAATATTTGCAGCTATCTGCCCGAAATCGTCGAAGCTATAAACAAGCACTTTAATACTCAAACTGAAATGAGCCAGAATTGCCGCTTCCAAAATAGCCGGCAATTCTTCTGTTCTGTGAACATTGTCCGCAAAAATGATATTTCCGGAATTGATATAGGTCTTAACTGATGACATCCCTGCCCCTTCAAACACCTTTTTCAACTCTTTCATATCAACTTTATTGTTGCCGCCGACGTTAATGCCTCTCAAGAGTGCCACATAAGTCATGCTTGCCCCCCTCTCATAACTTCTCCACTTTACTCCGCAATTATGACAAAACTGTCCAAGCTGTCTGCTGCTTCAACTTCAAGCATCCCATAGAAACTCGCGGCCAGCGACTGAATCCGTGGTGGGACACCGGAAAATGCGGGCTGGATACTTTTTGCATAATCAGCTTCCCATGCACCGTCCTGCAAATAGCTGGCATCAATCACTGCGGTCTGCCGGACTGCCCACCCTGCCGCCTCAAGCATTTTCTGCAATTGAAGCGAATCGAAGACGTGCTGAATATTACCTTCATTGGCAATGAATTCACTGTACAGCGCAAGAATGGCTGTGGCCGCAAAATGCGGACGCTGCGCCATGCGGGTAAAATTGACATCCCATTCCGCAATACAGATGCGTTTGGCCATACGCCGCATTTTCTTGAAATATGCGAGAAGCTGTGCCGGATTCCGGAAATACCACGAGGAGTGGGAAAGAATCGCCACATCAAAGCTCTCGTCAGGCAAGTCCAGAAAGTCGGTCTCCAGCTTGAAATCGATTCGTCTGCCAAGTGCGGAAGCGGCAATCGATGAAGTCGCTTCTCCCAGAGTTATCGGCGCACCATAATCCGGATCCGCAATATCCACTGCAAGCACATATCCTTCCTCCCCCACTGCATCCGCCAAAACAACGGTTGTATCCCCTTGGCCGCAGCCGATTTCCAGTATACGCATGCCTTTCTCCAAGCTGAAGGCGTCCACAAGTGCCTGCCGATGCTTCAGCTGTACTCTTTGGATATTGTCATCTCCCATGATTTTCATACTTGCAAGTAAGTGTTCCATTACATCTCCCCATTCCCTTAATCTGCTTATGAAATTATATTTAGCATTGCATGCATATCAGCGGAAATCTTTTTCACTCTCTATACGAAATCCAACAGCAAACGCCTGCAGAATACTGATCAATTCGCCCGTAATTTCCCGCGGCGATTCACAATATCCATTTCTTGCCCAATCAAGAATCAGCCCCGCTGTCCCATGGGCCATATATAATTTGAACTTTTTGGAGTTGAGGTCATGTCCGCCTTTTGCCACTAGTGTAAACTGCTCGTCAAGCAATTCAAAAATAGCTCTCGGCAAATCCTGGTACAAGCCTGGTATAGTATCTTCCATCAGATATAAATTGAAAAATGAACGGTTATCATAGATGAACGACACCAGCTCAAAAGAATTCGTATCAAGGGATTCGGTTGTAATGGTTTTCCCCGGTTCGTAACGCTCCATGCTTTTCGTTTTAATCTGTTCGAACATTTCCTGTTTTAATTCTTCTGTGATATGAGGTTTGTCCAAAAAATGAAGATAGAAAGTTGCACGGTTATATGCAGCTCGTTGGACAATATCCGTCACCGTGACATGGCTGTATCCTTTTTCATTGATCAATTCGGTAAATGCCTGCTTGAAATGCTGCTTGGTGCGCAATGCCTGGGGGCTCAATTTTTCATTATTCATTGCCATCCTTTTTCTCCTCCAGAATCGACATTTTCCCGCAACTTGTCGATTTAAGCGACAAAGTGGAATTTTCTACTGATTGAGTCGCTATTCCCACGGGTATACAGTTAAATAGTAGCTTTATTTTCAGTGTAGCATAATCAAAAAAAGGAGAGATGGACAATGATTGATTACAAAGACAAAGTCGTCATCATTACAGGCGGAGGTTCGGGCCTTGGACGCGCTGCGGCGGTATCGATCGCCAAACAAGGCGGCAAGCTCGTGCTCGTGGATATGAGCAAAGATGGACTGGAAGAAAGCAAAAAAGAAATTCTTGCTGCAGCTTCAGACGCGCAAATTGAAACCGTCGAAGCAAACGTAACCAATGAAGAAGATGTGAAAAACTATGTGGACTTTACAGTCGGGAAATTCGGTAAGATTGATGGGTTCTTCAACAATGCCGGTATCGAAGGCAAACAGAACCTGACGGAAGCATACGGCTCGGATGAATTCGAAAAAGTTGTCAATGTCAACTTGAACGGTGTTTTCTATGGTATGAAATATGTACTCAAAGTCATGAAAGAACAAGGCTATGGTTCAATCGTCAACACGGCTTCGGTCGGCGGCATCCGAGGCGTCGGCAACCAATCCGGTTATGCAGCCAGCAAACACGGTGTGGTTGGTTTGACTCGCAACTCCGGTATCGAATACGGCGAATTCGGTGTCAGCATCAACGCTATTGCGCCTGGTGCTATCATGACCCCAATGGTCGAAGGCTCGCTTAAACAGATGGCAGGCGATGATTGGGAAGCTGCCGGCAAAGAATTTGTCAGTGTCAATCCGATGAAACGTTTCGGTAAACCCGAAGAAGTCGGCAACCTTGTTGCGTTCCTATTGTCAGACGCTGCTAAGTTCATCAATGCTTCCGTTATCCCGATCGACGGCGGCCAATCTTATAAATACTGATTTTCAGGCATGAAAAAAGCGTTGCAGCTAACCCATACGGTTTGCCGCAACGCTTTTTCTTTCTGCTCCTATTCATTTCGGCGCGGATTGTTCGGACGCTCATCAGAGACTTTCTTGGAATACTCTTTTGCATCTTCCTGTTGGTCCCTGCCTTTTTCTTCTTCGTAATCCGTCGCTTCGTTATCTCCGTCAAAAGTCTCTTTCACTTTGTTGATCGCTTTGTCGATCCCTGATTCTGGTGCGCCTACCTGCTTTTCAGGTGTACGGCCCGCTGTACCTTTTCTTGCCATTGAAATCCCTCCTGGAAAAATATTTACTTATACTTTACCCGGTAACGAGAATTTCTACTCCTGTTTTATAAGGTTCGGTTCAGGTAAGTTTCTGTCCGCAGTTTGGACAGAATTTGGCGCCGTCCACTTTCTCGCCGCAATTCGGACAGAAGTTTGGCGCTTTTCCACTGGCGGACTGGGAGCCGCTCGCTTTTTCGCTGGAATCCTCTACTTCTTCTTTTGAACCCTTCTGATCATCCATCATTTCCTTTGCGATGTTCATGCCCATCATCATACCAGCCATATCCGATGCGGTATTCGAACCTGATGACTTGCCCATGGCATCGGCCACAGAAATCTGCTGGTACCGGGAAACGTCGCCCACCATGCCATGGGACGCGTTTTTATTGATCATATCCTGAATTTCTTTTGGATAATTAAAGCTCATGATCTGGAAACCGGTGATTTTCATACCGTCATCCATGATCTGCATATCAAGGTCGTCTTGAATTCCTTTTGAAATATCATGTGCATTAGCTTGAAGATTGAACATATCCTTGCCTTCTTTTGGAATCCATTTCATCAATAATTGGTCGAGAATTGCCGTGATGCGGATTTTCACATCATCGACTGTATAACTGTTGCGCACGCCGGCGATCTTGTCGATGAGATTGATATAATCGCTGACTTTGAATTGGAACGTTCCATTCGCCCGGATCGGCATGCCGCCTGGAAGGCCCGGTGCCGGAATGTTAATCGGATTCTGTGTGCCCCATCTGACAACAAACTCCTTCGTGTTGACGAAGAGCACTTCGACCCGCATGCCGCTGTTGAAACCGAAACGGAATCCTTTCAGAGTCGACAGAAACGGCACGATTTCCGATTCGATATCGTACTCGCCGTCATCTTCGAAAATACCTTCAATCTTGCCGTTGTTAAGGAAAATGGCGTCCTGCCCGGGACGGATGATCAACCGGCTGCCTTTTTTGACTTCCTTATTCGCCCATTTATAAAAAATCATATCATCGCGGAATTCGTCCCATTCCACTACATCTGCAAATTGATTGCCGAAAAAAACCATGTTGCTCATTCCTTCCTTTATTTCGATTGGCGCTAGAAGCTTCTGCCGCCTCCACTGAAGGAACGGCCGCCGCCTGTCATGCCGCCGCCACCGCCGCCAAAGCCGCCCCCACTGTTATTATTTTTGGGAATCCTGCGTCTAGTAACTGTTTTATTGCGGAAACGGTCTGTATCTCTCGTGACGCGGGTATGGTCACGGTCGATATAAGTCGCCGCTGTCGTTGTATTGCGCCCGCCGGAGTTATACAGCATCGTGCCGACAACAATGCCCCCGAGCAACAAGGCGACGGCGGCATGGAACCAGGTTTGGAAAAACAGGCTTTCAGGATTGACGCCGGGCTTGTATTCCATATAACGGTCCGCGGTTTCGATCGTCTCACGGAATGCGCCGGCATATTGGCCTTCGACCATATAAGGGGTGATTCGGTCTAATACCCTTTCAACCCGATTATTATCAAGGCTTCTTTCGGCTGTGCCGAAGCCGGCCAGATAGAATTCCCGTCCACCGATGTCGATTGTCAGCAAAACGGCATTTTCTGTTCCTGTTTCGTCAGCCAGTCCATCAAAAAAGTCGCCCATATACGTTTCGATCGGCAGACCTTCCGTGCTGTCAGTCGTCAGCAAAAGGAATTCCGTTCCCTGCTCACGGCTTTTTTCAGCAGCATATGCCTCGAGATCGCTGATTTCCGAATCACTCAGCAATCCCGCCTGATCGTATATATGCTGGTCCGTCTGGGCGGATGCCGCAGTTCCGGCAGCCAGCATCAATACTGCAAGCAATAAAATCATGGCAGTTGTTCTAAACAGCGAATCTCTCACCAAAGAACACCCCCCACCAGATAGGAGATGGTTTTCAATACCGCAAAAGTCGACACGGCAATACCCGTAAACCAGGCAGCCACCTTGCCGCCGCTGATCGGCGGCTTGCCGACCACTTTTCCGGTCTGTCCGTTCATCGCAAAAGTATGTTCTTTATTTTCGAAATCGTAATAAACCATCCAGACAGGAAACAGCGTATAATAAACTTTCTTCTTGTTTGCATTAATTTGTTTATTGGTATAGCTGACGGTTGAATAGCCGGAAATGGTGCTGTTGATATAAGTATCGATATAAGGCACGATTTTCGATTCAACACGCGAAAACAGCGCGTCTTCATCAAAATCATATTTTTCAGCCAGAAAACCTGCTAAATACGGCATCCGGAAATCTTTTAAGTCGCTGTAATCATAAGGCTCCAGTTTATCCATCAATTCATCGTCCATTTTTTCCGAAGCATCCGCGGGCACTTTCAGATAACTGAGGTCGATTTCGCGGTATACATCGTAAAAGTCCGTTTCTGTAATGATGGTATCCCCTTGCTGGTAAGTGCGCATCCTGGTTCCGATTGCTGCCACTTCCGCCTTGCCGTTAATGTCATAAAGCCAAAAGGGCACATACATGCCGGTCATCTTTTTTATGCGGTCGCCGTTCATAAATCCCCTTGGCGTCAGTCTGCCGTTTTTCGTCCATTTACGGAATGCGGCTACCGCTTCCTCTTTACTGATGGTGAAAGGAATCACTTTAGCCGGCGCCAGATCTCCGGTCAGCCGGTCGGCGAGAACGACCGGCGCACCGCAGAAACTGCAATGCGTCGCGGTCGTTTCCGCTTCTGTCAGAAGCACGGCGCCGCAGTTTTCACAATGATATTCTTTCGCTTCTTCAGGAGCGAATTTCTGCTGGATGTTTTCTTCCGGAAACGTCTCGATATCGTCCTGCCGCCCGCAGTTCGGACAGGATAACTTACCGGAAGTTGCGTCAAACGCCATATCCGATCCGCAGTTCGGGCATTTATAATGAGTGACCAACCCGTTTTCCTCCCTTCTGCGCAACATCTTTAAGCCGGGTGAAAGCCATTATTCGCCCTTATTGACCTGCGATTTCAACGCTTCGAGTTCGTCATCAACATTGATGCCAGCTTTCAATGACTCGAGTTCATTGTCCACATTTGTATCGCTGTCGTATTTTTTGGCCAGATCTTTGACAGAATCTCCTGAGCCTTTATTGAGCTCAGACATTGCCTGTGCTTCATCAAGCTGCTGATTGATTTTCTTCTCCATTGCATCAAAAGCTGAAATCCGTTCTCCGGCTCCGCCCATCGACGAATTGAATTCGTTCATGCGCTGTTGCGTTTTCGCAACAGAAGCTTTCCCTTTCAACTCTGCGCGGCGGGATTCCAGTTCACCGATGTCTTCTTCAAGCTTATCGTGCATCTGGCGCATCTGCTGGGTATTGGCAGCCGCCATTTCGACCGCTGTCTGAAGCCCTTGTTCGCGTTCCGTCAATTCAGCTTTTCGCTGGAGGAATTTACGCGCATCATCTTCGTTGCCCGCTTCCAGCGCTTTTACCGCATAGCGCTGCATATCGTCCATCTCTTTCTGCACATCCGCAAGTTCTCTTCGCTCGCGTTTTTCCGCCGCCATGATGGCTGCTGTTTCCGATTTCACTTTGCCCAGGTCACTGTTCAAATCACGCAAGTATTGGTCGATCATTTTCTCAGGGTCTTCCGCCTGGTCCAGCATTGCATGGATATTGCTCGTCATAATATCGCGAAAACGTTTTAAGATTTCCATCATCATTCTCCTCTTCGTTTTTTTCTGCTTTGCAGGAATTCTTTATGCCATAAAACTACCCTTTCCATCCGCGGGTTAACCATGAACTCCAATAGATTTACAGCTTCCTTCTATATAAGAGCTTCTCTTCTTCCTGAAAAGTTCCTGCTTGAACGCTTTAACGGACCATCGCTTATACAATATCTTTGATGATTCGGAATATCCCCCGCGGAATGAACAGAAGCAAATCCCCAGCGCCAATCAACAAGTCTGCTATCCACCATCGGTCGTCCTTCTTTCGTTTATCAGCCGCCATTAAAATCCTCCGCCTTTCTTTTTATAATGTACGGAATTGACTGACAAATAGTTTCAGTCCTTGCAATTTTTTCGTATACTGAAACCGCGTCCCATTTCACGGTCTTTCCCCGTAGCTTAAAAGCGAAAGAAACTTCCAAATGCCAGTTTTTTATGTATATACTTAACCAAAATGATTTTCTGATCAAAGGAGGAAATTAAGATGAAAAATGAATTATCGGCTGGCCAGCAGGAAGAGCTGCTGGGCAAATTGAAAAACCGTTTCGAAAAGAATATGCATCGGCACGAAAGCATCCAATGGAACGAAGTGTTGGAGAAGCTTGAAACAGCTCCCGACAAGCTGTGGTCACTTTATCAGATGGAAGAAACGGGCGGCGAACCCGACGTAGTGACCTTGGATCTGCAGGACGGCGTCCATGTATTTTATGATTGTTCGCCTGAAACACCGAAAGGCCGCCGCAGCCTTTGCTACGACCGCGCGGCTTGGGAAGCACGGAAGAAATTCAAGCCCGAAAATACCGCTATGGACATGGCTGCTGAGCTGGGCATCGAAATGATTTCAGAAGATGAGTATCGCTCGCTGCATCAATTTGGCGAGTTTGACCGTAAAACGTCGACCTGGGTGCTGACACCCGAAAATATCCGGTCCCGTGGAGGCGCCATTTTCTGCGATTATCGTTATGGCCAAGTCTTCACCTATCACAACGGCGCTGATTCTTATTATGCCAGCAGAGGTTTCCGCGGCAAGCTGGAGATTTAACCGGTCCAATTATCCATGAAAAACCACCGGAAATATTTCGGTGGTTTTGTTTTTCAATTTATTTTGTTTTTTAATCCCTTACCCAGAATCATTCTTTCCGCAAAATCGTGCAACGACAGCAGCCATTGCCTTGGCGCTGATCAGCAGACTCGTTTCATTGATTTCAAATTTCGGATGATGATGGGGATAGGCTTCTTCTGATTCCGGCATTGCGCCGACATAGAAGAAACAGCCCGGTTTTTCCCTCAAATAATAAGCAAAGTCTTCAGATGGCGGCTGAGGCTCCGCTTCCACAACAGCATCCACTTCAGGAATATTCGCCTCTTCGAGTGCGGTTCGTACCTGGCCTGTTATTTCCGGATCATTATAAAGAACGGGATAGTCATTTGCATATTCTAATTTTGTCTCGACGCCGAAAGATTCTTCCAGCCCTTTAACGAAACAGCGTACTTCATCTTCAACAAGTTTGCGTGATTCTTCTGACATCGTGCGGACATCGCCTTCAAGTTCGACTGAATCACGTATGACATTAAACTGGCCCTTGCCATCAAACGAACCAATGGTTACGACTGCAGCATCAAATGGATTAACCCTTCGGCTGACGATGGTCTGGCAATTCATGATGAATGAACTCGCGGCAACGATGGCATCATTAGCAGTATGAGGGGATGAACCATGGCCGCCCTTCCCTTGCACACGAAGTTTAAACCGGGCCCGTCCTGTTTGTGTATTTCCACTTCTATAGTATACTTTCCCGGAATCCATCATTGACATGAGGTGGATGCCGAATACAGCTTCGACTCCTTCGAGTACGCCAGCTTTAATCATTCCCAAAGCTCCGCCCGGCGGCATTTCTTCAGCGGGCTGATGGATGACTTTTATAACACCCGATAATTCGCTCTTCATCTCCGCAAGTGTTTCAGCCAAAACCAGCATATATGCGGTGTGTCCATCATGGCCGCAGGCGTGCATGACCCCTTCATTTTTAGATGCGTAAGGCAACCCGGTTTTCTCCGTGATCGGCAAAGCATCAAAGTCAGCTCTTATGGCTATGGTCTTTCCAGGCTTATTCCCTTTTATCGTCACGACAATTCCCCGCTGGCCGCCAAAGTCTTTTTCTATTTGATCGATCGGCACTTTGTTATAGAAACCGGCAATATACGCCGCTGTATTTTCTTCCTCAAATGAAAGTTCAGGATGTTCATGGAGATGACGCCGGATCTCAACGATTCGTGATTCTTTCTGCTCAAGACGGTTAAGTAATTTCTCGATTAGCATTTGAACAGCCTCCTTTCTCTGACTCTACCCTTTTTACAAAAATCAAAGCCAGTCCGGAAAATTCCGGACTGGCTTTGTCGTTACAACATTTATTTATTGGGCAGTCAAACCGCCGTCAATGACAAACTCTGAACCAGTCGAGTAGCTAGCTTCATCCGAAGCAAGGAAAAGCACCATATTGGAAACTTCTTCAGACTGGGCTACGCGCTTCATCGGTATATGTTTAGCGAATTCCTCAACAGCAGCTTTGGTATCTTCCTGCACGACCATCGGGGTAGCGATGACTCCGGGATGGACGGAGTTCACACGGATTCCATAATTGGCGCATTCAATTGCAGCCGCTTTTGTCATTCCCCGAACCGCAAATTTCGTATCCGTGTAGCCGATCGCTCCTGCCACCAGTCCGTTCATGGAAGAAATATTGACTATCGAACCGCCTCCCGCTTTTTGCATGGACGGAATAACAGCCTTCATTCCCATAAAAACAGAAACCTGGTTGATTTCCACAATTCGGCGGTATTCTTCCGCAGTTGTCTGTAAAATCGATTTGGCCATGGTAATGCCTGCATTATTAACAAGAACATCCACAGGTCCGAATGCTTTTTCAGTTTCTTTAATCACTCGCGACCAGTCTTCTTCACGCGCAACATTGTGTTTGATGAACAATGCGTTATCTCCAAGTTCTTTTGCCAGTGCCTCTCCTTTTTCCACATTTAAATCCGTAAGCACGACTTTCGCGCCTTCTTCGATGAATTTTTCCACATGTGATGCGCCCATTCCTTGAGCAGCACCTGTCACGATTGCCACTTTTCCTGCTAACCGGTTCATTATCCATTCCTCCAGCAAAGTATTTACATCATTCTTAAATAAACTACACTTGTAATTTAACAGAAAAATCTTCTGTTTGTCTATTGAAAATAATCCATGTCATAATAAATTCAAAAGCATCGTCCACAGTTTGGACATAGAGGAGGTTTTCCACATCGCAGCAACAGAAGATCGCCGGATTTTAAGGACGCAGAAAAAATTGAAAACCGCTTTGCTGGCTTTATTGGAACAAAAAGATCTGCAGGAACTTTCCATTACAGAAGTCACCAGGCAGGCTGATTGCAACAGAGTCACTTTCTACTCGCATTACAGGGATTTAAACACTTTGCTGGAAGCAATTGTTGAAGACCACCTGAACGGATTGACGGCTCATTTCCGCAGAAGTTTTAAAGGCCGTGAACGTTTCTCTTCAACAGATGTCCAACGTCATCTGCCGATTTTCGAATACATCTATCAAAACCAGTTCATATTTTCACTGATTATTAAAGGAGAAGTGCTGCCCGGCTCTCAAAATCTTTTTTGCGAGAGTTTGGTGCGCGTCTCCACCATCGAATTGAAACTGGAAGAAGAAACAGATATCGAAATTCCTACGCTGAATTATTTTGTCACCTACGGAAGCCTGGGCTTCTTTCTCTACTGGATCAACCAGGGCTTCAGGAATCCGCCTGAAGTGATGGCTGAAAAGCTTGCCGTTCTCCATGGCAAAATATACGGAGGCGCCATAGTTATTAAAGAATAATCGTTTCAAATCCGGTTCTTTCCGGTAACTTTTTTTAAGTCTTTCCGCTTATTATTGTCTATCAATTCTGTCATATCAGGAATATAATGAAAGCAAAGATTAGGGGGGAACTGTGATGGATTTGGAAAGGAAACTGGTTCAGTGGCGCAATGAAGGATTTATTGACCAAGCAGCAGTTGACCGCATACTGACATTTGAAAGAGGCCAGCCCCAAAAGAAAAAAATTCCCTTATTGCTGTTGATCGGCTTAATTTTCTTCGCCTTGGCTGTTTTCAGTTTTATCGCTGCCAATTGGCAGGCGATACCCGAACTGATGAAAGTGGCATTGGTTGTTGCGTTGATGTGGATTTTCTATATTATCGCCTACTTTTCCGAGAAGAAGCATATCGGCCAGCCAATACTGTTCAGATTGCTTGGACTTGCCATGTTCGGTGCAAGCATCCTCGTGACGGCCCAGACATTCCATTTCAGCCTCTCCAATTCCGTTTTGCCATGGGCGATTTTCATCGCAGCGCTGGCTCATTATTTTCAATGGCGGCATTTAGCGTATGTGATGATCGCCTTCATCTTTGGCATATTCACACTCACATCCTTTTTGCCGGATACCAATTGGGTTGAATGGGGAATCTTTGCGGCTGTCTCACTTGCCTGGTTCTATTTCAGCAAAGATGATGCACCGAAAATATTAAGCTGGATGCTGCTGTTTTTCTCCGGGTTCTTAATGTGGGACCTTGTTTCATACAGCAGCCCTTTCTGGCCGGTTTGGACCCTGTTCGCACTCGTCCTTCTGCTGTTCTTAGTACCAAAAGGCAAACAAGGGCTTTTGTCACCGCTTTATCTGATCTTCGGCGCTGTCATGCTCGTCGTCTATCTGGCGCTTAGAGGTGAAACAGAAATGTCGCTCGTCGATCTCAACTGGCCGGAAGCAATTGCGCTTGCCGTTGCCGGTCTTGCCATATTATTTCTTGCTTATACGAGATTCAGAGATATCATCTGGATTTCCATTCTCGGAGCAATGGGCTTCCTGTTGTTTGACGATACCGCTATCGCACTTGCGCTGGTGGCTGAAGTGAGCGCACTCGCCTACCTTATTATTGCCCAGCGGCAAAACCGGATGCTTGCTCCAGGCTTCGTCTATTTTATCCTGGTGCAATTTGTGATCTACGTCATCTATGCCTGGGAACGCCTTGATATGTCCCTGTTCTTCCTCATAGGCGCGCTGTTGCTGTTTGCACTTTCAGCAGCCGCCTGGTGGCTGAACCGCAAGAGAGAAGGTGCTGCGTCATGAAATTAAAAACATGGGTTTTGCCGATTCTTATGACGGTCTTCATCGTCGTATTGGTTGCTGCCTTCTATTCCGCTTCCTGGTTTGGTGAACAATATACGCTGCGGGCAGAACCATTCGACCCGTTCGATCCGTTTTACGGAGAATACGTTATGCTGCAGTATCCGGACCTAAATGCGGCAGGCAGCACCTATGAAGGGGATATCTATTTTACATTGACAGAAGGCCCGGACGGTTTTGCTGTTATCGACGAAATCAGCTACGACCCTTTTTTTGGCTCCATCAGCGGCTACTCTTATGGCAATCGTCTGACCGCTCCGCAGCTTGAGCAATTCTATGTCGAGCAGGGCCTCGGTCCGCAACTGGAGAGTGCAGTTAATCTGCAGGTGACAATCGACGTTGCGCCTTGGGGGATCATCCGCCCCGTCAGCATCGCGGAACGTGAAGAATAAATTGGCTGCAAAAATACTGGACCCGCACCGATTCAATCGAATTGGTGCGGGTTTTTATATTTTCGGCAAAAAAATAAAAAATCAGTATACATTTGATTGACATATAAAACAAAAGGCTATATGGTTATACACATAAGTATATAACCGTTTAACTAAACAACTAAAGGAGGTGTTTTGATTGAGCAATGGATTTGATTCGAATAAACCTATATTTCTGCAGGTGCGGGAGTCTATTGAAGATCAGATTGTCAACAACCAGTTGAAGGAAGGCGAACAGGCACCATCCACCAACCAGCTTGTCGATTTCTATAAGATCAACCATGCCACGGTATCTAAAGGTGTCAACCAGCTTGTGGAAGAAGGAATCCTATTCAAGAAAAGAGGGATCGGGATGTTTGTGGCTGAAGGCGCAAAAGCAACGCTGATCAAACAGCGCAAAAAATCATTTGTCGATAATTACGTCAAAGGGCTTGTAATGGAAGCTGAGAAACTGGGGATTACGGAAGAGGAAATTATTGCGCTGATCAAAACGACGAAAGGAAGTGGCAACTGATGAACGGAAAAATAGATTTTCATAATATCACACTGCGATTCAAGAAATTCGAAGCGTTAAAAGATATTTCGTTCAGTTTGGATACAGGTAAGATCCACGGGCTGATCGGACGAAACGGTGCCGGCAAGACTTCACTGCTGTCATTGCTCGCGGCTTTCCGTGAAACGACGGATGGTCAGATCACGATTGATGGTGAACCCATATTTGAAAATCCGGATAAAATGCAGCAGATCTTGTTCGTCTACGATAAAAGCTACGCAGAAGAATACGATAAAATTCCGGCAATGCTGGAATTTGTCGAACGGCATCGTCCTTATTACGACAAAGAGTATGCCGATTATCTAGTGAAACGCTTCAAACTGCCGCTCGATAAATCGGTCAATAAATTATCCAAAGGGATGCAGTCTGCAATGAATGCGGTCATCGGGCTGGCGAGCCGAGCTCCGATAACTATTTTCGACGAAGCCTATCTCGGCATGGACGCGCCGACCCGTGAAATCTTCTATCAGGAAATTCTTGCAGACCAGTCTGAACATCCACGGACTTTCATCCTGTCCACGCACCTTGTTTCCGAAATGGATTATCTTTTCGATAATGTTGTCATCATTAATCAGGGCAGACTGGTCCTGAATGAAGATTACGAAACCTTGACTGCACGCGGCGCTTCGATTACAGGAGCCGCGGAACAAGTCGATGACTTCACTTCGGGCATGAAAATACTGAATGAACAAAAACTGGGCGGAACGAAAAAGGTCATGGTCTATGGCGTTCCGGATGAGCAACGGTTATCCGCAGCCAGCCAGCAAGGCCTGGACATCGGTCCGGTTTCGCTGCAGGACCTGTTCATCCACTTGACAGAGGAGGAACAATAAGATGAAAAAGACTAAAGTCAATCCTAAAGTCGTCTCCGACATTTTTTACGAACAATTTAAATGGAGTCTGTGGTTTCTTTGCATACTTGTGGCAATCCACATCGTCGTGCTGTTTTTCTTTCCAAACTCTGAAGCAGGAATCGTCAATTTCTTCGAGTTCTCCAGCTACTCGACAGCAGTCTTCATGCTGGTTTGCGGAATTATGGCTGTATATGTGTTTTTCACCTCCCATGTGCAGCAAGGCGTTACCAGAAAAGAGGTTTATCTTGGCGTCGTGATCGGCGCATTCGGTTTGGCGCTCTTCCTTACATTGGTTCCGCTTGTTGTGAACGGCGTCGAATTTCTATTAGCAGAATACACGGCATTGCCATTTACATTTACTTCGATTGGTTCCGGTTCAGAGTGGCTGGTGGAAGCGATATTCTATCTGTTGAATATTCTCACCTACTATCTGGTTGGCTGGCTGATCGGCGTCGGCTATTACCGCTTCGGCTGGATCATCGGCTTCCTGTTTATCGCCGCTGCAATCCTTGCCCTCAGCCTGAACGATTATTTTTTGAAGGATGATAATATCAGCTCAGCTATTCCCTGGATCCCTGATATTCAAGTATATGCCAGCACTCCGGCTGCAATCGCCGGCTCACTGGTTCTGATTGCCGTTTTACTCGCGGTGATGCGTTTACTGACAAAACGCATGGCAATAAAAATGTATGCAAATTGAAAAAAAAAACGCCGGCTTCTCTAATGAGAGGCCGGCGGTTTTGTTTTTTCAAATTTAAATTATACACGCCAAAACGTTGTACAGTCCGCTTTATCGGAAATGTTAAACTCTATCAACTTTTCTAGCAAATCATAGTGTACGGGGTCCTTCCACTTGATGCGGTATAATTCTTTTGTATGTTCATAACCCGCCTTCTCGATTTCTCCTTCAAATCGATTCATCGCTGCTTGTTCCGGGGCGACTGACATATGCTTTTTGGCAACGCTGAATCCTATGATATAGGTGCCATAATCCGTGAATAACGGCTGGTTCCATTTGATGACAGGCTCTAGATGCGGAAAGGTTTTTGCTGTCCACGCCAAAATTTCTTGTGTGCGGTCCCGTTGGCTCGGGTCATCGATTCCTTGCAGAAATTCTTCGAATATTTCCATCGTAGACCTCCTGTTTTACTGAATTTTATTTCTTCTGTTTACCATTCTAATTGAAATACCCGCAATGACAACAGTCAGCAGTATGCCAGTTAAAAGGATAAGAGGTGTATTCGTCGAGACTCCGCTGACTCCAGGAACTTCATGCAAAGTAATCTCTTCCTCATCAGTAAAATGTTCAGCAGCAAGATTCGTGTTATGGGTGGTTGGCGAACAGAGAGGGTGATACCACTTCTCCCCTTCTTTTTTCAGAAAGAAAAGATATGTTCCGTTCTCTTGGCTCTCTCCCCATGTAACATCTTCGGAAACAGTAACAGTTTTTTTGTCTGCGCCCTTAAAGCTTTTAGCGACTTCAATCGTCAATCTTTTATTTGTGTTATTGCTCTCAATTTCCACTACTGTCCCAATCAGCACTGCATCATATTCATCGTATTCCACAGCCACCGACGAAGGTTCCGGACATGATAAAGCAGAACTTTGAATGGGAACCATGAATAAAGAGGTGAAAAACACAAGAATCATTAATCTTTTCATCAAAAGATTCCCCTTCTCTTTATCCATTTGTCGTGCTGGTATCCTGAAAGTTACAGCCAGGCCTCTATTCAGGCTGTGACATGCTTATTCATCCGGTACATGCTCATGATGAAAAAGATGACCATCAGAATCGCTACTACAGCAAGGAAGCTGAAGTCATCAAAAACTTCGAACAGAAGCAGGAAAAAAGCGGACAGTCCGAACAATATGCTGAAACAGATTTTGACGAGATTCAAGCTGAAACGGAATCCGATCAAAGCGGCAGCTCCTGTTATGAGGACCATCAGCCATATCATCACTTCACTCGTTACAAATTCCAGGGAAATCAGCATATTCAAAAGAACGAACACAAACGATGCAGTTACCGCATCACGATGTTTTTGCAAAGATGGAATCAGCAATAAGCCCATAACCAGACTGCTGATGAAGATGGGAGTATCCTGGACGAAAAAGATGGAATCAAGCGAAACCAAATAGAATACAGTTACAAATATAAGTCCGATTCCATTACTGCCGATACGTTTCCAGCCCAGTAAAAACAGGGCAAAAACTGCTACTGTCAATACACCAAGGATTTTATCCCCGTCATACCACAGCTCCGAAATATATACCAGCAAGCCCGCTAATACAATAGTTATGGCGTAAAGAATAATGCGCTTCATATTTTTTCACTCCTTCTTATGAAAAACTTTATACCTAGATACTACTCCTTTTCCCTTTCTTTGTCGGCATCATATTTATCATAAGACAAAAAAATTTCCGCTGACCCATCCGTCAGCGGAAACCTGTTAAAGTTAATGTATTTTTACACTCCAGAATTCGGGTTCACTATATGTTTCAGCGAAATCCGCAGAGAACAAAACTGTCATGAAAAATTATCGTCAACGAGGCAATCGTGATTAAATGTACTGATTTCGAAATCCATTCGACTGCAAAAATCCGTATCCCGGAAGCCGGAATACGGATTAAGACCGATTTGGTTACTTATCCTTATTTTCCTTATCATTATCGTTGACTTCACCCATACCATGGAGCCCTTGTTCAGGAAGATTGATCTCCTCTTTATATTCCTGCGCCTCTTGTCTCAATTCCAGATCTCGCTGATTCGTTTGCAATTCGTCTTTGTTCTTATCTCGTGCCAATCGAATCCCTCCTCTGTCGTGTTAGTCCCCTTATTCCCGATAAGAAAGGAGTAAAACGGGGGATAAAGTTTCATTTATTTTTTCTGCCTTCATTTCCAAACGTTCATATCCCTGCCACCAAAAATTGATATTGAATTTATATTCGGACGCTAAGATAGGTCTGATACAGTTTAAAAGAGAAAGAGGAGTGGAATAAATGCATAAATTTTTAACCCTGATCACCGATTGGGTATCAACTAAACGGGGCATGTGGATTACTATCATCACGTGGTTTGTCGTGATGATCGCACTCAGTATGGGCCCGAGACTGAATGATTACAAAGTCGCAAACTTCCAGTCGCTGCCGGATGATGCACAGTCGATCATCGCGGACGATAAACTGAAAGAATACTTCCCGAATGACCAGGGGACTCCCGGCATACTCGTCTTCCATAATAGTGAAGGTGAAGTTGCAAATGAAACTGTCGAAGAAATCCTGACAGCGATCAATGCCGAAAACATTGAAGGCATTGATTCGATCATCGACATCAGCCAGTTGCCGCCGCAAGCGCTGGAAGGTTTCTATTCTAATGATAATTCGACGATGATTGTTCCAATGACGCTTGAAGCCGGTCTTGGCGGTGCAGATTTCTCCGCAATCAATGACCGTGCCAGTGAAATCGGATCTGATATTGCTGCAGAATCAGGCAGTCTTGAATTTTACGTTACAGGACCAGCAGGGATTGCCGGTGATACTGTAAAACTTTTTGAAGAAGCGGATTTCGTTCTATTGATTGCGACGGTACTGATCATCCTGGTTCTGCTTATCGTCATCTATCGTTCACCGCTGCTTGCTTTCATCCCGCTTTTGGCGACAATCATCGTCTATCAGGTGGTTAACCAGACGCTTGCATTCATGGGAGCTGCCGGTCTTGAACTGACGAGCCAGACTACATCGATCATGAGTATCCTGTTGTTTGCGGCAGTAATCGATTATTCCCTGTTTGTATTCTCCCGCTACCGCGAAGAACTGAACAATTACAAGAGCAAATACGAAGCGATGAAATACGCCATGCGCGCTACCGGCGAACCTGTATTCTTTGCAGGCGGTACAGTACTCGCTGCGATGCTGATCCTGTTTTTCGCGGATTTCCGTGATTACGCCAACTTCGCGCCGATTTTCGGTACAGCTGTTTTCATCATCATGCTTGCTTCCATTACATTGATTCCTGCGTTATTCACGTTGTTCGGCCGTAAAGCATTCTGGCCTAAAGTGCCGAAATACGGAGAAGCAAAAGAGTTGAAACATGGCATTTGGGGACCAGTTGCAAAATTCGTCGTCAGCAAGCCCGTTTTTTCCGGCGGAATCGTCGCCATTTTCCTGATTGTTTCAGCACTGAATATCTTCAACCTTGAATTTGAATTCGACACCGTGAAATCTTTCCCGGAAGATATGCCTTCCCGTGTCGGCTATGAAATTGTTGAACAGAATTTCGACAAAGGGGAAATCGCCCCTTCTACGCTGCTTGTAGTCGGTGACCAGCCGATTGATGAAGAAGCGGCAGCCGCTCTCGCTGAAGAATTGGCGGCTTACGATGAAATCGCATCTGCCCGCCTGTCTGGTCAAACAGATGACGGCGAAGCAGTTAAATTCAATATCGCCTTTTCGATGAATCCGTATTCTACGGAAGCCATCGACTTTGTAGAAACACTGCGTTCTGACAGCGAACAATTGCTTGCTGCTGCATCAATTGAAGGGGAAACCCATTTCGGTGGCATAACACCGAAATTGACTGATGAGCGGGATGTAAACAATTCCGATATCATCAAAATTGTCATTCTCGAAACGCTGCTCATCCTGGTTCTATTGTTTGCACTGACCCGTTCATGGAAAATGCCATTCTACATGATGGGAACGATTTTATTGTCGTACCTTTCCGCACTCGGCCTGGGTATTTTCCTGGTGGATGTGCTGTTCGGCTTTGATGCAATCAGCACTCGCGTGCCAGTGTATGCATTTATCTTCCTTGTAGCGCTCGGCATCGATTACAATATAATTCTGGTGTCACGTTTTATCGAAGAACGCAAATCTCGCAAGGTTAAAGAGTCCCTGGAAATCGCTCTTACAAATACGGGAGGCGTGATATCTTCAGCTGGTATCATCCTTGCCGCAACATTTGCTGCACTTACTACGATGCCGATCGCCGATTTATTCGTCTTCGGCTTCATGGTTTCCATCGGTATCCTCATCGATACCTTCCTTGTCCGCGGCATGCTGCTGCCGGCATTGATACTGTTTTTTGAAAAAGATAAGTAAACCCTGCATACTGATAGTAAGCGGAAGCCGTGCGAATCGGCTTCCAATTCTCAGGGAGGAATCTGCATGAAAATACTCGTCGTCGATGACGATCTCTATATCCAGCAATTAGTGGCAATCCACTTAGGCAATGAAGGCTATACCGTCTTTCGGGCCACCGACGCTGAACAAGCATTATTGCTGCTTGAGGAACAGCTTGTCGATCTCGCTATCGTGGATGTCATGATGCCTGGGATGGACGGTTTTGATCTGACACGCATTCTGACACGAGATCTCAACATACCGGTAATCCTGCTGACAGCAAAAGGCCAGCTTGAAGATAAGGAAAAAGGGTTCTTGTCGGGCACCGAAGATTATGTGGTCAAACCTTTTGAACCGAAGGAATTATTGTTCCGTGTCGCGGTGGTATTGCGGCGCTCGGAACGTTCGGTCCAGGAGAACCTGCAATCCGGCAATGTCACGATCAACCGCCGAAATTTCGAAGTGGCGATTGGCGATGAAACAGTCATTTTACCGTTGAAAGAATTTGAAATCCTTTCTCTTCTGGTATCCCGTGCCAATTTGGCCACTCCGCGTGGTCTGCTGTTTGAATATGTATGGGGCGAAGACCACGATGTCAGTGAAATGACTTTAAATACGCATATCAACCGTATCCGCGACCGGCTTAAGCGATACAGCGCCACTGTTGAAATTCATACGATGCGCGGAATCGGCTATAAACTTGAGGCGTTGAAATGAAAACTCTTTACCGCCAGTTCACCGTTGCCACGCTGTTCATTCTGGCCATCAGCATCTTAATCGGTTTTACCATCGCCAATATCTTCTATATCACTGTCACTAAAGAAGAGACGATAGAACAGAACGTCGGCATCGCTCAGGAAATCGTGGCAACTGTCCAAAACGTGCCTTATTCCGATGAAGGCTTTGATGGCTACATGCAGGCTGTCGCAAAGCTCGGCTACCAGATTGCCCTCGTCGACAGCTCCGGTGATAGGAAGTTTTTTGGAGAACCGTTTGATGACACCAGTTTTCCTGAGGAAGCCCAGCGCGTTCTCACTGAAAAGGAAATCTATACCGGACTCGACAGTTTCACGGACCAGATCTTCATGATCGGCCATTTCACAAATGAATTGCATAACACTGTCGGTGTCCCTTTTGAGCGAAACGGCGAAAACTACGGCTTGTTCATCCGCCCGGATACAAAACTGCTGGGGACCGATATCCATTCGGTGCTGATCGGCTTTGTCGTGGCTATCGGACTTGTCAGCATCATCGGCATGGTCTGGCTCGCGCGGCAATTGACGCGTCCAATCGTTCAGTTGACCGAAGCCACCAAACACATCGCGCGCGAAAACTATAATTACCCGCTCGACATACAGCGCAATGATGAAATCGGCCAGCTGTCGGAGAGCTTCAATTTGATGCAGACACAGCTTAAGCAAAACGACCTGGCGCGTAAATCGTTCATCAGCAATGTCTCGCATGATTTCCAGTCGCCGCTCATGAACATCCAGGGCTATGCGGACCTCTTGAAGTCACCTGGCCTGCCGGACGATGACAGACTTGCTTACACATCAATCATCGATCAGGAAGCCAAACGGCTGTCGAGCCTGACGCGCCAGCTCCTGTTGCTGACGTCGCTCGACCAGGGCGCGTACCCGATGAAGACAGAGGAATTCCAGCTCGACGAGCAGCTGAAAGCCGTTGTCCGGAAATATCGCTGGCGGCTTGAGGAAGAAGATATCAATCTTTCTTATTCCTTGGCCCCCACCCTTTTCCGGGGCGACGCCGAATTGCTCGATAACGTCTGGGACAATCTGCTGACGAACGCCATTAAATACAATAAACCCGGCGGCAGCATCGAAATTGGACTCAAGACAGTCGGCAGCAACGTTATCATCACCTTTACAGACACTGGCGCAGGGATTGCCGCAGACGCGCTTCCCCAGCTATTCGACCGCTTTTACCGCGGGGATGCCGCGCGTAAAAAAGACGGCACTGGGCTCGGGCTGTCCATTGTTGAACAGATTGTCCAGCTGCATCATGGTACTATAAAAGTTAACAGCAAAATCGGCGAAGGCAGTGAGTTCATCCTCTCCCTGCCGCATCCCGATATGAAACAAACATAATTTGGAGGGTTTTATTCATGGAAAAAGTTTGGAGTTTAAGATTGATCCGCTTTTCGGCAATTTTCGGTTTTATCGGCACGTATCTGGGTTCACATATGGCTGGCCAAATGGATTATTCGCTGCGCCCGATCCACGCGCACATCCTGCTTGTCGGCTGGCTGTCGGTATTCGCCTGGGGCATTTTCTATCACGCCTACACGATAAAATATAAAAAACTCGTCACTATCCACGGTATTCTGGCCATGGTCGGTGCGGTCGGTTTGACCGGCGGCATGTGGCTGTATAATCTGAATCCGTTCAACTGGGGCGAAACACTGGTAATGGTCATCTTCATCGTCGGCGGTTCGCTGTTATTACTGGCATTCCTGCTGTTCGCGGTTATTACGTTCCTGACGGAAAAAGAATAGGTTTAACAAAAAACTGCTCACAAGTCATTGATGATTATTTGTGAGCAGTTTTTTGTAAACCTTTTAGCGGACTTGCGGTCGCAAAAACTCGGATTCATTTTCCAGGGTTTCGATCCTGATTTTCCTGGCGATTTACGGGGGCTATTATTTCCTTACAGCCTATTTATGCCGCAAGATTGTTTTGCCAAAGCAATAAGCTAATCTGAGCCTTTTCGGACTGAAGAATCCGGAAAGGCTTTTATTATGAAAATAAATTCCAACAATACCTTGCATTGAACAGTACTGAATGATATATTATTCATTAACCACTACTATTTATAAGATACTAGTGAAGAAAGGAGGCTTTTCAAGTGAATGTTCAATTGAAAAAAGGCGCGCTGAATTTATGCGTTCTGGTTCTTCTGGATAAACAGGACCGCTACGGTTATGAATTGGTGCAGAAAATTTCCGATCGCGTCGCTATTTCGGAAGGAGCTGTCTATCCCCTGCTCCGCCGACTGACGAAAGAGGGTTATTTCTCCACCTATCTGCAGGAATCGACGGAAGGTCCGCCGCGCAAATACTATTCACTCACTGAACCTGGCAGAACGTATCTCCATGAACAGCTCGAAGAATGGAAAAGCTTTACGGACGGGGTCAATAAATTAATCGAAGAGGGTGTGCAAAATGACTGAACAACAATTTCTGCAACAACTTGAAAGGGCATTGGGACGGCTTCCCGCTGAAGAACGCAACGACATCCTGCAGGATATCCGCGAATACTTTGCAAACGGACGGGCTGACGGCAAATCCGACAGCGACATCTCTGCTGAACTCGGAGCCCCGGCTGAAATCGCCGAGGAACTGATCGGCAATTACGATTTCAATCAAACTGAAGTTCCAGCCTTGAACATTGACATGTCGAAAGATAAATTTGATAAAATTGATATCAAAATTGAAAATGGACAGCTCCTCATCTCTCCTTCTGAAGACGGCCAGATGCATGTCGATCTGGTCGATAAAAATTATAAACAGAAATTGAAGGTCGATATCGTGGATCGGACACTCGTCATTTCACTGACTGAAGAAGTGAAGCTATGGGGAATCTTCAGTATCACCCACAGTCTCAATACACCAACACTGACCGTCCAATTGCCTGATAAAATATACGAGAATATCCGTATTGACTCTGAGCATGGCGGCATAAAGGGGGAACGCCTTGCCGGAACAGTGTTCAAAGTTGAAACGGAAAACGGCAGCATTGATTTTTCACAGATCGGCGCGGGAAGTTTAAGCGTGAACTCTGAAAATGGTGATATCCGCCTGACTTCCATCCAGGCTAAAACACTGGAAGCTGAAACGGAAAATGGCCAGCTTCACCTGAAAGATATTCAATGTGGAAATGTTCAGGCAGTGTCCGACAATGGTGCCATTACGCTGAAAGACGTTGAAGGCGACGTTAAGGCGCAGACGGATAACGGACGCATCCATCTTTTGGCGGCTGATCTTGAACGAAGCATCAGCCTGGAAACAGACAACGGTTCCATTCTGCTGGAAACAAAACGGCAACCCGAGAATGCCACCATTAATGCTGATGTGGACTGGGGCTCGGTTACTGTATTCGACTCTAAGAAAAGAAGAACCGTTTATGGAACAGGACAGCATCCGATTGACCTGCAATCCGATAATGGCAGCATTACGGTTAAACTGATTGACTGATTGGATGGAAAAAGGCTTCGCGGATGCGAAGCCTTCTTTATTTAGGGATTGGAGTTTTTCCCGATGCGAAAAACATCCGTGCTTCACCAATATCTAAAAAACCCAGAACGCGTCGCGGACGCATTCGGGGGTCATCAAATTGTTTTATTGCCTGCCAATTAACGGGACATTGAAGCGCGCATACGCGGGAAGTTGGCGATTGTGCCGCCGTCCACACGAAGGTCGATGCCTGTAATATAAGATGCGGCATCGCTCAGCAGAAATTCCATAGCCGATGCGATTTCAGAGGGCTCTCCTTCACGGCGAAGCGGTGTGTGGTCGAGCATGATTTTCATCTGCTGCTGTTGGGAGGCTTCCTGGCGGCCCATCGGCGTATTGATCGTCCCCGGTGACAGCGAGTTCAATCGAGCGCCTTTTTCGCCCCAAGCCCAAGCTTGGTCTTCAACAACAAGGATGACGCCGAGTTTCGACATGCTGTATGCGGCCCCTGGATCGCCTTGAGTGAATTGTTCCATCGTTTCCACTGCATTTTCAGCAAGCGGCTGTACCAATGCTTCCATAAATGGACCTTGGCGAGGCACCATATAAGCACTCATCGACGATACCATTACCGCAGATGTCTTTTCATTTGCCAATGGCAGGAATGCATCAAGGATCAATCCGGTTCCGACCAGATTAACCGCTGTGATGCGTTTTGAGTCGGCCATCGTCGGCGATAAACCGGCTGTATGGACAAGACCTCTTAATGTGCCAAGTTCCGCCGCTTTTTCAGCCAGTTTTTCCACATCTTCTTTTGACGTGATATCGACCGTTTGAAAATGGACATCAGTGATGCCTTTAGCGGCGAGTTCTTCTTTCGTTTGGACAAGGCGTTCCTCTGAAATGTCCGCCAATAAAACCGTCCCTTTTTTGCCGACCAGTTCAGCTGTCGCTTTACCCATTCCGCCAGAACCGCCTGTGATTACATAAACTTCATTCGACATGTGTTATTCCTCCTAAAATTCTTTATAATTAATTTTAACCGTTTTCAGAAAAATTTCACGAGACATTCTCGGCCGGAATGTCCATTAAGGAGTCATTTATGCAGACAGCCAAGGAAATGATAATTGAATCTTTTTTAAAGTTGTTAGCAAAACAGCATTTTGACGAAATTTCTGTAAAAGATATCGTACAGAAAGCGGCAGTCTCCCGCTCTACGTTCTATTTGCATTTCACAGACAAATATCAGCTGATGACCGAAGTCCGTACAACACTGAATGGACAATTCCTGTCATTCTATACAGATTCGCTCCAGGAAACGACGGTCACCTATGCAATTTGCCGCCATGTCTTTATCTATCGCTCGTTTTATCGCCAGGAATTTTCCGATGCCAACGCCATCCAAAATTTGTCCAATCAGCTTGCCGCCCGCTTGCTGGAAGTTTTCAACGATCCCGATTACGCCATTTTTGCTGGCTATGGCACCATCGGCTATTTAAGTGTCTGGGTCAAAGACGATTTTCTCGCCAGTCCCGGCGAAGCTGCGGAAAAACTCATGAAAATCGGTTTTACTGACTGGACGGAAAACCTTTCAATCACACAGGATGAAATTCAATAGAATATGTGGAATGAAATATCTCCAGCCAGTACTGGAAAAGGCCATTTCAAAGTCGCTCCTCCGAACTTTGAAACAGCCTTTTTATCTTTTGCCCACTTCAGCAAACCATCCTATCTCCCGCTTTCCAGCTCAGAATAGTTGATTTCTATCAGCTCATCAGACGCGATATTTTTAAAGGTATTTTTACCTCGCAATTTATAAAGGTGACGTGAAGAGTTTGAGACATAATAAGTTCTCCCATCAGCCGGGTGAGTCACTTTTTTTAAAAACAGCAGGTAGTCACCTGTCTTCATCGGCTTCATGCCTTTTTCTGCTGAATACTCTTCAGCTTCAGAACTTTTCATTCCGATGACTTGATTGACTACGATTTCAGAATCCTCATCAAAGCCATTGCCCGTACGGTCCTGAAAAACCTCATCAATCTCTGCTTCATAGAAAGCCTGTTTGGTGCTCATCCCCTCTTCGCCAATTTCACGGATATCATAATATAAAGGAATATAGGCGCGCACGATCAAATCGGAATCAGCCTTGATCTCTTCCAAGGTTTCAAAAGACTTGCCCAATCCCCACACGCTCCCGTCCGCTTCGGCTTCATCAAAATATTCATACCCCAGCACACCCAGTGCAAACAACGAAATAATAATAAGGGAGGATATTATCTTTCTCTTCATAGTTCCATCTCCAATGGTTGAATTTTCTTCTATGAGGTCCGCTGCCTTAATCGGCAGATAAAGTATAAAAGAAACTTACCTTAACTAAGATAGTAAACTGCCAAATTTTTCAATTCAACAGAAAGAAATATTTCCCAACCTCTCCTCAAACAAACAAGCTGTAAGTACCTATAAAAATTTCACATTTAATTCTTATAAGCTAAAAAAATATCAAAAACATCCGTAAAACGACTAGTCAATTTCCTTTTAGCAAAAAAACTGCTCCTGAAAAGACAAAAATTTTCCCAACCCCGAATCGACAATTATAACTGGACATAAAAAAACTTTCCGGTTTCCCGGAAAGTTCCTCTTATTGATTATTTCTGCAGCCGTTCCACAAAATCATGGAGCCGCTCCAAGGTATCGATATTGTTATTGCAGGCACTGTTATCCTGGCAAATATAATTGCCGCGCTTTACGAAATTATCCTGGCTTGAACCTTTTGTCTTAGCGGTGAACAGACCTACTTCGCTGTGTTTATTGCAGATCGAGCAAATTCCGTGTTTCGCGCTTCGATTGAAGCTGCCATGGATGCCTTCGAGGCGGCCATCTTTTTCAATGACCAGGTACATGAGCGTTGAACTCTCAATCCAGCCGAGATAGGACAGCTTTTTAAAATCAACCGTATCGAGCTTCGGCCCTTTAAGCTTTTTCGCTTTCGGGAATAATTTCTTCAAACCCTGGTCCGTCACACTTTTGAACGGGAGCAAATACGCAGACAGCTGTTCGAGAAATGCTTCGGCTTCCGCCGTTTCCTTCACTCCGGTCAAAGGTTTCAAAACCGCTTTTTGTGCTTCGCTCAAAGATGGGAATAATCCAAAAACCTTTTCCTGTGCCAGGTGGCGCAGGACACTCAGCACTTCCGCGTCGCTGCTGCTCGCTTTGCCATTGACCAGGTTCTTCGCCTGGCCTTTGATAAAGTTGAACTGGTCGTTCCGGATAAACGCTTCCGGACGTTCTCCAGCTGTTCCTTGGTTATCACTAGTTTCTTTTACATGTATCATTTTGAAACACTCCTTATTGTTTGATTGGATATTTATAAGGACGCCATGTTCGAATGACACATTTACGGGCGAACTAATTCTTGCTTGCCCCACGCAAAGTATCGCCATTCTGTATCACAGGCTTTGCATGGGTTTTTCCTGACGCTGACATTCGAGATTTGCTTGTCACCTGATATCACCCCTTTCGAAGGTGCCGTTGACTCTTATCTTATAACAAACCCCGATATTTTTGGAGAGTATTGCCTTTTATTTTAAAATCCTTTTTTATTCCAATCTTTGAGCACCGCTCTTTCCTTATCAGGATCCAATCCCGCTTTCTTCTCAGTTCCGTTGCGCGCCGATTCCCATGCAAGCGTATCTCGCATGGTTTTCTCCAGCGGACGAAAATTCAGTCCGGCAACCCTTGCTTTTTGAATGCTGACGGACAGGAAGCCCGGCATATTCGCACTGTCAGGAATCCACAGCGGCATATCGGTCCATCCGTCCACTTCGTGGCCCAGCAAAAATCTTTCCTCGACCTAGACCAGATTGACTTTGCTTCCAATAGTTTCTTTGCATGTATCCAGGAATTCCTCCATCGTCAATTCCGATTCTGGCCCTGCAGCATTGAAAGTGCCGCTGGCTTTCGACTCAACCATCCGGATGATCCACTCTGCCAAATCGCGTACATCGATAAACTGGATCCGCTTATCGCGGCGTCCGGGCGCCAGCACTTCTCCGCCTTTTGCGATGCGGTTGACCCAATAACTGAAACGATCCGTTACATCATAGGGACCGACGATCAGTCCTGGGCGGACAATTAAACTGCGTCCCGGAAAAACCCGTTCCACTTCCTGTTCACACAGGTATTTCAATTCGCCATAATTTTCACCTATCGCCTTTGCCGGTTCCATCGCTTTCAATTCTTCGATTCTTTCTGCCGATAATCTGCCGACTGAGTGATTCTCATCAATCACCGGCTGGTCCAATTGATCATAAACCGACGCACTTGAGATGAATGTATAATGCCCGGCTGTTTCCGCAAGCAATTCCGCTGACTCAGCGACTGACCACGGCAGGTAGCCGCTCGGATCGATGACCGCATCCCAGCTGTGCCCCTTCAGTGCTTCAAGGCTGCCGTTCCGGTCGCCAATCAGTTTCTCGACATCCGGAAACAGCTCCGGAGCCGACTGGCCTCTATTGAACAAAGTCACTTCATGGCCGTTTTGCAATGCCTTTTCGGTTAGGAACCTGCCTAAAAATCGTGTGCCTCCAAGAATCAAGATTTTCATCTTCTTCCTCCCTCTCATCCTTCTCCTGTCAAAAGCGTGGACCCCTGAAAAATAATTGATTGCTTATCTATTCTCCCAATAGATCAGACAATCCTTTTTTATGCCCTGAACCATTTTAGCCGACGCTTAAACAGGGAATGGATTACATATGGAGAAACGGGACATTGATGATTCATGAAACTTTTGCATTGCTCAACCGTAGTAAATAACAACAGGATTCCAACAGAGAGGAGTGATAAAGTGGCTGGCAAAAGCAAAACAAAACAGAACGTTGGCATGGGTATGGGAGTTGGTATCGCTCTTGGAGTTGCAATTGGCATGGCAATGGACAATCTCGCAGTCGGCATAGCAATAGGCATAGCACTTGGTGCGGGCATCGGAGCTTCAGAAGGCGGCAAACCGAAAGACTGAGTGATAAAATGACTGGCATCACATTTAAGGTCCTATTTAAAAAACGCATCCGGAATTTTTCTGATTTCGGATGCGTTCCTTATTTTTTTCCGCTAAAAATTCCCCTGCTTTTTAATCCATATTAAACAATCACCTTCGCGACCCCTCCCAGCTTCTGGATTTCTTTAACCAGCTCCATTTCATTTTGGACCTTTCCCTCATTTAGGGAAAAGATATATTTCGACACTTGTTTTTCAGAATATGCGTCCACTTCTTCAATTTGAAAGTCTGTCACTTCAAGGTCGTTGTTTATAAATAATCCGCTTAGATTCGCGAACATTTCTTCCTGGTCTTCCGCAATGATGATGATTTGTTTCTGTTTATGCTTCGAGATGTATTTTCTCTCCACCTCGCCCAGCACATATAAAGTCCCGATGACGATCAATGTCGATAAAACAGCTACGTAGTACATGCCGATGCCGATTACCAGTCCCAATCCGGCAGCCACCCAAATCGAAGCGGCAGTGGCAAGCCCTTTTACGGATCCCCGGTTGACAATTATCGTTCCGGCCCCGAGGAAACCAATGCCGCTAATGACATAGGATGGGATACGGGAAGGATCAAACTGCAGGGGGCCGCTTACCGTATTGATGTAATTATCAAAACCTGTGACAGAGAGGATCATCATCAGACACGCCCCTGTGCCGACCAAAAGATGCGTGCGGAGGCCGGCAGGCTGTTTTTTCGTTTCCCGTTCGATTCCGATTATTCCGCTCAGCACCGCTGCCATAAGAAGGCGCACCGTGACGACCATATAATCTGCAGGCAAAAAGTCCATTACCATCACCCCTGATCCAAGCTTCTGTTATTGTTTGTATACCCGATTTTCATCCTGAAAAAATAACTTTCGCAAATACAAAACCGCAAGTTGCTGAAGGGCAAAATAAAAACACACCTGATCATTAACGATACAGGTGTGTTCAGGCATTGTTCAGCTAATTTACGGAGAATCTAAAAAGTCGCCACAATCGCAAAGAAATTCCCTTCAACATCTTCGTATTCAACCCGCTCAAAATGCGCCTGAAACCCGGCCTGCGCCAATAATCCCTCCCATTCCGGCATTGAAAAGAGGCCGTCTTTGGAATGGTCGAACTCTCTGACAACCCTTCCGTCCTCTTCGCGCATCACGTAGACATATTCAGTCTCCGTCGTTTTATCTTCAGGATCGTTGTCGTAGGTCCATTCCAGATAACGCATTCCGCGCTTGCCCTGATCGCTGCCTCCGTGGCCTGTGCTCGGTTTGAAAGTTTCCTCAAACTGATCGGTCATGATCATGAGAATGCCTTTTTTATTCAAATGTTTTTTTGCATTATGCATCACTGCCAGCAAATCGGATTTGTCCGTAAAATAAGTAATCGCATCATGGATGAAAACCAGATCGAATTCTTCACCGAGATCCAGATTCCGCATATCCCCTTCGATGTGTTCACAGTCCGGATTTAATTCACGGCTGACCTTCAGCATATTCGGCGACAGATCCGTCAATGTCATGGAAAAATGCCGTTTCAGATAATAGGCATTGCTTCCCCCTCCTGAACCGAATTCAACCGCTTTTTGGATATCCGGATGATAGCGCTTTACGATTTCGAGATACAGCCCTGCTTCTTCTTCGTATTCCGTGTGGGGAGACATCAACGGCCACCAGTCTGCCAATTCATTGTACAGTTTCATCGCTCGCTTCTCCGCCTTCCATTTGAAATTGATTGAACTATAGAACGGTTCATGCCGCCTGTCAACTAACCGCTATTGGAATGAAGGAGTTTGCAATGCGACAGCGAATTATTAACATTAATCAACGCCGGAACGGAGGAATGCGGATCCATGAAAATGAAGACGAAGATCAAATCGAAAATGTCGCGGACTTTCTCTGGTAAATTTCACTGAAGCCTATAAAAAATTCACCATGAGCCATATGAGGGGACACACGGACCCGGCTGAAGCTTTTTTATCAAAGCCTTTGAACCTATGCAAAGTCGCGCTGGTGTCAACTGCCGGCGCCCATTTGAAGACAGATGAACCTTTTGATGTCGATACCCCTGCCGGCGACCATACTTTCAGGATCACACGCCAAAAAGTTGTGGACCAATTGCTTGAACTTTTGACTCTTCCATCCAGTACGCAGGCTGTTTACCAGGACAATCCTTAAATTGTTTTTAGTCAATCAACCAAAAATCCTTTTGAATTATGGAAACACAAAGGAGACGTTTACAGTGGCGAAACAGGTTTTATTCATCCATAGCGGCGGCCCTCAAGGAGACCAGCAAGGAAGCAGCGGATTGCTGCGGCATCTTAAAAATGAACTGGGGCCTGGATATGAGGTGTCAGCTCCCAGGATGCCTGATCCTGAAAACCCCAAGTACAGCGAATGGAGAAACGTTTTAAAAGAAGAACTGGCGGCTTTGGAAGACGGCAGCATACTGATTGGCCATTCCATCGGCGGGTCAGCTCTGTTCAAAATCCTGTCTGAAGAAGAGCTGGGGAAAACGTTTGAAAAAGTAATTTCAATTGCCGCCCCTTTTTGGGGGATGAACGAAGAATGGCAATTGGAAGATTTCCATCTGGTTGAGGACTTTTCATCACGAAGCTCATTATTGCCTGATGTTGTCCTTTTCCACAGTATCGGCGATGATATCGTACCTTTTGAACACATGGAAAGGTATATGGAAAATCTGCCGAAAGCGACCGTGAGGCAAATTCCGGGAAATGACCATATTTTTCTGGACGGGCTTCCTGATTTGGCAGATGAGATCAGAAAAGTATAAGCTGTCGAACACCAAAGGGCATCCAAACGAATGGATGCCCTTTGGTGTTCGTTATTTTATTCTTCTTCCTCTTCTGCAGCATCCGCTTCAGCTTTTGTCTTATGGACTGTGCCAACCGGATGTTCAGGCGGGGCATAGATTGAATAGATTTTTAACAGTTCATCGCCGTTATTGGTTACATTATGGTATTTTCCGGCGGGAATCATGATGGCGTAATCTTCCCCGGCATTTTCTTCGAACGTCAGATTGTCTTCGCTGTCGCCCATCTGCACAAAGCCTTTGCCGTCTTCAATGCGGAGAAATTGGTCGCCTTCGTGTTTTTCCAAGCCAAGGTCGTCACCCGGTTCCACGCTCATCAACGTAACCTGCAGATTTTCACCTGTCCAGATCGTTGTACGAAAATTACTGTTTTCTTCTGTTGCGTCTTCAATATTCAATACATACGGTTCTTTTCCATGATCTTTGAAATCCATTGAAAGCTCCTCCTTTGAATTTTCTCGACATTCGTAATATACCTTCAAACTCCAGTAATCAAACAAGATGAAATCCTGTAACTGAATCGGCACCTGCTGATCCGCCACCTGAATTTCACGCTTAACTTTTGACGTCTTCATTCATTAACCTTAGAGTTGAATCAAAGATGCAAAGGAGGAGTTCCAGATGAATGATATTCCATTAATCGTTTCAACCGACTGGCTGGCGGAGCACTTGAAGGATTCCAAGCTGCGAATCGTGGATGCCACTGTATTCATGAAATTCCCCGAAGGCGGTGGACCGCCAAATGTCGAATCCGGAAAAGCTTCCTATGAACAAGGCCACATCCCTGGAGCAGTATATGCTGATCTGGTCGGTGAACTATCAGACAAGGAATCCGAGCTTCCTTTTACAGTACCGTCCCGAGATGCTTTCGTGAAAAAATTGACGGAACTTGGAATCGGCGATGACACATATACAGTCATCTACGATCAGAACGCATTGGTGGGCGAATCGGTTGCGGCGTCGTATTGGGCCTCCCGCCTCGCGTGGCAAATGCGCTACGAAGGGTATGACAGCGTGGCCATTCTTGAAGGCGGATTGCAGAAATGGCAGGCGGAAGGCCGTGAAATATCCACGGAGCAGCCTTCTTACCCGGCAGCAAATTTCTCCGGCAAGCGCCGCACAGATATGCTGGCGACAAAAGAAGACGTCAGAAAAGCGATGGACGATGAGCAAACCGTCCTGCTGAACAGCCTGTCGCCTGAAGAATTCCAGGCCGCACATATCCCGAGCAGTACGAATGTCTTTTTCGGCGCCCATGCCGATGAAGAAACCAAAGCACTCTATAATGAAGAGCAATTGCGCGCCTCATTTGAAGGAACAGGCGCTCTCGATCCATCTAAAAAAGTCATCACCTATTGCGGCGGTGGCATTGCCGCTACTTGGAATGCACTTTTGCTTAATAGCCTGGGCCAACCAAATGTTGCTGTTTACGATGGTTCGATGAACGAATGGACGAGCGATCCGAGCTGTCCGGTTGTGAAGAGTGAAAACTGATCATTATAGCGAAACCTTAAAACTCTCCCTGACAATTGATCAGGGAGAGTTTTTAATGAAAATAAAATCATTTGCATCATACAACTGGATTCACTATCGCTCCTGCTCGGCAAAATAATGCTCCGTCGCGTACTTGAAATTTTTCATCAGGAAATCTCTGGCGGCTTTGCTGATGTCCGCTTTCGGACTGATGATATCAAAACCGTGGAATGCTCCCTGATAGAGTTGGAACTCTACGGGAACGCCGGCTTCTCTTAAATTCTCCACAAATGCAATCGTCTCGTCCCGGAACGGTTCGATGTCCCCCACAAAAGTGACGGCAGGAGGTAAATCACTGAAATCAGTGGCGCGGCTTGGAGCCGCATAAACAGGCACATCATCACTTCCAGACAGTTCACCCAAATACAATTTCCACGCCCATCGGTTCATATCCGAATTCCAGACATAGGCATTATTTTCTTTTGCTGATTCTGTTATCATCCGGTCGTCGATCATCGGATAAAGCGGCATCTGAAATGCCAGATTCACTTCGCCTTTATCCCTGGCATACATAGCTAACGCAACACTTAACCCGCCGCCTGCACTTTCCCCGCCGACCATCAATTGGTCAGCGCGGATTCCAAGGCCAGCTGCCTGGTTCTTCATCCATAACAGAATTGCATAACAGTCTTCAAGCGCCGCCGGATACGGGGCATCAATCGACAGCCGGTAATCCGGTGCCACAATAACGCAATCACTCGTGTCGATCAGCCGCTTGTACATATCCCCGCTCATTTCCGGTACTCCCTGGGCATAACCCCCGCCGTGAATCCATAGCACACCTGGCATCGCGCCAGTTTTATGCAGCGGTTTGTAAATACGGACGCTGATAACGGAACCATCTTTGCGGCTGACAAGCACTTCGCTGCAATCGAGCCCTCTCACATTTTTGCCGACATATAATTTTGTCATTTGTTTTCTCGATTTTTGCATGGCTTCGATAAACTCTTCTTCGCTCTTTTTCGTCACCAGCCGGTCCAGCAAAATACCTTTGAACCGCAATTGTTTGTCGACCATTTTGCGTGTCACTTTCAAGTCCATTCTCCTCCCTTACCCTCAGCGGAAAATTAATGTGTCAGCCAGTCACATAGAAGGTCTGCAATTATGCTTATTCCTCACAATAATAATCATTTTCCATTTTATTCTAACCCAAGGGTAGCATATGCTCTAAATATTTGAATCAGAATTTTTTCGTGATATCCATTTTTATTTCTTCCAACTCTACTAAGCGTTGGTTGTGGTTTGACAGGGAGTTTTATAAGATGAGAAGAGTTTAGGAGGAGAGGCAATGGATAATAAAAAGGTGGGAACGCTGATTTATCGGCTCCGGAAAGAGCAGGGGCTGACACAAAAGCAATTGGCCGAGCGATTGAATGTTTCGGACCGGACGATTTCCAAATGGGAACGCGGCAACGGATTTCCGGATGTTTCGCTCCTGGCGGGTTTATCCGCTGCGTTCGGCGTCAATATCGAAAATATTTTGGACGGCTCTTTGCCGGCCAATGAATTTATAGGAGGCAATATGAAAAAATCGAATTATTTTGTCTGTACGGATTGCCAAAACATCGTGCTTGCTACAGGCAACGCCACAATTTCCTGCTGCGGCAGAAAATTGGAGCCCCTTGAAGCCAAAAAGGCTACAGTTAAAGAACAGCTGACCGTCGAAGAAATCGATCAGCAATGGTATATATCCGGTGATCATCCCATGACGAAAGAACATTATATCTCTTTCCTCGCTTTGGCGACCGGCGACCGGGTACAGCTGATCAAACAATTTCCGGAGTGGGGGCTTCAGGCTCGCATTCCAAAACTAAAATACAGTAAATTGCTGTGGTATGATACGAAGTTCGGCTTGTATTATCAGCTTTTATAATATGAGTTGGATCTGATTTTTCTACGAATTCCGTAAACGTAAATAATAAGGACGTTCGCAAATGTTAAAACCATTTTGCGGACGTCCTCTTTTCTGCAGGTATATTTACTAATGCCTGTGATATCTTTATAGAAAATTTCACCAAAATAGGTTTCTTGTGCTTACGCTAATTCAATGGGCTTGGAGACTGCAAAGCCGACAACTCAGCCCTCGCTGATTGCCTCAATCTCCCGCCATTTGCCGTATCGGTAATACAGATAAGCGAAAACGCTTGAGATAACGAATGAGACACCGATGCCGATCGCGATGCCTTCCTGTCCGTACCACCCTGCAAACAAATAGGTGAGTGGATAACGCAGCACCCAAAACGACAGGATGTTTAAAACAAGCACCTGGAACATGGCGCCTGCCGCTCGGACAGTACCGTTCAGGATGAAATTGATGCCGAGGAACGGATAGAAAAACGCGACGGCTTTCAAATACTCGGTGCCGAATTCCACCGCATCCTCTTCTTTCAGGAACAGCCGGACAGCAGGTTCAGCAAAAATGTAAAGGATAGCTGCAATGATGAGCATCACAGCAAGGTTATAGAAGAAGCCGTAGCGCGTCACCCGCTCCACGCGGTCCCATTGCCCCGCTCCGATATTTTGTCCGGCCATCGAGTTGATGGCTGTTCCCAGCGCCTGCGCCGGCAGCATGATCAGGCTGTCGAGCCTTTGGGCCGCGCCGTAGCCAGCGACGGCTGACGGGCCAAACGAAGCGACGACGCTCATGATGGCGAGCACCCCTGCAGAAATGACGCCCATCTGAAGCCCTGCGGGGATGCCGAGCCTCAGGATATCAAGCACTTCCCGTTTTGCAGGAACTGCGGGGCGGGTAAATGGAAGAATTCTTTTACTGCGTATGTAAAAGAAACCGATGAAAAATGCGGCGCCCTGCGAAACGATCGTTGCATAAGCCGCTCCTTCGATCCCCCAGCCGAAGACGGAAATGAAGAGCGGATCCAGAATCGTATTCAACACAACTGCAATCGCCACAAAATAAAGCGGCGACTTGGAATCGCCGACTGACCGGAGTGCGGTCCCGATGAAATTATAGCCGAACAGGAACAGCATCCCGATGAAGTTAATTTTCAGATAGACGGCAGCCATAGGCAGAATCTCTTCCGGCGTGCTGACGATCCGGAGCAATGGTTCCGCAAATATAAAGCCGACAATGCCGAGGCCAATCGACATCCCGGAAAGAAGTACGACGAATGTGTTCAAATAACGGCGCAGCCCTTCTCCGCTCCCCCGTCCTTTTTGCTGGGACAGAATGGTCAGCGCCGCATTATTCAAGCCGATGACAAACGAAAGGACCGTAAACAGCACCGTCCCGGATAAGCTGACAGCGGCGAGTGCGTTTGCTCCGATCAGATTGCCGACCCACAGGCTGTCGATCAGCTGATAGGAAACCTGCAGGAGATTGGCCAAAATGATCGGTCCTGAGAAATAGAACAGCTGCCGTGCAATCGGCCCTTGTGTAAAATCATGCTGCGTGGCCAATGGAATGCCCCTTTCGATGTAAAATCAAGATATTATATACGGTACCAGTATACAGGAAACAGGAAATTCAAGGCAGGGAAATGAGCTTGCTTCGGTGGTTTTGAAACTTTATGGGTATAATAGCTTTATAAGACTTAGAAGGACGGGATGAATTGAAACGATTAACACCGACTGGTGATTTTATTTACACATACGCATATCACAGTGACGAGAAAGACTTATGCCAAATGGAGATGCGCGCATTATTCGGCGAAGACACTGCCGAAAGAATGATTAAGAGCCCTGTCGGCATCGACCCAAGCAGAAGCCCGTTCATCAAGGAGCGGCTTGAAGTGCTGTTTGAAGCCGCCGATCTTTCAGGAATTTTAGAACAAGCCGCTGTTGTGGATATGGAAGCCGCTACTTTCAAAGTGATTTTCCCAAAAATTAACGACCTGGCCTTGGCTGATAAAGTGGAATATCAGGAAAAACGTGATATTGAGCGGCAAATCGGCGCCGTTATCAGGGGACGCGCTGATGTCCATAATCCGGACATCACATTCGGTCTGATTCCGTTTCGCGGACGCTGGTTTTTCGGCAAGTATCAGCTGAGCGAATCAGTCTGGTTTCGACACCAGCAGAAACCACGTGAATATTCCACAGCCTTGAGCACGAAAGTTGCCCGGGCCATCGCCAATATTGCGGTGCCTGACCCTGTCGGCGTCAAAGCCATCGACCCGTGCTGCGGCATTGGCACCGTGCTGGTCGAAGCCTTATCGATGGGCATCGATATCGAAGGACGCGATATCAATCCGCTTGTCGTCGATGGATCGCGTGAAAACATCGCCCATTTCGGATTATCGGGAACGGTCGAATTGGGGCCAATCGCCGACATTACAGAAGAATACGACGTCGCAATCATCGATATGCCTTACAATCTTTATACGCATGCGACACCTGATGAACAGCGGGGAATCCTGAAAGACGCCCATCCTTTCGCCGAAAAACTGCTGGTAGTCACTATTGAACCCATCGACCATATGATTCTGGACGCGGGCTTTAGAATCACCGACCGCTGCATAGCGAAAAAGAGTTTATTCCTGCGGGAAATTCTGGTTTGTGAGCGAATCGAGCAACCTTCGTCTATTAACGGAAAATTAAAGCAAGCTTGACAGACCCTCCCGGATCCTTTGGTTCGGGAGGGTTTTCTTCTGCAGTTTAATAATCCGAGCAACGGGAAAAGATAAAATAGTCTTAAAATTAGGAGGAAATTACTTTGCAAAAACATCAATTGTATGTGAACGGCAAATATATAGATTCCACCGGAAATGAATGGATTGATATCATCAACCCGGCAACTGAAGAAGTGATTTCTCAAATTCCGAAAGGCAATGAGGAAGACGTGGATAAGGCAGTAGAAGCTGCATTCCAAGCCCAGCAGGCCTGGGAATTGACGCCAAATATCGAACGCGGAAAAATCGTCCGCAAGCTTGGTGATAAAATCGCTGAAAGACGTGATACATTCATCGATTTATTGCAGGAAGAACAAGGGAAGGACTATGAACTGGCAAGCGGCGAAGTGGATCTTGCCATCGATTACTTCCATTATATGTCCGAATGGGCCAGAAGGATTGAAGGCGAAATACTGCCGAGTGACCGTCCGAATGAGAATATCTTCATCTATAAAAAACCGATCGGCGTCGTAGCCGGCATTATCCCCTGGAATTTCCCGGTCTTTATTCTCGCGCGAAAAGTCGCTACAGCACTGGTGACCGGCTGTACAATTGTCATCAAGCCGAGCCAGCAGACACCGAACACCGCGATGGAATTCACCAAAATCATTGACGCGATGGATGAAATCCCCGCAGGCGTCTATAACGTGGTGACTGGCACAGGCTCTGAAATCGGCAATGCGCTGGCTGCCCATAAAAAAGTGCAGATGATTACAATGACAGGCAGTGTGCAGGCCGGAACGAAAGTGATGGAAGCGGCAGCTCAGAATATCACCAAAGTCAATCTGGAACTGGGCGGCAAAGCACCGGCCATCGTAACCCAGAATGCGGATCTGGATCTGGCGGCTAAAGCCATCACCGATTCACGGCTTGCCAATGGCGGACAGGCCTGCACGAACGCCGAACGCGTCTACGTGCATGAAAGCGTCGCCGAGGCATTGACCGAGAAACTGGTTAAGGCATTCGAATCCAAGATCTTGGGCAATCCACGTGAAAATAAAGACGTGGAAGTCGGACCGTTGATCAGCCAGGATCGTCTTGAAAGCGTGGAGAGCATGGTCAACCAGGCAGTCGAACAAGGCGCTGTGGTTGCGGCCGGCGGAGAACGCCCGGATATCGAAAGCGGCTTCTTCTACAAACCGACGATATTGACCAATGTGGCACACGATTCGGAGATTATCCGCGAAGAAGTTTTCGGCCCCGTCCTCCCTATCACGACATACAAAACGTTGGATGAGGCGATCGAAAAAGCCAACGACACGATTTACGGCCTGTCTTCTTCCGTTTACACCGACGACCTTAACGAAGCGATGCGCGTCGTCAACGAAATGAAGTTTGGCGAGACGTACGTTAACCGCGAGAATTTCGAAGCTGTGCAAGGCTATCATGCCGGCATGCGCCAATCCGGCCTCGGCGGAGCCGACGGCAAGCACGGCATGGAAGATTTCCTCGCTACGCAAGTAGTTTACATGCAGTATAAAAATGATAAGCAGTAAATGGAGAGGAGTGGAAACGGCGACCGTTTCCACTCCTTTTGTCGTTGTTATGATTTGGGCGAAATATCGGCGAACGCCGATTTATTTTCCTGAGCGCAGATATAATTTCCTGAACGCAGATATCTGGTTATATGTCTAAAAAATCATAGGAAATAGCAATGCAAATTACCGGTTTTGCATAAGAATAGGACATACTTCAATCTAAACCTTAAGTCAAAACACATAACGCATGCTTTTCGTAAACGAAAAGCGAAAAACCCAAACAAAAAGGCGCAGAAACGGCAATCGCTTCTGCGCCTTCTTCCTCTCCACCTCATTATTGCCCGGAAGCTTCAACTTCCGCTTTCATCGCCTCGCGCCACTCCACAAGTTCATGCTCTTCAATTTGTTGCTCCAGCTTCCCATCCCATGCACCTGTTCCGGTATTCCAGACACGCGCAAACAGAATATCCTGCTTTTGGTCATAACATTGAAATTCGATGCATGGAATAAAAACGGTTTCAAGTTCTTCAAAATCATCAATTCCAGAGACGAGGATCTGAAAACCTTCTTCTGTCGAATTTTTCTCATTTGCGAGCAGTTCGAACATCGATTCTTCATCCGTGTCCTTCTCCACCGCAAAGCGATAAAGCGGAAACTCTCCTTCATTCGCCGGGCTCTCTGTTTCATTTAACGAGTAAGCGTCATGCGCCGCACTATAGGAAATCTCCGCCTGTTCCCCGTCCAGCCCTTCTTCGAAAATGCCTTTATCCAGATAATCATGGCCTTTGGGCGTCAGCACATAGCCTTTTTTTCCGAGCAGCACCAGTCCTGTATGCTGCATCTTGTCGATCAGATCGCTGACGAACAGCTCTTCCACCGACAGCATATCAGCCAGGACAGCCGCGCGGCGGATTTCGGACTGCTGAAACGCGAACAGGAGCATTTTCATCAGGATGTCCATTTTCAGCCGCTTGACCCGGCCGAAAGACACTTCATATGAAATGACCGGCAATTGCCAGACATCGCTTTTTCGAATCGACACATCGCGGTTTTGCGTTATTTCCGAAGTGAGTCTCCCTATCAGTTTGTCCATGCAATCATCCCTTCTGCAAGACTTTCAAGCCGTTTTTCTTCTCGACAGTTGCGAGCACATGCTGATACATACGTTTCGTTTCTTCTTTTTTCGCCCGCTTCGTAAACATTTCCGAGCTGCCGATCATGACGAGCAATTGCTTCGCCCGTGATAATGCCACATTCAAACGGCGGTAATCTTTTGCAAAGCCGATATCGCCGTGGTTATTTTGGTTATTGCGCACCATGCTCAACAGAATGATTTCCATTTCACTGCCCTGGAAACGGTCGACGGTGCCTGTGCGGATCGTCAAATGCGGCAAGCGCAATTCCTGGTCAATCATGCGCTGCAATCTTTTCACCTGTTCCCCGTAAAAAGAAATGACACCGACCGTTTTCAGTTCATCGGCAGCTATTCTGCCAGCCGCCTTCGCGTCACCGACCGCGTCATTCAACTCGATTAGCAATCGACTGATTTCCTGCAGCTCAGCCGGATTATACAAGCTTTTTCCGCCGCTCATCCGTTCCTCGAAATACGCCGGTTCATTAGGCAAATCGATCCACATTAAGTGATTGCCGCGCTTCACGCCCGGTGATTCCAGGAAGTGATCGCGGTCCCGGTCGGAATCTTCCAGACCGCATTGCAATTGGTCATTGTCGAATTTATAGAACGGCGTGATTGTCTCCATGATATCTTCATGCATCCGGTACTGGATCGCCAGCATCGTTTTATTGGTCTCCGGCAGATTTTTGTACAAGCGTTCAAACAGCGACTCCTCAAGCAGTTTCTCAAGTTCGCGTTTTTCCTCGAAACCGCTGTTTTCCTTGATCATTTCCTCAAGCGTTTCTTCGAGGGTATCGTTGCCGAGCAGCGGCGGTAGTTGGTGATGGTCGCCGACGAGGATGGTTTTCTTAGCCTTCAGCATCGGCAGCAACAGTTCCGGCGGCGTCGCTTTCGACACTTCGTCGATGATGACGACGTCAAATACCGGATAATTGTCGATGAAGTCCTTGCGCGCGGAAGCCACACAGGTCGTCCCGATCACGTTGGCGTGCTTGATATACAATTTGCGGATTTCGTCCAAGTCGTGGTCGTTGGCACCCTTCAATAACTCGAGCCATTTCTTTTGGATCGTCTGCATAAGCGGCAGATTCTTCTGCTCCTGCGTGAGTGATTCCCTGTCGAATGAAAGGCTGGCGAGCTGTTTCGCCGTTTTTTCATATTCTGTTTCGGGGTCATCGGCGATGATGGTCTCCAGTTTGGCCAATTCTTTTTCCTGGCTGCTTAAGCGTTCCTGCACTTGCTCAAGAACCGCTTCGATTTCGCCCAGTCTTTTTTGGATATCGCCACGCGCATCCATTTCCGAAAGCTGTTCTTTCCGCTGCGTTTCGAGCCGTTCTCCGACTTGCTCGAAGGCAGCTTTGTCTTTTTCAAGCCTGGAAAGTTCGGCTTGATGCTGGCGAATGGCTTCTTCAATATCAGCCGGAACCACAAATTCCGCCTGCAATGGCGTTGCTTGCCGTTCCAAACTAGAAAGATCCTGCTGCATTTTTTCCAGTTCATTCAGCCATTTGTCATTCAGCGCGCTATAATGCTGCTGCTGTTTCACCAGCTCAGCGGTGGTCGCCCGCTTCAACTCCTGAAACGCCCGCTTCGAATCTTCGATATAAACTTCGGGCGATTTCAGCTCAGCACCTCTTCGCCACAATTCGTTTTGACGTTTATATAAACCGGCCAACGCTTTTCCAAGTGCGGCAGGGTCGATGCTCGGCGAGCTCTTCATGAAAACGCGCAGCTTTTCGAGAAATTCCTCGATTTCGGCTAAACTGAACGAACCGCCTTGTGCCAGCGCGGTTTCTTTTACCTTATCCAGCGACATTCCTGCATGCGCCAGCAACTTTTCCACATAGGCGATGGCCGCTGTCAGGCTGGCATTCGAGTTCTCTAGATTTTTCCGCTCCGCCATCTTATCGCGGATCATATCAAGTTTGCCGGTTGAATAGGTGATGGCCGTCGTTTCCTCGACTTTCTGCGCCGACATCATCCGCAACAGGCCATCGACTTTTTTGATGCCTTCGATTTCTTCCAATGCCTCTTTTTTCGATTCAATCAAACCAGCCAGCTGATTTCGTTTACCCGCTGCCACGGAAATTTCCTGCTTCTTATCTGTGATTCGCTTTTCAAATTGCTCTAGTTTTAAAGCGTGCTCCAATTGATGAATGATTTTTTCAATCTTTTCTTGCTCTTCACTGAACCAGTTCAGATCTTTACCGCTGTCGACAACCGCCTCATCTTTGGCGATCACGGCTGCCAATGTCTCAAGCTTCTGTTCACTGTCTTGCAGCTCCCGCAAGGATTGCTCTTTTTGAAGAACGAAAGCTTCGAGCTTATGCCGTTCTTTATTCAGCAGGATTTCTATTTCCTTCTTTTGCTCCAGCGCATCTTTTTTCGCTGCCACCGCTCTTTTCAACTCTTCGAAAACCGGCTGCAGTTCCGCATACGCTTTTTCAGTCGCATCCAGCTCCCTGGCGAGTTCCCCCTGCCGCTTGGAACGCGTTTCGTATTGCGCCGTTATTTCTTTCAGCGTACTTTCCTTCCAGTACTGGCCGACGTTTTCTTCGATGAATTTCTTGCCGTCTTCCTCGATGCTTTCCGTTCGTCCAACGCGCAGGATGCGGATATCTTTATTGGACAATAAGCGGCCAAGCGCGTTATCGACCGCCAGATTCGACTGGGAAGCGACAAGTGTACGCAAGCCTTTTTTCGCATTTTGCAGACAGATTTCTGAGATGACAGTCGTTTTCCCGGTTCCCGGCGGTCCTTGGATCGCATACAAATCTTCCGCGGCCATCGCGCCCGACACCGCCTGCTGCTGAAACTCGTTAAGCCGGTTATGAAAAGTCAGCTTCTCCAATTGCTTCAATGGTGCCACTTTCGGTTTCTCTTCGAATAAAAGACGGTCGAGCTGCGGATTCACCGCCAGCCCTTTTTCAAGATTGGTGAAGCCTTGGCGCAAGCGGCGGATCTGGCTGAGCGCCGCAAAATTGCTGAACACAGCTTCTTTCTTGCTAAGGCTTTGCCCTTTTTCACGCAGCTGCTTGATTATGTAGGAATTCAATTCGACTTCAATGACTTTTTTCGAGACCTTCATCACCGTGCCGACATCGCCGTCGATCCCGGTAAGCCGCACGCTTATATTGCGCAAGTTCTTCCATTCCGCGTCATTCATCCGGCAGCCGGTCAGCGTGATGCGGCTGAAGTCATGGCTGAACGCGAGCGTCGAATAGGCAGACTTGATATCCGGGATATCCATGCCTTGTTCCTGGATCTTCAAATAACCTTCCCAGCTGGAAATCCGCTTTTTCACGTAATCGGAACGCTCTTTTGCAGGCGTCATCCGGTTGATCAGATTGATGAACGCGACCGGGACCGGATCCCGTGAATCGATGAATGCCACCGACTCCTCACGCTGCCAGTTCGTGCCGACCGATTGATACGCCTTCCTGTGCGTCACGTTCGTCACCAGCAATTGATGGTTGCGGAACACGCAGTGGAGCACGATCGACCCTTCCGTCTCTTTCCCGGTCAGCCGCTCCGCTTCTTCCGGTCCGAAAAACAGCGCAACCGAAAGCGAGCCATCCGCGCCTGTCGGATAGCGTTCCATAAACAATTTAAACGGCTTTGTCCCATTAAAAAACGAGCGTTCGCTGATGCCGAACCCTCTCATTTTTTCTGAAGCGGTTTTGGTTATTCTGATTGATGTTTTATATGTAATTGCCTGTGCCTGAACCATTTGATCACCTGTTCTGAAATCTCAACATATCCTGTAATTATACCATCTATCTGCGGATGCTTTCACATGAAAATAAAAGTCGAAATCTTTAGTGTGGCAACTTCTGCTTTTCTATTTCATCGGCTGATTTGACGGAATCGACGATAAACCTAAAAAAATCGACGATAAAAACTCTGCACTCTTTCAATAAACCCACTCTCCGACGCTTTATCTTCCAATTTTCGGGTATGGATAAACGTTCGTATTTTTTGAGTCACCGCTTAACATCATCAGATTCATTTTCACAAAACAGGAGGTTCTTTTATTATGGAAAAAAGTTTACAGGATGTCGTGCAACTGCAAGGCGGCGCTGAAATGCCGTGGTTCGGACTGGGTGTTTTCAGGGTCAAGGAAGGTCCTGAATTGGTCAACGCGGTAAAAACTGCGATCAAACATGGCTACCGCAGCATCGATACGGCAGCTATCTATCAGAACGAGGAAGCCACTGGCCAGGGAATCCGGGAAGGCATTGAAGAAGCCGGGATTTCGCGGGAAGATTTATTCATTACATCAAAAGTCTGGAACACGGATCAGGGCTACGACTCCACCATCAAAGCCTACGAAGCGAGCCTTGAACGCCTGGGCTTGGACTATTTGGATCTATACTTAATCCACTGGCCGGTCGAAGGCAAATATAAAGAAACGTGGAAAGCGATGGAAACTCTTTATAAAGAAGGCCGCGTCAAAGCGATCGGCGTCAGCAATTTCCATGTGCACCACTTGAAAGATTTGCTGGCGGAAGCGACCGTGAAACCGATGGTCAATCAAATCGAATATCATCCATACCTTACCCAAAAAGAAGTTCAGGCTTTTTGTGTGGAACAGGGAATCCAATTAGAAGCGTGGTCACCGTTGATGGCCGGTGAGCTGCTGGACCAGCCGGTGCTGAAGGAAATCGGTGAGAAGTACGGAAAATCCGTTGCCCAGGTTATTCTTCGCTGGGATCTGCAGAATGGTGTCGTTACGATTCCGAAATCGACGAACGAACAGCGCATCGCAGAGAACGCTTCGATTTTCGATTTTGAATTATCGATTGAAGATATGGACCGGATTTCCGCATTGAACCAGGACAAGCGAGTTGGCCCGGATCCGGATAATTTTGACTTCTAAAAAAAAAGCGGAAGTGAAGAGCCGGTCCAAAATACTTTGGACCGCTCTTTGCGACGAAGCAGCGAAGCAATGCAGGAGCAGCCTATTTGGCCAATATTATACAGCGTTTTTGCTGTAATACACTTATCAGCTGGGCACTGAAGTCTGGACACCAAAAACAGGCGCATTCCCCCTCGCGAGGAATGCGCCTGTTTTATTTCTCTTCTTCTTCCAGCTTGTTCTTAATCTCCTCTTCCGACAACCGTTCAATCGGATAATAAGTTTCAAGCCGCTCCAATTGTACCAGTGCATCTTTATAGAAATCCATGTCCTCAACCTCGTCTTCATAGTACATCGAATTGTCCGTGGTCTCCAATAAGAGACGGATTTTCTCTATGGCTTTTCCGCCGCTTGCATCTTCATCGGCAATGGATGTATCGTCCTGCCCCGTTTCTTTTTGCTGAAGATAGACGGTTCCTTCCAAGCCTTTCCGTTTCGATTCATCCGCAAAATCCACGACTTCCGACAAGGCTACTGCTGTACTCCGCACTACAACCACTCCTTTTTTGAACTGAATTAACATCTGTACAGTTGTTATTGACATCCGGGAGCAACGCTAAACATCGTTTTTTATTTCCTCCTGTGCCAGTTTGCCTTTCGAAAGCTTGTGCTCTCAGGGCTGCTCCGATATAGTTATTCACTGAAGAAGAACAGTAAATCCCTTAAAATTATCCTGGCAGACAAGGAGACACCAAGTGAATCAAAATAAACCAAAACTCTGGACGAAGGAATTCATCCTTATATCCACCGTCAATTTTTTCTTAACGTTAGTTTTTTTCCTATTGATCGTGACGATTGCGGTATACGCCGTGGCGGAATATGGGGCAACAACAAGCCAAGCCGGGCTCGTAACCGGCATTGCCATTATCGGCACCATGACGGGACGGATCATCATCGGTCGGCTGATTGAAAACATTGGCCGAAAGAAAACGTTAGTCATTGGTCTTATCTTATTTGTATTGACTACACTGCTTTATTTCGTGAATTTGAATCTCAGCTTTTTACTGGCCAACCGCTTTCTCCACGGGATGACGCTCGGCATGGCAAGCACTGCGGCTGGTACGATTGTAGCTCAGATTATTCCGATGACGCGCAAAGGCGAAGGTATCGGCTATTTCAGCATGAGCTCGACACTTGCAACAGCAATCGGTCCGTTCATCGGCCTTTATATGAGCCAACACACAGGCTTTGATATGATTTTCACTCTTTGTGTGGTGTTCGGGCTTGTCAGCCTGGCATTTGCTCTCTTCACAAAAGTTCCGCCAGTGGATTACTCGGTGGCAACCGGCCAGGCAAGAGGCTTCAAGTTAGCTGATTTTCTGGAGCCCAAAGCTTTGCCCATCGCGATTATCACATTGGTGTCCGCATTATGCTTTTCCAGTATTCTTTCGTTCATCAATTTTTACGCGATTGAAATCGAACTTGTGGAAACGGCAAGTTTCTTCTTTGTAGTCTATGCGATTGCGGTTTTATTGTCCCGCCCCTTTACCGGCCGCTTGATGGATATCAAAGGAGCCAATTTTGTCATGTTTCCTGCTTTTGTGTTCCTCGCTGCAGGGCTATTGCTTTTAAGCACCGCCAGCAGCAGCATTATCTTCTTGCTTTCCGCCATCTTGATCGGCTTAGGTTTCGGCAATCTGCAATCCACGACCCAGGCAATCGCGGTCAAACTGACTCCGCCTCACCGGATGGGACTGGCGACATCGACGTTCTTTATCTTCTTGGACGCCGGTCTTGGTTTCGGTCCTTATGTTCTCGGATTCATCATTCCGCTGACAGGTTTCAGTTACCTGTACGCCATACTCGGATTTACGGCACTCGCCGCTTCCCTTCTTTATTTTTTGCTGCATGGACGGAAAGAACGGACAGAGCTCGCGGCTGCCCGAACTTCATGAAACTGAAATGGCCGCCTGGTAAAAGGCGGCCATTTCATTTACATAATAATAATATCTAGCCGACGAAACATTCCTAAAAAACTTTCGTCGATAAATTAAGATGTGTGTTAGGAGGACTGGATAATGAATTATTTCTTAAAGTTAAATGCTGTCAGCATATTGTATGCGCTGATGGCGGCCATACCGCTTGAAATGATGCTGAACGTATACAGGATCACAAGGCTGACCGGCTGGAAAATTGGCACCGTGAATATTTTGACCGCCATCATACTGTTTGCAATCCTGATTGCCGGGACCCTTCTTCTCTTCCGGCTTACTGAAAATTGGCTGGGTATCCGAAAGCCCAATTATTTCACAGCTCTTCTATGGTTCCCTTATTTCATTCTCTTTGTGTATACATTCACTGTCGCATTCCCCTTCACTTATGGCGGCGACGACCCTAATCCAGTCACCGGCCTCCTCATGATATTCGGTATTGTTTCCTACCCGTTTTACATTCTTTTCCTGAATAATCTTGCGATGATGGCTGATGTAAAGGGGCAAGAGAACGTCAACGAGTTATAAGCAGGTTTATTACCCGCAAAAAAAGCGCTGCACAATGCAGCACCTGTTTATTTCTTTGTTTTCTCTTTTATCTTATTTGCGACGTCATCTTTCATGACCATCGCTTTATCTTTATAGACCGATGCTTTTTCTTTATAGTCGTCCTTATTCTCTTCCCAATGAGCTTTGCCTTTTTCAATCGATTTGTCTTTTATTGCATTAAGCTTATCCAAAAATGCCATTTGAACCATCCTCCCGTTCTCCCCATCACCAAAGTGACTGGTGAATTGCGTTAAGCATAACCCGATTTCAACGGATTGTCTAAAATTCCTGGTTCCGCAACTACTAATCCTTTAAATGTTTAGCCCATGCCTAAGACAAGATGGTTTTTATTTTGAAAATAAAATCACATTTCTTCCTGAAATTTGGTTTAAACCGAAATCAGAGGGGTATAGTTAATATTGTTTATTTTATTAGACACAAGCGAATTTTTTTAATGCTATACTAAACAAAAGGTAATGGAATTATCTATAAAAATTTTCTGATAAAAGGAGAAAGTGGAATGGCTGAGGCATTGCAAAAATCAGAAGAAATCAAGGCTTTTTTCGATAAATACAAGGAAGCATTCGAGGAAAAATTACTGGAGGAAGCCGTTAATGTCAAAGACCAGATTAATGAAATCCTGAAAATCGGTAATATCGACTTAGTCTCGAATGCACATAAAGTTGTCGGCTATATCGTTGATGGAGAGGAAGAAGATCTTAAGATGTTCGCCAAGCAGGAAGGCATTGCATGGGCGACGCACTCGATTGAACTCTCTTTCAAACTGGAATGGGTTCAGGCCATCCGCCGTACACTTTGGACCTTCCTTCAACAATACAATGATGCTACATACAATAAAACCGGATTCGATTTCTTCTCTATGGAAAAAGATGTGAATACACGCGTCGATACTTTTTTGAATAACTTTTTCATCAATTATTCTACGTATAAAGATTCACTGCTCATGGCGCATCGCCAGCTTGTAGAGAATCTTTCTGTACCAATCATTCCAATCAACGCATCCGTTTCGATACTGCCATTGATCGGTTCCGTCGATTCATTCCGTACATCAATCCTGGAAGAAAAAGTGCTGACGGAAGTCGGAAACTCCCATATCGAAACATTGATTTTGGACATGTCCGGCATTGCCGATATGGAACCGGAAGTCATCCACCACCTGATGAAGATCATCGATGGTACGGCTATGATGGGCTGCCAGACGGTTATTACCGGTTTGCGCGCAGAAGTCGTACGGAAAATGGTCAATCTCGGTTTGTCTTTTGACCCTAATACCCAAACGCTTGGCACGCTGCAGAACGCGCTGAGCGAGTACTTGGAAGTCTGATAAAAGCATGCAAAAAACCGCGGTTTGGATTCTCATCCAAAACCGCGGTTTTTGCTTTTGAATTATCGCTTTCCCTTCTGATCCCGCTTCACAATCTTGTCGCTCACCTGCTGGCCGCTCAGCGTGACCATCGGCATGCCGCCGCCTGGGTTCACAGTGCCCCCTACAAAATAAAGGTTATCGTAAAGCTCACTTTGCTTTTTATGCTTGAAGCCGCCGTTGCGTTTTTTATCGGAAACGGTGCCGTAAATCGCTCCGCGGTCAGAGCCATAGACGCGTTCAATGTCGTGCGGCGTCCAGACGTCGCGCGTCACGATATTTTCCCGGAGCCCTTTCAAGCCCATGCGCTCCAGCTTGTCGATGACCCGGTCTTCAAATTCCAAATACTGCTCCGGCGTAAACGGCTTGTCTTGAATATATGGAATATGCGGCAGGATTTTGATGTTTTCGTGTCCTTCCGGAGCCTGCATTGGATCCGTTTTATTGACGTTGACCAGATAAATGGTCGGATCATCTGGCAGTTCATGCTTCTCGAACACTTTCTCCATCTGTTCTTTCAAGTTTTCCGAGAAAAAGAAATTATGATGATTCAGGAACGGATACGCTTTCTTCACACCCAGATGCAACACAAGCCCGGAACTCGCGGGCTCATATTTTTTCTCGAGCTTGGTGACAAACTTCTCATCTGCATCCACCATTTTCCGGTAAAACGGAATCACTTCCATATTGGACACATAATAATCAGCAGTCTTGAATGACCCATCTTCAAGTTCGACACCGGCGATTTTCCCGTCTTTATTCGTGCGGGCCCGGACAACGCCCATGCCCGTATGAATTCGAACGCCTTCTTCTTTCGCCAGTTTCGTCAAACCTTCCGCCAGCTTATGCATTCCGCCCGGCACATACCAGCATCCCTGCGCATGCTGCATATAAATCATCATATTGAGCACAGCCGGCGCGCTGTACGGGGAAGAGCCGACGTATTTGACGAAATAGGACAGCATATCCCGCAGATGCGGATTGCTGATGCGTTTGGAAATCCCTTCGTACATCGTTGACGTCAGATCAAAGCCGCGGAGCGTTGCAATGATGCCGTTTTGTGCGACCGCTTCTTTCGGCGACTCGAAGCCTTCCGCCAAATAACTGTGTTCCGTCGTTTTGTAGATGCGCTGTGAATACTTCAACAGCTCATAATATTCCTTGATATCCTTTTTGGATAATGCAGGATTGAGCCGCTCCATCATATGCAGATTCCGGTACAGATCCAAAACTGTGCCATCCGGAAAGAACGAGCGCCATTCCCGGTTGAGCCGCTTCATCTGCACATAGTCTTCCATCCGTTTGCCGCTCCCGCGGAATAATTTATCGAAAATATGCGGCATCGTTAAAATGGACGGGCCCAGGTCGAAGCCGAAACCATCCTGCTCAAGGCGGTTCACTTTGCCGCCGATATGGTCATTTTTCTCATATAAGGAAACCGCGTACCCTTTTTGCGCAAGCGAAATAGCCGCCGATAAACCGCCGAGCCCTCCCCCAATCACAATTACGGATTTTTCAGCATTATTCATATATGTACCGCCTTTCATTCCCTTAAAATTTTATTCTGCTCAGCCGGCTGAAGTATGGAGAGAAATCTTATTAAGAGAGCTTTCTTCAGAGCGCAGCAATACTCCTTCTTATTCCCTGTATTTTTAATTTGGAAACACAGTATGTATAGTTTTTGTGTAATAGAAAAAAGGGGTGAAAATGTGGAATTCCACTTTTTCTCCCCTTTTTATCTTCATCTTTTATACGAGTACTCACCGTTCTTACTCGAATATTCATAAGCAAAATAACCGCCCAGCAATCCTAGCCCAGCGCCGAATGTGATCCCTGTCCCCAGTGAAAACGGAAAGAACATGCTGAGGACTAGACCGAGTGCCGTGCCGGATACCATCCCTAAAGGAATGAGGCTGTCCAGCAAGCTCTGGGCAGCTGTTGTATCTTTCTTGCCGAGCGTCCCTCTCTTCTGCTTCCCTTTGAGCCTGAGAATTACAAAGAGCGAAATCGCTCCCACGAGAATAATCGGCAGGACAATGAGGAAAACTTCAATCGCGAATTCCATATGAAAACTCCTTTCGAAATATGGATGGTGGATCCCTGCTGCTTGGCTTCTACCACCCATGGTAAACGAAGCCGGCAGAAACAGCCACACATACCCGGAATTCAGCGCCGGCAATCACAAGTGAAAAACGCCAGCTTAACTATGAGCTGACGTTTTCTCTCTTAATGGCTCCCATATTCCAGGAACTCTTTCACTGTCCCGTATGTCTGCATATCGTTCAAGTTGATCCCCAAACTTACCGCGGTATGCGCGATCACCGGCCGGATTCCCGTCAATACCGGTTTTATTCCAAGCAGCTGCAGGATGTCCCGAATCTGAAAAATCTGCTGTGCCACATTGGTATCGAAATGATGGATTCCCGAAAAGTCGATCACGAGCTGTTCGATATCGAGCTCCACTACCTTCGGAATGACTTCCGTCGAAAGATAAGCTGCCCTCGAATCGGTGAATTCACCGATGAGCGGCATGACGCCGACCCCTTTTTTGATGGGAACGATTGGCGCAGCCAGTTCCATGATTTCCTGCTCATTGGCATCCAGTATTTTCTGGTTTTCCAAATTGAAATTCGTTGTTGTTTTCCGAAGTGCATCATCAAAGATGTAGATCATATGATGATAAAGTTTGGAGATTTCAGCGGCGCTGCTGTTTTCCAATACTCCCCTGTCCTGCAATTCCTGCAGAAGCGACAGGCGGAACGCGCTGATGATTTCGACTGTATTTTTCAGCAGCGTCCCATCGTAGTAGAAATAATGATCGATATCATAATCCATTTCCATCTCCATTGTTTCCTGTCGGGTGCTTAATAAGCCCAGCGCAACCTTATCCAAAAGCAATCCGGCCAATTCGCAATGTTTGGCCAGCTGCTCATCCGTCAGCTCCAATTGCAATTCTTCTGTTGCCTGAACCAGCAGATTCCTTGTTAAGGATCTATTTTCTTCTTTGATGAATTTTGCTGCTTTATGAAGTATATTGTCCATTCCTCTCTCCTTGCAGTCCGTTTTGCAGTATGTTATACAAAACTTATATAAGTTATTTTTTCTTACTATTCCCGGAGATTTATCAGATAAACCATTTCAGAACAAGGCACTTTAAATAAAAATAAAGCATCAATTTGTTCATCCCCCAAAAATAGGCATTCCGCTTTGGCCAGCGAAATGCCTGTAAGTCTTCCTTCAAATAATAACCGTGTAGAGCAGGTAACCCGCGATCGTTAACAATTGGATTAAAACCCCCACGATGCTGCAGATCAGCCCGGAAACGGCGATCCCGTCCCCCCCTTCACCCGTCAGCAGCATCTCATTTTTCGCTTTCCTATAAACCACGATTCCGATGCTTCCAAGGATCAGCCCCGCAAACGGGATGAAAATCGACAGTATCCCCAGCGTCAAAGCAATAATCGCATTGCTGTTTGTAATTCTGCTTCTGTTTTGATGTGTCCGTCCGACCATATGAATCCTCCCTTTTGTACAGGCTGATGCAGCTGCATCAGTTTGCTCAATAATAATTTGCCAGCTTTGTTTTCGTTAAAGAAGTGGCAGTGCACCTATTTATTCCGCTCATATTTTTCATCTCTATTCGCTTTACGGTACTTTCCATCTTCCTCTTGGACCGCAATCGCTTCTGCTGTACTGATTCCCTGAATCGAATAATACTTCGTGCCTTTTTCATACTCATTGGAGAAATTGCCTTTATACGTACCTTCCATGTCGGAATAAACCGTCACCTCACCAATCTCTTCAACCACTTCCAGCACATACTCCTCGTCCAGCTGATAGATATAATCATCCCAGACCACAAACGAAGAAGCCCAGTCGGCTGAAGAGGCATTGGGATTTGCAATTGAACACGCTGAAAGGATTGCAATTGCCGTTAATAGTGCTGCCAACAACTTTATCCGATTCCGTTTCAAAAGAGCCCACCTCTTTTCTGCAACTTTACTATTGGTACGTTTCAATTTGATTATAAGTTTCAGAATCAGTAAAAAATAAAAGCAACCCAGTCAGAGAAGCCTCACTTCTGATGGATTGCTTTATTCCGTTAACGCTATGCCCCTGGATAAATCGTCTCTTCCTCAAACTTGCCGGATCCCGGCAGCTCTTCGATCAATCCTGAGCCGAACAGCATCGCCGGCGTGTAGCTCCCTTTCGGAAACTCTCCACCCAGCAAGCGGCTGACCGATTCAAGTGCGCCATAAACCGTCAAATCGTAGACGTTCGCCGTTTTGATCCGAACCGTTTTTATGACGCCTTCCGCGTTTCGCGCTTCTCCCCAGATATAAGCGGGCGCGCCTTCGCGCAGGGTTTCATCCGGCCCTTTCACCCGGCTGTCCACTAAATTCTTCAGCGCCTTCTGGATAGGCGGCAGCGTGATTATTGCGCCTGCGCTGCCGAAAATCCGCGCGCCAAAAATGCGCGATTTTTTCATCGGAATCCAAGTGGCGATGTTCGGAATCCCGGTCGTGTGGAATGCGGTCGACACGTCGCCCCACGGGATGCCCATCGCTGAACGGGTGCCGCGGCCGAAATCGATAGTGCGGTGCTGGCTTCCGATCGGCACCGGTATCAATTGGCCGTTCTGCCGCTCTGCACTGCCGGACCCCATCCCTTCAATCATCGTTTTGTACGTGCCCGGCGAAATGCCTGAATCCGAATCAAACCCGAGCGAAAGACTGCTTGCATCCGGCATCAGCTCTTTCAGCTTGAGTGCTGTGCAGTCTGTCGGAATCACATCGAATCCGACACCTGAACAAATGGTGATGCCCGCTTCTTTCGCTTTCGCATCCTGCGCAAAACTGTGTTCAAAAACGGAAATTTCACCGGTGATATCCATATAATCAGCCCCCGCCTCAAGGCATGCCTTGATCATCGGTGCGCTCGTTTTCTGAAATGGACCGGCGCAGTGCAGCACAAGTGCGACATCAGACAGATTTTCAGCCGCTGAAGGACCTACCGGAAATACGCGCGTTTCAAGTTCCAGCTCTCTGCCCAGCGGTTTCAGCTTATCGGGGTTGCGCCCCGCCAGCACAGGATTCCAGCCACGCTTTTTCGCTTCCCTTGCGATCAATTCCCCTGTATAGCCATAAGCTCCGTAAATCAGCCATTTTTTCTGCACTTGCTCCACTTCCTTTTCTCCTAAAATTAAGGTTTCTCAAATCATACCTTTTGTAATGGATGCGTTCAAATTTTATTCTCCCTATTTTACCGGCTTGCACAAAGATTTTTTATGTAGTAAGATTTTCAAAGTGAGCAATTAAATACTTGCACTCTCTGTATAACCTTAAGAATACGGCTTAAGGGTCTCTACCAGGAACCGCAAAATCCTGATTACAGAAAACGACTTTTTCGTTTTCTGTAATCAGGATTTTTTTATTTTCTGACAAATTGAGCAATTTCATATTGGAAAGGAAGCGTAATTGCAATGAACCTGAAAGTTTATATCTTAGCCTTATCCACGGTCGCAGTCGGGCTTGTGGAATTGATCGTCGGCGGAATCCTGCCGACAATAGCCGATGAATTCGATGTATCGGTGAGTTCAGCGGGCCAGCTGATCACTTTATTCGCGTTGATCTATGCGATTGCCGGCCCTGTCCTGCTGGTGGCGACCAGCCGTTTTGAGCGCAAGAAAGTCTATCTGATTTCCTTGTTCATCTTTTTCCTCGGCAATATCATGACGTTTTTCAGTCCTGACTTTACCTGGATGATGATCGCACGGATTTTGACGGCTGCAAGTACAGCACTAATCATCGTGCTGTCGCTTACCATCGCCGCTAAAATCGTCGAGCCGCCTTATCGGGCGAAAGCGATCGGCCTCATTTTCATGGGCGTCTCTTCGTCGCTCGTTCTCGGCGTCCCGCTCGGCATCCTCATTTCGGATGCATTCGGATGGCGCTTCATCTTCCTCGGCATCGCCGCGTTGTCCATCGGCTCGATGGCGCTGATCGCGCTTTATATCCAGCCGATTCCAGGCAGTAAGGCAATTCCGCTGAAGCAGCAATTAAAAGCGGTAGCCAGCGCAAAAATCGGCACCGCCCACCTGGCGACAATGTTCATGCTGGCGGGTCATTACACCGTCTACGCTTATTTCACGCCGTTTCTTGAAACGACGCTGAACTTGAATCCGTTCTGGGTCAGCGTCTGTTATCTGGTATTCGGCATAGCAGCAGTAAGCGGCGGCGCAATCGGCGGCACCATGTCCGATTCGATCGGCTCGAAAAAAAGCATCCTGATCGTCATTTCCGCATTCGCGGTCTCGCTGTTCCTGCTGCCGTTCACCACATTTTCACTAGTCATCTTTATGCCGGTGATGGTCGTGTGGGCAGCGCTCAGCTGGGCGCTCGCTCCGCCGCAGCAAAGCTACCTGATTGAAACGGATCCCACCACATCCGATATCCAGCAGAGTTTCAATAACTCCGCGCTGCAAGTCGGCATTGCGCTGGGCTCCGCAATCGGCGGCTTCACGCTGGCACAAACCGGTTCCGTAACCAGCACCTCCTGGGTCGGCGGTGTCATCGTGCTTGGCGCGCTCGGCTTTGCCGTCTTCTCGTTAACGCGTCCGGCGGTTAAGCGGAATGAAAGAGAAATAGAGAGTATGTAATATGAAAGATGGCCGCGAAGCGTTTCGCGGCCATCTTTTTTGGTTTTCGAACTTAATAAGGGGCTTTTCGCTCGCGAAAAGCTTCCTTCTTGGGTTTGCCGGTGAGAGACGGAGGCTGGTTTTTGGGTTTATCGGCGATTTTTTGGCGTTTATCAGCGATTCTCATGATTTACTCAAAATCACCATTCAACCCAACTAAAAATCATAACGCATCCTTCACCTATTCTTTATTCTATAGACCCGTGTTTTTCTCTCGCCAGTAATCTCTAAGTCATACTTAGCTGAAACACGCCTTGCTGTGTCAGAATTATCAATTCCACTAAACTCCCGAAACTTCCTATTCGTCAGCTCACTATCTATCAATGAAAAATATTCCTGCACCGCCAGTCTGTCGGCAGCTGCATCTTTATTGCCGCAGGCCGCGCAAATCCAGGATTTCTTTACACGCTTCATGCCGTGGCCAGAGCATTTATTGCAATAGACGCCGGTTTTCACATCTCGCAGATCAATCTTATAAAACTTGCTCAAAGGGGATAATTTAAAGGGGACCTGGTTTGCCGCAATCAGTTTCCCGATGTCCTCGAGCGGACGGGAAACGGCGGTTAGGGGACTGTCCCGAAGAATTCGGTAGAGATATTGATTCATCTGATACGTTTTGCAGGTCAAAGCGTCAGAAAACTTTGTGTTGAATACACAACTGTTTGCAGTGTAGACAATCAAACCAGTGACGGGCAAATTGATATTGTGGAGCTTAAACCATTTCTGGATAAAGTGAATATGCTTATTCAGCTGGAACACCGGATTATCCATAGTCAGGATTTCGCCACTCGGCATGTCCTTCCTGTAATATTCCTCATTCACCAGATCATAATGGATTTCACCGCTGACATTCTTGGAATCCATCACTATGGCGCAACGGTCCGTCAGCAGCAGACCGTCAATCTGAACCGCCCACTCGCCCAACACCATATTCAGATCCCATACAGGCAAATAATTGCCGTCATAAGAAAACTCCTGAAATTTCTTCACTATCTTGCCTTCTCCCCGGATTCCAGCAGCCGCTCGGTGCAACTGGTTTGCCTCGGCAAACTGCTGGGCTCGTGAGCAAAGAAACGCTCACGAACCCGAAAGACCAAACACTCCTCTTTCCAATAATTCCATTTAAACCCATAACCTTCTGTGATAAGCTTTATCTAATGAGTAATCAGATCCAGCTAAACTCTAATCATAGGAGGGATTCCTTGAAGCTTTTTAAATTCTTATCCTGGCTGATCGGCGCCTTATTTTTAATAGTCGCAGCCAATCATTTTTTCAATCCGAATTTCACAGGGAGCATGACTCTTTTTTTCATACTCTCTTTTTTGCTGTTCACTTCTTCAGGCATCTATGAGTATCTTGATCAGCGAAAAAAGACAGCAATATTTTACTTCTTTACGGGTACTGTCTGCTTTTTCGCTATAATTGCAGAGCTTTTCGGCATGAATCAAGTTTGATGATTTCCTTAACTCAAAAACCGTTAACCCTGATAAAAGGTTAACGGTTTTTCTATTACTTATATTACGCCCCCGGCTTCATCTCCTGCCGGTTCACCCATTCGCGCACAGTCTCCACATAGGCTTCCGGTTCTTCAATCGCCGGCATATGCGAACTGTTTTCAAAAACATGAAATTCCGCATCCGGCACCAGACCCGCATAATATTCCGTTGCTTCCGGCGTCGCTTCGTCATAACGGCCACACGTGAATAGAGCCGGAATCTTTATTTCGCCCAAACGGTCTGTCGCATCAAAATGCTTCAGCGTGCCGGTCACCGTGAATTCCGAAGCGCCCCACATATAATTGTAGACCTGGTGATTCATCCCCTTCATATCTTCCACCAACTCTTCAGGCCACGGGTCAACACGGCACATATGGCGCTTATAGTAAGCGTCCATCGCTTGATTGTATTCTTCGGAATCGGTATCCCCTTCCCGCTCGCTGCGCTCCACCAATTCTTGGAAATCCTGCGGAAATTCCTTCAGATAGTTCCGCTGATCCCGCTCCCAGCGCTGCGCATCGAGAGCCGGTCCCGAGAATATCACACTGCGGACCCCTTTCGGCTTTTTGAATAGATAAGAGGCGGCGAGCATCGTGCCCCACGAATGCCCGAGCAGATGGAATTCCTCCAAGCCCAGCGCCTCGACCACCTGTTCCAATTCTTCAACAAAACGTTCCACCGTCCACAGCGACCTATCTGTCGGACGGTCCGAATTCCCGCTTCCCAGCTGATCGTACTGGATCACCGGCCGGTCTGTCCCGAGCTGCCGAAGCGGGTCGCTGTCGCTGCTTTTCGAACCCGGTCCACCGTGCAGCACGAGCAGCGGTATCCCCGGTCCTTTCCCGGTAATCCGGTACCAGACATTTCCGCCATTAACTTCGATATGCCCTACTGTTACGTTGTCCATTTATATACAGCTCCTTTTCGTATACTTCTTTATTACTCTTTCTGTACAGGAATAAAAATCTCCTTTTTTATAAATGAAGACATCCACCCCCTCTATTATTTTCATATCACTGAAACTATCGATCACCAAAAACGTATCAAACTGTAGTTCTCAATTAACTGCCAACCATACAGTGTGCTTATCATCTTTAGTTATAAAACCACCCGAACCATGACCGGAGATCTCTCCGGCCATGGTTTTTTCGTCCTGTCCCTCAGACCGTGATTGTTTAATCCAGCGGGGACAGCGGGTAAAGATTCAAGACACTGTTACTTGCCAGACGAAAATAATTGATGAATGGAGTCGTTCGGAGTGAAAACAGATTTTTCGAAGATATATATAAATGGTGAATGGATAAATGGTTCCAGCGATAGCATGATGAAGGACAGCAATCCCTTTACAGGAGAAGAACTGGTTGTCACGCAGGCAGCCGATAAAGATGATTTGGATGCAGCTTATCAAGCAGCCGCTGCCGCACAATTGGAATGGGCGGACGAACTGCCGCAAAACAAACGTGCTGTCATCGAAAAAGCAATAGAAGTCATGCAGGAAAACAAAGAGACCATCATCGACTGGCTTGTGAAAGAAGCAGGCAGCACTGTGATCAAAGCGACAGTTGAGTTTGGTGCTTCGCTTAACATCATGAAAGAAGCCGCATCTTTCCCGTTTCGTATGGATGGCAAAATCCTGCCTTCGCAGCATGCCGGAAAAGAGAACCGGGTTTACCGCAGCCCGCTTGGCGTCATCGGCATCATCAGCCCTTGGAATTTCCCTTTCCATCTGGCCATCCGTTCCATTGCACCGGCACTTGCGACCGGAAATGCGGTCGTCATCAAACCGGCAACCGATACACCGGTGACCGGCGGATTGCTGTTTGCCAGCATTTTCGAAGCAGCCGGGCTGCCTAAAGGCTTATTGAATGTGGTCGTGGGACGCGGTTCTGAAATCGGGGATGATATCGTTACCCACCCGACTCCGCGATTAATATCTTTCACAGGCTCAACGCCTGTCGGAAAACATATCGGCGAACTGGCTGGCGGTGCTTTGAAAAAAACCGCTCTCGAACTCGGCGGCAACAATAATTTCATCGTGCTGGATGACGCGGATATCGATCAGGCTGTGGATTCGGCTTTATTCGGCAAGTTCTATCACCAAGGCCAGATCTGTATGTCCATCAACCGTATTTTTGTGCACGATTCCATTTATGAGGAATTCGCGGAACAGTTTATCGAACGCGCCGGTAAACTGAAATTCGGCAACCCTGCTGAAAAGGATACGCAAGTCGGGCCGCTGATCAACCGCGACCAGGTGGACCGGATTCTCAAGGACATTGACGCAAGCGTTGAACAAGGCGCGAAAGTGCGCCTTGGCGGCAAAGCGGATGGCAATTTGCTGGAGCCGACCGTGTTGACAGGAGTCACTAATGACATGCCGCTTGCGGAAAATGAAATCTTCGGGCCTGTGGCGATCCTGATTCCGTTCAGCAGCGATGCGGAAGCAGTGGAAATGGCGAACGCGTATCCGTTCGGATTGAGCGGTGCCGTCCATTCAGGAAATATCGAACATGGAACAAATATCGCCCACCAAATCCATACAGGCATGATCCATGTCAACGACCAGCCGGTCAATGACGAAGCGCATATGCCGTTTGGCGGCGAGAAGGATTCCGGTCTCGGCCGCTTTAACGGCGAATGGGTGCTGGAAGAATTCACGACCTTGAAATGGCTGTCGGTCCAGCACCAGCGCCGTGAATACGGGGGTTTTGTAGACAATACGAAAAAATAATCGTGTTATTTTGCCGGCAGCTCCCTTTTGGAGCTGCCGGCTTTCTCATATTCAGCTACTGTTTCCCTTAGCTATGCAAAAAAAGGCCCTTGAAGTCATAACACCGACTTTTAAGGACCTTTTCTTATACTGCTGTTTCGATTAAAAAGTTACTCCCCCGGCAATGCCGCTTTCGGGGAAACCAGTTTCTTCTCAATCAGCTCTTCCCAGAATGCAGCAGGAATATCTGCCTTCATTGCCTGCAAATCTTCCTTGATGTGCTCAGGTCTTGTCGAGCCGGCCACCACTGCTTTTACAGCCGGATGGGCTGCCGAGAACTGGAGTGCCGCATGCTTTAATTTGACGCCGTGATTTTCCGCCACGTCTTGGAACTGCTCGACTCTCTTTTTGATATCTGGAGTGATTTCCTTATAATCGAAAAAGTCTCCGCCAAGCAAGGCGCCAGAGTTATAAGCCGAACCGATTACAAGTCCGCCGCCTTTTTCCTGAGCCAGCGGCATCATGCGCTCAAGGGCGCGTTCGTGCTGAAGCAGTGTGTATTGTGTAGCAGACAGGCTGAGGTCCGGATGAGTCTCTTCCAGTTCAAGTGCCACTTCGATCGGCGTCGTCGTATTGACACCCAGACCCCAGGCTTTTATGACCCCTTCATCTCTCAGCCGGTCAAGAACTTTAAATGCCCCTTTACGCGCTTCGTCGAATTTCGTAATCCATTCATCTCCGAGAAAGTCCGGTGAAAGGTCATGCACATAGACCATATCGAGACGGTCGGTTTTCAACCGCTTCAAGCTGTCTTCAATCGACTTGAGTGTGCCGTCCTCCGTGTAGTCTGTCCGGATTTTATTTTTCCGGCCATATTCAAACAATCCTTCTTTTTCTTCCTCTTCATCGAGAATAATCCGGCCAACCTTCGAACCCAGCAGAAATTCCTCACGGTCATAAGAAGATAAAACTTCGCCGAGACGGATCTCCGCCAATCCTGCACCATAAAACGGCGCCGTATCGAAATAACGGATTCCTTCATCCCATGCGGACTGGATGGTCTTCATCGCCTCGTCTTCCGGTACATCCCTGAACATATTGCCCAGCGGCGCTGTGCCGAAACCCAATTTATGTTTTACCGTCAATTCGTTCTTCATTTGCATCCACCTCTATTAATAATTTTTATAACCCCTGTCTACCCGATATGAAAATGGATAAACGATGGAAACCGGTCTGCATTTCAATAAAAAAGCCCCCTGCAGGAAAGCAGGAGGATAAATATTCCAGTGCCTGTTTTTCATTAATGTCATGCATCATCTTTATAGCTCGGTCCCCTCTAAAGCCGTTCGTTCATCCACTCCACCACTTCATCATAAATCTTATACTTGGATGGCTCATTAAATATCTCATGCATCAAAGACGCATAGATTTTCAGTGTTTTGTCAGCAGAACCGATCTCCCCGTAAAAATCACGCGAATCTTTTTCAGCGACAAGCCCGTCTTCATTGCCATGCAGAACGAGCACCGGGTCCGTGAAATTTTCGGCATTCGCTTTCAGCCAGTCGATGCCGGTTCCAAACTGATTGATGAGGGCGACCGAAATCTTTTTCTCCACCATCGGATCATTGGCATAGGCTTCGACCACAGCCGGATCGCTGCAGACGCCTTCCCCGAGTTCATTGTCCAGGTATGTTTCTTCCGGCAAGTCCATCGGAAGCGCTCCGAAAAGCTGATTGTTGTAGCGGGTCAGCGCACCGGATAAAACAATTCCCGCTGCCTGGCCCGGATATTTCGTCCCGAACGCCGCCGCTGTGAAGCCGCCCATACTGTGGCCGATGAGGAAAATCGGCGCGTCCGGATTCTCTTCCTTAGCCAAATCCATGATGGTTTTCAAATCATCCGGCATCTCATTGAAATCGTCGAAATGCGTGCGTTTCCCATCAGACCGCGCATGGCCGCGCTGTTCATAGCGATAGACGGTGAAACCGTTGCTCAGCAGCGTTTCAGCCAGCGCATCATAACGGCCCAGATGCTCGGCTAAACCGTGTGAAATCACGGCCACCGCCCGTTGATCCTCAGCCGCATCTTTCCGGCTGAACAATTGCGTGCCATCAAAAGATTCAACCTTCCGTTCTTCTGCCATCGAATTTCCTCCATTCAATTAAAACTTATCCCCTTTACCATTCTCCATGAAAATGAAAAAACCCTTCTGAAATGGCCGGCGCCCGGTTCATTCAGAAAGGTTTATAATTTGTTCGCTGCCGTTCTCTATACCTTTATTATACACCCAATAAAAAATGATTAACAGACTACTTTTTCGCCAATCACCGTCTTATACTGTTAGTTACAAAGTAAACCAACAGGAGGCGGAACCATATGAATGAACAAAAAGAAGTTCTCGACCGCGGCCCTTTCTTTCACGGAACGAAAGCACAATTAGATCTTGGCGGCCTGCTCGAAGCGCAAAACCTTTCCAACTATCAGGACAAAAAATCGAATTACATCTATTTCACCGCGACATTGGAAGCGGCGAAATGGGGAGCGGAGCTGGCAGCGGGTGATGCTCAGGAGCGGATCTATCTCGTCGAGCCGCAAGGCGAATTCGAGAACGACCCTAACCTGACCGACAAGCGCTTCCCCGGCAACCCGACACGCTCCTACCGGTCGAAGTCGCCGCTGAAAATCATTGCCGAACTCGGGAACTGGGAACGGCATAGCGATGAAGAGATCAATCATATGCTCAGCTCGCTGAAGTCGCTGCGTGAACAAGGCAAAGACATCATCATCGATTAACGGTATATTCCACCCCTGAAAAAACCAATATTTATGATAAGCTTGTCGTATAAGCTTATAAAAAGTGGGGGCTGGCATGGAAAAAGAAAAAACATTTAAAGAAGAATCGGCTAAGACCAAGATTTTCATCGTGTTATCGATGACATTCCTTATAGTCGTACCCATAACATTCTTATTCGGCATTTACTTCTTCGGGATTGCCGGAATCTTCAATATTCTGGGCATTCAATATGATTCGATTTGGTCGCTGTTTTGGTTCGGCGTATTCTTTTTTATACTGGATACGTTCGCCGATATAGTTAAAATGGCGTTCATCCTGCTGCTGGACCGCTTGTCCATAGCCAATGCGGGGACGATTTTCGTCATTCATTTCCTCGTCATCTGGTCATTGCTTTCCTTATTGAATCTCCTGATGGACTCTATCACGATCACCATAAACGCGCAGTTGATCGCCGCAGCCATCATTGCCCTGATAGAAGTCGCATTCAATAAAATCAATAAGAAACCAAAGCAGATTGAATAACGCGCTTTTATTGTTCCCGCAAAAAGCCGTCCACCCGAAAATGGCTGGACGGCTTTTGCTCTATACCTTCAATTCCCGATCCGCACCGCCTGATTCCGGTTCTGTAAAACAGCCAGGATACTGAGCGCCGCCAGCAGGCTCGTCTTCGGATTATCCGGCATCGGGTTGTTTTCGACTTGCAGCTGCATCCGTCCGAAATCACCTTCGGCTCTGATCGTATGCGAATTTTTCTCAATCGCCGGATCGACAATGACGCGCACAAGTGTCTTCTCGGCGCCGATTCCCGCAATCGCAAGCACCAATGCCACATTGACATTCTTCGGGAATTTCTCGACAGCATCAAAAGCGGACCCTTCGAACAGCACTCTTTCTTCCGATGCTTCCAATCCAAGCGATTCCGGCGATTTCCGCGTTGTGATCTCGACGTGCTCCAAACCGCCGGATGCTCGCGCAGATTGCAGTACATCGAGTCCGCCGATCGCGCCGGACGGGAGAAAGATCTGCGTTCCTGAAGTTCCGGCCAATTCCTTGACCTGTTCCAGAAATCCAGCATCTTTGAAAACGCCGATGCTGCTGACAACAAGGTCTTTTTTATGTGCAACAACGTCTTCCAAATAAAGCGCTGCCGCTTCCATCGTCGACGCTTCCACCACTATATCGAGCGGTTCCTCTAAAAATTTCTCCAGATCTGTATAAAAAGCGATCCCAAACTTGTCGCCCAGATGCGTTCCGACTTCCCGGTTGCGTCCGAAAACCGCTAACACTCTTCCGTCAGCCAGCTTTTTCCCATTCACTTGTTCCAATAAATAAGCGGCAATATTTCCGGTTCCGATAATCCCGATGTTCATGGCACTCCTCCTTACTTCAGGCGTTTCCAGTGGATGAAGGCGGCCATGTCCCCATGATTTTCCGGGCAAAAACTACTTGTCCGGCATGATACGTATTGTGCAGAACAATCGTCTGCAAACAGTCGCCCCGCGTGTCTTCCCTTCCGGCCACCACTTTTTCCAGCAGATCTTTCGTGGATTCCTGCTCGGCTTCCTCTAAACCTTTCAGAAAATAAGCAATAGCCGAATCCCATTCATCTTCGCTTTCCGGCGACGGAGCAGGCGGCCAGGATTCCTCGTCGGGATTCTGGCTTTTCGGCGTATGTCCGTTCAGCAAATCCAGCATGAAATCCTGCCAATAATTCATATGGAATAATAATTCCCATATCGAATGCGGGAAATCACCCGATTTTTCTCCCGCCTGCTGCCAGTCGAATCCGTCAAAAACCTTCGCCGTATCGAAATGTGCCCCTTCTCCGTGCAGACTGTTCTTAAAAAATTGCCCGTTCATGAAATTCCTCCTTCTGTCATCAATAAAGCTGCCTTTCTTATACTTACCTATTCCACATATATAGGAAACATCCTTTTCTAAATTTAGATAAAGCCAATCAATACCTTGACACTCGATATATCGACCCTTATACTATTAGTAACGATATATCGATAGACGATATAATAAGAAGAGGTGATCTGATGCAACCCCTGTCCGAATCCACTTTCCTGGTTTTATTAGCTTTAACGAAAGAGCCTTTGCATGGCTACGGCATCATCAAGAAAATCGAGGAATACAGCGGCGGCGATATTGTCCTTGCTCCCGGCACACTGTACGGTATACTGACCAATCTGCAAAAACAGAAGCTGATTGAACTCGTAACAGCAGAAAAAGAAAGCCGCCAAAAGAAGATTTACCGCCTGACCGATGATGGACAAACCAGTTTCCTGCACGAATACGACCGTCTCAAAAAGATGCTGACGATCAGCGATGATATTTTGGAAGGAGCGAAAAAACATGAAAACGTTCAAGAAGTTCAAAATCTCTTTAGCGAATGATATGGATAAGGAAGAACAATGGCTGACTGAAATGTCGGCGAAAGGTTACCATTGCTATAAGTACAGGCCTTTCACTTATTATTTTGAAGAAGACCCCACCAGATCATACGTTTATCAGGTGGATTTCCAGTCATCAAATGACGAATACTTCGAGCTCTATAAACAGGCCGGCTGGGAACACGTCCATACAGCAATGGAGTCGTTCCATTACTTCCGTGCCCCAAAAGATGTCATCGGTGATAAGCGCATCTATTCGGACCCCACTTCCATAAAAAATATGTATCAGCGAATGTTGATGTTTTACTCGATCATTTTCATCTGCATGCTGGTGGCACAGGCCGGATTGCTGCTCAATTGGGATGCCACGTTCTTTTCCATTCTTTCGCTGACGATTGTTTCGGCGGTCATTATTCTCTATATTTATCTGTTTATCCGACTGCTGCAGAAAATGAAGAAGTACGACAAACAATCCCATATAAACTGATATAACTGAAATAAACAAAACCCGTTAGAAGTGTTACTTTTCCGGACTTACTTTTCATGAAAAAACGCCATTACGCGCATCATCATAATTGATCTGAAAAAACTGCAGTCCTCCGGAGAGGGCTGCAGTTTTTTATAGCAGTATTTTATTCCATTACCGAATTGCCGCTTATTTTAAAATCGAGGCCGTCACGCGTAAAGTAATACCGCGCGTTCCTTTCATCATCGACGACTCCCACGACCATTTCATACGAGTAATAACTGCGTTTGAAATCCCTCACCTCGAATTCCTCCGCATCTTCCGGACGCTGGTATCCCCCATACACAGAAAGCACATAAGCCGACTCGTCCACCGCCACCTCTTCCGCCAGAACTCGCAGCTCCTCTGGACTCAGATTCATTTCTCCGATTTCAAACAGCCGCTCCACCTTCTCAAGCCCTGTGTCTTTCAAATATTCTTCGGAATAAAAATGGGAAGCAAACATCTGATAGCCGATGAACAGGCACATCAACAGGACCGCAGACGAATGGATCAGCAGCTGAAACCGGCTGCCGGAAATCCGTTGATCCAGCCAGACCGCTGCCCAAATAGCCGCTATCAGCGCAACCAGGATATACAAAGCATCAATAATAGAATGAATGAATATGAAATCCACCAGATAACTGTATGTCCTGAACAAATAAAACAGCAATCCTGCTCCCAAAAATATAAACACCGTTCCAATCGCATTTTTCACCCGTTTCGGCCTCCCGTTGATGCTCGCTTCTGAATCCCTCTTCTTATCCTAATATTACCATCAAATTTCCATTTCGAAAGTATTTTTTCAAACTATTCTTTCATCTCTTGTAAATTAGGATAAAGATTCCATTCGACTTTTAATCTTGGCTCTTAAAAAATGGAACAAAAAAAACGCCGGCCTCTCCATCAAAAAGAGAAGTCGGCGCATTATTTTTTCACTCAAACGGACCTTCCAACACGATCTTACCGATCGTCTTGCCCGTCAGCAGATTCGTATAAGCTTCTTTGAGATTTTCCACTGAAATCGGCGAGAAATGCTGCGTCATCGTCGAACGGATTTTATTGTCATCCACCCAGTCCGCCAGTTCGTTCAGCAACATATGCTGGTGGACCATGTCGGCCGTCTGGAAAACGGAACGCGTGTACATGAGTTCGTAGACGAACGTGACACTTTTGCCGAACAGCGCAAGGTCAAGCGGCTTGAACGCCGGCAGGATCGAGCAGATTTTCCCTTGAGGCAGAATCACTTTCGCCATCCCTTCCATATGCTCGTCGGGGCTGTTCAGGCAAAAAATATAATCCACGCCATTGATGCCGAGGTTCTCCAGCTGCGGGCCGAACTCCTCGTGATGGTTGATGGTATGGTCGGCGCCGTGATCTTTCGCCCACTCGACTGTCTCGGTGCGGGAAGCTGTGCCGATTACCGTAAGCCCGGCGAGTTTAGCGATCTGCACCGCAATCGAGCCCACGCCGCCTGCCGCTCCGATAATCAGGATATTCTGTCCTTTATTATCCGCCGCATCTTTGGAAACGCCCAATCGCTCAAACAGCGCTTCATAGGCAGTGATGCTGGTCAACGGCAATGCCGCTGCCTGCGCGAAATCGAGACTCGCCGGCTTGCGCCCGACAATGCGCTCATCCACCAGATGAAATTCACTTTGCCCGCCTGGCCGGTTATTGGTGCCCGCGTAAAACACTTCATCCCCCACATTGAAATAAGAACAATCGTCGCCAGTCGCCACAACCACGCCCGCCACATCACGGCCGACAACCGTCAGCGACTCATCGTCCTCTTTCTTGCCGTCGCGCGTGCGAAGGTCTGTCGGGTTCACCGAAATCGCTTTTACTTCCACCAGCAGATCGCGTCCCGTCGCTGTCGGTCTTTCCTCTTCCACTTTCTGAAAATCCATCGCTTCTTCCTTCGATCCCGGTTTGTAAAAACCGAATGTCTTCATCGTTTCTGAATTCATGCCGCATCGCCTCTCCTTCAGTTTCTCTATTAGGTATAACCGTATGACCTTCATTTTACACATCGGATTTACACCTTACAAAATATTGAATTCCGGTGCACACAATAAAACCGGGCCTCTCCTATATTTTGAGAGACCCGGTTTACTCAAGAAGAACTTTTCAGCTGATTTTCCTGCTTCTCCATTTTATGTTCGGTATGTTTGGCGCCCCATTCATGCATGGCCTCCAGGATCGGTTCAAGGCTGCGTCCATACTCCGTCATGGAATATTCCACTTTCGGCGGCACCTGCGGATAGACAACACGGGCGATAATATCTTCATCTTCCAATTCCCTCAATTGCTTCGTCAGCATCTTCTGCGTGATGCCCGGCATATTGCGTTTCAGCTCACTGAAGCGTTTAGTGCCTTCCTGCAGCAGGTATAGAAGAATCACGGGCTTCCATTTTCCGACAAGGATGCCGAGCGCGTCCTCCACGCGGCAATTATCCGGTTTGCGTTCCATAACAACCACTCCTATAGTATCTTTTTGTATACTATAGCACTTTGGAGTGCGTACTTATAATTAAATGACCTATCACTTATAATGGCTATATATTGGAAACAGAAGGGCGGATTTATTCATGGAAAAATATCGCATCAATCCTGACAACGGCCTGGAATTCGGCATCTACACACTTGGCGACCATTTGCCGGACCCGGCTACAGGAGAAAGAATCTCTGCACAGCAGCGGATCCAGGACATCATCGAATATTCGGTTCTTGCAGAACAGGCAGGCGTCGAGTTTTTCAGTGTCGGCGAAAGCCATCAGGAATTCTTCGCTACCCAGGCGCATGCTGTGGTGCTTTCCGCCATTGCACAGGCGACGAAAAAGATTAAGATCGCCAGTTCTTCGACGATCATCAGCACGTCAGATCCGGTCCGTGTCTACGAAAACTTTGCCACGCTCGATTTGATTTCAGGCGGCCGGGCAGAACTTGTAGCGGGACGCGCTTCACGCATCGGGCTGTTCGATTTGCTTGGTTATAACGTCCGCAATTACGAGGAATTGTTCGAAGAAAAATTCGACCTCTTGCGGCTGATCAATGAAAACGAAATCGTCAACTGGAGCGGAGAATTCCGCGCACCGTTGCGTAATGCACAGGTTCTTCCTCGTCCGGTGAACGGTTCGCTTCCGATTTGGCGCGCAGTTGGCGGCACTCCGGCCAGCGCGATGAAAGCCGGTTATGCCGGTGTTCCGATGTTCATGGCCCATCTTGGAGGCGCCGCTTCGACTTTCAAACGGACAGTCGATGCTTACCGCGATGCGGCCCGGGCAGGCGGCCACAATCCGGATGAATTGCCGGTCGCAACAGCTGGCTTTTTCTACGCCGCGGAAGATTCCCAACAGGCATTGAGAGATCTGTATCCTCATATCAATGAAGGCATGAAACGCACCAATGGCGGGGGATTCCCGAAACAGCTTTTCGCACAAGGCGTCGATCCGCATAATATCATGAACATCGGCAGCCCGCAGCAGATCATCGAGAAAATACTGCATCAGCACGAAGTATTCGGCCATCAGCGCTATATCGCCCAAATCGATTTTGGCGGCATGCCGATGGACAAGCTCAAGCGAAACCTCGAATTGATCGGCACAGAAATCATCCCGGCCATCAAAAAATACACCGCCAAAAAATAAGGAGGAAGCGGAATGAAAATCGTAGGCTTATCCGGTTCCCAAATCGGTTCAAAAACAAGAATCGCCATGACTGCAACCATCAAAGCGATCTCGGAGAAATACCCTGACGTGGAAACAGAGCTGATTGATTTAGCGGATTTCAAAATGGAATTCAGCGACGGCCGCAATTACCTCGATTACGAAGGCGATACCGGCTATGTAACGAAAACCTTGATGGACGCTGACGCCATCGTCATCGGCACACCGATATTCCAGGCTTCCATACCGGCTGCATTGAAGAACATCTTTGACTTGCTGCCGGTCAATGCATTCCGCGATAAAGTGGTCAGCATGCTGGTGACAGCCGGTTCCGCCAAACATTATATGGTCGCAGACACGCAGCTGAAGCCGATTCTCGCTTATATGAAAGCGCAGATGGTCCAGACTTTCGTCTTCGTCGTGGAAGAAGATTTCTACCAAAAAGAAATCATCAACCACGATGTGCTGCTCCGCATTGAGCGGCTTGCAGAAGACACGGTGGTTCTGACGGAAACATTTACGAAGATCCGTGAAGAAAAAGAAGCGGAGTATGATTTTTAAGGAAATTCAATAATATGACTGAACAAGCAAACGACCCTCCGGAATAGGAAGGTCGTTTGCTTTATTTATCCCGATCAGTAACCTTATACTTCTCGCCTTTACCGTCATAAGTAATCCACTCACCCACAGGCTCCCCCTTTTCAAAATGTCCCGAACGTTTAAGCGTGCCATCAGCGCGGTACCATTCCCAATAACCTTCCGGTTGCTCATCGATTATCCTGCCATTCGACCAGATCGTCTTTCCATTGGCATGATACTTTATCGTTACGCCATCTATTACTTCGAGCTTCTTTTCCTTCACACTTTTCGTTGGCTTCAAGTCACAATTTTCGTCTTTCAAGATTTGCCCTCCAGACTAATAAAGAATAAGTTGAATGGGAATAAACATTCATTTTACACCTTTGATTCTGTAATTCAAATTACTGATGATCCGCCCGAGCCACCATGCCGCTGTAGCTGAAGACCACCCCTCCCGTTCCTTTACCTTTTAATAATCGCTGAAGGAGTTGGAAAACCTTTTTAGATGAAGGCGAAAATTCCCTTTTGGTTTTGCAGACTTGAAAAGGGTATGGAAGATAAAATGGATTTTTACATATTTCATTTCTGCCGAAAGAAGGGTTACTATGGCGAAATTCACAATGCTGATCGGCCTTCCGGGAAGCGGCAAAACGACCTACGCCCGCAGCCTGCTTGAAGGAAACGAAGATTTGGTCCATCTCTCTTCCGATGAAATCACGAACCGTAGCCGCCTGCCCGGCGAATCAGTCGATTATCAAAATACGTTCGAAGAAATGTATCAGCAGACAATCCACCATTTAGAAAACGGCTCCAATGTCATTTACGATGCCACAAACCTGGCATCCAAAAGAAGACGGAGCATATTGAACCGGATCGAAAAATCCGAGGCCGAAACAGAAGCGATCATCTTCCTCACTCCCCATGCTTTACTGAAAAAACGCAATAGTAAGCGGCAAACTGTCGACCGCGTGCCCGACCATATCATCGAACGTTACATCCGTGCATTTCAGTTGCCGAGGAAGGATGAAAAGTTCGACTGGATCCGATTCTTGTCGAACTCACCTTATGAAGAAATAAATTCGGAGCAGCTTAAGCAACAGGCTTTTTCCATGGAAGTTTATGAACTGTTTTTCAAAAGCTTTAAAGAAACCAGACCTATGACAGAAACTGCAGAAATGCGTGCCTTGCTGCAGCAGAACTATGGAATCATTGGTGAAATATCAAAAGAAGTCAGTGATCCGGATGAGCAGGAGCTTCTGTCGTGGGCTATCCTACTTCATAACATCGGCAAAGCTTATGTCCGGAAAAACTTGCCGATTGAACAGGATAATTTCTATGGCTATGAACATGTCAGTGCTTATCTTGCATATCCAGTCCTCTTATCCCTTCAATTCCCTCTGCGGTTCATTTACGATGTTTTATTGCTGATAGATGAATTTGAAATCGGAAAAGAATTAAAACGGGGAAAAGTGAAGCGGCGCGTTGGTTTGGAGAATTATGAGCGGTTGGAAATATTGTGGAGGATTTTTAAATAAGAAAATAGAAACAACCACCATACCAAAAAGGAGTGGTGGTTGTAACTAGTTTATTTCAGTAAATTCACTCTATCTGATCAATAATAACTCCAGGGATGGAAATAGAACCACCCATAGTGGATTCATAAGTAATCAAGCCACTGGATAAGCCCCTAATCGTTATGGTGTCATCTTCCAGAATCCGATAATCCAACACTGAAGCATCAAATTCCGCAAAGAGGATAGTATCGTAATCGTCATTTACGGCCAATCTGATTTGAGTCAAACCATCACCCTCCATGACCTGAATTACCGTCCCCCGGAATTTTACTTTCTCAAAAATATAGTCGTCGGGGGTTCTTGCTAGTTGGTCGTAAGTTATGCCAGTATCATACCCAACTTTTTCTGCTTCTTCGGCAGCGGCTTTTTCTTCAGCAGCTTTTTTAGCTTCCGCTTCTTCTTTGGCTTTAGCTTCTGCATCTGCTTTTTCTTTGGCAGCAGCGGCTTCTGCTGCTTTTTTAGCTTTTTCTTCATCTTCTTTTTTCTTTAATTCAGCTTCTTTTGCTTTTCTTTCTTTTTCCTCCAATAAGAAAAAGGGTTCTGCCTCTTTTACTTTAGCTTCCAATTCTTTAATTTTTTCAGTCGATTTCGTATTCGTCGACTCTAGATCTTTAATCTTGGCAGCCAACTCTTTATTTGCTGACTCAAGAGTTTCTTGAGTCTTTTGATTTTCATCTGTCGAAGCATCTACTTCAGACTGAGAAGGACCAAGACTTCCTCCAATCATTAAAGCTATTACTGCCACCAATATATATCTCCATCTGCGTTTCGCAAATGCTAAAACTTTGTCCATTTTTTGTTCCCCATTCCTCTATTTTCATTAATTTAACTATAGTATATAAGATTCTAAATAGATACAATAATTTACAAAATGCGTGTCTTTTTTCTTAATTAAATCAATTTTTCTTTTAGCAGATCTTTTTTATTCTTACACATCTGAAGACTTTTTTAAGCCAGCCTCAAAATTTATTTATCAAATATTCTTGCATTTCCCCTCAACATGTTTTATTGTTAAACACATCAACTGACAACTAATTAAATAATCTATTTCTTATCAAGAGAGACGGAGGGATTTGGCCCTGTGATGTCTCAGCAACCTGCCTGCATAGGCAAAGGTGCTAATTCCAATAGGCGCGAGCCTAGAAGATGAGAAGAACAGATCTCTTTTAAGGGGCTTTCTTCTTTATTGAAGAAAGCCCCTTTTCTATTGGAAAAGGAGCTCTGTCAAAGGAGGACTTAAAAATGACCGACCGCTTAGAAACAAAATTCATCCATTCCGCCGGTGTCGATGCGCAGACCGGCGCCGTCAATGTCCCGATTTACCTGTCGTCGACGTTCCATCAGGAAAGCATTGATGAATTTGGCCCTTATGATTACAGCCGCTCCGGCAATCCGACGCGCCAAGCGCTGGAGGAAACCATCGCAAAACTCGAGAACGGCACACGGGGATTCGCTTTCGCCTCAGGCATGGCCGCTATCTCGTCGGCTTTCATGCTGCTGGAATCCGGCGATCACGTATTGGTATCGGAAGATGTCTACGGCGGCACTTACCGCTTTATTACAGAGGTGCTGGGCAAATTCGGAATCGGCCACTCCTTCGTCAATATGACGGACCTCGATGAAGTGGCGCGGGCTTTCCGGCCAAACACGAAATTGATTTACATCGAGACGCCGTCCAATCCGGTGATGAACATCACCGATATCGAAATCGCCGCCAAACTCGCCAAAGCGAACGGCTGCCTGACGTTTGTCGACAACACATTCATGACGCCGCTGTACCAGAACCCGCTTGATCTCGGCGCAGATCTTGTGCTGCACAGCGCGACGAAATTCCTGTCCGGCCACAGCGATATCGTCGCAGGACTCGCCGTTACGAAAGACGCTGCACTTGGCGACCGTTTAGGTTTTATCCAAAACTCCTTCGGTTCGGTGCTTGGCGCTCAGGATTCCTATTTACTGATCCAAGGAATAAAAACGCTCGGCGCGCGTCTCAAGCAGTCGAGTGAATCGGCACAGAAAACCGCTGAGTTCCTGCATCGCCATCCGGTTGTCGAAGAAGTGTATTATCCGGGCTTCTCCTTCCATCCCGGCAATCCGATCCAGCAGCGGCAATCAAGCGGCTATGGTGCAGTCCTATCGTTGCGGCTGCCGGACAAAAACGCCGCGCGCATCTTCAAAGACGCGCTGCGAATTCCAGTATTCGCCGTCAGCCTCGGCGCTGTCGAAACGATCCTGTCATATCCGGCGACCATGTCGCACGCGGCGATGCCTAAAGAAGAACGCGAGAAACGCGGCATCACCGACGGCCTGTTCCGCTTCTCCGTCGGCCTCGAACATACCGATGATCTGCTCGAAGATCTGGAGCAGGCGCTGGAAAAGGTCAGAGTGAAAAGCAAGCTCAGCATTGCGAACTAATCTATACGCCAAATAAAAACCAAAAACAGAAAGCAGGAATTCCACATGACAAATCCAATCACAGAAACAGCAAAAACAGCGGTAAAAGCACCTTTCAAGGCAGATCACGTCGGCAGCTTGCTGCGTCCGGAAAGCATTCATCAAGCAAGAAAAGATTTTAAAGAAGGCAACATCACTGCAGAGCAGTTGCGTGAAATCGAAACAACAGAAATCAAGCGCATCGTCGACAAACAAATCGAAGTTGGCCTGAAAGCCGTGACAGACGGCGAATTCCGCCGCACATTCTGGCACACCGATTTCATGGCTGGCATCAACGGCTTTGAAGGCTACACACCGGAACATGGCTATAAATTTAAAAACGTTGAGACCGAAGCTTACGACGTACGCAATATCGGCAAAGTCTCATTCAATGGAAACCATCCTTTCATCCAAGACTTTATTGAATTTAAAGAGATTGTCGGCGACCGCGCCATTCCGAAACTGACGATTCCAAGCCCCAACCAATTCTTCAATCAAGGCATACGTGACGAAAGCATTTATCCCGATATTGAAGATTACGCAAAAGACGTCATTCAGGCTTACCGCGACGCTTTTAAGACCTTCTATGATTTAGGTGCCCGCTATATCCAGATTGACGACGTCTATATCGCCGGGCTGTCCGCGCCGGGCATCCCGTTCAACGATGGCAAATATAATAGAGAGTTTTTGATCGACCTCGCGCTGCGTGTCGCAAACGGCGTGCTTGAAGGCAAACCGGAAGATCTTGCGGTAACCACTCACCTGTGCCGCGGCAATTACCAGTCCGACTGGGCATTCGAAGGCAGCTACGCGCTGATTGCGCCTACTCTTTTCGCCAAAGAAAAAGTCGACGGCTTCTTCCTCGAATACGATGACGACCGCTCCGGCAGTTTCCAGCCGCTTGAGCACATTCCAGCTGGCGGCCCGCGCGTTGTGTTGGGCGTCTTCACTTCGAAAAATGGCGAACTTGAAGATAAGGAAATCATTAAAGCACGCGTCGCGGAAGCCGCTCAATATGTGCCATTAGAGCAGCTCTGTATCAGCCCGCAATGCGGTTTCGCGTCAACGCATCATGGCAATAAACTCACTGAAGAGCAGCAATGGGAGAAGTTGCGTTATATTGTGGAAGTTTCTGAAGAGATATTTGGAGAATGAAATAAGGAAGGCAAGCGCTGGGTGCGCTTGCCTTCCTTATTTTAGTTATGAATTTTCTTGGTTATTTATAAACGTTTTAAAGCGTTTTAATATGTTTCCCATTACTGAATTTCAAGATGGCTATCTATTTAAATCAGCATCATGCTAGTTACAATCAATCCAATTGTTCCGAACATTAAATACAAATAACCAAGAACAAAACTGTTCCTATTTTTTGATTTTTTGAATTTTAAATAATACAGTCCAAATGAAATAATGAATAGGCTTATTAAGCTAAATATAAGTTCAATTACATACAATTAGGTTCACCTATCCTATAAGAAATTTTTAGTTTGAATCTTGACGCCAAATTAAAAATTAAAGGATAGTTAAGCCGGAAAATCCTATCCAATCTCAAATCGTCCTTATTCATATTCATACTTTTCATTATAAGCTGCAATCCACTCCATATCGATTGGCCCATTAATCACTGAATAATAATCACCGTCACTGTAAAGAACCAATCGGCTTTCATAAATAGAGGTCATAACAATGTCGTTCTTTTTGAAAACAGTCAGCGTGAATCCTATCTCTTTAGAAACATCACTGTTCCATTCCCGTTCATTTATTTTCTTGACACTATAATGGCTCAAGAAATCAACCAGTTCCTTTGCCGCGTCATCCTTTTTGGTTTGCCACACATTGGAATTTCCATCCAAATGAAATTCTAATGATTCTACATTAGCCAAATCAAGATTTAATGCATTATTTAAATTCTTTTCGCCATATTCGTTATATACCGTTATGGACAATAATGCAAAAGGAATTGCAATTATTATTCCCAACGATAATTTGAATAACCTTTTTTTATGTAAATCTTGTTCTGCAGTAAACTTTGTAATAATAGCTGCCACATAAGCAGTAAATGGGATAATTGTGACAAAAAATAGCAAACCACTGATGATGATTCCGATAAATGAATTCCACAGATAAAATTTGTCAGCCAAAAAATATCCCATGTATGAAATTATAAATAACAGTACTATAAAGAATATCCAGAAATACCCGTTTCTATTCTTATGCATGGAATCATCTCCTGTTTACTCTATTGGATTTTGCTGAGGTAATTATAGAAACCAGAAAGCTCTTTGCTATAAAAATATTGTTTTTGTAAAGTTTCTCTTATCCTCCACCAATAAACCAGATATCCATTATCGTAATTATCAAATCCATGCTGTTCACCACCTTTAATTAACATTACAATTAATTACAAAGATTCCAACAAAATATTCTTAAAAGAAACTTTTGGAGGTACTATGCAGAATTATGGCAATGCTATTAAAAGAATTAGAAAAAGCAGAGGGTTATCTCAAAAATATGTTGGACAAGGAATTCTATCGCAAGCAGCCTTTTCGAAATTTGAAGCTGGTTTAACTACTGTTCATTCAACTGCATTTTTTCAGATACTTGATCGTTTGAGCATGTCCTTTGAAGAATTCGAATACATTATCAATGATTATGAATTTCCTCAACCCAAAAACATCATTAATAAATTTTTCAAAACCTCTTATAATAGTGCTGAGGATTTAAAAAATATAATTGCAGAAATAGATACCTTTCTTGATAAGCAACAGAATATAGACCTTGAAAATATTAAAATTATCTGCACTGCGTTAATTAGTCTTAATCAGAATAAGGATATCCTGCAGGCAAGAAGTTATGTCGAACCTATATGGATAAAACTATCAAAAGTTGATCAATGGTATCTTACAGATATTCGTATAATCCATTCCATTCTCTATTTTTTCCCAAACGATATTGCTATTGAAATGGCAAATACTCTTCTGTCGAGAATTTACAATTACAAAGATTTTCAAGATTCAAATCGACTTGTTACTACGTTAAAGCTCAATCTTTCATTGCTGTTAATCAAGGAAAAGGACTTTAAAACAGCATTAAATGTATTGGAAGGCATTCTCAAGAATCATAAAGTGGCAATGGCTCAACAGAGCTTATCTGTTTTATTTATCCGTGTTGCAATATGCAGGAAAATGCTTCAATTAGGAAAAGAAGAGGAGTATTTAGAGCAAGCCGCTCAGTTATTGAAAATTTATGATCAAGAGGAATTTCTTGAACAGGTAATGAAAGATTATATGTATTATACAAATCTGCAATAGTAACCTTTGCCTCCTTGGAAAATCACTATCAATTTAAAAAGACAAAAGTATACAAATAGAAAAGGCAAGCGCAGGAGATGCGCTTGCCTTTTTGTGTATAGAGTTTTATCGTCGATTTTTTGGTGTTTATCGTTGATTTTTGAAGGTTTATCGTCGATTTTATTCCTTTTATCGTCGATTTTCATTTTATCAGCGTTTTTCTTTGGTTTATCAGCGATTTTTGGACTTTTATCAGCGATTTTTTCCGGTTTATCAGCGATTTTTCACCGTTTATCAGCGATTCTCCCAAATTCACTCACAAACATCCTCACACACTCCCTCTATTTCTCTGAAAACACTTCCACCTTCTCAACCACAGCCTTCCTCGCCACACCCGTCTCGACAGCTGCCCGCGCTACAGCTTCAGCAACGGCTGGTGCAACCCGCGGATCGAAAGGCGCCGGGATGACATAATCGTCGTGAAGCGCATCTTCTTCCAGCAAGCCGGCAATCGCTCTAACGGCGGCAATTTTCATCGCTTCATTGATATCGCTCGCGCGGACGTCAAGCGCCCCGCGGAAAATCCCCGGAAACGCGAGAACGTTATTGACTTGATTCGGGAAATCAGAACGGCCGGTGCCGACAACGCGCGCGCCCGCTTCTTTCGCCAGATGCGGCAAAATTTCCGGATTCGGGTTGGCCATCGCGAAAATGATCGCTTCGGCATTCATGGAACGGATCATGTCCTGCGTCAGCGCTCCTTCAGCCGAAACGCCGATAAAGACATCAGCTCCCCGGATCACTTCTGCCAGCTGGCCGTCTTCTTTATTAAAATTAGTAATCCCCGCAACCTGCTCTTTATACGGATTCATGCCATTCGGGCGACCTGCGTAAATCGCACCTTTTGTATCGCACATAATGATATTCGGAAAACCGTAGCCACTCAGCAGCTTCACCACCGCGATTCCGGCGGCACCCGCTCCGTTGACGACCACTTTCGTTTCCTCCACAGAACGGTCCGTTAATTTCAGCGCATTGATCAAACCGGCCAGCGTGACAATCGCCGTGCCATGCTGGTCATCATGAAACACCGGAATGTCCATTTCTTTTCTCAACCGATCTTCGACAATAAAACACTCGGGAGCTTTGATATCCTCCAGGTTCACACCGCCAAATCCAGGTTCCAGCAACTTCACTGTCCGAATAATCTCTTCCGGATCCTCCGTCTTCAAAGCGATCGGAAACGCATCCACTCCAGCAAAACACTTCAACAATGCTGCTTTCCCTTCCATGACCGGCATCGATGCATCCGGTCCGATATTGCCAAGGCCAAGCACTGCCGTGCCGTTCGTCAGCACTGCGACCGTATTGCCCTTCATCGTATAATCGTATGCTGCCGCTTTGTCCCGTTCGATTTCCTTGCACGGTTCCGCGACGCCGGGAGAGTAAGCCAAACTCAAATCATACTCGTTTCGCAAAGCGACTTTTGAAACAATCTCCAGTTTCCCCTGATGATCCCGATGCATCTGCAACGCTTCCTGTCTCAATTTCGTCATCGCTTCCACTCCCTATTCCATAATTGTTCATTATAAAGAAATTAGAGGAGAATAGAAGATTTTCGGTTTAAATTAAAGAATATTCAGACTTTAGGATGAGAAGAAATAAAATGCAAACCGCAAAAAATAAAACGATTCAATCACTATCAAAATTCTTTACTTTCTTCCCTCTCCGAAAATCTCCCCAACCAATAATCATTCACAAAAAAGAAAACCAATCCAGCGATCATAATATAAAATGAGGCGTTGAGTGTGAAGTCCTTAAAGAATATGTAGATTGCATGGCTTAACAAGGCCAGTAAAAAGAAGGCAAAAGTTCTTCCGGCCGCTTTCCTGGCTGGAATGTTGTTTTTTTCCTTTTCTTTTTTAAATAAAACCATAAGTCCCCTCCCCTTTCTGATTTCTTCAAGAAAAAAGCTTCTATCGGTCAATCCGCATCATGAACAGATAACCGATTACCGCAAGCAAAGAGGATTTCTCTTCTTTTGAGATTTCGTCCGACAATTTAACAATGTGATTATGCGAATCCTGGAACAGCTCCGTGTATTCGTGCGGGAAAATTCCATTGTAAAAATAAGCCCATTGCCGCTCCTGTTCGTCGTTCCAGCTGAAATTCCCGGAGAATCCTGAGGCTTTTATCGGCAGGATCAACTCGCCCTGCGCGTTGAATAATTCGCCTCGGATATGGATGAGTGCTTTCAGTTCTTCCTGTATGTATGTGCCGATTTTTTGCTCCTGTCCGTCAAAAATCGTCAGCTCGACTTGTTTCAGCCATCCCTTTTTCCGGAATGTCAGCAGCCTTTCACCGGTATGCGAAAAGAACCCGTACGTCGTCGGGAAAATTGTCAGGAACACGGAATTTACAGCAATCAGCGCACGCAGCCACCAACTGATTTCCATCGGCTTCACTTCAGCAATAAATTCTCCGCTTTTCTCGAATAAAAGAAGTCTTGGAATAAGCGCTGCATCTTTTTTGATGACTACGTCCTTTAAATCCAAAAGCTGCTTTTGCGATTCGGGAATCTCGATGTCTTTCACTTTGTTATACTGCTGGCGGCTGATGAACATAATTGACAGGACAAGTCCAATTGGAAACAGAAAGAACAGCATCTCCCACCATTCTCCTTCCGTCTTCGGAGGCTGGAGAATTGGGAAACCGGCAGCAACGATCAACGTGAAAATCAGAAACAGCCAGCTGAGTTTTTCCCTTCTTTTATACATTTCTGCTAACAAAATGCGTCCTTCCTTTCTCTTTATATCTTCTATGTAATGATCAATCTCTCTTTTATGTTACCACTGATTTAGAAATACCTTTGTCAATTCTGGGTAAAAATTACTTTAATGGACTGGGAAATTACATCCAAATTGAAACCTTTAGAATTATTCAGCGTAATAAAGAATATACATAGGGAAAAGGGAGGTTCGCGTTATGAATATGCTTTTCGAAATCCTCATGGTGCTGCTCATCCTCAACACAGCACTTTTCATCCATGAAGTCGGGCATGCCATTCCACTGCTTTTGCGGAACAAGGGGACTAAAGTCGAAATTTATTTGGGTGAGATCAGCAAAGACAAAAAGCTGAAGCTGCGCCTTGGAAGACTGACGTGTTATCTGGCCATCGCCTTTTCGGGCCGCTGCGCAATTGCGAATCCTGATGAGGTGCCGCCAGCCACATATAAACAGAACCTCTTCTTTAGCGCGGGCGGACCGATTGCTTCGCTGGCTGCCTTTGCGGCACTCTTATACCTCTCCTATTTCATTGCAGGCGTTGCGGGAATCATTCTGAACAGAATAGCATTCGTTAGTCTATCTGTATTTTTCTTCACAGTTATTCCCATCACCTACCCTTCGTTCATGCAGAATTTAGGCGGCCAGAAATCCGACGGTCTCTATATAATCAATGATTTCAAAGAAATGAAGAAAGAAGCGAAGGCGGTTTCGTGATATATATAAGTTTGAATTTATAGGATAACAGCAGCTTTCGGTCAAAAACCGGCCGAATTGATTTCATGTGGAGGTGTTTAAATGTGGGTAATATTTGGACTGCTTGCTATAGCGGCGACGTTTTTAAATCTTTTATTGTATGTAATCGGCAAAGATTATAAACTGGCGATGGCAATGGGATTATCATTTACATCCCTGACCCTTGTTGCGGAATACAGTCTGATCTCTGTTTGGGTTGACGCGGAGGATTGGTCGGCTTTGATGGACGTCGTGCCCGGGATGGAAAGAGCTTTATGGGTCCTGACGGTCATATCAATTTTGCTGAATATCGCTCCTGTACTTTTGGAATTAAAAAATAAAAAATGATTGCCCGTTTGTGAAAGTGTTTATCCAGCAAGCCGGTAAACTGACACTAAATAAAGCGCCCGGCATATGCCGAGCGCTTTTAAAACTGCCATAACATACTATCCTTTTTTCCGCTTCTCTTACTCTCCCAAGCCCTTCGCTTCTTCCGTATCCCGCACATTCTTCTGCACAGTCACCACAGCGAACAGACTCAGCACGAACGAAATGCCGTAAAAGCCCTTTTCGCTCAAAGTGATGCTGCCGGCGTTGAACAAGCCGATCCCCATGAGCGCAATCGCTGAAATCAGCGCGAACCAGCTGATGCCGTAGTAAAGGTTCGTGACTTTCATTCCTTCATCGCGGTCGCGTACGGCTTTTTGCAGCGATACCGCCGAGTAGAGACCAAGAATCAGCAATACGATATAATAGCCTTTTTCGTTCAATTCCATTCCCGCGTTGTACAAGCCGATCAAATACGACGATACGCCGATCAGCAGCGCGCCCCAAGCCGCGCCTTTGAACGCGCCTGTCGGTTCACCCAGCCTGCGCTTCTCCGCCGGTTTCTTCACGAACCCATCTTCTTCTCTTTCCCCCAACATACTTCCAGCCCCTGTCTTTTGATATTGCGGATCCTGCACTCCTGGTTTAATCTAATAAAATTCATTATTACGATTATTCTACCATACAGATAAGGCTTTAGAACGACGGCTGGAAGGAAAATTTTCGCGTGGTGAATTGAACTGTTCCGGCACGTTTACCTCCGCGCGCACCGGGAATATGAATAAAAATTGCCAGGAAGGAGCGATTCAAATGAGCGATAATCAATCATCCGGCCAGAATAAAAACATCGATAAAATGAAGGAGCTTCTTGATGAAAAAGATCAGGAGACTTCACAAAAACAGGATTTCGATCAGCAGGAGCAAAAGAATCAGTCGCTTAAAGACCGGGCACGGATCCCAGATGAAAACAATAAATTGACCAATGCGGACAATAATCGAAACCCTTAATATTCAAATTGAAACAGCCAGCAAGCCATAACTCGGTTTGCCGGCTGTTTTTAGTTGTCTGACAACCCAAAAACCGCATCCGCCCCAAAGGCAGACACGGCTTCGATCAGTTATTCCAGTTTTCATTCTCTTCAATTTCGCGGTGGGTCTGCGGATAGCCGATTGAAACCCATTCCGCGCGGTAGGCTGAATCCAATTCGCTGAGGCCTCTTTCGGCCGGATCCACGTCGGCATTTGCACTTTCCCTCATGTCCGCATCATCGCTGTTGCGCAAGTCATGGTCTTCATATACCCAATACGTATTTTGGCGTTTATTGTAAGTTTTAACTAACATGAACAGGCTGGCTGCAGTTGCACCGGCGTAAATGATCAATTCCAATGTATCTTTTCTCATAAAATCTCCTCCTAAGCGGCAAATGGTGTTTCCTTGTTGCTCTTTGTTTTCCCTCTCAGCGGAAATTTAATCTTGCCAAATGGATGACAAGTGTTGCAGACATCCTGGAATACGGACGAATGCTTGGTGCAACAGCTTTTTTACTTTTGTTTTTCTTTGCCGAATAAGCTTTTTGATAATCCTGTCAGACCAGTAAGCCGGTTTTATCGAACGGTGTGATTCAAATCATAAAAGAATTTAAAAAGAAGTTCCTGACCGTGATGATCAGGAACTTCTTGCTTGTACAATCACTAGTTACCGCAGTCTTTGATGCAGCTATTATGGTTTATTCAGCCACTTCGTTCTTCGCGCTTTGTGATTTTTTCAAAAGGATTTCAAGCTCTTCCAGTGATCTGCCTTTAGTTTCAGGGATGAACTTCCAGACAAACAGACCTGAAAGGATGCTCATGATCCCGTATATTCCGTAAGTCATCGCGCCGCTCACTTCCATCATCGGCGGATAAGTCGAAGATACAAAATAGTTTGCGGCCCATTGAAACGCAACAGCAATCGCCAGTGCCTGCCCCCTGATTTTATTCGGGAAAATTTCAGACAGCAATACCCACACAACCGGGCCCCATGACATCATGAATGAAGCTGTGTAGATGATGATGAAGACCAAAGTCGCGATTCCGATTTGCTCGAATAACGCGAGGCCGGCCACGCCGAACATCCCAATCGCCATTCCGATCGAACCGATGATCAATAACGGCTTGCGGCCCACTTTATCCACGGTCACAATCGCGATGATCGTGAAGATTACATTGACCAGACCCATGACAATCGTTTGGAACATGGAAGCATCACGTGCGGCGCCCATGCTTTCAAATATTCTCGGGGCATAATACAGCGCCACATTAATGCCGACAAATTGCTGGAATACCGACAGCAGAATTCCAATGACGATGATGCCTTTCCCGTAAACAAACAGTTTTTCCTTTTTATTGTCAAAAGAATTTTTTATTTCATATAAAGTCGCTTTTGCCATCGTCACATCATAAGTTTTAAGCAAAACGTCCATCGCCTTGTCTTCTTTTTGCTGCGACACAAGATACCTCGGCGTTTCCGGAACGAACAGCAACAACAGGAAAAACAGGAAAGCCGGTATCGTTTCAGAAGCGAACATGTATCTCCAGCCTATGTCGTTGAGCCATTCCATGGTTTCGCCTCTTGCAATTCCCCAGTTGACGAAATAAACCACGAGCATCCCGAAGATGATGGCAAATTGGTTTAAAGAAACAAGTCTTCCTCTCAAGTTCGGCGGCGCAATTTCACCTATGTACATCGGAGCCACCGCAGAAGCGAGACCGACCCCGATTCCCCCGATAATCCGGTAAAAGTTGAACGTTGCCAGTAAAGCGATGGACGGCTCTCCTTGTGTAAAGAACAAGAACTCAGGATAAGCAGATCCGAGTGCGGAGATCATGAATAAAAACGCGGCCACGATCAATGTATATTTCCGTCCGATTCTTGAAGAAAAATACCCTGACAGCAACCCGCCGATGATACAGCCGATCAGCGCGCTCGAAACGGTCAGCCCATGGACGAACGAACTGAGTCCGAGGCTGTCAGCAAAATATGCCTGCAGCGAACTTTCTGCGCCAGAAATAACAGCTGTATCGTAACCAAATAAAAGACCCCCCAATGTTGCTACTAAAGTAATTCCCACGATGTATAAAATCTTAGAGTTTTTCATCTGGCTATCGAGAGCAATATATTTTGCTCTCTCCTCCTCTCATTTTGTAAACGCTATCATATATTCTACCAATTTCCACTTACTTAGTGCAATGAATAAACAAAGATTTCACATTTTTTTATAATATTCTTGTGTGTTTTATTTATATTCCCTGTTTTTAAAACTGCGTAAAACAAGAAAAACACCCGCAATGTGAAAGCGACGGGTGTGTTGATGTATGGAATATAAGTGGTGGGTTTCAAAATTTCCGTAAACTGCCGCAATGGCAGCGAAATGGGGACTCATCTCTTTCGGTAAAGCCGGGTTATTTCGGTAAATACGCGTATACTTTCTCATCCTCCGCAAGCTCCACGAGCATCTCGGAAGGAACTTCCCGCTCTTTGGATTTTTGCTGGCTGATTCTAAGCGGAGCCACTTCTTTCAGGCTTTCGAGATTTCGGTATTTCAGCGCCTTCACACCGAAATTCAATTTCACTTTGTAGTTTTCTTCGATCTTTCCGACTTTATTTTCAATGATGCCGACAATATGATTGTTTTCAGCAATCACATCGTTCAGCGTATCGGATTTCGCTGCCGCATCCTCATAATTGCGCACGGTGGTCAGGTACGGCCCGTAACATTCTTCGATGAATTTGATATTCAGCAGCACGAGCTCCTGTTTGCTGTTGAAGGCATCGATCAGCTTACGGTAATCCTTGATGACCGCGGCTTCACCCCATTTGCGGATCGTTTCATGCTCCTTCAAACGGTCGATGCTTTCGCCGATCCCTTTCAAATCTTTATTCAACACCTTCAAATCCTGCAGCGCGGCTGTATAGAAATCCTCAATTTTCTGATCCTCCACGCCGCCCAGCATAATGCCGTTGGTCCGGAAACGGCCAATAATTTCGCTGAAATAAATAAAACGCGATTCCGTCCTGCCGAAAAAATCGTTGTCGCGGTGCTGGATGAGCGTATCCAATTTCTCACCCATATTCTTCAGCGAACTCTGGATCTCCATCAATTGCTGCTGCCCGACAACCGCCGTCAGCAGATTCGCGCTCGCCTGCACGACGAGCGCCGGATTGGCATGCCGCACCAGCGTTGCCTGCTTGTAGATGCCTGCCGCGCCTTCTTTTTTCACTGCCGGCAAAAATCCCTTGCCGTCTGCTTTTAGAATCAGCGTCATGCTTTTATCCTTCAACCCCTTCACCACTTCCGGACTGAATTCCACTTTATACGTCTGGCGGTCCCGGACAATCGCCGCACCGGCCGATAATGTTTTAAGGATATCGGCTTTCAAAATGCCTGGAATCTCGATTTTCCGGTATCCGTTTCTCACTTCCTCTTCGTTTTCCACTTCCGATACGTGTGGCATGAACTCAATATATGGGTCAGGTTCGGGTTCAGTCTCGCCGGCGGTTTCTGCTTCGTCACTCTGATCATCCTCAGACTTTCTGCTATTGAAATAAACCAGCAGCCCAACTCCCGCAATCAATCCAATCGCTGCAATCAAAAGTATGATTTCTAATGTCATGTTCTCATCTCTTTCTAATAATGGTTTTAGATAACCATACCCGATTTTATAACATGGAAGCTCAAAATTAGAGCCCGGCCTGCGGGATCCGCCAGGTCGGGCTCTTGCATTTTGCGATGTGGGATTTTATCGTCGATTTTTGATGATTTATCGTCGATTCTTATTTTATCAGCGATTTTTATGAGTTTATCAGCGATTTTTCTAAATCGTCAGGATCCGCCGCTTCATTAATAATCCATCAAACGCTTCTTATACAGAATAAACGAAATAATCGTCACCACAACCGCCCAAATGGAAATAATTACAAGCGGCATATATAAGTCCCCGCCAGAAGCGCCCACTTCCATATTCGTCAGCAGCTCGCTCAACTGGCTGCTCGGCAAATAATTCAGCACGGCCAAGACCGGGTAATCGTCTTCGAATAACAACGCGAAGGGTCCCACTGTGAAAATGATCAATACGGGAAATACCGACAGTGACGCTTCAATGAGCGACTTTGAATACAAGCCGCAGATGGTGCCGATCGCCGTGTACAGCAAAATGGAAATGCCCAGTGCTGCCACCAGCAAGAGTATATTCGTCGACTCAAAGCCGAACAGATAAGTCGAAGCCGCCAGTACTACCGCGGAAATGATGAAGACCAGCGAGCTTTTGCCGATCAGCACATCCAGCATGGAGGCCGGTGTCATCATCAGGGAACGCAATGTGCTGCGCTCTTTCTCTTCCGCGATCAAACAAGCCTGGACGAAACTCGTGAGCATCGCCAGCGAAAAGTTCATGACAAACGCGTACATCGTGGCTTGTTCACCGCCATCCGAGCGGTAAATCAAAGCGAACAGCAGCGGAAACAGGATCATCACTGAAATCGCGTAGTTTCTGGAAAACTCTTTATAGTCTTTGATTAATATGGCTTGGATTCGTTTTAATGACACGTTCATACCAATTCACTCCCCGTCAGTTTAATGAAAATATCGCCAAGGCTCAGCTCGTTCGTATACATGCGGTCGATCTGCCCGCTGGTCATCCAGCTGGCAATGGAAGCCGCAGCGTCCTCATTCATGGCGAGGCGCTCGGTTTTTCCGGAAGTCAGTTCCACCGTCAGCGTGCCGTCGCGGTGCGTCTTTTTCAGTTCGGCGGGCGCACCGATTGCGCGGATTTCCCCTTTATGCAAGATCGCTACACGTTCACACAATGATTCAGCCTCAGTCATGTCATGCGTCGTCAAAAAGATCGTCGTCCCTTTTTCATTTAAATAGCGCAAGCCTTTATGGATATGGGCGGTATTCACCGGGTCGAGGGCGGAAGTCGGCTCATCCAAAAACAGCAGCTCCGGCTCATGGATGATGGCGCAGGCCAAGGTGACGCGCTGGCGCATCCCTTTCGACAGCACGCTGACCCGCTTCTTGCGGTCGGCGTTCAAATTAACGAAATCAAGTACTTTATCAATGGATGATTTCGGCAAATCGTACAGCCGGCGAAACACATCGAGGTTTTCTTCAATTGACAGCCGTTCATACAAGCCGCTGGTATCGGTCAGAATCCCGAACCGCTGTTTCTGTTCAGATTTCTGCATCAATTTCGCCGGCTTGCCTAATACGGCTGCTCCACCGTTCGTCGGATCGAGCTGCGCCGTCAGGATTTTCAGCAAGGTCGTCTTGCCTGAACCGCTCGGCCCCAGAAAGCCGAAAATCTCTCCTTTCGGGATATCGAATGAGACATCTTTTAACGCCTGGTTTGATGCAAATGCCTTTTGAATGTTTTGGACTGAAATGATATTCATGTACGCCACTCCTTTTCGTTGATAGCTTAAGCTTATAAAGAAAAAGGAATGGAGACCGCTGAATAGGGCTAAAATGTACCATTTACCAGCTGAACTGTACCCTAAAAGCGCCAATCCGCACGATTATTTCCCGGGAAATTATATGTTCAGCAGCTTTTTCATCTCCACGAGTTTGGTGCGGGACAACGGCACCACTGAATCCTGGCCGGTCGTCAAACGCAGGCTGTAGCTGTTTTTCGTCCATGTAATCAATTCACGTACTTTCTGCAGGTTGACGATATACGAACGGTGGCAGCGGAAAAAGCCGTAATGCTGCAGCCGCTGCTCCAGCTCCGCCAAAGTCAGCGCGCAGCTGTAGGTTTCGCCGCCGACATGTACCACAGCCAGGCTGTTGATGCTTTCGATATAATCGATTTCCGGCGGATTGAATAAGATAACTTTATCGTTCTTTTTCGTTGGAATTTTTTGGACCTTGAAATCCGCTTCCTCGGCCTCCGCCTGTTCTTCCGGTTCATTGTCCGAATCGGCAATATCCAAATGATGCAGCCCAGCATCGTCCAAGCGGTACACTTCATCGCAGCTGATGAGCGCATCTTCCAGATTGCCCGTAAGGATGATGATCCTTTTTTCCGCTGACAGCTCCTGCACCAATCGCGCAAACACTTGCCGCTCCTGCTCTTCAAGCTGGAAATAAGGCTCTTCCAGCACGATCGTCTGCTGCTGCGCATAATAAATCCGGAGCAATGACAAATAGGCGCATTTCGACGCAGTAAGATTCGAAATTTTCAATCTCTTCACATCTTCCAGCTGAAAACGCCGCAGCATCGAGCCGACCCCTTCTTTATGTCCGCTGACATTTTTCAGAAAACGCAGCAATTCCTCCACTGTCAAACGGGTGTATTCTCCCTGGTCGACGAGTGATAAATATGTATCCGGCTGCTCCGCCAATTGGGCCAGCAGCATTTTCTTTCGCTGAACATTTGTCTGGATGCCGATGACTTTACTTGTCTGAAGTTCAAATTCCACTGCCGGCACTATTTTCTGGCCATTCACAATTACTGCCTGTATATTCATATCTGCCTCCCGCATACCGATAAATATAAAGTTCCTGTCATTTATTGTAACTCTTATTTGAATGAAAGAAATAGCCAAAAATAAAAAACCACGCCCTGGATGCAGATGCATCCGGCGTGGCAGAGTTTGCAGATTTTATTGTCATGACGCATTTAACTCGTGCGCTGCTGGAAAAGGGCATTGCCGTTCCTGATGAATCTCCACACGGCCGCGATTAAAAAGATCACGATACCGGCGATCAAGAACCATTGGATGGCTGTCGCTAGCTCAGGGTCGACCCGGCCGCTGTTATATGAACCGTAGATGCCGAAGAACGCCCACGCCAAAGGAAGCGGATAAGCCGCGTTTTTATACTTGGTGATATAAACCAGGACAAATGTGATGGCAACCGCCAAAATGATCAGCGTCCAGACGGAATAGGAAATGCCGAATCCGTTCCAGTCCAGCTGCACCAGCAGCAGCGAGGTGTTGACGACGGTCGCGATGGTCACCCACGCGCAGTAGAGCGTGAAGCTGAGTCCTGCCAGCGTTGACGGGACTTCAAAACGATGGGTATAGATTTTCCCGATGATGAGGAGCAGTGAGAACAGCATGCCGATGATCAATATCGTGGAAATGCCCAAGCGTTCATATGAAAAGGCGACGATCCAGCCCATATTGCAGAACGAAAGCAGGATAAACCATGGAGAGATCAGCAAGACCAGCTTGCTGACTCTCGGATCTTTCCGTTTGATGAACAGATAAACCAAAGTTATGAACACCAAAGTGTAAATGACACCCCAAATCGAGAACGTGAACGGCGCGGGGGATATCAGCGTTAAATATTGGTCCGAGATATCTCCCTGGCTCTGTCCATTAAAAAACCCGGAGGAGCCGAGGTAATTGACGCCCAACGTCAGAATATAGAGCACCAGGTTCACTATCGTGAAGATTTTCGTCTTCTTCAATGCGTTTTCATCCATAATGGATTCATCCTCTCGATGGAATTTTTTATTGTGAATAACCTTCTCCGTTATCTCTTCCCTAATTGCCCGCCCACCAAAACAGTTATTTGCAAGCTGCTGCCAACAATAGAAAACCGCCGAACGGATGACTATCCGTCGGCGGTTTTGTCGTTCTATTTCAATTCTCCAGCGCAATCTTGATATGCGCCAAATGATGTTCTTCGTGCCAGCACAGCTTCGCGAGCTTCGTCGCGACTGTGATCTTACCGTTCACTTCATGGGTGAAGACGCGGTCCAGCACCTCTTCCGGCAGACGCTTCCCCAGCGAAACGATCCGTTCGTTCAGCCCTTCGAGCATCCGGATCGAACTTTCGACCGGCAGATCGTTGTCCGGAAGCGCCGCCCATTTTTCCTGGTCAAACGCCGGCACCGCCGGATTGTCATCCGTCAAAGCAAGCTTCAGGCGCTGATACATATTGAGCTGCGAATCCGCAATATGATGCACAAGCTGGCGCACAGTCCAGCTGCCTTCCCTGTACTTCTTGCCTAATTCTTCGTCGCTTAATCCTTCGACCGCTTCACGCAATCGCATCGTATAGCTGCCGATCTTCCCGAGCCATTCCTGGATATGTTCAGCTTTCACGTTGTCAGGAACCTGTAATGGTCCAATAGGAAATTTCACGTCCATTTTACCAGCCTCTTTCCCTTATCCGTATTTGCGGTACCAGCTAAATGATCTTCCATCCAGCAGTTTGGGCGGGATTCTCTATGCGGCTTTCTTTTACTGATTGCAAACGCCCCACCCTCATTAACAAAGATTCCACAGAGAAGGAGGATAATCCTTTTCGTTTAAGATAATTGACGCTATATCAATTGCGCAATATATTCACCAGGTCTGAGCCTGGCAGTGAACTGCCGACATTGATCCGCTTCAATTCATATAAACTGGCGGGATCGCCGCGTTTGATCTCATTTATGCCTTCAGCCACAGTGAGCGTCACCGTGTAATCCAGTTCTTTCACCATTTGGACTGTCTGGAGTTCATATTCGCCGTATGGGTATGAATAAGCAAATACCCGGTTCCCGATATTACTCTCCATTTCATTTTCCAAATATAAAAGATCTTCTTTGAATGCTTGCGCGTATTCGCCTGTGGACTCCTGATCCGCAGGCAAGGAAGCATATCGGTCCGCTTCTAAGCCTTCGTGCATGTCGAAACTATGGCTTTGCAATTCTATCAGCCCTGTCTCATGCATCTCTTTTGCCTGATCCCATGAGAAGTGAGGATAAAATTTAGCCCCTTCAATACGATGTGTTTCCCTGCCGACAGACCAGCCGATCATGAATATTGCCGCTTTCATATCCAGATCCTTCAATACTGGATATGCATACTGGTAATTGCTTAAATATCCGTCATCAAAAGTGACCACAACCGGATTTTCAGGAAGCTCGGCACCGTCGTAGACATAATCCACAAGATCTTGTAAATGAACGGTATTGAACCCCGCTTCTTTCAGCGCTGTCATATCCCCTTCGAATTTTTCCGGGGAAACGATCATCGAATTTTGCAAACCCGGATCTTCTGAAATATGGTGGTACATCAGGATCGGCACCTTTTCCGCTTCATCCGCGCCAGCGGTCGCTGCCGGGGGCGGTGTAAAAATCTTTTCGGCATGTTCTTCCACATTTTCCTTGGTCGTGTAATGGCCGAAATCCTCCGGCACATAAACTTCCGGATCCTCAAAGATATAACCCAGGATCATTTCACCGACATTATTCCGGTAATGCATGGAATCATAATAATAGCGCGGGTCGTCACTTATGGAAGTATAGCCGCTGAAATCCCAGAAATCTGTAACTTCAGCAAGCTTAACCCAGTATTCCTTCAAATCGTCCTGGTTGTATTTCTTCAACTCTGACTGATAAGTTGCACCGGTAACCATAGTGAATGTGGCTCCGTTCTGTTCCGCGTATTCTTTCATCCTCTTCAGCGCGTCCACGTTCTGGTCAATGGCCACGCCATCTATCTGTCCGATCGGGATCTCGAAATTCGGATTATTTTCCATATAGCTGTCCAGATCCTTGATAACTTCTTTGTCCCGTTCGGCTTTATTGTATACCCCTGTCTCCGGCACAATCTGGGCGTACTCGCTCGAATCGATGTGATTCATGCCGAGCCCTTCAAGCTTTTCATAGCCGTAAGTCGGATTCAGGAATAAATACTTGAGATAGAAAGGCAAGAGCGGCTCCTCTGCCGCTTTCGCGTGGAGGCTTTGCTTGAAATCCGTAGATTCTTCATGGAAATGGCCGATTTCCTGGAGTGACATATGAAGCACGATATTATCCACTTCATATTCATCGATCAAATAACGAAGCGTCTTTTCGTAGTCATGAAAATCGCCGCCATACATCATCATGCTGTAAAAACTCGCATCGCCGTAATACTCATTCAGCAATTCCGGTGAAATGGAGCTCGATTTTGATCCTCCAATGACATAAGAGTCATATTTTTCATGGTGTTCATCCAGATAAGCTATTTTAGCTACACGCGGGTTGTTGACCATATTATAAGAATCCCAATCGATCACTTTATCCCCGAAAACACCGAAGGGATCAACCGTAATATTGAAAACGGCAACGATGCAGCCGGCCATTAATAATCCTATAATAAAACCACTCAACCATTTTTTTAATTTCATAAGACACCTCTAGAATTGGAAGTATAAAAAGTCCGAAACACCAGACATTTGCGTTAAAGACAGACCGAGCAGCACTGCTGCGATTATTGCGTATTTCAGGCTCGGCTTAAAATCTTCCTTCATTTCATTGGAACTTTTGCCGAAGAATGCAATGCCCATCGCAATGATCAAAGTGAGTATTGTCACGGAGTTGTACATTGCAAAAACGTACATTTCATAAGCGATGCCCGAAAAGTCGAATTCAGCGAACTGGCTGAAGTCAAACATCTTTCTCATAACTTCAAATGCCTGCTGTGAATCTGAGGCAACGAACAGGATGCGCGTCCCTACGACACCTGCAAAAGTAAGGACCCAGGCGATGATGAATGGAAGCTCCCTGCCGCTGCGCCGCATATAATGCGCCATACAGACAAAAGCTCCGTTGATAATGCCCCAAAGCACAAAGTTCCAGCCTGCGCCATGCCAAAAACCGGATACGAAAAAGGTCACCATTACTGCGAAGTAGAAGTTAAAGCTGCCTTTTCCTTTTTTATAAACACCCCGAAATATGTAATTTGAAAGAAAGCGGGATAAGGTAATATGCCATCGCTGCCAATAATCCCTGAAGTTTCTTGCCTTATACGGAGATTTAAAGTTCTGCGGCAGCAGGATGTTGAAAAACAGCCCCAGCCCGATTGCCATGTCGGCGTAGCCGGACAGGTCAAAATAATAGGACAGCGTATAACTGAAGCTCGCTAGCCAGGAAGCAAGGACATCATAAGAACCCACATCCGAAAAGAACGCTTCCCCGTAAGCTGTCAATGGATCTGCCAGCAATACCTTTTTAGCGGCGCCTATTGAAAAAAGGAACATGCCGAGCATGACATTGAATTTATTGAATAAAGGCCTTTTTTCATCTTCGAATTGCGGAACGACTTCTTTGTGATGGACGATCGGGCCAACGATCAACTGAGGGAAGAAAGTGATGAAAACCAGATAATTGACGAATGAATACTCTTCTGTGTCGCCTTTATAACAGTCGACCAGAAACGCGATTAACTGGAACGTGAAAAAGGAAATACCGAGAGGAAGCACAATGTTCATGACATCAAACGAAGTGCCCGCGATGAAATTCACATTCTCGATCACAAAATTCGTATATTTATAATAACCAAGCAGCGCTATATTTCCTGCCAAGCCGATAGCCAGCAACCATTTCTTTTCCCACCTCGGGGAAGCCCCCAACCGGATGATTGCAATGCCTATGAGATAGTTGAAAACAACTGAGGCCAGGAAAATAAAAAGGAAAGTCCCGCTGCCTTGCCAGTAAAATACCAGTGATGCCGCGACGAGCCAGACTTTCGATAATTCATCGTATCGGAAATAAGTTAATAATCGATAGCCCAGAAATGTAATAGGCAAAAATACCAATATGAACAGGTAAGAAGAAAAAACCATATGAATACTCCTTTGTAAATCCATCTAATCAAAACAGTTTAAAAAACAAAGAAAACCACTGTACATCTTATCATTTTTGGATTTTAATAACAAACTGCCAATGATCGATTAAACGCTTTGAAGCCGGGACTTTAAATAGCAAGACCAGCTTCATGAAACCAAAACCATTTCCGTCCGTAGAATAATGCAACAAGATTCAAAGGAGACGTTGAAAATGAGAGTAAAAACAATTTATGCCTGGAGCGAAACAGGAATGGACCGCAAAGTGAATGAATTCCTTGAAGGCGCAGCTGTAGAAGTGATCGACATCAAATTCGCCACGCCGATCTTTTTCTTCAGCGCGATGGTGATGTACAAGCCGGCTGATTCCACCAAGAGCATTTCTTTTTAATCATTTGAAATAAGACCCGCTCATCCTTTTCGGCTGGGCAGGTCTTATTTGAATGCAGAAGGGATTTCTCTCAAGGCGGTGCCATTACAAGCTAATCGTCTCATCCAATTTTTGAATCTCCGAATGTGAAATCAAATTTCTCCAGTTTCTCCGGAAAGTATTCGGTGAACCAGCCTAAATAATAATGAGTTTTCATTTGGGCCTCCTGCAGCATTCGACTTCTTTATTCAACTTAAAATCGGTTTTTAATCTTTTCTTTTAAGAAACTGCTGACTTCCGCGCTGTTCCCCAGTTCTTTCTTCGGAATGATCAGTGCGGACATGCCGCTATTGTATAAGTAAAAACCGGATTCGCCTTCGCCGAAAGTTTCGATGCCGCTCCAGGAAATGCTCATCTCGCCTTTCGGACTGACTTCACGCAAGCCATCTTCCGTAAAAATCATCTTATGCGCTCCCAGCACCGCTTCATTTTTTCCTTCACGCATCATCTTGGCCGCATTCCGCTTGATCAGCCGATAGAAATAAGCCGGATAGAAGATGGCCCATAGGATGCCCATGATGAAAAACATGACGGACAGTACCAGAAACGACGGCATATCCAGGTACGTAAACGCCAGGAAGGCGAGCACTATGTACAGCAACGGCACAAAAATCCGCTGCATGGTGACTTGCTTCTTCACCGCCGGCGAATTTTTTGCGTGAAATAAATTGAAATCGACATAATCTTCTTCTGTTAACTTGTAATTGAGTTCCATTATCGGCGCGGCCCCTTTTCATAAAACACTTTCCATTAATCATAGTATATCCCAGCCCGTATGCATACATTATTTTACATTGGATATTTTCTGGACAACACAAAAAACAAGACCCGCACTTCTGCTGTAACAGAGGCCCAGGTCTTGCTTTCATTTCTCATAAAGGTTGCTTCCAAATTACTTCGTCAACACAGCCGCCACTTCCGCAATGATCAGCTCACTCTTGATGACAGGTGATTCCCCGCCGTCGCCGCCGTCGCGTTTATGCGCATTTTTGAAGTCGTCCGAATTTCGCCAAACCTCGAATTCCTCTTTTGAATTCCAGTACATCATCACTTGCATTTCATCATAATCCTCGTGCTGAGTTGAAACGTTCACTTCCACTTTTTCGAATCCGTCGAATTCCAATAAACCCTGGTTCTTCGTAAATGCAGGTGCCATCTTCAGCCCCATCCCTTTTTTCACTTGAATGCGGTTTGTAACAGTAATCATGAATAATTCCTCCTCTTTCGTCTGATATTGCTCACTAATTCATCTAACTCCTCTTAAACGAAGATGTACAAACTCATCAATCGGGGGTGGCGGAGTTCTATGAGCGGTTTTGGCGGTTTTATGATCACTTATTGGATTCTATGATCACTTGTTGGATTCTATGATCACTCAGCTGATTCTCGCCCCAAAATCCTCTTCTCCTTCGCTTCCTTCAGCCACATCGGAAACTCATTCAGCAGCTGATCGTACAATTCTTCGTCGGATACTTGGCTGATGTCTTCGAGATGGAAGAAATTCGCATTGTCGACCACACGTCCGCCCATCGTATCGAGCCTCCGCAGCACTTCGAAATTCGCGTCGCCAATCCCGACAAACTGCCAGAATATCGGCTTGTCCGACGAATCGACGATGAATTTCTTGATCCCCGATTTACATCCTCCATCATTGATGAAGACCAAAAAGACAGGATCGCTGCCCGGTTCTTCAACCGTATACTTGCGTATCACATCTTCCATCACCTTCGGCTCGTCGTTGCGGCCGAATTTGTGCACGCTGTCATTCGACAGGATATTTTTCTCCACGTAGCCCATGAACGTCGCCTCGGTCGCTCCCGGCAGGCGCGAAAATTCGTTGTCGTAGACCCAGACATCCAGCTCGCCGTCATCATCGAACTGGCTGGCGACCGCAAGCACCCGCTCCACCACTTCCTGCACGACGCCTTCCTTATACAACCGTCTCATCGAACCGGAAATATCAAGCACCACGCCGACTTTGGCGGTGACCCCCGTCAATTTCTTCTTCTCCAGCACAATAGTTGCCGCTTTTTTCTTCAATGAAATGCCGCTGATTTTCGCTTCTTCTTTTTCCGGCTTTTTAAAAATCTTATCGAATAAACCCAATATGTACCCCTCCTCTATCGTTTCTTTTACAAATCAGACCTGCCTGGCAAAGTCATTACTCTTTTAAAACTCTTCATGCGTCGCCGGATCCATATCAAACAGCCTGCCATCCGGACGGGAAAGTGCCGCGATCGCGGTCATTTCTTCTTCATTTAACTCAAAATCAAAAATAGCCAGATTGTCCCGCTGCCGCTCCGGAGAAGTGGAGCGAGGAATCGACACGGAGCCGATCTGGTAATGCCAGCGCAGCACAACTTGCGGAACCGTCTTGTTATGATTTCGAGCAATTTTACTCACCGTTTCATCCGACAGGATATCCGCCGCTCTCGCAAGCGGGCTCCATGACTGCGTTTGAATATTATGCTGCGCGTGCACCCTCCGCTGTTCTTCCTGGTTAAAGAACGGATGCAATTCGACCTGGTTAATGCTCGGCGTCACGCCGGTCTCCTGAATAATGCGCTCCAGATGCTCAGGCAAAAAGTTGCTCACCCCGATCGACCGGACGAGCCCCCATTTCTGCGCATCAATCAAAGCTTGCCATGCTTCCACATATAAATCCTGATACGGCAGCGGCCAGTGGATCACATAGAGATCAAAATAATCCAGATTGGAGCGATACAGCGATTCCTGGATCGCAACCAGCGCTTTTTCGTAAGTGTGATATCGGCCAGGCAATTTGGAAGTCACCCACAACTCTTCACGGGAAATGCCGCTGCGCTTAATGCCTTCCCCGACCGCTCCTTCGTTCTCATAATTATAAGCTGTATCAATCAGCCGGTAACCGGCGTTGATTCCGCTGCTGACCGAGTTCGCCCCGGCATTCCCCCACAGCCCGTATGTACCGAGTCCGGTCACAGGCAAAATTGTTCCGTCATTCAATGTCACTTCCGGTATTCCTTTGTCCATCCACTACCACTCCTTTCATTTCTACGTTAAGATTACTCTTAGCTGATTGTAAACTCAAACTATTCAGTCACTGCACCGCGAGCGGCACAGTCCCATCATTTATAACTTGGAGGAAATTAAAAATGCGCCGACTATCCATTATTGCCTTGACCCTTTCCGCGCTTGTTCTCTTAGCGCATATCCTGTTTGATCTGAATAACTTCATGCCGGACGTTCTAGCGAGAATCTCAGTCGGCTTTTTCAGCCTCCTTCTGCTGTGGGCTGCTTTAAATTTATATTCCCGGAAGGCAACACGAGTAACTGATGGCCAATAAACATCTCTTGTCTGAACGCAAAAAATCAGCCCCCAGAAGGAGCTGATTTTTTATGTCTATTGCAACTTATCCCTTCACACCACTCCTCAGCCACTTCGCAGTCAGCGTTTCCGCCTCCAGCATCGCTTCCGGTGTGCCTTCAAACAGGACTTCGCCGCCTTTCTTCCCTCCGCCTGGCCCCATTTCGATGACCCAGTCGCTCGCGGCGATAAAGTTCAGATTGTGTTCGATGAGGATGACCGAATTGCCTTTGTCGACGAGTCCCTGGAATACGGCCAAGAGATGCTCGTTGTCTCTGGTGTGCAGACCCAATGACGGTTCATCGAGTAAATAGATCTGCCCTTCTTTTTTCAGGTGGCTGGCGAGTTTCAGCCGCTGCACTTCGCCGCCGCTCAACGAACTTGTCGTCTGGCCCAGTGTCAGGTAGCCCAATCCGACGTCCTTCAGCGTATCCACTTTTTTGGTGATCTTCGGCATTTTCAAATATTCATTGGCTTCGTCGATCGACAGTTCCAGGATTTCGACGATGTTTTTTCCTAAGTGGCGATGGGACAGCGCTTCATCCGAATAGCGCGTGCCTCTGCAGCATTCGCAGGTGAGGGTCACCGGATCCGCAAAAGCCACGTCCGGCGTGGTGACGCCTTTGCCTTCACAGACAGGGCAGGCTCCGGTCGAATTAAAGCTGAACAAGCCCACCGGCTGCCCTGTTTCTTTTGCCAGGATCGACCGGATGTCATCCATGATTCCCATATAAGTGGCGAGTGTCGAACGGCTCGAAGTTCCGATGCTGCTTTGTCTCACGGATATGGTTTCCGGATAATTCTCACTGAATGCGCCGAACAATAATGAACTCTTGCCGGAACCGGAAACGCCGCAGACAGAGACCAGCACATTTTTCGGAATGTCCACACTGACATTCTTCAAATTATTAGCAGAAGCGTTTTGGATTGAAAAACTGTCTACTGACTGTCTCGGTGTTTTATTGACAGAAACTTTATGGTCCAAATCGGTGATGGCGGATGCTTTCTGTAAGCCCGCCTGCGTGCCCTGATAGACCACTTCACCACCGGTCGAGCCAGCGCCTGGGCCCATTTCGATGATTTCATCCGCCGTCTTGATGACCGCCAGATTGTGTTCGATGACGACCACGGTATTGTAATTGTCCCGCAAACTTTCGAGCATGTGCGTCAGCTTCTCGATTTCTTCCGGATGCAAGCCAGCACTCGGTTCATCGAAAATATAGGTGATGTTATTTAAACTGCTGCCCAGATGCCGCGCAATTTTCACGCGCTGCGCTTCACCGCCGGACAGGGTGCCCATATTTCGTGCCAGGCTCAAATAGCCAAGCCCCAGGTCAACCAGCTGTTTGACACTCGGATAGACCTGCTGCGCAATCGATTTTCCAACCGGATCTTTTATTTTCCCCAGTTCATCCAGCAGATCCGTCATTTCCAAGCGGTCGTACTGGGCAATATTGAGTCCGTTGATTTTGCATTCCAGCACTTTCGGATTCAATCCGGAACCTTCGCAGGTCGGGCACGGCGTACGCGCAGTCATCGCCAGCACGTCTTCCTGGGATACGATTTTCAGTTTCGTGAGGTCGCGGTTAATGTACAGACGAATAAACCGGGGAAGGAGGCCGTCCCATTCGATGTCCCGATTACCGACTTTGTAATAATACTTGCTGAATGCCCGCTCGCCTTCCGGCGGACCGTAGACCAGCATATTGTATTTTTCTTCCGTGAAATCTTTGATGGGGAGATCAGGGTCGAACAATCCGCCGTCCACCATCCATCTGCCCTGCCAGCCGGGCGGCGCGAGCGGCTTGAAGCGCACCGCGGAGTCCCGGAGCGACTTCGTGTGATCGATGAGCTTGTGGATATCAGGCACAACAATTTCTCCGAAGCCGCTGCATTCCGGGCATTTGCCGAACGATGAGTCACTCGAAAACTCAGTCGCTGAGCCGAGCGGCGGGCTGCCGATCCGTGAAAACAGCAATCGGATCAACGGGTCGATATCCATATAAGTGCCGACAGTCGAGCGGGAATTTCCTCTCACCGGTTTCTGCTCCACAACGACCACCGGACTGAGATGCTGCATCAAGTCGGCGTGCGGCCGTTCATACCTCGGCATCTGGTGCCTAAGGTAAAGCGGGTAGTTCAGCGTCATCTGCCTTCTGCTTTCAGTCGCCAGCGTATCGAAGACAACCGAGCTTTTTCCAGAACCCGACAGGCCGGTGAACACATTTATTTTTTCTTTCGGTATATTCAAATCGATATTCTTCAAATTATTTTCCTGCAGCCCTCTCAGGATGATTTCATCTCTTTTATCTGCCATGGTGAATTTCTCCTTTTCCAATCAAATCAGGGAATGACCCGCTATTATAAGTCGTTCCCTATTTTGGCACCGCTCACACAAAGGCGGATGAGATAGTTAAGATCGATCACAGTAAACAGTCCTGTTCGGCCACGATCCTGATAAAATTTCCTTGAAGTCTGGACAGTGATGGATGATATACTGAACTACAGCGAAAAAACTACGTAAAGGAGAGGGGGCGCCAAATGCGATCCTTTCATTTCAACGGCAGCCGGATTCTGAAAACGGGCATTGCCATATTTTTAACAGCTATGATCTGCCTCTGGTTCGGCTGGCCGCCCGTCTTCGCGGTCATTACAGCCATCGTGACGGTTGAACCGACTGTCCGCGATTCGATCACTAAAGGACTTGTCCGGTTCCCGGCATCCGCGATCGGTTCCGCATTCGCCGTTCTTTTCATCACGCTTTTCGGCAATGCCCCGATCACCTATACACTTGCGGCAGTCGCCACAATTCTGGTCTGTTACCGGCTCAAGCTGCACGCAGGCTTGCTGGTTGCCACATTGACCTCCGTCGCGATGATCGAAGTCATCCACGATCATGTCCTGGTCTCATTCTTTATTCGACTGGGTACCACGACGATCGGTCTGGTCGTGTCCACCGCCGTCAATATGCTCGTGTTCCCGCCGAACTACCGGGACGATATCCTGAAGAGCATCCAGAACATCAGCGAACGCGCAGGCACGATGCTGGAACACACTTTCCATACGATCCTTTTTGACAGTGACGCGGATCTTCAGCAGGACAAGGAGCTGGTGAACCGGCTGACGACCGAAATCAGAAAGACGGAGAAATTAATCCATTACCACCGTGATGATTTCAGCCTGTATCCCCGTGTCCGGGACCGGGAGACCGAGCTGCGCATGGCGGAACGGCAATTGCTCTTTTTACATAACCTGGAGTTCCATCTCGATGCGCTGCTCCGCATCCCCTACCACAGCATCAAGTGGACGATGGCTGAGCGCAATATCATCATGCAGGCCGTTGCCGAACTGGCGGACGACTTGCAGAATTCCAATGAATACGACCACGAAACCCATCAGCGCCAATTAAAGATCATCACCGACTTCTTCTGGGAAGACAGTAAAGGCATATCGACCAGCGACGCGCTGCATCCGACCCTGTTCCCGCCGGAATATAAGATTCTCTATGAGCTCATCACAATCTACGATTTAGTGGATAAGTTCTTTGATCCGAACAGCGTCAAGGCTGCGCGGGAAGCGGAGAAATAACACCATAAAGAAACGGCTGCGCTGGAAACAGGAATGTCTCCGGCGCAGCCGTTTTTGTCTGGCTACAAAAAATTATTCAGCATCACGGTATCTGTACATAGATTCATAGGAATGGGTCCGCGCATCGGTTTCAAAGGAAAACCGGCTCCAGATACTTGATTCATCAGACGTTTCTTCTGTTTCGACCAGCTTCAATTCGCCTGCCTCGAGCGTCATGATATCCGATTCAATTACTTTCAGCTCATTCTGTTTGGCATCAAGCGCACGGATCTGCACCTGGACCTCTTTTGGGATATCCAGATTGTTTTTGAGGAAAAATGCGTTTTTGTAGGTGATTCCGTTGCAATGGGATGTCGAGAGCCGGAAGCAGTTTTTGTCGGAGCTCATGAACACGACCGTGATTTCCTCGGCGTCTGGACGTTCTTCCGCCGCTGCCAGCGCATCTTCGACTGCAAAGACATATGAGAATTTATCCGCCAGCGGGTACACCCATAGGGTGAAAAACAGGAGTGTCGCGCTTGCCATCGCCGCGAAAATCCATACCACCTTAGGATTGTGGACTGATGTGGGAGCGCCTTTGAAAGTGCGGCTCACGATAACGTTGACGAGCGTTACCACCAGCAGAAATGCAGCGGTTACGATGATGGCAACTGTGGTTTCAAAACCATTCTGGAAAAATGAAAGCTGGTATGTATCGGAAATAAAATGATTCAAGACAAAACTGCCGATCACCAATGACAGGAAAATGGCCATTGATATTGCCCAGTGGGCTTTCCCGATTTTGCCCTTTTTCACATTCAGGCTGGACCATACCAGCCAGGCGTAGGGAATAAAAAAGATGAAGATGACAAGTGCGATAATACTCATTAGATCATGCCTTTCACAAATAGTCGGAGGGAAATCGAACAATGCAGGCGTACTATTTCCCTGTCTCATTAAGTATACGGAACTTCCGCTCATAAAGATTCACAAGTCCAGGTTTTATTTCCATCGCAATTAAACCTGGAGACAGAAGAAATGATTTCATTATATCAGACTGCTATACTCCTCTATATGCAAACCTGCAGGTAAAGAAAGGAAGTTATATAGATGAAACTTAGTGTATTGGACCAAGCGCCTGTTACGTCAGGCAACACCGCGGAAGCGGCTATACAAAAAGCGGTGGAACTCGCGGTTCTCGCCGACAAGTTAGGATACAGCCGGATGTGGATGGCGGAGCATCACGGGTCTGGCGCATTTTCCAGCTCAGCCCCTGAAGTCACGGCCGCCTATTTAGCCGCCAAAACGGAGAACATCCGAATCGGCACCGGCGGCGTGATGATGATGCATTATTCCCCTTTGAAACTGGCGGAAGTCTTTAAAACCTTGAGCGCATTGGCGCCTGGCCGCATCGATTTTGGCGTGGGACGCGCGCCGGGCGGCGATCATAGTTCCATCTATGCTTTGTCTCGAGGACGCCGGCCGATGACGGACGATATGTACGGAAAATTTGAAACAGCATTAACGCTGATCAACGACGAAACGCCTGAAGACAATATGTACAATAAAACCCTTGCCGCTCCGACAAATATCCAGCTGCCGGAAGCCTGGCTGCTCGGCTCAAGCGGCAACAGCGCGTTCGAAGCGGGACGGATGGGCGTCGGCTATTCGTTTGCCCAGTTTTTCCAGGGCAGCATGTCGAACGAAATCCTGGACGCGTACCGAAATAATTTCACACCTTCCGCCTTCATGGAAAAACCCGAAATTTCGGTATCGTATCTGGTGACAACGGCTGAAACGGCTGAAGAAGCCGAATACGAAGCCTTGCCGCAGGACATTGCGCGCCTGATGCTAATGAAGGGCCGCATCATGCCGCTCCTGACACCGGAGCAGGCGCAAAATTCCGCGCTGACGGAAATGGACCGCATGCACATCCAGGCAAGCCGCAAGATCCACCTGGTCGGCTCCGTCAAAGACGTCGCAGACCAATTGCAGCGGGAACAGCAGGAATACGGATTCGAAGAAGCCATGATCTGCAGCATTCCACATTCGCAGGAGAAGCGGTTGGATGTCTATCGTCTGTTGGCGCGGGAGTTATTTTAATAGAAAGAACAGCTGCCGGTACCCCCTCTCTGATAGGAGTACCGGCAGTCTTTTTATTAAGTAAACACCTGATTTTCCGCACTTGCCTACGATGTCGTCGGATTTAAAACTTTGTTGTGATTCTATTTTCTCCAAAAAATATATACAAAATTATTGTATTTTTGAAAATATTCGCTCTAAGTGCTATCCTAAAAATGGAAGGAGGAGTGCCGCATGATTCGTTATCAAATGTGAAGAAGCTAACTGAATGTGTTTTGAAAGAGGCATTTAAATCTTTGCAAAAACACATTCAGGAGGAATTAAATATGAATACACAATTGAATTGGAATAGCGTAGCAATAAAACAGCAGGAAATACATTTTTCGGGGAGCATTTACGCAAGTAAGAGTGGCAAGGCAATCATGTCAGAGAGCTTTGGCTATGCAAACTATCCAGATAGAATTATAAATCAGCCGCATACGCGATTTTCAATTGCATCCGGGAGCAAGATTTTCACATCTATTGCGATTTGCAAATTGGTGGAAGAAGGAAAAATTACATTTGACACAAAAATCATCGACAGTCTGGATATCGATTTCCCTCATTTTGATGAAGAAATCACCATCCATCATATATTGACACATACATCGGGTATTCCAGATTATTTCGACGAAGATGAAATGGATGATTATGAAGAGCTTTGGGAATCCCTGCCGATGTACCGGGTTCGCAATGCAAAGGACTTTTTGCCAATGTTTCAATATGAAAAAATGCAGGAAAAAGCCGGCAGTCCTTTTGAATACAACAATACGGGGTATATTATCCTAGGCCTGGTTATAGAGCACATCAGTGGCATGAACTTCACGGACTATATTGAAAAAAATATATTCAAGACAGCGGGGATGATTGATTCAGGATACTTTTCATTAGATGAAATACCCGCGAACGCTGCAACTGGGTATATAAAAAAACCTGATGGCACGTGGAAATCAAATATTTATTCGCTGCCGGCAAAAGGTGGTCCTGATGGCGGCGCCTATGTCACTGCAAGTGATATGGGGATTTTTTGGGAAGCATTAAGGAATGGAAAGCTGCTGTCAGCAGAAATGACTCGCCAATTGCTGTCTCCTCAAGAAAATGTGACAGAAGATATCTATTATGGCTATGGCGGATATATGGAATCGAACGGACAGGATGTTGTGAAATATATTCAAATGGGCTATGACCCAGGCGTGAATTATCGTTCTGTCCATTATCCGGATCAAGACCTTACCATCGTTGTTTGCTCCAATAAGTCTGAAGGGGCTTATGAGATGCTTAAAGAAATCGAAAATTTAACAGTCAATAAATAATGAGGAATAAGGGCTGACAGCAGAATCAGCCCTTATTCTTTTCTGTCACTGGATTCAGATAGACCCCATTTTCCTTGAGAGGGCTTTTACATTTTGAAAACGACGTCTTCCCTACCGCATCGAAAATGCCATCGGAGGTCTCTCTGGATTTGATGGGATCCTTTTTAGTGTAATCAAACACGTGATCAGCCCCCAGGGACTTCACAAATTCTATATTCTTCGTGCTGCAGACAGCGGCAACTTCTGGGCCGTAAGATTTGGCCAGTTGCACCGCATAAGTGCCGAGTGCGCCGGAAGCAGCTTCTTCAAAAGTCATATTCCGCACTTTGACTCCGAGAATATTGAGCAGTCCTTACATATCCATTCCGACTGTATCCAAAAGATCGCCCCTCTCCCTGTGCAGTCCACAAACCAAAATAAGAAAGCCGTATCCAGGAACCTTCGGCGTTACTGGATACGGCTTTATCCTGTTTTGAATAATCTTTAATCCTTCATCTGAATGATACCGTGTCGACAGAAGTCTCTGGTCTTGTTTTGAAAAGGATGAACTGCGCCAGGCCAAAGCCGGCTGCTACGGCAAGCGCCATAGTGATCAATGAACCGATCAAGGTGAGCTTGACCGCCATCAGGAAAAGGATTCCGACCGCCAGCATCGCCATGACAAAAACCGAATTCCACAGCACCCGATCTCTTACTTTATTCATTAAGACAGCTGAAGGAATTACATCCGTTTCCGCTTCTGCCGCGGCCAGGATTCCTTTCAGCCGGCGAAGATTAATGACAGGGCCCAAAAAGCTGGCTCCAAGAAGCGCTGCGAGCGATACGTTGATCCAAGCCGTGCCCCATCCCCAAGCGGAAAAGACAAGATACAAGGCAGGCAGCAATATCAACAGCGTACTCATCGGGAACAATGCGTCCGTCTTCACAGCAAGACCTGACCACCGCCTGATGTTTTCAGTGTCTTTCGATTGCACCATCGAAAGCATCGACAACGCAAGCACCGCAATTGCCATAAACATGATCACCGCACCCAGAATGTGGAGAAACAATACAACATTGTAAAGCATGGCAATTTCCCTCTCCTTCAGTTAAGCCATCATTAAAATGGTTTCCAATGACCGTTGGGATAGCCGACAATTAAACCTCACAATCCGTCTCTTATACGATGCGCTTCCCTCCCTTTTGATTGGCTGTTTCAATTCATAAAGCCCTTCGTCACAGGTATTTTCGTAATCAGTATACGCCTTTCGAAAAATAAATTCCATAATTTTTTTAATATTCAGACTAAAATAAACGGATATAAAAAGAGCAACTGCCTTGTCCCTGCCAGGATTTGTAGGCGGCTGCTCTTTTGCTTAAAAACATCTTCGATTTGGCCAGCAATCATTTGTGGACTGCTGTTATCCGGCGCATCAATTCCATCCAGTCTTCCCTTTTAAAATCATAGTAATCCAATTCTGTTTTCCGCAGAACCAGATGGATGCTGTCGAACTTTTCATCACTGCGGAATCGCCACCAGCTTTTCACCGTGGACGTCTTTTCGCCGGGCGGATAATAAGTCAAGGTCGCTTCAGGGTCTATGATTTTCACCAACTCATCGAATTCGAAGAAATCATGCGGGAAATCGATGTAAAGGCCCAGCGCGAATTTGTGCGGGTTGATGGAACCGATTTTATGCGCTGACTCCGCATCCTTCTGTTCGAGCGAATCACTCCAGGGAACGGGCTTGTGGCTCGCGATCAACAGCCGGTCGCCTTCAGTCTTTTCAATTTTACAATCCGGGAGACTTTCGAACACATCGAGCATCTCATCTAATTGTTCTTTTACTAAACGGTCCATTTTGCCACCTCTTCCAATCTGTCTGCTTTATGCTGTCCATACTTACATGATACTACTTTTCTGCCGGAACAGTCCCTTTACTTGGCAGATACATTTTGAACAGCCCTCCCTGTTCCACCTGCCGACTAGCCAAAGGCCTGTTGAGAAAAAGATAAAGGTAAGTAATCGATATTGCGCAAAACAGCTTCGCTTTCCTTGGGACTTGCAAAAACCCGTGCTCCTGCATCGCTACGCTAGCTTCGAGACTTTAAAAGATATGCATCGAAATGATATAAAGCAGATGATGTTTTTCGAAAGCCTGAAGGCCTGCCAATATGAATTGGCAGGCCTCAGTTCAACTGTATTAAAGCGATGAATTTTCAACGTCTATAAATTGCTATGTATTGCCGGATTCCTTCAGGGTTCAAATCCTGCTGTCAATAAAGCGCATCTTCAATTGACTCAGTCACGGGTCCTGATGAAATGTCCGGGTCCTCTTCTTCGTTTATCCCTATCCAAGACATTCCAGCTGTAACGGTGACAGTTAAAATCATAACCAGTTTAAAAAGATCCTTTTTCATTATAATTCCTCCCAATTTTTGATTGAATAATGATTAAAGTAATTTTCGTTGGCTTTCTGATAATAGAGACTGGCATTTTTGAATTTACGGTTCATTGCATAATAATCTGCCAGATAGACAGCGTACTTATGGGCATGGCGATAATCGTTTGCCGCCTCAAAAAAATCAACCACTTCCATTATGGTTTTTTCAGGATTTCCAGGCTGATTCATCGTCAAGTAAGCTTGAAAGTGAAAATGATATTTGCTGTCGGGACATCCATGGTCCTTTAAGTAATCGAATCCTTTTTGGCACCAGGAAATCACGTTTTCCGGGTCTTTCAGCTTCGAGTACTCAATAATGATGGATAAAATTGAAATGCAGATAGAAGAAATGTCCTTTTTGCATTGAATGCTTTCCTCAAAATACTGGATCGCTTTTTGGCTGTCGCCTTTTTTGGCACTTACTTCACCCAGGTTCTGCAAAATAAGCCCCCTATAATGGTCTAATTGATGATCAGAAATAATGCTGAAGGCTTTGTCCAATAATTCTTCCGCCTGTTCAAATTTCAAGCCGCGCTTCATGCAGTTTGCCATAATGACATAACAATCGATTACGCGGTCGATCTGAAACTGCCCCTGAAAAATTTTCGATGCTTCAAGTGCGTGTTCGTATGCCTGATGGGTCTTATGCCTCTTCAGGCTGCAAAGGCTTAAAATATAGTAGAAATCGGCCAGCTGCCATTCCTCGATTGAGAACAGCCGGTAGTCCAGGAGGCATTTTTCCGCGTATTCAAGCGCCAGGCCATACTGCTCCTGCACATAATAAAACAGACTCATATTCAATCGGTATTGAAACCGGAGAGGAGCATCAAGACATCCTTCTGCAGGGATCGACACCTCCATCACTTTCTTCAGATGATCCAGATCTCCCTTATAGGAGATGAAATACAGTCTGAACAGATACAAATAGTAAGTGCTGTGGATTTTCGGGTCCTGGAAAACGAGATCGACAGGATAATCAATAAGCCGCTGATTCAACTCTTTACGATTTCTCTTGATGACACTTTCTTTTAAAAGCAGATACAGTTCATGGATTATCCTTTTTTCATCAAGCTGTGAAAATGAGTTTTCATCAATGTTTAATTTTTTATACAACAAGGATTTTATTTCATCACTTGGTACAGCAACACCATTTTCGATCTTGCTTAAGTAAGATACTGAACAAATTTTATTTGCCAGTACCGCCTGTTTCATATTTTGCCTTTTTCGTTCTGACAAAATGATATGGCCTACAGTCATTACATCACCCTCTTAAGGACATTGTAACAAATTCCCATAAGAGTATGAAATTTTGTAAAAATTTTTCTATACTATGTAATGAGGCTCCTTCTTCTCAATGAAACAAGCCACGCCCGAAATGAGATAAAATACCCCCGGAATGATGCCGCTCCCGCTTGTCAGAAAAGGAACGATTACAGCAGTCAGCAATAAGGTCATGCCTGCCGCTTTCTTCATTTGATACTTTTGGATAAGAATCAAAGCAGCAAGGCCTGCCATTACACTGACTCCAAGAAAGATGGCCATCATCCATCCCTGGTTCCCTATTCCGTTCAGCATCTCAGAAATTTCAGCGGATGGATTCTGCGAGCCACCGCTCTCTGCAAAGAAATCCAGCACTTTCGCTTTGTTATTTTGCATCCAAATAATGCCGACTCCAGCCAGTGAGAAAATCGCGTAGCCGATCATGCCGAGGATAATCGGCACAACTTCAAGTTTCCTGTTCACTTTTTAACCTCCTGTTTTATTGTTTGCTGTTATTTTTCTCAGTTTTCCAGTGATTGACGATAAGAGCCGCTGAGACAAAAAGCAGCAAAATCATCGCACCGGAATAGATCAGCGAACCTGTCCCCGCATCATTATTTATGCCAGTAACAATCTGATAGACAAAATACGGCAACAGCAGCAAACAGACTGCCAATATCAAAATGGATATCTTATTCATGATCAGCACTACCTTTCCACTTTTGGTTTCATCGAATCCTTTAATCTATTCTGATCCATCTGGATAGAACCCCGGTCAAACTGATCTGTGATTCTTCCGCCGCTTATTTGAAGAAAGACATTTCCCACACGTTCTGAAAACTCCAGTATGTGCGAACAAAAAATGATGGCATGCCCTTCTTTTGCAGCAAATTCCTTTAATATTCCTTCTATCAATTCCAATGAGTAAACGTCCAGCCCTGAGATGAACTCGTCCAGCAATAGGACACGCGCTTCACTGATAAAGACACACAGCAGCTGCAGTTTCTTCTTCATCCCCAGCGAATAATCCTTCACTTTTTTAGTTAAATGGACATCGATTTGAAACAGCGCAGCCATCCTTCCAATTTCATCTTTGTCAAAAGAAGAGCGAAACAAAGAATAGCAGAAATCGATATGCTCCTTTCCTGTCAGTTCATCATATAAAATGGGTTCGTCGCCGATATAGATGAAATCCCCAGATGTATAGGCAGGATTTTTATGGATGGTCCCCGCATCAATGGGCATCATGCCAGCGATTGTTTTCATCAGCGTCGTTTTACCGCTGCCATTTTCGCCAAACAGCACATAAATATTGTTTTCTTCTATTTTCAGGCTGACGTTCTCCAATATAGACAATCCATCAATCCGGATGCCCACCTGATTAAGTTCGATCACAGCATTCCCTCCTTACATATCGCCAAATATCTTAAGCTGAAAGATATCCGAAGCAATTTTGCGATTTAAAACAAATTTCATCACTGCAATGATTGAAATCAGCAGCAGTGGAATCAGGATGAAAGAATAGAAGACAAACGCATCTTTCGTGAAATCCCCTGCAAAATATAAGGCAAATGGCCATAATAATGAGGGCAGGACGATGATGAAAAATGCGGCGTTGATCATACTGTAAAGCCTTTTCCTTATCGCCTGTTCCTTCAATTCAAACAGATTCTCATAGTTGAAGTACGGCGCAATCAGGGTCGTGCAAGCTGTCACAATAAAATAGAACACCGTCAGAATCATTACATATCCCATCGACAAGAAGAGATACAGTATTGGCAGATCACCAAGCAGGAAGAAGAGAATCAGAAAAGGAAGGAAAGATAAAAAGGCAAATGCACTGTGAAACAGCATTTTCATATTGAACAAGCGAATCATATTGCCGGCCTTCCAAAATACCACCCTTTTGCCTTCACCATCCAATAGATACAAATATGAGAAATCATCCATATTCGTGAACAGATAATAGAAAAAACTGTAATTTATCAAGGACATCAAAAGAAAGAACTGTACTTTTTCATTGGAAGAGTAAACGAGCAGCCCAAATATGAGCCCATTATTCATCCACATCAGCATGGATCCGGAAAAATACTTGAAATGTATTTTGGTATACTCCCTGCTGACAAAGCTCTTCAGAAAATACGCTTCAGCATTCCCTCTGTCCAGCCAGGCGCGGCCAGCCAGCATGGATCCGGCAGCGATCAGCGCATACACACCAAGGAAAAGGAGTAAATTGCCTTTTTCAGGAACAACAAAACTCAGTTTTTCAGTCAAAACCTGAAATGCAGCGAACCCTTCGTCAAGCCAGGTGCCGAACGCCGATGGAAGGGCGTCTTTTTGCTGGAGCGGCATCTGGTTGAACCACGGCCCGAAATAACTGAAAAAATACAATATGATCATGAAAACAGCCATCTTGAAACTTAATACAAAGAAGTAATCAAGTACAAAATGCTGCCGGATCATTTTGTTGTAAAGTTTCATAATAGATAAGGTGATGAGAATCCCAAAAAACAGACTGACCAGAATTCCGCTGGACAAAGACAGAACTTCCGCAAAACCTGCCTGATGGATCACCATCAGATATGCGCCTGCTGCCGGCAGGATATACGCAACGCAATTTCGCAATTCCCATACCGTTTCCTCGATAAAACTGACAAGAAATATACAGCGGCCATCCAGCCTGTAGAACTTCAGGAAAGGCTGATCTGTTTCCTGGTATTTCAAAGTCCTCACCGCCGTCGTATAGATGACAAAAGCGAGATAAAAAATCAGCAGCAGGGTGATCGCAGTATCCGACTCAAATAAGAGCTGATATGTAAGCATTATGTATTCATTCGAAAACAAAGCAGAACCTTCTGAACCGCTTAACAGCCCCAATGATAAATAAGCAATATAAAAAAGCAAAGCTGCCTGCAGAATCGTTCCGATGACAAATAACAGATAGAAATTCCTGAGAGTGAAATAACTGCTGTTTTCAATAAAACCAATATTATTTGTCAGGCGTTTAGCCTTGTAATATATGCCCCAGACTGAAGCGGTCATCATTTGGAACATGAGCCTTCACTTCCTCATCGGTTAGATATAACCTTCTACAATTTTAAGTGACAATGTAATTTCAACAAAGGCCGCCAGCAGCAGAAGCCCTGTAATAACAGCGATATTCCGTAAGACAACCTTCTTCTCCAAATTCCTGAATTTAGTCATCCCCATTGAAGCGGCAATCAGGAAAGCGGCAAATTCAATCACCCCATGCGGCATCATGACACTCATGATTTTGAAGATATTCTGATCAGGAATGTAAAATAAAGCTGCAATGACGCCAATCCAGATCCCATTAAATGTCATTACGAGAAAAGTTGTAATCCCAAACAGAAACATGCCCAGTAACAGAAGAAAGCTTATAAAAAGGTTATTCAGAAATATTTCCAGTAATTGAATATCAGGTACATACTCCCAACTGTCAGTTAACTGAATATCCTCCTGGTTGGCCGCAAATTGATAAGTTACTGTAAAACCCAGCAATATCGTTCCTGCCAATAATATCATATTGATAAAATATTTCTTATACTGTACACCAAGAAGCATGGACTCACCTTCCTTAAACGAATAATAGTCAAGCCCATGAAGACTTGACTATTATTCACTATGTTCTGTTGAACTGTGCTTATGTTATGCAGCCAAGATAACTTTCGTCGCTCCATTCTTAAATGCTTGCTGGATCAAAAAGGCGATGATGCCGCCGCCACCAAGGAAGGCAATAACTGCAGCAGCAGTAGCCCCTGCATTCACCATTGCTGTAACAGTCGCCATCTGAGCAGCCGTCATTGGAACAACAGCTGCAATATCAACTAGAATACCCATCTTTTTCTCACCTCGTTTTCTATGTATTTTAATAGAGCAGGCCTTTTCTCTATATGTATAACTCTACAGTCAGTCCCACCAAAAAAGTACCCCCATTGAATTGGGAAAGTCCAAGGAAAAAACGGCTGTTTAGGCGTGTTTTTGAATGCATTTTCCAAGAGACAGGAAATTTATCGTCGAAATTTCATCGATTCTTCGATCAGCACTGCAGCCCAAATCTGGTCCAGAACATGCCTCCATTAAAAAGAGCCCTGCTCGCGCAAGGCTCTTGAACTATTTTTTGAATGACTTGATCACATCTTTAAATTTGAGGCGGTTTCCATAATTCAATGCTCCGAATTTATAGATGTGGATGGATAGCGCGGCAAATAATACTACGGTTATCACCATGATCGCGCTTGATATCAACAGGGATGCGATCGGCACGCTTGTCAGCATATAACGGATCGGCATCGTGAATAACGAGATGAACGGGATGAACGATGTGACTTTTACAATAGTATTGTCGGGCGCATTCGTCGCGAATGTTGCAGCGAAATAAGCCAGGACAAACAGGAAGGTTATCGGTGTAACGGCAGAGTTCACATCTTCCACCTTTGAAACCAGACTTCCTAAAGCAGCATAGATGAATAAATATAAGATGTAACCTAATACTGAAAATAGGATATAGACGAGAATCACATCAATCGTCATGGTTCCTTGCAGCATATCCAGAAGAACCTGCGGATAATTCCCTTTATTGAGCATGAATCCAATCACGACAGATACAAGTATGGCCGCGACCTGCAGAATACCGGTCAATCCGACTGCGCCGACTTTTCCGAGTATCAATGTTCGCGGATTGCTTGATGTGATCAGCAATTCCATCGTACGCGAGTCTTTTTCCCTTGCAACCGAAGTTGCCACATTGGCGCCGTACAAAAGAATCAACAGATACATCGTGATCAGGACACCAAAGGCGATAGCTGTTCCTGAACCGGCATCTTTCCCAAGATATACAGTTTCCTGTTCAATGGGCTGATTCATGATTTCCCGGACCTGCTGGCTGTCTATGCCATTTTCATCAAACAGCCGATTTTCATTGAGTGTTTTTAATTGCGACTCAAAAGACATCTGTTCAGATGAGAAATTTGAGCTGTCATAGGTGATGTAGGTATAGCGGTTATAATCTTCCACGACAAATCCGGAAGCCACTTCCTCATTCTCGACTGCATCTCTGAGTTCCTCTTCCGAAGAGTAAGTTTCCTCCCCCAACATCGGGCTGAGGGATTCCCTAAGCTCATCATTTTCATATACCAGCGCATATTCTTCAGCGGCTCCCCCGTCTCCACCGGACTCTTCTTCTGTTCCTTCCCCGTCGAACCAAACCATGAAAGTGGGGATCGTGGTAATCAGCAGCGCAATGACACACATGATGGCCGTTGTCACGAGCAGGCTTTTCTTTTGGACCATTCCGAGCAATTCGAAGTTAAAAACGGTTTTAAGCTTTAACATTTTTATCACCTGTCTTCTCAATGAATATTTCCTGAAGGCTCGGCAAGTAATCCATGAACATCGTCAGTTCGATTCCCTGGCTGAACAGACCTTCAACGAATGACTTTTTCGTTTCATTTGGAGGAAGCGTCAAGATAACGTCTTCTTTTTCAATTGTATAATCATATCCCGCTAAGAAATCCTGGTGGTGCTGATCAGCAAATCTCAGACGTAGCTTGCCTTCGCCCATCTCTTTTCTGATTGTATTCAAATCCCCATCCAGCACAATCTGCCCGTCATTGATAATGGCGATATCGTCGCAGAAAGATTCGATATACCCCATCTGGTGGGAAGAAAAGATAATGATCCGGTCTTCACTTATGTAATTCAATAACGAATCCTGGAAAATCTTCGAATTGACAGGATCCAGCCCGGAAAAGGGTTCATCCAGAATCAGGATATCCGGTTCGCAAATAAAAGCTTGTGCGATTTGAACTTTTTGCTGATTCCCTTTTGACAGCGTCTCAAGCTTTTGGTCCAGATAGATATCAATACCAAACTCTTCAGCCCACTTCTTCATGGAATGCTGGGCTTCCTTTTTGCTGGCGCCCCGGAGTTCTGCAAAGTAGACCAATTGATCCTTCACTTTGAATTTTCCGTACATCCCGCGTTCTTCTGGCAAGTATCCAATGCGGTAGTCAGTCGTTTTAAATTCTTTTCCATCCATCGTGATCGATCCGCTGTCGGCTTTGAATACATCCATCAGAATCCGCATGGATGTCGTTTTGCCGGCGCCGTTTCTTCCCAGGTAGCCAAAGATCTGTCCCGAGTTGATCGTTAAATTGATCCCTTTCAATACGTGTTTGTCATTAAATGATTTGTTTAAATCTTTGATGACTAATTCCATTTCGACACCTCCATAATTTGAGTCAGTGCAGATTTTTCAAAGCTTCACTTTTCCTAGTCCTGACATATATCTTAACACAGAATATTCCCATTAAATGGCTGAATTTCAAAGAGCTTGATTCGGAACGGCAGGATTCATGCCAATTTCAATACGCACTTAAAATGAAAAGACTCCATCCCTTGAAACCTTATATTCAGAGGGATGGAGTCTCATTTGTATGTATTTGCCGTTGCTGGTCAAAATCGTTCAGAATTGTTGCTTTTGCCGGGACTCGCTTGTATGTTTTTTCTTCATCTGCCAATCTCAGATCAATGCGACCAATAATCCGATAATGATGGGAATCAGTGAAATTTCTGTATAGGAAAGAGACCATTTAAAAGCGAAGAGCTCGATATCCGTCAGGAAACCGATCAAATAGAGCCCAGCCATTGTGCCGACAGCCGCCGCCAGTGGAACCCAAAAAGATTTCTTCATCCTGCCACCTCCGTTTTCTGCCATTATTTTCTTCTATTTTATCATTCAGGTTTATTCTCTCAAAGGGCCTCTTTTAGTGTCGAATTCCAGGAAGAAAGCCAATCCCCAGGACACGATTTTGAACGAAGCATCTTTTTTGATATTATTAAATAGATTATTCTGAAAAAGGAGGGATTAAATGGGATTAGTATTTTGGACGTGGACAGTGATGATCGCAGCCTGTCTGTTTTTTATCGCCATGTCGCTGAAATACAGAAAAAAGGCGGGCGTCAGTTTTACTCATTATGCGATCGCTGGCGGCACCCTGCCCTTTTTCCTGATTTTGTTTACCGATATCGCAACGATTATGGGAGTCGGCAATTTCATCGGGCATTCCGCTGAAGGGTATAAGATTGGATTTGCCAATATTCCATTCGTTATCGGTGAGCAAGGAGCCAAAGTGCTTTTTGCGCTCGTATTCGCAGGTTTCGCCGCCCGTTTTACGTATCATACATTAGCGGAACTGATGCATGACCTCATTTTAAGGGACCGGATTTCAAGAATATTGATAGCCATTCTTACCTCCTCGATCATGCTTGCGTGGGTGAGCGGACAGGCGATGGGGCTCGGCGCGCTGTTCGCCACGTTCACCGGTGCCGACCCTCTGATGATGATTATCCTTTTTTCATTCGTGTTTATTATCTACACGACGATAGGCGGAATCTATTCAGTTGTCTGGACAGATCTCATACAGGGTGTCGTGCTCGTCGGATTGGCCATCTGGTTTTACTTCCAGGTGTTCAGCGAAATCGATTTCAGTCTGGCCACTTTGCAGACAGGGCTGGCTGATGTCGGTGCGGCAGGGCTGATGGAATTCAATTTGTCCGTGATGGAAGTGCTGACGCTTTTCGTGACAGGCACATTCGGTGTACTCGCGGCACAGATGTACTGGCAGCGCTGTTTTGCGGCTGACAGTCCGAAAACGGCGAGCCGGGCGATGCTGTACAGCGGCATTATAGCAATCATCTTTACCATCATGGCGACAATCAGCGGGATGGTCGTCAAGATGAAAAATCCGGACCTCGATCCGAACAATGCGATTTCCTGGCTGATCCTCGAAGAAATGACGATGGCCGCTGCGCTCGCATTCTTTACACTCATTTTCATGGCGGCCATTTCGAGTGCTTCTTCCTTGCTGCATTCCGCTTCGGTCGTAATCGTGAACGATTTGATCATTCCCAATATGAAAAAGAAATCGGACGCTTATTACGTCAAGTTGACGCGATATTCCGTAGTTCTCATCGGAATCTTCTCCATTGCCGCAGCGCTGCTTTCGGATTCGATCATCGGCTTGTTCTCGCTCGCTTATTCAATGACAGGCGGCGGTGTCATACCCGTCTTGATCGTCGGGCTGCTTTGGAAAGAAAAGCGCAGCTCACCGTTTAAAATGGGGACAAGGAACAGCCGCGTCTCTGTTTGGGGCGGCCGGATCGGAATTATTTCCGGCTCCGTCGTGTCATTACTGTTCGGTATTTTATGGGGCGTTCTCGCGTCGGTCATCCTTACAGTGGCCATTTCACTGATTTTGCCGAAGGACCCGAATGCGGATCTCGCTGCTGAGGCAAACTGAAATACATAACGCCGCTCCTCCAAATGGGGGAGCGGCGTTTATATTTGCTTCGTCACAGAAACACGTTTTTATTCGCCTGCTGCAGTAATCTTATAAATCACACCGCCATCGGTGCTTGCAATAAGCGCGCCTTCCTCGGTAACAAGGATATCACGGAAACGTTCGCCTTCATCAGTCAATAGACGTTCTTCTCCGACGATGGTGTCACCTTCAATAACGATGCGCGCAATATAGCTCGACACCAAACCGCCGATGAACAAATTGTTCTCCCATTCAGGAATTGCGTCGTTATCATAGAATGCCATACCACTTGGCGCACTTGTTGGATCCCAATAATATCTTGGTTCAATAAAGCCTTGCGCTTCGTGTTCTGAAATACCATCATTGATTAATTCACCGGAATACTCGATACCATAAGAAACAATCGGCCATCCATAGTTATTGCCTGGTTCGATGATATTCAGTTCATCCCCGGATTGTGGTCCGAATTCAACAATCCATAAGTCCCCTGTTTCAGGGTGATAGTCTATACCCTGGATATTACGGTGGCCATAGCTGTAAATACCATCCAGCGCGTTTTCATCTTCGACAAACGGATTCGACTCTACTGCTTCCCCATCTTGTGTAATGTGGATTACTTTACCTAAGTAAGCATCCAAATCTTGGGCCCGTTCGCGAATTGGATCATCCGAACGTTCACCAGTTGTTAGGAACAGGTTGTCCTCATCATCAAAGATGATACGTCCGCCATAATGCAAGTCACCATCATATGCCGGTTCGGCCTGGAAGATCACTTCGAAATTTTCAAGTGAGGATTCATCTTCTGATAAAGCACCTTTACCAAGAGCAGTTACAGTACCGCCTTCAACATCTTGTGAAAACGTCAAAAACACCATTCTTGATTCGTCAAAATCAGGGGCAATGGCTACATCAAGCAAGCCGCCCTGGCCTGAGTTATTAACTTCCGGTGTGCCTTCGATCGGTTCTGAAACAGCGAACTCATTAATGTTTACAATAAGAAGTTCTGCTGTATCTCTTTGCGTAACAAGCAAGCGGTTCGGTTCAAACTCCGCCATACCCCAAAGCACGCCAAGACCGTCAACAATAACTTCCTCATTAAGTTCTGTTTCAGTCACTATTGCAGGTGCTCTTGTCTGTTCCGGAAATGCCGGTTCAAACTCAGTAATTTTCGGTTCAGTTTCTGCAGATTCCCCATCCGCACTTTCCTCAGTGCCTTCGTCAGTGCCTTCTTCCGATTCAGCATCCGACTCATCCGTCGGTTCTTCGGCTGAATCGTCAGTACTTTCTTCTGTTGCAGGATCCGACTCACCTGTTGACCCCTCGTTTGAAGTATCGTCACTGCTGCATGCCGCCAAAGCCAATATAAAAATCAGCATGGCGAGTAACATGAATCTTGACCACGAAAATTTCGTCATCGTTTTTCCTCCCTTTTTCTATAATATTTAAGTGAATATACATTAAAGTGCACTCCCCCGAAGCCCGGCATCAAAACTCGCTTAAGACTTCTATATCATATCTAAAAGGATGAAACTCTTTTACGAATATCTTATCACAATTTTCTGATAAATAATAATAATCTTATATATATTTACCTTTTGAGATAAAAATACGTAAGCCGTATCCGGTCACAGGAAAGCGATATAAAAAGCCGCGAATCGCTTCGCGGCTTTTTTCTCGCAAGTTATTTTATTCTAAGAAGTGTAAAATCCCTTCCATCAATCCATCTGCCAGTGGCAATTCCGGATCGCTATATGCCGCCTGATCCTCGGCCTCATCCGTTACCGTCTTCAGCACATGATTCATCCCGTCGATGATGAGCAGTTCCGATTCGGGATGCGCCGCATGCAGACTTTCCGCATCGGATGCCGGCACCTGCGAATCAGCTGTGCCGCCGATGATCAGGACCGGAATCTCAAGTTGCGCCACTTCTTCCTGGGGATCATACGCCAGCCAGGAAATCATGTACGGCTGAACCGACGGACGGAACACGCTTTGCAATTCGGGGCTCACCGTCGCGACTTGTTCGCCTTCCTTCAGCTTGCTGATGATCTCTCCGGATTCTTCCAGCAAGTTTTCGGGAAGCTGCGCAGCCAGCTGCTCCATGAGCACTTCGTCAATCGGGCGCCCCGCTCCCGCAATCGATACGAACGAATCGGCCGAAGCGCGTTCTGCCGCCGCCATGCCGATCAGCGAGCCTTCGCTGTGACCGATGATTCCGACTTCCGTAAAGGCGTCATCCGATTTCAAATGCTCCACCCAGGCCGCCGCATCACCGATATAATCATCGAAGCGCAGATCCGCTTCGCTGCCGCCGAGTGCCTGGTTCATCCCGACACCGCGCTTATCGTAGCGGATGCTGGCAATGCCGTTCGCCGCCAACTCTTCGGCCACCATCTTCAAACTGTCGTTTTTGCCGGGGAGCATCAGTGAATTGCCATCACGGTCTGTCGGCCCCGAACCGGCTATAATCACCATCGCCGGAAACGGGCCTTCCCCTTCCGGTATCTCGACTTCCGCTTTCATCGTGCCGCCTGCAACTTCAATTTCAATGAAATCTTCTTCCTCAGCCGTTTCTTCCGCTGTCCCCGGCGTCAGCTCGAACGGAAAGGTCTGGCCCTGCTGAGTGAAATTGCCGGAAATCTTCCCGTCTTCCAGCTTTCCATCGAAGACAAGCTTTTGCCCCTGAAGATTCAGATCAAATGTCAGATCCGGATCATTGAACTCCACTGTCGAAAAGGGATAATCGCTCAAGCCCTGCAGCGGGATGCTCAATGTGCCGCCTTCTTCTACAAATTCCACAATGATCGGCAGCGGCTGGTTGGGCACCTGGATTGCGCCTTCCCATTTTCCTGTGATTTCTTCCATAGAATCCGCCTCCTCCGTTGTGGTGTCTTCAGTATCGTTATTGCATGCTGCCAATAAAAACAGAAGCGCCAGTATGCTTCCAATCCATATCGTTTTCTTCACCGCAAATCCTCCCGCTCTTTTTAAACTCTTTCTTTAATCGTAGCGGGGTTCGGCAAGTGACGCAAGAAGGTGCCTCGAACCCGCTTGTCCGCACCGGTTTTATTTCTGCGCTTCCAAATAAGCCACCGCAAAAACCTTTGCCGCATTGGCCATCGCCGGTTCATGGAAATCGAATTTCTCGTGGTGGTGGGGAAACGGATTTTCAACGCCCAAAGGCTTCGCCCCCACAAAGAAAAAGGCGCCCGGCACCTTCTGCAGATAATAAGAAAAATCTTCTACCGGCATGATCGGATCGATGTCCTTGTAGATGCCTTCGCCAAACGCATTGCCGACAGCCCGGCGAATAAGCTCCATCTGTTCCGGGTGATTCCACAGGGAGTCATAGCCCTTGCCGATCTCAACATCGACCGTGCAGCCGAGCCCCTGCCCGACCCCGGCAGCCAGATCTTGGATGCGCTGCCCCACAAGCGTGCGCAAGTTCTCATCAAACACCCGGATCGTCCCTTCCATAACCGCCTTTTCCGGAATGACATTGTCCGCATCCCCGGCATGGAATTTGCCGATTGACACGACGAGCTCTTTCAAGGGATCCGCATTCCGGCTGACAATTGACTGCAAAGCGACCATGATGTGGCTGGCAGCGAGAATCGGATCGGTTCCCGTATGCGGCTCTGCACCGTGCGTGCCGGATCCGTTCACCGTAATCTTCACAGTATCCTCAGCCGCCTGCAGATAACCGTCCCGGCCATACACATGCCCGGCTTCCATCTGCGACTGCAGATGCGCACCGTAAATCTCATCCACGCCTTCCAAACAACCATCCTCAATCATCCCCCTCGCGCCACCCGGTGATAATTCCTCCCCGAATTGATGGATCAGTACGATGGTGCCCGACAGTTCAGCCTTCATCTCATTCATCACTTTCGCAAAACCGAGCAGCGCAGCCGTGTGGCCATCATGCCCGCACGCATGCATCACACCGGGCACAGTGGATTTATACTGCACATCCTTGGCGTCCTGGATCGGAAGCGCATCAAAATCGGCCCGAAACGCAATCGTCTTCCCCGGCTTCCCTCCTTCAATCCTGCCGACGACTCCTCTGCCTCCAACGCCCCGCCGCACCGGAATATCCAGCCCCTCCAAATACTTGGCAATAAACTCAGGCGTCTCTACTTCCTGATGCGACAGCTCCGGATGCATATGGAGGTGGCGTCTGATGTCTGTTATTTCGTTTGAGATCTTGTCTATGTAATCGAATGTTTGTTGTTGTAATGTCATTGGTTGGGCTCCTTTTAAATAATATGTATGATTTACAGTTAAGTTTACCATGCATTAATATGCAATAAAATAATTATTTATTCTTTCACGTTCACAGACAGCTTTCCAGCAGCCATCAAATTCTCACTGAGTGACGGGAAGACTGCCATTTATTTACCCAAACAAAAAGAACCTTGAGCGTCTCAAGGTTCTTTCTAAATATATATATTAAGCATTCCATCTATATGGCTCTGCCATACATGCCGTTCTCTGCTGTTACGTCATTCAATTCTGCAATCACGATCTTGGGTCTGGAAGGGCCAACTATTGTAGAAATATAACTGACTTTAAATGTATAAGTGGCTTTTCTCCGGAAGTTTCGATATTCAGGCGAATCCACTGTCGTCGTCCAGTAAAAAACATTGCCGTCCGTGTCAGTTAAAGCGACTACCCGATGTTCGTCGTTTTTGAAGCAGGATAAAATCTCAAGATCTTCAGTATATTTTTTTCCTCTTTCATATCCGTTCACTTCTTTGATCGCAAGCACCATCGAAATACACCCCAATCCATAGTGATATGCTTTTACTATAACAGAACCTATGTTCGATTACCAGTCAAAAGATCAAAAAATTATAATTTTTAACTAAGAAAACGATAAATTGATGTTACTTGCTTGAAACCTATCGATTAAGGATATAGTAGCTGTACAGGAACTTTTCTTATTCAACAGGCGTGATACTCAATAGGAGGTCGCTATGATGAACCCACAAATCTTAATCGTCGGAGCCGGCCCCACTGGCCTGGCTCTTGCCTATAGCCTGGCGCGTCAAGGCGTGCCGTTCCGGATCATCGATAAGAACGCAGGAACCGGCACCGCGTCACGCGCCCTCGCTGTGCATGCCCGCATATTGGAGCAGTACGGGCAGCTTGGCCTGGCTGAACGCAACATCAAGCGGGGGCATCCGATTTTATCGCTTGATGTCAGCGACGGCACCGAAGTGAAAGCCACAGTGAAGTTCCATGATTTCGGCAAAGGGCTGAGCCCGTTTCCGTTTATCCTGAGTTTGCCGCAGGACGAGCACGAAGAAATTCTTGTCGACGAATTAAATAAAATAGGCGTCGAAGTCGAATGGAACACTTCGCTGCTTTCATTTGAAGACACGGGAGCAGGCGTAACCACTGTTATGCAGCGGCAAGGACAGCCGGAAGAAACAGCGGCATTCACCTATTTATGCGGATGCGACGGCGCCAGCAGCATGGTACGGAAAGGACTGGGACTCGAATTTCCCGGCGGCACATACAAGCATTTATTCTTTGTCGCCGATATCGAAACCGCGAAACCGGCAGACAACATGCAAAAGATGGACATGTACATGGACGATGACGGCTTCATGCTGTATATGTCCGTCCGCAACGCGACAACCAAACGGATCCTCGGCATCGTGCCCGGGAAGTTCAACGAACGCACCGATCTTGAGTACCATGAAATCAATGATTACATCGAAAATAAAATCCGTGTGAGCGCCGCCAAGGTCAATTGGTTTTCGACCTACCGCGTCCATAACCGCATCAGCGAACATTTTGCCAAAGGGCGCATCTTCATCCTGGGCGACGCCGGCCACCTGCACAGCCCTGCAGGCGGACAAGGCATGAACACGGGCATCGGGGACGCCATCAATCTGGCGTGGAAACTCGCAGCAGTGATCCGGGGGAAAGCCGCTCCCAGAATATTGAACACGTACGAAAAAGAGCGCATCGGCTTTGCGCGCCGATTGATCGCGACGACCGACAAAGCGTTCTCGACGATCGTCAGCCAAAAACTGCGCGGCACTTTGCTGCGCCAGTATTTTGTGCCTTATGCCCTGCCGTCCGTATTCAAATTTCCGTTCTCACAAAAAAACGCGTTCAGGATCTTGTCCCAAATTCACATCAATTACCGCGACAGCCCCTTGAGCCACGGCAAAGCCGGCAAGGTTTACGGCGGCATGCGCTTGCCGTGGGTCGAAACCGTAACCGGCGATAACTTCGAGCCGCTGCGCTCCGTCGACTGGCAAATCCATATATACGGCAAAGCAAAGCCTGAACTCATCGACTTTGCCCGCTCGCAGTCACTCGACCTCCATGAGTTTCCATGGGAAGCGCAGATGAAAGACGCTGGCTTCAAGCAGGATGCGCTGTACCTGATTCGACCTGACGGCCATGTGGGGCTTGCGACCGAAAAGCAGTGGCTGCGTGTGTTGAAAGCGTATTTGGACACTTATCGGATTGAGGCTTTTGGAGTCGAGTGAGGCGGCAATCCTGAAAAGAATCTTAATCATAAAAAATAAGCTTCGGCAGCCTTTCAATAAGGAAGCCGAAGCTTATTTTCAGTCTGGCTGCTGGCTCTTAGAATAAACCGCCGAGCCCTCCGCCAAGTTTAGATTTTGCCATGTCCATCAATTCGCTTTTTTCGTTTTCGTCAATCTTGCCGTCGTCGTATGCCTGCTTGACCTGAGTGATGATTTCTTTCGCTTCTCCTGTGTCGGCATTACTGATTTTCTCCTTCAATGCGTCAAAAGTTTGGCTCATTAGAAAAATCCCTCCTCAAAGTATCATTCGTAAAGAGTATACCCTTTCTAAGAATGAACAAACGGGAATTGTGGGAATAGGATTAACGACTCTTTTGCAATTTATAAAAAGATATAGAGAAAGTACTGATGAACAGCATCAAGAAAGAAATGCCCAAAAGCAGTGGTATAAAAATGAACGCATCTACAGTGCTCTCTTCGGTCGTCCAACTTGCGGCACCAGCTGGCCTCGAGAAAGTGGTTGCCATCCCTTCTCCATTAGCTCCAAATAATAAAAATACAACACCTAACAATAAAAATAGAATAGGGACTCCAAACAACTTCCCGACTTTATTATTCATATTAATCTCCCCAATACTTATGAATTTTACTCGTTTGCTAAAAAATAGCTGTCTTAATTACATACTAAGCAGCGCATCATTTCTACAGCTTCATATGTACTATCTTTCTATAAATACTCTATTAGAGGATTGTAATCCTAGTTATAAAAATTCAACCTAGCCAACTACCTGCCTCTATACCATTTCTTCAGCCTTCGCATCAATGGCAGTTTCAGCGGCTCGATTTTCACATCCCGCGCACGAATCATTGTCTCGGTCATAGGTGAGTCGAATAATGTATGCAGCTCAAAGCCATCTTTCGTTTTATAAATTTCATCATACAGCCACCACGCACCTTTGAAATCAGCTGGAATGTTTGAATAGGTGACCCCTTCAAAAGTGAACCGGACATCGGTGAAATAATGGAAGCCCCCAGTGCAGTCGAGTGTCAGGATAAGCCGATCTTCAGACGGTCGTTCAACAGAAAGGATGACCGCATCGTGCAGGCCATTCTCCACCAGCTCAACTGCAGCTGGCGGGAGCTCCGCTTTGATTGATTCGAAATGCTGCATATACCGGTCACTCAGCTCTTCCATCCGCCGCTCGTAATCCCGCTCCCATCGATTGACGAGCATGCGCAGTTCCGGAGTCGGGTATTCCGTCACCAGCGTGCCGTCGTGAATATACGGATGAAGCGTCTCCGGCAAGTAGCGCAGCAAACTTTCCCGCATATCGGACAGATTGCGTAAGTTCAATGTCCGCAAATCATTTCCTTCCTTGCGGTGATATTCCAATTCTTCCTCCCAATCCTCTTCCGACTCGTGCAATGCGAGAAAACCGGATACCTGCATTTCATCGTACCAATCTTTTGTGAAGTAATTCATCTGTTGATCCTCCTTGGTGTTCCGCTTCTTGTGGAGCGATTCTATTACTTAAAATTTTATGGAAAATAAAACACCAGCGATAAGTTGATGGCGGTGAAGTGATTATGTATATATTATCTTATTTACATATTTTGATATATATAAGAAATAAGTCCTTCTCTAGGCTATAATTGTATATAACATTTAAACCACTTTGGAGGTTATCTATATATGGTTAAAAACATTTTCAGCAAACTTTTTTCGAGTAACACTGCTCCTCAACCAACAATGGCTCCAACAGCAGTTCCACATCAGAAGATTTACCTTTTCGAATCAAATCAATATGAACTTGAAAAAATTATCGAAGCCCCTGACCTCCAGGGTAAAGCTCCTGGATATGTTTACTTCGTACAGGAATACATGAACGGCTCTTTCAAGATCGGCAAGACAAAAAACCTGGAGAAAAGAATGAATGTCTTTGGCGTAAAATTGCCTTTTGAAAATAAACTTATTTTCCTGATAAAAACCGGCAATCATCATCAGACAGAAGCCGCTTTCCACAAACATTTTGCTGCCAAGAGACTTGAAGGAGAATGGTTTGCTTTAAACAAAGAAGACCTAGCTTGGATTAAAGCAGGAAAATACACTGAAGAAATCAACCAAACCATCTTCCCTCTTGAAGAGAAGAAAAAAGCTGCAATCAAAAATGAAGATGAGAATAAAGCAGACAAACTGTTAACTCCAAAGCAAGTAGAGTTTGCCAAGACTTTACTCACTAAGCTGGAAAATGAATATGAACTTGCCACTGATCTAGCTTCTTTAACCCAAAAAGACTTAAACCGTTTAAGCGGATACTTCAGATTTAAGAACAAAGGCGCTTTGACTAATCTGGTTACAGCGGGCGTTTTGAAGGAGAAGTAATTTTTCAGCGCTTTCGTTTATAAAGTGTTGCTAGATACCATTTATTTAATTTGGAGTCATAACCAGGCTTTTAACCTGAAAATTCAGGGTGAGATGGATTAATAGTGTAATATAGAAAATATAAAGCCTTTCGATATGGGAATATTGTAGTTTCCTTCTGTTAAGGAAAGGGCATATTTTTTCTTTTAAGCTATATTAAATGCTAATAGATGTAATATGACAGCTAGCGAATTTTTTTTGATATGAACTATTATATTTTTGAACAAAAATCAACTTGAATGAGGTGTATTGGATGGCTAAAATACCAGTAAATTTAATTGTTAATATCGCCAAAAACCATGGTCCTAAAGCAATCAAAGCTATAAAGGATAACAAAGAAGTTATATTAGGAGCTGCTCCTATTGTTGGTGCTGGTGCAGCGAAAGCAAAAAAAGTTATCAGTGACAGAAAAAATACTTCGGACACAAAAGAACATTTTAGAAAAAGACGATATTCTGAATACAAAAACGATATATTAGGTAACTTGTCTCGGCAAAACCGATTACAATTAGTTAACTACAAAGATGAAGTTGATTCTTTCATTTCACAAATTGAATATGAAGAAAAAGAGGAAATTGCATTTAAAAAACCACTTCATTCTAAACGAAGAGAAGACTGGAAAAAAATATTGATTCAAATCGAAGATAAAATAAGGTTAATGGATTATCATGAGTACCTAAAATTATTCAATAACCCAAATTATACAAGCAATTATTTCGAAGGTTATGAACGAAAACTAAATGCTTACAAAAAATCAATTGTTGAAGAGAATATAAAAGACATACATGAATTTATTTTTAAACAAACAGGAAAATCTATAGAAGCCATTGAAAGAGACTTTATATAAACTTTCTATTAATTTCAGTTAAAAGATATTAAGCTTCTAAAGATCGACATGCTACATTTAGATGAAGTATATTAAATATTCCTACCCGATGTATGGATGCTGCTTGCACAGGTATGTAGAAACTATAAATTTAAAGACCACCATTTCCGAATCTTTTAATTCGGAGATGGTGGTCTTTTTTTTAGGTTTTCAGGGAGGCGTTTTTTAATCCACTAAACTTGCATAGTTGAATATGCTAGAACTCTTTTTCGATGTAAGATCACCGTTAACTATACACTCCGCCTCACTGGATAAGCTTAACTTATTCGAAAGGAAGAAAAGAATTGAATTCAATTCTTATAAGGCTTGATTTCTTCGTGATGGAGTTTGCAACCTATAGCTTCTTCCGAAAATTCTGCACTTCTCCAGCAATCATGAATATTTTAAAACCTCAAAGTTGCAGGGAATTTTTTATACAGTGCTTTCCTAGTTCAGACTTTTTAATTCATATCGCGATTACATATTTGGACACTATAAGAAGTCACTTTGAAAAAATAATTATCATAAAAATTAAAATAGTTTAAAAATTAGCTTGAATTTTTAAAATTATTATTTTATAGTGTAAAGAATCAAAAAATTCATAAATAAAAATGAATGAATGAAAAAAATCATTAATAAAGGCGGCAAAATAATGAGCGTAGAATCCCGAGTTACTGAAATTTACGAAAAACTTCCGAAAGGCCAGAAGAAAGTAGCGGAATACCTCTTGCGAAATCACGTGGAGTTCAGCATTTCGACTGCTTCCCAGATTGCTAAAAGAATTGATGTCAGTGAAGCCACAGTGATCCGCTTTTCTTATTCACTTGATTATAAAAGTTTTTCACATATGCAAAAAAGCTTTCAGGCGGAATTTTTGGCAGATACAAATCCTGAAAATTTACAGGGATCCCCTCTCCAGCTCGATGATCCAAATAAAGATCTCATAAATAAGATAGTTACAAGGGAGATGGAAATCTTACAGCAAATGCAAGGCATGGACCGGAACGATTTTTGGCAAACCGCTGATTTATTGATGAACACTAAGCATGTCAAGATTGTAGGTAACTTGGCTTCCTACGCTGCAGCTTACTGGTTCTATCTCAAACTCAGCATGATGCGTGAGAATGTCACCTTGCTATCGAATGAACTTAATGCTTCTTTTGATAATTTGCTGCTGACGGAACCTGAAGAAACGGTCTTCATCCTAATTTCAATGCCAAGCTATGTTGTTAGTACATTGAATATCGGCAAACACGCAAAGGAGCAGGGAGCAAAAATTCTAACCATTACGGACAGGAAGCTTTCTCCCACTGGACGCATAGCGGATATTTGCCTAACTACCGACATCGGGATTCACTCTGAAGCGATGATTTCTATTTCATCCGTGATGAGCTTGATTAACCTGATTACGTCAGGTATTGAATCCAAATACGAAGAAGAGATTTCCTTACGTGTCCGCTCAATCAATAAATACTACACCGATACGAATTTCGTCATCGAGTAGAATGAATTCACTTTGACAACAGGAGGAGAACATATGGATCCAATTTTTCAAACTTTGCAAAGCCAGCAATCGCTGATGGAAGACTATTTAAAAACCCTGGTGGAGATGGAGTCCCCTTCCCACGATAAGGAAGCGCTTGACGAAGTGGCTGAGTGGCTATCCCAGACATTCAAAAATTTGACCGGTGGAACAACCACCCTCATACCGGATGATCAATATGGCAACCATGTACGGTGCGAGTTTGGGCAAGGGGATTCCCAACTCCTCATCCTCAGCCATTTCGATACCGTCTGGCCGAAAGGCACACTTGAAAGGATGCCATTCAAAAAAGAGAACGGCATCGCTTATGGACCCGGAGTTTTTGATATGAAATCCGGCCTTATTCAAGGTCTGTTCGCTTTAAAGGCATTGAAGGATGCAGGAATAGAGCTGGATAAGAAAGTCGTTTTCTTTTTTGATTCTGACGAAGAAATCGGTAATCCATCTTCCCGGACTTATATAGAAGAAGAAGCTAAAAAGAGTGATGCGGTCTTTGTCCTGGAACCCGCATTATCCGATGAAGGCAGTTTGAAGACGTCCCGAAAAGGTGTCGCGATTTATGACATTGAAGTCAATGGGATATCTGCCCACGCAGGAATTGCGCCCGAAGAAGGCAGCAGCGCCATTACGGAACTGGCTTATCAAACCTTGTTCCTCAATTCATTAAACGATTATGAACAAGGGACGACATTCAATGTCGGTAAAGTCTCCGGCGGCACTGCGAACAATGTAGTGGCAGAAAAATCCCAAGCAACGCTAGATGTCCGGGCGAAGACAAAAAGCGAATTCGACCGTGTCATTCCGATTATCCAGAACCTGAAGCCTCATTTTAAAGGAACTGAAGTAATCGCTAGGGGCGGAGTCAATCGTTTTCCACTTGAAAGAGATGACCGCGTCCTTGAATTATTCCAGACCGCCCAAGAAATCGGTAAAACCCGATTAAATATTGAACTGACAGAGAAAGAGACCGGCGGTGGCAGTGACGGCAATCTCACAGCACCTCTCGCACCGACTTTGGATGGTCTCGGGGCAGTGGGTCGCGGGGCACACGCAATCGACGAACAAATTGTATTGGAGAAGATGAGTGAACGGGCAGCTTTACTGACTCATCTCCTTATTCATTACGGCAAGGGCGGCGGTTTAAATGACTGAATCACATGAAAGATTGCTCGGTCAAATCAGCCGACAATCATTGATGGAATTTACGGAAGAAATCTCAAAAGAAGTACGTTTATCCGGTTCAGAAGAGGAATTTCGAGCCTTCCGATACGCCGAACAACAATTAAAATCTTTCGGCTTTGAAACAAATCTCTACCATCGAAAAGCTTTGATTAGCCTGCCAATGGAATCAAAACTCCAAATCAACGGAGTAAGCTATACATCTATTACTCATTCTATGGCCCCCTCGACGCCAGAAATAGGGGTTTCAGGTGAAATCGTTTATATGGAAAATGGATTCCCGCTGGTGAGGGATCCTGATTTAGCCGACAAAGTGTTGTTAATAGATGGATTGGCTACGCCCGGTGCATTGCTCCAAGCTCAAACCCATATGTCCAAAGCAGTGATTTTCATCAATGCAGAATATACGCACGAGATGATCGTCTCCACTGTCTGGGGCAATCCGGCATTCGATCAATTAGGGCAATATCCGAAAATCCCAGCAGTATCCATTACATTCGCAGATGGCGAAATACTGAAAGCGAAACTTTCGTTGGAGGAAAAACTGCTGGCAGAAATTATGACCCAAGTCGATACTGCGTGGCGTGATATACCTACATTAATTGCAGATTATAAAGCCTCTGAAGATGTAAATCCTTATGTCCTGTTTTCAGGGCATATCGATTCCTGGCACCATGGTGCGATGGATAACGGCAGTGCCAATGCAACGATGCTGGAAGTCGCCCGGATTATCGGAACCAATAAAACGAAGCTTCACCGCTCGCTGCGCTTGGCTTTCTGGTCCGGACATTCCCACGGCCGCTACGCCGGATCTGCGCTATATGCCGATGAGCACTGGGAAGATTTATATGATAATTGTGTGCTTCACCTCAATATCGATTCAGTCGGCGGCAAGAATTCCTCCGTCCTGTCTGAAGCAAATGCAATGGCGGAGACAAAAGATATAGTTGCAGAACCTATCCTGAAATATGCCGATCAGGAATTCAATTCGACGCGATATGGCAAAGCCGGCGACCAGTCATTTTGGGGGATGGGTGTCCCTTCCCTGCTGATGGGACTTTCCGAACAAGTGAAATCCGATAATCCGGCTTCGCAGGCTTTTTCAAAGTTATTTGGTGACGGAAAAGCTGGCGGCTTTGGCTGGTGGTGGCATACGACTGAAGATACAATTGACAAGCTTGATCCGGTACTCCTTGAAAGAGATTGCCGAATCTACTTGGCGACAGTACTGGAAATATGCACGAACCCACTCCTTCCAATCAAGCAGCAAAATGCGATAAAGGAAATCACCGGTTTCATCAGAAATTACCAGCGCTCTTTGCCTGAACCTGAATGGCTCGGCATCGCACTGAATAGGCTTGAAAAATTGGACACCACCGTCAAACGCTTGACGGATCTCGTTCATGCAGCTGATTTCCCTTCAGCACACTCGATCCGAACATACAACCACTGGAATAAACAGCTCTCCAGGATTCTCGTACGACTGAATTATGTCGGGGGCAATCGGTTCAGTCATGACACCGCGACTCCGAAAATGCCTATTCCACTGCTTGCGGAGATTTCACAATTGGAACAGCATGAGCCGTCACCTGCATACTACAGTTTGCTAACGACTATTCGTCGTAACATTAATGAAGTGAATTTCAATTTGCGTGAAGCATTGGAGTTAAGCGAACAAACGTTAAAGAATTGGGAGGAAATACAAAATGGTTAAACTTTTCGAAGAATTTTCACTAAAAAATCTTCAGTTGCCGAACCGCAGTGTCCTGTCGCCCATGTGCCAGTATAAGGCAGAAGACGGAACCGGACTACCGAATAATTGGCATCTTGTTCATCTGACTTCACGTGCCATCGGGGGAACCGGACTTGTGATGACGGAAATGACAAATGTCGAAAAGCGCGGCAGAATCACCGATAATTGTCTCGGCCTGTACAACGTCCAGCAGCAGGAGAAATTCAAGGAAATTAATGAAGAAATCCATAAATATGGTTCAAAAAGTGCCATTCAAATCGCTCATGCCGGAAGGAAATCCACTATTGAAAACAGTGATATCGTAGCGCCTTCTCCGATTCCGTTCTCAGATTCGTCTCCGGTTCCCAGAGAGTTGGAAACTTCCGAAGTGGACGAAATTATTGAACGATTTGCAGAAAGTACAAAGCTTGCAGTCGATGCCGGCTTCGACACTATTGAACTACATGGTGCCCACGGCTATCTATTACATCAATTCCTGTCACCAGCATCAAATAAACGGCAGGATCTCTATGGTGATCCCTATCTCTTCCCGCTGCGCGTGATTGAAGCAGTGAAAAGTGAAATGCCAGCGGACATGCCTTTGATCCTTCGCATTTCAGCAAAAGAATACGGTGCCAGCGGGTATGACTTCGACTTTGCAAAAGAGTTTACTGGCCATTTCCTGAAAGCCGGCGTTGATATGCTCGACGTATCAACGGGCGGAGATGCTCCGGTCAGGCCTGAAGTATACCCTGCTTATCAGACATCTTACGCCAAAGAACTGAAGGATTTATATAACGTTCCCGTCATCTCCGTCGGTGAATTGCAGGATCCGAAAGTTGCAGAGATGGTCCTGCAGGAAGAAATGGCAGACCTCGTCTCCATCGGTAAAGGGATGCTCCGCAATCCTTATTGGACGAAAGAAGCAGCTGCCCTTCTGGGTGCTGAACTTAAACTGCCCGGTGTTTACAATCTTGCTTATTGAAAGGAGCAGTCCCATGACTGAAAAAATTGAATTGACCATTGTAGGAGCCGGTGCCATCGGTGGCGTCGTTGGAGCTTATCTGATTAAAGGGGGACATGATGTCACATTCATCGACGTAAATGAAGACCATGTCAAAAAGATCAACGAACAAGGCATCACCATCGAAGAAAAAGACGATAAGTTCAATGTTTTCGCTAAAGCATATACGCTGGAGCAATACAGGGCAGAAGGAAAAACGCTCAAGAAAGTATTGCTGGCCGTAAAAGCGCTGCATACCGAACAAGCTGTAAAAGGATTCGCCGATCTATTGGATGAAGACAGCTATGTCGCTTCATTCCAAAACGGCCTGAATGAAGAATTGATAGCGAAAATTATCGGGGAACATCGTACACTCGGCTGTTTTATCAACCTTTTTGCAGACTACCTGGAACCTGGCGTCATCTCCTATGGCGGCGTCGGCAGCTTGTATATCGGTGAATTGGATGGCCAGAAAACCGAAAGAATCCAGGAACTCCATCAGGCTTTACAGTCCTGGGGAGACGCAAAAATTACCGACAATATTCTCGGCTATTTATGGAGCAAGCTTGCTTACGGTTCCATCCTAACCGCTTCAGCCACCACAAATCTGACGATAGCAGAATTTATCGAAGACATGGAATATCGCCCACTTGTCGTAGCTCTTGGCCAGGAAGTCTTAAAGGTTGCTGACAGCAAAGGCGTCGATCCGGAAGAATTCGATGACTGGAAACCTTCCAGTGTGTACCCGGAGCATCATCCCGAGCATAATCCATTTGCTCCGCTGATTGCACGTCTGAGAAGCTATACAAAAACTCGCACCGGCATTTGGCGTGACCTGGCTGTTCGAAAAAGGAAAACAGAAGTTCCGCAACAATTGAACCCGATTATTGCGGAAGGACAGGCACTCGGTTTCGATATGCCGCTCCTCCAGCAACTGGTTCAGCTGATAACGGAAATTGAGAACGGTAAACGGGAAATTGATGAAAAGAACCTGGATGAATTGTTCAAGCTTATCTCTTAAGCCTATCCTGCTGAAGTGGGCGTATTCTTTTAAACTGAGGTATTATCCGAAGAAAAATAGATTGAGGAGTGATTCATATGGTATTGGGTTGGGATTTAAGTGCTTGGCTTGTTGTAGTGATTGTGCCCTTTGTTATTACTTTGTTTTCAATTCTGTATTACCTGAAAGGCGATAAAGATGTTCAGCATAATCTTACAGAAAAGAGGGATGAACAATGAACTGGATGCTTCTCGCTCCTATAATCCTCTATTTTGTCTTTATTGTTGGAATTGGGGTTTACTCATACCGCTTCACCGACTCTCGCGAAGGCTTCCATCTTGGCGGCAGAAAAATGAGCAGCTGGGTAACAGCCATCAGTTATGCATTCTCCGGAATGAGTGCTTTTGTTCTAATTGGTTTTGTAGGCATGGTCTATACAATGGGGCCATCTTCCTTCTATACATTAATCGGTTATAATTTAGGATTTGCTTTTTCATACCTGTTCATCGCTAAACGGATCCGAAACTATTCGGAAATTGTCGGGGCCTACACATATACAGACTATTTCGTTAAACGCGTAAGAGGAAATGCACATATCATTCGCGCTATTTCCGCACTTTCTATCGTAGTTTTCATGTCCGCTTACGTCGGTTCCCAATTGGCTGCAGGCGGTATGACAATCGAAACCGTATTTGGTGTCAGCCCACTGGTCGCCATCATCATTGCGGGCATTGTCGTTACCTTCTACTGCCTGTTTGGTGGATTTGCGGGTGTTTCTCTTACTGACTATTTCCAAGGAATCCTAGTGGTAATAGGGACGGCAATTCTTGGAATCTATATGATAATCCATGCCGGCGGCTGGTCGGAAGTCGTAGCGCAAGTTGCCGCTTCAGACGCCAGTCTCACAACAGCGAGTATGGGAGCTGGCGGATCCACATTATTCGGAATGATATTCGGATTCCTGACACTTGGAGTTGCCATCATTGGCCGTCCGCATGATACGATCCGTTTCTTTGCCATCTCAAGTTCATCTGAAATTAAAAAGTCTTTCGCAATTACGTTGACTGCTTTAAGTATCACTTACTGGGGTGCATTCCTCGTAGGTTACTCCGGCAGAGTCATCTTCCCTGCCATTGAAAACCCAGAATATATTTTCCCTATTGCCCTTGTGGAATTGACACACCCATTATTTGCTGGGTTCATGATTTCCGTGTTCCTTGGATTATTGATGTCTACAGCCGATTCCCAGCTGCTTTCTGCCGGTTCCACTTTTGCAGAGGACATCTATAAGAAGTATATCGATAAAAATGCTTCAGATAAACGAATCGTAATGGTCACTCGCCTCTTCATCGTTGTTGTCGGAATTCTGTCAACTGTTGTGGCGATTACCAATACAACATCTATCTTCTGGATTACGGTGTATGCATCCGCCGGGCTTGCAGCGACATTTGCTCCAGTATTAGTAATTTCACTTTACTGGGACCGCTTGACCAATGCCGGAGTGGTTTCCGGTATGCTTTCGGGCTTCATTACTGTAGTTGTTTGGAAGAGTATTGCACCTGAAATCAGTTGGATCATGACAGAAGCATTGCCTGCCATCTTCATCTCTGCAATCGTAACGATTGTAGTCAGTCTGTTGACCAAACAGCCGCATATTGAGCGTATCCGCTTCGAACTGGATCGCGCGAAGAAAACATGGGCTTGACGTTGTATTGATCTGCACCTGTCTTGTTGGATGAATCCAACAAGACAGGTGTTTTTATATATCTTTGAAAAACTCTACAAAAAAGCTGCGAGTCACTTTGCAGCTTTTTATCGTATATTATTTTTCTAAAATTGAACAACTCCCTGCATCAACTCACCCATCAACAGTAGATTGGGATTGCTATTTACCGCCATATGAAAACTTTTGGCATCGATACCGGCACCTGCCAATCAGCTGTGCCATCAATAATCAGGATCAGCATTAATGGAGATAAAATGAATCGGCTGAAGCTCGCTCTGCTGCTACTATGAAATCAGCGAACCGTCGCTGTGCCCAATAATCCTGATTTCCTTAAATGGATCGTCTGATTTTAAATACTCCACTCAGGGACCCGAAAAATCTATATAGCAGAGGAAATTTCCAGTAGTCCCCAATTGTTCCCTGTGTTCCGCCCAGCTCCTACATAATTTATATAGATAAATAAAAGAAAAAAGCCACATTCGCGATGTTGATTCAGCGGGTGTGGCAATGTATAGATTATAAATTGTTGTGTATTGTCAGAATCGTTTAGAATCATTTTTTACACAGGGAAGCGATTTTTCCTAAGCCGAACTAATCTCTCCGGCATGTTTATAAAGAAATTTCCCTACTGTTGGTCCGTGTTGTTTTGCAACATCTATTAGTGGTTTTATGTTTTTGGGAGCCATTGTTATTCCTCCTAAATCAAATTAATTATATGAAGTGAAAAAACTTTTTATTTATTGTAGTACCTTTAATTATCAGAAAAACCATTGCCATCTCTTAACGAACAAAACTCTCTTCACCAATCCGCCCAATAACCCCCAACAACGCCTGATGCTTCGAATGCTCAAACAGCTCCGTCATCGCCTCACTGACTTGCTCTGTATCCTGCCAATCTATAACCACTTTCGTATTCGAATACAGTCTGGTATATTTGGCTGTCCTCAATTTCGACGCGGCTTTAAAGGGCACTCCGAAAGCTTCCAGTTCCTCAATTAATGCAACGCGCTGTTCGCCGTGCAACGGACCGAGTTCAAAGACCAGCTTCAAACGGCCGTCACGCAAATGATCGAAAAAGAATAAGAACGGGCCGTTATGCCACCACCAGTTAATTCGAGTTGAGCCGAACCGTTCCTCAATCTTTGCGAATGCCGGCACTGTGAACGATGGATAACGCGGGTGAATATTCCGGTTCTCTTCACTGATGCCATTCTCGTTGCAGAATTTTTGAAAGGCGGCCCTTGGTATATTTGGAACCTTTTTCTCAGAAAGCTTCTCTTCTTGTTCAAGTCCTTTTGAAACTAAATCATTTTCTGCTTCCTCTTGCTGTGCCATTCCCTCGACAGACAGAGCAATTTTCCGGAATAGATCATTAATTTCAGGTGCATTGTAAAGTTCCACCATGCTGTTCAGCACTTCCTGTTTGGATGCCCAGTCTTTGACTTCTGTCCAGGCTGTATAGATTTTTGTATACTTCTTGCCTTCCTGCTTTGCATTCTGCTGGAAACTGACGCGGTGCTTCTCCAGCATCGTCAATAATTTATACCGTTCTTCGTAAGGGATCGGACCGACTTCCACCGTAATCTTTATGCGATTCTCCACTTGCCTCTCGAACCAGATGATAAAAGCCTGGCCAAGCCAATAAGCGGAATCCGGTTTGCCCAGCGTTTCCTCGAAGTCGAACCAGTCCGGCAACACAAAGTTCGGGGAGCGGATACTTGCAGAATACGCCTCTTCCGGTATTTCTGCTTCTTTGACAAATTCAAGAAACGCTTCGCGCAAGACATTGCTGCCGATATTGAAGACAAAATCAATCGTCTTTTTCTTTGATTCATAGATTTTGCGGAGCGCTGTTTTCTCTCTGTCGCTGAACTCTCCAATTTGCTTATAGATACCTTTAAAGATGGCCTGCTTTTTAAAGTTTTTATTTTGACTAAGAAATAAAAAATCGATTGCGCTTTTATTTCCTTCGTATACTTCCAAAGCCAGCTGCACAGCCTCTTCATCATGGACCAATTGCTCCTTTAAGACTTCGATATAAAACGACAGAAAGTCATGGATGGCATCTGCAGTCGTGTCCTTATTGAATTCAAGCTGCTGTTCGATAATTTCCAGCACGTCTTCATAGCCAAGCAACAGGTAACTGTCTTCCGAAGGTTCTTCATTTGCAAGCGTCAAAAAGATGGGCAGGATCGTATAGCCATTCTCCGGAAAACGCAGTTTTGCATAGGCCAAGTAATCGGCAAGCTGGCCGTCCGACTCTCCCGCGTGGAATTTGTTCTCTATGACCAGCACCAGTTTCTGAGAAGGCACATGAACAAATAAATCGATCAAGCGGTTGGTATGCGTTTTCACTTCCCGCGCCACTTCTGCATCATGGAATGAACTGTGGAGAAACGACAAAAAGTCGATCCCCTCTCCTTTTCCTTCGTTCTCTGCACGCATTACAAGTCGCGACAGCATTTTCTTCAAGAAGAAACCGCCCAATTGATGCGTCTCATTCGGATCCAGCAGCCAGGCCAGGATATTCGAATGGCGAATTTCAAACTGATCTACCCGCAGTACTTTCAAAGGGTTGAATTGATGGAATTTCTGATGCAGTTTAGCGAATTCTTTGGAATGTTCCAGTTGCGAGATTGTTTCTAGTGAGTATGTCATCTTGTACTCCTTATAAGGCTCTTTCAGAGCGTTATCTTTCTTTTCAGTTTATCATTAATAGGGAGTATTTGGCAGGAGAGTTCAAGGAGTAAGATATTTATTCATATTTATAGGATCTACTTGTAAACGCAAATATAAAAGTTGACCCCTTGTAGTAGATTCATGTTTCCCGGTTTTCTTCCCAGGAGCGACACAATTCCCAGCAGTCTCCAGATTGTCCCTGTGTCGTGACAAATTATGAATATTTATTTTCTCAAATAAAAATACTGAAGCCGTATCCGTTAACCTAGAGGTCACTGAATACGGCTTTTTCTCTATACAATTGCAGTGATTAAACTGAATCGTGTTTGACACAGGGACGCGATTTTACACAAAAACTTGTCGATTATGCTTTAAACCTTGACCATGTGACAGGAGGAGCCAAGGCTAAATTCTTTAAAGAAGTTCTTAATATTGAAAAAGACGATTGGCAATATCTAGCTGAGCAGATTAAATTAGCTGTTAATGAAGGTGAAGTTCATGAAATACGAGTCGGAGAACATGGTATACAATATCATGTGGATATAGTAATCGCCGGTTTAAATGGAATAAATGCAAATATTCGTACTGCTTGGATTATTCGTCCTTACCAGTCAATGCAACTGGTAACAGTTCATCCAATCCCTCAGCCACTGATATATAATATGTCTGATTTTAATAGACCTGAAATGGCAATTTCAAAGAAATTGATTGGTGAAGATAGATGGAAAGAATTGTATCGCATCGCTACTACATCTGGAGAAATGGCAAGCGAGAATCACATGCCTACCCCTGTGATTCTACACCCCACCCAAGAAGTGCATCTAGGAGGTAAATTAGGAAGAGCATTAATTTTATTCACTGAAATTAAACATGATTTTGTTCAATGGCTAAACAAAAATGAAAAAGGTTTTTTTTCAGACGAGCACTTTATTATAACAATTTCTCATAAAACACAATCAGTAGAAAAAGCTTGTGCTTATGCCAGTGAATTTTCGAGAGTAGTTAAAGCACAGGGAATTGACATTAAAGTAGAAACATACCTAGATTGACGAATTGTAGTATTTGCATAAAAACCCAGAACTATTCTAATCTCATCTGCAGTATATAGATGAATTATGCGCTTCCCAGGTAGCAGCAAAATTTCCAATGCCAAATTGTCATTGTGTGAAACACAAATAAAAATCCGCATCCCTATGGTTGATAGAGTGGATGCGGAGATTTATAGAATATAAATTGTTGTGTAGCCTGAATCGTTTAGTATTGTTTTTAACACAGAGACATGATTTTAATAGAATGGAAATTCTAGCATTCTAAAATCCTCTTTGGCACAGGAGCAGTTATGTAAATTTAACTTCTCGCGCTAAAATACTAAGGTCATATATGTTAGTGATAACCCCTGGGATTAGGGGTTTCTCTTTTTCTTCATGCAATTATCGTAAATAAACTGGTTTAGGTATGATACTGAATGACGATTCCCCATAGATATTCATGAGTTTCCGCCATATTCTACTGAGTTGGCAATTTACAGGATTTAAAACTCAAAGTGATTAACTTTTCCTGAGTACTCATCACAAATCCATTCCCACCGAGTTACTCGTTTAGTTAAATTAAGATTATATATTGGATTTTTTATAAAACATACCTCTAAATTATCAGTCGTTTGTTTAGCAATAGCCAAGATAAACTTATCTTTTAATTCATTTGCAGTGGAATATTCGTTATTAGTCATTGATATAGTTGCACCCATACTATCAACACTCTTTACTTCGATATATTCAATATCATTACCCCTGTATACTTCTAAGTCATAGCCCAAATTACTTTTGCTTACATCTAGAACTTTATCTACGCTTTCATCCATCTCTAAAAATCTTGCTAGATTCGTTTCTACGTTCCGCCATTTTTTTAATGAATTACTATATTTAGATTCATTATCTCGTAACTTTTCATTCCTAATGACTGTCTTCTGCTCTGTATTGAATTTAGCAATAATGTTATTACTACTTTCAATATCTTTTCCATAAGTTACTTTTATTTCTGTTAGAAGATTAATAGGTATCGGCATATCCAAATTTTTTATGAAGTGTTCTAAATCATTCTTATCATTTATTTTAATATTCAGCTTTTCCAGAAATACTTTATCTATAATTTCCCCGCCTTCAAGCTGATTAATTGAAAGGAATTCTTTACTTTCAAAAAATAAAAACTTAGCGCTTTTCAATAATTCTTTAATCTCAGAATTTAATTGAAACCGATATTTTTTTACACTTTCCGTTAATATTTCTACTCCTCCATTAATGGTAGGATTATGACTTTTCGAACCCTCTAAAACCTCCTCTAAAGTTAATTGGGCCGTCCCGTAACTCTCTGCAAACTTCAATAATCCAGGAAATCGGCTTTCATAATTTTTGTCAATTGGAAAGTACCTTGTCCGTTTTGTGATAGATAAAAAATCTTCTTTATTTAGCCAAAGTGGATTTACTTTTAACTCATGAGTTGTATATGCATTGTTGTCATCATCTATAAACCACTGATCGACATTTAAAATTGAATTGAATTTATTAATAAAATATTCTTTAAATTTTTGAGTTTGCGAAAACCTAGAATAGATACTTTCGTTCTTTTCTGATAGAACATCAAATAGTCCTGAAAACTCTTGTTTTCTAAATTGACTCTTTATTGTTTTCACTAATAATTTACAGCAAATTTCAATGGAGTGGAATGTAGCATCATCGAAAACGACTTTTGTTCTTGAAGGATCTGTAGAAAAATCGCCATTGATCTTTATAGGCAATCCAACGCTATCTTTTGTAGGCATAAAAGAATGAGCTACAGATCGTGAAGAATCGACTGCTTCAATTTTCATGTTCTCGTCTAACAGAAAAGCTATTGCCTCTATCTTATTACTTTCTTCACGACAAACTAACCAATTTTCTTTAATACCGTCCTCAGTAACACTTAATATTTCTTGCTCCCCGTCGATCTTTCTTTTGACACTTATTAATTTTTCAATATTTGCATCAAATTCAAGTTGTTTGATTTTTTTTAGAAATAATAACGAACTTGAATCAAAATATTCAATTTCACTTTCTAAATTATCCCTTTTAAGTTCTTCAAAAATAAAAATGGTAGTGTAATTTTGTTCAAACAACTCGCTTATTAAAGCTGTATGATCTTGAAAAGGACTATATGTGTGGGGAATTCTAATTAATGGTACTTTTATTCTTTCTTCTAGTAATTCATTGGTCAGCTCTCTAGAAAAAGTCAAACCTATGTCTTTACTTAAAATATGTACTCTATCAGCTAAATTGACTACAGATTTAAACCCGATTCCTCTATAACCAATTGTGGTACTTCCTCGTTTTTTTGTAGAAGCTCCGCTTCTACAAACAGCTGTAATATCTTCTTCAGAAAACTCTCTTCCGTCATTCGCAACTATAATCGTATTATTAATTTTTTTTATCAAAAATCTACTTGAAAGTGCATCATCAGCATTTTGTAAAAGCTCTATAATTGAACGTTCTTGATAACTTTCAGCAATATAGGTTTCCATACTTGCCAAATCTGAAAGAAGAATCGGTGAATTTTTAGCTTCTAGCAAGAATTGTTTTTGCAGTTTATCAATTATAATCATTTTCTCACCTCTGTATAATTAAGAAGTCTCTTCATAAATTATTATGAAGAGACTTCTTTTTAAAATTATTTAAGATTTTTGTGGATAAATTCTTAGTTTCGAGATTACTTCACCTTTTGGAGCATCAATCGTCTCTGAAAAAGGTTGGATACCTTCGAAGCTATCTTCATCTATATATGTGTATCCCGTTCCTATAATTTCTCCCATATCATTATAAGCACTGATAATGATTTTAATATCGTTATCTATTTCTCCAAATACTTCACCGATAACCTTTGCTTCGAAATTTTCACTATAGTCATTATACTCTAGAAAGGCATTAACATTAATTTCAATGCCATGTTTACTTTCAAGGTTCTCTAATTTATCAATTAGTACTCTTTCTGCCATGTTATTTCCCCCTAAATATATATATGTATTCAGTAAAATAGTAACATATTTTTTAAAAAAGTGGCCACTTTTTTATTACTTATTTAATGTTATTCATTTAATTAATTCACAAGAATTGCAAATATACACTAAAGATTTAATGGACTGAATAAAATGCAGTTTCTCCCATTAAAAATTTCATTTTAATAGTTTCCTCCCTCGATATACTCCCTTTGAATATTACTAATGCTTGTAACAAAAGCTACTAGTTTTATTTAAAAACTAGCAGCTTTTGTTCACTTCAAACTCGCAAACTTCTCTGCCTTAACCTCATCCTTCTTCACCAATCCCTTAATCACCTGATCAATTCGCTCAATCTCCGCACTCTGGTTCTTCCACCAGTTGCGGCTCCAGATGCGTTCGATGGTCCAGCCGCGGCTTTCGAGGAATTTTTGACGATAGATGTCGCGTTCTTTTGCGTTTTTGGAACTGTGGTACATGGCTCCGTCACATTCAATTCCTAAAATGTATTGAGAAGGGTCTTTCGGATGGATGACAGCCAGGTCAATCCGATACCCGGACATTCCTACCTGCGTTTGGACTTCGTACCCCAGGTTCTTCAGCTGTTTATAAACCTGTTCTTCAAAAGGTGAATCGAATTGCAGGGCTGATGTGGAAACGGTTGTGTTCCCCAGCTCATTGACGTCTTGGATGACTTCCTGCACTCTTTCAATATGGCCACTGGAAACAGCTCGGGCGTATTTCAAATAATCCTTGAACAGGCGTGGACCGTTGCTTTTCGAATTTGCCACTTCCAGTTCTTCGGGTTCGATGCTGCTGACGACGATTGTTTCTTCTTTCGCACGTGTCACAGCAACGTTCAGGCGGTTTTCTCCACCCTCTTGGTTCAGCGAACCGAAGCGGTTGTATACGCGGCCTTCTTCATTTCTTCCATAGCCTACTGAGAAGAGAATAATATCCCGCTCATCACCTTGGACATTTTCAATATTCTTCACAAAAACGCGTTCATCCAAGTCTTTGCTCATTACTTCTCCGTAAAGAGCGCCAAACTCCATGTCATCTATAGCAGCTTTTTCGATCATGTCCAAAATTTTCGTCTGTTGGGTGCTGTTAAATGTGATGATTCCTACAGACTTATTCTGTTTGGCAACCAAAAGCTCTTTGAGCACCTCTACGACTTTCAGCGCTTCCACTTCATTTGCCCGGTCGATCCATCTGCCGTTATCGACTTTGATCCACTGGATGGCTGGCGGCTCTTTATAAGGCTGCACGTTCGGTGATATCTGAATGGCACCATTATAGAAGGCATGGTTTGAATAATTGATCAATTCTTCATATTTCGAACGGTAATGCCACTGCAACGTTTTTTCATCAAATCTGCGTTTGGCCAGATTCAATAGACTAGGCGAGTCGTTCGAAGAGAAATCTTCTTCGTCTTCATCGCTCTCAATTGTAGACATGAACATATTCGACGGCGGCAATTGCATTTCGTCGCCGGCTACAATTACTTGTTTTGCACGGTAGATCGACGGCAAGCCGTTTTCAACCGTACATTGTGAGGCTTCATCAAATATGACCAAGTCAAACAGTTCCTCAGTCAATGGGAAAATAGAAGATACGATTTCCGGTGAAGCAAGCCAAACAGGTGCCACTTCCATCAATCCATTATCCGCATACTGATTCACCAGTTTCCGGAGTGGCCACACCTGACGCTTTTTCCCTGTCTGGTGCTTGAGGTCTTTGAAGGTATTCCGGAAAGCATCCTGCGCCCATTGCAAAGACAGCTTCAACTCATTGATCAAATACTGGCGGGCCAGTTCTTTTTTCTTTTCGACCAGTTCCTCAAAAGAAGTCCGGAGACGGCTGTATTCAGAGTTGGATACTTTCTTAACGGCAGGATGCTTCCTTTCCGCTTTATCAATCCAATATAGATAAACTGATTGCCGCAGTGCTTCTGTCCATTTTTCCGGCAGATTTTCAAAACCGATTTGATTCTTTTTCTCTGTCAGCAGCTTGATCAACTTTTGTTCTGTGTCATTGCACTGCTGGCCAAACTCATCCATATGCTGCAAGTCTTCAAAATCACTGTGCAGATATTCCTGAATAAGCTCCAGTTCCTTAACAGGCAATGCCCCGTCAGAAACCATTTCCTTGTATTTCTCCACTTTCGAAGGCTCGAGTAAATACTTCAATACGTCCAGTTCCTTATTGATATCACTGGTGATTTCCGCAAGGTCGTTCATCAGCAATAGACTCTTTTTGATCTTTGGCCATTCCTGTGATTTCATACCTGGGAACTTCTTGCCGTCATTTAGATCTTCAATTATTTTTTTACCTGTAAAGCTTGTCCAGTACCAGAGGCGCAATCCCTGCAATGTCCGAGGTTCACCGCCAGAAATATCCGGCTGTATTTTGAGAAGGTCTTGCTGGATTCCCCATGTATAGCCGGGAGTGATGTCATCAGTATCCAACTGGCTTAGAAACTCTTCCGCTTTTTTCATTTGTTCAATCAAATAAGCCATCTTCTGCGTAAACTCCGTTTTTTCCTTCATACCAAAGTTGGCAAATGAAAGCCGGTCTTTTAAAGGATAGGTGTCTTTGCCGAATCGCTCATACCATTCTCCGTAGGTGTAAATCGTCGCCAGCACATCTTCAAGATTTTCAGCGTTCAGCTCGTTCGCCACTGAATTTACAGCGATGTAAATAATCGAACTGTCCGCACTTTGCGTTCTGCCATACAATTCAAAGAGTGAAAAACCGAACTCATTCTTCGAATGCAGTCCTGCAGCGATGCTGTTCAGTTCCGATTCTTGCTGCTCAAGCTTTTGAGAAAAGGTTTGGAGACTTCGAGTCAAATCTTGTTCAGTATTCATGCTAAATGAAAGCATCTCATTCACTTTCCCATAAAGTGCTTTCCTGTCCTGGTTTTCATCATGAATCAAAGCAGTGAAACCAGTTAAATCAAGGCTCTGTAAACGTTGATATACAACATCCAAAGCAGCTCGTTTCTGGCACACCACCAAAACTTTTTTCTTCTGATGAAGCGCATCTGTAATCAGGTTGACGATTACCTGCGACTTCCCGGTTCCCGGCGGTCCATGAACAGCCAGCCCTTTTTTATAGCGGGCTTCCTTTAAAATCTCTTCTTGGGAGCCATCCGTATTCAACAAATATAGTCGATTGAATTCGCGAAGGTTTTCCGTCTCAGCTTTTTGCGCATCCCAATCGCTTTCGCCGATAGCTGCATCTTCCGGATTCAGCATATCGCCGATCAAAGATAAATTACTGTCCTGGCTGAGGCTGATTAATTGATCATAATCCCGGACAAGCGAAGAACTGCCTTGCGGGAAATGACCGATGACCGCATTTTTTATCAGCTTCAACTGGCTTTTCGGCGGAACTTCATCCGACTTGTACTCTTTAAAAGGGACATATTCCTTTGACGCCTGCTGCACATTCAATTGGAACTTCGAGAGAAATGACTGGATTTCCGCATCGCTTTTAAACGCAAAATCCTGCGCTTCTTCCATCATCTCTTCAGAGAAATGCAGTTGATCGATTTTTTTGAACGCTAAGAATAGGGTGCGGTTGAGAACCGGCTCTCCTTCATCTTTTTTCAAAACAAACTTCTGTTTATTAACAGAATCTTTTTCCAGTCGAATCGGATAAAGGAACAGAGGCGCCTGAAAAAATGTGCCATCTGAGAAAGTACCGGAAACAAACGGTGTTCCTAAGTAAAAATCATGAACACCGGTCTCATCTTCAATGCCTTTTATATTTCTGTAAAGTGTTGTCAGTTTACGGGTATTAGCAGCGTCCTTCTCTTCATCTTTTGTCAGTAATGAAAAAGACTTTGTCGAATTGTTCTTTAACCCTTCTACAATTGATTCCGTAATTTCAACAGAACTACGTGTCAAATCAAAACTCCATTTATCGTAAAGCTTCTTCAATACGATTGAGCGATTTCGCTTGCTGATATTATTCAATTTGTCCCGCATATGGACCAATTCTTGTTTCATATTCTCACCTCTATATATTTAAGAAAGCACAATTTTAGACAAGTACAATAGTTATCATTATTTCATAATTTTACCACAATCTCCTGATTAATAACGGATGAAAAAGGACTATAGAAACAAAAAAAGCCGAACTAAGAAATTAATTTTCTTATCGTCTCTTCAACCAGTTCATTAATAATGAATACGTTTTTCCAGCAGTCTCCAGATTGTCCCTGTGCTGAACACAAATCCCACACAATTTATAGAGATGAATAAAATGAAAAAGCCACACCCGTGATGTTGAAGCAGCGGGTGTGGCTAAGTAGGGCAACAATAGTAAAGAAGGCTGGAGGAATGAATCTGCAATGGAATCATTCCTCCAGCCTTCTTCTATATTAATTCCTATAACTGTCACTCATTTAAGTTCCCTTTAAATTCTCTGCGAAGTAGATAAAGCACGTGAAACCAGATAAGAACCGGAAGAACGATAAGTTGTAAACCTACCATGAATTCCAGGTTATAAAATAACAGTAAAATCAATAGGCTGATAAATAAATACAACGTTAATTTGAAACAATAGATCTTTTCCAAAGACATAATTGATATTCTTATATAGGAAAGCGTTATGAAATTGAAGTGGTTACAGGACTATCTATTCATCTTCAATTTGTACAAATATTCGCTGTTTTTTTTTCATGGGAATGTAAAGAATTTCTTTTTCCTTATAAGGGAGCTCAACAAAATCATTTATAATGCTATCTATTTTATCGCTGTCTTTGTTCTGTTTAATATCATTCTTCACCCTGTTCAAGTGTTCATCCTCTAACATAATTATTTCGTTTGCTCTATCAACTTCGTGTTTGTATTTAAATACACGACAACCATTGTAAGCAAACTTTAACCCCTCATATTTAGTAAATATATTGGATTCTTTTAATTCATTCACTGACTTTTTAAGCTTCTTCTTTTTTTCAATTAATTTTTCACTACTTTGCTGCTGCCTAACTGAATAAATGTCTTCAACTCTTGAATAACAATTAAAATATAGACTATTACTATAATTATATTTTAATTGTCTTGTTTGCTCCTCAATAATTTCTGTTTGGTCAATAAGTTTCATTCTTGCTCTGATTTCAATTAATTGTGCATATAGAGATAATTTGTTAGCCTCAAAAGCTACCTCGATTGTAAAATTAATATCTTTAAGTTTCTGTTCTTCAATTACTTTATCAATTTTGGAGTTCGATTCGCCCTCTCGTCTACTTAAACGATACATGTATTCTTGACTAACATCATCTGCAGTCATTTTATAATTTCTAATAGTAGACAAATCTACAATATCTATAAATTCTTTATTTGCAATTTCATACAGCCCTTTTCTCGCTGCGACTAAGCGCCCGATATTATTATCATGATGCATATTGGATAGTTCTTCTAATTTCGTATTTAAATCGTTAAATCGAGCATTAATTTTATGTAAATAATATGTACCTGAAATAGCTGACATAGCTTGCATACCTGCTGAAAGAATAATGGCTGGATTGACTGCAACACTTAAACCAACCTCTGCAAATCCAGCGTGCTCTACTAAATGCCCAGATGCATCTCGCACCATGGTTGACGTAGTTCCATTTGCAAATTTAGATAAATTAGAGGGATTTGTAGTTGCAGCAAACAAACCATGTGGTGCTTCTTTTGCAATTTGAGCTAAAGTCAGACCTTGGTTAGCAACTTGTAATGCCGTCTGTGAAACGTTACCTGTCATTAATGACAAATCGGATATAAATACCTCCTTGTATTTTTTGGGGGCTTCCAATTTATCATCAGTTACTTTCTGCAAAGAAAGGTCCCCACATATAGGGTTAGAGAGAACTATTTCATCTATTTCATTTAAATTATTCAAAATTTTATCTTCAGACATTTGAAATGTCACCTCTACCTTTTCATTGGATATATTAAATTTGCCAACTTTTTTACCATTTGCAAACTATCAGCGATTTAGGCTTTGCTTCCCGGAGAGCGACATAATTCACACGTAATTTATAATTTATGGATACAAAGAGAAGTTACACCTTATATACTGAATCATCCGGTGGAGGATTGTATAAGTTATAATTTGCAGTTTATTGTTAAAAGTACTTGGAATTGTTTTTCCTCCGGGATGTGACCAATCATGAATAGTTAAATTTCCAGATAAAAATAGTGAAGTCATATACATTAACTTTTGAGAATACTTATAAGGCATTTTTTGTATTCAATTCTCGATAATAAACTAAATTGAGTTAAACCCAGGAGCACGATTTTTTAGAAATTTAATTTCGGTGTATAGTTACTTGTTTTTTTAATAAGAGACTTTGATGATGGAAACAATAAATTATAATTTCTTTCTAAATCATAATGCTTAGATATTAGAAACGACATATCAATTAAATTTTCAACAATTACTTTATTAATTGTAAAATCAAATACAGGGTCTGAGAGTGGATCATCAAAATAAATCTTTCCATTTTTTAAATTTACTCTAGAGGCCCCATTTTTTGCATGGATGTCATCCGAGGCTGTTGTATAGAATAGGTCATAATTAAGACTATACCCCCTTCCGAAATGCATGCACATATCTTTAAAAGATTTCACATCGCTATTAATCATTGCATACCATTTCTTTCTTTTTGTCACTGTAGCTTCTTCAATATAATATTTATACAATGTGTCTTCTTCAATATTTCGAATACGATTCTCATAAAAGTTCTTTCTCTCGTTTGTCATTTTAATAGTAGATTCATGTTTATTATTAATTGTACTCAAAGTTGTATCTATTTCCTTTTGTAACATTGAACCCATAAACAATTTCCCTCTTCTAGGGGCATCTTCAGGATCTTCTAATAAAAACTTTATAAATACTCTTCCTTCAAAGACGATTCTTAAGAAGCTTAATATTGGTGAGTGTAAATTATTTTCTTTCATAAGTATTATAGCTTTAGATCTTTCTATAGCAGATATATATATTCCTAGTATTACTTTATCGATTGGGTCCAGCTCGACTTTATTCATAAACTGTTTCGCTGAAATTGCTTCAATAAATTTTTCATTTTCATTAATAAAACGTTTAATTTTTTTTATTTCTATATTCATAATTCTCATACGCCCTTTCTTTCTAGTTATTTTACGTTTTTTCAATTTATTCTAAATATTCCCTATATTCTGTAATTTATAAAAAATTTAAAACTTGTAACAGTAAACCGAAATACTAGGCTAATATAATTCATTTTTATACTCTGCTTGCAATATTAAAAGCATGAGTTGAAAATGTCTATATGTTATTGTGTTTAGACTACAAGTACTTAAAAATTAATCTTACCCCCAAGTAACAGTGTATTCTAAAAACTATTTAGAATTTCACTTTCTTTAAGGTACGATTTTCTGAATAGCTTTTTAAGTATTCACAATTCTATTTTCTAGCCTTTAGTTCATTCACGATATTCTGCAATCCATTTAACTTCCCCTTACCAAGCGTTGAATAGTAATTTATATGTTTCTGCGCAGCATTTAGTGCATTTTCATAATAATGATTGCCAAAATCTTTGCGGATGCTTTCAAACAAAAATCTGTTTGTGTCATTGTTGAATGCCCGCTTATACTCTTCTCCATTCATCATAGCTAAGAAAATCGTGATATACGCTTGGGCCGAACCTTCACTCATGCCTGAAACGCGATTGATCTCGCTTTTTCCATCATTTCTAGTTAATTGACCAGAATAAACTTTCTTTGCAATCGGATAAGCTTCTTGACTCATTTTCATTGTAATTTTCACTTTGTGCATCCTCCTGTTATTTAATTCTTAACTTCTCCAAATAGTCAGTCCAGCCAATAACCACATCATTTTCATCAAACTCAATAGTGGAACCTCCGTATCCCCACTCATTCCTATATATAGAGATTGAAGTCGGTGTGCCCATTGCATTCACGACTTCTTCTTTTGTAGAGCCTAAAGAAAAATAGCTACCAGTTGCACTTCCCAACGAAACACTTAAGTTTTCCATAAAATCTGTCCATCCAATCACTATGTCATTACTGTCAAAATCGATAGTGGAACCTCCATAACCCCATTCATTATTAAAAGTAGAGATAAAGGTTGGTGTGCCCATTGCATTTACTACTTCATCTTTACTGGAGCCTAAAGAAAAATATCCCCCCTTTGCATTCCCTAATGAAACACTTAGGTTTTTCATATAATCTGTCCATCCAACCACTTGATCATTATCATCAAATTCTATAGTAGAACCTTGATATCCCCATTCATTTTTATAAGTAGAGATATGTGTTGGAATACCCATAATAGTTTCAACTTCGTTCTTTGTTGAACCCAAGGTGAAGTTACTACCAGACTTTATTTCATTAACTTCTTCAACCTCTATTTCAGCAGCTCCAGCAGAATTCTTTTCATTAAGTATAGAAACCTCTTCTTTAGTTTCAGTTTCAACAATTGATGTTTCTTCAATTCCTATTACGTTACTTTCTTTCTCTATTTCATCTATACTCTCTATGTCCTCAGTCATATCTTCCATCAGTTTCACTTTCTCTTCAGTTGCTTCTAAACTCACTTCTTCCGAAGCCCTTAAATCACTATAATTATTTTCTTCAAACCACTCATGACTAGTTTCTTCACTTTCATCAGGATAGTTGTACAAAAAATCTGAGGAAGTGGAAAAGATAATTAATAGAAATACCACCGCAATGTATCCAAAAATATAAAGCTTTGTTGTCGAGGACGTCTTGTTACCGTTAACATTACTTTTTGGGATCTGCTTTAATCTATTGGGCTTTGTCAGTACTTTGCTCTCATTAAATTTTTCTACAAAAGCACCTTCTGCTCCGAGTATTTGAATTAAATCCGTTAATTCTTGTTCATTAATAACGGATGCTAGATCACTTGCTTTAAATTTTTTTGACTGCAATAATCTCGTGGCCACGTTGGAATTCAATTCATCTATAAATATATGTCTAGATAAGTAAGAGCGGGTATCAGCTATACTCCAACATGCTACTTCGGCTCTCTTCAGAAATTCCTCCAGATTAAATCCTGCATAAACTACCATCGAGGTAGTAACACGATAGATATCTTTTTCTATTACACTTAAAGAATTAACATGCTTTTGCAGTTCATTAATATAGTTTTGTGTTTGACCCAGTGGATTTTTAATACCAAATTGAGTTTCAACCTTACCATTAAGATAAAATTTCCCTACTTTGGCCATGTCCCAGTTCTTAACTTCGAGAAAGATAAACCCAGATTCTGGCTCAATAACTAGTATATCGGGCTTAAATTCTAAAAAAGTTGGCTGCCAAATTACTGTATAATTGTTTGGCAAATTATCTCTTAACCTTTTTAGTACTTTCAATTCTCCGAGCAGACCTTTTTTAGTATTCTCTGTTTGTGTGGTTAGAATCTCTGTTTCTAACTCTTTAAGCCTCATTACTTTAGCCATTTACTCCTCCTGATTTCTGAAGTGACTATTAAATTTTATAAGATGTCCATCTGCCGATATTTATTCAAGTAATCCAAGAGTTTACAAAAATTTCTAACAACTATATATGAATAAATAGTACCACAAAATGGCAGGCGGAAATACATGAAATTTCCATATGAAATTCAAAGTTTTTTGCTTCTAAATTTCTCGAGATATCCAAGTTACTCCATCAACATCTCATCATTGTGCGTCTCCTGCAATGTATATAAAGTAATCTGCTAAAGCTCATCACGCCTATCAGTTAACCTGCGTTGTGCCAATAATAACGGCTTCCGTAAAGGAGTTATGTATTTTTAAATCCTTAATCTATACAGCTGAATTATCAATCTAGTATAATTTTCCTAGCAATCTCCATTTTCTCCCTATATCGCGCGCAAATATATAATTGTTTTCTCTTATAAAAAATGAAAGCCGAAGTCATTAACCCTTGAGGTTAATGACTTCGGCAATTTCTTAAAGTAATTATAGTTTTTAAACTGACTTGAGTTTGACAAAGGGAGACGATAATCATTTATAGAAATATTGGTTTACAGACATATATTACACTGTTTACTTTTCTCTTATTTCTTTTTTCAATTCCTCAACACTCAGCGTTTTCCCATTCACTTTACGATGCAACATCGCATGACAGTTCGGACACACCGGTACAAGATCTTTTTCATAATTAACTAGATATTGTTCACCAATCTCATGAAGCGGTTTAATGTGGTGCACATGAATAAACCCTTCCCCGACTTCTCCATACATTTCTCCGAAATTTATTGAACAAACTGCACAGCTATCTCCATGAATTTCTATGCATTTTTTTCTGGCAATCGGATTCCGTTCATATCTGTTCACAGTTACTGTGATTCTTTGACCTTCTTCCAATTCTTCTTTGAATTCATCGGGGAATACTTGGCCGCTCATATGCTTTTCTATATAGCTGGATAAAATTTCGTTAACCTTTAATGGGCCTTGTGGTGCGCCATTCAATCCATTTTTCAGCAATGCATCCAATGAAAGTGCCTCATTGTCTACATAGTCTTCAATTTCTAAACGAACAAACCTTTTAACTTCATTGAATTTATCAAACCCATCTTTATCAATCCAGTCTTCAGGATTTTGGTAACTCTCACCTGGACCTAAATCTACTTCAACTACTTTTGTTTTATAAAGAATTTTTTTAACCGGCATTGTTGCATAAACATAGATAATGTCACCTACTTGATAATTTGCACTTTGCTTCCAATCTATTTGATCGTACGTACTGAATGCTTTTTCATAATCGTATATCTTGCTGTTAGCTGGAATAATCCATTTCACTTTGTTTCCTCCATTTTCTACTAAAAGTAAATTAAATTATTTTTTTATTAAATTTTATTCATTTGCTGAAACAGCTCATTACCTTCAACGAACCCAACTCTCCTCAACAATCCGCCCAATAACCCCCAACAACTCCTGATACCTCGAATGCTCAAAAAGCTCCGTCATCGCCTCACTGACTTGCCCTATATCCTTCCAATCTTCTACCACTTTCGTATTCGAATACAGTCTGGTATACTTTGCCGTCCTTAATTTCGACACGGCTTTAAAGGTCACGCCTAAAGTCTCCAGCTCCTCGATTAATGCAACACGCTGTTCACCGTTCAACGGACCGAGTTCAAAGACCAGCTTCAAACGCCCATCACGCAAATGATCGAAAAAGAATAAGAACGGGCCGTTATGCCACCACCAGTTAATTCGAGTTGAGCCGAACCGTTCCTCAATCTTTGCGAATGCCGGCACTGTGAACGATGGATAACGCGGGTGAATATTCCGGTTCTCTTCACTGATGCCATTCTCGTTGCAGAATTTTTGAAAGGCGGCCCTTGGTATATTTGGAACCTTTTTCTCAGAAAGCTTCTCTTCTTGTTCAAGTCCTTTTGAAACTAAATCATTTTCTGCTTCCTCTTGCTGTGCCATTCCCTCGACAGACAGAGCAATTTTCCGGAATAGATCATTAATTTCAGGTGCATTGTAAAGTTCCACCATGCTGTTCAGCACTTCCTGTTTGGATGCCCAGTCTTTGACTTCTGTCCAGGCTGTATAGATTTTTGTATACTTCTTGCCTTCCTGCTTTGCATTCTGCTGGAAACTGACGCGGTGCTTCTCCAGCATCGTCAATAATTTATACCGTTCTTCGTAAGGGATCGGACCGACTTCCACCGTAATCTTTATGCGATTCTCCACTTGCCTCTCGAACCAGATGATAAAAGCCTGGCCAAGCCAATAAGCGGAATCCGGTTTGCCCAGCGTTTCCTCGAAGTCGAACCAGTCCGGCAACACAAAGTTCGGGGAGCGGATACTTGCAGAATACGCCTCTTCCGGTATTTCTGCTTCTTTGACAAATTCAAGAAACGCTTCGCGCAAGACATTGCTGCCGATATTGAAGACAAAATCAATCGTCTTTTTCTTTGATTCATAGATTTTGCGGAGCGCTGTTTTCTCTCTGTCGCTGAACTCTCCAATTTGCTTATAGATACCTTTAAAGATGGCCTGCTTTTTAAAGTTTTTATTTTGACTAAGAAATAAAAAATCGATTGCGCTTTTATTTCCTTCGTATACTTCCAAAGCCAGCTGCACAGCCTCTTCATCATGGACCAATTGCTCCTTTAAGACTTCGATATAAAACGACAGAAAGTCATGGATGGCATCTGCAGTCGTGTCCTTATTGAATTCAAGCTGCTGTTCGATAATTTCCAGCACGTCTTCATAGCCAAGCAACAGGTAACTGTCTTCCGAAGGTTCTTCATTTGCAAGCGTCAAAAAGATGGGCAGGATCGTATAGCCATTCTCCGGAAAACGCAGTTTTGCATAGGCCAAGTAATCGGCAAGCTGGCCGTCCGACTCTCCCGCGTGGAATTTGTTCTCTATGACCAGCACCAGTTTTTGTGACGGTACATGCACGAGCAGATCGATCAACCGGTTGGTATGCGTCTTCACTTCCCGCGCCACTTCGGCGTCATGGAATGAACTATGGAGAAACGACAAAAAGTCGATTCCCTCTCCTTTTCCTTCGTTTTCTGCGCGCATAACCAGCCGTGTCAGCATCTTCTTCAGGAAGAAACCGCCCAATTGATGCGTCTCATCCGGATCCAGCAGCCAGGCCAGAATATTCGAATGGCGAATCTCAAACTGATCGACCCGCAGCACTTTCAACGGGTTGAATTGATGGAATTTCTGATGTAGTCTAGCGAATTCTTTTGAATGCTCCAGTTGTGAAATAGTTTCTAGTGAGTATGTCATCTTGTGCTCCTTGTCAGGCTCTTTCAAAGCGTTATCTTTCTTTTCAGTTTATCATTAACAGGGAGTATTTGGCAGGAGAGTTTGGGGAGTTATGAATTAAAAAGTTAGCTCGAAAGAGAGCCTCGTTTCAAAATTTTCTTTCCAGCAGTTCCCATGTCTTCCCTGTGTCGCACACAATTTCCGCACAATTTATATCCCTGCATAAAACAAAAAATCCGCATCCAAATTGTTGATACAACGGATGCGGAAATGTATGGAATATAAATTGTAATGTATTGTCTGAATCGTTTAGAATTATTTTTTATACAGGGGCGCAATTTTAATTAATTCTCAAAATTCTTTAGAATTTCTTCTATCCGAGAGACTCCAAGTCAATATTTTATGCTGATAATTGTTCCCTTACTTTTTCTTTTAAAAGTTTTACATCTAATCTATCTGTTTCTACAGCTTTAGAAATTATATCAATTAATTCTCGCTTACTAAATCTATACACCTTTTCATCTTTTATTGTTTCTAGAACAATCGATGCAAAGGTGCCAATGGATTTTAATGTAAGGTTAGAAACATCAATATGACTGTCTTTTAAATCTTCAACGACAGTTAATCCCTTTGAAGAAACTAGACTAAAACCATATTCAGAAATTTTATCTTTTTCAATAGCAATAACTGTCATCGTCTCTATTTTGTCAAAGTTAGAAGCCAAAGCTAAAACCGCTTCATTTATATTGTCAGCATTAATAACTTCCCAAGTGGATAAAGTATCTGAAGAAGTTCTTAAACAACTAGTGATTGCGTCAGCTCTAAGGATATCAATATTTATAGGCTCTGAAATTTCCGCCGGCCATTTTGACCTCGTTATTTTCCTTACTAAAAGTGACATTTTATTACCCCTCTGTCAAATCACTTATTATGTCATTTAAATAATCCTGCAGCCAATTCTCTTCACATTTAATATTTCTTAAGATTGATAATGACTCTGCATGGCCCCAGTTTTCAAAAGCTTTCAGTGCATATTCTCTTACTTCTATATCTTGATGCATAAGAGCAGCTACTGCCATTGTTTGTCCCTCTGGAAATACAACTTCATAATCAATATGTGAAATGATGTGTAATATTCCAACTAAAACTTTCACATCGTAAAAATTCCTTAAATACACAGAGTTTAACCATTTCTTGGTATTACTAGGGTCATCTTTTAACATAGATTTAAAGAAATCTTCAGAAGAAGAAGAATATCCAGCTTCAAAAATATCATTACGAATCATATTTAAAAAGTTTTCAGTCACTACTTTAAATTCGAAATTATTTTTCTTTAATTGATCGTGCCAGCTTGTATCTCCTGAATAGTTATCTTCATTAGAATTGATCGAATTTGTAGACACGTAAGTAGGTTTTTTAGATTTCGAAATAATTGTAAATGAATTCACAGAATTCATTTCAAAAAAATTGATGTCGTCTAATTCTGATTGTTTATTAAATGCTGACTTTATTCCCCAGTTATCCACCCTTGATTTTGAGTTCATATCTTCGAAGTTACAGCCAAATTCAATAGACTTCAAGAATTCATTATTCCCAGATTCTCTAAATTTTTTTCTAATCGATGGGATATTGTTTTTTTCGTGTGATGTAGAAAATGATTCGTATTCTGCAGGTACTACTTTAATTATTTCCTCTTTCATCATGAATTATCAGCTCCACTTCATTTAAAATTTGGTTGCGAGATTTAATTGCTGCAACTAAAAATTCATGTACTGAAGAAAACTCAAATCTTGTAGATTGATTTTCCGCTATTGTATTAATATCAAAATCGATTGACATTCGATCAAAATCTGTCACCCTATTATTTTCAACCATTTGTCCTTGAACTCTTCCGATGTCAGTAATTGTGTTAATAGATTCGTTGGTGCCTTCTAATTCAAAATTTATTCTTCCCACCGATCGAATATTCCATTCAAATGGAGCTGCCTGTTGGTAAAAGGGGATCTGTGCAATAAAAATATTGTAGAGACTATCTAACTTTTCTTCTGATAATGCGGGTAATATAGTTTTTGTAACTAAAGAAATTCTATTACTTTTAACTGGAAATTCGTTCAGAAATAAATTAAGTATTTGGGATACGCTTTCACTAAATTTTTCAATATTTAAAGTGTTGGAAGAGGATGGACTAATAGAATTTTGCTGGACTTTCAATTTGTTTGAAGCGACTTCAATTATCCATTCTCCATTTGGAGAAGAAAAGCTTGGACGAATTACTGGATTAATATTAACTGAAGGGTTAAATTCTTGAAAATTATTAGGTATTAAATTGTAATCTCTAAATAGTGTCATTATTTTATAAGTGTTTTCGGGTGATACATCAATACTGTTAAAATTTCCAAATACATTGACTTGGTAAAATAGGTTTAAATTAGTCATAATAACCTCCGTTTCTAAAACTCAATGTCTCGTAACACTCTTTAAAATCATGAATTTTCTTGCAATTAAGTTTAGTATCTCAAATTATATAACTTTAAACAAACAACATTTGCATAAACCCCTTCTTCTGCTCCTCCAAAACCATCAACTTCTCTTTTTCTTTTTCAATTTTTTTATCAGTATTTTGAAGAAGTACTGCAATCTTTTCCTGTTCAACTTCAGAACAAGGAAGTTGAATGTTTTTGGAAACGAATGTTTGGTTAGTGATATTAATTGTGTTCTTTGCTCCTTTTTGCACTATAGAATACAAGTAATTGTTCGTGTTATTTTTGTACATAAAATATGAATGAAGAATATAGCCGATGTAAAAATTCTTAGGTTCATAGATTCCATAGAGAGGGGAAACTATTACATCTTCTTTTATATGACTTTGTTTGATGATTCCAAAAGGAAAATCCCCAGTTGGACTTTTTGTATAGACAATATCACCGTATTTAACAACACTATAATTGGAAACATCTTTAGCAGCGAAACTTCTTCCTAAATGAGTAATTTGGTTAATAACTCCTGCACGTACAGCTACAGAGTGAACTTTCAAATTTCTTTCATTACCCTTTTCTTTCCTTTCTTCTAAGACTTTATTTAGCTTAATACTTCTCCATTCCGGAAACTCCCTATTATTCTCATTCTTAAACCGCAACTCCTGCCGAAAAACCTTTTGAATCATACCTTTTTTAATTTGCTCTAACTTCTCTACCTTCTCTTTTTGCTTTTCAATTTTTGCAACTAATAAATCAAAGAACTTAGCAATTTTTTTTTGCTCTTTACTTTTGGGCAAACTAATATTTATCGACGAAAGAATCGCTGTATTTAAAGATGGCATTGTACCACCAACAGCTTTAGATTGAATTTCGTTCAGACATTTTTTAGTCCCTAGATAATATGACAGATATTTTTTATTTGTTCCCTCATCATTTACCCTTACCCTTAAACATCGCCCTGAAAATAACCATCCTTCTTCTTCTTGTCTTACTATAACTCTTCTATCAATTGTCCCTACCCTACTAAAAACAATGTCTCCTAAGGCTAATGAATATTTCTTCAATCTTTCTTTATCTGCATCACTGACTAAAGGTAAGTTTTTATGAATAATCCTATTATCTCCAAAATGTTCCACCGTAATAATTGGCGTCCCTACTTTTACATAATCTGCATTGTGAAGTTGACTACCAAATGGTCCAGTTTGAACATTACTAATTTCGCCTAAAGAAGTAGAAATCCAATCCCCCTCAAACCCACTAAATCTCAACTGAGGTACGTTCACCTAAACCAACCCCCAATTCCTTAAAATACTCCTCAAGCTCCCTGTCAATCTCCTCAATCTCCTGGTCGATTTCCTTCAGCCTCACTTGCACCGCCTCCAGATCCACCGGTTCTTCTTCGACAAAGGTATCGACATAGCGCGGGATGTTCAGGTTATAGTCGTTTTCTTTGATTTCTTCCAGCGTCGCCGCATAGGAATACTTATCGATTGTTTCGCGCGATTTATACGTATCGACGATTTTGTCGACATTTTCGTCTGTCAGGTTGTTCTGGTTTTTGCCTTTTTCAAACTCGTTCGACGCATCGATGAAAATCACATTGGCATCCGCTTTGCGGATCTTCTTGAAGACCAGTACGCATGTCGGAATAGACGTGCCGAAAAAGACGTTCGCCGGCAAGCCGATGACTGCATCCAGGTAGTTCTTTTCTTCGATCAAGAATTTACGGATAACCCCTTCGGCCGCTCCGCGGAATAAAACACCATGTGGCAAGACAACAGCCATCGTGCCATTATCGTCCAATTGATGGATCATGTGCTGTACAAATGCGAAATCCGCTTTCGATTTCGGCGCCAGTTTTCCGTAATCACTGAAACGTTCGTCGTCCAGGTATTTAGCGTCTGCACTCCAGTTAGCAGAATACGGTGGATTGGCTACAACCGCTTCAAAACGCATATCGATATGTTTCGGGTTTTCGAGAGTATTTTCATTCTGAATATCAAAATCCGTATAGCGCAGGTCATGCAGCAGCATATTCATGCGCGCCAAGTTGAATGTCGTAGTCGTCAATTCCTGTCCGTAAAACAAGCGGACATTCGACTCTTTAGCAACACGCAGCATCAAAGAACCCGAACCACAAGTCGGGTCATAAACGTTCTTCAAATTCGGTTTTTCATGTGTGACAATTTTCGCCAGGATTTTGGATACTTGCTGAGGCGTGTAGAACTCGCCTGCTTTTTTCCCTGCGTTAGCAGCGAATTGCGAAATCAGGTATTCGTAGGCATCGCCAAGTACATCGATATCGACATCATCGTGAAGGAATGGAATGTCGTTGATGCTCAGCATGATCTTAGCAATCAGTTTCGAACGTGATTTCACGTCACGCCCAAGTTTTGTTGAAGTCAGATCCATGTCATCAAATAGGTGTTCGAAGTCCTGCTGGCTGTCTGTGCCAAGCGTTGATTCTTCAACCGCTTTAATCGCTTTATGCAGAAGCTCGACATCGAATTTGCCCAGTTCACCTTTCGGAATCTCTTTGATCATGGAAGAAAAAAGGAAGTCCGGCTCGATAACGAAACCGATTTCCGTAAGCAACGCATCCACTAAGCCTTCGCGATACTCTTCATCTTCCCATGCATCTTCATATGAGATATTATCTTCTTCCAATAATTTCGCGATCCGTGCTTCTGTCTTTTCGGACAGGTAACGGTAAAAAATCAATCCCAGGATATAGTTCTTGAAATCGTATGCTTCCATTTGGCCCCGTAAATCATTGGCCATTGTCCATAGCTTTTTATGCAATTCAGCCTGTTGCTGGCGCTGTTTTTCTGAAGTTGTCATGTGTGTTCTCCTTTAAATGTATATATTTTATTAATACTCTCGAATTGCGCCCCCGCGTAAAACACAATTTGAGGAATAATTGCGTTTTTCACCGTGGCGCGAGGCTATTGTGTTGTCACCTTTACGGGAGGCCAGAAGGGCGGTGCAAGGGGGCGACTCCTGCGGGAATAGCGCTGTGATGAGACCCCGCAGGAGCTTGCGACGAGGAGGCTCAGCACTGTGCCCGCGGAAAGCGTCCCCCTGGAGCCGCCCTTCGTCTTTCGTGTCAGGAATACTTTTGTACATTCGAATAGATGAAATCTTTCAATGCCTGTACGCGTTTCCGCTTTTCTTTGAATGGTGCTTTGATGGCATCGTTAATTTCCTGGTCAGGTGATACCCCGGTGAATTCATATTCTTTCATGAAATATTCCAGTTTGTCTTCCCCGACCTGCAATTGCTGCGACATCGCCTGGATTTCGTGCTTGCGGCGCTCACTTTCAAAGTCGCGGTATTTTTGGTCGATGGAATCGTCATTCGTCAGAGTCGGCGCGACGCCCTTCAGGAATTCGAGTAACAGGTCACGCTTCAAACGCATTTCATCGCTTGAAGCTTCGTTGACTTCTTTGATGGCGCGGCGCACGGCTGCGTCACGCTCATTTTTATTCTCGAAGTTCGTATTGCGCAAGAGCTCAAGAATGTAATCGACATTGATGCGGTCCGTCTGCATCAATTCGATTTCGAAATCGATATCGTTGATGACGGATACTTTTTCTTTGTCTTTCTTGTCGTTCTCGTAAAGAAACAGGTATTTGCTTCTGAAGTCTTTGTACATTTGCTCGCTGATACCCATGTCCTGCTGATTGAAATCATACTCAACAAACGTCTTTAGTTTTGTCAGAACCCGCGTTAAATCACGGAATGCAATGACAAATTCTTTCTGCTTCGTCTCGCCTTCCAGCTCATCTACAGCTTCAGGTGTTAACGCAATATCAAGTAGATTATCTAATTGATCTTTGAAGTCTGCCAAGTATTGCTTATAGCTCTTCATCAGCACCGTTTCAGTATCACCGGTCTGCGAGAACAGGCGGACCGCAGTATCGGTCGCTTCTTTCAAATTGCGGTAACAGACGATATTGCCGTACATCTTTTTTGGACCTTCGACACGGTTCGTGCGTGAGTAAGCCTGAATTAATCCGTGATGTTGCAAGTTACGGTCTACATACAAAGTGCTTAATGTTTTGGCGTCAAAACCTGTCAGAAACATATCGACCACAATCAGCAAATCAATTTGAGCTGACTTTACTTTTTTCGAGATGTCGGCAAAATATGACGAGAAGTTTTCCGTATTATGATTGGTGCCAAATTCTTTATTGAAATCCTGCATTATGCGCTCGAGTGAATGGCGCGTATGCTCCTCGCCTTCAACACTTTCTTCGTTCGTTCCGAAACTGAAGATCGAAGTGACTTTCATGTCCGGATTGATCTTTTTAAAGGCGGCGTAATATTTGATGGCTGCCGGAATGCTTTCCGCCGTCAATAAGCCAGTATATTTTTTGTTATGGGTTTTATTCGGATGAATCTCCTTAATGTGATTAGCAATCATGTCGATGCGCGAATCCGCCATCCATAATTCCTGCTGGTCGATGCCAGGAACTTTTGTGACGTCATCGACGCCTTCCTTGCCTTTCATCGTGCTGATGTATTCCACCGAGAAACCGAGAACGTTACCATCATGGATTGCATCTTTGATGAGATATGTATGGAGGCAATCCTGGAACAGGTCGGAAGTCGTGCGGCCGTCCTGTGATTTGTTGTCGACAAAACGCGGCGTGCCGGTAAAGCCGATATACTGCGCGCGCTTGAAATGGCGTTTGATGAGCAGGTTCATCTCGCCGAACTGAGAACGATGGCATTCATCGATGACGAAGACGACTTTCTCGTTTTCATACATCTTCATGACCTCTTGATAACGTTCCGTTTTAACCGCATGTGCCATCTTCTGGATAGTCGTGATGATGCGTTTGCGGTTCGGATCTTTCAATTGCTTCACGAGGACACCCGTTTTCGTTGTGCGGTCGACCGAGTCTTTCTCGAATTTATTGAACTCCTCCATCGTCTGGGAATCAAGATCTTTCCGGTCGACGAGAAAAATCACTTTCTTGATATCTTCCTGCTGCGCCAGCAGTTCACTCGCTTTGAACGAAGTCAGCGTCTTCCCGCTCCCCGTCGTATGCCAGACATAACCGTTCTCTTCCTTCTGGATTGCCTGATGCAGAATCCGCTCGACGGCATAGATCTGGTAAGGGCGCATGACCATCAGGTGCTTATCGGTTTCGTTAATAATCATGTATTTTGAAAGGACGTTCTGCAGCATCACCGGTTCCAGGAAGGAAGCCGTAAATTCATCGAGTTTCGTGATGCGTTTATTTTTGTCGTCCGACCAGAAGAACATCAGGCTCTTCATCGGCTCACGGTCGGAGTTGGCGAAATACTTCGTATCCACGCCGTTCGAAACGACGAAAACCTGCAGAAAGTTAAATAAGCCACCGTAGGAATCTTTTCGGTAGCGCATGATTTGGTTAAAGCCCTCCGCGAAATGAAGGCCGCGGCGTTTCAGCTCGATCTGCACAAGCGGCAAACCGTTGATCAGCAGCGTCACATCATAGCGGTTCGTATATCGGCCAACGACGGTTGTTTGATGAGTCACTTGGAGTTTATTGTTTTCGTAATTTTGCGTGTCAAAAAGCAGCACATAAAGCGTGCTGTCATCATCACGCGAAATGATTTCTTTATCGCGAAGAATCTTCGCTGACTCAAATACGCTCTTTCCTTCTATCTTAAGGAGCAAGCGGTCAAATTCTTTATCGGATAAAGGCTTCCCGTTTAATCTCTCTTCGTTCAGCCGGTTAACTTGTTTGCGGAAATTAGCTTGAAGCTCTTGGATAGACGGTATGGAAACCCGCTCGAATCCCTGGTCCACGAGCTGAGCAATCATCACGTTTTCCAGCTGCGCTTCGGACTGCGTTCTTGCTTGATGTACCATATGATATCCCCCTCTTATGGCAGTCAGTCTATTTAGATAATTTTACCACATGGGGAGGAGAATGTAACTGTGGGTATGGTAAGGAAAGGACATTTTTAGTATGGGATACCAGGCATGCACACATTTTTATTGAAAAGAAAAAAGCGGACCCAGTTGGATCCACATTAGGTTAATATTCAAAGTTCCAGTGATTGTTTAAAACCTAAATGTACGACTGCGTCTTCAATAATGAAATCTTGCTTGTGCAATTTTAATTGCATCATTCTCAACTTTATAAACAAGCCGGTGTTCATGTGTAATATGTCTTGACCAATATCCGGTCCAATCATGTTTCAGTGGCTCCGGCTTGCCAAGACCAGTAAACGGATGACGCTCGATTTCCTTGATCAATCTGTTTATCTTTTTCACAATCTTTTTATCGTTTTCTTGCCAATGCAGATAATCTTCCCATACCTGATCAGCCCATATCTTAAGCATCTGAACCGTCCTCAATTAAGTCTCGGACCGTCCCCTCGCCGTTCTCTAATTGTGTAATTGCTTCATTAAGCCGTTCTCTGTTCGCTTTAGTAGACATCAAATGAGCTGTTTCCCGGTAGGAATTTAATTCATCTTCAGAGATTAGTACAGCATTTTTTCCTGACTTTAACGTAATGATGACTTCTGTGTTAGCCTCTGTGACATCTTCAAGCACGTTAAATAGATTCTTTCTAAGATTGGTTGGTGTAGTTGCAGTAATCGCTGACATTATCACCATCTCCTTTTATGTACATTATACCGTACATAATTAATGTAATAAAGAAAGACAATAGATAACTGGCTTACATATTATAAAGAACAGCAATATATAATCAGACGGTATCAGTTCATGCCACTATCCATGATTACCAAAGCGGCTCCTGCTCACTCGAAAGTTTGATTGAATAAGGAATAAGCATAGTTAAAACGAGAATAAAGAAAAAACCGAACGAGAGGAATCACGGGTAAAAAAGTTGAAGTCTACACGATTCCGTTCAAGTCGATCATCATGTACTCATCTGAAAACGCCGGCACGTTCGATTTGAATACAGAGCTTGAGCTGTGGACGACTCTCGGCAGATTCAAGTCGAATTTGGCGAAGAAAGTTGATATCCGCAAGCTGGATAAATTGATTGCGGAAGCGATTTTATAAAAATTTGGTGGAAGCTTCTTCTGATGAAGGGGCTTTTTTTCGAAAATTGAATCTCTTTTACAAGTAACCCGTATAATATATAAATGCACAATCAAGGAGGAAAATGCATTGGATTCACCGATATTGCAATTCATTCTGATATTGGGCGTTCTTTACGGCCTGATTACGTTCTATATAGAAGTAAAAAGAAAATCGGCTGTCAGCAAATATCAGGTTGGACTTTCGTTTGCTTTGATTGTTGCGTGTACGGCTGCGTTTTTGATGACGTTGGAATAGAATATTCTAATAGAAAGGCGGCTAAAAAATGACACGGTTATTTTGGGGTGTTATGACGGGGATCAGCGCAGCGCTCATTGTCATTGCATTGATGGATTTTTGGATGCAGAGATCAGGAGACATCACCATTTACATTCTAATTGCAGGTCTTATTTTGACTGTTTTCAGTGCCTGGGGAATGATGAAATATACAGGTGCAGGGTTCTTTTCCAATAAAAAATGATATAAGCCGTCAGCGTGAAAAGAATGGGGTCTTTCATAAGTTATGCTCGTTTCCAGAGGAGGTATTTATCTGAACAAGAAACTATTGCTCTTTATTTCTGTAATTGCCGTAGCAGTTATAGGATTTTCTTTTTATTATACGAATGAATATTATATCGATGACAATGAAGCATCTATCCAATCCCATCTGGATACCTGGTTGAACCAGCCGCCCAGTGATGAACTCAATCCAGAAGTATTGCAGGTGAAACAAATAGAGGATACCACTTCCCATATCATTCTTTTTCAATTAGATAATGGAGATTACGGTTATGCGCGCTTATTAAAAGGCTTGAATGGAAAATTTAAGATTGATGTTGCCGGATATGGGTCAGGATTTCGTAATTCTTCTTATCAAGTCATTGATACCAATAAAGGAGAATATTTGATTTTATACGGCGAAAATCCTGATTTGAAAATCGACCATATTTTAGCGACTGCTCTCAATAGTGAGTATGATGCTACATTCGATGTTTCAAACGAACAAATATTTTTGCAATCTGCAAAGATACCAAGTGAAGTGGAAAGAGCTTTTCCGGTTGATTTAACCTTTTATGATGAGGGAGATAATTTGATTGAATAATTTCTTCCTCCATATATGAACAACTAAATCACCTTCCACCGACAGCAGATCACCACTCTGCTGTCTTTTTTATTCCTTCCCAAGTCCTCCACTTGGATTTTCTCCTGCCCTCTTTGCTACACTAGAGGACGAAACTGATTGAAATTAGAGGAGCTGTTCACTATGCAAGATGTTAAAGGGAAAAACGCGTTAATCACAGGAGCCGGCAAAGGGATCGGCCGGGCAACGGCAATCGCTTTCGCAACGGAAGGCATCAATGTCGGGCTGGTCGGACGCACGGCGGCCAATTTGGAGAAAGTGGCTGCGGAGCTTGAGCAATACGGCGTGAAAACGGTATTCGCTGTGGCGGACGTCGCGGATATGGAAGCGGTCAACGCGGCAGTTGAACATATTACAGAAGAACTTGGATCGATCGATATTCTGATCAACAACGCCGGCATCGGCAAATTCGGCAAGTTCCTTGAGCTGTCGCCTGATGAATGGAAAGGCATCATCGATACGAACTTGATGGGCGTTTACTATGTGACGCGTGCCGTACTGCCGCAAATGATCGAGCGCGAGTCTGGCGAAATCATCAATATTTCATCGACTGCCGGCCAAAAAGGCGCGCCGGTGACGAGTGCGTACAGCGCATCGAAATTCGGCGTGATGGGCTTGACGGAATCGTTGATGCTGGAAGTCAGAAAGCACAATATCCGTGTGACTGCCTTGACGCCAAGCACGGTTGCGACTGACCTCGCGATCGAGTCGAACTTGACGGACGGCAATCCGGAAAAAGTTATGCAGCCGGAAGACATGGCGCAAATGATGGTTGCCCAGTTGAAGCTGCACCCGCGCGTGCTGTTGAAATCTGCTGGCCTTTGGTCGACGAATCCGTAATTTCAAATAAATAAAACACCTCCAGACCGGTACAGTCGAAACTTGTACCGATTCGGAGGTGTTTTTTTGGGCACATAAATGGAGAGCCCTTTAAATAGTATGTACAATCGATTTTATTCGGCTGTAAAAGTGATTTCCGCTTGGCCCAAAGCGGAGTATTTCACCGTATAGGTGCCTTCCTCGGCGGCGAGCGGCGGGATGAAAGTGCCCGATGAAATCACCATGCCTTTTGTCAGTGCTTTCCCGTTGGCCGCCAGCTTCCGGGACAGCCAGGCAACAGCTGAAGCGGGATTGTCCAGCACGGCAGAAGCCGTTCCTTCACTGATTTTCACGCCGTTGTGAAACAGTTCCATCTGGATATTCGCCAATTCCTCGAAGAATGGCGGGTACACAGGTTCTGAAATTACGACCAATCCGACCGCTGTGTTATCACAAATCAAGTCAGCCAAAGAGAAATTGGGAAACCAGTCTTTATACCGGGAATCCGGAACTTCAATACCGGCGGCAATCTTGCTTTTCCGTAAAACCTCTTCCTCGTCTGCTCCTGCAGAAAGATCTTCCGTCAAGATGAACATGATCTCGGTTTCAATCAGCGGCGAAAACAGGCTTGGAAGTGAAACCGTCTCCCCACTTTTTAGCACGTGCGACTTCAGCAACGTTCCATATGCCGGCTCATGCGTATTCGCGATCGCCTGCGTCGCCGCACTGGTCATGCTGATCTTATACCCGGCAAGCTCGCCTTGCCCGGCCGTGCTTAATGCATCGACCACTGCATCCTGTACAGCATAAGCCGTCTGTTCATCCACCGTATACTGATGGCGGATAAATCCTGTGGCCTCCCCCGCTTCATGTGCTTCTGTAATCTTTTCGGAAACTTCCTTCACAAGATTCGTCATTTTCACATCTCCAATTCAGTAAGGTTTAAAAATGATCATTTCTGCTGGATGCATCATTTAACTATAAACTATCCCTCATTTCCCGGTGAGAGTCCAGTGTTAATTTGGCAGAATATTTCGCGTTAAATATTTTGTTACTGATTGGAGTTGCTTTTGTTTACTGCTGGGATTCCTGCAGTTCAATCAACCGTATGACGTCTTCATCATTTCCCGTATCAATCGCCACGAGTTCGGTGTCGTTGATGATTTCTTCATAGAAATCCTCCCCCGCCGGATACTGTCCGTCCCAGCGCAGCGGCACATTATAGACATTAATCGTGCCGTCCCCGTTGCCGCTGTATGTCACGGATCCATCGACCAGACGCGAACCGGCCAGCTGGATGACGTCTTCCGGATAAACGCCGCTCGTCTCATCATCGGGGTTGAGCGGCGTGCCCGCCGGGATTTGCTTCACGTACAAGCCGTCGAGTTCCTGGTTCGGCCCAAGCTGCAGCCACACTCTGGCGTATTCGATCTGTTCGCTGGAGTAGGCGTCCAGTGCTGATTCCGCTGTTTCAGCATCCGTGTTTTCTTCGTCTGCCGTCTCGGATTCTTCGGCCTCGGAGTCGTCTGTTTCTTCTTTTTCATCTTGGTCAGCTGCCGCGTTTTCATCTGCTTCCTCTGCTGGCGTTTCAGTTGCAGCGTTCGGAGTGGAATCTGTCACTTCCGGCTCCGGATCGTTGCCGCAGCCTGCCAACAGGGCGATTGCTGCGCTGAAATAAAAGGCTCTCGTCATCTTTTTCATGTGTTTTTTCGTTCCTTCCCAATATTGTTATTGGTGCAATGAATTATGTATGGTCTTGTGTCGGTGAGTGAGCACCTTTCTACCAATTTAACCCAAATCAAGGGAGGGTTCAAGATGGATTTGTGATTTGTGATGACGTATAGAATGGAGTTGGTGTCGTATAGCGTGATTATTGTGTCGTATAGATCTGTTTTAGTGTCGTATAAAATGTTTTTCCTCACGGATAGCGCATTATACTTAACGACTCCAAATTTTCATCGCCTCTCTCCAGGGCAAAGAGCTGATCGGTCGCAGTCCGCCCCGGCGGACTGCTGGGGGCGGGTCTGCGGCCCCGCCCATTTTTCGGGCAATAAGGGGTTGGGTTTTCTCGTATAGAATGGATATGGTTCGTATAGCTTCCTTATTGTGTCGTATAGATTCGTTTTGCTGCTGTATAAAATGATTATCCTCACAGATAGCGCATTATACTTAACGACTCCCAATTTTCATCGCCTCTCTCCAGGGCAAAGAGCTAAATGGTCGCAGTCCGCTCCGGCGGACTGCTTTGGGCGGGGCCACCAGCCCCGCCCGTTTTTCGGCCAATAAGGGGTTTTGTTTTCTCTTATAGAATGGATATGGTGTCGTATAGCGTGATTATTGTGTCGTATAGACTCGTTTTGGTGCCGTATAAAATAATTTACCTCACGGATAGCGCATTATACTTAACGACTCCCAATTTTCATCCCCTCGCTCCAGGGCAAAGAGCTGATCGGTCGCAGTCCGCCGTGGCGGACTGCTGTGGGCGGGGCTGGTGGCCCCGCCCGTGTTTCGGCCAATAGGTGTTTTCACTTCTCGAACGAAGTCTTCTGATTTTCTTTTCTTTCTTACGGTTTTCGTATTTTATCTTACGTTTTTGATTTCTTATCTTACGGTTTCAGCTTTCTATCTTATGTTTTCGCCTCTCTATCTTACGAATGTGCTCAACCCACTCTCTTCATATAAAAGGTTTCCCCCTCCAGAATCGGGTATAGAACAACATACTGAAAATAGGTTTTTTATTCCCGAAGGAGGACTATACATGCATTATCAATTGAATTTGCATCTGTCGAGTGCAAAGAAGGATTATTATTGGCTGTTCAAGAGCGAGGAAGATACGATATCGGTGTTCAATGAAGTCGTAGAGACGTTCCGGCAGTATGAGCCGCGCGATGTGGATGCGTTCGCGAAGGAGAAGCGGCGTGAGATTGACGAGACCGGCAAGAGCAATTCAGTACAGATCGAGGTAGTGAAAGTCGATAAGGAAGCGATTATCCGTTCCGCTTCGTATAACGAGATGTTTTACGAAGAGCATCATTTTGATGATATTTACAATACGTTGACGGACCGGCTGGGTACGCCGGAGGAAGAATCAGCAGAGCCGATTTGATATGGAGGCATTCCCTATTTGCGGGAATGCTTTTTTCGTGGCTTTGAAACATTTGCCAGACGCGTCCGTATAGTAAGTACAAGGAGGGATGGACATAATGGATGCCGCAATGTTTACGATATTTCCGTTTATTGGACTTTTAATTTATTTATTGCCGATCATAATTGCCGTTTATGTAATTATTATGTGGGTGAATTTGACGAAGGAGCGCAATGCTTATTTGAAGCAGATTGCTGAGGAGCTGCGCAGAAGGCAGTAATTCCGGGGGATGAATTAAGGAAAATATATTAACGTCCAGGCATGATTTATTGTCTGGACGTTTTTATTTTCATGGAAGGTTTTTGGTGTTCACATCCCGAATGTTATTTCGTAGAAGAAATTTGTCGAAGGGGTGGTCGGATTGATCAGTAAGCTTGGGCAAGTAATGGTGTATGTGGAGGATCAGGACAAGGCGGTGAAATTCTGGACGGAGAAGGCTGGATTCACGGTGATTGCGGATGAGGGTTCGGAGGACATGGGGATTCGGTGGATCGAGATTGCGCCGGCGGAGGACTCGGCGACGACGATTGTGCTGCACGACAAGCAAGTCATTTCGAAGATGTCGCCGGAGCTGAATCTGGGCACGCCTTCGCTGATGTTCTATACGGACAATGTCGATAAGCTGTACGCGGATTTTAAGAAAAGAGGCGTGGTGACTGGCGAATTGGTGAATATGGGCATCGGCCGCAGCTTCAATTTTGCGGATGAAGAAGAGAATTATTTTGCGGTGATGGAGTTGTTGGAGGAATGAACAGGAAAACGGCTGTGCAAAGTTTCCCCTTTGCACAGCCGTTTTTCAGTCTCTATTCAATCGGCAGTTCAGTCTCCACCCCGAAAAGTTTTTCGTGTTTTGAATACCGGCCCTCTCCGCCTACTCCAAGTCTAAGCAGGTCCGTGTTATAACCGATTTCATATACGGTTTTATCCTCATGCTTGAAAACCAGCTGATAATTCGGCCCACCCCAGTCAACGGCCTCTGTTCCATACGTTTCCGCATGATCCAATTCGTCTATCAGCTTTTTCGCGAACTCAGGATCATCGATTGTGGCAATAAGTTCTTCGTTGTCATCGTATTCATAAATCTCAATCCGCTCGGGATCGGTAAATGAACTGACATTATTATTCTGGCATGCGCTCAATATGAGTGAAACCGCTAAGACGCCGGCTATTGATTTCATTTTCATCATTGGATCCCCCTTGTTCAAGCAGACGGGCAGCAAGCTTAGAACGTTTCAATTATTTTCCCCAGTCCGGGTGGAGTCGGCCAATCCCCTGCCCAACAAATCCGCTGACACCGGTTCGCGGTCCAGTTCCCGTGACCAGACCGATAATTGGCCGATGTGATGGATTTCGTGCGCGATGATATGCCGCATCACTTCGCCCCACGGATCGGTGTATTTGGTGCCGTCTTTGCCGGTGGAAACGAGCACGCGGTCTTCCATGCTGCTGTCCCAATTGGCGACAAACTCCTCGACTTCCGGCTTGAACCGGGCATCCAGTTCGCGCACTTTTTCCAAGCTTCGATAGCTTTCGAAGTCTTCCTTGAAATCATCTTCCTCTTTTAACACGCGGATCCAGCTCCATTCCACGTCAATGTTGTGGAACAGCGTTTCCAGGATGCTGCCCACGCCGCCTGTCCGCTTCTTCAACAGTTCCTCTTCGCTGACTCCCTCGCACCATTGATACCACTCTTCCCTGACCATCCAATTGTAATGAAAGAACATTTTCATATGTAACCTCCGATAGAAGATGATTTGTCGTTAGTATTCTATTCCTTGCATGAGGTGGATATCCCTTTATTTTTGCTTTACTCCCAACTCGCCAAAAACTGCCCAGTCCTCGTGGGACTGAGCAGCTTTGAGGCTTTTGCACCTTCGCTTTTCGCCTGCGAAAAGCATCCAGTTGGATTTTGATAAATGAATAGCCGTCAACATTTTAAAAAATTAAATTAATCCCCAAAAATCAGTCAGGTATAGCGATAGGAATATAGCCAGAATAAAGACCGTTTCGCTGACCGTCACTTTATACCGGTTAATGTTTTCGGCATATTTTCGCTCCATAATCGCCTTCGCAGTTTGTTGAGCGAGCACAAAAAGAAACAGGATAAACCAGGTTTGAAAATAAAAGAACCCTTCTGCCGGAATCCTTGCGCTGTTGATCATGTAGACTATAATTATAGCGACCATTGTCATAATTCTGATCGCCCAATCAACCTTTTTATGTTTGTCATTCACATGGTTATAGGAAAAGAGTTTTGGCCGTTCAACTTTGAATATTTTCCTCATGACGGCATTAAATACGGCAAGCGACAGTACTACAATTGCCATCAGCAGCAGCCATCTCCACCAAAAATCCGAGTCTCCCCCTTGTTCATACATAAACGAATTGCCCCTTTTCCTTTTATTTCGTCTTATTCAAGCTTAACATAAGAATTCTGAATAATATGTAAAAAGAGAGGGATTTATACAATCTTTCTATTAATAAGTTTTATATCGTCTTGAAAACAAACGGCAGGCGATCCCCCCGAAAATTTTATGCCCGACTCCGTGCGGTTTATGCCCGACTTTGGTCCAAATATGCCTAACTTCGCCCGATTTATGCCCAACTCGCCAAAAACCCGCAAAAAAAGAAGCAGCCGCAGCCGCTTCTTCCCTCACATCTTTATTCCTTATGAGCTTTCAACACGCCCGCCACTTTGCCGGCCACATAATCACTGCCGTTCGACTCGTCTTCGATCCCCTCGATCATCATGGCGATGAGGGCGTCCGGGTTCTCGGAATCGTAGCCGACGAAGTAGCCGTTTTCCTTGCCTGCGTCACCTGTGCGCATCTTGAGTTCGGCGGTGCCTGTCTTGCCGGCGACAGCGACTTCGCCGATATTGGCGGATTTCGCATAGCCGTCAGTAACGGCGCTCCGCATCGCTGTCTGCAGCAGCTCCGCGTGGTCGTCGCTCACCAGACCTTCTTTCCAGACGGTCGGTTCGTCTTCTTCCAGGAAGATCGTTGCTTCGTACATCGTGCCGCCGTTCAGGAACGGTTCATACATCGCCGCAAGATGCAGGATATTGACGAGCATCTGCCCCTGGCCGTAAGCTGTGTCGGCTGTCTGGCCGTCGGAGCCGAGTTCGCCGTTATTGGTGATCTGCGACGGCTGCAGGTTCAGCACGAACGGGATGTCTTCCGTGAAGCCGAAGTCTTCGAAGCCGTCGATCATGTCTTCCCGTCCGATATCCAGCCCTTTTTGCGCGAAATAAATATTATCGGAATAGACCAATGCTTTATGCAAATCAACCGGATTCTCGACGTCGTCATGAAGGCGCGTAATATGGAAGCCGCCCCACGAACCGTTCAGCTGCCAGCGTTTGCCTTCGATATCGATTCCTTCTTCCGGATCGATGGCTCCCGCTTCAAGCCCGATCGCCGCGGTCACCGGTTTGATTGCCGAGCCTGGTGAATAGGAAGCCGCAAAACGGTTGAACAGCGGATTGCCTTCGGCGTTCGACAATTCATCGTACCTCGAGCCCGTAACGCCTTTCACGAATTCGTTCGGATTATAGGATGGTGAGCTGACGAGCGCCAGCGTTTCACCGGTTTCCGGGTCGACCGCTGCGCTTGCGCCAGGTTCGCCCGCCATGGATTCGAATATCGATTTCTGCAGTTCGGCGTCGATCGTCAGTTTGATGACTTCGCCTTCGCCCGCGTCGTTTTCATAGAGTGTCACAGGATCTGCGCCTGAAGCCGCTTTATGGGCGATGACCTGCATGCCCGGCTTGCCGCGCAGCCGGTCTTCGAGCGCCCGCTCCAAGCCTTGGCGGCCGATCATGTCATTCGGGCCGTAGCCCTGGTCTTCCAGCTGCTCCAATTGCTCGCCGGTAATCGGTCCGATATAGCCGATCAGATGAGCCAGCGCCTCGCCGTACGGATATTCGCGGAAGTCAGAAGGTTCCTGTTTGGTGCCCGGCACCGCGAAGACGCGGTCAAGCGTCAGCTGATCGCTCGCCGGCACTTGTTTGATCGGAACGAAATAATGCGGCTGCACCCAGCTTTTATTCATGGCCGCTTCGATTTCCGATACATCGATTTCAAGTGCCCGGGCAAGTTTCTCTTTCTGCTCCCGCGTATTGAAATTCTGCGGCACGACGCCGACCATCATCGCGTCGCTGTTGACGGCAATCGGTTTGTCATTGCGGTCGACGAGCTCGCCGCGCTTCGGTTCGGTCAGACGCACCTCGACTTCATCGCCCATTTCCAGACGCGGCAAAATATACGTCGGGTTCCATTCGACGAACCAGTCCTCCATTTCCTGATGCGTCTCGTACAGGAGCGTCAGCGTCTGGTCGAATTCGATCGGTCCCGTCATTGTCTCTATTTCGACGTGGATATCGAAATCAGCCGGCATGTCTTCCGCGTAATCCACCGTATCTTCGGACGGGCTATAAGTCACATTGACATCTCTGACGCCGAGCTGTTCATAAATGTCTTCCTGCCACGCCACAAAATTTTGGGAACCGTAGACGTCTTTCGAACCCTGATTCAGGAAGGAACCATACATCTTCGAAAATTCCCGGCTGTTCCACAGCTCGATGTATTGCTGTGCCCGCGTTTCCGCCTGCGACGTCTCTTCTGCTTTCGCTTCGTCCGGCGCCGCTTCTTCTTCCGGATCTTCCTGACAGCCTGCAAGGAGAATGATCAAAACAATGAGTGCAAAAATCCCGAGAAGTTTTTTGTCCATCCGTTTCCCTCCATTCAATTCTGCTCCAGCGACATTTCCCCTGTTCCATATAATTATAAATTCTCTGTAAATTCTGATAATCCTTTATTTTTCTCCAGGAAACCTGACCTCCTGCACTTTCGTCCTCTTAAGCTAAGAGCTTTATTCGAATAAAACCGGAGGTGCCGAACCGTGAAATACCTCATCCATTTTACGTGGCAGCAAGCGCTTGCCTGCATCTTCCCGCTCATCATTTTCGCTGCGCTGGCCGTTTCGAAATTTGTCGAGATCCCCTATTTGCCGCGCTATGATTTCCTGTTGATCGCCTGCATTCTCGGACAGATTTTCATGCTGGCGTCTGGTCTCGAAACGAAAGACGAACTGAAGACGATCTGCGTCTTTCACTCCATTGGCCTGGCACTCGAAATCTTCAAAGTGCATATGGGTTCCTGGGCATATCCCGAAGACGCCTACAGCAAAGTGTTCGGCGTGCCGCTCTACAGCGGCTTCATGTACGCAAGCGTCGCAAGCTACATCATCCAGTCGTGGCGGCGGCTCGACCTGCAGATGATCCACTGGCCGAAAGCCATCTATGCAGGCGGCATCAGCGCACTGATCTACCTGAACTTTTTCACGCATCATTTCTCGTATGATGTACGCTGGGTGCTGAAAGCGCTGCTCGTCATCGTGTTCTTCAAGACATTCGTCTCGTTCCGCCTGCTTGACCGCGTCTTCAAGATGCCGCTCCTGCTGGCCTTCGTGCTGATCGGCTTCTTCATCTGGATCGCCGAAAACATCACCACCTTCTTCGGCGCCTGGCAATATCCCGACCAGCAAGCCGCCTGGACCATCGTCCACATCGGCAAAATCAGCTCCTGGGCGCTGCTAGTCATCATCAGCATCATTATTGTGGCGCAGCTGAAGCGGGTGAAGAGCGGGCTTGGGGAGAGGGAGATTCGGGTTGAGAGTAAGATGAAACTGGAATGAAATCCAAAAGAAAGCAGCTGCGATTGCCGCAGCTGCTTTCTTAGGGGGTTTTTGGTGTGGCGATGTCGTATAGGTTCGATTTGGTGTCGTATAGCCGATTTATAGTGTCGTATAGATTGCTCATGTTAATGCAGATGAGCTGATTGCGTTTTTATTGAATGAATAATAAAAATGGTGCCTCTCATTGAAAGTCGCTATTTCCATTTTTTGAAACTTATCGTACAGTTAGAACGTATTAATTATCAGAATCTTTTATTAAGAGGAAACGGAGTGATGCCAATGACAAGGGAACTGATGAAAAAGCATGTACTGCTGTATGGCGGAATTGCCATGATTTTCTTGTCCTTCTGGGCAATCTACGATTTGACGACCCCGCGGATCGGTCCGATTGGTGATGGCAGCAGCATCCCGCCTCCTGCTTTGATATGGGGGATTTTCTCTTTATTCATACTATGTGGTATCGGATTTATTATTTGGGGAATCTATCGGTTTTTATTTGAAGAAACTAAATAAAAGGAGGCTGGAATATGGAGAATTTCATAGGTTATATTTTTGTGGCGCTGACGATATTGGGATTCGGTTATGCGGTGGTGTGGCAGGTTCGGGATACATTGGAAATCAAACGCAAGACCAAATGGGAAACGCGATTTGATAAAAGAAAACTTGGCGGGCATTATTTGATGGTCATTGCCATTGCTGGATTTTTCGGATCGTACCTGCTGAATGTGGCGATCGGCACGCTGTCTCACATTCGTCCCGATACTGTGCAGCATGCGCTCGTCAACAGCAATAACACAGCGTTTGCCTGCTTCCTGTTTTTGGCGGCGTTCCTCGTTTCAAAGTTTGTGATTGTGCCGAAGGAAGAAGTGGATCAGCGTTTGCTGAAGGTGAAGATTTGAAAATGTTTTGTATAGCAGGAGCTGCGGATAAATCCGCAGCTTCTTTTTTGTGGGGGTTGGTGTCTTATGGCGTATTTTTAGTGTCGTATAGATTGTTTTTGTTGTCGTATAGCATCGATTTGCTGTCGTATAGATTCCATATCCTCACGCAACCCAATCCACACCCCCTTGAAGATCCGATTGGTCGCAGTCCGCCGCGCGGACTGCTGGGGCGGGGCTTCGGCCCTCGCCCGTTTTTCGGCCAATAAGGGGTTTCGGGCTTTGGGTGACGGTTAGATGTCGTATAAGCGATTTTTAGTGTCGTATAGATTGTTTTTGTTGTCGTATAGCGGCGTTTTGCTGTCGTATAGATTCCATATCCTCACACAATCCCCTCTCCACACGTTTTGCCCCTTCCACTTGAAGGGTATTCCACTTAGACATTTGTCAGTGTTTATTGGTTTATTGTTCGTTAACTATATTAGTTACACTAAAGAATTACTGTAAATATGCCGCTTCGTCGCTTAGGACTAAGCTCGCACAATAAGCCGAGAAGAACACTCGTCTTATTGCTCCGCTCCGTCCGGCGGCGCTCCTTCGCTGAGATCCACTCGGGTGAAGTGGAACGAGCACGAGTTAGCTAAGAGTTGGCCGTAGCGTGCAAGGCCGGCTCTTTGCGACGAAGCTAGCGGAGCGATGCAGGAGCACGGGTTTTCGCAAGCAGCCAAGTTCGGCCAATTCGGCCAGCGATTTGCGACAAAGCTAGCGGAGCGATGCAGAGACAGGAGCACGGTTTTTGGAAAGCAGAGCTGTTTTGCGGAATATCGACTGCCAGAGGTTTATTAGTTCAACTTATCTAAAAACAAAAAAGCTGCGGATCCGTTATCCGCAGCATACTTGTGGTTCTATTGGATTCAGGCAAATTGCCCGCGGCCTGGGCCGCTCCTTCATCTTGGCGCGGCAGCATTCGATCAGCAGCAATGCCAGCCTTTTTTCGCCCATGAACTCGTGCGGTTTTTGCCATACTTGTTTGAATACCTGTGTGACAAGCTGTTCGCAAATGCGATGATCGGATTCGGCTTCGGCGGCAATTTTCCACAGCAATAGATGATAACGGTCATACAACTCTTCGAACGCCTTTTTATCCCGCTGCAATAAAGCCTTGATCAATCGTTCATCTGCTCGCATCCCGTCACCCCTCTATCTCAAACTACCCGCCTTCTCTAAGGCTAAACTCCCAGTTGAAATAAAAGATGTGATTTTTGCAATTATAATTCAAAAAAGATGATTTTCATGTATTTTGTATACTTTATAGGTTCTAATGGCTTATTATAAGGATTTTATTAACAAATATCACCAAAAAGAAAAACCGGTTTTATTCCAATTCCTCAATTTGAATATCTTTGCAGACAATCGTCACTTCTGTGATCGGCGCATCGAATAGCACGTGCAGTTCAACGCGATCGCCGTTCAGGTAAATTTCGTTATACAGCCACCGGGCACCCTGCAGGCCATCAGGAATTACGGTTTCGCTCACGCCGGTGAATTTCACTTCGACATCCTTGAAATAATGGAAGCCACCGCTGCAGTCGATAAGGAGCACAAGTTCGTCAATGGAAGGACGGCCAATGCTTTTCACGACGCAATCGTGCAGGCTTTTTTCCGTCAGCTGATTCGCGCCCTGCGGCAAAGATTCCTTGATGGATTCGTAATGGCGGCTGTAATCATCAAGCAGCGCGTCAAAACGGGCTTCGTAATCCGCTTCCCATCTGTCCGCCATTTCACGAAGTTCAGGCGTCGGGTATTTGGAATTGAGCGTCCCGTCGTAAATATAAGGATGAAAAGATTCAGGCAAAAACTTGAGAAGATTGTCTTTCTTATCTTCCAGGTTACGACGCTGCGCTTCCGCGGGATCGATCCCTTGTCCGCGGTAGCCCGCCTGATTTTCTTCCCATTGCTCTTCGGTTTCAGGGAAGGTCAGAAAACCGGACACTTGCATCTCGTCATACCATTCTTTTGTAAAGTATTTCATCGTCTTCCCCCTAAACTCTTCTTTTAAAAGATTATACTCGGTCTTGTGTCACATGTGAATTCTCTTCTATATAAATAAAAAAACTGCTCCGCAATAAAGCGGAACAGCGCTCAATACTGTTCTTGTTCTTGCTTTTGTTCCTGCAGAATCTGCCATAACGCGCGGTCCAGCCGGTCATACGCGAAACGGAAACCTGCCTTTTCAAGCCGCTCCGGCAGCACCCACCGGCTTTTCAGGATCAGTTCCGTTTCGGTGCCGATGAAAACGGCGCCCATTTCGAGCATCCACTGCGGCGCCGGCAAGCCTCTGCGGCGCCCCATCGCTTTTCGCATCTGCTCCATCAATTGTTTATTGGTCACCGGATTCGGCGACGAAGCATTGAAGACGCCTGCCAGATCTTTTCGATGTTTCAGGAATTCGATGATGCGATATACATCTTCGATATGGATCCAGCTGAACATCTGCTTGCCTTCGCCTTGTTTCCCGCCGAGGCCGTAGCGGACCATATTGATATAGGGATCCATCACGCCGCCGTCCGCTCCGAGCACTATGGCGAGCCGCAATGCGATTTGCCGGGTTTTCGGCAAGTTGAAGCGGAAGAAAATATCTTCCCAGGCCTTGCCGACATCCACTGAAAATCCGGTCCCGAGCTCCCCGGTCGATTCCGTCATCGGCCGATCCTCCGCGTGGCGGTAAATCGTCGCCGTGCTGGAATTGATCCAAAGCTGCGGTGGATTCTGGCATTTCCCGATCGCCTTGCCGAGCGCTTCCGTCGTCCGCGTCCGGGATTCATAAATTTCCCGTTTATTCTTTTCGTTATAACGGCAATTGACCGATTTACCCGCCAAATTGATGACCATCCCCGCATTTTCCAGCGCATCGACCATCGCCGCCTCGTCATTCCATGAGATCTGCCCCGGCTGCCTCGAAATGATATGTACGATATAGCCTTGATTTGTATATGTGCGCTCCAAATATTGTCCGATAAAACCGGTGCCGCCTGCCAGTACAATCTTCTTAAGCATACAAAAAACCCCTCCGCATTATTTCCTGTACCCTTTAGACGTATGAACTGCTGGAAAAGATTCACTTTTTTATGAATTTATCAGATTTCATTTAATTTTTTGGAATTCTGCTGTAACCAATGCCAAATTATGTTAGCCTTTATTTATACCAATAAAATCAACCATGTCTTACAGGAGTGAGCATCATGAAAAAGAAATTGAACACATGGCAAAAAGTAATCATATTATTTGTAGGAGTGCTGCTGGTTTTCAGTGCCGTCTTTTTTGCCGAAGCCTATTTAAGCCACCAGCAGGTTAAGTCTGCTTCAGATCAGTGCTACGACAAAGGCGGTTTCCCGAAAGTCGTGAAGTCAGGCTTTGATATTGAACTGTTTGAATGTAATTTCTATGACGAAACGACCGAATAAAAAATCATCCTTCCAGATACGACAGCAAGACCATCAACCATCAGCGCCCTTCAAATCATCAACAGATTTGAAGGGCGTTTGTTCTGGGACGAAACGTTTTCGGCTTTTATCAGTCTACTGGGTAAATAGGTGAATCATCTATTGTGCGAAGGGGGCAAATATGTGCAGAGAGTAATTGGCTCCATCTTAGTTCTGGTGATTGGAATAATGGGTGTATCGGGATGTGGAAAAAGTGGCTCAGATGCTACTGCGTTTGGCGAAGAAGGCTTCCACCATAAAGATGACGAGATGATCGGATGGGTAGTCAATACAAAGGATCACGTCATTGAAATGGAAATATCGGAATGGAAGAAACGGGATTCAAACTCTGAAACAGAAGAAGGCTATGCCTATTACGCCAGTTTTTCAGAAGAAACTGCCATTGCCTATGAAGATGGCACAGAAGCCTCTGTTGATGATATTAAAGACGGTCATAACCTAATGGTCTTCCCACCCGCAAAAGGCAACGATTTCAAGGGCCATGCCGATGAAATCGTGATTTTGGATATGACTTACGAACAAAAATATGAAAAGTTTCTGGCCCATAGAGGCGGATTTAATATCGTGGTGATGCATGAATCCGGCACTTCCCTTCCCGATGAGATGAGAGATCCGCTGTTTGAGAATGCCGGCGCAATTCTGGCAGAAACCGGCCAGCGTGTCGGCACTGCATGGATTGAGTATAATCCCGACTATGTGGTCGATTATAAAGAAGAACTGGACATTGAACAGTTTCCGGTGATCCTCGTTTATAGCCAGGAAGAGCTCCTGTTCAAATCCACTAACGTAGATGAGGTTTATGAGTTTTTGGAAGAAATAAAAGAAGAATCATCGGAGAGTTAACTTGAAGTTTAAACAGCTAAGCTGTGTCTAGTTGAGAGGAGTAAAAAAATGAAATTCAAATCACTCTATTTGGGAAGTCTGTTGTTTATTGCATTAACGCTTTCCGCATGCGGCACCGAGGACACAGTCGAAGAAACAATCTATGATGACGAAATTGACCAGGCTGCTGCAACCAAGTTCGAAGATGATAAAATGATTGGCACAACTGGTCCGCCAGATAAGGAAAACAAGATTCTCGGGGTCGGTATTTCAGAATGGGAAAAGCGGCATGACGCGCCTGTTACAACTGACGAGGGAATCGGCTACGAAGCACATTATGATGACGAGACTATCGTAAGAAACGAAGATGGGACTGAAGCTTCCCTTGATGACATCAAGTTCGGGCAAAAAGTACAGATTAACCCGCCACGAGGCGACAGTTTTGAAGGCTATGCGGAAGAGATTATCCTATTGGAAATGACATATGAGGAAAAGTATGACCAGCTTTTAGCGCACAGTGACGGCATTAACATTGTAGTCATGTATGAGTACGGGGAAAAATTGCCTGAAGAGATGCAGGAATCCTTATTCGAGGAGGCCAACAACATACTCGAAGATACCGGAAAACAGGCTAATGCTTCCTGGCACGAATACAATAAAAATTTTGTAGTGGATTTCAAAGAAGAACTGGAGATTGGAAAGTTTCCGGCGATTCTCGTTTTTGATCGAAAAGACATGCTGTTCAAGTCGGATGATGTGGATGAAGTGTTCGAATTTTTGAGAGGGATGAAAGAGTGAAAAAGAGATGCTATGTTGAGTGTTTTACTCAATACAGCACCTCTTTTTTTAGTTAATCAGCTATTCTTTTCAACGGAACATCCATATACTTCACATACCCCCGCTGATCATCCGCCTTCCGGTAAATCCAAATTGAATCCACCGAAAACACAGGGTAAGGCGTAAGTTCCTGACTTGCAGCTTCCGCCATCTTCTTCAGTTCCCCCTTCGACACGCCGTGCGACGTCTTGGCTAAGGTCAGATGCGCCACGAACTGGTCCAGCTCAAAATACCGGGCAATCTGTTCCGGGCTGGTGCCGACCGCTTCGACCAAAACGCTGTGCAGTTCGCTGACTTCCGGCGAATCCATGCTCAGATACAAAACGTCTTCGCCGAAAAAGCGCGGTTCCGCGAGTTGAACCCTGAAAGCCAGAAAGTCAGCGACTGCCGCTTTCACGTTCTCGAGCCAGCCTTCGTCAGCGCTGAGTCCCCCTTGCGCTTTTAGCGTAATATGCGGTTCGACCAAATCATCTATCCGGTTCGCCGGCCACTGCTTGCGGAATTCCTTCAGTTTCTGCAGTTCACTTTCAGGCGGCACAACTCCAATAAAATACTGCATCTTCACTTACCCCTTTTTCTATATTTTTGTAATCGTACCATATTGCGCTTCAGCGATACTGAATTTATTCCATAAAATAACCAGCGAACCAAGAGCATTCTTCCACTCATGATTCGCTGGCTTTTATTTCATAAGAAAACGATGACGATCAGGATTGCCGCGAGTATCAGGCGGTAAAAGTGTTCCATCCTGCTTTCTATTATCATCTCTTTCTAAATAAACGCATCTGTTAAACGGAAGTTGCTTGATTTACTTCTATTTTGAAAATATATTTTGAAAGATTCCCTTGAAACTTCCATTTGTTTCATTCGTATAAATACTATGGCATGATATTAATAAATACTTAAAAAAATCTGTAAGGGGTGAAGGATATGGCGGAGCGGGTCGAGATGAGTTTCAGGAACAAAGAAGTGAGGATGTGGTTCTGGATCATGGTGCCGGCTTTTATCATCGGTGCTATCGGCCTTTTTCTCAATGACGGACAGGTTCCTTTCCTTAACCTCATCGTACTCGGCGGCGGCTTAGTTGTTTACTACACCTGGCGCTTCCTTTACCGGAAAAAGAAGAAGAAAGCTGACGCGGAAAATTAAACAATCCTTTATTTCCCGGGAAATACTGTGGAATTTATTGGATAGATGCTTTAGCATGATTGAAAGACCTATACAGATCCGAATGGAGGATTTCAGATGCCACACTGCGAGAATTGCAAAAACGAATGGACCTGGGGCACGACTTTGCGTAAATCGTTTACGCTGGGCGAAGGGATGGAATGCCCGGAATGCGGCAGGACGCAATACCTGACCAAGAAGTCACGGAGAAGAATGGGAATTGCAAACTTTTTTCCGCCAGTGATACTGCTGGGTTCAGCCTGGTTGTTTGACCTGAATATCATTTCGGTGCTGGCGGTTGCGCTCATCCTTTTCGCCGTTTTCATGCTGACGTATCCGCAAATGACGGAACTTTCGAACGAAAACGAGCCGATGTGGTAATACATTCAGGAGGAGCACGGGATTATGGAAAAGACTGAGGAATGCCTGGGCTGCAAGCTGGCCCGCAAGGAATTGGAGACACATGCCGTTTATGAAAACGAGTGGATCACGTGCATCCTTGACCACGATCCGTTCAATGAAGGCCATGTCCTGATTTTGCCGAAGCAGCATTACCGTTTTATCGATGAATTCGATGCAGAGACGGCGCAGTCGGTGATGAAAGCTGCGCAATTTCTGTCGAGCGCCATCAAAACGGCATTCGCTCCGGACGGTATCTCCATCTGCCAAAACGGCGGCACGTTTGACGACCTCACGCATTTCCACATGCACATCGTGCCGCGGCAGGAAGATCAGGACTTCTCCAGCTTTTATACGGATGAAGTTTGGGACAATGAAGCAATTAAGGCAAGATTGCCGGAGACGCGTGAGCGCATGGCGAAGCTTGTTGAAGAAATGACTGCAGTTTAAAACGCCGTTCCGGTTGGAATGGCGTTTTTTCCTTTCACTTTTTAAATTCCAGCCCTTTTGAGGCGAGTTCCTGCTTCAAAACTTTAATCGCTTTCGGACCGACGCCGTGGAGCTCCAGAATCTCTTTTTCCGTGGCGTCTTTCAGTTGTTCGACTTTCGTGTAACCCGCTTCGATCAGCGCTCTTGTCGCCGGTTTCCCGACACCTTTCGGAAAATCATTTTCTCCCATAGATTGATCCGCCTTTTTGTTTTTGGATTTTAACTCGCCGTACTTATGCTGGTGCTCCCTTTTGCGCCTGTTGTAATCCTCGTCTTCCCTGATTTCATCCCAGCGCTTCTTGAAAACCGCCGCCGACTCGGCTTTCACCGGGTCGATCTGCCGCTCTTTGATGGTGCGGTCTTCATTGTATTTGCGGCCGCCTTTGTAATTCGTATAGCGCCGCGCCCGCGTATAGCCCATCTGGATGAATTTCCGCGCCATGTCCATGCCGACAAAATCATCCTGCTTGCGGTATTCCTCGAACATCTCCGAAATCTTGTCACACGATTCCTGCGCAATTTCCGGCGTCTTGAATCGCCAATGCGGCAAAATCTCACTTTTATACGGCTCCACCAGCAGCACGCCCTGCTCCCCTTTGCCGACCCGGTACAGCTCCGGATTCTTCCGCAAATCCAATTTCTCATAATCCAAATCATAATCGAATGCCATCCCTATCACTCCTTATGGAACTCATACCCCGTTTTTTGGTGGAAAATGCCTCCGGCTTGAGTATGGTTTATTTCAATTGTGAGATGAAAATTTCCATACGTTAATAAAATCTGTTTATACGTCACTATATTTTATCTAAACGACAACATCACTCATCCATACGATACTAAAACCAGGTTATACGACACTAAAGTTTCTCTATATGTCATCGAACCTTCAGCCAAAGAGCAACCCCCTTATTGGCCGAAAGACGGGCGGCGGACTGCGACCATTCAGCTTTTATGATGAGTGAGTACTAATGTAGATGAGGATTTGAAGTGAAAAAGCTTATACGGCAACAAAATACCGTTATACGACAACATCCATCATCTATACGACATTAAAATCTTTCTATACGGCATCTCTTGCTATCCAAACGTTAGATAGAATACTAAAACTATAAGATAGAAATGAAAATTCACAAGATGAAATTTCAGTTCATTGAATATAGCTCATTACTAAAAAAGCACTTCATTTTATTCGCATAAAAACTGCTATAATGGCGGTAGCAAGTTTCAGACAAAGGGGCGATGCAGGGTGAAAAGCGAGAAGGAGAAAATGTTGGACGGGGAGATGTATGATCCGACGGATAATACATTGCAGAATGAGCGATTGAATGCGCGGCGGCTGAGCCGCTTGTTCAATAAGTCTTCCGAGATGGATGGGACGGACCGGAAGCTGCTGTTGAAGGAATTGATCGGATCGACGGGCGATAAGTTTTATGTGGAGCCCAATATTCGCTGTGATTACGGCTATAATATCCATATCGGTGAAAATTTCTATGCCAATTTCGATACGTGCCTGCTGGACGTCTGCGAAATCCGGTTCGGCGACAATTGTATGCTCGGGCCCGGTGTCCATATTTACACGGCTGCCCATCCGCTCCATCCCGATGAGCGCAACGCCGGCAAGGAATTCGGCAAGCCGGTGATCATCGGCAATAATGTGTGGATCGGCGGACGCGCTGTCATCAATCCCGGTGTCACTGTTGGGGATAATGCCATCATTGCTTCAGGCGCGGTTGTCGTGAAAGATGTGCCCGCCAATACGGTTGTGGGCGGCAACCCTGCCCGTGTCATCAAGGAAATCAAAGTATAAAAAAATGCCGTGGCTGATTTGCAGCCACGGCGTTTTTTGACGGAACCATTTTAAAACCATTTTAATGGATGCATTTCGCGAGCGAAATGCGTCTTTTTTTGTTTTTGGTTTTTGGGTCTGCTCTAATCAGGGCTTTTCGCTGGCGAAAAGCGTCCTTTCTTACCCTTTTGACTTTTGTGAGAGGGAGAATCGGATAAGAAATATATAGTTTTCGACGGATATCTCCGTTCAGGAAATTATATCAACGGTCAAAAAATTATATCTACGTTCAGGTGATTATATCTACGTTCAGACGATTATATCTACGTTCAAAAAATTATATCTTCGTTCAGACGATTATATCAACGTTCAGCCTTTTCCGCCTTCACCTTCGCCAGCGTATATAACTCCAACACATCCTGCTTGCTCAACTCTGTTGAAATCGACAGCAGCCTCTCCAGATAATCCGCCTTCGTCAATTCCACCGGCAGCCAGTCCTCCGGCGCAACTTCGTCATTCGCCGCGATGCCATTCATGATATCGTCCCATTCCGCGTCGCTGTAATGCACGATTTCTTCCTTCGGTGTAATCAGCAGCACATCCACCGGTACATCAAGCACACTGCTCAACATCACAATCCATTTCGCCGACGGCACGGAATCGCCGTTTTCCCAACTCTTGATGCGGCTGGCCGACGTCCCCAGCTTTTTCCCCAGCGACAGCATCGACAAGCCGTCATGCTCCCTCAGAAACCGCAGAATCTGCCCAAAATTCTTTGCATTGAATTCCATTTCCTCACACCTCTAGTTTTATTTATAAATAAAATATAACATTATTTAATTTATAAATAAAACCTAATTTCCGATTTTATTCGCATCAGAGATTCTGTAAACTATCCCCAATTGGCACATCATTAACGTTATAATGAGTATAACAATAGACGAAAAAGGGGGCGGCAAGGATGCAAAGCAGAATGGATCCGCAAGTGGACGAATTCATCGACGGGCTGGGCGAACCGGTGCAGGCAATCGTCAAACGCTTGAGAGATGTGGTGTTTGAAGCATATCCCGAAATCGATGAAAGGATCAAATGGTCAAAACCGAGCTATTCGAAAGAAGGGTTGGTGTGCTATATGCAGACCGCTAAGAGCCATGTCAATTTCGGATTCTACCGCGGCACCGAACTGGAAGACCGCAATGGTTTGCTCGAAGGCGACGGCAAGAAGATGCGCCACGTCCGGATCCGCAAAGCGGACGAAATTGATGAAGAGAAATTGAAGTTTTTGATCTGGGATGCGGTTGATCTCAACAGGAAGTAAGGCGGGGTTATCATGAAAATCAGCACATTATTTTATATGGTATTTATCGTTATTCTGCTGAGCTTCTATTTTTTCGTCATCGATCCGCTGATTGGACCGGACCGCTGGGTTGGATGGCTGTTTTACTTTGTCATGTTCACAGGCCTGATGCTGACTATGGAAAAACTTGAAGCCCGCTTCGAGTTTCTCCGCAAAAAAGTCGATGGCCAGATGGGCGCCTGCTTTGTGGCCGCCCTGCTTTTCATGCCATTCTTTTTAAGCATGGTTATCTAACTAAGCTCTGTAATTATTTGGAGGTGTAAACATGAACCAGCTAAAAGGACTATACATAAGCCTGATTCTCATCATGTTCGTCAATTTAATGAATTTCAGTTTCTTCGGCGACGACTATTCAGGAATCGCAATGATGCTGAATGTCGTTCTATTCATCGTCGCCACTTTGTTTTTTATCAACGCCAGCCACCGGATGAAGGATGCGGGACAATAACCCCGCCGAATCTCGAGGTGTTCGACCGCCAATTCACAACTGAATTGGCGGTTTTTTCTTTGCAATATTCTATAAATGTAAAATAATTGCAAGAAAAGCGATACTTTTTCTGCTTTCATTCGTATTACTATATATAAAGACTTTTTTATGAAGCCGCCAAGGAAATCAGACATTCGATAAGGAGGAACGATGATGTACATTCCTAAAAATAACGAACCTGTATTTTTGAAAAAACCGCTTGGCATCCTGTTTTTGATTTTCACCAGTTTACTGATTATGGGATGTTCAGCCAATGGAACAGCTGAAGATGATGAACCCGAAGCAGAAGACACAGCCGATCAGAGCGAACAGGCGATTCTGGCTGTTATCGAAGAGGAGTTCAATGGCCCTGACGAAAAATATATCGCAAAGTGGAATGCGATGGAGGAAGCCCAAGTTTCAGAACAATATAGCGAGGATTATGAGGCATTCCTGGAATCACCTGAATACCAGGAACTCATGAGCTATATGGAAGAAACCTACGCCTCCTATTTTACAGAGAACGGCTATGATAATTTCATAAATACGACTGTGGCATTTACCTATTCCCGTTTTGAACACGATTATGAGTTAACGCCTTCCAATATTGAAATAACACAGAGTGAAAACGGTGAAACCCTATATGACTTCACTTTTGATGTGGAGTATACCGATCAGAACGGCGAGTCGGAACAATTCAATTTCGAAGGCAATGCCATCGTCCCTGAAGAAGGAAAAATCGGACAGATAGAATATCTGGACGATCTTGAGGACGGTTTGCTCGAACAATTAAGAAGCGATGAACAGAAATAACTTTATGGAACGCTGCCTTCGGGCGGCGTTCTTTTCATTTAATTTGATCAAATATTTTTTAACACTCTCTCCACATCGAACCAATTCATATTCAATAATTATTTATTGATATTCGATAAAATATATGGTATCTTCAGAATAAGATATTGTGAACGAGGTGCTGAATATGAAACGGGAAACCATCTTTTTAAAAATCGTCATCGTCCTGATGGCGCTGCCGGTACTGGCAATCTGCATATTCGTCGTGCCGCCGCTCAGCTCTTTTGTAGCTGAACTCTTGCCGGAATGGGCTTTCCTGCAATGGATCTTCATGATTGCGCTCTATATAACGGCTATCGCCTACTTTATTGCGCTGTACCAGTCGCTGAAGCTGCTGAGTTATATCGATAAGAACATCGCATTCTCGGAACTGTCTGTCAAAGCGCTGAAGAATATCAAGTATTGCGCGCTGACCATTACTGGGATTTACATTCTGTGCCTGCCGCTCATCCTTTACATGGCGCAGGTCGATGATGCGCCTGGCCTTGGCGGGCTTGGCATGGTCATTACATTCGGCGCCTTTGTGATCGCCGTTTTTGCGGCAGTGCTCCAAAAGCTTTTTGAAAATGCGATTGAAATAAAATCTGAAAACGATTTAACGGTCTGAGGTGACGATAATGGCGATTATTATCAATATTGATGTTATGTTGGCAAAACGGAAAATGAGCGTTACAGAACTGACGGAACGGGTCGGCATCACCATGGCAAACCTGTCCATCCTGAAAAATGGCAAAGCGAAAGCGATCCGCTTTTCGACTCTCGAGGCCATCTGCAAAGCCCTCGATTGCCAGCCAGGCGATATCCTGGAATATCGCAGCGATGAAGAACCGGCAGCGAAATAAACCCAAAGATAAGAGCCTGGAGAAATTTCCAGGCTCTTTTTTCTTCCATTATTTTCCCGCAGCCGCTTCAAACGTGATGCTCTGTTTCGGACTGTCCGGATATTTGCCGTATTGATAATCGGCGGAAATGACAATGTCGCGGAATCCGTGGTTCTCGAGAATCGTGCGGAATTCCTCCACCCCGTACCAGCGCATTGCAAATCGTTCGAGTTCGGTATCCAGCAGTTTCCCGCATTTCCAGCGCTCGTAGCGGTTGTGCGACACGCTGAATTGATTGATGTGATCGATTTCTTTCGTGGTCGTCTCAAGCGTGATCACTTCACCGTTTTCGATTTCCCACGAACGCAGCGTTGAATTTCCGACTTCATTGTCCGTCGGCAAATACAGATCCATGATCAGTTTGCCGCCTGGTTTCAAATGCTGATGGAAATTCCTTAACGCTTTGAACGAAGCTTCCCGCTCATGCAGCAGCAGGAAGGTGCCGGCCGGAATTACGATTGCGTCGTATTCACTGCCAAGCGAAAAAGTCAGCATGTCCGCTTCAAACAGGTTCGCCGCCAATCCTCGTTCCTCGCAATTCTTCCTGCACATCTCCAGCATTTCCGGTGAACTGTCGAATCCGTCCACGTTTAAATTATTCTCGAGCAAAGGCACGAGCATACGCCCTGTCCCGGTTGCCGGTTCAAGAATGTGCCCCGTGATGCCGGCGAGCCGGTCCAGATAGAACTCCACATCGCCGAACGATGTCCCTATCGGCTTATCGACTCCATAGACTTCCGTTGATAGCTTGCTGTAATATCCCAACATCGGATGCCCTCCTTCGCTTCATGTGATGGTATACCTAAAAAAATTTGTTCCCAAAGTATTCCCCTTTTTCTGAAAATGAAAACCTTGGGGCGTTCTCTGCTGATTTCCGCGAAGTAAATGTAATATTTTAGATTAAAAACCAATTGAGATATGGAGCAAAACAGCGAAATGAAACCTACTTTTGACTAACCAAACTAAAATTCATGCTCCTGCATCGCTACGCTGCTTCGTCGCAAAGACTTAGCCTCAAAGCCGTCGGCTAAGTCTTCGAAGCTGTTTTGCGTAATATCGGTTTTACAACCAATACTATTTTCAACAAATTAAAAAATCCCAACCTAATTGAGATTTTTCTTCTCTTTATCCTTATCTTTATTTTTATGCTTATCCCAATCGTACGGCACTTCAACCCATTCCTTGAACGCAATAAAAGCCAAAGCTACACCGCCGTAAACCAAGATGAGTTCCAAAGCTAATTCTTCGCCGCTTCTTAAATCCTTGATGATAAATCCTAATGCCATAAGAGCGGCACCTATCAGAATCTTCTTTAACACATTGCCCCTCCTCAACCCTTTTCCAGATTATCTCATATCTCCAGGATTAATTCGCCGTAAAGTCAAAAAATACCTTTTTGCAGAAAAAAACAACCTCCGAACCCATTTGGCTCGGAGGTTGTTTCGATGATACATATCAGAAAATCCACAAAGCTGCGAGGGCAGCCAATAGATTCGGCAATGCGAATAGAAACGCGTTTCTCATTCTCGCGTTGCGTCTTGCGCTTTCCTTGCGGCGTTCAGAGCTGGTCATGCGCTCCATGCCGCTGTTCCCTTTAAGTACACCTGAAAACAGCAATGCCCACAGGACACCGACGATTCCAAGGATTCCCGCGATCAGGAATGCCAGGTTCCAGTCTTCCAGGAAATAGCCGAGCAAGAGGCTGATGGCCGCCGTGACAATTCCGATTCCTAAAAATTTCATTCTGTCTTCCTCCATGCTGTAATTTATTGTTTCTCTATTATTCATGATAAACGGGGACAGGGCTAAAATAAACTATAATTTTCTATACCTCTTCAGCGCCAGGATATTCAAGACGATGAATAATAACGCGAAAAGCCCCAATACCAGCAGATCTTCCCACACATCGATAAGCCCTTCCCCTCTGTACATCACGGCTTTCAGCGCATCAGCCCCGTAATAGAGCGGCATGATGCGGCCCAGATTCTGCAGCCAGTCCGCCATGCCGTCGAGCGGAAAAAGGCCCGAGAAAAAGATCTGCGGCACAATGACCAGCGGGATGAACTGGACCATCTGGAATTCAGATCCCGCAAACGTGGACAATAAAATACCGAGCGACAGCGCCACAAGCGCAAGCATCAAATTGATGACGATGACATGCCAAATTTCACCTTCCATCACCATATCCAGAATCCAGATGGCAAAGAAAACGACGATCGTCGTCTGGATCACCGCGAATATGCCGAAGCCCGCCAAATAAGCCGCAACGATTTCCCAGCGTTTGACGGGTGTTGCCAATACCCGTTCCAAAGTGCCGGAAACGCGCTCCTTCAATAAGCCGATTCCTGAAATGAGAAAAACGAAAAAGAAGACGAAGAAGCCGACCAGAATCGGTCCGATCACATCAAAAAATTCTGTGTCTTCATTGCCATAAATATAATCGGTTTCGAGTGCAGGGCTGGAAGTGTTTTGTTCCGCAGATCCTTGCCCATGCAGCGCCAGAATCTGGCTGATCTGCGCCAACAGCGCTTTCGCTTTCGCCGGATCATCGTTCTCCAGCGTCAACATCGCGCCATCAGCTTCTATTTCAAGCAAGCCGTCCAGACTTTTTTTCAATACTGTCCCGCTGTCAGCCGACTCAAAATCCGCCACCTGGATCCCTTGCGTTTCCAGGGTTTCAATGAGCATCTCGTTTCCGCCCACTACACCCAATGTCATTTCTTCCTCATTGCTGTCGAAAATCAGGTACATCAATGTCAGAACCAGCAACGGCGCCAGAAACAGCAACGCCAATGTCCGTTTGTCCCGGAACATCTGCAGCATGATGCGTTTCACGAGAGCTGAAATTCTCATTCCGCTCCCCTCCCCGCTGCCAGAAAGACGCCTTCCAGATCAGACGCGCCGAATTTCGCTTTCAACTCTTCAGGCGAGCCGCTCGCTAAAATTCCGCCATCACGGACCAACGCAATCATCTCGCATTTCGCCGCTTCATCCATGACATGGGTCGTCAGTATGATCGTTTTGCCCTGAGCCATCAATTCGAGCAGTTCCTGCCACACCGACTGCCGCAATTCGGGGTCGATGCCGACCGTCGGCTCATCCAGGATCAGCAGCTTCGGATCATGGACCAATGCAATCGCAAGCGACAGCCGCCGCTTCATGCCGCCGGAATAGGCGGCGACTTTCTTATTCAAAGAAGTTTCCAGATCCACTATTTTTGCCACGTAGTCAATCCGTTCTTTCAGCCTGCTTCCTTTCAAGTTGAATAGCGATGCAAAAAACGCCAGGTTCTCTTTGCCGGTCAATTCAGGATACAAGGCATCCGACTGTGCCATATAACCAATATCCTGCAGCAGACCCAAATCCGGCACCCGTTTGTCCATGACAGTCACTGTTCCTGAATCCGGCGAATCGATGCCGACAATCATCTTGACGAGCGTCGTCTTGCCGGAGCCGGACGGACCGATCAACCCATAGATCTGCCCTTCAGCCACCGTCAACTCGATGTCCTTCAACACGCGCTGCTTTCCGAAACTCTTGCTCAAACCTTTGACTCGGATCATGTGATTCATGTCAGCACCCCGCTCGTTTTACTTTTTCCACTCCGATGCAAGCATTCCGTAAACAATGTGATCGACAAAATGGTCATACAGCCATTCCACCTGGCGTAGCGTCCCTTCTTCCGTATAACCGAGACGTTCCGGAATCCCGCGGCTTTTCAGATTTCCTGTCGCCACGCGGATTTCCGTACGGTTCATACCCAGATGCCCAAACGAAATGTCTGTCAGCGCTTCCGCCACTCTCGTCATAATCCCGTGTCCCTGATAATCCTGCCCCAGCCAATAACCGATTTTCGCCGTTTTATTCGCCCACGCCAGCTCATTGAATCCAGCCAAACCGACAATTTCCCCTTTATAGACAATCCCCGTATTCAAGGTTTTATTTTCAGCGTAATTCTGTCGGCTCATACGAATAAAATCGCGCGAATCCTCTACTTTTTTCGTGTAATCCAGCCACGGCAGCCATTCCTTCAAATAAGCGCGTGAACCGTCCGTCAGCTCAAACACTCGCTCTGCATCTTTGTCTTCCAATAATTTCAGCGATAACTCTTCATCAATCTGGTATGTAAACATCTTCAATCCCTCCATTTATTGTATTCAGCGTAGCACAACCGGACAGCTGTGAGAATATGGAATATTATGCATCTTTGCAATCCACAGATTTTCTCGACGCCAGTAATTATGGTACTTTAATAAATACGTTAAGCTTCGCAATTTTTTGCCTGGCTATTCCAAAATCCGCATCTTTTCCACATTCAAAAAATTTTTATTTCAAATAAATTCCATTTTGTGTCAATAAAAATTCCAAGGAGGGTTGGACATGCCGCAAAATGTCTTAGTAATTGGCGCCGGCATCGGCGGATTGACCGCTGCTGCGCTGCTGGCTAAAAATGGTGACCACGTCACGCTTCTCGAAGCATCATCTGAACTGGGCGGCTGCGCCGGAAAATTCAAACGGCATAAATTCCTGTTCCCTGCCGGTGCGACACTCGGCATGGGCTTAGAGGACGGCGGCATCCATGAACGGGTATTCCGTTTTCTCGGAAAGCCGCTGCCGCTGGAACCTCTGGAAACCGTTATGGAAATGATCCATCCTGATCATAAGTTTGTATTCATGAAAGACCGGAAGCAGCATGTGGATAAAATCGTCAGCCACTTCCCCGCTTACGAGCCGAAGATCCGCGCCTTTTACAAAGAAGTCTACGCGACCGCATCAATCGTCCGCACATTGATGGGGCCGCTTCCTGCGCTGCCCCCGGCAACAGCGAAGGAATGGGCAGCATTGACTGGCGCCATCCGCCCGGTCCATGTGAAACTTCTGCCGCATTTCAACGAGACGCTCGGCAATCGCCTGGAACGTCACGGCCTTGGTGAGCTCCCAGCGTTCCGGCATATGCTGGACGGGCTGCTGATTGACAGCATGCAGACCGGCTCCGAAGATGTTTCCTATTTACTGGCTGCCGTTGCACTCGATATCTACCATGAAGGCGCCTATTATGTACCCGGCGGATTGTATCGCTTCTCCGAGCTCATGGGCGAAAGCATTAAGGAAAGTGGCGGTGTGCTAAAAAAACGCCGCACCGTCACACAACTGGAGAAAAGCGGAAAAGGCTGGATGGCAACCGATCACCGCGGCAATCAATACGAAGCCGATGCAGTCATCGTCAATGCCCCAATCCATCTGCTGCCGGGCATGCTGCCTCCTGAACTTGCAAGCCACTTGAAAAAGCCCCTGCTCGAGGGTGCAACAAGTGAAACATGGACCACCATGACTCTCTATATTGCGATCGATTCCAGTAAACTACCTCAGCCATTGCCTCCTTTCCGGCAGATTTCAACAGGAGCCGGCATGGCTGAAGGCGCTCACTTTTTCATGTCCGCCTCGCTTCCCGGTGATTTGCTGCGTGCGCCTGACGGCTTCCAAACCGTCACAATCTCCACCCATTCGAAAGCCGGCTTTTGGAACACTAAGGAAAAATACGAAGCAACCAGAGAAACCTTAAGCGAGCGGATGCTCCAGGCAATTGAAAAACAGATCCCCGGTTTCCGCGAATCGATTGTGCACCTTGAAACAGGCGCGCCAAAAGCATGGGAGCGTTACACAGGCAGACCGAACGGCTTCGTAGGCGGCTTCCCCCAAACCTTGGATTCAGCCCTGTTCAATTCCATCTCGCATCGTTCCGGCATCCCTGGCCTGTACGTCTGCGGCGATCACATCTTCCCAGGCGGCGGCACAATCGGCGCAGCCACAAGCGGCATCCACGCGGCCCGCTCCATCGCTTCGAAGCGGCTGATCTAGAAGCAGACGCAAGAACCGTTAGATAAAAATTCGCAAACGTAAGATAGAAGCGCGAAATCGTAAGATAGAAACGCGAAATCGTAAGATAAAAAACAAAAACCTTAAGACAATAAACCAAGAACTGTTTTGACCGGGCGGCCCGCCGCCCCAGGCAGCTGGCCTGCGCCAGCTGTTTCAAACCGATCTTGTGAACTGTTGAAGAAAGCGGCTGATTTGCGAATCGTAAGATAAGAAACACAAATTATAAGATAATATGATGAAATCGTAAGATAGTAACGCAAAAACATAAGATAAAAAACAAAAACCATAAGACAACAGACCAAGAACTGTCTTGATCGGGCGGCCCGCCGCCCCAGGCAGCTGGCGTACGCCAGCTGTTTCAAACCGATCCCTTTAAGCTTCTTATTCGGCGGCATATTGGAAGAATATGAGCTAAAATCCGTTATCCATCACTAAAACCGATCTATACGACACCAAAGTGATTCTATACGACAACAAAATCAACCTATATGACATCTCCTTCAAGCTATACGTCCCCCCTCCAATAGAAGGTGCCGAGGAAATGAACTCGAAACAACAACACTTCCAAAACTCTTTCTTCTTCAAACTCTCCACTTCTCAACCCCCACCCCAAGCATAGGCGCGGCAATGGAGTGGCCGAAGCAACAAGACTGGCATCACCCCAGCCAGGCTTGTTGCGAAAGGCCTCTCCCGAGCGCCGAAGCGGCTACGACTATTCAATCTTAATTAAAACCAGCTATCCGTCACCATTCTCAAGTTATACGACAACAAAACGATTCTATACGACATCAAAATAGACTTACACGATAACTCACCCACCCAAGCGACTACCAAACCACTCTTCCACCACATCAAAAAACCCACCCGCAAACCGCGGATGGGCCACTCACTCAAAATTTATTAGTCGATCGCAATGCCATACTTCGCAAAACCATTCACAGTCGGCGCAATATACGTGATGCCGCTGTCTGCCGGAATCTTATCCTGTGCATTGTCGGATGTTTCAAAAACAATTGACTGCTCGCCTGCAACCGGTGCAAACGTCCAGTTATCATCTGCAGAAGGGTCGATCGTCTCAAGCTCTTCCAAATAATCAATGACTACTTGACGGTTCTCATAAGCATAGTCGATCACTTCTGTTGCGTTGACAACGCCCGGGAAGCTGCCGCTAGCGCGGTAATTATTCGTCGCTACCAGGAATTCCTGATTCGGGTCAATCGGCTCGCCTGCATAAGTAAGGTTCTTGATGCGGTTCGCGCCTTCATTGATTACATTACCGGCCGAATCGTATTTCGCCGGCTCCGTTACATCGATTTCATACGTGACGCCGTCGATCACATCGAAGTTATACGTACGGAAATCGTTGTTGACCAATTGCTGCTCTCCACTGGCATTCGGATCGATTTGATTGAATTGGCCAGCTGACATTTCAAGCCATTCCTGTACATCTGCACCCGTCATTTTCAATGCGAATGTCGTGTTGTCGAACACGTAAAGGTCAGCGACGTTTTTAATCGCGATCTGACCGGCTTCGATATTGGTGTAATAATCGCCGCCGTTACGGCCGCCTGCTTTGAACGGTGCCGCAGCTGATAGAATCGGCAAATCTTCGTTCGCCGTTCCTGCCACTTGCTGCTCCACATACCAAGTCTGGGCGTTATTGACCAATTGGATCGATGGATCATCATTTACCAAAGCAAAATAACTGTTGATCGGCGCTGTCGTTTCAGCAACCGGTGTGTTGACGTATTCAATCGTGCCTTCGTGCGCTTCCTCGACCGCTTCCACTACATCTTCAGCAACTTCTCCAGTCGTTGAATCGATTTCGCGCAGTTCCGCTTTCTCGGAAGTTACCACCCAGCGCTTGCCGTTGCCGCGCGGGCTCAATGTCAAATCAATGACACCCAGATGGCTGCCGAAATTGCCGGCCATGACAACCGGTGTGCCGTTGATCTTGCCTTTTTCCTGATCGACATTCGGCAAATCACCGTATGCGCCTGGGAAGACATCGTGGTCGTGGCCCGTGATGATGGCATCAACACCTTCGACTTGTGAAATCTGGTACGTTACATCTTCTTCACCGATTTCATGAGTTGCATCGCCAATTCCTGAATGCGAAAGAACGACAATGACGTCAGCCCCTTCCGCTTTCATTTCCGGAATGAATTTCTCAACTGACTGCACAGCGTCTTCGGCAATGACTTTGCCTTCAAGATGCGTACGATCCCATTGCATGATTTTCGGTGCAACAACACCGATGACGCCCACTTGCAGCGTACGTGTTCTGCCCATCCCATCAACAACTTCTTTGTCGATCACTGTGTAAGGCTGATATTTATTCTCCCCTGTTGCCGCATCCAGCACGTTTGCGTTCAGCACCGGGAACGGAGCATCATCCAATGCCTCGTCCAAATAATCCAACCCGAAGTTGAACTCGTGGTTCCCGAGCGTCGACGCATCGAATTCAAGGGATTCGAGTGCCGCGTATGCCGGGTGCAATTCGCCTTCCTCAAGCGGATCCACCGACACTTTATACGCGCCGAACGGCGTTCCTTGGATCAAATCTCCGTTGTCCAATAAAAGATTATTCGGGTTTTCCGCGCGGGCTTCTTCTATTAATACGCCCGTTTTCGCAAGGCCCAATTCGTTGGACACTTTATCCTGGTAATAATCGTAATTCATGAAGTTCGTATGCAAATCCGTCGTACCCATTATGCGAAGCGATACATCGATCGGCTTCAATTTATTGCCCTTATCCGGTTTTGCCGCATCCGCCACTCCTCCGGTAAACAAACCGCTTAAAGCTAATACCAGTGCCGCCAGCACCATCGCCAATCTTCTATACATTGACATTCTTCCAGCTCCTTCTGCTTAGTTTGTGAATCAATTTAATTATACTAAACAGGCGGCTTTTGATAATCATTATTTGATAATTTAATAAATTTTACCTATTCGCAACAATGCACAGGAGAACGTTTTCAGGAATAAAGACTGGGTGCTTTTGAGATTAACCTTCTGGTTAGGGAAATAGTCAGTTTGGAAGCTCGTTCCATCAGCTGGCTGAGACGCTTTTCATAGAAATTTGCTGCAGGTTAGATAAGAAATGCAAACAGTATGACAACCGAACAATATCTGTCTTGTTCGGGTGGCCCGCCGCCCCAGGCAGCTGGCGTGTGCCAGCTGTTTCAAACCGATCCCTTTTTGCTTCTTATTCGGCGGCATATTGGAAGAATATGAGCTAAAATCCACTATCCGTCACTAAAACCGATTTATACATCAACAAAGTGACTCTATACGACAACAAAACCAATCTATACGACATCTCCTTCGAGCTATACATCCCCATTCAATAGAAGGTACCGAAGAAATGAACTCAAAACAACAACACTTCCAGAACCGTCTCCCCTTCCAACTCTCCCCCTCTCAACCCCCACCCCAAGCATAGGCGCGGCAATGGAGTGGCCGAAGCAACAAGACTGGCATCACTCCAGCCAGGCTTGTTGCGGAAGGTCTCTACCGAGCGCCGAAGCGGTTAAGACTATTCATTCTTAATTAAAATCCACTATCCGTCACTAAAACCGATTTATACGTCAACAAAGTGACTCTATACGACAACAAAATCAATCTATACGACATCTCCTTCGAGCTATACATCCCCCTTCAATAGAAGGTGCCGAAGAAATGAACTCAAAATAACAACACTTCCAGAACCGTCTCCCCTTCCAACTCTCCCCCTCTCAACCCCCCACCCCAAGCATAGACGCGGCAATGGAGTGGCCGAAGCAACAAGACTGGCATCACTCCAGCCAGGCTTGTTGCGGGAGGCCTCTCCGGAGCGCCGAAGCGGTTAAGACCTTTTAATTTTAATTAAAATCCCCTATCCGTCACTAAAACAGTTTTATACGACAACAAAATCAATCTATACGACACCTAAAGGACTCTATACGCAAACAACAACAACCTCACCTCATCCAAAAATCCATAAAAAAATCCCCCACAGATCCATGTCTGCGGAGGATACACATCAAATATCAAAAAATACGTTTCTCGCTTTCAGCGTCAAAGAAATGGGCTTTCTCCATATCGAACGCCAGCGGAATCTGATCTCCAGCTTTGATCGCTGTCGTCGCTTCGATGCGCGCGATAAAATTCGAACCGTTCAAATGCGCATAAAGATAGGTTTCTGCCCCCATCAATTCGGCAACATCAATGATCGCTTCGAACATGGACGATGCATTCGATTCGATTTCCGCCGCATTGGTATGGATATGCTCCGGACGGATCCCAAGGATGATTTCCTTGCCTTCATAGCCTTCCGCCACCAGCATGGCGCGTTTGTCGGCCGGAAGATCGACCGTCGTTTCGCCAACCTGGAAACCTTGGGCAGTCATCTTGCCGCGGAAGAAATTCATCGCTGGTGAGCCGATGAACCCGCCCACAAAAACATTGACCGGATTATCGTAAACTTCTTTCGGCGTTCCCACTTGCTGGATAAAGCCATCTTTCATTACGACAATGCGGGATGCCATCGTCATCGCTTCCGTCTGATCGTGTGTAACGTAAATTGTAGTCGTCTGCAGACGCTGATGGAGTTTCTGGATTTCGGCGCGCATCTGCACACGCAATTTGGCATCCAAATTCGACAATGGCTCATCCATCAGAAAGATTTTGGCGTCTCGGACAATCGCACGTCCGAGCGCGACACGCTGGCGCTGTCCACCTGACAGGGCTTTCGGCTTGCGCTTCAAATACTCTTCCAGTCCAAGGATTTTTGCCGCTTCATTGACCTGCGTTTCGATCTGCTTTTTCGGCACTTTGCGCAGCTTTAAACTGAAAGCCATATTTTCATATACTGTCATATGAGGATACAGCGCATAGTTTTGGAAAACCATAGCGATGTCGCGGTCTTTCGGCGCCACATCATTCATGCGTTTCCCTTCGATTTCGAAATCACCATCCGATATCTCTTCCAGCCCGGCAATCATGCGGAGCGTCGTTGATTTTCCACAACCCGACGGACCGACAAAAACGATGAATTCCTTGTCTTGAATATGTAAATTAAAATCCTGTACCGCAAGAACACCTTTGTCGTATTCCTTGGTTAGATTGGTCAGCTTCAATTCTGCCATACGGCAACTCCCTCCAGAATGATCTCTATTATTTCCCGTATATCACCGTGACATGCGGATGTTTGCGCAGGATGCTTGCCGGAAACTCTTCCGTAACCGCACCGTTTTCAAGCCGCCGCACCGCATCCATTTTATTGTCCCCAAAAGCCAGCAGGACGATTTTCCGAGCAGACATGATCGTATCAATCCCCATCGTAATAGCTTTTGCCGGGATGTCCTCTTCTTTATCGAAGAACCTTGCATTCGATTTCCGTGTCGCTTCCGTCAACTCGATGACCTGCGTCCGCGAATCAAAACGGGAACCGGGTTCATTGAATCCAATATGGCCGTTGACCCCGATTCCGAGCAATTGCAAATCGATGCCGCCGCTTGCTTCAATCAGTTTTTCATATCGCACACATTCCTCTTCAAGATTCCCGGCCATGCCATTTGGCAGATGGCGGCTCGTTTCCGGCAGGTCGATATGACAGAATAAATTCTGATGCATAAATTCGTGGTAGCTGGTGGCATCCCCTGGGCCTTTGCCAACGTATTCGTCAAGGTTGAAGGTAGTAGCCCGGACAAAAGATAATTCACCTGCCTGGCAGCGCCGCACTATCTCCTTATAAAATCCAAGTGGGCTGCCGCCAGTTGCCAGTCCCAGCACACTGTCGGGTTTCTTCGCTAATTGCTCCGTGAAAATGGCTGCTGCGATTTCACTCATCTGTTCGTAGCTGCTGACTTCAATCCATTGGAACATCTTCATTTTGATCATAAGCGAAACTCATCCTTCCTCTGCAAAAGGTGTATCGGACACCGAAATCATCTGTCACCAGCACGATATCAGCATCCTTCCCCTGATCCAGACTGCCTTTCCGGTTGAAAACCCCAAGCCGGCGCGCCGCATTTTCAGCCGAAAGCTTAATCGCATCCTGCCATGAAATTCCGGCGGACATCCGTAATTGATGCAGGCCTTCATTCATCTTCAGAACACTGCCGGCAAGCGTTCCGTCACTGAGCACCGCTTCTTTGCCCGATACAGTCACGTCCTGGTCCCCAAGTGTATAGGAACCGTCCGGCAATCCTTTGGCGCGCATCGAATCGGTGATGAGCAATATTCGATCAGGGCCGATCACCTTTACTGCCAGTTTCAGCATATCCGTTGATAAATGAATGCCATCAGCAATGATTTCACAGAACAATCCTTCGTTCAGCATGCCGGCGCCCACTACTCCGATCTCCCGGTGATGCAAGCCGCGCATGGCGTTGCCGTAATGTGTCAAATGCGACAGACCAGCTGATTGCGCTTGGCTAAGTGTTTCGTAATCCGCCGTTGTATGGCCGGCTGACACGATGACTCCATGTTCAGCCAATTCCCGGATTACTCGAAAACCCGGATCCTGCTCTGGAGCCATGGTGATGATTTTCAAATCTGCCAGCGTGTCGCCAAACCACTTCTGCAGATCTTCCATTGAAGGCTTGCAAATATGCATGGAAGGCTGTGCTCCTGCCTGATCCGGATGAATGAAAGGACCTTCCAGATGAAAGCCGAGCATTTCCGCTCCTTGTTCTATGTTTTCCATGAAGCGGCGGCCATGCTGAACCGCTTTTGAAATGCGTTCAGGGGAATGGGTCAGCGTCGTCGCCAAAAACGAAGTCGTGCCTTCTGCCGGCAAAGCCGCTGCGATGGTTTGTGCCGCGATGCTGTCGTCATCCATAAAGTCTGCGCCACGGGCTCCATGTATATGGACATCTATAAATCCCGGAAGCGCCACTGCCCCTCCGCCATCAAAACGTTCAGCGTCCAAATCTGTGTACGATTCTCCAGCGACTTCCGCAATCTTGCCTTCTTCTATCAGTATCGAACCTGTTCCCAAACTGCCATCCGGCTGAACAAGCCTTATATTTTCAATCAGCATTCGAGCCATTGCGGACACCTTCTTTGATTGCGTGATTATTTTTTCTTCTTGCCTGAAATTTGGGTCTGGATGTCTTCAATTGCTTCACGTGTCGAGTCCAAGTATGTGATCGTGGTGTCAAACTGCCGAGAAGCCACTGACATGAACAGCATGTCCATAACGTGCAGCTGTGCCAGTCTGGAAGAAGTCGCCGCGCTCCGGAAATTAGCTTCACGCGAAGGCGACGTATACAACTGGATATTGGAAATCTCAGATATCGGGGTCTGTCCGTATTTTGTCAGGCTGATTGTCGTCGCTCCTCTTAAATTCGCCAGTTCCAAAATCTTTTCGACTTCAAAGGTCTTCCCGGAAAATGAAATGCCGACAACGACATCTTCGGGACCAAAATTGGCAACAACAGTTGCGCTCATATGTAAATCCGCTGTAGAAGTGGTGGCTTTATGGATCCGCAGGAATTTCTGCTGTGCATCAAAAGCCGGAATGCCAGAAGCACCAACGCCGAAGAAATGAATATTCTGCGCGTTGACGATTGCTTCAACTGCCGCTTCCAATTGCACGCTGTCCATCAGCTCTGCAGTTTCAAGCAAAGCGTGGATGGCATGGTCTGTCACCTTTTGAATGGTGCTGGCTACAGGCTCATTGGGCTGGATGTCCCGGTTGGTCAATTCGATCTTGCGACCCAAATCGCCGTTGATGCGGAGTTTCAGTTCCTGGAAGCCCTTAAGTTTCAGCGATTTGCATAGACGCGTCACCGCGGCTCCGCTTGTCTGGCTCATTTCACCGAGTTCCTGCACCGTCATCGAAACCGTTTTTTCCGGATTCTCCAAAATATAATCCGCAATTTTCTGTTCCGATGGCGGAAGGTTTTTCCGCATTTCCTTGACCAATACTAATCCGCCGCTTGCTATGCCCATTGTCATCAACCCTTCTGCTTGTACAAATTTGTTCCTGAACTATACTTATTTATATTATAGAGGAAACTCCATTGAAGATGTTTTCCGCTACTTTTTTACGATTCCAGTTCCTTCACCATGACATGAAACTGGCGGTATGTCTTGAATCCATGCTTCAAGTACAGATGTCCCGCCGAACTTGTCTCGCTTGTCCACAGGAACCAGGCGCTTTGCAGCGTCAGCTGCTTCATGGCGAACAGCGCATCATGCAGCAGGATTTTTCCGAGTCCCTTGCCCTGTTCGCTTTCATCTACACCAAACGGACCAAAGCGTTCCCGTATCCCTTCATAGCCGCCGAACATGGCAAAGCCGACAATGCGGCCGCCATTTTTTGCAGCCAGCACCTGCGAGGGATCCAGCCCTTGAAGTATGCCTTCGCGAATGGCCCGGCCCCAGTCCGGATTAAACTTTTCATTCGCAAAGCAGATCAGCTCCGGAAAGTCGCCTTTCGCTGCTGGACCAAAAGAATATCCTTCACTTTCCCGCTGCCTTTTCAATTCCCCGACAGCTTCAGGGTAGACGTAATCCAATAGATCCCGGTGCATCGCGACCGGCGAATAAAGCCGCCGGTACCCTTCTTTTTGCAGGAAAGCATAGCCTGCCGGATAGGCCGCTTCATCGATGCCAGGCAGAAAATAATTCGGTGCGTAGGAAGAGAAAAACATTTTTTCTGCACCCTGCGACTTAGCATATTGCTCCACCTGTTCCATTAATCCATGGCCGACCCGACGGTGCGTATAGGCAGAATCCACCAGGAAGAATGTAACCCATGCTGAGCCTTGTTCCAATTCGGTGCCCTCCATCGCCAGTTTCCTTGTCAAAGCATAGGCGGCACCAATGAGCTTGCCATCCTGTTCTGCTACGATCAGCCCCTTAGGATCAAAATTCGGGTCGAGCAGCACTTGCCTGAAAAAACGTTGCAATGTGATGGGATCCTGATGCAGCGTTCTATTCCATAAGCCGGTGATGGCGGTTTCGTCGCCATTCTGAAAACTTCGGTACATCGCTGTTCACCCCTCTTTTACGTTTGCGGTTTTTACAGCTTCCCTCACAAATCCTCCGGTTGCCCGGATCAGCTGCTCTGCCTCGTCTTTGGAGACGCCTGTAAAAATCATGACTATCGCCAGTTTCACATCGAAATCAGTGGTCTCCAAAACTCTTTCCGCTTCTTCGTAGGAAACATCGGTCAGCGTGCAGACCATCTGTTTTGCCCTTTCACGCAATTTATAATTGCTAGCATTGAGGTCAACCATCAGATTTTTATAGACTTTGCCGGTTTTGACCATCGAAGCGGTTGTAATCATATTCAGCACCATTTTATGCGCAGTAGCTGCACGAAGCCTCGTCGAACCCGTCAATACTTCCGGTCCGGTAACAACTTCAATCGTGATATCTGCATATTTGCCGATCAGCGAGTTTTTATTGCTCGATAAAGCGACAGTCTTAGCGCCGCATGAGCTCGCATAGACCAAACTGCCTTTTACGTAAGGTGTACGGCCGCTCGCCGCGATGCCGATCACGACATCGTTCTTTGTTACAGCCAATTTTTCAAGGTCGGATGCCCCGAGCAATTCGTCATCTTCCGCCCCTTCGACAGCAGTGAACATGGCTCCTTGCCCACCGGCCAGCACTGCCTGCACAAGTTCGGCAGACGTGCTGAAAGTGGGCGGACATTCAACCGCATCAAGGACCCCGATCCGGCCGCTTGTTCCAGCTCCCGTATAAATCAGTCGTCCGCCGGCTTTGAACGCACTGACGACTGCTTCCACAGTCTGCTCAATCTGCGGCAGAACTTTTTGGACGGCAAGTGCAATGGTCTGGTCTTCTTCGTTCATGGTCTTAAGTATTTCCGCAGTCGGCATCTCATCAAGTCTTGCCGTTTTCGGATTGGATTCTTCTGTTGTGAGAAGTGATAACTTTTCCATGGCTTCGCCTCCTAACTATAAAGTAAGAATGGTTTTCTGTTTTCTGCGAATTGATCGCTGTCTGTTCTGCATTGTTCAAGGAAGGCCTCTACACCGCCCGAACTTACCGCATGGCGCAGCTTTTCTGTACCCGCCAGCAAATCGAACATCGGGTGCTTCAGATTGCCGTACTTCAGGAACTCAAGTTCTTCCGGATACATCTCAGCAATCAATGCAAGCACTCGGATAAAACAGGCAAATGGCTGAAACTGCCGCCTGTCCACTATATGAAGCTGAATTCCTTCACAAGCCTGCCCTACGTATTTCGACTGCGACGGTGTAAAACTGACCGCCCGCGCTTTGACGTATTCAAGAGCTGAACTGTTGACTGCATCCTGCAATTTGACGCCGTCGATAAACGGGGCGCCGATAATTTCAAAAGGCTGTGCGGTTCCGCGGCCTTCCGAGAGGTTCGTTCCTTCTATCAAACATGTTCCTGGATACAGGAGCATCATATCGAGCTGGGTTGTATTGGGGGATGGCGGAATCCAAGGCAACTCCGTTTCCGGGAACAGCATGCTCCGACGCCATCCTTCCATCGGCACAACTTCCAGATCGCAGCCGATGCCGAAGGTTTCATTGAAATAAAGCGCAAGCTCCCCCGCTGTCATGCCGTGGCGGTTCGGAACCGGATAGAGGCCGACAAAAGAAGTGAAATCTTCTTCAATAAGATTGCCTTCCACCGCTTCGCCGCCAATCGGATTGGGCCGGTCGAGCACATACATCTTTTTACCGGTCCTCGCACATGCTTCCATGAGATAAGCCATCGAGTAAATATAGGTATAATAACGGGCTCCGATGTCCTGCAAATCGAAAACCGCAATATCGATATGCTCCATCATGGCATCCGTCGGTTTTTTCGTTTTTCCGTAAAGGCTGTAAACCGGCACAGCGGTTTCACTATGAATGCTGTCGCCGAATTTCTCACCTTCCTTGGCATCGGTTTTCAAACCATGCTCCGGGGCAAATAAAACACGAAGGTCGAGATCCGGATGCCGGTGAATCAAGCGGATTGCCGATTCAAGCTTTGAATCGGCTCCAGTCTGATTCGTCAGCAGGCCGATCCGCCTGCCTTCCAGCTCATGCGTCCGTTTTTCCAGGAATACTTCGAGTCCCAGTTTAACGACAGCAGCCATTATTCTTTCACACCGCCGAGCGTCAAACCTTTGACGAAGTAGCGCTGGAACAGGATAAAGACGATGATCATCGGAATTGCGGCTACCGCAGCCCCGCTCATCAATAATTTAAAGCTTGCCAGGTTGGCGTCCTGAAGGGTCTTCAATCCGACCGGCAGCGTATACAGCTCAGCGCTGTTCAAAACGATGATCGGCCATAGGAACGAATTCCATACATTCATGAATGTAAAGATGCCAAGTGCCGCCAGACCCGGTTTTGCGAGCGGCAGGACAATTGTCCAGTAAGTGCGCCATTCGCTGGCGCCGTCCATCCGCGAGGCTTCGAGCAATTCATCCGGTATTGAATACATGAACTGACGCATAAGGAAGACGCCAAAAACCATCGACAGATCCGGCAGTATGAGTGCCCAGTGCGTGTCCATCAGGTTGAGGTTTCCGACCATGATGAACAGCGGCACCAACGTGACCTGCCCCGGGATCATCATGGTTGAGATGATGATCCAAAAAATGAGATTCCTGCCGGGGAATTTTTTCTTCGCAAGCACATAGCCGGCCATCGAGTCGATCAGCAAGATGCCGACTGTCACCACAACCGATATGTAGACACTGTTGAAGAACCATTTGCCGACATCGTGTTTTTGGAAAAGGCTGACGAAACTCGAGAAGGTGTTGTCGACGATGTGGTCCATCATCTCGCGGTGATAAGCTTCTTCTTCGGCATTCCCCGCTTTATCCGCTTCACGCGCTTCTCCCCAATGTTCGAAGTAAAGCGGGATACCCATCGGATAGAGTTTCGGCGGGTTGGAATCCACATAGGAAACCGGACGCTCCATATCTTCCGATTGATAGCTGCTGAGCTGCAGGGAAGTTGAAAATACCCAATACAGAGGAAGCAGTGAAACAACAGCAAAAATTGTCAGCAAGACATAGATGATTAATTTATTTACACGTTTACTTTGATTTTTCACAGTCGATCCTCCAATCACTCATCATGGCGGAGCACCCGGAATTGGATGACAGAGAAGATGAGAATAATGACAAACAATACGACCGATTGCGCAGCCGCAAGACCAAATTCGAAATCACGGAAACCGGTTTTATAGATCAGGTGAACGAGCGTCTCCGTGGCGTTACCCGGTCCACCGCCCGTCATCATGATGATTTGGGTGAAGACCTGGAACGAACCGATCGTGCTGAGAAGCACCAGATAAAGAGTCGTCGGTTTCAGCAGCGGCACCGTGATGTGCCACCATTGCTTCAAGCTGCCGGCTCCATCGATTTTTGCCGCTTCATACAAAGCATTGGAGATTGAACCCATCGACGCGAGGTACATGATGATGCCGACGCCAAAAGGTATCAGGCATTGCATGATGATGAGCGCCCAAAGAGCAGTGGACGATTGCCCAAGCCAGTTGATTGGATCTACGCCGAACCAGCCGAGAATATAATTGAACAAACCGAAATCGTAGTTATACATCCAGCGCCAGACCATCGCGATGATGACCATTGAAGTCACCGTCGGCAAATAGAACGCTGAACGGAAAAAGCTTTGCGACACTTTGCCGAGCGCAAAAATCATGGATGCGCCGATCAAAGCTGTGATAACCCCGAAAGGCACCGTAACAATAGTAAATAATAATGTGTTTTTCAAAGCGGCCATGAAGGCGGCGCTCTGGAACACCGTTATGTAATTTTGAAGTCCGGCAAATTCACTGCCGAAAATCTTGTATTCCTGGAACGACAGGACAAAAGCCCATAATACCGGAATTGCGACGAATAATGTAAAGAGCACCAATTTCGGCAATAAAAACAGGTACGCCGCATAGTTTTTCTTCATTTGTTTCCAAATGCTCTGATTCGAACGTTTTCTGATTTTCAATTTTTCTTCGCCTTTTTTCGGTACCGCTCCCATTGGCACTTGAGTCATTGCGGGACACCTCCTAAAAATGAAGCAGGCTTGCGCGTGGCACAGCCTGCTCGAAATCCATTATTCCAATAAGCCGTCTACGACAACTTTTGCATCAGCCATTGCTTGTTCTGCAGTTTTCTCGCCGTTAAAGACAAGTTGAAGTTCCGTTTGGATTGCTTCGTCAATTTTTCTCCATTCAGGATGGCGTGGAAGCATAACCACTTGCTCCGACATTTCCATTGCGCGCGCCATTTCCGGATTTTCAGCGAACGGATCTTTTTCAGCCGCGCTGATGCGGGCCGGGAATACGCCGTAGTTCTGGGCCATTGTAACTTGCTCGTCCGTAGTGGAGATGAATTGCATGAAGTCAGCTACAGCAGCTTTCTTGTTTGCATCACCGTCCTGGTGGAACATAGTCCAGCCGCCAACGCCGCCGATTGTTTTGGCTTCTTCCGCGTCTCCTGCAGGATATTCAGCCACCATGAAGTTTGTCGGGTATGCGCCCTGTGCCGCGCCGATTGCCCATGTCGCCCATGGCTGCATTGCCACTGTGCGCTGTTCTTCGTTCGCCCATGCCTGGAAGGTTCCGCCTACATCATTGCCGCCATGCGTTTCAGGAGCAGCATTTTCAGTCAATTTCAAGTCAGCCAGATCCTGGATCGCTTGGACCGTCTCTGGATCGTCGAAAGTGAACTCTGTCATATCTTCATTTAAAGGTGAGCCGCCATTCTTGTAGAAGAAAGGCCAAGCTTCGTAATAACCCGGCATGATGTATGTCGAGAATCCGTATACATCTGTCTTGCCGTCATCGTCACGGTCAAACGTCAATTCTTTCGCAGCAGACAGGAACTCATCATATGTCCATTTGCCGTTTTCCGGTGGAGTTACTCCCGCTTCCTCGAAAAGATCCAAGTTCAGCAGCATTGTATGAAGAGTGATGGAATTCGGGATACCGTACAATTTGCCGTCATACGTATAGGCATCCAACGCATTTTCATAGAAGTCTTTTTTCGCTTCGTCATCGATATAGGCATCAAGCGGCTCAACAACCCCTTGTTCGATGTGGTCGATGCTTACTGCGCTTCCGCTGATATCGACCGGCGCAATATCCGGCCATCCTTTACCTGCGATTGCAACACCCAGTTTATCGCCCATTTCAGCCCATGGGACCTGCACCATTTCAATTTCAATGCCTTCGTTCGCTTCTTCATATTCAGCAATTTTCTGCTCAAGCCAGTGGAATTTGTTATCGTCTTTATCCGGCCATCTTGGACCATCCCAAATTGTGATGGTGCCTTCGAATTCTTCTGCACTGCCTGTTTCTTCAGCTTCGCTGCTGCAGCCTGCCAATACACCGGCAGCCAATCCAACTGATGCAACTGTCAATACGGACTTTCTGAACATTTTACTCATTCCCTATTCCCCCCAATGTTTTGATTGCCATGCAATTTTCCCCAAAATTGTCGGCTGCTCCGCCCCTGTAGCAGCGGGCAGATTATTCGGCTTTTTGTTGAACCCCAAAAAGCCGAGCAGCGCGAATACAAATGCTTCTTTTGCATCGCTGTCGATGCCGATCTCACTGGATGATTTGACTGCGATGGAGCCCGGCAAACGCTCTTTTATAAAACCGATCAGCGTGCTGTTATGTACTCCTCCACCGCTGATGCATACTTCTTCAACTTCATGGCTTTCCGCAAATTTCCGGATTTCAGCGGCAATCGTTTCAGCGGTCAATTTGGTCACCGTAGCGATTTTATCTTCGGCCGATAATCCCAGCTTGTCGCCGTCACTCCATAATTCGTCCGCATAAGCCGCACCGAACAATTCACGGCCCGTGCTTTTTGGCGCCGCCATACCGTAATAGGGATGGGCGAGCAATTGGCCGAGCCATTCACTGTTAACAGCGCCAGCCGCCCCAAGCTTTCCACCATCATCGTAATTGCGTTTTCCGCCTGAATGCTTTTTAACAAAGGCGTCGATGATCATATTTCCAGGCCCTGTATCATATGCAAGCGTTTTCTTTTCACTGTTTGCCGGCGGCAGGACAGTCAAATTGGCGATGCCTCCGATATTCAGTAATACTCTGCCCGCAGTTTCCAAACGGAACAGAACTTCATCGGCAAAAGGCACAAGCGGCGCACCTTGCCCTCCGGCGGCCATATCGCGCGGCCGAAAATCCCCAATCACCGTCTTTTCGGCGAATTCAGCCAGTGCTGAAATATCACCGATCTGCAAACTGTTGGGACGGGAAAATGGATCACTCCCGGCCTCTGGTTCGTGCCACATTGTCTGCCCATGCGAACTGATCAAATCAATCGAGCCATAATCGACATCTGTTCCTTCCAAAGCCACTTTGATCAAACCGGCATACAGTTCACCTAGATACATATTCATCGAAGAAACCTGCTGCATCGGTGCCAGCGGATCCATCAATCGGAGGAGTTTCGCCTTCAGTTCATCAGAATAAGGCATAGTCGTGAAATAGATTAACTGGTAACTGATCTTGTCTTCCACTTCCGCGAAATCCGCGATGGCGATATCCAGACCATCAAGCGAAGTTCCGGACATCAATCCACACACTCTCATTGCTTCCACATAACCACGCCTTTCCGATGCGACAGAATTGTTCGAAAACTCTTAACCATATAGTAGCGTTTATAAAATTAAATATCAATAGTTTTTATATAAATTAAAAATAAATATCAATCAAACTATTTTCACCGGCAGCTTGCCATGAATTTCTGTTTTGCCGACAAGGACCTCCGCCATGGTTTCAAATGTCGCGGCGGTGAACTCGTATGTGCAATAAATCCGATTCGCCTCTGGAAATTCGGCTGCATCGTATGGTGTGCGGATTGCGACAACATCAGCTGGCACACCGGTCCCTATGAGTTTGCCGACAAAATCCCGCTGACTTTCCTGCGCTGCCGCATTGAGGGTCAGGATGACAAGCCTGTCGAATTCCTTTGCCCGGCTCACTGTTTCCTGCTGCTGATCTTCGTAACAGGCCGGATCGACTTCAATAACTTCCACATGAGCGTGGACATTTTTTAATTGTTTCGCCATTTCAAGTGTTGAATAACGCTTGTCTTCAACCATCGTCGCATATTCATTATGCGGATAAACGAGCAATACTTTGTCGTCATGCGCAATCGGGCTGCCGCCTGTTCCGCCGGCCAAGGTGATGCCTTGTTCATATATTTCCTTCATGTCAGCGTAATGTTCGGCAGAACCCATGAATTCCGGTACACTGCTGCCAGCTTCTATTTCCTGCCATGTTACGTAGTTCGCAATCATACTGTCGATTCGTTCGATTGAACGGTCAACTTGCACTTCATCGATTTCACCATTTTCGATTGCTTCAGCGATTTTCAGAATCGACTGCTCCTGGAGGCCGTGCAGATGCGACACCATAACCAGATCGACTCCCGCCTGGACAGCTTTCACCGAGCCGTTGACCGTACCGATTCCTTTGGCAATCGCATCCATCTCCATACAATCGGTGGTCACGACGCCTTCAAAGCCAAGTTCTTCCCGCAGCAGCCCAGTGATGACTGAACGGGACAAAGTGGCAGGAAGATCGGCTTCCGACTCCAGTGCCGGGAAGTGGACATGCGCACTCATGATGGCATCCGCACCAGCCGCGATGCAATTTTTAAATGGCACTAACTCCACTTGGTGCAGCCGTTCAAGATCGTGGCTGATGACAGGAAGATCCAGGTGTGAGTCGACGCTGGTGTCCCCGTGGCCAGGGAAATGCTTAAGCGTCGTCATCACCTTGGCATCCTGCATGCCAAGCATCGACTGTTTTGCGAGTTCGCTGACTTTATGTGGATCTTCACCGAATGAACGGACGCCGATGACCGGATTTTTCGGGTTATTATTGATATCGACGACCGGAGCCAGATTCCAGTTGATGCCAAGCGCTTTCAATTCCTTGCCTGTCAGCTCTCCTGCCTTGCGGGAATAAGCCGGATCCTGCGCGGCGCCGAGCAGCATGGCACCCGGAATGATCGTGGTGCCTTCGCCAAGCCGGCGGACAACGCCGTTCTCCTGGTCAATCGATATCAGCAGCGGCACTTTATAGCCTGCCGCTTTCGCCTCCATTTGGAGCGACCGTGTCAAATGCAAAATTTCTTCCGGTGCCCCGATATTGCGGCCGAAAAGGATGACACCGCCAATGTGATAGGTGTGGATCAAGTGTTTTATTTCTTCGGACATCGTACGTCCTTTGAATCCGGCAATCATGAGACGGCCGGCCTTTTTATGTAAAGTCATGTTCAGCCTCCTTCAGTGGTTGGAAATCCGGGAATATGCCCTTCCCGTCGGACATGCAGCCCTTTTGAATTCTGCAGAGTCTGCGCGTATTTGGTACGGCCGAGACAGCCGCGGGTCGTGCCGAGCGCTTTATAATAATCGTAATAACGGAAACTGCCCGAGTTCATGATGAACCAGTAACAGGATAATGCTTCCAGATAAGCATCGAAGGAATCAGTGACATCGACGTAGATATCCGGCTCATAGCCTTCCATGTCCTCCCAGTTTTCGCTGTGAAAAACGCGGAGGATGCCATGAGGCGGCAACCCGTCCAGTTCAAATCCAGGCAACGACGCTTTCAACCAGGCATCCTGCACCAGCTTCTGGCAGATGGCATGGTCCGGATGCATGCTGTTGACCCAATGGGTGATGATGAAATCCGGCTTTTCCCTGCGGAAAATCACGGCAACTTCTTTAGCGAGTTCCGCAGTGAATTCAAGTTCTGCATCCCGATGCTTGAGTGTAATACTCGTGCCACCGAGAACTGAAGCGGCTTTTTCCGCTTCAGCGATTTTCTGCTGGCGGTATTCCTCCGGATCAAGATGCGGAGGCGCTCCTTTTTCACCTGCGGTTAAATGAAGAAAAGTCACTTTATAGCCGGCCTGCGCATATTTATGGGCAATCGCCCCGGCCTGCAGTTCCCCGTCACCACAATGGGCTCCTACAATCATTAAATGCATGTAAACTCCTCCTTATCGTCATTGTTCCAGATTCGCGACTATCAGATTGTGCAATCTTGGCCGCAGCCGGATGATCGGATCTTTGCGGCCAAAATAGACACGGTTGGTCAGCAGCATGATCGTCAATTGGCGCTGCGGATCAATATAGAAGCTTGTGCCGGTATAGCCTGTGTGCCCGTAAGTCTTTTCCGATAACAAATCTCCGACAGGACCGGCTCCCCTCGCTTTCAGTTCAAAGCCGAGCCCCCGCGCGTCTTCGCTGAAGGGAGTGAAATCCTGCCTCGCTTGATCCAGCCAAAGCGGATGCAAAATTTGCCTTCCTTCGTGCATTCCGTCATTTTCCAGCATCTTTGTAAACACTGATAAATCAGCCATCGTGGAAAATAACCCGGCATGGCAGCTGATGCCACCCATGAATTCCGTATTGTCATCATGGACAATGCCGTATTTATGCCCCCCGATATGGTCCAGATATTCTGTCGGCGCATACCGGGACTTTTCAAAATCCGGGAGGAATTTGGTATCATGCATCCCCAGCGGGCCGAAGAGATGCCTCTCCGCGTAATCTTCAATTTTTTGACCGGTGACTTTCTCGATGACTGCCATCAGCATAATGAATCCCAGATCGCTGTAGACGACTTCCGTTTCCGGTTTGTACACCAGCTGTTCTTTATGGATTTCTTCGTAAACCTGCTGTTTTGTCAGCCGGTCGGCAAAATAATGGCGGTGCGCCGCCAGACCGGACGAATGTGTAAGCAAATGGCGAATCCGGACGTTCTCTTTGCCGTTTGCACCAAATTCCGGCATGAAAGAAGCCACTCTGTCATGCAGATAAAGTTCCCCTTTTTCCAGCAATTGCAGAAGTATCGGCACCGTCACCATGACTTTCGTCAGCGAAGCCATGTCGTAGACCGTACTGGCGCTTACCGGTACCCCTTCAACTTCCAAAGATGTCGATCCCAATGCTTCATCGATAATCAATTCGCCGTTGTGGCGTACCCGGATAATGGCACCTGGCGTCACCTGTTTGTCGATTTCACCTTGCAGAAACTCCCGTAACAACCCCTTCATGCTTTCACTCCCTATTGTTCGCAGTCTTTTTTGACATCGCTGTATACTGCTTCCATACTGCGAACCCAAGTTTTTCATAAAACGCAGTCAACCCTGTCCAATCGATGACGATTGCAGCAGAGCCACGTGCCATCAATTCATTGGCTGCCGCTTTTACCAAATCCAGCCCATAGCCTTTACCGCGCGCAGTCCGGTCGATCCCAAGTGGACCGATTCCCGCCAATTCACCCTCAACCAGTGAAGACCAGTAAACATTTTGAGCAATTAACGGTGAAGCAGAATCGTTGATGCGGCAAAACCCTTTTAATGTGCCTTCTATGTATAATCCTAAAAACTCCCGTCCACTGGCGCCCGTCTCCAGATAATGCAATGCCTCATAATGCCATCGCCCCGGAAAAGCAGCTTCCAGGAAATCCAGCAGCTCAGGAAGGTCTTGCTGCTCCAGCACGCGGAAATGTCCAGTTGAATTGACCAAATCATATGGAGCTGTCCCTTCCACCCGGCGAAACAGATCACTTTCTATGGAATCCCGGCTGTAACCTTGGCCCTTGAACCACTGAACAGTTTCTTCGTATTCAACAGGGATTCCCGGAAAATAATGCCACGGGTCGCGTCCAAGCCTGATTTCCCTCATCCCCCTATGTCCCAGACATTCTTCCGCATGCTTCAGCATCCTGCTGCCAAGCCCTTGACCGCGCATTTCTTTCTTCACAAGCAGGCATTGGATCCATCCGATATCCTGCGGCATAATCGCTTCCGATAATTCCTGAAAACTTTTAACGGCAATAAAACCGGCCAGTTTGCCATCCTCAGTGAACGCCACCGATCCCTCTTCGATTAAATTCAGGTCACCAAAAGTATTTTGTTCCCATAACGCTTCCTGCATCGGAAAATCATTTCCGATTTCGAGGTTCCATAATTCTATAATTTCTTGAGTGCTGAATTCTCTTAACGGCCGAAGTTCCACTCAATCTCCTCATTTCCTTATTTGGCGATTCATCTGTTCTGCAAAAGTTTCGTCTATGCTGTCGATTCCAAGCGCTTTGATCCCGCCGATAACGGCCCCTCCGACAGGGGGCATCCTTGTTTCCCTGAAGACGACATTCGGCAGCGTCTGTTTACACTGTTCATTCAGGCGGCAGACAAATTGAGTGGGATTCGTGAATACGCCTCCGGACAGAACGATTACTGTTGGATGGTCAGGTGAAAATAGTTTGCTGTGGCAGGCTTCGATGCATTTCATCATTTCTTCGCATGCCGTGCGGATGATCCCTTTCGCGACTGTGTCTCCTGCTTCAGCTGCCCCGACTACAATCGGAGAGAGTTTTGCAATGATCGAACGCGGATGTTCGTCTCCATAAATACTGCCGATCAAATCCGCAATATCGGACATCCCGAAATGGCTGAGTATCTTGTCTGTCAGCGCAGTAGCCGGTCCGCGTCCATCGCCGTATTCAAAGACAGACCGCAATCCTTCTTTTCCAAAATAATAACCGCTTCCCGCGTCATCGAATAAATAACCCCATCCACCGCAACGCGCTTTTTTTTCTTCGTAATTGATTCCGAATGTTATCGAGCCTGTCCCTGCAATTTGCACGATGCCCGGATTGCCGAGTGTACCGGAATACAAAGCATTGTATGCGTCATTTTTGACAATGACTTTCGTCTTTTCAGGCAGCTTCCTTTTCAAAAGTCCAGCAAATTCAGCATCACGTCCACTTTCGCCCACTCCGGACATCCCGGCAAAACAAACATCCAGCTTCGAGAAAACATCCGGATTTTGCTGTTGCAGATCATTCAGGAGCTTGTAAAGAACGTCCTCAAATTTTTCTTGCGTCAACGTATTCGGGTTGCTGCTTCCCCCATTTGCCTGCATATAGACGGTACCTTGTTCATCTGCCACCACTCCAGAAGTTTTCGTACCTCCACCGTCTATTCCCAACACATACATAATTAGCGCCTCCGCTCATTTTTCTATTCTCTTAGTTTATTATAAATTTTTGAAATATTATTTCAACTTTTCTTTTAAACTTCGTTATATTTTTTCATAAAGCAATTTATAGCATCGCTTCAAAACGACTCTCAGGATCAGGTGGAGACTTTAAGCAGGAAAATAAAAACACGATGCAGGAAAAGAAAATTTCCCGCACCGTGTATCGGCAGTCTATTGATAGCGAGTTTCCAACTCAATGCCTTTGTAAAAATGTTTTAAAATGACATCATACGTATAACCGGCTTCTGCCATTCCGACTGCACCGACCTGGGACATTCCAACGCCATGCCCCCAGCCGCCGCCGTTCGTTTTGAAACCAGTTACCTTGCCGGTCGATTCATCTGTCACAGGTTCAATGATGAACAATGTACTCAAGAGCACTGCCGGATCTCCGTTAGCATTGATGTATTGCAGCGCCCAACGGATGCGGTCTTTGTATTCATAGAAAGTGCCGTTCTCTGTTACAAACTCGATTTCCGCAACACGGCCCGAGCTGGAACGTTCGAGCACATTGATTTCATAAACTTCACCGACTTCCGTATTATAGTAAAGGCTTAGAACTTCGCTCATTTCTTCAGCTGTCCATTCAAAGTTCCAACGGTAATACCTCGACCAGTCAGCCTCAAAATCGCCTTTTTTAACTTTCCGCAATGATTCCCCTTCGTCGGAATTCTTGTAGACATCAAGAGCAGGTACGTATTTCAATGAATTCCCTTTCTGTGCTACATGGGTGCCGCGAAGATAATCAGTCGCGCTGGAATTCCAGACATCTTCATTATTTGCCGTTGCTCCTCCGCTTGTCGAATGATAAACGGCAGTTATCAGTTCACCATCGTAAGTTGCCACAATTCCTTTAGTGCCATTGATTGCCTGGATGGAAATCGGATGTTCGGCAGCATATCCGCCATATACCTGATCCGAAGTAGTCGGCAATAAATCATAGCCGTCTGCGCTTCGTTTCCCCATATTCGACATAGCATACGTACGCGCAGCAATAGCCTGCGATTTCTGAGCTTCCAGTTCTCCGTAAGGATTCGGCGGCAATTCATGCGGCACTACGCCGTACAGATATTCCTCCATCTTCAATTCATTGATTCCCGCAATCGTGCCTGAGTTGTTAAATCCGGCTTCCGCCAGACCGCGGTAAGGTTTGCCATTGATCGAAACAAGCTCGGAAGCCGCCACAACCTGCACTGCATTCGTAACAGTCACCGTCCTGCCTTCTGCTGTCACATTCAATGCTTTTTGCCCTTCCCCCACAGTGACGACACGCCAGTAAGCATCGTTTCCGCCAAGACCTGCAGCAATAATTTCCTCTTTGAATGCCGCACGTTCACTCCATCCCGCATCTGCAGGGAATTCACCGATCAGCAGACGGTCAAACTCACCGAACTCTTCAACATAAGTTGCATATCCTGCAGCTTCAGCCCGCTGCAGCCAATCTTCTTTAAAGCTCTCACTTGTTGTCGAAGCTGCCTGAAGGCGGTAATTCGTTTTTACAATTGCCGTTCCGCCTAGTTCCACTTCCACTGTTCCTTGCAGGTTCTCAAAAAGTACATCGCCAGTTTCCTTATCGATTACATTGAATTTCCCTTCAGCACCGATTACGAGATTTTCCGCTGTCGGCACGACACCAATTCGGATTGTCGGCTCTTGCTCCTGTGCTGAAACATTGACTTCGCCAATGCCCTGCAAAACTAAAGCGCTTACAATTGCTGCAATTAAAAAATACCTGAACACCTCTCTCAAATCATCCAACCCCTTCTCTTATCAAATTTTTATTGCTCCAGTACATTATTCTGCTCAAAATCGATATTTCCTTTTATTAATTTATTTATATTTCGATATTTAATTTCAGTTTCAATTTAATTTTGCTATTTTTATATTTTAAAAGATATTTTTTTGTCCACCCTTGACATTAATCTTTATTTTTTTATAATATTCAGACTTCATTTAAGTTACAATGAATAAAAACCAATACAAATTTACCTTTTTGTCTTCTAAAGAGTTTCCAATAGTGGATCCATTTTTATTAAATACAGAGCCAAGAATGGAAAATCTTAATATTCCCGCCATTATCGGTCTGGCTGCAGCATAATACGGCTTGGTCTAAAAAGGGTTCGGGTGTATTCCACCCCAAAAAGGGAAAGACATGAATATGGAAGTAAACAGCTAAAGGAGAGTGGCATGCATGGACATCATACTAATGGCAGCTTTTCCTGTTCCGCTTCGTCTGTTGGCCGGTCTCGGCGCATTGATTGTCGGTGTACTGATTGCCTATTGGTTCTTCATGGCGAAAAATAATCCAAGGTCCCAAAAAGTGGATGAACTGCCTGCAAACAACGAAGAACGCAAACTGCAGGACCGTTACGACAAAGGAGAAATTACGGAAGAAGATTACAGGAGCAAGCGCCGTGAAGCGGATAATGATTCAAATTCCCGCTAGGAGATTGTTGCATCTCCCTGCGGATGTTTAAGTCTTCCCCGAAAAGGAAAAACTAAGATAATAGAGGCAAACAAATCTGAAACTGGAGGTTTTAATGTGGCACATGAACAACATGCAGAATTATTGAAGGTTTTGCACGAGTGCATGACCGAATGTAACCATTGTTTCGACGCATGCCTAAAGGAAGACGATGTTAAGATGATGGCTGAATGTATCCGTTTGGACCGTGAATGCGCGGATATGTGCGGTTATCTTGAACAGGCGATTTCACGCAACTCGCCGTTTGTTAAGGAATTGGCAAAGGTTTGCGCAACAATTTGTGAAGCTTGCGGCAATGAATGCAAAAAACACGACCACGAACATTGCCAGCGCTGTGCTGAAGCTTGTTTCAAATGTGCAGAAGCTTGCAAGAACATCGCATAATTCAAAGAAAATCCTCTTCCCAGCGTTTTGGGAAGAGGATTTTTTCATGCAAGCTTTCAGTTGATTACTGAATCTGTCCTTCGTTCATAATTTCCTGCCACGACTCCCCGCCGTCTGTTGAAACAAAGGCATCGCCTTTAGCCGTGTTGAACGCAATCTCTCCATTATTCGCTGGATTGACCGCGATGTAGACAGCCCCGTCGTCTTTCAGATCCGGCAATGGAAGTGAAACTGATTCCCCTTCATCCAGACTATAAGATATTAAAGCCGCTTCCGTACCATGGCTGCCGTAATACAATTGCTCTTCTGTAAAATACACAGCCGTTCCGAATTCGCCTTCTTCCGTCAGCCGTTCAAATGTCGCTCCCCCATCTTTCGACAGAAAAACACCCGTCGAACTTGCCGCTGCCAGGAATTGTGAATCCTCGGGGTGAATAGCCAGGGCCATCAAATCTCCGTCCAAGCCCTGCGGCTCCAGTCGATTCCACTCTTCTCCGCCATTTTCACCCAAATAAAACCCGGCTTCCAATTCCGAATTCGCCTGTGGGTTCATCAAGAATAAATCGTGGCTTCGGTACCCCGCCGCCATCCAGTGGAAATCCGTCTCTCCTTCAAAACCAAGCGACTCAAGCGATTGTCCGCCGTCTGTACTTTTCTGGATGCCGATCGGGTTCGGCAAATCCGAATCCATTCCCGGATGCCCAGATGTATAGAAACCTTCATCAACTGCATTGAAGCCCATATAATCGTTATACATTCCGTCCGTCTCAAACCAATTGCCGTCGCGGTAAACTTTCAATCCGGTATGCGAGGCAAAATACAATCCGCCTTCACTTTCAATATAGCCCATACCATGCACATGCGTCAGTGTTCCATCAAATGGCACCAAAAACTCTTCAACAGCACTGTTTTCCGCTTCCTTCTCCTGTTCGACAGTTTCTTCTTCAGGCGAAGCCGTCTTTTTCGTTTCTTCATTATCTGAACCACCACTGCACCCTGCTGCAATGAAACCTGTTGCCAGCACAGTCATTAACAGTTTTTTATTCAAAATAAATCCCGCCCCTTCTAAGTTATAACCCGTTGTCTGTTTACTATTATAACGAAATCCCCCCTCTTTTCATCCTCTCCTGCTTGTCGGAAGTGTGGCAATCTGTACAAATTTATGATGCCGGTTTTGAATTTTTCAAATAGGGAAGCATTTAATTAATGACAATAAACAAGGAGGATTCAAATGGGCAGATTAGATGGCAAAGTAGCAATTATTACGGGTGCAGGCAGTGGGCAAGGTGCGGAAGAAGCGCGCATTTTTGCGGAAGAAGCGCGCATTTTTGCGAAAGAAGGCGCAAAAGTGGTCGCCACCGATATTCAGGTTGAAAAAGTCAAAGCAGTAGCCGAAGAAATTACAGGTTCGGGCGGCGAAGCTCTTTCTTTCAACCATGATGTAACGAAACAGGAAGACTGGGATATGGTCGTAAAAGAAACGGTTGACCGTTTCGGCAAAATCGACATTCTGATCAATAATGCCGGTATCGGCGGCGCTGAAGGGTTTGGCTTGATCGACACCGTTGACCTCAATGCCTGGAACAAATTCATGACGGTCAATGCAACCAGTAATTTCCTCGGCATAAAAGCAGTCGTGCCGGAAATGCGAAAAAATGGCAAAGGTTCCATCGTCAACATCTCATCCATGGCAGGTATGATCGGCGGCGCTGCCGGCGTCCATTACACGGCTTCAAAAGGTGCGACCCGTTTGCTGACGAAAGGCGCAGCGGTTGAACTCGGACCGGATAACATCCGCGTGAATTCCATCCATCCGGGCTTTATCAACACGCCGATGACTTCGGTTGTCCTTGAAAATGAAGAAATGAAATCCGGCGCATTGAAGGATATTCCACTCGGTATCGTAGGAGAACCGGAAGACGTGGCATACCTGGCGCTGTTCCTCGCTTCAGACGAAGCCCGTTTCATCACAGGCGCTGAACATTTGATCGACGGCGGCCAGACCGCTAAATAATTTCCCGGGAAATGACAAAAGGGCACGCCTCAATGGCGCGCCCTTTTTTCTATCCATTCATTCAGCCGGATGAAACGGCTGGTTTATTCTCTCTTTTATCTTTAATGAAGTTTAAGGCAAAGATGCCAAGCACGACCACGAGGCCGATAATATCAGTATACGTTTCCGGAACAATCAGCAGCAATGCACCGGCGCCAAGCAGAATCGACGTCACGATATTCAAACGTGTTCTGAAATAGTCCTCCGCTGCCGCGCTCAGTCCGATGATGCCGATTATCGCGTCTCCTCCAATAAAAAAAAGCCTTGCCTTAAGAAAGGCAAGGCGGGGATATTCAATCTCCATTACAGGAGCAAAAGACCAAGGCCGATTACTGCACCACTGACAAACAGCACGATCAAACAGAAGCCCATGATGTCTTTGGCTTTTAGGCCGGCGATCGCGAGTGCCGGCAAAGCCCAGAACGGCTGGATCATATTCGTCCAGGCGTCGCCCCAGGCAACAGCCATGGCGACTTTCGCCGTGTCGCTTCCGAGCATTTCCGCGGCTTCCAGCATAATCGGCGCCTGGACCGCCCACTGCCCGCCGCCTGAAGGGACGAAGAAGTTGACGAGTCCCGCGCTCAGGAAAGCGAAAAGCGGAAATGTCTGAGCGGTGGAAATACTGACAAACGCTTCCGAAATGACAGCCGCCAAACCGGAAGCCGTCATCATGCCCATGATTCCCGCGTAAAATGGGAATTGGACGATGATGCCCCCTGCTCCTTTGACCGCTTCCTGGACAGCAGCCAGGTATTTGCGCGGTGTTCCGTGGAACAGGATTCCAAGGAAGAGGAACATGAAGTTGACCAAATCGAGTGTCAGCGCAAAGCCGTTTTGTATGAAATAATAAGCGATAAACGCAATACCCAAAACGCCGATCACCATCGACAGGATCCAGCTGTTTTCCAGCCGTTCCGCCGGTGTCTGATCACTTTTAGCCGGTTGTTCTTCGACTTTCGGTTCCACCAGAACTTTTGGATCGACGGTGACAGTTTCATCTTTTTTCGGCATCATCAAACGGTTCAGTAACGGGAGAATAATGACCAATGCCGCGATGATGATCAGGTTATAGCTTGCAAAAATCGTTTCCGCCGTCGGAATGATGCCGATCCGGTCGATAAACGGGTGGCCGTCAGTCGCAATCGACAGCGGAATGGAGCCCGAGAAACCGGCATGCCAGATGAGGAATCCGGAATAGGCGCTTGCGATCAGCAAGCGATAATCGACGTTTTCAACTCGCTTCGCTAATTCTTTCGCAAACAAGGCTCCGATAACCAGGCCAAATCCCCAGTTGATCCAGCTTGCAGCAAGCGACACTAATGTAACCCAGATAATGGCGCTGCCCGGCGACTTCGCGAAACTCGCCAGTTTGCCGAGCCCCTTTTTGAAAATCGGGCTGCTTGCGAGCACGAACCCCGTGACCAGCACGAGTACCATCTGCATCGAGAACGCCAATAGCGCCCAGAAGCCTTCACCCCAGAAAGCCACCATTTCGACAGGCGATGAACCCGTTAAACCCAGTCCCAATCCGAAAACGACAAGCGTCAGGATGATGACGAATAAAAACGGGTCCGGTAAATACCTGTCCATTAAATTATTGGAAAAACGGATAATCCCTTTCATGCTTTGACTCCCCTTTGTCTAAATTTACGTTCCTTTCTAATGCTACCTTATTTTTCATATCGAGTGTATACAAATTGAAAAATTTTGACTATTCGGCTCGAGCCTCTTTTGATTTCTGACCCATCAAATCCAAAAAAGCATGCGCAAGGCTCTCCGCCATGCGCATGCTTCGTTGAAATTCATTCCTCTTCCATAGATACATTATCCGTCACACCAAAACGGAAGCTTGTTTCAGATTGGTATCGCTGCCCCGCTTCCAGCATTGATGAACCGAAATTTCCGTGCCGGGGCGAATCCGGCATCTTCTGCGTTTCCAGGCAAAGGCCGAGATGATTTCTCGCCGGGGTTCCCCGCAAACTGTAGGGACCGCCCAGCCCGTTGCCGGTATAAAGTACAACAGCCGGTTCAGCGGTTTCCACTGAAAGGGTGCGTCCGCTTTCTTCATCGGTCAGCAGGATCGCACTTCCTTCCGCCTGCTCCAGTAGAAATGGATGGTCATAGCCGCGCCCCGCAAGCAGAGTCTGCGGATCTTCCGACTCGGCGGCACGCTGTATTTTATTGCCTTCCCGAAGATCGAACACCGTGCCGGCCACCGGCAAAATCCGGCCAGTCGGCAGCAGCTCATCGTCAAGTTCAAGGTAGGCTTCGGCCGGGAGCTGCAGATGATGGTCCAGTACATCGCGTTTCAAGTTGCCGCTCAAATTGAAATATGAATGATTCGTCGGATTCAGGAGAGTCGGCTGGTCCGAAGTGCCGCTGTAGGAAATGAGGAGTTCGTTGTTGCCATGTTTGACTAAATAGCGCACCTTCACCTCCACATTCCCCGGATAGCCTTCTTCACCATCCAGGCTCGTGTATGTAAACTCCACTCCGGCGCCGTCCGTTTCTTCAAATGGCGCAGCATGCCAGACCACTGAATGGAAGCCGCCGGCGCCGCCGTGCAAATGATGGCCGTTCGCGTTCCGCCCCAATTGATGGCGTGTGCCTGCCACTTCAGCTTCGCCGTCTTTGATGCGGCCGGCAAACCGGCCAGCCACCGCGCCGAGATAATGGACGTCTCGCTCATATTCTTCCAGTGAATCGAATCCCAGTACGACGTTTTCCAATGTCCCTGTCTTGTCGGGTGCCAGAATTTCTGTAATGATGCAGCCGTAATTGATGCAGGAAATCTGGAAGCCCTGTTCATTTTTTATGGTATAAAGTGTGACCGGCTGCCCGTTTATCGTTCCGAACGCCTGTTGTTCCACTGTCATCTGCTGTCGCTTCCTTCCATGGTTAATTGGACTGCCTGATCCGAAGATATCGATTCGAAGCAAGCATCCAGCACACGCATATTGCGGATTGTCGAGTCGCCGCTGATCCACGGCTCCCGGTCCTCCAGTATCGCGGATGAAAAATTCTCCACTTCGAGCCTGTAACTGTCGCCGTCCACTTTTTCTGTCCGCTGTCCGTCACCCACTTGCACGATGATCGACCCCACACCGCCGACAATATCCGGCCGGAACGCATACGGCACGCGAATGGACCCTTCTGTTCCGATCACTTCGTATTCGTTTCGCGGAACCATATCGAAACTGCAGTCGAATAAAGCGCGGATGCCGCTCTCAAACCGGAGCCAGCCGTGAGCCGTCATATCGACGCCGTCCGCCATGCCGGTTTCTGCGAATGCCTGCACTTCCAAAGGCTCCGCATCCGTCAGATGGCGGAAGACTTGGATCGAATAGCAGCCGAGATCATAGAGGCTGCCGCCGCCCATCTTTTTATCCATGCGGATGTTCGTGTCCCGGTCGGCCAGATAAAAGGAATGGCTCGATTTGATCAAGCGGATGTCGCCGATTTCTCCTGAAGCCATGATTTCCTTTACTCGTCTGTGCTGCGGATGCAGCTGGTACATGAACGCTTCCGCGAATTTCACGTTTTTGCTTTTGCAGAACGCCACCATTTCTTCCGCTTCTGCTGCCGTCAGCGCCGCCGGTTTTTCACACAGCACATGCTTGCCCGCTGCCGCCGCTTTCATCGTCCATTCTTTATGCAGATGATTCGGCAGCGGAATATACACTGCGTCGATCTCAGTGTCTGCCAATAACGCTTCATAACTTTCGTAAGCTTTTGAAATCCCATGTTCTTTTGCAATCGCATGGACCTTATCATTCCGGCTCGCGATAGCTGCCAGCTCCGCATTATCCGCTCGGCCAATCGCCGGAATCACTTGCGTCAAGCCGATCTTCGCCGTACTTAGGACGCCCCATCTGATCCTCTTCATCTCCATCACCCTTTCTCCGAAATAAAAAACGCCGCCAAAGGATAGTGATCCTTCAGCGGCATCCCTATATCATGTCAGCGAACCGCTCACAGGCAAAATCATTTGATGCGGAGTTCTGAATCCTTGTCGAAGAAATGCACTTTATTCATATCGAACGCCATATCGATTGTCTGTCCGGCTTCTACGCCGAAACGGGAATCGACACGGGCCACGAAGTCCTGATTGTCCACGACCGAATAAAGAACGATTTCCGAGCCCATCAATTCAGCCACTTCAATCGCGGCGCGGATTTTTGTTTCCGGTGAGTAATCCAAGAATACGGGTTCATCATGGATATCTTCCGGACGGATGCCGAGAACAAGCTCTTTTCCGTCATAGCCCTGATCACGGAGCAATTTCAATTTCCCTTCCGGAATCAGCACTTTGATATCACCCATCACGAATTGGTTGCCTTCAAGGCGTCCGCGCAGGAAGTTCATCGCTGGAGAACCGATAAAGCCGCCGACGAACATGTTATTCGGTTCGTCATAAACTTCTTTCGGAGAACCGACTTGCTGGATAAAGCCGTCTTTCATGACAACCAGGCGCGTCGCCATCGTCATCGCTTCCGTCTGGTCATGCGTCACGTAAACGGTTGTCGTTTGCAGTCGGCGGTGCAATTTTTGGATTTCTGTACGCATCTGCACACGCAGTTTCGCGTCCAAGTTGGACAACGGCTCATCCATCAGGAATACTTCCGCGTCGCGCACGATCGCGCGGCCCAGTGCAACCCGCTGGCGCTGACCGCCGGACAAAGCTTTCGGTTTGCGGTAAAGGTACTCTTCCAAACCAAGAATCTTGGCCGCATTATCGACGCGCTCCTTGATTTCATTTTTCTTCAATTTCTTCAGTTTCAAGCTGAACGCCATATTGTCGTATACATTCATATGCGGATAAAGCGCGTAGTTCTGGAACACCATCGCGATGTCGCGGTCTTTCGGCGATACGTCGTTGACGCGTTTGTCACCGATGAACAGATCGCCTTCCGTGATGTCTTCGAGTCCCGCGATCATCCGCAGTGTCGTCGATTTTCCGCAGCCGGACGGTCCGACCAATACGAGAAATTCCTTGTCCCTGATTTCCAGATTAAAGTCCTGAACAGAAACAACCCCTTTGTCATAGACTTTCTTGATATTGACTAAATTCAAACCTGCCATTTTCATCCCTCCGAATATGTATTGCCTTGGAAACTGTTAACGGTTTTTTCTTGTCCAGACTCCAGCGGCCCAGCTCTTCGGGTCATAAGCCAGCCTAGCTATGCGGCAAAGAACGCCGCTCCGCTATTCTATCTTATGCCTTTCAGAGCTTAACGGGCGCTTGCGCTTTTCTTCTTAGTAAGGTCCTCTGATGTTCGCCGCCACTTCTTCTTTATAGAACTGCTCGATTTTCTTCAATTCTTCAGCGCTGTAGGCCGCTGCGTTCAGCGCCTGCAGATTGTCTTCGACTTGCGCCACTGTCTTAAAGCCCGGTATGACGGACGAAACCGCTTCATGCTCCAGGATCCACTTGAGGGATGCCTGTGTCATGCTGCCTCTGTTTTCCGCGATCCACGATAATTTATCGGCCAATTCCACGCCTTTATTGAATTCCAATCCGGCAAACGTTTCGCCGACGTTGAACGCCTGGCCGTCGCGGTTGAAATTGCGGTGGTCGTCTTCCTCGAATTCAGCGTTCTTCTTGAATTTCCCGGTCAATAAACCACTCGCCAACGGCACGCGCGCCAGGATGCCGACATTCTTTTCAGCTGCTGCCGGGAAAAGTTCCATTGCCGGTTTCTGGCGGAATAAATTGAAAATCACCTGCAAACTGCTGACGTTCGGATTTTCCAGACACAACAGCCCTTCTTCCACCGTTTCGACGCTGACGCCGTAATAGCGGATTTTGCCCTGCTCCTTCAAACGGTCAAGTACTTCAAACACTTGGCCATCGCGCAGAATTTCAATCGGCGGACAATGGATCTGGAACAAATCGATCTGTTCACGGCCCAGCCGTTTCAAGCTGTTTTCCGCATATTGGCTGACGCTTTCCAGTGAATAGGTCTTTGGATCATGAATATCGCCAGCGCGAGCAAATTTGGTCGCGATATGGATTTCGTCATGCTTGCCTTTTGTCGCTTTCGCCAAAAGTTCTTCCGCATGCCCGTCTCCGTATACGTCTGCTGTATCGAAAAAGTTTACGCCCGCATCCATCGCGCGGTCCAGTCCGCGAAGTGATTCCTCATCTTTCGTGCTGCCCCAGGAACCCCCGATTGCCCAGGTTCCAAAACTCAATTCGCTTACTTTCAAGTCTGTGCTGCCGATTTGCCGATAATTCATCATTCCACGCCCCCTTGTTTGATTGTCCATCGATTTTGCAAATAAGAGCCTCAACCGAATAGTTGAGACTCTTATTCAATGATTCACTTTCGGAAAGCCGCTAATTTTTCATTAAGTTCTTTTGTCTGGCCATACACTTCAGTATATACTGCAAACAGTCTTTCATATCGCTCCACGCTGGCAGGGTCCGGCGTAAACTGCTTTCCTTCTTCCAGGAAAACATCCGCGCACTCCTGCAATGACTGGAACCAGCCGCAGCCGAACGCCGCAATCATGGCTGCCCCCATTCCAGGCCCCTGTTCACTTTTCAGCCGGACGATCGTGGCATTGAAGATATCCGCCTGCATCTGCAGCCAGTCTTCGTTTTGCGCGCCGCCGCCGATTGAAACGATCGTGTCGATGTGTTTGCCGCTGTCACGGAAAATGGCAATCGACTCGTTCAGTGAAAACGTGATTCCTTCCAGTACAGCACGGACGAAATCTTTGCGCTGATGCGAACTGTCCATGCCGATAAAGCTGGCGCGAATTGCCGCATCCGCATGCGGTGTGCGTTCCCCGACCAAATACGGCGTGAACAATAACCCGTTTGAACCGGCGGGAACCGTGCCAACATCAGCCAATAATTCATCAAACGATTCGCCAGCAGCGAAAACGTCCTTGAACCAGGTCAGGCTGTAGCCTGCCGCGAGCGTTACACCCATTGTATAGAAAGCATCCGGCGCTGCATGATTGAAATAATGCACTTTGCCGCCGAACTCTTTATCATCACTTGCTTCATAAGACAGCACGACACCGGAAGTTCCGATGCTGCACAGAGTCTTTCCGTCTTCCAGGATTCCTGAACCGATCGCGCCGCATGCATTATCGGCGCCGCCCGCAAAAACGCGTGTCGTTTGTGCGAGACCGGATTGTTCAGCGAATTCCGCCGTCAACGTGCCCACTTCCGCATGCGAATCAAGCAGCGGCGGACAAATATCCGGATTGAGATCCAACAGTCCACAGATTTTCGTGCTCCATTGCTGCTTCGTAATATCCAATAACAGCGTTCCCGCCGCATCGGAGTATTCCATATGGAGTTCACCGGTCATCCGGTAGCGAAGGTAATCTTTCGGCAACACGAATGACTGTGCTTTATTGAAAATTTCCGGTTCGTATTCTTTCACCCACAGGATCTTCGGCAGTGTAAAGCCTTCCAAAGCCGGGTTCTTCGTTATTTCAAGCAGACGTTCCTGCCCGACCGTCTCTAGGATCTTTCTGCATTCAGCGGTTGTGCGTGTATCATTCCAAAGAATCGCCGGACGCAGGACTTCGTTGCTGCCATCCAGCAGCACGAGGCCGTGCATCTGCCCTGAAAAACTGATGCCTTCGATGTCTTCCGGTGCGCCGCTGAAATTCTGCAGCAGCTCCTGAAGACCAGCAATCGTCCCAGTCACCCAGTCTTCCGGATCCTGTTCGCTGTATCCTGTCTTTTCATGGAATAACGGATACGGCTTTGAAACGGTCTGCACCACTTCGCCCTGCTTGCTGACCAATAAAATCTTTACTGCACTTGTCCCTAAATCCACACCGATTACATATTTCATAGCTCCAGCGCTCCTAGCATCAAAAAATCCTTATTTGGCGAAAGCCTGCAATAAATACTGGTTGATCGTCGATTTAATCTGCTCCAGGCGGCCTGAAGTCTGTTTGATATCCGTTAAGCCAAAAGCGTGTTCTTCAAGCTTGTGGAAATCCGTGTTGCCGTTGACGATATCAAGGCCGATGCCTTCTGTGTATGTCTGGTAACGGTTGCTGACGATGTTTTCAAGCACTTTATCATCGATCAATTGCTGTGCGACAGTCAATCCTACAGCGAATGCGTCCATTCCCGCGATATGCGCATGGAAAAGATCGTCCTGTTCAAACGAACCGCGTCTTACTTTCGCGTCGAAGTTCAAGCCGCCGCGGCCAAGTCCGCCGTTTTGAAGGATTTCATACATTGCAAGTGTCGTAGACCAAAGATCTGTCGGGAATTCGTCCGTATCCCATCCAAGAAGCGGATCGCCCTGGTTGGCATCGACCGACCCAAGCATATTGTTGATGCGCGCATAGTGTAATTCATGTTCGAATGTATGCCCCGCAAGCGTTGCGTGATTCGCTTCGATATTGAATTTGAATTTATCAGCCAATCCATAGCTTTGCAGGAATGCGTGAGCAGTCGCTACATCGTAATCGTATTGGTGAGTTGTCGGTTCTTTCGGTTTCGGTTCAATCAGGAATTGGCCGTCAAAACCGATTTCCTTCGCGTAATCAACTGCCATATGATAGAAGCGGCTAAGGTTGTCCATTTCCAATTTCATATTCGTGTTCAACAGCGTTTCGTAACCTTCACGGCCGCCCCAGAATACATAGTTTTCCGCGCCAAGTTCTTTGCCGACTTCAAGGCCTTTTTTCACTTTTGCAGCTGAATAAGCGAATACATCCGCGTTGCTTGATGATGCTGCCCCGTGCACAAAACGCGGGTGCGTGAAGTTGTTGGCTGTGTTCCAAAGCAATTTCGCTTTGCTGTCTTTCATATATTCTTTGATCATGCCGACGATTACGTCGAGGTTTTTATTGGATTCACGCAAATTGCTGCCTTCTGGAGCAATGTCGATATCGTGGAAGCAGAAGAATGGTACATCGATTTTGTTATAGAACTCGAAAGAAGCTTCAACGCGCGCTTTCGCAAGGTCCATGCCATCGTATTTGTCCCAGTTGCGGATCATGCTGCCCGCGCCGAAAGGATCAGACCCGTCCATTGTGAATGTGTGCCAGTAAGAAACCGCGTAGCGCAGGATTTCTTCCATGGACTTGCCGCCGACCTGTTGTTCCGGGTTGTAGAATTTGAATGCGTATGGATTTTTTGAAGAAGCACCTTCAAATTTGATTTTTTCGATATTCGGGAAATAAGCCATTATATGTACCTCCAACTGTAATATTATTTTTTTGCTGATTTTGATATGTCATGAAAAGGCTTTCATCAAGATTATAGCAATTCCGAATAAGTTTGTCTATTAGTTAAACTAAGTTTAGAATGATAGTGTAAGATAATAAAAAAAGGTATAGTTTTGTTAACAGACTCAAGATTTTTGATAAACGATATTACGCAAAACAGTTTTGCTTTCCAAAACCCGTGCTCCTGCATCGCTGCGCTAGCTTCGTCGCAAAGCGCCGGCCGAACTAGATTCGGCCACACTTGGCTTGCACTGAGCTAACTCGGTCTCGTTCCACTTCGCCCGAGTGGATCTCAGCACTTCGCTCGAAACAGAGTTGGAAATCCCACTCTGTTTCTAATCCCCTGGGAGTCTTCGCTTTTTTGCTCCATATCTCTAGAGATTTCTCTCAGCAAAGGCGCGCCTACGGACTGAGCGGTTATGAAAAGCTACTAACTGATAAGGATGGTCAATATATGAATTCAACCAGCGGTTTCATCTATAATGTTCTCGAATGGATCACACGTTTTGCCTACGTCAATTTGCTGTGGATCCTGTTTACTTTGCTTGGCGGCGTGCTGCTGGGTTTCTATCCGGCTACAATCGCGATGTTCGCTGTTTGCCGCGACTGGCTGCGCGGTGATACCGGCAAGCCCGTGTTTCCGGCTTTCTGGCAATATTACCGGCGCGATTTTGTGAAAAGCAATCTGCTCGGGTTATTCGTGACAGCAATCGCCGCTTTCATCGCCCTTGATATTTTCTACATCCAGACCAGCTCACAGGATCTGTCCTGGACGTATATTCCATTGTTCGCCTTCATGCTGCTGTTCGCGATGTATTTGTTTTACCTGTTCCCGACATTCGTCCATTTCGACATAAAAGTCGGTCAGGTCATCAAAAACGCGTTTCTGATCATGCTTATCAATCCGATTAACACCTTGCTCATTTTCATCTGCCTCGGTTCGCTGGCTGTCATCATGCAGACGGTGCCGGCGCTGGCCGTCATTTTCGGCGGCAGTTCATTTTCATACATCATCATGTGGCTCGCCCTCCGTTCCTTCAACCGGGTCAATAAAACCGGTGCCGAACTGGAAAGCTGAACTTCCATGATAAACAAAAAGCTTCTCCTGCGAGATTTTTCTCAAAGGGGAAGCTTTTCTATTGTCAGTGCCCCGCCACCGATTTCCGGGTGGCGTGGCTCTTTTCATTAACCTTTAACCGCACTTGACGAGATCCCTTCAACAACTTTATTGCTGAAGAAGATGAACGCGATGATGATTGGCAGCACACTGATGATCAGTGTCGCGCCGATTGCGCCCCAGTCCGTCATGTATTGCCCGATAAAGTTCTGGATACCGACAGTAAGCGTCTTGTATTTTTCAGAACTGATGAAGGTGTTGACAAAAACAAACTCGTTCCAGTTATAGATCATATTGATGACCACAGTTGTCGCCATGACCGGTGTCGTCATCGGCAGGATGATGCGGAAGAACATCCGGTGGATCGAACAGCCGTCGATAATCGCCGCTTCTTCGACTTCCTTCGGCAAGGTGTAATAGAAGCCAAGCAGGATCATCATCGTGATCGGCAGATTATACGCCGTATAAGTCAGCACAATTGACCACGGATTATCGATCATCCCGGCGCCCATGAACATGCTGTACAGCGGAATCAATGCGGAGTGGATCGGAATCATCAGGCCGATCATGAAGAGGCCCAAAACCAAACCGCTCAGTTTCCATTTCATGCGTGTGATGGCGAATGTCGCCATGCTCGCGAACAGCACCGTCAAAATGATGGCCACTACAGTGATCCAGACGCTGTTGAAGAAATAAATGCCGATTCCGCCGTCCCAGACCTTCGCGTAGTTTTCCCAGCGGAATTCACTCGGCAGAGAGAATGGTGAACCGGCGAAAATTTCACGGTTGTCCTTCAGCGAGAAGATGAACAGCCAGATCAACGGCAGGATTTGGAACATCGCCACCACGATCAGTGCCAGGTAAAGAAAAAAATAACCAATGCGATTCATGCCCAAGTCCCCTTCCTAATACTCGATTCTTTCTTTTGTGGCAGTCACTTTGCGGACAATTGCCGTTACGATCATCGTAATGATCAAGAGCAGGAATCCGATGGCGCTGCCGTATCCGAAGTTGTAGCTATTGAATGCCAGTTTGTACATATACGATGCCATAACTTCTGATGCACCGTTCGGTCCGCCGGCAGTCATAACGTAAATCAGGTCGAAGTATTTCAATGAACCGACGATTGCCAGTACGATCGTAACACTCACGACTTCCTTGATCAGCGGCAATTTGATGCGTGTAGCAATCTGGAATGGAGTCGCTCCATCGATGCGCGCCGCTTCAATCAGGGATTCAGGGATATTTTTCAATGCTGCGTAATAGATCAATATGTAGAATCCTGCATATTGCCATAGAATCGGGATGAATATCGCAAACAATACGATAGCCGGATCGGCCAGCCAGTTAGGCGGGTTCTCGATTCCGATTGACCGTAGGAATGTATTCAAAATACCGCTTGATGGGTTGTAGACTTTTATCCAAAGCTGAGCGATGGCAACTGAAGACAGAAGCATCGGGATCAAATAGATTTTTCTCAGCAAATCTGCGCCTTTGATTTTTGAAGCCAAAATAATGGAAACAGCCAGATAGATGGCCAGGCTCAAAGTTGAAAACACTGCCAGCAGGAATGAATGCAAGGCACTGTCCCAAAACTTGCTGTCCTGGATCCCGTTGATGTAGTTCTCCAAACCGATAAATGTTTTTGCGCCGATTCCGTCCCAATCCATCAGGCCATAATAGCCGGATAGAATCAGCGGAATAAACACCAGTACACTGACCAACAGCAGGGCCGGTGCAATATATAAAGCGATATGAAGCTTATTGGACATAACTTTGTTCATAGCATTCAACCCCATATTCTGAAAAATAGAAAGGGACAATCCGCCAATCAGGATATGTCCCTTTCTTTTCATCTGATTTAACCTGTTTCAACTAATACTTATTCTTTTGATAACGCGTCTTCGTGCGCTTTCGCGAATTCTTCCGGCGTCATTTCATTGCCGAACAGCGCCTGGATCGAATCCAAGTGAACTTGCGCCGTATCCGGGCTCATTTGAACGTCAGCGAACAATGTGATATTGCTTGCGTTGTTCAATTCGTCCAGGATGTCGATATACATTTGCGGAAGATCAAGCGACGCAGCGTCCACTTTCGTAGCCGGGATTACGCCCGCTTTTTCAACCGCTTGCTCACCCCACGCTTTTACGAAGTAAGCTGCGAAATCTTTCGCTTCTTCTTTTACTTCAGATTCTTCTGCTACAAACAATCCAACTCCCGGGCCGCCGACAAAGCTTTGTGTGTCGCCTTCACCGTCAACTGTCGGGAAGTTCATGTAATCAACAGAATCTCTGAATTCCTGTGGCACTGATTCGTTTGTTGTGTAGTTTGGCAGATCCCAAGTAGCGATCAAGTACATTGGAGCCTGTTCGCTCATGAACATTGACTTCGCTTCTTCATCAGCCAAACCGTTGAAGCCGTTTACAAACGCGTCTCTGTCAACAAGTTCCTGCACTTTTGCAGCAGCTTCAACCAAAGCCGGATCTTCGAAAGATCCTGAACGGTCGATGGCTTTGTTCAATGTGTCAGCTCCGCCAAGACGGTCTGCCAGGTACATATACCAAAGAGATCCTGTCCATGCGTCTCTGTTGCCGAGTGCGATCGGCTGGACGCCTTCTTCGTTGAATGCGTCTACAACTTCAAGCAATTCTTCGTAAGTTTCCGGCGCTTCCAAGCCGTACTCCTCGAACATTGCATTATTATAGTAGAGTGATACGATATTCAGCTCCAAAGGCAAGCCGTAAGTCGTGCCATCAAGCGCATATGCTTCCGCAGTTCCCGGAACAAATGCGTCACTCAATTCTTCTTCGATCACATCATCAAGCGGTGCGAACATATTGCCGCCGACATAAGGCTCAAGGAATCCAGCCGCCCATGTCATCCCCACATCCGGAAGATCTCCTGAAGTTGATAGGACACGTAATTTATCTTTATACTGCTCATTGCTTAATACTTCCAAGTCGATTGTAACGCCTTCATTTTCCGCTTCAAAATCAGCGATGATTTCGTTTACAACGTCATAATGTTTTTTAGAACTGCCTTCCGGCCATAAATGCATGAACTTAACTTCAGTTTCCCCCGACGCTGAAGAAGCATCCTCAGATCCTGAACCTGAACAAGCTGTCAATAACAATGAAGCGGCTAAAGCGGACGATAAAACTGTAAGCGTTTTCTTTCCACCCATTTTTTTCTCCCCCTAGTGAGTTTGTAGTTACAACAATTTTCAGATTGTTGTATGCGTTTTCATTGTATCAAATGGATCCTTGTTAGTCTAGTGGATGAACAAAGTTTTTATTTGAGGTATAATAGAGCCGTAAACCTGTACTAATAGCCGGGAAACCCTTTAGCCACGCCGATTGCCGAAGGCTTTCCGTTTCCGGCAAAAAAAATTATTTTTAAGTTGATAAAATATTTTTTCGGGATTTTCCGCTTTTTTATCAGAAATTTACTGAATCAGGCGGAGCATCGACTATGTAAATTATTATTTATTCAGCTTAAATAACAGGTTTAATTTGTTAGAATAGAATAAAAACAGAGAAAGAGCTGAAGCTGATGAAAACCGTGGTAACCAGGACTTTTAATCATCATGTAGTTAAAGAAGGAAATAAATCGCTGGTGCTCAATAAAATCATCGATTGCTCCCCGATTTCAAGAGCGTCGGTCGCCAGCGAAGTCGGCCTGAATAAAGGGACTGTTTCCTCTTTGGTCAATGATCTTCTGGAGGATCATCTGATTTACGAATCCGGTCCCGGCGTTTCAAGTGGCGGCAGACGCCCGGTCATGCTCTTGTTCAATGATACGGCTGGCCATTCGATCGGCATCGATATCGGGGTCAATTACCTGCTCGGCATCCTTACCGACCTGAGCGGCAATATCGTCCTGAAAAAAGAAGTCACTTTCAAGGATCTTTCTTATGAAGAGATCGAAGCGAAACTGTTCGCGGTCATCGATTACCTGCAGGCTTCCGCTCCAGCGAGTCCGCACGGCATCATCGGCATCGGGGTTGGCGTACCGGGGATCGTCGATAACGACGGCAGTATCCTGCTGGCACCGAACCTGAACTGGAAAAACTTGAATCTCCAGGCGATCCTGGAAGAGAAATACAGCCTGCCGGTCATCATCGAAAATGAAGCGAACGCCGGCGCCTATGGCGAGAAGAAATTCGGCGCCGGCACGGAATGCGATAACATCGTCTACGTCAGCGCCGGCATCGGTATCGGCGTCGGATTGATCCTGAACGGTGAACTCTATAAAGGGTCAAACGGCTTCTCGGGTGAACTCGGCCATATGACCATCCAGATCGACGGGGAAACCTGCCGCTGCGGCAATAAAGGCTGCTGGGAACTGTACGCTTCCGAACAGGCTTTGATCACACAGGCGGAACCGATGGGCTTGCCGCTCGCAGACCATGAAGAATTCGACCTGACCAACCTGCAGGCACTGGCTGCAGCCGGCAATAAAGACGTCATCGCCTTATTTGAACAAACGGGTGATTATTTGGGCGTCGGCATCAATAATATCATCAATACGTTCAATCCCCAGCAGGTCATTATCGGCAACCGGCTGGCATCCGCAAAAGAATTATTGGAACTGCCCCTGAATAACCGTGTCGCCAAACAGGCGCTCTGGTTCCAGAAAAATGATCTGGAGATCAAATTCTCCGAACTGTCCACGTTCTCGACAGCGCTTGGCGTGGCCGCTTTTTCAATCGAAAACTTCCTGCAGGTCAGCATACAGCAGAAGAACGTCCTCTCTGTCTGAGCTGGCCCGCTGCCGAATTTTTTTCGGCCGGAATTTTGTAAGCACTTACATGCGAAAATATACTGCAAAGGATGGATTATTTTGACGAAAATTCTTAACCCGATTTTGCCCGGATTCAATCCCGACCCAAGCATCTGCCGTGTAGGCGAAGATTATTACATAGCCGTTTCCACTTTTGAATGGTTCCCTGGCGTCGGCATCTACCATTCCAAAGATCTGAAAAACTGGCGTCTCGCTTCCCGCCCGCTTAACCGTGTCAGCCAATTGAACATGATGGGCAACCCGAACTCAGGCGGCGTCTGGGCTCCTGCCCTCTCTTACAGCGACGGCCAATTCTGGCTGATCTACACTGACGTCAAAGTGACAGAAGGACGCTGGAAAGATTGCCATAATTATCTGGTCACTTGCGACACCATCGACGGGGACTGGTCCGAACCTTCCTACCTGAACAGTTCAGGTTTCGACCCTTCCCTGTTCCACGACGAATCAGGCAAGAAATATTTCGTCAATATGTACTGGGACCACCGCAAAGGGCATCATAATTTCTACGGCATCGTGCTGCAGGAATTCGATCCGGAGCAGCGCAAACTGGTAGGCGAATCCAAAATCATCTTTAAAGGCACCGACATTAAATTGACGGAAGCGCCTCATCTATATAAAATCGGCGACTATTATTATCTATTGACCGCAGAAGGCGGAACGAAATACGACCACCAGGCGACGATCGCCCGGTCAAAAACAATCGACGGACCGTATGAAGTCCATCCGGAAAATCCGCTGATCACGTCGTTCCCTTATCCGCGGAACCCATTGCAGAAAGCGGGGCACGCTTCCATCGTCCAGACGCATACCGACGAATGGTTCCTTGTCCATCTTACGGGCCGCCCGCTTCCGCAAGAAGATCAGGCATTGCTCGATCCGCGCGGATTCTGTCCGCTTGGCCGTGAAACAGCAATTCAACGGCTCGAATGGAAAAACGATTGGCCGTATGTTGTCGGCGGCAACCAGCCTTCACTCCAAATCGAAGGACCGGCAATCGACGAGCATGTTTGGGAGGAAGACTTCCCTGAAAAAGACGATTTCGATTCCAAGCAATTGAACGCGCATTTCCAGACTTTGCGCATTCCGCTCGGCGAAGAAATCGTCTCGCTGAAGGAAAACCCGGGTCACCTGCGCATCCACGGACGCGAATCGCTGACGTCGAAATTCACCCAAGCTTTCGTTGCACGCCGCTGGCAGCATTTCAACTTCACGGCCGAAACGAAAGTCGCGTTCAACCCGACGACGTTCCAGCAAGGCGCCGGCCTCGTCAATTACTACAACACCGAAAACTGGACGGCCCTCCAGATTTCATGGAATGAAGAAAAAGGCCGCATCCTCGAATTGACGGTCTGCGACAATACCGAATTCGACCAGCCGCTTCAAGGCAAAGAAATCGAAGTGCCTGACCATGTCGACTACGTGCATATGCGTGTCGATGTCAAAACGGGCATCTATCAGTATTCCTACTCCTTTGACGGTGAAAACTGGACCTTGATCCCGGTTCCTTTCCAGTCGTATAAATTATCGGATGATTACATCCAGGGCGGCGGCTTCTTCACCGGCGCATTCGTCGGCATGCAATGCCAGGATACATCCGGAGCAGGTTTAGCTGCTGATTTTGATTACTTTATTTATAAAGAAAACGAATAAGGAAACAGCACAGCCCCGAATTATTGGGCTGTGCTGTTTTCAGTTGGCTGCAAGGTCTGGCCGGAAGTCAGTTTCTTTTTCATGAAGCCGAAAAAGAATGTCATGAAAACCATCCCGAGCACCATGATGGAAATGCTGCCCGGCAGATAAGCTGAATCCATATTGAACAGGACCGCATTCCTGAACCAGGACTGGAATGGCAATCCTAAACCGAGCAGCACTGTAAAGAACGCCACTTTCACTTTCCAGTTCTTGCCCTTCATCTTTTTGATGGAGTTATTGACGAACAGACGCAGCAGCGCAAGTCCGTTCCCGATGGCGAAAAAGACGAGCAGGTATATTTTGATTTCTTCATCCAGTATAAATGCTTTACCTAATAGAGCCAGCGCGGCAGTAAGCGATATGATCATTGCAATCGCAGATTTTTTCATGCATTCCACTCTTTCATCCGATTTCCACTCAACACGGTGTTGATTGGTATAAGTTAAGTATAAATCGCTGATATAATGGAAGCACTAGGCAAAAATCCGGCGGCTGTTGAGCGCTTTGGAGGGATTCCCGTGGCGGAAATTTATGACCAGATGAATGAAAAGACGAAAGAGAAAATCCAGTCAGTGTTTCTTCAATTACTGGAGGACCGGCATTTCAATAAAATCTCAGTACAGACTATTGCACAGGCAGCCGGAATCAACCGCGGCACGTTTTATCTTCATTATTTGGATAAATATGATTTACTGGACCGAATGGAAGCAAGTCTGTTGGAAGGGCTTGAAAATCATTTGCGCCAGCTCCAGCCGGGACCGCTTTTGGAGGAAGCTGAAAAAGGGGCGATTTCCTTTCAGGCTGTCGGAGTGTTCCATTACATCGGCCAGCATGAAGAATGGTTCCGCGTATTTCTGGGCGAACACAATCAGTCCGGCTTCCACCGGAGATTAAAGGACTTTTTCGTGCGCCATTTCCTGGATAAGATAATAGCCAATCCTGATTTTTTCAAGACTGCGACGGTTCCCGCTGATTACTTGTCAGCCTTTGCCACTTCTGCTTTTCTGGGATTGATCGAGCAGTGGCTGGACAACGGCCTGGCTGAATCACCCGCCGAAATGGCCGACATGTATATCCGGATCATTTTCTTTATCAGAAATTTGGACGGGCGCCAGTGAATATTCGGTTTTAAAAAAACTGCGGAAGAGCCGGTTTGCTCTTCCGCAGTTTTGTGTTTTATTCATTCAATCCAAACGTTTCCGCCAACAGCCGGATTCCTTTCAGCCGGTTTTCGGCATCGGAGACATTCGGTATGACCAGAATTTCTTCGGTCTGGAAAACTTCCGCAATTTTTTCGATCTGCCGCTTTACCTCTTCCGCTGTGCCGACCAGCATACGTTTTCGGTTGCGTCCGACTTTCTCCAGCTCACTTGCGCTGAAGCCCCGCTGCTTCGCCGTTTCAACAGATGGATAATAAGGTGGCGGTGTTTCCGACTCGATGAACAGCAGCCACAGATCAAATGCCCTTGCCAGTTCTTCCGCTTCTTCTTCTGTATCGCCGACAACCACAAAAACGGAGACCATCGTTTTGGGCGCATCCTGCAGTTTTGACGGCTGGAACCGATTTTCATAGGAGCGGAACAATTCCGCGCTCGATTTCAGCGGTTTCGCAAAATGCGCGTATACGTAACCCGCCCCCGTTTCTGCTGCCACTTTCGCACTGCCTTCCCCCGTGCCGAGTACCCACATTTCAGGTGCCGTTTCGCTGACAGGAGTGGCGCGCAGCTTTTGGAAGCGATGTTCCGATTCGGTATCATCCGTAAAATATTTCTGGATATCAGCGATTTGCTGTTCGTAGGAAACGGGAATTCCTTTCGACTCGTTCAACGCTTTATTGACTAAACGGTAGCTGCGCGAACGCCCGATGCCAAGATCGATCCGTCCGGGATGCAGCGCCTCCATCAGCCGGAAGTTTTCCGCCACTTTATAGGAGCTGTAATGCGGCAGCATGACGCCGCCGGATCCGATGCGGATATTTTGTGTCGCGCCGGCGAGATGCATCATCAGCATTTCCGGTGAGCTGCCCGCCACCGAAAACACCTGGTGATGTTCCGCCACCCAAAAGCGCTTATAGCCGAGTTCTTCCGCCGATTGCGCGAGCCGTGTCGTCTGCTGCAGCGCCTCCCCTGCCGTGGCGCCTTCATCAATCGGCGAATAATCCAGAATGCTTAATGAAATCATGAGTTTCCCGCCTTTTTTTCAAGTTGATTCTAGTTTAGCACGCTAGATGCGGCGGGCAGGAATGGTTTGTTTGCGGAGATCTGGATTTATTTGCGCAGAATCAGTTTTATTTGCGCAGATTCGAATTTATTTGCGCAGCACCGTTTCCGGCCACTCTCGTACATCTTCTCCACATATAAAAAAGCCTCAGCAGATGCTGAAGCTCATTCCATCACTTTATCCGAAGCTCCGATTCCTTATCGAAGAAATGCGCCCGGTTCATATCAAAAGCCATGTCGATCGTCTGGCCGGCCTGTACATTGAAGCGTGAATCGACGCGGGCGATGAAGTCCTGATTGTTTACGATAGAATAAAGGACGATTTCCGAACCCATCAGCTCAGCCACTTCAATGGCGGCGCGAATTTTCGTTTCCGGGGAATGTTCCAGGAATACAGGTTCATCATGGATGTCTTCCGGACGGATGCCGAGCAGCACCGGCTTGCCGTCGTAGCCTCTTTGGCGCAGCATTTTCACTTTGCCTTCAGGCACCTGGACGCGGATATCCCCCATCACGAAATGATTGCCTTCCAGCCGTCCGTCCAGGAAATTCATGGCGGGTGAACCGATGAAACCGCCGACGAACACATTGTCCGGCTCATCATACACCTGCTTCGGCGAACCGACCTGCTGGATAAAGCCGTCTTTCATGACAACGAGACGCGTCGCCATGGTCATGGCTTCCGTTTGGTCATGGGTCACATAAACCGTCGTCGTCTGGAGTCGGCTGTGCAATTTCTGGATTTCGGTCCGCATCTGGACACGCAGTTTTGCGTCCAGATTGGACAATGGTTCATCCATCAGGAATACTTTCGCGTCGCGCACAATCGCGCGGCCGAGTGCAACCCGCTGCCGCTGACCGCCGGAAAGCGCCTTCGGTTTGCGATAGAGGAAATCTTCCAGCCCCAGAATTTTCGCGGCGCGGTCGACCCGCGCTTTGATATCGTCTTTTTTCATCTTGCTCAGCTTTAAACTGAACGCCATATTATCGTAAACGTTCATATGCGGATACAGGGCGTAGTTCTGGAACACCATCGCGATGTCGCGGTCTTTCGGCGATACGTCGTTGACGCGTTTGTCACCGATGAACAGATCGCCTTCCGTGATGTCTTCGAGCCCCGCAATCATCCGCAGCGTCGTCGATTTCCCGCAGCCGGACGGTCCGACCAATACAAGAAATTCCTTATCCCTGACTTCCAGATTGAAGTCCTGAACCGACACCACTCCTTTATCGTAAACTTTTTTGATGTTCACCAAGGTTAGGCCAGCCATTTTATTTCCTCCCGCCATCAGATTTTAAATTGATTCAACCACAATTTCTCTGCCGCTCTCCAGGAATAGCGGCTCTCCGTTATGCGTAATATTCAAATCCTCCCCTTCGAGGACCGTGTAGGCAACTTTTTCACGAGTTATCAGGAATTTCAGCACCCTTCCCTGATAGCGCAGGTGGAACTGCAGTGAATTCCACTCTGCCGGAAGAACCGGCGCCAATGACAAGCCGTCTTCTTTCAGCCTCAATCCGGCAAAGCCGTAAACGATGCCAAGCCACGTGCCGCCCATATTGGCCATGTGCAAGCCGTCTTTCGTATTCTTATGGGTATTGTCGAGATCCAGGCGCGCGGTTTCATTGAAATAGCTGTAGGCTTTTTCCGGATAGCCGAGCTTCGACGCCATAATGCTGTGGACGCAGGATGATAATGAAGAATCGTGCGTCGTGATCGCTTCATAATAATCATATGAATTCCTGATGGTTTCATATTCCTGTTCATCTTCAAGCAGAAAATGCGCGAGCACGGTATCGGCCTGTTTCAGCACCTGATACCGGTATAAAGTCAACGGATGATAATTCAGCAATAAAGGAAATTTTTCAGGCGGCGTGTTTTTCAGATCCCATCTCGCCTTTTGCAGGAAACTGTCATCCTGCGCGTTGATCTGCAGGGTTTCATCATATGGGAGGTACATGCTGTCAGCGGCGATCTGCCAATTGCCGACTTCCGTTTCCGTCAATTCGAGCCGGCTTGCCACCTCTTTCAAATGGTCACTGTCTGTTTCATCCAGTAAATGATAGATTTTCGCGGCCCAGCTTAAATTGTGCTTGGCCATGACATTCGTATAATAATTATTGTTTACGATACAGGTATATTCATCGGGGCCCGTTACATCATCGATCCTGAATTTGCCGTTCTGCAAATGCCCTGTATCTTCCCATAGGCGCGCCGTCTCAAACAGCACTTCCGCCATATAGCGTTTCATGAAGTCTTCGTCTTTCGTCGCCAGATAATATTGGATATAGCTGTAGGCGATATCCGCGCTGATATGGTATTGCGCAGTGCCGGCGGGGAAAAATGCGGAACTTTCCGTTCCGGTAATCGTGCGCCAAGGGAATAACGCGCCTTTTTCGTGCCCCATTTCCCTTGCCCGCTCCCTCGCATGATCCAAAATCGAATAGCGATGCAGCAGCAGATTCTTCGCGATGTCTGGGTTCGTCATCAGGAAGACAGGGAAAATATAGATTTCGGTGTCCCAGAAATAATGCCCTTCGTAGCCTTCGCCAGACAGCCCTTTTGCCGCAATATTGCTGGCAGGGTCCTTGCCGACGGATTGGAGCAGCTGGTAGAGATTAAAGCGGATGCCTTCCTGGACGCGCTGGTCTCCTTCGATGACAATATCCGAAATTTCCCAGTAAGCGTCCAAATAAGCTTTTTGGTCTTCCAGCAATTCGTCAAACCCCTTAACCTGAACCTGTCGAAGAAGGACCAATCCTTCATCCACCACATTTTCACCATGTCTCAAAGTTTCGGTATAAATAGCGTATTTGGTGAAATGAACCGCTTCGTACCCTTTGCAGATATAAGTTTCTTCCAGGGTGGTCTCCGTCAGCCTGCTGTCGTAACCGTAAGTTTCAGCTGCAATAGCGGAAGACGAAACGCACGCCACTTCGAGCTCAGTCACGTATGTAGTATCTTTTACAATACCGATTCCATCTTCCAGCCCTGTTTCAGTGACTTGAAGCCGTTTTGCATGCCCTGAAGCGACTCGCGGATCGTCTTTATCCACAAAATTCGTCACATCGCCTTCGACTGTGGAAACGATTTTTATTTCTTCGACCGGTGTGATGGTTTCCACTTTTATATCGATTGCGAACAATTCTTTTACAATGAATGACACCAGCCGCCTGAAGTGGATTTTCACTTCTTTGCCCATAGGCGATATCCAGTGCACGATCCGCTCAGCAAAACCTTGATTCAGATGCAGATTCCGTTCAAAGGACAGCACCTCTCCCTCGAATAAGGAAAATTGCTCCCCGTCCAGGTAAATGAGGACCGTCTGGGCGTCGATGATATTCAGCACTTTTTGCTGCGTTTCGGGAAAGCCGTATAGTTTTTCGCCGTACGTAATTTCCGTTTCATCATGAAAGGCGTTGATATAAGTGCCTCGGATGGATTTGCTTCCCTCGCTGTAGCCTTCTTCGAAATTCCCTCTGACGCCCAGATAGCCGTTCCCCAGCGACAGCAGACTTTCATTGATCAACAGATTTTCATTGTCCAATTCATACTTGGTCAATTTCCAAGCCATTTCTCAGCCTCCTTTCCAGATCTGCCGCTTTTCAGCTGTGCTTCCGGTTATTTTCAAACTCATCAAGGATCTTTTGAAATACCAGTTCCTGTGTGCTTTCAACCCGGTAATCGGCATGTGAAAGATGCGCTTCGTCACCCACTCCGACCGAAAACATCCCTGCCCGGTTGACCGCTTCCACACCGGCAGCCGCATCTTCAATGCCGACACAATCGGCATGAGCGATACGGAGCGCATCGGCCGCGGCCGTGAATGTTTCAGGATCGGGTTTGCCGTTCGTTATTTCCGCCGCGTTTACGATATAGTCGAAAAAACCGGTCAGCTCCAGTTTATCCAGGATGCGGGAGGCGTTCTTACTGGCGGAACCGAGTGCGATTTTAATGCCCGACTGTTTATTGGCCTCCAGTAAATCCTTGATCCCGGGGAGGATGTGGCCCGGGTCGATCGCTTCGATCAGCTCCAGATAATAACCGTTTTTCCGGGTGGCGAGTTCGACTTTCTCTTCCGTCGACAACTCCATCGGCGAAGATGCCTGGTCCAGGATCCGGTCGAGCGAATCCATGCGGTTGATGCCTTTCAATTGTTCGTTGAAATGGCGGTCGATCGTTATGCCAAGTTCATCGGCCAGTTGTTTCCACGCCAGATAGTGGAACTCCGCCGTATCCGTAATGACGCCGTCAAGGTCGTATATAAAGAGTTTCGGAGACTGTGCCATAAAATAAATTCCTTTCTTTTCCCGTAATCATTTCGACAGCGTTTTTACACTGTCCCGTTCCATCAGCTGATGTTCGATCCAGATGTGGTGTTTTTCAGCTTTATTTTCCTTGATGGCCTGCAGCAGCATCGCGGCACTTCTGCCAATTTCAATAAAGTCCTGCCGGATCGTCGTCAGGGCCGGTTCCACATAGCTGCAAAAAATCAGATCATCGAATCCGGTAATGGAAATATCCTCCGGAATCTTCAACCCGGCTTCTTTCACAGCTTTCATCACACCGATAGCCATCAGATCGCTAAAGCACAGAAAGGCTGTCGGCCGCTTTTCCTTTAAATAATTCTTCGCCAGCTGATAAGCCTGCTCTTCTGAAAAATCCGCTTCCAGAACAGGAAGATCATCCATGGCCATATCATAGGAACGCAAAGCTTCTTCCACGCCTTTTATCCGTTCTTTATTGACATAAGTCGCGGAAGTTCCGGCCATGACCACAATATCACGATGATTTCGTTCCAGGAGATACGCCGCGATTTCTTTAGCGGCTTTGGCGTTGTCGATGGAGACGCTGCCTATCATCCCGTTATCGCTTTCGTCCATGATATCGAGAACCACACAAGGCAGGCTCGTGCCGATCAGCTCCTTATAATAGGAATCGTCCGTCCGTATCCCTTGCAGAATGGCGCCGCCGATATTCCGTTCCCGGCAATACTGGACATAGCTCTGCTGTTTCTGCCGCTTTGAATCGATCAGATTGATGGACAGATCGAAACGGCTGTCGGCTACCGCCCTGTAGACACCTTTGAAGATATCGAACGCGTTGCTGTCCTTGACGTTGTCATTGAGCACACCGGAAGAAATCAAACCGATGGTCATCTGCTTTTTGGAACTCAGATTTTTCGCGTTGATGTTCGGTGTATAGTTCAATTCCTTCGCAACGGCGAAAATCCGCTGCCTTGTTTCTTCTTTCACGTCTTTATAATTATTGAATGATTTTGAAACCACGCTCACGGAAACATTCGCTTTTTTTGCCACTTCCTTTATCGTCGCCACTTTAAATCCACTTCCTCCACTGGTCATCAGGCGGCATCATCCGACACCGCTTTTTCTGTAATTTTTTGTGTCGTTCTGTAAAATGCGGAAAATGACAGGAAGGCAGTCATCGAGCAAGTCAAAAGCGGGAACAGCCACAATAATTGAGTGGTGCTCAGCCATATGAGCACAGCGCTTACGGCGGCGATGTAAAGGCCCATCAACGGTCTGCCGGCGGAAAGGAAAAACGCGTTTTTCATCTTCGCCGCAGCGTTCATCCGGTAATGGGCACTGATCGACAGGAAATTGGCCGTATAGATGAACAAAGCGATTCCGATTACCAGAAATATCAACGCCACGCTGTTTTGTTGCGTGAAAAAATAAAAATAACCGTAATACCATACAAGCCACACCAGCGCAAAAACCGCTCCCATTTTCGCATTCTCTTTATAATCCGTTTTAAGATGAGCAAAATATTTCTTCACGATCGAAGAATAGTCTTCTTCCACAATCCAGTCCCTTGTTATCGAAAAGACCGCTGCTGTAGCAGGAAAGAACAGCAATGCCGCAAAGAGCCAGCCCGCTGATCCGAAAAAAAACAGGCCGGCGGTGCTGCTCATTTCAACTGTCACGAACAAGATAAAGAATGGCAGGCTTAGCAGAAACCACAGCAAATTGACGCCCGAAAAGCGCATGATCCATTCGCTCATTGCATAAAAAACACCGGCGAGCCCTTTAAATTCAACCATGATACACCTCCAGCCGAAAAGAGCTTATTTGACAGCCCCTTCCCCGATTCCTTTGATAATGTATTTCTGCGCGAGCACATAAAAGATGACAACCGGTATGATGGTCAATGTCAGACCAGCCATTGCCAGATTCCATTCGATGGTGAATTCACCGAAGAAATAGAAGACGGACAGCGGAATCGTCCGCAGCTCTTTATCGATCAACGTAAGTGACGGCAACAGGAAATCGTTCCAGATCAGGATGACGTTCAAAATCATCACAGTCGCGGTAATCGGCGTCAATATCGGGAAAACGACGCGCCAGAATACTCCGAACTTCGATGCCCCGTCAATCGTGGCTGCTTCTTCAAGCGATATCGGAATGGATTTGATGAAGCCGTGATACAGGAAAACAGAAAGAGCCGCGTGAAATCCGATATTCATGAAGATCAATCCACTGAGCGTGTTGTACAGAGGGATGCCTGTCGTTCTTGTAATGCCGGTAACCAATTGCATAAGCGGCATCATGATCGTCTGGAACGGGATCAGCATCGTCGCGATCAGCGTCATGAAGATGACCGTGCTGACCCAATTGCCTGATCTGGCAAGCATCCAGGCGGTCATCGAAGAAAGAACCACGATGAATATCACGGACACAACCGTCACGTACATCGAGTTGATAAAGGCGTTGAAGAAATCCATCCGCTCCATGGCGGCGGAATAATATTGCAGTCCGAATTCCTCCGGAAACGCCAAAGTATTTTCATAAAGTTCAAGGCGATTTTTGAAGGAGTTGACAAAGATGATGTAGATAGGAGAAAGAAACACCAGCGCCATCAGGACGAGCAGGATTTCTTTCGACCAGTTCCCTATGGCCTTCATCACATTTCAACCTCCCTCTTCTTGGTGATGTATACCTGAGTCAAAGTAATGGCCGCGATGATGACAAAGAAAACAATCGCTTTCGCCTGGCCGTAACCGTAATTTCCATAACCGAAGATTTCATTGTAGATATTCATCGCAAACAGCTCGGTGGCATTTGCCGGCCCGCCGCCTGTAAGCGACAAGTTAACATCATAGATTTTAAAACCGTATGATAAGGTAAGGAACAGACTGATTGTGAACGCCGGCATCAGAAGCGGCACCGTAATCCGCAGGAACCGCTGCCATCCGCTGGCCCCATCGATTCTCGCAGCTTCGATCACTTCTCCCGGAATCCCTTGTATTCCTGCAATATAAACAATCATGACGTAACCCGCCATCTGCCAGGTAAAAACAAAAACGAGGGCGAATAACGCAAAATCTTCATTGTTCAGCCAATTAAAGAAAATCGAGTCCAGACCTGTTGCATCACCGAGCAAAGTAAAGACGTCCAGGAAAACAAATTGCCAAATATAACCGAGGATCAGTCCGCCGATTAAATACGGCATGAACAGCATCGTCCTTGCCAGATTCGCCAGCTTCAGTTTCGACGTCACCAAAAGCGCAAACGCCAGACCGGCCGCATTGACCGTAATCACCGACAGAACAGTGAACAATACGGTAAGCCAAGCCGAACGGAGAAATCGTGTATCATCCATGAGCCTGACAAAATTATCGAGTCCATTGAACACCATCGGATTTGCGCCGATGCCGTCCCATTGGAAAAACGCGTAATAGATTCCGATGACAAATGGAACGAGTACGATAAGAGTAAAAATGAGTAATAACGGCACTGTAAAGATTAAATACCAGCCGACTTTCTTCCTGTTCGCCACGCTCATCCCCACTTTCATGACACTGCTGATTTATTGTGCATCCAGAAAAAGCAGAACACGCCGCTGCAGGCGTGTTCCCTTATTCCTGGCCATCCTTATTGAGCCGCGTTCTCCCATGCGGCCTGCAGATTTTCAACCAGTTCTTCACCGGTCATGTCTTCATTGACGAAGAAACTTTCAGCCACTGGAGTAAAATCGTTCGGAACCACGTTCGCAGGGTAATAGTTATGCGACCATGGAATTGTATCCCCACTGTTTGACGCTTCCAGTACAGCCTGCGATAACGGATCCAGGTCTCCGGCTTCGATATTAGTCATCGCCGGAATAAATCCAAAATCCTCTACGATGAACCGCTGGCCGGTTTCACTGTTGTGGAGCCAATCCAGGAACTCGATAGCTGCATCAATTTCAGCTTGATCTTTCTCTGCGTTGACTGCCCAGTTGCTTCCTACGCCAACCGCCAATTTGTCATTGCCTTCAAGCGGGAATGGTGCCATTCCGACTTCAAAATCCACTTCGAATTCATCCAGCATGCCCGCTGCCCAGTTGCCCTGGTGGATCATGGCAGTCTGGCCAGCCGCAAAATCACCGACTTGCGTATCATAAGTCGTGTTTAACGGAGTTGGCGTATTGTCTCTGATCGCTTCCATAAATTCACCGAATCTCTGGAATTCCTCTGTTTCAGACAAATTCACTTCGCCATTCGTCAATTGTTCCATAAATTCAACCGGATCCTCCTGAACCGAGAATGGGTAGTTACTGATATGCCCAATCAGGAAGTAGGCTTCAGAAGAAAGACCGAATCCATTGATGCCTTCTGCGTTGAAATCTTCCAATGTGCTGACAAATGAATCATAATCCGCGATATCCGCCGGGTCGACCATGTCTTTGTTGTAGACAATGCCGAATCCTTCCACGCTGTATGGAACCCCGACCAGTTTATCATCCAGCATCAATTCCATGTCCGGCGCGATATTGCTGACAAAATCCTCGCCGCTCAAATCATATAGATACGACTCCAGACGTTCCGCGACCTCCGCGTTTTGAACACTCATAATGGATGGACCTGTTCCATTGTTCAGGCGAATCTGCAATTGCTGCGCATAATCGTCACCGGTCGTCCCGATCACTTCCACTGGAACTCCAGTTTCTTCCGTATAAGCCTCGGCAGCAGCTTCCAGCTGTTCGGAAATTTCCACCTTCGTCTGGAAAATACTGATGCCTTGCGATTCTTCTCCTGAACCGCCTTCCGATCCGCCTTCGTCTCCGCCTCCGCCGCCACATGCAGCCAAAAGTGATATTGTTGCGGCAAACGTCATACCAGTAACAAACTTCTTATTGAACGCCATTGTTGGTGCCCCCTTTGAGTTTTTGAATTTATATAGCGAACAAAATGATCAGCTCATTTTGTGACTACCTGTTTCATCAAGCTATGGTTCTTCAAGATTTAAGCTGCACTTCAATCGAATCCTTGAGAATATGAACCACACCGGCTGTTTCAAAACGAATCTCGTGTTTAGAGTCCGACGTAATTTTCAGCAGTTCTTCCGTTATGTCCAGCTGCAGCAGATCGCCTTTCCAATAAATCGAAAACCGCATGCGCCTCCACTCTTTCGGCAGCCTCGGATTTATCAGCAGACTTCCATCCGCTTGGCGGATCCCCCCGAAACCGAATACGGCCGCTTTCCATATTCCCGCGACCGCCGCCGCATGGATGCCATCATCAGAGGAATGCATATCCGGCCCCATATCGATTCCACACGTTTTCCGGAATAAAGAATAGGCAAGCTCCTGTTCACCGATTTCACTTGCCGCAATCGCATGTGTCGAGAGGCTGAGAGAAGAATCATGCAGCGTGCGCGCTTCATAATAGAAGAAGTTCTCCCGCTTGGCCTTCCCTGAAAAGCGGGGATCATCCTTCAGGAAAGTCTGCCCCATCAGGAAAAACAGCAGCACAATATCAGCTTGCTTCGTCACTTGGATGCCATTGATCTGCTCCGGATTATAATCGCGGTAGATTGTCCTGGCTTTCGTTTGCTTCTTATATTTATCCAGGCTGATTTCCCGCAAGTCCAGGTATGTGTCGTCCTGCGGCAGCACCAAATCCTCTTTGCGCGGCTCCGGTAAAAACAGCCGCTCCGCTTTCGACCGCCAATCGGCATAATCTCCGCCCTGGACAATCGACTTCCAAAGTTCCGGATTTTCTTGCTTCAGTTTTTCCGCGTAACGCATCGCCAGCATCAAATTAAAATAAGCCATGTAATTAGTGAACGCGTTATTGCTGACATGTTCTTTATATTCATCCGGGCCGATGACATCGGTAATTTCAAACCGATTTTTTTCTTCATTCCATTCAAAACGGCTGGCCCAGAATCTTGCTGTTTCGAAAACGATTTCGTAACCGTAGAGTTCCAGAAATTCCTCGTCACCCGTGACGTTCACATATTGATACACCGCAAAAGCGATGTCAGCTGAAAGATGGTGTTCAATCAGCCCCGACCAGATTTTCGTCCGCTCTCCGGTGACTATATCGATATCGCCCCATTCTGGAGTCACTTCACCGTCCGTCGGCCACGCCATTTCCCAGGGAAACATCGCTCCGGCGTAACCTTGTTCCACCGCTTTTTGCCTGGCACCGGGCAATCCATGATAGCGATACTGCAGCAATGAGCGGGCTGTGCCGGGATTCGAATAAATGAAAAAAGGCAGGATAAAGATTTCAGTGTCCCAGAAGGAATGCCCTTTATACGCTTCACCGCTTAATGCTTTGGCGCCGACTCCCATCCGGTCATCATGCGCCGGAGTCATCGCGGTCAAATGATACAGCGAAAAACGGATTGCCAGCTGGTCGTCCGGATTCTCGCTCTCCACTTCGAAACCATAGGCGTCCCACACGGTTTCCTGCCAGGCAAGACGGTGGGATTCCCTTAACCGTTCGTAGCCTTCTATATCGAAATTCCTTAGTTCACGCAAAGATTGTTCCTGCAGATCGGCCAGACTTGAGTGTTCGTGATCCCTTTCTTTGTCCCGGCTCGTATGCACAGTCGTCAGCTTTTCGAGTTCGAAATTGTCTCCTTGCTCTATTCGGAACTTATAGGACATCCACACTTTCCGGCGTTCCATGTATTTATCCGCTTCCGCCGTAATTTCTTCATCATTGAGTTTTAATGTATGTACAGTATTGTGGACGAAATCAATCCCGGTTTGAGTAGTGGTCTGGACAAGCTGAAGGAATCGGCTTTCTGAAATCCTCCGGTCCCCTTCCAGGAAATGCTGGACGCCTGAATTTGACATCTGCGCGTCAATGCCGCTTTCAATCGATACCTCGACAGCCCCCGACAAACTTTGAAGCTCCATTTTCATGCCAATCAAATGAGGGTGGGCCAAGGACACAAAACGGCTGAACCGAAATTGCAGCTTCTTCCCTTCAGGTGAAGTCCAGATGAACGAGCGAACAAGTTCCGCGTCTTTAATATTCAACAGTTTGCTGTAATCCTCGGTTTCACCCAATTCGAGGCTGAAACGCTCGCCGTCAATCAGAATGTCGAGGCGGGTGGAATCTGCCGCGTTCGGCAATTCCGTCACTTCGTTTTGATCCGCCTTATTGAATGTCCCATTGATGAACAGGTTCCTTCTTTCATTTAAATAAGGTTCCTCCGTTACAGAACGCAGCCCCATATAGCCGTTCCCCAATAACATCACCGTTTCGGTCTTCCCGAGATGAAAGGCGGAAAAATCCTTCTCGCCCATTATCCAATTCCTGTAATCCCCTTTACCGATTGAATAATCCATCATCAAAGCCACCCCCTTTGCTGGTGTTGCCCAGATTTCCGAAAACGTTTTAGTTTTGCCCTAAAAAAGAGAGATGGGCTGTTGAGGTTTTCGCTGGACCGTTTTAATTGTCTGTAAACCATACCATCTCTCGTGTCAGTTGAATCGACTATGTATTTAGTATTTTCTGTATATTAAGCGTTTTCATTTAGTATAAATCCTTCTTTTTTAATAGTCAATGGATACTTCTTTTTACCTGCTTGCTGAAAAATGAAAAAGAGCTGCCGGTTTCAGTCGGCAGCTCTTCCAGTTATTTATCTAAGTTGAAAAAATACTTTTCATAATCGATATTCCGCAAAACAGCTTCGCTTGCCGGTGGCTTGCGCTGAGCTAACTAAAACCCGTGCTCCTGCATCGCTTCGCTAGCTTCGTCGAAAAGAGCTGCCCGCATCTGCCGACAGCTCTTCCAGTTATTTATCTCGATATCGCTTCCATTCTTCCGCTTCCGTCCCCGGCACCGGTCCTTTCAGCAAAGGATCTTCCGTTTCAGCCATCCAATTTGCGACACGTTCCCTGAGCTCCACCAGCACATCTTCAAGGTCCGGATCTCCGGCCAGGTTGTGCTGCTCCAGCGGATCTTGTTTTAAATCATACAATTCCTCTTTCGAATTCGGAACGGCATATTCCTCCCGCACTTCTTCGCCCGAAAGGCTCGTATACAAATCATATGGAAGATAAACTTTCGGTCCGTCTTCAAAGTTCCGGATATATTTATAATCCTTAGTCCGTATGCCGCGCATCGGATGGTAGCGGTCATGCCAGGTCAATTCGCAAAAGAAATGATTCCGCTCCTTGTAATCCTCCTGCTTCAATAAAGGCAGAAAACTGTAGCCGTCGATTCCTTCCGGCACTTCTCCCCCTGCAATCTCAAGCAAGGTCGGCATCAAATCGATATTGCACAGCAATTCATCCCGCTTGCCTCCTTCTGTCATCATCCCTTTTGGAAACCGGATGAGCAAAGCCGTTTCCAGCCCCGCATCCAGCAGCGTCCCTTTTGCCCGTGGAAACGCGATGCCGTGATCCGTTGTATAAATCAAGACCGTGTTGTCTGCGAGTCCTGTGTCATCCAGCAATTTCTTGATCCGGCCCACCGACCGGTCGAGTTCTTTGACCGAGCCTTGAAAAAGAGAGATGTCTTCCCGGACTTTTTTCGTGTCCGGCAGATACGGCGGCACTTCAACGCTATCAACCGGATCCGGCTCGAAACCATCAAACGGCCGATGCGTTTCTTCAAATCCGACCGACGCATAGAATGGCTTTTCATTTTGTGAAACGGTGCGCTCTTTCAAAAAACTTTCCAGCTGATCCGTGACTTTTTCCGCCGCGTTGCCGGGCACTGTCACAACATGATCGTAGCCCAGCTTTTCCCCTTCGTAGACGCCATCGATCGATTCATGGAAAAAACCGAACAGCGAAGTGTCGTATCCCGCTTTTTTCATCTCGGATGGAATCGTTTTTACGTCACTTTTCATCGTGTGCCCGAGGTGGGTAAGTCCCATCAAGCCGTGGTTATGGCCGTATTTCCCTGTCAGAATGCTGCCGCGGCTGGGGCTGCACTGAGGCTGTGAGCAGAAATAATTATCGAATTGGATCCCTTCTTCTGCAATCTTATCCAGTTCCGGTGTTTCGACTTTTCGCCCATATGTCCCTAAATGCCGACCAGTATCGTGTGAAATGACCATCAGAATATTCATTTTCTCCATCAAATCGATCCCTCCATTTCGATAGCTGCTGCGCATCTGAACCCGATATTGCCAGCCGAACTGTCCATTGTATTCGATGTGCGCGCCGCCACCCGGTACCTGTTGCAATAGGATTCATGGCATAAATATGAGCCGCCGCGCATGGCCCGGTGAATATTTTCTTGGCGGGATTCTTTCTCTCGCTGCTGCTCAAATGGATCCGAACACCATTCCCATACGTTGCCCGCCATATTATAGAGTCCGAATCCATTCTGCGGAAACGAAACAGCGGGCGCCGTTCCCGTATAGCCATCTTCCATCGTATTCAAATTCGGAAACGCGCCTTGCCAGATATTGCAATAATGTTCCCCGTTCGGCGTCAACTCATTGCCCCACGGATATTTCTGCTGCACAAGTCCGCCGCGCGCCGCAAACTCCCATTCACTTTCACTCGGCAATCGCTTGCCTGCCCAATTGGCGAAAGCCAGCGCATCATTCCACGAAATATGGATCACAGGATGGTCCATTCTGTCTTTGATTGATGAACCCGGTCCTTCCGGCTGATGCCAATACGCCTGCTCCACCGCGAACCACCAAGGAGTCGCCGCCACTTGCCGCACATCAACCTGAATATCCCTGGCAATAAATTTATAAAACACGAACGACCAGCCGAAACGTTCAGCCTCCGTGATGTAACCCGTTTCCTTGATGAATACCGCAAACTCCGCGTTGGTCACTGTATGGCTGTCCATCAAAAACGGCTTCACGTATTCTTCTCTTACCGGCCCTTCGCGATCAGCCGAAAAACCTTCTTCATCATCCGTACCCATCAAGAATGTGCCGCCTCCGATACGCACCATTTTTTCGGGAAAGCGTAACTTCTTCCCTTGGTGGCTGGATGGGAATCCGTCTATTCCGGTTAATTTTTCAGTCGCCGCGAAATCTTGCCGGCTGGCTGAACAACAGCTTTTCTGTTCCCGCTCCATGCAACTCCCCCTTCCAGGTTCGAGGATTAATTAGTGTAGATTGTATACCCCTTGGCATGAGAGTTAAAGTTTTTATAGATATCAGGTCGTGATTAAGGGATTTTTGGTCGCTGTTGATTGTTTGGGTCGATTTTGAATTCTTTTTAGTCTTGCTTAGACGTATTCTATAAAGTTTTTCAGCTAGTTACTTCTATTTTATGGATTTACTGTCCATTAAAGCCGCAATACTGTCCATTATGGATGAAATACTGTCCGTTACAGGCCATTTACTGTCCATTAGCAATTCCACTTCAACATTTCTACCAATCGAGACTCTTCAAACGCTCAACTTCCGCGTCCATCCCCATCTTCTTTAGCTCTGACATGATAAATTCTTTCAATGGTGTTTCATTATTGATCAAACCTGCATGCTGCGCGTCGCGAATAAAAGCCAACTTGCTTTCCAAAGGAGCCGACGCGAAAAACGCCTGCACTTCATCCAGATTGATCCCATCATCTCCTGAAACTGCATAAACCCGCAAATCAGCATCGGTTTTATTGAATGCAGCTACCCCTATCCCGTCGTTAGTCGGCAGCACTATCTGCCCGCGACGCGACGCCGCTGCATCCTCAACATATGCATAGACATTTTCAATCCGCTTACAGCCCATATATTCCTGCATCATCGTCAGCATTCGATTACGCGCTGCCGCCAGCTCTGGGGATTCCATGTAATCTTTTTCCGCCTCCTCCACTATTGCCTCATACTGCTCATCCGAATCGATCATCATGAAGTTATACAGCATCGTCAAATTTCGGTCGCTGTAAAGAAAGTCAACAAATTCCTTCGGATTGCGCGCCAGCAATTTGAGCGAATCCGGCGCTTCCATCGGGTGCACACACACGACAAACGCTTCTTCCAGATCCGTCACTTTGCCAAAATCCGTCAGCAGCCCGATATGAATCCCGTCCACTCCAGGGCTCATGAACGGCAGTACATCGTAAGGCGTCTGGTCATACGCCATCGAACTGTCCGCCCATTGCAGCCCAATGCTGTCATCGAGCGACAAGCCCTTCTTTTGCAACAATTCATCAAACGCCTTCAGCTTTTTCAAAGTCGGCGGCAGAAAATCCATCCCGTTCCATCCCCTTTTCCAATTCGGATCTTTTTCATAATCATACCGATTCCCGCGAATAAAAACAGCCTCGTCCCATAGAAATTATTGTCTTTTATTCCATTTGAAATTGCTGATCTGCCTATAATAAAAACCGCACCAAAAAGATGCGGTTGAATCGTCTTATTTTCTATATTTGATGGCCAGACCTTTCAAAAAATTGCGCGCATAGCGGTCGCCGCAGAGACTGTAATTCTTATGGCCCTGCTTACGCAATAAACCGCCCATTTCACTTTTTGAAACCGTCACGCCGGCGAGCTGCATGATTTCCAGCATATCTTCGCTCGTCAATTGCAGTGCAATCTTCACTTTTTTCAGCAGCAGATTCTTCGATGGCTCGTTCGTCAGGGGCGGTGTCCCCGTCTGCCCTTCCTGGCGTCCGCGTTTATGGATGATGAAGCCGTTCAGGAACGACTCAAGCATCGCATTGTCCACCGGAATATGATCTTCGTTCGCGCTTTCAGTGAATATGCTGTCGTCTGCATCTTCATCGCGTTCCGGCGACTTTGTCAGCACTTTCTGCACATCTTCCTTCGTCAGCTGGATGCCACCGAGTTTAAAAATCTCCACCATATCATTATTTTTAATATCCAGCGCGTACCGCAGCCGGATCAGAATATCGTTATTATCCATCGTGAAACCTCCAGTAGCCTAAGCATATTTATCTTCTTTCATGATAGCATACTCAGTCGGGGCAGGGCTCATAATACAAAACGCCAATTCCTCACATGGGAATCAGCGTTTCTGCGGTTCATTTCTTATTCCGGTACAGATAGACAGTGATCGGCGCGAATATCGCCGTCATGATCACGGAAACAATGAGCACCAATATCACTTGCTGTGTGGTCACCGTTCCGTGCATGGCGCCGCGCACGGCCGTAGCCAGAATCGAAATCGGATTGACATCGACAAAGCTTTCCAGCCATGACGGCAAAGTCCGCGGATCGACGAATACGTTACTGACGAATGTCAGCGGGAACAGCACCATAAAGCTGATCATCATCAGAGCTTTCTCCGAACGCACAATCAAACCGCAGACCGTCCAAATCCACGACAGGCTGAAAGAGAACACCAAAATCAACGCAATGGCACCCATTACGCCCATCAGGCCGCCTTCCGGACGGAAACCGAGCGCAAATCCAAGCGTGATCATAATCACGGAAGCCATCGAGTAACGGACGACGTCGACCAGCAGCGATCCGATCAGTGCAGACGGCAGCCAGATAGGCAGCGTTCGGAAACGGTCAAATATCCCTTTGCGGATATCGTTGTTCAAATCAATTCCGGTATACATCGTAATTTGGGCAACCGTCATCACCAAGATTCCGGGCAGCAGGAATTGAAGGTATTCTTCCGTCGATCCCGCAATCGCCCCGCCGAATAAATAGGTGAACATCAATAAGAAGATAACCGGGAAAACTGTAACATCAAACATCTGCTCAGGAACGTGCTTAATGCGCAATAATGCCCTTGTGGCGAAAGTTAAAGTGGAAGCAACAGCGCTTGGCGGTTTTGGCCGGTCACTTGAAGCGATCGATTCGTTAAGCCGCAGTTCGCTTGCTTCTTTTTCTCTTTGTTCGATATAGCCCGTCATGATACGCCCTCCTCGGATTGTGCCTCTTGCGCGGCTTCATGTCCGGTTAATGTCAGGAATACTTCGTCGAGGCTTGGCCGTCCGAATGAAAAATCACTTACGGCAATTCGCTCTCTTGCCAGTTCACTTAAAGCATCCGCGACGAGAAACGAATCGTTGATCTGAGCCGTCAATGAGGTGGAATCGGGCATTGAACGGACAGCAGCGGACAGCTTATCTTCCAGGATGTTCACTGCTCGCGGACGGTCTTCCGCGTTGACCAGTTGAAGGCTCAGCGTGCCTGTGCCGACCGAAGCTTTCAGCTCACTGCTTGTTCCTTCGGCGATGATTTTGCCTTGGTTGATGACAGCAATGCGGTCTGCCAGCTGGTCTGCCTCTTCCAGATACTGCGTCGTCAGCAGCACCGTCGTGCCGCTTCCGACCAGTGCGCGAATAATATCCCATACCTGGTTCCGGCTTCTCGGATCCAGCCCCACCGTCGGTTCGTCCAGGAACAGCAGTTCAGGGGTCACAACTATGCTGGCCGCGATATCGATGCGACGACGCATACCACCGGAGTAATTCTTCACTTGCCGTTTCGCCGCTTCCTGCAGCCCGAATGCTTTTAAAAGTTCTGCTGCCCTCGCCTTTGCGGCAGCTCGCCCGTACCCCATCAGCCTGCCCATCATGACCAGATTCTCCATTCCGGTCAAATCTTCATCAATGGAGGCATATTGGCCAGTCAGACTGATGCGGCTTCGGATTTCATCTCCTTCTTTGCTTAAATCATGGCCGAATATCCGTGCCGATCCACCGTCAGGCTTTAGTAAAGTGGCAAGTAAACGGATTGTCGTCGTTTTGCCAGCTCCGTTCGGCCCCAAAAACCCGAATACAGTGCCTCTTCGTACGGTCAAATCCACGCCATCCACGGCCCGATGTTTGCCAAAAATCTTCACAAGACCTTTCGCTTCAATTGCCCAATCAGGTGCCGCTTCCAAACTTCCACCTCTCACTCTGCTCACCCTTTCCTCTGAAACTAAGGAATAATCCGTGGCTAATGAGTCCGGTCAACGAAAAATTACAAGAACGCCAAACACTCTCGATAAGAACACCTGTTCCGTATATTCTACACCCATCTCAAGTTAAAGTAAACAATTATTATCTAATTATTCAATCTTTTTAAATTAAAAGAAAACGCTGATCTCCACTTACGGAAATCAGCGTCTTTCCTCTTAATATTATGCGCCGCGCGGCTCTTTCGGCGGCTGGCACACATCACATTTGCGCTGGTTATTCTTGTTGAACTTCGTAAAAGTCTTTTCGAAATTATTGCCGCATTCACATTTAAACAACAGCTTTTGCGAAAATCCGTGATATTCCTTCGACAATAACTTGCTGGTTGAGTTCTTTTCGGTAAACTCTCTTATTTTATCGATCGTCCATCTTTTGTTCATTTTATTACACCTCTATAATTTATTGGTAATTCCATTTTCCAGGCATCCACTTGCTGCGGCATTCCCAAGTTCCTCATTATAGCACGGTCCGGCCATCTCTGCCCGTGCCCCTGTTTTCAATAAAAACCGTTCCTGCTGTTCATTGTCCCTTCACAGTGTTACTGTTGGTCCATAGGGTAATAAAAAACCGTGGATTCTACAGACTTTCTTTAGTCACTTTCCATTTAAGGGAGGAGAATCCTATTGAAAATAAACCATATCAGTGATTTGCTCAGCACGATTTGCCAATACAATAACGTGCGCATCACCCAGACATTCACTTTTGAAAACAAGGATTTAATCATCGCCCGCTGCGTTCCCAACACAACGGTACTGGAATTGACGTTCCTTGAAACTTCCGTAGTCGAACGTTACAACACAATCGAAGAAGCAGCTGTCGTGATCGATCTTCAGCTCAACCAAAGCAAAGTGATCTGACTCCCGACTTGCGGGAGTTTTTGTATTTACTTCATTCCCATATCATGGCATAATATTTTAAAAATCCCTCAGTAAAGGCGGCCATCAAGTGATATCTCCAAATTGGTTTCTTACGGATCGAACCCGTTTCAGTGTTATTGATTTTAATGATAAAAAATACATGATCTGCTTTTCAAATACAGTACGCCGTGAGATTATATTTGTTGAAGACGTACAGACCGGCAAAAGAGCTTTACCATTACCGAATGAAAAAAATATACTCAATGAAACATTGATTGAGAACCTGATTGGCCGATTATAAGATATAAAACAGCGCATTCCCTGAATTCACGGGAATGCGCTGTTTTAGATTAACTTTTAACTTTGGCCATCGCTTCGAAATTATTTAGCAATTCACGCACTTCATCCGTCGTCTCCGTGTACATCAATTCGTTCCGCAATTCACCGACTCCGCGAACTCCTTTAACGTAAATCTTAAAGAAGCGGCGCAGCGGTTTGAACGCAATCGGCTCGATATCCGTAGAATATTTATCATGAAGATCCAGATGGAGACGCAACAGATCAAATAATTCTTCGCTGCTGTGCTCTCTCGGCTCTTTTTCAAAAGCGAACGGATTGTGGAAAATTCCGCGTCCGATCATCACGCCGTCAATGCCGTATTTCTCGGCAAGCTCCATGCCCGTTTTATGATCCGGGATATCGCCATTAATCGTCAGTAAAGTATCCGGCGCGATCTCATCACGCAATTTCTTGATTTCGGGGATCAATTCCCAATGCGCAGGCACTGCGCTCATCTCTTTTTTCGTACGCAAGTGGATCGACAGATTAGCGATGTCCTGTTCCAGCACATGCGTCAGCCAGCCTCTCCATTCGTCCACGCTTGTATAGCCCAGACGCGTCTTGACGCTGACCGGCAATCCGCCGGCTTTAGCCGCCTGGATTATCTCAGCCGCGTTATCCGGGTAATTGATCAGGCCGCTGCCTTTTCCTTTAGCGGCCACGTTCGGCACAGGGCATCCCATATTTATGTCGACACCTTTGAAGCCCTGCTTCGCCATGCCGATGCTCATTTCGCGGAAATGCTCGGGTTTATTGCCCCAGATATGGGCGACCATCGGCTGTTCGTCTTCCGTAAACGTCAGACGGCCGCGCACGCTGAAGATCCCTTCCGGATGGCAATAGCTTTCCGTATTCGTAAACTCCGTGAAAAACACATCCGGCCTTGCCGCTTCAGCCACTACATGGCGGAACACAACATTCGTCACATCTTCCATCGGCGCCAATACAAAAAACGGCCGCGGCAGGTCCTGCCAAAAATTCTCTTTCATAATTCCATTCCAATCCTTTCGTTCCTGACTCTTTTTGAATCTATAGTTGAAATCAATAAAATCAAAATAAAATATAGCTCAGTCATTCTTAACCTTATACAGTTTACACGAAACGGGCGTTTGTGGAAAGTGAGCTGTTTTATAAACGGAAAAAGGCAATCCGCCCAGCCGTCGTTCCGGCTGGATGGATTGCCTGTTCCGGGTTTACTCCCAGCTCTTCCAAAAACACAAATACTAATACGTACGCCGCTCCATCAAATTCAGGCCGATGCCCATGCAGACCACGCCGATCAGCAGCATGATCGAAATTGGTTCACTGAGCTCCTGCCAGCTTCGGTTGTAGATCGCAACGCCTTTCAGCGCCTCGAGCCCGTACGTGATCGGCAGCACTTTTGAAATCGCGAGCAAGATATTATTGCTGACCAGTTCGATCGGCCAGAATGCACCGCCTATCATCGCCATGCCCGTTGCAACGATCGGCACGACCGCCTGCAGCTGCTGCGGCCGGCTGACAAGGCCCATCGCAAGCATGCCGAGTGCGACAATTGCAAACGTATAACAGGCGATGATCAGCAGAATCAACCCAAAGCGATTTCCGATATCAAAATTGAACGCGTATTTAAACAGGACGAAGATCAGTACGATCTGGGCATATCCCACGGTGAAGCTGTAAGCGAGATGCCCCATGTAGATCTGCCATTTCGCTGCCGGGGACAGAATCAGGCGATCCCAGGTTCCATACCTCTTCTCTTCAACTATCTTCATCAAGCTGAACATGATGGTATAAACCGAGAAGAACAGTGTCATCCCGAACAGCAGCTGCAATTGATTGTCATACACGAACTCTTCCGTTTCATTCAGCGTGACGGTTCTTATCTGAATGACCGGCTCTTCCATCTCCGCGGCTGTCTGTGTGCGAATTCCGCTGGCGGCCGTCTCCTGTTCAATTTGTTGGAAACGCAGCTCTTCGCGGTATTTCCGGTCTAAAAATGCTTCCAGTACAAAGCGGGTCATATCATCTGCCGACATGACGATCCGGTAATCATCTTTCATTAAGCGCACAGCCAAGGATGCATCTCCAGCTGACACGGCATCGCGCACATCCTTTTCACTCTCCAATCGGAATTGCAATTCTTCTTCGCTGTTGAGGGAAGCCACCCAGTCTTCCGCTTCTTCTTGAGACAGAGAATCATCCGTGTAGGCAAGGAACGCCGGCCGCTCAGCCGGATTGTTGCCCGCAAGCGCAGCAACAAAAACGATGGTGAGCACAAAGAAAGACAAAATCATGACTGGCGTACGCCGAAATCTTTGCCATTGAAGTAAATATACAGATTTCATGCTTATGCCTCCCCCTTTCTCGGAAGAATGATGACACTTAAACTGAGCAGAAGCACTGTAAGCAGCAGAAGCCGCCCGACCGGATCGGCCAGCATGCTGATCTCAAGATTCTGCACCCATATCAGAAATGCGTTCAAAGCTGCACCGTTCGGCGTCCAGCCGCCAAGTTGCTGAACAATTGCAGGCAGCCCTTCAGTCGGTGTAAAACTGCCGCCCAGAAAGGCGAAAATCGTGACGACCCCACCGGAAAATACCGTTGTAATGGTGTCATTGCCGAACCGCATCGTCATGGCTGTCAATAATGCAGTCAAAGCGCCAACACAAAGGGCGAGGCTGAAAGTGATCAGCAGCATTCCCGGCCAAAATGACAGATCCCCCAAACTGAATGCACCGAATATCAATGATGATAAGAAAAACAGGATACAAAATTGAAGAAATGTAACAATTGCAGCCGCAATCGCTTTACCGCCCAAATAGACAAGGGGATGATGGTTCGACAGCAAAATACGGTGAAAGACAAATTGGGTTTTTTCCACATAGGCCATTCCTGAAATCGTTGCAGCTACAAAAAGTGCAAACATGACCGCCATTCCGATCGTATAGTATTGAAATGAATTGATCGGATTCACGGATGATACACTTTCCACTCCGCCAATCTGCGTCTGTTCCGCTTCCGGCAATGCGCCTTCACCGTCCGCCGCTTTTGCGATGGCACTCTCAAAATTCAGCGACCAGACGAATTCCTCCATAATATTGTAGAAAACTTCTGACCGGGTAGCTGCATGATCGGAAATCATGATTTGCAGGCTGCTTCCTTCGCCTTCATCCATGATCATTTTCTGCAAAGCTTCGAATGTGAAATTTTCCGGTATGGTCAGGATTGCCACAACCGATTCATCTTCCAATGCCGCTTTGGCTGCCGAGGCATCCATTTCCCTGGCTGTGATCAATTCACTTAACCCTTCATCGTTAAGAATTTCCTGCAATAACGAAGAGGGGCTGCTTTCCTCCGCTGCCGCGATTATTTCGTTTTGCGCATCAGCCGGCACGCCAGATGCTGCAAGTTCCTCTTCAAACCGCTCCAGACCTTGCTCTTCATCATCTTCCTGGACGACCGCCACATCCATCGACAGAACTTCTGTATTCCCACTGAGGACACCGCTCAGTGCAAATCCCAGAATCGCAATCAGGATAAACGGCATCGCCAGAAGAATAAACAGTTCCGTCCGGTCCCTGATCAGGATCAGGATATCTTTTTTTAAAAATGTAAACATGAAGCCTGCCTCCTCAATCTCTCAGTTTACGCCCGGTCAGATGCAGGAACACATCTTCAAGACTCGGCGTCTGGACATTCACGTTGATGATTTGCACCTGATGCCGTTCGGATGCCTGAAAAACTTTCCCGAGCACCCGGCTGCCCTTGGGAAGAATCAGCTTGATGCCTCTTTCAGTTTCACTTGCCTGCTTGATCGTATCCAGCGACTGTAATTCCTTGAAGAACTCCGGATAAGGGCGATCCAGTTCAATCAACACCGTTTCCTCACTCGAGAGTATGCTTTTCAATTCCTCTTTCGTGCCGCTGGCGATGATTTTACCGTGGTCCATGATATAAACCCGGTCACACAGCCGCTCCACTTCCTCCATATAATGGCTGGTATACAATACGGTCAGCCCTTTTTCCTTGTTGAGCTTCCGCACCATCTCGAGGATATGGCTCCGTGATTGCGGATCGATTCCGACAGTCGGTTCATCCATGATGATCACTTCCGGCTCATGCATCATGGCCGCCGCAATGTTGATGCGGCGTTTCATTCCGCCCGAATAGGTTTTGACGATTTCCTTCTGGCGCTCTTTTAAACCGACCAGTTCCAGCGCCTGCTGGATGGCCGTCTCCAGCTGCTTTCCCGCCAGTCCATAGATACGTCCAAAAAATTTCAGGTTCTCATAAGCCGAGAGTTCCGCGTAAAGCGCAATTTCCTGGGGCACGACGCCCAGCAGCTGTCTCATTTCTGCTGGATTATTGATGACACTTTTCCCGTTCAGCCGCACATCACCTGCAGTCGGCTTCAATAGGGTCGAAATCATCGAAATCGTTGTGGATTTTCCTGCTCCATTCGGTCCAAGCAGCCCAACGGACTCACCCTTATCAATGTAGAGGCTTGCCCCTTCCACTGCCGTTTTGCCTTTGAACACTTTCTTCAGCTCTTCAGTTTCAAGCATGATATCCATTCTCCTTTCAATCTCCGTACGATTAAGCTTAGTGTATGTAAAAAAAGACAGTGCGCACACTGTCTTGCGTCATAACTTTCAGCCAAAAACATGACCTCCGTCATATTGAGTTAAACAAGGCCGTGGCGGATTGCATAAATCGCAATCTGCGTCCGGTCCCGAAGCTCCAGTTTATCCAGGATAATACTGATATGATTCTTCACAGTTCCTACGGAAAGCGCCAGTTCCTCTGATATTTCACGATTGCTCCGTCCTTCTCCGATGCGGCAAATGATATCCAATTCCCGGGGTGTCAGAGACTCATCCACTTCCTCCGGCGCATTATGATTCATCAGCTTCGGAAGGATGTTCGCCGCAACCTGGTCTTCCAGCACAAGCCCGCCTTCGAGGCAGCTGCGGATCGAACGGATCAACTCTGACGTATCGGCATCTTTCAACAAATAGCCCCGGGATCCACTTTTCAATGCCTCCAGCGCATATTCATCATCATTGAATGTAGTCAGGATCAGCACTTTCGTCTCCGGGCGGCGGGACAAGATGATTCTTGTTGCTTCCAGCCCATCCATCACGGGCATCCGAATATCCATAATGACCAGGTCGAATGTATGGTTTCCGCAAAGTTCCACAGCTTCTTTGCCGTTGACCGCTTCTGCTGTCACCTGAATCTCCTTGTCCGTTTCAATCATCATTTTCAAACCCTGCCTCACCATCGCCTGGTCTTCGGCCAATAATACACGAATCATTCCAATTCACTCTCCTTAACCGTTAACGGCAAACTTCCTTTGACCACGAATAAACCATTTTCCGGCCCCGCCCTGAAATCGCCGCCTGCCTGCTCAATCCGCTCACGCATCGAAGACAAGCCAAAACCTTCACGAAACGGGACAGTCTCAGAGGTTTTATTGCTTACCGTAAAACGGAAGATGCTTGTGCCCGGCGCTTCAAAAACGATTTCCGCTTCACGCGCCGGACTGTGCCGCATCACATTCGTCAGCGCTTCCTGTACACCACGGTAGACAATCACCATCTGCTCGTTGCCAAGCGGCGCAGACAAAGCCCCGTGTTTAACGGAAAACTGGATGCGCAGAAAACTTTCGGCCTCCAATTTCCGGATCAGCCCGATAATGGCGGTGACTCCACCTGCCTCGTCATGCTTCAGCGTTTTCACTGCATTGCGGGTTTCTTCCAGGCTTTCTTTCGCCAATGCCTTCAAATCGCCGAGCCCTTCCGCCGTCTCTCCGTCCGCCTGCATCCGGAAAACTTCCAGCTGCATCAGCAGCGCCGTCAGTTTATGTCCGACCGAATCATGGATATCCCGGGCAATCTGCGTCCGCTCTTCCTGGCGGGCAGCCTGCTCATCCGTCAGCAAACGCCGCTTCATCTTACGGTATTCACTAAGCAGCGCCTCATTCCGCTCCTGCAATTCGTCTTCAAGGATGAAACTTTTCCTGAACAAGGCCAACGCCGCATATACAATGAAACCGAATAGCACGAGGAACAGGGGTGAAATCCCTGAATCGCCGGCTGTGCTATGCGATAATGCACCCGCTATTAAAACTCCCCCTATTACGGCAGCCCATTTTACCGGGAGCCGGTAAACTGCTTTTCCCGCGATTATCGCGAATATGAGCAAAGGGTATAGATTCAATGCCGCATCTGCTTCCGGCCAAAAGACGAAGATGGCCAACACCGACAGGCCCGCCAGATTCAAAAAGGCTAAAACCGCTTTATCTTTCAGTAAAGGCATCAGGAAAAACAGGCCGAAAAACAATGCGCTCCCGAAAATGCGCAGAGTCAATTCGCTGATGTCCAACGATAATTGTATAAGTCCGAGCACCCAGGCCGCACCCAGCATGGACACCCAAAATCCATAAGACCTCATTTTTCACTCTCCTTCACCACTTCTGTTAGTTCTATACTACGTCATTAAAATTTGATTATCATCAAGTTATTTACGAAATATTCTCTCAGTGCGTTTCACGGAAATAAAAAAAGCGATACGACAATTGAGTATTGTCGTATCACTTTATACTGTCTAGAAATATCATCTGCTTCAATTATTTCACTGCCAGAAAACGCGTTCCGCAGGAAGCTGTCTACTGCTGCATTTTAAATCTGCGGGAAACTAAATATCTTCTTTTTAAACAGACTAATTTTCTTTATTGAAAGCGATGCTAAGATATGGAGTAAAACAGCGAAGATTCCCAAGTATGCAGGCGAATGCCGACGAAGTGCTGAGATCCACTCGGGCGAAGTGAAACGAGACCGAGTTAGCTCAGCACAAGCCACCAGGAAAGCGAAGCCGTTTTACGTAATATCGATTACTTGCCGTTACTTCTTTCTCAACAAACTGAGTCGATACGAAAATTCAGTATAATCTTATCGCCTCTTTATACTTTATTTCGCCAGCCAGCTCAAACCAGTAGTGCCTTCGCCCGCATGTACGCCTACGCAGACACTCAGCTGCACCACTTCCACTTTTAAATCCGGAAACTCCTGAAGAAGTTCGTTCTTCCAAATTTCAGCGTCAGCGGCGTTATTGCAGTGGATCGCCGCAACTTCGGTCACTGTGCCTGCCGCCATATCCGCGCGAAGCGCATCAGTCACATTGTTTTTAGCGCGTTTGATGGAACGGACTTTCTCCTTCATGACCGTGATGCCATCCACAAAAGTAATAACCAGTTTAATATTCAGTATGTTACTCAGGAAAGTTTGCGTGCCGGAAACACGCCCGCTCTTATGCAATTGGTTCAGGCTGGATGGAATGAAAGACAAATGGGCTTTGGCTGCCATCCCTTCGAGCGCTGCTGCCACTTCTTCAGCTTCTTTGCCGTTTTCCAAAAGCCCGTTTCCGGCTTCGATCATCTTGACCATCGGGAATGAACCGATTTTCGAATCGATGGGGTAAACCTTCAAGTTTGTCATTTTCGAAGCGGACTGGGCGCTTTCGAATGTACCGGAAAGTCCCTTGGACAAGTGAAGCGCAATCGCCGCATCATATCCTTCCGCCTCCAACTTTTCGTATAAAGCAAGCATCTCGCCGATTGCCGGCTGAGAAGTTTTCGGTGAGGTTTTAGCGACGCGCAATTTATCGTAAAATTCTTCCTGTGTAAGATCCACGGATTCTCTGTATGTCCCGTCGGAAAACACAACACTGAGGGGCAGGACATGGACGTTATATCTCTGGATGAACGCGTCATCCAGCTGTGCGGCTGTATCGGTAATCCAAGCAATTTTCTTCATTAGATAAATCTCCTTTACAGTCTGAGTCCTTTAAGGACCTGTCGACTATTGCTAATTTACAATAGCGGCCATCAGCGGGACAGTGACAGCTGTCATATAAGGAGAAAACTTCAAAGACACCGACATAATTTGCACATATTTTCAGTTTGGGCAGCGAATCATGAGCCTGTTTCACAACATTTGCTTTCCGGATAAAGTTAACAGTACGATAGCTTTGTATCATAATAAATTTCACTGGAGGAATTCTTATGAAATACACCGTCATTACTGGAGCCAGCTCAGGCATCGGCTACGAAACCGCGTTAGCTTTTGCGGCACGCAATAAAAACCTGATTCTCGTCGCAAGACGTGAAGCGCAGCTGGGTGAATTGAAAGAAGCCATCCAAGGCATCAACGCTGAACTTGATGTCGTCATCAAACCCGCAGACCTTTCCGAAAGTGAACAAGTCCACAAATTATACGACAGCCTCAAAGACTACGACATTGAAACCTGGATCAACAACGCCGGCTTCGGAAACAGCGCGCCTGTGGCCGAGCAGGATGTTAAGAAAATCGAAAAGATGCTTCGTGTAAATGTTGAATCGCTCACCACCCTCTCCACGCTTTACGCACGCGATTACTCCAGCAAAGCAGGCACGCAATTGATCAATGTCTCGTCTGACTTGGGCTATCGGATCGTTCCGAATGCCGTATCGTATGCGGCGACCAAATTCTACGTCAGCGCCTTTACTGAAGGGCTCGCCCAGGAATTGCAAGATCAAGGTTCCCCAATGAAAGTGAAAATACTGGCGCCGTCCATGACAGAAACGGAGTTTGTAAAAACCGCCCGTGAGCTGGACGACTTCAGCTACAGTGACAACGTCCAAAAATATCACACCGCAAAAGAAATGGCCAAATTCATGCTGGACCTGTACGATAGCGACAAGGTTATTGGGAAAGTGAACAGTGACAGCTATGACTTCGAATTGATGGATCCTATTTTCCCTTATGTTTCGAAGCGGACAGCTAAGTGATTTAATTATTTCTTTCCATGAAAAAACTCCTCCCACTATGTGAGAGGAGTTTTCCTTATGGCTGAACGGAATTACATCATGCCGCCCATGCCGCCCATATCAGGCATGCCGCCGCCTGCAGGGTTTTCTTCCGGAATGTCCGCTACTACCGCTTCGGTAGTCAGGAACATAGCCGCAACGGATGCTGCGTTTTGAAGAGCAGAACGGGACACTTTAGTCGGATCGACGATGCCTTCTTCAAGCATGTTGACCCATGTGCCGTTCGCTGCGTTGAAGCCGATGCCGACTTCTTCAGATTTCAGGCGATGAACGATGATCGATCCTTCAAGGCCAGCGTTTGTCGCGATTTGGCGAACCGGCTCTTCAAGTGCGCGAAGAACGATCTTGACGCCTGTCGCTTCGTCGCCTTCTGTTGTTTCAAGGATTTCCGCAACGTTGTTGAATACATTGATGTAGGCTGTACCACCGCCTGCAACGATGCCTTCTTCAACTGCTGCGCGAGTTGCGTTCAATGCATCTTCAATGCGCAGTTTGCGTTCTTTCAATTCTGTTTCAGTAGCCGCTCCGACTTTGATGACTGCTACGCCGCCTGAAAGTTTCGCAAGGCGTTCCTGCAATTTCTCTTTGTCGAACTCAGAAGTTGTCTCTTCCAATTGGCTGCGGATTTGCGTTACGCGTGCCACGATGTTCTGTGGATCTCCAGCGCCTTCAACGATTGTCGTGTTTTCTTTTGTAACGACAACTTTCGCCGCGCGTCCAAGCTGTGCGATGTTCGTTGTCTTAAGTTCAAGACCAAGGTCTTCCGTGATCACTTCAGCGCCAGTCAACGCTGCGATATCTTCAAGCATCGCTTTGCGGCGGTCACCGAATCCAGGTGCTTTAACCGCCACCGCATTGAATGTGCCGCGGAGTTTATTGACCACCAAAGTAGCCAATGCTTCGCCTTCAACATCTTCAGCGATGATCAATAAAGGCTTGCTTTGCTGAACGACTTGCTCAAGTACTGGAAGGATTTCCTGGATGTTGCCGATTTTCTTGTCAGTGACAAGGATGAACGGGTTATCAAGAACCGCTTCCATTTTATCTGAATCCGTCACCATATACGGAGACTGGTAACCGCGGTCGAATTGCATACCTTCAACTACGTCAAGCTCTGTAGTGAAGCCGCGTGATTCTTCCAAAGTGATGACGCCGTCGTTGCCGACACGCTCCATCGCTTCAGCGATCAGTTTACCCACTTCAGCGTCGCCGGAAGAAATCGCCGCAACCTGTGAAATCGATTCTTTTCCTTCGATTTGCTGAGAAACGGATTTCAGGCCTTCAACCGCTTTTTCAACCGCCAATTCGATACCGCGGCGGATGCCTACAGGGTTCGCGCCAGCTGTAACGTTTTTCAAGCCTTCACGGATCATTGCCTGCGCAAGGACTGTCGCAGTTGTTGTTCCGTCACCAGCGATGTCATTTGTTTTAGAAGCAACTTCCGCAACAAGTCTTGCTCCCATGTTTTCAAAAGCGTTCTCAAGTTCGATTTCTTTCGCGATCGTTACACCGTCATTTGTAATAAGTGGTGAACCGAACTTTTTATCAAGTACGACGTTGCGCCCTTTTGGCCCAAGCGTAACTTTTACCGCGTCCGCCAATTTATCTACACCCTGCAGCATGAGGGTACGTGCATCTTCACTGAACTTAATCTCTTTTGCCATGTTTAGCTTCCTCCTATATCAAACTGAATTTATTCTTATCCGATTACTGCTAAAATGTCATTTTCGCGCAAGATCAAATATTCTTTGCCTTCGTATTTCAATTCAGATCCTGCATATTTTGAGAAGATTACGCGGTCGCCTTCTTTAACATCAAGCTCCGTGCGTGCGCCGCTTTCGCGGATCAAGCCATTTCCTACCGCGATGACATTGCCTTCCTGCGGTTTTTCCTGAGCCGATCCCGGCAATACAATCCCGCTTGAAGTAGTTTCTTCCGCTTCGATGAGTTCAATGATAACTCGGTCTCCTAATGGTCTTAACAATTGAAACACCCTCCTCTGAATAAGTAAATGCAATTATTAGCACTCTCACTCTTCGAGTGCTAACCCATTTCCAAGTTTAATAAAAACAAAGAATATTTGCAAGCGGGAAGGTATGCACTTTTTGATTTCTTTGCGCTATCTTTTTGAAAGCACTACAATAGAAACAGATCTGCAAACGAAAGGAATTTTGCATACATGGCCAACGAGAAAAATTCGCTTAAAAATAAATTCTTCAAAGATTCCGGCACCAAAACCAAGGGAAAGAAGACAAAAAAGACTTCTTTATACATTTTACTGATATTCATCGCCATCCAGTTATCTCCCGTGCTTTTCATCAACTCCACATATGATTACTTCATCGGGCAGGGAATGGAGCCTGAAATAGCCCAGGCGGCAACTTCCGGCTGGCTGATCTTCCTTGCCATGGGCATCGGATTTGCCATAGCCCTCATCGTCGTTTTCCGTGACAAGAAATTCTTCGATATCTGGAAAGGCAAGAAACTGGGTATCGGCTGGGCAATTCTCTGGGGCTTCTTCGGCTTCCTGCTGCTGATCATCGGACAGTCGCTGGCCGCGTTGATCGAACTCGCCATCGGCATCGATCCCGGGTCGGAAAACACATCCAACTTAGTGAGCATCGCCGAAGTCGTGCCCGCCGCTATTTTCGCCGTCGTCCTCTTTGGGCCGGTTATGGAAGAGCTTGTTTTCCGCCGTGTCGTTTTCGGTTCGATGATCCAAACAACAAATTTCTGGATCGCTACAGCTGTCAGCGCCCTCGTTTTTGCAGCCGTCCATTTGGAATTCACGCATCTTCTGCTGTATTTCACGACCGGCCTGATCCTGGCGTTTCTTTACAAGAAGACGAAAAGCATACTGACACCGATCATCGCCCACATTCTGCTGAACGGCTACGTCATGCTCATCCAGCTGAATATGGACAAGATCAACCGCTTTATCGAACGCATGGAACAATTGGAACAAATGCAGTTCATCTATAAAATCTTCCTATAAAAGATGTAAGCCCGGCCGCGAATTTCGCAGCCGGGCTTTTGATTTATTCATATAAAAAACCTTCCAGGGGTCATTCCCCTGAAAGGCCTTGCTGCTGTTCTTCGATTGCCTGCTGCTGTTCGGCTTTCAAAAACTTGCGATAGCCGATTTTCGCGATGACAATACTGAATTCATATAAAAGAATCAATGGCAGCGTCACGATGAGATGCGAGATGATATCCGGCGGCGTGATGAAAGCCGCGATAACCACCAGGATGAAATACGCGTATTTACGGTATTTCGTCATCAGCATCGGCGTAATAATTCCCAGCCTGGTCAGAAACAGCATCAGCACCGGCAACTGGAAAATGAAGCCGAATGGCAAGGTGATCTGGAACAGGAACTGGAAGTACTCATTGATTCCGATTGTTTCCTGTATGGAAAGATTGTCGGAAATGTTCAGCATAAAGCCGATTACATACGGAAACAGCACCAAATAGGAAAAAGCGATTCCGCCGACAAACAGCAATAGTGAAAACGGGATATAACTTAATGTTGCCCGGCGTTCTTTATCATGCAGACCGGGACTGATGAACGCCCAGAAATGATACATGATCACTGGTGAAGTGATGAAGAGCGCAAGAATCATCATGACCTGCATATAAATTTTCAGCGGGTCTGTTATCTTGAAGGCGTTCAATGTCAGATTTTTCGCTTCCTCCGTAAACTGCAGATAGTTAATCAGCGGCTGGGCAAGAAAAAAGCTGGCAATGACGGCCAATAGAAAGAAAACGACTACAATCGTCAGCCGTTTTCTCAATTCACCTATATGTTCAACTAATGTCATATCTTTTTCATTCATCGGATTAACATCCTATCGTAGTTCTTTTTGCTCTTCTTTCTTCTTTGTTGAAACGTCATCGTCATCATCAACAAGCCCTTTAGTGGCATTCTTGAATTCGCGAAGAGAAGAACCGAACGCTTTACCCAATTCCGGCAATTTCTTCGGCCCGAAAATCAACAATGCTACAACTGCAATAACGATCAAACTTAGTGGACCTGGCATAATTGACACCTCCTGTAGTATGCGTCTTATTTTACAGCATCTGTACCGCTTTGGCTATTTCCTTGGACTCTGCAAATGTGAAGATTTTAAGTCATGTTTGCTTGATCAAATAGATCAGCGTCTGCAGCTCAACCGACAAGTCGATTGTCTGCACACGGATGTGCTCAGGAACCGCGATGCGCACAGGCGTAAAATTCAAAATCCCTTTGATATTCGTGGCGGCCAGGCGATCGGTGACTTCCTGTGCGGAGCGCGAAGGCACTGTCAGAATGACTACCTCGACCCCATATTCCTTGATTTTCTCTTCGATCATATCGGGATGAAACGTATCGATGCCGCTGATTTTTTCACCTTCATGCGGGCTGTTCGAGTCGAAAGCAAGGATGATCTTCGTGTTATGGTTGCGGTGAAAATTGTATTTCAAAAATGCGTTGCCGAGGCTGCCGACGCCGATCAATGCAACGTTTGTCGCTTCGTCCTGGTCCAGCGTCTTGCGGAAAAATTCGAGCAGCTCCTGGACATCATAGCCGTAGCCTTTTTTGCCGAGAGCGCCGAGTTGTGAGAAATCCCTTCTGATGGTTGCCGAATCTATTTTCATCGCTTCGCTCAATTCCTGTGATGAGATCCTCTTCTGTCCGGCATTGGCGAAATTCTGAAGGAAACGATAATATAGCGGAAGCCTTTTTGTAGTGGCTTGCGGAATTTTGGATGTTGGTTCCTGTAACATGCAATGTTACCTCCTGGGTCGTGTCAAATCGCCTTTATCTTACATTAGGCGGCCCGATATGTAAAGGTCCGGCCGATTGCGAAGCCCGCTTCTATCGGCTACACTTAGAGAGAATAGAGGTGACCCAAAATGATCGTATTACAAGTAAACCAAATCCATAAATCGTTCGGAGCAGAAGAGATTCTCTCCGGTGTTAAATTAGAAGTCCAGCACAGGGACCGGGTCGCTCTGGTCGGCCGCAACGGCGCAGGCAAATCCACACTGCTGAAAATTATTTCCGGGGAAATATCTTATGACAGCGGAGACATCATCATGCCGAAAGATCTCACTGTCGGCTATCTCGAACAGCAGTCAAAACTCGAATCCGACATGACCATCTGGGACGAAATGATGACCATCTTCAGCGGTTTCCGCGAACAGGAAAAGCAATTGCGCCGGCTCGAGGAACAGATGGCCGATCCTGCTGTCTACAACAATCAGGAAATGAATGAGAAAGTGATGCAGGAGTATGATGCTCTCCAGCACGCTTTCAAGGATGCCGGGGGCTATCAATATGAAGCTGATACCCGCGCCATTTTGCACGGCATGAAATTCTATCCCGATGATTACGGCAAGAAAGTGGTTTCATTGTCAGGCGGCCAGAAAACACGCCTGATGCTCGCCAAACATCTGCTGACAAAGCCGCAGCTGTTGATCCTCGATGAGCCGACCAACCATCTGGACATCGAAACGCTGAGCTGGCTTGAGAATTATTTGAAGAATTATCCCGGCGCGATCCTGGTCGTATCGCATGACCGCTACTTCCTCGATCAGGTCGTCAATATCGTCTATGAGGTTTCACGCCACCAAGTCCGGAAATTTACCGGCAACTACAGCCGTTACCTCGACGAAAAAGCGAAACAGTATGAGCTGGATCAAAAGCAGTTCGAAAAGCAGCAAAGCGAAAAAGCGAAGCTCGAAGACTATGTCGCACGCAATCTTGTCCGCGCCTCAACGACCAAAATGGCTCAAAGCCGTCGACGTGTGCTTGAAAAAACCGATTGGATGGAAGCGCCAGACGGCAATGAAAAATCAGCGCGCTTCGGCTTCACGATTGCAAAACAAAGCGGCAATGATGTGCTCAATGTCCGTGATCTGAAAATCGGCTACAGCGGCAAACCTGTCTCCGAAAACATCCATTTGAAGCTGTACCGCCAGGAAAGCCTTGCTCTTGTCGGACCTAATGGCGTCGGCAAATCGACGCTGCTGAAAACAATCATGAAGGAGATACCGCCGCTTAATGGCGACATCCATTACGGCACCGGCATCCAATTCGGCTATTACGACCAGGAACAAGCAAACCTGAAAGGCAATAAGCTCGTATTAAACGAGTTATGGGACGATTATCCGATGGTCAACGAAAAAGACATCCGCGGCATTCTCGGCCGGTTCCTGTTCTCAGGCGACGACGTATTGAAACCCGTCTTTTCCCTTTCCGGCGGCGAAAAAGCTCGAGTGGCACTTGCGAAACTGATGATGCAACAAGCGAATGTTTTATTGCTCGATGAACCGACCAACCACTTGGACCTCGACAGCAAAGAAGTCCTTGAAAACGCGTTGCTCGACTATCCCGGCACCATCCTTTTCGTATCCCATGACCGTTATTTCATGAACCGCATTTCCACAAAAGTGGTCGAATTGATGAAGGAAGGCACGACCGAATACCTCGGCGATTATGATTACTACGTAGAGAAAAAGCTCGAAATGGAAGAATTGAAAGCATTGGAAGAAGCTGAAAACCCTTCTGTTATCAATAAACCGGAATCTGCAGCCTCCACTTCACAGATTGATAAGGAAGCGAAAAAACTGGAACGCCAATTGACGCGCCAGCTTGAAGAAGTGGAACAGGATATGGAAAGACTGGATTTACAGATTACTGAAACAGAAGAGCAATTCGCAGATCCTGAAATTTTCCAGGATCATGAACGTCTCCTTCCCCTGCAGCAGCAGTTGGAAGAACTTAAAGGCCGGCACGAAGAAACAATGGCGTTATGGCTTGAATTGCAGGAAAAACTTGAACAATTGAGTTAATGGCCGTATACTTTTGTATGCGGTTTTTCTTTGTCCATATCTTGGTCAATACCTTTTCGCAAAATATTTATTTCCACAAAGTTGTGCACATCACTTCTCCTTTAATATCAGCTATCAACAGTGTTATACACATTATCCACAATCAACAAAAATGTTATCCACATAATATACCGCTATATGGTACACAAGATATAGGAAATCACCAAGTTATTCTCGACTTACAAACAGCTTACTAACAAATTGTGCATAAGTACAAATGTTCTCTATTGACAGATTTCGAGTGATTTGTTTATAAAAAGTGGATAAGTCCATGGAATTTTCGCATTTTTTCATTAAATGGCCGATTTCCAGCTTACTTATGCACAAATAAAAAAGCTCTTTATCCGTTGTGTGGATAAAGAGCTTTTTCGCATTTATTTATTAACAATTCATATCCATGAAGCCATTTCCATTCCCGGTCGGCCGTTCATGGCCATATTTCCGCTAATGCCCTTTTCAAACATCACTGTTCCAGCAGCGGCGATCATTGCCGCATTATCCGTGCATAACTTCAAAGGCGGTATAAAGAAAGGGATCTCTTTTTTTGCGAATTCCCTTTCGAGTGAAGCACGCAAGCCTTTATTGGCTGCTACTCCCCCTGCCGCAATTACTTGGCGAACCTTGAATTGTTCCGCAGCCCGCAAGGTTTTGGCAGTCACCACTTCAACGACACTGTTCTGGAACCCGGCCGCTACGTCTTCAGGTTTCACCTGTTCCCCCCGTTGCGCCGCATTGTGCATATAATTCAACACCGATGATTTCAAACCGCTGAAACTGAAATCGTAAGTGCCTTCTTCCAGCCAAACACGCGGGAAATCGACCGGATTAATGCTTTCATTCGCCAAACGGTCAATATGAGGGCCTCCTGGATACGGAAGGTTCAGCGTACGCGCCACTTTATCATACGCTTCCCCTGCTGCATCGTCCCGGGTTTCCCCAATGACTTCAAAATGTCCATGTTCCTTCATATATACCAATTCTGTATGGCCCCCTGAAATCACTAGAGCAAGTAAAGGAAACTCCATTTCCTGCGCAAGCCGGTTGGCATAGATATGGCCAGCTATATGATGCACTCCGATAATCGGCAATTGATGGGCAAACGCAAAAGCTTTCGCTGCATTTACGCCGATCAATAAAGCACCGACTAATCCTGGACCTTCTGTTACCGCCACTGCACTCAACCCAGCCGGTGTCATTTCTGCCTGCTGCAATGCTTCTTCGATCACCAATGTAATCTGTTCGACATGATGTCTTGAAGCGATTTCCGGTACAACTCCACCAAAGCGCTTATGGCTCTCAATTTGTGAAGCGACAACGTTAGAGATAATTTCCGTACCGTTTTTTACTACAGACGCCGCGGTTTCATCACAACTTGTCTCTATTCCTAATACATAGATGTCTTCATTCATCAAAATTCACCCACATCACTATGGCATCCTCGAAATTATCTGAGTAATAGCTCTTCCGGATGCCTCCATTTTTAAATCCAAGTTTTTCATAAAGATTTCGTGCAATAGTATTGCTTACTCGAGCTTCAAGCGTCATCGACTTGGCGCCATTTTCCTTCGCCGTTTCCATTGCGGCAATCATCAGTTTCTCACCCAATTTTTTGCCGCGCTGTTCCGGTCGGATGGCAATATTGGTCACATGGCATTCATCCATGACAATCCATAATCCGCAAAAACCGACGATTCCATCCGATGTTTCAGCCAAAACATAATAAGCATGCCTGTTCTCCATCATTTCATAATGGAAGGCTTCTTTTGTCCATGGCAAAGAAAAGGATGATTGCTCAATATCAAATACTGCATCCACATCGTCGACCGTCATTTTGCGGAAGTTCACTTCGTCATTCATGATTCTCCGCCGCCTTGCGCCTTGAGATAATTCGCTTCCGCTTCTGTAATCCGCCGATACTCCGGCACCGCGTGATGCACATTTTGCTGATCGGATTGTTTTGCCAGCATGATCAAGTTCGAAGCCCGCGGCAAGCGGTTCTGTGGTGCTGCAAAAACAGCCTGATCTCCAAGGATCTCAAGGATCGCTTCCTTATGGATTTCAATATCCGTCCCCACAAATAAAACAGACTGCCTTGTTTCTTTTAATTTCAGAAGGAATTCCCTTACATCACTGTGCTGATCAGGAATTACCGTCTCTAAGCTTTCCCCGTCGTAAGCCCCCATAAAAGCAGTGCCTCTTCTTGCATCCATCAACGGGCAAATAACACCATTAAAGGATTGGCCATTGGCAGCGAGCACTTTCAAACTCGAGACCATATGCAAAGGTATTTTCAGCGACCAAGCGAGGGTTTTGGCAATTGTAAGACCGATGCGCACGCCAGTATAGGATCCCGGACCTTCTGCCACAGCGATATGGGTCAATTGCGTCGGATTCACTTTCGCTTTTGCCATTAAATCCTCTACAGCAGGCATTGCGGTCAAGGAATGGTTTATTTTAAGATTTGATGTTTCTTCTATTAAAATGGTGTCATCTTTCGCCAATGCGATAGCTAATGGCGAATTCGATGTGTCGATTCCTAGGTAAATCATGGCATAATCTCCTTGCAAAGAGTTTCATAACGCTGTCCGACCGGTTGTAACTGAATTCCACGGCTTTCTTCTGATAACCGATCTATGGTGATTTCCAGCCGCTCATCAGGCAAATAATCTTCTATAAATTGCGCCCACTCGACAACAGAAACAGCCTCGCTGGCAAATAATTCATCAAACCCGATATCTTCATCACTGTTTTCAAGGCGGTAGACATCAAAATGGTTCAGTTCAAGATTGCCTGAATACTGTTTTAAAATGGTGAAAGTTGGACTGTTTACCATCTTTTTTATTCCAAGACCTTTCGCCAGTCCTTTAGTAAACGTCGTTTTTCCTGCTCCAAGACCGCCTTCGAGCGTCAGTAAATCGCCCGCCTTCAGCTTTCCAGCTAATTTTACAGCAAATGCTTCTGTTTCTTCCGGAGAATTCACTTCTATAGTATAAGTCATTCCTTGTCACCTCTATTAAGTCTTAACATAGTTTAGCGAAGATACCGCGGTAAATCAAAATATATTATCCGTATCAATCAGTTGTTCTGAAGTTCTGTATTTTTATATTAATTAAAGCTTGCTGCTTTTGGACAAAAAAAATAAACACAGCGGCTTGGCTGTGTTTATCATAAGACGGTCCCGACCGGGATCGAACCGGCGATCTCCTGCGTGACAGGCAGGCATGTTAACCGCTACACCACGGGACCATAAAAAAAATCAGACCAGCGACGTCCTACTCTCACAGGGGGAGATCCCCCAACTACCATCGGCGCAAAAGAGCTTAACTGCCGTGTTCGGGATGGGAACGGGTGTGGCCTCTTTGCCATCGTCACTGGACTGGTTTTTTTGAGTGCTTGCGCCCTCAAAACTGGATAAACGACAGGGAAACGGTTTGATGCAAGCAATTCAAAAAGCAATTGGTTAAGTCCTCGATCGATTAGTATTCGTCAGCTGCACGTGTCGCCACGCTTCCACCTCGAACCTATCTACCTCATCGTCTTTGAGGGATCTTACTTGCTTGCGCAATGGGAAATCTCATCTTGAGGGGGGCTTCGTGCTTAGATGCTTTCAGCACTTATCCCGGCCACACATAGCTACCCAGCGATGCCCCTGGCGGAACAACTGGTACACCAGCGGTGTGTCCATCCCGGTCCTCTCGTACTAAGGACAGCTCCTCTCAAATTTCCTGCGCCCGCGACGGATAGGGACCGAACTGTCTCACGACGTTCTGAACCCAGCTCGCGTACCGCTTTAATGGGCGAACAGCCCAACCCTTGGGACCGACTACAGCCCCAGGATGCGATGAGCCGACATCGAGGTGCCAAACCTCCCCGTCGATGTGGACTCTTGGGGGAGATAAGCCTGTTATCCCCGGGGTAGCTTTTATCCGTTGAGCGATGGCCCTTCCATGCGGAACCACCGGATCACTAAGCCCGTCTTTCGACCCTGCTCGACCTGTACGTCTCGCAGTCAAGCTCCCTTCTGCCTTTACACTCTGCGAATGATTTCCAACCATTCTGAGGGAACCTTTGGGCGCCTCCGTTACTCTTTAGGAGGCGACCGCCCCAGTCAAACTGCCCGCCTGACACTGTCTCCCACCCCGATCAGGGGTGCGGGTTAGAAGTTCAATACAACCAGGGTAGTATCCCACCGACGCCTCCTCCGAAGCTGGCGCTCCGGGTTCATTGGCTCCTACCTATCCTGTACAAGTTGCACCAAAATTCAATATCAGGCTACAGTAAAGCTCCACGGGGTCTTTCCGTCCTGTCGCGGGTAACCTGCATCTTCACAGGTACTATAATTTCACCGAGTCTCTCGTTGAGACAGTGCCCAGATCGTTACGCCTTTCGTGCGGGTCGGAACTTACCCGACAAGGAATTTCGCTACCTTAGGACCGTTATAGTTACGGCCGCCGTTTACTGGGGCTTCGGTTCGCACCTTCGCTTGCGCTAAGCACTCCCCTTAACCTTCCAGCACCGGGCAGGCGTCAGCCCCTATACGTCACCTTACGGTTTTGCAGAGACCTGTGTTTTTGCTAAACAGTCGCCTGGGCCTATTCACTGCGGCTCTCTCGGGCTATTCACCCTACCAGAGCACCCCTTCTCCCGAAGTTACGGGGTCATTTTGCCGAGTTCCTTAACGAGAGTTCACTCGCTCACCTTAGAATTCTCTTCTCGCCTACCTGTGTCGGTTTGCGGTACGGGCACCTCCCGCCTCGCTAGAGGCTTTTCTTGGCAGTGTGAAATCAGGGACTCCGGGGCGCAATGCCCCTTGCCGTCACAGCTTGGCGTTACAGGAATGGGATTTGCCTCATTCCACGCCTCACTGCTTGGACGCGCACAACCAACGGCGCGCTCGCCTTATCCTTCTGCGTCCCCCCATTGCTCAAACGGCGGGGAGGTGGTACAGGAATATCAACCTGTTGTCCATCGTCTACGCCTATCGGCCTCGACTTAGGTCCCGACTGACCCTGAGCGGACGAGCCTTCCTCAGGAAACCTTAGGCATTCGGTGGACGGGATTCTCACCCGTCTTTCGTTACTCATACCGGCATTCTCACTTCTAAGCGCTCCACCAGTCCTTCCGGTCTGACTTCAACGCCCTTAGAACGCTCTCCTACCACGGATCTCTAACGAGATCCATCCACAGCTTCGGTAATCCGTTTAGCCCCGGTACATTTTCGGCGCAGTGTCACTCGACCAGTGAGCTATTACGCACTCTTTAAATGATGGCTGCTTCTAAGCCAACATCCTGGTTGTCTAAGCAACGCCACATCCTTTTCCACTTAACGGATATTTGGGGACCTTAGCTGGTGGTCTGGGCTGTTTCCCTCTTGACTACGGATCTTATCACTCGCAGTCTGACTCCCAATCATAAATCACTGGCATTCGGAGTTTGTCTGAATTCGGTAACCCGGGATGGGCCCCTAGTCCAAACAGTGCTCTACCTCCAGGATTCTCAA
>JAMCAN010000029.1 GCA_023715185.1 Planococcus sp. MER TA 32b | reverse complement strand
ATGCGGGGCATGGTCGGTCATGCCCTTTTTTGTGGTCCGATTCGTTCTTTTGTGGAATCAATTTAAGTGAATTGGCGTGTTTATCGGCCGAATCGATTCGAATAGAGTGCGATCCATTCCCATCCACTCACGAAGGAATCCATCATGAACGCCACCCGCCTGAACGATTTCGCCGCGACGCTGTTGCGCGTCGCACTCGGCGTGCTCTACCTCGCGCACGTCGCGCAGAAGGTGTTCGTCTTCACGCTGCCCGGCACCGCGCAGTTCTTCGCGTCGATCGGCCTGCCGGGCTGGCTCGCATACCTGACCACGTTGGTCGAACTGGCGGGCGGCCTGGCGCTGCTCGCGGGGTTCCGCGTGCGCATCGCCGCGCTGGTGCTGCTGCCGTTCATGCTCGGCGCGGTCGCCGCGCATCTGCCGAACGGCTGGAGCTTCGCATCGCCGCACGGCGGCTGGGAATATCCGG
>JAMCAN010000028.1 GCA_023715185.1 Planococcus sp. MER TA 32b | reverse complement strand
ACATCGACGCCTCCAGCCCCGACGCCCGGACGACCATCACGACGCGTCGCGCGTGCTGGGCCATGTTGAGAGCGGCCTGCCCGGCGGAGTTGGCGGCGCCGACGATGTAGACGTCGTCGTCCACGACCTGGCGGGCGTCGCTGGCGTCGGCGCCGTAGTAGACACCGCGGCCGGTCAGCTCGTCGAGGCCCTCCGCCGCGAGGCGACGGTAGGAGACGCCGGTCGACACGATCACCGACCGCGCCTCGATCACCGCGTCGCCGGCGAGCACCACGGCCCGGACGGGTCCGCGCTGCTCCAACGCGACCACGTCGCGGGCGAGCACCATCTCGGCGCCGAAGCGCTGCACCTGGGCCATCGCCCGCTGGGTGAGGTCGGCGCCGCTGAGTCCCTTGGGGAAGCCGAGGTAGTTCTCGATCGCGGCACTCGTACCGGCCTGGCCGCCGGGTGCCTGGCCCTCGACCACGAT
>JAMCAN010000027.1 GCA_023715185.1 Planococcus sp. MER TA 32b | reverse complement strand
CTATTAGGGGATAAATAAAACCCCCAACTGGCGTTTTTTTCATTCGGGCTTGACGAATTAGGATTTGGCGTATGGGTGTTTGCCAACTGCAGCGTTTGGTATTTATCTACCGTCATTTGGGTCACATTGACAAAGCCCATCGGCTCGCCGCCTTTACTCCCATCCGTTTCAAAAATTAGCAAATGCACATTGGCATGGTCAAGCTGTTTGCTATACCATTTCTCATGGTCAGCGAGGGCAATTTCATCTTGCCCAAACATCCACCGGCGCACGTCGACGTGATTACGCCATTGCCAAATCATCTGGGTATCGGCTTGGGTCGCTTGTCGCACTTGACAATGTTGAAATTTTTGCGCAAATTCAATCCAGTGCACGACCCGATTCGCCCCTTGCCCATCGACCAACTTGGCAGATTGACGGCTGAATTTTTTATAATTGTCGGCCAGTTCGCTCAACAAGATGGGCAGTTGC
>JAMCAN010000026.1 GCA_023715185.1 Planococcus sp. MER TA 32b | reverse complement strand
CATGTAACCCACACTGGCAAGTGAGAACGCGCATTCGTGCCGTCTCCGCTCTTGAGAGATGATGATGTTAGAAAAACTGTTCAAGCTAAAAGCGCATAATACGACGGTCCGCACCGAAGTCATCGCCGGGATCACCACCTTCCTGGCAATGGCCTATATCCTGTTTGTTAACCCCAGCATTCTGGGCGCCACCGGCATGGATAAGGGGGCGGTATTCGTCGCCACCTGTCTGGCGGCGGCGATCGGATCGGTCCTGATGGGGCTGATCGCCAACTACCCGATCGCGCTGGCGCCGGGCATGGGGCTGAACGCCTTCTTCACCTATACCGTCGTGCTGCACATGGGTTACACCTGGCAAATCGCGCTGGGCGCGGTGTTTTTGTCGGCGGTCATCTTCTTTGCGCTGTCGATTTTCAAAATCCGCGAGTGGATTATCGCCAGCATTCCGCTGCCGCTGCGCGCCGGCATTGCGG
>JAMCAN010000025.1 GCA_023715185.1 Planococcus sp. MER TA 32b | reverse complement strand
CGCTCAAGCCAATCACTAAGCGAGTATCTGATTAACCATAACACCGTTGCCATCGCTGATATCGACACCCGTAAACTCACTCGCCTACTACGTGAAAAAGGCGCACAAAACGGTTGTATCATGACTGCCGATAGCGACGGTCAGCTCGATGAAGCCAAAGCAATCGAACTTGCCAAAAGTTTTGCTGGTATCAAAGGCATGGATTTGGCGAAAGTCTGCTGTGACCAAGCAGGTTTTACCTGGACGCAAGGCTCATGGCAATTGGTGAGTCCAGAAGTGAGCCCAACTTGTGGTCGCTTTAAAGAATTGGGCACTGACATTGAGCAAAAATTTAACATCGTGGCGTATGACTTCGGCGTCAAAACCAACATCTTGCGTATGCTCGTTGACCGCGGCTGTCATGTCACCGTTGTGCCTGCCCAAACGCCTATCAATGAAGTGCTCAAACACAACCCAGATGGTATTTTCTTGTCC
>JAMCAN010000024.1 GCA_023715185.1 Planococcus sp. MER TA 32b | reverse complement strand
ACCTCGTCGAGGGCAGCGACCTGCAGGTGATCGACGGCCGCGTCGCGATGCGCACGACCGAAGGCTTCCAGCCGATCGACGTGCTGTACCGCCGCGTCGACGACGCGTTCCTCGATCCGCTCACGTTCCGCCCCGATTCGGTGCTCGGCGTGGCAGGCATCATGGGACGTGTACCGCGCGGGCAACATCACGATCGCGAATGCGCCCGGCACCGGCATCGCCGACGACAAGGCGATCTACTCGTACATGCCGGAGATCGTCGAGTTCTACACGGGCCGCAAGGCGCTGCTGGAGAACGTGCCGACCTGGCGCTGCGGCGAGGCCGACAGCCTGAAGTACGTGCTCGAGCATCTCGACGAACTGGTCGTGAAGGAGGTGCACGGCTCGGGCGGCTACGGGATGCTGGTCGGGCCGTGCGCGTCGAAGGCCGAGCTCGAGGCATTTTCCGCGAAGCTGCGCGCGCGCCCCGCGAACTAC
>JAMCAN010000023.1 GCA_023715185.1 Planococcus sp. MER TA 32b | reverse complement strand
CGCTCATTTTTGTGCGTTCCCTGTCTCCAGTCCAAGACCGGCTGCGAAACTCTGCAAGTTCGTCCGGCTTTCGCCCTGAAGGGCTGTCATGCCGCGATTGAGAGCGTCCAGCGCTGCATCGCGACGGTTGAGGATCATATAGGAGCGCACGAGACGCTTCCAGCCTTCGACATCCCCACTATTCTGGCGAAGACTTTCATCAAGACGTTGAACCATGCCTTCGATCATCGCCTGCCGGTCCTCCGGGCTGAGCGACGAAGCGGCATCGACATCATCCGCTGTCGGCCCTTTCGGCTGCTTTGCACCGTTGGAAGCAGGGTTACGAAGCCGGGCGATAGCCTGTTCGATCTGACCGCGCCACGGCGCATCGGCCGGCGCCTTGTCGAGGAACGCCTGCAGGCGATTGGCGGCTATATCCATACGACCGTCCTGCATCTCGCCCTGTGCGAGGTAGAACTGCGGGCGAACATCATTCGGT
>JAMCAN010000022.1 GCA_023715185.1 Planococcus sp. MER TA 32b | reverse complement strand
ATACCAGCGCCATGTATGTTCCATTTTTACTCCTTAGCCGCAAATTTGGCCCAGTGGTCAGGCCGCTGGGCCAAGAGTATGCTAGCCTGACGGGAAAGGCCGTGATCGCGATCGCAGCGCAGTGAATTGCGTCTGTCGGAAAGGGGGCGCGGCCTGTGCTACGCTGCACCGCTGTTGACAGGAGAAAAAATATGGCGCTGCCAGTGCTAAAAACGGAACGTCTTTATCGTCAGATCGCCAACGCGATCGTGAAAAGCATTCAACGCGGCGAGTTTGCCCCAGGCGCGGCGCTGCCGCCGGAACGCGAGCTGGCGAAGCAGCTGGGGGTCAGCCGCTCCTCGGTGCGTGAGGCGTTGATTGCGCTGGAGATGACCGGCTGGGTGGATATTCGCACCGGCAACGGCGTCTTCGTGACGCAGCCGCTGCCGTCGGCCAGCACGCCTGCGGCGGAGGCGGATTACAGCCTGGAAGATCTGTTGC
>JAMCAN010000021.1 GCA_023715185.1 Planococcus sp. MER TA 32b | reverse complement strand
GACCGGCGCCGGCACGAAGACCGGAGGCGGAGTCGGTACCGACTGCATCACGACCACGGGGGGCGTCTGCGTCTGGACGATTGCCGGCGGCGTCACCACCGGAGGCGGCTGCAGCGGCTGATCTGGCGGCGGAGGCGGCGGTTCATCCGGCGGCGGGGGTGGTGGCTCCTCGACGTCAAAGGTGTTCAACTTTTCCGAAACCTTCTTCACGTACTGAAACGCGAGTCCGGTAACGAAGGCATAACCGAGAGCAGCATGAATGAGTGCGACGATCACAATCGCCACAATCTTCCCGCTGCTCATCTTCTGGTCAGCATAGGCCATTCAGAAACGAAACTCCCTATTTCCCGGTCCAGCCGGCTTAAGCCGTTATGCTGTTCGAGCGGCGATCCATCCGCCGGTGTGCTGTAATATCCTGACGGAGCCCGGTCTGTATCGCGGCCTCCGGGGTGACGCAAACGCTTTGTCGGACGCAAGAAA
>JAMCAN010000020.1 GCA_023715185.1 Planococcus sp. MER TA 32b | reverse complement strand
CATTTAATTCCGCCACGATTTTGTCTTCATTTTCTGACAACGCTTGAGCAAGTGGCGCAAACTTGGTCTTAAGCTCGCCATCTTGGTCTTGGTTCGCCAATTCTTCTGCCCAGTATTTGGCTAGATAATAATGGCTGCCACGGTTGTCTAACTCACCAGTACGGCGTGACGGTGATTTGTCGTTATCCAACAGTTTACCCGTTGCCAAGTCTAGGGTTTTTGCCAGTAATTTTATCCGTGGGTTGTTTTCTTTAATCCCTAAGTCTTCTAAAGATACCGCAAGCGCCAGCATCTCGCCGAGTGAATCCCAGCGCAAGTGGTTTTCTTCAACCAACTGCTCTACATGTTTTGGGGCTGAACCGCCTGCCCCTGTTTCGTAAAGACCACCGCCTTCCATCAATGGGACAATTGATAGCATTTTGGCTGACGTGCCTAATTCTAGGATTGGGAATAAGTCAGTTAAGTAATCACGCAAGATGTTACCTGTGACTGAGATGGTATCCAAACCACGCGCCAC
>JAMCAN010000001.1 GCA_023715185.1 Planococcus sp. MER TA 32b | reverse complement strand
AACCCGGAGGTCGCAGGTTCAAATCCTGCCCCCGCAACCAAATGGTCCCGTGGTGTAGCGGTTAACATGCCTGCCTGTCACGCAGGAGATCGCCGGTTCGATCCCGGTCGGGACCGCCATTTTTTCAAAAAATATGGGTCAGTAGCTCAGTTGGTAGAGCATTAGATTGAAGCTCTAAGTGTCGGCGGTTCGATTCCGTCCTGACCCACCATTTTTGCGGGTGTAGTTTAGTGGTAAAACCTCAGCCTTCCAAGCTGATGATGAGGGTTCGATTCCCTTCACCCGCTCCATTATTTTTACGTTATGGGCCTATAGCTCAGCTGGTTAGAGCGCACGCCTGATAAGCGTGAGGTCGATGGTTCGAGTCCATTTAGGCCCACCATTCCGAAGTAGCTCAGTGGTAGAGCACCGCACTGTTAATGCGATGGTCGTAGGTTCGAGTCCTACCTTCGGAGCCATACTGGGGAAGTACTCAAGTGGCTGAAGAGGCGCCCCTGCTAAGGGTGTAGGTCGGGCAACCGGCGCGAGGGTTCAAATCCCTCCTTCTCCGCCAGTAATTGGCCCCTTGGTCAAGCGGTTAAGACACCGCCCTTTCACGGCGGTAACACGGGTTCGAATCCCGTAGGGGTCATATATTAAAGAGAGCGTCCTGCATGAATATGCAAGACGCTTTTTTTATTGCTTAATTATAATTTAGAAGTTATTGTAGTCTTGATTCCTCATTATAATAATAAATTGAAAAAAGTAATCTAAAAGCATTCTCATTACGAGAATGCTTTTAGATTAACTTATATGATGTGACCAAGTAATAAACCTATAGCTAACAGAAAAGCAAAAAGTGTATTGGTGATTCCTGTGTCTTTCATTGCAGGCATTACTTTCAACGGTTCACTATAGCGTTTGAAAATCTGGATAATCTTAACAGGTTTCAAGATGCTAAGGAAAACTAACAGGGCCCACGGGGTGATCATTCCGAATATGACCATAGCAGCTATCCAAACGTACGAGAGCACGAAGAACCCTAAGAGTATATTGACTGCAGCTGCACGGCCCGCAAGAATTGCCAAAGTTTTACGGCCGCTTGCAGCATCACCGACTATGTCCCGAATGTTGTTGGACATCATAATCGCTGCTACAAGAAGTGTACTTGGTACAGATAGAAGGATGGCATCCGTTGTAACCGTGCCGGTCTGAATGTAAAAAGCGATAATGACGATAAGAAAACCCATGAATAATCCAGAAAATAATTCTCCGAATGGCGTATAAGCAATCGGATATGGGCCGCCAGTGTAAAGAAAGCCCACCAGCATCGCTATGCCGCCAACAACCAGCAGCCACCAGCTTGTTTGCATGCAGATATAGATGCCAAGGATACCGGCAATAGCATAAAGGATAAAGGCAAGAGTCAGCACCGTTTTCGGTTTAACACCATTTCGAACGATTGCTCCGCCGATTCCTACTGATTTCTCATTATCCAGACCTCGCGCAAAATCATAATACTCATTGAACATATTGGTTGCAGCTTGGATTAAAAGGCTGGCAAGCAGCATGGCAGCAAATAAAAGCCAATCAATCTGCGTATCTCTTATAGCAATCATCGTTCCTAAAAAAACGGGAGCAAATGATGCAGTCAAGGTATGCGGACGGGTTAACTGCCACCAGACGCGCCAGCCGCTGTCCGCTTGTAAAGTTGTCGTCATGTTGTATCTCTCCTCTATATATTCCATATTATATTGTACTGCAAATTTGCTCGGATTACAGCAAATGTTGTGCTGATTTTAGCAGAAAAGAGTATGATAGAGGGTAGATGTTAAAAAGTTTGAGAGCTTTTACGGTATTTCCGGGAGCTACCATATAAACGGAGGTAATTTGATGAATCGACGACAGTATTCATCGGCCGAAAAACAAGATAATTCAAGGTATGTCGCATACCGCTTTTATACAGAAACTATTGAAGTGAACAGAATGTCTGCCTTAGCTTTTTTTGAAGCAGGAGAAAGTTTCTATAAAGGAAAGCGTTTCTTCTGGCAGAACCCTGAGAAGACTTTTACACTTGTCGGATTGGGGCATGCACATGTTCTGACCGGTGCCAATCATCAGGGACGGTTTGAAGATGTAAAGAACAAGTGGCAAAACCTGTGCAAACAGATTGTTAATGAAGAACATTTCGTGGAGCCGATCCTGTTTGGCGGTTTTTCATTTGATCCGTTGAACAAGACTCAAAGTATTTGGCGCGAATTTCCGGAAGCTTATTTTGCAGTTCCGACATTTCAATTGGTAATGAAAAATGATCGGGCTTTTATCAGTATTCATCTAATTACTAAAAAAGAAGATACTTTCCCGGAATTTGAGGCGTTGCGAAAAGAACGGGATAAGTTGATCCATGCTGCACAAGTATCTGAACCGGTTGCCTATAAAAAGCCTGAGGTTAAAGGAAGGGAAGAGCTGAAAAAAACTTCCTATCTTTCTTCCATTGATAAAGTTACTGGAGTGATTAAGGCAAAACAGGCAGATAAAGTTGTTATTGCAAGAGTGCTAAGATTAGACTTTGATAAAACTTTATCAGCTTCTTCTGCACTTTATCAGGTCTCGAAGGAACAGCCTGAAAGCTTCCTCTTCGGACTGGAAGCGGAAGAGCAATTCTTCTTTGGCGCAACGCCGGAACGGCTAGTGAAAGTTGAAGATCGTCAGGCATTATCAACTTGTTTGGCTGGTTCAACTCCAAGAGGGAAAACCGTTGAAAAAGATAATGAACTCGGAAATGATTTATTGAATGACAGAAAGAACCGTTCGGAACATCAGTATGTAGTGGACATGATCAGTAAAGTTTTTGCAGCTCATTGCAGCGAGCAGTTTGTGCCGAAAAAGCCGAAACTGATGAAGGTAAGGGATATCCAGCATCTATACACCCCGGTTGAAGGAGAATTAAAGCAGGGATCGAATCTGATCGACCTTGTAAGAGATCTCCATCCGACGCCTGCGCTTGGCGGAGAACCGCGGCAATCAGCACTTAGTCTGATCAGACAATATGAAACGATGAATAGGGGATTCTACGCTGCTCCGATCGGCTGGATAGATGCAAAAGGCGATGGTGAGTTTGCTGTTGCGATCCGTTCGGCTTTATTGGATGGAAAAGAAGCTTATTTATATGCAGGAGGCGGAATTGTCGAAGATTCCACTCCAGAGTCGGAGTATGCTGAGACTTGGGTGAAATTCCGTCCGATGCTTCGTGCCTTGGGAGGTCAATTGAGTGACGAATCGTAAATATTTAACTGAATACGTCTCTGCCTTCACCCACAGTTTGGTGAATCAGGGAGTGAAAAATGTGGTGATCAGTCCAGGTTCACGGTCGACACCACTGGCTTATGCCTGTATGAAAGAAGAAGGGCTGACGGTTTATCGCCAGATTGATGAGCGGTCAGCGGCTTATTTTGCACTTGGAATGGCGAAGGCATCGGGAGAGCCGGTAATGCTTCTTTGCACATCGGGAACTGCAGCGGCGAATTATTTCCCTGCAATAGTCGAAGCTTTTTATGCCAGAATTCCCTTGATCGTGGTGACGGCTGACCGTCCGCACGAGCTTCGTGAAGTCGGAGCGCCGCAGGCAATCAATCAAATCGATCTTTTTGGCTCACATGTTAAATGGTCTGTAGATTTACCGATGCCGGAACCTGAAAACCGTTTGGATTTTTTGGTGCGCCATTTGCATCGCTCAGTTAAAAATGCCGCGTCCGAGCCGAGAGGTCCAGTTCATTTGAATGTGCCTTTCCGTGAACCGTTGATACTGGATTTTGAGCAGCAATATAACAGCGCAGGAGAAATAACGCATTTAAAGGATGAGTCACGGTTATCTTCATCTGTTGAGCAATTTTTAATGGAAACAGTTAAGGCTGAAAAAGGGCTTTTGATTATCGGCGAAATGACTGAAAGGATGCCTGATGAATTCTGGTCTTTTATCCGCAAATTGAATTGGCCGGTTCTTGCCGATCCTTTATCCAATGTTCGCGGTAATATAGATGAAAACTGTAAAGATTTGATAATCGACAGCTACGATGCCATTTTAAAAAGTGAAGTTTTTAAAGGCGTCATGGAGCCGTCTGTGGTCATACGTATTGGACCGCAACCGGTCTCGAAACCTTTAACGCTTTATTTGGCTGCTGTAAAACCGGAGACATACGCTGTTTTTGATGAATCACCGATGATGCGGGATGCACAATCTGTGGTCACACATCATATCCAGGCTTCACCAGATGGCTTATGGCGATTGCCGATTGAAACGAAGGAGTCCAATTCCTATACAGAAAAATGGACAGCAGCTTCCGAGCTATTCTGGGAACTTGCAGAAGTCCATTGCAATGAAAAATTGGATGAAGGTGTCCTGGCCAAAGTGCTGTTTGACGAACTTGACAATTGTGACCTGATTGTCAGCAGCAGCATGCCGATTCGTGATACGGATACTTATTTCAAATCCACCTCACGAGATGTCATGATTTATGCCAATCGCGGTGCCAATGGCATTGACGGAGTTGTATCGACGGCATTTGGCGTGCAGGCAGCGAAGAAGCGCCCGGCTTATCTGTTTATCGGAGACTTATCATTCCTGCATGATATGAACGGCTTGATTGCTTCGAAAATGCAGGAAACGGATTTAACGATTATTGTAATGAACAACGACGGTGGCGGAATTTTTTCGTATCTGCCGCAGTCACAGGAAGAACGTTATTTCGAAGAGCTATTCGGTACGCCTACAGGATTGAAATTCGAGGATGCAGCTAGAATGTATGACGCTGATTACGCTGCTGTCGAAACGAAAGAGCAATTTGTTGAGGCTCTTCGTACGAAAAAACAAAAAGCCGTTAAAATCATTGAAGTGTTTACGGACCGGGAAACGAATGTGCGGGTCCACAGAGAGTTGTGGAATCAGTTGATCGAGGAGCTGGACGGGCAATGAAAATGGAGGTTGAAGGCGTCAATTATCACATTGAACTATTGAATGAAGATAAAGATCAGGCGCTGGTATTTCTCCATGGTTTCACCGGCAGCACTAAAACCTGGCACAAGATTGTCCCTCATTTTGAAGAATATAAAATTGTGCTTATTGATCTGCTTGGCCACGGTGGCACCGACAGTCCAAAAGATTCGGAGCGGTATTCAATGGAGGAGCAGCTGCGGGATTTGGAAAAGATATTTGACCTTTTGGAGCTGAAAAACTTTGTCCTGGCCGGTTACTCGATGGGCGGACGAACAGCTCTTGCCTATGCCTGCATATTTCCTGAGCGACTTTCGGCTTTATTGCTGGAAAGTTCTTCGCCTGGTTTAAAGACTGAAGAGCAGCGCAGCGAGCGAAGAACGAATGATGGCAGTTTAGCCGAACGGATTATATCAGGGGGAGTCATTTCTTTCGTCGATAGCTGGGAGAAGATTCCGCTCTTTAAAACACAAGAAGCCTTGCCTGAACCTGTGAAAAGGGCTGTGAGGGAAGAACGGCTGGCGCAAGATCCGATAGGTCTGGCAAACAGCCTGATCGGCATGGGCACAGGTGCGCAGAAATCTTATTGGGAAGCAATCAGCCAGCTGCAGCTTCCGGTTTTATTGGTCACGGGGAAACTGGATGAGAAGTTTACAGCGATTGCTGGAGAGATGGTTTCGCTGATGCCGAATGCCGAACACAGGGAGATTATGGCGGGACATGCTTTACATGTGGAAAAACCTGCTGAATTTGCTACAATAGTAGGGGAGTATTTGAAAATGAATTTTTTAGGAGGAAAATCATGACACGTGAATGGGTAAGTGAACGTACATATGAAGATATCAAATATGAAATTTATAACGGGATTGCGAAGATTACAATCAACCGTCCGGAAGTGCGCAATGCCTTCCGTCCAAAAACGGTGCATGAACTGATCGATGCATTTTCACGCGCACGCGATAATTCAGACGTTGGCGTTATCGTATTGACTGGCGAAGGGGAAAAAGCCTTCTGTTCAGGCGGCGACCAAAGCGTCCGCGGACATGGCGGTTATGTTGGGGAAGATGAGATTCCACGTTTGAACGTCCTTGACCTTCAGCGTTTGATCCGTGTAATCCCTAAACCGGTTGTAGCGATGGTTGCTGGATATGCAATCGGCGGCGGACATGTACTTCATGTCGTTTGTGATTTGACGATTGCTGCTGACAACGCCCGTTTCGGACAAACTGGCCCTCGCGTAGGTTCGTTTGACGCTGGCTACGGTTCAGGTTACCTGGCGCGCATCATCGGACATAAGAAAGCCCGCGAAATCTGGTACCTGTGCCGTCAGTACGACGCTCAGGAAGCGCTGGATATGGGACTTGTTAACACTGTAGTGCCGTATGAGCAGCTTGAAGATGAAACTGTGAAATGGTGCGAAGAGATGCTTGAGATGAGCCCGACTGCACTTCGTTTCGTAAAAGCGGCTATGAACGCGGATACGGATGGCCTTGCTGGATTGCAGCAAATGGCTGGTGACGCGACATTGCTTTACTACACAACAGACGAAGCGAAAGAAGGACGCGATGCGTTCAAAGAAAAACGCAAGCCGGACTTCGGTCAATTCCCTCGTTTCCCTTGATCTTAAATAATGAAAAGCTGTCCTTTAAATGGGGCAGCTTTTTTTGAAGAAAGGATTTTTTTCATGACTTATCCGAATTGGCTCAGCCAACGGGCACATTTAAGCGGCAGCCGTATGGCGCTGTCATATGGCGGGCAACAATGGACATTCGCGGAAATCAATAAGATTGCCATCGATTACGCGGGCAAGCTGACATCTCTTGGCATCACTTCTGAAATGAGAATTGCCATTCTGGCCAAATCGCATCCGGAGTCTGTGTTTGTTATGTATGCATGTCTTCATATCGGCTGTGAAATGGTCATGCTGAATGAGCGGCTTTCAGCGAAGGAATTGCAATATCAATTGCAAGATTCGGAAGCCGCTTATTTATTGGTGGATGAAGAACTGCAAGGGAAGCTCGATACCAGCAATAAAATCAGTTTTTCTGAGATTCAAAATGCAGCGACTTCCAATTTCACACCCGAAGAAGAGTGGGCAGAAGACCGCACGATTTCGATCATGTATACTTCCGGTACGACCGGTTACCCAAAAGGTGTCCGGCAAACAGCAGGGAACCATTTCTCCAGTGCCGTTTCTTCGGCATTGAATATCGGCGTTTCACCCGGGGACGTCTGGCTCTGCGTCATGCCGCTATTCCATATAAGCGGTTTTTCAATCCTGATGCGGTCACTCATCTACGGCATGGGCGTACAGCTTCACCCGAAATTCGATGCAAAAATCTGTGCATCCGAATTAAGCTCCGGAACCGTGACTCATATGTCAGTGGTGGCAGTGACTCTGGAGCGTGTTTTGAGTGAACTGGAAACGGCAAACCTCCAAGTCTCACCTAACTTTAGAGCGATGCTCGCCGGCGGCGGTCCGGTACCGATTTCATATATGGAACGGGCTGAGAAGTTCGACATTTCTGTTCTGCAAACATACGGCATGACGGAAACATCGTCCCAGACGACTACATTGCAGCCGGCAGATGCCAAACGGAAAATCGGTTCGTCAGGCAAGCCTTTATTTTTATACCAAATAAAGGTCGGTGACAATGCTGCGCCTGGTGAAAAAGCGGAAATCCAGATTCGGGGGCCACAAGTGACACCGGAGTATATCGGCAAATTTGCGGAGCGGGACGTACAGGAGGATGGATGGTTCCATACTGGGGACATCGGTTATCTGGATGAAGAAGGTTTCCTCTTTGTTGTTGACCGGCGTTCGGACCTGATAGTATCCGGCGGAGAGAATATTTATCCGGCGGAGATCGAAAAGGCTTTGCTTGGCCATCCGGCAGTCCGAGAAGCGGGAGTTTGCGGCATGCCTGACGAACAATGGGGAGAAGTGCCGGCGGCTTTTGTCGTACTTCATGAAGATGTTAGAATGGAGGATTTGAAGGATTTTCTGAAATTACAAATTGCCGGCTATAAAATTCCGAAAGTGATGCGCGCAGTCCATTCATTGCCGCGCAACGCTTCGAATAAAGTGCTGAGAAGAGAGTTAAAATCATGGGTGTGACGATCCGGACTATCAGTTTTCAGCGAATCCATAAAAAGCTTAAGAAACCATTTGTCACTTCTCTGCAGACTGTGGAAGAGCGTGAATCGATTATTGTAAGGATCGGGTCTGACAACGGATTAGAAGGATTTGGAGAATGCGTGGCGTTCTCGACTCCCTGGTATACAGAAGAAACGGCGGAAAGCTGTGCTTTTGTGATGGAGCGGGTTTTGAAGCCGTTATTGCTGGATAAAACCCTGTCGTCGCCTCACGAAGTGGCCCTTGTCTTTGCACCTGTCAAAGGCAATCCAATGGCAAAGGCGGCCATTGAAATGGCAGCATGGGACATCTTTGCAAAATATGAAAAGATCCCGTTATGGCAGTATATTGGGGGAATCCATAAGGATATTCCGGCAGGTGTTGTGGTGGCCGCGAATGCAGAAGGTCTGTTGCGTGATATCGAGGAGGCGGCTTCTAAAGGCTATAGCCGCATCAAGATTAAGATCACTCCGGAATCAGATGCTGCTTTGTTGAAAGAGGCAGCCAGCCGTTATCCTGATATAATGTTTTTTGCTGATGCAAATGGCGGATTCAATAAAGAGAATTTTAATCAGCTTACTCTTTTTGATGAAGCAGGATTTTCGTTGATTGAACAGCCTTTCGGCGAGCAGGAATGGGAACTTCACGCACAGGCAAAAAAACAGTTGAAAACGCCTATTTGTCTGGATGAAAGCATTAAAAGCTTCCATGATGCAGAGCGGATGATTGAGATGCAGGCGGCCGATATCATCGTACTGAAAATGGGACGGCTGGGTGGCTGGCATGAAACATTGAAAATTGTGGAGTTATGCCGCAGTAACGGTATTGGAATGTGGGTCGGAGGCATGATTGAATTCGGCGTTTCAAAAGCCCATAATCTTGCGCTGGCTTCTCTGCCGGATATCGTGCTGCCTGGCGATTTCTCGGATTCTCGGCATTTTTGGGAAAAAGATGTGATTGTACCCGAGATTGAAGTTGTTGATGGGAAAATCGAGTTGCAGCAGCAGGCCGGATTAGGTTATAGTGTGGATTTAAATAAAGCAGGGCTCTAAGAGTCTTGCTTTATTTTTTTGTTTTTGAATGGGTAAAATATGATACGATTAATTGGAACTTTCTGTATAGTATATAAATTATTTCAGTATGAAGAACAGGAGTCGTGAATAGAGGATGAAAAGATTTCTTGCATCAATGGTTCTGCTCATAATTGCTTCCCTCTGCTTTACTGGCAATGTAATAGCCGTAACTATCAGTGCTGAGAGAGGCGGCCAAAGTGAAGTGGGCTACTCACTCTTGATTATCTGTGGGGTATGTGTGGCGGCTATATTTTTTATCGCATTGTGGTTAGAGAGGGATTACCGATACACCCGAAAAGGAGAGAACGATTTATGAACTTCTGGAAATTCATGATCTCGTTTTTTATTGTCAGTGTGATTGCTGATTTTACTTATCTTAAGCTCGATTTCTTTAAGTACAGCTTATTTAAGGCAGATTTATTTCAATGGGCAACGCCGATCAAGTTTATATTGGAAATCAGTATTTTTGCTGTTCTGCTTTTTGTTTTATACAATCTGCTGGAATTTCTGGAGAAATGGCGGATGGAACGAAAATACATAAAAACGAAAAAGGAACTGGCCGATGAAGAAAAGTAAAGGGAGCTCTATGAATCCACGATTGTTTTTTAGTGTATTGTCCGTAATCATTATCGGCTGGATTGCCGCAACTGCTTATGCCTATTCGCAGCAGCTGGAACATCCGGTTTATCTGGATCATTATTTTGAGGACTATGCACATGAAAATTTGCATATGCAATTTTATTACATAACGAATAAGGATGATAATAACACGGTTAACATGATAACCCTTGGTGATATACCTGCTTTCGTCGAAGACTTTCAGGCAATGTATACGGAAGGGCCGTCCTATGTGCAGCAATTTGGCCTGCATGAATTAAGAACGCTCAGCGTGAAAATGGATCCGTATGAACTAAGTCAGTTAAAAGAAAAAGTTGTTATAAACGAAATTACGGTCTATTTGTCCGACGGTGATTCTTATACTGCTGACATCGGTGAAATTATCATTCATCCTGAGGGCGAATCAACAAAACCTTCTATGTCACAGATGTCTTCAGGGGAGGGCGAATTGACAGTTTCCTATATTGAGGCGGGTGAAGAAATAACGATAAATGGTTTTGAACCACACTTGCCTCCTTACGGTATGGCTGATTTAAAGGTTCATGTACCCAATGCTGAAGATTATTTTAATGGTGTTAATTATGTCCAAAAGATTGAGAACCGGTTAAAAGCAGGAAAAGGCGTTGATTTACGTGATTTGGGATTCCCACTGAATCTTAAGAAAAATGGCGGTTTCGCAATCTCGATTCAGAATAGAGGGGACTTAAAATACGTCTTAAATTCATGGGTAATGATTGATGGCGAAGATAAAAACGGTACTGCTATAAGATTTCCAGCATCTCTATATCACATTCCAATCTTGACTCGAGAGGATAGCCGTACAATTATAGAACGAAAAGGAGCGGGTAAATAAATGAAAGGAGCATTGGGACAGATTTTATATGGATACGTCTTTATTTTTCTAGCTATTCGCATAGGGATTGACATCTTGGCTGATCCGATAGGGTATTTCCTGATTGCAGCAGGTTGCTATAAAATCGGAGAAGTTATTGAAGACGGCAGGCTGGCTGCATATATCTCAATCGGTTTAATTTTTGTCTCGATTCCTTCCGTTTTCATCGATTTTAACCTCGTTGAGAGCGGCCCGTGGTATTATTATTCCAATTTTTTATTCGCTGGAGAAATTGTTCTGACATTTTATCTTTTCAGGATGTTATTGAAGTTGGCCGCTAAAAATGGGGAAATAGGTTTGATCAACAGAACAGAGCGCTTATTCAATATTTACATTCCCGCAAATTTGCTGATGATTGGGCTAAGTGCTGTGATGTTAGTTTTTGTAATTGAAAGCTTGCAGATACTCGCGTTTCTGCTGATAATCATTTTATTGATTTTAAATATCGCATTTATTCTTCTGCTCATTGCTTTCCGGAAAGCTGTTAAAGATGAAAAACCGTTTGCGTTTAAATTAGGTGAAGGGAGCAAGGAGAGCTGATGAAATTTTATATCGCTTCGAGTTTTGCAAATAAAGATAAGGTAAGGGAAGCTGCAAGCCTTTTAAGAGAGGCGGGATATGTACAAACCTTTGATTGGACTGCAAATCTGCGCGCCTCTTCGGTTGAAGAACTGGCGTTGTATGGAGCGCTGGAGAAAAAAGCTGTGCTCGAGGCGGATTTTATAATCGTTTTATTGCCTGCAGGAAAAGGCAGCCATATTGAATTGGGAATGGCGCTTGGACAAGGTAAACCTGTATATCTGCTTTCGGAAACTGAAGAGTTATTCGACTTTGAGGTGACCAGCACTTTCTATTATTTATCGGAAGTTCGTATTCTGGTCGGAGCTTTGAGCCAAAGCATTGAAAGCATCCTGAAGTCCATAGAACAGCAAAAAAGCGTCCAATGATTGCCATTGGACGCTTTCTGCATTTTATTTCAATACTGGATTACGTGGAGATTTCAGTGCTTTGAAAAGTGATTGGATCAGGATGAATATAACTGTTGCGGCCATACAGGAGATGGCTAACAAGAAGAAGCTATCGGCAAATTCATCATATTTGAAGCCCAGTGTCAGGTAGGCACCGTCTTCGAATCCGGTTGGCTGATAATAGAACAGATGGTCCAGCAGTAAATCGAGCGTGGAGAAAATCCAGCCGATAGCGGAAGCGGCAAAAATCCGCATTCCGTGTGCCAGCATTTTTTCGTTTCGGTCTTCAGGGAATTTCAGCATGGAAGCAAGGAGCGCAGTGCCAATGACAATAAAAGGTATTTCCAGCTGTTCGACATACATGGAAGGGGTCAATATCAGACTTGTAAGGACCGCTGCGATTGTTGAGACGGCAAGCAATTTCTTCATCCGGACCATCCTTTTTAAAGAGAAGTTATTTTCAGTATACAATAATAATGAAAATTCCGAAAACAGGCCTGATATTTTGATATTATAATAGTTTACAAAAAAACACACCCGCAATGGGTGTGCTTTTATTTCAGAATAGTTTCAAGGACTTCCAGATTTCTTTCCATCAAAGTGAAGTAGGTTTCTTCGTTTTCGATATCTTCCTGCGTCAATACGCCGAGGTTATGCATTTGGACAGCTTCCGCACCGACTTCTTTCTGGACAACTTCAGTCAGATTGGACGAGACGTTCTGTTCGAAGACGATGTATTCGATGTTTTTCTCGCGTGCCAAGTCGACGATTTCCGTTAACTCTTTCTGGGAAGGTTCGTCCTGACTGTTCAATCCGGCGACGGCCACCTGTTCAAAGCCGTATGGTTCCGCCAAATAAGTGAAAGCGGCATGGGATACGAAAAAAGTATCCTTTGATACGCGTTCCTGTAATTGGCTGAACGATGTATCCAATTGTTCGAGCTCCTCGACAAGCCCGGCGTGATTCGTTTCATAAACTTCCGTGTTATCCGGATCTTGGGCAATCAGTGAATCTTTGATGGAAGTTGCCAGCTGCTGGCTGAGTTTAGGCGACATCCAAATATGGGGATCCGTCGAGCCGTGGTCATGGCCTTCATGGCCAGCTTCTTCTGTATGTTCTTCATGATCTTCATGATCATCGTCATGGGCTCCTTCACAGTCATGTTCAAGCGCAGCTTCCAATTGTTCATCAGTGATTGATTCAGCAAGTGCCGCAAACTTCACATCTTCGCCGTCCAGTGTGCTTTTCGCACTGTCAATAAAACCTTCCAGGCCGAGGCCGATGTAAAACATAAGATCTGCCTCGGCGATGGCGATCATATCCTGCTGTGTGGGTTCGAATGTGTGTTCATTGGCTCCAGCCGGATATACGGATTCCACTTCCACTTGATCACCGCCTATTCTTTCAGTAAAATAAGTGAGCGGATAGACAGTCGTGAACACTTGGATTTTCGAGCTGTCTGCTGTGGAATCAGCGCCGTCTGTACCGGAATCGCCGCAAGCGGCCAAGGTCAGTATCGATATTAATAGAATAAAAAGTGCAGATTTTTTCATATTGTTCCCCCAAAATGTAACGGTTACGTTTTAATTACCAACAGTATCTTACCGCAAACCAAATTTAAACACAAGAAAAACCTCCAAATCATTTCTTTGGAGGCCATTCTTCCGGTACGAAATCGACGCCGCCTTTATTGAAAGGATGGCAGCTGAGTATCCGTTTTATTGCCAGGTATCCGCCTTTTAATGCACCGTGTTTCTCGACGGCTTCGATGCCGTAATGGGAACACGTCGGATAGAACCGGCAGCTGGGCGGTGACAAGGGGGATATGAACCGCTGATAGAAGCGGAAAATCTTAATGAGTACTGTTTTCATGCTGGTCGCCTTCTTCATTCCATAAGTTTGGAAACTCTTCATGTTTATTGTAGGCATTTTAAAGGTATTAATAAAGTAGAAGAACTTATCAATTTGAATGGAGAGTGGATTTGGATGTCAAACGAATTAAATCAGGAACTGAATGTACAAGTCGCAACATGGTCGGTGGTTTATACGAAATTACATAATTTCCACTGGTATGTAAAAGGGCCGTCATTTTTCACGCTGCATGTGAAATTCGAGGAACTTTATAATGAAGCTACGGCTTATATGGATGAAATCGCAGAACGCCTCCTTGCGCTTGGCGGCAAACCTGTCGCAACGATGAAAGAGCAGCTTGAATTGTCCGTTGTTACGGAAGCGAACAGCAAGGAAAGTGCTGAAGAAATGGTTGAAACCATCGTAAGTGATTATGATAAGATCATGGCTTCACTGAAAAAAGGAATGGAATACGCTGCTGAGGACGGCGATGATATGACAGAAGACATGTTGAACGCCATCCATCAGGACCTTGAAAAGCATTCTTGGATGCTTTCAGCATTCCTTGGCGAAAAGAAGTAAAATAAGAATACACAAGCGCACACGCTACGATTTGTGTGCGCTTTTTTTATTTGGTCAGGAGTGAGACAGGATGGAATATACGGATTTGAATGGCTTCACTTGCCGGTTATCATTTAAAAAGGATACTTTTCAAGCGGAAAGCCGGCATGTGTTGGTCATTGCGAAATTCAAGGGGAAATGGCTGCTGACCGAACACAGGGAGCGGGGGCTGGAGTTTCCCGGCGGTAAAACGGAAGCTGGGGAAAGTTTGGCCGAAGCCGCGAAAAGGGAAGTATACGAGGAAACAGGGGGCGTAATCGAAGAACTTGAATGGTTTGCGGAATACCTGGTCCATAGCGAGCCGCCGTTTTCTAAGACGGTATTTACAGGTACGGTTACAGCTGTTGATGAAATTGATCTGATGGAAACTAAGGGAGCTGTGTTGGCTGAGGATTTAAATGTGGACAGCAATTTCAGCTTTCTGATGAAAGATAAAGGAATGAAAACAATTATAGAGCGGGTGAAACTGGATGGAAAATGGGAAGATTAAATCAAAGAGAAATTACCCTTCGCCGAATCCACATGTTAAGCTGACGGAAATCGTTTATTGGTCAGAAGGTTTGAAGGTCAAAGGTTTACTGGCACAGCCGAAAAAGCCGGGAAATTACAGCGGAATGCTTTATTTGCGCGGCGGCATCCAGTCCATCGGCATGGTGAGGCCGGCGAGGGCTGCCCAATATGCCGCTCAGGGCTTTGTGGTATTTGCACCGTATTACCGGGGGAACAGAGGGGGAGAGGGGCGTGATGAATTTGCAGGTGCCGACCGCTGGGATGCGGTGCATGCAGTGGATGTGCTGAAACAATTCTGCAATGGCCACGTGCATCTGCTGGCATTTTCAAGAGGCGGCATCATGGCGCTGTGGACAGCGGTGCTGCGGGACGATATCACGTCTCTTGTGACATGGGCAGGTGTAACGGATACCGTTTTAACCTATAAAGAACGGCCGGATATGCGCCGCATGATGAAACGGATTTATGGTGGAACACCGAATACAGCTTTGACAGCTTATGAAGAACGGAATCCGCTGATGCGTCTTGAGGAAGCGACAGCTCCTATGCTGATCATTCATGGACTGCAAGATGAAAATGTCCTGCCGGCGCAGGCTTATCTATTGGAAGAAGCTTTAAAGCTGAATGACCATCCTCATGAAACCTGGTATTTCCCGGAGTACACACATTTCTTTCCGCCGGCTGCCAATCGGAAGACAGTCGCGGCGTTAGTGCATTGGATGAAAGAAAAAGAAAAGGAAACTGCAAATTAAAAAGCACATCCGGCAGCTCGCCGGATGTGCTTTTGCTTATCAATTATTCAATGGTCCGCCTTGAGCGCTTATATCAGCTGATACGGAACCGAATTTCTTGAAGTTGTCCTGGAATTTCTGAGCAAGCTCCTGTGCTTTCGCATCGTAAGCTTCTTTGTCAGACCAAGCGTCACGAGGATTAAGAACCTCAGTCGGCACGCCAGGAATTTCCTGAGGAATGCTTAATCCGAAGACAGCTTCCTGTTCAGTCTTAACGTCGTTCAGCTCGCCTTTGATCGCCGCGCGAACCATTGTACGCGTGTATGAAAGTTTCATGCGGTTGCCGACTCCGTATTCGCCGCCAGTCCAGCCAGTGTTTACAAGGAAAACTTCCACTTCGTGTTCATCGATTTTATTGCCGAGCATTTCCGCGTAGACTGTTGCATGCAATGGCAGGAAAGGAGAACCGAAGCAAGTTGAGAACGTCGCTTCCGGAGAAGTTACGCCGCGCTCAGTGCCTGCCAGTTTCGATGTATAGCCGCTCAAGAAATGATACATAGCCTGTTCTTTAGTCAATTTGCTGATAGGAGGCAATACGCCGAATGCATCAGCAGTCAGGAATACGATTGTTTTCGGATGTCCAGCCATTGAAGGGTGGATGCTGTTGTCGATTGCATCAATCGGATAAGCTGCACGCGTGTTTTCAGTCAATGAACCATCATCGTAATCAGGAATGCGTGTTTCCGGATCAACGACGACATTTTCAAGAACAGAACCGAAACGGATTGCATCAAAAATCTGGGGCTCGTTTTCACGTGAAAGATTGATTGTTTTCGCGTAGCAGCCGCCTTCGATATTGAAAACTCCGTTATCAGACCAGCCGTGTTCGTCATCTCCGATCAGTTTGCGGTCCTGGTCAGCGGATAGCGTCGTTTTGCCTGTTCCGGATAAACCGAAGAACAAAGCGACATCGCCTCCCTGACCCACGTTAGCCGAGCAGTGCATCGGCAGAATGCCTTTTTCGGGAAGGATGTAGTTCATGATTGAGAAAATGGATTTTTTCATTTCGCCGGCATATTCTGTTCCGCCGATCAGAATCACTTTCTTTTCCATCGAAACAATGATGAACGTTTCGGAATCAGTGCCATCAACTGTTGGATCCGCCTTGAAAGTTGGCGCATAGACGACAGTGAATTCTGCGTCATGGATTTTCATTTCCTCTTCGGTCGGACGGATGAATAATTGGTGCGCAAAAAGATTATGCCACGCGTACTCATTGATCGTCTGGATGTGAAGGCGTGACTCCGGGTCTGCGCCGGCAAATCCTTTGAAAACGAAAAGTTCTTTTTGTTCTTTCAAGTGTTTCAAGACTTTTGCATATAGATTCTCAAAAACTTCAGAAGAAATCGGACGGTTTACAGTACCCCAGTCAATTTTATCTTTCGAAATATCTTCTTCTACCATATACTTGTCTTTAGGCGATCGGCCTGTGTATTTTCCTGTTTCGGCTTTGACTGCGCCTTCGCGTGTCAAAATTGCTTCTCCACGGGAAGTGGCTGCCTCCACTAATTGTGGAACCGACCATTGGACATTGACGTTGGGACCGTTTAAAAGATCTTTCAAATCGCTTGCGAAGTTAACTGAGTTCATATATGTACCTTCCTTTTCGGTTATTCCCAAGGCATTGGGGAAGAGTTATATTCGAACAATAGTATAACACATTAACTCGATTAGTCTATACTAATAAACAAGAGGATTTGAAATTTCATCATTTGTGCATAGTTAATACCCGAAATAGGATGTTTTCATGCATGGCAAGCGAATATAACATAAAAAACGTTGACATCATATAACCAATTCCGTATGATGAAAAATTGAACGGATACTCTTATTCCGAGCTGGTGGAGGGGGCAGGCCCTATGAAACCCGGCAACCTGCTGCATTGATGCAGCGCTGGTGCCCAACCTGAAGCAAGGCTCACAGGCCTTGGATGATAAGAGTGAAAGGTGCTTATGATGATTTCTCCTTTCCTCATTGAATGATGAGTGAAGGGATTTTTTTATGAATCGCCCTTAATCCTCGTGTACAAAGGCCACAACGGCTTGAAGTTCAATCCATAGTGTTTGGAACGGACTTGACATGGGAAAACGAGTACCGTATCAATTTCGAGAGCAATCTCGCAGGATATAAGGAGGAACATTTTTTGACAAACCGTCGATTATTCACATCAGAATCAGTAACAGAAGGACATCCGGATAAGATCTGTGACCAAATCTCAGATGCCATCCTGGACGCGATCCTCGCAGAAGACCCGAATGCACGGGTAGCGTGCGAAACTACCGTTACAACAGGACTTGTTCTTGTGGCAGGGGAAATTACAACAACAACATACGTGGACATCCCGAAAGTGGTGCGCCAGACTGTTAAAGATATTGGATATACACGGGCCAAATACGGCTTTGATTCTGAAACAAGTGCGGTGTTGACTGCAATTGATGAGCAATCGCCTGATATCGCTGCAGGAGTGAACGTTGCTCTTGAATCACGCGAAGGCCAGATGACAGATAAAGAACTGGATGATATCGGAGCAGGCGACCAAGGTTTAATGTTCGGTTACGCGAACAATGAAACCGAGGAATTGATGCCATTGCCGATTTCATTGGCACATAAATTGGCTCGCCGTTTAGCAGAAGTGCGCAAGGAAGAGATTCTTCCATATTTGCGTCCTGACGGCAAAACACAGGTGACTGTTGAATATGATGAAAACGATAAGCCGCTTCGCGTGGATACTATTGTTATTTCGACTCAGCATCATCCTGAAGTAACGCTCGAGCAAATCCAGCGCAATATCAAAGAATATGTCATTGATGAAGTCGTTCCGGCTAATTTGCTGGATGATGAAACTAAATATTTCATCAACCCGACTGGCCGTTTTGTCATCGGCGGACCTCAAGGAGACGCGGGTCTTACTGGCCGCAAAATCATCGTTGATACTTATGGTGGCTATGCCCGCCACGGCGGCGGCGCATTCTCCGGTAAGGACGCGACGAAAGTTGACCGTTCCGGTGCATACGCAGCGCGCTATGTAGCGAAAAATATTGTTGCTTCAGGCTTGGCTGATAAATGTGAAGTGCAGCTTGCTTATGCGATCGGTGTTGCACATCCGGTTTCCATTTCAGTGGATACGTTCGGCACGGGCAAAATCAGCGAAGACCAATTCATCGAACTGGTCCGCAATAATTTCGACTTGCGCCCGGCTGGCCTGATCAAGATGCTTGATCTTCGCCGTCCGATCTACAAGCAGACTGCAGCTTACGGCCATTTCGGCCGCACAGATGTGGATCTTCCTTGGGAACGCACTGACAAAGCAGATGCTTTGAAAGAACAATCAGGAATTTAATGAAAGCAAAAACCGCTCAAGCTTAGGCTTGAGCGGTTTTATTCGTTATTAAGAAATTAAGTATTTCTTAAATCATTTCGCTATAGGCGGATGCTTTCCGCGGGGAGCGGCCTAAGCCTCCTCAGTCGCGATGCTCCCTGCGGGGTCTCAGGACTCGTTCTTAATCCCGCAGGAAAGACATTGACCGAAGCTTGCGAGGACAAATCTTTGCGACGAAGCAGCGAAGCGATGCAGGAGCACATCTTTGCCCTTCACCGCCTAATGCTTCATTCTGGTTCTGTTCAAAAATTCGTTATTTACTTTTTTTAATACAGACATAAATGATTTTTTTATAAAAAGGAATCAAAGATATGGAGTAAAACAGCGAAGACCCCCAAGGGAACAGAAACGCAGTTGGCTTTCCAACTGCGTTTCGAGCGTAGTGCAGCGATGCAGGAGCACGGGTTTTAGTTAGCTCAGCGCAAGCCCCCAGGAAAGCGAAGCTGTTTTGTGGAATATCGGTTAATAGTTCTCAATTCTGCAGTGATTTATAATAAGCGGCTTTCTCGGCGTATTCACGGACGATGCGTTCCATGTCGGCGATGTCATCTTCGTTGAGATCCCGGATGACTTTAGCGGGTCTTCCGAATGCCAGCTTGCCAGGCGGAATGACTTTTCCTTGCGGTACGAGGCTGCCGGCTCCGATAAATGCGCCTTCACCGATTTCAGCGCCATCGAGGATAACGGACCCCATGCCGATCAATGTATTTTTACGGACGATGCAGCTATGGAGTGTCACCTGGTGCCCCACTGTGACATTGTCTTCAAGTATCAATGGATTATTGGGGCTCTGGTGCAGCATGCACAGATCCTGGATATTCGTCTTATTGCCGATAAGGGTCGGGGCTACGTCACCACGGACGACTGTATTGAACCAGACGGAAGATTCCGCGCCGATTTTCACGTCTCCGGTAATAGTTACGTAATCAGCGATAAAAGCCGATGGGTCTATTTGCGGGTGTTTGTCTTTGTATGGGTAAATCATGGTAAAACTCCTTTAATCAAGATAAGATATCTTTAATGGTAGCAAAACCTTTTGAAAGGTCAACTTTAAGATCTGATATCAATAGAAGATAGATTAAAGGGGGCGTTGGCAAATGTGGAAATGGCAGGCTGAAGGCCAGGCGAAAGCGGTTATCGTAATTATTCACAGCGCTTACGAACATCATCTGCGCTATGCTTGGCAGATCAAGGAATGGAGAAGTTCCGGTTTTGAAGTGGTGATGGGAGATCTGCCCGGCCACGGAAAAAATGGGACGATCCAAAAAGCGCACACTGAATCATTCGAAGTATATGAAAAAGCGGTCAGTGAAATGCTGGATGTGGCAATTGAGCTTGAGATGCCGGTGTTCATTGTGGCGCATGGTTTAGGGGCCACTTTGGCCATCAATTATTTGAGCAGACATTCCATTGAAGTGGCGGGCGCCGTATTTACTTCTCCCTGGTTCCAGCTGCTGAGGACACCTTCCAAATTATCCAGCGCTTTGTCCGGAGTACCGAAACTCACCTCACAGATTAAAATTAAACACGAGATTTCAATAGAAGATTTGACCCGGAACCCCGAAGTGATTGAACTTGAAAAAGATGATGAATTGTATAAACCGCAGATATCAATCGGCTGGTACCGCGAACTGCAGGCCTATATGAAACAGGCTGCGGGCGGCAAACAGCGTTATCCGGATATCCCGACATTTGTTCAGACGGCAGAAAAAGATTTGATTGCTGATAAAGAAGCTTCGAAAAGCTGGTTAAAGCAGCAGGATCTTAAAGAATTCAGTTATAAAGAATGGAAAGACGCTTATCATGATCTATTTCAGGAACCGGAACGCGAAGATGTATTCACCACCTCGCATTTATTCATAAAAAATGTGTTACGGTCGCTGGGCTATTTAGTGAAATAAGGATTGAAATTTGGATTGAAAGGAGTGTATGGATATGGTTTTGCATTACAGTATTCTGGATCAGTCTCCGGTATCGGAAGGCAGCAATCCGAGAGAAGCCTTGAAGCAGACTGCCCAATTGGCACAGTCTGCCGAAAAATGGGGCTATACCCGATTTTGGGTGTCGGAACATCACGATGCAGCGACATTGGCAGGTTCATCTCCTGAAATCCTGATATCCCACTTGGGTGCAGTGACGGAAAAAATTCGCCTGGGATCCGGCGGCGTGATGCTGCCGCATTATTCTTCTTTCAAGATTGCGGAAAACTTCAAATTATTGGAAGCGTTATACCCGGGCAGAATCGACGCTGGCGTCGGCCGTGCACCGGGTGGAATGCCCCGTGCTTCATTGGCGCTGAATGAAGGGAGAGCACGGAATGTCGACCGTTTTCCGGATCAGATAGACGAATTATCCATGTATCTGAATGATGCAATACCGGAAGACCATATGTACCACGGTATGAAAGCGACGCCGCTGACCGAATCGGCGCCTCCGATATGGATTCTTGGTTCAAGTATGACGTCGGCTTTATTGGCGGCTGAAAAAGGGCTGCCCTATATGTTCGCGCAGTTTATCAACGGGGAAGGCGGACAGGATTTCACCCGTACTTACCGGGAACGTTTTAAATCAGCCGGAGAAGCTCGCCCCTATGTCGGATTTGCGATTTTCGTCATTTGCCAGGAAACAGAAGAGGAAGCCGAAAGAGTCGCGTCTTCTTTGGACCTCGCACTTTCAATGGGGGCACAAGGCATGCCCTCTAAGGGGACACCACCGCCTGAAAGGGCGCTTGCTTATGAATATACAAAGTTTGAGAAGCTGCTTGTCGAAGAGAATCGGCGCCGCGTGATCGTCGGCACGCCCCGGACGGTAGGGGACCGATTGGAAGAGCTTGCGGCGGAATATCAGGCAGATGAAGTCATGCTGGTCTCGATGGCTTATGATTTCAGCGATAAACTGAAGACGTTTGAGCTGGTGGCCGATGAAATGAAGAAAAGAAATTCGTACAATAAAATAGTGCAGTAAAAAATACCGCTGGGATGCTTTGGCATCGGGCGGTATTTTTGATGCAGCGGTTTATGGCTGAAATCTAAGCGCCAATTCCCAGAAAGTATTCACGGTAAGCGATAAATGAAACGGCCAGCATGACAGCTATATATATGATGGATCCGATCAGGATATATGAGCGCTCAGAAACAGCAGCTTTGTGTTCCATCCGGATCCCGGTCTGCCCTTGAATCGACATATCCATCTGCCTTGAAGCCATGCCGCCTTTACTGGTGACAAAGTAGATTAGAATGAGGGCAAGACCGCCGACCGGAATGGAAAGATCTAGGAAAGACATATTCAACAGCAGCGAAGCGATCCAGTTCAAGATACCGATAATAAGTATGGTCAATAGAATTGTGGCTGTATTCTTCATTGTAAGTTCCTCCTTACGTTTATGGATGGAAATTTTATCCTTTGCTATTGGATTCTACGGTTTCAGTGATGGGAAGTTTCATTTGTTCATAGAATTTTCTGTAGCTTAAAAGCGTGGAGAGGAACAGAAAAAGCGATTGCATCGTTCGACACAATCACTTTTGGTTTTCGATTATTTCTTAATTTTTTTCTCTATTGCAACCAGGAACGGAGGGGAATGCTGCTGATTGATGAATTGGTATTTCATAACATCGAATTTGGTTTGCGGCAGCTGTGATACAAAATCCATTACGGCATCTCTTTCTTCTGCGCCGCCTTCATGTCCTGAATAGATGACGATGGCGACGATTCCCGTCTCCTTCAAAAGCTCCAGACATTGGGTGATGGCTGCAAGAGTAGTTGTGGATTTCGTGATAATACTGTGGTCGCCTTTCGGCAGATAGCCAAGGTTGAATACTGCCGCGGCAATTTCTTCTGTGACATGCTGATGGATATTGGCGTGGCTGTCGAGAATCACATCCACTTGGCTGAAATCTTTTACCCGTTCTTTCGTTGCCCGGACAGCATCTTCCTGGATATCAAAAGCGTAAACTTTCCCGGAATCACCGGTTAATTGAGCCAGAAATAATGTATCATGTCCATTGCCGGCAGTCGCGTCAACCACTTTATCGCCTTCAGCAACCGCCCGTTCCAATAAAAATTTTGTGAATGGCAGAACGCGCATCAATGTCATGCTTCCACCATCCCCTGATAATGTTTCCCTTGCCAGCTTCCGCGTCTTTCGAGTTCAGCGTCAATGCCGTTCAGGACATCCCATTTATTGACGCTCCACATCGGGCCGATCATCAATTCAATAGGGCCGTCACCTGTTATGCGCTGGACGATCATTTCAGGTGGAATCACTTCCAGTTGATCGGCTACGAGTTTGATGTATTCATCTTTTTCAAGGAATTCCACCATGCCTTTTTCGTATTGCTTGACCATGGGTGTGCCTTTCAAAAGATGCAGCAGGTGGATTTTGATGCCCTGGACATCCAATTTTGCGACTTCACGCGCTGTCTCCATCATCATGTCGCGGTCTTCAAGCGGTAAGCCGTTGATGATATGGGTGCAGACACGGATGCCGCGGCTGCGCAATTTTTCGACTCCTTCTATATATAAGGAAAAATTGTGTGCCCGGTTTATTAAGCGGGCGGTTTTATCATGGACTGTCTGCAGCCCCAGTTCAATCCATAAATAAGTCCGTTCATTCAAATCGGCCAAATAGTCCACCACGTCGTCCGGTAGGCAGTCCGGGCGGGTGGCGATGCTGAGGCCGATGACATTCTCCTGTGCGAGCGCCGCTTCGAATTTTTCTTTGATGACCGGAAGCGGAGCATGGGTATTCGTATAAGCCTGAAAATACGCGATGTATTTGCCGTCTTTCCATTTTTTATGCATTTTTTCTTTGATCTGTTCGAATTGGACCGGAATCGGATCGACACGGTCTCCGGCAAAATCACCGGACCCTGCAACTGAACAGAAAGTGCATCCGCCGAATGCGACAGTGCCGTCCCGGTTGGGGCAGTCAAATCCAGCGTCCAATGCAATTTTCATCACTTTATGGCCAAAATGGTCGCGCAGGTGGCGGTTCCATGTGTAATAACGTTTGCCGTCTGAAGAAAAAGGCAGGTTCATTTCCATAACAACAACTCCTCTTTTGGGTATTGTAGCATGGCCGGATTTAGGCCCACAACGGCAGAAAAATCTGTTATTTCCGGTTCGATGAAAATCTTCTTGTAGAGTGCCAGTAAAAGGAATACAATGACTCTTGGAAATGAGCTAAGAGGAGACAGAAAGATGCCGAAACAAGTATGGCTTTTAATCATCGGAATGCTTGTCAACGTGACAGGGAATTCATTCCTGTGGCCGTTGACGACTATCTATATGCACGATCATCTGGGGAAATCATTATCACTTGCCGGCCTTGTGCTGATGGCGAATGCGGGAGCAGCTGTCATCGGGAACCTGCTCGGGGGCATGCTGTTTGACCGCATCGGCGGCTATAAATCAATCATGGGCGGAATCATTGTCACGATTTTCGCTTTGACCGGATTGACCATCTGGCACGATTTTGTGCCGTTCGTGGCGTTTTATACCATCATCGGCTTCAGTGGCGGAATCGTGTTTCCGAGCATGTATGCGATGGTCGGAACAGTTTGGCCGGAAGGCGGGCGCAAAGCGTTCAACGCGATTTACCTGGCACAGAATGTCGGAGTGGCGGTCGGACCGGCAATGGCAGGCGTGCTGGCCGCTTTAAGTTTTGACTATATTTTCATGGCGAATCTAGGCATGTATATCGTGTTTTTCTTTATTGCGTTATTCGGCTTTAAATCGATGTCGATTTCTGCCGCGTCGCATACAAGTGTATTCAATGAAGGCAAAAAGATCCGCAACCGGGCACCGTTTTATGCGCTGCTAATCGTCTCGGCGGGCTATCTGCTTTGCTGGGTCGGCTACGTACAGTGGCAATCGACGATTTCGGCTTATACCCAGGAAATCGGTATCACGTTGCCGCAATACAGTTTCCTGTGGACTTTGAACGGCGCTTTAATTGTTCTCGGGCAGCCCCTGATTCGGCCGATCATCAAACGCATCGAAAATAATATCAAACAGCAATTGCTGATCGGCATCGTCATTATGATGGTGTCGTATCTGGTTGTCGCTTTTGCAGAGGAATTCAGCATGTTTGTCATTGCCATGGCGATCTTGACAATCGGAGAAATGTTTGTCTGGCCTGCTGTGCCTGCACTCGCCAACCAACTGGCGCCAAAAGGGCGGGAAGGCTTCTATCAGGGAATCGTCAACAGTGTCGCCACTGGAGGTCGCATGATCGGCCCTTTGATGGGTGGGCTGATGGTCGACCTTTACGGTATGTCAGCTCTCTTTATCCTCATAACGATATTGCTTGTGGCAGCTATTGGAACTTCAATTGCCTATGATCTTCCGTTGAAAAAGAAACAGGCTGCGATCGAACAGGAAAAAGCGGTCATCTGAATTATTTAAGGAAATTGCGTATTTATGCAGTTTCCTTTTTTATTGCCAATAATTATCTATTAAGGGAAGCTTTTGCAATGCGCTTGATGTTGCGTTTCATAAGGGACTTTGTTTAAATTAAGAATGAAAGCGTTTAAATAATTTGAATACTATGTACATAAAGCTGAGGGGGCATTAAAATGAAACCTATTTACAGTTCCGCGAAAGAAGCGGTCGAACAGATCCAGGACGGGGCCACGATTATGGTGGGAGGCTTCGGTCTTGTGGGTATTCCCGAGCAATTGATATTGGCTTTGGTGGATAAAGGAGTTACAGACCTTACCGTCATTTCCAATAATTGCGGCGTCGATGAATGGGGTCTTGGACTGCTGCTGAAAAATAAACAGATTAAAAAAATGATCGGCTCCTATGTCGGAGAAAATAAAGAGTTTGAACGCCAGGTGCTGTCCGGTGAAATCGAAGTCGAGCTGACGCCGCAAGGTACACTCGCGGAAAAAATGCGCGCAGGCGGAGCGGGGATTCCTGCTTTCTTCACTCCTGCGGGCGTCGGGACTACGGTTGCTGAAGGAAAGGAAATCCGTGAATTCGATGGCAAGGAGTATGTGCTTGAGCATGCTCTGAGAGCTGATTTTGCGATGGTGCGTGCCGCTAAAGCAGATAAGATGGGCAATCTGGTATACAACAAGACTGCGCAAAACTTCAATCCGCTGGCAGCTGCAGCCGGTAAAATCACGATTGCGGAAGTCGAGGAAATCGTCGAAACAGGAACGATTGACCCGAACCATGTTCAAACGCCAAGCATCTACATACAGGGCTTGCTGGAAGCGAAACAGGAAAAACGCATCGAGCGTTTAACGACAAGACAGGCATAAGGGAGGAGATCGATCATATGGACAAGCAATTAGTGAGAGAACGCATAGCGAAACGCGCTGAAAAAGAGATCAAAGACGGCGACTACGTCAACTTGGGTATCGGCATGCCAACTTTAGTGGCGAATTTTATTTCAGACAATAAACAAGTTGTGCTGCAATCAGAAAACGGTCTTCTTGGAATCGGGCCGTATCCGACGGAAGACCAAGTCGACCCCGACCTGATCAATGCCGGCAAAGAAACGGTGACGACCATTCCGGGATCCGCATTCTTCACAAGCGCCGAATCGTTCGCGATGATCCGCGGCGGGCATATCGACGTGGCAATCCTGGGCGGCATGGAAGTTGCCGAGAACGGCGACCTTGCCAACTGGATGATTCCCGGCAAAATGATCAAAGGCATGGGCGGCGCGATGGATTTGGTCCACGGCGCCAAGAAAGTCATCGTCATCATGGATCATGTGTCGAAAGACGGCTCCGCGAAAATCAAAAAGCAATGCGATCTTCCGTTGACCGGCAAAGGTGTCGTCAATAAAATCATCACAGAGCGTGCGGTTATAGAAGTGACTGAGCAGGGGTTAGTGTTATCGGAAGTGTTTGAAGGCTTCAGCGTGCAGGATGTCGTCGATTCGACAGACGCGCCGCTTGATACGGAAAACGTCAAAATATCCTGAGCTATTGCCAAAAATCGGCGGCTCAGCTAGAATAGGATGTAATAGCAAAAGACTATGATGAGGATCAGTAGATCGTGTTTTATTCCCCCAGAGAGCCGGCGTTTGGTGCAAGCCGGTGGATAAAGCGGTTGAACTCGCCTTTGAGTCAGTGTATGTGAAATCAGTAGTATGCACCGTTCTCCGCGTTAAGGAATCAAGTTGGGCGAGCAATCGCTAATTTGGGTGGTACCGCGGGTGATTCCCGTCCCTTATTTCATAAGGGGCGGGGATTTTTTATTTTGAGGAGGAAAAGACAATGACATTCAAGCACAAAGTTATCGAAAAGAAATGGCGGAAACATTGGGATCAGAATAAGACATTCAAATTGGAAACGGATTTTGACAAGCCGAAATTCTATGCGCTTGATATGTTCCCGTATCCATCAGGCGCCGGTCTTCATGTAGGGCATCCGGAAGGCTATACGGCAACCGATATTTTGAGCCGCATGAAACGCATGCAGGGATATAATGTGCTGCATCCGATGGGCTGGGACGCATTCGGTCTTCCTGCCGAGCAGTACGCGCTTGATACAGGAAACGATCCGGCGGAATTTACAGCGAAAAACATCGAGACGTTCAAACGCCAAATCCAGGAACTCGGCTTCTCGTATGACTGGGACCGTGAAGTCAACACAACGGATCCGAAATATTATAAATGGACACAGTGGATTTTTATCCAGCTGTACAATAAAGGCTTGGCTTATGTCGACGAAGTAGCGGTCAACTGGTGTCCGGCGCTTGGAACAGTGCTTGCCAACGAAGAAGTGGTTGACGGGGTATCAGAACGCGGAGGCCATCCGGTCGAACGCCGTCCAATGCGCCAGTGGGTGCTGCGCATTACAGAATACGCGGACCGCTTACTGGAAGATTTGGATGATCTTGACTGGCCTGAAAGCCTGAAAGATATGCAGCGAAATTGGATCGGCAAATCCGAAGGGGCAGAACTTGAATTCCAGATCGATGGCAATGGCCATTCTTTCCGCGCATTTACGACTCGCCCGGATACGATTTTCGGTGCGACTTATGCGGTATTGGCGCCGGAACACAAATTAGTGGAGGCAATTACCACGCAGGAACAAAAAGAAGCTGTTGAAAAATATATTGACGATGTAAAGACTAAGAGTGATCTTGAGCGCACGGATTTGGCGAAATCCAAAACCGGCGTGTTCACAGGAGCTTATGCCATCAATCCGGCAAGCGGCGACAAGATGCCGGTCTGGATCGCGGATTACGTATTGGCGACTTACGGAACGGGCGCCATCATGGCGGTTCCGGCGCACGATGAACGTGATTACGAATTTGCGAAGCAATTCGATTTGCCGATCGTGGAAGTCGTGTCTGGCGGAAACATCGAAGAAGAAGCTTATGCCGGCGACGGTGAACTGATCAATTCTGATTTCCTTAATGGATTGAATAAAACCGAAGCGATTGCGAAAGCGATCGACTGGCTTGTTGAAAAAGGTGTCGGCGAGAAGAAAATCACATATCGTCTGCGCGACTGGCTGTTCAGCCGCCAGCGTTATTGGGGCGAGCCGATTCCAATCATCCACTGGGAAGACGGCACAATGACACCGGTTGATGAAAAAGATCTTCCATTGATGCTGCCGGTGACGACAGACATCAAACCGAGCGGCACAGGCGAATCACCGCTTGCCAATATCGAGGAATGGGTCAACGTAGTGCACCCGGAAACCGGAATGAAAGGCCGCCGCGAAACAAACACAATGCCGCAATGGGCGGGCAGCTGCTGGTATTACCTGCGCTATATCGATCCGGACAATGCGGAAGCGATTGCTGACCCGGAACTGTTGAAACACTGGCTGCCGGTTGATGTTTATATTGGCGGGGCAGAACACGCCGTGCTTCATTTATTGTACGCTCGCTTCTGGCATAAAGTGCTGTACGATATCGGTGTGGTTCCGACGAAAGAGCCGTTCCAGAAATTGTATAACCAGGGAATGATTTTGGGTGAAGGCAATGAAAAAATGTCGAAATCCAAAGGCAATGTCGTTAACCCGGACCAGATCATCGAAAGCCACGGAGCGGATACGCTGCGCCTTTACGAAATGTTCATGGGGCCGCTTGACGCATCGATCGCCTGGTCGACCAATGGACTGGAAGGGGCACGCCGCTTCCTTGACCGTGTATGGCGCTTGTTTATCGAAGATGATGGGTTGAGCGCGAAAATTGTGGATGCGAACGACGGCAAACTGGAAAAAGTCTATCACCAGACAGTCAAAAAGGTGACAGAGGATTTCGAAGGGCTTCGTTTCAATACAGCCATTTCGCAGATGATGGTCTTCATCAATGAAGGCTATAAAGCGGATGCGATTCCGAAAGAATACGTCGAAGGTTTTGTCAAGATGCTGTCTCCGATTGCGCCGCACGTAGCGGAAGAGCTGTGGGAGAAATTGGGCCACACAGAAACGGTCACTTATGCGGAATGGCCAACATTCGATGAGTCGAAGATGGTCGACGATGAAGTGGAAGTTGTTGTACAGGTGAACGGCAAAGTGAGAACGAAAATTGTGGTGGCGAAAAACAGCACGAAAGAGGAATTGGAAGCGGCAGCGCTTGCGGATGAATCAATCCAAAAAGCTGCTGAAGGCAAACAGATCCGTAAAGTGATCGCGATTCCAGGGAAATTGGTAAACGTGGTTATAGCGTAAATATTTGGGCCGGAGTTTCAGCTTGAGGGCTGAAGCTCCGGTTTTTTATTGGCTGAATTTGGAAGTTTAGGAGCTGATTTGTCTCCGGACAGTAAAGGGTCGCTTCCGGACAGTATTTTTGATTTCCGGACAGTATTTGATCCGTTGCGGACAGTATTTTAATTCTGCGGACAGTAAATCCTTAATTTGGAAATAAAAATTTGCGTTCCCCGTCAAATCAGCCAAAAAAATAACCCTTCGCAAGCTCATGCGAAGGGTTATCACTATTTATATCTGTTTTGCAAATTCTGCTGCGCTTCGTCCTGCCACGTTTCCTGTCACCAGCGCGGAAGTGATGTTATAGCCGCCGGTGTATCCGTGGATGTCGAGAATTTCACCGCAGAAATAAAGGCCGGGCTTTTTGCGTGAAGCCATCGTTTTCGGTTCGATTTCCTTGATGGAAACGCCGCCGCCTGTCACGAATGCTTTCTCAATCGGCTGTGTGCCGGTGACTTCCATTGTGAAAGCGGTAAGTTGTGTCGCCATCGCGCGTACTTTATCGCTGGCAAGTTCAGCGCCGGTAAGAGCCGGATCAATTCCCGCCCGTTGCAGAAGGAAAAGGAGCCAACGCTCTTGTGCCAAGCTTTTCCACACATTTTTCACGGATTTCTTTGGCTCATCCTTCATCATTTTGAACAAGAGCTGGAATGCGGATTCCGCGTTTTCATCCGGCATGGAGTTGATGCGCATTTGGACCGGTGCACCGCCGGTTTTCTTCATTTCCTTGACGACGTATTGGCTGCATCTGAGAACAGCGGGGCCGCTCAAGCCGAAATGGGTGAACAGCATGTCCATCTGGTGTGTCACCAGGACTTTCCCTTTTTTATTGAGTACAGAAACAGCGACGTCCCGAAGAGCGAGTCCCTGCAGGTCCCGGCTGACGATAAAGGATTCTTTAGACAGCAGCGGCACTTCAGTCGGATAGAGGTCGGTTACCGTATGGCCCGCTTTTTCAGCCCATGGATAGCCGTCTCCAGTCGAACCCGTTTGTGGAACAGCTTTGCCGCCGACAGCGACGACGATTGCTTTGGACGTATATTCGTCGCCGGAATGCAGCCGGACGCCCGTCACTTTATCGTCAGTCATCAATAATTTTTTCACAGGGGAATCAAGCAGTACTGTAACGCCGAGGCGATCCATTTCACGGAACATGGCATCGGCGACATCCTGCGCCCGGTTCGAAACAGGGAACATGCGGCCATGGTCTTCTTCTTTCAAAGCCACGCCGAGCCCTTCAAAAAAGGAGATGATGTCTTCATTATTGAACACGGAAAATGGACTGTGGAGAAATCTTCCGTTCCCGGGAATATTTTTCACGATTTCGTCAAGAGGCAGCCGGTTGGTGACATTGCAGCGGCCTCCGCCTGATATGATCAGCTTTTTCCCAAGCTTTTTGCCTTTTTCAATTAATAAAACTTTTTGTTTGCGTGAAGCCGCGGCGATGGAAGCCATCAATCCTGAGGGACCCCCGCCGATGATTATAACGTCATACATATAAGAAGAACTCGCTTTCGTTTTTAGTGTCCAGATATTTGCACCCAGCCCAGGTCTTTCAAAGGTGAATAGGTGCATCCGCTTTTCTTTATTATAACATGCTTCAAAATCCGTTGAGTATTTCCATTTATAAGTGTAAACTATCGTGTAGATTGTTTTTTTATCAAGAATTAGTCAGGAAGTGCAAAATGTCAACGTTAATTAAAGGAACCGCCATTTTGACTTTGGGCCTGTTTTTATCCAAAGTGCTTGGCGTCATTTATATCATTCCATTTTACGGCTTGGTCGGGGAAGACAATATCGGCCTCTACCAATACGCCTATATACCTTATAACCTGATGCTCGCGGTCGCCATATCCGGTGCGCCGCTGGCTTTCTCGAAGTTTGTGGCAAAATACAACAGTCTCGGAGATTATGAAACCGGCAGGAGATTGCTTCGTTCAGGTATTCTGACGATGATGGTCACCGGATTCCTGGGATTCCTGCTAATGTATGCTCTGGCTGAACCGCTTGCCCGGATTACAATTTCCGAAAAAGAGGAAATCTACTCTTTGGAAGATGTGGCATCTGCCATCAAATGGGTCAGTTTTGCTTTGATCGTGGTACCGTTCATGAGTTTATGGCGAGGATTTTTCCAGGGCTATAACTACATGATGCCTACCGCTGTTTCGCAATTGATCGAACAGATTGTGCGCATCATTTTCCTCTTGGGAAGCGCCTATATTGTAATCGAAGTGATTGGTGGATCACCCAAAACGGCCATCCAATTCGCCGTGTTATCTGCGGCGGTCGGAGCAGTCGGCGGTGTAGCGGTACTGTTCTATTATTGGAAAAAGAAAAAGCCGGAGTACAACGAGCTGCGCCAGAATTCAATCGAATCATATGATGTGGGGCTCCGCGATATGTACCGGGAGATTCTCACCTACGCTATTCCGATCGTGTTTTTAGGAGTTGCAAATCCGCTGTTCCAGTTTGTCGACTTGCTGACATTCAACCGGGCGATGGATGCGGCGGGCAATCTGCCGGAAACCGATCTGCTTGGAATATTGAATCTGACAGCGCATAAACTGGTTCTGATTCCGGTAATGCTCGCGACAGGTTTCTCAATGGCTTTAATTCCGTTGATTACGAAATACTTTACGCTCGGTGAACATAAATCGCTGACAAGAACGCTGGATCAATCTTTCCAGATGATCATCTTTCTGACATTGCCGGCAGTAGTCGGAATGACGTTATTGTCAGATGAGCTTTATCATATCTTTTACGAACAAAGTGAAATCGGTTCGGAAATACTTTCGCATTATTTGCCGGCAGCGATCCTATTTTCTTTATTCCCGGTAACCGCGTCAATCCTGCAGGGGATCAATCAGCAGAAATGGATCATCTTGAATCTGCTGACGGGGTTATTGCTTAAATTATCTTTGAATATACCGCTGATTAAAATGTTTGAAACGGATGGGGCAATTGCCGCCACTATCATCGGCTACTCTGTGGCCATCGCCATGAATATCGGTGTCATCATGGTAACTATGAACTACCGGTCTTCAATGGTGGTGCGCCGGATCATGCTGATCGTATTAATGAATGCTGTAATGGCGGCCGTTGTATTATTGTCCTTAGCGGGCCTTGATCTCTTCATTGATATGGATACCAAGATTCAGTCGATTATCCGAATCCTGATTGTCGGAGGAATTGGCGGAGCTGTATACGGCTTTATCGCGCTGCGCACCGGCATCGCACAGAAAATATTCGGCGAACGGCTGACAAAATATACACGTAAATTCGGTTTTTAGGAGGCCCATATGCGAATAGATAAATTTTTATCGAACATGGGCTTCGGTTCCCGTAAAGACGTAAAAGTTCTTTTGAAGTCGAAAGCGGTGGAAGTGAACGGCGAAGTCGTGCGGGATGCGAAACAGCATGTCGACGAAGCGGCCGACCTGATCACCGTTGCGGGTGAAAAAGTGGAGTATGTGGAATTCATCTACCTGATGATGAATAAACCGCCGGGTGTCATATCCGCGACAGAAGATAAATACGACGAAACCGTCATCGATCTGATCGGTGAAGGGGAACGCCATTTTGAACCGTTCCCGGTTGGACGGCTCGATAAAGATACGGAAGGTTTGCTGCTGCTCACCAATGACGGCAAATTGGCGCATGAATTGCTGTCGCCGAAAAAACATGTGGCGAAGACATATTATGCGCGGATTGATGGCGTTGTTACCGAAGAGGACGGCGAGGCATTCCGGAATGGTGTGATTTTGGATGATGGCTATCGGACAAAAGAGGCGTTCCTTAAAATCCTCGAGAGCGGTGCTGAGTCGGAGATTGAATTGACGATTACGGAAGGGAAGTTTCATCAGGTGAAGCGCATGTTTGAAAGTGTCGGAAAAACTGTCGTTTACCTGAAACGCCTGTCGATGGGCCCGCTGGAACTGGACCCGGATCTTGAACTTGGTGAATACCGTTATCTGACGGAAGAAGAGGTAATCGGATTGAAAGAGAAAAAATGACCGCCAAAGTTGGCGGTCATTTTTTGATTGAAATCTTATTTTAATATTGGACAGTCGAAAGCGCCCTTATTTAACGGGCGCCGTCGCTTTTCGTTGTCTAGTCTCCGGTGGCCCAGCTCTTCGGGTCATAAGCCACTTTGGCTGTGCGGCTGAAGACACGCCGCTTCGCCAAATCGTCTTATGCCTTTCAGAGCTTAGCGGGCGCCGTCGCTTTTCGCTGTCCAGACTCCGGCGGCCCAGCTCTTCGGGTCATAAGCCAGCTCAGCTGCATGGCAAAGGACGCCATTTCGCTGATCTGTCTTATGCCTTTCAGAGCTTAGCGGGCACCGTCGCTTTTCGCTGTCCAGACTCCGGCGGCCCAGCTCTTCGGGTCATAAGCCAGCTCAGCTGCATGGCAAAGGACGCCATTTCGCTGATCTGTCTTATGCCTTTCAGAGCTTAACGGGCACCGTCGCTTTTCGCTCTAAGATGTCATCTTCACTTTTTTTTGCGTCGTTGTCCATTTGCCCCGACTTGGACTTGTCACCAAATCGTTAAAGGCTAACACATTCAAATCTCTTTGAATGGTGCGAGGAGTGATGCCGAATTCATCGACTAAATCTTGCGTAGTTACAGTCCCGTTATCAAGGATGTACTTATACATATCTTTAATTCGAATTAGCATGCGATCCGTAGTAGGTTTCATAAAAGAGAACCACTCCTTCATCTTTTTTCCCGTTGGCAAAGACTAGCGGACGAGGTGCCGGGGTATACCCGGCTGGTTTTCTGCAAGTGTTTGAGACATCCCCCTAAAAAATTATCTGCCAGTCTAACTAGTCTGACAATTTGATTATATCGAAAAAGTGTTTTAATATCCATGTTTTTATTCTAATTTACTTAAATTAACAATTCTTTTACATATTAATATTCATCGGAATTCATAAAAAATTTAACCGGAATTTCTTTTAATAAATTTTAAAAGGTGTACAATGGTTGTAATAAAAGCGGGGTGTTGAGATGGATTGGCAGTTGGAAGCGGAGAAAAGACAGGAAAGCATGCTGAGGGAATTGCAGGAACTGATTGCGATACCCAGCATATTAAGCGATGATGCAGCGCCGGATGCGCCTTTTGGCAAAGAAGTGAAAAGGGCATTGGACTGGTTTTTGGATAAAGGCCATGAAAATGGCTATAAAGTTAAGAATGTCGATAATATAGCTGGACACCTGGAGATCGGCTCAGGGGAGGAATTGCTGGGAATCCTCGGACACGTCGATGTGGTTCCGACCGGTGAAGGGTGGACTAAGGATCCTTTTGGCGGCGTGATTGAAGACGGCAAATTATTCGGCCGCGGGGCGATCGATGATAAAGGGCCGACGATTGCAGCGTGGACCGCTTTGAATATGGTCAAAGATGCAGGCTGCGAGTTCAATAAACGTGTACGGCTTATTATCGGAACCGATGAGGAAAGCGGCTTCCGCTGTGTTGAAAACTATTTCCAGAAGGAAGAAATGCCGACAATGGCATTCGCGCCTGATGCTGATTTCCCGATTATCAATGCGGAAAAAGGAATCGCGGCTTTGGTTTTTTCACAGGTCTATTCCGGCAAGGAAGATCAATTGATCTCATTCAGATCCGGCGACCGGACGAATATGGTGCCTGACATCGCTGAAGCGGCAGTGGAAGGCTCATTGTCTGATTGGCGGACTGAATTCGAAAAGTTTACAGCTGAACACGATCTTGCTTTTTCAGCAATTGAAGAAGACGGCAAGGTGAAGTTGACCGTTCGCGGCAAAGCGGCGCATGCAATGGAGCCGGACGATGGCATCAATGCCGGCGTCATGCTCGCATTGTTCCTGAAAGAGCATCTGACCGGTGAAGGCCAGGTGTTTACGGGATTTATTGCTGATAAGTTTTATGGTGATACACGCGGCAAGTCGTTCGGACTTGCTTTCGCGGATGATGCTTCCGGAGACACGACATTCAATGCAGGAATTATGCGTTTTGAAAGAGCCAAAGGGGGAAAACTTGAAGTAAGCATGCGCTATTCAATTTCCTATCCTTTTGATGATAAGATGGGTGATTTTCATGCGGAAGGCTTTTCGATGAACATCCATTCCAATTCAAAACCTCATTATGTCGATGAAAAGGATCCATTCATCAAGACGCTGCAGGATGCTTATGAAAAGCAGACCGGCGATAAAGCGGAGCTGCTGGCTATCGGAGGCGGCACCTACGCAAGAGTAATGGATAAAGGCGTCGCATTCGGCATGCTGTTCCCGGGCGAGAAAGATGTCGCCCATCAGCTGGATGAATTTGTGGATATCGAAAACCTGACAAAAGCGGTGGCGATATACGCGGAAGCAATTTATCAGCTGGCGTGCAATAAAAAAGAGTAGATCAGCAATTCAGCAAGGATAAAGAGTTTATTGATTCATCAGGAAAAAACACTAACAGAAGCGAAAGAGGGATTGGACATGGAATGGATCTTACACAACGATGAGTTTATACAGGAAGATGAGCTGAAGATATCAAAAGAGGACCGCGGATATCAATTCGGCGACGGGGTCTATGAAGTGATCCGTGTATATAATGGCGATCTTTATACAGCAAAAGAACATATTGACCGCTTTTACGCAAGCGCCGAAAAAGTGAAAATTGTGGTGCCGTATACAAAAGATGTTTTCCACAAACTGATGTACGACCTGGTGGAAAAAAATGAAATCAATAACGGACAGGTATATGTCCAGATCACTCGCGGCTCGTGCGTACGCCAGCATCAATTCCCTGCAGACAGTACACCGGTTATGGTTGGCTACACAAAAACAGTTGAACGTCCGGTGGAATTGATGAGAAACGGTGCCCGTGCCAAATTCATCGAAGACATGCGCTGGCTCAGATGCGACATCAAGAGTTTGAATTTGCTCGGGAATGTCCTGGCGAAACAGGAAGCTTATGAAGACGGCTGCTACGAAGCAGTTCTGCACCGCGGTGAAATCATTACGGAAGGATCATCTTCCAATATGTACGGGATCAAAGATGGGGTATTATATACGCATCCTGCCACAAACCTGATCTTGGATGGCATTACGAGAAGAACCATCCTTGGACTGTGTGATGAGGCTGGGATAACTGTACAAGAAACGCCGATGACGAAAGAGCAGGCGCTTGAAATGGACGAGTTCTTCATGTCATCCACGACAGCCGAAATCATTCCGCTTACAGAACTCGACGGCTTCAAAATCGGGAATGGCGAACGTGGCCCATTGACTGAAAAGCTGCAGCAGGCTTTCGAAGCCCAATTAAACCTGGGTGTGGAAGTGCAATAATCATATTGACAAAAACAGTGGCCGATCTTTTTTCGGCTGCTGTTTTTTGCGTTTACATAGTTAAAGTGTTTATTTCAGTGAAAATCATAGTGACCGTTAATAAAGGATAAATGGTAAACTGATAAGAGGTGATGCAGATGGTTAACCATTATTTTATAGGGATAAAAATACCGCTGACGACTGCTCGTTCTCTTGTGGAACAGCGCGATTCCTGGAACCTGTCCAGCCATAAACGGCTGCCGGTGGCGGAAGATCTTCACATTACACTGCTGTTTCTCGGCGGCGATCCGCATGATGAAATCGGTGAAGTGGCAAAAGCTTTGGAGGAAGTGGCGCATGGTTCCTTTTCGGTGGATATTGCAGGAACGGGGTATTTCGGAAAAATGGAACGCCCGAGAGTGGTATATGCGGCAACAGAAGAAAATGATTCACTGAACAGACTGCAGCTGAAGATAAGGGATATCCTAAAAGGATTTCAATTGAGCCCGGACAATAAACCGTTTGTACCGCATATAACCCTTGCGAATAAATGGGCGGGCAATGAGCCGTGGAATGGGATTCCAGAGCTTGAGACTGGCCGTTTTGAAGTCGGGGAGTTCAGCTTGTTCCAGATTGAACCGGTCCAAACGCCGCGCTATATTGCAGTACAAAATTATAAATTGAAGGATGGCGTATGATTGCGCCAATGGGCAAGGTCTTATGAGAACGATATTCATCATTAATCCGGTTGCGGGCAATGGCAATGCCATGAAGAAGTGGCTGAAATTCAAAGAGACCATCGAATTTCCATTTGAATTGGCTGTCAGCCGGTATAGCGGGCATGCCACCGAACTGGTGCGCGAATTGCATATTTCTCCAGAGCCCGTTCTGGTAATCGGTTTCGGTGGAGACGGCACTTTACGGGAAGTGATTGCCGGTGCTGCAGGAGCGCCGCAAGTTATTGTCGGTTCAATTGCAGCCGGATCCGGCAATGATTTTGGCCGCGGCTTCCATTCATTTGAAGATGCCGGAGAAATTGCGGCTTTTGTGGTGAATCCGGTGAGCAGCAGAAAAGATCTCGGTGAATTTGCCGACGGCAGGCCATACCAGTTTGTCAGCAGCACAGGCATCGGCTTCGACGCGGAAATTTCGGTGAAGGTCAATCGCTCAAAGGTCAAGCGATGGCTCAATAAAATCGGGATGGGAAAACTGGTTTATCTGGTGTATGTCATTGTCACTTTGCTGAGATTCCGGCTGTTCCGGCTTACGGTCGAACAAGACGGAGAAGCGGTCCATTATGATAAAGTCTGGTTTGCCACGGTAAGCAATCAGCCTTATTTTGGCGGCGGCATGAAAATCTCGCCGAATTCTGTACCGGATGATGGCATATTGGAGCTGACTGTGGTCAACCGCCTTTCCCGATTGAAACTGCTGCTGGTTTTTGGTACGGTATTCAGCGGGAAGCATCTGCGGTTCAAGGAAGTCCATCAGCTGAAAAGTTCGAGGTTTTCATTGACAGCGGATCAGCCGGTATATCGCCATGTAGACGGCGACAGTGCCGGCCGTACACCAGAAAATCGCAGCATCAGCTATTCAGTCAGTGCGAATGACTGGCATTCTGTAAATAAATGATAGAAAGAGGAAGAAAAAATGAGAGCAAGATATAAACCATGGGCAGCGGAATTGATCGAAGCCCATCCGGAAATCGTAATTCCGGAACCGCAAAAACTGAAAGGCAAGTGGAAAGAGGAGTTCGGCAATTCGAATCCGCTGCATATTGAAGCTGGGAGCGGCAAAGGCCGTTTTATCACAGGAATGGCGATGGCCAACCCTGATATAAATTACATCGGCATCGAATTATTCGACAGCGTGATTGTCACGGCGCTCCAAACGGTGCTGGAGCAGGAAAACGGCATTCCGAATCTTCGATTATTGCGTGTCAACGCACAGGAGATGGAAACTTTCTTTGAAAAAAATGAAGTTGACCGCCTGTATTTGAACTTTTCCGATCCATGGCCAAAAACACGCCATGCAAAACGGCGCCTGACACATGAATCATTTTTGAAATTATATGAAACAGTATTGCCGAAGAATGGGGAAATCCATTTCAAGACGGACAACCGCGGACTTTTCGAGTATTCACTTATGAGCATCTCGGAATATGGGATGCTGCTGAAGGATGTTTCACTGGATCTGCATGCCAATGAACCTGAATGGAACATCATGACTGAATACGAAGAGAAGTTCATGAAAAAAGGCCAGCCGATTTACCGGATGGAAGCACAATACAATTCATAATTCGTAAGCTGAAGGGGATGGGATAATGGAGAGATTTGATTTTCATGAAATGAAGCTGACTTGGCTCGATGGGGGCACGACGAATCTTGATGGGGGCACAATGTTCGGTGTAGTGCCGAAAGTGGTATGGTCAAAACGCTACCCGGTTGATGAAAAGAATAATATCGAGTTGCCGACGCATCCGATTCTAATTCAATTTGACGGCCATAATATCCTGGTTGACAGCGGCCTGGGCGACGGGAAATTGACTGATCGGCAGAAGCGGAATCTTGGGGTGTCAGCAGAGTCTTCATTGAACAGGAATTTAGAGGAACTCGGATTGTCTGCAACTGATATCGATACGGTCCTGATGACGCACCTGCACGGCGACCATGCGGCCGGCTTGACTGAAAAGCAGGGTGAAGAATATATTTCTGCATTCCCGAATGCTAAAATCCATGTTTCGGCAGTCGAGTGGAATGAAATGCGGAATCCGAATATACGCTCACGCAACACCTATTGGAAAGAAAATTGGGAGCCGGTCCAGCATCAGGTGGAAACATTCGAAGGTGAGCTGACGCTGTTCGGCGCAATAACGATGACCCACACAGGCGGACATTCAGATGGCCATGCTGTCATCAAACTGGAAAGCGGCGGGGAAACGATCCTTCACATGGGCGATATCATGCCGACCCATGCCCACCAGAATCCGCTCTGGGTCTTGGCTTATGACGATTATCCGATGGATTCGATTTATGCGAAAGAACGTCTGATGAAAGAGGCTCTGGAGAACGGCTATTATTTCTCGTTCTATCACGACGCTTATTACCGTCTGCTGAAATGGAGCAAGGACGGCAAAGAGATCGTCGAGTCGCTGCAATATAAAGAGAAGAATATCTGATTTTTGAGGGAGGCACCGCTTTGGCGGTGCTTTTTTATTGTGGAGGGAGGATGCCAACCGCAACTAAATTGGGAATTTCCGCAACTAATTGTCTTCCAACCGCAACTAATGTGGTGAATTCCGCAACTAAAAGCTAAAATCGCGCAACTGGAAATAAAATATTGGAAAATATTTTATTTATTTGAACTGATTTTTAGCTACCCGCACCTCAGATGGTTTAACCCGCACCCCAAAGTGATCCAGCCGCACCCCGAACGATTCAACCCGCACCCCAAAACCCACAGCCAACAAATTACTTATATTACCAAATTAAAAAGACTCCCAAAAAGGGAGCCCTCACTATACTTTCACTCACGTTTCTAAAATACCGCCAATAGCATCCTTACAACCCAAAATGCTCTTTGATCATAACCGCGGCTCTCTCTGGACTGACACTCGAATTTTTCAGGCGCAAATAATTTTCAGCCTGAATTTCATTTTCATAGGAATTCAACCGGTAGATTTTATTGGAATGGACCATCTCTTCCTCGGAAGAAGCGGTATCTCTTTTTGTCAGCTTATGTTCGAGGCGGTTGGAGGTTTTATTTCTCATGAGCCTTTCATCCAACTCGGCTTCCAGTTCGACAAAGCAGATGTCCGCGCCTTGCGCCTGGAAAATCGCGCAGGTGTCCTGTTGACGAAATCCCAGTCTTCCTGCTGGTCGAAAGTCCAAACGTATGTAAAAATCATGCCGTACCGATCACTCTTTGCGAAGGCGCTGAAAATTTCTTCGCGGAACAGGGTGGACAGTTTCCACATTTCCGGTTCAAAGCCGAAAAACGGTTCCAGCAAATCGATGGTCATGTGATTGTGCAATAATTTCAAATCGGTTATTTTCGCCAATTCCTGGCCGACAGTCATTTTGCCGACTGCCTGGGGACCGAACAGCAGAACAAATTTCATCTTCATCCACCTGGACTTTCACTGAATTTTTAGGGAAATAAAAACTGCAGGCTCGCGGAAGTTCTCGCGCATGCCTGCAGATGGAAACAGTCGTGTGATTTTAGACTTTTGAAACTTCTACAACGGCGCCGGTGAAAGCGTCCGCCATGAATTCGAATTGCTCGAGTTCATCGTTGCGGTGGCGAGTGATGCCGCCTTTGTAGACATCCGTCGTAATTGCGTGCTGTGTATAAGGTTCTGTTTTCATGTAGATCCATGAACCGTCAATCGGACCTTCTTCTTTAAACGAATTCTTCACTTGCTTCAATACTTCATCTGCCGGGTAGAGCTTCTGGTTGCGGTCAACCAATTCTTTGACGACAAATGTTGCAGCTACTCCTGTAGCGAAGCCGATCAATAAATCACGATTTTTCAATTAGATCCCTCCTATACTTACTGGCTAAATTGTACCATAACTAATAAATAAACGAGAAATGATAGCAACGTCTTTATTTCCTTCCTTTCGATTTTCGAAATAAAAAAGTGGAAATAAACTGAAAAAAGCTCTAAACTGGATAAAGGCATTTCATTTAGGAGGAAGTTGTATCATGAATAATGAAACGAGAGAATTATTTAAAACATTAACAGAGCTGCCCGGCGCGCCAGGCAATGAACACGCTGTCCGCAAATTCATGAAAAAAGAATTGGGTGCTGTTTCCGATGAATTGATACAGGACAATCTCGGCAGCATCTTTGGCGTCAAGCACGGCGAACAGAATGGGCCGCGCATCATGGTGGCTGGCCATATGGATGAAGTCGGCTTCATGGTTACACAGATTACTGATAATGGGATGATTCGTTTTCAACCGCTTGGCGGCTGGTGGAATCAGGTAATGCTGGCCACACGGGTGGAAATCATCGCTGGCGATAAAGCGATTCCTGGTGTAATCGGTTCGATTCCGCCGCATTTATTGAGTGAAGAACTGCGCAGCAAACCGATGGACATCAAGAATATGCTGATTGATATCGGTGCTGACGATCGAGAAGATGCGTTGTCGTTCGGCGTCCGTCCGGGACAGCAGATCATTCCTTACAGCCCGTTCACTCCAATGGCAAATGATAAAAAGATCATGGCAAAAGCCTGGGACAACCGTTACGGCTGTGGTTTGGCGATCGAGTTATTGCGTGAATTGAAAGATGAAAAACTGCCGAACGAATTGTTTTCTGGCGCTACGGTCATGGAAGAAGTGGGACTGCGCGGGTCGCAGACGGCTGCAAATATGATCGATCCGGACATTTTCTTTGCGCTTGATGCAAGTCCGGCGAATGACGCTGACGGCAATAAAAACGAGTTTGGCCAATTGGGCAAGGGAACTCTCCTGCGCATTTTGGATAAGAGCATGGTCACGCACCGCGGCATGCGGGAATTCGTTCTCGATACAGCAGAATCGAATAATATCCCGTACCAGTATTTCATTTCACAAGGCGGAACGGATGCGGGACGTGTGCATACGGCAAACGAAGGGGTTCCAAGTTCAGTAATCGGAATCTGCTCCCGTTATATCCATACTTCATCGTCGATCATCCACACCGATGATTACGCCGCTGCGAAGGAATTATTGGTGAAGCTGGTGAAATCAGCTGACCGTACAACAGTGGAAACGATTAAAAATAACGTCTGAAAAGTGCCCTCGGGCACTTTTTTTTATAGAAAGGACCAGTGCAGATGGGTAATTACAGAATTGTTGTCGCATCAAAAAATCCCGCAAAAATCAGAGCAGTGGAAGATTGTCTTGCTGAACTTGCGATTCAATATGAAATTGCAGCTGTCGAAACGGATTCAGGCGTATCGGCACAGCCATTTTCCATAGAGGAAACGCGTCAGGGAGCTGTCAATCGCGCAGTTTCTTCGATTGAAGGCGGATATGATTTCGCTGTGGGCCTTGAAGGTGGCGTCTATGAACTTGAGGGCACGCTCTATCTTTGCAATTGGGGGGCACTTTCGACAGCGGATGGGAAAGTCTATACTGCCGGAGGCGCGCAAATTCCATTGCCTGATGTGATTGCGCAAAAATTGAAAGAAGGTTTGGAACTTGGACCGGTGATGGATGACTATGCTGATGAAACGGGCATCCGCCACCATAAAGGGGCAATCGGAATCCTGACAGCAGGCATGCTCAACAGGGGAGAAATGTTCGGGCATATTGTCAAATTACTTATCGGACAATACAGGCTGGGCATCGGTTAAGTTGCATGTGACCCGAAACATCTTTAAAATAGAAGACAGCAAAGCAGGGGAGGAAGACGCGTGAAACGGTCAGTTTTTATCACAGGAACTGTGTTGTCCCTTTTTTTATTGGCAGGGTGCATGGCGACTCCTGAAGAGAGATTGGCAGAAGGGCTTTCGGAAACCCGCACGGCTTTTGAACAAGAGCCGCCGGAGACCAACGAAACCGCGGGACAGACGGAATTATATCTGCCTGGCGGCTACGATATCGAAGAGCCTTCTGATGAAAACAATATTATTATAACTAGAGGCAGCGATTCCTACGTCCTGTTCATCAATCCGAACGAAGCAGCTGACAGCAGGCTTTTCTATGATTTGCAGAAAGCGAATGACGAAGTTGAATGGATCGCCGATGAAACATTCGAACAGAATGGCCGTTTCGGCTTTACAACATTGAGAGCGATTGCTGAAGACTGGATTGAAATAGTTGTCAGCGCAGGCGGCGTGAAAATGACTGCCATCTCAGAAGAATCGGATGTTCCAGATAATATGGAATGGATGATGAAGACCGTACGCTCTATTGATGAAGGAAATTGAGGGGAAGATATTATGGAAAAACTCCAATCGATTGAAGAATTCAACGAATACAAAAACGGCGAGGGCGTAATTTTCATGTTCACGGCCGGATGGTGTCCGGATTGCCGTGTCATCGACCCGATCATGCCTGAAGTGGAAGAGTCGTATGGACAGTTCAGCTTTGTATCAGTTGACCGGGATGAGTTCATCGATCTTTGCGCAGAACACGATATATACGGAATACCAAGTTTCCTCGCTTTCAGCGAAGGAAAGGAACTGGGCCGTTTTGTCAGCCGCGACCGTAAAACACAAGAGGAAATTGAGTCCTTTATTGCAGGATTGCCCTTATAATATCAAGACGGTTCGCCTGTGAGGGTCGAACCGTTTATTTTTGACAGAGAGGAAGATCGATATGAACTCCACACAATTATTCAACCTGTTAAGAGAGCGGCTGCCAAGCCATGATCTGGAATGGCGTTATGACCGTGAAAATAATACAGCGAACATCCGCCACACCAAAGTAGGCAAAGGGCTGACGCTCGACCTTCCGAAAATCACCAGCCGGTATGAAGCAAAAGGCGAAGAGGCATTGACCGAAATCGTTTATACGATCAAAGAAACCTTTAACGCGATGGAACGCGAGGCAGAAGGGAATCTTCCTGGCGGGGAACATATCTATCCTGTCATCCGCTCAACTTCATTTCCTACTGAGTCAAACGAAGGAAACCGCTTCATCACAACGGACCATACTGCTGAGACGCGGGTATTTTATGCGCTTGACACCGGGGCGGCCTATCGCTTAATTGACGAGAATGTGTTAAATTCATTAAGTCTGACAGAAGAACAGCTCAAAGAACTTGCGAGATTCCAGGTCAAGAAGCTGAAAACTGCGGTCAAGGAAGATCACGTTGCTGGAAACGTGTTCTATTTCCTCAATGAAAACGATGGCTATGACGCCTCCCGAATTTTAAATGAGACTTTCCTGAAAGAGATGAAAAACAAGATTACAGGGGATATGACTGTGTCTGTCCCGCATCAGGATGTATTGATCATCGGTGATATCCGCAACGAATCCGGCTACGACGTGCTTGCGCAAATGGCGATGCATTTCTTCACGAACGGCAAAGTGCCGATCACTTCCCTGTCATTCATTTACGACAACGGTGAGCTGGAACCGATTTTCATCCTGGCTAAAAATAGACCTGAAGAGGAGAACGATAAAAAATGAACGCATTTTATAATAAGCAAGGAATAGGCGATGTGCTGCTTGTTCAGCTGCAAACAGAAAAACCTGAGAAAATCCATACAGAAATGAACGGCGATATAACGCTTATTAAAAATGGCGATGATGAAATTACGGGCTTTAACCTGTTCAATGCATCCCAATACATCAGCTTCCCGGAAAGCGGGACTATTGACGTTTCCGAGCAGCTGGTTACCGAATTGCAGAATGCGCTCGAAAAAAACAGCATCGACTATCTGCTGGAAGTCGATCTGTCGCCAAAATTCGTTGTCGGCTATGTGGAATCGAAGGATAAACATCCGAACGCTGATAAATTGAATGTGTGCCAAGTTGATGTCGGCAGCGAAAAATTGCAGATTGTCTGCGGCGCGCCAAATGTAGAAGCGGGCCAAAAAGTGGTTGTCGCAAAAGTGGGCGCGGTAATGCCGTCGGGAATGATCATAAAAGACGCGGAACTCCGGGGAGTGGCTTCAAGCGGCATGATTTGTTCAGCCAAGGAACTGGCTTTGCCGGATGCTCCAGCGGAAAAAGGTATATTGGTGCTTGAAGATGAAAATGAAGTCGGATCAGCATTTGAAGTAAAGGCGTGACTTGTTATGAGCTGGGTTAAAAAAGTATGGAATCGCATGTTTGCCGATGAAGTCGAGGAAGAGGCCGAACAGGAATATACAGCGCCTGTCGAGCAGAAAAGCGCGCATGTGCCTTTTCGTTTTCCATTGATCACGGATGAAGAAAGAGAAATCTTTTTGAAGAAGGAACAGAGTGGCCAAAAAGTAACGATGGCTGAAGTGAGGGAAGAGCTTATCAGGCGTCCTTCACAAGTGGCGCAGGAACCCGTACGGAGAGAAGCACGGCCGTTGCCGAAACCAATTCAGAGACAGTCGCCCCGGCAGCCGCTCCAGCGCCAGTCACCGGTTTCAAGGCCTGTTAAAGAGACTCTAAAACCGGCGCCTGTCAAGCGCCGCTTTGAACCGACCCAGGTTCCGTCGCCTATTCATGGTTTTAATGAACCTAAACCAGCGCCAATTGAAAAATTGCTTGAGCAAAAAGAGCGTAAAGAAGAATTCCAAAAAGCGATTTCTCCTGTACAGGAAAATACGGTCAGCGAAACTTCTGCCAACAGCGCAGCGCCATTATCAGCAGAGTATGCTGAGCCCGAGCGCACATTGCCTGTGATCGAGACTGCTCCTGAACCTGCGGAAATAACACCAGAAGAATCCTCAATGCAAGCAGTTCAGAAGGAAGTAGCTGCCGATATGCCTGATCCGGAAATTCCGGTTGGGAAAGATGCCCCTGAAACACCGGCAGTTTTTGAACCGGAGCCAGAGGAAGAAACGGTATTGCCGAAAACAAATTCCGGAAACAAAGAAAAGCTACATACAGACATGCATGAGAAAAAGACGGAAGAACCGGTTATCCGTGCAGAAAAGAAAAAAGAAAAAACGGTCCCATTCAATGTGATGATGTTGAAATCCGATAAAGAGAAGTCAAAAAAACTTAATGCATCTCCGCCAAAACCACAAACTGCATTGGAGAATAAAACCGTGCAGCCGGTTGAAAAGCAGGCGGAGCCAAGTGCTCCCCCAGCAGCTCCAGTTGCTGAAGCGGTTCAGGCGCCAGTCATTTCCACTTATGAACATCCTTATAAGGATTATCTTTCCGCGCCGGAAAATGATCGCAAAGACGATGAGTGGATGGAAGAACAGGGAGAGCGGCTGGTCGAAGCGCTGTCGCATTTCCAGGTGCAGGCGACAATTTTAAGCATTGTCCAGGGGCCGGCAGTCACTCAGTTTGAGCTGACTGTAGCGCAGGGTGTAAAAGTCAGCAAAATCCGTAATTTGGCAGATGACCTGAAATTGGCGCTGGCCGCGAAAGATATACGCATACAGGCGCCGATTCCAGGCAAAAGTTCAATCGGGATCGAGATTCCCAATAGGACATCACGGCCAGTCAGAATTTCCGAGGTGATTGAGAGTCCGCAATTCCGGGATTCCGATTCTCCTTTGGAAGCGGCATTGGGCCTCGACCTGACCGGCAGACCAGTCACACTGGATCTGCGTAAAATGCCGCATGGTTTGATTGCGGGCGCGACAGGATCCGGTAAATCCGTGTGCATCAACTCTTTGCTGGTCAGTTTGCTTTACAAATCGTCCCCACGGGACCTCAAATTATTATTGATCGACCCGAAAATGGTCGAGCTCGCGCCTTATAATCATATTCCGCATCTGGTGAGCCCAGTCATTACAGATGTCAAAGCGGCAACCGCTTCATTGAAGTGGGCCGTATCTGAAATGGAACGCCGTTACCAGCTCTTTGCGCATACCGGTGTAAGGGATATCAGCCGTTACAATAAAATGGTCAAGGATAAAGGAAATGACGCGCAGCATCTGCCATATATATTGATCGTGATAGACGAACTTGCCGATTTGATGATGATGTCACCGTCTGATGTGGAAGACGCGATTTGCCGAATCGCGCAAAAAGCGCGGGCATGCGGCATCCATCTGGTCATTGCCACTCAGCGCCCATCAGTGGATGTTATCACGGGATTGATCAAATCAAATATTCCGACACGCATAGCGTTTTCTGTTTCTTCCCAGGTGGACAGCCGCACTATCCTTGATTCGCAGGGAGCGGAGCGTCTGCTTGGAAGAGGGGATATGCTGTATCTCGGCAATGGCATGTCCGCACCGAGCCGTATTCAAGGGACTTTTGTGACAGATGAAGAAATCGAGAAAATCATTGAACATGTGCGCGGCCAGGGTGAGCCGGAATATTTTTTCAAAGAAGAAGAATTGATGAAGCAGAACGCATCCGGCGCTGAACAGGATGATTTATTTGAGGAAGCCTGCCGCTTTATCATGCAGCAGGGCAGCGCATCGACGTCCTTATTGCAGCGCAAATTCCATATCGGCTATAACCGTGCGGCGAGGCTGATGGACCTGATCGAAGAACATGGTTTCATTTCAGAGCAGAACGGCAGCAAAGCCCGTTCGGTGCTGATCACTGAAGAGGATATATCGGAAGTATTCCAATGATTTATTTCATTATTTCAAAATATCGATTATATCCCATTCAGATAAAAATATGATATAATCGGATGATTGTTTGATCCAATCGGCTATCCACTTAATACAGATGGAATAGACTACTTTAAACTTCCACAGGAGGTTCACTTATGACAGTTTTACATTTTACCGGCATTAAAGGCTCAGGGATGAGTCCGCTGGCTCAGATTATGCATGATATGGGAAATGAAGTGCAGGGTTCCGATATAGCGAAATACTTCTTTACTGAAGAACGCCTGCGCGACAGAGGAATTTCCATCCTTCCGTTCGATCCCGAAAATATTACAGCGGACATGACGATCGTCGCTGGGAATGCTTTTAATGATGAGCACCCAGAACTTGTGAGAGCCCGGGAAATTGGCGCTACAATCATCCGTTACCATGAATTCCTTGGGGATTTGATGAAACAGTACGTTTCCGTTGCCATTACCGGCGCGCACGGGAAAACGTCGACAACCGGACTGATGGCTCATGTGCTGAACGGTTACAAGCCTGTTTCTTATCTTATAGGCGACGGGACTGGATATGGCATGCAGGATTCCCACTTCTTTGTGGTTGAAGCTTGTGAATATCGCCGCCACTTTTTGGCCTATCATCCGGATTACGCAATCATGACGAATATCGATTTTGATCATCCGGATTATTTTGCGGGTATCGATGATGTTTTCAAAGCATTTGAAGAAATGGCCCAGCAAGTGAAGAAATGCATCATCGCCTGCGGGGATGACGAATATCTCCAAAAGCTGCAGGCTCCTGTCCCGATGGTTTATTACGGATTTGGCGAAGAGAATGATTTTCAGGCAAGAAATATCGTTAAAACGACAGAAGGCACGACTTTTGATGTTGTGATCCGCAATGAATTCTTCCATACATTCACGATTCCTATGTTCGGTGACCATACAATACTGAACGCGCTGGCTGTTATTTCGCTGTGCCATTATGAGAATATCCCAGCAGATATCATCCAGCAGCAGTTTGCTGGTTATCAGGGCGTGAAACGCAGATTTTCACAAACGGAAATCGGCGACCGCATTCTTATAGACGATTACGCGCATCATCCGACAGAAATCCGCGCGACCTTGCAATCGGCCCGGCAGAAATTCCCTGACCGCGAAGTGATTGCAATATTTCAGCCGCATACTTTCACGCGTACGCAGACATTCCTTCAGGAGTTCGCGGACTGCCTGAATGAAGCGGATCAGGTGTATCTATGTGATATATTCGGATCTGCCCGCGAAGAAGCGGGTACATTGACGATCGGCGATCTCGAAGAGAAAATCGCAGACAGCCAATTATTGCAGGTCGAAGAAGTGGCGAAACTCAGCGGACACAAGAATGGTGTTTTCCTGTTCATGGGTGCTGGAGACGTTACGAAATTCAAAGAAGCATTTGAAGACCAGCTGAAGACAGAAGAAACAGTTTAACTTTCAAAGTTAAACTGTTTTTTTCTTTTTTTGCAGGTTTTTTTAAGTGCTGTAGAGAAGTATTGTAAGAGGGCTGTGTTTACGCGCAGTTCGTCTAGGGTAGAAATAATATATAACAGAATGTAAAAGGAGGAATTATGATGGATTGGCAAATACTGCTTTACATAGCCGCAATCGTGGCTGCAGTCGGATTCTTAATTCTATGCGTAGCTTTGGCAATGACATTGAATTCATTGAAGAACACTTTAAAAGAAGTTTCCGGCACAGTTGCCGGGCTTGAAAACCAGCTGCAAGGGGTGACACTCGAAACCACGAATCTTTTGCATAAGACAAACGAACTTGCGGAAGACATCCAAGTGAAAACAGAGAAGCTTAACGGAGTTGTGGACGCTGTAAAAGGTGTGGGCAACTCAGTGACTGACCTGAATGCATCAGTAAGACGCATAACGATGTCAGTGGCATCACAGGCAGAACAGAACGAGGAGAAAATTGCCCAGGTGGTCCAATGGAGCAATGTCGCTATGGGGATCCGTGATAAATGGAAAGCCCGCAAAGCCTACAGCACCCGCCAGTCAGAATCATACCAGCCGGTGCCCGGACAAAAACAGCTTCCGCATAACGACCAATACTAAAAAAATCTAATCAGATAATTGGAGGAATGCAAAATGACAGGAAACAATAATGATTTCAATAACCAAAAACCTAATTATAATAATTCCCAGTATAATAAGGACTATTACTCGAATTCTGGCCAGAATTATCAGCAAAGCGATTATGTGCCGCAATCTTATGGCATGTCAAGCCGCTATGACGATCTGTATGATTACGAAGAAGAATCAGGTTCAGGCGGCTTCATCGCCGGTGCGCTTGTGGGCGTTGTAATTGGTGCGGCAGCCGCGTTATTCCTGGCACCTAAATCAGGGAAGGAATTTCGTGGAGACCTGAATAATCAGGTTTCAACATTAAAAGAGAAGTCCCAGAGCTCTAAGTCAGATTCGGACAATGAAGGCGGCGGCTTGAAACAGCAGTTTAAGGACCAGTCTTCCAAAGTAGTCGATAAAGTCAAAGGCATGAAAGGCGGGTCTTCGCCGATGGACGATGGAACAGCATCTTCAGAAGGTGAAGAATCCATTGATATGCATGCGACTATCGAAAATACAGTCCATGAATCCAATAAAGAAACTGAAACAGCCGGCAATGACGCCTTTACTTCAACAGCAAACGCGTTAAAAGAAGCTGTGGAAGAAGTAAATGATGAGAAGAAATCAGGGGCGTCCGCAAAAGATTCAAGCGCTTCGAATACGGGAGCGAACAAAAACCAGAAATCAGGTTCAAATTCCAAACAAAATAATGTCGGAAGCTATAATGCAAACAAAAATAACTCCGGCAGCAATAATTCAAACAAAAACAATTCCAATTCCAACAGCAACAAAAACAATTCTACAAAATGATTTGGGAGCGGATAAAATGAAAAACCTTATACGCGTACAGGATTTAGACAGCCTTAAAAAGGCGGTCGAAGGCACCCAAAGCTATTGGCTTTTCAAGCACAGCAGCACGTGCCCGGTTTCTGCGGCGGCCTGGAATGAATACAATGAGTACTGCTCATTGCATCCACACCAGACTTTCCTGTTTCTTGTAGTGCAGGAAGACAAGGAATTATCACAGGAAATCGCTGAAATCACACAGATCAAACACGAGTCGCCGCAGCTGATGCATTTTTCCAATATGCAAGTTGACTGGCATGCCTCGCATAATAAGATTAAAAGCAAAGCAATGCAAGAATTTATTGCGTGATAAAAGTGGTCGGAGCCCCGCGCTCCGGCTTTTTTTACGTTAAAACACTTTAGTGCGTTGAAGCGCTAAAACATTTTTCGTGACTTTCCCGAATACTTTGCATATAATAGTCCTATCATGTTAAGATAAGTCACCGATTAAAGGTGATTTGTGAAAGGGGAAATTAGGATGAGCCAGATGGATTTAGAACAGCTGAGAGAACAGGTCGATGCAGTAAACCTGCAAATTCTGTCCCTGATCAATGAGAGGGCTTCAGTTATACAGGAAATCGGTAAAATCAAAGAAAAACAAGGAATGAACAGATATGATCCGCTTCGCGAACGTCATATGCTGAATTTGCTGAAAGATAATAATAACGGTCCATTAGATCAAAAAACAGTTGACCATATATTCAAGGAAATTTTCAAATCCGCGCTGGATATGCAAGAAGAAGATACGCGCAAAGCTTTGCTGGTATCACGCAAGAAAAAAGCGGAGGACACAGTAATCGATATCAATGGGGAAAAAATTGGGCAAGGGGAGCCGTCATTCATTTTCGGCCCTTGTGCAGTTGAATCGCAGGAGCAAGTCTCGATTGTAGCTGAAGCGATTGGCGCCAAAGGACTTAAAATGATTCGCGGCGGTGCATACAAGCCCCGCACATCTCCATATGATTTCCAAGGCCTGGGCCTGGATGGCCTGAAGATGCTGAAAAAAGCTGCAGACCAGTATAATCTTGCGGTGGTATCAGAAATCGTGACGCCTCATCACCTGGAGGAAGCTCTCGATTATGTCGATGTTGTACAGGTCGGCGCACGCAATATGCAGAACTTCGAATTATTGAAAGCTGTCGGCAGCATCAATAAACCTGTCCTGCTTAAACGGGGTATGGCAGCGACAATTGATGAATTCATCAATGCGGCTGAATATATTATTGCTTCCGGCAACAGCCAGATCATTCTTTGCGAACGCGGAATCCGCACTTATGAGAAAGCGACCCGCAATACGCTCGATATCTCAGCAGTGCCGATTCTTAAACAGGAAACGCATTTGCCGGTATTTGTGGATGTAACGCACTCCACCGGACGTCGCGACCTTCTGCTGCCTGCTGCAAAAGCGGCAATCGCAATTGGTGCAGACGGCGTGATGGCGGAAGTCCATCCGGACCCGGCTGTCGCTCTGTCAGACGCTCAGCAGCAGATGAATCTTCCGCAATTCGACGAATACTACGATTCGCTGATGAAATTCATGAAGCAATATGAAATGAAAATGTAATGCCAAAAAGCCGGGCGTAACCCCGGCTTTTATTTTTATGAAGAAAAGGGAGTATGGAACTTTTTAGTTTTGTATTGGCTTTGGGGAAGTGAATCGTTGTCCAGACTCCAGCGGCCCAGCTCTTCGGGTCATAAGCCAGCCCAGTGTCCAGTCTCCAGTGCCTAGCTCTTCGGGACATAAGTCAAACCAGCTGCGTGGCAAAAGACGCCACTTCGCTGGTTCGCCTTATACCTGTCAGAGCTGAACAGGCACTTCCGCTTTTCGAGACTGCCGTGGCAAGGAACGCCACTCTGCTGTTCTGTCTTATGCCTTTCAGAGCTAAGCGGGCGCTGTCGCTTTTATTTATAGTTGATATACACAAACTTATTGTCGTATGATTGAAGAAAAGGGAAGAGGGCGCTTACATGACCGTAACGATTTATGATGTGGCAAGGGAAGCGAACGTTTCCATGGCAACCGTTTCACGCGTGGTTAATGGGAACCAGAACGTTAAACCCGCTACAAGAAAAAAAGTGTTGAAAGTAATTGAAGAATTAGGCTATCGCCCGAATGCAGTAGCACGGGGACTTGCCAGCAAGAAGACCACCACGGTCGGTGTCATCATCCCGGATATTTCCAACAGCACCTATGCTGAACTGGCGAGAGGCATTGAAGATATAGCGACAATGTACCGGTATAATATCATCCTTTCCAACTCAGATCAAAATGAGAATAAGGAATTGCAGCTTCTCGAAACGATGCTCGGCAAACAAGTTGATGGAATTGTTTTTATGAGTGATGTCATTACACCTGAACTGCTGCATGAACTGGAGCGGTCGACAACGCCGATTGTACTTGCTGGAACGATAGAGGAAACCGGTAAAATCGCTTCCGTTAATATCGATTATTATGACGCGGCTTATGAAGCTGTAAAAAAATTGATTGATAATGGCCATAAGAGCATCGCTTTGGTTTCTGGTCCATTGACGTCAAAAATAAACAGGGATTATAAGATGAAGGCATACCGACAAGCATTAGAAGATGCCGGGATTGAATTTAAACCGGAACTGGTGGTCGAATGCAATAATTCCTACGATGAAGGAATTGAAGCGGTAAAAGAGCTGAAGCCTTATAAACCGACCGCTTATTTCGTCAGCAATGATGAGATGTCCATCGGAGTAATCCATCAGGTGGAAGAAGAGGGGCAAAAGATTCCGGGAGAGGTTGAAATCATCAGCTATGAAAACTCCAAATTGGCGCGGATGGCGCGTCCTATGCTGAGTTCTGTGGCATTGCCTTTGTATGATATCGGCGCAGTGTCCATGCGTTTATTGACAAAGTATATGAATAAAGAAGAAATTGATGAAAACCAGGTCATTCTTCCTTATCGTATTGAAGAACGCCATTCAACCAAAAATGATGCTTGATAAAAGATGAAAAGCTGCACCGGGCAGGTCCCGGTGCAGCTTTTTTAATGCAGTTAAAGATTTTTCTGTGTATGCCGAATGATGTAGAGAGCTTTTTCGAGCATTTGATGATTCTTTTCAGTGATTTCCTCTTTCCGGGGAATCGGTTCGTACATCTTATCTGGATCTTCCCAGGTTTTAATGAGTGGAACCGGTGATTCCGGCTGCCATCTTTCCAGCCATTTTTGCGGTAAATTTCCGGAAGGGAGAGGAATATCATTCATTTCCATCCATAGATTCGACCACGCGCGGGGGACGACACGCCAAATATCGTAACCGCCTCCGCCTACAGCAATCCATTTGCCATCGCAGTATTCATGGGCCAGTTCATGTGCGATTTTAGGTATCTCACGGAAAATATCCATTGTCCCGTACAAATGAGTCAGCGGGTCCAGATAATGGGCGTCAGCGCCATTTTGGGAAAGGATCACATCCGGTTTAAAATGTTCGACGATCTCCCTCATAGCTGTACGGTAGATTTCAAGAAACGATTCATCTTCAGTAAACGCATCAATTGGAAAGTTGAATGAAGTTCCGTAACCTTGCCCGTTGCCGCGTTCATTGATATTGCCGGTGCCTGGGAACAGGTAGCGGCCAGTCTCGTGAATAGAGACCGTGCATACGTCAGGGTCGTCGTAGAAGCACCACTGCACGCCATCGCCATGGTGGGCGTCTGTATCGATATACAGCACACGGGCACCATATTTCTTTTTAAGATAATTGATGGCGACCGAGCTGTCATTATAAATACAGAAACCGGAAGCTTTGCCGCGGAAGCCGTGATGAAGGCCGCCGCCAAGGTTAAGGGCGTGCTGTGCTTTGCCTTCCATAACGTAATCGACAGCGGTCAATGTTCCTCCTACAAGGCGCGCGCTTGCCTCATGCATGTTTTCGAAAATCGGAGTATCCTCGGTGCCGATGCCATAGCTTTCACCCGTTTCGGAAGTGATCTCGCCTTTGCTTGCCTTTTTGACAATTTCAATATACCGCTGATCGTGGGCCAGCAGCAATTCCTCATCCGTAGCAATCCGCGCTGGTACGATGAGATCTTCTGGAAGCGCATTCATTTCACGCAACAGATCGATTGTCAAAACGAGCCTTTTTTGATTGAAAGGATGTGTTTCAGAAAACTTATACCCCAATTGATCTTCAGAGTAGATGAAAACAGCATGTTTTATTCGTTGATTTGCGGCATGTTTGGCCATAAGACATCAAAACCTTCTTTGCGTAAGTCATTAATGAGTGCCAGGGGATTCATCGTTTGAACACGGAAGACGAGAATTTTGTTTTCCTTCTTTTCTCTATCGGGATAAACAAGCACGCTGAGCACATTGATATTATGCTGGTAGAAAACTTTTGAAACATCAAGAAGCACCCCGGAACGATCCTCGACGCGGATTTCAATTTGGGATCCCGGTTGATGGGTGCCGGTCAATTCGATGAAAGTATACAAAAGATCGGTTTCAGTGATGAATCCGGCCAGTTTACCGCCGCTCACCACAGGCAGGCAGCCTATCTGCTGTTCATAGAAGACCATTGCGATTTCTTCCACAGAATCCATCGGATGGGCTATAACAGGATCCGGAGTCATGATTTCTTTGACAGTCTTTTCGTAGGGATCACCCTTAGGCGATAATGTAAAGCGGGAGGGAAGAGCGTCTTTCAAATCACGATCGGATACGACGCCGACAACTTTCCCGTCTTCCACTACTGGTGCATGGCGAATCCTTTCTTTTTCGAATAAATCGATGACATGCTGCACGGTCTGATCAGGATTTAATGAATGGACCTCGGTTTTCATGATTTCTTCCAATAGCATTTACAACACCCCTTAATCGTTAATACATATATCTGTGTTTAAAACGTAACTGATCGAACTTTTGGACAGACTCACGGTCAACGCGCTTACCGATTTTCGCCATCAGGCAATTTGCGGGATGGGAACTGATTTCAGGTTCATCAGTCGCATAATACTCAAGACCGCCGGCCTGCATCATTTTTTCCATGATTTTACGGTACTCCCAGACATTAAGCCCTGTTCCTTTCAGATCCCAATGCCAATAATATTCTGTGGTGATGACTATGAAATCTTCGAAAGCATCATCCATCATGGACGTTTTCAGCAAGGCTTTTCCAACGCCGCTTCCTCTGAATTTTGGAATAACTTCAATCGCGCCGAGTTCAATAAGGTTTTCCATATTGCCTTCTGACCACCGTTCGAGTGGATCAGGGTACAGGAAAGTGACGTAACCGACGATTGTATTATTATCACGGGCAATCAGTATGCGGCCTTCCGGCAAATCAGCAATTCCTATTACAGCTTCGTGCTGTTGTTTAGCTGGTCGGAATGCGATCAAATCTTCATGGAAATCCAATGATTTCAATTCACTCGAGGGAACCGGACCCTCCACAATGATTCTTCCGTGTTTCGTTTTCAATTCCATCGCGTTGTAAGTTTTCTTATGTTCCATCATTTCACCGCCTGTATGTTTGCAATTAGCTTCATTATACATGAAAGAAAGAGTGCTTGGCTAATCAGTTTGTAAGCGCTCTCTATTTTTTAAATAGTTAAAAAAGTTGGCAATATTCGGCGGAGCTGATGTAGAATGAAAAAGAGATAAGAATAGAAAGGATGATTTGGATGAAAGTGGAAGCATTACCTGCAGTATCAGGAAATTTTAACCTACATAATTATGATGAAATTGCTTCTGGCTTTGACTGGAAAGAGGCCGAGAAAGAATTCAGCTGGCATGAAACCGGAAAAGTTAATATGGCGCACGAAGCCATCGACCGCCATGCAGATTCCGACAGAAAGAATAAGGTTGCCCTTTATTATAAAGACCAGCATAGAAATGAAACTTATACATTCTACGAAATGAAGCGAATGACCAATCGGGCGGCAAACATGCTGAAGTCACATTCCAATTTGGAAAAGGGTGATCGCATATTCATCTTTATGCCGCGTTCTCCCGAACTTTACTTTACGATGTTCGGAGCTCTGAAAATAGGCTTGATTGTCGGCCCTCTTTTTGAAGCGTTTATGGAAGGCGCCATTTATGACAGACTGGATGACAGTGACGCAAAAGCGATCATCACGACACCTGAGCTCGTTTCGCGTGTTCCATTTGATAGACTGCCGAATTTAAAAACCATTTTCCTTGTAGGCGAAAATATTGAAGAAAATGATCACACAGTCGATGTTATGAAATATCTGCCGAATAGTTCAGACCAATTCGAGATGGAATGGCTGGATAAGGAAGATGGACTTGTTCTCCACTATACATCCGGGTCCACCGGGAAGCCAAAAGGAGTTCTGCATGCTCAATATGCTATGGTGCAGCATCTTCAGACGGCAAAATGGGTACTCGATTTCAATGAGCAGGACATTTACTGGTGCACAGCAGATCCGGGCTGGGTGACAGGAACGTCATACGGTGTATTTGCGCCGTGGCTGAACGGTACGACAACTGTGATCATTGGCGGACGATTTTCTCCCGAAGGATGGTATCAGGCCATTGAAGACTATGGAGTAACTGTCTGGTACAGTGCGCCTACCGCTTTCCGAATGCTGATGGGGGCAGGAGATGCACTGGTTAAAGAATATAATCTATCGACATTGCGCCATGTATTGTCGGTCGGCGAACCATTGAATCCTGAAGTCATCAGGTGGGGAGCGCAAGTATTTGAACGCCGGATCCATGACACCTGGTGGATGACTGAGACCGGTGCACAAGTGATTTGTAATTATCCCGCTTTAGCAATAAAACCGGGATCTATGGGCAAACCGGTGCCGGGCATCAAAGTCGCCATCGTCGATGACCAAGGCAATGAACTTCCCGCAAATCAGATGGGGAACCTGGCAATTGAAAAAGGATGGCCATCAATGATGCGCCAAATCTGGAATAATCCTGAGAAATACGATTCGTACTTCCTGAAAGATCAATGGTACGTGTCGGGAGATTCCGCTTATAAAGATGAGGAAGGGTATTATTGGTTCCAGGGACGTGTTGATGATGTCATCATGACTTCAGGTGAACGCGTTGGCCCATTTGAAGTCGAAAGCAAATTATTGGAGCATCCAGCAGTGGCGGAAGCTGGGGTTATTGGGAAACCGGATCCGGTCCGGGGTGAAATCATCAAAGCGTTCGTAGCACTGGTGGAAGGCTATGAACCATCGGAGGAACTGGTTCAGGACATCCAACAATTTGTGAAAAAAGGTCTGGCTGCCCATGCGGCTCCACGGGAGATCGAATTCAAGGACAAGCTTCCTAAAACGAGAAGCGGTAAGATCATGCGCCGTGTCCTCAAGGCTTGGGAACTCGATTTGCCGACAGGTGACTTGTCGACAATGGAAGATTAAATGGAAAAGGGAAAAACGCAGCGGAAATTATTCCGCTGCGTTTTTTTATTCGACAAAAAAAGCCGTGCCAATTACAATGGCACGGCTTTTCGCTATTAAGCTGCATCGTCTGATTCTTCCGGTTCCTCCGGTTCTTCAGGTGGTTCTACCGGATCTGAGGGTTCATCCGGTGGCTCTGTCGGCTCCACTGGTTCTTCCGGTTCTTCCGGTTCTTCAGGCTCTGCGGGCTCTGCAGGTTCTTCGGGTTCCTCTGGCTCTTCCGGCTCTGTGGCAGGAGGAGCAGATGGAGACGGTGTATCGCTAGGTTCCTCTTCAGCAGGTTCCGGCGCATCGATGGATACGGCATTGGAGTTGGAGGACTCCCTGCCGGTGATGTCTACAGCCACTACATAATAGCTGCCAGGTCCTGAAACTGTGTAGGAGTTGCTTTCGGACTCAGATATGGAGGCTACTCTTGAATTTGCACCGCCAGTGTTTCTGTAGACCCGATAACCGACTACGTCGTTTGAAGAAGAATTGCTCCAGCTGAGTGACCTGCCATCAAGAGTCGCTTGAACTCCTGAAGGGGCTGCTTCATCAGCGTCAAAGCTTGTAGATGAAACTACATTTGAGAATCGTGAATCGGCAGGGAACAGTTTGCTTGCATCTCCGCCGAATGGTGCAAGGATCCGATCGATAAAGTCTTCGGAAACTCCAACTCCGCCACCTGAAACAAATTCTGCAGGCGTCGAAGAAAGAGCGGCGTAACGCTTGCCGTCAATTGTTGTATATTTTCCGGTTGTCAAGCTGTCATCCGCTTTGCTCGGCACCATTTTATTAGCATTGAACAGATCAGAGCGGACAAGTTCGCCTGAACAGCCATCACTTGGCGCAAGGCCGGAAATACCGCAGAACGAACGGCTGACAACGCCTTCAGGTGCTTTGAATGTTTCCTGAGTTCCAAAGAATTCAGGATCCACGTCATAGGAAGCGTTCATTATTGATGCCCAAACCTGGTTAACGCGGGTTGAAGGCTGCAAATTGCTGTTGCGCATGATATCAAGGGAGTTTTTCTCCTGGTCATAACCGAGCCATACGCTCATTGTGACATTCGGATTATAGCCAACCAGCCAGACATCACGTGTTTCTTGGGAAGTACCAGTCTTGCCTGCAAAATCAGAACTGAACTTCAATAGATTGTTTGCCCGGTTAGCTGTGCCTCGAGCTCCATCGAATACGTCCCGCATCATATCAGTGATGATATATGATGTTTGTGGTGTATAGACTTCTTTCGTTTCCACTTCGTGCTCGTAGACAATATTTCCTTCTGCATCTTCAATACGGTCGATCATGGATGCCTGGGCAAAAGTTCCGCCATTTGCAAATGTTGCATAGGCATTGGCAAGCTGCTCAGTCGTTGCTTCGACTCCTGCCCCGAGAGCGGCAGTGATATTTCCATTATCCGATTCATCAACAGCGGTAAAGCCGTTATTCATCAAGTAATCAATCGGCATCTGGTTTTGGATCTGTGCGAACAGCCGGACAGCCGGCAAGTTTTGAGACTGCGCTAACGCATCACGAGCCGGCATGATGCCTTGTTCGCTGCTTGCGATAAAATTACTTGGTCCCCAAGGCTTGCCGTTATTATCGATTATTTCAAATTTCACATCGACCACAGGGCTGCCGGCACCAATTTTACCGTACTCGAGTGCCGGAGCGTAAACCAGTAATGGTTTAGCTGTAGAACCAATTGAGCGGTTTGCCTGAAAAGCGTAGTTGAAATTTGAAACTTCATGGTCGCGTCCACCGACAAAACTTAAAATTCGGCCGGTGCCATTTTCAATCGTAGTCGAGCCGACCTGGACCGGCATTGGAACTTCTTCTTCCTGGCCATCAGCATTGACGATTGTCTTCGTCAGAGTGGGGCCGTAAGCTTCATATGAATCTTTGGCTTTTTGCTGGGCCTCATAGAGGTCTTTATTGATGCTTGAATGGATCCGGTAACCTCTGGAACGGACGGCCCGGTCAGCCAATATCTCGTATTCCTCGAATAACTTATCATTTTCTTCCAGTGTTGCAGGATCGATTCCAGCTTCTTCAGCCAGGATATCCATGACTATGCGGGTAGCCCGCTTTTCAACTTCGGTTGTGATATGCGGGTATCTTTCGTACGAACGGGTTTCATCCGTTCTGAAGTCTTTGGTAATATCGTATGCAAGTGCTTCATTGTATTCTTCTTCTGTAATATATTCAGTTTCATACATACGGAACAGGACGGTTTTCATCCGGTCGATGCCGAACTCCAAATACTCGGGCTCTTTAACCCCGCCTCCTGAAGAATACGGTGTGTAGCGGAATGGAGCTTTCGGTATTCCGGCAATGAAGGCTGCCTGAGGCAGATTCAACTCACTTGCTTCAACGTTGAAAATGCCATTTGCAGCCGTTTCGATGCCGGCAATATTTGTTCCTGCTGAGTTTCTTCCATAAGGAATGATATTCAGGTAGGCTTCCAAAATCTCTTCTTTGGTCATGAATTTCTCGAGGCGCATTGCCAAAAGTATCTCTTTTGCTTTACGCTCGTATGAAACTTCGTTTGTAAGGATCTGGTTTTTTATCAATTGCTGTGTCAGTGTTGACCCGCCAGTTTGACTGTCGGAGTTTGAAACATCCTGGAACAGGCCGCGGAATATCGCTTTGGGCACAATCCCATCATGTTCTTCAAAATATTCATCTTCAGTTGCCAGCACAGCGTTAATGGCATACTCGGAAACTTCATCCAGATTTGTTTCCTCACGTTCAAGATCAGTTCTCAGTTTCCCTAAGTACTGATCATCCGCAAAGAATATTTCCGAAGTTTCCTCATAAGCATAAACTTCACCGCGCATTTCGCTTTCGGTGCGGAGCTGTTCTTCGTCGACAAGGGAAGCGAAGTATCCCGCCCCCACTGACGCGGCAAAAACACCGCCGACCACAAGGATGATGGCCAAAAGGAGTGCGAGGTTCCATAGAACACCTGTTGTGATATTCAAGCCTTTCGCCCATTTTGTCGACTTCCATTTATGGTATGTGTCTTCGGATTTCTGCTGCCAGTATTTTAATCGTTCGCCCACATTATCTACCCCCTAAAATCTTTTTATATTATAGCATATTCTTATAACGTCGACTAAGTTATTGACAATTCCCCAAAATGACGTAGACTACTAATATATTTCAATATTAAAACGATGAAGAACCCGAAGTAGGAACTGTGATTTTTTCAAGAGAGCCGGTGGTTGGTGCAAACCGGTAAAAACACAGCAGCTGAATTACAGGTTTGGAGTTTTCGTCTGTGCCACGCTTGGCACAAAAGAGTGGAAGGATTTTTTTCCTTCAAGCTGGGTGGTACCGCGCGATTGCGTCCCTGCATGTCTGACATGCAGGGGCTTTTTTATTTGATGCGATAAATCCATCATAGCCAAACTTGTTTTTGGGGAATTCATCCTGCTGTCCATAGTAATAAAGTAATTGTACCTGAGGAGGAATCGGAATGTCGAATGAATTATTGGAAGATCTTAAATGGAGAGGTTTATTGTACCAGCAGACGGACGAAGAAGGACTGGTGAACTTGCTGGAAAATGAGAAGATTTCTTTATATTGCGGCGTGGATCCGACAGCCGACAGCATGCACATCGGCCACATTGTACCTCTTTTAACATTGCGCCGTTTCCAGATGCATGGACACAGGCCGATCTTATTGGTCGGCGGTGCGACAGGGATGATCGGTGACCCATCTGGCCGCAATGAGGAACGGCAATTGCAGACTACGGAACAGATAGACAGGAATGTTGAAGGCATCAAAGTCCAAATGCAGCAGATATTTGATTTTCAGACTGAAAATGGCGCAAAAATGGTTAACAACCGGGATTGGATAGGAGCGATGAGCATCATCGAATTCCTGCGTGATTTCGGGAAGCTGATATCAGTGAATTACATGCTGGCCAAAGATTCAGTGGCATCACGCCTAGAAAGCGGCATCTCGTTTACCGAGTTTTCCTATACATTGATCCAGGCTATCGATTTTAATCACTTATATGACAATTATAATTGCCGTGTTCAAATCGGTGGATCCGATCAGTGGGGAAATATCACTTCAGGATTGGAAGTTATCCGCAAAACCCATGATGAAGAAGCTAAGGCTTTCGGCATTACCATTCCGCTGGTGACAAAAGCGGATGGCACGAAATTCGGAAAATCCGCGGGCGGTTCTGTCTGGCTGGATGCGAAGAAAACGTCTCCTTATGAGTTTTACCAGTTCTGGATCAATACATCCGACGCGGACGTAGTTAAATACCTGAAGATTTTTACGTTCATCGGCCGCGAAGAAATTGAAGCACTGGAGTCTTCGGTGGAAACGGAAGCACATCTCCGTAAAGCGCAGAAAGTCCTTGCGGAAGAAATGACGAAATTGATCCACGGTGAATCTGCTTTGGAAGATGCGCAGCGCATCACAAAAGCGTTGTTCAGCGGTGACCTGAAAGCATTATCCGCAAGCGAAATGAAAGCTGCCTTCAAAGATGTTCCTTCTATTGAAATGGAACGGGAGCCGAAATCGATTGTAGATCTCATCGTCGAGGCTGGCATCAGTTCATCTAAACGGCAGGCAAGGGAAGATATCACGAACGGCGCCATTTCGGTCAATGGGGAAAAAGTGACTGATCTGGAATATATCATTGATGAAAAAGATCGTCTTGAGGACGCATTCGCCATTATCCGCCGAGGCAAAAAGAAATACCATATGGTGCAGTTCAAAGCTTAATCATGTTTTGGAGAACGAACCTTCCTGCTTCTCAAGCATCGGTGCTTCAAGGGTTCAGCCGCTGTAATGTTTAGCGCCATGTTCAGGGGGTAACCTTGAAATGTGAGAGATTTTCTATTGACTTACAAATCTAAGGAGGCGTAATAATGTCAAGAGTAGTCGGATCGTATCGTTCAGAAAAAGATGCAATTGAAGCAATCGAGGATTTAAAAAGAAGAGGGCATAGAACTGAAGACATATCGGTACTCGGCAAAGATGAAGAAGAAACCAGAAATGTAACGGAAGAAACTGGCACGCATGCCGGCGAAGGGGCTGCGACAGGAGCAGTAACCGGTGGTGCGCTTGGTGGTCTCGGCGGTGTACTTGCCGGACTGGGCGCACTCGCGATACCTGGTATCGGACCTATCGTAGCCGCAGGGCCTATTGTGGCTGGTTTGACCGGCGCCGCAGCTGGTGCAGGAATTGGTGGACTGGCTGGTGCTTTGATCGGTATGGGTATACCTGAAGACGAAGCGAAGGATTATGAAAACCGTTTCAACGAAGGGGAAATTCTTGTACTGGTGGAAGATGACACACTGGACATTCCCGATCATAATGACCGTGACCGTTTTACAAATAACGATCCTGTCATCGGCACTGAACGTGGAACGGGCGGAATAAGAGGTTCACGGGACCTTTAAAATAAGGATTCAAATTAAAAGCGACGCCACCGAATTCGGTAGCGTCGCTTTTTTGTATTATTATAGAAGGAAACTTCAAAATCAGAAGCTTCTGACTTACACACGTTTCAGAAATTCCGGAATTTCCATCGATTCAAAGGATTCCGGATGAATCAGCCTGCCTAGCTTGATGGCACCTTGCAGCAAGCGGGGGGAAGGCCGGCAATAAAGCTCCTCTTCCATGATGTGGATATTTCCCGCTGCTTTCATATCCTTGTACCCCGGCCTTTTACGAACCAGCTCCGGTTTCACTTTATCTGTCATAATCCCGACCCAGGCGAGCAGGATATAATCGGGATCTCGGGTTTGGACATCCTGCCATTCCGTCTGAACGTTAGCCTGGTCCTTGTCGTCGAATAGATTGCGGCCTCCGGTGATTTGGCTGATTTCAGTCAGCCAATTGATTTTTCCGGGAGTGAATATCGGTTTTGGCCACCATTCCCAGTAGAGTGATGGGCGGCTCGAGACAGCTGAAGACCGTGATTTCATCTCATCAATTGCTGCTGTATACGCCGCATATGCAGAAAGGGCATCAATCCCGCAGGCCTTTCCTACTGTCAGTAAATCCTGTCCTATGTCTTCCAGGCTTTGAGGATCTAAAATGATATGAGGGATATTCCTCTTTTTCAATTCTTCGATATTTTTCTCCATGCCCGGCACGCTTAATGATGCCAGCACCAGATCAGGCTCAAGTTTTTCAAGTTCATCCATGCGGATGGATAAATCAGGCCCAAGCCTCGGCAAGTGGGTGACAGATTCTGGCCAGTCCGAGTAATCATCGATGCCGACCAGCATCTTTTCCGCACCCAAAAAAGCCAGCAATTCTGTGTTGCTTGGACAAATTGATATTAATCTCATTGCTGCACCTCCATTTCCTCCAGTTTATCATAAAGTCAGAATGGATGAAGGCAACAGAAAAACCCCGAACCGGAAGACCGGTTCGGGGTTTGAAATCATCAGATTAACGTGAGTAGTACTCAACGATCAACTGTTCGTTGATTTCAGCAGACAATTCGCTGCGTTCTGGGTAGCGTACGAATGTACCTTCTTTTTTGTCAGCGTCGATAGAAACGTATTCAGGAACAAAGCTGTTCACTTCGATTGCTTCGTTGACGATGTCAAGGTTGTTTGATTTTTCACGGAAAGCGATTGTTTGTCCTGGTTTCACGCTGTATGACGGGATATCAAGGCGTTTGCCATCAACAAGAATGTGTCCGTGGTTTACCAATTGGCGAGCCTGGCGGCGTGTGCGCGCAAGACCTAAACGGTAAACAACGTTATCAAGGCGAGCTTCAAGCAAGATCATGAAGTTTTCACCATGTTTACCAGGCATTTTGCCTGCTTTGTTGAAAAGAGTTTTAAATTGGCGTTCAGTTACACCGAACATGAAGCGCAATTTTTGTTTTTCCTGCAATTGCAAACCATACTCAGAAACTTTTCTGCGTTGGTTGGCACCGTGTTGACCTGGTGCGTAAGGGCGTTTTTCTAATTCTTTACCTGTGCCTGAAAGGGAGATACCCAAACGGCGGGACAGTTTCCATGCTGGACCTGTATAACGAGACATAGTAGTCTCCTCCTCTGTTGTTGGTTTTTAGAGTAAAATAAAAACCAGATGCATTCATGCTGCAAGCCATTTTATAGTCCTGTACCTTCGCTCAGCAGCCAAGAGTTACGCGATACACCTCTATATTCCAGACGCAGTCACCAGAAGGTGGGCTGTGTTTTCATATAAGGAATAAAATGGGCAGGCAGGCACATACAACTGCTGCGATTATTTTACACAAAGCATAGTATAACCGATTTCCATAATAAAAGTCAATTGCTAAAGAAAGATATAAGAAAGCCGACTTTGCTTTTCCTGGGTTTCACGTTAGAATATAATTGAATAATGTAAGCGCTTTCTATTTATGCATAAGGGGTGTAAAAGATGGAGAAATCAAAAATGAGTATGGAAACTGCTGTAATACACAAGGGGTATGACAGTTCGAAACATCATGACAGTTTAGCGACGCCGCTTTATCAGACTTCAACATTTTCATTTGCCACAGCGGAAGAAGGGGAAAATCGTTTCGCTGGCAATACCGAAGGCAATATTTATTCGCGGCTGGGAAATCCGACAGTCCGGGTGCTGGAAGAGCGGATGGCTGAAATCGAACACGGCGAAGGGGCGCTGGCGTTTGGTTCCGGCATGGCGTCGGTAAGCGCGATTCTTATCTACCTGACGAAAGCCAATGACCATGTTCTTTGTTCACGGGGAATTTATGGCTGCACATTCGGGCTTCTTGAAATAATGGAAGAAAAATACGGCATCACACATGATCTGGTCCCGATGACTACAGAAGAGGAAATCGAAGCGGCCATCAAGCCTGAGACGGTTTGCATTTATGTGGAAACACCGATTAATCCCACTATGGAACTGGTGAATCTGGAAGCAGCCATAAAAGTGGCGAAGAAATACGGGCTGCGAGTGGTCGTTGATAATACTTTCTGTTCGCCGTATCTGCAGAATCCTCTGGAAATGGGCGCGGATTTTGTGCTCCACAGCGCAACCAAATACCTCAATGGCCATGGAGATGTCATCGGTGGCATTCTAGTGGGCAAAGACGGAGAAGAAATGCAGCATCTCCGGATGACTGTCCAAAAAGATGTCGGCGGCATCATGTCGCCATTTGACGCGTGGCTGCTGTTGAGAGGGCTTAAGACGCTGCATGTCAGAATGGACCGCCACATTTCAAATGCTGAAAAGGTTCTTGCATTTTTACAGCAGCAGCCTGGCGTATGTAAAATCTATTATCCAACCGACTCGAGCCACCCTCAATACGAATTGGCGCGGAGGCAGATGAAAAAAGGCGGTGGCCTGATTTCATTTGAACTGGAAGGAGGCAAAAAAGAGGCGCAGAAATTCATGAACGCCCTGGGGCTGATCAAAATCGCTGTCAGCCTTGGCGACGCCGAAACGCTGATCCAGCATCCGGCTTCAATGACCCATGCGGTAGTACCTGAAACTGCACGGACAGCAATGGGCATATCCGATTCATTGCTGCGCCTGTCGATTGGACTTGAGTCCAGTGATGATATTGTCGCAGATCTCGCCGGAGCATTTGAAAAGATCGCTCCAGAAGCGAAGCTGCAGGAAATTTAAATTTTATCCGCAAGTTGCCCATATGCGGCAGCCAGTTTAATGGAGTTTATGCAAAGCCGGAGGAGCGTTCCATATGCTCTTCTGGCTTTTTTAAGGGTTGCCATACATAAATCAATTAGAAAACTGCCTTGAAGATTGTCTGAATTTATAAATGCATAGTGATTTTAAAGGAAGATATGCTATATTAACTATACTTAATCAATCGGTTTGAACCTTAAAATTGGAAATACCTAAGAAAAGCTAAAGAAATGTAATGTTTTGCCGATAACAAAATGAATACTTCTGAAAAAATAGAATTCCACTGGATGAGGTTATATACATGACATTGCATAGGGTTAATGACAATTACATAAGTGAAACAGAGAGTCTGAAGTCTAAATTCACAAGCCATATCGGAGATGCGATTGGATGGGGTAATTTAGCAGGGGGACTGATATTTAGTATATACATGCTGCTCGATGCACAGGAAACCTCTTTACTGGAATATCCGGTTCCGGCAGGGATGATCATTCTGGGGCTCTTGTCGCTTTGGGTCAATAAGCAGCCGGGAAGCGCTAAAGTGCGGCCTCATGTATATTTATTGAATTACATGCTGTTCCCGCTTATCCTCCTGTATTTCATAGAAGATGCGGCGACCACCATCTGGTCGATGACATTCCTCTACTTATTGATGGCGATGGCTTTGCAAAGCCGCAGAATGCTCCTTTATTCATTCGTTTCTTCAATGGTGGGCTTAAGTATATTAATGATGACGGCACCGAAAGAATTGACGGTTTTACTGGGGATTGAAGATCATATCATTCGTATGATTTTGATTTCGATTGCCGGGATTGTAGGTCTGATCGCTCTGTACTCAATAAAGGATAAGGAAAAATTGCTGTACCATTACATCCATAAAGCGGAAGAAACTGCTTATCTTGATCCGTTCCTGAAAATCCCGAATCGTTTTGACTTTAATTTGTATGTCGACCATAAACTGAAAGACACACAGCTCTTACTTTGGAAACTGGAATTGAACCAGTTCCAGTCCGTGTACGATGTTCTTGGCCATCAACGGACGGATGAACTGCTGCTGATGGTCAAACAGAGGCTTGAAGAGAAAATGGCTGATGGGACGTATTTGGCAAAAGGAGAAGGAAGCACTTTTCTTGGTGCAGCTTCAAATTTCAAAATTGAGGAATTGGATGCAAATCTAACAGAGATATTGCGTTACCTGACTGCACCATATGATCTTTTCGGCCATGATTACCAGCTGAATTTCAATATAGGCGCTGCACTTTCAGGGCCAGACGGAGATTCCAGCGATGAATTGATGCGCCATGCCCAATTCGCATTGGACCAGGCAAAAATCGACGGTATAAACCAGATAGTGTTTTCATCGGACAAATTGAAAAGCAGCACAATGAATCAGGTGCAGATATCAGAAGCTCTTTACCAGGCTAATCTGGATTCGGAATTCCATGTTGTGTATCAACCGCAAATTGAGCTGAAAACCAATCAGATTGTAGGAGTTGAAGCTCTGATCCGCTGGGATCATCCTCAAATGGGGATGATATCTCCCGGGATATTCATCGAGATTGCAGAAAAAAATGGTTTTATCGTTCCGCTCGGCAAATGGATTCTTGAAAAAGCCTGCTGGGAAGTTCAGATGCTGTCAGATTCCATCGGCCGTCCATTGAAGTTGGCGGTAAACGTATCATTTATACAAATTCGGCAGGAGGGGTTTGTCGAAGAAGTGCTGCAAATCCTGAAAAAAATCGGATTTCAACCGGATCGCCTGGAGATTGAACTGACTGAACGCTCCTTGTTCGAGAACCGGCCAGAAGATTTGGCTAAAATTGATGCGTTGCGTGCGACAGGCATCCGCATCGCGATTGATGACTTCGGCACCGGTTATTCATCATTCGGCATTCTTGCAAAAGTCCAAGTCGACAAGATCAAGGTTCCGCGTGACTTCATCGAAAATGTCGACAGCAATCAAAACAGCCAGCGAATTGTTACGACGATCGCTTCGATGGCTGACCGTTTCCAACTTACATGTCTGGCGGAAGGAATTGAACGTCTGGAAGAAAGCAATTTCCTTCATCAGTTGATCTGCCAGGAAGTGCAGGGATATTATTATGCCAAACCGGCAGTAATCAATCAGGTTGAAAAATGGCTGGCGATGCCGCGCGAGAAAATTATCGGCACAAGTTCTGCGGACCAGCCAGAATCAGTCACGAAATAGAAAAGCCGGAAATTCCAGTGCGGAATTTCCGGCTTATATTTTTATAAATGGCTGATCAGAATTTCAGTGAACGCTTCCAGGCCTTCCTGGTCTTCTTCTGTAAATCGGCTGAGTTCGGGGCTGTCGATATCGAGTACACCGAACACTTCACCATCTTTGATCAAAGGAATGACAATTTCCGAGCGGGATGCAGCATCGCAGGCGATGTGCCCAGGGAATTGATGGACATCTTCAACAAGCATCGTCTTCCTTTCAGAAACGGCTGTGCCGCAAACGCCGCGTCCAACTTGAATGCGCACACATGCAGGAAGACCCTGGAATGGTCCAAGAACAAGTTCGCCTTCTTCCATCAGATAGAAGCCTGCCCAATTGATGCGTTCAAGAAATTGGTTGAGAAGAGCGGCAGCGTTGCTTAAATTGGCGATTTTGTTTGTTTCGCCGGTAAGCAGCGCATCCAATTGTTTGCCGAGCATGGCATATTGTTCAGTGCGTGTTCCGCTGTAATCTGTTTGAGTAAACATGGAGACCCTCATTTCATTTTATAGTGGATTTATTATAGAGTTTTTCGTAATGCTTATGCAAGCCTGCGACACTATGGGCATCAGAACCGTAGACCAGCGGAATCCCCAATGCTTCCGCATATGGAAGATAAGCCTGAGGCGGATAGGACTCCTGGCAGCCCGGTTTTGAGAAACCTGCACTGTTCAGATCGATTTCATATCCGGCAGCAGCGATGTGACGGAACATTTTTTCAATCCGGCTCCTGTCATCAATCTTTTCACCATGGTCTAGCTGGAATTTGTGTATCAATGTCGGGTGTCCGATTCGAGTCGGCTTGTACAATCCCAAATCTGCTGAGATCGATAGTTCTACTGCATCGTAGTACAAATCATATAAAGCGGAAGTTGAGCCCGCAATCTGAGCGGCTTCCATAAAGGCATCCTTACTGAAATCGATGCAAATGTATTTATTGCCGACTTTCAGGAAATGGACCGACAAAATTGAATCGTCCAGCATTGGACCGAATTCATCGAGAAAAACCCGGGTTTCATTTTCGCAGCCTTCGATGAAATCGACTTCAAGTCCAGTGCGGATTGTAATGTCTTTTTTATAAATGGCCTTCACGTCGGCAACGGCTTCCAAATAAGCTGACAGCGTCGGCATATCCATACCGCTGTCTTTGTCCGGTGTCGTGTCTTCAAAGGAAGAGGGGAGGGGAGCATGTTCCGTAAAACTGATATCCGTAAATCCGGAAGCCAGCGCTTTCTCAACGTATGATTTCAAAGCGTCTTTGGTGCCGTGAGGGCAATAAGGGGAATGGATGTGCGCATCTCTTTTCATGGATCGACCTGCTTTCGATTAAAATGAAAAATTTTATCTGTTTTATTTAATTTTCGCGAACACAAGCGTAAATAACATGTTAAAATATAAGAATCTAGATATTTTAATTACATAGAGCTGGAAATGTGATTTTGAACAGGGGGCTATATGACTTATGGTGAAGTATATCATCATTGCAGTCATCATTCTATTAGCGGTAATTATCGTCGGCTTTATGTTTCGAAAGAAGCATCACACGGAAATTGAACGCTTGGAACAATTAAAACTGCAAATACAAAATAAACCGATATTAGAAGAACTGACAAAAGTGAAACAACTTAACATGAACGGCCAGACAGAGGAAATGTTTGAACGCTGGCGTGCCACATGGACAGAAGTGATGGATGTGGATATCCCTCAGATTGACGGCATGCTTTTCGATGCGGAAGATGCTGTCGACCGTTTCAACTTCAAAAAAGCGACTGCTTCCGAGAAAAAGGCTGAGGAAAAAATTGGCCAGGTGGACGGCCAGATGAATGAGATTCTCATTGAACTGGAAGAACTCATCGGAAGTGATGAGAAGAACCGCAGCGAAATGGATCTTCTAAGAGACCAATACAGACAAGCCAGAAAAAGCTTGCTGGCTCACCAGTATTCATATGGTGCAGCCGCCGGTCCGCTTGAGAAGAAGCTGGAAACATTCACGCCGCTATTTGAAGAATACGATCAGTTGACTGCTGAAGGAAACTATTTAAAAGCACGCGAGATTGTCATCAGCCTGTCCGGTGAAGCCAAGAACATTTTCCGGTTAATAGAAGTCATCCCGCCGCTGCTTGCAGATATTCAGTCCAAAATTCCTTCCTATATCAATGAGCTCCGCAGCGGAATCCGTGAGATGGAATCTCAAAGCTATTATCTGGAGCATCTTGAGATCACCAAACAGCTGGACGCGATGGAAATTGAACTCGAGGCCGCAAAAGAACAGGTGATCAATCTAAATATTGAAGAACCGAAAAATGCGGTTGAAGAAATGAAAGAAAAAGTGGATTCCTTTTACGAACTTCTTGAAAATGAAGTGGAAGCCAAACACTATGTAGATCAGCATAAAAATGACGCGGCCGAAAAGCTTGAAAAAGTAACATTGGAAACGCGTGAAATGTCCGATGAATGCGCGGTCGTGCAGCAAAGTTATAAAATCTCGGAAAACGATGTAAAAATCCCTAAAACTTGTCTGGAAGCGCTGGAAGAATTGCAGAAACGTTTTGATTTGCTCGAATCCCGGACAAATGAAGACCAGTCGGCCTATTCAAGTCTTCAGCAGGAGCTGAGCGAAATTCGCTCAGAACTTGAAAGTCTGGATTCGACTCAGAAAACTTTCTCTGAATCGCTGAAAAGCCTGCGTACAGACGAGCATGAAGCCCGCGCAAGACTCGAAGTCCTCAAACGCAAATTGCAGGAAACTGACAGAATGCTGCATAAGGCCAATACACCGGGAATCCCGGAAGAAATGGATGTCAGGCTTGAAGAAGCGGAAGAAAATCTGTTTGTGGCCATGCAGGGTCTCCAGGAAGTTCCTCTCAATATGAAATTAGTGGACAATTATCTGGTGAAAGCTGAACGGTCCATTGAAGAAGTCGAGGAAAAAGCGGTTGAAATGGTTGAAAATGTTCAATTGATCGAGCGGATCATCCAGTATGGGAACCGCTACCGCAAAACGAATCCTCAGATGAACCAGAAGCTGATGGAAGCCGAGGAGTCGTTCCGTCAGCTCCGTTACACGAAAGCACTTGAAGAAGCCGCGACCGCTGTTGAAAACTTCGAGCCGGGGTCCATGAAACGGATTGAAGTGCTGGGCAAGGAAAGTGCATGGCGGGTCTGACAAGAAAAGCGACCGCGCCCGTTAAGCTCTGAAAGGTATAAGACGAAGCAGTGAAGTGGCGTCCTTTGCCACGCAGCTGGTTTGACTTATATCCCGAAGAGCTGGGCGGCGGGAGTCTGGACAACGAAAAGCGACCGAGCCCGTTATTTAACTCTGTACTACAGTACCAACAAAAAAATTAAAACCACCAGCCCCTGAGCTGGTGGTTTTCTTTTCGGAGGTAATCTTGTGATTTATTTGGATAATAGTGCAACAACAAAACCCAAAAAGGAAGTTTTGGAAACGTTCATGAAGGCCAGTGAGCTATATTTTGGAAATCCGGCATCCCTTCACAGAATAGGGAACGACGCTGAAAATCTGCTTGAATCGGCGCGCAAACAAATTGCGCAAATTTTGGATATGGACAATATTGTTTTCACATCGGGGGGCACGGAATCGAATAATCTGGCAATCCTTGGGACGGCCGCGGCTTATGCGCATCGCGGACGCCATATCATTTCATCGGTTACCGAACATGCCTCAGTACTGAAACCATTGGAAGAACTTGAAAACAGAGGTTTTGAAGTCACGAGACTTTCCGTCGGCAGTTCCGGCCACATCGACCTGGAAGATTTGAGGAATGCCCTTAGGAGCGATACGATCCTTGTAACGGTGATGCATGTCAACAACGAAACAGGAGCTGTAAATCCGATTGCGGAGATAAAAAAGATACTGAAGGGCACACGGTCTTTTCTTCACACGGATGCGGTCCAGAGCATAGGCAAGGTTCCTCTGGATCCCGTTAATATGCCGGACCTGCTGACGCTGTCGGCCCATAAATTGCATGGACTGAAAGGCAGCGGGATTCTGGCGTTCAACGGTGTCGAGCCTGATGCGATTATTTTGGGCGGCGGCCAGGAATCAGGCTACCGGAGCGGAACGGTGCCGGTGCCTCTTGCAGCCGCCATGGCCAAAACCCTCCGGATAACTCAGCCGAACCCCGAGTTCATTGAATGGAATAAAACATTAAGGGAGTTTTTCAGCTCTTTTGATGATATTATGGTCATCAGTCCGGAAAACGCTGCATCGCATATATTGTCTGTTGCGATGAAAGGCGTTAAAGGGGAAATACTGGTGTCAGGGCTGCAGGAAGAGTCGGTTATCGTTTCCACGTCAAGCGCCTGTTCATCGAAAAATAAACAAACGAGCCATGTAATAGAATCAATGAACATGCCGCCGACATATAAAGACGGTGTCATACGCATCAGTTTTGGCGCTTTCACTGACAGGCAGGATATCATTGAGTTTCAGCAGGCATTCAAAAAGGTCCACGGGATTATCAAAGGAGTTTAATATAATGAAGACTAATCAAATACTCGTCAGATACGGCGAGCTGTCAACAAAAGGGAAAAACAGAAGTTCATTCATCGGCCGTCTGCGGGATAATATCCATCACACATTCAGTGATCTCGGAAAACTGCAGATCAAAGCGGAACGCGACCGTATGTTCATCAATTCAGACAGTGAAGAAGATATGGAAAAAGTCATTGCAAGATTGCCCAAAGTTTTCGGCATCCAGTCATTCAGTCCTGTCACTGAAACAGAATTGTCGCTTGAAGCGATGCAAACAGCTGCGATTGCTTTGGTCGGCAAAATGGAGCTGCAGGGGAAAAGCTTTAAAGTTTCAGTCAGAAGAGCCAATAAAGACTTCGAACTCCAAAAGCCTGAAATTCTTCATGGCATCGGGTCTGCTGTTCTGCGCGCATATCCGGAACTGTCAGTCCAAATGAAAAATCCTGATATCGAGTTGAAAGTGGAGATCCGTGAAAAAGCGGCGTATATGACAGCGGAAGTGATCAAAGGCGCAGGCGGGCTGCCGATCGGAGCTGGCGGCAAAGCTTTGCTTATGCTCTCAGGCGGCCTTGACAGTCCGGTTGCCGGTTATCATATGCTGAAAAGGGGCGTCCGTTTGGAATTGATCCATTTCTTCAGCCCTCCTTTCACGAATGAGCGGGCAAAGGAAAAAGTTCTTGATCTGGCTGAAAAGCTGAGTGAATTCGGATCTTCCGTTAACCTGCATATCATCCCATTTACAAAACTTCAGCAGGAAGTCCATAAACAGGTGCCGGACAATATCACGATGACGTCTACCCGCCGCATGATGATGCGCGTGGCAGACAAAGTGCTTGAAGCTACAGATTCGAAAGCGATCATAACCGGTGAAAGCCTTGGACAAGTTGCCAGCCAGACGCTTGAGAGCCTGTACGCAATCAATGCTGTCACGAACACACCGGTTCTGCGTCCGCTGATTTCATCAGATAAACTGGAAATCATTGAAACAGCCATGCAGATCGGTACACATGATATTTCAATCAGGCCGTACGAAGATTGCTGTACCATTTTCACGCCGGCAAATCCGAAAACTAAACCGAAGCTGGATAAAGTGGAATATTACGAAGGGTTTGTGGCTTTCGAAGAGATGATTCAGGAAGCGGTGGATGAACGCGAAATAATAAAATTCCCGAGACCGAAAAAAGATGAATTTGAAGATATTCTTTAGAGGCTGCCTTGTGCAGCCTTTTATTTTCGGTTAATTATTTTGAATAATAAAACTATTGCGGTACAATAATAAACGTGTAAGCAAATAGTTCAAGGGGGTCTCAGCATGAATCGTGAATCATTGACAGCACCGAGAGATTATAATTTAGTGGATGAAATTGAAAAGTTTGCGGATGGAAGCGGAAAGATGGCGCTTGTCTGGGAAAATGACCAAGGCGAGTCAAAAAAAGTCACCTATGAAGAGCTGATGGCAGCAGCCAATAAAGCGGCTAATAGTTTCGAAAAGGGAGGACTCAATAAAGGTGATGTGGTACTAGTCATGGTGCCAAGATTAATAGAAGCATATATTACATATATCGGAGCGTTAAAAGCTGGACTGATTGTTATTCCAAGTTCAGAAATGCTCCGTGCGAAAGATATTTCCTATAGATTGAATCATAGCGGAGCAAAAGCTGTAGTCGCTTATGAACCTTTCATGGACCAATTCAGTGAGGTGCCCGAAATGGACCAGACAGTGAATTTTGTCATCGGCAATTCGGTCGATTCGTGGATTTCATTGACTCAGGAGATGGAAAATGCCTCTGACAAGTATGAAAAAGCGGCAACACATAATGATGATATGGCATTTTTATCTTATACTTCCGGTACAACCGGCAATCCAAAAGGAGCGGTTCACAGCCATGGATGGGCATATGCCCATCTGCGCACATCCGCTGAGCACTGGCTTGGCGCCAAAGAAGGGGACCTTGTGTGGGCAACCGCCAGCCCCGGTTGGCAAAAATGGATCTGGAGCCCGTTCCTTGCTACTTTGGGCAGCGGTGCCACCGGCTATGTATATAACGGGAAATTCGATCCGGACACGTATTTACAGATACTCGAAAGGCAAAAGATCAACGTGCTCTGCTGTACACCAACAGAGTACCGGCTGATGGCGAAACAGAAAAATCTCGCTGATTTCGATTTATCATCACTTCACAGCGCTGTATCTGCAGGGGAGCCGTTGAATGCGGAAGTCATCAATGTCTTCAAAGAGCATTTCGGGCTGGAAGTGAGAGACGGTTATGGCCAGACTGAAAACACATTGCTCGTCGGCGTTATGAAGGGAATGGAAATCCGAATCGGTTCCATGGGCAAGCCTACTCCGGGCAATAAGGTGGAAATCATCGATGAATTCGGACAGCCGTGTCCTGCAGGAGAAGTCGGGGATATTGCGGTACACGCCGAAACGCCGGCTTTGTTCAAAGGCTATTTCAACGATGATGAACGGACGAAAATGCAATTTCGCGGCGACTATTATGTAACAGGAGATAAAGCTTCAAAAGATGACGATGGTTATTTCTGGTTCGAAGGACGGGGAGATGACATCATCATTTCTTCCGGCTACACAATCGGGCCGTTTGAAGTAGAAGACGCATTGGTGAAACACCCCAAAGTACAGGAATGTGCCGTAGTCGGTTCGCCGGATGAAATCCGGGGCACCGTAGTAAAAGCTTTCGTGGTTCTCATTGAAGGGGTTGAGCCTTCAGAAGATCTGGTGAAAGAACTGCAGAACTATGTCAAGGAATTGACAGCTCCGTATAAATACCCGAGATCGGTCGAATTTTTGGGGCAATTGCCGAAAACCGCATCCGGGAAGATTCGCCGTGTCGAACTGCGCCAAAAGGAAATGAATAAGTAAACAGTAAAGCAGCCAAGAGTTGGCCGAAGAAAGTTCGGTCGGCTCTTGGCTGCTTTTATTATTGCCTTAGCTCAGCTTGGAGCCTATAATTGAATAATATTTCGGTATTGAAAATAATTAAAGAATGGTGATTAACCTACATGGCTGATGAGAAAAAAGGAATCATTTATACAATATTGACGTACGCGATGTGGGGAGTCCTTCCAATTTATTGGAAGCAGCTTGGACATGTTCCAAGTGACGAAATCCTGGCAGCGCGAATTTTTTGGGCTTTCTGGGTTACTGTGGCCTTTATTTTCGCGATTGGCGGCCATAGAAAGCTGTTCGCCGACCTTCGATCTTTATGGAAATCAAAAAAAGCATTTTTTACATTGATGCTGGCTTCGTATTTAATAACCCTGAACTGGTTCCTCTACATATTTGCCGTGACCAATGACCGGATTGTTGAAACGAGCATGGCCTATTACATCAATCCATTGGTGTCAATGCTGCTGGGCGTTTTCTTCCTGAAAGAAAAATTGACCCCAGCCATAAAAGTCGCCTTTGTGCTGGCCGCGATCGGCGTCGGAATCCTTACTGTTTCCTATGGCGCATTTCCGTGGATGGCATTAGGCATGGCTTTTAGTTTCGCGTTTTATGGTTTGATTAAAAAGACGATCAAATTGAATGCCTTGCGGGGTCTGGCGCTGGAAACTCTATTTGTTCTGCCTGTGGCGACTGCCTTTTATATTTACTTATTCGCTATCGACAGAGTGGCCTTTACCACGGTGAACATCGAAACGGACGGATTGCTGATTTTAAGCGGAGCTGTGACAGCTTTGCCATTGGTGCTTTTTGCCACAGGAGCTCCTTTGATCCCGATGTACATGATCGGCTTCCTGCAGTACATCGCTCCGACAATGATGCTCATAATCGGTGTATTGATGTACGGAGAAGAATTCAACCGGACAAGTTTGATTTCCTTTTCATTCATCTGGGTGGCGCTGATTCTATTCACCGCGTCCAAAATGGCTGAAGCCAGAAAAATCCGGCGCGAAAAAGTTGCGGATCCGATCGCATACAGTAAAAAGCAATGAAACGTTTTTGGGATTGGACCGTATAATTACTATAGAAATAAAGGAGGAATTTTTTATGAATACAAAAAGGTGGATTGCGCTTGTTGTTGCAGCAGCGGTGCTGGTGGTTTCTATATTGGTCAATTCAGTATATTCACTGTTCCAAAGTGATTTTGCCGGCAGTTTCGATGAGCTGATGGCAGCGGAGTCGAATCAATTCGAAGAAACGGTCATTGAACAAGGAAGCGCGAATTCGCGGATTGCTGTCCTTGAAGTTGACGGAGCCATCCAGGATACGGGAGAAGCTTCTCCTTTATTTGGCACAGCCGGCTATAACCATGATTTTTTCATGAGTCAGCTGGAGCAGATTAAAGAAGATGACAGTGTCAAAGCGGTTATGCTGACAATCAATTCCCCAGGAGGCGGTGTAGTGGAGTCAGCAGAAATATATGACAAAATTACAGAAATCCAGGAAGAAACAGGTAAACCATTTTACGTTTCCATGGAAGCAATGGCCGCTTCTGGCGGATATTACATCGCCGCACCGGCTGATAAAATCTTTGTAAACAAAGAAACATTGACCGGTTCGATCGGGGTCATCATGCAAAGCGTCAATTATGGAGAACTTGCTGAACGCTACGGTGTTGATTTTGTAACGATCAAGTCAGGCCCCTATAAGGACATCATGAGTCCGACTCGTGATATGACTGAAGAAGAACGTGAATTACTGCAGGAAATGTTAAATGACTCTTATCAAAACTTTGTCGATATTATTGTTGAAGGCCGTGACATGCCGGAAGAGGAAGTCCGTGCTGTAGCTGACGGCCGCATCTTGAATGGGCGCCAGGCAGTGGAAGCGAATCTTGCTGATGACTTTGGCTATGAAGAAGATGTAATTGCGGCGTTGCGAAATGATTTTGAGTTAACGGATGCACAGGTTTTCAAATACGGAGTATCCCAAAGCTGGGGTTCTTTGCTTAACGTGAAAGTTCAATCGCTGTTCGGAAATGATATCGAATCGCAGATGCTGGCGAAGCTGATGACCGAATACAGTTCACCCCGCATGATGTATCTGTATGGTGATAAATAAGGAGGGGCGATTATGGCAGACAATATTAATCCTGAAAAACCGGCACATATTGAAGATGTGAATTCTCAGCCGGTTCAAAAGCAATATGAAGAAGTGATGTTCTATGAACGGAAGCCGGCCGGTTTCTGGATCCGTTTCTGGGCTTACCTGATTGACCTCCTTGTGATTTCGGGGGTCACGTCCATTCTATTGAAACCGGTATTCGCACTGTTTGGCATTTCAGTGGATTCGTCCGATTGGTACGCGCCTTTCGCCATTTTATCGGCTGTCCTGTTTTACACGTATTTTGTGTTGATGACGAAATTCTTCAGCCAGACAATCGGTAAAATGATTTTCGCCATCAAAGTGGTGCCGTTGAAAAATGATAAACTCGATTGGGGTACTTTGCTGTTCAGGGAATGGATCGGCCGTTTAATCTCGGTTACCATTCTTCCGCTTTATTTCATCGTAGGATTCACTCCGCTGAAACAGGGGGTCCATGATTTCTTCGCTGATACGACAGTGGTGCATGAACAGTCGTACAGAAAGCGGAAAATGATGCGAAAAGTCCGGGACAATGGGTCTGGGTTGCAAGAAGAGAGCGCCTTTTAGTATGATGAAAGTAATCTGAAAGGGAGGCGTTTGAATGGTACAAGTTACATTTCATGAAAATCCTGTTACCTTACCAAACAAAGAAGTCAAAGTTGGAGACCAAATTCCGGATTTCACAGTGCTCGACAACGATTTGAATCCGGTGACTGCCCAGGATACAGCTGGAAAAGTCAGGTTGTTCAGCGTATCACCATCCTTGGACACCAGTGTTTGTTCGGATCAGGCGAAACGTTTCAGCAATGAAGCTTCATCACTGGGAGACGGTGTCGCAGTCTATTATGTTACCTGTGATTTGCCTTTCGCACAAAAACGCTGGGTTGAAGTAAATGAAGCCAAAGACCTTACTACACTTTCCGATCACCGTGATCTTTCTTTTGGTGAAGCATTCGGTGTCACGATGCAGGAACTGCGGTTGCTGGCACGCTCCATATTTGTGGTGGATGAAAATGATAAAGTGACTTATGTGGAATATGTTCCCGAGGGAACGAATCATCCGGATTATGATAAAGCGATCGAAGCTGTAAAAGAGCTGACAAAATAATACTTGGAACCCACTCATTCGAGTGGGTTTCCTTATTGAGGACGGAGAACTAATGAATTCAGCAATGGAAAATGTATTTAATTTTATCGATAAGAACACTTCCGAAATCCAGAAGGAGCAGGAAAATTCCTATCTGGAAAGCCTGTTGATCACTACTGAAAAATGGCTGGACGGATTTATCCAGCCGGAAGAAGAAGCGGGCAAGGAAGATATCCGTAAAGCCATCCAGCTTGCTGTATTGAAAGGCATGAAGGAACATATTCAGCCTCATCATCAGATGACACCGGATGCGCTGGGATTGCTGATGGGCTATCTTGTGGAATTATTCGTGAAAAAAGACCAGGCGACCATTTTGGATCCGGCTGTCGGAACCGGCAACTTAATCTTCACGGTCATGAATTATCTCGATGGGAAATTGGTGGGTGCCGGAGTGGAAATTGACGACCTGCTCATCAAGCTTGCATCGAATACGGGCAATCTGGTTCAGCAGCCGGTGACGCTCTATTTGCAGGATGCTCTGCAGCCACTGATGATAGATCCGGTTGATGCAGTGGTATCAGATTTGCCGGTTGGATATTATCCCAATGATGAGAATGCAGCAACGTATGAATTGAAAGCGGAAGAAGGAATGTCCTATGCACATCACCTTTTTATCGAACAATCCCTGAAACACACGGCCGAAGGGGGTTACCTGTTCTTCATCGTACCGAAAGCATTATTTGAATCGCCGATGGCAGGACAGCTGCATAATTATCTGAAGAAAACGGCTGATATTCAAGCAGTAATGGAATTGCCGGACACGCTCTTTAAAAATTCTTCGCATGCAAAAGGGATCCTGGTCTTGCAGAAGAAAAAAGAAGGGATTAAAGCCCCGAGAGAAGTCTTGTTGGCGAGAGTCCCGAATATGTCGAAACCGGATTCAATGGCAAAATTCTTTACACAAGTCAATAATTGGTTTAAAGAAAACAAGGAATAAAATAGCGGAAATATGCTATACTGAAAGCAGCAGAACTATTGCATCAGTCCAATTGAAAAGAGGGATGACACGTGAGTGAGTCCAATGAAACACCAAAAAAAGTGAGCTTGCAGGAAGCTGTTAAGCGCCAGCTTGAAGCCAAGAAGAATCAGGCTTCCAATAAAAAGGGAAGCGGCAACGCATCTTCCGAAACAAAAAAGATGAAGAGCCAGCAAACGAAGAAAGTCAACAACACACGCCGTAAGATGGGGGTTTAAAAGAAAAGCGACAGCGCCCGTTAAGCTCTGAAAGGCATAAGACGGATCAGCAGAGTGGCGTTTTTTGCCACGGCAGCTGAGCTGGCTTATGACCCGAAGAGCTGGGCGGCTGGAGTCTGGACAAAGAAAAGCGACAGCGCCCGTTAAGCTCTGAAAGGCATAAGACGGATCAGCAGAGTGGCGTTTTTTGCCACGGCAGCTGAGCTGGCTTATGACCCGAAGAGCTGGGCGGCTGGACAACAGAACCCCCAAAGCAAAAAAGTACATCCAAAAAAGCGGACCTCACCGAGGCCGCTTTTTTTATTTTTATGCACTTTTTCACTCCTATAATAAAGGGTTAATCAGGTTTTTATAGAATTCTTCTTTAAGAGGCAAAACACCAATCACCGTTCGAAGGGGTGGAAACTATGTACCGGTCGATTTTAATAGCGGCAGACGGCTCTGAAAATTCATTTCGGGCCGCCAAAGAAGCGGTAAAGTTAGCTGCATTGGTTAAGGGAGCAGAAGTGACGATAATTTATGTCATCGATCACAATGAGGCTGGGAGCGAGGAAATCCATCGCAAAGCTTCAGCTGAAATTGAGCTGGCACGCCAGAAGAAAATCCAGCCGATTATAGAATTGCTTGAGAAAGAAATGGTTTTTCATAAAGTGGAAATGGTTTATGGGGTCCCTTCACACGTAATTGCTGAATATGCGAATGACCGAAATTTCGACATCCTGATAATGGGCAAAAGAGGATTGAACCCGATGCAGGAAATGGTCCTTGGGAGTGTCAGCCGCGCAGTACTGAATAAGGTCGAGATGCCGGTGCTGATAGTAAAATGAACTCGCTGATCCTATAAAATGAAGGAGTGTTCCTGTATGATGTGGATGGCAATAGTGGTGATCGCTTATATTCCGATTTTTTATAAGATCCATCACAGGATAGGCCAGCTGGAGGATGAAGTTGCTCAATTGAAGGAAGAAATGGATTAGTGAAAAGCCTGAAGTATTTGGCTGTAATGTGAATGTTTCAAAACTACGTTTCCTTTTACGATATAAAGGATATAGAGAAAGGACGGACTGTATCCGTCCTTTTTCCTGTTTATTGCAAGCTGATTCAAGTAATTTCTCCTCATTCAGGGTTAGAGTTTCTATAAAGCTGTTTGAAAATGCTATAATTATTGATTGTGATGGATATTTAAGTGGCAGAGGGAATGCCTATAAACAATGAAGGCGACCCGGAATATGATAGACTAGGATTATAATAAATTAAAAGAGAGCTGATAAACTTGACTGCAAACAAGAAAGAAACCCAATTTCTTCCGGTGCTTCTGGGTTCTGATATGAACGCGTATGGAATGGCCCGGTCTTTTTATGAGGCATATGGCATTAAGCCGCTGGTTTTGGGGAGGTCCAATCTTTCTGCAACCCAGCACAGTGACATTCTGACTTTTCGTGTGATTGAAAACTTGAACGAAGAAGAAAATTTTCTTCCTTCTGTCCTGAGGATTGCAGAGGAATTTAAAGGGAGAAAGCTATTGCTGCTTGCCTGCGGAGATGACTACGCGAAACTCATCATTCGCAACAAAGATAAGCTGACTCCTTATTTTGCTGTTCCGTATATTGATGAAAAACTGATGGATCGTCTGGTCCTCAAAGAAAACTTCTATGATATATGTGAACAGTATGGCTTCAGCTATCCCCGTACAGATCTTTGCACATATGAGAATTACAAAGAGTTTACACCTAACTTCTCATATCCGATCATCATCAAGGCATCCAATTCAGTCGCTTATTGGAATTGTTCGTTCCCAGGCAAAAAGAAGGTTTTTGTCGCACACGATAAAGCGGAAAAGGATGCGATTCTTGACGCCATCTACAGTTCTTCCTATAAAGACAACCTGACTATCCAGGAATTCATACCGGGTGATGATTCTTTCATGCGGGTTTTGAATGCGTATGTCGGAAAAGACGGGAAAGTTAAACTGATGGCGCTCGGCAATCCGATTCTTGAAGAGCATTCTCCGGAAGGCATTGGCAGTTACGCTGCAATCATCAATACTTTTGACCAGAAACTCATGGATAAAGTCCGCTTCTTCCTCGAGGATATAGGCTATACCGGTTTTGCCAACTTTGATATGAAGTATGACGCGCGTGATGATTCTTACAAATTATTCGAGATCAATTTGCGTAATGGGCGCAGCAGTTATTACGTCACCGCAAGCGGACACAATCTCATGCAATATGTAGCGGATGATCATATCTTCAATAAACCGCAGAATCTGGTTTATGCCAAAGACAAGCATCTGTGGCTCATCATCCCTAAAAAAGTGCTTTTCAAATACGCGCAAAATACAGTATTGAAAAATGAAGCGAAACGTCTGATTAAAGAAGGGAAAGTAACGAATTCCTTATTCTACAAAAAAGATTTCAATGCAAAACGCTGGTTCAAATTGACATTGAATAATTTGAACTATCATCGAAAGTATAAAAAATACTTTAATAATAAAGGTCTGTCATAAGCTATGGAAAAGAAAACACTGGGCATCGTTGGCGGGGTAGGGCCGCTTGCGACTATGTTTATAGGTGAAATGATCGTCCGCCGGACAAAGGCTGCAAAAGACCAGGATCATGTAAACTCGATTATAACGAATAATACACGCATTCCTGATCGTACAGCGTTCATCATGGGAAGATCCGATGAGAATCCTGTTCCTGTCATGATTGACGATATGGAAAAACTGTCTTCAATCGGGGCGGAGGTCATCATCATTCCCTGCAATACAGCTCACACATTTTATGATGAGCTTCAGCAAGGTTCGCCTGTGCCTGTTATCCATATGATCCGCGAAACGATGAATCGGGCAGCTGAACAAGGCGCGAAAAAAGTGGGTATACTTGCCACTACCGGTACAGTAACATCCAAAGTCTATCAGCATGCAGCAAGTGAATATGGACTGGAACCTGTTTTGCCAAGCGAGGAAATCCAGGAAAAAGTCATGTCCATTATCTATGACAATATCAAAGCCGGAAAAAATGCAGATAAGGATACATGGCGGGAAATCGTCAATTATATGGAAAAGCAGGGATGCGACCGGGTCGTATTAGGCTGTACTGAACTTTCCATTGTGAAAAAGGAAATGAACCTGCCTGATTTTTACCTTGATTCGCTGATTGTTTTGGCTGAAACAGCCATCTTATCCTGCGGCTACGAGCTGGCTGAATAACAGATAGAAAAAAACCCTTTTCCGTCACTGGAAAAGGGTTTTTTGTGCTTGCCGTTTAAGCTGTTGGATTTTGTGATTGGTCTGCTCTTCCTTGCAAATCTGACGGGGCATCGTCCGTACGGACTACGAGTACATCGCAATTCGCTGAGCGCACGATATGTTCGGATACGCTGCCGATCAGGAATCGTTCAACTGCATTCAGACCGGTTGCTCCGCAGATAATCAGGTCAGCATGCACTTTTTTCGCAAGATCGCGAGAAATCATAGTTTTGGGTGAACCGTAATCCACAACGATGTTTACATTCTGTACGCCTGCCGCTGTCGCTTCTTTCTTATAGTCGGCCAAGAGGTCTTCTGCGAATTTCTGCGCTCTGTCGGCGATGGAACGATCGTAGGCTTCGATTGCCGCAAAAGATCTGGTGTCGATGATGTTGACCAGGTTCAAAGTTGCGTTATTGCGTGTGGCAATGCCCACTGATTTTTTGAAAGCCCACTCCGCTTCTTTCGAGCCATCCACTGCTACAAGAATTTGTTCATATTTTAATGTCATGATTACATTCCTCCTGTTCTATTTATGAAATTCGATACAAGCAGTACCAGCTCCTTCTTTTTCTTGAAAAAATCGCTTAAAACCTGTGTCCAAAATATGGATAAAATTAAAATGCCTGATTAAAGTTATTTCAATATAGAATAAAATTAATGTATAATTCGAATATTACATAATAATCCAGAAAAATATTGCTCTGATAAAGGGATAAAATAAAAGATTTTCAAATCGGTAAATAAAGTTGGGCAAAGTTTAATAATATCTGATAGAATGGATTTGCTTTGAAGTATAAAATTTCTAATCTATATTTCCTATTAAAGATTAATGGAGGGTTTCACCATGCGTATTGGAGTTCCAACAGAAGTGAAAAATAACGAGAACAGAGTAGCAATGACACCATCTGGCGTTGTCAACTTATCATTGTACGGACATGAAGTGTTCATTCAGGCTGGAGCAGGTCTGGGTTCCGGATTTACTGATGAAGACTATAGTTCTGCCGGTGCGAAAATTGTTGCGACTGCCGAAGAAGCATGGAACCAGGAAATGATCATGAAGGTAAAAGAGCCGACAGCATCTGAATATGGCTATTTCCGCGAAGGAATGATCCTGTTCACGTATTTGCATCTTGCGCCTGAGCCGGAATTGACAAAAGCGATGCTGGATTCGAAAGTGATCGGAATCGCTTATGAGACTGTGCAGCTGTCGAATAACTCATTGCCGTTATTAACGCCGATGAGTGAAGTTGCCGGTAAAATGTCAACTCAGATCGGTGCTCAGTTCCTGGAAAAAATCCATGGCGGTGGCGGAATCCTCCTAGGTGGGATCCCTGGAGTTTCACGTGGTAAAGTCACAGTAATCGGTGGCGGGGTAGCGGGGACGAATGCTGCCAAAGTAGCTGTGGGAATGGGTGCCAATGTCACAATTCTCGACTTGAATCCGGATCGCCTGCGCCAACTGGACGATTTGTTCGGCCAGGATGTACAGACGATGATTTCGAATCCGTTGAATATCGCGGATGCTGTTGAAAAAGCGGATCTTGTGATCGGTGCCGTTTTGATCCCAGGCGCGAAAGCCCCTAAATTGGTTACAGAAGACATGATCAAATCGATGAAACCGGGCTCAGTTGTGGTCGATATCGCAATTGACCAGGGCGGTATTTTCGAAACGAGCGACCGCATTACGACCCACGACCAGCCGACATATATCAAGCATGATGTTGTGCATTACGCAGTTGCGAATATGCCTGGCGCAGTTCCGCGGACGTCCACAATCGGCTTGACGAACGTCACTGTCCCTTACGCAGTGCAAATTGCAAACAAAGGCTACAAACAGGCAATTCTTGAAAACGAAGCTTTGAAAAAAGGTGTAAATACGCTTGATGGTTATGTAACTTATAAAGCGGTTGCCGATGATCAAGGTGTTGAATACAAATCAGTCGACGAATTGTTGGCATAAAAGAATAGACGCTTGCAGCTGCAATGCAGTCTGCATGAATATGAAAAGCTGCGCCGGATAAAATTCCAGCGCAGCTTTTTTTTTAGTTATCGATGATTTGGAGTTCTTTCGGATATTTCGTCAAAACTTCGACTCCATCCTCAGTAACGGCAAGATCGTCTTCAATTCTTACGCCAACTTTTCCGGGAACATAGATTCCAGGTTCTATGGTGAAGACCATGCCTGCTTCCATTTTCATATCATTCGATCCGTGAAGTGAAGGGAACTCATGGACAGAAATGCCGAGTCCGTGGCCAAGTCGGTGAGTGAAATATTCGCCGTATCCCGCTTCTTCGATGACACCCCGTGAAATACCGTCCAGTTCAGCTGCTGTAACGCCCGGTTTGACGGCATTCAGGGCAGCCAGTTCGGCTTTCAGCACAATGTCATAGACTTTTTTCTGTTCTTCACCCGGTTCACCCAGAGCCAGTGTGCGGGTGATATCCGAACAATAGCCTTTGTGGACGACTCCGAGGTCAAACAGGACGAGATCACCTTTTTGCAATTTGCGGTCTCCAGTCTTGCCGTGCGGAGAAGCAGCATGGTCTCCGGTCAATACAGTGGTATCAAATGACATTTGTGTCACACCGCGTTTTTTCAATGCAAGTTCGATTTCAGTCATGACTTCAATTTCAGTAATGCCTTCCTTGATCGTTTTTGCAGCGACTTCAATCGCGTAATCGGCAAGTTCCGCTGCTTCTCTGAGGATCTCCATTTCAGAAGCATCCTTGATGACGCGCATGGCGCTTGTTATTTCGTCAATCCCAACGATATCCGGTGAGTTGAAGAATTTATTGATCGCATCATATCTCTCTACAATCATATGGCTCTTTTCGATTGCCAGTGCAGATATGGAGGAGACTGCTTCACTGGCTGTCCGGTACAGGATCTCCATGGCGTTATCTGTATCTGTATGTCCGGCAATCTTGCCGTTCCACCCGGCATTTTTGGCATCGGGAATTTCCATCTGCGGACAAATCAGAAAAGGTTCGGAATCGCTGAAAATCATGACCCCGAGAAGCCGTTCGTGCGGATTGCTTTTGAATCCCGTGAAATAAAACACATTATCCGGGTTAGTGATGAATGCTGCATCGATATTATTCTCTTTCAGGTATTTCTGCAGATTGCTGATTTTATTCATATGTAAATTCCTCCTCTATATGTGTAGCATAACAAAGATGAGGGTATAAGACAGCTAGAAACTGAACGCATACTTAAATGGAGGGATAAAATGAAAATTTCTTATCACGGACATTCAGTCGTCAAAATAATGACTGGAGGAAAAACGATTTTAATCGACCCATTCATCGATGGCAATAAGCTTTGCGACCTGAATGCAAGCAATGAAAAGCCGGATGTGATTCTCCTTACACATGCGCATAATGACCATGTCGGCGACACGGTGGATATCGCGAAAGAAAATGATTCCACGGTAGTGGCGCCGGTCGAACTGGCGAATTATCTCGGAACTTTCGGCTTTGAAACGGTCGGCATGAATCTGGGCGGTGCGAAGGAATTCGATTTCGGAACCGTCAAATATACGAAAGCGTTCCACAGTTCTTCCTATACAACGGAAGACGGGGATGTAATATATGGCGGCATGCCCGCCGGAATTCTTTTCAAAGCGGAAGGAAAAACGGTTTATCATGCAGGAGATACCGATTTGTTCGGGGACATGGAGCTGATCGGCAAACGGAATGATATTGACGTCGCGTTCCTGCCGATCGGTGATTTCTTCACGATGGGCCCTGAAGACGCAGCCTATGCGGCGGAGCTCCTGAAAGCGAAAACAGTTGTTCCTATCCATTACAATACGTTCCCGCCGATTAAGCAGGACCCTGAAAAATTCAAGGAATTGGTCAAAGGCTCTGATGTGAAAGTTATGAAAGCTGGCGACGAGTTCGAAATATAAGCGCAAAACCCCCGGAGAGCAATCGTTCTTCGGGGGTTTCTGTATTAGGAAATATGGTACACTAAAAGCATCAGGAACGCAGAAAGAATGGGTGAAATCATGGCGACAAAACATGAACAGATACTGGATTATATTGAAACACTTGAAGTCGGGGAAAAAATATCCGTCCGCCGGATAGCGAAAGATTTGCAGGTCAGCGAAGGGACAGCTTACCGTGCGATCAAAGAAGCTGAGAACAAACGGCTTGTTTCCACGATTGAGCGTGTCGGCACAATCCGTATCGAACGGAAAAAGAAAGAGAATATCGAGCGGCTGACATACGCGGAAATCGTCAATATTGTTGATGGACAGGTACTTGGCGGACGGACTGGATTGCATAAATCATTGACCAAATTTGTCATAGGCGCGATGCAGCTCGAAGACATGATGCGGTATACGGAAGCAGGCAACCTGCTGATCGTAGGAAATCGCTTCAAAGCCCATGAATATGCGCTTCAGGCTGGTGCCGCTGTATTAGTGACCGGTGGCTTTGACGCGTCCGATACAGTCAAGAAACTGGCGGATGAATATGAACTTCCGGTCATCTCCACCAGCTACGACACATTTACCGTGGCCACTATGATCAACCGGGCCATTTATGACCAATTGATCAAGAAAGAAATCCTTTTGATTGAGGATATTTTAATACCGCTCGAAAACACCCATTATCTACATCATCTGGATCCGATCAGCCGTTACCGTGAATTGAACAAGGAAACGACCCATGGCGGTTTTCCGGTTGTCGATGATTCAGGCAGGATAATCGGGATATTGACTTCGCGGGACATCATCGGTTATACGGATGACGACAGCGTTGAAAAAGCCATGACGAAAGATCCCATCACGGTCACGCTGCAAACAAGTGTAGCGTCAGCCGGTCACCGGATGATATGGGAGGGAATCGATCTTTTGCCGGTCATTGATGACCAAGGGAAATTATGCGGAGTAATCAGCCGGCAGGATGTGCTGAAGGCGATCCAAACAGCGCAGCGGCAACCGCAGCAGGGTGAAACGATAGATGATATCATTATCAGCCAGCTGCAGATGAAGCCGCACGAAAAGCTGTCTTTGGAATTCAAGGTGACGCCACAAATGACCAATTCATATGGTTCGATATCGTACGGGGCTTATACGACGATCCTGTCAGAAGCCGCGACCAGCGCATTGAAGACGAAAAATCGAAAAGACAGTGTGCTTGAAAATATGACGATCTACTTCCTTAAGCCGGTCCAGCTGGACTCCCTGATTTACATCAAACCTTCAATTTTGGACATCAGCCGCAAATCGGCGAAGGTGGATGTCGAAGTGTCATTCGAAGGGGAGATTGTCGGTAAGGCCATGCTGACGTTCCAATTGTTGGATCGTTAAGAAAATAAAAAACCCCCTCATCCAGAGGGGGATTTGCTATTCGTTCAGCCGCGTTTCTTCAGCTACGAACTTATGGTAATGCCTTGCTGCTTTGTAATTATGAATGCAAAATGCCAGCCCTAGAATGATAAAAATGCCGGCGACTATATATGTGATTGGCGTCTGGAAGACGACTAACAGGTCGATGCCCAGAAATACTCCGAAGCACCCGAGAAAGAAAGCTGCTGTAGATGCGTACCATTTTCTGCGGATTGGCAATGTCGCGCGGAACTGCTTTGTTTTATAATAAAAATAAAACACAATTGAAAAAATCATTAAAAATATAAAAATTAGCATAAGGACCTCCTGTATTCCAAAACTTTCTTCTATTGTACTGAGAAATGTGCCCGAATGCGAATGGATTTCCTTGAAAAACGGAGGAACGCCCAATGAACAGTCAAATCATCGACACAATTAAACAATATGGAACGATCATCATCCATCGGCATGTAAGGCCTGACCCGGATGCATACGGGTCACAGCTGGGTTTAAAATACATACTGGAATATAATTATCCTGAAAAAACAATACTGGCCGCAGGGGAACACGATTCGACAATGGGATTCCTCGGCACCCAGGATAACGTCGCTGATGAAGATTATAATGGTGCGCTGGTTATTGTAACTGATACCGCCAATACAGGGCGGATTGACGATCAGCGCTATTTACAAGGGGACAAACTCATTAAAATAGATCATCACCCCAATGATGATGCATATGGCGATTTACTGTTGGTGGATACCGGTGCAAGCTCTTCTTCCGAGCTTATCTACGAATTATTCGAAGTGGGCCAGGTTCAGGAAAATTGGGAGCTGCCGGCTGCCGCCGCACGTCAGCTGTATGCGGGCATCATCGGCGATACGGGCCGTTTCCTTTTCCCGAGCACAACACAAAAAACTCTCCGGATTGCCGGTGAACTGATCAAGAGTGATTTTGACCGCAATGAGCTTCACAACGGAATGTATGAAATGGAAAGAAAGCTTTTGCATCTGCAGGGCTATATGTACCAGAACTTCAAAATGGATGAAAACGGCGCTGCCTACGTGAAAATCACTTTGGACATCTTAAGGGAATTTGAAGTGACCGCAACCGAAACTTCATTGCTTGTCAGCTCACTTGGAAATGTAAAAGGGATGAAGGCCTGGGTAATTTTCATCGAAGAAGAAAATGAGATTCGTGTGCGCCTGCGCTCAAAAGGTCCAGTGATCAACGAACTGGCCAAAGAATTCAACGGCGGAGGCCACCCGATGGCTTCCGGAGCAACAGCTTATTCATGGGAAGAAGCTGAACAAGTGATTACCCGGCTGAAAGAAATTTGCGCAACAGCGGAATAAGAAAGGAGGGATTGTTTTGTCAATGGTATATCCATGTATAAGTACGTCGGCAGATCTGTTGAAGAGCACGGTGCGCCTTGATGAACTTTTCCCTTTTTTGAAAGAACAGGGAACTTCTTCGGTCGCAATCGTCAATTCAAAACTTTACGGTGTGCTGCCATTTTGGGAAGCATGCCACCAAGCCGGCATCCACGGGGTGCTCGGTTTTTCAACATCCATTGAATACGACGGGCAGCCTTATCCGGTTGTGCTGTACGCTCAGTCCAATAAAGGCTATGGCAATCTGCTGAAGATATCCAGCGCTTTGGCGACAAGAAACCGGAAGGCGATTCCGGAACAATGGCTGAAGGCTTACAAAGAAGGACTCATCTGTGTGATACCGAATTCAGTCCAGTGGACATTGACCGACCGCAATGATGTCTTCGATTATACTTCTCAACTTTTTGGCGGCTATTGTTATGGCAGCGTGCAGCGCCCTGGCGGAAATGTCTCTGACAACGAAAGGGGTTTCATTGAAGCTTGCAACCGGGTCGCAATGCCGATCATGGCGACTCAAGAAGTGAAGTACCTGAAAAAAGAAGGGGCGTTTGCGTACGAAGTGGCATCCGCCATCGGGCAAGGGTTGAAACTTTCAGATGATCAGCGTCTTCAGCCGGAACATACAAACGCTTATGCACCAACTTCAGAAGAGTTTAAGAATTGGTTTTCCGACCGCCCCGAATGGCTTGATGCTGCCGAGCAGATGCTTTTAAGCTGTAAAGTCGCCATACAGACCAATCGGCAGCTTTTGCCCGTTTTTCCATTGGACAGCCAAGTGGACAAAGCGGAATACATAAAAAAACTTTGTCTGGACGGGCTGATCGACAGGCTGAATGTGAAACCCGTTTCAGGAGATTATCTCGCAAGACTGGACTATGAGCTGGGTGTCATTAAATCGATGGGGTATATTGATTATTTCCTGATCGTTTCGGATTTTATGAAATTCGCCAGGAATGAAGGGATCATGACCGGCCCGGGACGTGGTTCATCCGCCAGCTCACTGGTTGCCTATTCTCTTCAGATTACAGATGTCGATCCGCTTGAACATGGCTTGCTCTTTGAACGCTTCCTGAATCCGGAACGGGTTACGCTTCCGGACATCGATATCGATTTCGCCGATCACCGAAGACACGAAGTGGTGGAATATGTCGCGAATAAATACGGACAGGCCAGAACCGCGCAAATCATCACATTCGGTACTCTGTCTGCTAAGGCGGTGGCTAGGGATACGGCTCGCGTTTTTGGATTCGAATCTGAAGACCTCGATGCCATTTCAAAAATGATCCCCAGCCGTCCGGGCACAACCCTAAGGTCCGCCTTAAAGGAAAATGCTAAATTGAACGATTGGATCATTGCCCGTGAGGAACGAAAAACATGGTTTAAAACCGCGCTGCAGCTGGAAGGTTTGCCGCGCCATGCTTCAACCCATGCGGCTGGCGTCATTCTGAGCCCGTCATCACTGGTGGATTATGTACCGATCGAAGAAGGCAACGAAGGGATCTATTTGACTCAATGGCCGATGGGAGAGCTCGAAGCCATCGGTTTATTGAAGATGGATTTTCTGGGTTTACGCAATTTGACCATCTTGGAACAGATTAAAAAACTTCTGTCCAGGGGTACCGGCAAGTCGATCGATTATCGGAAATTGCCTTTGGATGATGCAAATACCTATAGAATATTGGCGGCCGGAGACACCAGCGGCGTGTTTCAGCTGGAATCAGATGGGATGAGAAATGCTTTGCGGCAGATAAAACCAACCGCTTTCGGTGATATTGTTGCTGTCAACGCATTATTCAGGCCGGGTCCGATGGAATTCATACCGCTTTATGCCAAAAGAAAACACAAGCAGGAAGCTGTTTCCTATGTCCATCCGATTCTCGAACCTGTACTGGCCGAAACCCATGGTGTCATCGTCTACCAGGAGCAGATTATGCAGATTGCGGCCCGCATGGCCGGTTTCTCCCTGGGAGAAGCGGATATATTAAGGCGCGCAGTCAGCAAAAAGAAACGTGAAATCCTGGCTCAGGAAAGAGTCCATTTCGTGCAGGGGGCTTTAAAAAAAGGCTTCAAGGAAAGTGAAGCCACCGAAGTCTATGACCTGATCGTGCGTTTCGCCGACTACGGTTTCCCGAAAAGCCATGCGGTCGCTTACAGTATGATTTCATATCAGCTCGCTTATATGAAAGCGAATCATCCTATCTATTTTTATGCTGCAATGCTCGGCAATTCATCTGGCAATGCGGAAAAGACGAAACAGCTCCTGCAGGAGATCAAAGAGAAAAAGATTCCTGTTTTGCCGCCCTCCATCCAGAACAGCTTTACATCGTTCACCATAGAGGACAATAAAATACGGATTGGCTTGAACAGCGTCAAAGGAGTTCCCGGCACCGTCATAAAAGCGGTAATTGCCGCCAGGAAAGAGGGAGGCCCGTTCACCAGCCTGTTTAATGTAGCTGAACGGATTTCCGCCATCCATTTCACCCGGAAAGCGTTTGAACCGCTTATAAAAGCCGGGGCACTGGATGATTTTGAACTTGATCGCGCAACGCTGCTGGCGTCACTGGACAGTGCGGTCAAGCACGCGGAACTCGTTAAACCGGATGAGGAGCCGGGGCTTTTTGATGATATGGGCTCAAGCTTCATGAAGCCGAAATACACCAAAGCGTCACCGATTCCAGAGAACCTGAAATTGGACCTGGAAATGGAAGTGCTCGGTTTCTACCTGTCGACACATCCCATCGAAAGGGAAAAAGCACAGCGTAAAAAAGGTTTTGATGAGCTGAAATCCCTGAAACACAAACGCGATAAAGAGCGGGTGATCGTGCTGGGGATGGTTGAAGAGATCAAAAGGATCCGAACTAAAAAAGGTGATGCAATGGCATTTGTCACTCTGCAGGATGATACAGGTCCAGCATCTGTCACATTGTTCCCTGAGGAATATGCGAAATACAACGCCATCCTTAAAGAACATGCAATCCTCGAAGTGCAGGGGACAATTGAAAACCGGATGAACAGGACCTCGCTCATCTGTAAAAATATCAGTACGTAACTGCTTTTCCAATCGGAAAAGCAGTTTTTTCTTTACGTCAGACGTTTTTTTTTGTATTGTAGGACTATGAGTGGTCAGACCACTTTCAAAAAAATGGGAACTGAGGTCTGTTATGAATCAACCAAAACGTTATTTGGACATCGTCCTGGATATACGCAAAATGATCAGCCAGGAAAATATCAGGCCTGGCGACAGGATTCCATCTGAAAGGGAATTGGCTGAAACATTGAATGTGGGACGTTCAACAATCCGGGAAGCGCTAAGAAGTCTTGAGTTGCTCGGATTGATTGAAACCCGCAGAGGAGAAGGCACTTTTTTATCAGACCACCGCAATCATCGCTTGGTGGAAGTTCTTTCAACTTTTATACTTCAGGATGATCAATCCCAGAAGGATGTCTGGGAAACTCGGATGATCCATGAAATTTCGGCAATCCTGACTGTTTGTGGAGATGCCGTTTCAAGTCAATTGCCGGTCTGGTCTGGTTTTTCGAAACGTATCAACGAAAGAGATTTCTTTCCTCGGGAGGATTTTGTCAAAGAGATCATGGTTTTATCAGGAAACCGGCTATCTTTGAAGATTTGGCTGTTATTGGCGCAGTACAGCGGCAATCCATATAAAGGCCACATATTATTGGAAGAAACAGAAATGCTCGAGAATATCCTGGCTGCAATAAGGCGGCAGGATGCTGAAAAAGCCGCTTCCGGTTTGAAAATCTGGATTGCATGGCTGCAAAAGGAGACTGGAAAAGATGACGATGATTCGTGACATATTCAAACGCAATAGAGAACGGAACGATCCGACAATACCTTCCAAAGCTGCAAAAGACGTGCCTGAAGGTTTGATGTTCAAATGTCCGGAATGCAAACATATCGTGTTGACAAAAGAGATGGCGAAGCTGCAAAAGGTTTGCCCGAAATGCGATCATCATTGCAAAATGACGGCGCATGAAAGAGTGGAGAGTTTGATGGATAAAGATTCTTTCGAATCCATTGATAATCATTTGAAAAGCGGAAATCCACTTGGATTTCCAGGTTACACCGAAAAAATCGAAGCCGACAGCAATAAAACCGGCCTTAATGAAGCTGTTTTGACAGGCGTCGGAAAAATCGACGGGCAGCCTTTGGTCGCTGCTGTAATGGATTCACATTTCCGCATGGGCTCGATGGGGTCGGTTGTCGGTGAAAAGATCACACGCGCAATCGAACTGGCTACCGATAAAGGCTATCCGTTTGTCATTTTCACAGCCAGTGGCGGTGCGCGGATGCAGGAAGGCGTTTTATCGCTGATGCAGATGGCGAAAACAAGTGTGGCATTGAAACGCCACAGCAATGAAGGATTATTATTCATCTCTGTATTGACCCATCCGACAACAGGCGGGGTTTCTGCAAGTTTCGCGTCAGTGGGCGATATCAATATCGCCGAACCGAAAGCGCTGATCGGTTTCGCGGGACGGCGTGTAATTGAGCAGACAGTCCGCGAGAAATTGCCGGAAGATTTTCAGACGGCCGAGTTTTTATTGGCGCATGGACAGCTGGATGCAGTTGTACACCGCCATAAAATGCAAAAGACATTGTCTTCACTGATCAAATTGCATACGAAAGGAGCTGTGGCACGTGGCTAAGAAAGTCCAGAAATCATTGCCGTTCGAAGAGCCGTTGATACAGCTCCGAAAAAAAATAATAGAACTGAAAGAATACACCGAGAATGCGGAAGTGGATTTGAGCGCAGAAATCACCAGTTTGGAAACGAGGCTGGAGAAATTGGAAATTGATATTTACGAAGATATGAAGCCGTGGGACCGGGTCCAGGTTGCCCGGCATCCAAACCGTCCGACCACATTGGATTATTTACCGCATGTTTTTGATGACTTCATCGAACTTCATGGCGATCGCCTTTACGGCGACGATGAAGCCATCGTCGGGGGCATCGCTTCTTTCCAAGGGCAGCCGGTGACGGTGATTGGCCATCAGCGCGGCAAAGATACAAAAGAGAATGTCCGCAGAAACTTTGGGATGCCGCATCCTGAAGGGTACCGCAAAGCATTGCGCCTGATGAAACAGGCCGAGAAATTCAGACGGCCGATCATCTGCTTGATCGATACAAAAGGCGCTTATCCAGGGAAGGCAGCGGAAGAACGCGGTCAAAGTGAAGCCATAGCCCGCAATCTGGTTGAAATGGCAGGTCTAGAAGTGCCGGTCATCTCCATCGTAATAGGTGAAGGCGGGAGCGGCGGAGCTTTGGCGCTGGGTGTAGGGAACCATATCCTAATGCTTGAGAATTCCACTTTCTCTGTAATTTCACCGGAAGGAGCGGCGTCGATTCTATGGAAAGATTCCGCCTTGGCGCAAACAGCGGCAGAAGCCATGAAAATCACAGCGCCTGATCTTCTCGAAATGGGCATCATCGAACGGATGATTCCTGAAATTCGTGGAGGCGCACATCACGATCCGCTGAAACAGGCAGCCCTGTTGTCTGAGGCAATTGAAAAATCATTGGGTGAACTGAATCCCCTTGATGCGGAGGCCCTGATCGATCAGCGCTACAATAAATTCAAGGCAATCGGTGTATTTACAGAATAGGAACCGCTTCGGCGGTTTTTTTGTGTACATAGGCATTTTTAATCGGGCAGCTGTTTTACTTTGGAATTCAGGGGAACTGACCTGACAGCAGGCTGTAAATCGTGGTAAGGTGATTAGAGTATCAGGAAGATCAGGAGGCATGGAATATGAAGCGAATTGGAGTGTTAACCAGTGGCGGAGACTCGCCGGGAATGAATGCGGCAGTGCGTGCGGTCGTTAGGAAAGCAATCTTTCATGAGACCGAAGTTTTCGGCATTTATTATGGCTATCAGGGTTTATTGGCCGGCAATATCGAAAAACTCGAAGCCGGTGATGTTGGAGACATTATACAGCGGGGCGGCACGAAATTATATTCTGCCAGATGCGAAGAATTCAAAACAGAAGAAGGCCAGGACCGCGCGATCGAGCAATTGAAGAAATTCGGGATTGAAGGCCTGGTTGTCATCGGGGGAGACGGCTCTTACCAAGGAGCGATGGCTTTGACTAAAAAAGGATTTCCATGTGTCGGTGTGCCTGGCACGATCGACAACGATATTCCCGGCACGGATTACACAATAGGGTTCGATACAGCACTGAATACCATAATCGAAGCGATCGATAAAATCCGTGATACCGCAACCAGCCATGAACGGACGTTCATCATCGAAGTGATGGGCCGGGATGCTGGAGATCTGGCGTTATGGGCCGGTCTGGCGGGGGGCGCAGAAACGATCCTGATTCCGGAAGTGGATTTCGATATGGATGATATGATCGACCGTTTGCAAAAAGGGAAGAAACGGGGTAAAAAGCACAGTATCATCATTGTGGCTGAAGGTGTAATGAGCGCCAATGAACTAGGAGAAATGATAAAAGGCAAAGTGGATCTTGAAACCAGAGTATCCGTTCTCGGCCATATCCAAAGAGGCGGATCGCCTACCGGGCGGGACCGTGTCCTCGGAAGCCTTTTTGGAGCCCGTGCAGTGGAAGTGTTATTGGAGGGCCCTGGCGGTCGCGCAATTGGCATGAAAAATCATCAAGTGGTAGACTATGATATGACAAAAGCGTTTACCGGTGAACATGACACCGATATGAGTTTGTATACTTTATCCAAAGAATTATCAATTTAAATGCCAAATGGAGTGAGTCAATTGAGAAAAACCAAAATTGTTTGTACCATCGGACCCGCGAGTGAATCGCCGGAAACACTGGAAGCCCTGATAAATTCAGGAATGAACGTCGCACGCTTGAATTTTTCGCACGGCGACCATGAAGAACATGCGGTGCGCATCAAGCGTATTCGTGAGGCTTCAGAAAAAACCGGGAAAATCGTAGGCATCCTGCTCGATACAAAAGGCCCGGAAATCCGTACCCATCAAATGGAAAACGACGGAATTGAGCTGGTGACAAACCAGAAAATCACGATTTCAATGACTGAAGTCTTGGGAACAGCCGAAAAATTCTCAATCACATACGATCACTTGATTGAAGATGTGCAGGAAGGCTCAATTATTTTATTGGACGACGGTTTGATCGAATTGCGCGTTGACAGTATTGATAAGGAAAATGGCCTGATCCACACAATCGTGGAGAATGCCGGCACATTGAAAAGCAAAAAAGGCGTAAACGTACCTGGTGTATCGGTGCAATTGCCTGGAATTACTGAAAAAGATGCCCAGGACATTCTTTTTGGCATCAGTCAGGGAGTGGATTTTGTAGCAGCTTCGTTCGTCAGAAGATCTTCTGATGTAATGGAAATCCGTGAACTTCTCGAAAAGAACGGCGGATCTCATATACAAATCATCCCGAAAATCGAAAACCAGGAAGGTGTCGATAATATTGATGACATCATCATGGTATCGGACGGCCTGATGGTGGCACGAGGAGATCTTGGTGTTGAAATTCCTGCGGAAGAAGTGCCGTTGGTACAGAAATCGCTTATCGAAAAATGCAACAGTGCCGGCAAACCTGTTATTACTGCGACACAAATGCTTGATTCGATGCAGCGCAACCCGCGCCCTACCAGAGCTGAGGCAAGTGATGTAGCCAATGCGATTTTCGATGGCACGGATGCGATTATGCTGTCGGGTGAAACAGCAGCCGGCATCTATCCGGTCGAATCTGTCGAAACGATGCATCGTATTGCAATGACGACAGAATCCGCGCTCAATTACAAACAGCTTGTATCTAATAGAAGAAAAGATAAAGAAGCCAATATGACGGAAGCAATCGGCCAGGCTGTCGTTTATACAGCTTTGAACCTTAAAGTGAAAGCAATCATTGCACCGACGGAAAGCGGAACTACAGCTAAGATGATTTCGAAATACCGTCCGGAATCACCGATCATTGCAGTGACTTCTTCTGATATTGCAGCTAAAAAACTGACTTTGGTCTGGGGTGTCCAGCCGATTGTCGGTACGCCTGTCTCTTCTACGGATGAGGTATTCGCGACTGCGGTTGAAGAAAGCTTGAAGCACAACTATGTTGACCATGGTGACCTCGTTGTTATAACTGCCGGTGTCCCAGTCGGAAAAGCCGGTACGACAAACTTGATGAAAGTCCATGTAATCGGTGATATTGCCGCAAAAGGACAGGGAATCGGCAAAACCGTCGCTTATGGCGAGTCACTTGTCGTCAGATCAGCCGCAGAAGCAAATGCGGTGGATACGACAGGGAAGATCCTTGTAACCATCGGCACTGACCGTGAAATGATGCCAGCCATTGAAAAATGCGCCGGCCTTATTACAGAAGAGGGCGGACTGACGAGCCACGCTGCAGTTGTCGGACTCAGTCTTGGCATTCCGGTGATTGTCGGAGTGGCAGATGCGACAAGCGCCATCAAAAATAACGAAGATATTACCATCGACGCGGAAACAGGTGTCGTTTACCACGGGCACGCGAGTGTACTGTAAGAAATAAGGGAGGTGACCGTTCAACATGAAATGGCTGGTAGCTTTATTGATTGTTGTTCCGGCTCTTGAATTGGCGCTGCTGATTTGGGCGGCGAATAATATCGGTTTCTTTGTAACTGTTGCCATGATCATCACCACTGGACTGATCGGTGCGTTCCTTGCCAAAAAACAGGGGCTTAAAGCGATCGGGGATATCCAAAAGGCGATGTCTAATTTCCAGCCGCCTGGTGAAAATCTATTGAATGCAGGATTTGTTCTGGTGGGAGGCGTCATGCTTCTGACACCAGGATTCATTTCCGATGCGGTAGGTTTCAGTATGTTATTTGCGCCAACACAAAAATTATATAAGCCATTGGTTCACCGTTTCATCCAAAAAAGAATGAAAAATACTCGGGTTATAGTAGGATAATCCGAGTATTTTTATTGTTTTTTTTACCTAAGTTATAGAAAAACAAGCGTTTTCATTCACAAAGCCCTGCTAATTGATTATAATGAACAAGGTAAGGAACTTATCAGAGTTTCATAAACGCAGATGAATCATCATTCTGCCTTTTTTTGTGGAATGATGAATTATACTGGAGAAGGAGCGAATTTTATGACATCGTCAAAAGGTTTAGAAGGTGTAGTAGCTACACAATCCGCCATCAGTTCTATTATTGATGACACGCTTACATATGTTGGCTACAATATCGATGATCTGGCTAACAACGCCAGCTTTGAAGAAGTGATTTATCTATTATGGCATCAACGTTTGCCGAAAGCTGACGAACTTGCTGAACTGAAACAGCAATTGGCTGAAAATATGTCAGTGCCTAAAGCTGTTTTGGATCATTTCAAAACATACGACATCAAGAATGTCCATCCGATGGCTGCTCTGCGTACAGCAGTATCCATGCTTGGTCTTTTTGATGAGGAAGCTGAAGAGATGAACCCTGAAGCGAACTATCGCAAAGCGATCCGCATCCAGGCTAAAATCGCTACTTTGGTGACTGCATTCGGACGCGTCCGTAATGGCCAGGAACCGGTAGAACCGAAGAAAGACCTTAGCTTCGCGGCTAACTTCCTATATATGTTATCAGGTGAAATGCCTGCTGATATCGAAGAAGAAGCTTTCAATAAAGCATTGGTCCTTCACGCTGACCACGAATTGAACGCATCAACGTTCACTGCACGTGTTGCTGTCGCAACCCTTTCTGATGTTTATTCAGGTATTACTGCTGCAATCGGTGCTCTTAAAGGACCTTTGCACGGTGGAGCCAATGAACAAGTCATGAAAATGCTGACAGAAATCGGTTCAGTGGATAATGTAGAAAAAGTGATCACTGAAAAACTTGATAACAAAGAAAAAATCATGGGCTTCGGACACCGTGTTTACCGTAAAGGTGACCCGCGTGCGAAACACTTGCGTGAAATGTCCCAGAAATTGACTAAAATCCGCGGCGAAGAAAAATGGTACGAAATGTCGATTAAAATCGATGAAATCGTTACTGGACAGAAAAACCTTCCGCCAAACGTGGACTTCTATTCCGCTTCTGTTTACCATTCATTGAATATTGAACATGACCTGTTCACACCGATCTTTGCGGTATCACGTACATCGGGCTGGCTGGCTCATATCCTTGAGCAGTATTCAAACAACCGCTTGATCCGTCCACGCGCGGAATATATCGGACCTGGAATGCAGTCTTATGTTCCAGTTGAAGAACGTTAATCTGCAATAACTGTTTATAATAGAAGCAAAAAACATAAAGACCATGGGGCTGGCAAATTGTGCAGCCCTATGACTTTGAACACAGGAGGAATTTTAAAATGGCAAACGGCGAAAAGATTTCAGTAGAAAACGGTGTATTGAACGTACCTAACAATGCAGTAATTCCATATATCATCGGTGACGGTACTGGCCCGGATATCTGGAATGCGGCATCTCGCGTTCTTGAAGAAGCGGTAAACAAAGCATACAACGGTGAAAAATCGATCGTATGGAAAGAAGTTCTTGCTGGTCAAAAAGCATTCGATGAAACTGGCGAATGGCTACCGGAAGAAACTCTTGAAGTAATCCGTGAATACTTGATCGCTATCAAAGGACCTCTTACAACACCGATCGGCGGCGGTATCCGTTCATTGAACGTGGCACTTCGCCAAGAACTTGACTTGTACACTTGCTTGCGTCCAGTCCGTTATTTCGAAGGTGTGCCTTCACCGGTTAAACGTCCTGAAGACACTGATATGGTCATCTTCCGTGAAAACACTGAAGATATCTATGCTGGTATCGAATATGCTAACGGCAGCGACGAAGTTAAAAAATTGATCTCTTTCCTGACTGACGAAATGGGCGTTAAAAACATCCGTTTCCCTGAATCATCAGGTATCGGCATTAAGCCAATTTCTGAAGAAGGAACAAAACGCCTTGTGCGCGCAGCAATCAACTATGCATTGACTGAAGGCCGCGAGTCTGTAACTCTTGTGCACAAAGGAAACATCATGAAGTTCACTGAAGGAGCTTTCAAAAACTGGGGCTATGAAGTGGCGGAACAGGAATTCGGCGATAAAGTCTTCACTTGGAACGAGTACGATAAAGTGAAAGACGAGCAAGGAACTGATGCTGCAAACAAAGCACAGGAAGAAGCTCTTGCTTCAGGCAAGATCCTTATCAAAGATTCAATCGCTGATATTTTCCTTCAGCAGATCCTTACTCGTCCAAGCGAGTTCGATGTAGTTGCTACAATGAACTTGAACGGCGATTACATTTCAGATGCTTTGGCTGCTCAAGTAGGCGGAATTGGTATCGCTCCTGGAGCGAACATCAACTACGATACTGGACATGCGATCTTCGAAGCTACTCACGGAACAGCGCCTAAATACGCTGGCCTTGATAAAGTGAACCCGTCTTCTGTCATCCTTTCAGGTGTATTGATGCTTGAACACCTTGGCTGGGGCGAAGCGGCTAAATTGATCACAAATTCAATGGAAAAAACTATCGCTTCCAAAGTTGTAACTTATGACTTTGCACGTCTGATGGACGGCGCTACAGAAGTGAAAACTTCAGCATTCGCTGATGAGCTTATCAAAAATATGTAATTCTTGGAGAGAGGGGATTTTCCCTCTCTTTTTTTATTGCCAATATCGCGGCCGACTTTGTTTCAGAAGCATCGACAAAGGAAACAATAGTGAGTAGGGAGAATAAATTCTTTTATTAACCTTTGAAAAACTGATTGAATAAGGAGAGATTTTATGACATTCAAACGTAAAAAGATCTCAGTTATCGGCTCAGGATTTACAGGAGCTACAGCAGCTTTTCTGCTGGCGCAAAAAGAACTTGGGGATATCGTGCTGGTTGATATACCGCAGATGGAAGATCCGGCAAAAGGCAAAGCGCTGGATATGGCAGAAGCGGGTCCGGTGATCGGCTACGATGCGAAAGTCACCGGAACAGCTGACTATGCCGACACCCAAGATTCTGATCTTGTCATTATCACCGCTGGTATTGCGCGTAAACCGGGGATGAGCCGGGATGATCTGGTTCAGACCAACCAGAAAATCATGAAATCCGTTACTGCAGAAATAGTTAAGTATTCACCGGACTCGACAATACTGGTTTTGACAAATCCTGTGGATGCTATGACCTACACGGTGTATAAGGCTTCCGGATTTCCGAAAGAGCGCGTAATCGGCCAGTCAGGAGTTCTGGACTCTGCGCGGTTCAGAACATTCATCGCACAGGAACTGAACCTGTCTGTAAGAGACATCAGCGGCTTTGTGCTCGGCGGACACGGGGACGATATGGTGCCGCTCGTGCGCTATTCCTATGCAGGCGGCATTCCGCTTGAAACACTGATTCCCAAGGAACGGCTGGATGAGATAGTGGACCGGACCCGTAAAGGCGGAGCCGAAATTGTAAATCTTCTCGGAAACGGTTCTGCTTATTATGCACCTGCCGCATCACTCGTTGAAATGGCTGAAGCGATCATCAAAGACCAGCGCCGCGTTTTGCCGGCTATCGCCTATCTTGAAGGTGAATACGGGATGGACGGAATATATTTGGGTGTTCCGACAATCCTCGGAGCAGGAGGAATCGAAAAGATATTTGAAATTGACTTAAATGAAGAAGAAAAAGCTTTATTGATTAAATCAGCCGAATCCGTAAAAGCGGTCATGAAGATTCTGGCATAAGCACGTTGAGGCGGACGGGATTTCCTGTCCGTTTTTTTACATATTTTGATGGAGACGATATTCCGCAAACAGCTTGCTTTCCTGGTGGCTTGCGCTGAGCTAACTCGGTCTCGTTCCACTTCGCCCAAGTGGATCTCAGCACTTCGCTTGCTCACCTGGGAGTCTTCGCTGTTTTGCTCCATATCTCAGATTGCTTTCTTCTATATATGAAGTTTTTTATCTATCTGTTGCGAGAAATAAACACTCAGATTGTATACGGAAACAGAATGAAGCGACAGGCGGTGAAGGGCAAAGATATGCTCCTGCATCGCTGCGCTGCTTCGTCGCAAAGACTTGTCCTCACAAGCTTTGGCCAATGCCTTTCCTGCGGGAAGCAGAGCGAGTCCTGAGACCCCGCAGGGAAGGTTTGACCGAACAGCATTCGGTCGAACCTTTGCGACGAAGCGGGAACCGCTGCAACGGTTTTTCATGTCTCGAAGCTAGCGCAGCGATGCAGAGACAGGAGCACACGGTTTCCGAAGCGCACGAGGAGGCTCAGGCAGCTCCCCGCGGAAAGCATCCGCCTAAAGCGAACTGATTAGCGAAGTTAACAGTTTTTCAAATAGATATTGCACGCAGATTACTTAAACGCATATCCGCACGCGGTTTGCTTTTCAGTGCTTAATTGATATTATTAAAGTATTAAGACAACAGGGGGGATTTTAATGTTGCTGGGAAAGAAACGAAAGTTAGGCCGTAAAATCGAAGATATGGCAACTGGGGAGAAGCTCAAGCTGACAGAAAATATCGAGGATAAAGATCTTCTCCTTTATCTGGGTCTTACAAATGACGGGAATCCGCTGTATATCCAGCATGATTTTGCTTCCCAGACGAAATTTGAAAAGCCGGTGGTGCCAACTGCCATGCTCACAGGGATCATCACTTCCGCAGTATCGAAGTACTTGCCGGGTCCGGGCTCGTATATCACAGAGCAGCATTTGAAATTCAAAAAGCCTGTCTTTCATTATGCAACCGTCGATTTTCTTCTGGAAGTTACAGAAGTGAATGTGCCGGCCAATGAAGTGACTGTTCGAGTGGAAGCGACGGATGAAAAAGGTGAAATGGTGCTTGAAGGGCTGCTTGTCGCAAATCCGCCTCAAGTACTGAGTCAGCTGACCACTGAAGCAATGGATAATTTTTAACAGGTTTGAAATGGGGGTTTCAAACTGAATGTGGAGGCTGTAAAATGCAGAAGAAAATTTTAATCATTGAAGATGAACAATCCATCGCTACATTGCTGTCCTATAATTTATCGCAAGCCGGTTACGAAACTCTTGTCGCGAATGACGGCAAAGAAGGTTATGAACTTGCATTGAAAGAAGCACCATCGCTTATTGTGCTGGATCTCATGCTGCCTTCAATGGACGGTGTGGAAATCTGCAAGGAATTGCGCCTGCAAAAAGTGAGTACACCCATCATTATGCTTACTGCCAAAGACGATGAGTTCGATAAAGTATTGGGACTTGAACTCGGCGCGGATGATTATATGACCAAACCATTCAGCCCGCGGGAAGTCGTTGCGAGGATCAAAGCTGTCCTTCGGAGATCGGAAGGCATCAAAGTCCATCGTGAAGATCCATCTTCATCTGAAATGAAATTGGGCGAGCTGAAAGTTTATCCTGAACGATATGAAGCTTTCCTTAATGATGAGCAATTGGAATTCACACCGAAAGAGTTCGAGTTGCTTGTTTATCTGATGGAAAATAAAAACAGGGTGCTGACAAGGGATCAATTATTAAGTGCTGTCTGGAAATATGATTTTGCAGGAGACACCCGCATTGTTGATGTCCATATCAGCCACCTCAGGGAGAAGATTGAAGAAAACAGCCGCAAGCCGGTTTTCATCAAAACAATCCGCGGCCTTGGGTATAAATTTGAGGAGCCTAAAGCCGTATGAAGCCATTTAGGCGCCGGTTGCTGAGCACTCTGCTTCTATGGCTCGGCACTCTTTTGCTCAGCCTTTATATAGTTGTGGTCCAGCTTCTTCCGCTGCAACAGCAAATGGACAGTGATTTTGAATTCTGGGTGATGCTGGCTCTTGTGTTTCTGGCAGCTTTTGCAGTTGCGGCATTTTTAGGCTACCGCATCATCAAAATTCATATAGCCCCAATTGAAAATGTTACAGAAACGGCCATGGAACTGGTAAAGGGCAATTACCGCGCAAGGGCTTATGAAGATGCGGAAATCGGTTCAGCTCCGTTGAGTTCGACGATCAATGTGCTGGCTCGGAATCTGCAGGAAATAACTGCTGTCCGAGAAATGGAACAGGAGCGTTTGAAAACGCTGATTGAAACCATGGGCAGCGGATTGATCATGATCGATAGGCAAGGGAAGATTTCACTTTCCAATAAATACTTCCAAACCGAATTTGAATTGAGCGCCATTGATATAAAAGAGAAGTTCTATGGAGAATTGCCGATTCCCGGAACGCTGGCTGGTTTTATTGAAAAGGTATTTATGACAGAGACTCCGGCAAGGGAACAATTACAGTATCAATCCGGCATCAATACCCGTGCACTCGAGGTGTATGGTGCTCCTGTCATCGGCAATCATGAACAATGGCTTGGCATAGTCATCGTGCTGCACGATATTACAGATTTGAAGAGGCTGGAACAGATACGCAAAGATTTCGTCGCCAATGTTTCACACGAATTGCGCACACCGGTAACGTCCATCAAAGGGTTTTCGGAAACACTGATTGACGGCGCATATAAAGATGAATCTTCTTTATTATCTTTCTTGGAGATCATTCAAACAGAGACCAACCGATTGGAAACCTTGATCGAGGAGCTGCTGGAATTATCCCGTGTTGAACAGAGCGGTTTTGAAGTCGATGCGCAGCCTACTGATATGAAAGCTGTGATTGAATACGCTTTTGAAATGGTCCATCCTCGGTTCGAAGAAAAGAACATGAAATGCGAGACTTTTCTTGAAGAGGTTTGCGTGGCGGGAGACGCCAATCGACTGGTGCAGATCATGATGAATCTGCTGGTCAATGCCATTACATATTCCGCTTCGGAAAAAACGGTTACAGTCCGGTTATTTGAAAAAGGCAGACAGGCGGTCGTGGAAGTGGAAGATCAAGGGATCGGAATTGCCCCTTCTGAAATCAGCCGGCTTTTCGAGCGTTTTTACAGGGTGGATAAAGCGAGGAGCCGAAATTCCGGGGGGACGGGCCTTGGCTTGTCGATCGTCAAGCATCTGGTGGAAGCGCATCATGGAAAAATAGAAGTGCGCAGCACCCCCGGAAGCGGGAGCGTTTTTACCATTTATCTGCCGCTTGCTGAATGAGCCGTCATAAATATACAAAGCTTTACATTGTATTAACACTGTCTTCATATAAGGGTGGTATCTTCTAATAGAACCCCCTTTCAACACCCAATGGAGAAAAAGGACCTTCCACGAGGTCCTTTTTCTTTTTTTTTTGAAACTATTCATGTGGTTTTCCGTATATTTATTATACATATAGAAGGGGGAAATATTATGACAGCAAAAAAAGTACTGTCCATCATCGGGCTGTCCATCGTCGGGATACTGCTGCTCGTAGCGGTTCTGACATCCTGGTATACGGTTGATGAATCTGAACAGGCGGTTATCATCACTTTCGGTGAAGCCAATGAAACCATTGTTGAACCCGGCCTGCATTTTAAGATGCCGTGGCCGATTCAGCGGGCTGAAGTGCTTTCCAAAGAAACATACAGCCTCCAATTCGGCTACAGCCAGGATGAAGACGGAAAAATAGTTTCTTTTGATAAAGAAACAAAAATGATCACAGGTGACGAATACATTGTCTTGACCGATTTGGTCGTACAATGGAAAATCACCGATCCGAAAAAATATCTTTTCAATGCGGAAGAGCCGAAAGAGATTCTGCACGATGCAACATCCGCTTCAATCCGCTCCATCATCGGCAGTTCACTGATCGATGACGCACTGACATCCGGGAAAGCGGAAATCGAAGCTGAAACACGCGACCTTCTCGCTTCTTTGATTGAAAAATACGATATCGGAATCTCGGTTCTGGCAGTCAAGCTGCAAGATGTCGAATTGCCTAACGAGGAAGTGCGCGCGGCGTTCACCAATGTTACCGATGCGCGTGAAACGATGAATACGAAAATCAATGAAGCCAGAAAATATGAGAACCAGAAACGAAACGAAGCATTAGGGGAAAAAGCCGCGATCAATTCCCGCGCCGAAGGGCAAAAAGTGGCAAGGGTCGAACAAGCGCGCGGTGATGTAGCGGTATTCGATAAATTATTCACGGAATATGAAGCGAATCCTGCTGTTACCAGACAGCGTCTGATTCTCGAAACCCTTGAAACTGTATTGCCGAACGCAAAACTCTACATCATGAACGATGAAGGCGGCACGATGAAGTATTTGCCGCTTGGCGACAGCCAGACTTTATTGCCGCCGGCTGCTGAAACTGAGACGGGAGGCGATACTGATGGAAACGAATAAACCGCAGAATGAACCAAGTAAATTCGATGTTTATAGACCTTCCAAGTCCAAGAAACAGCCGAAAGATCCCATCAACTTCAAAAAATACTGGAAGCTGATTACAGGCTTGACGCTCGCTTTGATAGTATTGATAACCTTATTGGCGAATGTCTATGTGGTTAAGGAAAACGAATACCGTGTAGTTCGCCAGTTCGGCGAAGTGGTTGATATCAAAGAAGATCCAGGCCTGCACATGAAAATCCCTTTCATCCAGAGCCTGACCACGCTGCCGAAATACCAGATGATTTATGATGTGTCGGAAGCGGAAATCAATACAAAAGATAAAAAACGGATTATCATCGATAATTACGCCGTCTGGGAAGTAGTCAATCCGCGTGAATTGATCACCAACGCTGCGACGATCGTCAACGCAGAATCCAGAATGGAAGAATTTATCTACTCGGTGATCCGGACTGAACTTGGCCAATTGGATTATGACGAAATCATCAATGATGAAAATTCTTCACGGGGCAGTCTGAATGACAATGTCACAGCGAAGGTCAATGAACTGCTTGAAAAAGACCAGTACGGCATCCAAGTGACAGATGTCCGGATGAAACGGACAGATTTGCCAGCGGAGAACGAACAATCGGTTTATACCCGCATGATTTCAGAACGTGATTCCACAGCGCAGGATTATTTATCGCAAGGGGACGCCAAAAAACGTGAAATCGAAGCGCAGGCAGACCGGGAAGCCCAGGAAGTGATCGCCACTGCCCGCAAGGAAGCGGCGCTGATCCAGGCAGAAGGGGAATCGGAAGCCGCGAAAATCTACAATGAGTCGTTCTCCAAAGATCCGGAGTTCTATCAATTATACCGTTCGCTCCAATCCTACACCAAAACCATCGGGGAGGATACTGTCATCATCCTGCCTTCCGATTCGCCATACGCCAGTGTTTTATCCGGCATAATGGAATAAAGCCATCCGTCATTTCTCTTCTTTTTGCCCGCGTGGTAAAATAAAGGGAATGACGGTTTTTTATTGAAAGGGGTAATTTTGTGGCTAAGAAAATACTATTACTGGACGGCAACAGCTTGGCGTATCGCGCATTTTTCGCGCTGCCGCTGCTGACAAATGAAAATGGCATCCATACGAACGCCGTATATGGTTTCACGATGATGCTCCAACGAATTCTTGAAGAGGAAAAGCCCACTCATATGATGGTTGCTTTCGATGCGGGGAAAACCACTTTCCGGCATGAGACTTTCAGTGAATATAAAGGCGGCCGCCAAAAGACGCCACCAGAGTTATCCGAACAGTTCCCTTATTTGCGGAAGCTGATCGACGCCTACCGCATCAAGCAATATGAACTGCCGAATTACGAGGCGGATGATATTATTGGAACTTTGAGCCTGGAAGCGGAAAAGCAGGGCGATGAAGTGGTCGTCATTTCAGGGGATAAGGATTTGACCCAATTGGCATCTCCGACCACTACCGTTTATATTACGCGCAAAGGAATCACGGACATTGAAAAATATACCGTCGACCATATCAAGGAAAAGTATGGCCTGACGCCGTTACAGATCATTGACATGAAAGGTTTAATGGGTGATTCATCCGATAACATCCCAGGTGTTCCAGGTGTCGGTGAAAAAACCGCGCTGAAACTGCTGGCAGCCCACGGTTCAGTCGAAGGCGTTTACAAGGCGATCGACCAGCAGAAAGGCAAGATGAAAGAGAAGCTGGTCGCCAATGAGGATCTCGCTTATATCAGCAAAAAGCTGGCAACGATTGAACGCCAGGCACCGGTTGAAGTGAAACTTGATGAGCTGGGTTATGATGGCCCCGATCAGGATGAATTGATCCGGATCTGGAACGAGCTGGCTTTTAATTCTTTATTGGAGAAAATGGATTATACGGCAGAAGAAACCGTCAAGGAGGAATTGAAGTATTCAGTTGTAACCGAAGTTGATGCTTCTATTCTGAAAGATGAAATGGCGGTCCACCTGGAAATGTATGATGAGCATTACCACACCTGCGACCTTCTTGGCGTGGCCTTGTCTGATGAAATCGACATCTATGTCATTCCGATGGACGTGGCTAAAGGGTCGGATGTGCTGAAAAACTGGCTGGCGGATCCTTCGAAGAAAAAATATATGTCCGATTCGAAAGCGTCGACTGCCGCATTCCTTCGCAGTGAGATTGAACTCGATGGCGTCGATTTCGATTTGATGCTGGGTGCCTATATCGTCAACCCTTCACTGACGTATACCGATATGGCCAATATCGTGTTGGAATACGGCTATACAGATGTGTCTACAAATGAACAGGTATACGGCAAAGGCGCTAAGAAAAAAGTGCCGGAAGATGGCATCCTGCATGAGCATATTGCCAGAAAAGCACGGGCAATTTGGAAAGTGCGTGACATCATCATCAAAAAACTGGATGAGAATGAACAGTTTGACCTCTATGACAAATTGGAGCTTCCGCTTGCTACAGTTCTGGGCAAAATGGAATCACTTGGCGTTAAAGTGGACCGGGCGCAGTTATCGGATATGGGAGAAGAATTGGCGGCGAAACTGAAAACGATTGAATCCGAGATATACAGTCTTGCCGGACAGGAATTCAATATCAATTCACCGAAGCAATTAGGTGTCATCCTGTTTGAAAAATTAGGCTTGCCGGCTTTAAAGAAAACCAAAACCGGTTATTCGACAGCCGCTGATGTACTGGAAAAACTGGAAGGACAGCACGAGATCATAACGCACATCCTGCTTTACAGACAGCTTGGCAAACTTCTTTCCACTTATATAGAAGGTTTATTGAAGGAAATCCATGACGACGGCAAGATCCACACCCGTTTCCAGCAGGCTCTGACTACAACGGGCCGCTTAAGCTCGACGAATCCGAATCTGCAGAATATTCCTGTGCGGCTTGAAGAAGGGCGTAAAATCAGGAAAGCATTTGTTCCTTCAGAACCGGATTGGGTGATGGTGGCAGCCGATTATTCTCAGATCGAATTGCGCGTGCTTGCGCATATGTCACAAGATGAACGGCTGGTACAGGCATTCAAAGACGATCAGGATATCCATACCGCCACAGCGGCGGACGTATTCCATGTGCCGTTGGAAGAAGTGACAGGCGATATGCGCCGCGCCGCCAAAGCGGTCAATTTCGGCATTGTCTATGGCATAAGTGATTACGGCTTATCCCAAAGTCTGAATATCCCGCGGAAGGAAGCGGCGGAATTCATCGACCGCTATCTGAAGAGCTTCCCTGGAGTTCAGCAATATATGACGAATATCGTCTCTTCGGCGAAAAAGGACGGTTTTGTAACGACATTGATGAACCGCAGACGCTATCTTCCGGATATTACGAGTTCAAACTTCAACCTTCGCAGTTTTGCGGAACGCACAGCGATGAATACACCGATTCAGGGAAGTGCAGCGGATATCATCAAAAAAGCGATGATTGATATGGATGAAGCATTGGAACGGGAAGGCCTGAAAGCGAATATGCTGCTGCAGGTGCATGATGAACTGATTTTTGAAGCGCCAAAAGATGAATTGGATAAATTGATGAAATTGGTTCCGAAAGTGATGGAATCGGCGATGGACTTGGATGTGCCGCTGAAAGTGGATATCGCACACGGCGACACATGGTATGAAACAAAATGATTGGAGGCCGTTGGAATGCCCGAACTTCCTGAAGTAGAAGGCGTGGTCCGGCAGATACGGCCAGTTGCGATCGGCAAGAAAATTGAAGATGTTTTTGTATCCGATACAATCCGGCTGTCAAAAACCGGAGGCAAGGAAGCCGTTTTAAAAAAAGTCGAGGCCGACAGTTTTATTGACAGATTAAAAGGTTCCCAGATAATCAGTGTGGAGCGGCGCAGCAAATACATCTATTTCGGTTTAAGGAAAGACGGAGAGTTTTTGCTTGTGAATCATCTGGGGATGTCGGGCGCCTGGTTTTATGTAGGCAGCCTGATGTCGATTCCGGAAGAGAAGTTCCGTAAGCATGTGCATGTCGTCCTGACATTGAATGATGGCAATATACTGGCTTATTCCGATATCCGCCGTTTCGGTGAAATGCGGGTGCTGAATGAGGAAAGCGATTATCCGCCGCTGCTGCTCATGGCTCCTGAACCTTTTGACGAAACCGCTTTGCAGCATTTTCTGGATATGTCAGAAAGCCCGAAGTATCGGAACAAACCGATCAAAGAAGTGATCATGGATGGACAGGTCATTTCCGGAGCGGGCAATATTTACGCTACGGAAGCCCTGTTCAGGATGAAGATTCATCCCAACCGTGCTGCATACCGGATCAGCAGAAAACGCCGCATTGAATTATTTCAAGCGATTGTTGAAATATTGCTCGAAAGCATTGAAGCGGGAGGCAGTACAATTTCCGATTACCGGAACATCAACGGGGAATCGGGAGGCATGCAAAACCGCTTCGCAATGTATGGAAAAAAACAGTGCATGACATGCGGCAGTGTGACGAAAACCCTGAAAATCGGGGGACGCACCTCTGTATACTGCCCATCATGCCAAAAATGAGGGTTTAATGATGATTATTGGATTGACGGGAAGCATAGCCAGCGGTAAAAGCACCGTGTCAAAAATGCTGGCAGACTCAGGGTATCCGATTATTGATGCGGATCTGGTTGCCAGACAAGTGGTTGAACCGGGCAGTGAGACGCTGAAACAAATCGAGGCTTTATTCGGTCCGGAAGCAATCCGCGAAGACGGGTCGATGAACCGGGAAACAGTAGGGACGCTGATTTTTTCAGACCCTGTAAAAAGAAAACAGCTGAACGATATCATCCATCCGGCTATCCGCGCGGAAATGCTTCGGCAAAGAAGCGTGTTCATGGCTGAAGGCTATAAGACGATTGTGATGGACATCCCTTTGCTTTTCGAAAGCAAACTGCAGCATTTTGTCGATAAAGTACTAGTGGTCAGTGTGACTGAAGAAAATCAGCTGGCCAGACTGATGGAGAGAAACGGCTTAAGCGAAAAAGACGCACGGGCACGGATCAGTTCCCAGTTGCCGATGTCTGTAAAAGAAGAAGGCGCTGATGCTGTCATCTATAATAACGGGACTATCGAAGAAACCGCCCGCCAGCTGGCATGGATTTTGGAGCAATGGGGAGAAAGTTCACAAAGCTGAAATATTCGTCTGGTTTTGAGGTTCTCGAATCGGGATAATGTGTTATACTATATAACGAATTAAAAATATAAGTATAACTTAATTAATGGAGGACTTTTAAATGACAGTTTCTATTGCGATTAATGGATTTGGCCGTATTGGCCGCATGGTGTTCAGACAGGCAATTTTAATGGATGATATAACTATTTCAGCGGTAAACGCTAGTTATCCTGCCGAAACTTTGGCTCATTTAATAAAGTATGACACAAATCACGGCACCTTCGACGGTGAAGTAAGCGCTGAAGAAGGAGCTTTAATTGTTAATGGAAAACGGATTGAATTGGTAAGCGAAAGAGATCCTTTGAAGCTCCCATGGAAATCAATGGGCGTCGATATCGTCATCGAAGCGACTGGCAAATTCAATTCACGTGACAAAGCAGCCCTTCATCTTGAAGCTGGAGCGAAAAAAGTCATTTTGACTGCCCCGGGGAAAAATGAAGACGTCATGATTGTTATGGGTGTCAATGAAGACAAATTGGATATCAGCAAACACGACATCATTTCGAATGCCAGCTGCACAACAAACTGCTTGGCACCTGTCGCAAAAGTTCTCAACGATTCATTTGTCATCAACAATGGTTTGATGACAACTGTACACGCTTACACGAATGACCAAAAAAATCTGGATAATCCCCATAAGGACCTTCGCCGGGCGCGTGCATGCGCCCAGTCGATCATCCCGACTTCGACAGGTGCTGCCAAAGCTCTGTCCCAAGTGCTGCCTGATCTGGAAGGCAAGATGCATGGCTTGGCTTTGCGCGTACCGACACCAAACGTCTCTTTAGTCGACCTGGTGGTTGATGTCAACCGCGATGTAACAGTCGACGAAGTCAATCAGGCATTCATCGATGCGGCAAACGGCCCGATGAAAGGGATTCTCAATTTCACAATGGAACCGCTTGTTTCAAAAGATTTCAACACAACTACGGATTCTGCTATTGTAGACGGCCTGACGACGATGGTGATCGCAGACCGGAAAGTGAAAGTCCTTGCATGGTATGACAATGAATGGGGTTATTCCGCTCGAGTGATCGATCTGACAAAACGCGTTGCTTCTGCAATGAGTGTAATTTAATGACCAGAACCACTTTTTCTATTAATATGGAAAAGTGGTTTTTATTTGCAAGAAAAATCCACGAAAAAAAAGAGATTTTTATCAGATTTAAATGTTGCATTTCCAAGGGATACATCATATACTATGATTCGTAGCGAAAAAAAAGCTGCTTTCTTCCGACGGATTCCAAAGCTCAATGAGGAATCTTTGGGAGAAATTTTATTCACATGACTGCTTAAAGGGTTAGGACCTCTTTGGACTAACTTTCCCCCGTGGTAGTCAACTTTGAATATTTTGAGCACGAAACCAAAATGATATCAAAGGGGGAAACGAACCATGGAAACAATGGGACGTCACGTAATTGCAGAACTTTGGCAGTGTGATTTTGACAAATTAAACGATATGGATTATATCGAACAAACTTTTGTTGATGCAGCACTCAAATCAGGGGCAGAAGTCCGCGAAGTCGCTTTTCACAAATTTGCACCACAAGGCGTAAGCGGCGTAGTAATCATTTCTGAATCACATTTGACAATCCACAGCTTTCCTGAACACGGCTATGCAAGTGTAGATGTATACACTTGTGGTGATCTTGATCCGACTATCGCAGCGGATTATATCGCTAAGGCACTTGGCTCAGAGTCAAGCGAAGTTACAGAATTGCCGCGTGGAATGGGTCCAGTCGGTGCTGGAAAAACCAAAGTTACAGTAACTGCATAATCCATTTAAACCAAGACATCAAAGCAGGGGAGCTGATCCCCTGCTTTTTCTATTTGTGTACATATGTTAATAAACATATTTAATATGCCGCTTCGTCGCTTTGGACAGTGCAAAGATTGTGCTCCTGCGCTGGATTCACTTCTGGAAATGATATGAAATTAAGCGGACTTATTTACAAGAGTTGGGCTGTTAGACACTCGGGCGATGGCCCGAGTTAGCTAAGCGGAAACTATTATTTTTTCTCTAAAAAGGTGTTTTAACTAAATTGCAATGTATAGACAGATTCATCTCTTAAAGGAGTTTCTAAAGATATGGAGCAAAACAACGCAGACTCCTGCGGCTTAGCGACACGACCGATACTCCGCAGGAAGCGAAGCGGACGAGGAGGCTCAGGCCGCTCCCTGCGGAAAGCGTCTGCTTGGAGCGGATTCATCAACCATACGTAAAGATTCCAAATTCAAATATTATAAACGCTGAAATTTTGTTATACTTATACCACAAGAAAGAGAATTTGGGGAGATGTCAAAATGAAATGTCCGGCTTGTCAGCATAACGGTACCCGTGTCGTGGATTCGCGGCCAGTAGATGAATTGAAATCGATCAGAAGAAGAAGGGAATGCGAAGAATGCGGCTATCGGTTCACCACTTTTGAGAAAGTGGAAGAGATGCCGCTGATTGTCGTGAAAAAAGATGGTTCCCGCGAAGAGTTCAGCCGGGAGAAAGTGCTGCGCGGCTTGATCCGGGCATGCGAGAAACGTCCGGTTCCGCTGGAAACACTGGAAGAGCTTGTCTTTACTATTGAAAAGAATCTTCGCAGAATCGGCAATGCCGAAGTGAAATCTGAACAAGTTGGTGAAATGGTGATGGACAAGCTGGCGGCAATCGATGAAGTGGCCTACGTCCGTTTCGCTTCCGTCTATCGTCAATTCAAAGACATTAATGTATTCATAGATGAACTGAAGGATTTATTGAATAAGAATCCGGATGACAAGATATCCGAGTAAGGCGGTGAAATATGACTGCGTTCTATAAGGAGTTGCAGGCGGCCGATGCTTTTAAGATCCGTCTGCCTTATCCATTTTCAAATTACGACCGCCAATTACTGACGCTTCTTTATCAGCCGATGGTCGGTGCTGAAGCGATTTCACTTTACCTGACGCTTTGGGCGGAAGGAGAAGCGGAAAGAAATGAAACACCGCATTACACGCTGATGAACACGTTGGGCATGCCGATCGCCAAAATTTTCGAATCACGGCTCCAATTGGAAGCTATCGGTTTGCTGAAAACATATAAAAAAGGAACAGAATCACGTACGTTCCTTTACGAATTATGTCCGCCGCTTGATCCGAAAGACTTTTTTACAGATCCTTTATTGTCGATGTTCCTGTTCAGCAAGATCGGTGATATCGCGTACCGCAGAGTCCGGGACCGATTTATCCTGCCTGCGGAAGATATGGATTCATATGAAGAAGTTTCACGGACATTCACGGATATTTTTCAGCCGGTCCATGCAAAAGCCGGTTATCCCAACGATTCGCAAAAAATGCAGCAGCGCGCCAGAAAAGGCTATAAAGCGGAATACGATTTTGACTTCAGTCTGCTCCACCAGGGTCTTTCTGAACAGCTGGTGCCAAAACGCGTATTGACTGCACCGATCAAAGACATTATCAGCAAACTTGCTTTCCTGTACGGCTGGGATCCGCTTGAAATGCAAAAGGTGATCCTATTGGCCATTGAAGATGATTATCGTCTTACTATAGAAGGAATTAAAAAATCCGCATCCGATTATTATAAGATGACGGTATCCACAACTGCGCCGAAATTGGAACCGGTACTGGCGAAAGCGCCTGAACCGGAAGCTGAGCCGAAGAACCGTCAGGAAGAATTGATCCTGTACCTGGAATCCGCGTCACCGATTGATGTGCTCCGGGACATTGCCGGCGGGAAAGAGCCCTTGTCCGCCGATGTCCAGCTTGCCAATAATCTGGTGGTGCAGCACGGCATGGAGCCGGCGGTGGTGAATGTACTGCTGCAGTATGTTCTTCTGCGGACAGATATGAAATTGACCAAAGGCTATGTGGAAAAAATCGCATCGCACTGGATCCGTAAAAATGTTTCCACTGCTGCGGAAGCGATGGAACTCGCGCGCACTGAACATGCGCAGTATGTGAAATGGAAGTCGGAAGGATCTCCTGCTGCAGCTTCGAAATCGTCGTCCCGTTCTAACGGCAAGCCTGTACGTGAAGAGAAGCTGCCGGAATGGTTCTATACGAAGGACGAGCCGCAGACAGCAGCTCCGCAGAAAAATGAAAGCCTGGAAGTCGAGAAACAAAAACTTCTGGCGAAACTTGCTTTGAAAAAAGGGAAGGGTGATTAAATGGAACCGATACGGGAAACCTTAAAACGGGTTGTCAATGCACCGGCTTTTTCAGAGCGTTACAATGATATGCGCAAGGAAGTGCTGGAGAACCCTGGTGTCCAGAATTTTCTTGAGGAACATGCATCTGAAATCGATAAAAGCATCGTCGACCGCGGCATGCACAAATTATATGAGTACATCGACCAATCGCATGATTGCAATAAATGCCCTAGCCTGGATGGCTGCATCAATCATCTGAAAGGCTTTGAACCGAATCTGGTTTTGGAGCGCAATACGATCGGCATCGCTTATACGCCATGTAAGTCAAAAAATGCCTATGACAATAAACGCCGCGCAAGCTCTCTGATCCACAGCATGTACATGCCCAAAGAAGTTATGCAGGCGACGCTGTCCGATTTCGAAGCGGATGACAGCCGGATGGAAGCATTCCGGGCAGTCGGCGCATTTCTGGATCAGGCAACGGGACCGGATAATCTGCCGGAAAAAGGATTGTTTTTCCACGGCAAATTCGGCGTAGGCAAATCCTATCTCCTAAGTGCGGTGGCAAATGAGCTGGCGGAAATTAACGTCAAATCGGTTCTGGTCTTCGTGCCCGAATTCATGCGTGAAATGAAGCAGGCCATCGGCGACCAGACGCTGCAGGAAAAAGTGGACTACGTTAAAAAGGCGGATGTCCTGATGCTGGATGACATTGGAGCGGAAGCGATGTCGAGCTGGACGCGGGATGAAGTGCTGGGCACCATCCTTCATTACCGTATGGCTGAAAAGCTTCCGACGTTCATGACTTCTAATTTCAGCTACTCCGAACTTCAGCATCACCTCACTTATTCTCAGCGTGGCGAAAAAGAGGATTTGAAAGCGGCACGCGTTATGGAACGGATTCGCGCATTGACGAACCCTGTGAAGATGGACGGCCGCAATTGGCGGAATTAAACATTTTGTGAGCCCATTTTAAATGCAATTTATTTACAGTGATTGCAATTTAGATGCTTTCGGTTTATAGTGAATTTAATCGAAATAAGATTTTAAATGCGACGACGAGGACAATAATGGATTGCACGACTTCCAGAGAGAGAAGCCCAGGCTGAAAGCTTCTTAAGAAACGGCATTCCATTTACCGCCTCCGAGCAGCAGCTGTGAACCATTTAGATTAGCAGCTGCCGGCAACCGGCCCGTTAGCCGATGCAGAGCTTCGTTCCTTTCGGTTTACTGATTGGGACAGAAGAAGGGTGGAACCACGAAGTAAGCTTCGTCCCTTTGGGATGGGGCTTTTTTGCGTTGAAAAGCGGAAAGAGCCGTTCTGCTTCGACAGGCATAAGACGATTTGGCGAAGCGGCATGTTTTCAGCCGCACAGCCTCGAAAAGCGAAAGTGCCTGTTTAGCTCTGACAGGTATAAGACGAACCAGCGTAGTGGCGCTCTCTGCCGCGCAGCTGGTTTGACTTATATCCCGAAGAGCTAGGCACTGGAGACTGGACACGAAGTGGCTTATGTCCCGAGAAGCAGGCTCTTGGAGCTGGATCTAAAAAAGAGCGCCAGTTCAGACCCTGTGAAACTGGTAAACTAGTAAAACATCAAAAGGAGAGATTGCTATGTCAGACATGATCAATTTGAAATTCCCGGACGGGGCCGTGAAGGAGTTCGAACGGGGCACTACAACTGAAGATGTGGCCCAATCAATCAGCCCTGGACTTCGCAAAAAAGCGCTGGCTGGAAAACTCGGCGACCGCCTTGTTGATTTGAAAGCGCCACTGAACGAAGATGGAGACATCGCGATCATCACAGCGGATTCCGATGAAGCGCTCGAAATCCTGCGCCACAGCACAGCGCATTTATTGGCACAGGCAGTTAAACGCCTTTACCCGGACGCGAAGCTTGGCGTCGGCCCTGTGATTGAAAATGGTTTCTACTACGATATCGATACAGAATCGCCGATCACTTCTGAAGACCTTCCGAAAATCGAGAAGGAAATGAAGAAAATCATCGGTGAAAATCATGAAATCGTGCGCCATGATGTATCACGTGCTGAAGCGCAAAAACGCTTTGCTGCGATCGAGGATCCTTACAAACTGGAGCTGCTTGAAGCGATTCCGGAAGATGAGCAAGTATCAATCTACGAACAAGGCGACTTTTTCGACCTTTGCCGCGGCATCCACGTTCCGGCAACAGGCAAGCTGAAAGAATTCAAATTACTGAGCGTTGCCGGTGCATACTGGAGAGGCGACAGCGACAATAAAATGCTGCAGCGCATTTACGGTACTGCGTTCTTCAAAAAAGAAGACCTGAAAGCGCATCTTGAAATGCTGGAAGAAGCGAAAGAACGCGATCACCGTAAAATCGGCAAGGAATTGAACCTGTTCATGAATTCACAGAAAGTCGGCCAGGGATTGCCGATGTGGCTGCCGAAAGGCGCAACAATCCGCCGCATCATCGAGCGCTATATCGTCGATAAAGAAGAACGCCTGGGCTATGACCACGTCTATACGCCGGTTCTTGGCAGCGTCGATCTATATAAGACAAGCGGACACTGGGACCATTACCAGGAAGATATGTTCCCGGTCATGAGCATGGACAACGAAGACCTTGTGCTTCGTCCGATGAACTGCCCGCACCACATGATGATTTTCAAGCAGGGCATCCATTCCTACCGCCAGATGCCGGTCCGCATTGCGGAACTTGGCACAATGCACCGTTACGAAATGTCCGGCGCTTTATCAGGATTGCAGCGTGTTCGCGGCATGACGTTGAACGATGCGCATTTATTCGTGAGACCTGACCAGATCAAGGACGAATTCAAACGTGTCGTCAATCTGGTGGTGGAAGTCTATAAAGATTTCGACATCAAAGATTATTCATTCCGCGTATCCTACCGTGATCCGGAAGACAAAGAAAAATACTTCGATGACGATGCCATGTGGGAACGCGCTCAATCCATGCTGAAGGAAGCGATGGACGAAATGGGCTTGGATTATGTGGAAGCGGAAGGGGAAGCGGCATTCTACGGACCGAAATTGGATGTACAGGTGAAAACTGCGCTCGGCAAAGAAGAGACTCTTTCTACAGTACAGCTTGATTTCCTGTTGCCTGAACGCTTCGACCTTTCCTATATCGGAGAAGACGGCAAACAGCACCGTCCGGTTGTTATCCACCGCGGAGTCGTTTCGACTATGGAGCGCTTTGTCGCATTCCTGATCGAAGAATATAAAGGTGCATTCCCGACTTGGCTGGCGCCGGTCCAAGTGGAAATCATCCCGGTATCACTCGATGTCCACAGCGACTATGCGAATGAAGTGAAGGAAAAACTGCAGGCACATAAACTGCGTGTCGATATAGACGGGCGCGATGAAAAACTGGGCTACAAGATCCGCGAAGCTCAAATGCAGAAAGTTCCTTATATGCTTGTTCTTGGTGATAAAGAGCTGGAAGACGGTTCTGTCAACGTCCGTAAATACGGTGAGCAGAAGTCGGAAAGCATGCCGTTTGAAGACTTCTTGTCGATGATCAAGGGAGAACTTCGATAAGGTTAAACTATAGACATTCCATATGTAACGCTTCGGCGCTTAGGACAGTGCAAAGATTATGCTCCTGCGCACTGCTCGTCGCAAAGGATGCGCCATCTTTGTATGGCGCACCTTAGCTCCCGCAATAAGCAGAGGAAAGCACTCTTCTTTTCTCAGTCGGCATACGACTGCTCCTGAGCCGCTGCTTTGCTAAGAGAACTCACTAGAGATATGGAGCAAAAGAGCGAAGACTCCTGCGGCTTAGCGATTCGACCGATACACCGCAGGGAGCGCAGCGGACGAGGAGGATTGGGCGGGAGCCCGCTGGAAAGCGAAGATCTTTTGCGGAATATCGACTATAATCGATTATTACTTCAACTATTATTATTAAGTTTGTTGACACGTCTATATGCGCGTGGTATTATAGATAAGGTTATAGAATACTTATATGTGCAAGCAGGAGCACCCGCTTCTCACCTGATCGACCAAATGTTGGCAGGTAGACACGATTTGACTTTTTCACGCTGCGGCGTGCTGTCATAAATTGCGGGTGGGCCGAACGAGGTCCATCCGCTTTTTCTTTGGATCGGAACCTGTAAGCCGACATGGTCGGTTACGCATTTTAAGCTATTCGCAACACTATCCGGAGGTGGATTATTATTAGCAAAGACAGTAATGTAAACGAAGGCATTCGTGCACGGGAATTACGGGTTATTGATCAAAATGGTGAACAGCTCGGCATTAAAACGCGCAACGAAGCCCTAGAAATTGCAGGTCGTGTCAACTTGGATCTGGTTCTTGTGGCTCCTCAAGCTAAGCCGCCGGTTGCCCGCATCATGGACCATGGTAAGTTCAAGTTTGAGCAGCAGAAGAAGGAACGTGAGATTCGCAAGAATCAAAAAGTCATCGTAGTGAAAGAGGTTCGTTTGAGCCCTGGGATCGACGACCACGACTTCAACACGAAGCTTCGGAACGCGATCAAGTTCCTTGAAAAAGGCGACAAAGTCAAAGCTTCAATCCGTTTTAAAGGCCGTGCGATCACGCACAAGGAAATCGGACAACGTGTACTTGAACGCTTCGCTGAAGCTTGCAAAGAAGTTGCGACGGTTGAACAGCGCCCTAAAATGGACGGACGCAGCATGTTCTTGATGCTGGCTCCAGTCAACGAAAAAGAATAACAGTACAATTGTTTAGGAGGAACTCGAAATGCCGAAAATGAAAAGCCATAGCGGTGCGTCAAAACGTTTCAAGAAAACTGGAACTGGTAAAGTAAAACGCAATCGTTCACACACAAGCCACTTATTTGCAAACAAATCGACTAAGCAAAAGCGTAAACTCCGTAAAGGGAAACTCGTATCTTCAGGCGATTTGAAACGCATTAAATCTTTGATCTACAACATGAAATAAAAACGAACAAAAAATCGAATTCTTTATATTCAAGCAGGAGGTAATGTATTATGCCACGCGTAAAAGGTGGAACAGTGACGCGCCAGCGTCGTAAAAAGGTCATTAAATTAGCAAAAGGTTATTATGGTGCGAAGCACATCCTTTTCAAAGTAGCAAACCAACAGGTGATGAAGTCAGGTAACTATGCTTACCGTGACCGTCGCAACAAAAAACGTGACTTCCGCAGATTGTGGATCACTCGTATCAACGCAGCAGCTCGTTTGAACGACATCTCTTACAGCCGTCTAATGAACGGTTTGAAAGTTGCCGGCATCGACATCAACCGCAAAATGCTGGCTGAAATCGCTGTATCTGATGCAGCTGCATTCACAGCACTGGCTGACCAAGCTAAAAAAGCATTGAACAAATAAGATTATGCACAAAAAAGACTGGCGATCATTCGCCAGTCTTTTTTCATGGAGGAATAAATATGTTTATTGTAATTTCCGCTTATATCGCTATTTTATCCCTGATGGCATTCATAATGATGAAAATCGATAAACGGCAGGCGCAGAAGCGGGGCCAGCGGATTCCGGAAAAAAACCTTTGGAGAGTCGCTTTGTTCGGCGGAGGGATCGGCGCCTATATCGGCATGATGGCGTTCCGCCACAAAACAAAGCACACGAACTTCCGGATCGGTTTCCTTATGCTGGCGTTGCTTCAGGCAGCGCTGCTCGTTTGGCTTTATACTGAAGCTGGGCTTCGTTAAGCGCCAGTTTCGCTTTTCATCAATTGTTCAATCGGATTTTTCCAGTTGATAGTGGCATTAGGATAGTTCATGTGGATTTCCTTTTCGAGAAAGTGGAAATCCTCTTTTGTGAAACCTTGCAGCAGAGCAGGATCTTCTGCCCAAACGAAAATTGAAACCACTTCAAACGCGTCATCGGTGGTGCCCAGGTATTTTTCACCCTCAAAAATCGCGCCGCGCAATGTGATATAAAAGTTTTTGCGCACATTCTGGACATCGTCATAAAAATAATAAGTTTTACTTTCGACCGCCGCATCGAATTTTCGTTTCGGGTCGAATACATAGCGCAATAAACGATAGAATAGATATATAATTAATGCAATAACAATGAAACGGATAATGATGGCCATGCAAAATACCCCCTTGGAAAAGTGGTCGTCATGTATAATACGGACATAAAGAATTATGGTTTCAAGATTTATTGAAAAAAAGGAGGATTCTTATGAATTTAGAGAAATTATTCACCATGCAGGAAGAATTGGACCGTTATATCCAGACAAACAATTCAGCGGAAGGGGATCTGTTTGAGAAAAAAGGGCTTGCGCTCCTTGTCGAACTTGCTGAGCTGGCAAACGAAACCCGGGCTTTCAAGTTCTGGAGCGGTAAAGGACCATCGGAACGCGAAGTGATTCTGGAAGAATATGTGGATTCCATCCATTTTTTATTGTCCCTAGGAATTGAAAAGGATTTGAATATGCTGAAGGAATGGCCGGCACCATTAAGTGAGCAGGACCTGACCGGAATCTTTCTGAAGACAAATAAAAGCATACTGGAATTTCTCGAGAAGCATTCGATGTCGACATACCAGACGGTGTGGAGCTGTTATGGAACGATTGCCGACATATTAGGATTCAGCTACGAGGAAGTATTGGAAGCGTATGTTGCGAAAAACCAGAAGAATTACGACCGCCAGAAGGATGGGTATTAATTCTGTCAGATGAATTTTTTGAAAATATACGCAGGTTCATTTATAATGGAGAAGTGTGATTATTTAGGAGGTCGAAATAAATGGTAAAATTAGACGAAACGCTCCAAATGTTGAAAGATTTGACTGATGCAAACGGTATTCCAGGCAATGAACGCCAATCGCGCGAAGTCATGAAGAAATACATAGCGCCTTTTGCCGACTCGATTGAAACGGACGGGCTGGGAAGCCTGATCGCTAAAAAAGAAGGGCAAGCGGACGGACCGAAAATCATGGTCGCCGGCCACCTTGATGAAGTAGGCTTCATGATTTCCCAGATCGACGATAAAGGATTCCTTAAATTCCAGACTGTCGGCGGATGGTGGAACCAGGTCATGCTGGCGCAGCGCGTAACCATCACTACACGCAGCGGTAAGGAAATCACAGGCGTAATCGGTTCTAAACCACCGCATATCCTGTCACCTGAAGCACGTAAAAAACCTGTTGAGATCAAAGACATGTTCATCGATATCGGTGCGTCTTCACGCGACGAAGTTAAAGAATGGGGTATTACACCAGGTGATATGGTAACGCCTTATTTCGAATTCCAGGCTATGACAAACGAAAAATTCCTATTGGCGAAAGCATGGGATAACCGTATCGGCTGCGCAATCGCAATCGATGTATTGAAAGGCCTTAAAGGCCAGGATCACCCGAACGTCGTTTACGGCGTAGGAACTGTCCAGGAAGAAGTCGGACTTCGCGGCGCGAAAACAGCGACAGCGAAAATCCAGCCGGATATCGGATTTGCAGTGGACGTGGGCATCGCCGGCGACACTCCTGGGATCACAGCTCAGGAATCCAACAGCAAAATGGGCGATGGGCCACAAATTCTTCTCTTTGACGCTTCCATGGTATCTCACCGCGGCTTGCGTGAACTCGTTGTTGATACAGCGGAAGAAGCGGGCATCCCGTACCAGTTCGAAACGATTGCAGGCGGCGGCACTGACGCCGGCTCGATCCACTTGACGGCGAACGGCGTTCCAGCCTTGTCAATTGGAGTAGCAACCCGCTATATCCACTCACATGCAGGCATCCTTCACCGCGACGACTACGAAAACGCAGTCAAGCTGATCATCGAAGTCATCAAAAAGCTGGACAAAGACACAGTAGCGAAAATTACATTCGAATAAAATATGGAGACCCTCTCGCTGTGGCGAGGGGGTTTTTTGTGTGGAAATTTGACGGACGCAGATAAAACTCTTTGAACGCAGAATTAATCTGCTGAGCGCAGAAATAACTTCCTGAACGCAGAAATAAATTTTTAAACGCAGATATAACGATGAACCGGGTTTCACTTCCGCTTTTCGCCCGCGAAAAGCATCCGTTCAATGGTTTTGAAGCGGGAGAAGCACGCGATATGCAGGGTTTCAGCTAGAATCTGGATAAAATGTGGTCCCGCCCCTTTGAAAAAGACAACCCCCCAACAAAACCAAACCCCAAAGGCATGCGCCAACCCCGCGCATGCCTTTTAAAATGCTCGGATCGCTTCCAGCGCTCCAACAAAAAAGTTAATAATACTTTACTTAATGTTAAGTATAGTATACATTATGTTATATACACCTAACATCTTTACAGGAAGGAAGAACAGGATGCTGAGAAACCGGGTGAAAGAAATGCGTGCCCGTCACAGCCTGACGCAAAGCGACTTGGGCAAGCAAGTCGATGTGACACGACAGACGATCGCATTTATTGAAAAAGGGGAATTTTCCCCGTCGATTACATTATCACTCAAACTGGCGAAGGCGCTGCAGGTTGATGTGAACGAATTATTCTGGCTGGAAGGGGAGAAGGAAGATGAAAAATGATTTCCGATTGACTTACCCGTTATGGATGATGGCATTTATCATAATGTTGGGTGTGCTGGCGTTTGGATTAAATTCGCCGATTACTGAATTTGTCAATACGCATAACGAAACCAGTTTTACGATAAAATTGGAGGCATTGGAAGGTTTTATTGTACTGTGCACAATCATCCTTTATTTCACGTTACTGGCGATTTTTTTGGTGAGACTGAACAAACACAATAAGGAGAATCCAGCACAAAAAATCTCTCCTTTTGCCATCCGGCCGCCTGAATATCTCGAGCAGGATGAAGGGATGACTTTTATCACGCGGAAAGCGGTCCAGAAAGTTTACAGTTTCATTACGTTCGCATTGCCGTTTCTTGCAACTTTCGCCATTGTTCTGCCGGTGCCGAGACTGCTCATCATCTATGGAATACTGGCCATAGCGTTCGGCCAATACTGGATCTACTACACAGAAGTCCGCAAACATTTTAAGGGGGAAACTGAATGATTTACGAATATGCACTCGTGTTCCTGGGAGCCGCAATCCCGTGGTTTGAAATTGCTTTGGTCATTCCGCTCGGCATCGTTTGGGGGCTGTCGCCGTTTTGGGTCATGCTCGTGGCGTTTGTCGGCAATATGGTGACGGTGATTGCGCTGATCGTCGGCTTCGACCGTTTCAAGGATTGGTACAATAAACGCCAGGAAGCGAAAGGCAAGACGCAAAATAAAAAAAGCGAACGCGCCAAACGCATCTGGAATAAATACGGTTTGCCGGGACTGGCATTGCTTGGACCGATTCTGATCGGGACGCATATCGCGGCATTCATCGGAATGACGCTTGGTGCAACGAAGAAAAATACAACCGTCTGGCTGACGATCAGCATTGCTGTTTGGACGTTGGCTTTCGGCATCCTGACAGCGCTTGGCTTTGATTTCTTCACACGGGAACTCTAAAGAAGCGGCAACGGTGTGCTATACTAAAGCTATTCTGACTTAAAGGCGTGAACAATTATGAAACGAATCGAATCACTGCAAAATTCATTGGTGAAGCATTGGAAAAAACTCACCACTACACGCAAGGAACGCGATAAATTTTCGGAATTTCTTGTGGAAGGATTTCATTTAACGGAAGAATCCCTGAAAAAGAAAGACCTCGTCAAAGGATTGATCGTGCGTGAAGGCGTGGATATTCCAGAGGCGTGGGATATTGAAAACGTGCCGCTCTATTCGGTGACCGCAGCGGTTGCGAAGGAAATTTCTGAGACGGAGCATTCGCAGGGGATTTTCGCGCATTGCGCGCAGCCCGAGTTCACTGAAGAGGATCAGCAGAACTGGACGCGTCTGTTATTGATCGATGCTGTCCAGGATCCTGGCAATATCGGGACGATGATCCGGACAGCCTCCGCTGCCGGCATCGATGCCGTCATTCTCGGCAAAGGCTGCGCCGACCCGTTCAATCCGAAAACAGTTCGTTCGGCGCAAGGCTCACATTTTCAAATTCCAGTCGTGCGCGGAGAGCTTGGAGATTGGGTGCCGCAGCTGAAAAACGCCGGCATTCCTGTGTTCGGCACGGCATTGCAAAAGGCCATTCCGGTTCATGAAGCCCAAACGAAAGAGCAATTCGCGCTAATCGTCGGCAACGAAGGAAGCGGCGTTGCACCTGAGCTGTTGCAGCAGACGGAACAGAATCTGATGGTGCCGTTATACGGCGGCGCGGAGTCGCTGAATGTCGCAGTGGCGACAGGGATTTTATTGTACAGCCTCGTTCCGAAGAACTAAGGTTGATAATAGAGGGGAACTTTCGTATAATTAACAGGTAAATAAAACACAAAAGCATTGACCGGGAAAAGTACGGAATCCATTTGCATCGACAGGAAATTTGCGCCTTGACTGAAAGCGCGGATATGCAGACGTTCCGGAAGTTCACCCCGCGAGCTGCCGCCGGGACCAGCTGAAGAGCTGTAAAGGTGGGCCGGTGAAGAGCCGTTACGTAAATGAGTGATTGCCAACTGGCAATAACTAGGGTGGTACCGCGAATAATGCCTCGTCCCTTTTCAGGGACGGGGCTTTTTTATGTTTAGAGGAGGAGAAAAAATGGAAGCACAATTGAATGAGTTGAAAACACATGCGCTGGACAAGATTGCTGCCGCATCAAACGTAAAAGAACTGAACGCTGTCCGCGTTGCATATCTTGGGAAGAAAGGTCCGATTACGGATCTGCTTAAAGGCATGGGCAAATTGCCTGCCGAAGAGCGTCCGAAGATGGGTGCACTGGTCAACGTTGTAAGAGAAGAAGTGACGGCGCGCCTTGAAGAACGCATGGCGATTCTCGAGGAACAGGCAATCAATGAAAAATTGCAAAGTGAAACAATCGACATCACGCTGCCGGGACGTCCGGTGAAATCCGGCAACGCCCATCCGCTGACGCGTGTCATCGAAGAAATCGAAGATCTTTTCATTTCCATGGGGTATGAGATTGAAGAAGGACCGGAAGTCGAAAAGGATTATTATAATTTCGAAGCGCTGAATTTGCCGAAAGGGCATCCGGCGCGTGATATGCAGGATTCCTTCTATATATCAGAAGATATTCTTTTGCGCACACATACCTCTCCAGTACAGGCGCGTACGATGGAAGCGAAAGGCGGAGAGCCGATCAAAATCATCTGCCCGGGGAAAGTGTATCGCCGGGATAACGATGACGCGACCCATTCACACCAGTTCACGCAAATTGAGGGATTGGTCATCGGTGAAGATATACGCATGAGCGACCTGAAAGGGACTCTTTCTGTATTCGCCAAGAAAATGTTCGGGGAAGACCGTGAAATCCGTCTTCGCCCAAGCTTCTTCCCGTTCACGGAACCATCCGTTGAAATGGATATTTCCTGCTTTAAATGCGGGGGAGAAGGCTGTAACGTCTGCAAGAAAACCGGCTGGATCGAAATTCTTGGAGCGGGTATGGTGCATCCGAACGTATTGGAAATGGCAGGCTATGATTCGAAGCGCCTGACCGGATTCGCTTTCGGTATGGGACCTGAACGCATTGCGATGCTGAAATATGGCATAGAAGACATCCGTCATTTCTATACAAATGACGTCCGCTTTTTATCCCAATTTCAACGCACGGAAGTTTAAGGAGGAAATGACATGTTAGTATCGATAAAATGGTTGAAGGATTATGTAAATACACAGGACTTGCCGCCGGCTGAACTTGGTGAAAAAATCACACGTGCAGGAATCGAAGTGGACGCGGTGATCGACCGTTCGGAAGGCCTTTCGAATATCGTCGTCGGTCATGTGGAATCTTGCGTAAAACATCCGGAAGCGGATAAATTGAATATCTGCCAGGTCAACGTCGGCGAAGAAACAACGCAGATCATCTGTGGCGCACCGAATATCGCAGCTGGCCAGAACGTGATTGTTGCCCGTCCGGGTGCACGTTTGCCAGGTGGCATGAAAATTAAGAAAGCGAAACTGCGCGGCGAAGAATCGAACGGCATGATTTGTTCCCTGCAGGAGCTTGGCATTGAAGGCAAGCTGGTTCCGAAAGCATACGCAGAAGGCATTTATGTATTGCCGGAAAACGCGGAAGTCGGTTCGGATGTCATCACGAACTTTGATCTGGATGATACGGTCCTTGAACTGGGCCTTACGCCAAACCGTGCGGATGCAATGAGCATGCTCGGAGTAGCCTATGAAGTCGGGGCGATTCTGGAAGAAAGAGTGAAGCTGCCGGAAATCACTTATAAAGAAGCGGAAGATAAAGCGTCATCCATGCTGACTTTGAACATCGATTCACCGGAAGCCAACCCGTTATACGTGGCAAAAGTGGTGCGGGGCATCGAAGTGAAGGAATCTCCGATGTGGCTTCAGCAGCGCTTGATGGCAGCGGGAGTCCGTCCGCATAATAACGTAGTGGATGTGACGAACTATGTCCTGATGGAATACGGCCAGCCGTTGCACGCATTCGACTATGATCTCTTGGAAACCGGCAATATCACGGTCCGCCATGCCAAGAAAGACGAATTGATTACAACACTGGATGGCAATGAACGCAAGCTGTCACTCAATAACCTGGTGATTACGAACGGTGAAAAACCAGTGGCACTTGCAGGAGTCATGGGTGGTGCAAATTCAGAAGTCAGCAAGGATACAAAAACTGTTGTTATCGAATCTGCATATTTCGAATCCGGCTCTATCCGCCAGACATCGAAAGAACATAACTTGCGCAGTGACGCGAGTTCCCGTTATGAAAAAGGTGTCGATCCTAACCGCGTAATTCCAGCGGCCGAACGGGCAGCACAATTACTGTCGGAACTTGCAGGCGGCGAAGTCCTGGCCGGTTCGGTCATTTTCGATCAGCTGCAGCGTGAAGAAAAAGTTGTCAACGTGTCTCCGGATTTCATTAACAGCCGCCTTGGCATGAAAATCCGCTTTGATGATATGCTGGACATTTTGAACCGTCTGCAATTCAAGACGGAAGCAATGAACAATCAATTGATGATTTCTGTGCCGACACGCAGACAGGACATTCAGATTGAAGAAGATATTGTAGAAGAAATCGCCCGTCTCTACGGCTATGATGAAATCCCGTCAACCTTGCCGGAAACTGCAACATCTCCCGGAGGATTGTCGCCGTATCAGCAGAAACGCCGCATTGTCCGCAATTATATGGAAGGTGCAGGTTTGCTGCAAGCGACTACTTATTCACTGACTTCTGAAAAATCAGCGACTCAATTTGCAATGAAACAGACCGAATTGACACGCTTATTGATGCCGATGAGCGAAGAGCGGAGCACTTTGCGCCAGAGCCTTTTGCCTCATTTGCTTGAATCCGTTTCCTATAACACGGCAAGACGCATCGATTCTGTTGCTCTGTATGAAACTGGCTCAGTATTCCTTAAAGGGCAGGATGAATTGCTCAATGAAGAAGAGCATTTGGCGATCGCCGTGACCGGTTTATGGCTGGATAACAGCTGGCAGGGCGAAAAGAAAGCCGTCGACTTCTTTGTGGTCAAAGGAATTGTTGAAGGTTTAGCTGTCAAACTGGATGTGGAATTGGACTTTGAACGCGGGGAATTGGATGGCCTCCATCCTGGAAGAACGGCATTTATCACACTTGATGGCCGCCGAATCGGCGTCATCGGCCAATTGCATCCGAACGAACAGAAGGCGCGTGACCTGAAAACGACAATCGTAATGGAATTGAGCCTGGCTGAACTGTTCAAAGAACAGACAGAAGCCTTGGTGTATACGCAAGTGCCGCGTTATCCGTCAATTACTCGCGATGTAGCGCTCGTTCTTTCTAAAATTGTCGAAGCCGGAACGATCGAAAAACTGATCCGTTCTGCAGGCGGTAAACTATTGAAAGATGTACGGGTATTCGACTTGTACGAAGGAGATAATCTTGAAGCCGGCAAGAAATCGGTGGCGTTCTCGCTGACGTATTTCGATCCGGAGAAGACACTCACAGATGAAGAAGTGACTGCCGTACATGAGAAGGTAGTTGCGGCATTGATTGAGTCGGGTGCGGAATTGCGCAGCTGATTGGAATAAATTAGAAGACGAGGTCTCAAATTATTGAGGCTTCGTCTTTTTTTTTTACTTTTTAAGTGACATAATATTAATATTTCGTATTAGATGATGAGAAAAGCATATATTGCTTTAAAAAATATAAATTAAATTACATGAAAACACTATAAAATAACTAGTAAATACAAATCTGTATGGTAAAATTAATCTATTCTAAGTACAAGATTAGGAATTTGAGTCAAAACTTATATTTCTCCAAAAGAAAAGTGGGGGATTTAGATGAGAAATTACTTTAAAAATAACAAAGGACTTACACTAGTGGAAATATTAGCCGCACTGGTGCTTTTGAGTATTGTACTGATTACCTTCATGACTTTTTTCACGCAGTCGGCGAAGTTTACGGCGAATAATCAGGAAACTTTGACAGCCGTGCAGGTGGGGGAAGATGTTGTCTCAAAAGTAAGAGATATTCAATCTCTTGAAGAATTAACACTTGAACCTGAACCGGGATTTGAATTTGAAAAGTTTGATGGAGACGAAAATTTGGTAAGTTCCGAGACCTTTCATTCTGACTACTACATCAGTATAAAAAAAGAAGGTTCTTTAGTTGCTTCTAAATTACAAAGAGTAGAAATAACAGTGCTACCTAAAAAAGAGACTATAAAATCAAGTTCACCGTTTACAACTGAAATGTATATCGAGGTAAATCCATGAGGAATCAAAAGGGAATCACACTTGTAGAGCTTCTCGCAGCATTGGCCATAGTAGGAATAATTACCGCAGTGATTGCATCGGTCTTAATGACAGGAACTTCCTCTGCTGATCGAACTTCAACAAAACAAAGGCTGCATCAAGAGGCTAATTATATCGTAGAAGAAATTAGAAGCGAGTATTTAAAAAATGATGTTGAGGACATACAAATTACAATTACAGCTGATTCTTTGAAAATCAAGAGAATGAAAAGCGGAGAAATGGATAAAATTGTATCAGAAGGATATAAATATGTACTGAAATCAAAAAATGTACTACAACCTCCTAATAGCGAGCAATTCCATTTAATAATAAAAAATAATAATGAAGAGTATGAAATAAAGACCACTTTTAGTAAATTACAGTAGGGGGGATGGAAATGAATTTAGAGAAGAATGAAAATGGTTATGCTCTTTTAACAGTTTTAATGCTAGTGCTTTTATTTACTATTCTTGGCATGGGACTGTTAGCAATGAATATAAATGCATCAAAACAATTTAATAATAAAGAAGAACAAGTATATGCGCGGCATTTAGCAGAAATGGGTTTGCTACACTATCATGCGGCTCTAACTACTGAAGTTGAAAGCTATTCTTTTGGAAAAAAAAGCGGGGAGTCAAATAAAGACGCACTAAAAAGAAGTAGAAAAGAATTGTGTGATAGAATTAATAGTGTTTCCACTGGCATTACTCCTGGTTCCAATTACGTTATTACAACTCTTAATGTGAGTGGGTGTAATACTTTAAGTGAAGAAGAAAAGATTCTCGTCAAGGTTGAGAGTGAAGGGATAGCGTCTGAAAATATGAAAAAAAGCGTGGAAGGAACAATCACTTTAAGTCCACCAAGCATTCAATCGGCTTCACCTTCTTTACCAGCTCCACCCCTTGAAACAATACCAGGGATGCCAGTACAACCCCCAAATTATAAACCAAAGGATTTTCAACCTAATATTGTGAATCATGGATATGTAGAAATGAATGTGCCGTTTACACCTAATAGTAAAAAAAGTTCATACCATTTTATGGATCACTTTGTTATTAGGGGCTTTCAAGGAGATGCTTTTGTTGTAAAACCTCCAAATAAAGGTAATGTCACAGTTGAGAAAAATCTTTACATGGACGGAAATTTATTTATACAGAATCAATTTTGTTTATATGTAAAAGGTGATATGGTGGTTAATGGAAACCTTAAGATTCAGTCAAGTGGACATGCAAATATATATGTTTTTGGAAATGTATCGCTTTCGACTATTCCTGAATTAAAAGAAAATCAGTTATATGTTAAAGGAAATGTCTATATTGGCGGGAAGAAAGCATCATCCACAAAATATAAAGACTTTTCTACTAACAATAAACATTGTAATGTCCCCCCGTCATGGGTGAATCCAGATGAGACAATACCTGATAATGAAACAATACCTGGTTCTACTAAATATGAGTGGGACATAGGAGAAAACCTTAATCCGAAATATTTATGAAACAAGAAACCTTAAAATAGTGCTTCAGTAGAAAAGTACTTGTGATATAAAAAAATATAGGGTTCTTCAATACTTGAAAAATTATATTACATGCTTGTATATTTTGATTTGATTATTCGAGATTACTCAGAAGATGTATCTTATATAGATTATATGGTTCTCCATAAATAATTTTTAATATGCAAGCTTGCAAAAGCACAATATTTGAATGCATTTCCAGATTCATTCAAGATGATTTGTACTCAAAAAGGAAAAAAATGAAATATCGATACCGGCCTCAACGCAATCTATCATTAAAAATAAAACCTCGAGGAAATATCCTCGAGGTTTTTCTATCAATATCTATCCACGCCGTATTTGAGCTAGTTTAACAGCCTTACCCGCATTCGCAAAATGCCACTTTGTCAAAGTCTTTAAATATTCTTCCCCATGCTTCAAAAGAATCCTCGCCGCCACTTCATCCACATTCTTCCCGGCACCTTTCGGCAGCGTCATCCCAGCTTCAGCACTCATACGATCCATTTCTTCAAGAAAAGCAACACGCGCTATAATTGACGCGCAGGCAACGGAAACGTGAAGGCCTTCCGCTTTCGTCGAGAACAGAACATTCTCGCTTATGATTTCTTTTTCACCTTTTATGTGATTATAGTAAATGCCGCGTTCGGCAAACTGATCAATGAGGATGGCGTCCGGTTTTACCGGATCCATTTTCCGCAGCACATGCTTCAAAGCCTGATTATGGAGAAGGGCTTTGATTTTTCCCTGCGACCATCCTTTCGCCTGAACCTGATTATATTTTTCATTTTTCAAAGTAAGGACGCTGTGTTCAAAAGCGGCACGGAGATCTGGCGCTATCAAACGCATCCAATCATCATTCAGCAGTTTCGAATCTTTGACGCCGAGTTCGTGGGCGAGAGCCACTTTATCGGCTGGCACGAAGCAAGCTGCGACCGTAATCGGTCCAAAGAAGTCACCGGTTCCGGTTTCATCCGAACCCAGGACGGAAAGCTTCGCGAAATTTTCGGGCAGTGTGTCGCCTTTAGCGCCGGAAACTTTCGCTGAAGCTTTGTCTGCTTCTCCCCATTTTCCCGCTTCACGTTCAGCGCCTGCGCCCTGGAACATGACTTTTCCGGAATTGTAGACAGTCACAACCGTATCTGGCAGTTTGGCTGTAAAGCGGACATATTGCGCTTTAGCGGGCGTCTTTTTATTTTCATAATGCTTGATGATCTGGAGGAGACTTTCCTCCGGAAGTTTTAATACGACGTTGGACATAGGACAGTCTCCTTTCTAATGATTCACAAGTTGCTTGTGTTCATGTTATGATTATGTACAGAAATATAATGCGTTGGCTGTAATAGGCCAAGGCTGTTATGCTGCGGCATAAGTGATTGGGGGATGGAACATTGTCGGATCAGCAAAGAATTCGCACATCAGTTGAGATCTACGGCCATACTTACAAGATGGTAGGCACTGAAACCTCTGGCCACATGCGTTTTGTGGCGTCTACAGTGGACGAGAAGATGCGTGAGATTCATGCGATGAATCCATCTCTCGACAGTTCGCGCCTTGCAGTTTTGACTGCGGTAAATACGGTACATGATAATCTTAAACTGAAAGAGCGCATTGAACAATTGGAAACTGAATTGAAAAAACTGAAGGGCTGAAGTAGATGCTAGATATAATTTTATTCCTGTTGCTAATTGCCGGCATCATAGTCGGTGCCAAACGGGGCCTTGTGGTCCAATTAATACATATGGTAGGGTTCATCATCGCGCTGGTCGTGGCATACCTCTATTATAAACCTTTATCCGAATACTTCGTTCTGTGGATTCCATATCCGGCAGTAACTGATGAATCCAGGTTTACACTCGCGATCGAGCAATTGGATCTTGACCAGACCTTTTATCAATTATTCGCATTCGCACTCCTTTTCTTTGTCGTTAAATTCGGATTGCAGCTGATTGCGTCCATGTTCGACTTCCTGAAATATTTGCCGGTACTCGGTTTCCTCAGTAAAATCCTCGGAGCCATCCTAGGATTTATCGAAATGTTGATCCTGCTGTTTTTCTTCATCTATGTTTTCGCGTTGCTGCCGCTGGATATCATCCAGAACCAGCTCGAAAACTCAGGAATTGCCCAGGCAATCCTTGAACACACGCCTTATTTCTCTGAGAAAGTGAAAGAATGGTGGTATATTTATATGTAAGCACTGACTTCTCTCATTGCGGGAGAAGTTTTTTTGGAGTTTAAGGATATATTAGATGAAATGAAAATCTTAGCATACAGCTTCGGCACTATGGACAAGTCGTAGCTTTGATCCACTTCTAGAGTGAAGTGAAGCAGTAAAGACTCTTTACAGTCTAAGCGTAACGCTGAGAAAACGCTCGGACGATGGTCCGAGTTAGCTGGTGGAAATCACTTCAGCACTAGAAGGATCTTTGAAGATATGGAGCAAAACAGCGCAGACTCCCAGGCGACCAAGCGAAGTGACGAGATCCACTCGGACGAAGTGAAACGAGTCCGAGTTAGCTCGGCGCAAGCAGACAGGAAAGCGGAGCTGTTTTGCGGAATATCGGTTTTCATAAAATTGATTTCATTAACAGGAGGTCTCCCAATGAATAAAAAAGTCATCATCCGAACACTTGAAAAGATCGCTTTATATATGGAACTGAAAGGGGAAAACCCGTTCAAAGTATCCGCTTTCCGCAAAGCGGCGCAGGCACTTGAGCTTGATCAGCGTTCATTGTCTGAAATAGAGGATGTCACGAAGCTGAAAGGGATCGGCAAAGGGACAGGCGATGTGATCCTTGAATTGATTGACAGCGGAAAATCTTCTGTATTGGAAGAATTGCAGGAAGAAGTGCCGAAAGGGCTCATTCCGCTTATGAAATTGCAGGGGCTTGGCGGCAAGAAGATCGCCAAGCTGTATAAAGAACTCGGCATCGATTCGGCAGAAGCTTTGAAGCAGGCCTGCATCGACCATAATATTCAGAAGCTGCCAGGTTTCGGCCCGAAATCAGAAGACAAGATTCTGAAGGAATTGATGGAGTTCGATTCGAAACCGGGACGTCATCCAATTTGGAAAACAGCTGAAGCTGTAGCCGCCATCAACGAAATACTGGAAGGCATAAAAGAAGTCAGTGAGTTTTCTGTCGCAGGCAGCTACCGCCGCACGAATGAAACAAGCAAGGATCTGGATTTCATCGTAGCGACTGCCGAGCCCGGCGTTGTGAAAGAGCAGCTTCTGGCATCCCTTCCGGTACAGGAAACGATCGCTTCCGGTGACACGAAAGTTTCCGTGACGGTCGAATTCCAGGATCCGATCGATATCGACTTCCGTCTGGTTGCGCCGGAAGAATTTGTGACGGCGCTGCATCATTTCACTGGATCGAAAGACCATAATGTGAAGATGCGCCAGCTGGCGAAATCACAGAATAAGAAAATCAGCGAATACGGAGTCGAGCAGGAAGACGGCTCTATCCAGACCTTCAAATCGGAAGAAGACTTTTTCGCGCATTTCGGATTGCCGTTCATTCCGCCGTCTGTGCGTGAAGACGGACGCGAAACGGACCGCATTGATGAATTGCCTGAACTTGTCTCCATTGAGGACATCAGAAGTGACCTTCATATGCACACGGTCTGGTCCGATGGTGCACATTCACTGGCAGAGATGATCGATGCCTGCCGCGCCCGCAATTACGAGTATATGGTCATCACCGACCATTCACAATATCTGAAAGTGGCGAACGGATTGACGCCTGAGCGTTTATTGGAGCAGAATGGACAGATCCGTGAACTGAATAAAGAATACAGCGATATCGAGGTGCTGTCCGGAACAGAGATGGATATCTTGCCGGATGCGTCACTCGATTTCGATGATGAAGTATTGAAACAATTGGATTTTGTCATTGCCAGCATCCATTCCAGTTTCCAGCAGCCGCAGGAGCAGATCATGGAGCGGATCCACACTGCGATGAAAAATCCGTATGTCCATATGATCGCCCATCCGACGGGCCGCATCGTCGGCCAGCGGAGCGGCTACGATCCGGATGTGGAACAGCTTCTGGACTGGGCAAGCGAGTATGGTAAAATCGTGGAGTTGAATGCCAGCCCTTACCGGCTTGACCTGGCTGTGGAATTTCTTGAAATGGCACAGGAAAAAGGGGTGCCGGTGGCGATCAATACAGATGCCCACGCCATTGATCAATTGGAAGTGATGGCTATCGGGGTTCGCCATGCGCAAAAAGCCTGGCTGAAACGGGACAATGTGGTCAATACATGGCCGCTGGAGAAATTTAAAGCATATCTGAAAAAATAGGAGGTGTCGCGAATGATCGCGGAACGCGCATTAAAGACACTCGAATTTTATAAAATCCGTGACGAAGTGGCGCGATATTGCACCTCTTCACTCGGTAAAAATCACATAGATAAACTTGTGCCATCCGTGGAAATCGGAGAAGTTGAGCAGCTGCTTGCGGAAATGGATGAAGCGGCGCAAGTGCTGCGGGTTAAAAATAATGTGCCGATGGGCGGGATCTTTGACGTCCGGATTCATGCAAGAAGAGCGCAAATCGGTGGAGCGTTGAGCCCGGTGGAATTGATGGAAGTATCGTCAACCATCCGCGCCAGCCGGATTCTCCGCCAATTTTTCGAAGCGATCCGTGATGAGGAAGATATTCAAATCCCTTTATTCCTTGAGAAAAAGGAATCGATGCCGATTCTGACGCAACTGGAACACGACATCAATGCGTGCATCGATGACAACGGCGGCGTGCTGGATTCAGCCAGTCCCGCACTGCGCTCCATCCGCCAGCAGCTGCGGTCACAGGAAAGCCGTGTACGTGAACGGCTTGAAAGTCTGGTGCGCGGGAAGAACGCGGCGAAAATGCTGTCTGATTCCATTGTCACCATCCGCAATGACCGGTTTGTCATTCCCGTAAAACAGGAATACCGCAGCCATTACGGCGGCATTATCCACGATCAGTCATCTTCCGGCCAGACGCTTTTCATCGAGCCGGACGCGGTGGTGCAGGCAAATAATGAAGTGCGCCGTCTGAAAATGAAAGAGAAAGAAGAGATCGACCGTATTCTGCAAATGCTGTCGGCTCAAGTGCAGGAAGTGGCACATGACATTTTCGTCATGGTCGAAGTGCTGGGTGAAATCGATATGATCTTCGCCAAAGCGAAATACGGTTCGGCTAATAAATGCTCAAAACCTGCTATGAATACAGAGGGCTATATCAATTTGAAACGAGCCCGCCATCCTTTGATTCCAAAAGATGAAGTGGTCGCGAACGATATCGAATTCGGCCGAGACATTACGGCAATCGTCATAACAGGCCCGAACACCGGCGGTAAAACCGTTACGCTGAAAACGGTCGGCCTTTGCACCTTGATGGCGCAAGCGGGTCTGCCGGTACCGGCGCTCGACGGTTCTGAACTTGCCGTGTTCGACCAGATTTTCGCGGATATCGGTGATGAGCAGTCCATCGAACAGAGTTTGAGTACGTTTTCGTCACATATGGTCAATATCGTCGATATCCTGACGAAATTCGATGAAAACTCGCTCGTCATCTTTGATGAACTCGGAGCTGGTACGGATCCGCAGGAAGGTGCCGCGCTGGCGATTTCATTGCTGGATGAAGTCCACGGAAGAGGAGCACGAGTCATTGCGACGACGCATTACCCGGAATTGAAGGCATACGGCTATAACCGTCCGGGTGTAGCGAATGCCAGCGTGGAGTTCAATGTTGAAACATTGAGTCCGACATACCGTCTGCTGATCGGCGTGCCGGGACGAAGCAACGCGTTTGAAATTTCGAAGCGCCTCGGATTGCCGGAGCATATCATCACCCATGCCCAAAGCTTCACCGGCACGGACAGCCGCCAAGTGGATTCCATGATCGCGTCGCTTGAAAAGAGCCGCAGGGAATCAGAAGAGGATGCAGAACGATCCAACGAAATTCTGAAGGAATCCGAAAAATTGAAAGAAGAACTGGCTGCCCAATTAAAGCAGTATGAACAGAAAAAAGAGCAGCTTGAAGAAAAAGCTCGTGAAAAAGCACGCAAGATTGTGGACCAGGCCCGAGCGGAAGCGGAAGAGGTCATTTCCGACTTGCGCAAGATGCAGCTGAACCAGCAAGGCTCCATCAAAGAACATCAATTGATCGAAGCGAAAAAACGTCTTGAAGGTGCCGCGCCTGAAAATCGCATTTTGAAAAAAGCGGCCAAAGACAAACAGCGCGAAGTGAAATTGAAACCGAATGATGAAGTCAAAGTGATTTCATTCGGACAAAAAGGCACACTGGTCGAAAAAGTTTCCGATAAGGAATGGATTGTCCAGATCGGCATCTTGAAAATGAAGCTGCCGGAGTCAGATCTTTCCTATACAAAACCGGAAAAGGAAAAAGAGACGCGAACGATGGCAACCCTCAAAGACCGGGACAGCCATGTGAAGCTGGAGCTTGATCTTAGGGGCGAACGTTATGAAGACGCGTTGGTGCGTGTTGAAAAATACATCGATGATGCGTTATTATCGAATTACCATCAAGTTTCCATTATCCATGGAAAAGGGACAGGGGCGCTTCGCCAGGGTGTCCAGCAATATCTTAAAAAGCATCCTCGCGTGAAAAGCTATCGCTTTGGGGAAGCGGGAGAAGGCGGTTCAGGAGTGACTGTCGCAGAGTTGAAGTAGGAGTATAAGGGAGATTGAGCAATGTCAGAGACTGGGTTTTGGACGCATCCGCTTGTCGAGACGGCAGGCTATTTCAGTGTAGTAGTTTTGTGTTTGATCGTGGCAATGGTGATTTTCGAAATCATCACCAAGTATAAGAACTGGGAAGAAATCAAAAAAGGAAACCTGTCAGTAGCGATGGCAACTGGCGGTAAAATCTTTGGTGTAACGAATATTTTCCGTTATTCCATTGAACAGCACAATACGCTGCCGGAAATGATCGGCTGGGGCGTCTATGGATTCGGCCTTTTGATATTCGCCTATATCCTGTTTGAGTTTTTGACGCCGAAATTTAAAGTGGACGATGAAATTGAGAAGGACAACCGTTCTGTCGGTTTGATTTCCATGATGATTTCCATCGGGCTGTCTTTTGTAATCGGTGCAAGTATTTCATAGGAGTTGTGGCAGTTGGAAAATCTTATAAAGATCCTGATCGTTTGCTGTGTACTGTTTGTACTCGTCGGGATTGCTTATCTTTTCATGATTTAGAAGAGTGGACCGCCAGCGGAAATTGCCGGCGGTTTTTTTATTATTCTATATAAGTTGAACTAATAATCTATAGTAATCGATATTCCGCAAAACAGCTTCGAAGACATTAGCCGACGCTTGCGAGGCTAAGTCTTTGCGACGAAGTGCAAAGCACTGCAGGAGCACGTGATTTTATTTCTAAGTGTTCTTAATGAAGTAACTTAAACCCTTGCTCCTGCATCGCTGCGCTAGCTTCGTCGCAAAGAGTCGTCCTTGCAGGCTTCGGCCGACTCTTCGCTGTTTTGCTCCATATCTTTAAGAATTTCTCTCAGCAAAGGCGCGGCTCAGGAGCAGGCGAATGCCGACGGAGCAATAAGACGAGTGGTCTTCTCCGCTTATTGCGGGAGCTAAGGTGCGCCATGAGCTTGCGGCGCCACCTTTGCGACGAGCAGTGCGCAGGAGCATAATCTTTGCACTGTCCATAGCGCCAAAGCGTTATCTATGTCATTTCTTTAGTTCAACAAATATAGGTTATGTAAAAATAAAGTTTGTAAGCGCTGACATATTTCTCTATAATTAAAAATAGGAATATTCACACGATTCTTATAATACAAAAGGAGGAAATTTGAATGACAGAAAAACCATGGCTCGCGCATTATCCGCCTGAGATCCCGAAGACTCTGGATTACGAAAGCAAACCGGTACAGGAATATTTGACACACACTTATGAGACCTCACCGGAAAAAACGGCCATCCATTTCATGGGCAAAGAGATGACATACAAGGAATTGTATGACTCCTCGATGAAATTCGCCAGTTACCTTCAAGGCTTGGGCATCAAAAAAGGTGACAGGGTAGCGATTATGCTGCCAAACTCTCCGCAGGCTGTTATCGGATTTTACGGTATCCTTTATGCCGGTGCTGTAGTGGTTATGACCAATCCATTGTATACAGAACGTGAAATCGCGTATCAGATGAAGAATTCTGGTGCTAAAGTCATTTTAGCGATGGATATCCTCTATCCGAGAATTTCAAAAGTAATGAAAGAAACTGATCTTGAAAATGTTATAATTACTGGTATCAAGGAATATCTTCCGTTTCCGAAAAATATGCTCTATCCTTTCGTACAGAAAAAACAGTACGGCATCACAGTTAAAGTGGAGCACAGGGGATCGAATCATTTATTCTCTGAAATCATGAAAACATCCTCAACCGATGTCGCGAAAACAGATTTCGATTTCGAGAAAGACCTGGCTCTCCTGCAATATACCGGAGGAACAACAGGTTCGCCAAAAGGGGTTATGCTGTCCCATAAGAACCTGATTTCAAATGCCACCATGTGCGACTCGTGGCTGTACAAGACCAAGAGAGGCGAAGAAACGGTACTTGGCATCATTCCGTTATTCCACGTATACGGCTTGACGACAGTGCTGATCCTGTCAGTCATGCAGGGCAATAAGATGGTGCTTCTTCCGAAATTCGATCCTGAAACGGCATTGAAAACGATCAATAAGCAGAAACCGACTTTATTCCCGGGGGCTCCGACGCTGTATATCGGATTGATGAACCACCCGGATATCAAGAAATACGACCTTTCATCAATCAGCGCATGTTTGAGCGGTTCTGCACCGCTGCCGGTGGAAGTACAGGAGAAATTCGAGAACATCACAGGCGGACGGCTGGTGGAAGGCTACGGTTTGACTGAAACCTCGCCGGTAACACATTCGAATCTGGTGTGGGGAGACAGAGTCAAAGGCTCCATCGGATTGCCGTATCCAGACACGGACTGCAAAGTGTTCCAGCCAGGAACGACCGATGAAGTCCCACATGGTGAAATCGGAGAAATTGCTATTAAAGGTCCACAGGTCATGCAGGGTTACTGGAATAATCCGGAAGCTACAGCTGCAACAATTGTCGATGGCTGGCTGATGACAGGCGACCTTGGCTATATGGACGAGCATGGCCACTTCTTCGTCGTCGACCGTAAAAAGGATATGATCATCGCCGGTGGATTCAATATCTACCCACGTGAAATCGAAGAAATCCTTTATGAAAATGAAGCCATCCAGGAATGTGTCGTTGCCGGTATCCCGGATCCTTATCGCGGTGAGACGGTAAAAGCGTATATCGTCCTGAAAGAAGGCAAGTCGATTACTGAAGACGAACTGGATGCTTATTGCAGAGAACATCTGGCGGCATTTAAAGTACCGCGCATCTATGAATTCCGGACTGAATTGCCGAAAACGGCAGTCGGCAAAATCCTGAGACGCTCTCTCATTGATGAAGAAAAGCAGAAACTCAGTGAAGCCGTTCCTTCATAAAGCTTGACACAATAAGCAGTAAACTATAATATGAAAATATGAATGAATCGCCATTCATATTTTCATATTTTTTTGGGTGGTGAGGAATTGGTTAAAAAAGACAAACCGAAATATAAGCAAATAATTGATGCGGCGGTCATCGTCATCGCCGAAAATGGCTACCATCAAGCCCAGGTTTCAAAAATCGCCAAACAAGCCGGTGTCGCGGATGGTACAATTTATTTGTATTTCAAAAACAAAGAAGACATTCTCATATCTGTCTTTCAGGAAAAGATGGCGGTTTTCGTCAGCAAATTGGAACAGATCCTTGAAAAAGATCATTCAGCCGCTGAAAAGCTGAAGCATATGATTGAGAGTCATTTCACTCTGTTGGCAAGCGATATCCATTTGGCTATTGTCACCCAGCTTGAACTCAGACAATCGAACACCGAGATCAGGCTGAAGATCAACAGCGTCCTTCGGGAGTATCTTTTGCTGCTGGATCAAATACTGATCACCGGCATGGAGTCGGACGAGTTCGATAAGGATATGGATATCCGCCTTGCCAGACAGATGGTCTTCGGTACGATGGATGAAACCATAACGACCTGGGTCATGAATGAGCATAAATATGAGTTGGTCGAATTGGCTCCGAAAGTCCATCATTTATTGATGAAGGGCATGCGTGCCTAAGAGAGGGGTTTATCAGAATGGAATTTATCAGTTATCGTGTAGAAGACGGGGTTGCCATAGCAACGATCAACCGTCCGCCGGCAAATGCTTTGTCGCGCGCATTGATCATGGAAGTCGATGAATTGCTCAACGCAGTCCAGGACGACGACGCTGTCCGCGCAGTCGTATTGCACGGCGAAGGCAGATTTTTCTCGGCTGGAGCCGACATCAAGGAATTCACGCAAGTTACGTCCGGCGAAGAATTCTCCAAACTTGCAGCAAGCGGGCAAAAAGTTTTTGAACGGGTGGAAACATTCCATAAGCCTGTCATCGCCGCTATCCATGGAGCCGCTCTTGGAGGCGGACTGGAGCTTGCGATGAGCTGTCAAATGCGTTTTGTTTCAGAAAATGCTAAGCTAGGATTGCCGGAACTTCAGCTTGGACTTATTCCTGGATTTGCGGGAACACAAAGACTGCCGAGATATGTCGGCGTTGCGAAAGCCGCCGAAATGCTATTGACTTCCGACCCGATCAGCGGAACGGAAGCAGCGCAATTGGGACTCGCGAACAGAGCTTATCCGGAAGAAGAACTTCTTCCGCAAACGCTTTCAATTGCGAAGAAAATTGCGAGAAAGAGCCCGGTTTCAGTGAAAGCCGCGATTGATATGCTCCAGTATGCGAAGCATGCAGGCTATCATGAAGGCGTAGAAGCTGAAGCGAATTCCTTCGGCACGGTGTTTGTGTCCGAAGATGCAAAAGAAGGAATCCAGGCGTTTCTGGAAAAACGCGAAGCACAATTTAAAGGGAAATAATACTTGGGAGGTCTACGTTAATGAACATTTATGTATTAGTTAAACGTACATTCGACACAGAAGAGAAATTAGTCATTTCTGGCGGCAAGATTCAGGAAGACGGCGCAGAATTCATCATCAATCCATACGATGAATACGCGATTGAAGAAGCGATCAATGTCCGTGATGAGCACGGCGGTGAAGTCACTGTCATCACTATGGGCGGGGAAGACGCTGAGAAACAGCTTCGTACAGCACTTGCTATGGGTGCGGACAAAGCGGTTCTTATCAATACTGAAGACGATGTAGAAGAAATGGACCAATTCACTTCAGCTTACATATTGGCTGAATATCTGAAAGATAAAGAAGCTGACCTTATCCTAGCAGGCAACGTTGCGATCGACGGCGGTTCAGGACAAGTCGGACCACGCGTTGCAGACTTATTGGACATCAACTATGTGACGACGATCACCAGCCTGAAAATTGATGGCGAGAAAGTGACGATCGTCCGCGATATCGAAGGAGACGCTGAAGAGCTTGAAACTTCATTGCCATTGCTGGTAACTGCACAGCAAGGTTTGAACGAGCCGCGTTATCCGTCACTTCCAGGGATCATGAAAGCGAAGAAAAAACCGCTTGAAGAACTTGAACTGGATGATCTTGATATCGACGAAGATGATGTTGAAGCGAAAACAGAAACGATCGAAGTTTACTTGCCGCCAGCTAAAGCTGCAGGCCGTATTCTTGAGGGCGACATTTCCAACCAGGTAACTGAACTTGTCGGCTTACTGAAGAATGAAGCGAAAGTGATATAAACCAGAAAAGCGACGGCGCCCGCTAAGCTCTGAAAGGCATAAGACAGAACAGCAGAGTGGCGTGTTTTGCCACGGAGCTGGTCTGGCTTATGACCCGAAGAGCTGGGCCGCTGGAGTCTGGACAAAGAAAAGCGACGGCGCCCGATGTGCAAACCGGCCGTCCCGTTTTGAACAGATAGAATGATTCGAGTTTTTACATCTACTTAGGAGGTAAACGGACTATGTCGAAAAAAGTATTAGTATTAGGCGAAACGCGCGAAGGCTCTTTGCGCAACGTTTCATTTGAAGCAGTTGCCGCAGCTAAAAAAATCTCCGGCGGCGGAGAAGTAGTAAGTGTTTTAATCGGTGATTCAGTTGCTGAATTTGGTGCGGAATTGGTGAATTACGGTGCAGACCGTGTAATCACTGTCGAACACCCGCACTTGAAATCATACACTTCCGATGGTTACAGCCAGGCTATGATGGCTGTCATCGAGCAGGAGCAGCCTGAAGCTTTGGTCTTCGGCCACACAGCTGTCGGCAAAGATCTTTCTCCAAAAATCGCTTCCAAACTGCAAACAGGTTTGATCTCTGATGTTACAGATATCGAAGGAGAAGGCGATGATGCAATATACATCCGTCCGATCTATTCCGGTAAAGCGTTTGAAAAAGTGAAAAATAAAGGCGGAATCGACTTCATCACAATCCGTCCAAACAACATTGCGCCTCTTGAAAGAGAAGAGCGTTCTGGCGATGTCAGCTCATTATCAGTGGACATCACGAACTTGCGCACAATCATCCAAAACGTTGTCCGCAAATCTGCTGAAGGCGTTGACCTTTCAGAAGCGAAAGTCATCATTGCAGGCGGGCGCGGCGTGAAGAGTGCAGATGGCTTTGCGCCGTTGCAGGAACTTGCTGACCTTCTTGGCGGAGCAGTCGGCGCATCCCGCGGAGCATGTGACGCGGATTACGTGGATTACTCACTACAAATCGGCCAGACTGGTAAAGTCGTAACGCCGGACCTATATATTGCAGCTGGTATTTCAGGCGCAATCCAGCATTTGGCTGGTATGTCCAACTCGAAAGTGATCGTGGCGATCAACAAAGATCCGGAAGCGAACATTTTCAAGGTTGCTGACTACGGTATCGTGGGAGACTTGTTCGAAGTCATTCCGATGCTGACTGAAGAGTTTAAGAAAGTAATGTAATTAAGAAAAGCGACAGCACCCGTTAAGCTCTGAAAGGCATAAGACAATTTGGCGAAGCGGCGTTTTTCCAGCCGCATAGCCAAAGTGGCTTATGACCCGAAGAGCTGGGTCGCCGGAGTCTGGACAGAGAAAAGCGACGGCGCCCGTTCAGCTCCGACAGGCTTAAGATGAACTTCCGAAGCGGCGCTCTATGCCGCACAGGAAGGGCAGCTTAAGTTCGAGGAGTTGGGCAGCCGGAGTCTGGACAGAGAAAAGCGACGGCCTGCATTGTGCAGGCCGTTTTTTAGTTTGGAAAAAGTCGATTTTTTAAATCATTACGTTTTAGACGGACGCTTCCGCGGGGAGCGGCCTAAGCCTCCTCATCCGCTTCGCTCCTTGCGGGGTCTTAGGACTCGCTCTTATTCCCGCAGGAGTCGCCGTCTGTCACTTCATTCTGACACCATTCGATAATAAACTATCTGCTTCTATTCTTGAAACAAGCTGGAATAAATCTTATATATAGAAATAGATTCGAGATATGGAGCAAAAGAGCGAAGACTCCCAAGGGATTAGAAACACAGTTGGCTTTCAACTGTGTTTCGAGCGAAGTGATGAGATCCACTCGGGCGAAGTGGAACGAGCACGAGTTAGCTAAGAGTTGGCCGTAGCTTGCAAGGCCAACTCTTTGCGACGAAGCTAGCGAAGCGATGCAGGAGCACGGGTTTTCACAAGCCCCCAGGAAAGCGAAGCTGTTTTGCGGAATATTGGATATTCATTTTCACTTCTTAAATATCTTGCAAATTGCAGGCTTTTTTCTTCTGTTTATTTGTATAGCCAGCGGGTAAAGCAGGAGTAGGCAAATAAATAGCTAGTGAAAAATACGCGTGCTATAATCGGTTTAGAGTTTGGTAAAACTAAGGAGGAATTATTCATGGCAATTGTACACGGAACAGATCAGAACTTTTCACAGGAAGTATCAGAAGGACTAGTACTTGTTGATTTTTGGGCAACTTGGTGCGGACCTTGTAAAATGATTGCTCCTGTATTGGAAGAGCTTGACGCTGAAATGAGCGATAAAGTGAAAATCGTAAAAGTGGACGTTGATGAAAACCAGGAAACAGCTGGACAATACGGCATCATGTCAATTCCGACCCTTCTTTTGATGAAAGATGGAGAAACAGTTGATAAAGTTGTCGGCTTCCGACCAAAAGAAGCATTGGCTGATTTGGTTAACCAACACGCATAATTCTTAACCGGGTCCATGGAGGCCCGGTTTTTTAATAGGGTGAGAATATGGCAAACGAATTGATTCAACATAAACTGGCAGTACTGCCCGACCAGCCTGGCTGCTACCTCATGAAGGACCGTCAGGACACAGTCATTTATGTGGGCAAGGCGAAGGTGCTTAAAAATCGTGTGCGCTCCTATTTTACGGGCAGCCACGACGCGAAGACGCAGCGCCTGGTCAATGAAATCGAGGATTTCGAATACATCGTGACATCTTCGGACAAAGAAGCGCTGATTCTGGAATTGAACCTCATCAAGAAATACGATCCGAAATACAATATCATGCTGAAAGATGATAAATCCTATCCTTATTTAAAAATTACGGGTGAGCGGCATCCGAAACTGATCATTACGAGACAGGTGAAAAAAGATAAAGGGAAGTATTTCGGCCCTTATCCGAATGCCTACTCGGCGAGCGAAACGAAAAAATTGCTCGACCGCTTGTATCCGTTGCGGAAATGCCATCAGATGCCGGACCGCGCCTGCCTTTATTATCATATGGGCCAATGTTTGGCACCGTGCATCAAACCGGTTGAAAAAGAGACCTACACGGAAATGATCGACGCGATTTCGAAGTTCCTGAACGGCGGTTTCCGTGAAGTCAAAGAGGATCTGGTCGAAAAAATGTCAGAGGCATCTGAAAACCTGGAGTTTGAGCGCGCTAAGGAATACCGGGACCAGATCAGCCATATTGAAAACGTCATGGAAAAACAGAAGATGGCGATGAACGATTTCACCAATCGCGACGTTTTCGGCTATGCCGTCGACAAAGGCTGGATGTGCGTCCAGGTCTTTTTCGTGCGCCAGGGCAAATTGATCGAACGGGACGTATCGCTGTTTCCGCTATACCGCGACCCGCAGGAAGAATTCATGACTTATCTCGGGCAATTCTATGAAAAATCAAATCATGTGAAGCCGAACGAGATTTTATTGCCGGAGGGTGAAGACGCGGAGCTCGTGAAAGATTGGCTGGGTGTACGTACGCTTGTGCCGCAGCGAGGCAAGAAGAAAGATCTGGTGCTGCTGGCGAAGAAAAATGCTGAAATCTCGATCAAAGAGAAGTTCCAGCTGCTTGAACGCCAGGAAGAACGGACGATCGGTGCTTGCCAGGAGCTTGGCGAAGCGATGAATATCGAGACGCCGCTTCGTATAGAAGCGTTCGATAACTCGCATATCCAAGGGGCGGATGCCGTATCGGCGATGATTACATTCATCGACGGCAAGCCTTCCAAAAAGGATTACCGCAAGTACAAAACGCGGACCGGTTCGAAGCCCGATGATTACGCAGCGATGCGGGAAGTCATACGGCGCCGTTATTCGCGTGTGCTGAAAGACGGATTGCCGCTGCCGGACCTGATCGTCATCGACGGCGGGAAAGGGCAGATGTCATCGGCGCGAGAGATTCTGGAAGATGAACTCGGACTGTCGATACCGATTGCTGGCCTGGCGAAAGACGATAAGCACCAGACATCGCAATTATTATACGGTGATCCGGTCGAAGTTGTGCCGTTGAATCGGACGAGCGAGGCCTTTTATCTGATGCAGCGCATACAGGATGAAGTCCACCGTTTCGTAATTACATTCCACCGCCAGCTGCGCGGCAAGAATTCAATCGTTTCGGCGCTTGACGGACTGGAAGGCGTCGGTCCGAAGCGCCGGCAGCAATTGCTCAAGCATTTTGGATCCGTCAAACGAATCAAAGAAGCGGACACAGCCCAGTTGGTTGAAGCGGGGATGCCTGAAAAATTGGCTCAGTCGATTCATCAGCATTTTGCTGAACAATCATTGTCAACTGAATGAGTTCGTGTTATTGTAGTAAGCATAAATTGAATCACTTGTAAAAGTGGTGATAGAGGCGCGGGCGTCAAAAGTAGCCATCCGGAGATTTGCAGAATCTGTGAAGGATGAGGAAAGGGACGACCGCCGAAGTGTGTGAAGGCTGCAGCCGAACATGCTGGTTCTGCATTTAAGAGATGCAAGGCTGTCAGAGTCAAACTCTGGAGGGCTATCTCACATGGACGTTTTTCGTACATGATAAATGAGGTAGTTTGCCGGATCCACGGCAAGCTGCCTTTTTTTGTGTCTGGTACTGGTGTCCATTACATTGGATTCCAGCACTTTTCATGCTGAGGGCCACATACTGATGTGGGAGTGGATTATATATGGAAACGGTAGTTATGAAATTTGGCGGGACGTCAGTGGCGACGCCTGAAAAGATTATTGGCGTGGCGAAAAAGGCGATTGCCGAGAAAGAGAAAGGCAAGCGTGTTGTCATCGTCGTATCCGCAATGGGCAAGACGACAGACACATTGCTCGGACTGGCTTCGGAAATTTCCGCCGAACCGCCGAAACGCGAGATGGACATGCTGCTGGCGACCGGCGAACAGGTGACGATTTCATTGCTTGCGATGGCTTTTAAACAGCTTGGCCACGAAGCGGTGTCTTTCACCGGCTGGCAGGCGGGCATCGAGACGGAATCTGTTCCGCGTAATGCGCGCATTGAGCAGATCCATACCGAACGCCTCGAAGCGGTTTTAGACAGCGGATTTTTCGCGGTAGTGGCTGGCTTTCAAGGGGTCGATCGAATCGGCAATATCACGACGCTCGGCCGCGGCGGTTCCGACACGACTGCTGTTGCGCTCGCAGCCGCTTTAAAAGCCGAGAAATGCGATATCTATACGGATGTCGACGGCGTTTATACGTCCGATCCCCGTTTTGTAAACGGCGCTCGCAAGCTGGAGCAGATTTCCTACGATGAAATGCTTGAACTCGCCAACCTGGGTGCCGGTGTCCTTCACCCGCGCGCCGTCGAATTCGCGAAAAACAATAACGTCCCTTTAACCGTTCGGGCAAGCTATTCCGACGAACCGGGAACTATCATACAAGAGGTGGTCACTGTGGAAAAAAATCTTATCGTCCGTGGAGTAGCATTCGAGCCAGGCATTGCCCGTGTAACCGTAACATACAATAAACCCTTCAACGGTTCACTCGCGAACATCTTCATGACGCTGGCCGAAAACCATATCGATGTCGACATCATCGTCCAAAGTATTTCAGAAGAATTCCAGCCGTCCGTTTCATTTTCAATAAAAGAGGACAGCCTGGAAGACGTTCGCCGTGTGCTCGATGACAATAAAGAAGCGATCGGCTTCAAATCGACCGACTTTGAAGTCGGCCTGGCAAAAGTCTCAATCGTCGGCTCCGGCATGGTATCCAACCCGGGTGTCGCTGCCCGCATGTTCGACATCCTCCGCATATCAGAAATTCCGGTCAAAATGGTCAGCACCTCGGAGATCAAAATTTCCGTGGTAGTGCCTCGCGGCGATATGGAGAAATCCGCGAATACGCTGCACGAGGCGTATGGGCTGGGGTGAGTTTGGAGTTTAATAAAAGATTTATGGACCCGGCGGTTGCCGGGTTTTTTATGGAATGAAAAAGTGGTAACCATAATAGAAAGTTCACTTCAAAAGGTGAACGCCTCAAACTTTTGCCCCACCCTTAACTTAGTGATAAATCTATTATTACCCAAGATCGGGCGGGGCGGACCCCGCCCACTGGGCAGTCCGCGGACGCGGACTGCTTTCAAATCGGGGTTTGAATTTTTATATCGGGAAGTAGCAAAAAGAATCATCTGTCTTCTATATAGTAGTGTTATAATTCAGATAACTTGATGGAGAGGCGGCGATTTGGATAGGGGAGGAACGATTGGAGATGTGGGAATGCGTGCGGCTGCTGATGGAGCGGTTGCCGGACAGCCATCCCGAGCAGGAGTATTTGAAAAAGGAGCTTCATCGTTACGAAGCGGGCTGGCAAGGTGAGAAACGTCTGCACGCGAAAATGGTTGAATTTCACTGGGGTGAACCTTATGAACTCTTGTGGGATGTGGGTTTGCGGCTCGGCGACTGGAAAGTGCAGATTGACGGCCTGCTGATTACGCCCCGCTGCGTCATCGTGATCAGTTCGAAAAATATCAGCGGAAAAATCCATTTTAACGGGACGACAAGTGAATTTTACCGGTTCAACAACGAAGGTGAAAAATTGGTCTTGGACGACCCGTTGGTGCAGCTCGCCAAGCACACCGGTTTTCTCGAGCTATGGCTGAAACAGAGGAAGTTTTCACATCCACCGATTGAGGGAGTGGTTGTCTTTACGCCGAGGCATTGTGAATTTATTGCCAAGCCGGTTGGGCCAAATATTTGCAAGACGTACCAGGCGGTTGAAATGGTTTATGGGATTCTTAAGAAACGTGCCCCATTGGCTGACTCCCCTAAGCCGAGCAGGATCAGGCGCCTTATTGAAGCGAACCTTTGCCCGTATGAGCGGCCGCCTTTATGTGAATATTACCGGATAGACCCGCGTGAGTTGAAGGTGGGTGTCAAATGCGTTGTATGCCGGGAATGTTCAATGGAGCGACTGTATAAAATTTGGAATTGTACAGTTTGCGGCCACCAAGATACAAATGCACACGAGTTGGCATTACAAGAATTTTTCGTTCTGGTCAGTCAGCAAGTTGACAGTAGGGAATTTCGACGGTTCAGTGGCATAGAGTCGAGACATGCAGTTTTTCGTATACTATCTGCCGCCAACCTTATAACGACAGGCAGTAAGAGAAATCGAAGATATCTCGTAAAAAAATAATCCTGGTCTCCTCTAAAACATCTTCTTCGGAAGATGTTTTTGTTGTTAAAACAAGAGATTATTATTAAGTTGAGCACAAATGCTGTTCTCCCGCGCACAACGACAACTCTCCCGCGCACAACGTGTCTTTTCCCGCGCACAAACCCCACCACCCCCAATCCAGCCCACAAAAAAACCGCCCCCACACCCCGGAGACGGCCAATCCGCATCATATTCGACTCAAACTTGCTCGCGCAGGTCCGTTTTGAGCGTAATCCGCACCGATTTCTTCCGGGGCAGGACTTCATCGTACGCTTCGGTTAAAAAGCCGCTGATTTTCTGCTGTTGCTGGGCCAGGAAGCCGGCTTCGAGCTTGAAGCAGCGGTTATCGAGTTTAAAAGGGCGCAGAACGAATACGATTTCGTCCTTGGCGGTTTTTTCTGTCACTAATTCGCCAAATCCAGCCTGGTCAAAAAAGTCGCCGGCTTCGTCCAGTGAGAAAAGAGGGAACTTGCGGGCCAGGGATTTGCCGGCCCAATAGAGGACGTCATTTTCGTGTTTGCCAAGTATATCGGATAATACATAGTCGCGAATAATTTCATAACCGAAATGCTCGTTGGTTTCAGGTTCTTTTGCAGTCATCGTAAACCCACTTTCAATATGTAGAAACCCCGCAGGGAATCTTCTGAATTAAGACAAGTTGCCTTGACGCTCCTAATTGAGCGGAGTACAATAAATATGTCATATTATTGTATCATGATGTTCCATGCAGTCAATGGATGCTTTCGTAAAATATCGATTGCGCCGTTTACTGCCTTATTAATGTTTTGAGGAGGGTAAAAGTTTTGGATAATCGTGAATTTTTATTGCGCAGGTTGCATTCATTGCTTGGAATCATTCCGATCGGGTTATTCCTTACACAGCATTTGATCGTCAACCATTTCGCAACACAAGGTGTCGAGGCATTTAACAACGCATCCCACTTCATGGCGAACCTTCCGTTCGTAATTTTCCTGGAGATCTTCGTTATTTATCTGCCGATTATGTATCATGCTTTCTACGGTGTATACATAGCTTTCACCAGCAAGCACAACCCTGGACATTACAGCTATTTGCGCAATATCTTATTTACTGCTCAGCGTTACACGGGAGTATTCCTGGTAATCTTCATCGCATGGCACGTATTTGAAACGCGTTTCCAGGTGGCTATCGGGAATGCAGCTGAAGCTGATTTCAACATGATGGCTAATATTTTGGACAATCCATGGATGCTTGCATTCTATATTGTCGGAGTTCTTACAGCTACGTTCCACTTGGCGAATGGCTTGTGGTCATTCCTTGTAACTTGGGGCATTACTCAATCCGAGAAAGCTCAGCGATATACGACTTACTTCACACTTTTAGTGTTCCTGGTATTGTCGGTAATCGGTATCCGCGCTTTATTGGCATTCGTTTAATACGAATTCGATCATTGGTGAATTAAAAGAGGAGTGAATACCAAAATGGCGAAAGGCAAACTTATTATTGTCGGTGGCGGGCTTGCCGGTTTAATGGCGGCTGTTAAAGGCGCAGAAGCTGGCGCGTCAATCGATTTATTTTCAATCGTTCCGGTAAAACGATCTCACTCTGTGTGTGCACAGGGCGGCATCAACGGAGCGGTAAATACCAAAGGTGAAGGCGATTCACCTGATATTCACTTTGACGACACGGTTTACGGCGGGGATTTCCTGGCGAACCAGCGTCCTGTCAAAGCGATGACAGATGCGGCGCCAGCGATTATCCGCTTGCTTGACCGCATGGGCGTCATGTTTAACCGTACGCCTGAAGGTTTGCTTGACTTCCGCCGTTTCGGTGGAACGATGCACCACAGAACAGCTTTTGCCGGCGCGACGACTGGCCAGCAATTGCTTTATGCACTTGATGAGCAAGTGCGCCGCCACGAAGTAAGCGGTCTTGTAACGAAATACGAAGGATGGGAATTCCTTGGTTTGATTCTTGATGAAAACGGCGTGAGCCGCGGAATCACTGCTCAGAACATGACGACTATGGAAATCCAGGCGTTCCGCGGAGATGCTGTGATCATGGCAACCGGCGGACCTGGGATCATCTTCGGAAAATCGACGAACTCTGTTATCAACACAGGTTCAGCGGCTTCCATCGTTTATCAGCAAGGCGCGTATTACGCAAACGGCGAATTTATCCAGATTCACCCGACTGCGATTCCGGGAGACGACAAGCTTCGCTTGATGTCTGAATCGGCGCGTGGTGAAGGTGGCCGTATCTGGACTTATAAAGACGGAAAACCTTGGTATTTCCTTGAAGAAAAATATCCTGCTTACGGAAACCTGGTTCCTCGTGATATCGCTACACGCGAAATCTTCGATGTCTGCGTTAACCAAAAGCTGGGCATCAATGGTGAAAACATGGTTTACCTGGATCTTTCACATAAAGATCCGAAAGAATTGGATATCAAACTTGGCGGAATCATCGAGATCTATGAGAAATTCACAGGCGATGACCCACGCAAAGTGCCGATGAAAATCTTCCCGGCAGTCCATTATTCAATGGGCGGATTATGGGTCGATGATCACCAGATGACAAGCATTCCTGGCGTACTGGCTGCGGGTGAATGTGATTACTCCCAGCACGGCGCAAACCGTTTGGGCGCAAACTCACTCTTGTCAGCTATCTACGGCGGTATGGTTGCAGGACCGAACGCTCTTGATTACATCAAAGGCCTTGACGTTCTTGCGGAAGACCTGCCATCAGATATCTTCGACCAGGCCGTTGCTGAAGAGCAGCGCAAATGGGAAGAGATTCTTGCGCTTAACGGAACAGAGAACGCTTACGTTCTTCATAAAGAGCTTGGCGAATGGATGACGGATAATGTAACAGTTGTCCGCTATAACGACCGTCTTCAGAAAACGGACGAGAAAATCCAGGAATTGCTTGAGCGTTTCAATAATATCAACATCACAGATACACAACTCTGGAGCAATCAAGGCGCAATGTTCACACGTCAGCTGAAAAATATGCTACATTTAGCACGAGTGATCACACTTGGAGCGTTGAACCGCAATGAGAGCCGCGGAGCTCACTACAAACCTGATTTCCCGGAACGTAACGATGAAGAATTTTTGAAAACGACTATGGCGAAATTCAATGGCTACGATGCGCCAATCTTCCATTATGAAGATGTGGATACTTCACTGATTCCGCCGCGCAAGCGTGATTATTCGGCTAAAGCATAAGTTAACGAGTCAAAGAAGGGAGATAGAATTACTATGGGTGAAGCAGCAAAAACGGTAATTTTTGAAATCGAACGCCGTGATTCCACTGAAAAAGAATCCTATTTCGAGAAATTCGAATTACCATACCGCGCGAACATGAATGTCATTTCGGCATTGATGGAAATCCGCCGCAACCCTGTCAATATGGAAGGGAAGAAAACGACACCTGTAAACTGGGACATGAACTGCCTTGAGGAAGTTTGTGGAGCTTGTTCAATGGTCATCAATGGTAAAGCACGCCAGTCGTGTACAGCTCTTGTCGACCAATTGGAACAGCCGATCCGTTTACAGCCGATGAAAACATTCCCTGTTGTCCGCGACCTTGTCGTAGACCGCAGCCGCATGTTCGATTCATTGAAAAAAGTCAAAGCTTGGGTTCCGATCGATGGAACGCATGATCTTGGCGAAGGTCCACGTATGCCAGAGCGTAAACGCCAATGGGCTTACGAACTTTCAAAATGTATGACTTGCGGTGTTTGCCTTGAGGCATGCCCGAACGTCAACGAAAAATCCGATTTCATCGGAGCTGCGCCACTTTCACAAGTTCGCTTGATGAACGCGCATCCGACTGGCGCCATGAACCGTGACGAGCGTCTGAACGCTATCATGGGCGAAGGCGGCCTTGCAAGCTGCGGTAACTCACAAAACTGTGTTGAATCTTGCCCTAAAGGTATTCCTTTGACAACTTCAATCGCAGCGTTGAACCGTGAAACGACAGTTCAAATGTTCCGCAACTTCTTCGGAAGCGACCACGCAGTCTGATTTACACAGAAAACCTTCACTTCGGTGGAGGTTTTTTTGTGTGGATTTACAGATCAAAAAGATATCAAAACCGCCCTCCGGAAATGAAAATCGGAGCCTCACACATATGTTTTTGTTATACTGATAAAATAGTAAGGATCAATTATTGGAGGAAACCATATGAAAGCTAATTACATTACAGATTTTGAACAATGGAAACAGGAATTCAGTTTTTCCGCTCCGGTGCAAGTCCGCTTTTCTGAAACCGATATGTTTGGCCACGTCAACAACACAGTGCCGATCACTTATTTTGAATTCGCGCGTATCGAATACATGAAGGAGCTTGGGCTGATGCAGCGCTGGCTGAAAGGAAACGGTGATTTATTCCCCGTGATCGCGGATATGCAAGTCGATTACACTCAACAGGTTTATTTTGATGAAATGCTCGACGTTTACGTCAAAATCGCCTCAGTCGGCAGGTCATCGATCGACGTCCATTACTGGGTGGTGAATGCGAAAGGCGAAACGTGCTTTACAGGCAGAGGCGCGATGGTGCAGATTTCCAAAGCCACCAGCAAAGGACATCCGTGGACTGATGAAGAAAAAGAGCTTTTTGGAAACAAGCAGTTAATTTCATCAGAAAATTAAGTCAGTTCTTGCTAAATCAGCCAAAAACCTTCACTATATAAAGTAACAGTTGTATTCAAGGAGTGGACATGGATTATGAATGAAAACAAAAATGACATCCCTCATGATAAAGAACGCGTCGCTTTCATGGAAAAGGAACTGCGTTACATTTCCGGGATCATCAAGCAAAAAGGCCGGGAAATCCTGAATTCCTACACGATTACACCACCGCAGTTCATCGCCTTGCAATGGCTTTTCGAACACGGTGATATGACAATCGGAGATCTGTCGAATAAAATGTATCTCGCATTCAGCACGACGACGGACCTGGTTGACCGTATGGAAAAGAATGAACTGGTAGTCAGGATTCGTGAAGAACAGGATCGCCGCGTTGTGCGCATCAAGCTTTTGAAAGAAGGCGAACGCATCATCGAGGAAGTGATCGAGAAACGCCAGGATTATTTACAGAACGTCCTGACTGAATTCAGCGAAGAAGAAGTGGAGCAATTTTCATTCCTATTGGAGAAATTGCACACGAACATGAAATAGGGGCGGAAACATGCAAGCGAATGCGCCAATCGGAGTTATCGATTCAGGAGTCGGCGGCTTGACTGTCGCGAAAGAGATCATGCGTCTTTTGCCGAACGAGCAAGTGCTGTATATCGGGGATAACGCAAGATGTCCTTATGGGCCGCGCCCCCAGGCGGAAGTCAGGAAGTATACCTGGCAGATGGCGCGTGCGCTGATGGATAAAAACATCAAACTGCTCGTCATCGCCTGTAATACAGCGACAGCCGCAACACTCAATTCATTGCAAAAAAAATTGCCGATACCTGTAATCGGCGTCATTTTTCCGGGAGCGCGAGCCGCGATGAAAGTCTCAGCCACAAAAGAAATCGCTGTTCTGGGCACGCTCGGAACCGTGAAGAGCGGGGCATATGAAAATGCTTTAAAATCGCTGATGTCGTCCTGCCATATTGTTCAGCTGGCGTGCCCGAAATTTGTGCCGCTTGTTGAAAGTGATGAGTATGAAGGGGAATTCGCCAGGAAGATGGTATGGGAAACCCTTGGCCAATTGGACGGCAAGCATTTTGACACGGCCATACTGGGCTGTACCCATTATCCTCTTTTGCAGGAATTCATCCAGGAGAAGTTCGGACCCTCTGTGACGGTCCTGTCATCAGCTTCCGAAACGGCAAAGGATGTGGAAAATCATCTGCGTTTTCAGGGCATGCTGGCTCCAGCCGGCAATCGCCCTGTGCACAGGTTCTACACTTCAGGCGCCACATCAATTTTCGAAACGATCATCAAAAAATGGCTGGAGATTGAAAAACCGGTCATCCACTCAATAAAATTCCCCCAAACCTGATGGCGCTGCTGTCAGGTTTTTGTCGGTCCCAATAAAATATGGTACGCTAATCGAGTAAATATGAGGAGGATATCCATGACAAGAACAGATGAAAGAAAAGCGGATGAATTGCGTCCGGTCAATATGCAGGCAGAATATCTCATCCATCCGGAAGGATCCGTATTGATTACGGTGGGGCAGACGAAGGTAATATGTACAGCGACAATAGAAGAAAAAGTTCCCGGTTTCCTGCGCGGGCAGGGGAAAGGCTGGATCACAGCTGAGTATGCCATGCTGCCGCGTGCGACAGGCAGCCGCAATCGCCGTGAAGCGTCAGCCGGCAAAATCGGCGGGCGGACGATGGAAATTCAACGATTGATCGGCCGTGCACTGCGCGCTGTCGTGGATCTTGAAAAACTGGGAGAACGCACAATATGGCTTGACTGCGATGTCATCCAGGCAGACGGCGGCACGCGGACAGCTTCTATCACGGGAGCTTATGTGGCGATGGTTATGGCCATCAGCAAACTTGATCTGACGGCTTTTCCGGTAACGGATTTCCTGGCTGCGACAAGTGTCGGCATCACACATGAAAATGGCGCCATCCTTGATTTGGATTACAGTGAAGATTCCACAGCAGAAGTTGATATGAACCTGGTTATGACAGGCAAAGGCCATTTTGTCGAGCTGCAGGGAACGGGCGAAGAATCCACGTTTACACGTGCTCAATTAAATGAAATGCTGGATCTCGGTGAAGCGGGAATCCGTCAATTAATTGAAAAGCAGAAGGAAATTCTGGGTGAAACCGCACTCCGGATCGGAGAAGAAACGAGGTCGGAATTATGAAAGAGATAATCATTGCGACGAAAAACAAAGGCAAAGCAAAAGATTTCGAACAATTGCTGGAACCGATGGGCTACAAAGTGTTGACTTTGCATGATGTGGCTCCGCATATGGATGTCGAGGAGACCGGTGAGACATTCGAGGCGAACGCCATTCTGAAAGCGGAGGCGATTGCCCAGGAGCTTCAGGTGACTGTAATCGCTGATGACAGCGGCCTTGAAATCGATGCGCTTGGCGGTGAACCAGGCGTCTATTCCGCCCGCTATTCCGGCGATGAAAAAAACGATGGTTCCAATATTGATAAAGTGCTTCAAAAAATGGTCCAGGTGCCGGATGACGAGAAGACAGCGCGTTTCCGCTGCGTTCTGGCATTGGCATCGCCAGGCAAAGAGACCATCCTTTTTGAAGGGACCTGTGAAGGATTGATCATCAATGAAAGAAAAGGCGACAACGGATTCGGGTATGATCCGATCTTTTACGTGCCTGCTCTTGAAAAAACGATGGCCGAAATGGAACCTTCTGAAAAAGCATCCGTTTCCCATCGCGGAAATGCTATTCGTGAACTAGGGAAAGCAATGCCCGGCTTGTCCGGCAACTGAGCCACCATCAATTTTAACGATTTTGAAATGTTTTTTTAAAATAGCGTTGACATTTTCATAAAAGATTTCTATAATTAAAATTGTCTTTCGAAATAGAATGCAAAACGAGCTGTTCGCAGTTTCCGTTGCATTGAGCAGAAAGCCATGTCCCAGTAGCTCAGCTGGATAGAGCAACGCCCTTCTAAGGCGTCGGTCGGGCGTTCGAATCGCTCCTGGGACGTAATTATGGAAAAGCCTTTCAGCCGGTCATCGGCTGGAAGGTTTTTTGTATGTTTGGACATTCTGTGAAGCGGCAGAAAAAAATGAAAAGATTTTATTCGCAAACTCTTCCATTCGAACAGCCGGATTTGCTAAACTGTTCTGAGGTTATAGAAGAATCACAGAAAGTAGGATGAACTGGAACTTGCTGACGAGACTGCCGGTTAAAATATTTCTTGCTGCTTTAGTATTGCTTGTTGGATTCAGCGGATCTGCCGCTTATGATATATGGACATACGCACAAACTTCCGAGCTCGTGAAAGCGGATGCCGCCATCGTGCTGGGAACTGCTGTGTGGGGTGATGAACCATCGCCTGTGCTCCGTGAACGCATCAACCATTCCATTTGGCTTTATGAAAATGATTACGTCGATAAGATCATCTTCACCGGCGGGAAAACCAATGGTTCGGAACTGGCTGAAGCGGTCGTTTCGAAAAATTACGCGTTGGCGCATGATATACCGGAAGAAGATATCTATATAGAAGACCGGTCGATGGTGACGATTGAAAACTTCCGCTACGTTTCTGAACTCGCCGAACTGCATGAGCTGTCGAATTTTCTGGTGGTGAGTGACCCGCTGCATATGAAGCGCGCGCTCCAGATGGCTGAGGATACCGGCTTTGAAGCGTTCACTTCACCGACCACAACTTCCGAATACAACTCGCTGACAACAATCGTGCCGTTCTTCTTCCGCGAAGTGGGCGCATACGTCGCCTACTCATTGTCTATCGGCGATTAATTGCTGAACAATCTCTTCCTCCCGGGAAGGGATTTTTTATTTTATTCCATTCATAAATTGATAAAGTAAGTGGTATAGTAAAATAAACGCGGGATTGCCGCAGCGGATGATAGAAAGAAAAGGTTTAAATTTCTTCAAATAGGCAATGTTCTAGGGTATAGACGATAATTGCGCAATGGAGGTGATAAGATGCGTAAAAAATACAGGGAATTGAAGCGGAAAGGCAATGTCGTCGTGTTTCCGACGACGATTGAACGTTTGCTGAAAGAAGGGATGACCCTGCTGAAGCAGGAGCGCTACGAAGAAGCGAGGGACGGGCTTTATCAGGTGCTGATCTATGAACCGGAGCATCCGGCTGCGCTCGGCGCTTATTCCTATTGCTTATACGAGCTCGGGGATTATGAGGAAGCGCTTGAAGTGTGCCGTGAACTATTGAAGGCCGGACCGATTCACTACCTCGAAACGATGGAATTATACATAAGCATATTGATGCAGGTGCGTGAATTTGAAGAAGCGGAGCGGGTAATCGAAGCGCTCATCGATGAAAAGGTTTTGCCGGAAGAGCGTTTGGAGCAATTCCATCTGCTGCGGGATCTCAATGAGCGGATCGCTTCGAAATCGATCGAGAAGATCGATGCGGACCAGTTTACGCCGGAAATATTCCTGAAATTGAATCCCTATGAGCAGGAACGCAAAGTGATGGAATTGCCGCCCTCATCGTTCAAGCCGCTGAAAGACAAGATGGTGGCACTCGTGGAACATCCGGAAATTGATCTATTGGCGAAGACATACATATTATTCATCATGCACCAGGAAAAGATAATGGCTGCGGTCAACATACATAAGTTTCATTATATCGGCGAGTTCAATATCACAGACCTTACAGATCCGCAGGAAAGCGCGCGTGTCCATGAAATCAAAGCGATTTTCGCCGAGCAATTGGCGAAAGATCCGACACGCCTTGAAATGGCGAATGAACTTTTTGAACGGCATGTCTATCTGTTCTATCCTTTTCTAATGGATGAGTATGACGCAAAAGAAGTGGCGGAAGCCTATATGTCCTATCTGGATTTATTGTTCACAGGCGAAGCGGACGAGACGAGTGATGAAGGCCTGCGGAATCTTCTGATGCAGGCGGAAATGTGGTTTGAAATGCGCAATGGATAGAAATAGTTGAACCTCGTATCATGTGTGATATAATATTGAAGTTGTCAAAATTCGTATAAACGTATGAATGACTTTTGTAAAAAATGTTTGGAGGGCTTATATATGTCAGCAAAATGGGAAAAACAAGAAGGTAACACAGGAACACTTACAGTTGAAGTTCCAGCAGAAGAAGTAAATGCCGGACTGGACAAAGCGTTCAAGAAAGTCGTAAAAGAAATCAACGTACCAGGATTCCGCAAAGGGAAAATGCCGCGCCAAATGTTCGAAAAACGTTTTGGTGTAGAATCCCTTTACCAGGATGCTTTGGACTTCATCTTGCCGGATGCTTACGCAAACGCAGTTGAAGAAGCGGGAATCAACCCAGTTGACCGCCCTGAAATCGATATCGAAACAATCGAAAAAGGCCAGCCGCTTGTATTCACTGCCAAAGTGACGGTTAAACCGGAAGTTGAGCTTGGTGAATATAAAGGACTTGAAGTTTCAAAACCTGAAACTGAAGTGACTGACGAAGAAATCGAAGAAAAATTGAAAGAGAACCAGGAGCGTTTCGCTGAACTTGCTGTCAAAGAAGACGAAGCGATCGTTGAAGGCGATACTGCAGTAATCGATTTCGAAGGATTCGTCGATGGCGAAGCTTTTGAAGGCGGAGCAGGAAACGACTATTCTCTTGAAATCGGATCGAATTCATTCATCCCAGGCTTTGAAGAGCAATTGGTAGGCGTGAAATCAGGCGAAGAGAAAGATGTAGAAGTAACATTCCCTGAAGAATACCACGCTGCTGAACTTGCAGGTAAAGCTGCGACGTTCAAAGTGAAAGTCAACGAAGTGAAAGCAAAAGAGCTTCCAGAGTTGAACGATGAGTTCGCTAAGGAAATCGACGAGGAAGTTTCAAGCCTTGATGAACTTCGCACAAAAATGAAAGAAGCGGCTGCAGCTGAAAAAGCTTCAAACGCTGATGCGGCTGTACGCGACGAATTGGTGCAAAAAGCTGCTGAAAACGCGACTATCGATATCCCGCAGGCAATGATCGATTCAGAAATGGACCGCATGATGCAGGACTTCGAACAGCGCTTGACGCAACAAGGCATGAACCTTGAGCTTTACTTCCAGTTCTCCGGACAGGACGAAGCGGCTCTTCGCGAGCAGATGAAAGGCGACGCTGAAACTCGCGTACGTGTATCATTGACGCTTGAAGCAATTGCAAAAGCTGAAAACATGGAAGTCACTTCTGAAGATATCGATAAAGAACTTGAGAAGATGTCAGGCCAGTTCAACATGGACGTTGAGCAGATCAAAGCTGCACTTGGCGGCACTGAAATGCTTGAAAACGATATCCGCATGCAGAACACAGTTGAATTCCTTGTGGAAAACGCTAAAATCAACTAATATTGCATAACACATAAGTCTTTATAAGAACAAGGCGCGGAGACGCGCCTTGTTTTCTCTACATAGAACATTATCGATTGCACATAGGCATCGAGCAGCTGCATGAATCTAATTAGTTGCTCAATGCTATAGAATCTTGTAAGATTATGGCTTGAATAGGGGTGAATACATTGTTCAAATTTAATGACGAAAAAGACCATCTAAAATGTTCATTCTGTGGCAAACCACAAGAGCAGGTTCGTAAACTGGTTGCAGGACCGGGTGTATATATTTGTGACGAATGTATTGAGCTTTGTACGGAAATCGTAGAAGAAGAGCTTGGTACGGAAGAGGCAGTGGAATTCAAGGAAGTGCCTAAACCGAAGGAAATCATGGATATCCTCGGCGGCTATGTAATCGGCCAGGACAAAGCGAAGAAATCGCTTGCCGTCGCTGTTTACAACCACTACAAACGCGTCAATTCACAAAGCAAGATCGATGATGTCGAGCTTTCCAAGTCGAACATCGTATTGATCGGACCAACAGGAAGCGGTAAAACTTTATTGGCCCAAACTTTGGCCCGTATCCTGAATGTTCCTTTCGCAATTGCGGATGCAACATCTCTGACAGAAGCCGGCTACGTCGGTGAAGATGTCGAGAACATCCTGCTGAAACTGATTCAGGCAGCGGATTACGATGTGGAACGCGCTGAAAAAGGCATCATCTATATCGATGAAATCGATAAAGTGGCCCGTAAATCCGAGAACCCGTCGATTACACGCGATGTATCCGGTGAAGGCGTTCAGCAGGCATTGCTGAAAATCCTTGAAGGCACGACTGCAAGCGTTCCACCGCAAGGCGGACGCAAGCATCCTCATCAGGAATTCATCCAGATCGACACGACGAATGTCCTGTTCATCGTGGGCGGAGCCTTTGACGGAGTAGATCAGATCATCAAACGCCGTCTTGGCAATAAAGTCATCGGTTTCGGTGCGGATCCAAACAAAGAAGAGCTCGACGACAAATCATTGCTCAGCCAATTGATTCCTGAAGACTTGCTCAAGTTTGGTCTGATTCCTGAGTTCATCGGCCGTCTGCCAGTATTGGCAAGCCTTGAACAGCTGGATGAAAAAGCATTGGTGCAGATCTTGACTGAACCGAAAAATGCTTTGATCAAGCAATACCAGAAAATGATGGAGCTTGATGGCGTTGAATTGACGTTCGAAGACGAAGCACTGGTTGAAATCGCGAAACTTGCGATTGAACGCAAAACAGGTGCCCGCGGTCTTCGCTCGATTATCGAAAACATCATGCTTGATGTCATGTTCGACTTGCCTTCACGTGAAGACATTGTTGAATGTGTCATTACAAAAGAGACGATTACCGATAAAGTTCAGCCAAAACTCATCTTGGAAGATGGCTCTGAATACATTGCAGATAATAATGAGAAAACATCCGCATAATTTAGGATGATATGGGCTGACTCAGATTGTGCACATCCGCGCGGTCTGAGGCAGTCCATTTTTTTGGTTAAATATAAGTGTGGGTTATCAAACGATATTCCGCAAAACAGCTTCGCTTTCAGGCCCACAGGATGTGGGTCATGCAGTCGGCGCGACAGGACGTCGCGTTGCCGACTGCCGGGGGCTTGCGCTGAGCTAACTCGGGCTCGTTTCACTTCACCCGAGTGGATCTCAGCACTTCGTCGGCATTCGCCTGCTCCTCTGGGAGTCTTCGCTGTTTTGCTTCATATCTAAGTGAACCTTCATAAGATGAATGAACGGAAGAAGGCGACTCCTGCGGGAAATAGAGCTAGTCCTGAGACCCCACAGTGAGCGCAGCGAGCGAGGAGGCTCAGGCAGCTCCCCGCGGAAAGCGTCCTTCTGAAGTGAATTCATCTAACTCACTTACTTAAAAATTTACTTATAGAAACACACTCCCGGAGGTGGCTTATAGATGGCTAAGAAGAAAGTTACAAAACGAGTGCCTTTATTGCCGCTGCGCGGACTTCTTGTTTTCCCGACTATGGTTTTGCATATAGATGTCGGACGCGAGCGTTCGGTGGCTGCACTGGAACAGGCATTATTGGAAGATAATATTGTATTCCTGGCGACACAGAAAGATATCAGTGTTGAGCAGCCTGAAAAAGAGGATCTGCAAAAAATCGGTACATTGGCGTATGTGAAGCAGATGCTGAAATTGCCGAATGGCACAATCCGTGTGCTCGTCGAAGGACTGGAACGCGGTCAGTGGAAGTCTTATGAAGAGGAAGAAAACTTCGCAGTGGTGGAAGTGACTTCATTCCCTGACGAAACAGAGCGGGATGCTGAGCAGGATGCATTGATGCGTTTATTGGTCGAGCATTTCGAGAAGTACACGAAAGCGTCGAAAAAGGTGACGAATGAAACCTATAAAACGGTAGCGGATATTGAAGAGCCAGGCCGCCTGGCGGATATGGTCGCATCACATCTGCCGCTGAAAATGGCCGGTAAACAGGAAGTCCTTGAGACTTTCGACATCAGCAAACGCCTTGAAATGCTGATTGGCCGTCTGCACAACGAGCACGAAGTCATCGATTTGGAGAAACGCATCAACCAGCGTGTCAAAAAAGCGATGGAGCAGACGCAAAAAGAGTTTTATTTGCGTGAGCAGATGAAAGCGATCCAACAGGAACTGGGTGATAAAGACGGCAAAACGGGTGAAATTTCCGACTTGAAAAAGCGGATTGACGCAGCCGGAATGCCGGAGTCGACGAAAAAAGCGGCGCTTAAAGAACTCGACCGTTACGAAAAATTGCCTTCTGCGGCAGCGGAAAGCGGGATTATCCGCAATTACATCGAGTGGCTCGTGACAATTCCATGGTCTGAGAAAACGGAAGACCGTCTCGATATCAAATACGCGGAAGAAGTATTGAACCGTGACCACGACGGATTGGAAAGCGTCAAAGAACGTGTCCTTGAATATTTGGCTGTACAACAGATGACGAAATCACTGCGCGGCCCGATTCTTTGCCTTGTCGGACCACCGGGCGTCGGTAAAACATCGTTGGCGAAATCGATCGCTGAATCGCTCGACCGTAAATTCGTGCGTATTTCACTTGGCGGCGTTCGCGACGAATCGGAAATCCGCGGCCATCGCCGTACGTATGTCGGCGCGATGCCGGGACGGATTATCCAGGGAATGAAAAAAGCGGGTACGGTCAATCCGGTATTCCTGCTTGATGAAATCGAGAAAATGTCGAATGACTTCCGTGGAGATCCTTCTTCAGCAATGCTGGAAGTGCTGGATCCGGAACAGAATAATTCGTTCAGCGACCATTATATTGAAGAAACTTATGATCTATCAAATGTGCTTTTCATTGCGACTGCGAATGATCTCAGCTCGATTCCAGGACCCCTGCGCGACCGTATGGAAGTGATTTCGATCGCCGGTTATACAGAAGCGGAGAAAACGCAGATTGCGAAAAATCATTTGGCGCCGAAGCAATTGGAAGAGCATGGATTGACTGCGGAGCAATTGCAGTTTACAGACGATGCTTTATTGTCCATCGTCCGTTACTATACGCGTGAAGCTGGAGTCCGTGGACTTGAACGCCAGCTGGCGGCGATTTGCCGTAAAGTAACTAAGCAGATCGTGTCGAAAGAGACGGAAGCTGTGGAAGTTACGGAAAAAGAGATTGAAGAGTATCTCGGCAAACGCAAATTCCGCTACGGCATGGCTGAGACGGAAAACCAGATCGGTGTTGCCACAGGACTTGCTTATACAACAGTCGGAGGGGATACGCTGCAGATCGAAGTATCGCTGTCACCGGGCAAAGGCAAATTGCAATTGACCGGTAAACTTGGCGATGTCATGAAGGAATCGGCGCAGACGGCTCTGTCATTTGTGCGTTCAAGAGCCGAATCGCTTGGCCTTGATCCGAATTTCCATGAATCCCAGGACATCCATATCCATGTTCCGGAAGGTGCTGTTCCAAAAGATGGCCCATCTGCGGGTGTGGCGATTGCGACTGCATTGGTTTCTTCATTGTCAAAACGTCCAATCCGTCGTGAAGTCGGGATGACAGGAGAAATTACGCTGCGCGGCCGCGTGTTGCCTATCGGCGGCGTGAAGGAAAAAACACTGAGCGCACATCGTGCTGGTCTCACGACTATCATTTTGCCGAAGGATAACGAACGTGACATCGAAGATATTCCGGAAACAGTCCGCGAACAATTGACGTTCAAATTTGTATCCGAGGCAGATGAAGCGCTCGAAGTCGCTTTAGAAGGAGTAAACAAATGAAAGTTAATAACGTAGAACTTGTAATCAGCGCCGTCCGTCCGGAACAGTATCCGGAAGACGGCCTGCCGGAATTCGCTTTAGCGGGACGTTCGAATGTCGGTAAATCTTCATTCATCAATAAAATGATCGGACGTAAAAGCATGGCGCGTATTTCCTCGAAACCCGGAAAGACACAGACACTGAATTTCTATAAGATAGAAGAACAGCTTTTCTATGTGGATGTACCTGGTTATGGCTATGCCAAAGTTTCGAAAAGTGAACGCGAAGCATGGGGCAAGATGATCGAACGCTATATCACGGACCGTGAACCGCTGCGAGCTGTGATCCAGATTGTCGACCTGCGCCATCCGCCGAGCCGTGACGATATCGCGATGTATGATTTCATGAAACATTATGATATCCCGTGCATCATCATCGCGACGAAAGCGGATAAGATTCCGAAAGGCAAATGGGACAAGCACAAGAAAATTGTCCGCGATACGCTGGAGATGGAGAAGACGGATCCATTGATCATCTTTTCATCCGAGACAGGACTCGGCAAAGACGAAGCCTGGAGAGAAATCGAAAGCAGAATGTAAATAGGGAGCGCAGCTGAGGCTGCGCTTTTTTGTTGTTATGAATGAGTTGATCTGAAATAACCGAAATTCCGCAAAACAGCAAAGAGTTGCCCTCGCAGGCTTCAATCAACTCTTCGCTGTTTTGCTCCATATCTCACCTTACCAAAGATAATCACCCAGCGCCGAAGCGTTTAATAAACGTCTTGTTTCTTATATTCATATTATTTATTGATAAATAATTATAATAATAAGAGCCAAGTTAACTGACAAATTGGAATACGAGCGTTATCCTTGTTCTCCAATTATGGCAATGCTAGAATTAGTTTATAATCATTCTAAACAAACATATCTTCATTGCTTGTTCACAAATTCAAAGGCTTAGATTCCTTTGTTGGTGGTATACTTATATAGATGAAATATGGAACGTGAAAGGTGTTTTGAACCCATGCATACATTAGTAGTCGGGGTGAACTACCGATCTGCACCCGTGGAAATCCGCGAGAAACTGTCGTTTATCGAAAACGAACTTCCACAGGCGATGCAGGCCTTGAATAAACAAAAAAGCATATTGGAGAACGTCATTGTATCTACGTGCAACCGCACGGAGATTTACGCGGTGGTCGACCAGCTCCATACAGGCAAATACTATGTGAAGCAATTCCTGGCGGATTATTTTGATATTCCGCAGGAGTCGTTTTCACAGTATTTATTTGTCCATGAAAAAGATGAGGCTGTCGAGCATCTTTTCCGTGTAACAGCGGGAATCGATTCGATGGTCCTTGGTGAAACGCAGATTCTTGGACAGGTGAAGGGCAGTTTCCTGGCGGGCCAGGAAATCGGCACGACAGGCACGGTTTTCAACCAATTATTCAAGCAGGCAGTGACGCTTGCTAAACGGGCGCATTCAGAAACGGCGATCGGCGAGAATGCTGTATCGGTTTCGTATGCGGCAGTTGAACTTGGCAAGAAGATTTTTGGCACGCTTAAAAACAAGCATGTTGTTATCCTGGGCGCCGGCAAAATGGGCGAATTGGCGATTAAAAATCTTCAGGGCAGCGGAGCGGACCGTATAACGGTCATCAACCGCACTTTTGAAAAAGCTGAAGTTCTTGCTGAAAAATTCGGCGGCAGAGCGAAGCCTCTTAATGAGCTGCAATGTGCATTATTGGATGCGGATATTTTGATTTCGTCCACTGGCGCACAAGACTTCGTCATCGACCTCGAATTGATGCAATTTGTTGAGAAATTACGCAAAGGCAAGCCTTTATTCCTTGTGGATATTGCTGTGCCGCGTGATATGGATCCGCGTATCGGGGATTTGCCGAATGTATTCCTGTACGATATCGATGACATGCAAGGAATCGTCAACGCAAACTTGGCGGAACGTGAACGCGCTGCGACGCAGATCGTTTCCATGATTGACAAGGAATCCCATCAATTCAATGATTGGATGACGACTCTTGGTGTGGTTCCGGTGATTTCCGCATTGCGTGAAAAAGCGCTGGGCATCCAGGCGGAGACGATGGCGAGCATCGAGAACAAGATGCCGGACCTGACAGACCGCGAGAAGAAAATCCTGAACAAACATACAAAATCAATCATCAATCAATTGCTGAAAGAGCCGATCCTTCAAGCGAAGGAAATGGCCGGTTCACCGAAATCACGCGAACAGCTCGAGTTGTTCCAGCAGATTTTCGGAATTGAAGATGAAGTTCAAGGACAGATCGAGCAGCAGTCAAAAGCGGCGATGGTCAAAGCTGAAAAGGCTGCCGAAGATAAACAAAAGCAACAGCAAAAACAGGAATCACCCGGATATTCATTTTAATCGGTTGGAAAGAGGCGTTTTCGGATCTATATGTTAAAATGTAGAGACGAAGCGCCTTTAACTATGGAAATGAAGGGGAATGGGATGGCTGATATAACAATGGCAAGGCTGCACGAAGCTATGGTTATTCTATATGCTGTCAGCCTTGTTTTTTATTTTTTGGATTATGTATATAAAGAGAAGAAAGCGGCGAAGATTGCCATGTCACTGCTTGGCGGGGTATGGCTGCTTCAGACGGTGTTCCTGATATTCTATATAATAGAAACACAAAGATTTCCGGTATTGACCCTTTTTGAAGGCATCTATTTCTATGCCTGGCTTCTGGTCACGCTGTCACTGGTGTTAAGGATCTTTTACCGGTTTGATTTCGCGGTGTTCCTGATCAACATCATCGGATTCATCTTCATGACAATCCACACATTCGCGCCGGTCCAGATCGAACGGTCGCCGGTCGGGGAATCATTGATATCCGAATTGCTGCTGATTCATATCAGCTTTGCGATTCTTTCCTATGCGGCATTTTCGCTGTCCTTTGTATTTTCGCTGCTCAATCTCTTGCAATACCGGTTGTTGAAGCGGAAAAAATGGACGAAACAGTGGAACAGCCTGCCATCGCTCGGCCAGACCGAAAAAGGGATGTCGATTTCGATCGGCTTCGGCATTTCGCTGCTGTTCGTGTCGCTGGTCCTCGGCCTGCAATGGGCGTACATAGCGCTCTTCGATTTCTCGATTTTCGATTTGAAGATCGTCGGTTCGTTCGTACTTGTGGTCGTCTACAGTGTTATCCTTTGGCGCCACCAGAAAGGCACATTGAATGGCATGTCCTATTCAATGGCCCATATATACGCGTTTTTAGTGCTGCTGATTAATTTCTTTCTCGGCAGCCGTTTATCGGAATTCCATTTTTGGTATTAAGGAAAGGTAGGATTCATTTGAGAAAAATTATTGTAGGGTCTAGAAGAAGCAAGCTCGCATTAACGCAGACAAATCAGTTCATCGACAAATTGAAGGCGGCGGGAGCCCCTTTTGAATTTGAAATAAAGGAAATCGTCACTAAAGGCGACCGCATTGTGGATGTAATGCTTTCAAAAGTCGGAGGGAAAGGCTTATTCGTAAAAGAAATCGAACAGGCGCTTTTCAACAAGGAAATCGATTTCGCTGTCCACAGCATGAAAGATATGCCTTCTGTCCTTCCGGAAGGATTCGTCATCGGCTGTGTGCCGGAACGTGAAGATCCGCGCGACGCTTTCATTTCCAATGGGCACGTGAAGTTCATGGATCTGCCGGTCGGCGCTAAAGTGGGAACAAGCAGCCTGCGCCGCAGTTCACAATTATTGCTGATGCGTCCGGACCTGGATATCCAGTGGATCCGTGGCAATATCGACACGCGTCTGGGCAAACTGGAATCCGGTGAATTCGACGCCATCATCCTGGCGGCTGCTGGCCTGAAGCGCATGGGCTGGAAAGACGATATTGTTACCGAATTCCTTAGTATCGAAGAGTGTCTGCCGGCGATCGGCCAGGGCGCTTTAGGGATCGAATGCCGTGAAGACGATACGGAATTATTGGCTGAACTTGCGAAAATCAATGATGAAGAAACGATGCTCGCAGTCAACGCGGAACGCAAATTCCTGAAAGATATGAATGGCAGCTGCCAGGTTCCGATTGCGGGCTATGCCACTGTTGAAAATGGCGAAGTCACGTTCACAGGATTGATTTCTTCACCTGAAGCAGATCAGGTCTATAAAGAAACAGCAACCAGTAAAGATCCGGTTGAAGCAGGGCGCATCGTGGCTGATAAAATCAGCGGACAAGGCGGCTATGACCTGATTCAGCGTGTGATTGCTGAGAGCAATGTGTAAAAACGAAAGATCGCTTGAAGGCAGAACTGTCATTTTCACAGGGTCGAACTTTCCTGATGAAGCCGCCGGCAAAGTGGAAGAACTGGGCGGCAAGGCACTTTACATGCCGCTTATTGAGACGTCGGTCCGGCAAACGGAAAAACCCGATTTCAATGCATACGGCTGGCTGATTTTCACAAGCCGTACAAGTGCGGAAGCGTTTTGCCAGCTTCATGCAGATAGGCTGCCGAAAATTGCGGCTGTCGGTGAAAAGACAGCGGAAGTTCTCGAGAACAACGGCTATCAAGTGGATTTTATTCCGACTGTTTACAGTGCCGACCGTTTTGTCGAGGAATTTCCCGCTGTGGCGGAAGGCCGGAAATGTTTGTTCATCAAAGGTGCGCTGGCGAAGAACACGATTGTGAATATGCCGTTGCCTGTCGATGAATGGATCATCTACGACACGAATCTGAAACTCGATAATGCAAAAACTTTATCCCGAATGAAACATCAAACCATCATCTTTGCCAGCCCCTCAGCTGTTTCGGCTTACCGGAAAGCGGGAGGGGACTGGAAGGATATTGAGGTTGCGGCCATTGGCCATGTGACCGAAAAGGCGATCAAAGATGCAGGTGGACATATCGATTTTATTCCCGCGAACTATACGTATTTGGACGTCGTCAATGAAATAGCGAAAGGAAGATGTAACGAATGAAAGACTTGAAATTCAACCGCCACCGGAGATTGCGCGGATCTGCGAATATTCGTGCCATGGTGCGTGAAACTGGACTTTATAAAGAAGATTTCATCTACCCGATTTTCGTCGTCGAAGGCGAAAACATCAAACAGGAGATTTCGTCGATGCCAGGCGTTTACCATTTTTCAATGGACCGACTTGGCGAAGAATTGGACGAAGTCGTCGATTTGGGGATTCCTTCAGTCATCTTGTTCGGCGTGCCGAACGACAAAGATGCTGTCGGTTCCGAAGCTTATCATGACCACGCTATCACACAGGAAGCAATCCGTTTCGCGAAAGAACGCCATCCGGAATTACTGGTCATCGCTGATACATGCCTTTGCCAGTACACAGACCACGGCCATTGCGGCGTTATCGAAGACGGTGTCATCCTGAATGACGAGTCGCTCGATCTATTGGCACGTACAGCTGTGTCCCAGGCAAAAGCGGGAGCTGACATCATCGCGCCATCGAACATGATGGACGGCTTTGTCGCAGCAATCCGCTACGGACTGGACCAGGCTGGATTCCAGCATATTCCGATCATGAGCTATGCAGTGAAATACGCGTCAGCTTATTATGGCCCATTCCGCGAAGCTGCCCACTCAACACCGCAATTCGGCGACCGCAAATCCTATCAGATGGACCCTGCCAACCGCCTTGAAGCGCTTCGTGAAGCAGCTTCCGACGTGGAAGAAGGAGCCGATTACCTGATGGTCAAACCGGCATTGTCGTATTTGGACGTTGTCCGTGAAGTTCGAGACAACTTCAATTTGCCGATCGTTGCTTATAACGTTTCCGGCGAATACGCCATGGTCAAAGCTGCGGCTTTGAACGGCTGGGTCGATGAAGAGAAAATCGTCCTTGAAACATTGCTCAGCATGAAGCGTGCTGGAGCGGATATTATCATGACGTATCACGCGAAAGACGCGGTACGCTGGCTGGAGGGGAAATAAATGGCATACGAAAAATCTGCAGCAGCATTCACTGAAGCAAAAGGCTTGATGCCCGGAGGCGTTAACTCACCGGTCCGCGCATTCAAATCCGTCAATATGGATCCGATTTTCATGGCTTCCGGCAAGGGCGCCACAATCACGGATATCGACGGCAACACATACATCGACTATGTCCTTTCCTGGGGACCGCTTATTTTGGGGCACGCCCAGCCGGACGTAGTCGCAGCGATCAAAGAAACAGCGGAGCTCGGCACTTCATTCGGAGCGCCTACTATTCTTGAAAATCAAATGGCGGAACTCGTCATGGAACGTGTTCCTTCCATCGAAATGGTGCGCATGGTTTCTTCCGGTACGGAAGCGACGATGAGCGCTTTGCGTGTGGCTCGCGGATTTACTGGACGCAATAAAATCCTGAAATTCGAAGGATGCTATCACGGCCACGGCGACAGCCTGTTGATCAAAGCAGGTTCCGGCGTTGCGACACTGGGTCTTCCAGATTCACCGGGAGTGCCGGCGTCAATCGCGCAGAACACGATCACTGTTCCTTATAACGATCTGGAAAGTGTCCGCCATGCATTCAAAGAATTCGGCGACGACCTTGCAGCGGTAATCGTTGAACCGGTTGCCGGCAATATGGGCGTTGTTCCGCCAAACGAAGGCTTCCTTCAGGAATTGCGCAACCTGACGACTGAAAACGGTACAATCCTCATCTTTGATGAAGTCATGACCGGTTTCCGTGTCGGCTATAATTGTGCACAAGGCTATTACGGCGTGACCCCTGACATGACGTGCCTCGGCAAAGTCATCGGCGGCGGCCTTCCAGTCGGCGCATTCGGCGGACGCCGTGAAATCATGCAGCAAGTCGCACCAAGCGGTTCGATCTACCAGGCAGGCACACTGTCCGGCAACCCGCTTGCGATGCGCGCAGGCTACGAAACCCTGTCGCGCCTGTCGGAAGACAGCTACACGACATTCATCGAACGCGGTGACCAGCTTGAGGCCGGTTTCCGTGAAGCCGCAGAGAAACACAATATTCCGCACACTGTAAACCGCGCGGGCTCGATGATCGGTTTCTTCTTCACGAACGAAGAAGTGGTCGATTTCGACTCAGCGAAAACGTCCGACCTGGACCTGTTCGCGGATTATTATAAACTGATGGCGGAAGAAGGCATCTTCCTGCCGCCGTCCCAGTTCGAAGGCATGTTCCTGTCGACAGCTCATACCGAAGAGCATATCGCCAAAACAGTGGAAGCGTTCCACACTGTCTTTGCTAAACTGGCACGCTAATAAAGATGAGAGACAGCCGGAGAACGTTATCCGGCTGTTTTTTTGTATGTTTTAAGAAATTAATTATTAAAAGTCGATATTCCGCAAAACAGCTCCGCTTTCCTGGGGGCTTGCACTGAGCTAACTCGTGCTCGTTCCACTTCGCCCGAGTGGATCTCAGCACTTCGCTCGAAACGGAGTTGGAAATCCAACTCCGTTTCTAATCCCCTGGGAGTCTTCGCTGTTTTGCTCCATATCTCTGGTTCCTTCTCATTTTGGTATAAGTCTTATTTATTAAGTAATTTTAAATAATGTGCAGTACCACAGCTGAATCTCGGTTTTGTCGCTTTTCACCTGCGAAAAGCTTGCAATCGGGTTTATCACCAAACTAGATTAACAACCGTGCTCCTGTCTCTGCATCTCTAACGCTAGCTTCGAGACATGAAAGTGCGCTGCATCGCTGCGCTAGCTTCGTCGCAAAGCCTTGCCCTCGCAGGCTTCGGTCAAGACTTGACTTCGTCCGAAAGTGCGGAGAGGAGGGAGCAACCGGTGGATCTGGCTGCTCTTTTTTCATGAATGGGGAGAAAAAAGTAGCGAGTGATCATAGAATCGTTTGAGTGATCATAGAATCCCCTGAGTGATCATAACCCCAAAAATGATCATAGCCCCAAAAAACCGCTCATAGAAATTTTCACCGCCCCCAATTTATCTGTTAGGATATAAAGATAGGCTATATTGCGAAAGAAGGTAGAGTAAGTTTTGAAATTATTTCGTACAGCGCTGGTCGCGGTTGCGGCCGGCTTTATTTTTCAGCAGATCGGCATGTTTTTACCGTGGCTGCTCGGACCGATGATTGCGCTTCTGGTGCTACGGCAGTTTACGGAAATTGAGTTCTACTGGCCGCGTGTATTCCGGACAATCGGGCTGATCCTCCTCGGTGTCATGATCGGCGCGTCGTTTACGCGTGAGTCGGTGCTGCTGATGTGGGTGGATCTGCCGTATATGCTGTTTATGACGGTGTCGGTTATCATCGCGGCATTGCTATTCGGACTCCTGTTCAGCAGGATGGCCAACGAATCGCTGCAGACAAGTCTGCTCGGATCGATGCCGGGCGGCTTGTCGCAGATGGTGCTGATTTCGGAAGAAGTCGATAACGCCAATGTCACAGTCGTGTCGGTGATGCAGACGTTCCGGATTTTTCTGGTGGTGACGATTGTGCCGCTGCTGACGACGTTCTTTGTCGGCAGTGAAACGACATCAGCAGCCATCCAGGCAAACGATTTCTCTTTTTCGCCGCTGGCATTTTCAGCGGCAATCGCGCTTGGCATTTTCTTTTACCTGCTGATGAAAAAGTTTTCTTTCCCGGCGAAGGAGTTGCTGGCACCGGTCCTCGTCATGGCGATTGTCCAATCGTTCACTGGCAGCACGCTAATCGAGATGCCGCCGCTTCTCACCATCCTTGCTCAACTCCTCGTCGGCGCACATCTTGGTCTGCAGATGGAGAAGCTGCGGGAGAATATGAGCATGCGGCTGGCGTTTGCGATTGTGGTCAATAACGTTCTGCTCATCGCGTTCACTGTTTTTATTGCCTACATCCTGGCAGCCATGCTCCCGGAATACCTGTTCCTCGATTTCTTCCTGAGCGCGGCACCCGGCGGCATGGCCGAAATGGGGATAACAGCGCTCGCTGCCGGTGCAGATGTTGCGCTCATCACGAGCTTTCATCTGTTCCGCCTGTTCTTTATTTTATTGCTTGCGGCGCCTGCAGTGGCGTATGTGCTGAAAAAGCTTGACGCTAAAACAAGTAATTGAGTACAATGGATTTAATCAGATACTGATGCGTTGAAGAGGATAGTAGAATGTGCGTGCATTTCAGAGAGGAAACCGAGTGGTGAGAGGTTTTCATGGACCAGCATTTGAATGTCACCTCCGAGCAGATTCCGTGAACACGAGTAGCGGAACCCGGATGCGAATCCGTTATCGAACTTGAGAGCCAGGCTTTTTTTCGCCTGTGTATAAAGGTGGTACCGCGAAAACTCCTTCGTCCTTTAAGTAGAGACGACAGGAGTTTTTTTGTACCCTTTTTTACCTCAAGAAGATGCTTCAACCCATCAAAACCAAGCGCTATGGAAATCAAATCCGCAGCGACTGAACAAGGAGGAATCTCTATGACAGAACAGATGTCGACCAAGTATGATCCGCAATCGATTGAAAAAGGGCGTTACGAATGGTGGATCGAGAACAAGTATTTTGAAGCGAAACCCGAAAGCGGCAAAACGCCGTATACCATCGTGATTCCGCCGCCGAACGTAACAGGCAAGCTGCACCTTGGCCACGCCTGGGATACGACGTTGCAGGACATCCTGACACGGATGAAGCGTATGCAGGGGTACGACGCGCTATGGCTGCCGGGCATGGACCACGCCGGCATCGCTACACAGGCGAAAGTTGAAGGCAAGCTGAGAGAAGAAGGCAAGTCACGCTACGACCTTGGCCGTCAGGCGTTCCTTGAGGAATCATGGAAATGGAAAGAGGAGTATGCCGGTCATATCCGCCAGCAATGGTCGAAGCTCGGTCTGGGACTGGATTACTCACGCGAACGTTTTACATTGGACGACGGCTTGTCGAAAGCGGTTCGTGAAGTATTCGTTAAACTTTACGAGAAGAAATTGATCTACCGCGGCAAATACATCATCAACTGGGATCCGGCGACGAAAACCGCCATTTCCGATATTGAAGTTATCTATAAAGATGTGCAGGGCGCGTTCTATCACATGCGCTATCCGCTCTCAGACGGCAGCGGCCACATTGAAATCGCGACCACGCGTCCAGAAACGATGCTCGGCGATACAGCGGTTGCGGTTCACCCGAAAGATGAGCGCTACAAGCATCTGATCGGCAAAACTGTAACACTTCCAATCATCGGACGCGAAATGGAAATCGTGGCGGATGATTATGTCGACATGGAATTCGGAAGCGGCGCGGTTAAAATCACACCGGCTCACGACCCGAACGACTTTGAAATCGGCAACCGCCATAACCTGGAACGCGTATTGATCATGCACGAAGACGGTACGATGAATGAAAACGCCGGCAAGTACGAAGGCATGGACCGTTTTGAATGCCGCAAGCAAATTGTCAAAGACCTGCAGGAAATGGATGTTTTATTCAAAATTGAAGAGCATCTGCATTCGGTTGGCCATTCGGAACGCAGCGGGGCAGTGGTCGAGCCTTACCTGTCGACGCAATGGTTCGTTGATATGAAGCCACTCGCGCAGAAATCGGTGGATCTGCAGAAAGGTGAAGACGGCGTCAATTTCGTGCCGGAACGTTTCGAGAAAACGTATCTTCACTGGATGGAGAACATCCGTGACTGGTGTATTTCGCGTCAATTATGGTGGGGACATCAGATTCCGGCCTGGTACCATAACGAAACGAACGAAATCTACGTTGGGCACGAGGCGCCGGCAGACGCTGAAAACTGGACGCAGGATGAAGACGTTCTGGATACGTGGTTCTCGTCAGCGTTATGGCCGTTCTCGACACTGGGCTGGCCGGAAGAGAATGACGAGCTGAAACGCTATTATCCGACAGACGTTCTTGTAACTGGCTACGATATCATCAACTTCTGGGTGTCGCGCATGATTTTCCAGGCGCTTGAATTCACGGAAGAAAAACCGTTTGACGACGTGCTCATTCACGGACTTGTCCGCGACGCGGAAGGGCGCAAGATGTCGAAATCACTCGGCAACGGCGTTGACCCGATGGATGTCATCGAACAATATGGCGCGGATTCGCTGCGTTACTTCCTGGCAACAGCTTCATCGCCAGGCCAGGACCTTCGCTTCTCGATGGAAAAAGTGGAGAGCGTTTGGAACTTTGCCAATAAAATCTGGAATGCTTCCCGATTCGCATTGATGAACATGGAAGGCATGACGTACGAGGAAATCGATTTGAGCGGCAAGAAATCTGTGGCAGATTCCTGGATCCTGACTCGTCTCAACGAAACGATCGAACAAGTGACGTCGCTTGCTGAACGCTATGAGTTCGGAGAAGTGGGCCGCCTGCTTTACAACTTCATCTGGGATGATTTCTGTGACTGGTACATCGAAATGGCGAAATTGCCATTATACGGAGAAGACGAAGATGCGAAGCGCATGACGCGTTCGGTTCTTGCGTATGTACTCGACAACACGATGCGTTTATTGCATCCGTTGATGCCGTTCATCACAGAAGAAATCTGGCAGAACCTGCCGACACAAGGCGAATCGATCACGATTGCCGAGTGGCCGAAAGTGGACGAGTCATTATCTGACCAAAGCCAGTCATCGAGCATGAAACTGTTGGTGGATGTAATCAAATCCGTACGGACAATTCGCGCTGAGGTGCAGTCGCCGATGAGCAAGAAAGTGCCGTTGACGATTTCTGCGAAGGATGCGGAAACGCACGCGGTACTGGAAGCGAACTCCGCTTACATCGAACGTTTCTGCAATCCGGAAACACTGACGATCGGCCAGAATATCGAAGCGCCTGAAAAATCCATGTCGGCAGTAGTATCCGGCGCGGAATTGTTCATGCCGCTCGAAGGCCTGATCGATATCGACGCAGAGCTTGCACGTTTGAATAAAGAGCTGGAGAAATGGGCGAAAGAAGTGAAGCTTGTTCAAGGCAAATTGTCGAACGAGCGCTTCGTGTCGAAAGCGCCGGAAGCGGTTGTTGCAGAGGAACGCGCGAAAGAAGCGGATTACCTGGAGAAACACGCGACGGTTGAGAAGCGTATTGAGGAACTGAAGAATCTATAAGACTTAGCCGAATTAAATATGAAACCCCGAAATTCTTCTGTTTTGCAGAAGATTTCGGGGTTTTTAATAGTATGTAAATTTATGAGACAATTTGAGAAAGAAGGCATGTCAGATAGGTTCTTAGCTGGAAATATTAAACAAAATATATTACTTCATCATCAGTTTTGAAAATGGAAAGTATTCCAGCCAAATTGGAAAGTATTCAAACTGATTTGGAAAGTATTTGAGCCAAACTGGAAAGTATTTTATGTGATTTGGAAAGTAAGCCCAAATATTGGAAATTCAGTTTAAGAAAATGGCTCAAACTAGCGAATATGACTGCTCTTCTTTACAAACTTTTCACTTAAAAAACGCAATGGACAGTAAGTGATGCTAAATGGACAGTAACCATGCTCTAATGGACAGTATTTGGTGCATAATGGACAGTAAACATACTCTAGTGGACAGTATATCCATATTACTGGAAATCACACTCGTATTTCCCTATCCCAAACAACCAAATCAAAAACCATGCATGAAAAAACCCAATATGATCGGATGGATTCCGCGTAGCGGCAACCATCCCAGGAACATTCGCCGCGGCGAATGTTTTTCAAACCAAGCCCTTCACGCTCCAAGAAAGATGGTTGATGTCAGTCATACTTTTTCTCGATATGCCTAACCAGCAATTCGGCAATATTCTCTTCATGCGTCTGGTAGAAGGAGCGGGCGCCGACCGGGTCTTCGATTTCATTGAAGAGGTGGCGGCCGTCTTCCAGCAATAGAAAGTCGACGCCGATATAATCGGCTTTTACAGCGCGGGCTATTTTCAGCACCTGCAACTCTTGAATAGAGTCTAACGCAAACCGTTCGGCTTCGGCTCCGAGCGAAATGTTTTTCTTGAAAGACGAAACCGAGCTGCGTTTAACTGCACCGACTATTTTATCTCCGATGACAAAAGCGCGCACATCGGCTGTATGAGGCACCACCGGCTGGAAAACAGCATCAGAAGCAAAAGCGGGCATAGAATCAGCTGAATCCACAATTTCAACTTCCTGGCCGCCATGGCCGTCGACGGTCTTTGCGACACACGGAAATTCCTGCGGCTCGCGGTAAGTGGGGATGGAAGGGACGCCCAGCAGCTGAAACAGCTGAAAAGACAACCACTTATCATTGGCGATCCGGTTCACTTCCGCGCGGTTCACAAGACGCGCGCCGCGGTTTTCCAAATAACGGGCAGCTTCAGGGCGCCGGCAGCGAAACAGCACGGTCCGGCCTTTCAATTTCGCAGCCAGGTCATCCAACCCAGCCTCGTCCCAATCATCCCAGCAAACCAATTCGAAATCAGCGAATCGCTGCAGTTCCAGGATAAAAGCTTCATTGCGCTTAGCGTCCACGGTTTCGTACAATAAGATCATCGGACGTCCTCCAATATATAAGCGATCATGGCGTCCGCGACATTGATCCCTGTGACATTCAGGATATTGCGGATATGGGCGGCGGCATTTACTTCACAGACGAGCGGCTGTCCATCGATATCGAACAGCAGATCCACGCCGGCGAATATAGCGCCTGTCGCGCGGGCGGCCGCGATGGCGATAACTTTCTGCTCTTCTGTCAGTTCGATGGGGGATGCCTCGCCGCCATTTGTGATATTGGCGCGGAAATCGGTTTTGGATTCCCGGTACATGGCGGCGACGATTTTGCCGCCGACGATGTTGACGCGGATATCACGGCCACGGCTTGATTCGACAAATTCCTGAAAAACGAAATCGATGCCGCGGAGAGCTTCCACTTTTTCGTAAAATTGCTCTTCGGTTTCAATCAGGTAGACTTTCATCCCGAACGACCCGTGTCCTTCTTTGATGATCATCGGAAGGCAGAAGCGTTCGAGCACTTTCTCGAAATAACCGGATTCACGGATGGAAAAGGCGGGATAGACTTTCGGTGCAATTATGGTGGCCGGCATTGGCAGCCCCGCAGATGCAAGAGCTATGTATTGCTTGGCTTTATTGTCACAGAGGTCGATGATTGCGGGATCATTATAGACCGGAACACCGCGGCTCTTCAGAAAATAGCCAAGGAGAATATCCTTGTCGAGCATAACTGCAAAATCGGGTAATTCCATCTCGGCCGACAAGTCCATCACGGCGTCATTATTTTTCATGATACGGGTTTCGACACTGGCACGCTCTGCTGCTTCCGCAACCAATTCGGCCTGGTCAATAAACTTTTCGGAGATTAGACTTCCATTATAAATAATCCAACATAGGGTCATTTCCATTCCACCTTCATGCTATACTTAAAAAAATTGTATCATGTTTAGGGGCAGAAAAGAGGGTTTCCATGATTACAGGACTGGATCATTATAAAGACAAATGGAACATTGTATCTGACGCTTCCATAAAACCTGGTTTGGCTGCAATAGATCAGGCACTTCAGGAACTGGGCAATCCACAGGAAAATAAAAGATTCATACATATCGCCGGCACGAACGGCAAAGGCTCTACAGCGGCGTTTATCGCTGCTGTACTTATGAAGCACGGCAAGTCAGTGGGCAACTTCTTCTCACCCGCGATCGAATATGTGCAAGATCAGGTGCAATTCAACCGGGAGCCGGCAACTGAAGAGGATTTCGATGCGACATTTGAGCAGCTGTCGAAAATACAGACGCCATTGACCGATTTTGAACTGCTGACGGCTGCAGCTTTTCTTATATTTAATAGAAGAAAGCCGGATTTCGTCATTGTCGAAGCCGGCATGGGCGGGCGGTTTGACAGCACAAATGTCATTGATCCGCTGATTTCCGTCATACCGAGCATTTCATTGGAACATACGAATTTTCTGGGCGGCACAATCGAGGAAATTGCCTGGCATAAAGCCGGCATCATCAAAAATGGGAAACCGACAGCCATTGGGATGTTGCCTGAAGAAGCTGAGAAGGTAATCTGTACCACAGCAGAAAAGATGTCGTCGAAAATTTCGAAGTCTAAAGACCTATTTCAAGGCGAATTAAAACTGAAAGGAAAGCACCAAAAAGCCAACGCAAACTTAGCGTTGACCGTAACTGAAATAATATTGCAGAACCAATTCGATTTATCATCAGCCCATTCAGGATTAGCTGAAGCTGTGATCCCTTATCGCTTTGAAGAAGTATTTCCGGATGTGATTTTTGACGGGGCACATAATGAGGCGAGTGTTGCGGCATTGGCGGAAACGGTCAGGGAAACCTATCCCGGCCGTGATATACATATTGTCATGGGATTATTGAAGGATAAAGACCATGAGGCGATCCTGCGGAAACTGGAAACCATCAGCGACCATTTCACCTTCCTGGAGTTCGAAAATGAACGCGCATTGTCAGCTAAGATTTTATATTCAAAAAGTTTCAGTAAAATAAAGACAATTCTAAACGGTTATGATATATTACCTGTATCTAGTAAAAATGAAGTGACAATAGTCACGGGTTCGCTTTACCTTTTAGCAATCCTTAGAAAACGAAATTATTCGATGTTTGAACATTACAGACCCGATTAATCACAATTTCTTTGGCAATAGAGAGAACCTAGTAGGGGAGAAGTTGCTATGGATAATTTACAGAAAAGAAGAGTAATCCTGTGGACGCTCTGGGCTCTCATCGTGCCGCCGGGACTCTACCTGATTTATCAATACTATCCGCCACCCTCCATATCACTGGTTGATGCCGCCGCTTATCTTGCATTCTTCATCCTGGCCTGTCTCCTGCCGATGAATATAAATGGTGTCCCGACCTATTTGGTGCAATGGCTGACAGTAGCAGTCTTCCTGAAGTACGGCCTTTTCGCTGAAGTCATCCTTTCGCAGATCACGATGATGATCGTCATCCTGCGTTTGCGCACTTCGGAAAGCCTGAACATACGGATACCCTTCAACTCCATGATGTTCTTTGCGATTTCCACGCTTGCAGGTATGTCTTTCATCCTTGCGGGCGGTGAAATAGGTTCATTGAATCTTGGACATATTTTATTGTACGGCCTGTTATTCCAGATGGTTTCCGTCGTTTCGAATCAATTGATCCTCTATCTGTATGTAAGGATCCTTGGTGAACATAAGGATTTCTTTTCCACCGACACAATCTGGGATTTCTCTATTACACTTCTCGTATTTCCGCTGGCCATTGCGTTATATATCTCTGAAACTTATATCGGCCTGACGGCATTGCTGCTTCTCGGCATCCCGTTCTTTACGATGACGGCGATTATGCGCATGTATAATAACTCGGAAAAAGTAAACAGCGATTTGAAAAAAGCGGGGGAAATCGGCCATCAATTGGCAGCCAGGCTCTCCCAGGAAGAAGTGCTGGACCAATTTGTCATCCAGGTAAGCGATTTATTCCATGCGGATTATGCATATGTAATCGACTACCGGGATGGCAAACTCCTGATGTTGAGGATGTTTGAGAACAATGAATTCCAGTCACTGGAAGTGGAACCTGTTAAATACAATGAAGGAATCGCGGGCAATGCGATTGTCAACAATACTTCCTATATTTTCGACAGCAAATCACAGTGGAAGGGAATAACGAGCGGCTATATGCCGCCGGATACGGAAAGCCTGATGGCGACGCCGATTTCCCGGAACAATAAAATTGAAGGCGTGCTGGTCCTTGGTTCAAAAAGTAAACATGCATTCGTACATCACCAGCTGCAGATTCTCGACATCCTGAGCACATATTTTGCTGTGTCACTGGAAAAAGCGTCTCTGCTACAAAAAGCCATAGCAAAAAGTGAACGCTGCGGACTTACGAAATTATATAATTACCGTTACCTCGACGAAGCTCTGGAAAAATGCATGGTCAAAGTCAATAACGGTGAATTGCGCAGTCTGTCGGTGATCATGATGGATATCGACCGTTTCAAAGGCATCAATGATAAATACGGCCATCAAAGCGGCAATGAAATCCTTATCGCCTTAGCGAACCTCCTGACTGATATCGTAAGGGACGAAGGGACTGTAGCAAGATACGGCGGCGAGGAATTCGTCATACTGCTGCCGAACTACAGCAAAGATCTGGCTATGCTGTTCGCGGAAAACATCCGCAAAGAAATCGAAAAATGCGAATTCATGATCCAAAGCGATCTCGACGAGAGCCGCAGCACAATCCCGATCAAAATCACCATGAGCATCGGCGTGTCATCCGCACCGGACGACAGCGACGACGGAATGGCGATGATCCGCAACGCCGACCGGGCATTGTATATCGGGGCAAAGCAGGCGGGACGGAATAAAGTAGCAGCCTACTCAAAATAAGACTGGAAGCCGGAAACACGCCGGCTTCCGGTCTTTTTTACTAGGTTAAAGGAAGAATTGATAATAATATAAGAAAAAGTGAAGAAAAACCTGCAAAAAACTAGTGCAGAAAAAGAATTAAAGTGTAATAATGTTAGTAATTAAGATTCGCACCATATGACAGTCATAATTTCCAAAATTTTCATATCTATGATTATATAATACACGGGGGGTTGGAAATGAGGAAATACTCAGGCAGCAATGAAGAAGGATTAACTCTTGTCGAAGTATTAGCAGCATTGGTTATTCTCGGTATCTTGTTTGTCGCAACATGACGATTTTCCTGGAAAAGGCATTATTTAATGAAAAGATGGAAACGGAATTTGACCCCATGAATCTGGCATCTCAGGAGAAAGTCAAAATTATTAATGAAATTGGTGTGGTTCATTTTTCCTATATGGTAAAAATGCGTGACCTGGTAACAACCGATTATAGACTATCCAATAATTCTATCACGGGTGAATGTCTTTAAATTGCTGATAAGATTTGTCTGGTCGGTAAACTTTTTCGAAATACAAATATTGCAGCGAGCAGTGAGACATTTCCGTATATTCCATGTAAAGAGACTGATATCAACTAAGCTGATTACTGACTATAGAAAGAAAATGTTCCATAAAGGGGGATTCAAATATGATCCAAATTTTCATCACCATCATAGCAGCGGCACTCATCCTGCCGCTTGCTTACTTCCAGTTCAAAGGCACGCCGCTTCCGAAGAGAATGCTGGTTGCCGGATCGATTGTGGCAGCAGCACTCGTTTCAGCTTTTCTCCAATTGCTCGAATTCGCATTTTATGTGCCGTTTCTGGCAATCATCGCAATTTCCATGATCGGAGCGATCGCTTACGCGAAAATCGATGAAATGGAAAAAGCGGAAAAACGCCGCATCGCCGAAGAACGAAAAGAGAAACGCCAAAAGGCTGTCCATATGGAAGCCGGTTCTATAGAAGAAACTGCACCACCGGCAAAATCGGAACGCTCACTTTACGATGCGCCGGTACAAGAGAAGAAATCATTTGCCATGCAGACAATCGGTGTGGGCGGGGAGGAGCGTTAAGTTGGATAATCAGGTATTTGGAAAGACATTATTGACGATCACATCTTCCGCTTTTCTCGTGTTTGGCGCAGCCAACGCAGGCTCGTTTGCTGCAGATAAATGGCTGTTCCCGGCTGAGGAGTTCGGGAGCAATACATATATCGGTACAACGGATGTTTCCAATATGGAGTTGACGGATGCTCGCATGCTGTTCATGGGCAAAGTGGAATCCTGGCGCTCGACTGCTGAATTGATGGTCACTTACCAGGATGTTACGGCTTCTTATCCTTTGGATAATGCAAAAATTTTACTGGATGAGACGGTGGCCAATGCACAGACCGGCACGCAAAATGATTTTGTCTTCGAGCTTTCGGAAGATTCGACGCGGACATTCTTGGAAAGACAATTTCCGGCAGCGGTTTTTTCAGCAGCCGATATCACGGCAATCAATGAAAAATTGGAACTTGCGCTGCAATCAGGCCAGGCGATGAGCCGTGTGACAATCAGCGACGATACGCTGGGCGTCAGTCATGAAACGGTTTCTGAAACGTCCTGGAGCCATTCCTTAACAAGTTCGGGTGCGCAGGAAGTCGTCAAAGCTTTGAGTGATTACAAAATAGAAGCGGGCACCCAATTTTCATTCCTTGATTTTATCAATGAAATGCAGCCGGCTGATGTAACGGACAAAGACCTAACAGAAATAGCTTCTGTGATTTACGCTTCTGTCCTGAAAACGAATTTCCTTGTCGACGAACGCAGCATCGGATCGGCTGTGCCAACCTCGATTCCGCTGGGGCAGGAAGCTGCCATCAACCGGAACCTTGGAATCGATTTGGTGTTTACAAATGTAAACGCAAGTGCGTTCAATCTGCAATTATCGGAGGACGGCACACGTTTAACGTCGAAAATCGCGGGCATGCCGTTCATCAATACGTACGAAATTCTCACTGGCAGTGAGCAGGAACTGGAACCGCGCTTGATCCGCCAGTTCAGTGCATTCGTATCTTCAGGAAAAGTAGTGGAAGAAGAAGGCAGTGACGGAGTGATTGTAGAAGTGTCGCGCGCCATCAAGTCGGACGGCAAGGAACTGGAAGTGGAAGCTGTTTCTACGGATTTCTATCCGCCAGTCCACCGCATCGAAGTATATCCGCTGGCAAAAGCCGAAACACCGGCGCCTGTTGCAAATCCGGATGGCACCATAACGAATCCGGACGGAACGATAACACATCCTGATGGGACCATAAAAAATCCGGACGGCACAATCGTGACGCCGACTCCGACAGTGCCGCCATCGACAGATCCGGTCATCGACACCGATTTGGACGGCATACCGGACGATGAAGAGAAAGATCCAGAATATGATAAAGGTGGAAATCAGATTGATCCTTAACCGTTATGAAGGGGGTGGGACTTTGGCAGTCAGAAGAAAGAAACTTGGCGATTTATTGATCGAACAAGGCCTATTGACCGAAGAAGAATTACTCAGCGTACTTGAAGGGAAGCAAAGCGACCAGAAAATCGGGGATGCCCTTCTGCAAAGAGGAATCATCACCGAGCAGCAATTGATCGAAACGCTGGAAGTTCAGCTTGGCATCCCGCACGTCACGCTTTACCGTTATCCATTCGACCCGAAATTATTTAATATGGTGCCAAAAGAAGTCGCTAAGCGGAAGATGCTTGTTCCGCTGAAACGAGAGAACGATAAACTGTATATCGCGATGACGGACCCGATGGACATTATCACCATCGACGATTTGCGTTTGACGACCGGTTTCAACATCGAGCCGGCCATCGCGTCAAAAGACGATATCATGAAAACCATCGCCAAATATTACGATGAAGAATCCTACGACGATCTGCTGGATGAATTGCCGGAAGTGACGAAAGAACAGCAGGAAGAACTGAACGACCTGGATGCGCCGATCGTGCGTCTCGTGAACCAGATTCTTTCCAACGCCGTATCGCAAAAAGCCAGTGACGTCCATTTCGATCCCCAGGAGAGTAAAATCCTGGTGCGCTACCGGATTGACGGTTCGCTCCGGACGGAACGGACTTTGCCGAAAACGATGCAGCAAATGGTCATCGCGCGGATTAAAATCCTGGCAAACCTCGACATCACTGAGAATCGCATACCGCAAGATGGCCGTATTAAGACGAATGTCGACTTCCGGCCGATCGATCTCCGCGTATCTTCATTGCCGACTGTTTTCGGCGAAAAAATAGTCATGCGGATTTTGGATCTCAGCGCGAACTTGACTGATATCTCGAAACTGGGCTTTAACGATACGAATATGCAGCGCTTCATGCGTGAAATTGAAAAGCCGAACGGCATCGTATTGATCTCAGGTCCGACCGGTTCCGGTAAATCATCGACGCTCTATGCGGCATTGAATAAACTCAACAGCGAAGAAGTGAATATCATTACGGTAGAAGATCCGGTTGAGTATCAGCTCGAAGGCATCAACCAGATCCAGGTGAACTCGAATGTCGGACTGACATTCGCGGCGGGACTCCGTTCCATTCTTCGCCAGGATCCTGATATCGTCATGGTAGGGGAGATCCGGGACAAGGAAACAGCCGATATTTCCATCCGGGCGTCGCTGACGGGCCACTTGGTTCTAAGTACCATCCACACCAACGATTCGATTGCTTCGATCACACGACTGATGGACATGGGCATCGAACCGTTCCTTGTAACGGCTTCACTCAATGCAGTCGTCGCGCAGCGATTGATCCGCAAAGTGTGCCGCGATTGCCGCACCATCGAACCAGCAACGTTGCGCGAGCAGGAGATTTTCGCCAAGCGTGGCTTGACGATTGATGTGGTGGCACGCGGCAAAGGCTGTCCCCAGTGCAATATGACCGGATACCGCGGCCGGATGGCGATCCACGAAGTGCTGGTCGTAGATGAAGACATGAAGAACATCATCAACAGAAACGGTTCAGCCGCAGAAATCCGTGAAATCGCCGTGAAAAATAAAACCATCTTCCTGATCGACGACGGCTTATTAAAAGTGAAGGAGGGCATGACCAGCACGGAAGAAGTTCTCCGCGTTGCAATTGCAGAATAGACTATGCTGACTACTACCACGTTTATCGATAAAGTTTTAACAGCAGCCAAGGAACTCGATGTTTCCGATATTCATTTGACAACCGGCATCCCTCCTGTCTTCCGCATGCACGGCACATTGCGCCGTTACGGAGAAGACGTGATTACGCCTGAGCATTCAGAAGCGATTGCCAGAGCCATCATGCCGGAATCGCTTTGGGAAACTTTCCTTCAAAAAGGCGAGATGGATTATTCCTACTCCATTGCGGGCATGGGCCGTTACCGTGTCAACTCTTTCCATCAGCGCGGCTCGATTTCGCACGCCTTCCGTGCGATTCCAACAGTGGTCCCGACAGTCGATGACTTGAAAATGCCGCAGACTTTGAAGAAACTGGCTGAAATTCATCAGGGGCTTATCCTTGTTACGGGTCCGACAGGTTCAGGGAAATCAACGACGCTCGCTGCCATGATCCGCCATATCAATGAAGAAATGACGAAACACATCATTACGCTGGAAGATCCGATCGAGTATCTGCACAGACATGGCACATCAATTATCGACCAGCGCGAAGTCGGGTTCGACACAAACAGCTTTGCAAATGGTTTACGCGCAGCGCTCCGCCAGGACCCTGACGTTATTCTGGTAGGTGAGATGCGGGATCTTGAAACGATCACGACCGCCATCACCGCTGCAGAAACGGGGCATCTGGTTTTGGGGACACTGCATACATCGAGTGCCGCTACAACAATCGAGCGGATCATTGACGTATTCCCGCCTCAGCAGCAATCACAGGTACGGACGCAGCTTGGCGGTATTTTGAAAGCCGTTGTCGCGCAGCGGCTGCTGCCGACAGCAGATGGCAAAGGGCGTGTCGCCGCGACGGAAATCATGATTTCCAATCCGGCAGTCGCCAACTTGATCCGTACAGAAAAAGTGCACCAGATTCCAAACGTCATCCTGACAAACCGGGCTTCCGGCATGCACATGATGTCGACGTCCATACAGGAACTTTTGAAGCAAGGCAAAATCACAAAACAAATCGCACAGCCTTTCCTGGAAGGAGAGGAATAATATGGCTCGTTTTAAATACGAAGGACGGGACAGGAAACGTGTCCGTGCCGGTGTCGTTGTTGCCGGCAACCGCCGTGAAGCAGTTGAGAAATTGCGGGATGAAGGCGTAAGGGTCATCGAAATCAGGGAAATCGCTGAAACGGCTTTGCAGAAAGACATTGTTATCGGCAATCCGGTCAAGCGTGACCAATTCATCATGTTCCTTCGCCAGTTTTCAACGCTGATGCGAGCTGGTGTGACAATTGTCGATTCCGTGAAGATCCTATCGCAGCAGGTGGAATCGAAAGCGTTGCGGAAGACATTGGTGAGTATTGATGAAGACCTGCGGAAAGGAAATTCGCTGTCAGATTCCCTCCGCAAGCATCCGAAGATTTTTGAACCGCTGACCATCAACTTGATAAAAGCGGGGGAATTGTCGGGGAATATCGATGAATCACTGGATCGCCTCGCGACTTATTACGATAAAGCTTACCAGACCAGGCAAAAAGTGAAGTCGGCAATGTCTTATCCACTAGTGGTTGGGGTACTCGCGATCGGCGTTGTTATTTTCCTTCTGTCTTCCATCGTTCCGATGTTCGCCGAAATGTTCGAAGGCTTCGGCGGCGAATTGCCGATGCTGACGCAGGTAGTTATGGCTGCCAGTGATCTGACGGTCCAATATTGGTATTTGCTGGTCATGATCGGACTGGGAATAGCGATAACCATCTGGATGATGAAACGGAATGAACAAGGAAAAATGATCCTTGATACACTCCTTTTGCGTATGCCGATTTTCGGCCGCATCATGAAAAAATCCGCATTAGCGAGATTGACAAGAACCTTGAGTTCCTTATTCTCAAGTTCTGTCCCGATTCTCCAGGCATTGACGATGGTTGAGAAAGTTGTCGGCAACGCAGTCATGTCAAAAGTGATTCTGGCATCCCGCGATAACCTTGAGCGGGGCGGCTCTTTGACGGATCCGATGAAAAACCACTGGGCGTTTCCGCCGCTGATTCCCCATATGATTTTAATTGGGGAACAGACTGGATCGCTCGACCATATGCTCGATAAAGTGGCCGATTTCTATGAGAAGGAAGTGGAAGCGGAGACCGATCGCCTAAAAGCTTTAATAGAACCGTTAATGATTGTCGTACTTGCTGCTCTAGTCGGGACTATTGTCATGTCAATTATGCTACCTATGTTCGAAATGTTTCAAAATATTGACAATATGTAGCCTCAATATGATTATTTTATTTAAATTTTTTGGAAAAATATTTAAAAAACATGTTGCGTTATCACAAGCTATTGCTATACTAAAGATGTACTCGAAAAGTACTAAAAAAATAGGACAATGGGAGGAAATGAAATGAAGAAATTCATGCAAAAGAGATTGAAGAATGAAAAAGGTATGACATTGATCGAGCTTTTGGCAGTAATCGTGATCCTGGCGATTATCGCAGCAATCGCGATTCCGGCGATTGGTGGAATCATCGAAAACAGTAAAGTTGGTGCCATGAAATCTGATGCACAAACAGTATTAAGTGCGGGAGAATTATACTTTATCGACAAACCAGAAGCAGATGACGTAACTCTCGAGGATCTTGTGAAGGGCAATTTTGTTGATGATCTTGGTACTTTTAAAAACGCAGACAAAACTAAAGTAACAGTTACTAAAAAAACAACAGCTAAAGATACTGCTGGAAAAACAACAACTACAGCAACTACAATTAGCGGTACAGCTGTAAATGATAAAATTCAAGTAGTATTTGACAAAGCAACTAAGGAAAATATTTCGAAGTATGCTAATAGTGATAGAGGAGCGGTTACAGCGGCACCTGGTGTTAATGCGGGTCCTGTAGAATCTAAATAAATATTATTAATTTAGGAGCTGAAAAAATGGCCTTATCGTTTTTATCGAGAAAAACGCGCGTTGCGACCATTACAATAGAAGAAGATGCAATTCGCCATGTCGATTTGAAATCGGTCGATCCGCTTCAATTGGGCCTTGCCGAGGAGTATCCACTCCCGGCGGGCATCATTGAAGACGGCAAGATCACAGATTTCGAAGCGCTGGGCTCGGTACTCGATAAGGCTGTCAATCAGTGGGGTCTCTCCAAGAAGTCAGTCCGGTTCCTCGCCCCTGACGAATTTGTTATTATCCGCAAAGTGCCTTACCCCGACGATGTTGCAGCTGATGAACTGAAAGGCCATTTCTTCATCGAAATTGGTTCAACTCTTTACCTTCCTTTTGAAGATCCTGTTTTCGATGTGGTGCCGTACCACCCCGAATCGGACAATCCCGAAGCCATCATCATCGCTTCCAAAGAATCGGTCGTCCATGATTTCGAGCGGGCATTCAGCGAATCAAAACTGGTGCCGGTTGTAGCGGATATTACGCCACTTGCTTTATACCGTTTAGCATATCTGCAGCATGACATATCAGAAGATGACCATATTATGATTATCGATGTGCAAGCTTCAAAGATGACGGTTTCTATCTTCCATGAACATTTTCCTTTATTCATGCGGCCTGTTGATCTGTCGGAATTTAATTCTCTGGGCGGTGATTCATCTGCATTGATGGATGTCATCATTTCCGAAACGGAAAAGCTGGCTAATTTTTACCGTTATAATATGAATGAAGGCGAGAGCGGCATCACGAAAATCATCTGCAATGGTGAATTCGATGAATGGTACACATTCCAGGCCCGTTTTGAAGGGCGCTTTTCAATCCCGGTGTCACCGATAGTTTTGAAACCCATCACTACCGAACATGGCGAGAGCGTCTCCGGGCGTTTCAACCGTGCCATCGGTCTAGCGCTGAAAGAGGTGTGACCATATGTTAGTTGATATTAATCTATTGCCGCAGAAGGAGCGGGACCGCCCCGCCTTCCTCATTGCGGCGCTTTCTATTTTACTTCTTGGTCTGATTGTCTTCGCAGCGCTGTTCTTCATGGCAAAATCGGAGAACACCGAACAGGCGGTACTGGCGGCGCAAAGCGCTGAACTTGCTGCACAGCAAGCTGAAATTCGGGCGCAGCTTGAAGCTACTGCAGGCTTGAATGAAGAGCAGCAGCTGAAAGCGACTGTCGATTGGGCGGAAAGTTACCAATACGACACAATTCCGTTATTGGAGGAATTGGCAGCATTGCTTCCTGTACGCGGATTCTTTGATCAGATTGCATTCGCTGAGCCAAACACGGCTACTTTAACTGTCCAATTCGATGCAACGCGTGATGCGGCGTATTACCTGGCACAATTGAAAGGATCGGAACTTCTTGATTTTGCTTCATTGGACTCGGTTGAAAGCGAAGACAGTTTATTGACTGAAGACGAAGAAGACGAGGCAAAAGATGAAGATGAACCAATCGAAACGCCGAGATATCTCGCTACATACACATTGGTATTCGTAGATGACCGCCTGCCTGTGCTTGACGCTGAAGGCAATATCATCGAAGAGCCGGTGGAAGAAACACCAGCTGCTGAAACGGAAGAAAATGTGGACGCGGATGTAGATGTAGAAGTCGAAGTCATCGAAGAAACCGAAACCACTCCAGAAGGAACGGAGGGGGATACAAATGAGTAGTTTGACGAAGAAACAGAAAGAAAATGGTTTGATTGCAATTGCAATTATATTTCTTTTAGCAATATCAGCCTATGCATATTTTATGGTTTATTCGCCGGCCAAAGAAGCGCGGATGATGGCGGAACAGACCTTCAAATCCGAACGTGAAGTATTGATGGCTCTCCAGGAGCAAGTGAAAGCCTTGCCGGAAGAGGAACGCGTTTCGACAGCTGAACTCCAGCAGCGCGTATCGGTCGAACCATTATCGGAATTGATCGTGCTGCAATTGGAGCAGGCAGAACTTCTCTCGCGTTCGCAAGTAAAGTCACTGCAAATCGCAGAATCGCCTTTGGAGTTATTAACGCCGGTCGAAGGCATTGAAAATGTCCAGAAAATCCAGACGACCGTTGCTTTTGAAACGGATGACTATGCAGGGATCACGAAATTCATCAAAGAAATCGAATCGATGAAACGCATTTTAATCATCGACTCAATCGATTTTGCTTCCAATGGTGAAGTAACAACTGTCGAGGCGGAAGACGATATTCTTGAAGTAACGTTAAGCTTCTCAGCATTCTACCGTCCGGACTTGATCGCTTTGGCTGATACGTTGCCGAAAGTCGATGCACCGCCGCCTGCGAATAAAGTCGATCCGTTGCCGAAAAACGATGGCGTCGATTTGGCGAAAGCTGACGATAAAGACGACGAGGCAGATGTGGAAGTCGACGTTGATGTAACAGTTGATGGCGAAGCTTCAGCCCAGACGAATGACCAGGTGGCTGGCACACAGACTGCCAAAGCCCATAAAGTGGTCCAAGGCGATACGCTGTTTTCGATTTCCGAGAAATATTACGGCGACCGCAGCGGCATTGAACTGATCCGCGAAGCCAATAAAATGACAACTTATATCGTGAAAACCGGGACGACGCTAATCCTCCCTGAAAAACCTTGAAAGGAGAAATCATCATGATTTCTCCTTTTTTCTAAATTTAAAACGTGATGAGGGTTCCTATGACAATAACTTATACAGCATTCTTCTATCTTTTCGGTCTGGTATTCGGTTCTTTTTTCAACGTCGTCGGCCTGCGCGTGCCGAAAAAGGAATCGATCGCATTTCCGCCATCCCATTGTACATCCTGCGACCGCCGGCTGACGGCGCTGGATTTGGTGCCGGTATTTTCTTTCCTGTTCCTGAAAGGCAAATGCCGTTCATGCGGCGAGAAAATCCACTGGGTTTATCCATTTATGGAAGCTGTAACAGCCGCGCTGTTCGCATTTTCTTTTTGGCATTTCGGTTTTACGCCAGAACTGATCATCGCGATTCTGTTTGTATCGATGCTTGTCATCATCACGGTTTCGGATATCGCTTATATGCTCATCCCGGATAAAGTCCTTTTGCCATTCGGTATCGCGCTGCTCGTGCTGCGGTTCTTCATCCCTCTGGATCCGTGGTGGGACAGTTTGCTTGGTGCGGCAACAGGATTCCTGATCCTCTTGCTCATTTCGATTGTATCGAAAGGCGGAATGGGCGGCGGCGACATCAAACTGTTCTTCGTCATCGGGCTGGTGCTCGGTACTGGCGGTACATTGATGACGCTGTTCTTTGCTTCATTGATCGGAGCGATTGTCGGCATCATCGTGCTGCGTGTGACCAAGCAAGGGCGCAAAACACCGATACCGTTCGGCCCGTCTATCGCGGCGGGAGCTGTCATTGTTTATTTTTACGGGGAACCGTTGTTGAATTGGTATATGAATTTATGGCTTTAAAAAAATCCCTGAAGAGAAATCTTCAGGGATTTTTTATGTGGAGTTTTTTCAGATGAACAGGAAAGGGAGCCAGTATAAATGAAGGACAAGAATCATGGAGTAGAGCACATTGGCGAAAATGAATGTATAGCGCCAGAACGTTTTGCGGATGCCGGCGAATGTCGTGAACAGCAAGCCGAACAGACAGACGGACAGGAAAAGTTTAATGCCGAGAATTGTGAAAGGGGCAAACGAACTTAATAAGGGATTGGCCTCAGTGACAAGACCACGGGTCAAGCCGAAATATGTCAGGATGCCATCAAGCCCATTCAATATGATCAGCAGCCAAATATATTTTTTAAGTGGAGCCTTGTTATCAGGAATAGTCATGTCTTGCACCTCGTTTCGTGGGGCAGAGTTTATGTTTATATATAGCAACTATTTGTCGAAATAACTCTTTTTTGCTCTTGTAACTGACATACCCGCACGAGAAAGATAATAGACATGAAAAATTATCCATAATTTTTTGAACTCTGTATAGCTGTCTGCTTATTGAAGGCAATCTGAGATATGTAGCAAAACAGCGAAGACTCCCAGGCGACCAAGCGAAGTGACGAGATCCACTCGGGCGAAGTGAAACGAGTACGAGTTAGCTCGGCGCAAGCAGCCAGGAAAGCGAAGCTGTTTTGCGAAATATCGATTATTAAAACAAAATAAGCCAACCCAGAAAAATCTGAGTTGGCTCTTTTCATTTCCTTAATTATTATAATGTAAAGGTGAACCTGGTCCGAGATCGAGCCCAAGCATCATCCAGACGATCAGCATGATCGACCATACAATCATGAAGATGATCGAGTACGGGAACATGACCGAGATCAATGTTCCGATTCCCATCTTCTTATCGTATTTCTGCGCAAACGCGATGATGATCGCGAAATACGTCATCAGCGGTGAAATGATATTTGTCGTTGAATCGGCGATGCGGTAAGCCATCTGCGTAAGTTCAGGCGAATAGCCGAGCTGCATCATGATCGGCACGAATACCGGTGCCATCATGGCCCATTTCGCCGACGCTGAACCGATGAACAGGTTGATGACGCCGGTGATGAAGATAAAGCCGAGAATAAGCGGGATGCCAGTCAGGTTCGCGCTTTCCAGGAACTCTGCGCCGTAAACGCCGATGACCATACCCATATTGGATTCTGCGAAATAAGCGACGAACTGTCCGGCAGTGAAAGCCAGGACGATGAACATGCCCATCGAAGCCATAGTGTCAGTCAGGTGGCTGGCAACATCTTTATCGTTCTTGATGTTCTTCGTGGCGATTCCGTAGAACAGGCCAGGGATGAAGAACAGGATGGTGATGATCGGGACGAGTGACGACATGAACGGTGATTGGACAATGCCTCCGTCTTCTGCACGTAATGCGCCGTTTTCCGGCACGATCAGCATCGCAAATGCGGCTGCGGCGATAAGGAATGAAATCGCAGCCCATAGCATGCCTTTCTTTTCTTCGGCACTAAGGCCAGTCAATTTTTCACGGTACTCGCCTTTATATTCCCCAAGGCGCGGTTCAACGATTTTCTCGGTAACAAAAGCACCGGCAATCGTCAGAACAAATACGGAAACGATGATGAAGTAATAATTCATCGCGATGTTCATGCCTTCAGCATAAGCCGGATCGATGATCGAGGCAGCGGCAATCGTCAACTCGCCGAGCATCGGGTCGGTTGCCGACAGCAGTAAGTTGGCGCTGAATCCACCGGATACACCGGCAAACGCAGCGGCAAGACCAGCGAGCGGATGGCGGCCAAGCGCAGCGAATATGACTGCGCCAAGCGGAGGAAGGACAACGTAGCCCGCGTCAGATGCCACACTCGACATGATACCAGCGAACACAAGTCCTGCAGTGATCAGGAAGCGGGGAACGGACAATACGAATCCACGCAGCATTGCGCTGATCAGTCCTGTGCGTTCCGCGATTCCGATTCCTAGCATAGTCGCCAACACGACGCCGAGCGGTGCGAATCCGATGAAGTTATCAACCATGCTGGTGAAGATATATTGGATACCTTCCGCATTTAGCAGGTTTTTGACTTCCACCATTTCGCCTTCCTGTCCGGGATGTTCAACCGAGATGCCAAAGCTTGAGATGATGGCTGACAGCACCAGCACGAGCAGGGCAAGCAAGGCGAACAAAGTTACCGGATGCGGCAGTTTATTGCCTGCAAATTCGATTCCATCCAGGAATTTCTGGAAGAATCCTTTTCGCTTCTTTTCCATATAATCTACCTCTTTTCTAAATAAAAATTCCCTATTCGTTATTTCGAAATAGGAAATCTTCAGAAAGTAAAATCCGTTATCATTGTAAAGGTTTATGCTCAAGTAATAAAGGATTTTAAAGAAGTAATAATAATGGCAAAATTGAATACAATTTTATGGTTATGGAAATGGGAGTGATATTGAGTTGATGTAATCGGTTCAAAATGACGGCAGTTCAGACATATTTGCTAAATCAGAGGAATGAAACCAGCATTGCCGCCGGGTATTGGATTTTCAACATCCCAAATCTCATTTTTGGACGATCTATACGCAGCAAAAAACGTTTTTCGCTGTTTGAAGTGGCGATCTTCGGGGTGGTATTCTTATAGAAAGAAAAAGGAGGCGTTTTTATGTATTTCAAAGCCCATCAACCAATCATCCTGGCATCACAGTCGCCGCGGAGACGCGAACTGCTGGGGCAGCTCGGATTTGATTTCCGTGTAATTCCAAGCAAAATAGAAGAACCGAAACCATATGAGTTCCAGGACGCGCTGAGCTATGTCATTAATTGTGCGGAAGTGAAGGCGGCGGATGTCGCAGACATGAATCCGGATGCAGTTGTGATCGGTTCGGATACGGTCGTTGTATGCAACGGGGAAATTCTGCTGAAGCCTGAAGACAAGAAACAGGCGATGTCCACTTTGCAGAAACTTTCAGGCCGCAGCCATGAAGTGATCACGGCGGTGGCAATAAAATCAGGAAACAGTGAAGTGCAATTTCATGAGACGACAGAAGTGACATTTTTCGAATTGCCGGAAAGCTGGATTAAGGCTTATACAAATACGGACGACCCTTATGACAAAGCGGGAGCCTATGGCATCCAGACGCTGTCGGGTTTATTTGTCGAGGGGATCAGCGGTGATTACAACACGGTGGTGGGGCTTCCGATTTCCCGTTTGGCGCGGAAACTTTCAGACGCCGGTTGGATCAGCTTGTCGGGGAGCCGTGTCCAATGTTGAAGGAACAGTCATTGATGATACGGGATGTCCATACAGCAGATCGGCCGCGTGAACGGCTGGTCAAGCAGGGAGCCACGAGCCTGTCGAACCAGGAATTGATCGCCATCATGCTGCGCACTGGCACAAGGCAGGAGTCTGTACTGCATCTCGCGAACCGGGTGCTCCATCATTTTGAGCAGATCCAGCAATTGAAAGACGCCAGCATCGAAGAGCTCACATCCATCAATGGCATCGGCCAGGCGAAGGCGGTCCAATTAATGGCCGCTGTCGAACTGGGCCGCCGTTTGTCTTCCAAGCAGACGGATGTGAAGTTCACGATCCGTTCGCCAAAAGACGCCGCCTCATTCCTGATGGCGGATATGACTTCGCTCAAGCAGGAACATTTCGTCGTGCTATTTTTGAATATAAAAAACCAGGTTTTACATAGGCAGACAATTTTTGTCGGAAGTTTGAACGCCAGCATCGTCCATCCGCGCGAAATTTTCCGTGAAGCGGTGCGCCGCTCAGCCGCGTCGATAGTTTGCGCGCACAACCATCCATCCGGCAATCCCGCGCCATCCCCCGAGGATATCGCCGTGACAAAACGTCTGATGGAAGCGGGAAGCATCGTCGGCATTGAGCTTTTGGACCATATCATCATAGGTGACCATCAATTCATTTCATTAAATGAAAAGGGATATATGTAGCACTGTTACTTTCTTTACTTTTCAGCTATAATGAGTAGTATTGTGTAAACTCTATGGCTTATTGGCATATAAAGAAGGGAAGAATTCACGTGTTTGGAATGGGATCAAAAGATGTAGGAATCGACTTAGGAACTGCTAACACACTGGTATTTATTAAAAATAAAGGGATTGTTCTGAGAGAACCATCCGTAGTAGCGAAAAACACGCAAACTGGCGAAATTGTCGCTGTCGGGAACGACGCGCGCAATATGATCGGCCGTACACCGGGATCCATCGTGGCAATCCGCCCGATGCGTGACGGGGTCATCGCGGATTACGATACAACAACTGCCATGATTCAATATTATATGAAGGAAGCAATGAAAAAAGTCGGGGGATCGATGAAGAAGCCGAACGTCATGATCTGTGTTCCTTTTGGAATCACTTCAGTCGAACAGCGCGCGATCATTGATGCTTCACGCCAGGCAGGCGCCCGTGAAGCGTTCACGATCGAAGAGCCTTTTGCAGCGGCAATCGGCGCAAATCTTCCGGTTTGGGAACCAATGGGCTCAATGGTCGTCGATATTGGTGGAGGAACTACGGAAGTTGCGGTCATTTCACTTGGCGGCATCGTAACGAGCGAATCCATCCGTGTTGCCGGGGATGCGATGGACCAGGCAATCACGCAATATATCCGTAAAACTTATAACCTGACAATCGGGGAACGTACAGCTGAAGCCATCAAGATGGAAATCGGCGCAGCGCGTGTCACAACACCGGAAGAAAAAGCGGTTAAGATGGACATCCGCGGCCGTGACTTGTTGACGGGCTTACCGAAAACGATTGAAATTTCTTCTGAAGAAATCGCTGAAGCATTGAAGGAATCTGTTCTTTCAATCATTGAAGGCGTGAAGAAAACGCTTGAAACGACACCGCCGGAACTTTCGGCTGATGTTATGGAACGCGGAATCGTCCTTACCGGAGGCGGCGCTCTCCTGAAAAATCTCGACAAAGTCATTTCGGATGAAACTCAAATGCCGGTCCTTATTGCAGAAAACCCGCTGGATTGCGTGGCTATCGGCACAGGCAAAGCACTTGATAATATTGATCAAATCCGTCGCATGCAATCAACTAAATAAGGAGGATTGCTGCCATGTCTAGGTTCTTTTCGAACAAGCGGCTAATTCTGTTAATGCTCGGGGTAATTCTTCTCGTAGCATTAATTTCCTATTCCTTGCGGGATCGCGACAATGTATCCTTTCCGGAACAGCTCATCAAAGACACTGTCGGCGCGGGACAATCCCTGTTTTCCGGCCCCGCGCATTTTGTAACAGGCATATTCGATAACGTTGATTCACTCTTGAATACATATAAGGAAAATCAGCATTTGAAAGGCCGCCTGGAAGAATTCGCGGCAGTGCAGGCGGAAGTGACCGACCTGCGTTCTGAGAATGGTCAATTGAAGGAAATCGTCGGCAAAGAAGCCGACCTTCGGGATTATAACCCGATCCAGGCGACCGTCATTGCGCGGAATCCGGATCAATGGGAAGAAAAAGTTATTTTGAATAAAGGCGAATCGGACGGCGTCAAACCGGATATGGCAGTCATGACTGCCCGGGGGCTGATCGGAAAAGTCACTTTGGTGACAGCCACGACGTCCACTGTCGAGCTCGTTTCGACGCAAAACCCCAATTATCGGGTCTCATCCATGGTCATCGGCGGGGAAGAAGGCGTCTTCGGTTTGATCGAGGGCTACGACGCCGAGCGACGTGAGCTTTTGCTGAAGCGGATCGACGCTCAGATTGAACTTGAAGTCGGCCAGCAAGTCGTCTCAAGCGGCCTTGGCGGGATTTTCCCGAAAGGCATCATCATCGGTGAAATCACTGAGATCACAATCGACGAATTCGGCTTGACCCAGCTTGCATATGTTAAACCGGCAGCCGATTTCACTTTATTGAACCATGTCATGATCGCTGATCGTGAAATGCCTGATGAAGACGACTTCGAAGCTGCCACGGAGGAAGAGGGATCATGATCCGCTATATCCTGCCGCTGATCGCCCTCGTCCTGTTTTTTTTGGAACCTGTCTTTGGATTATTTTCCCCGTTGCAGTTTGACGGGGATTATTATTATATTGTGCCTCGTTTCTTATTGATGTTCCTGATTTTCGTATCGGTCTATTATGATGCCAAACATGCAATGTTCTATGGTTTATTTTTCGGCCTCTTGTACGATGTCTTTTTCATTGATATTATTGGACTATATTCTTTTTTATACCCGATGATGTGTTTGATCGCGGGCTACATCGTCAAGTCGGTGCATCGTAATCTATTCGTTGCCACTCTCCTGACACTCGTCCTGACAGCACTTTTCGAATTTGTGCTGTATTTATTCTTTTCATTTATTTCACTGGTTTCGATGCCGGTGGATATTTTCCTGACTTCGCGCCTGTTGCCGACAATGGTCGCCAATTCTCTATTCCTGGTCATGCTTGGCTGGGCATTCAGATCGGTGATCATGGCCCGGCTGATCGAAAAGGACAACAGCAAAGTTTAAGCTGAATGAAAAGCAGGAATCTGAAGGTTTGATGCTTTATCAATGGAAATAAATCTATACACAGGTATTTTAATCTGAAAGCGCAGGTGACGAATTTTTGAAGAATCTTGTCTATATAAGAGGAACGAAAGAAGGTCTTGTGCTGCAGCTCGATGATCAGTGCGCCTACACGGACATGCTGAACGAACTGAAGGCCAAGGTTTCGGACCCTGCGCTTGATGGCAGCGCCGAAGTGCAGCTCCATCTGGGCAACCGCTATTGCACCGAAGCCCAATATAAGGAAGTCGTCGCGACCATCCAGAACAACTCGCATCTGCGGGTGTCGAAGATGCGCAGCGAAGTGATTTCCGTCGAAGAAAGCAATAAACGGATCCAGGAACGCCAGTCCGAGACATATGTCGGCATCGTGCGTTCCGGGCAGGTAGTGAAAGCTGAAGGGGACCTCGTCGTAGTCGGCGACGTCAACCCGAACGGCCGGGTAGTGGCCGGCGGCAATATCTACGTGCTGGGCCGTCTGAAAGGAATCGCCCACGCCGGCGCGAACGGCAACCGCGAGGCTGTCATTGCCGCGTCATGGCTCGAGGCGACCCATTTAATGATCGACGATTCAATCGAGACGATGACCGACGAATTGTCGGTGCTGTCAGAACAGCCGGAAATGGAATGCGCTTATTTACATAGCAACGGCCAGAACATCGTCATCGACCGTCTGCAGGAATTGCGGTATATCCGGCCGCAAATTTCAACGTTTAAAGGAGGAAGCTAGTGTGGGAGAAGCAATCGTCATAACATCAGGCAAGGGGGGCGTCGGTAAAACGACGACAACCGCCAATCTCGGCACTGCATTGGCTCTTCAAGGGAAAAAGGTTTGCCTGATCGACACTGATATCGGCCTGCGCAACCTTGATGTTATATTAGGTCTCGAAAACCGCATCATTTATGACCTTGTCGATGTACTCGAAGGCCGCTGCAAAGTCCATCAGGCCCTCGTCAAAGACAAGCGCTTTGAAGATATGCTGTATTTATTGCCAGCCGCACAGACGACTGACAAGAACGCCATCAATCCGGACCAGATGAAAGAACTCGTGACCGAACTCAAAAAAGATTACGATTTCGTCATCATCGACTGTCCGGCCGGCATCGAGCAGGGCTATAAGAACGCCGTCGCCGGTGCTGACCGCGCCATCGTCGTCACGACGCCTGAAATTTCAGCCGTCCGCGACGCCGACCGCATCATCGGCCTGCTCGAGCTCGAAGAAAACATCGAGCCGCCAAAACTCATCATCAACCGCATCCGCCAGCATCTCATGAAAGCCGGCGAAGCGCTCGACATCAACGAAATCACGACCCACCTGTCGATCGACCTCCTCGGAATCGTAGCCGATGACGAAAGCGTCATCTCCAGCTCGAACCGCGGCGAACCCGTCGTCATGAATCCAGCCAACCCGGCCGCCATGGGCTACCGCAACATCGCCCGCCGCCTGCTAGGCGAATCCGTGCCGCTGATGACGATGGATAAACAGAGCACTGGTGTGTTTTCGAAGATTAAAGCGATTTTTGCTAAATAAAATAAAGTTTGTCATCATGCGACCCTCACAGAATTTTTGTGGGGGTTTTTGTTTATTTATGGGAAGAGCAGATCTGACAGCACTAAACTTAACTAGGCTTTATCGAATTTCTAAAATGTTTTATTGAATAAATACTATGGCCAGAATTATGAAAAGGGGTGCGGGTTGGACGTTCATATGTTGAAGGGGATGGTTTTATTTGACAGATTGCCGGCCAGACATGCGGCGAAAGAAAAAGTGTTCGGAGAAGTGAAGAGGTCGTTGGCGGGAGCGGCAGGCGAGAAGCGCACTGCGGAGTTGCTGGAGCGGGAACTGGATCTGCCGGACAAAGCAAAAATTTTCCGCGGCGTCTGGCTTCCTTATTTAGACGGTTTTGCGCAGGTCGACGTGCTGGTGATGCACACTAACTTCATCTGTGCTCTCGAAGTGAAGAACATGATCGGCGAATTCCATTTCGATTCGATCAACTTTCAGTTCCACCGGATCATCGACGGCCGCGTCGAGGGCATGCGCAATCCCGAATCCCAGCTTCACCGCGCGGTCAAAGCCTCCGAAAAATTCTTCGGCTGCAAGGTCCACGGCACCATCGTGCTGTCGAGCCGCTCGGGAAGAGTCGCCGTGCCGCCGAAACTCTATCCGGTCATCGCGCTCGACTACCTGCCGTTCCATATCGAGAACATGGTGGACACTCGTTTATCTTTTGACGTTGAAGATCTTGAGGGTTTAGTGCGGCGCAGCCGCGGGCAATTCAACGGTCCTGACCTTTTGAAGAAGCATAAGCTGACGAGGGATTGTTTGGAGGTGGGGGTGAGGTGTTTGGGGTGTGGGAAACAAAAGATGGAATGGTCGAGACTCAGATGGCGCTGCAATAAATGCGGGAAAGTTTCTTCAGATGCTCACGAGTCCGCTTTGCAGGAGTATGCGATTTTATTTGGTGAGGAGTTGACTACAGAATTCGCTTATACCTGGCTTGGGGTAAAAGATAAATACACTTTGTATCGAATGCTGGAAAAATCAACCATTAAAATTAATAATCGTGGCAAGCGGCTGATTATTGGTAAAAGAGAGCTTTTAATTGATTATTTTGAGACGATTTATTCTTAGCCGCACTCCAAACGGTTTGACCCGCACCCCAAAGTGGTCAAGCCGCACCCCAACTCGTTCAAGCCGCACCTCAGAGCAATCAACCCGCACCCCAGAAATAAATATGTATAATATTTCCTGGCGAAAGATCACTTTTTAAGAACTTCTCCACAGATTCAACCAATTTACTGCTCGACAAGTCCATTTGAACATATATCTGACTCAATAGCGCCCAAACCAGACTCATTTCCACCCAAAGCAATCCAATTCCCAACCTGACTAATAAAATCCCTACCCATTCCCACCCAATCCAACAATATCTATTGACGGCGAACGCTCCGGCGTGATACTATTTTAATGTTATGTTTGTAGCGCACCTGTGCTACAACCGCTCGAACCGGGTTCGTAAGCATTCGCAGCAATGTGGATCACCTGGATAGGCGAGTCTTAGTCTAAGAGGAGGTGCAAGGATATGTACGCAATTATTGAAACTGGTGGTAAACAAATCAAAGTTGAAGCGGGTCAGGAGATCTACGTTGAGAAATTGAACGGAGAAGCTGGTGACACGATCACATTTGACAAAGTTCTATTTGTAGGTGGAGATGAAACTAAAGTGGGTGTTCCTTTTGTTGAAGGAGCTACTGTTACAGCTAAAGTTGAAAAACACGGCAAACAGAAAAAAATCACTGTCTTCAAATACAAAGCTAAAAAGAACTACCGTAAAAAGCAAGGTCACCGTCAACCATACACAAAATTGACTGTTGACGCGATCAACCTGTAAGGATGATCAAAGTTAAAATTAAAGAGACGTCAGGTCGCATTTCGTCTTTCGAGATGTCAGGACATGCGGACTTCGCTGAACATGGGCAAGACCTGGTATGTGCCGGCGCGTCAGCTGTTTCATTTGGAGCAGTGAACGCCATTATGGAACTTACCGGAATTGAACCGGAAATCACGCAGTCAGAAAGCGGCTATTTAAAAGTCGGTTTCGCGGATGACCTTGACGGGAAAACAGATGAAAAGGTGCAATTGCTCCTTCGCAGCATGATTGTTTCATTGAAAACGATTGAACAAGACTATGAAGAATATATTAAAATAACCTTCACAGCTTAGGAGGTGGGACAGAATGTTAAGATTAGATCTTCAGTTTTTCGCATCCAAAAAAGGTGTAGGTTCAACGAGAAACGGACGTGACTCAGAATCTAAACGCCTTGGCGCTAAACGTGCAGACGGCCAAGAAGTTACTGGTGGTTCAATTTTATACCGTCAACGCGGTACTAAAATTTATCCAGGAGAAAACGTTGGACGTGGCGGAGACGACACACTTTTCGCTAAAATCGACGGCGTTGTGCGCTTTGAGCGTTACGGCCGCGACAAGAAAAAAGTGAGCGTATACCCAGTAGTTGCACAAGAAGCTTAATAAAAACGAAAAGGGCTGCTTTCGCAGCCCTTTTTCTTTTTCAATGAATAAAAAGCTGAACGGGCGCTGTCACTTTTCTTATGTCTAGTCTCCAGCGCCAGCTCTTCGGGGCATAAGCCGGCCTAGCTGCGTGGCGGAGCGCCACTTCGCTATTCCGGCTTATGCCTTTCAGAGCTGAACGGGCGCTGTCGCTTTTCATAAGAATTTCACGAATAAAATTGGTATACTGAAAAAAGAAGAAAGTTTAGGACGTGAGTGTAATGGATAACTCGATTACGGTGGCACAAGCGCTTCGGCATGCGCGCCACGATTTCTTGAATGAGCTTCAATTGATTCAGATGAAACTTGATCTTGGGCGTGGGCAGGACGTGAAATCGATTATTCGATCGCGTGCCGAAGCGGCTGTGCAGCTGAACAGGCTGACAGCGCTTAAGATGCCGGCGGCTGAAAATTGGCTGCTGACGGCGGAATGGCGTTTTCCGGAATTTCGTTTCCATTTGGAATGCCTTGCGGAAGCGGGGATTGCCGCAAAAGATGCAGCATTCGCCGACTGGCTGGAACAGTTTTTCACCAGCCTGAAAAAACAGGCGGATCATGCGTCTGACACCAGTTGCCGAACAGTACTGAAAGAACATCAATCCGTATTTGAAATCGGATTGGAATTGAACGGACACTTGCCGGACGCTTTTGAGTTGCCGGAAGTACCGGGTTTATTGGCACGGAAAGAGATTGCAGCGGACAGTACAAAAATTATTGTCAGCGCAAAGATGGAGGGATAATATGTTTGTCGATCACGTAAAAGTTTATGTTAGAGGTGGCGACGGCGGGGATGGCATGGTAGCATTCCGCCGCGAGAAATATGTACCTAACGGCGGACCGGCCGGCGGTGACGGGGGTAAAGGCGCGAACGTCGTGTTCAAAGTAGAAGAAGGCTTGCGCACGCTGATGGACTTCCGCTACAAACGGATTTTCAAAGCGGACCGCGGAACACACGGGATGAGCGCCAATAAACACGGCGCGAAAGCCGAAGATTTGATTATCGAAGTTCCACCGGGCACAGTGGTGAAAGACGCCGATACCGGCGAAACGATTGCCGACCTGGTTGAACATGGCCAAACCGCGATCATCGCTAAAGGCGGACGCGGAGGACGCGGGAACTCGCGCTTTGCGACTCCGCAGAATCCGGCGCCGGAACTGTCCGAAAAAGGTGAACCAGGATTTGAGCGCAATGTCATCCTGGAATTGAAAGTTCTTGCGGATGCAGGACTTGTCGGATTCCCGAGTGTCGGGAAATCGACTCTATTGTCAGTCGTTTCGGCTGCCAAACCGAAAATCGCTGAGTATCATTTCACGACAATCGTACCGAACCTCGGCATGGTTGAAACGGAAGATCAGCGCAGCTTCGTTATGGCCGATTTGCCTGGACTGATCGAAGGCGCGCACGAAGGGATCGGCCTTGGCCATCAATTCCTGCGCCATATCGAACGGACACGCGTCATCGTCCACGTCATCGATATGTCCGGCATGGAAGGGCGCGATCCGTACGAGGATTATGTGACAATCAATGAAGAATTGAAACAATACAATATGCGTCTGACGGAGCGTCCGCAGCTGATTGTCGCCAATAAAATGGATATGCCGGATTCGGAAGAAAATCTGGAAGAGTTCCGCAAGAAATTGCCGGAAGATGCCCGGATTTTCCCGATATCCGCACTCAGCCGCCAAGGCTTGAACAATCTTTTATTCGCGATTGCGGATCTTCTGGAAGTAACGCCGGAATTCCCGATGATCGAGGAAGAAGCCGACGAATCGGAAAGCTCTGTTCTTTACCGCCACGAAGCGGAAGGCGATGGTTTCACGATCACACGCGATCCGGACGGCGCTTATGTATTGAGCGGCTATGCGATCGAGCGTCTGTTCAAGATGACCGACTTCTCGCGTGAAGATTCAATCCGCCGATTTGCCCGCCAGATGCGCGGCATGGGAATTGATGACGCGTTGCGTGAACGCGGTGCTGAAGACGGCGACACAGTTCGTCTGCTTGAGTTTGAATTCGAATTTACTGAGTAAATCTGGAGGGGACATGGATGAAGGATATTTCAGAACAGCGGTATTATTTGGTGCGCGAGGATGTTCTGACCGAGGCGATGCAAAAAACGCTCGAGGTCAAGAAGATGCTGCAGCGCGATAACATTTCCATATTGGATGCCGTGGAAAAGACCGGCTTGTCCCGATCCGCTTTCTATAAGTACCGGGACGCTGTTTTTCCTTTTCATTCCATCGTCAAAGAACGGATCCTGACAATTTTCCTTCAGTTGGAGGACCGGACAGGCACGCTTGCGACTTTGCTCGAGGCGGTCGCCGAAGCCGGTTGCAATATTTTAACGATCCACCAGACGATTCCCATCCAGGGGCGCGCCAATGTGACGCTGTCCTTGGATGTGACGTCGATGGAGCAGGATCTCGACAGCTTTTTGCATCAGCTGAAAAAACTCGATTTCGTCGAGTCGGCGGATGTGGTTTCAAGCGGATCATTATAATTTAGGAGTGGTTTGATGGCTGGGCAGCAGACGAAAAAACGAATTTCTTTTTTGGGGCCGGACGCTTCGTTCACCCATTTGGCGGCGTTGAAGGCTTTTCCGGACAGTGAGCTGATCGCTTACACAACGATTCCGGAATGCATTGAAGCCGTTGCGGATGATGAAGTCGAGTATGCGGTGGTGCCGCTGGAGAATGCGCTGGAAGGCTCGGTTCCGCTGACGATCGATTATCTGTTCCATGAGGTGCAGCTTTATGTGACGGCGGAAGTGCTGTCGCCGATCGAGCAGCATTTGATGGTCCACCCGGATAACGCGAAATCGGACTCATTCGAGGCAATCTATTCGCATCCGCACGCTTTGGCGCAATGCCATAAATTCCTATACTATACATTTAAAAATACGCCGCTTGAACAATACAGTTCGACTTCGGCCGCAGCCAAAATGGTCAGCGAGCTGCCGGAGCGTAATATTGCAGCGATCGGCAATGAATTCTCGGCCCAGAAATACGGGCTGACCATTGTCCACCGGGAAATCCATGATTTCCATTTCAACCACACACGTTTTTTCGTTTTGTCGAAGACAAACCATCAACTGGACAACCCTGCTCATAATGAGGAAGTGAAAACGACGTTGATGATTTCGCCCCCGAAAGACGACCGTTCGGGTGTCCTTCATCAGGTGCTTTCCGTATTCGCCTGGCGCCAGCTCAACTTGAGTAAAATCGAGTCGCGGCCGCTGAAAACGGGTCTCGGAAATTACTTCTTCATCGCCGACGTGATGGATGACGAAATGTCGCCGATGATGCAGGGCGCCTTCATGGAACTGGCGGCTCTCGGCTGCACGGTGAAAACGCTGGGTTCATATTATACGTATGAATGAAATAGAAAAGCTCCGCTGCCATGTTGGCTGCGGAGCTTTTTTGTTTAATCTAATTATTATTCACTTTCATCCAATAAATAACCGGCCGCGCGCATGTCGTGGATGGCCTGCTCCAATATCGCGACATTCGGAGCGGTGATGGTATGCAGATGCAGTCCGCCCGTCAGCACCAGCAAATAGCTTGCGCCGGTTTCACGGACGCGCTGCATGAACATGTCGACTTCACGACGTGATGACACATGGATGCCCGCTGTCAGTTCACCGTAGACAGGATGTTCAATCGATACATCTTTGACAGTGACACCCGCATCGACGAGCACATACAATTCATCCTGCGTATCTTCAGGTTTATGGAAGCACGCAAGCACACGATGCAGATCGTCATCCGCGGTTTCCCGCATATACAGATAGCCCTGGCTGGTGGCGATGATCGGTTCACCTTTCGCTTTCAAGAGAGTCATGTCACCGACAATGACCTGGCGCGAAACACCCATAAGTGAGGCGAGCTCGCCGCCTTTCAGCGGTTCGGCTGTCTCTTTCAATTTGTCCAGCAGCAATTGCCGGCGCTGTTCCCCCAGAATTTTCTTCATTGAGATCCCTCGCTTTAATTCGTCATAATCCCATTTTACCACGGGGCGACTTTGGGCGGGTTTATTTCGTCTAAAGGGCTCAGATATGCTATAATCATAGAGTTGAATTGAAGGGGAGAAATGATATGTATGATTACATAAAAGGGCGGGTTACGCGAGTGACGCCTGAATATTTAGTGATAGAACAGGCGGGGATCGGCTGGCAGATTTTTGCGCCGAATCCGTATTCGTTCGGTTCGGATGAGCTGCAGGTATTCCTGCACCACCATGTCCGCGAAGACGCCCAATTATTATTCGGTTTTCCGACGCTGGAGCAGCGCGAACTTTTCCGCAAGCTGATATCGGTGTCTGGCATCGGACCGAAAGGCGCGTTGGCAATTTTGGCAAGCGGCCAGCCGCAGCACGTCATCGAAGCGATCGAGCGGGAAGATGAGTCGTATCTCGTCAAATTCCCGGGCGTCGGCAAGAAGACGGCGCGCCAGATGATCCTCGATCTGAAAGGCAAGCTGGCGGAATTCTTCGGCGATCCATTCGAGGACAATGATGAGGCGGGCGGCTTGCTGTCGGTTGAAGACAACGAACTTGAGGAAGCGATGCTGGCGCTTGGCGCGCTTGGCTATTCCGAACGCGAAATCAATAAAGTCAAACCGAAGCTCAAGGATCTGGATCTGAATACAGAAGCTTATATGAAGAAGGCTTTGCAGCTTTTGTTGAAGCAGAATTGATTTTGGAGTAAGTATGTTATTTATACCGCTTTGGCGCTTAGGACAAAGCTCCCGCAATAAGCCGAGAAAACCACTCGTCTTATTGCTTCGCTCAGTCCATTGACGCGCCTGCGCTGAAAAGTAACTTTTATTGAGAGAGTACCTTAGATATGGAGCAAAACAGCGAAGACGCCCAGGTGAGCAAGCGAAGTGCTAAGATCCACTCGGACGAAGTACAGCGAGTCCGAGTTAGCTTAGCGCAAGCCACCAGGCAAGCGAGCTGTTTTGCGGAATATCGGTTATAAAAATATTTTTATTGAAATCAGCCACACAACTATAAAGGAGGTGCAGACCATGGAAGAACGGGTGATAGGAAGCGAGATTTCCGAATTTGATGAGCGTTTCGAGCAGTCGTTGCGTCCGCAGTATCTGTCCCAGTATATCGGGCAGCAGAAAGTGAAGCATAATCTTGAAATTTTCATCGAAGCGGCGAAAATGCGCGAGGAGAGCCTGGACCATGTGCTGCTCTATGGACCTCCGGGTCTCGGTAAGACGACGCTCGCAGCGGTCATCGCCAACGAAATGCAGGTCGGCGTCAAAATGACGAGCGGCCCGGCGATCGAACGTCCGGGTGATCTGGCGGCGATCGTTTCTTCGCTGGAACCGGGAGATGTCCTGTTCATCGATGAGATTCACCGCCTGAACCGCTCAATTGAAGAAGTGCTGTATCCGGCGATGGAAGATTTCTGCCTGGATATCGTAGTGGGGAAAGGGCCGACAGCGCGTTCTGTGCGCCTCGATCTGCCGCCGTTCACATTGATCGGTGCAACAACGCGTGCGGGTGCTTTATCCGCGCCGCTTCGTGACCGCTTCGGTGTGCTGGCGCGCCTCGATTATTATGATACGGAAGCATTGACTGAAATCGTTGTCCGCAGCTCGAAACTGTTTGAAGCGGATATCGATCCGAACGCTGCTGTAGAAATAGCGCGCCGTTCCCGCGGCACCCCGCGGATTGCGAACCGCCTGCTGAAACGTGTCCGCGATTATGCGATGGTGCGCGGCACCGGCTCGATTACCATTGACATGGCGGATCAGGCTTTGGAGATGCTGCAGGTCGATCCGCTTGGCCTCGACCACATCGACCATAAACTGATCACCGGGATGATTTCCCGTTTCCGCGGCGGACCGGTCGGACTGGATACGATTGCGGCAAGCATCGGGGAAGAGTCGACGACGATTGAAGATGTCTACGAACCGTATTTATTGCAGATCGGATTTATCCAGCGGACCCCGAGAGGCCGGACTGTCACAGCTGCAGCCTATGAACACTTTAAATTGGAGATGCCTGAATGACGAAAACTACACAACACCCCAATACACTGAATGTAAATGATTTTGATTTTGAGCTACCTGAAGAATTGATTGCCCAAACGCCGCTTCTTGACCGTACGTCAAGCCGGCTTTTGGTCATGAATAAAGAAAGCGGAAAGACCGAGCATAAGCATTTCCGCGACATCATCGATTACCTGCACGAAGGCGATACGCTTGTTTTGAACGACACACGTGTGCTTCCGGCTCGCCTGATGGGCGTCAAGGAAGATACAGGCGCCAATATCGAAGTTCTTCTATTGAAACAGGTAGAAGATGACGTATGGGAAACGCTTGTGAAACCGGCGAAGAAAGTGAAAGTCGGTACGGTCGTAAGCTTCGGCGAAGGGTTGCTGCGTGCGGAATGCACCGGCATCCTTGACCATGGCGGCCGCCATTTCAAGATGATCTACGACGGGATTTTCTATGAGATCCTGGATCAGCTTGGTGAAATGCCGCTGCCCCCGTATATCCGCGAGAAACTGGAAGACCAGGACCGTTACCAGACGGTATTCGCGAAAGAACGGGGCAGTGCTGCGGCACCGACTGCAGGGCTTCATTTTACCGATGAATTATTGAAGCAGATTGAAGAAAAAGGCGTCAATATCGCCTTTATTACTTTGCATGTCGGCCTTGGAACGTTCCGTCCGGTATCGGTCGAGTCGATCGAAGACCACGAGATGCACGCTGAATTCTACCGTATCACCAAAGAGACGGCAGAACTCATCAATAACACGAAAGCACAGGGCGGCCGCGTCATTTCGGTCGGCACCACGTCCACCCGTACGCTGGAATCCGTAGCCAATAAATTCGGCGGCGAGCTCCAGGAAGACAGCGGCTGGACGGATATTTTCATCTTCCCGGGCTACGAGTTCAAGGCTATTGATGGCCTTATCACGAATTTCCATTTGCCGAAATCGACGCTGGTGATGCTTGTCAGTGCCTTATCGAACCGTGACAATATTTTGAACGCATACAACGAAGCAGTAAATGAACGCTACCGTTTCTTCAGTTTTGGAGACGCGATGTTCATTGAACCACAGAAAAAGGAGACTCACCATGACTGAAGCAATCCGTTATGAACACATCAAAACCTGCAAACAGACCGGCGCGCGCTTAGGCATCGTCCATACGCCGCACGGTTCATTCGAAACACCTGCTTTCATGCCCGTCGGCACACAAGCAACTGTTAAGACGATGTCACCGGAAGAATTGAAAGCGATGAATGCTGGGATTATCCTCAGCAACACGTACCACTTGTGGCTGCGTCCAGGTAATGACGTCATCAAAGAAGCGGGCGGCCTTCATAAATTCATGAACTGGGACCGTCCAATTCTGACGGATTCCGGCGGCTTCCAGGTATTTTCTTTGAGCGAATTCCGCAATATCAAAGAAGAAGGCGTTCATTTCCGCAACCATATGAACGGCGACAAATTATTCTTGAGCCCGGAAAAAGCGATGGAAATCCAGAACGATCTTGGATCGGACATCATGATGGCTTTCGACGAATGCCCGCCTTATCCGGCGAGCCATGAATACATGAAATCATCTGTTGAGCGTACATCACGCTGGGCGGAACGCTGCCTGGAAGCGCATGCCCGCAAAGATGTACAAGGTCTTTTCGGCATCATCCAGGGCGGCGAGTACGAAGATCTTCGCAAACAAAGCGCCCAGGATCTTGTGTCACTTGATTTCCCAGGGTACGCAATCGGCGGCTTGTCTGTCGGCGAACCGAAAGATGTCATGAACCGTGCACTTGAATTCACGACACCATTGATGCCGACGAATAAACCGCGTTACCTGATGGGCGTCGGATCTCCTGATTCGTTGATCGATGGAGCAATCCGCGGCATTGATATGTTCGATTGTGTCCTGCCGACACGCATTGCCCGCAATGGTACATTGATGACGAGCACTGGCCGATTGAACATCAAAAACGCGGCGTTCAAGCGTGATTTCAACCCGATCGACGAAAAATGCGATTGCTATACGTGCAAAAATTATACACGCGCATATGTCCATCATTTAATTCGCGCAGATGAAACGTTCGGAATTCGACTTACCAGTTATCATAATCTGCAATTTCTGTTAAACTTAATGGAACAGGTGCGCCAAGCGATTCGTGAGGACCGCCTGGGAGATTTCCGCGAAGAATTTTTTGAGGCTTACGGCTTCAATAAACCAAACGCAAAGAATTTCTAAGACACAGATAGAGAGTGAAAGGGGGAATATGAATAATGGAAACTTTAGTTGCTTTATCACCTTTACTTCTAATGTTCGTTTTGATGTGGTTCTTTATTATCCGCCCAGCGCAGAAGCGCCAGAAGGCTACGGCCAACATGCAGTCTGAATTGAGACGTGGCGATCGTATCGTTACGATCGGGGGACTTCACGGCACGATTGATGCTGTGGATGATGCGACGATCTACATCACAGTTGCAGACGGCACTCGTATGCAATTCGAACGCCAGGCAATCGCCCGCGTTGTGGATCAGGCAAAAACGACAGTCTAAAAAATCTTCGCCTTCGAACTGAAGGCGATTTTTTTTAGAGATAATTCACGGATTGTTCAAATAAATTAAATATAACAAAATTGAAAACTTTAATAAACGATATTACGCAAAACAGCTCCGAAGACATTAGCCGCCGCAGAGCAAGGCTAAGGCTTTGCGACGAGCATTGCGCAGGAGCACGGGACTTTAATTATTACAGTCTCTTATTGGAATAACTTAAACCATTGCTCCTGCATCGCTGCGCTAGCTTCGTCGCAAAGAGTCGACCTTGCAAGCTACGGCCGACTCTTCGCTGTTTTGCTCCATATCTGAGTTGCTCTTAGAACTTAAGCCACTATTTTAGCGCCGGCGCGCCTATGGACTGAGCGAAGCAATAAGACGAGTGGTCTTCTCGGCTTATTGCGGGAGCTTTGTCCTAAGCGGCGAAGCGGTGTGTAAATTTTATTTCTTTATTCAACTGATAAATGAGGGAAAAACCATGCCGAAATATACCGAGCAATATGATGTCGTATTGCCATTCTTAGAAAGTAAATGTGAGGAATTCCAGTTTTCCGATTACGATACATTTACACCGGAAGATATTTGGCAATATTTGATCAAGAAAAAATGGCGAAAGAAGGATATCGGCGATATGCCGCTTCATGAAATGGTCAATGAAATCATGGAAATGAGGGCTTCGGAATTTGTGGCTTATCATCAGATCGAAGGCTTCAAGGGAGACAATTGGTTTTCAGAAGGCAATTCCGATGATCTGGAACAGCTGCTTCGGCCCAGCCAGAAAAAACCAAAATGAGTTTGACACGCTTTGATGCGTGTTTCATAATGAAGTTGCTGTGTTTTAGATAATGAGGAGGAACTATACATATGAAAGCAAGAGGTCGTATAATAGCCTTTTTCTTACTGGTCGTTGTACTGATAGGAATGATTGGCACCACTAGCTTACCGATAGCTAAGGATATTAAATTGGGACTGGATCTTCAGGGCGGTTTTGAAGTCCTTTACGAGGTAGAATCGCTGGATGGCGGACCTGAGATCACAAACGAAATCTTATCTGATACGACTGACGCTTTGATGAACCGGATCAACGTTCTGGGTGTCAGCGAGCCTGTCATCCAGATTGAAGGCGAAGACCGGATCCGTGTCCAGCTGGCTGGCATCGAAGACCAGTCACAGGCCCGCGAATTATTATCCACGGAAGCGAACCTGACTTTCCGTGATGCCGATGATAATGTCGTGCTGGATGGCTCGGATCTTGAAGAAGGCGGAGCATCAGGGACTTTCGATGAAAGCGGCCAGCCGATCGTGTCGCTGGAGTTGAAAGATCCGGGCCAGTTCGCTGAAATCACCGGTGAAATTTCTCAACGCCCACCAGGTGAAAATGTACTGGTTATCTGGCTTGATTTTGAGGAAGGCGCAGATTCATACGAGGAAGAGATCATGAAAGCCGATCCTAAATTCGTTTCTGCTCCAAGAGTAAGTCAACGGATCAACAGCCCGAGTGTTCAAATCGAAGGCTCTTTCACCGTTGAAGAAACACAGAATCTTGCGGGTATCCTGAATGCGGGAGCGCTGCCGGTCGAATTGACGGAAATCTATTCGACGTCAGTAGGCGCCCAGTTCGGTGAAGAAGCTTTGGATAAAACGACCTTTGCCGCTGCAATCGGTATCGGACTCGTATTGCTGTTCATGCTTGTCTTCTACCGTTTCCCGGGAGTCATCGCATTTATCACCTTATCGGTATATGTCTATCTGATCCTGTTGATCTTTGTATGGATCGGCGGAGTCCTGACGTTGCCGGGTATCGCGGCGATCATGCTCGGTGTCGGTATGGCGGTTGATGCCAATATCATCACTTACGAGCGGATCCGCGAGGAAATGCGGACAGGCAAGTCCGTTAAGGATTCTTTCCGCATCGGGGCGCGTTCATCGTTCTCGGCTATCATCGATGCCAACGTAACGACGCTTCTTGCGGCAGCTGTTTTATTCTATTTCGGTACAAGTTCTGTTAAAGGATTCGCGACGTTATTGATCATTTCAATTCTTGCCAGCTTCATTACAGCGGTCTGGGGATCGCGCCTGTTGCTTGGGCTTTGGGTCCACAGCGGATTCCTCGACAGCAAGTTCGGCTGGTTCGGTTTGAGACCCGATAAGATCCATAATCTTTCGGAAGAAAAAGAGATTACGGATCTATCAACACCATTTGACCGTAACGATTTTGCCCGCAACCGCAATAAATTCTTTGCCGCTTCACTGGCATTGATCGCAGCGGGGGCGATTGTGCTTGGCATCTTCCAGTTGAATCTTGGAATTGACTTCTCCGGAGGTACACGGGTTGAAGTGACTTCTGATTCAGCGCTTACGCAACAGGAAGTTGAAGAGTTCCTTGAAGAAACGGGTTATCCGTCTGATGACGTGGTTATCTCTGGCGATCAATCCAATATCGGTGTTGCACGTTACACGGATGATTTCTCACAGGGCCAAATCGACGAAATAACACAGGCGGCAAATGAGCAATATGGCCAGGATCCGAACGTTTCCACTGTTTCGAACCAGGTTGCCATCGAGCTTGCCCAAAATGCCTTATACGCTTTGGCGATTGCCGCTCTTGGCATCATCATCTATGTGGCGTTCCGTTTCGAGTGGCGCATGGGTGTTGCTTCTATCGTGGCATTGCTTCACGATACATTCTTCATCGTAGCGGTGTTCAGCCTCCTGCGCCTGGAAGTGGACCTCACATTCATCGCGGCGGTGCTGACAATTGTCGGTTATTCGATAAACGATACCATCGTTACGTTTGACCGGATCCGTGAAAACATGAAACGAATAAAGAAAATCGAGACAGTCGAACAATTGGAGAACGTTGTCAACGTTTCCTTGCGCCAGACGCTCGTCCGTTCGGTGAATACTGTCATGACGGTTGTGCTGGTAGTACTTGCGCTTCTGATTTTCGGCGCACCTTCCATCACGAACTTCTCGATCGCGCTGCTGATCGGTTTGATCGCCGGAACATATTCATCCATCTTCATCGCTGCTCAGCTGTGGCTCGTGCTTAAGAAGAAGGAATTGAATAAAAAAGGTCCGATCGATGTTGAGAAGAAAGAGCAGGAATCCAAATGGGGTTCCGATGAGCCGGTAGTGTAAGGAGAAACTTCCTTCAGCAGGGATTCTTAATCCCTGCTGAATGTTAGTTGATCCAATCGGGTTTTTACGGCCAGTTGATTTACCGCAAGGGTTCGGGTGTCTTACTGGCCGTTGAAACGGGGAAAAGTTTATAATCGAAATGGAACAGGGTATAGTAAAAATGACCCTGTTCCATTTTTTTATTTCGAGAAAGGAGTTGCCGGTATGAAAATGCAATGGCTATTATTGATCGCACTTATTTTCGCAGTTATCATCGCAGCTTTCGCAGTCGTAAATGTCGACGCTGTACCAGTCAATTATATTTTCGGAGAAGCGGAATTTCCGCTGATCCTGGTCATTCTGGCTTCTGCGCTGCTTGGCTTCCTGTTGAGCGGGGTAGTGGCTCTCGCGCGGGGCTATACGCTTCAGCGCAAAGTGAAATCTTTGCAAAAGGAAATGGCTGTCAAGGAATCATTGATCGCCACGCAGCAGAATGAAATCGCGGAGTACCAGAAAGCTGGCGTCCATCCGGAAGCACAGGTTGTCACGAGCGACGAAGTGACGCGTGATGACCGGGTGGATGATTACGAGGAAAAACAACGCGACACATATTAAACAAGAAACCTTTCGGCAATTGCGCCGAAAGGTTTTTGTCTGCTGTCTTTTCTTGTATAATGAATCAGTGAGGAAGTGATTGATATGATAGAATCCAAAAAAAGATGGCGTTTGACGGAGCCCGACGAGCAGGCAGTCCGGGATATCCAACAGGAATTATCCCTTTCTTCCGTGCTGGCGAAGATCCTCGTGACCCGGGGAATACGCACTGCGGAAGAAGCGCGCGCGTTTATGGCGACAGATGTTTCGGCCATACATAATCCTTATTTGATGAAAGACATGGACATCGCAGTGGAGCGAATCCGCCGAGCTGTCGACAATCAGGAAAAAATAATCGTCTACGGCGATTATGACGCGGATGGTGTAACGAGCACCGCTGTCATGATGACCGTTTTGCAGGATTTGGGAGCGGATGTTTCATTCATGATCCCGAACCGTTTTAAACATGGCTACGGCCCGAATAAAGAATTGTTCCAGCAGGCATATGATAACGGAGCGAAATTGATCGTCACGGTCGATAACGGAATTTCCGGCATCGAGCAGGTTGATTTCGCGGTCGGACTTGGCATGGATGTAATCATCAGCGACCACCACGACATCGGAGAGGCGATGCCGAATGCGTTGGCGATCGTCCACCCGCGCCATCCTGAAGGGAATTATCCGTTCGGTGAATTGGCGGGTGTCGGCGTGGCATTCAAAATAGCGCATGCGTTATACGAGGAAATGCCGGACCATCTGCTTGAGCTTGTAGCGATCGGAACCATTGCCGACCTTGTGCCGATGCACGGTGAGAACCGTATATTTGTTAAAGAAGGTTTGCAGGCGCTGCGTGATACGCCGCGGCCGGCGATTGAAGCGCTGGCCGAAGTCGCTGGCATCAAGCAGGAAGAAATCAATGAAGAAACGATCGGCTTCATGTTCGGCCCGCGCATCAACGCAATCGGCCGCCTGCAGGACGCCGATCCGGCAGTGGATATGCTGCTGACAGAAGACGCGGCCCAGGCGCGTTCGCTGGCGGACGGCCTGGATGTCCTGAATAAAGAACGGCAGGCCATCGTCAAGCAAATTGCGGATGAAGCGACAGCGCAGGTGGAGTCGCAATATCCGGACGGTCCCCCGCATGTCATCATTGTCGAACAGGAAGGCTGGAATCCGGGAGTTGTCGGAATCGTAGCGTCCAAATTGGTTGAGAAATATTACCGTCCGACCATCGTTCTTTCATTGGATCCGGAGACGGGCAAGGCGAAAGGTTCGGCGCGCAGCATCGAAGGTTTCCACCTTTACAACGAATTGGCGGAGAACCGTGATATCCTGCCTGCATTCGGGGGACACCCGATGGCAGCGGGCATGACGCTCGAAGCCGCTGATGTAGCTGAGCTCCGCAGCCGTTTGAACAAGCAGGCGGAAGCGTGTCTGACAGCTGAAGACCTTGTGCCGGTGGTCGATATCGATATTCCGGTGCAGCTGGAGGAAATTGATACTGATACGATCGAATCCATGCGTTATCTCGCGCCGTTCGGCATGGGCTTCGCCAAACCGAAGTTTTACATCAAAGGCGTCAAAGTGGCGTCCATCCGCAAAATCGGGGCGGCACAGAACCATTTGAAAGTGGAGCTTGCTTCAGCCGGTTCAACACTTGACGCGGTTGGATTCGGGATTGGTGAAATCGGCGATCAACTGACGCCGGATGTGCTGATTGACGTGATCGGCGATCTGCAGATCAATGAATGGAACGGCCGCAAAAAAGCGCAGATGCTGATCGAAGATATCCGTACCGACCAATGGCAGCTTTTTGATATCCGTGGCATCCGTCAGGTGTCCCGCTGGTCGAAGCTGATTCCGGAAAAAGACCAGGTTTATCTGGCATTCAATACGGAAACTGTGGCGGTTTTCAAAACTTTGATCCCGCATCCGATCCACTCGGTTGATTCGATTGAAGAGCTGACAGGGGACAAGCATCACCTGGTGCTGCTGGACCTGCCTGAATCGGAAGAGCAATTGGAAAAAGTGCTGATGAACTTGAATCCGAAGCGGATTTACGCGCATTTCTATGCGAAGGAATCGCAGTATTTCGAACAGATTCCAACACGCGATCAGTTTAAATGGCTGTTTGCTTTCATTAAAAAACGGGGAACTTTCGACTTTAAAAAGCATTGTGATGAACTTGCGAAACATAAAGGATGGACTCGTGATTCGTTATTTTTCATGTTGCAGGTGTTTTTTGAACTCGGTTTTGTTACACTTAACAATGGACTTACTGAGATCGCAGAATCTCCAGGCAAACGTGATTTGGCCGAAGCGCCGACTTATAAGAAACGTGAACAGCAGATCGCCCTGGAACAAAAGCTTCTGTATGCATCTTATCGAGACTTAAAAGAGTGGTTCGACGCGAAAGTGTCTGCCAAGGAGGAACAGGTATGGATTTAAAAGAGTATATTACAATTGTTGAAGACTGGCCGAAACCGGGAATCCGCTTCAAAGATATCACTTCTTTGATGGATAATGGTGCTGCCTATAAATACGCTACTGACCAGATCGTCGAGTATGCGAAACAAGTGGAAGCGGATATCATCGTCGGGCCGGAAGCCCGCGGTTTCATCATCGGCTGCCCGGTCGCTTATGCACTCAGACTCGGATTCGCCCCTGTCCGTAAAGAAGGCAAATTGCCACGCGAAGTGATTCGCGCGGAATACGGCCTCGAATACGGAAAAGACGTATTGACGATGCACAAAGATGCCATCAAACCAGGACAGCGCGTCCTGATTACAGACGACCTCTTGGCTACAGGCGGAACAATCGAAGCGACGATCAACCTTGTCGAACAGCTTGGCGGAATCGTTGCCGGCTGCGCATTCCTGATCGAATTGACGTACCTCGACGGCCGCGACAAACTTGAAGGCTACGAAGTCTGTACCTTATTGCAATACTAATGAAAAATGGAGACAGCCCGGAACGCGTGATGCGTTTTGGGCTGTTTTTTGTTGTTGGATATATAAATCAAGTCGTATTTTATGGAAATATTTTCTTCATTTTTCTAAAGTATAACCAAGTCAGCCGGCATAGTAATTTATGCGCGGCAGAGGGCAGTTTGTGCGCGGGAAAACAGGATTTATGCTCGGCAAATGACCTTTTATGCGCGGGAAAACATACTTTATGCTCAACTTACTAATAATCTGATGTTTTGATAAAGGGACAATGAGCTTTATAGTTTAAGATTTTATTTATGTTATATATTTCCGAAGTATACTGAAGGATTCGTTTGTTAATCAACTTATCATAAATTCCAACATGAATTTTTATTCCCCAAGCGGGTATGGATAGAAAAACCGAACATAAAAGAGGTGCCACTATGCTGAAATGGGACGACAATCATTATCCATCAAATAATGCGCGGCTGATCGACATGCTGCTGGACACAGAAGATGAGCCGCTAAAAAAAATTACTGATGAAACGCAGCAATTATTCAACCAAATCTATCAGCCGGTAAATCCGCAGGCAACCGCGCGCAAAAAAACGCTCCAGGAAAAATTCTGGTCACTGATTTCAGCCGATTCCACAATCACTGACGAAAAAGAAATCGGCTTTCAAACAGACGGAAACCAGATCTCCCCTTTTTGGAAAAAGGAACTGGACCGCCAATATGACCGACTGCAAAAAGTTACCGGCAACTACATATCCGTGACGCAATTCGGCGCGAGAGGAGACGGCCGGACCGATTCGACCGCCGCGTTCAAACGAGCGTTAGGCAATGGCGGCAAGAAAATTTTCGTGCCTGAAGGAGTATATATAGTCAGAGGCATAAAGCTGCCCTCCTGGACACGGCTGGTCGGAGCGGGCATAGGCAAGACAGTGATCCGCTTGCATGATGATGCGCCGAGACGCAGAACGCTTCTGGCAAATAAAAATCCGATCAGCGGCAACCGCAATATTTCAGTAGAGGGAATGACGCTCGACTGGAATATCGAGCGCTTGAAGCACAATCAAAAATCAGCCGCCGGCAATAATTTCTCCAGCTGCCTTACTTACGCGAATGTAAAGAACGGCTGGGTCAAGAACGTCGAAGCCATCAATCCCGGGCTTCATTGTTTTGATATTTCCTCTTCTTTCTATAGTTACGCGGGTGACGGAACGAGGGCAAAACGCGGCAGCCAATATGTCTGGCTCGACCAGGTCACCGGTTACGGTTTCGGGGATGACGGGGTGACGACGCATCACAGCGATTTCATCTTCATTTCCAACAGCCATTTCCGTGATCCCGGCGGCCAGTCCCATAAAAAAGGCTTCTCCAATTCAAACGGTTTTGAAATTGATGACGGTTCACGCAATGTCTGGCTAGTTAATAACTCCAGCACCCGCTGTTTTGGCGGTGTGGAGATCAAAGCCCATGCAACATCTTCCGCTGCGGCCGGTGTGCATATTTCAGGGCATCTGTCGGTGAATGACAACAGGGCTTTTAATTTTCGCCATATTGGCCATCACCACGCGGAAGACGAGGAATCGAAATCGGCGTTTAACCTGTCGGCTCAGAAACTGGTGGCTATTCACCCTGTCCACACAGACTTATATAAAAATTCCTCGCCCCGCGCATTGGTGGTCTCAGGTTACCGGAATGTGGCGCTGAACCGTTTTTTATTCGCAGGAGATCCGCAGTATGATTACAGAAATGAAACTGCGGCATCCATCCAGTTCCGTGCAGCGAATATTGCGCTGGCAAACGGACGCATACAGGGATTCGGAAGCGCGAAGGCGGATTTGACGATCGCATCCGGTGAAAAAAACGTCCGGAACGTGCTGGTGCAAAATATTCATTCTTATCAGTCCGCCACAGAGTTATTGGACCTAGGCAAAGACAATTCAACGGTGCAAATAAACAATATTTTGAGGGTGGAAACATAAACTTTTGGAAGAATCTTTATTTAATGGAACCAGATTTTCCAGTTCCTGAGAAAAGCAGGGAGATAATAACTTTTCCCGGTTGACCAAGCTTTACAATTAGCCCTATTGTTTTCTATAATATATAGATATACTTTTCGAAAAAAGAGGAGCAAGGTGGGCAATTATGGCGAAAGACCAAGTAAAGACAGCTGATGATGTATTTGATACTGTTGCTTCGTATATGAATGAAAAAAATGTTGAAATGATCCGAAGAGCATATCAGGTGGCATATGATGCCCATATGGGACAATTCCGCAAATCCGGGGAACCTTATATAGTTCACCCGGTACAGGTTGCCGGAATTCTCGCAGAATTGGAAATGGACCCCGCTACGGTAGCAGCGGGCTTTTTGCATGACGTCGTGGAAGATACGGAAGTCAGCAGGGAAGATATCGTCCGTGACTTTGATGAAGAAGTCGCTTTGCTGGTGGACGGCGTAACGAAGCTGAGCAAGATCAAATATATGTCGAAAGAAGAGCAGCAGGCGGAAAATCACCGTAAGATGTTTGTGGCGATGGCACAGGACATTCGCGTCATCCTGATCAAACTCGCTGACCGCCTGCACAATCTTCGGACGTTGAAATACCAGACGGTTGAGAAACAGCGCATAAAGGCCAACGAAACTCTTGAGATCTTCGCGCCGATTGCGCATCGTTTGGGTATCAATACCATCAAATGGGAACTCGAGGACACGGCTCTCCGTTACCTTAACCCGCAGCAATATTACCGCATCGTCAATCTGATGAAGAAGAAACGTACGGAGCGGGAAGAATATCTGAACAATGTCATGAACGAAATCCGCGTCCAGCTTGATGAAGTGGATATCAAAGCGGATCTTTTCGGCCGGCCGAAACACATTTACAGCATCTATAAAAAAATGGCCATCCAGAATAAGCAATTCAACGAAATCTATGATTTATTGGCGGTGCGAATTACGGTTGAAAGCATCAAAGACTGTTACGCAGTGCTTGGCATCATCCATTCCACATGGAAACCGATGCCTGGCCGCTTCAAAGATTATATCGCCATGCCGAAACAGAATCTTTACCAGTCGCTTCATACAACGGTGATCGGGCCACAGGGCGATCCGCTTGAAGTGCAGATCCGCACGGAAGAAATGCACCGTATCGCTGAATACGGGGTGGCGGCACACTGGGCTTATAAAGAAGGAAAAACGTCGGATAAACCATTGAGTTCCGTCGACTCGCGTTTGTCATGGTTCCGCGAAATCCTTGATTTCCAGAACGAATCGGACAATGCCGAAGAATTCATGGAGTCGCTTAAATTCGACCTGTTTTCCGATATGGTCTATGTATTCTCACCAAAAGGCGATGTTATCGAAATGCCTGCCGGTTCCTGCCCGATCGATTTTGCCTACCGAGTGCATTCCGAAATTGGCAATAAAACCATCGGTGCCAAAGTGAACGGCAAAATGGTGCCGCTGGATACCCAATTGAACACAGGGGACATTGTTGAAATCCTGACGTCTAAGCAATCCTTCGGCCCAAGCCGCGACTGGCTGAAAATCGCCAAGTCGACACAGACGAAAAATAAAATCAAGCAATTCTTCAAAAAGCAATTGCGTGAAGACAATGTCCAAAAAGGCAAGGAAATGATCGAGCGCGAAATCAAAGCGCAGGAATTCGTGCCGAAAGATATTCTTACTAACGAAAACATCAAGCGTGTCTGCGAGAAATTCAATTTCGCCGGTGAAGATGATATGTATGCAGCTGTCGGTTTCACAGGCATCACTGCCCAGCAAGTCGTCAACCGCCTCGCTGAAAAAGAACGCAAGAAACGCGAGCAGGAAGAAGCGCTCGAGAAAATCACGGTCGAGATGAAATCGAACCAGCCGCGTAAACAGACCGAATCGGGTGTAATCGTGCGCGGCATCGACAACATGATGATCCGTTTGTCGAAATGCTGCAACCCGGTGCCGGGCGACGCCATCATCGGTTTTATTACCAAAGGCCGCGGCGTTTCAGTCCATCGCGCCGACTGTCCGAATGTGCAGGCCAATGAAACCGATCGTCTCATCCCGGTTGAATGGGAAAACGGGGAGACGCCTGAAAACAAATCCTACCAGATCGACATTGAAGTGCAGGCCTATGACCGCACGGGCTTGATCAACGAAGTCATGCACATGGTCAGCGAAACGAAAACGACAATTGTTGCCGTAAGCGGCCGTGCTGATAATAATAAAATCGCGACCATTAACCTGTCAATCATGATTCCGCATATCTCACACCTGAACCGGGTAGTGGAGCGGATCAAGCAATTGCCGGATGTCTATTCGGTTACGCGTGTAACGAATTAAGGAGGAATTATGCGAGTTATTCTTCAACGGAGCAAAAGAGCATCTGTGACTGTCGATGGCAGCATTACCGGAGCGATCGAATCCGGTTATGTGCTGCTCGTCGGCATCACGCATGAAGATACAGAACAAGACGCTGATTACTGCGCGCGCAAGATTGCGCAAATGCGTCTCTTCGAAGACGAAGATGGCAAGATGAACCGTTCGATTTTCGAAAACAGGGGCGATATCCTGTCCATCTCGCAATTCACGCTTTACGGTGATATCCGGAAAGGGCGCCGTCCGAGCTTTGTCGAAGCCGCGCGTCCGGAAAAAGCGGAGCCTTTATGGAATTATTTCAATGAAACTCTGCGAAATGAAGGCCTGCGGGTCGAAGAAGGCGTATTCGGCGCCATGATGGACGTCGAATTGGTGAACGATGGACCGGTGACGATGATTGTGGAATCCAAATAAGCGATGTAAATAGAAAAAGCTGTCCGCAATGGACAGCTTTTTCTATTTCTCCAATTGTGCATCGAAATAATTGATGGTTCCCTGGTACAGGCCAAGTGCGGCCTGTTCCCGGAATTGCTCGGAAGAAATGATGCGTTCTTCGTTGTAATTGCTCAGGAAGCCGAGTTCGACAAGAACGGCTGCCTGGCGATTTTCACGGAGCACCAGGTAATTGCCCGGCTGCACACCGCGGTCGCGGATGGTCAGTTTTTTGCCGAGGCCGGCATTCAGATAGCTGGCGAGTTCCTTTTGGTAATCGTGCATATAGTAGGATGTGAATCCGGAGACTGTGCTGTCTTCGGTCGCATCGTAATGGATGCTGATAAAGGCGTCTGCCGCTGAATTATGGCCTTCAGCAACGCGTTTGCGAAGGTCGACATAGACGTCCGACTGGCGGGTCATGTGCACTTCTGCACCAGCGGCTTGAAGGTGCTGAGCCAGCAATTCCGCAGTTTTCAGCGTCAACCCTTTTTCTTCTGTTTTGCGCGCGCCGACTGTGCCGCCGTCATTGCCGCCATGCCCCGGATCCAGGACAATCGTAAGGCCGTTCAAAGTTCCTTTTTTACGGTCGGCTTTCTCTTTTTCGACTTTGATTTCCTGTGCGCCTGCTGCGACTACCCAGGATGCAATAAAGCCGGTTGCGCCGCCGGAAAGCTGAACTTGGTACCAGTCGCCTTGTTTTGCAAGCACGGCTAATTGTTCACCGGCGTTTGCACGGGCTACGACTTCAGATGAAGTGGAAGCCTGCGTCCGGATATTGGTGCCGTTCGTCTGTACGGTTACGGTTTCAACGCTGCTGTCGGTTTTCTTCTCGACAGTTTCGTTGGAAAGGTGGCCATAGAAAGAATAGACCCAGCCGGTTTTATCACCGTCCAGCTGAATTTTTACCCAGTTGCCCGCAAGTTCGAGCACAGGATAAATTTCACCTTTTTTGACAGTTCCTTGTTTCGAAGAACTGAGATCCGCTTTCTTGCGCACGTTCAGCACATCCACCGCGATTTCGATGGAAGATACGTCGCTTGCGGCAGGCGCGGGATTCGCTTTTGTATTGTCGTTGATGCTTATGTAGTCTTTCGAAACAAATCCGCGGCTGCCACGGAATTCGACTTCAGCCCAGCCATCCGAATCGCTGATGATATTCGCTTGCTCTCCAGCGTTCATCTGTGTCAGGACCGAGGCGGAAAGATTGGGCTGTGCGCGTACATTCAGCCGGTTTACGGAAGATACAGCCGTTTTGCCGGAAACTGAAGATGCCGCCTGTTCAGAACTTTTCGTCAGCCATGCTGCGATCCAGCCCGTTTCACCGGAAATGGAGACTTCAATCCAATCGCCGCTTCTTGAAATCTCATCCACTGGATCTCCTTTTTTCATCGAAGCGATGACAGGGTAGCTTAAGCCTGGGCCACTTCGCACATTGATGGATGATTCCGATACTTCAATTGCTGAAGTATTGGCGAGCGCAGTGGAATTATCGGCGAAAGGCAATGCCTGGGAAAGGAATAAAATCAGGGTTATGTATAAAATTGTGGTTTTACGGTTCATGCAGTACCTCCTCTTAAGACGGTATATTTATTCTAGCAAATAAATCATACGAAATGTTAAAAAGGTTGACAAGGGGGATAGGAAAATTTAAGATTAAGCTTATTATATGAATTAGAACGCCGATGACGAAGAAAGTAACCGCATGATTGGCTGATAAGAGAGGGGAAGTCCCGGGCTGCAAACTTCCCTGCAGAGACATGTGGTGAACAACACTTAAGAGGCTTTCCTTCGAAAGATGCAGGTTATGCATTTACCGCATTTATTAGGGGGAAACGGAACCGGCCGTTATCCGGGAATGAGAGGGTGCGAGATTTTCGCATCAACTAGGGTGGAACCGCGGAAGCTTGAATACAGGCTCTCGTCCCTTGCGCAAGCAAGGGGCGGGAGCTTTTTTGTATGGAAAAAAAGAGGAGTGAAGAACATGGGCAAGAATATTCAATTGCCGCGCGGCACGTATGATGTGCTGCCGGAGCAATCCGCCAAATGGCAGGAAGTGGAACAAAAAATCAACGAGCTTTGCAGACTTTATCAATACAAAGAAATTCGGACTCCCGTTTTTGAACACACCGAATTGTTCCAGCGCGGCGTCGGTGATACGACAGATATCGTCCAAAAGGAAATGTATACATTCCAGGACCGCGGCGATCGTTCACTGACATTGCGCCCGGAAGGAACCGCTTCAGTCGTGCGTTCCTATGTTGAAAACAAACTTTTCGGTTTGCCGGACCAGCCGGTCAAACTTTCCTATATGGGTCCGATGTTCCGTTATGAACGTCCGCAGGCGGGACGCACCCGCCAGTTCGTGCAATTCGGCGTGGAAGCGATCGGCTCGAAAGATCCTGCAATTGATGCGGAAGTCATTTCACTCGCCATGGAAGTTTACCGTTCCGTCGGTTTAAAACAGCTGCGTCTGGTCATCAATTCACTGGGGGATACGGAAAGCCGCATCGCTCACAAAGAAGCGCTGATCAAGCACTTCGAACCTAGAATCGATGAATTCTGCGGGGATTGCCAGTCGCGATTGACGAAAAATCCGCTGCGCATCCTTGATTGTAAAGTGGACCGCAACCACGAATTGATGGCGACTGCACCGTCTTTAGCGGATTATTTGAATGAAGAATCCCAAGCTTATTTTGACGGCGTCAAATCTTATTTGGAAGCGCTCGGCATCGATTATGTCGTTGATCCGAATTTGGTTCGAGGGTTGGATTATTACAACCACACGGCATTTGAAATTATGAGTGATGCTGAAGGCTTCGGCGCTATCACAACACTTTGCGGCGGCGGCCGCTATAATGGTCTCGTCGAAGATTTAGGCGGACCGGAATCACCGGGAATCGGATTCGCGATGAGCATCGAACGTCTCCTGTTGGCGCTGGAAATGGAACGCGTCGAAATCGGCCAGTCAGCGGACCTTGAAGTCTACGTCGTAGCAATGGATGAGTCGACAAAGAAAAAAGCTTTCACTGTAGTACGGGATCTTCGTGAAAACGGCATTTCAGCCGATATGGATTTCAACGGACGGAAAGTCAAAGCCCAGATGAAATCGGCAGATCGTAAAGGGGCCGCCTACGTCATCGTCATCGGTGAAACCGAACTCGAAAGCGGCAAAGTCGCTTTGAAAGCCATGGCAACCGGTGAACAGCAGGAACTGGAATTTGAAAAGATTGCTGGAGCGATTTTAGAGAATAGATAAACAAATGTTTTATTTATATAGAAGAAAAATGTGAAGAAACAATTGGAGGAATAGTTATGACTAGAACGCATTATTGTGGTGAAGTGAACGAAACTGTTATCGGGCAGCGCGTTTCCATTAAAGGCTGGGTGCAGAAGCGGAGAGACCTTGGCGGCTTGATATTTGTTGATATTCGTGACCGTTCGGGGCTGGTTCAAGCGGTATTTAATCCTGAAATTTCCATGGAAACCGTTGAAGTCGGTGAAAAATTGCGCAATGAGTTCGTCGTCCACATCGAAGGCTTGGTCGTGGAACGTGCAGACGGCCAGATCAATACAGCATTGAAGACAGGGAAAATCGAGATCCAGGTGGATTCGGCAAATATTATCAACGCCGCTAAAAACCCGCCGTTCGCCATTGAAGACAATACGGATGTCAGTGAAGATTTGAGACTGAAATACCGTTACCTGGATCTTCGCCGCCCTGAAATGTTCGAGACTTTCAAAATGCGTTCAGAAGTGACAAAATCGATCCGCCGTTTTCTTGATGAGGAAGGGTTCCTGGAAGTTGAAACACCGATTTTGACGAAATCGACTCCTGAAGGCGCGCGTGACTATCTGGTTCCAAGCCGTGTGCACGATGGCGAATTCTACGCTTTGCCACAGTCGCCGCAATTGTTCAAGCAGATGCTGATGGTTTCGGGCTTCGATAAATATTACCAGATCGCCCGCTGTTTCCGTGATGAAGATTTGCGTGCTGACCGCCAGCCGGAATTCACTCAGATCGATATGGAAATGAGCTTCCAGACGATGGAAGAAATCCTGGAAATGAACGAGCGCTTGATGGTGCAGATGATGAAAGAAGTCAAAGGCATCGATATCGAGCCTAAATTCGAACGCATGCAATATACTGAAGCGATGGAACGTTTTGGTTCTGATAAGCCGGATGTCCGTTTTGGCATGGAACTTATAAATGTATCCGAATTGGTCAAGGATTCTTCATTCAAAGTTTTTGCCGGTGCGGTTGAGAACGGCGGCCAGGTGAAACTGATCAACGTTAAAGGCCAGGCAGCCAACTATTCACGTAAAGATATCGATGCACTCGGTGAATTTGCAGGCCGCTATGGAGCAAAAGGCCTTGCTTGGATGAAAGTTGAAGATGACGGCGTCAAAGGGCCGATCGCAAAATTCTTTGAAGGGGAAGCGGCTCAAGGATTGATCGATGCAGCAGGGGCTGAGGCAGGAGACCTGCTTTTATTCGTTGCAGATAAAAAAGCGGTTGTAGCAGACGCACTAGGCGCTTTGCGAATGAAATTCGGCAAAGAACTCGGGCTTATCGATGAGTCAGTTTATAAATTCCTGTGGATTACAGACTGGCCGCTTTTCGAATACGATGAAAAAGACGGCCGCTATTACGCGGCACATCATCCGTTCACGATGCCATATGAAGAAGATATCGATAAATTATCCACTGAGCCGCAGAATGTGCGTGCCCAGGCGTATGACCTTGTATTGAATGGATTTGAGCTGGGCGGGGGATCGGCACGTATTTACCGCCGTGACATCCAGGAAAAAATGTTTGAAGTGCTTGGTTTCTCTGAAGAAGAAGCGCGCGCTCAATTCGGCTTCCTGATGGACGCGTTCGAGTACGGAACGCCACCACATGGCGGGATTGCTTTCGGCTTGGACCGTTTGGTCATGCTGCTTGCAGGACGTACAAACCTTCGCGACACGATTGCGTTTCCGAAGACGGCGAGCGCGAGTGATCTCTTAACAAACGCGCCGAGCCCGGTTGCAAAAGACCAACTTGATGAATTAAGCCTATTACTGAATGTTCAGAATAATTCAAAAGGGCTAGAGTAAAACGGTTGTAGAAATTTGTAGCGTGTGCTAATATAGCCTTAGTAGAGAATCCTGATGTGTTCGTTACTAGCAATTCAGTTTTGACCCAACATTTTGTCGTCGGGAGACCAAATTTCAACGTGGCTAACATGCCTTAACCGGAAGTTATAAGCGCTGAAGAGGTCACCCACCTGCTAGAAGCGGGTTCAAAAACGATATGCAAGTCAAGGACGGCACGATTGGGATTCTCACTTAAAAATGTTAATCATCCCTTCAGCTATTTGCTGGAGGGTTTTTCTTTGTGTATAATTCCTAGTAGATTTATCAACATTAAGAGAGGCAGGAAAACTATGTTACATCAATTTTCACGAAACGAACTGGCAGTAGGCAAAGAAGGAATCGAAATGCTGAGAAACTCCACTGTAGCAATCCTTGGTGTGGGCGGAGTAGGTTCATTTGCAGCTGAAGCCTGTGCAAGAAGCGGCGTCGGCCGCATCATCTTGGTCGATAAGGATAATGTCGACATCACTAACGTCAATCGCCAATTGGTTGCCAATCTATCCACGGTCGGCCAATCAAAAAGCGCAGTCATGAAAAACCGCATCGCTGATATCAACGAAGACTGCGAAGTCATCGATCTGCATATGTTCTATACAGAAGATACATATGAAGAATTTTTCAGTTACAACCTGGATTATGTCATCGACGCATCAGACACGATGATCTATAAGGTCCATCTGATGAAGGAATGTTATAAGCGCGGCGTCAAGATCATCTCAAGTATGGGTGCTGCCAATAAAACAGACCCGACGCGCTTCAAGATTGCGGATATTTCAAAAACGCATACAGATCCATTGGCGAAAATCATACGCAAGAAATTGCGTGAAGCGGGTATCCGTAAAGGGATTCCTGTAGTGTTTTCGGATGAGAGCCCGATTATCGTGCGTGAAGACGTAGTCGGAAACGTTGGGAAGCCGGATGCAGCAATCCGTAAAGCGAAAATGCCGCCATCGTCCAATGCATTTACGCCATCCACGGTTGGCCTAATTTGCGCCAGCTGGGTAGTCAACGACATCACTTCATCGATTCCAATCAACCGTGTAAGAAATAATTAAGATGGACCGGCTCATTTCGGATGAGCCGGTTTTTTAATGGATGATTATGGAGACAACGCAGTATAAACTCTTAACGCGCATAAAAGTTTCTAATCGCGCATAAGTTTTCAGGAACGCGCATAAAAAAAAATAATCGCGCGCAAAATTCTCTAATCGCGCATAAAAAAGCCTGACCGCGCATAACCATAAAAGATTGGTTCTCGCAAAGCATTTTCGCAGTGAATTTTCTTCAAAAACGCTGTGGACTTATCAACATGCAAGACAATTCCCCAAATAATTCAAATTTGCATTTAAAAAAGCCACTCCCGAAGGAATGGCTATACAAAAATTCATCACTTTTTATTCTTCCGGAACGATTTCAATTTCTCGTAGATGCCGGCGAATTTTTTCTCTTCGCCTGCGATGACCGGTTTATAGAATTCCGTTTTCTGCACTTCTTTCGGCAAGTAATCCTGATCGGCCCAGCCGCCGAACGATCCGATCGGCGTATCATGCGGATAGATATAGCCGCCGTGGCCGAGTTCGGCACTTCCGGCGTAATGGGTATCCCTTAAATGCATCGGGATATCGCCGGTCAGTCCTTTATTGATGGCGGCTGTGGCCGCGTCGATCGCTTTATAGGCGGAATTGGATTTCTCTGACAGGCACATTTCCGCAACAGCCTGTGCCAGCGGTATGCGCGCTTCAGGCAATCCTAACCTGTCAGCCGCCTGGCAGGCTGCAAGAACATGCGGACCGACAGAAGGGTTCGCGAGTCCGATATCTTCATAAGCCATGACCAGAAGACGGCGGGTGACAGCGGTCAAATCGCCATTTTCCAGAAGATGCGCGAGATAATACATGGCCGCGTTGATGTCGCTGCCGCGTACGGATTTCTGAAGAGCCGACAGGAGATTGAAGAAATGGGAGCCTTTTTTATCCCCAAACACTCCGACACGCTTGATCATCTGTTCGATCATCTGGTCTTCGACGATATATTTCCCGTCAATTTCGTCGGACGCGATGATAATCGATTCGAGCATCGTCAACGCTTTTCGGGCATCTCCGTTGGTTCCTTCAGCAATGCGTTCGACCTGCGCCGGTGAAATTTCAATTTCTTCCCGGCCGAGCCCGCGCTTCGGATCTTCTAAAGCCGATTCGAGCAAATGGACGATGTCTTCATGGGTCAGCCGCTTCAATTGCTTTATTTCGCCGCAGCGTGAACGGATTGCCGGATTGACATCGTGGAACGGATTTTCTGTCGTGGCGCCGATCAGGACGATCGAGCCGCTTTCCACATGCGGCAATAATGCGTCCTGCTGGAGTTTATTGAATCGATGGATTTCATCCAGGAACAGGAGGACTTTGCCCGTAACACGCGCTTCACGGACAACGTCTTCAACGTCTTTCTTGCCGGAGGTTGTGGCGTTCAGCGCGATGAACGGCAGATTCGAAGTGCCCGCGATGGCATGGGCGATCGATGTCTTGCCGATTCCCGGTTCGCCGTACAGCAGCATGGACGGCACGTGGCCGTTTTGGATCATTTTGTATAAAGCGGTATGCGGTCCGATGACATCCTGCTGTCCCACCACTTCATCGATGGTGCGCGGCCGCATGCGAAAAGCCAATGGTTCGTTCTGCAATGAAAAAACTCCTTCCGTACATCTGTTCCATTAGTATATCGCGACAGCTTTCAAAAGTCATTGCAAGTCCATAAGCTTGATTTATGCTATACTATTTTGAAGAATAATGGAATCTGACTCAGAGGTGTATTTATGAAAATTTCAACAAAAGGCCGCTACGGCTTGACGATAATCATCGCACTTGGCAAAGAATATGGCGAGGGGCCGCTGCCGCTGCGGAAAATTGCGGCGGAGCACGATTTGTCCGAGGCATATTTGGAGCAATTGGTTGCGCCGCTCCGCAATGCCGGTTTGGTGAAAAGTGTGAGAGGGGCCTACGGCGGTTACATGCTGGCGCGCCATCCGAAAGAAATATCAGCAGGGGACGTCATACGTGTTCTGGAGGGGCCGATACAGCCTGTCGAAGGAATCGAAGACGAGGCGCAGCCGCAGCGTGAACTGTGGATTCGCATCCGGGATGCCGTCAAAAATGTCCTGGACACCACAACGATCGAAGACCTGGCAAGCCAGCAGGAATCAACAACAGAAAATTATATGTTTTATATATAGAGGAGTTTAGACGATGAATCGAATTTATCTTGACCATGCGGCCACTTCTCCGATGCATCCGGAAGTGGTCGAATTATTTTCCAATAGACTGGCGGAAGTATACGGCAACCCTTCAAGCATTCACGGCACTGGCCGCGAAGCGAGAAAAATACTGGACGAAGCCCGCAATGTCCTTGCGAGAAGCATAGGCGCGGACGATCCGGAAATCATTTTTACCAGCGGCGGGACAGAAGCGGATAATCTGGCTATTTTCGGCACCGCGCTGAAAAATGAAGGCAAACATATCATCACTTCGCAGATTGAACACCATGCTGTGCTGCATGCCTGCCAGAAACTTGAGCGGGATGGCTATGAAGTGACGTATCTACCGGTGGACAGCAATGGCCTCGTGAAGGCGGATGACGTGAAAAAAGCGCTCCGGGACGATACAATTCTTGTGACGGTGATGCTTGGCAACAATGAGGTCGGAAGCGTGCAGCCGATTGCGGAAATCGGTGCATTGCTGGAAAGCACAAATACAGTCTTCCATACGGATGCTGTCCAGGCATATGGCGTTCTGCCGATTGACGTCGATAGACTGAAAGTGGATTTATTGTCCGTTTCGGCCCATAAGCTGAACGGACCAAAAGGCGTCGGCTTCCTGTATCAGCGTAAAGGCACGAGCCTGGCGCCATTAAGCTACGGCGGTGAACAGGAACGCAAGCGCCGCGCTGGAACGGAAAATGTCCCGGCAATCAGCGCTTTTGCAAAAGCTGTTTCCATTTCCATGGAGTCACGAGAAGAAAAAGCGGCACAGTTTGAGCAATACAAAGATGAGTTTAAAAAAGCACTCGATGAGGCGGGTGTCGTTTACAAGGAGAATGGCAGCGAGCAAATGCCGCATATCCTCAACCTCAGCATCAATGGAATCGAAATCGAATCCTTCCTTGTAAACTTGGACTTATCAGGCATTTCCGCTTCGAGCGGTTCTGCCTGCACGGCCGGTTCGATCGATCCGTCACATGTTCTCGTGGCGATGTATGGTGAAGAAGCGGAAGAGATACGCAATTCCATCCGCTTCAGTTTCGGTTACGGACTGACCATTGAACAAGTCCGGCAAGCGGCTGAAAAAACAGCCCAAATCAGCAAGCGCCTGGCGCTAAAGTGAAAAGGTGATTGAAATGACAGAAAAAACTCCGCAAGATACGCGGGTTGTTGTCGGCATGTCCGGAGGGGTGGACTCTTCGGTTGCCGCTTATTTATTGAAAGAACAAGGTTACGACGTGATCGGCATATTCATGAAGAACTGGGATGACACGGACGAGAACGGCGTCTGCACAGCGACGGAAGATTACGAAGACGTCATTCGCGTCTGCAACCAGATCGGCATTCCGTATTATGCAGTCAATTTTGAAAAACAATACTGGGATAAGGTTTTCACTTATTTCCTGGATGAATACAAAGCCGGCAGAACACCCAATCCGGATGTCATGTGCAATAAAGAAATCAAATTCAAGGCGTTTTTGGAGCACGCACTCAGCCTTGGAGCCGATTATTTAGCAACCGGCCATTACGCGCAGGTGGAACACGCGGCGAACGGCGAAACGAAAATGCTGCGCGGCAAAGATAACAATAAAGACCAGACTTATTTCCTTAACCAACTGGATCAGGAGCAATTATCAAAAGTGATGTTCCCGATCGGCCATATGGAAAAGAAAAAAGTGCGTGAAATCGCATTGGAAGCTGGTCTTGCAACTGCAACGAAAAAAGACTCAACAGGCATCTGCTTTATCGGCGAACGTAATTTCAAAGAATTCCTTGGCCAGTATCTTCCGGCGCAGCCGGGTTCGATGGAAACCCTCGACGGCGTCAAAATGGGCAGCCATGACGGTTTGATGTATTACACGATTGGCCAGCGCCAGGGGCTCGGCATCGGCGGAGCGGGCGACCCATGGTTCGTTATCGGCAAGGATCTCGACCGCAATATCTTATATGTCGGACAGAATTTCCACCATGATGCCTTGTATTCCGACAGCTTAAGTGCTGTAAATCTAAGCTTTACGTCTGATGCTCTGCCTGTGGAAAAATTCCATTGCACGGCTAAATTCCGCTACCGCCAGGAAGACACGGGCGTGACAGTCGAACTGAAAGACGGCGAAGCGATCGTGACTTTTGATGAGCCGGTCCGCGCAATCACTCCTGGCCAGGCAGTCGTTTTCTATGATGGCGATGTATGCCTGGGCGGCGGAACAATTGATAAAGTGTTTAAAAAAGGCGCACGCCTTGAATATGTAGGCTAATGGGAGAGAGACATATGAATTACAATGAAATCGGCATTCAGGCCATACAGGATGGCAAAACCGAAGAAGCGGTGCAGGCATTCACTAAGGCCATTGAAGAAGAACCGGAAAATCCGCTTGGTTATATCAACTTCGGGCATGTATTGACTTCAATGGAAGAAACTGAGCGTGCTGAACGTTTTTTCCAGAAAGCGATTACGCTGGATGAAACTTCAGCAACAGCTTATTACGGGTTGGCTAATCTGTATTTCAATGCTGAACGTTATGATGAAGCACTGAAGCTTTATGAAAAAGCGGTGCAGTATAAATTGGAAGGTGCAGATGCCCATTTCATGATCGGCAAATGCCTGGAGCGGCTGGGCCAGACAAAATTGGCGCTGCCGTACCTGCAGCGAGCAGTGGAACTCGATGAGACGGATGTGGCTGCGCGGATGAGCTACGGCGTAACTCTGGCATCAATGGAGTTATTCGAGCTGGCGGAACCGCAGTTCATAAAAGTATTGGAACTGCAGCCGGACCATTCGGATGCCCATTATAATCTGGGTGTTCTATATGCCGTTTCAACCAACCGCACGGAAGATGCCATGCATCATCTCGAGCAGGCATTTACACTCGACGAAGAAAATGAAATGGCGCGGTACGCATATGATATGATTAAATCAAATCTTCAATAATTATATAAGTTGATCAAATGAAACACCATATATCGCTTCGTCGCAAAGACTTAGCCTCGCAGTCGTCGGCTAATGTCTTCGAAGCTGTTTTGCGGAATATCGATTACATTGAATTATTAGTTCATTTTATATAGTGGAAAGGGGAACGATCGGCATGACAGGACAAATTGATTTATTTCAGGAAGAAACGCAATTTGTGCTTGGTCGGCCGGTCGTTTCGATTTTTCACAATCCCCAAAATCTTTTCACCATCGCAAAAGTGAAAATCCATCAGACCAACACCTCTTACGCAGAAAAAGAAATCATCGTGTCAGGATATTTTCCTGAACTTTCCATGGAAGAAGAATACCGTTTTACAGGAGCGGTGAAAAATCATCCGCGCTACGGCATCCAGTTCCAAGTGGAGACATTTACAAAAGAAGTGCCGGAAACCGAGCAGGGCATCGTGCATTATCTGTCGAGCGATATGTTCAATGGCATCGGCCGGAAGACGGCTGAAACGATCGTCAAAAAATTAGGCAAGGATGCCATCAAGAAAATTCTGGAAGACCCGGAAGCGCTTGATGTTGTGCCGCGCTTGTCCGATGAGAAAAAAGATACAATCCGCTCGACGCTGCAGATGAACCTGGGGCTGGAGCGGGTGATGATCCAGCTGAATGACTGGGGATTCGGTCCGCAAGTCGGGATGCGCATTTTTCAGGCTTACCGGGAAGAAACGATCGACATCCTGACGAAAAACCCTTTCCGCCTTATCGAAGAAATCGAAGGGATCGGTTTTCAGCGGGCGGATGAACTTGGCGCGAAACTGGGGTTGACCGGCAGCCATCCGGACCGCATCAAAGCCTCGATCCTGCATTTACTGAATCAGGCATCCTTATCTGAAGGGCACGTATATATCGATGCCAAAACCCTCATACCGCAGGTCAAGGAAATGCTTGAGGCAAGACAGCGTGAAGAAATTTCGATCGAAGCCATTTCCCAGGCTGCCATCGAATTAAATGAAGAAAGCAAAGTCGCGGGGGAAGAAACGCGTCTTTATTTGCCGTCGCTCTATTATTCGGAAGTGGGCATAGCGACAAAATTGGAAACCTTACTCGCTTCACAGGAAAACCGGGATGGTTTCCCGTCTTCCGAAGTGCGGAAAGCGCTCGGGGAAGCGGAAGAACGCCTTGGTGTCAGTTACGCGGAAACACAAGTGCAGGCGATCGAATCCAGCCTTAATTCATCGGTCATGATTTTAACGGGCGGACCCGGAACAGGCAAGACGACAGTGGTTCGCGGGCTTGTTGAAGTGTATGCGGAACTTCACGGCTTATCGCTGGATCCGAAAGATTATGCCAAGAAAAAAGAGCCTTTTCCGATTATTCTCGCGGCGCCAACCGGCCGTGCCGCAAAACGGCTGAGCGAGTCGACCGAACTTCCGGCGATGACGATCCACCGTTTGCTGGGCTTTAACGGCCAGGAAAGGGAAGAAGAGACAGAGAAAGAAATCGAAGGGAAATTGATCATCATCGATGAGATGTCGATGGTCGATACGTGGCTTGCGCATCAATTGCTGAAGGCTGTGCCTGATGACGCCCAGATTATTTTCGTCGGCGACCAGGATCAGCTGCCGCCGGTGGGGCCGGGCCAGGTGCTGCGTGACCTTCTCGATTCGAAACGGATCCCGACAGTCGAATTGACACATATTTACCGCCAGACTTCAGGTTCTTCCATTATAGAATTGGCGCATCAGATGAAAAACGGACAGCTGCCGGAAGATATCACGGCTAAAACTTCTGACCGTTCATTCATCAAAGCCGGTGCCGAACAAATTCCGGAAGTGGTCGAGAAAGTGGTCAAAAGCGCGCTTGCCAAAGGCCATCACATCAAGGACATCCAGGTCCTCGCGCCGATGTATAAGGGGCCGGCGGGCATAGACGCGCTGAACAAGATGATCCAGCAGATGGTCAACCCGAATCCGGACGGCAAACGGAAAGAACTGGTCTTTGGTGATATCACCTACCGTGTTAAAGATAAAGTGCTGCAGCTCGTCAACCAGCCGGAGAGCAATGTCTTCAACGGTGACATGGGCGAAGTGGTCGCCATCATGAAAGCGAGTGAGACGGTCGAAAAACAGGACGTCCTGGTCGTGTCGTTCGATGGCATCGAAGTGACCTATCAGCGCAGCGACCTCAATCAGCTGACGCTGGCTTATTGCTGTTCCATCCATAAATCGCAGGGCTCCGAATTTCCGACTGTCATCATGCCGGTTGTCCGCGGCTATATGAAAATGCTGCGCCGCAATCTGCTTTACACCGGAATCACCCGCAGCAAGGATTTTCTGATCCTTTGCGGCGACCCCGGCGTATTCCGCTATGGCGTCGAACGCACGGACGATACGAAGCGCATGACCACATTGAAAGACCGGCTGTCGCTGTCCGGCCCAGAAGCGGATGGCAATAAACCCGAGAGAGAGCCTGAGCAGCAGAAAACTGTTTCTGCTAAGCCAGCTGCGTCCTCACAAACGGCTGAACAATCGAAGCCTGCTGGACAGCCTATTGCCGCAGAAGCGGATGGACCAGCTTCGCTGACAAATGACAACGTTCACGCCATCCATCCGCTGATCGGGATGAAAGGCATTACGCCGCGTGATTTTATGGAGTCTTGATGACTGTGTTGACAGGACCAAATAACTTTTCTATAATTCAAGCTATAGAATATTCAAAACGTTGATGGAGAAAGTATAAAATACCATGCGTCCAGAAATAGATCCCCCGGCTGAAAGGATCTTCGCGAAGATATTTTAGAAAGCTACTCCTGAGTGCAGCTAATCCCTGCCGTAAAGCCGCGTTAAGGCACCAATGAGAGACACGGAAGATTATTTCCGTGTAATTAGGGTGGTACCGCGAATCAATAGCCTTCGTCCCTTGCGTTTACGCAAGGGATGGAGGCTATTTTTATATCCATCGGATATCTTTTTATTTTTAATAACCAGATGAATTAGCTCCATATGGAAGCTTACCGCTATTTCATCTAAAGGTTCACTCCCAGATATGGAGCAAAAAAGCGGAGACTCCCAGGGGATTAGAAACACAGTTGGTTTTCCAACTGTGTTTCGAGCGAAGTGCTGAGATCCACTCGGGCGAAGTGAAACGAGAACGAGTTAGCTCAGTGCAAGCCCCCAGGAAAGCGGAGCTATTTTGCGAAATATCGATTATTAAAATTATCTAAGTAATTAGGAGGAAAACAAATGAAGAATTTAAAAGCAGAAGAAATCAGACAGCTGTATTTGGACTTTTTCAAAGAAAAAGGACATGATCAGGAGCCAAGTGCACCGCTTGTGCCATTTGAAGACCCATCATTGCTTTGGATCAACAGCGGCGTCGCAACTCTGAAGAAATATTTCGACGGACGCGTCATCCCGAAAAACCCGCGGATCGTCAATGCGCAGAAATCCATCCGCACGAACGATATCGAAAACGTAGGTGTGACAGCACGCCACCATACATTCTTCGAAATGCTCGGCAACTTCTCGATCGGTGAATACTTCAAAAAAGAAGCGATCCACTGGGCTTGGGAATTCCTGACGGATCCGAAATGGATCGGCTTCGACCCGGAACTCCTGTCAGTGACAGTGCATCCCGAAGACGAAGAAGCATATGGCATCTGGCTGAATGAAGTCGGTGTGCCGGCTGAGCGGATTATCCGTTTAGAAGGGAATTTCTGGGATATCGGGGAAGGCCCAAGCGGACCGAACTCAGAAATCTTCTATGACCGCGGCGAAAGCTACGGCAGTGACTTAAACGATCCTGAATTATATCCGGGCGGCGAAAATGACCGCTATCTAGAAATCTGGAACCTGGTGTTCTCGCAGTTCAACCATAACGCGGACCACACCTATACACCGCTGCCAAAACAGAATATCGATACGGGAATGGGACTTGAGCGCATGGCGTGTGTCGTACAGGATGTGCCGACGAATTTCGACACAGATCTGTTCATGCCGATCATCAGAAAAACGGAAGAGATTTCCGGCAAGAAATACGGCGAAGACAAAGACAGCGATCTGGCGTTCAAAGTGATCGCCGACCATGTGCGAACTGTTGCATTTGCGATCGGTGACGGCGCGCTTCCGTCCAATGAAGGCCGCGGTTATGTGCTTCGCAGACTCCTGCGCCGTGCAGTCCGTTACGCGAAAAAATTGGGCATCGAGAAACCGTTCATGTTCCAATTGGTGCCGATTGTCGGAGATATCATGAAAGCATTCTATCCGGAAGTGAACGAAAAAGAAGACTTTATTGTACGCGTTATGAAACTTGAAGAAGAACGTTTCCATGAAACGCTGAATGAAGGACTGGCTATCTTGTCCAATGTTACGGATAAGCAAAAAGCTGACGGAAGCAGCGAAATTCCTGGCGAAGATGCATTCCGTCTTTATGATACTTATGGTTTCCCGATTGAACTGACAGAAGAATACGCGGAAGAAGCGGGCATGACCATCGACCATCCGGGCTTTGAACAAGCTATGATGGCTCAGCGTGAACGCGCAAGAAGCGCTCGCCAGAACGTCAATTCGATGCAGACACAATCAGAGGTTCTCGGCAACATCAAAGAACCGAGTGAATTTATCGGTTACACGGATACAGTCGCAGAATCGAATGTACTGTTCATCATCAAAGACGGAGAACTTGTCGAACACGCTCAGGAAGGCGAAGAGGTGCAGGTGATTCTTGACCGTACGCCTTTCTATGCGGAAAGCGGCGGACAGATTGCCGATCACGGCATCCTGCGCAATGACCTGGTGCAGGCATTTGTGCTCGATGTCAAAAAAGCGCCGAACGGCCAGAATATCCATTCCATCCGAATCGATTCCGGTGAACTGACGAAATCGGCAGTGGAAGCGAAAGTGGATGTCGAAGAACGCAGCCACACCGTGAAGAACCATACAGCGACACACCTGTTGCACCAGGCATTAAAAGATGTCCTTGGCAGCCATGTCAACCAGGCGGGTTCTTATGTCGGTCCTGACCGTCTGCGTTTTGACTTCTCGCATTTCGGGCAAGTGACAGCGGAAGAACTCGAAGAGATCGAAAATATTGTAAACAATAAAATCTGGGACAGCATCGCAGTCGCAACCGGCTACCATAATTTACAGGAAGCGAAAGAAATGGGAGCAATGGCATTGTTCGGCGAAAAATATGGTGATGTCGTGCGCGTAGTTGAAATCGGGGGCTACTCATTAGAGCTCTGCGGCGGCGTCCATGTAGGCAACACTGCTGAAATCGGTTTGTTTAAGATTGTATCGGAAAGCGGAATAGGCGCAGGTATCCGCCGCATCGAAGCTTTGACAGGAAAAGGCGCGTATGAAAACCTTAAGAACACAGAGCGTACCTTGGAAGAAGCGGCGTCTTTACTGAAATCCAATCCGAAAGATCTTATCCAGAAAGTACAGACTTTCCTTGCGGATCAAAAAGCGCTGCAGCGGGAAAATGAATCGTTGATGGCGAAAATTTCCAATGCGCAATCCGCAGGCATCCTGGATGCTGTGAAGACGGTGGGAGATGTTCAGGTGCTGTCAGCCCGTGTCGAGGCAAAAGACAATAACCAGCTGCGCCAGATGATGGATGACCTGAAACAGAAGCTTGATAATGCAATTATTGTTCTGGGCGCTGTTGACGGAGAAAAAGTCATGCTTGCTGCTGGTGTGACAAAAGAGCTGGCAGGCGGGAACTATCATGCGGGCCAAATCGTCAAACATGTAGCAGAACAATGCGGCGGAAAAGGCGGCGGCCGTCCGGACATGGCGATGGCAGGCGCAAAAGAACCTGGAAAACTGGATGCGGCTCTGGAGTCTGTATACGAGTTAGTCAAATAGGTTTAATAAATGACTTTTATCGTATATAATGGAAATCAGGCAGCGGAAAAGGTTTTTCCTATCTAAATCCGAAAGCGAGGTGCTTGTCGTGAGTTCATTCGATCGCACTATGAAGTTTGATTCGTCTGATGAATCGATGGAGCAAGATGTAAAACGAGTGATGCTGGAAGTGCATGCGTCATTGGAAGAAAAAGGCTATAACCCGATTAATCAGATTGTCGGCTATCTTTTATCCGGGGACCCGGCTTATATTCCTCGCCATCAGGATGCAAGGAACAAAATTCGCAAACTCGAACGGGATGAAATCCTTGAAGAACTTGTGAAGTTCTATATCAAAAAGAATAATGAGGAATAGATTATGAGAATAATGGGGCTGGACGTAGGTTCTAAAACAGTCGGCGTCGCAATCAGCGACGCATTCGGCTGGACGGCACAGGGAGTTGAGACCGTAAAGATCAATGAAGCGATTGAAGAATATGGTCTTGAACGCCTTGGTGAACTGATCAGCCAATATGAAGTTTCTGAAATTGTTGTAGGATACCCGAAAAACATGAACAATTCAATCGGTCCTCGTGCAGAGGCCTCAGAAAAGTTTGCAGCATTGCTAAAAGAAGCGTATGCTATACCAGTGGTTTTATGGGATGAACGTCTTACAACAGCAGCAGCGGAGAAAATGCTGATTTCTGCAGACGTAAGCCGGAAGAACCGTAAGAAAGTGATCGACAAGATGGCTGCTGTAATGATTTTGCAAGGTTATCTTGATTTTAAAAAATAATGAGGTGACGACAATGGAACACGGACAAGAACATATCACAGTCGTTGATGAAAACGGCAACGAGCAGTTATTCGAAATTTTGTTTACATTTGACTCAGAAGAATTCGGAAAATCATACGTTTTATATTTCCCGGTTGGCGCTGAAGAAGATGAAGAAGGCGAAATCGAAATCCAGGCATCATCTTTCACTGAAAACACAGATGTTGATGGGAAAGTGGCAGGCGGCGATCTTTTGCCGGTTGAAACTGATGAAGAATGGGACATGATCGAAGAAATGCTGAATACTTTCCTTGCTGAAGAAGAGGAAAACGAAGAGCTTTAAAAAGTAAGGCGGAATTGAGTTTCAATTCCGCCTTTTTCTTTTTGTCTGCTTTCTTGTATAATAGTAAAGAATAGTTAAGGGGGGGAACCCGTGGAAAAGAAATCAAAGATTGACGTCATGTTTGACCGCATGAAAGAGAAGAAAAAAGAAGTTAGAATCGTGCGGCGCATTGTTTTTATCATCACGCTGGTTTTATTGATTGTAGGTGCGGTTGCAGGTTATCAGGGCTACAATTATGTGACATCAGCGCTAGAGCCGGTAGATCCGGATTCCGAGGAAATTATCGAAGTTGAAGTTCCGATCGGTTCGAACCTGGACAGCATTTCAGAATTACTGGAAGAAAACGGGATAATCGAAGATGCCCGGATATATAAATATTATGTCAAATTTAATAACGAGTCTGAATTCCAGGCTGGCACCTATGGTTTATTGCCATCAATGACACTTGATGAGATCACGCAAAGCCTTAAAACAGGAAAAGTCTACCGTGAACCTTTGTTTACGATCAATTTCCCTGAAGGTTTGACGCTCGAGCAGATTGCAGAGAATGTCATCGCTGAAAAAACCGGTCACACAGCTGAAGATTTTATGGCCAAAGTGACCGATGAAGCTTATATCGACGAGTTGATGGCAAGCTATCCCGATCTTTTGACGGAGGAAATCAAAGGCGAAAATGTCAGATACGCGCTTGAAGGTTATTTATTCCCGGCGACCTATCCATTCTATGAAGAGGATCCGTCACTTGAATTGATAATCGGCCAGATGCTGGACGCGACACAGGCGAATATCGCTCCTTACACGGCTATTTTGGAAGACATGGGAGAGTCGCCGCATTGGCTGCTGACGTTCGCTTCATTGCTTGAAGAAGAAGCGACGGCGAAAGCTGACCGCGCCACGATCGCTTCCGTATTCTATAACCGGATGGCTGAGGATATGCCGCTGCAAACGGACCCGACTGTCATCTATGCAATGGGGGAACACCGTGAACGTTTGTTCAACGAGGATTATCAGTTTGAGCATCCTTACAGCACTTACATTCACAAAGGCTTGCCGCCCGGCCCTATCGCCAGTGCCGGAGCTTCATCAATAGAAGCGGTGCTTGATCCGGCGGATACTGATTATATGTATTTCCTTGCCGACTCCGAAGGCACCAACCATTTCTCGGTCACATACGAAGAACATCTTCAAAAACGTGACCAGTATATAGGCAATTAGGAAGAGCCAGGCCTGGAGTCTGGGGCAAAGCAACATTTCTTCCAAAGCGCCTTCAACTTAAAAAATTATATTTTCCTACCACAAAAACAGACAAGAAGGAAGCGACCTCGCATTCCTTCTTGTTTTATGTTATCATTTGAAAGAATTTTTGCGATGTCGAAAAGGGGCTCCAGAAAATGGACAATGAACGCTTTGAGAACACAATTGCGGATATGAAAATTTATGCCCGGGAAAATCATGTTCCGATCATGGAAGACGAAGGCATCAGTCAATTAACCGCTTTATTGATCGAACAGCAGCCGGCGGCAATATTGGAAATCGGCTCGGCGATCGGTTTTTCCGCATTGAAGATGGCCAAGGCACTGCCGGATGCTTTAATCGATACAATCGAGCGGGACGAAGTGCGTTATTCAAAAGCCCGGGAGTATATCCAGGAAGCGGGAGGCCAGGAACAAATCCGCGTATTCCAGGCAGATGCGCTTGAACTGGATTTGAGTCTTCTTAACCGATCATATGACGCGATTTTTATCGATGCGGCAAAAGGGCAATACGAGCGCTTTTTTGAAAAGTATGAAGTTTTATTAAACAGCGGTGGAATAGTATATTGTGATAACATGCATATGCATGGCATGTCGTCGGTACCTTTAACAGAGATCCCGCGAAGAAAACGGACAATGATAAGGAACCTCAAAAAGTTTAAGGAAACCATGATGGAACATGCCCAATATGAGACGAAGCTGCTCGATATAGGGGACGGCATCATGATTTGCAAAAAGCGGTAAAAAATAACGATTAGACGCAAGGAGCAGTTTGGTATGTCAAAAAACAGACCGGTAGTAATCGGCATCGCCGGAGGATCTGGTTCCGGCAAAACAAGTGTTACGAATTCCATCTATGAAGTTTTCAAGGAACATTCTGTTGTTGTTATTGAACAGGATTATTATTACAAAGATCAAAGCCATCTGGAGTTCGAAGAAAGGCTGTCGACAAACTATGACCATCCTTTGGCATTCGACACAGACCTTTTGATCCAGCATATAAACGAGCTATTGGAACGCAGACCGATTGAAAAACCGGTCTATAATTATGCCATCCATACCCGGGCGGAGGAAACGATCCTTATCGAGCCAAAAGATGTTATCATCCTTGAAGGGATACTAGTGCTTGAAGACAAGAGGCTGCGGGACTTGATGGACATCAAATTATTCGTCGATACAGATGGCGACCTGCGGATCATCCGGAGGCTGCTCAGGGATATCAATGAACGGGGCCGGACAATCGATTCGGTGATCGAACAGTATCTTAATGTGGTAAGGCCGATGCACAATCAATTTATCGAACCGACTAAGCGCTATGCTGACGTCATCATCCCTGAAGGCGGGCAAAACGAAGTCGCAATTGATCTGATGGTTACAAAAATTAAAACAATTCTTGAATAGAATGGTAAATTATACTATGATGAGACAAGACTGACGGATTTTTCGAAAATCTAAAGTCAGCAGTTGAAGGAGTGGGGAACAATGGCTAACGAAAAACAATTTCCGATGACAGCTGCAGGAAAGCAGAAGTTGGAGGACGAACTGGATTTCCTGAAAACGATTAAGCGCAAAGAAGTGGTTGAACGGATTAAAATCGCCCGTGATTTCGGTGATTTGTCTGAGAACGCTGAATATGATTCAGCCAAAGAAGACCAGGCGTTTGTAGAAGGACGCATTTCAACATTGGAATCAATGATCCGCAATGCGGTCATCATAGATGAAAACGATATGAGCAACGACATTGTCCGTTTGGGAACTACAGTAACATTTGTTGAAGTTCCGGATGGCGACAAAGAATCCTACACAATCGTAGGTTCAGCAGAGGCGGATCCTCTCGAAGGACGCATCTCGAACGATTCACCAATCGCGAAAAGCATGATTGGCCGTACAATCGGCGACCGTGTGAAAGTGTTGACGCCAGGCGGGGAAATGGAAATTGAAATCGTTTCCATCTCATAATCACTGCAGCCATTCATTTTAGGATGGCTGCTTTTTTTATTCACCGGCAATGATGGAGAAGCATCCCATTGGACTTTTTTATTTTGGATTTCAGTTGCAGTTGCCGAATTAAAGTTTATAATTCATAATGAAACATAAATTTATCATGAAAGTTAAATTTGTCATATTAAATTATGATAGAATATCAAGGAAGGGGAGGCTACAACTATGGCAGAAGAAAAAAAACCTTATCCCTCTCGTGTAAATAAGAAGAAAAGCAGTTCCACAACTAATAAAATGTTGAATGTAATGATTGGACTGGTATTTGCATTAATTCTTATCGTAGGGGGATTTATATTCCTGGGGCAGAATGATGGCTCAGAAAATGCCCAGGAGCCTGAATCCGTTCAGATTTCCTCAGAGACGGACAATGAAGAGAGCACAGAGGACAACGGCGAAGAGCAGGCAGAAAACGCCGAAGAACCAGCTGAAGAAGACGTGTCTGCGGATGAAGAGCAAAAAGAAGAAGAATCCGAAGAGTCGGCTGACGCCAACGAAGAAGATGAAGACAAAGATAAAGAAGCCGAAAAAGACAAAGATAAAGAAAAAGCTGAAGATGAAGAAGGCACTGTGACCGGCGGCACCATCACACGCCAGGAATCGGATGATCCGATTGTGAAAGAGACGGTCATCAACACCAGCTGGGAACCGGTGGGAACCAAGCAGACCGGGGAACATGTTTCTGTTTATGACACAAACTCAGTGGATTGGCAGGAAAAAGTCGATGCCATCACTTATGCTACCGGACTTGCTGAAAAAGATATGTACATCATGCATATCGGCAACGGGGGCAGCCCGCAAAAATCCATTGGCACTGTCCAATCCAAAGATATGTCGAAAAAATATCGCGTACACTTGGAATGGGTTGAAAAAGATGGTTGGAAACCTGTTAAAATGGATATACTGAATACTGTGGAAGGCGCTTATTAATACAGCGTCTTTTTTCTATTAAAGTTGATATAATAAATCATGGCAGTCGATATTTTGCAAAACAGCTCCGAAGGCATTAGCCGCCGCCTGCGAGGCTAAGTCTTTGCGACGAAGCGGCAAATTTCACTGATTGTTAAATTCAACTTATTAAAAAGCATTTTCAGAATCTGATGGGATAAAGGAGAAATGACAGGTGAAAATCGGAATAATTGGTGCGATGGAAGAAGAAGTGGAATTGCTTCGGAACAGTTTGGAGAACCCGGAGACTGAAATGATTGCGAATTGTGAATTCACAACCGGTACATATCAGGGGCAGGAGATAGTATTGCTGAAAAGCGGCATCGGCAAAGTGAATGCAGCAATGTCTACAACGATTCTGCTTCAGCACTTCAAACCTGAATTGGTGATCAATACGGGCTCTGCCGGCGGCTTTGACAAAGAGCTTGAAGTAGGCTCAATCGTCATTTCTGACGAAGTGCGCCATCATGATGTGGATGTTACCGCATTTGGATATGAAATGGGCCAGGTGCCTCAGATGCCGGCGGCTTTCCATTCAAACCCTGAATTAATCGAATTAGCGGAAAAAGCGGTAAGTGAATTGGAAGATCTGCCATATGCAGTAGGACTGATTGCTACAGGAGATTCCTTCATGAATGATCCTGAACGCGTTGAAACGGTGCGCGGCCATTTCCCTGAAATGAAAGCCTCCGAAATGGAAGCAGCTGCAGTGGCGCAGGTATGCTACCAATTCGACACTGCCTTTGTCGTAATCCGCGCATTATCGGATATTGCCGGTAAAGAATCCTCGGTGTCATTCGATGAATTCCTGCCGAAGGCTGCGGAACACTCAACCAAAATCGTCCTTCGTGTAGTGGAACGATTGACATCCAGACTGGAACGTTAATAAGAAAAACAAAAAAGCTGCCGGAAAATTTATCCGGCAGCTTTTGTTTATACTTTTTTCAGGGTGAAGGTGCTGATCATCAGAAGAGAGCAGAGCAGCATCAAGAACATATATAGGACCGGCGGGAATAATGAAAGTCCAAAATAGGATAAGGTCAATAGAGTTCCCGCTGCCGTGATCGGCAGGCCTGTGAAATAGCCATTCGATTCAGTGATATTGAAACGTGCCAGACGGAATGCCCCACTGGAGATATAGATTACAGTGAACACCATGCCGGCAATCCCGAACTCGGTCAATGCCAGTTCATAGATAAGGACGGCAGGTGCGACCCCGAATGATATGATATCGCTCATCGAATCCAATTGTTTGCCCAGCGCGGATTCCTGGTTAAGCTTTCTGGCGACGATTCCATCAAAACGATCCAGGAAAGCTGCAATAAAGATGAAAAGTACACTGAAACTGTAAGCGCCGTTCATGGCTGCCATGAGGGCGGCGCCGCCAAAAGCCATGTTTCCGATAGTCAGCATATTTGCTGTCTGGGATTTCAATTTTTTTAAGTTATGGTCCATCCGTTCTATAAAAATCAATGGAGAATCCTCCTTACGCACAATATGATGTTCCTTTCATTATACTGTCCCTTTGGAAATAATGGTAGACTTTTATCATAACGGAGGTATCAATATGAAGAAAAAGTTATACCAATATACAATAGAGTTGACGAACGGCCCACTAACATCCAATCTGCTGCAGCGTTTTGCCCGTTCCGCAGGAAGCCGCGCCTTAATCCCGAATTATGTCAGAACCTATAAAATAACTTTGGATGATATTGAAGGGGATATTGAGTCGTTTCCCACATTGCATGATTTTTTCATTCGGAAATTAAGGCCGGGCAGCCGTCCGCAGGCTGGCGCTGGACTTATTTCGCCCGTGGACGGAAAAGTGGAAATCGCCGGTAAAATACATGCAGACAGCCGCTTCATCGTAAAAGGCCAGGAATACTCCCTGGCTGAATTATTGGGAAGCGAAGAGCTGGCTGAACGATATGCCAATGGAGATTATGCGGTGCTGTATCTTTCACCGGCCAATTACCACAGAATCCACAGCCCGGTTGACGGAAGTGTAAGAAGGCAATTCGTGCTCGGCAAAAAATCATATCCCGTCAATCAATCGGGGCTGCTTTACGGCAAGTCGCCGATCAGCGGAAATTACCGGCTGATTACGGAACTCGAAACTGCTGCCGGAAATGTTTTGATGGTCAAAGTAGGGGCTATGTTCGTGAACTCGATCGAGCTTACGAATACAAGCGACAGCTGGAAAAAAGGCGGGGAAGTCGGGTATTTCAGTTTCGGGTCTACCGTGGTTTTATTTTTTGAACCGGATTGTTTCCGTTTTACAGATAATATTATGGCCGGCGAACCGATCAAAGTGGGAGAAGCCTTGGCAAATATGCTATAATCATTAACATTAAGTTCGAAGATACGGGAGTTGTTGATAGTGTACCAGAAATTTATACCGAGCCAATACGTCAGAACGGTGTTTGACATCACCCCTGAAAGTTTGCTTGAAAACGGCATCCGCGGGATTATCACGGACCTTGATAATACGCTTGTGGAATGGGATCGTCCAGAAGCGACGCCGATGCTCATCGATTGGCTGAAAACCATGAAGGATGCAGGCATCCAAGTGGTCATTGTTTCCAACAACAGTGAACTGCGCGTCAAATCGTTTGCCGATCCTCTTGGCATCCCATTCATTTTCCAGGCGCGCAAGCCGATGGGCAAGGCTTTCAGAAAAGCTTTGCAGATCATGAGTGTCAAACGTGAGAATGTGGTGGTCATCGGTGACCAGATGCTGACAGATATTTTCGGCGGCAACCGCAATAAACTGCATACAATCCTCGTATTGCCGGTCGCACAATCCGACGGGTTCTTTACCCGTTTCAACCGGATGGTCGAGCGCCGTATCATGAAGAGGCTTAAGGACAAAGGATATATGACTTGGGAGGAAGAAAATTGAACGAAATGCCAAATTGCATCGGATGCGGTGCGCAGATACAAACAGAACATCCTGGAGAGCTGGGCTACGCACCGGCATCGTCGCTGGATAAAGAAGAAATCATTTGCCAAAGATGTTTCAGACTGAAAAATTATAACGAATTGCAGCCGGTCTCGTTGACTGATGATGACTTTCTGCGCATTCTGAACGGTCTTGGCGAACGTAAAGGCCTTATTGTGAAAATCGTTGATATTTTCGATTTCAATGGCAGCTGGCTGCCGGGGCTTCATCGCTTCGTTGGGGACAACGATATTTTATTGATTGCCAATAAAGCGGATTTACTCCCGAAATCAGTGAAGGAACAGAAGCTTCTGCAATGGATGAAACGCGAAGCCAACAAGCTTGGTTTGAAACCGGTCGACATTTTGACTGTCTCCGCCCAAAAAGGGAAAGGCGTCGTGGAAGCGATGGAAGCGATCGACCATTACCGTAAAGGTGAGGATGTATTTGTTGTTGGTTCGACGAATGTTGGGAAATCCACATTCATCAACCGCATCATCAAGCAGGTAACTGGCCAGGACAATATCATCACGACTTCCCATTTCCCGGGGACGACGCTTGATATGATTGAAATTCCACTTGATGATGAAAAGTCGATGTACGATACGCCAGGAATTATCAATCACCATCAATTGGCCCATTATCTTCACACAGCTGATTTGAAAATGATCATGCCTAAAAAAGAAATAAAGCCGCGTGTCTTCCAGCTTAATGCAGAACAGACCCTGTTTATCGGTGGGCTTGCAAGATTCGATTTCATAAAAGGTGACCGTTCTTCGTTCACATTCCATATCGCCAACGAGCTGCCGCTCCATCGGACGAAGCTGGAAAATGCGGACGAGCTTTACAGTCAGCATTTCGGCGGAATGCTCGCTCCGCCGTCAGAGGAATACAAAGCGGATTATCCCGAGCTGGTGCGCCACGAATTCCGCATTAAAGAAGCTAAAACGGATATTGTCTTTTCCGGATTGGGCTGGGTAACGGTGCAGCACCCGGATGTAATTGTCGCGGCGCATGCCCCTAAAGGCGTCGAAGTGATGCTGCGGCCATCTCTTATATAGGAGGAATTGGATGAAGAAATGGTATGCGGTGATCGGCGATCCGATCGCACACTCATTATCACCATTCATGCATGACATATGGTTTCAGGAAAATGGCATTGACGCATCTTTTTTGCCGATCCATGTAGAACCTTCCGAATTGAAGCAGGCGTGTGAATCGCTAAAATTGCTTGGAGCAAGCGGTTTTAATGTGACTCTGCCGCATAAACAGGCGATCATCCCTTTGCTGGATGGAATTGACGAAGCGGCTTCCGAGATGAATGCTGTAAACACAGTGGTTCGCAATGGCAAAAATTTAAAAGGCAGCAACACGGACGGCGATGGCTTTGTCCAATCTTTATTGACTGACGGTCCAAAAACAGATGATAAAATTCTACTGATCGGTGCGGGCGGCGCTGCCAGAGGCATTGCGTTTGCGCTGAAACGCGCGGGATTTGGGGATATCACAATCACAAACCGGACTTACCGACGCGCGGAAGAGCTCGCAGAAGAAACAAGCAGCAAAGTGATGACGAAATCGGATGCCGAACAAAAACTTGATGAATTTGATATCATCATCCAGACAACTTCTGTCGGATTGGCTGAAGATGAAGCATTGCCGATTTCTTTGGAAAATGTGAGGGACGGTGCTTTGGCTGCCGATATCGTATATAACCCGATTGACACGCCTTTTTTGAAGAAAGCCGAAGAAAAAGGCTGCCGGACGCTGAACGGGGTGGGCATGTTTGTCTACCAGGGGGCAATCGGCTTTGAAAAATGGACGGGCATCAAACCGGATACAGAAAAAATGATTCAAGTGATAACGGAAAAACTAGGAGGAAATTATGTTAACAGGTAAACAAAAGCGTTTTTTAAGAAGTGAAGCACATCACGTCGATCCGATTTTTCAGGTGGGCAAAGGCGGAGTCAACGAAGCGATGATCGTTCAAATTTCAGAAGCACTGGAAAAGCGTGAACTGGTTAAAATCAGCATCCTTCAAAACAATGAAGATGATAAGAACGAAGTGGCCGAAAAATTGGCCAAAGGGACGAAAGCTGAATTGGTGCAATTGATCGGCCATACGGTTGTCCTTTATAAACAATCGGTGAACAATAAGCGGATCGAGCTCCCGGTGAAGCGATGAAAAAAGTCGGGATCCTGGGAGGAACCTTCAATCCGCCGCATTTCGGCCATCTTATTATGGCCAACGAAGCCTATTACAGCCTGGGTCTTGAGGAAGTCAGATTCATGCCCAATGCGACAGCGCCGCATAAGGATGTCCATGGAGCCGACACTTCTCAGCGTCTTAAGATGACCGAACTGGCAATCGAAGATTTCCCTCAATTCCGCATCGAAGATTTTGAAATCAAAACCGGCGGTGTATCGTATACTTATAATACTGTCAGCCAGCTGGTGGAGCGGGAGCCGGATAAGGAATTCTACTTCATCATCGGGGGAGATTCGATACAGGAATTGAATTCCTGGCACCGGATCCATGAACTGGCGGAACTGGTCCAGTTTGTTGGAATAGGGCGTCCGGGTTATGACGCTTCCACCGATTTCCCGGTAATGATGATTGATTCACCAGAAATGCATCTCTCTTCGACAATGCTACGTGAAAGGGTCGCGGCAAATCGGCCATTGACATTTTTCGTGCCCGAGAAAGTCGAAGCCTATATCCGGAAGGAGGGGTTATATGAACCAGAGCAAGATGCTCCAGCTCGTTAAGAAACGCCTGCCAGATAACCGGTACGTCCACGTTGTCGGAGTTTTGAACACAGCGACTGCGCTTGCCATCCGTTTTGGCGTTCCACAGGAAAAGGCGCAGGTGGCGGCAATTCTTCATGACGTTGCCAAATTTTCCGACCGGGAATGGATGAAATCGGTTATTGAGAAAGAGAAGATGGATCCGCTCCTTTTGGAATATCATTCGGAATTATGGCATGCTCCTGTAGGCGCTTATGTCGCCTCGGATGAATTTGGTGTTAAAGATGAGGATATTCTAAATGCCATCCGTTATCACACCACAGGCCGCGCAGGAATGTCCGATCTTGAAAAAGTGGTCTATATCGCAGATCTTGTGGAACCCGGCAGGAAATTCAAAGGCGTCGAAGAATTGCGCCAATTAAAAGAACAGGGATTGGATGTTATGATGGAAGCCTGCGTCAAACACAGCATCGATTTTCTAGTATCAAAAAATCAGCCGGTCTATCCGGATTCACTGAAGTGTTATGAATACTTCGTGCAACAGAAAGGGAAAGTGAAAGAATGACTGAACATACATTATTGCAAATGGCTTATCAAGCTGCCGAGGAAAAGAAAGCGGAGGACATCGTTGTCCTTAATATGGAAGGGATTTCTTTGCTTGCGGATTATTTCGTCATCTGCAGCGGCAACTCCGATCGTCAGGTGCAAGCGATTGCGCGTGAATTGATCGAGAAATCGAACGAAGCGGGAAATGAAGTCAAGAGTGTCGAAGGATTTGATTCGGCGCGATGGATTCTCGTAGACCTTGGAGATGTGGTAGCCCACGTATTCCATAAGGATGAACGTTCTTACTATAATTTGGAGCGCCTCTGGAGAGAAGCGCCTGAAATGGAAATATGAGTTACGGCAAGTTCGCTTCAATTTATGACAGTTTGATGCAGGATATCCCGTATGAACAATATGTGGAATGGGCAGCTTCCCGGAAACCGTCCGGAAAGCTGCTGGATCTTGCATGTGGCACAGGGACGCTTGCCCAGCTTTTTGCGGAACTTGGTTATGAAGTGACGGCCAGTGATTTATCGGAACAAATGCTTACAATGGCAAATCAGCGTTTTCAGGAAGCGAACCTCCGCATCCCGACTTATCAATTATCAATGGATAATCTTGAAGGACTTCAGGGGTTTGACGCGGTGACAATCGCGATCGATTCGCTGAATTACTTGAAGAACGGGGAACAGGTCCAGAAAACTTTCAACGAAGTGCATAAAGCTTTAAACGACGATGGCATGTTCTTTTTCGACGTTCATTCGATCTACAAAGTCGATGAAGTCTATATGAACAGTCCCTTTATACTGGATGATGATGACGTTTCTTTTATCTGGCACACGGAACCAGGCAAAACGAAGCACAGTGTAATCCATGACATCACTTTTTTTGTGCAGCAGCAGGAAGACCTTTATCAGCGTTTCGAAGAAACTCATGAACAGCGGACATTTCCGGTTTCAACCTATACTACCTGGTTGAAAGCTGCAGGCTTTGTCATAGAATCCATCACAGCGGATTTTACAGAAGCTGAACCATCCAGAGAAAGCGAACGTATTTTTTTCTGCGCCAGAAAAGTTTGATGCAAAATTTTCAACCGCCCCAGTGGCGGTTTTTTATTTTATTCATTTTGTGGAAACTGGACAGCAGATTGCAATAATTGTATAATTCAGAAAGCTTCTATATTAATTGCTCCCCAGGAAAGAGGGATGCAAGCTGACAATCCAACAGGTTTTCAGTAAATACAGCAGACTGCTGATCCCCGCTGCAGTCATACTCATGCTGGCGTTTTATTTTTTAATGCCCCATGGCGAACCCGAAGAAATTACAGCGGCGCCATCTGATCTTATTATAGCTGAATCCCCTCAGCCGAATGAAACCCCAACTTTGAAAGATGAAACCCAACCAGCCGAAGAGCCGCAGCCCGAAAAAATACTTATCGAAATAAAAGGCCATGTTGAGAAACCGGGTGTATTTGAGCTGCCTGCGGAATCGCGTTTGCATATGGCAGTCGAACTTGCTGGAGGCTTTCTACCGGACGCAGATGCGTTATCCCTTAACCTGGCGATGAAATTGACAGATGAAATGAGCATCTATGTTCCGAAAATCGGTGACACAGCCATTGCTCCTCCACCGGCAGTCGCATCTCCTTCTGCACCAGCTGGTTCTGCAGCTGATGCAGGCGGTCCGGTCAATATCAATACAGCGGATGACACAACCCTGATGACGCTGCCGGGAATCGGTCCGTCAAAAGCGGCTGCCATCATCGCATACCGGGACGAGAACGGTCCTTTTTCAAGCATCGATGCCTTAAAGGATGTCAGTGGCATAGGCGATAAAACTTTTGAAAAACTGAAAGATTCAATTTCAGCCAACTGAATGTTGACGTACTTAACACCTCTGCTAAACTTAAACTGACAGTAAAAAGCGGGGGGCAATTAATAATGAAGCGAATAACTTGGGATCAATTTTTCATGGCGCAAAGCCATTTGCTTGCGTTACGGAGCACCTGCACCCGGCTGGCTGTAGGAGCCACTATCGTCCGCGACCGCAGGGTTATTGCGGGAGGCTACAACGGTTCAATTTCGGGTGGCGATCATTGCATCGATAAAGGCTGTTATGTTGTGGATGGCCATTGTGTCAGAACCATACATGCAGAGATGAACGCATTGCTGCAATGCTCAAAATATGGCGTCAGTGTCAGCGGCGCGGATATCTACGTCAGCCATTTTCCATGTCTGCAGTGCACGAAGTCGATTATACAGGCTGGTATTGTCCGCTTGTACTATGCAACGGATTACAGAAACCATGAATATGCCATCGAATTACTGGAACAGGCAGGGGTGGAAGTGATCCAGGTCAATTTTGACGAACGGCAAATCGATTTTTTAAGCGTTGAAAAAGCGTCATTATACATGGAATTGATAGGGAAATTGAAAGAAAAAGGCGGAAGCGATGAAGAATTGGCCCATTATAATGAACGGGTGAAGCAATTATTCGGAGAAGAAATCGAAATCTGAGCCGCAACAGCATTCTGTATTTTGCCGCAGCGACGGCAATCACAACTATTGCAGCGCATGATACACCAGGAGTCCTCGTGTTCATGCCGCTGCTTTTTTTATGGCTGGCCTGGAAGAAGGAAACTCTTTCACTTTTTTTGTTATTGCTGTTTTTTTCTATTCCCGCTTATACTTTTCAGGAACTGCGCCACGCCTCAATGCCGGAGTACGCAGAAGAATATTCAGGAACCGCTTTCTTCAAAGAAGGCTATAAAGTGGATGGTGATGCAGTCAGAGGACTCATGGTCCTTGATGACGGAGGGATTGTATATGCCAATTACAGGTTCAGCAATCCCGAAGAGATGCGGCAAAAAACACCTTCTATCCATAATTCCGTGTTCGCGGTGTCAGGTGGTTTTGAAGAAATTGACATGCCTTCACATGAATATGCCTTCGATATGGCTGATTACTTGAAGAGCAATGGCGCATCGGCTGTTTTGACGCTCAATAAATTCGAATATCTGAAGGAGTCCACAGGCTTTTTGGCAGCGATGGCCGAACGGCGCGAAAAACTGAAAACTCATATACGGCAGAGCTTTCCAGCAAGTTTATCGACAGAAGCGGAAGCATTGCTGATAGGTGAGAAGGAGATGCTAAGCAAGGAAGAGCAAAGAATCCAGCAGACGCTGGGCATCTCCCATCTGTTTGCGATTTCAGGGCTTCATGTCGGCATCATCAGCGGACTGCTTTATTTTCTGATGCTGCGTTTGGGCGTACGAAAAGAAGACGCCATGGCGGTGCTGCTTATCATTTTGCCTTTATATGCCCTGTTGGCGGGCGGTGCGCCTTCAGTCTGGCGTGCCGTAAGTATGACTTCGGCAGTTCTGGTATTCAGGCTCTTTAGGATCCGGCTGCCTATTGCCCATATCCTGCTTCTGAGCTTTATACTTTTTATGGCGATAGATTCCTATGCCATCTATAAAATCGGTTTCCAGCTTTCATACGGCGCAAGCTTCGGCATCATCTATTCCTTGAAAATCCTCGGGACATTAAAGTCGCCCGTTAAAATTGGATTAATGATTACGTTCCTGTCTCAATTCACTCTCTATCCGTTATTGCTGATCCATTTTTATGGATTGTCACTGTCATCTTTTTTGGTGAACAGTTTATTTGTGCCGCTCTATACAATCGTCATTTTGCCCATCAATATCATTTTGCTGGGGCTGACATTGGTTTATCAGCCATTTGCGGATTTCCTTTTCTATTATTATGAACCGTTCAGGAGTATCATGACGGATTGGACCGTGTGGCTGGCGGAATTGCCGGGACAGATGTGGGTGCCGGGGAAGCCGTCCGGAATATTCTTGATGGCTATGATAGCGGGAATCATTCTTTTTTACAGTTGCGCGGAGAAGGGGTTTCGCTGGTGGAAAATAGGGATCGGAATGATGCCTGCGATCATTTTCACTGTAATGCCTTATGTTGATGGGGCCTTGCGTGTGACTTTTATCGATGTTGGACAAGGAGACAGCGCATTGGTCGAACTGCCGTACAGGAAAGGGGTATATCTGGTTGATGCCGGCGGGCTGCTCCGATTCGGAAGGGAAGGGTTCAGTGACAGGCAGCGTCCGTTTGAAATTGGCAGGCAGGTGGTGGCGCCTTATCTGAACGGCAACGGCATTTCGAAGCTGGATGCTTTGATTATTTCCCATCCGGATGCCGACCATGCGGAAGGGGCGGATGAAATTCTTCAGCTGTTTGCAGTGGAAGAAGTCCATATGTCGCCAGGCTCTCACAAGACGGAGCTGGCAATTGGTCTTGAAAAGGATTTGGATGGTGTAACTGTACGCTTTCCGGGACGAGGCAGTGTCTGGAGTATTGATAATACGAAATTCACTTATTTGAGCCCGTCCGATGAAGAATATACCGGCAATAATGATTCACTGGTTTTGCTGATGGAATACGAAGAGTATAAAGTGCTGTTCACCGGGGATCTTGAAATTGACGGTGAAAATGAAATACTTAAGAACTACGGTGAACTGGTGGAAGATACGACAATTTTGAAAGTTGGCCATCACGGCAGCAAAACTTCCAGCGGAGAAGGTTTTCTGAAGAAGCTGAATCCGGACCTTTCCGTGTTCTCAACGGGAAAAGACAATCGATACGGCCATCCGGCGGAAGAGGTAAAGGGAAGATTCGGAAATATGGCTTTGCCGACACTCAATACGGCCGAAGCCGGCACCATTGAAATCGTCTTTTATAAAGGCGGTTACACTGTTTCGACGATGAAGTAACGAAAAAAGGTTCCGGCTGGATAGCCGGAACCTTTTGAATGGATAAGAAAAGTATAACTTTCTTAGTCTGAAGAATTTTATGAAAGAAAATTTCCCTGTCCAGACTGCAGCACCCAGATTTTCGGGTCATAAGCCCTCTGGCTGCGCGGCTGAAAACATGCCGCTTCGCCAGATTGTCTTATGCCTTTCAAATCTATGCGGGTGCTTACGCTTTTCTTGATTACAATGCTACGTATTGTACGACGGCAGCGATGATAAAGATAGCTGCGAAGAAAACGAATGATACCACAAATCCCATACCGGCATCGATTGCGTCGTTACGCTTCGATTGTACATTATTTTCAAATTCATTCATGGCTATCCCTCCTAATTCCCTCTAATTATAAGCTACTGCGTCTGAAAAATCCACATAGAACTTTATTTAAGCGCCCGAAATTGTAAGCCGTCACAGAAAAGACAAACCCCACAAATCACTCCAAATCCGATATAGTATAAGAAGGAGGCGGAATAATGATTACTTCAATTTGGAAATCGATACGCAGCGGGCAGATTGACCCCGTCTATCTTATTGTAGGCAATGAAAGTTATTTTATAGAAAAAACCCTGGATTTATTGAAGGCAAGCCTGACGCAGGCAGGAGAACTCGAACTGTCCTTTTTTGATATGGATGAAGTGCCGGTCGACCACGCCATCGACGAAGCAGACACCATCCCGTTTTTCAGCGACCGCAAACTGATCATCGCAAAGAACGCTTCTTTTTTGAAGGCGGCTGAGAGGGGCAAGGAAAAAGTAAATCATAATCTGAAAGTTCTGGAGGCGTGGCTGGAAAATCCGCCTTCCAGTTCCGTAACCGTTTTTGTGGCGCCATACGAAAAAATGGATGAGCGTAAGAAAGTCGTCAAGCTGATGAAACAGCATGCCGTTGTGGTGGAAGCAAAACCGCTTCAGGCAAATGATCTGGAATCGTGGCTCTCGCATGAAGCGAAATCTTTCGGCAAGGATATCAGCCGCAACGCCGTTCGCAAACTGGTGGAAATGGCCGGCACCAATCTGACGCTGCTGTCATCTGAAGTAGAAAAGATGTCGCTTTATCTCGGAGCGGATGGGGAGATTACAGAAGAATTGGTGGAGCAGATGACTGCCCGTACACTCGAACAGGATGCCTTTAAAATGCTGCAGGCTTATCTGGATGGCAATATCAGTACAGCACTCAGCGTCTATTACGATCTTCTCAGGCAGAAAGAGGAGCCTGTCGCGCTTGCAGCTTTGCTGGCGTCGCAGATCCGTTTCATGGTCCATGTCTATTATCTGCAGAAGAAAGGCTATCATGCCCAGCAAATCTCCAAGCAATTAAAAGCGCATCCGTACAGAGTGAAGCTGCTCGTCGAGAAACGCCAGCAAATTTCTGAACAGTGCCTGCTGGAAGTGTTGGGCGATCTGGCAGATATCGACCTGCAATTAAAAACCGTAAGCGGCAACCGTGAACGCGTACTGGAATTCTTCCTGATGAAGCGCGGAGCCAAGAACAGCTGGAGTGATTAAATCGAACCAAAGAAAAAAAGCCGGCTCCTTTAAAAGGAACCGGCTTTTTACATTTTTACGCTTGTTTCATCAAGCGAGATTTTTGGCGGGCTGCAGTGTTTTTATGGATTAAGCCTTTTGAAGCCGCTTTTTCCACTTGTTTAATCGCAGCTTTAACCGTTGCGTTTGCGTTTTCGTCTTTGTTCGTCAAAGCTTGCTCAGCTTTTTTCAAAGATGAACGCATAGCTGATTTAGCTTGCGTGTTTTGAGCGTTTTTAGTCTCGTTCGTTCTCACACGTTTGATCGCAGATTTAATGTTTGGCATATCTTTCACCTCCTAGACAAATAGGGAAAGAGGTGGAAACACCTCAACTCTTTTATGTCTCTATACAACATGAGTTATTTTATCAAACCGTGGAAAGGAATGCAATAGATACGTGCAAAGAAGTTTTCCTTGACACAGAAATCATTTCCGTTGCTTTCATTGCCCAATAGCCATGGTACTGCTATAATTCATAGTAGTTTGTATAGGAGTGTGGACCATGAACCAAGAACAGAGATTAGCGCGTCAAAGCAAAATACGTAATTTTTCGATCATCGCCCATATCGATCACGGGAAATCTACGCTTGCCGACCGCATATTAGAGAGAACAAATGCCCTTACCTCTAGGGAGATGAAAGAACAGCTGCTTGATTCCATGGATTTGGAACGTGAACGCGGCATTACGATCAAACTGAACGCTGTCCAATTGAATTACACAGCTAAAGACGGCGAAACTTATATCATGCACTTAATCGATACACCGGGACACGTCGACTTCACATATGAAGTTTCCCGCAGCCTGGCTGCCTGTGAAGGTGCTGTTCTTGTAGTTGACGCAGCGCAGGGGATCGAAGCCCAGACATTGGCGAATGTTTATTTAGCGCTGGATAATGACCTTGAAATTTTGCCGGTCATCAATAAAATCGATTTGCCTGCAGCTGATCCTGAGCGCGTGCGCCAGGAAGTGGAGGATGTAATCGGCCTCGACGCATCAGAAGCTGTTCTTGCTTCTGCGAAAGCAGGCATCGGAATTGAAGAGATTCTCGAACAGGTAGTAGAAAAAGTTCCAGCTCCAACTGGCGACCCTAGTGCGCCGTTAAAAGCGATGATTTTTGATTCCCTGTATGATCCTTACCGCGGAATCATTTCCTATGTAAGAATTGTCGAAGGTACCGTAAAACCTGGCGATAAGATTAAAATGATGTCCAGCGACAAGGAATTTGAAGTAATTGAAGCAGGTGTATTCACACCGAGAGCCACGCTCCGTGAAGAATTGACAGTCGGTGATGTCGGTTTCCTGACGGCTGCCATCAAAAATGTAGGCGATGCACCGGTGGGTGATACAATCACCCACGCAAGAAAACCGGCAGCGGAAGCATTGCCGGGGTACCGCCGTTTGAACCCGATGGTTTATTGCGGACTTTATCCGATTGATACATCGAAATACAACGACTTGCGTGATGCTCTTGAGAAACTGGAATTGAATGACGCGGCACTTCAGTTTGAACCGGAATCTTCACAGGCGCTTGGATTCGGCTACCGCTGTGGTTTCCTCGGTTTATTGCATATGGAAATCATCCAGGAGCGGATTGAACGCGAGTTTAATATCGACCTGATCACCACTGCGCCAAGCGTTATCTATAATGTCCACATGACAGATGAAGAAGTGCTAAGAATCGATAACCCGGCTATGATGCCCGATGCACAAAAAATCAATTATGTGGAAGAACCTTATGTCAAAGCAACAATCATGGTGCCGAATGATTATGTCGGCGCTGTAATGGAAATCTGCCAGAAAAAACGCGGGAATTTCATGACGATGGATTACCTGGATAATTCACGCGTCAGCATCATCTATGAGCTGCCGCTTGCGGAAATCGTCTATGATTTCTTCGATCAATTGAAATCCGGCACAAAAGGCTATGCATCATTCGATTATGAATTGATCGGCTATAAAGAATCAAAACTTGTTAAAATGGATATCCTGCTGAATTCCGAGCAGGTGGATGCATTGAGTTTCATCGTTCACCGTGATTTTGCCTACGAACGCGGCAAGGTCATCGTCGACAAGCTCAAAAATCTGATTCCGAGACAGCAGTTTGAAGTGCCGATCCAGGCTGCAATCGGCCAGAAGATCGTTGCCCGCCAGACAATCAGCGCAATGCGCAAAAACGTACTGGCCAAATGTTACGGCGGCGATATTTCGCGTAAACGTAAACTCCTTGATAAGCAAAAAGAAGGCAAGAAGCGCATGAAGCAGGTCGGTTCTGTTGAAGTGCCGCAAGAAGCCTTCATGGCAATTTTAAAAATGGACGACCAATCAAAATAAACGAAAAAAAGGAGGCGGTATTTTCAGCCTCCTTTTCCTATTAGAAAAGAGGAATAACATGGTAAAGGGATTGTATATCCATATTCCATTCTGCCACCAGATCTGTTTTTACTGCGATTTCAATAAAGTCTTTTTCAAAGACCAGCCTGTAGACGCCTATATCGATTCGCTCGGAAAAGAACTCTCTCTCTGGAAACAGCAGGGAGCACTTGAGCAGCCGCTGGAAACGATATTTCTCGGCGGCGGCACTCCGACGTCATTGGAGCCACGACAATTGAAAAAATTGCTTGGCTATATCCACGAGTATGTGCCGATGACAAGCGACGTCGAATGGACGTCTGAAGCAAATCCGGACGAATTGACATTTGAGAAGATGCAGGTGCTTTTCGAAGGCGGCGTCAACCGACTGAGCATGGGTGTCCAGTCGTTCGATGAAGATCTGTTGAAACGTCTCGGCCGGACCCACAGCAATGGGGATGTGGCACGAGCTGTGGAAGACGCCCGCAAAGTCGGCTTCACGAATATCAGTTTCGATCTGATGTACGGGCTGCCCGGACAAACGATGGAACAATGGGAAGATACACTTGAACAGGCATTTGCTTTCGACCTTCCGCATTTCTCCGCCTATTCGCTGATTATCGAACCGAAAACCGTCTTTTACAATCTGATGACTAAAGGGAAACTGAATACGGTGACGGAAGATCTCGAAGCGGATATGTATGAAAAGCTGATGACTGAAATGAATCAGCGCGGTTTATTGCAATATGAAATTTCGAACTTTGCACGTGAAGGAAAGGAATCACGCCACAATTTGCTGTACTGGGACAACGAGGAATATATCGGAGCAGGAGCCGGTGCACATGGATATGTCCAGGGCATCCGCTATTCGAACCACGGCCCGCTGAAAAAATATATGGAGCCTCTGGAAGCGGATCAGCGTCCGATTTTAAATTCGCACGACGTTCCGAAGAAAGAGCAGATGGAAGAAGAGATGTTCCTCGGTCTCCGCAAAACTTCCGGCGTATCGCTCGGACACTTCGAAACCAAGTTCGGCATCGGAATGGAAACTGTATACGGTGAAATCCTGAAGAAAGAAATTGACAGCGGGAATTTGGCCATTGAAAACGGCCGGGTCAAATTGACGAAGAAAGGCCGCTTCATCGGCAATAACGTATTCGAGCAATTTTTGCTGGCATAAATTAAAGATATGAGAATTGAAACTAAAATTTGCAGGAACCGATATTCCGCAAAACAGCTGCGCTTGTCTTGGGGCTTGCGAAAACCCGTGCTCCTGCATCGCTACGCTAGCTTCGTCGCAAAGAGTTGGCCTTGCAAGCTACGGCCAACTCTTAGCTAACTAGGACTCGTTACACTTCGTCCGAGTGGATCTTGCACTTCGTCGGCATTCGCCTGCTCCCTTGGGCGTCTTCGCTGTTTTGCTGCATATCTCCAGAAGATTCTCTTAAGAATAAATCAGAATATAAAACACTATTTGGTTTGTTCGACATGGATAACACTTTTCTAACTAAAACCCGTGCTCCTGCATCGCTACGCTAGCTTCGTCGCAAAGCTTTGCCCTCGCAGGCTTCGGTCAAAACTTGGCACTCGCCCGAGTGGATTGCAGCACAACTCTTGTACCTTAGTCATCTTAGCTTCCTGTCATGTCCAGAAGTGGACCCCAGCGAAGGCGCGCCGCCGGAGCAGGCGAATGCCGACCGGGCAGAAGACGAGTGCTCTTCTCGGCTTATTGCGGGAGGCAAGGAGCGCTTTAGCGCCTCCTTTGCGACGAGCAGTGCGCAGGAGCATAATCTTCGCACTGTCCAAAGCGACGAGGCGGTGTATCAAAGCTAAATACTTAATTTAAGTTAGGTAGATGCGCAATCGTTGACAAGGGAAAAGGAATTTGGTAATTTTAGTGTAGTCTTAGCACTCGCCATACAAGAGTGCTAACAGAGGTGATGATCATGTTAACAGAACGGCAACTGCTCATTTTAAAAGTGACGGTGGATGATTATATACAATCAGCTCAGCCGGTAGGATCAAACCAATTAGCCAAAAAATCCGGGATTACTTTCAGTTCTGCTACAATCCGAAATGAGATGGCTGACCTGGAAGGAATGGGTTTCCTTGAGAAGACCCACACTTCTTCCGGCCGGGTTCCATCGGAAAGAGGCTACCGCTATTACGTGGATCATTTATTGACCCCGCGACCGCTTCCGAAAGAAGATATCATCCAATTGCGTTCCATCTTTGAAGATAAAATCAGCGAGACCGAAGAAGTCATTAAACGGTCTGCGATGATTCTATCTGAATTGACGAATTACACATCGATTCTGCTGGGACCGGATGTAAGGCGGCACATCGTTAAGAAATTGTCGATTGTGCCTCTGACAACCAATTCTGCAGTCGCTATCATTGTCACGGATTCAGGACATGTCGAAAATCGGGTCTTCCCGATACCAGAAGGCCTGAATCCTTCTGAAATCGAGAAAATGGTCAATATATTGAACGAACGCCTTGTCGGTGTTTCGCTCAATGACCTTCACACGCGGCTTGAGCAGGAAACGATGATGATAATGAAACAGCATATGGAACGTTATGGTGAATTATTTTCGACTTTCCGGCAGGCGGTCATACTTCCGAGGGAAAAAAATGTCTATTATGGCGGCAAGCTGAACATCCTCAATCAACCGGATTTCCACGATCTTCATAAGATCAGGAGTCTGATGGACGTCATGGAAGAGTCGGAGCATATCCCGATGATCATTCCGGTCGGCAATCAGGGGCTCCATATCCGGATCGGATCGGAAAATGCGCTGTCAGCAATGGAAGACTGTTCCGTTATTACAGTGTCCTATGACATTGGCGAAGAACAGACCGGCTCGATTGCCATCGTCGGTCCGAAAAGGATGGATTATAAGAGAATCGTATCATTGCTTGATACATTAAGCGGCGATCTCTCCAAAGAGCTGACTCGAATATTTCGGAATTAATTAAGAAAAGCGGAAGCGCCCGTTAAGCTCTGAAGGGCATAAGACGGACTGGCGAAGCGGCGTCCTTTGCCGCATAACTGGGCTGGCTTATGACCCGAAGAGCTGGGCGGCTGAAGTCTGGACACTGAGAACAAAGGAGGAACATCATTTTGTCTAATGAAAAAAAACCTCTAGCAAATGAGGAAGAAACTGCAGCGGACATCGAAGAAACAGCAACTGCGAAGCAGTCGGATGACGATGCTGAAAAGACAACCGTTTCATTGAAAGAAGAGTCTGATGGGGCTGAGAACAGCCTGGAAGATGAAGGCAATGAAGAAGGCGAAGATGAAATTTCCGCTCTTAAAGATGAGCTGGAAGCTGAGCAGAACAAATATCTGCGTCTTTTGGCGGATTACGACAATTTTAAACGCCGCACACAAAAAGACCGGGAGATTTCAGCGAAATTCCGCTCCCAGTCGCTATTAACAGATATTCTTCCGGTATTGGATAATTTTGAACGCGCATTGGCCGTAGAAGCCAAAAGCGATGACGCCGTTTCCATCATGAAAGGTGTGGAAATGGTTCAAAAATCCTTGCTTGAAGCTGTGAAGCGCGAAGGCCTGGAAGAAGTCAAGGCTGTCGGTGAACCATTCGATCCGAATTTCCATCAGGCCGTGATGCAGGAAAAAGATGAAGATGCAGAACCGGGCACAGTGTTACAGGAATTGCAGAAGGGGTATACCCTTAAAGGCAGAGTCCTTCGTCCGGCAATGGTTAAAGTAAACGAATAATAGTTAAATGGAGGAATTCAAATGAGTAAAATTATTGGTATTGACTTAGGAACAACAAATTCAGCGGTCGCAGTTCTTGAAGGCGGCGAACCGAAGATTATTCCAAATCCGGAAGGCAACCGTACGACACCATCTGTAGTAGCTTTCAAAAACGGTGAGCGCCAGGTCGGTGAAGTAGCAAAACGCCAATCAATCACGAATCCGAATACAATCCAGTCTGTTAAACGTTTAATGGGTACGCAGGAAAAAGTATCGGCTGAAGGCAAAGACTATACACCTCAGGAAGTTTCAGCAATGATCCTTCAATATATCAAAGGCTACGCAGAAGAATATCTTGGTGAAAAAGTATCAAGAGCGGTAATCACGGTACCGGCTTATTTCAACGATGCTGAACGTCAGGCTACTAAAGACGCTGGCCGTATTGCCGGTCTTGAAGTGGAACGCATCATCAACGAACCTACTGCAGCAGCACTTGCGTATGGTTTGGATAAAATGGAAACGGATGAAACAATCCTTGTATATGACCTCGGCGGCGGTACGTTTGACGTATCTATCCTTGAACTTGGCGATGGCGTATTCGAAGTGAAATCGACTGCCGGCGACAACCGTCTTGGCGGCGATGATTTCGATAAAGTGATCATCGATTATCTAGTACAGGAATTCAAAAAAGAGAACGGCATCGATCTTTCTAAAGATAAAATGGCGACTCAGCGTTTGAAAGATGCAGCTGAAAAAGCGAAAAAAGACCTTTCCGGCGTATCTTCTACACAAATTTCATTGCCGTTCATCACTGCCGGCGAATCAGGACCGCTTCACCTTGAAGTGACAATGAGCCGCGCGAAATTCGACGAGCTTACTTCTTCATTGGTTGAACGCACAATGGGACCGACTCGCCAGGCATTGAAAGACGCAGGAATCTCTGCTTCAGAACTTGACCGTGTCATTCTTGTAGGTGGATCAACCCGTATCCCTGCTGTTCAGGAAGCTGTTAAGAAAGAAACAGGCAAAGACCCGCATAAAGGCGTTAACCCGGATGAAGTTGTAGCAATGGGTGCTGCCGTACAAGGCGGCGTATTGACTGGTGACGTTAAAGACGTAGTTCTTCTTGACGTAACTCCATTGTCACTTGGTATTGAAACTATGGGCGGCGTATTCACGAAATTGATCGAACGCAATACGACAATCCCGACTTCAAAATCGCAGACATTCTCAACTGCCGCTGACAATCAGCCAGCTGTTGATATCCATGTCTTGCAGGGTGAACGCCCGATGGCTGCAGCCAACAAAACGCTTGGCCGTTTCCAATTGGCTGATATTCCGCCAGCACCACGCGGCGTACCGCAAATCGAAGTTACTTTCGACATCGATAAAAACGGTATCGTAAGCGTTAAAGCGAAAGATCTCGGAACTCAAAAAGAACAAACAATCACGATCCAGTCCAACACTTCATTGTCGGATGACGAAATCGAACGCATGATCAAAGAAGCTGAAGAAAACGCTGAAGCGGATGCTAAAGTGAAAGAAGAAGTGGAACTTCGCAACGAAGCTGATCAGGCTGTATTCCAAACAGATAAAACAATCGCCGACCTTGGTGAAGTAGTAACTGAAGAAGAGAAGAAACAGGCAGAAGAAGCGCGTGATGAACTGAAAGCTGCTCTAGAGAGCGACAGCACAGATGACATCCGTGAGAAAAAAGACAAATTGAATGAAATTCTGCAAGGCTTGGCGATGAAAGCTTACGAGCAGGCAGCGGCAGCACAACAGGCTGCTGGCGGCGAAGAAGGCGCAGCAGGCGGAAACGATGATATCGTGGATGCAGAATTCGAAGAAGTAAACGACGATAAAGACAAGCAATAAGGAAGACCCGGAAAAGTCAAAGCAAAGCAACATGCTTTGGCTTTTTCAATGTCTTTGCAACACCAAACCTAACCGTGTACAATTACAGTTGATTGTTAGAGGGAGAGTGACATATGAATAAGCGAGATTATTATGAGGTGCTTGGTGTTTCCAAAACAGCATCCAAGGAAGAAATCAAAAAAGCATACCGGAAATTGTCAAAGCAATTCCATCCGGATATTAATAAGGAAGCAAATGCATCTGAGAAGTTCCAGGAAGTGAAAGAAGCCTATGAAGTATTGAGCGATGAACAGAAACGCGCGCAATATGATCAATTCGGGCATCAGGATCCGAACCAGGGCTTCGGCGGCGGCTTCGGAGGAGCGGAAGGTTTCGGTTTCGACGATATCTTCAGCACATTCTTCGGAGGCGGAACAAGACGCCGGGACCCGAACGCGCCGCGTAAAGGCGACGACCTGCAATATTCCATGACCATCGATTTCATGGACGCTGTTTTCGGCAAAGAAACGGAAGTTGAAATTCCGAAAGAAGAAAATTGTGATACATGTGACGGCTCCGGTGCAAAACCGGGCACGAAGAAGAAAACCTGTCCTTATTGTGAAGGTACCGGCCAGTTGAATGTAACCCAGGATACACCTTTCGGCCGTATGGTAAACCGCAGAGCCTGCCAGCACTGTGAAGGAACAGGGCAGATTATCGAAGAGAAATGCCCTACTTGTAAAGGCGCGGGCAAAGTGCGTAAAGTTAAAAAAATCAAAGTCAGCATTCCTGCAGGGGTCGATGACGGCCAGCAATTGCGTGTCAGCGGACAAGGCGGGCCTGGATACAACGGGGGGCCATCCGGAGACCTTTACGTCGTATTCCGCGTGAAACCGCATAAGGAATTTGAACGTGAAGGCGACGATATCTATTTGGAATTGGGACTGACATATCCACAGGCAGCTCTTGGTGATGAAATCGAAGTGCCGACGGTGCATGGCAAAGTTAAATTGAAAATTCCAGCCGGTACGCAAAGCGGAGCGAGATTCCGTCTGAAAGGCAAGGGCGTCAAAAACGTCCACGGTTATGGCATCGGAGATCAGCACGTTGTGATCCGGGTGAAAACACCGACTAAACTCAGCGAGAAACAGCGTCAATTGTTGAGGGAATTCGCTGAAATCAGCGGAGACATCCCGGAAGAACAGGAAAGTTCATTATTCGATAAAATCAAACGAACCATCAAAGGCGATTAAAGGAGCTGGTTGCACGTGAAATGGTCAGAACTATCCATCCATACAACGAACGAAGCGATCGAATCCGTTTCGAATATTCTGCACGAAGCCGGTGCAAGCGGAGTCGTCATTGAAGATTCGGATGATTTTTCCAAAGAAAGAGAAGATCAATTCGGAGAGATCTGGTCACTTAAGGCTGACGATTTTCCGAAAGACGGCGTCATCCTGAAAGCTTATTTGCCGGTCAACAGCTTTTTGGGCGAAACCGTAGAAGCGATCAAGCTGGCAGTCAATAATCTGGTCACTTTTGATATTAATATCGGGGCTAATGTGGTGACGATCAGCGAAGTGAATGAAGAAGAATGGGCGACCGCATGGAAAAAATACTACCATCCGGTAAAAATATCCCAGCGTTTCACCATTGTGCCTACCTGGGAAACCTATAATCCGGTTTCGAGCGACGAATTGATCATTGAATTGGATCCCGGAATGGCTTTTGGCACAGGCACCCACCCGACAACAGTCATGAGCCTGCAGGCGCTTGAGAAGACAGTGAAGCCCGGGGAACGTGTCATCGACATCGGAACTGGTTCAGGCGTACTGGCTATCGGTGCAGCCCTGCTGGGTGCGAAAGAAGTCCATGCACTGGACCTTGACGATATCGCAGTCAAGGCTGCAGGAATCAATGTCAAGCTCAATAAAGTCCAGGACAGAGTTACTGTAGCGGGGGGCAACCTTGTTGACACCATCGACGAACCGGGAGATGTAGTGGTTGCGAATATTCTGGCGGAAATTATCATGTCATTTACCGATGACGCATTCACAGTGGTCAAACCGGGCGGCTATTATATTACATCCGGGATCATTTCCGCTAAGAAGAATGATGTCAAGGAAGCTTTGGAAGGATCCGGCTTTGTTATTGAAGATATTATGATGATGGAAGATTGGGTTACGATCATTTCAAAAAAACCTGAATGAACGAGGTGCAACGATGCAGCGATATTTTATTGAGGGCAAAGTTCCCGACAACCGCATAATTGAAATAACTGGCGATGATGCAAAGCACATCGCCAAAGTTATGCGCCAGACCGCGGGTGATGGGCTGATTGCGGTAATGGAAGGGAAAGCCTATAAAGCGACGATCCTTAGCGCAGAACGGGATATTGAAGTGCGCCTGGAAGATGAAATTGAAGCGTCTGCAGAAATGCCCAAAAAGGTGACCATTGCCTGCGGGCTGCCAAAAGGCGATAAATTGGATCTGATTGCCCAGAAAAGCACAGAGCTTGGGATGTACGCAATGATTCCTTTTGAGGCTGAAAGGTCGATCGTCAAATGGGATGCAGGTAAAAGCGGCAAAAAAATTGCCAGGCTGCAGAAAATAGCGAAAGAGGCTGCTGAGCAGTCCCATCGGACGCATCTCCCGGTTATACATAACGTCCATAGCTTCACACAATTGCTGGAAGCTGCCGACTCGTACGACGCGGTGGTCGTCGCATATGAAGAGGAAGCCCGGGCATCAGCCCCGGCGCGGTTTGCTGATATTTTAAAAACAATGTATGATAAAACTACGGTATTGATTGTTTTTGGACCTGAAGGCGGTATTTCTGAACAGGAGATTTCCAGCCTGAAAAAAGCTGGAGCGCTGTTCACTTCGCTGGGGCCGAGAATCCTTCGCGCGGAAACCGCTCCTTTATATGCGTTGTCCGCAATGTCATATGAATTTGACCGATAAGGCGGTTCGCCAAAATCCATTCAATAAAGTCACACATGTCCGTTGGTTTTGCATTAGCGGATAGCATTAACTAAATCTATTTAAGAACGGAGCATTTCAATGTCAAACATCGCATCTTATATCGACCACACTTTATTAAAACCGGAATCCACCAAAGAACAGGTGATCCAGCTTTGCAAGGAAGCGGCGGAATATGAATTTGCTTCCGTATGTGTCAACCCTTCATATGTAGAAACAGCTGCTGCTGAACTGAAAGACAGCAAAGTGAAAGTCTGCACAGTAATCGGGTTCCCGCTTGGAGCATCAACTTCTGAAACAAAAGCGTTTGAAACGAAAGACGCGATTGCAAAAGGAGCGGAAGAAATCGATATGGTGGTCAACATCGGCGCGATCAAGTCCGGTGATTCTGAACTTGTGAAAAATGATATCCAGGCTGTTGTGGATGCTGCGAAAGGCAAAGCGATCGTCAAAGTGATCATCGAAGCAAGCCTGTTGACTGACGAAGAAAAAGTTTTGGCTTCACGTCTTTCAAAAGAAGCTGGCGCGGATTTTGTTAAGACTTCAACAGGATTTTCCACTGGTGGCGCTACTGTAGCTGACGTCAAGCTTATGCGTGAAACTGTAGGAGCAGATCTGGGAGTCAAAGCTTCCGGCGGAGTCAGAAGCCTGGAAGACGTCCAAGGCATGATAGACGCTGGGGCAAGCCGCATTGGTGCAAGCTCAGGCGTGCAGATCATGCAGGGATTGAAATCGGATTCTGATTATTAACTGTTGACTCAGGTTTGAACATACGATATAATTTTTGGTATATAACACTTGTTGTTATTTGCTTCAACGTGTGTTCGGAGGGAGGGAAAAAGAGATGACAAAAACTACCGTTCGTAAAAACGAATCGATTGAAGATGCTCTTCGCCGCTTCAAACGCACTGTTTCTAAATCCGGAACAATGCAAGAGGTTAGAAAGCGCGAGTATTATGATAAGCCGAGCGTGAAACGCAAACTAAAATCAGAAGCTGCGCGTAAACGTAAATTTTAATTGACCCTTACTTTTAAAATGAGACTTTTAAAAATATGAACGATCAGCTGAAACCGGCTGCACATCCCTTGTGCAGCCGGTTTTATTTTTGTGTTCATAATTACAATTCCATCAGAGAGATAAGCGCAATCTTCGCTATTCCGGAATTTTAATTTTATAATAAAATCAGCAGGATATTTGAAACCGATTACATGTTCATCCGTATATAGATAAGCGGAGAAATAAAGGGGTGAGCTCTTTGAGGAAGATGAAAATCTTTACTGCTTTATTGTTGTTTGTTCTGGCATTGCTGCTGTTGATACCGGTATTCCATGCAGACAGCCATTCCGTTTACATAATTCCGGTGGAAGCGGAAGTTGAAAGAGGTCTGCAGGCATTCATCGACCGTGGCATTGAAGAAGCGGAAGAAGCGGATGCTGGAGCAATCATTTTTGAAATAGACACACCAGGCGGATTCGTCGACGCGGCGGATGGCATTGCCCGGCTTCTGCAGGACACTGATATTGAGAAAATTGCCTATATCAACCAGGATGCACTGTCTGCCGGCGCATTTCTAGCGCTCAATGCTGATGAGATTTACATGCATCCGTCGGCTCGTATGGGCGCAGCGCAAGTCATCGATCAATCCGGCAATGCCGCAGCTGATAAAGCCGACAGTGCCTGGCGTTCATCCATGGCTAATGCGGCTGAAAGTTCCGGCAGGGAAACCCGGTATGCTTTGGCGATGGCAGATGCATCCATTGACCTGCCCGAATTCAGGGCAGGAGAGGGCGAGCTGCTGACGCTGCGTGCAGGGGAAGCTGAAGAAGTGGGTTATTCCGAAGGGACCGTATCATCCATGGAGGAACTGCTGAAAGTGAAAGGGCTGGAAGACAGTGAACTTGTTTACGTCAATGAAACTTTTTCTGAAAGTCTTGCCCGCTTTCTGACAAACCCGGTAGTGGTCCCGATTCTTTTATCTGTCGCGATGCTTGGCTTGCTGCTGGAATTATTCACGCCAGGAATTGGCTTTCCGGCATTTATCGGTTTAACATCATTGATGCTGTTCTTCTATGGTCACCTTGTAGCCGGTCTGGCGGGATATGAATCGATTATCCTGTTGATTATCGGGCTCGGTTTGATGATCCTGGAATTTTTTGTGCCAGGCGGTGTAGCGGGGATTTTAGGGATTGCAGCGGTCCTCGGCAGCATCCTGCTTGCAGGCGGAGATCTTCAGACCACAGCTATCGCAATATTAATCGCAATGATTGCAGCAACTTCAGGGATGGTGATATTAGTGAAATTCTTTGGTAAAAGACTTCAGTTGTTCAACCGCATCATTCTGTCGGATTCCACTGATACCAAGAGCGGTTATGTATCAACCGCCAACCGGCCGGAACTGATCGGCCAAATGGCAGTAACCGCTACAGAATTGCGGCCATCAGGCACCATCGTTTTCGGGGACGAACGAATTGATGCCGTTTCCGAAGGCCGCTACATCGGACGCGGTAAAAATGTTAAGATTATTAAGGTAGAAGGGTCACGGATTGTAGTTCGTGAGCTGGAGAAAAAAGAGGAGGAAGAATAAATGGGAATTGATGCAATAATACTTGGAGCCAGCATAATCGGTATAATCGTAGTACTGGCAATATTCTTCACATTTGTACCGGTGACGCTATGGATTTCTGCACTTGCTGCAGGCGTCAAAATCAGCATCTTCACTTTAATCGGGATGAGATTGCGAAGAGTTATTCCTTCACGTATCGTTAACCCGCTGATCAAGGCGTCAAAAGCGGGTTTGACAGTGCAGATCAACCAATTGGAAAGTCACTATCTTGCGGGTGGTAACGTAGACCGCGTGGTAAATGCATTGATCGCTGCACACCGTGCCAATATCGAACTGCCTTTTGAACGCGCCGCTGCGATTGACCTTGCAGGACGTGACGTTTTGGAAGCCGTGCAGATGTCGGTCAACCCGAAAGTCATCGAAACTCCATTTATCGCCGGTGTTGCGATGGACGGAATCGAAGTGAAAGCGAAAGCGCGTATCACAGTGCGCGCCAATATTGACCGCCTAGTCGGTGGTGCGGGCGAAGAAACAATCGTTGCCCGTGTTGGTGAAGGTATCGTTTCCACACTCGGTTCAAGCACAAGCCACAAAAAAGTTCTTGAAAATCCTGATTTGATTTCCCAGACAGTTTTGGGCAAAGGCCTTGACTCGGGTACGGCATTCGAAATTCTATCCATTGATATTGCGGACGTTGACATCGGTAAGAATATCGGTGCAGAATTGCAGACGGAGCAAGCTGAAGCCGATAAGAAAATCGCACAGGCGAAAGCAGAAGAACGCCGTGCAATGGCTGTTGCAAGCGAGCAGGAAATGAAAGCGAAAGTCGTGGAAATGAGAGCGAAAGTTGTCGAAGCAGAAGCAGAAGTTCCGCTCGCAATGTCTGAAGCGCTCCGTACAGGCAATATCGGTGTTATGGATTATGTGAATTATAAAAATGTACAGGCTGATACGGGTATGCGCGATTCGATTGCGAAAACAAGCACACCCCAGTCCAATGACGAATAACAGTAACGATCCAAAGAGGGGGTTTGTCACATGGAACCACTCATAGTCGCATTGATACTTATGGCGGTCAGCGCGTTTTTCGGCAATAAAAAGAAGGAAGAAGGCGGCTCGGCTCCTAAACGTGCACCCGGCAATCAGCCGAACACTAGAGGCCGTGCCCAAGGCGGCTTTAAGCGGATGGAAGATTACGCTAAAGAGGTTTATGGAGAGTTCCAGGCGCAAATGAACCCTGAAGCCGATAAAAAGGAACAGGTTAAGGAAATTGCCCGGGAAGTGGTTGAACGGCAGACAAGCCGCAGACCGGACCGGCAGGCCACACCGGTAGCCGCTAAAGAGATCGGCGGCAGATTATCGGCTCATCAGAAACCGGTTCAGCCGGTGCGTACACAACCATCTGCTGAAAGTCGCAGCCCTTTTCCTTTAACGCAAAGCGAAGCGCAAAAAGCCATTATTTTGGCGGAAGTGTTCATGCCGCCTAAAGCGAAGCGCAAATAACAGTGAAAATGCATCAGCAACAGAGCCGGTCGAGGAATTCATTCCTTGGCCGGTTTTTTTATAGATTTAACCTTTCAGGATTTTAATTTATATAATTTTATTATGTAAACTTAATTCCCGGGATAATATTTTACAGTTATTCCTGTTTAATGATAGAGTTAAATCAGAATAAAAAACTCAACCAAGGAGTGTCCGAATGACAGAGAATGAATTATTAGAACTTCATGTGAAAGATCCTAATGAAGCGGTGCTTCTGCTTGGTATATCAGATAACCACATGACATTAATCGAAGAAGCTTTAGATATACAAATCATCACCCGTGGTGAAGTCATTAAGCTGTCCGGTTCAGAGGATGGCAAAGCTACCGGGAAGTTATTAATAGAACAATTGCTGAAAGTTATCCGTAAAGGCATCAACATCGACCAAAGGGATATCGTATCGGCTATCGAAATGGCCAAATCCAAAACAATTGAGTATTTCGCAGAATTATACGATGAAGAGATTGCCAGGAATGCCGCCGGGAAAATCATCCGTGCGAAAACGATTGGCCAGCGTCATTACATTCGCGCCATCCGCAGTAAAGACCTGACATTTGCCATCGGACCCGCAGGGACTGGGAAAACTTATTTAGCTGTGGTCATGGCGGTGCAGGCGTTGAAGAACGGCCATGTGAAGCGGATCATCTTGACCCGCCCTGCTGTTGAAGCCGGCGAAAGCCTGGGCTTTCTGCCTGGTGACTTAAAGGAAAAAGTCGATCCATATTTACGTCCGCTTTATGATTCGATGCACGATGTGCTTGGTGTAGAGCAAACAAACCGATTTATCGAGCGCGGTACGATCGAAGTCGCTCCTCTTGCTTATATGCGCGGAAGAACGCTGGATGAGGCTTTCGTCATCCTGGATGAAGCGCAGAATACTACAAAGGCCCAGATGAAGATGTTCCTGACGCGGCTTGGTTTCGGTTCAAAAATGATCATTACTGGCGACAAGACGCAAATCGACTTACCGCGGGGTGCGGAATCCGGTTTGATTGCTACTGAGAAAATTTTGCAGGGAGTCAGCGGGATTCAATTTATGTACCTTGAAAGCGGAGATGTGGTCCGTCATCCACTGGTTTCCAAAATTATAGACGCTTATGAAAACCAGCCGATTTAAGGCTGGTTTTTTCTTTCTCTTGAGTTCTATTCAGCAAGCATTGGAAATAATTCGGAATTATCGTGAAATCAGGAGCCGATATTGATATGATGGAAGTACTAAGGGCGAGGTGGTTAGATGGTATCAAGGATAAGGGCGTTTTATGAAAAAGCTGGATTTAGGGTCTTCTCATTTTCCATGATTTTTCTGATAGGAATCATTCTTTTCAGTTTTGTATACAGCACCATTAAAGGTGATACATATGATATTGAGCTATTTCAATTGTCGGATGAAACGATCCGGTCTTCCAAAACAGTCGAAGACCCTGTTAAAACTGAAATGGAAAGACAGCGGGCTGCCGCTGAGCTGACCCCAAGCTATAAATTCAATGATGAACTGGCGAATAATCAATCCGCTGTGATATCTTCGTTATTCGACTATGTTCGGGACGCGAAAAGTTTGGAAAACGAGGACGAAGATGGCAAAGAAGAGGCTGAGCTGCAGGACATGGTGACTGAGCTGAGGGAAACGATCCGTTTGATGGAAACAAGCGAAAACGGCTTGAGGCTTACCGATGACATGCTCCGTTCTTTACTGAGTCTGTCAGATGCGCGCCTTGTTGAGGTTCAGCAGGAAATTGAAAATCTCATCGAGAACGTTCTTGCGTCTCCTGTCCGGGAAGATGATTTAACCGCAAAGCGTAATGAAGTTGAACAGGTGCTGCGGAATAATGAAGAGATTCCCGCCTCCGTCCTTCAGGCAGCGGTAAATATCGGCAGGTTCGGTGTCATGGCCAATGAAACTGTGGATGAGAGTCTGACCGAAGCGCAGCTGAAGCAGGCGCGTGAAAGCGTGGAACCCACCAAAATCCTGCAGGGGCAAGTGCTGGTACAGGAAGGGCAAGTGGTCGACCGGGAAGTATACCGTCAATTGGAACTTGCCGGCATGACCGACAACCAGACTGATTTGAAGCCCGCACTGGGCCTTTTGTTGTTTGTGTTGATTGTAATGGGGCTATTATTAATTGTAGTTCAGCGTTCAAAAGAGGCAGAGCAAAAGAAAATGACCGCATTAATGGTATTGGCTGCAGTTTTGGCCGTCAGTTTGACGCTGATGATTTTATTGAACGCGGTAAGCGGTAATTTTGATGTGGAAATATCATTTCTTTTCCCGACCGCTTTAGCGGGAATGATCGTCCGTATGCTGATCAATGAAAGAACCGCTATTTTGGTGACTTTCATCACTGCCGCGAGTGCGGGTCTCATACTCCAGAATTCATATTCACCGATCCTGCAGATGGAAGTCGTGTTGTACATATTGTTCGGCGGACTTGCGGGCATCTATTTGATCGAACGTGATGACCGCAGGGCGAGACTCTTGCAGACGAGCCTGTTTGTGGCCATCGTAAACGCTTTTTTCATCGGCTTCTACCTGCTTATTTCGCAAAGCCAGTATGATATGGCCGAAGTCGGATTTTATTTTGCGGCTGCAGTCATCTCTGGCTTATTATCCGGTGCTTTGACGATTGGATTACTGCCATTTTTTGAATGGGCTTTCGGGTTGATTTCGCCAATGCGGCTGATTGAATTATCCAATCCGAACCATCCGCTTCTCAAGAAAATCCTGACAGAAACTCCTGGCACCTACCATCACAGTGTGATGGTGGCCAATCTGGCGGATGCTTCATGCGAAGCGATTGGCGCAAATGGTCTTTTGGCCAGGGTCGGCTGTTACTACCATGACATCGGAAAAACGAAGCGTCCGCAGTATTTCATTGAAAATCAGGTGAATATCGCTAATCCGCATGACTCATTGCCGCCTGAAACGAGCAAGGATATCATCCTTGCGCACGGTGCCCAAGGAGCGGAGATGCTCCGGAAACATAAAATGCCGAAAGAAATAATCGATATCGCTGACCAGCATCATGGCACCAGTTTATTGAAATTCTTCTATTTCAAAGAAAAAGAGAAGAACCCCGATGTCCGGGAAGAAGATTACCGCTATAATGGGCCGAAACCCCAGACAAAGGAGAACGCGGTCATTATGGTAGCCGACAGCATCGAAGCGGCAGTCCGTTCGATGAAAGAGCCTACATCAGAAAAGATAAAAAAATTGGTGAATTCCATAATTGAAGATAAACTGAAAGACGGGCAATTTGATGAATGTGATTTGACCATGAAGGAATTGAAGACGATCAAGAACGTCATGTGTGAAACGCTGAATGGTATTTTCCATTCCAGGATCGAGTACCCGAAAGATAAAGAGTAAAAGGAGGTTTTCGGTATGTTAACCATCGACTTTATGGACGAAACTGAAACGTTGAAAGATAGCGATATTGAATTTGTGGAGAAAATCCTTCAGCATGCGGCTACTGAGGAAAATATCGGGGACGCGGAGGTGTCCGTCAGTTTTGTGACCAACGAAATGATCCGCGATATCAACCGGGAGTACCGGGATAAGGATCAGCCGACGGATGTTATTTCATTTGCTATGGAAGAGCCGGGTGAAGGGGAGGTCACTATACAGGGCATTGACGAACCAAGAGTGCTTGGCGACATCATCATTTCGCTGGACCGGACGAAGGAACAGGCAGAAGATTATGGGCATTCTTTTGATCGTGAACTTGGCTTTTTGGCGGTCCATGGCTTTCTGCATCTCCTGGGCTATGACCATATGAACGAGGAAGATGAGAAAGAAATGTTCGCCAAACAGGACGTGATTTTAAATTCGCTCGGCATCACGCGTGATGGCTATGAAGGCAATTAGGTTTTTCCGTTCGTTCGTGTTTGCCTCCGCTGGCATCCGGGCTGCTCTTAAAAGCGAGCAGAATATCCGGTTCCACTTTACAGCAGCTGTCATCGTTGGGGTTGCGGGGCTTCTCACAGGATTATCCGCGATCGAATGGATGATCGTCATCCTGGTGATCGGCGGAATGCTCGCTTTTGAAATGTTCAATTCTTCAATTGAAAGGATTGTGGACCTCGCCAGTCCTGATTTGCATCCACTGGCCAAGCAGGCAAAGGATATGGCAGCAGGCGCCGTTTTGGTATTTGCTATCGCAAGTGCTATAATTGGATTATTAATATTTTTACCAAAATGGTTTTAATTTTTATAGAGGTGATTGAGATGGAAAAAGAACAATTATTGGAACAGGCAATAGCGGCACGTGATAACGCTTATGTGCCTTACTCGAAATTTCCCGTTGGAGCTGCACTGCTGACTTCGGACGGAAAAGTCTATTTGGGATGCAATATCGAAAACGCCGGTTATTCCATGACGAACTGCGCAGAGCGCACAGCGATGTTCAAAGCTGTTTCGGAAGGTGACCGTACATTCACGGCATTGGCTGTATCTGCTGATACGGAAGGGCCGGTTTCTCCATGTGGCGCATGCCGCCAGGTGCTGGCTGAATTCTGTGCGCCTGATATGCCTGTCTATTTGACGAATTTAAAAGGCGATGTTCAGGATACGACTATCAGCGAACTGTTGCCGGGAGCTTTCACACCGGAGGACCTTAAGTATGCAGCAGGAAAATAACGGATTCAAATCAGGTTTCATTTCCATCATCGGCCGTCCGAATGTCGGGAAATCGACGTTTCTAAACCGTGTCGTGGGACAAAAAATCGCGATCATGAGCGATAAGCCGCAGACTACGCGCAATAAAGTCCAGGGTGTCGTAACGACCAATGAAAGCCAAATGGTCTTCATCGATACACCGGGCATAAATGAGCCCCGCCATAAACTGGGCGATTTTATGTTGAAAGTTGCCAAGAACACCTTCCGCGAAGTGGATGTGCTGCTGTTTGTGGCCAGTGCTGCTGACCGCATCGGCAAACAGGACCGCTACGTCCTTGATATGCTGAAAGGCATAGAAGTGCCGGTATTCCTGGTATTGAATAAAATCGATCAGGTACATCCTGACGACCTTCCGAGAATCATTGAATCATACCGCAATGAGTTCGATTTCGCGGAAGCGATTCCGATTTCCGCTTTGCAGGGCAATAACGTGGAAAATCTGCTTGCCAAGATTTCAGAACGTCTGCCGGAAGGCCCGCAGTACTATCCAGCCGACCAGGTTACGGACCATCCGGAACGCTTCATCATTTCCGAATTGATCCGTGAAAAAGCGCTTCATCTGACACGGGAAGAGATTCCTCACTCGATCGCAGTGGTCATTGAAAAAATTGCGCCGGATGAGGACAATCCTGAAATGGTCCGTGTCCAGGCTACCATCATGGTCGAACGGGATTCCCAAAAAGGCATCGTCATCGGTAAAAAAGGCGCTTTGCTGAAAGAGATCGGTTCGCGTGCCCGCCAGGATATCCAGAACCTGCTGGGATCGAAAGTCTATTTGGAATTATGGGTGAAAGTGCAGAAAGACTGGCGCAATAAATCCCTTCATTTGCGTGATTTTGGATTCAGAGACGATGAATACTAAGGAGTAGTCTCCATGCAGAGTCAATTAGAGGGTATCGTCATACGTACGATGCCATATGGTGAAAACAATAAAATCGTCACCTTGTTCACCCGCGAAGCAGGGAAAATCACTTGTATGGCGAGAGGTGCAAAAAAGCCCGCAAGCCGGCTGGCTGCAATAACCCAGCCTTTTACGCACGGCACGTATTCCATTTACAAAGGCAAAGGGATGGGTTCGCTTCAAGCGGGCGATCAATTGGAGTCGTTGCGGCATATCCGTGAAGATATCATGTCGACTGCCTATGCAAGCTACATTACAGAACTGGTCGACAGACTGACGGAGCAGGACGAGCCGCAGCCGGGCATTTATGAAATGCTGTTTCAGGCGCTGCATGCGATTGAAGAAGGGTATGATCCGGAAGCGATTACATTATTCGTCGAATGGAAGATGCTGCAGACGGCCGGTCTGGCACCGATACTGCATGAATGTGCCAATTGCGGGGCTACGGAAGGGGAGTTCGCTTTTTCTTTCCAGGAACTCGGATTCCTGTGCCATCGCTGCTTCCATATCGATCCCTATATCATCCGGCTGAGCCCTGCACTGGTCAAAGTGATTCGTACACTTTATTTTGTGCCGATTGAACGTGTCGGTTCGCTGACACTGAAAAAAGAATCGAAATCCTTATTGAAGCAGATTGTCCGTACGATTTATGAAGAACAGGCCGGTATCCGGCTGAAATCCAGAAAATTTCTGGAGCAGCTTGAACGCACTCCGGAGTTTTTGCCGAAAAAAGAAGAAGATGACCCCAAAGACAGCTGAATCCAGCTGTCGGGGGTCATCTTTTTTTCCATATTTTTCATTTACTGTCCGGAACAGTGCAAATACTGTCCGGAAGGACCCCAATACTGTCCGGAAATCAAATTTACCGTCCGCATTCGGAAAATACTGTCCGTAAGCGATTCAAGCAAAATATAAAAGCGTTGCTCCCATTATTTGGGAGCAACGCTTTTGGTTTTATTTTTGTCCAGACTCCAGCGGCCCAGCTCTTCGGGTCATAAGCCAGCCCAGCTGCCGTGGCGAAGAACGCCACTCTGCTGTACTGTCTTATGCCTTTCAGAGCCTAACGGGCGCTGTCGCTTTTCTGTGTCCAGACTCCAGCGGCCCAGCTCTTCGGGTCATAAGCCAGCCCAGCTGCCGTGGCGAAGAACGCCACTCTGCTGCGCAGTCTTATGCCTTTCAGAGCTAAACGGGCGCTGTCGCTTTTCTGTGTCCAGACTCCAGCGGCCCAGCTCTTCGGGTCATAAGCCAGCCCAGCTGCCGTGGCAAAGAACGCCACTCTGCTGTTCTGTCTTATGCCTTTCAGAGCTAAACGGGCCCTGTCGCTTTTCTTTATTAAAATTGAATATGCTTTTCAATATAAGCCTGTACTTCAGTTATCGGCATGCGCACTTGTTCCATGGAATCGCGGTGGCGAACAGTCACTTGGCCGTCTTCGACTGAATCGAAATCATAAGTGACGCAGAACGGTGTACCGATTTCATCCTGGCGGCGGTAGCGTTTACCGATCGACTGGGACTCATCGTAATCGACCATGAAGTGTTTCGCCAGGTCAGCGAATACTTCAGTAGCGCCTTCAGCCAGTTTTTTGGACAGCGGAAGGACAGCGGCTTTATAAGGAGCCAGTGCCGGATGGAATTTCAAAACTGTGCGCTTGTCATCATTCTCGAGCTCTTCTTCGTGATAGGCATCAACAAGGAAGGCAAGCGTGACACGGTCAGCACCAAGAGATGGTTCGATGCAATAAGGCACGAAACGTTCGTTGGTGATCGGGTCGATGTAATTGAAATCTTCACCTGAATGTTCCATATGGCGCTTCAGGTCAAAATCGGTACGGTCAGCGATGCCCCATAGTTCGCCCCAGCCGAATGGGAATTTATACTCGATATCGACTGTGGCGTTCGAGTAATGGGAAAGCTCATCTGCATCATGTTCGCGCAGGCGCATATTATCTTCCGACATGTTGAGGTTCAAAAGCCAGTTTTTGCTGAAGTCGCGCCAATACGCGTACCATTCCAGGTCTTCGCCAGGTTTGCAGAAGAATTCAAGTTCCATCTGTTCGAATTCCCGTGTCCGGAAGGTGAAGTTGCCTGGTGTGATTTCATTGCGGAAACTCTTGCCGATTTGTGCGATACCGAATGGCATTCTTTTGCGCATGGAGCGCTGCACATTTTTATAGTTGACGAAAATCCCTTGAGCCGTTTCCGGACGCAGGAAGATTTCATTAGTGGAAGCTTCTGTTACACCCTGGAAAGTCTTGAACATCAAATTGAATTGGCGGATTTCCGTGAAATCATGCTTGCCGCAGACAGGGCAGTCGATTGAATGCTCTTCGATCAATTCAGCCATTTTGTCGAATGACAGGCCGTCGACGATCATTTCGATTCCTTTGGCATCCAGCGCCTCTTCGATCAGTTTGTCTGCACGGAGGCGTGATTTACAGCTCTTGCAGTCGATCATCGGATCATTGAAGTTGCCGACGTGGCCGGAAGCGACCCATGTTTTGGGATTCATCAGGATTGCCGCGTCGAGCCCGACATTATAAGGCGATTCCTGAACGAATTTTTTCCACCATGCTTTCTTGATATTGTTTTTCAGTTCGACGCCAAGCGGGCCGTAATCCCACGTGTTTGCGAGACCGCCGTAGATTTCCGAACCCGGAAATACAAAGCCTCTGTGTTTTGCTAACGAAACTACATCTTCCATTGACATAAAAATTACCTCCATAAAATAAAAAATCGCACACGTCCCGGACATAAAGTCCGAGGACGAGTACGTTATGACCCGCGGTTCCACCCCGATTGGCTGCAGTTGCAGCCCTCTTAAAGAAATATGGCTCCAGATTGCCTTTTCCTGCCGATGCGGGCTTACACTGTCCCCGCTCGCTGCTGTGGCAGTACTTATAGATCTTTCATTGCCTGTTATAGAATCTTAAAGTATTGTACCACGCTAAACTTTTCTTCGCAATATCGCTTTAATTAGTATATAATAATGATCATTGAGTATAACACATATTTTGAGGCGGTGAGTCCGATCGAACTCAATAAAAGACAAGAAGAGATACTGCGCATCGTCAAAGGGAATGGTCCTATAACCGGTGAGCAGATAGCTGAACGCCTTCATCTTACGCGTGCTACATTGCGGCCAGACCTCGCCATTCTTACTATGGCTGGATTCCTGGATGCACGTCCTCGGGTCGGCTATTTTTATTCCGGCAAAAAACCGGGCCATGATGTGACCGATACGATGAATAATATGAAAGTCAAAGACTTCCAGTCGATACCAGTGGTTGTCAGGGAAAATGTCAGCGTATATGACGCAATCAGCCAGATGTTCCTTGATGATGTCGGCACATTGTTCGTAGTGGATAAAGATTCCTTGCTTACAGGCGTCCTATCCCGAAAAGATTTGCTGCGCACTAGCATCGGCAGCCAGGATCTGACAGCCGTTCCCGTACATATCATCATGACAAGGATGCCGAATATTACGTATTGCTTTAAAACCGATTCCCTGATCCAGGTGGCGAACCGGCTGATCAATCAGCAGATTGATGCGCTGCCGGTCGTAGAAGAACTGGCGAATGGTTTGAAAGTTGTGGGGCGCATAACGAAAACAAATATTACCCGGGCATTTTTGTCCTTATCCGAAAGCCATGAATTATGAGGTGAACATTAGATGAATCTACTGCGAGTATTCGTGATATCCGATTCAGTGGGAGAAACAGGGGAGCTGGTGGCTAAAGCAGCGGTCAGCCAGTATCTGAATCCTGATCAAAATGTCTCCTTGAAACGGTTTCCATATATCGATTCAATTGACCAAGTGAGAGACATTATCCATATGGCTGCAGATCAGCGGGCTTTTGTCGTCTATACACTCGTCTCAAATAAGTTGCGGGAATTTATTGTGACCGAAACTGCACGGCTGAATGTTACCGCTGTGGACCTGATGGGGCCATTGCTTGATGCGCTGAAAGTGGAGCTTAAGGCTGAACCGCTTGAAGAGGCGGGGCTTGTAAGAAAGTTGGATGATGATTATTTCAAGAAAGTGGAAGCGATTGAATTTGCTGTGAAATATGATGACGGCCGAGACCCAAGGGGCATTCTGATGGCCGATATTGTGCTGGTGGGAATTTCGCGGACTTCGAAGACTCCGCTCTCACAGTACTTGGCGCACAAACGCCTTAAAGTAGCGAACGTCCCGCTGGTGCCGGAAGTGGATCCGCCGGAGGAATTATTCAGGGTGGCTCCCGAGAAATGCTTCGGACTGGTCATTTCCCCTGAAAAATTGAATCATATCCGAAAAGAAAGACTCATTGCGCTCGGCCTGAATGACGATGCCAACTATGCGAAAATACAGCGCATCCATGAAGAAATCGTCCATTTCAATAAAATTGTCGAGAAGATCAACTGCGAAGTGATTGATGTGACGAATCGGGCTGTTGAAGAAACCGCAAACCTGATAATGAGCAAAATAAAATAAACCAAGTAGAAAAGCCGCCTGGAAAGGAGGTTTTTCTTCTTTATTTGTGGATTTTTTCTAAAAAGAGTTTTATAATGAAGAATTGTGGCTAAAGCATTAAGATAGACTAAATTGATACCTTCAGATTTTTATTGAAACATGAAGGAATTTGCCGCTGTATCTCGAATTAAGTATGTTAAGCAAAAAAAGATGGTGATAATTGTGTCCAGTCGGGTACCAGAAGAAGTGATTGAACAAATCCGCTCTTCTGCGGATATAGTGGATGTTGTCGGTGAGTATGTCCAATTGACCAAAAGGGGCCGAAACTGGTTTGGGCTGTGTCCATTCCATGGTGAAAGCACCCCGTCGTTTTCCGTCACATCCGATAAACAGATTTTTCACTGTTTTGGCTGCGGCGCGGGCGGCAATGTTATAACATTCCTGATGGATATCGAAAACCTTTCTTTTCAGGAGGCTTTATCGAGACTGGGTCAGCGGACAGGGCATGAGATAGAAATCAGCGCATCATCAGACTCAGCTGAGGCACCGTCCAAAGCTGATAACCGGCTTGTGAATATGCATGAGTTTGCTGCTGATATGTATCATCATATCCTGTTGAATACGGAAGAAGGGCAAGCGGCGCTGGATTATCTTGAGAATCGGGGATTCACCCGGGAGATGATCGAAAAATACCGGATCGGCTGGTCTTTACCGGAATGGAATTATATGTCGTCTGCTTTGCAGAAAAAAGGGTATACAGAAGAAGAGTTGACTTCCAGCGGACTGGCAATCGCCCGTGAACAAAGGGATGGATATTTTGATCGGTTCCGCGGCCGCATAATGTTCCCGATCATGAATGAAACAGGAAAGACGATCGCCTTTTCCGGCAGAATTATGGAAAACACGAAACAGGAAGCCAAATATATGAACAGCCCTGAATCACCTGTTTTCCAAAAAAGCCAGGTACTCTATAATTTTCACTTGGCGAGAGGTTCAATCCGGAAGAACAGGAAAATCGTTCTTTTCGAAGGGTTTATGGACGTTATAGCAGCGGGCAAAGCGGGAGTCGATAATGCGCTTGCGACTATGGGCACATCCCTGACCGCCCAGCATATCCGGATCATGAAACGTTTTGCTCAGGAGGTCGTCATATGCTTTGACGGCGATGACGCGGGATGGGAAGCAGCTAAACGCGCTGCAATAGCATTAAATGAAGAAAAGTTCAAAGTGGAAGTTGCTGTATTGCCTGGAAAAATGGATCCGGATGATTATGTCCGCGAAAACGGCAGCGAAGCTTTTAAGGAACAGATCATCGGCAAACCTCATGCATTCATAGCTTTTGCCATGATGCATGCAAGGCGCCATAAGAATTTCCAATACGAAAATGATCTGCTCCAATATATCCAGGAAGTCCTGCAATTATTGGCGGGACGGTCAACACCGCTGGAACGGGATCTTTATATCAAACAACTGTCCACGGAAACAGGATTGTCCCAGGAAGCGATTTTACAGCATTACCGCAAACTGGAGAATAAGACTGTCGAAAGAAGCCGTCCGGAAGCACCTGCGCAGGCAGTGAGGCGTGAACCCAAAAAGGTCACTTCATTGCACCGGGCAGAACGGCTCTTGCTGGCGCATGCGCTGGCAGACGTTTCTGTAATGGATAAACTTGCTCAGCAGGACGGAATTCCTTTCGTCAGTGAAGAGTTTCAGGCAATATATGTGCAGTTGCTCGGGTTTTATGAAGAATGGGATAAAGCGGACTTCCACAAGTTTCTCGAAACGCTCCAGGATCCTGAACTCCGGAAACTGGTGATGGAAACCGCGCTTTCAGAACGTGACCCGGACCATCCTGATGAAGAAATTTCCGATTGCCTGAAACATCTAGGCAAATACCGGATAGAGCAGGAAATTTTATTGAAGATACAGCAATCAAAAGAAGCCGAAAAACAGCATGATCTGAAGCGTGCTTTGCTTCTTGCCCAAGAAGTGATTGCTTTACGAAAGTCGCTATAGTTTAATTCCGGTTTTTAAAGGAGGAAGTCGAATGGCTGAAAAGTCTGATCGCCAAAATGAAGTTGAAGCAAGTAACGTACCATTGACTACTGAAGGTCCGGAAGTGAATGTCGAGGAAGCTAAGAAACAATTGATAGAAGCCGGCAAAAAGAGCGGTGAACTCAATTATGAGCAAATCGCAGATAAATTGGCGGTTTTCGAGATGGAGTCTGACCAGGTGGAGGAGTTCATCGATCAATTGGAAGGCCATGGCATTGAGCTCGAAAGAAAATCCGACGATGAAGAACATCTTGATCGCCTGATGAAACCGACTGAGGAAAAATTCGATCTGAATGATTTGAGTGTTCCTCCAGGCGTTAAAATCAATGACCCTGTCCGTATGTACCTGAAAGAAATTGGCCGGGTCGACCTTTTGAAAGCCGAAGAAGAAGTGCGTCTTGCAAAATTGATCGAGCAAGGCGACGAAGAAGCCAAAAAACGCCTCGCTGAAGCGAACTTGCGTCTTGTGGTAAGTATTGCCAAGCGTTACGTTGGACGCGGCATGCTGTTCCTGGACTTGATCCAGGAAGGGAATATGGGCCTTATCAAAGCAGTCGAAAAATTCGACTACTCAAAAGGCTTCAAGTTCAGTACTTATGCCACTTGGTGGATTCGTCAGGCCATAACCCGCGCGATTGCTGACCAGGCCCGCACCATCCGGATCCCTGTGCATATGGTCGAAACCATCAATAAGTTAATCCGTGTCCAACGCCAATTGCTTCAGGATCTGGGCCGTGAGCCTTCACCGGAAGAAATTGGTGAAGAGATGGATCTTCAGCCTGAAAAAGTACGTGAAATCCTGAAAATCGCTCAAGAGCCGGTATCCCTTGAAACACCGATTGGTGAAGAAGACGATTCGCATCTGGGTGATTTCATCGAGGATTCCGACGCACAGTCGCCTTCTGACCATGCAGCTTATGAGCTTCTGAAAGAGCAGCTGGAAGATGTCCTGGATACACTGACAGACCGTGAGGAAAATGTCTTGCGCCTGCGTTTCGGGCTTGACGACGGACGCACGCGGACACTTGAAGAAGTAGGCAAAGTTTTCGGTGTGACACGTGAGCGTATCCGCCAAATCGAAGCCAAAGCTCTTCGCAAGCTTCGCCACCCTTCAAGAAGCAAACGACTGAAAGATTTCCTGGAATAAGCATTGCCGTTTCTCATGAATATATGGGGAACGGTTTTTTTATTTTCCGACAAATATTGTCATTTTCACCTTATCTATTGAGTTTGACGGAATTTTAGCTATATAATGAATATTGTAAGCGTATTCAGATTAAAGGGGATGTAGAAAAATGAATTTCGATTTGACGCAGGAACAACAGATGATTAAGAAAACGATGAAGGAATTTGCTGACAAGGTTGTGGCTCCGGGAGCTGTCGACCGCGACAGAAGCAAGGAATTTCCGACAGAAATTTTCAAACAGCTATCCGACATGGGGATGATGGGATTGCCGTTTGATGAAAAATACGGCGGCGCTGGAGCCGACACGACTAGTTTCGCAATCGTTACGGAAGAATTGAGCCGCGCTTGCGCTTCTACAGGAATTACTTATTCCGCTCACATTTCACTTGGCGGAGCACCGTTAAACCTGTTCGGCACGGATGAACAGAAAGAAAAATACCTGGCTCCGATCTGTTCCGGTGAATCATTCGGCGCTTTCGGCTTAACAGAGCCAAATGCCGGATCTGATGCCGGCGGAACTGAAACGCGTGCGGTCGAAGACGGTGATGATTGGGTTATCAACGGTTCGAAAGTCTATATTACAAATGCCAGCCATGCGAAGCATTTGGCGATTACAGCGATTACAGGAATGAACGACGGCAAGAAAGAAATCAGTGCAATAATCGTTCCGACAGATGCCGAAGGTTTTACCATCATAGACAACTACGAAAAAATGGGCCTTAATTCTTCGAACACAACAGAGCTGGTCCTTGAAAATGTCCGTGTGCCAAAAGAAAACCTATTGGGTAAACGCGGAGACGGCTTCAAGCAATTCCTTGTTACACTTGACGGCGGCCGCATCGGCATTGCCGCAATGGCTGTCGGGATTGCGCAAGGGGCATTCAACAAAGCATTGGCTTATTCGAAAGAACGCAAACAATTCGGCAAGACGCTTTCGGAATTCCAGATCACTCAATTCAAATTGGCTGATATGGCAATGAAGGTTGAATTGGCACGGAATATGGTCTACAAAGCTGCATGGCTCAAAGACCAGGGACGCCCATTTACAAAAGAGGCATCCATGGCAAAACTCTATGCTTCTGAAATTTCAATGGAAGTGGCGGATGAAGCGATCCAGATCCACGGTGGCTACGGCTATATGAAAGAGTACGAAGTGGAGCGCTATATGCGCGATGCTAAACTTCTTGAAATCGGTGAAGGCACTTCCGAAGTTCAACGGATGGTAATTGCAAGGCAAATCGGCTGTTAAATTACTGAATTTGTCACAAACAGTTAAAACTTATCCGTTATGTCTTTCGGTTTCGTGCAGAATACAGTACAATAATGAATGATACGAATACTATCATTTGCAGAACTTGAAGAGGGAGGGGTAACGGATGCAAAAAAATGCAATTGTACCTTATATCTTAATCATGGCTTTCGGTATCGGCTTGATTTTCTTCCTGTCATTGGAAGGCGTCGGCAACGAAGCTGAAATTGCTGAAGAACACGCAGCTGAAGAGAATGGTGAGGGTGCAGCTACAGGCGAAGGCACTGGTGAAGGCGAAGAAACTGCAGACGCAGGAGAATTCGACCCGGAAGCTAAAGCACAGGAAAGCTGTATTTCATGCCACGGTTCAAGCTATGAAGGCGGAATGGGGCCTTCATTGATCGAAACTGAACTGTCTCAGGAAGAAATTGAAGATGTCATTGCAAACGGTAAAGGCACTATGCCAGCAGGCTTAGTTGAAGCTGATAACATTCCAGCAATGGCTGAGTGGGTACTGTCACTCGGAGAATAATAGCAAAAAACCCTTAGTTCTTCTGGAGCTAAGGGTTTTTCTGTCAAATGGAGGATTTTGGATGAATGCGCAACAATTATCGGAAAGACTGAAACGGGTCGCCGCTTATGTTCCTAAACAAGCTGTGCTGGCTGACATCGGGAGTGACCATGCCTATCTTCCTTGTTACCTGGCTTTAAAAGGTGACATTCAAAAAGGGATCGCCGGGGAAGTCGTAAAAGGGCCTTTCGAATCTGCCAGGAAACAAGTGCAGCAGGAAGGACTGGGCGATGTCATCGAAGTCAGGCTGGCAAACGGACTGGCTGCAATTGAAACAGCGGATGGCGTAACAGCTGTTGCAATAGCCGGCATGGGCGGCCCGTTGATCGCTTCCATCTTGGAGGACGGCAAAGAGAAGCTGGTGGGGGTAAAACGCCTCGTTTTGCAGCCGAACGTCCATGCCAAAGCGATTCGTGAATGGGCAGCTGCTAACGGATGGTCAATAATTGACGAAGAGATACTCAAGGAGAATGATAAGATTTACGAAATCCTGGTACTCGAACCTTCGACATCCCATGTGTCCTATAGTGAGCAGGAAATTTTGATGGGCCCGTTCCTGATGAAAGAAAAGTCAACCGTGTTTATGGAGAAGTGGGACAGGGAAAGTTCCCAGTGGAAACGGATCCTTCTGGCGATGGAGTCAACCGAACAGACTGAAGAAATCCTCGCGAAAAAACAGGAGCTGATCCATAAAATTCAATTAACGGAAGAGGTGCTGCATGGTGAAAATACCTAATGGCCAGCAAATCATCGAAGAATTTGAAAAATGGTCCCCAAAATATCTGGCGATGGATGGAGATCCAATCGGCCTCCACGTCGGTACGTTGAATAAGAAAGTGGAGCGTGTCCTGGTGACACTGGATGTCAATGAAGAGGTGGTGGATGAAGCGATCAGCAAAAAAGCTGAACTTATTATTGCGCATCATCCGCCAATTTTTCGTCCTTTGAAAAATCTTCAGACCGATTTTCCGCAAGGTAGACTGATGGAAAAGCTGATCAAGCATGATATTGCTGTATACGCTGCCCATACCAATCTGGATGTGGCTGAAGGGGGTGTCAACGATCTTTTAGCGCAGGCATTGTGCCTTCAGAACACGGATGTACTTGTTCAGACATACGAGGCAGAGTTGGTTAAAATCGCTGTTTTTGTGCCTGAAAGCCATGAAGACCAGTTGAGGGATGCTCTTGGCAATGCCGGAGCTGGAGCAATTGGGGACTATGAGCATTGCAGCTATACGTTGTCAGGCACGGGGCGTTTCCGGCCAACAGCAGACGCTGATCCATATATCGGGAAATCAGGGAAAATGGAAGTGACCGAAGAGTCGAAAATTGAAGTGGTGGTCCGCAAAGCGGATAAAGACCGTGTTATTCGCGCAATGATCGCCGCCCATCCTTACGAAGAAGTCGCTTATGATGTATTCACTCTGGAAAATAAAGAGCTGCCGATGGGCCTCGGAAGAGTGGGGACCTTAACTGAAGAAATGACTCTCCGCAATTTTGCTGAGCTTGTAAAAGAAAAACTTGATGTGCCGTTTGCCAGAGTGGTTGGCGACGGGGAAGACAAAGTGAAGAAAGTGGCAGTGCTCGGAGGAGATGGCAATAAATACATTTCGCAGGCCAAGCGTTCTGGAGCAGACGTCTATGTTACCGGCGATATGTATTTCCATACGGCACAGGATGCTCAGGCGATTGGATTGAATATCGTCGATCCGGGGCATCATGTCGAGAAAGTCATGATTAAGGGCGTAGCCGATTATATGGCCAAGCATACAAAGTTACAATGTGAATTTATTGCATCCGAAGTGGATACGGAACCGTTTAAATTGATATGACAAAAAGCGCCATTTCTGCATTTTGCAGAAATGGCGCTTTTACTATTTGGATGACGACCTTATGGGAGCTGACCGGCCGTTTCCGCTTTTCTATTGTCTAGACTCCAACGGCCAACTCCTCGAGTCGTAAGCCCCGCTGGCTATGCGGCTGAAAACATGCCGCTACGCCAGCGGTGCTTACGCTTGTCGGAGCTTACCGGCCGTTTCCGCTTTTCTTAATTATTCCCCAACCGGATAAGGCTCAATGCGTTCCGATGGTTTCGGATGTTTGATCTTCGGCAGGATTTTATTCAATGGTACTGAACGTGTCAATTCATGGGTCGAAGGGTCGGCTGGGTCGAATTTATCCAGGAAGTTCATGACTTCTTTGACAATCGGTGTCGGAGTTGAAGCTCCGGCAGTCACACCGACAGTTTCGACGCCTTCCAGCCATTCAAGTTTCAATTCGGACAAATCGGAAATCCGGTAAGCCGGGGTACCGGCGATGTCCTGTGATACTTGTGCCAGGCGATTCGAGTTATTGCTCATCGGGTCGCCGATTACAATCAGCAGATCAGCTTCACCGGCCTGTTCGGCAACGGCTTCCTGACGAACCTGAGTGGCAAGGCAAATCTCCTTATGCACTTCAGAATGCGGGAATTTTTCAGATAGCCTTTCCATCATCGCTACAACATCCCACTGGCTCATTGTCGTTTGATTTGTAATGATGATTTTGTCTGCTGTCAATTCAAGGTTGTTAACGTCATCCACGTTTTCGACCAGGTGGACTAAATCAGGAGCGACGCCGATCGCGCCTTCCGGTTCAGGATGTCCGCTCTTGCCGATATAAACGATATGGTAGCCTTCAGCTGTTTTTTCCCGGATCAGGTCATGTGTGACTGTAACATCCGGGCAGGTAGCATCGATCGATACAAGTCCTTTGCGGCGCGCCAGTTCACGAACTTGCGGAGATACACCGTGTGCTGTGAAAATAACGGTTCCGGACTCCACTTTTTCAAGGATCTCCAGACGGTTAGGGCCGTCAAGCGTGATGATGCCATCCTGTTCGAATGCATCGGTTACGTGTTTATTATGGACAATCATTCCTAATATATAGATGGGACGGGGCAAAGTCTCGTCCATTGCGGCATTTTTTGCAATGACCATGGCATCCACTACTCCATAGCAGTATCCTCTTGGCGATATTTTCATTACTTTCATTCTGGTACCGCTCCTTTCAACAATCAATACTTTCATTATAACGGAGACGGCACAGCTTTACAAAAGTTGCATCGCTTAAAATAGCCGATTTATGCTATAATATACGGAGCGTAAGGAGGGAATTATATCCCATGACAAAATTCAACGAATACTCATTGAAACCATTCCTGTTAGAGGCAGTGGAAAAACTAGGTTTCACAGAACCGACAGCAATTCAGAAACAGATTATGCCGCATATATTGAAAGGCAACAGTGCAATCGGCCAATCCCACACAGGGACAGGGAAGACGCATAGTTTCATTATCCCGATCGTCGAACGCATTGAAGTGGAGCGCCAGGAAGTACAGGCAGTCATCGCGGCGCCGACGCGTGAGCTCGGAACGCAGATCTACAATGAAATACTGCGTCTTACAGAAGGCTCAGGCATCGAAGTGAAATCATTTATCGGGGGAACGGATAAACAGCGTTCCATCAATAAACTGAAGACACAGCCGCATATCGTTATCGGTACGCCGGGAAGATTGAAAGATATGGTCAACGAACGCGCATTATTCGTCCATACTGCAAAAATTCTTGTAGTAGATGAAGCGGATCTGGCGTTTGATATGGGCTTTATCGAAGAAATTGACCAAGTGGCAGGAAAAATGCAGGAAGATCTTGAAATGTATGTCTTTTCCGCCACAATTCCAGAAAAACTGAAACCGTTCCTCAAAAAATATATGGAATCTCCAATCCATGTAAACCTTGGCGACAAACGCCCAACAGCGGAAGGGCTTGATTTTTATCTTGTGCCTGTCCGCAGCAAAAAGAAAATGGAGCGCCTGAAAGAAGTGATGGAAGTCATCAATCCATACTTGGCGATCATTTTTGTGAATACGCGCACCAATGCGGATTATGTAGCAGATCAATTAGCGAAAGACGGCATCAAAGTCGGACGTGTCCACGGTGACCTTGCTCCCCGTGAACGAGTCAAAATGATGAGACAGATCCGCGATCTTGAATATCAATATATCGTGGCCACAGACTTAGCGGCGCGCGGCATCGATATCCAAGGGGTCAGCCATGTCATCAACTATGAATTGCCGGAAGATCTTGAATTCTTCATTCACCGTGTCGGACGTACTGCACGCGCCGGTATGAAAGGTTTGGCCATTACATTGTTCAAACCGGAAGAAGACGATGCGATTGTACGCGTTGAAAAAATGGGCATTCCTTTCCAGCAAAAAGACATCGTAAAAGGCGAGTTTGTGGACTTGAAAGAGCGCCACAGCAGAAAAACACGTGTACGCACAACTAACGAAGCGGATGCGAAAGCCAAAACGATGGTCCATAAACCAAAATCGGTAAAACCGATGTACAAGAAAAAGATGAAGTGGAAAATGGACGAAATCAAAAAAGCGGAACGTAGAAAAAACCGCAAGAAATAAGGAGTCGAATTTATGTTAATCGGATCTCACGTATCGATGAGCGGCAAGAAAATGCTGCTTGCAGCAAGTGAAGAAGCAGCTTCTTACGGAGCGTCAACTTTCATGATCTATACCGGAGCACCGCAAAACTCACGGCGCAAACCGATTGAAGAGCTTAATATAGAGGCAGGCAAGGCGCATATGGCCGCAAATGGCTTATCGAATATCGTCGTTCATGCTCCATATATCATCAATATAGCAAACACCCAAAAGCCTGAAACGTTTGCCCACGGCGTCGAATTTTTGCAGAAGGAAATTGAACGCACTGCGGCACTTGGCGCAAAACAGATTGTCCTTCATCCCGGAGCACATGTCGGCGCGGGAACTGAAGCGGGAATCGCGAAAATCATTGAAGGCCTGAACGAAGTGCTGAGCCAGGATTATCCAGTGAACATTGCACTGGAAACGATGGCCGGCAAAGGCACGGAATGCGGCCGCAATTTTGAAGAAATCGCAGCCATCATCAATGGCGTCACTAATAATGAACGTCTTTCGGTCTGCTTTGATACCTGCCATACACACGATGCGGGATACAATATCAAAGAAGATTTCAACGGCGTCCTTGAAGAGTTTGACCGCATTGTCGGCATTGACCGCCTGCAGGTGCTTCACATCAATGACAGTAAGAACGTAAGAGGGGCAGCCAAAGACCGCCATGAAAATATCGGCTTTGGCGAAATCGGCTTTGAAGCCTTGAACGGCATTGTTCATCACCGTGACTTGAAGGATATTCCTAAAATCCTGGAAACTCCTTATGTCGGTGCGGATGCCAAGAATAAAAAAGCGCCATATGCATTTGAAATCGAAATGTTCAAAGCCGGTGTGTTCACACCCGGTGTAATAGAAGAAATGAAAGCTCCTCTATAATAGAGGAGTTTTTTGATTTTCAAGCCTATATTATTTGCTTCAATCATTACCCTGCGTATCTATTAATGTCTTGAAGCTGGCGCAGCGATGCAGGAGCACGGGTTCAGGAAAGCGGAGCTGTATTGCGTAATATCGATTTCTATAAATTTTCTTTTAAGTTTAATAGGTTTACATTGCCTAGAAACTGACTTATACTTTTAAAATGTAAATCGTAATCATTATTAATTAGAAAAGAGGCGGCAATATGGATGCGCCATTGATTGAAATCAAAGACATCAGTTTTGAATATGAAGAGACGAAAGCACTTGAGAATATCTCGATGAAAGTTGAAAAAGGGGATTTCCTCGCCATTCTTGGACCTAACGGATCAGGAAAATCAACTTTGCTGAAAATCATGCTCGGATTGATAAAACCGACTAAAGGGTCCATTAAATTATTCGGAGTGGATTCAAAAAACTTCAAACACCGTGAATGGATCGGCTACGTTTCACAGAAATCCAATTCATTCAATTCGGGATTCCCGGCTACTGTGGAAGAAGTGGTGGCAGGAGGTCTTGCTAAAAAAGCCGGCCTCTTCCGGCGTCTGCCGAGAACAGTTGACGAAGATGTACTGGAGGCATTGAAGTCGGTTGGGATGGAGGCTTTTCTCCACCGCGGCATCAGCGAATTATCCGGCGGCCAGCAGCAGCGGGTTTTCATTGCCCGGGCTTTGGTGGCAAAACCAAAAATGCTGATTCTGGATGAACCGACTGTCGGCATCGATCATCAGAATGTACAGGCATTCTACGACATGCTGGCTGCTCTTAACCGGGAGAAGAATATTACGCTCGTTATGGTGACGCACGATGTCGATACGGTGACTGACCGGATATCCCATGTTGCCTGCTTGAACCAGACTATTCATTTCCACGGCTTTAAAGAGCAATTCCAAACCTTAAGTGATGAGGAACGCGCTTCGTGGTACGGGCATTCCGTCCGCAAAATCCATCATGTGGGAGGCGCACATTGACAATGATCGATGCTATTTTCACTTATGAATTTTTACAGAATGCATTTGGCGCAGGTCTGATTATCGGGGTCATTGCACCGCTGCTCGGTGTATTCATCGTCGTGCGCAGGCTGTCGCTTATCGCGGATGCGTTAAGCCATGTGACGCTTGCCGGAATTGCCGGCAGCCTCTATTTAAGCCAAAGTGTCGCAGTTTTGTCTGCATTGAACCCGCTGTTCCTCGGAATCGCCGCTTCTGTGGGCGGTTCGGTTTTGATTGAACGGCTGCGGACACTCTACAAGCATTATGAGGAATTGGCGATACCGATCATTCTTTCTGCCGGAATCGGCTTCGGTGCTATATTCATCTCTTTAGCACAAGGATTTTCAAATGACCTGTTCGGCTACCTCTTTGGATCGGTTTCGGCTGTCAGCAGGGAGGACCTGTTGATCGTTGTCGCCATCGCAATAGTGGTTCTGGCGTTTATCGTGATATTCTTCAAGGAACTTTTCGTGTTATCTTTTGATGATGAATACGCCAAGGCTTCAGGGTTGCCGGCAAAATGGATCCATTTCATGTTCATGATCGTAACGGCTCTTGTCATTGCGGGTTCAATGCGCATCGTCGGAATCCTTTTGGTGTCGTCACTCATGACCATACCAGTGGCAGCTGCTATGCGTGTATCAAAGAGCTTTAAACAGACAATCGCGCTGTCCATCATCTTTGGTGAGGCATCCGTCATTGCCGGACTTATATCGGCGTTCTATTTCGATCTGGCGCCAGGCGGCACAATTGTTGTTACTTCAATCTTATTATTATTGCTTGTCTTGATCTATAAAAAAATTGCTGTAAGCGTAAAGAGAGGGGCGATTGCATGAATCTCGTAAAAGCATGGGATATCCTGAAGGAAAACGGCTATAAGGAAACTTCAAAGCGCAATCAGATACTGGAGTTGTTCGTCAATGACGACCGGTATCTCACGGCCCGTGATCTTCTGGATGTGATGCAAAAAGATTATCCGAGCATGAGCTATGATACGGTCTACAGGAATTTAGCGACTTTCGTCAGCCTTGGGATACTGGAGGAGACGGAACTGTCGGGTGAGCGCCATTTCCGTATGCACTGCGAAAGTGATTCCCATCACCATCATTTCATCTGCATGGACTGCGGCAAAATAAAGGAAATTCCGGTTTGCCCGATGGATATGCTTGGAGCTGCGCTGCCGGCGTATGAAATCGATAACCATAAATTCGAAATCTATGGGAAATGTCCTGCTTGTAAATAAAGAAAAGCGTAAGCGCCCGTTAAGCCCTGACAAGCGCTGGAGGTCTTGAAAGTAATGGCGTTCTTTGCCATTGCTGGCAAGGCCGAAGCGACTCGAAGGGCTGGGCAGCTGGAGTCTGGACACCGAAAAGCGACAACGCCCGTTAAGCTCTGAAAGGCATAAGACGGAATAGCGGAGCGGCCTTGGCAGCATAGCTGGACCGGCTTATGACCCGAAGAGCTGGGCCGTTGGAGTCTGGACACCGAAAAGCGACAGTGCCCCGTGTTTTCATACAAATCATTTTAATGCTGCCAATACCCAAATAAAAAAGCCGATTGCTCAGAGAAGCAATCGGCTTTTCCTATTTATTTTGAATTGTTAAAGCGCTTTTGATTCCAAACTCGTTATCCACCCATTGTTCCGCTTCGAGCCAGTTATAAACGCGTATAACCTTGTCGGGAATCGGATCCTGATTGTAAGGGGTGTTGAACAGGATAACAGGAATATCGAGCTCTTCACTGATTTCTACAGCATTGTCATGTTTGTCCTCGAAAAAGAGGTCGACATTATGGCGTTTCGCTGCGGCAATCTTTTTGTGGGTGCCGATCAATTCAATGTGATCGTAAGCGATAGCATGTTTTTTGAACCATTCGAACGTAATATCCATTACATTCTCGCCGCGAGCGGATATATAGAATAATTCATATTGCTCTTTCCACTGGTTCAGAATATTCTTAGCGTTTTCCGATACCGGGGATGAAGCGTATATGGCTGACTCCGCTTCCCGGAACCAGGAGTAGAATTCTCCAGGCTCCAAATGGGGAAGGGCGGATGTAAGATCATACTCTTTAATGTCATCCAGGGTCAACTCACTGTTGAATTGCTTATTTATATGAGGGATCAGCGACGTCGGTGAAGTCACTGTGCCATCAATATCTATTCCGAAACGGTATCTCATAGCATCACTACCTTAGACTTGTTGTTTTTCCGCTTCCGCTTTCTCTGCGGCTTGTTTTTCGAAATATTCTTTTGCAAGCTTGTCGATCTCAATTTTCAGTTCTTCCACCATTGTTTCTTCCGGCACTTTGCGGACAGTCTTGCCGTGCATGAACAGCAATCCTTCACCGCGGGCACCTGCAATTCCGATATCCGCTTCACGCGCTTCTCCCGGTCCGTTTACAGCGCAGCCAAGAACTGCCACTTTAAGCGGTGCTTTAATATGGGAAATATATTCTTCGACTTCATTGGCGATCGAAATCAAGTCGATTTCAATGCGTCCGCATGTCGGGCAGGAAATCAAAGTGGCGGCATTTGATGAAAGGCCGAACACTTTCAGCATTTCACGTGCCACTTTTACTTCTTCGACAGGATCGGCGCTCAATGAAACGCGAAGCGTGTTGCCAATGCCTTTTGCAAGCAATGCGCCAAGGCCGGCAGCCGACTTAACGGTACCGGAGAATAGCGTGCCGGATTCGGTGATCCCAAGGTGGAGCGGATAATCGAATGCCTGGGAAGCTTTTTCATACGCTTCGATGGCAAGGCTCACATCTGATGCTTTAAGTGACACGATGATGTCATGGAAATCAAGGTCTTCAAGAATTTTAATATGATGAAGGGCACTTTCAACCATTCCATCTGCAGTAGGGTAGCCGTATTTCTCAAGAATTTTTCTCTCGAGTGAACCGGCGTTGACGCCGATGCGGATCGGGATGCCTTTTGCTTTTGCCGCGTTAACGACAGCTTCGACTTTTTCGCGTCGGCCGATATTGCCTGGGTTGATGCGGATTTTATCAGCGCCTTGCTCGATTGCGATCAGCGCTAATTTATAGTCAAAGTGGATATCGACAACTAGAGGGATGTTAATGCGCTTTTTGATCTCGCCGATAGCGTACGCTGCGCGTTCATCCGGACATGCTACGCGGACAACCTGGCAGCCTGCTTCCTCGAGGCGCAGAATTTCAGCGACTGTCGCTTCCACGTCATGTGTTTTTGTTGTAGCCATACTTTGAATGAAAAGTTCATTGCTGCCGCCGATTGTGATGTCTCCAACTTTAACGGGGCGTGTTTTTGAACGGTGAATGATTTCACTCATCAATTATCTCTCCTTTTGGGATATTCCGGCTGTTTCGCCGATCCCGGTTTTCTTCTGCCGGATTAATGGAGGAAATGATTTCCTCTCCGGTACTAGGGATGCCTATTGCTATTTTAGCAGTCACGGCTTGTAAAATACAAGAAAGAGCTTTTATGGCCTACTTGCGCTGCGGCGGCTTTTTCGGATAATACTTGATTGCCAGATAAAGGTAAACTAAAGTGAGCAGCGATATCAGAAGCGGGACCCATTCGCTTTCTGTAAAAAAGCCGGCAGTGAATGATAAAATTGTCGGAAATGTGACGCCGAGAGCGGCGGTCCGCCACAGATGCCGATATTCTCCGCGGCGCTTACGGGCATTTAGAATCGCCATTCCGACCCACGCGAATAAACTGATCTTTATGAAGTGGTAAAGAGTAGTGGAGACGAAAAGCAAAATAAACGCCAAAGGATAGAGCAGCCACTCGATTTCTTCTATATAAACGAGTAAACCTTCCAGGTCGCCGGAAACGCTGTTCAACCCTATGACAAATTCGATAAAAGCAGCGATTGTCAGCAGCAGGATAAACAGGAATACAAAGCGCATCATTTTGCCTATCGATAATATCCTGACGGCTGCCTGCTTTTTAGGTTCCATTAAACTGGCCTTAAACAATTGGTAAATGTTCAATCTCATCTTCCTTTCATCTATATTCCTATCCTACCATGATATTAAATAGAAAAATTTGCGCTTTGTTACGGGAATGTAAATTTTAATTAAAGGTATTTACAATTCGCTATAGAACTATTCATAATAGACAAGGTGTCAATACGCTAATCTAGGAGTGATTGTTAATCGTGGAAATGAACTGGCAAGAAATACTATTCGCCTTCTTTGGCGGACTTGGTGTATTCCTTTTCTCCATTAAATATATGGGGGACGCTTTGCAAAAAGCAGCAGGGGATAAACTCCGGGATATATTGGATCGTTTTACAACCAATCCGTTTATGGGAGTCTTGGTTGGTATTGTCGTAACTATTCTAATCCAGTCCAGTTCAGGTACGACAGTTATCGTCGTCGGACTTGTAAGTGCCGGGTTCATGACCCTGCGCCAGGCAATCGGTGTCATCATGGGAGCGAATATCGGTACGACGGTGACGGCTTTCATCATCGGTCTTGATGTAGGGGCATACGCTTTGCCGATTATGGCAGTCGGTGCTTTCCTGATATTCTTCTTTAAAAAGAATCAAGTACAAAATATCGGTCAGGTTATTTTTGGTTTCGGTGGCTTGTTCTTCGGGATGGAAACGATGAGCGGGGCGATGAAGCCGTTGCGTGAATTGCCGGCTTTCATCGAAATGACGGTCAATTTGAGTGAAATGCCAATTTTAGGTGTAGCAGTGGGAACCATCTTTACATTAATTGTACAAAGTTCCAGTGGTACTATTGCAATTCTGCAAGGACTTTACGCTGAAGGGCTTGTGGATTTGAAAGCTGCCCTTCCTGTGCTTTTTGGCGATAACATCGGTACAACCATTACAGCGGTTCTGGCTGCACTGGGCACGTCAGTCGCAGCCCGCCGTACAGCAGCCGTCCATGTCCTGTTCAACGTTATAGGGTCTGTCATCTTCCTGATCTTGCTTGTGCCATTCACGGCTTATGTGGCTTGGCTTGGCGGCACATTGGGATTGGAGCCGAAAATGGAGATCGCATTTGCCCACGGAACATTCAACATTGCAAATACAATCATCCAATTCCCGTTAATCGGGCTATGGGCTTACCTGGTGACAAGATTGATACCGGGCGAAGAAGTGACAATCGAATTCAAACCGAAGCATCTTGACATTCATTTCATCGAGCAGTCGCCTTCAATCGCTCTTGGACAGGCAAAAGAGGAAATTTTACGCATGGGCCAATATTCGGTGCAGGGTCTGCAGGAAACTTATGAATATCTTAAAACGAAGAGTTCGAAAAATGCGGAAACCGGCTACCAGCTGGAAGACGCAATAAACAATCTTGACAGCAAAATCACTGATTACCTTGTATTGATTTCAGCGGAATCAATTTCAGCGGCGGATTCAACGCGCCATACGATGATGATGGAAACTGTCCGTGATATCGAACGGATCGGTGACCATTTCGAAAACATCATTGAATTGATCGATTATCAGGTTAATAACCGGGTAAATCTTACTGAAGACGCAATGGAAGATTTGAAAGAAATGTTTACATTGACTATCGCGACAGTGCAAAAGGCTTTGGATGCACTTGATACGACAAGCCATGAGCTTGCCCGTGAAGTTGCTGAACAGGAAGACCTCATCGATAAGATGGAACGCAAATTCCGTAAGAAACATATTCTTCGCTTAAATGAAGGAGCATGTTCTGCGCAGGCTGGCATCGTGTTCGTTGATATTGTCAGCAACCTTGAGCGAATCGGTGACCACTCAGTGAATATTGCGGAAGCGATTCTCGGCAACCGCGCTTAAGAAAAGCGAAAACACATTCTTCAGAACATTTTCCTGATATAAATAATCTCCCTTTCATCTTTCTTTACATTTTAAATAATGTAAGGCACGATGGAAGGGAGATTTTAATTTATTTGAATGAAGTACTTCATTAAGTTTGAGAAAGCTAAAAAAGGAGCGGATATCTGTCCAGACTCCAGCGGCCCAACTCTTAGGGTCATAAGCCGTTCTGGCTCTGCGGCAAGAACCGCCGCTCCACCAGATCGTCTTATGCCTTTCAGAGCTAAACGGGCGCTGTCGCTTTTCTCAAAGGGGAGGAACGGCTATGGAAGCATTGGAAGTGATCGGCTGGATTGTTATTTTACTGTTTTTTGTAATCGGATTTATCGGTTTGGTGTATCCCGTCATACCAGCAGTGCTGTTTATCTTCGGAGGGTTTATCATGTACGGCCTGTTTTTCGAGTTTGCGGACCTGCCTTGGTGGTTCTGGCTGATCCAATTATTGTTCGTCGGCCTGCTTTTCAGCGCGGACGCCTTATCAAACGCCTATACCGTCAAACGATTTGGCGGTTCAAGGGCGGGATTCTGGGGGAGTATGCTTGGACTCATCATCGGTCCGTTCGTCATCCCGATTATCGGGATCATCATCGGCCCGTTTGTGGGAGCAATTGGCGCTGAACTGATTTTTAATCGGTCAAACTTCAAACAGGCTTTCAGATCCGGCATCGGTTCCGTCGTCGGTTTTATTACCTCGGTATTTACAAAGGGCATCATCCAATTGGTTATGGTGATTTTGTTCTTCATCGTGGTTTGACTCAGTCGAAGGTCTGATTAATCTGGATGTTCATGCATTTTAATTGTATCAACTTATAAACTTTGATACGCTATGAAAGTAGAACAATAGACTCAAGGAGGAATTTAATCATGGCTTATGAATTACCGGAACTACCTTACGCGTATGACGCACTGGAACCACACATCGACAAAGAGACGATGAATATCCACCACACGAAACACCATAATACTTATGTAACTAATGTAAATGCTGCCCTGGAAGGCCACGACGATCTTTCTTCTAAATCAGTTGAAGAATTGATTTCTGATTTGAACGCTGTTCCTGAAGATATCCGTACAGCTGTACGCAATAACGGCGGAGGACATGCAAACCACTCATTATTCTGGCAATTATTGACTCCAAACGGCACTGGCGCTCCATCAGGTGCACTTGCGGAAGCAATCGACAGCAAGTTCGGCAGCTTTGACGAATTTAAAACTAAATTTGAAAATGCCGGCAAAACTCGCTTTGGTTCAGGATGGGCTTGGCTTACAGTATCCAACGGCGAATTGGAAGTAACTTCAACTGCCAACCAGGATTCTCCATTGATGGAAGGCAAAACGCCGATTCTTGGAGTTGACGTTTGGGAGCATGCTTACTACTTGAAATACCAGAACAAACGCCCTGACTATTTGGCTGCTTTCTGGAACGTAGTAAACTGGGACGAAGTTTCAAAACGCTACGAAGCTGCAAAATAATAAACGATAAAATGCAACCTGACACACACTTTTTCGTCTGAAAAAGTGTGTGTTTTTTGCTGTTCGATGATATACTAGCTTTTGGATATTTCACCGAAAGGAGACCTTTACTAAATGAGCCAACCCACAAAAAGGAGAGTAAGCCAGGCGAAGTCGAAGCTGAAATCCCATACCGTCTTTCGCATGAATGTCCTTTTTTTCTCCATCTTCCTTCTTTTCTCCATGCTGATCCTGAGACTCGGATATCTGCAGATCGTCAAAGGTGAAGATTACGCTCGTGCGCTAGCGAGAACAGAAGAAGTGCCTGTCAATACCAGTGTGCCGAGGGGCCGCATCTTCGACAGTGAAGGCCGTGTTCTTGTTGACAACGATCCGGTCAGTGCCATTACATATACGGCTATGCAGACCACTAAGCGCTCAGAAATGCTGGACACTGCAAGAGAACTGGCGAAATTGATTGATAAAGACGATAAACGAGTCACCGAACGGGATAAACAGGATTTTTATATAATGCTTAACACTGAGGAAGCGACAGCGAAAGTGACAGATGAGGAACGCCAAGCCATCCAGAATGAAGAAATCACTGAAAAAGAAAAGCAGCGCAAATTGGATGCGCTGATACGTGAGAAAATTACGGAAGAAGAGCTTGGGAGTCTGACTGCTGAAGATATCGAAACTTTGGCGATTTTCCGTGAGATGACATCCGGTTATGCTCTGTCTCCGCAAATTATCAAAAACGAAGACGTGACACCGGAAGAATTCGCTCGTGTATCAGAAAGATTGACTGATCCGAAACTTAAAGGCGTCAACACCATTACTGACTGGAAACGGGTAAAAACAAGTGACCTGACGATTCTCGGCAGCACCACTACACCGGAACAGGGAATTCCTTCGAGCAGCCTTGAATATTATCTGGCACGCGATTACTCTCGCAATGACCGTGTCGGAACAAGTTTTTTAGAACAAGAATATGAGCATGTGTTGCAGGGGCAAAAATCTGTGGTAAAAAATATCACTGATGGCAGAGGCCGCGTAATTGATACGATCCCTGCAGATGAAGGGAAACCTGGCAAGGACCTGATGCTGACGATTGACAGCGAATTGCAAAAATCTGTAGAAGATGTTGTAGAAAAGCATTTACGCCAATTAAAAGCGGGTCCCAACTCACAATTAGTGAAGGATGCCTATCTTGTCATGATGGATCCCCGCACGGGTGAAATCCTTTCAATGGTCGGCAAGCGGATCGACCGGGATGAAAACGGGAAAATGGTCATTCAGGATCATTCGTACGCTGCAGTTACCGCCGCTTATGCGTCCGGGTCTTCTGTAAAAGGGGCGACTCTTTTGACTGGTTATGCCCAAGACGCAGTGGAAATGAACGGATATTTGGTTGATGAACCTTTACAGTTTAAGGACACGCCACTTAAAAGATCCATTTTCAATAAAACATTGTTTAATAGAATACCGATGTCAGATCTTAAAGCAATCGAACGTTCATCCAACGTTTATATGTTTAAAATAGCTTTGGCAATAGCGAATGAGACTTATGCCTATCAAGAGCCGATAGATATATCGGCCAGTTCTTTCGATACTATGAGAAATTCATTCGCACAATTTGGACTTGGCGTCAAAACAGGCATTGACCTTCCATATGAAGGTTCAGGTTATAACGGCGGTTCAAGTGATGGAAGTAAAATACTTGATTTTGCTATCGGCCAGTATGATACCTATACTCCGATGCAATTGGCGCAATATATTTCAACAATTGCAAATGATGGATATCGTATGGAGCCTCATCTTGTTAAAGAGATTCGCGGCGCTTCGACTGACGGGAAGAACCTGGGTCCAGTGGAAACCGTGGTCGAGCCGAAAATCCTGAATCGAATCAGTAACCCGCAGGTGGAAATCGATCATCTGAAAAAGGGCATGCGAAACGTCTATGTCGGAAACGAAGGTTCAGCCAGATCGTATTTCAAGGACACAGACTATACGGCAGCCGGAAAGACCGGTACTGCAGAGGTTCAATTCTATGATGATAAAACGAGCCCTTATTATACGAAAGATTCCATTACAACAACACATGTAGGTTTTGCTCCATATGAAAACCCGGAAGTTGCATACGCGGTGATGATCCCTTACATTACAACAAACACAAGTATAGTCCCGCCGACCAGCAATTTGATAGTTCGTGAAGCACTCGATAAATACTTCGAACTCCGCGAAACCAAATCGGAAGAGTCTCCGTCAATCATTAAACCTCCTTACTCCAATGAAGTAATTGAAGAAGGCGAAGAAGATCCGATAGATGCTGAAAATGAATAAGACTGAAAGCCCGTTCTGCCCAATAAGCAGAGCGGGCTTTTTTGCGTCTGCAATTCTAATTTTCACATTTACAATTTCTTAACAATGGCTTTATATGTCCTCAACAATGGTTCTTTATAGTTAAGACTGTAAACAAAACAAACTATTTGGGGGCGTAACTGATGAAAAACTGGAAATTCAAAATGGCTTCAACAATTCTTGGCTCGACGATGCTGCTGGCAGCATGCGGAGGCGGCACTGAAGAAGGAAGCCAGGCGCAGGAAAACGGCTCAGCAACAGCCGGAGAAGTTGAAGGTTCAGTTTCAGGTGATGGATCATCTACAGTAGCACCGATCATGGAAGGCATTGTGGAAGAATACGCCGGAGCTCAGCCTGGTGTTCAGGTTCAGGTGGGCGTCTCTGGTACAGGCGGCGGCTTCGAGAAATTTATGCAGGGTGAAACTGATTTCTCTAACGCGTCCCGACCTATCAAAGAAGAAGAGATTGCTGCTCTTGAGGAAGCTGGACTCGATTATACGGAATTTCTGCTGGCTTATGACGGATTGTCAGTTGTGGTCAGTCAGGAAAACGACTGGGTTGAAGATTTAACAGTCGAAGACTTGAAAAAACTTTGGGTTGAAGATGGTTCTGTGAAAAAATGGTCAGACATCAACCCGGAATGGCCAGATGAAGAAGTTGTATTCTATGCACCAGGAACAGATTCAGGCACATTCGATTACTTCAATGAAGTTATCCTTGAAGATGAAGATCTGGTAAGCTCAGCTACACTTTCCGAAGATGACAACACACTGGTTCAAGGCATACAGGCTGATCCAAATGCAATCGGGTTCTTCGGATATGCATATTATGTAGCGAATAAAGATACATTGAAGGTTGTTAAGATCGATGGTGTGGAACCGACAAATGAAACCATTGAGTCCGGTGAATACTCACCACTGTCACGTCCGCTGTTCACGTACGTGAGCAATGACTCTGCAAGTGAAAACGAAGCCGCTTATGATTTCTTTGAATACGCACTTGAAAACGCCGGTGCAATGGCCGAAGCGGTTGGGTATGTAGCATTGCCGGAAGAGGAATATGAAAAAGGCTTGGCCGACTTGGAAGCTTTGAAATAATCTTAGACAGTCCAGAAACAGGGTGAGCAGCCACTGCTCACCTTTTGGGGTTGAAAGGGGATTCATTATGCAGCATAGGGTGCAGGAAATGATCGCGCAGTCGAAAGGCAAGAAAAACAAACAATTCGTGGAAAAATTGATACCGTTCATTCTGTTTCTCATTGCATCGGTATCCGTGTTGACAACAATAGGCATTATGCTGACATTGATTGTTGAAACGATCACTTTCTTTACCAGGGTATCCATAACAGAATTTATTTTTGGCACCACGTGGCTGCCATTTTCGAATAAGGAAGCGCAGTACGGAATCCTGCCGCTTATAGTAGGGACGCTGAAAGTGACATTGATCGCGATTCTGGTTGCGGTGCCGATCGGCATTTCAGCAGCGATTTATTTGAGTGATTATGCCAGTGAAAATGTAAGGCGGGTATTGAAACCGATGCTCGAAGTTTTAGCGGGGATTCCAACAATCGTTTATGGATTTTTCGCATTGACATTCGTTACACCAGTACTTCAAGGCTTCTTTCCTGATATTAAAATATTCAATGCTATTTCACCGGGGATTGTCGTAGGGATCATGATTATTCCGATGATAGCTTCCCTTTCCGAAGACGCAATGTCATCCGTACCGAAAAGCATACGGGAAGGCGCACTTGCGATGGGCTCTACAAAATTCGAAGTGGCCTGGAAAATTACGGTGCCTGCCGCTATGTCAGGAATCGTAGCCTCAGTCGTGCTTGCAGTGTCACGCGCAATTGGTGAAACAATGATTGTTTCCCTTGCCGCCGGCTCGACACCCAGATTCGATGGTGATTTCACCGGTTCGATTCAGACAATGACGGCTTATATCGTTCAAGTTTCCAAAGGTGATGCCGGTTACGGCACAACAATTTACTATTCAATCTACGCAGTTGGATTCACCCTGTTCATATTCACGATGCTCATGAATATTGCAGCCAATTATGTCTCTAAACGTTTCAGGGAGGAATATTGATATGAGATACGTTGAACATGACACTGTCGTCAGACGGATGAATGGAAGAATGGTCGTCAATACCATTTTTAAATCAATTTTCCTTCTTGCTACTTTGACAGCTTTATTAGCGCTTTTTGTTTTGATGTATCAGATCGTTACACAAGGCATCAGCCACTTATCATTCGGTTTTCTGACGAATTTCGCTTCCAGGTTCCCTGAGCAGGCGGGTATTAAAGCGGCGCTGGTCGGCTCGATATGGCTGATGGCTGTAGTAGCACCGACATCGATAATCCTTGGAGTGGGGTCAGCGCTTTATCTGGAGGAGTATGCCAGGCAAAATCGGATAACGACTTTTATCCGCATGAATATATCAAATCTTGCCGGTGTGCCTTCAGTCGTCTTCGGCTTGCTTGGACTTACCATTTTCGTCCGGGCGCTGGCACTGGGCAACAGCATCCTGGCAGCGGGATTCACTATGAGTCTTTTGATCCTGCCGGTCATCATCGTGGCTTCTCAGGAAGCGATCCGGTCAGTGCCGGGAGAACTGCGGGATGCATCGTATGGGATGGGCGCCACAAAATGGCAGACTATAGTGAAAATCATTCTGCCGGCCGCGATTCCGGGAATTCTGACAGGAAGCATACTTGCCCTGTCGCGAGCTATTGGTGAGACCGCTCCATTGATCGTAATCGGTGTGCCGGTCATCATCCAATTCCTGCCGGCTGGGGTTATGGACACATTTACCGCTCTGCCTATGCAGATCTACGATTGGTCCAGCCGTCCGCAGCAGGAATTCCAGCAGGTCGCGGCAGCAGGCATCATCGTATTGATGGTTGTTCTCCTGTTGATGAATTCAGTCGCAGTTTTTATCCGCAATAAATTCGAGAAACGCTATTAGAGTGGAAGGGGTTCTACTATGTCAATGACACATGTATTGGATCAAAAAAACAAAACCGCGGGATATGAAGCGGAAGGAACGGCTGCAGCAGCATCCAGATCAGTTTATGAAACGAAGCAATTGAATCTTTGGTACGGCGCCAACCATGCGCTTAAAAATATCGAACTTGATATAAAGGAAAATGAAGTTACCGCAATTATAGGGCCTTCCGGCTGCGGTAAATCCACGTATTTGAAAACTTTGAACAGGATGGTGGAACTTGTTCCATCCGTAAAGACTTCCGGCCAGATTCTTTACCGTGGCCGCAATATCTTCGATAAGGATTATGGTGTTGAGGAATTGCGGACCCGTGTCGGCATGGTTTTCCAGAAGCCGAATCCGTTTCCCAAATCCATTTATGACAATATTGCATATGGACCGCGGATCCATGGGATAAAAAATAAAAAAATCCTGGATGAAATCGTGGAAAAAAGTCTTCGTGGGGCAGCCATCTGGGACGAAGTGAAAGACCGCCTGAATGAGAATGCATACAGTGTTTCCGGCGGCCAGCAGCAGCGGATCTGCATCGCCCGCGCATTGGCGATTGAACCGGATGTCATCTTGATGGACGAGCCGACTTCTGCGCTCGACCCGATTTCGACGCTTAAAATTGAGGAACTTGTACAGGAACTGAAAAAAGATTACAGCATCATCATAGTGACGCATAATATGCAGCAGGCTGCCCGTATTTCTGATAAGACGGCGTTTTTCCTCAACGGCGAAGTCATCGAATACGACAAGACGGATACAATTTTCTCCAATCCGTCAGACAAACGCACAGAAGATTATATTTCCGGCAGGTTCGGGTAAGAAAGGGAGCGTTCCATTTTGTCAGTACGTGAAAAATTCGATACAGAATTGCATTCATCCCAGGACCAGCTGATCCAGTTAAGCACGATGGCAGTCGATGCTCTTGGAAAATCGGTCAGTGCGCTGCTTAACCATGATATCGATGCGGCCCTGGAAGTCATCGAGGATGATGTCGCGATCAACAGGCTGGAAGAAGAAATCAATGACCGGGTGATATTGCTGATTGCCAAACAATCTCCGGTTGCAACTGATTTACGGCGATTGATTGTCATCATCAAAGTGGCGACGGATATGGAGCGGGTAGGGGATTACGCCGTGAATATCGCAAAGGAAACCATCCGTCTCGGCAAGGAGGAACATCTGGCTCCGATCGCACAAATCGAAAAAATGCATAAGCTCGCGACGACCATGCTGCTGCAGGTGATCGACGCTTTTGTGGAGGAAGATGTAGCGAAAGCAAAAGAAATAGCGGATCTGGATGACCAAGTGGATGACCTGTACGGACAGGTATTGACTCAGTTAATGCTTGCAGGAAGCGAAGATCCACGCAAGATCAGCCAAATCACCCAACTGGCATTTATCGGCCGCTATATGGAACGGTCAGCGGATCATGCAACCAATATCGCGGAACAATTATTCTACCTTGTGCGCGGCAGGCATTATGATCTGAATAAATAAGGACGGCCCGGCGGGATTCTTTCCGCCGGCTATTTTTATGGCTTTGAAATTTCATTTGCCCTGCAGATATTTTATGGATTTTATCAGTAGACTTTATTGTGATATATGCTATAATAATTAAGTCGTATAGATCTTGCTTATTTAAAAATGATCTTTGAAAGAATTAGGAGGGAAACCGATGCGTGTTAACATCACTTTAGCTTGTACAGAATGTAGCGAACGTAACTACAGCACTGTTAAAAATAAGCGCAACAACCCTGAGCGTCTTGAAATGAAAAAATATTGCTCACGTGAACGAAAAATGACTTTACACCGTGAAACGAAGTAATAAATGGACCGCCAAAACCTCTGGGTTTTGGCTTTTTTCTTTTAAAGGGGTGCCTGTTATGGATAAATCGAGCCAGCGCAAAGAAATGATCAAAAAGTTGAAGGCTATGGATCCGGAAGACCATCGGGAAAAATCGGAAGCGATCATACAATTCCTCATGGAAGAAGAAGCTTTTCAGCGAGCTGAAGTAATCGGACTTACAATTTCATCTTTTCCTGAAGTCGATACCCACAGGCTTATCGAAGAATGCTGGAAAGCCGGGAAAAAGACAGCTGTGCCAAAATGCGAACCGATTTCAAGAGGGATGGATTTCAGGAACATTGAAAATTTCGATCAATTGGAAACCGTTTATATGAAGCTTCTGGAACCTGTTATCGCAAAAACGGAACAAGTGAAGCCCGAGAAAATAGATCTGCTGATTGTGCCTGGTGTGGTTTTTTCACATGACGGCTACCGGATCGGATTTGGCGGAGGCTATTATGACCGCTATCTGACGGATTACAGTGGACCAACCATGTCGCTCGCTTTTGCCAGCCAGGTTAAAGACTCCATCCCTGTCGAAGTGCATGACATCCCTGTTCAGCGCATCTGCACTGAATATGGCTGCCGGGATGCAAAGCAGGTGAAAAGGTGAATAATTTATATGATGTGATGCAGCTGCTGAAGAGATACGGGACAATCATTTACACAGCCGATAAAAAAGCGGATCTGCATTTGATGGAAGAAGAAATAAGGGAACTTTATCGATTGGAGTTCATTACACCAAAAGAATTTTCTTCGGCTTTATTGATTTTGCGCAGCGAGCAGAATAAAATCTAAAAGAATTTCCGTTTTTTTGAAACTTTCCGGCGTTTCATCCGTCTATTAAGAGGGTAAATATTATGTTGAGGTTATATAATATTTTTGTAAACATTGGATTAACAATTAATCTGTGATTTCAAAAAGAAATGGAATTGATATTCATGAGAAAATGTATTGAAAAGAGGAGGATGTTTTGGGATGTTAAAAAAAGAATGGCCTAAACATTCAATTCTTGCAATCGCGATCATCGCAACCTGGTTAAAAACCTATATTGTTTATAAAACCGCATTTTCGATTACGATTGATAATGCATTGCAAGAGTTCATCTTGTTTATTAATCCGCTGAGCATGCTCTTGTTCCTGTACGGCTTTGCCTTGTTCTTCAAGAGCGAAAAGGCCAAAAACCGTTATTTGCTGATTATGACTTTACTGACTTCAGCTGTTTTGTACGGAAACGTCGCATTTTACCGCTTCTTCAGTGATTTCATAACGCTGCCGCTGTTATTCCAAACCCAGAATTTCGGGGACTTGAAATCCAGTGCTGCAGCCAGTATATTCTGGACAGACATATTCTACTTCACGGATTTCCTGATTGTTTTGCTGGCGATCAAATTTTTGCCGACAGCCAAAATCAGCGAAAGAGCTTCTTCTGTTCAAAGAAAAGCGTATTTTATCCTTTCGGCCGCTCTTATGTTCTTCAACTTGGGATTGGCTGAAGCGGAACGTCCGCAGCTGTTGACGCGGAGTTTTGACAGAGAGATGCTTGTGAAGAATATCGGGATGTACAATTACCATCTTTACGATGTGTATATTCAATCGAAATCACAAGCGCAGCGCGCGCTTGCAAATGGCTCTGAATTGGTTGAAGTCACCAATTACGTAAGTTCAACCCAGGCTGAACCATCCAAGGAAATGCACGGCATAGCCAAAGATCGCAATCTGATCGTCGTAACACTCGAATCGCTCCAAACTTTCGTGTTGAACAATGAGATGAACGGTGAGACGATTACGCCGTTCATGAATGAACTGACGAAAGACGAGGATACGATCTACTTCCCGAATTTCTACCATCAGACCGGTCTCGGGAAAACTTCCGACTCTGAGTTCATTCTGGAAAACTCACTTTACCCTCGCGGAGGCAGTGCCGTTTTCTTCACGCACAGCGGCAATACCTATAATTCAATGGCTGAAAAGCTTGGGGAAAATGGGTATTTCACTAACGTGCAGCATGCCAATACGAAAAGTTTCTGGAACCGCGATATAATGTATCAGGCTCTTGAGATTGACGAATTCCAGGATTTGGAAAGCTTTACAGTCGAAGAAGGCCAGGCGGTGAACTGGGGCATGAAGGATGTTCCTTTCATGCAGCAGTCAGTCGAACATATGACTGAAATGCAGCAGCCGTTCTACAGCCGTTTATTGACATTGACGAATCACCATCCGTTCTATTTGGATGAAGAAGACAAATTCATTTCTGAGTTCGATTCCAATTCAGGCACATTGAACCGTTATTTCCAAACGGCAAGGTATCTGGATGAAGCTGTCAAAGAATTGTTCGATGAATTGAAGGATAAGGGACTCTATGAAAATTCCATTATCGTCATGTATGGTGACCATTATGGAATTTCCGAAAACCATAATACTGCGATGTCACAGTATCTTGGGAAGGAAATAACGCCTTATGAAACTGCTCAGCTTCAAAAGGTGCCTTTCTTTGTACACATCCCAGGATACGGGGAAGGCCATGTCAACGAAAAAATCGGCGGCCAAATCGATATGCGTCCGACGATCTTGAATTTGATGGGTGTAGAATCGGATGGAGATATCCAGTTCGGTGACGATTTGTTCTCAGATGAGCACGAAGAGTTCACAGTGTTCCGTGACGGACGGTTCATCACCAGCGAAAATGTTTATGCAGGTGGAGCATGCTATGATCTGGAAACAGGTGAAATAGATGATCCGGCGGTCTGTGAGCCTTATATTGAACGTGCCCTGCAGCAATTAAACTATTCTGAAGCAATCATCAACGGCGACCTTCTCAGATTCTATGACGAAGAAACCGGAGAGCTTGTGACTGACGAAGCCCCTGCTGCGACGAATGAGGAAGAATAAAAAAATCGGACCCATCACGGGTCCGATTTTTTTTATGAATTTCCGAGCCATTTAAATGCAAATAAAAAAGCTGTTGCAATGGATGCAACAGCTTTTTCTGATTAATGCAAATGTGGCGGGAAGCCTTGAGTGATGGCAGTAGCTATCGCAAAGCCGCCAAAAATGGCTAAAGTTCCGAAATTAAATAAGAATCCTAAAACTTCTTTGTTTTTCAATGTCTGTACAGTACCTATTGCCGCCAAAACAGCAATGAGGGCAAAAATGATTACTAATAGCCAACCTGATTCCATATATGACACTCCCTTCAACATTAACAGCCAGTGCCGTCGTGTTCTATACTATTGTAATGAATTTAAATAGTTTTGTCGAGCGTGAAAAGTGGCATTCCCTTGAACATTCAATTGAAAACGCTGCATGATATAATTATAACTGAGGTGAAAAGAATGTTGAAAATCGAACAATTGGAATTAGGTCCTGTACAGACAAATTGTTATATCGTTTCGAATGAGAACAAAGAATGTATTATATTCGATCCAGGTGAGGAAGAAAAAAGAGTCAGGGAGCTTTTGAAAAAACGAGATCTCAAACCCTTGGCAATTTTACTGACACACGCCCACTTTGATCATATCGGAGCGGTGGATGCGCTTCGTGATCTATATGATATCCCAGTCTATCTGCACTATCTGGAAAGGGAGTGGCTGGGGCGTCCGAATTTGAACGGCTCCGGCAAGTATGCGGCTTTGCCGGATTACCGAATAAAAGATGCGGATGTACTGATCAATGATGAAACAGAACTGGTGTTGGGTTCTTTCAGGATGGACCTGTTACATACACCAGGGCATTCACCAGGAAGCCTGACCTATTCATTTCCGGAGGAGAGGTTCGCTATAGTCGGCGATACATTATTCCAAGGAAGCATAGGAAGGACGGATTTGATCGATGGCTCTGAAACGAAGCTTCTCCATTCGATCCGCACCTCTTTATTGACGCTGGAGGCGGATACCGTCTTGTTTCCGGGACATGGCCCTGATACGACTCCGGCTGAAGAGGAAAAAAACAATCCATTTCTTTAAGATTACGGATTCACGACAAATTAAAAAGCGGCCAATGCTGGCCGCTTTTTAGTGGTTATTAGTTTGATTAATGCGTTCCACCAGGAATGTGGATGAACGTTGAGTAGTATGTGAAGCCGACGAAGAATACTGTTAAGTAAGCTGCGAAGATGTAAAGATACATACGCTCAGAAATATTTAAAAATCCTAGAAGTACAAAAAATCCGGTGTTGGCAACCATCAATAAAGAAACTTCCACCATATCGCCTACATAAAACAGAACTGCGAAAATCCCAGTCCACCATCCCATTAATTTAAACATGTTATTCATGGGTAATCCCTCCTTTGCCACAACACAATAATCTCATATTTATTATATAGGAAAGCGGGTCGATGTGTAAACCGCGAGTTCGGCTTTCTTTGTGACAAACCGGTGTAATCTGGCATTAATAAATTTTCAAAGGAAGCATAAGATAAAGTATCGCTTCCAAAAATCATTTTTGCCCCGAAAAGCGGGGGGTAAAAAATTATTATGGCACAAACTATAGCGCTTGGAAAAAGTCGTGGTTATACTATGGGGGAACAGCGAGGCGGCGCTGTTCAAATCCGGACAGGAGGGAATCATGCAGGAAATTATCGAACGGAAATGCGCCGAGCTGCTCCAAAAAGCTGCTGGCTGCGACACGACTGATATCCATATCCAACCCGCGCCTTCTTGCTATAAAGTTTCTTTCCGCTCTTTTGAAGGATTGCGGCAAGTTACTCAAATCCCCTTTGATTTTGGCGATCGAATGATTGCCTATTTCAAATATCTATCCCTTTTAGACATGAGTGAAAAAAGAAAACCTCAAACAGGCTCCTTCCATCTTCCTATAGAAAACAAATCATTTTATTTTCGTATATCAACTTTGCCTTCTGTTTTGACGAAGGAAAGCATTGTAATCCGCATTATGCCGGATGAAGCGGCGAAGCCCATAGAAGAGCTGGCTGCTTTCCGGGATTCTGCACGATTGCTTGAGAAATTGTCCGAAGCGGGGCAAGGTTTGATTTTGCTGACTGGACCCACTGGCTGCGGCAAATCCACAACCCTCTATTCACTGCTGAAGCATTGCGCAGACAAACTGAATCGCAATATCATAACGCTTGAAGATCCAGTGGAGCGAAAAAACCAGGCAATCCTGCAGATCCAGGTCAATGAAAAAGCTGGTCTGGATTACGCCGCAGGCTTAAGGGCTATTTTAAGGCATGATCCGGATATCATCATGATCGGTGAAATACGGGATGCGGAAACCGCTCATATTGCTGTGCGCGCGGCCCTGACCGGCCATCTCGTATTCTCGACGATCCATGCACGGCATTCTGTCGGCTGCCTTCACCGCTTGAAAGATCTGGGAATATCATATGAAGACATGTCGCAGACCCTGATTGCGGTTTCGGCACAGCGTATTATGCCCGTATACGCGGAAATAGGCGATAATAAGCCATCATACCGCGCCCTATACGAAATCCTGCACGGCACTAGACTTGAAGAGGCGTTGGTGGCTGCCAAGGCTAATAAAGCATACCTTTTGCCGGAACGCCTTTCATTTGTCGGCCAGATCCGGGAGGGCGTGTCGATTGGTGCGTTTGAGCGTCAGGAGCAGATCACAGAAGATCCATCTGCGTGACCGCAGCCGGTTTCTTGAACGTCTGGCGGCCTTATTGACAGAAGGTTATTTATTGCCTACTGCGCTTACACTGCTGTTGCCGATCCACAGCAGAACATTCGAAGCTGCTGACGAGGGATTAAGTTCAATATTAAAAAGCGGGGGAAATGCAGCCGAGCTGATGAAATTTCTGGGATTTAAAGACAGTGTGCTTTTTCCGGTAGAGATAGCAGAACACCATGGCAGGCTGTCGGAATCTTTGGAGAGCATCGCGAAAAGTTTTGGAAGAACTGAACAGGTTCAGACAAAATTGAAGAATATAATGGTTTATCCGGTTTCCTTGCTCGGATTCACTTCTTTGCTGTTCCTGTTTTTCCGGATGAATTATGTGCCGAACCTGGCCGAATTGATGTCTTCTTTTCAAAGCGGCGGGGACAGTAATGGCGTCCCTGCATATTTACTGAAACTGCCTGATTATTTTATTGGAGGCATAGCTGTATGTCTTTTCGGCACCTTTGTTTTCTGGAAGATATTAAAAGCGCAAAAGGTCCATGTGCAGGTCAATTGGCTGTTGCGTCTCCCTGTCGTAAAAAAATACATCCGACTCTATTGGTCGCATCTGATTGCCAGGGAACTTGGCACATTGGTCCACAGCGGTATTTCGCTTCAGGAATCGCTGCAGGTCTTGGCTGAACAAAACCATCACAAAGTCATCCGCTTCATAGCCGGACGCGTAAAATCAGAAATTATCCAGGGTCAGCCGTTGTCGGCGGCCGTCGAACGGATGGGAATCCTGTCGTCGGATATGCCGGCATTCCTGAAGCATGGTGAACTGACCGGATTCCTGGGGAAAGAACTGATCCTCTACAGCGAAGTGCAAATGGAACAAATTGAGCAGCAAACTCAAAAATGGCTGAAAATAATTCAGCCGGCATTCTTTGTCATTATTGCCGCGTGCATCGTCGCCGCTTATTTGGCGATTCTTTTGCCCATGTATAATCTGGTCCATACAATTTAAGGAGGAAGATCATTATGAAGAAGTTGAAAAACCAAAAAGGGTTTACGTTAATTGAAATGCTGATAGTCATGCTGATCATCACAGTGCTGATAGCCATCGCCATACCGAACGTTACAAAGCAAAGGTCATCAATAGATGACAAGGGATGCGAAGCGTTTGTCCAGATGGTCCAGGGGCAAGTGGAATCGTATCGGATGGATTTAAAAGCGGTTCCTACGGTTGCAGAACTGGTCAGTGAAGGATACTTGAAAACAGATGAAACAAATTGTCCGAACGGTGACACTGTAAACATATCCACTGATGGTGTTGTATCATCAGAACCGGCGGCTTAAATCATAAAGGGTTCTCGCTGCTGGAAGTATTGATCGTTTTGGCACTGCTCATGGCGACAATCGGCATCGGTTTGCCTGCATATAATCATATTGCCGTGAAAAAAGAAGAAGAACGGTTTTTTCAGCTTCTTAAAAATGATATTTATTTTGCTCAAACGGAAGCCTATAGAACCGGCGTATCAGTTTCTGTCATGTTCAGGGGGGCGGGCAGATACGATATTTTGCAAGATCAGTACAACATCATTTCTTCACGGCCGTTCCCAAAATCAATTGTGTGGAAAAGTACCGGTAATCTGACTGCCGTCAGTTATTTGTCAAACGGATCAGTGGTCGCATCGGGCACTTTGGTGTTCGCGACCAGCACAGGAGATAAAACGATTGTTGTACATCTTGGAAAAGGAAGGGTGGTTTTTTCTGGATGAAAAGGGCCTGTCATGGGCAGAAACGATGCTTAGCCTGCTGATTATCTTTATGCTGTTCGGCACGCTGTTGCCGACTGTGCAAAAAATGCAGCAGACACTCGATGATAAGCAATTGCGCGCTGCCGCTTTTGAGACATTGCATGAAGCGGCGAAAACGATAAAGGCATACGGTGCTGTCCGAGGTGAAAGGACAGTCAACGGGGTGGTCTTTTCATGGGATTACGGCAGTGATTTATGTGTCCGGTATAAAAACTACCGTTCACTGGAAGAGACAATATGCTTGTAACTAAAAAAGGATTCCCAAGATTGAGTTCTGAAACAGGCTTCATATATTTCGATGCGCTGATTGATTTGGTTCTGGTGGCTGCTATCATGCCGCTCATCATTCTATTTTATTTGTATACAGCGGAATTCATGGAAGACCTGGATCCAGGAGAAGTGGAGTGGCGCTTATTCACAGCCGATATGCAAAGCTATCTGACGGATGTTGACGCTATAGAAATCATCAACGACGGAAAGGGATTCCGTGTCGTCCAAGGCGTCAACGAATACGATATAGAAGTTTATGGCACCTTTATTCGAAAACAGAGACTTGGGCAGGGACATGAAATTATGGTGACCGGCATAAGCAGCTGTACTTTCAGCATCGTCGGAAAAACGCTGAAAGTATCCGCAATCCGTTCAAACGGAAAAGAAGAGAGGTCGGACTATGCCATTACAGGTCCTTAAATCCGAAAAAGCCGCCGCTTACCCAGTATCAATCATTTTCTTTCTTGCCGCTATGATAATCCTGTCGCATGCCGCAGCGCTATATGGCCAACATTATAAAATATATGATGGATTGGAAAATATGCACCGGCATGCTACTATACAACTACTGGCAGAAGTAGAGAAAAATAAAATACCTGAGTGATTTGGGTAGTATCGGGTGGTAGGATGAAAAGAATTTATTTGGTCGGATTTATGGGGTGCGGAAAAAGCGCTGTCGGCAGAAGACTCAGTTTCCTGTTGAAAATGCCATATTATGATATGGATAAAGAGATTGCGAGACAAATGGGAATGACCGTGGCTGCTATATTTGAAAGCCGCGGAGAAGCGTTTTTCAGAGAACTGGAAACGCAATTCCTGCAGAACCTTAAGGATGAGGATTGCATTGTTTCCACCGGCGGCGGCGTGGCAATGCTTGACGTGAATAGAAGGATAATGCGGCAAACGGGGCTTGTATTGTTTCTGGATGCGCCGTTTCGGGAAATTTGGAGAAGGATCCATAAAGATCCGAAAAGGCCGATTGTGGTGAATTCGACGAAAGAGCAGATAGAAGCCTTATACAAAGCCCGTTATCCTCATTATAAAGCGGCTGCCCATATCACGATCCGTACTGAATTCCGAACGCTGCGGCAGATTACACAATACGCGGCTTTTCAAGTGAATCGATTAAAAGGCGGATGATTTGCGTTTATTAAGAGATAATGTTCGGGTTTGAACTCGATGCTCAAAAAAGATTGCGCTTACCCTTCAATAATGTTAGGATATAGACGAAGTTATACGATTCTGTATAGCGCTATGGACCAATCATTTTGATTTGGGCGGATGAAAGCACGGGGAGAGTACGCAAAAGCGTCGCCGAAGGAGCAAATGGCAGCAGCCGTGAATCTCTCAGGCAAAAAGACTCGTGCCGGACGCATCTCTGGAGAGTGTTGCTCTGCAACTACCAAAGAGGAAAACCGTAACGGTAAACTTTCAGGTTCCAGGACAGAGATTTCCCTTAACAGGGGAATCTCTGTCCTTTTTTTGTGGAATTTGATCAAAGAGGAGGAAGTTGAATGGGAGAGTTAAAACGTACACCGCTATTCGAGTCATATTCACAATACGGCGGTAAGACAATCGATTTCGGGGGCTGGGAATTGCCTGTGCAATTTTCAAGCATCAAAGATGAACACGAAGCTGTAAGAACTAAAGCTGGGCTTTTCGACGTATCGCATATGGGTGAGATTCTGGTGTCAGGTCCGAACAGCCTGGAATTTCTTCAGAAGCTCCTGACAAATGATATTTCCAAAATCAAGGATGGGCAAGCTCAGTATACAGCTATGTGTTATCCTGACGGCGGCACCGTCGATGATCTTTTGACTTACCGTTTTGACGAAGAAAATTATATGCTGGTAGTCAATGCCTCGAATATCGAAAAAGATTTTGAATGGATGCTAAAACACTCGATGGATGGTGTCGAGCTGAAAAATGTTTCTGATCAATACGGATTGCTCGCATTGCAGGGCCCGCTTGCCGAACAGATTCTTCAGCGGCTGACTGAAGAAAGTTTGGCGGACATCAAACCTTTCCGCTTCAAAAAAGACGTTTTGATCGGCGGTTATCCGGTTCTCATTTCCCGCACTGGTTACACCGGTGAAAACGGTTTTGAAATATACGCTTCTCCTGAAGCTTCCATAGCGTTATGGGACGATATATTAAAAGCAGGCAAGGATGATGGCGTTATACCTGCAGGTTTGGGCGCGCGGGATACATTGCGTTTCGAGGCTTGTCTGGCACTTTACGGCCAGGAACTGACAAAGGATATTTCTCCTTTGGAAGCGGGGATCAATTTTGTCGTCAAACTGGCTAAAGATGATTTTATCGGGAAAGAGGCTCTTGCCGGCCAAAAAGAAAATGGAGTTCCGCGTAAACTTGTCGGAATCGAAATGATTGATAAAGGGATTCCGCGCCATGGCTATGCAGTCTACTTGAACGATGAAAAAATCGGCGAAGTGACTACCGGGACACAATCACCCACATTGAAAAAAAATATAGGACTGGCACTTGTTTCCACAGAACATGCTGAACTTGGCAAGGAACTTGAAGTGGAAATCCGCAATAAGCGCCTGAAAGCTATTACTGTAGAAACGCCATTTTATAAACGCAGCAATTAATTTCAATTGAAAAGGGGACAGCTATCGATGAAACATCGCTATTTACCAATGACGCCTCAAGATGAAAAAGCAATGCTCGATACAATCGGCATCCAGTCGATCGACGAATTATTTGCCGATATTCCGGAGAAAGTAAGGTTCAAAGGCGAATACAATATTAAACCTGCAAAATCAGAAAGTTCATTGACAAAAGAATTGTCGCAATTGGCTGCAAAAAATGCGGATTCCAATACGTATGCTTCGTTCCTTGGAGCAGGAGTTTATGACCATTACAAACCGATCATCGTGGATCATGTCATTTCACGTTCGGAATTCTACACTGCCTACACACCATACCAGCCTGAGATTTCACAGGGTGAGCTGCAGGCGATTTTCGAATTCCAGACAATGATCAGTGAATTGACAGGCATGGAGATTGCCAACTCTTCGATGTACGACGGCGGGACGTCACTGGCGGAAGCCGGAATGCTCGCTGCAGGGCACACGCGCCGCAAAAAAATTCTGGTTTCGCGCGCGGTGCACCCAGAGTCTCGTGACGTAGTTCGTTCGTATGCCCTTGGACAGTCCATCGCGGTGGAAGAAATTCCTTTGAAAGATGGCCATACGGATCTTGATGCTTTGAAAGAAATGATTGACGACAATACGGCAGCGGTTATGATCCAGTATCCTAACTTCTTCGGCCAGGTTGAGAATCTGAAGGAAATCGAACCGATTGTCCATGAAGCGGGGGCATTGTTCACTGTTTCATCAAACCCGTTAGCGCTTGGGGCTTTAACTCCTCCAGGCAAATTGGGCGCGGATATTACAGTGGGGGACGCACAGCCATTCGGTATCCCTGAAGCGTTCGGCGGACCCCATTGCGGTTATTTTGCCGTGACTAAAGCGCTGATGAGAAAAGTGCCGGGACGCCTTGTGGGTGAAACGACGGACGAAGACGGCCGCCGCGGTTTCGTACTGACTCTGCAGGCGCGCGAACAGCATATCCGCCGCGACAAAGCCACTTCGAATATCTGTTCAAACCAAGCGTTGAACGCTCTTGCTGCATCTGTTGCCATGACTGCACTCGGCAAAGAAGGCACGAAAGAAATGGCTGTCCAAAACATAACGAAAACCTACTATATGAAACAGCAATTGAAAGCAGCCGGTTTTGAAATCGCTTTTGATGGCGCACATTTCAATGAAATCGTCGTAAAAACAGATTCACCGGTCAAAGAGCTGAATGCCTCCCTGCTGCAAAAAGGGATGATCGGCGGATACGACCTGGGCTTGAGCTATGATGAGTTCGATAACCATATGTTGATCGCCGTTACTGAACAGCGCACTAAAGAAGAAATCGATGCATTCGTGCAGGAAATGGGGGCTACTCATGCATAAAGACAACCAACCGCTCATTTTTGAAATGACTAAAGAAGGCCGCGTCGGCTACAGCCTGCCGGAACTCGATGTACCTGAAATCGATCTTGCTGATTTACTGCCGGAAGGTCTGGTCCGCGATGAGGCGGCAGATCTGCCGGAGGTTTCCGAACTTGACATCATGCGCCATTACACTGCATTATCCAAACGAAATCACGGTGTCGATTCCGGTTTCTATCCATTAGGTTCGTGCACGATGAAATACAATCCGAAAATCAACGAGTCTGTTGCAAGATATTCCGGATTCGCCAATATCCACCCGCTGCAGGACGAGTCTACAGTACAGGGCGCCATGGAATTGATGTATGACCTTCAGGAACACTTGAAGGAAATAACAGGCATGGATGAAGTGACCCTTCAGCCGGCTGCCGGAGCGCACGGGGAATGGACAGGGTTGATGATGATCCGCGCGTTCCACGAAGCAAACGGGGATACGAAACGCACGAAAGTCATCGTTCCTGACTCGGCACACGGCACCAATCCTGCATCTGCAACGGTTGCTGGATTTGAGACCGTAACGGTTAAATCGAATGAGCACGGCCTTGTCGACCTGGAGGATTTGAAGCGCGTAGTCGGGGAAGATACAGCCGCTTTGATGCTGACAAATCCGAATACTTTGGGTCTTTTTGAAGAGCAGATCCTGGAGATGGCTGCCATCATCCACGAAGTCGGCGGCAAGCTCTATTATGACGGCGCAAACTTGAATGCCGTTATGTCCAAAGCTCGTCCTGGCGATATGGGCTTTGACGTTGTCCATTTGAATCTTCATAAAACATTTACGGGGCCTCACGGCGGCGGCGGACCGGGATCAGGACCAGTAGGAGTCAATAAGGATTTACTGCCGTTCCTTCCAAAACCGATCCTCGTCAAAAAAGACGGCGTGTTCGCATTCGATTATGACCGTCCGCAGTCAATCGGGCGTGTCAAACCGTTCTATGGAAACTTCGGAATCAATGTCCGTGCTTATACGTATATCCGTTCTATGGGGCCGGATGGCCTGAAAGCCGTAACGGAGTACGCAGTGCTGAACGCAAACTATATGATGCGCAGATTGCAGGAGCATTTCGATTTGCCATATGACCGCCATTGCAAACACGAATTTGTATTGAGTGGCCGTCGCCAGAAGAAATTAGGCGTGCGAACGCTTGATATGGCAAAACGCCTGCTTGACTTCGGCTATCATCCGCCGACAATCTACTTCCCGTTGAACGTGGAAGAAGGAATGATGATCGAACCGACTGAAACAGAATCGAAAGAAACGCTTGATGCTTTCATCGACGCAATGATCCAGATTGCGCGGGAAGTGGAAGAGAATCCTGAAATTGTCCAGGATGCGCCTCATACCACTGTCATCAAACGCCTTGATGAAACAAAAGCTGCGCGGAAACCTGTTTTGCGTTACCACAAAGCTGAATAAGAACACAAAAAAGGCCTGGAAGCGGATTTGCTTCCAGGCCTTTTTACATTTCAATTAAAATCCGATAAAGGAATCGGCTTCCTGCCAGTTATTGCGTTCAGCTCTTTTATTCTGCTGCAGGAGTTCTTCGATGCGTTTTTCGTACGCTGATTCTCCGTCATAATGCCAATTCAATGCACTGGACATATAAAGCTCGTTCAGCTGCGATATTGACAAGCCTTTCGTCCGGCTAGCCATATCAGATAATTGCGCTTCTGTAAAAATATTGTTGATGTCCAGTTTCTGGAGATAGATTTTTCGCAACTTCTGGGAAGGTGAAGGAATTTCGTATGCCCGGTCGAACCGTCCAGCTCGGTTGATCAAAGCGGGATCGATCTTTTCAGGGTAATTGGTCGTGCCGATGACGAATAATCCTTCACGGGCTTGTGTGCCGTCCAGCGTATTCAAGAAGACAGAGCGGGTGTATTCCGGCATCGAGTCGATGTCTTCTATTACCAGGATGGCTGGAGCAAGCCTTGAAACGATGCTGAACACTTCCTGGATGGTGGAACTGTTCGTGTACTCCGTAATCTGCCAGTAGACGACAGGAGCTTCGGTCGATCCGGTGATCGATTTGACCAACGTCGTTTTGCCGTTGCCTGGTGAACCGTAAAGAAGGATTCCCCGTTTATACGGGATGCCGTAATTTCTGAAAAACTGCCCATCGTCTTTGAAGAATTCATCAATGGACCTGAAAATATCTTTTTTGACGGGTTCGTCCAGGATGACGTCAGAACGTTCGATGATCGCATGGCTGCTGAAGTTCCGGCGGCGAACCCCATCTTCAGTATCAACCAGAAAGGTGATGTTATTCATCAGCATCTGCCGTAATAATTCATCGACCGCCTGTAAGAAGCTGTGAGCGTCTTCGACTGATTTGGCATAGCATTGGAATTCCGGCCAGCTTGTTTCCGCGTGTGTATAGAAAGTCAGCTGGGTGACTGCGACATCATGGCCGGGAAAATAAAGGATCCGATTTTCAAAAGTCGTGTCGATTGAAAGGTTTGTGCTGTGAAGATCTTCAGCTGCGTTTGTAATTCTGCCCTGTGGACGCGCTTCATAGATGAAGGCTAGAGTTTCATACTCCAGCTGCCCTTTTTTCATCATGTCCAGAAGATGGCTGTGCAATTGCATAAAAGGTTCTGTTATGTCTATATGTTTCCAGGATCCCAACGAACGTCCGTTGAGGCAAGTGAATATCCTGTTTGAAACTTCAGCTATACTGGCGTACACAGGCAAACTGTCTTTTAGGCTTGGATGGTGGGGGAACAGGATATTTTCAGTCATGTCAGACCTCCGTAAAAGCGAATTTTTTTAAAAAAAGCTCTTCCGTCTGGAAGAGCTGTCTGTCAGGATTTAGATTTGATTTTGCCGGTCCATTGTTTGAAGCCGCCTTGCAATTGGTACAAATGGTCATAGCCTTGTTTCTTTAAGTAAATCGCTACACGGCCCGCACGTGCGCCGTTCTGGTCATACAAATAAACGGGCTTGTCTGCACGTATCTCCTTATGGCGCTGGCGCAATTGTGTCTGAGGAATATTACGTGCTCCCAGGATATGGCCGGCAGCGAAATCTTTCGGCTCACGCACATCGATCAGCTGGGCTTTTCTGTATCCCTCGATAAATTGGTCCTGCGTTAAAGTTGTGACTGCTTTTTTCATGCGGAAGTATGACACCACCGCGTAAACGATAATCGCGAATAAAATCGCTGCGATAAAATACAAGAATTCCAATGGTCTTTCCCCTTTCTATTCTCTCTTTATTATAAGAGATAAGGGTCTTTTAATTCAATGCCAATATTAGTCGAAGCGCGAGAAAAAGAGGCGATGCTGTGAAATTTTGGAGATTCCGGACATTTCCGCCATCATGAAAATTTATCATTGCCAAAGGGAGACAAGCCGCTTGAGTCACAGATAATAAAGGATTCAATATTTGGATATTTTGAATTGGAGAAAGCAAAATGCAGACACGATGGGATTTTACAGCTTGTCATGTTGAAAAAACTGTTTCAATACGGATAGGTGCAAAAAATATCACTTTCGACTCATTTTGTATTTATGGGTTCTTTCAAACCCTGGCACAGTGATGGTTCTGAGAAAAAGAAAAGTGGAATCAAAATTTTGTTATGGAATCGGGTTTCAATATCTAGTATCATGGGAAAAGTATTAATACTATATATAGTGTTTGCTCTTATAATATAAAGGAGGAATTGTCAAATGGTTTCTGCAACTAATTCTGTTTTTACGTTAAATCCTGAGGCTTTGAATAAGGACATCGAACAGTTTCCGCAAGTGTTTCCGATCACACCGGATATGTCGACAACACATAAAGGTGTATCAAGGTTAGTCATGATCGACCGTTATTCATTTAAGGATACGGAAAAGAAAACTCTGAAAGCTGGAGATTTTGTTGTACTTACAGTTAAAGAGGACCCGAAATTCCCGGCTCGCGGATTAGGGTTTATCGTATCGGTCAATCCGGCGGCGAATCAGGCGGAAGTTTGGATCGAAGAAGATTACCGCAGCGCAATCGATAACCAGGATGATCTTGAAAACGGTATTGTTGTAAGATCGCTTGACGTTATCGAAAAACCCTTGGAGGTTTATTACGAACAGATTGCCAAACGCAATGCGGCGGGTCTTTCATCTGTTGAAAAGACGGAAGAAAAACGCAAGGAATGGTTCGATAAATTCTATGAACAGCTTGTAGGCCTGAAGTTCATTCCTGCTGGACGCGTCCTTTATGGAGCGGGAGCAGATACAGATGTCACTTATTTCAATTGTTATGTAATGCCGTTTGTCGCGGATTCGCGCGAAGGCATTTCCGATCACCGGAAACAAGTGATGGAAATTATGAGCCGCGGCGGTGGAGTCGGAACGAATGGATCAACTTTACGCCCCCGCAATACATTGGCGCGGGGCGTAAACGGCAAATCATCCGGATCCGTTTCGTGGCTTGATGATATCGCCAAACTTACTCATCTGGTCGAACAAGGCGGTTCACGCCGCGGAGCACAAATGATCATGCTTGCCGACTGGCATCCGGACATTGCGGAATTCATCATTTCCAAAATGCAGAATCCGCGTATCCTCAGATACCTGATTGAAAACACGGAAGATGAAACGATCAAGAAACTGGCAAAAGATAAATTGAAGTTCAAACCGTTGACGGAACAAGAAGAAGCGATGTACCAGGGCGTCCTTAACTACCGGTCGATTCCAGGCATGGGCGGATTCAACGAGAAGATCATGCGTGACGCGGAAACGAAGCTGCGTGACGGCGGCACCTATTCGGTCCACAACGAAGAATTCCTGACAGGGGCGAATATATCTGTAACATTGACAAGCGACTTCATGGCAGCTGTTGAAAATGATGAAGATTTCGATTTGCGTTTCCCGGCTGTAGAATCTTATTCAAAAGAAGAAATGGCTGTCTACAATGAAAAATGGCAGGAAATCGGAGATGTACGCGAATGGGAACGGATGGGCCATAAAGTCCGCACATACCGCACGATGAAAGCGCGCGATCTATGGAACCTTATCAATGTTTGCGCCACGTATTCAGCGGAACCAGGCATTTTCTTCATCGACAACGCCAATGAAAAAACGAATGCCAAAGCATACGGCCAAAAAGTTGTGGCCACAAACCCTTGCGGCGAGCAGCCTTTAGCGCCTTATTCAGTTTGTAACCTGGCTGCAGTAAACCTGGCGCAGTTTGCAGATCCGAAAACAAAAGAAGTTGATTTTGAATCGCTGAAAGAAACAGTGCGTGTCGGTGTTCGCATGCAGGATAACGTAATTGATGCAACTCCGTATTTCCTGGAAGAGAATCGTATCCAGGCACTCGGTGAACGCCGTGTGGGCCTAGGGGTCATGGGGCTTGCCGATCTATTGATCTACTGCGACAAAGAATACGGTTCGCCTGAAGGCAATGAGCTCGTTGATCAGATTTTCAAAACTATCGCGGTTGCGGCTTATGAAGTTTCGACTGAACTGGCTGCGGAACGCGGAAGTTTCCCATTCCTTGAAGGGGAAACGGAAGAGCAGACAGCCGCTCTTCGCAAAGCGTTCACAGAAACCGGATTTATGCAGGGCATGCCGGAAGAAGTTCGCGAAGGCATCCTGGCAAACGGTATCCGCAACTCGCATTTGCTGACGGTTGCACCTACAGGATCCACCGGAACCATGGTTGGCGTCTCCACAGGGCTTGAGCCATATTATTCATTCACATACTACCGCAGTGGACGCCTGGGCAAGTTCATCGAAGTGAAAGCGGATATCGTCCGTGAATATTTGAAGAATAACCCGGAAGCTGATGAAGAAAACCTTCCGAAAGCATTCGTTACATCGATGGATCTGGCGCCGGAAGCCCACGCTGATGTGCAGTGCATCATCCAGCGCTGGATCGATTCCTCCATTTCGAAGACAGTCAACGCACCGCGTGGATATACTGTCGAACAAGTGGAAGGCGTCTACGAACGTCTTTACAAAGGCGGCGCTAAAGGCGGAACGGTCTATGTTGACGGAAGCCGTGATTCCCAGGTGCTGACATTGAAAGCAGAAGAAAATACATTTGAAGATGAAGCGCCGGAAGAAGTGCAGACTAAACGTCCGATCGTTTTGATCGATACCATCCAGGATCTTCGCTCAACAAATGTCACAATCGGTTCAGAAGTGGGCGATACTTGTCCGGTCTGCCGCAAAGGGACAGTCGAGGAAATGGGCGGCTGCAACACTTGCACCAATTGCTCAGCGCAATTGAAATGTGGACTATAAATTGAAGACTGAAAAGCGGAAGCCTCGGCTTCCGCTTTTTCATGTTGTTGAGAAACAAATAAATATAAGCAGTTGATATTCCGCAAAACAGCTTCGCTTTCCTTGGGGCTTGCGAAAACCCGTGCTCCTGCATCGCTTCGCTAGCTTCGTCGCAAAGACTTGTCCTCGCCCGCTTCGGCCAACTCTTAGCTAACTCGGTCTCGGTTCCCTTCGCCCGAGTGGATCTCAGCACTTCGCTCGAAACGGAGTTGGAAACCCAACTCCGTTTTCTAATCCCTTGGGAGTCTCGCTGGTTTGCTCCATATCTTAGTTTCAACTTCGATAAAGAAGTAATTTAACTAGTTTGGTTTTCTGAGAAAAATAGTCAAACACCTCTTCAGATATAGAATGCAGCAGCAGGCAGCTCCCTGCGGAGCGTGTCCGCCTGCAGCGAAATGTTTAAAGAAATTGATGTTTTTCGACAAGCTTCCGCTTTTTCATATGGAGATAAATCCTGGTTTACAGGAACGTTCAATTTTCCGCTTATAGTTGCTCGATTCCACTCGTATGATAAAATAATGTAGAAGTTACCGACGGGGAGTGAAGAAGATGCGCGCATTAATTTTGAATGGGCCCAATTTGAACCGGCTGGGCAAAAGGGAGCCGGATGCATATGGCACATTTACACTTGCTGAATTGGAACATGAGCTGGAACAATTCGCATTCGCCAATGGCATTGAATTGACCTGCAGCCAGTCCAATCATGAAGGTGAAATTATTGATTGGCTTCAACAGGCGGAACGCCAGAATCTTGACGGCGTGGTTCTGAATGCGGGAGCTTATACACATACCAGCGTTGCTATCCGCGATGCCATCGCTTCCATTCAAGTACCCGTTATAGAAGTACATATTTCAAATGTTCACAAACGAGAAGAATTCCGCCACCATTCCTATTTGGCGCCGGTAGTGGAAGGGCAGATCACGGGTTTCGGAAAAGATGTCTATTTCCTGGGTCTGCATGCCTTGCTTTTACGAAATCAGAGAGGATGACTATTTTGAAACTGCAAAAACTTCGCAACGAAATGGCACAAAACGAAATTGAGACTTTCCTGATCACAAGCGAATTCAATCTTCGCTACATCACAGAATTCACAGGTTCTTCGGGATTGGCGATCGTCACTAAAGACAGCGCGCTTTTCATCACGGATTTCCGCTATACCGAACAGGCAGCGGACCAAATAAAAGGTTTTGAAATAATCCAGGCAAAAACAAACCTGCTGGAAGAGGCTGCTGAACAAGTGAAAAAATTAGGTGTGAAAACACTGAGTTTCGAAAAAGACTTTGTTACATATTCATCGTTTGAACAATATGGTGAAAAAATGGATGTGGAGTTAAAGCCGGTAAGCGGTATCATCGAAAAAATACGGATGATCAAAACACCGGGAGAAGTGGAAATCCTGAAAGCTGCAGCAAAAATCGCGGATGATACATTCGAATACATCTGTACTTTCATCAAACCGGGCATGACCGAGCTTGAAGTTTCAAACGAATTGGAATTCTTCATGCGCAAGCAGGGCGCGACATCATCTTCATTCGACATCATCGTTGCCTCAGGCTACCGTTCGGCATTGCCGCACGGTGTCGCCTCCGACAAAGTAATCGAATCCGGCGATTTCGTCACCATGGATTTCGGCGCTTTGTATAAAGGCTATATTTCTGATATCACGCGGACTGTATCGATCGGTGAACCATCAGAAAAACTGAAAGAAATCTACCAGGTTGTGCTGGAAGCGCAGGAAATGGGCGTTGAAAAAATCGGTCCAGGAATGACTGGATTCGATGCTGATGCAATCGGCAGAGATTATATCAAATCAAAAGGATATGGCGATGCATTCGGCCATTCCACTGGACATGGCATCGGCCTCGAAGTTCATGAGGGGCCAGCTCTTTCATTCAAGTCGCAAGCAGTCCTTGAACCGGGCATGGCTGTGACGGTTGAACCGGGAATTTATTTGCCGGGTATTGGCGGAGTGCGCATCGAAGATGATATACTGATTACCGAGTCCGGAAACGAAAGACTGACCAAGTCTTCAAAAGAGCTTCGCATTTTATAAAAACGGAGGAAATTAAATGATTTCTGTAAATGATTTTAAAACAGGCGTAACAATTGAAGTAGACGGCGGCATCTGGCGCGTAATGGAATTCCAGCACGTGAAACCGGGTAAAGGGGCGGCATTCGTCCGTTCGAAATTGCGTAATCTTCGTACCGGAAGTGTGACGGAGAAGACTTTCCGCGCAGGTGAAAAAGTTGCCAAAGCACAAATCGACAACAAAAAGATGCAATATCTGTATGCAAACGGCGATGTCCATGCGTTCATGGATACTGAAACGTATGATCAGATTGAATTGCCGGAAAAAAGCATTGAATATGAATTGAAATTCCTCCAGGAAAATATGGAAGTACAAGTTATTCAATTCCAAGGTGAAGTTTTAGGGGTTGAATTGCCGAACACAGTGGTTCTTACCGTGACTGAAACAGATCCGGGGATCAAAGGTGATACGGCAAGCGGCGGTACAAAGCCTGCGCATCTTTCGACAGGTTTGACCGTTCAGGTGCCATTCTTTGTGAACGAAGGCGATCAATTGATCATCAACACGACTGACGCTTCCTACGTTTCACGCGCACAATAAAGAAAAGCGACGGCACCCGTTAAGCTCTGAAAGGCATAAGAGGATTTGACTTATATCCCGAAGAGCGGGGTCGCTTCTGCTGTAAGGTAAAGGCCTCCTTAGCCGGGGGCCGTTACTATAAAAAGGCTGTATATTGTTTGTCACTCAAATAAATTTTGTACATAAGGGGAGTAGGGTAATTTGAAAATTCAAGAAATCCGCGAAATTATAAAGTTGGTTGATGGTTCATCCATCAACGAATTCACATATGAAACAGAAGGCACAAAAATCAAGCTGAAGAAAAATGGAGGGGTATCGGCAGAAAATTCAGCAGTACAAGCTGCTCCTGCAGTTCCACAGGCTCCTCAAGCTCCAGCAGCTCCGGCAGCACCTGCAGCTCCGGCCGTTTCTGAGGCGCCAGCTAAGGAAGAGAAAGCAGAACAGCCTGCTTCAGCTGAAACTTCTGATGCCAATATGCACAAAATCCTGTCTCCGATGGTAGGAACATTCTATCAGTCACCATCTCCTGACGAACCGGCGTATGTACAGGTTGGTACGAAAGTTTCCGCTGAGCAAGTTGTTTGCATCGTGGAAGCCATGAAACTTTTCAATGAAATTGAAGCGGAAGTGGATGGGGAAATTGCTGAAATTCTTGTAAAAGACGGACAACTCGTCGAATATGGCCAGCCTTTATTCCTCGTTAAAACAAACTGAGGGAAGGGGGATCTGACCAATGACGATGAAAAAAGTATTAATAGCCAATCGCGGTGAAATTGCAGTACGCATTATCCGCGCATGCAAGGAAATGGATATCGAAACTGTCGCTGTTTATTCCGAAGCGGATAAAGAGGCATTGCACGTCGAATTAGCGGACGAAGCTTATTGCATCGGCCCTAAATTATCGAAAGACAGCTATTTGAACTTTTCCAATATCATCAGCGTCGCAAAACTGACGAATTGTGACGGCATTCATCCCGGATACGGCTTTTTAGCGGAAAATGCGAGTTTCGCTGAGCTATGCGAAGAATGCGATATCATGTTCATCGGACCGACATCTGATGCAATCTCGAAAATGGGCACAAAGGATGTTGCGCGCGAAACCATGCGAAAAGCGGGCGTCCCGGTTGTTCCAGGTTCTACAGGCATCGTGGCAAGTGAAGAGGACGGCCTTGAAATCGCTGAGAAAATCGGATTTCCGGTCATCATCAAAGCGACTGCCGGCGGCGGAGGAAAAGGGATCCGAGTGGCAAGAAGCCGTGAAGATTTCATCACCGGCCTGCGCATGACCCAGAAAGAAGCTGCTGCCGCATTTGGCAATCCAGGCGTATATATTGAAAAATTCATCGAAGATTTCCGCCATATCGAAATTCAGGTACTGGCAGATTCACATGGCAACGCTGTCCATCTTGGAGAGCGTGACTGTTCGATCCAGCGCCGCATGCAAAAATTGGTGGAGGAAGCCCCATCACCTGCATTATCGCCTGAACTTCGCGCTGAAATGGGCGAAGCCGCAGTTAAAGCCGCTCTTGCAGTGGACTACCGCGGAGCTGGCACTGTGGAATTCATCTTTGATGCTGTAAACCAAAAATTCTATTTCATGGAAATGAACACGCGAATCCAGGTGGAACATCCTGTGACGGAAATGATCACCGGCGTGGATCTTATCCAACAGCAATTGCGGGTGGCTTCCGGTGAAACTTTGAGTTTTGCCCAGGAAGATATCACCTTCAAAGGCTGGTCGATAGAATGCCGCATCAACGCTGAAAATCCAGCGAAGAACTTCATGCCATCAGCTGGGCGTGTGGATATGTATCTTCCGCCAGGCGGCCTCGGTGTCCGCATCGATTCCGCAATGTATTCCGGCTACAGCATTCCGCCGTATTATGATTCCATGGTTGCGAAATTGATCACATACGCTGATACACGTGAAGAGGCGGTTGCCAAAATGAAGCGCGCACTCGGTGAATTTGTCATCGAAGGCGTCTTCACGACAATCCCGTTCCATTTGAAATTGATGGATCACGAAGTTTTCAAATCTGGAGATTTCAACACGAAATTCCTTGAGAAATACGATGTATTGAATTCCTAGGGAGGAATGTCACAATGGCAGAAAAAACGATTCCATATGTAAAAATGAAACCGACAAACAAGCAGGATCTCGGAAATATTGAAGTAGCTCCTGAAGTTCTTGAAATCATCGCGAGCATTGCAGCTTCCGATATTGAAGGGGTTGCCAGTATGCGCGGCAATTTTGCGTCAGGCGTTGTCGAACGCCTTGGCAAAAAAGTGCATGGCAAAGGTGTGAAAACCGAACTTGCGGCTGACGGTTTGATGATTGATGTCTATTGTGTCATCAATTATGGCGTATCGATTCCACAAACTGCGCAAAAAATCCAGGAACAGGTCCGCCAGACACTCGAAAACATGACTTCTCTGCAGACGCAGGAAGTGAATGTCCATATTACAGGCATTCAGTTCGAGTCTCAACAAAATATCGACTGATAAGGAAGAGCCTGCCCCGTCACCATATAGTGAGGGGCGGTTTTTTTTGGTTTGCAGAGATCTTTTAATCGTATGAGCTGTCAGCTGCAGCCACATGCTCTTATTTTCCGAACATTTCAAACATGGAAGTTCCGGTGGATTATCTGTATAATGAGGGGTAATTAGCAGTGAAAAGGAGACCGGGTTTATTATGAAACGACATGAAGCACGCGAAAAAGCGCTCCAGACATTATTTCAATTGGAGGGCACGGAACTGACGATGGCGGAAGCGATCGAGCACGTAATGGACGGAGAGAGCGATAATTTTTACGCCCTCCTGGTCGAAGGAACCCATACAAATATGGCTGACATTGACGAGAAATTGAAAGGGCACCTGGAAAATTGGTCGTTGGAGAGGCTGCCGAAAATCGAACGTACAATCCTGCGCATGGCGGTCTTTGAACTGACGTATATGGAAGATGCTCCGTCACGTGTCATCATGAACGAAGCGATTGAACTGAGCAAAACCTTCGGTGACGAAAAATCAAGCCGTTTCGTCAATGGCGTTTTATCGAAGTTTACAGATGAACTAGAAAATTAATTTGGGGGGATTTACTTGTCAGCCACTTTAATCGATGGAAAAGCCACCAGCCAGAAAATCAAAAGCCAAATAGCACTTCGCGTGGAACGATTAGCATCAAAAGGAATCATTCCGGGATTAGCGGTCGTTCTGATCGGTGACAACCCGGCGTCCCATACATATGTGAAAAATAAAAAGAGGACATGTGAAGCTCTTGGCATGCGTTCTGATTTATTGCAGTTCCCGGAGTCATTCGGAGAAGATGAACTATTGGAAGTGATCCGTAATTTGAACAATGACCCTGAAATCCACGGCATTCTTGTGCAGTTGCCGCTTCCGGGGCATATCGATGAATTTAAAGTGATACTGGCGATCGATCCTGAAAAAGATGTCGACGGTTTCCATCCCGTGTCAGTAGGAAACATGATGATAGGGCGGGAAGCTTTTTTGCCGTGCACTCCGCACGGAATCATGAAACTGCTTGAAGAATACGGAATCGAGCCAGCAGGCAAGCATGCGGTTGTCATCGGCAGAAGCAATATTGTCGGTAAGCCGGCGGGTCAGCTTCTGCTGCAAAGGGATGCAACTGTCACCTATTGCCATTCCAGAACTGCCGGTTTGGCCGAATATACCCGCTCTGCGGATATTCTGGTGTCCGCTGTCGGTCGCGCGAAATTTCTGGGTAAAGATTATATAAAGCCTGGAGCTGTCGTCATCGACGTCGGCATGAACCGGGACGAAAATGGCAAGCTATGCGGAGACGTTGATTTTGAAGACGTCCTGGAAACTGCTTCTTATGTTACGCCTGTACCAGGAGGCGTCGGTCCTATGACCATCGCAATGCTGATGGAAAATACGCTTCTTTCGGCTGAAAGAGGATTAGCGGAGACAAAATGAGCGTGAGCATGTAAAATAATAAGAAACAAAGCTGTTTTTCGAAAGAAAGACAGCTTTTTAATATGGAAGATAGGGGCTGAAAACTTGACGTCCGACCCATACTTAAGTGTAAAAGCATTAACGAAATACATAAAAAAGAAGTTTGACGCAGACCCTCATTTGCGGGATGTATATGTAAAAGGGGAATTGTCGAATGTGAAAATCCATACCAGCGGCCATATCTACTTCACATTGAAGGACAGTTCAGCGCGCCTCCCTGCGGTGATGTTCGCGGCCAATGCACGTTCTGTGAAATTCAAGCCGGAAAGCGGCATGACCGTGCTGATACGGGGGGATGTTTCTGTATATGAAGCATCAGGCCAGTATCAGCTATACACCCAGTCAATGCAGCCGGATGGCATTGGAGATTATTACCTTGCGTTCGAGCAATTGAAAAAGAAGCTTCATGAAGAAGGGTTTTTCAATCCTTCACATAAGAAGCAATTGCCAAGATTCCCTGACAAGATCGCGGTAGTCACCGCCCCGACCGGAGCGGCAGTCAGAGATATCATCATCACATTGAACCGGCGCTATCCACTTGCCAAGGTCACGATATTTCCGACTCTTGTACAAGGGGAGCAGGCGACAAGATCCATTGTCCAGTCGATACAGGCAGCCAATAAATCGGATTTTGACGTCATGATCGTCGGCCGGGGCGGCGGATCAATTGAAGATCTGTGGGCTTTCAATGAAGAAGCGGTCGCTAGAGCCATCTTCGATTCACGGATTCCGATCATCTCCGCAGTAGGCCATGAAACGGACACGACGATCGCGGATTTTGTCGCTGATCTGCGCGCTGCCACACCGACAGCCGCTGCTGAACTTGCAGTGCCGAGCCGGACGGAACTGCTGGACAGGGTGATAAATCAGAAGAGTGGCATGTACCGTGTCATTACGAACCTGCTCGACAGGGAAAAGACGGCTTTAAGAAAGCTGACGACTTCGATGCCTTTCGCATATCCCGACCGACTATATCGTCCATTCATCGAAAGAGTGGAACGTGCGACAGATTCACTTCAACGTGAAGTTTTCCAGCATCTTAACCGGTCGCGGGAAAGGTATGCGAATCTGGATCGCCAATTGGCCAACCGGATTCCGGCACAGCGGATCCGGCAGTCGCAGGCGGATCTCAGCCAAATGCAAAAGCGGCTGGAGCAATCAGCAGTCCAATCCATTAATACAGATAAATTGAAATTAAGTTCGGCAATACGGACACTTGACGCTTTAAGTCCTTTAAAACTCATGGAAAGGGGCTACACCATCCCCTATAAAGACGGCGATGTAGTAAAAAGCATCAGCCAGGTGGAAGCCGGAGACCAACTTAAAGTGACCATGCAGGACGGCACTGTTGAAACAACCGTCACAAAAACCATTCCAACTACAAAAGGGGAGCATACTGATGGCTGAAAAGAAAATCATGTTCAATGACGCAATGCAGCAATTGGAGGAAATCGTCCGCCAGCTTGAGCAGGGGGATGTGCCTCTTGAAGAAGCATTGACGCTATATCAAAAAGGCATGGAATTATCAAAAGTGTGTCACGATAAACTGCAGAATGCAGAAGAGCAATTAGTGACGATGATGAAAGACGGCAAGGAAACACCTGTCGATATCGGAAAGGACGGTATTGAAAAATGAAGTTGAATAACTTCCGCAGCCATTATGAACCATTGATCCAGCAGGAGTTGCTGAATCAGATTTCTTCATTATCAATACCTTCCTCATTAAAGGAATCCATGAATTATTCCTTGCAGGCAGGCGGCAAACGCATTCGCCCGATCCTTCTGCTTGCGGTGATGCATGAACTTGGCCATAACCATCCGGATGCTTTGAAAGTTGCGGCAGCAATTGAAATGATCCATACCTATTCATTGATCCATGACGATTTGCCGAGTATGGATGACGATGACTTGAGAAGAGGCATGCCGACTAACCATAAAGTTTATGGAGAGGCAGTCGCCATCCTTGCGGGTGACGCTTTGCTTACGTACAGCTTCGGTTTGATCGCGCGCTTAGAAAATGTATCGAGCGATGAAAAAGTGCAATTGATCGATCTGCTGAGTGTAGCAGCCGGCGCAGAAGGGATGGTCGGCGGCCAGATCCTTGATATTGAAGGCGAAGAAAAGAAATTGGAATTACAGGAACTCGAGCAAGTGCATCGATTGAAAACTGGCGCCCTGCTGACTTTCAGTATACTGGCCGGTGCGATTCTTTCGCAGGCGAAACCGGAAACCATCATGTCGCTGACCCGTTTCGGGGAACATCTGGGACTGGCATTTCAGATTCAAGACGATATTCTGGATGTGACAGGCACTTCGGAAGAACTCGGCAAAACCGCAGGAAAAGATGAAGACAGCGAAAAAAGCACGTATCCGGGCATTCTGACTTTGCCGAGGGCAAAGGAAAAACTGGACCACCACGCTTCGGAAGCATTGGCTTCAATCGACGGCCTGAACGGGGAAATGGGATTATTGAAAGAATTGACCGAGATGATTGTCAAAAGAAAAAACTGACAATAGTTGCTCCCGTTTGTACATTCGCTGACAATTGATATAATGTAGAGAGAAATAAAGACGGAAAAATTTTTAAAAAGGTGTGTGATGGAATGGATCTTCATACGATTACTAGTCCATCTTTCTTAAAACAGCTGAATAATGCTCAGCTTGTTGAATTAAGTGAAGATATCAGACGATTTTTAATAGAGAACTTATCAAAGACCGGCGGCCATATCGGACCGAATCTGGGTGTGGTCGAATTGACGGTTGCGCTTCACCGCGTATTCGACAGCCCATCCGACAAATTGATCTGGGATGTCGGTCATCAGTCCTACGTCCATAAAATCTTGACCGGGAGAGCTTCGCAATTTGATACATTGCGCCAGTTCAAAGGACTTTGCGGTTTCCCTAAACGCAATGAAAGCGACCATGATGTCTGGGAAACAGGACATAGTTCAACTTCTTTATCCGCAGCTATGGGAATGGCTGCTGCCCGCGATATCAAAGGGGCAAAAAATCATGTCATTCCGATTATCGGCGATGGCGCATTGACTGGCGGTATGGCATTGGAGGCCCTTAACCACATCGGTCACGCAAACACCGACATGGTTGTCATACTGAATGACAACGAAATGTCGATTGCCCCGAACGTAGGCGCATTGCATTCCATGCTTGGCCGGATGCGCACTGCCGGTAAATACAATAAAGCCAAAGACGATCTTGAGTATCTTCTTAAAAAAGTTCCCGCTGTCGGCGGCAAACTCGCCACCACTGCGGAACGTGTAAAAGACAGCCTTAAGTATCTTCTGGTATCGGGCATGTTCTTTGAGGAGCTTGGATTCACGTACCTTGGACCAATCGACGGCCATGATCTGGAAGAGCTGGAAGATAACCTCCAGTATGCCAAAAAAGTCGGCGGACCTGTATTGTTGCACGTCATTACTAAAAAAGGTAAAGGCTTCTTGCCTGCAGAACAGGATAAAATCGGCACATGGCACGGAACCGGCCCTTATAAGATCGATACAGGGGACCTTGTGAAATCATCATCCAAAGCGCCGTCCTGGAGCGGTTTGATAGCTGAAACTGTCCGCAAGCTGGCCCGTACAGATGAACGTATTGTGGCAATTACGCCTGCGATGCCTGTAGGTTCCAAACTTGAAGGCTTCGCTTCCGAATTTCCCAAACGTTTCTATGATGTGGGAATTGCTGAACAGCATGCCACTACCATGTCAGCCGGACTCGCTACACAGGACATGAAACCTTTCCTTGCCATCTATTCGACATTCCTTCAACGCGCCTATGATCAGGTCGTGCATGATATTTGCCGCCAGAACCTGAATGTATTCATCGGCATTGACCGCTCTGGTCTGGTCGGGGCAGACGGTGAGACACATCAGGGTGTATTTGATGTCGCCTTCCTCCGCAACCTTCCGAATATGGTTGTCATGATGCCGAAAGATGAAAACGAAGGGCAGCATATGGTGAAAACCGCCATCGACTATAACGGAGGTCCTATTGCATTGCGTTATCCGCGGGGCAACGGGCTTGGTGTAGAGATGGATGATGAGCTGCAGGCATTGCCGATCGGCAGCTGGGAAGTCCTGAAAAAAGGCACAGACGCCGTTATCCTGACTTTCGGTACAACGATACCGATGGCGCTGGATGCAGCAGAAAAACTTGCTGAAAAAGGCATCAATGCCGAAGTTGTCAACGCGCGTTTCATTAAACCGATGGATGAAGAAATGCTTCATGCCATTTTCAAACGCAGTATTCCGGTGATGACCATTGAAGAAGCGGTCCTGCAGGGCGGTTTCGGCAGCGCAGTCCTTGAGTTTGCCCATGATAACAACTACCATGACGCGACAATCGACCGTATGGGAATTCCGGATCAATTCATCGAACACGGTGATGTCGCTGAGTTGATGGACGAGATCCATATGAACAGCGACCAAGTCGTGCGCACTGTTCAAAATCTGATTCCTGAAAAATCACAGGCAGGCTTTAAGGCCCTATGAATAAAATAAAAAAAGAGCGTGTGGATGTTCTCCTTGTTGAAAGGGGAATATGTGAAACGCGTGAGAAAGCGAAACGCGCCATCATGGCTGGAATCATCTATTCCGGTTCTGAGCGGCTGAATAAACCGGGGGAGAAGATCTTATCGGATGCTCCTTTGCAAATGAAGGGCAATGATTTAAAGTATGTAAGCCGCGGCGGTTTAAAGCTTGAAAAAGCCCTGGCTGAGTTTGCCCTTTCTGTTGAAGGCAAACTGATGCTTGATATCGGATCTTCCACCGGCGGATTTACAGACTGTGCTTTACAGAACGGTGCCGCCCATTGTTACGCGCTTGATGTCGGCTATAATCAGCTGGCCTGGAAAATCAGGCAGGACGATCGTGTGACCATTATGGAACGGACGAATTTCCGCCATTCCAAACCTGAAGATTTCACAGAAGGGCTGCCTGAATTCGCCAGCATTGACGTTTCATTTATTTCACTGAAAATCATCCTTCCGGTATTGAAGACAATATTGGTTCCGGGTGGCGATGTGATTGCCCTTGTAAAACCTCAATTCGAGGCGGGCAGGGAAAATGTCGGTAAAAAAGGGATTATCCGCGATGCCAAAGTCCATAGGGACGTGCTGATGAAAGTCGGCGGGTTTTCGTCGGAAGCCGGTTTTCATATTCGGAACATGTCGTTTTCTCCCATAACCGGAGGAGAGGGCAATATTGAATTCCTTTTCCATCTGCAATCCGCTTTTGAAGGGGAAGAAGTCTCTTCCGTTTCCGAAGGGGCGGTTGAACAGACTGTCAAATCAGCCCATAATAATTTCTAGCAGGCAAACACATTCCTACGGGCATGTGTTTTCTTGTTTTTAGACAGGTTTAAGGTTACGATATAAAAGAATTAGAATAATTATTCATTCAGGGGGCACATTATGAATAAAGGACAACGCCATATTAAAATCCGTGACCTCATCTCGAACCGGGAGATCGAAACACAGGATGAATTGGTGGATATTTTAAAAGCTGGGGGATATGAAGTCACTCAAGCTACGGTTTCAAGGGATATAAAGGAATTGCATCTCGTCAAAGTTCCATTGCAGGACGGACGTTATAAATACAGTTTGCCGGCGGATCAGCGTTTTAATCCGATGCAGAAATTGCATCGCGCGCTTACCGATGCCTTTGTAAGCATCGACGGCGCCAGCCATTTTCTTGTCATGAAAACCTTGCCGGGCAACGCCCACGCTATAGGTTCGCTGATTGACCATCTGGACTGGCCGGAGATACTGGGAACAATATGTGGAGATGACACCTGTTTGATAATATGCAGGGATATAGAACATCGGGATATATTAAAACAGCGCTTGATTGAAATGCTTTGATGAAGAGGTGAAAGCTGATGCTTCGTGAATTGGATATTAGGAATTTTGCAATTATAGATAATCTGACAGTCAGTTTTACAGAAGGGCTTACAGTGTTGACTGGGGAAACAGGCGCAGGGAAGTCGATCATCATCGATGCAGTCAATCTATTGGCTGGCGGCAGAGGAAGCCAGGAGTTCATCAGGCATGGAGCCAGCAAAGCTGAAATAGAGGGGCTTTTTTCAATTGAAGATCCCAAACACCCGGTTTTTCGTAAGATGGATGAACTGGGTATAGATTCTGCTGAAGGCGATGTATTATTGCGCCGCGAGTTGAATGACAGAGGAAAGAATGTTTGCCGGATCAACGGCAAATTGGTGACGATTTCCATACTGCGTGAAGTCGGCGGTGCATTGATCGACATACATGGGCAGCATGAAACCCAGGAGTTGATGGATGAAAAGCGGCATCTTCATTTATTGGATCAATACGCCGGAAAGAGTCTCTTGAAAGCGAAAGCGAGTTATTCCAATACTTATGAAAAATACACGAAATTGAAACGTGAGTTTTCCACGTATAATGAAAATGAACAGCAAATTGCCCAGCGAATCGATCTGCTGACTTTCCAGCTCCGAGAAATCGAAGCGGCTGAACTTACGGCCGGTGAAGAAGAAGAACTGGTGCTGGAACGAAAAAAACTGCAGAACTTTAATAAGATTTATGAATCGGTTTCTTCAGCGCATGAAGCGATTCAAGGAGAATCCAAAGGATTGGACTGGGTCGGTTCTGCAATGTCTGAATTAGAACATGCCGCATCAGTAGATGAAACATATCAAAGCCATTCGGAAATGGTAAGCGGTGCATTCTATCAATTGCAGGATACAGCTACGGAGATCAAACGCATGCTGGATGATATGGAATTCGATCCTGCCAGACTCAATGAAATAGAACAGCGCCTTGCAGCCATTCAGTCACTGAAAAGGAAGTACGGAGCTTCAGTCGAAGATATCCTCATCTATCAGGAAACCCAGACAGACGAATTGGATAAATTGCTGAACCGTGACCAGCGGCTGCAGCTGGATCAGCAAAAGCTTAAGGAATTGAAAGAAGATCTGAAGATTGACGCGGAAGAGCTGACTTTATTGCGGAAAAAAGCGGCCGTCCGCCTAAGCAAAGATATAATGGAACAATTGCGCGAATTGCATATGGGCAAAGCTTCGTTCGAAGTGGTTTTCGAACCATTCGCACCTGGCAAATTCGACCGGAATGGCGGAGATTCCATCGCCTTCCATATATCAACTAATCTGGGGGAGCCTCTGAAGCCTTTGACAAAAGTGGCTTCAGGCGGAGAATTATCACGGATGATGCTTGCTTTAAAAACAATTTTTTCGAAGCATCAAGGAATCACATCCATCATATTCGATGAAGTTGATACAGGAGTCAGTGGCCGGGTAGCACAGGCGATCGCAGAAAAAATTGCAGCTATATCCGTGCATTCCCAAGTGTTGTGCATATCCCATCTGCCACAGGTTGCGGCTATGGCTGACCAGCATCTTTTCATAGAAAAACGGATTGAAAAGAAACGTACCATTACAGCAGTCCATGAATTGGACGGCCGTGAACGGACGGAAGAGATGAGCAGGATGCTTTCGGGAGCGGAAATTACAGAATTGACTTTGCAGCATGCAGACGAATTGCTTAAACTCGCCAAAGACCGCAAACTTGCGATGAGATAAACTCCAAAGAGCAGGTACAGGAGGACGTGGAATTATGGAAAAGATAAACGTCGCGATTGCCGATGATAATCGCCAATTAGCGGATATGATGGTTGAATATTTGAATTTGCAGCCGAATATGCAAGTGGTGGCAGTTGTCCATAACGGGAAAGAATGCATTGAAATGCTGAAAAAGCAGCAAGTTGATATATTATTACTTGATAATATCATGCCTTTCCTCGATGGTATTGGTGTACTGGATGCCATAAAAGGGGATGATGAGCTCAAAGATGTCCGTGTAATCATGCTGTCCGCTTTCGGACAGGATACCTTAATGAGCCAGGCTGCTCAAAACGGAGCTTCTTATTTCATCATGAAACCTTTCGAGCTTGACCGTCTGGCATTACAAATTGAACATATAATGGAAGAAAAAAATGCGGAACCGGAAGTCAAAGACGATCCCGTTACTGCGGTCATCAAAGAAATCGGTATTCCGGCGCATATCAATGGCTATATATATTTAAAAGAAGCTGTTAATCTTGTGCTGGAAGACCCGAACATAATTCATAAAGTTACAAAATCCTTATATCCGGGGATTGCCGAAAGATTCGATACGACAGCCACACGCGTTGAACGTTCCATACGCCATGCGATAGAACTGGTGTGGAATCGCGGGGATATCAAGGCGATAGCCCAGACCTTCGGCTACACCGAAGAATACCTGAAGAATCGTCCGGCAAACTCGGAATTTATTGCAATGTTGCATGAAACGGTCAACCGAAACATGGAAAATGAAAGCAAAGACACCGAATAACCGGCATTGATCCAATAAATAATACAATTACGTGGGCATCGGAGCAGCAGTTTCCGATGCCCTCTTTTCATATGGATAACTGTACATCTGACGCCAGTTTGATAAAATGGACAGCGAATGAAAAAATCCTGCATCAGAAAATTACTAAAGCGGAAAGCGTGGTATTCATGCAAAATATAGAAATATACAGCCATCGCGGCGCTTCATCTTCTGCGCTCGAGAATACATGGCCTGCATTTCACAAGGCCTGTGAACTTGGAGTAGGCATCGAGTTGGATGTGCAGATAACAAAAGATGGAGTAGTGCTGGTGTTTCATGATGAGAACCTCAAAAGACTCAGTGGAAGGAACCTGAGGATTGAAGAGATTGATTATGAAAAAATAAAAGATTTGAGAATAGGGAAGCGGGGAAGGCGGAAATTTTCAGCTGACCGCATACCTTTAGCATATGAGGTTTTTCAGTGGGCAAAAGAAAAGACGATTCCATTGAATATCGAAATCAAGGAATCATTTGACGTACATCCCGATGGCCCGGAAATACTGGCGGCCATGCTTGAGGGGCTTGGACATGTCCATCTCTCTTCTTTCAACGCCGGAATACTAAAGAAGATGAAAGAATTAAAACCCGAAATCGAAACAGCGCTTGTAATCAAAAGAAATATTAAGCTTACCATTCTTGAAAAACTGACATGGGTTGACGGTGTCCATTTGCACAAACGCCTTTACTCAGAAAATCTGCTGCACCGGTTAAAAGAGATGAAAAAGACTGTAAGGATTTATGGTATTGTCGGATCTGAAAAAGTCCTGAAACAGCCTTCCCGCCATCTGTCTGGCATCATCACGGATTATCCAGGGAAAATAAAAGAAAAAATGCGTCTGCCCGTTTGAGGCAGACGCATTTTTTTTGCTGATGTATACGTGGTGATGCTTTTTGGGTCGTAAGCCACTTTGGCTGCCTGGCTGGAAAGACGCCATTTCGCCAAATCGTCTTACGCTTTTCGGAGCTGAGCGGCCGTTTCCGCTTTTCGTTGTCCAGACTCCAGCGGCCCTGCTCTTCGGGTCATAAGCCGGATTAGCTGCGTGGCAAAGATCGCCACTCCGCTAATCCTTCTTATGCCTTTCAGAGCATAACGGGCTCTGTCGCTTTTCGTTATTTCTGAAATCTCTTCGATACCGTCCCTTTTTTCCGGTCCCGGTTCAATAGGAAGCCTGCGAAAAATCCGATGCCGAGGACAGTGAAAATAAGCCCCAGTGAAAATTGAAGCCAAAGAACAGGAAAAGGCTCCAGCAATTTGTTGAATACTGAATCTCTCATAAGCTTTATGCCATAAGCGGCCATTATTCCTGGTATTAAAAGAATGATGAATGCTATTAAACGTCCCATGTTTCCACTCCTTCTCTGTCTATTGTTCCGATTTCCATTAAAGTTGTCAAGAAATCCTGTCTGAGGTACCCTTAAATAAGATTGCAATCTATTGCACAGTCAGTAAAGGAGTTTGAATTATCTTGCAAAAAGTTTTGATAATAGGCGGCGGCGCAGGCGGCTCGGCTTTGCTCGAAATGCTGCGGGATTCCGGAAATCTGGAATTGGCGGGTATCGCAGACATCAATCCGGCAGCGCCGGCATTAGATCCGGCGAAAGAGCTGGGAATCATCGTAAGGGAGAGTTATGCGGATTTCCATAAAGACGATTTTGATATTGTGATCAATGTTTCGGGGAGCAATGATGTGCAGCGTCAGCTGGAAAATTATTTCCCTGCCAGCACAGTCATAATTCCTGGAAGCATTGCGAATTTCATCGTAAAGCTTATAAATGAGAAAGAACATTTCATCAAAAAACTAAGCGGCGAAAGCCACAAACAGAACATCATATTCAATTCGATTGAAGAAGGAATGATTGGCATTGACCAATCCAGCCATATCATTTTCATGAACCGCTCAGCTTCGAGGATGCTTGAAAAGGATTCAAGTGAAGTCATCGGCAAACACATCCATGAATTGATTTCCACCAGTGAACTTCCAAGGATCTATGAAACAGGAAGAATTGAATTGAACAGGGAATTGCAATTGAAAAACGGCTTGAAAATTGTCACTTCCCGCTTTCCCATGATTGATGAAAATGGGGAAATCATCGGGGCGTTCGCGGTGTTTCAAGATATTACCGAAGTAGTTACACTGGCTGAGGAAATAACGGATCTGAAAGAAATCCAGACGATGCTTCAAGCGATTATCCAGTCGAGTGACGATGCCATTTCAGTTGTGGATGAAAATGGATATGGGCTTCTGGTCAATCCGGCTTATACGAGGATTACGGGTTTACAGATGGAAGACGTTATCGGCCAGCCTGCTTCAGCGGATATCTCAGAAGGGGAAAGCATGCATTTGCGTGCACTGCAGACCAGAAAGCCGGTGCGGGGCGTGAACCTGAAAGTGGGGCCTGCGAACAGGGAGGTTATTGTAAATGTTGCCCCCATCATTGTCGACAATATCCTTAAAGGCAGTGTCGGTGTCATTCACGATACAACCGAAATCAGATCGCTTATGAAAGAGCTGGACCGTGCAAGAAGCATCATCCGGACACTGGAATCCAAATATACTTTCGATGATATCATCGGTTTATCGCCAGAAATGCAATTGTCGCTGCAGCAAGCGAAACTGGCAGCGCAAACACCTGTTACGGTTTTGCTTCGCGGAGAATCAGGAACAGGCAAGGAGCTGTTTGCCCACGCGATCCATAGCGCGAGTGACCGCAAATACAATAAATTTGTCCGGGTAAACTGTGCGGCGCTGTCTGAGGAACTGCTTGAAAGCGAACTTTTCGGATACGAAGAAGGTGCGTTGGCTGGTGTTAAAAGCGGCGAAAAGAAAGGCTTATTCGAAGAAGCCAATAATGGCAGCATTTTCATTGATGAAATCGGTGAATTATCCCCTGCAATTCAAAGCAAATTATTGAGGGTGCTCCAGGAACATGAAACGCTGAGAATAGGAGGCACCACTCCGATACCTGTTAATGTGCGGGTCATTGCTTCCACAAATGCGAACATGGAGAAAGCATTGCTTGATGGAACTTTCAGGGAAGACCTCTATTACCGCCTTAACCGGATGCCGATTCTCATTCCGCCGCTCAGAAGCAGAAAACAGGATATACCTCGCATAGTGGATCGCCTGCTGATGAAATTGAATCAGGAGTACGGCAGAAATGTGGAGAGCATCACCGATAAAGCGCTTCAGCTGCTGCGTTTATACGACTGGCCAGGGAATGTGCGCGAGCTGGAGAACGTCATAAGCCGGGCAATGATTTTCATGAATATCAATGAAAAAGTGCTGACAGAAAAAAATATACCGTTGAATATGCTCAAAGCCACAGAAGCGAAAAATGAAGTGGCGATTGAAAGCGGCAGCCCGCTTCAGGAGCAGCTCGATACGGTGGAGCGCGGAATACTGCAGCGTGCCCTTGAGCAGAATAAGGGGAATAAATCCAAGACGGCAAAAGCGCTGGATGTGTCATTAAGAACTCTCTATTACAAGCTGGAAAAGTTCGGTTTGGATTAAAATTGCAGCTTTTTGCATGATTTTGCAAGAATTTGCAAAGGGATAAGCTGTTTTCACTTGATAAAACGCTTACATCCCTTATATTACAGGCTTTTTTCTGCTTTAATTAAGAAGAATGAGGTGATAAGCAATGACCACATTAAATGAAATAGTCGAACAAATTTCCGCAGAAGAGAAACAAAATGATGTGGCGGTTGCGGCTGCTGCCGATATGGAAGTTTTGGAAGCAGTCAATATGGCAATCACGCGCAATATAGCCAGCTTTAGTCTATTCGATGAAGAAACAAAACTAAAGAGCATGATCAGGGAACATTATCCTCATTTAATGGACCATCCGAAAATCAGGCTGATCAATGTAAAAGGGGCTGCCCAAGCAGCGAATGCCGCAGTGAAATCTGTCTTCGTAAAGGACTCGAATGTCCTCATGAAAGGGCATATCTCCACTGCAGTGCTGTTGAAGGCTGTATTGAACGACGAATATGGTTTGCGCACAGGAAGTATTCTGTCCCATGTCGCGGCGTTTGAAATTACAGGTTTTGACCGGCTCATCTTCGTTACGGATGCCGGCATGAATATCACGCCGGATCTTAAGCAAAAAGCGCAGATCATCCGGAATGCAGTGCAGGTCGCACGCTCCATAGGAGTGGATACTCCTGTCGTGGCACCGCTTGCAGCAGTGGAAGTTGTAAATCCTGCGATGCAGGCAACTCTTGATTCGGCGGCTTTGACCGTGATGAACAGGAGAGGGCAAATCACTGATTGCACAGTAGATGGCCCATTGGCTTTGGATAATGCGATTTCAACCATAGCCGCTGAACATAAAGGCATTACAGGAAGCACTGCCGGTAAAGCGGATATCCTGGTGGTTCCGAACATAGAATCCGGCAATATCCTTTATAAATCATTGGTCTATTTCGCGAAAGCGAAAGTCGGAGGAGTCATTGCGGGCGCCAAAGCGCCGATTGTACTGACTTCACGGGCAGACAGTGCCGAAAGTAAATTATACTCACTAGCATTGGCGATAAAATCATCCGCCATTGAATAAATCATTAGGAGGAATTTGAAATGGAAATATTCAAGAAAATGGAAGAACACGATTATGAGCAATTGGTATTTTGCCAGGACAAAAATTCCGGTTTGAAAGCGATCATCTGCATCCATGACACTACATTGGGGCCGGCTTTAGGCGGTACGCGCATGTGGAATTACGAAACAGAAGAAGAAGCGATCGAAGACGCTATACGTCTTGGACGCGGAATGACATATAAGAACGCAGCAGCCGGCTTAAACTTGGGCGGCGGTAAAACAGTTATCATCGGCGACCCTCTGAAAGACAAAAACGAAGAAATGTTCCGTGCATTCGGACGCTTTATCCAAGGCTTGAATGGCCGTTATATCACAGCGGAAGATGTGGGCACTACTGTTGCTGACATGGATCTGATCCACGAAGAAACAGATTTCGTAACAGGAATTTCTCCTGCTTTCGGTTCTTCTGGAAACCCTTCGCCGGTTACAGCTTACGGCTGCTACATCGGTATGAAAGCCGCTGCTCTTGAAGCATTCGGCGATGATTCACTTGAAGGCAAAACTGTCACTGTCCAAGGTGTGGGCAACGTAGCTTATACGCTATGCGAATACCTGCACAAAGAAGGCGCGAATCTGATCGTTACAGACATTAACAAAGACGCAGTACAGCGTGCAGTAGATAACTTCGGTGCTACAGCGGTTGAACCAAACGATATCTATTCGCAGGAAGCGGATATCTTCGCTCCGTGTGCGATGGGCGCAATCATCAATGATGATACAATCCCGCAATTAAAAGTGAAGGTTATCGCTGGTTCAGCCAACAACCAATTGAAAGAAGAACGCCACGGCGACGAACTTGAAGCACGCGGCATAGTCTATGCTCCTGATTTCGTAATCAACTCAGGCGGTGTAATCAATGTTGCCGATGAACTTTACGGATACAATAACGAACGTGCGATGAAGCGTGTTGAGACAATTTACGACAGTATTTCCCGCATCTTCGAAATTTCAAAACGTGACGGAATTCCTAGCTATCAAGCGGCAGACCGCATGGCTGAAGAGCGCATCGAACGCGTTCGCAAATCCCGCAGCCAATTCCTGCGCAATGAACATAACATCATCAGCAGACGCTAAACTGAAATGGAGGGATCGCTTTGCAGGAACAGTTTTATCGCATACTGGTCATCAACCCCGGCTCGACATCGACTAAAATAGGTGTTTTTGACAACGATATTCTGATCATGGAAAAAACGATCCGCCATTCAACAGAAGCGATCAATGAATTTCCAACGATCATCGATCAATATACCTTCCGGAAACAGACCATTCTGGAAGCATTGGATGAAGAAGGAATGAATGTCTCGAAGCTGTCTGCTGTCTGTGGCCGGGGCGGACTGCTGCGGCCGATAGAAGGCGGCACCTACTCAGTCAATGAAGCGATGCTGGCGGATCTCCGCAAAGGGGTTTCCGGCCAGCATGCATCCAATCTCGGCGGCATCTTAGCCAGTGAAATTGCTGTGGGGCTAAATATACCGGCATTTATCGTGGATCCTGTTGTTGTAGACGAACTGGATCCCATTGCGCGGATATCGGGGTTTTCTCTCATAGAGCGAAAATCGATATTCCATGCATTGAATCAGAAAGCCGTTGCCAGACGTTACGCTAAAGAGAAAGGCCGTCGCTATGAAGACTTAAGGCTCATCGTCACTCATATGGGCGGCGGTATAACTGTGGGCGTCCACAAAGAAGGCCGCGTAGTCGAGGTCAATAACGGTTTGCATGGGGACGGGCCGTTCAGCCCCGAACGGGCAGGCACGGTTCCAGCCGGTGATTTGGTCGAACTTTGTTTCTCCGGTCAATATTACCGCCATGAAATAATGAAGCGCCTTGTAGGTCAAGGCGGCCTTGTCAGTTATCTGGGCACCAATGATGCCGTGACTGTTGAAAAACGCATTCAAAAAGGCGATCAACAGGCAGAAATAATCTATGACGCCATGGCTTATCAAGTAGCAAAGGAAATTGGCTCAGCCAGTGCTGTGTTGCACGGAAAAGTCGATGCCATCATACTGACCGGCGGCCTTGCCTACGGGAAGGGCTTTGTGAAAGCGATTTCCGATCGCATCAACTGGATTGCGGATGTAGCTGTCCATCCAGGTGAAAATGAATTACAGGCTCTTGCTGAAGGTGCGGCAAGAGTATTGAATAAAGAAGAAACAGCTAAAATATATCCGGCTTTATAATAGGAGGAGGACATTTACATGGCACAGAATTATGATGTGGTCATCCTTGGCGGCGGAACCGGCGGTTATGTTGCCGCTATCCGCTCAGCGCAATTAGGCTTGAAAACGGCAATCGTTGAAAAAGGCGACCTTGGCGGAACTTGCCTTCATAAAGGATGCATCCCAAGCAAAGCTTTGCTTCGCAGCGCAGAAGTTTATTCCACTGCGAAAAATCATGCCGCTGATTTCGGAGTCAATACCGGGGAAGTCAGCCTTGATTTTTCCAGAGTGCAGCAGCGCAAACAAGGGATTGTCGATCAATTGCACACGGGTGTAAAAGGATTGATGAAAAAAGGGAAAATCGATGTTTATGAAGGGATCGGCCGTATTTTGGGGCCTTCCATCTTTTCTCCAAACCCCGGAACAATTTCCGTCGAAATGAACAATGGCGAAGAAAATGAAATGCTGATTCCGCAAAACGTCATCATCGCAACAGGATCACGTCCACGCAGCCTGCCGGGTCTTGAAATTGACGGTGACTTCGTCATGAGTTCAGATGAAGCGCTAGCCATGACTGAATTGCCGAATTCAATTCTGATAGTCGGAGGCGGCGTCATCGGAATTGAATGGGCATCCATGCTCAATGATTTCGGTGTAGAAGTGACGGTCATCGAGTATGCTGACCGTATCATTCCAACTGAAGACAAAGATATTTCTAAAGAAATGCTTAAATTATTGAAGAAAAAAGGCATCAAATTTGCCACGAGCGCAAAAGTCATGGCTGATACCCTTGAAAAAGGCGACAACAGTGTTACGATCCAGGCTGAAATCAATGGTGAAAACCAGAGCTTCTCTGCTGAAAAAATGCTTGTATCCGTTGGGCGCCAGGCAAATGTCGAAAATATCGGTATCGAAAATACGGACATCATTGTCGATAAAGGGTTTATCCAAGTGAAAAACACTTTCCAGACAAAAGAGTCCCATATTTATGCAATCGGTGACGTAATCGGCGGCCTGCAATTGGCGCATGTTGCATCTCATGAAGGCATTACCGCAATTGAGCATATTAAAGGCAATAATCCGCATGCCATTGACTATGATAAAGTGTCCCGCTGCATCTACTCGAATCCGGAAGCAGCGAGCGTCGGCATCACTGAAGAGCAGGCAAAAGAAAAAGGGCATGACGTTAAAGTCGGTAAATTTTCTTTCAAAGCTATCGGAAAAGCGCTTGTCTATGGTGAAAGTGACGGTTTTGTCAAAATCGTAGCCGATAAAGAAACAAATGATGTCCTTGGCGTCCATATGATCGGACCGCACGTAACAGATATGATTTCTGAAGCAGGCCTTGCGATGGTTCTCGATGCAACTCCATGGGAAATCGCAGACACGATCCATCCTCACCCGACATTATCCGAGGTCATGGGTGAAGCTGCTCTTGCCGTTGACGGCAAAGCAATCCACAGTTAAAGGAGGAAATTTTGAATGTCAGCTAAACACGAAGAAATTGGTTTGTCGAATGACGATGTACTGAAAATGTATGAAACGATGCTAATGGCGCGCCGTGTCGATGAGCGTATGTGGCTCTTGAACCGAGCGGGTAAAATCCCATTCGTAATTTCGTGCCAAGGCCAGGAAGCAGCTCAAGTAGGCGCAGCTTTCGCATTGGATAACGAAAAAGATTATATCGCTCCTTATTACCGCGATATGGGGGTCGTCCTGCATTTCGGCATGACACCGAAAGATTTGATGCTTTCCGCTTTTGCGAAAGCAGAAGACCCGAACTCGGGCGGACGCCAGATGCCTGGCCACTTCGGACAGAAGAAAAACCGTATCCTGACAGGCTCTTCGCCAGTAACGACCCAGCTTCCTCATGCTGTCGGTGTTGCTTTGGCCGGGAAAATGAAAAAACAGGATTTCATCACTTTCACGACACTTGGTGAAGGTTCATCCAACCAGGGAGATTTCCATGAAGGCATGAACTTTGCCGGTGTCCATAAATTACCGGTCATCATTATGGTGGAAAACAATAAATACGCGATTTCCGTTCCTTTCGAACGTCAAATTGCGAGCAAGAACGTTTCGGACCGCGCAATCGGATATGGCATGCCGGGTGTTACAATCGACGGCAATGACCCGATTGAAGTGTACAAACACGTCAAAGAAGCAGCTGATCGCGCTCGCCGCGGCGAAGGGCCAAGTTTGATCGAAACCGTTTCAGAACGCATGACTGCGCACTCATCAGATGATGATCACAGACAATACCGTTCAGCGGATGAACTTGCTGCACAAAAAGAGAAGGATCCAATACTTCTGTTCGGTGCATACCTGAAGGAAAATAACATCCTCAATGATGAGCTTGAAAAAGAAATCAACGACCGCATCATGGCGGTAGTCAACGAAGCAACCGACTATGCTGAAAACGCACCTTATGCGGCGCCTGAAGATGCAATGAAATATGTCTATGCAGAAAAAGGAGGGAACGAATAATGGCAGTAATGAATTATATTGACGCCATAACGCTCGCCATGAAAGAAGAGATGGAACGTGACGATAACGTATTCGTTCTCGGAGAAGATGTCGGTAAAAAAGGCGGCGTCTTCAAAGCGACTGCCGGCCTTTACGATCAATTCGGGGAAGACCGTGTCCTTGATACGCCTCTTGCTGAATCAGCTATTGCAGGGGTCGGGATCGGTGCAGCCATGTATGGACTCCGTCCGATTGCTGAAATGCAATTCGCCGATTTTATCATGCCTGCTGTGAACCAGATCATTTCCGAGGCTTCCCGCATCCGTTACCGTTCAAACAATGACTGGTCTTGCCCGATCGTTTTCCGCGCTCCATTCGGCGGCGGCGTGCACGGCGCGCTCTACCATTCACAATCCGTGGAAGCGGTATTCGCCAATCAGCCTGGTCTGAAAATTGTCATCCCGTCAACGCCTTATGACGCCAAAGGTCTTTTGAAAGCGGCTATCCGCGACGAAGATCCGGTTATGTTCTTTGAGCATAAGCGCGCTTACCGTCTTATTAAAGGCGAAGTGCCGGAAGACGACTACACTATTGAAATCGGGAAAGCGGACGTTAAACGTGAAGGTGAAGATATCACAGTCATCACATACGGTTTAGCTGTCCACTTCGCTTTGCAGGCTGCTGAACGTCTAGCGGAAGATGGCTACTCTGCGCATATCCTCGACCTTCGCACAATTTATCCATTGGATAAAGAAGCGATCATCGAAGCTGCTAAGAAAACAGGGAAAGTGCTTCTGGTCACTGAAGACAATAAAGAAGGAAGCATCATCGGGGAAGTTGCGGCGATCATCGCTGAAAACTGCCTGTTCGATCTTGATGCGCCAATTCAGCGTCTTGCCGGACCGGATGTTCCCGCAATGCCGTATGCACCGACCATGGAGAAATTCTTCATGATCAACCCGGATAAAGTGGAAAAAGCGATGCGTGATCTGGCTGAATACTAAGAAAAGCGACAACGCCCGTTAAGCTCTGAAAGGCATAAGACGGAACAGCAGAGTGGCGTTCTTTGCCACGGCAGCTGGGCTGGCTTATGACCCGAAGAGCTGGGCAGTTGGAGTCTGGACAGAAGAAAAGCGACAACGCCCGTTAAGCTCTGAAAGGCATAAGACGGAACAGCAGAGTGGCATTCTTTGCCACGGCAGCTGGGCTGGCTTATGACCCGAAGAGCTGGGCAGTTAGAGTCTGGACACCGGACACTCGAATAGAACAACAAAAAGGAGGAACCCCTTTGGCTATTGAAAATATCAAAATGCCTCAACTTGGCGAAAGTGTCACTGAAGGAACGATTGAAAAATGGCTCGTTGCTCCTGGCGACCACGTCAACAAGTATGATGCACTTGCTGAAGTGAATACGGATAAAGTAACTGCGGAAGTGCCTTCTTCATTTACAGGAACGATCAAGGAATTGGTCGCTGCAGAAGGCGATACCTTGTCTGTCGGTGAAATTGTCTGCACAATCGAAACTGAAGGCGGAGATTCTGAACCGGTGGAGGAAGCGAAACCGGCTGCAGATGAAAAAGCCAATGAGATGCCAGCTGCCGGCGCAAAACCGACAGAAGGCCTGAAAGGTGAAAAAGGATCTTCACAGCCCGTTAAAGCAAGCGGCTCAAAAGCGCGTTATTCTCCAGCCGTGATGCGTTTGGCTCAGGAAAATGATATCGATTTGACGCAAGTTGAAGGATCCGGCAATGAAGGGCGTATTACCCGCAAAGATATCATGGCTTTGATTGAAAGCGGCAATATACCAAAAGCTGGTGACGCTCCAGCGGCTTCTTCACAACAGACTGAAGAACCAGCCCAAGAGCGGACTGCACCTTCAGCACCCGCACAGAAAGCTCCATCAGCACCGATCCAAAGTGCTCCTGGAGATGTAGAGATTCCGGTTACCGGCGTTCGCCGTGCAATCGCTGCAAATATGCTGAAGAGCAAACACGAAGCTCCGCATGCATGGATGATGATTGAAGTCGATGTTACAAACCTGGTCCAATACCGCGACTCGATCAAAGGCGATTTCAAGAAAAAAGAAGGATTCAATATCACTTATTTCGCTTTCTTCGTAAAAGCGATCTCCCAGGCATTGAAAGAATTCCCGATGATGAATTCAATGTGGGCTGGAGATAAGATCATCCAGAAGAAAGATATCAATATTTCAATTGCTGTTGCTTCCGATAACGCATTATTCGTGCCGGTCATCAAAGACGCGGATGAAAAATCCGTCAAAGGCATCGGCAAGGAAATCAATGAGCTGGCTTTGAAAGCGCGTTCCGGAAAACTCGGTTCAGCTGAAATGCAGGGCGGCACATTTACAGTCAATAACACAGGGTCGTTCGGTTCTGTCCAGTCGATGGGGATCATCAACCATCCACAGGCGGCGATTGTCCAGGTGGAATCGATTGTTAAGCGCCCGATGATCATGGATAACGGCATGATTGCAGCCCGCGACATGGTTAACCTGTGTCTTTCTCTTGACCACCGTGTTCTTGACGGATTAGTTTGCGGCCAATTCCTTGGACGCGTTAAAGAAATCCTTGAGAATATGTCGAAAGAAAATACTTCAGTATATTAAGAAAAGCGAAAGCGCCCGTTCAGCTCTGAAAGGCATAAGACGAATCAGCGTAGCGGTCCTGACCGCGCAGCTGAGTTGACTTATGACCCGAAGAGTTGGGCCGCTGGAGTCTGGACAAAGAAAAGCGAAAGTGCCCGTTAAGCTCCGAAAGGCATAAGACGAATCAGCGTAGCGGTCATGACCGCGCAGCTGAAGTGGCTTATATTCCGAAGAACTGGGCCGCTGGAGTCCTAATAATGTTAAAAAGCTTGAAGTCTCCGGACTTCAAGCTTTTTTGGCTTTAATAGACCGGCGTTCTCAGGTAAAATGAAGAAGAGATAGATGAGGGAGGGAATATTTTGAAGATTGATTCGATGAAACAAACGGATTTTCCGAAACGTACATACGAAGATTGGCGGCAGGCTGCTGAAAAAGCAATTGGCGGCAAGCCGGTCGATCCAACATTAAAAACCCAGACAATTGAAGGCGTAGAATTGGAACCTTTATATACGAAAGATATGCTTGAGGCTTTGGGAGACCTTCCCGCTTTTCAGCAGGAAGCAGTACGAAGCGGTAAAAAAGAAGCGGGCTGGATGATTGCCCAGGAAGTTTTATCCGATTCTCCAGAAGATTTCCTGCTAAAAACTAAAGAAGATCTGTTGAAAGGCAATGATATGGTGGTTTATACCAGCTCAAAAGCATTCAACTGGACTGACAGGGACCTTAAACAATTAGCGGAACTCCTGATCAAACACCCTTTCTATTTTAAATTGACAGCCGAAGACACAGAAATTTTGCGGGTATTTGACTTTATTGAAGAAACACAGCACAGCCAATTAAGAGGCGTGGTTTTCTCGGAGGAAGAGACAGCTGCCCCGGGAAATGTCAGAACGCGTCTGGTTGATACCATTCCGGTCCACCACGCTGGCGGAACAATCATCCATGAATTAGGTGTGGCTTTGAGTATACTGGCTGAAACGATTAAAGATGGCAATTATAAAGAAGCAGCCGCGAAGACGTGGATCCGTTTTGCAGTAGACACCCAGTTCTTCCAGGAAATCGCCAAACTTCGCGCATTCCGCGGTTTATGGAAAGCGTTCAGTGAAGCGTACGGGGAAGAAGCGGTAAATATTCCTGTTTATACTGAAACTTCCGTACGTTCCTATTCCAAGCTTGATCCTTATGTCAACTTGCTGCGCGCCGGTAATGCCAGTTTTGCGGCAGTGCTGGGCGGTACAGATGCCCACACGGTTCATCCCCATGATTTTCTTACGGTGTCTCAGCCGTCGAGCCGCAGAATCGCCCGCAATGTGCAATTGGTCATCAAAGAAGAAAGCCATGCTTCGCGTGTGCTGGACGCATCGGCAGGATCCTATTTTGTTGAGCAGCTGACGAACGAGTATATAGAAGCATCGTGGAATTATTTTCTTGAGATCGAAGAAGCCGGGGGCTATTCTGAAGTGATCAAATCAGGCTGGCTGGCTGACGATATTCAGGGGAAATGGCTTGAACGCAAAAAACTCGCGGCCGAACGTAAAATTTCATTGATCGGCACTAATATTTATGCCAATCCGCAGGAAGCTGTAAAAGACCATTCCATCGACAGCAGCCATTTGGAATATATTACTGCCAAACGTTTGGCGACACCGTTTGAAAAGCTTCGCGCAAGAAGCCGTGAAGTTGAATTGAAAACAGCGATCATCCATTTGGGACCGTTAAAAGATGTCAAAGCAAAATCCGATTTCGTGGAAGGGCTATTGGCAGTCGGCGGCATAGAGCCGGAAATCAGTCCTCAATTCAATGATGCCGAAGCACTTAACAGCTATCTGGCTGAACATCAATTTGATTATGCGGTGCTTTGCGGGGCTCAGGACAAACTGGAGTCGATCATTCCTGCAATCAACAGCACAGCGGTCCTTGACGTAGCAGGCAAATACCCAGCGGAGCAGATGGGCTCCTGGAAATCATCTTCGTTGTCTGATGCTGTCTATTCAGGACAGAATATCGTCGAGAAGCTGGAACAGATTCTGAACTTAGGAAAGAAGGCGCTATAATATGACCAAACCCGATTTTTCCAAAGTCGATATGAAAAAATTCACCTCCAATCCGGATGCAACCGTAACCGGTGAAGATTTCCTGACAAATGAAGGGATAGCCATTAAGCCGGCGTATTCTGCGGAAGATACTTCCGGAATTGAAGATTCTTTGCCGGGCTACGCTCCATATATCCGCGGGCCGTATCCGACCATGTATACTTCAAGGCCGTGGACAGTCCGCCAGTATGCGGGATTCTCAACAGCTGAGGAAAGCAATGCCTTTTACCGCCGCAATCTGGCGATGGGCCAAAAAGGGCTGTCTGTCGCATTCGACCTGGCTACCCACCGCGGCTATGATTCAGACCATCCACGTGTGGTCGGGGATGTCGGAAAAGCCGGTGTGGCAATTGACAGTGTTGAAGATATGAAGATCCTGTTCGACGGCATACCGCTTGATAAAATGTCCGTCTCCATGACAATGAACGGAGCGGTTCTTCCGATCATGGCGTTTTTCATCGTAGCGGCTGAAGAGCAGGGAGTGACGCCGGACCAATTGGCCGGCACGATTCAGAATGATATTTTGAAAGAGTATATGGTGCGCAATACGTATATCTATCCGCCGGCAATGTCGATGAAAATCATCGCGGATATATTTGAATACACGTCGAAGAATATGCCGAAGTTCAATTCGATCTCCATCTCCGGCTATCATATCCAGGAAGCGGGAGCGACTGCTGATATTGAGCTTGCCTATACGCTTGCTGATGGTTTGGAATATGTGCGTACCGGCTTGGAAGCGGGTATCGGCATCGATTCATTTGCTCCCCGGCTGTCGTTCTTCTGGGGCATCGGCATGAATTATTTCATGGAAGTGGCGAAAATGCGCGCTGCCCGTGAAATATGGGCCAAAATGATGAAGTCATTCAATCCGCAAAATCCGAAATCTTTGGCGTTGCGCACGCATTCCCAAACTTCAGGCTGGAGTCTGACCGAGCAGGATCCTTTCAATAATGTAACGCGTACTTTGCTTGAAGCGAATGCTGCCGCAATGGGGCATACACAATCACTCCATACCAACGCACTTGATGAAGCGATAGCGCTCCCGACAGATTTTTCTGCCCGTATTGCCCGCAATACGCAGTTGTTCCTGCAGGAAGAAACGGGAATGACCAATGTCATCGATCCATGGGGTGGTTCTTTCTATGTAGAAAGACTGACAAAGCAATTGACCGACAAAGCATGGGAATTGATCGAAGAAGTCGAAGAGCTCGGCGGCATGGCAAAAGCGATTGAAACAGGTCTGCCGAAAATGCGCATCGAAGAAGCGGCAGCGAAGAAACAGGCGCAGATCGATTCGGGCGAAGAATCCATTATCGGCGTCAACCGCTATCGTCTTGACCAGGAAGACCCGATTGATATCTTGAATATCGATAATACGATGGTGCGCAAGAAGCAGATTGAACGCATCGAGATGGCGAAAGCGAAACGAGACAGGGATGGAGTGAAACAGGCACTTGATGAACTCACAGCCGCTGCGAAAGAAGGAAATGAAAATATTCTTGAATGTGCGGTAAAAGCTGCCCGTGAAAGAGCGACACTCGGTGAAATTTCCGATGCAATCGAACTCGCATCCGCCAGACATAAGGCGGTGATCCGTTCAGTGAGCGGCGTATACAGTTCAAACTTCTCCAATCAGCAGGAAATTGAAACCGTCAAGGAAATGACGGAAGACTTTATTGAAAATGAAGGCAGAAGACCCCGTATCCTGGTTGCTAAGATGGGGCAGGACGGCCATGACCGCGGCGCGAAGATCATTGCCACCGCTTTCGCTGACCTGGGCTTTGATGTGGATATCGGACCTCTTTTCCAGACGCCTGCGGAAACGGCCCAGCAGGCAGCGGAAAATGACGTCCATGTAATCGGTGTAAGTTCCCTTGCGGCAGGCCATCGGACATTGGTGCCGGATCTTGCGGCAGAGCTGAAAAAACTGGGACGTGAAGATATTCTGATTGTAGTCGGCGGCGTAATTCCCGCGCAGGATTATGAATTCCTGCGCAACAACGGAGCAAGTGCCATTTTCGGACCAGGTACGGTGATTCCGGTCGCCGCCCAAAAAGTGATCGAAGAAATCTATGTGCGCCTCGGATACGAGGAAGTGGCGGACTGATGGAGCGCGACAACGGCTCTAGACGTGTCATGGACGGTGTGAATGCTGCGCATGACGGCATGGCGCCGGCGCCGCGGAAAAAATTCAAGAAACCTGAAAAGAAGAAGCTGAATATCGAAGAAATAGCTGAAGGCGTCAAAAGCGGTTCCCGTTTGCATCTTGGCAAAGCCATCACTTTGCTGGAAAGTTCGAATCCATCCGATAAAAGAGATGGCCAGGCATTATTGAACAGTCTTTTGCCATTCACCGGCAACAGCCTTCGCATCGGCATAACAGGGGTTCCGGGTGCCGGCAAAAGCACATTCATCGAAACCTTCGGTGAAATGCTCACCGGTCTGGGTTCCCGTGTAGCGGTATTAGCCATCGATCCGAGTTCATCCGTTACGGGCGGAAGCATCCTGGGCGACAAAACCAGGATGGAGCAGCTTGCCAAAAACCCGAAAGCCTTTATCCGTCCATCACCGACAGCAGGAACGCTTGGCGGTGTCCATAAAAAAACCCGCGAAACGATGCTGGTTTGCGAAGCTGCCGGGTATGACGTCATTTTGGTGGAAACGGTAGGTGTCGGCCAGAGTGAAACCTTGGTGCGCGGGATGGTTGACATGTTCCTGCTGCTGGTATTGACAGGCGCTGGAGATGAACTGCAGGGAATGAAAAAAGGAATCCTGGAGTTGGCGGATGCCATTCTGGTCCATAAAGCCGACAGCGGGAATCTGCCTTTGGCGGAAAAAACGGTGCGCGAATATAAAGGGATGCTCCATTTTCTGCAGCCCGCAACCGAAAACTGGAAGACACGCGCACTCGCTGTCTCTTCTATAGAAAATAACGGGATCCAGGATGTCTGGGAAATGGCGAAGGAATTCGAGGCAACCGCCAAAGATAACGGCATTTTCAATAAGCGCAGACAAACCCAGACCAAGGATTGGTTCCGTTCGATGATTACTGATGAATTATATGGCAGGTTTTTCGAAGACCCGGCGAAACGCCGTATGGTCAAAGAACTGGAACTGAAAATACTGGACGAACAGCTGACAGTCGCTCAGGCGATCCAGGAATTATTCGAGTAAGCTTTTTTGCAGAACACGCCAACACCTGCTATGATAATTACAGATAATAGAAGGAGTGATAGCTTTGAGTATGGATTTTAATTTCCTTATGAATGATATAGCAACACAAGCCCGCAAAGAACTTACCGACGGTGGCTATAAAGAACTGACAACGCCTGAAGAAGTTAACGAGGCATTGACCCAGCCGGGTACCAGCCTGGTCATGATCAACTCTGTATGCGGATGCGCAGGCGGCATCGCAAGACCTGCAGCGCTTCACGCGGTCCATTACGATAAACGCCCGGATAATCTTTATACAGTGTTTGCCGGCCAGGATAAAGAAGCGACTGCTCAGGCACGCGCAATCTTCGGTGACGACCACTTGCCGTCATCCCCATCTTTCGCTATCGTCAAAGACGGAAAAATGGTGGATGAAATTGGCCGCCACGAAATTGAAGGCCATGATCCAATGTCGGTCATTACCCATATCCAGGCATTGTTTGAAGAGCATTGCAACGAAATCTAAAAAGAAAATGCCCCTCAAAAAGGGGCGTTTTTTTATGTACGGACAAGAGGAGGCGAGGAATCTGAAACTTAAAAGACTATCGATCGGCTATCGTACATTAAAAACAGCTGTCGGTGTCATCCTCGCGATTTCACTGGCGCAATTGCTGCAGCTCGAATTTTTCGTTTCCGCGGGAATTCTGACAATCCTTTGCATTCAGCCCACAAAGAAACGTTCCATCCGTGCCGCTCTCTCCAGATTTATTGCCAGTCTGATTGCAATCGGTTATGCCTCCATATTTCTGGAAGGAATCGCTTATCATCCTGTCGTAGTCGGCTTGATGATTCTGCTGTTCATACCTGTCCTTGTGAGCCTTCGCTTTGCGGATGGCTTTGTGTCCAGTTCCGTCATCATTTTTCACATCTACAGCGCAGGCAATTTGACAGGAAGCCTGATTTTAAATGAAATCCTGCTCATGGTAGTCGGTTTTGGTACAGCGTTATTGGTCAATATGTACATGCCGAGCATTGAAAAGAAACTCGACGATTACCGGTACCAAACAGAAGTGCTTTATGCGAAAATCCTGCATGAAATGGCGGTTTATCTGAAAGATGGCAAGAGTGACTGGGATGGCAAAGAGCTGATGCAGACAGAAGAATTATTGAAAAAAGCAAAAGCTCTGGCATATCAGGATGTAGAAAATCACGTGACCAGGCTTGAAAATAAGTATTACCGGTATTTCGATATGCGCCAGGATCAATTTGAAATCATTGAGCGCATTCTGCCGAAAATATCCACTTTGCCTGTCCTCGTCAAGCACGCCCAATTGATTGCGGATTTCCTGAACGACCTTGCGGACCATGTGCATGCGGGCAATACCGCATATCATTACCTCGACAAACTGGAAGTCGTAAAGGAAGAATTTTCCGAGCTTCCGCTGCCGAAAAGCCATGAAGAATTCCAGTCGATGGCCGCCTTATACCAGGTGATCGAAGAATTGGATTCCTATCTGGAAATCAAACAATCCTATAGAGGATTTACAAACAAGAAAACGGCCGAGGATTAATCTCCCCGGCCGTTTTTAGGCTCTCTAGAAATTGTTGATTTCTTCAATCATTCCGCTCTAGGCGGACGCGTTCCGCTGGGAGCTGCCTGAGCCTCCTCAGTCGCTACGCTCCCTGCGGGGTCTCAGGACTAGCTCTAAATCCAGCAGGAGTCGCCGCCTGCCGCTTCATTTTGATGTGGTGAAGAATCTGTTTGTTGGCTTCCTCACTTCTAATTGAATTGTATAAGTTGCTACTTATTTATAGAAAGTATTGCTTAGATATGGAGCAAAACAGCGAAGACTCCCAGGTGAGTAGAAACGGAGTTGGCTTTCCAACTCCGTTTCGCGCGAAGTGCTGAGATCCACTCGGGCGAAGTGGAACGAGTCCGAGTTAGCTCAGCGCAAGCCACCAGGAAAGCGGAGCTGTTTTGCGGAATATCGTTTTCCTAGCCTGATTTCTGAACACAAAAACGGCCGAGGAATGATCCCCGGCCGTCTTTGTGTTCAGAATTTATTAGAGTACAAAGCTTAACCCCATCATTAAGCTGGACAGTAGCATCAAGGCAACCATAGCGTAGACGATGACTTTTCGGAATGTTTGATTTCTCATTAATCGGTAATCTCCTTTATGTGCATTTGAACTTGTAGGTAGAATAACATAATTCTCTGTAATTTTGAAGAGGCAAGTGCTTAACGCCAAATATTCTTCAACAACTAGAGTTTTTCCCTGTGAATCGGTACAATAAGAAGGAAGCAAAAAGAAGGTGGGATAAAAGATGAAGAAAGTTGATCATATCGGCATCGCCGTACGAAACCTGGATGACGTTCTTCCTTATTACACGGAAACGCTCGGCTGTCCACTCCTGAAAATCGAGGAAGTCGAATCTGAACGTGTGCGTGTGGCATTTATCGATGCGGGCAATATTAAATTGGAATTGCTCGAACCGATGGATGACAGCAGCGCGATCCATAAATTCCTTGAGAAAAAAGGGGAAGGCATCCACCATATCGCTTTCGGTGTCGAAAACATTGAACAGCGCATGGAAGAGCTGAAGGAAAAAGGCGTCCGTTTATTGAATGAGCAGCCAAAAAATGGTGCAGGCGGAGCTTTAGTCGCTTTCATGCATCCGAAATCATCAAACGGTGTGCTTTATGAATTGTGTCAGAAACAGTAAATAAGGGGTGTTAAGCTGTATGGATATCTATGAAAGAATAAATGAATTATATGACCGCAAACGCAAAATCGAACTTGGCGGCGGGGAAGAAAGAATTGATAAGCAGCATGAAAAAGGGAAATTGACCGCTCGTGAACGGATTGAATTGCTGGTTGATGAAGGTTCTTTTGTCGAATTGAACCCATTTGTCGAACATCGTACAGTGGATTTCGACATGGCTGAAGGCCCTGGTGAAGGTGTTGTGACAGGGTACGGTAAAGTCGACGGCCGTCCAATCTACTTGTTTTCACAGGATTTCACCGTTTTTGGAGGGGCGTTAGGAGAAATGCACGCGATGAAAATCGCCAATGTCATGGACCTCGCCGCAAAAAATGGGGCTCCGTTTATCGGCTTGAACGATTCCGGCGGCGCGCGTATTCAGGAAGGTGTCTTGTCGCTTGACGGCTACGGCCAAATATTCTACCGCAATTCCATCTACTCAGGAGTTATTCCGCAGATTTCCGTGATCTTAGGGCCGTCTGCAGGCGGAGCGGTTTATTCGCCAGCCATTACTGATTTTGTATTCATGGTCGATAAAACAAGCCAGATGTTCATTACGGGACCGAAAGTGATTGAGACTGTAACAGGAGAAAAAATTTCATCCGAAGACCTCGGAGGATCACGTGTACATACTGCCATCAGCGGCAATGCCCATTTCCGTTCTGATTCAGAAGAAGAGGTGCTGAAAATGGTGCGCCGTCTGATCGCCTACTTGCCGCAAAACAATCAGGAACTGCCGCCACGGCTTGAAGTGGAAGAAGATGATGACTATCGTCCGGATCTTGCTGACGTAGTGCCTTTCGAAGCTATCCGCCCTTATGATGTGCGTAAAGTAGTGGAGCAGGTGGTTGATAAAGACAGTTTCATGGAAGTGCAGCCGGAATTCGCCCGCAATATCGTTGTGGGCCTCGCCCGCATTAAAGGAGAAACAGTCGGCCTTGTCTGCAACCAGCCGAAAGTCATGGCCGGAGGACTGGATATCGACTCTTCTGATAAGGCGGCGCGCTTTATCCGCTTCTGTGATTCATTCAATATTCCGTTGATCACTTTTGAGGATGTCACCGGATTCTTCCCGGGCATCAAACAGGAGCATGGCGGCATTATCCGCCACGGCGCTAAAATCCTGTACGCCTATTCGGAAGCGACAGTGCCGAAAATGACTGTCATTTTACGCAAAGCATATGGCGGTGCCTACGTGGCGCTCAATTCAAAATCAATTGGCGCCGATTTGGTTTATTCATGGCCGAATGCTGAAATCGCGGTAATGGGACCCCAAGGAGCTGCGAATATCATCTTCGCTCGCGAAATCGCTGCAAGTTCTGATCCGGAAGCAACCCGTGCCGCTAAAATCGAAGAATATCGTGTGAAATTTGCGAATCCATATGTAGCGGCTGCCCGCGGCATGGTGGATGATGTCATTGACCCTCGCGAAACGCGCATTAAGCTGATCCAGGCTTTGGAAATGATGCGCCATAAGAAAGATTCGCGTCCGGCGAAGAAACATGGCAATATGCCGCTTTAAGGAAAGGATGAGGACCAAATGCAAAAAGAAAGATTATTGAACGAATTTCTGGAATTGGTTCAAATCGATTCCGAAACAAAGAATGAGGGCCATATTGCTGAAGTATTGAAAGTGAAGCTGGAAGAAATGGGCTTCCATATCGCAGAAGATGACTCTTCCCAGCGCAATGGCCACGGTGCCAATAACCTGGTCGCAACTCTTAGGGGTGCGGCGTCGAATGTGCCTGCCATCTATTTCACGGCGCATATGGACACAGTAGTGCCAGGGAATGGCGTGAATCCCCAAATTCGTGACGGCTATGTCTACTCCGATGGCACCACGATCCTTGGAGCAGATGACAAGGCCGGCATAGCCGCAATATTTGAAATGATCCGTTCCATCCAGGAAGAGCAAATCGAACATGGCGATATCCAATTGGTCATAACTGCGGGGGAGGAAAGCGGGCTTGCCGGTGCCAAGGAGTTCGACTCTTCACTGCTGTTCGCGAAATTCGGCTACGCAGTCGACAGCGACGGCAAAGTCGGAGGCATCGTGACTTCAGCTCCGAACCAGGCGAAGCTGTGGACGACAATCTATGGCAAAACGGCACATGCCGGCGTAGCGCCTGAAAAAGGGGTTTCAGCCATCAATATCGCTGCGAAAGCCATTTCTTCAATGAAACTGGGCCGCATTGATCCGGAAACGACCGCTAATATCGGCCGTTTCGAAGGAGGCAAAGCGACTAACATCGTTTGTGAAGAAGTGAATATCCTGTCGGAAGCACGTTCGATCCGGGAAGATAAGCTCGCTGCACAGACCGCCCATATGGAAAGCGTCTTTGAGGATACTGCTGCAAGCTTCGGCTGCACAGCTAAAACTGAAGTGAAATTGATGTATCCCGGTTTCCATTTTGAAGAAGACGAACCAGTGGTTGAAATTGCGAAACGTGCAGCTGAAAAGATTGGACGCCCGTCCCCGGTTTTGACAAGCGGCGGAGGAAGTGACGCCAATATTTTTAATGGATTCGGAATTCCAACGGTCAATCTTTGTGTTGGATACGAAGAAATTCATACTAAAAATGAACGGATGCCGATTGAAGAACTGGAAAAACTGGCAGAACTTCTTATCGAAATCATCAAGGAAACAGCAAGGGTTTAATTGAATATGATATTGAAGGAAGAGAGAACAGGATGTATGTTCTCTCTTTTTTTGCTAAAATAAAAGAAAATCAATGGGAGCGATCGCAATGGCTGGCCGAGTTATATTCCATATCGATATGAATAGTTTCTATGCTTCTGTTGAGCAGTCGCATGACCCCACGTTGAAAGGGAAAGCCCTCGCCATTGCCGGCAATCCGAAAGAAAGGCGCGGCATCATCGTCACCTGTTCCTACGAGGCAAGAGCCCACGGTATATATACGACGATGCAGGTGCACGAAGCAAAACGGAAGTATCCAGAACTGATATTATTGCCTCCGAATTTCGAACGTTACCGCGCTGCTTCAAAAGCGATGTTCGATATCCTTCGCTCATATACCCTTCAGGTTGAACCTGTCTCAATAGATGAAGCTTATCTGGATGTAACGGATTTGCTTGATGGACGCACCGCACCCGGGCTGGCGGAAGAACTGCAGCAGCGCATCAAAGCTGAGCTTGATCTGCCCTGCTCCATTGGCATCGCGCCAAACAAGTTCCTGGCAAAAACAGCCTCCGACATGAAAAAACCGATGGGCATCACGATTCTGCGCAAGAGAGATATCCAAAAAATGCTTTGGCCGCTGCCAGTGATTGAAATGCATGGAATCGGGGAAAGTACAGCTGAGAAATTGAAGCGGCTCAGAATCATGACAATAGGGGATCTTGCCACTGCAAATCCGGGTCTGATCAAAGAAAAAATGGGGAAAAACGGCATCAGGCTGCAGGCACGCGCAAACGGAATCGACAGCCGCCAAGTGGATCCGGATTCGATATATGATACGAAAAGCGTCGGCACGTCCACGACCTTGCCGATTGATGAAACGGATGAAGAAAACTTGAGGAAGATCTTTCGCCAGCTAAGTGATAAAGTGGCCAAACGGCTTGAAGCGAAAGAATTGGCCGGTCCAACCGTCAGTATCCAGACTCGCAGTTCTGATTGGCAAAACCGTACACGCAGCATCACTTTGAAAAATACTGTATGGAAAGCGGATGATATTTACCGCAATGCTTGGATTCTGTTTACAAAGCATTGGAACGGGGAGCCGCTGCGCCTTGTCGGTGTGACGGTGTCGAATGTTGTGGATAAAGGTGAAATGACCGAACAATTATCACTCTTTAATTTCCAGGAACATGTAAAAGAGGAACCGATACTTGATCTGATTTCTAATCTGGAAAAGAAATTCGGCAAATCGGTATTATCGAGAGGCGCTAAATCAAAAGCGGCAAACTACGATTCAAAAACCAGTTTCAGTAAGGATTTTCTGGACGATCACGAGAGAAAGTAGGGTACGTATGCAATTATTATTTTTGGGGACAGGTGCCGGCATGCCATCGAAACAACGCAATACTTCAGCCTTGGCTCTGAAGCTCCTGGAAGAAAGAGGCGCTGTCTGGCTGTTTGATTGCGGCGAAGCGACACAGCATCAAATTCTTCACACCACATTAAAACCGCGGAAGATCGAGAAGATTTTTATCACGCATCTCCATGGCGACCATATTTATGGATTGCCGGGGCTTCTTGGATCCCGGTCGTTCCAGGGCGGCGATGAAGCGCTTGAAATATACGGTCCTCCGGGAATAAGGGAGTTTGTGGAGAGTGTTCTCCGGATCAGCAGGACACATCTCAATTACAATATCCATTTTATCGAAGAACTGGAAGGGGTTATTTTCGAAGACGAATTAATGAAGGTCACAACTGCGAAACTCGATCATGTAATTCCTTCCTACGGCTTCAGAATCGAACAGAACCCTCTGCCGCCAAAATTGCTGATTGACCGCGCAAGGGAGCTTGGTGTACCTAAAGGTCCGCTTCTGGCAAAGCTTAAACGTGGAGAGGATGTTATTTTGGATGACGGTTCCATCATAAAAAGTATGGATGTCACAGAACCAGGGCAGCAGGGTTTTATTGTCACAATTCTCGGCGACACCCGTTTTTGCCAGTCTGCTGTCAAACTTGGCCAGAATGCGGATGTACTGGTCCATGAAGGAACCTTCGACTCCACCACGGCAAAGCTGGCCGGTGAATATGGGCATTCAACAATCAGAGAGGCCGCAGAGACTGCAAGACAGGCGAATGTGGATACTCTGATCGTCAATCATATGAGCTCCCGGTTCTTGCCGGAAGACGAAAAGCAGCTGGTAAGAGAAATGCGGGATGTGCATGAACAAGCCTTTATTGCACATGATTTCGATGAGTTTGAATGGAAGATTCATGAGCGGCGATTGAAAAGAATATAAACGGTAAAGATCGAAGTCTTGTATAACACAAGGCTTCTTTTAGCTCGTTGAGAAAGAAAGCTGGAAAACCGATATTCCGCAAAACAGCTCCGCGAAAACAGGTGCTCCTGCATCGCTGCGCTAGCTTCGTCGCAAAGACCCGGCCGAACTTCCTCCGGCCAAGTCTTTCCTGGTTGCTTGCGCTGAGCTAACTCGAGCTCGTTTCACTTCGCTCGAGTGGATCTCAGCACTTCGCTCGAAACGGAGTTGGAAAGCCAACTCCGTTTCTGTTCACCTGGGAGTCTTCGCTTCTTTGCTTCATATCTCTGTTAGCCTTATCTAAATGGCGTAGCAATGTAAATTTATAGTAAGTAAAAAGATATTCTTACTGCTTATATATATGAAACCTGTATGGAGCGCTAGGCGGTGAAGGGCAAAGAAATGCTCCTGCTGCGAAGCATGGAACGCTGCAACGGTTTTTCATGTCTCGAAGCTAGCGCAGCGATGCAGAGACAGGAGCACACGCTTTTCGAAGCGTACGAGGAGGCTCAGGCCGCTCCCCGCGGAAAGCCTCAGCCTAGAGCGCAATGATTGAAGAAGTCTTGTAAAACACAAGACATTTTTTTATGTAAAAGAGATTAATATGCGGATAAAGCAAAATATATAATGTGCTTCAGAAATTCGTAGGAAAAATTCCCAGTTCAATTAAAAATAAATTCATTATTATGGATAATATGAATTATTTTCAGTTAAATAATAGAACAAGCGTTCGGTTTATGGTAAAATAAACTTACAGCTGTATGAGGGCGGTTTGGCCATTCCCCAGGAAAGGGGGTGGTGATATGACGGTTTACGAATCATTTGGATTGGTCTTTACAAGCATCGGGCTGACGATCAGCGGCTTGAGCCTGATCATTTCAATGATTTTAGTCGCAAATAAAAAAAATAACCGTCCCATGTGGCGTGGAATGACGGTTATTTAATGCCTTTAATTCCAGCCGACCGCTCTAAGATCGCGGCATACAGCTGGCCGAATGCGAAAGCATTCGGTTTTTTGCGTTATGTTAATGATACTCAATCTACTCTTATTATACTAAATCTACTCTATTTTGCAACTGCCTTACACCCAGCCCCGTTTATAAGGCTCAGGAGCCTCTATGTCAGCCCCAAGCTCTTTGGAAGCCCGATAAGGCCAATAAGGGTCACGAAGCAGTTCGCGGGCAAGGAACACCATATCCGCCCGGTCGTTCTGAAGAATTTCTTCAGCCTGCAATGGACTTGTGATCAAGCCGACTGCGCCAGTCGGAATATCTGCACCATATCTGATAGTCTCAGCAAATTTCACCTGATACCCGGGATAAACCGGGATTTGGGCAGGCACGAGAGCGCCGGAACTGACATCGATCAGATCGACTCCCTGCTGTTTCATCCAGCTGGCCATTTCAAGATACAGTTCAGGCGTCATGCCGCCGTCAGTATAATCATGCGCTGAAATACGGACAAAAAGAGGTTTTTGCCAAACTTCATTTACAGCGTCGATAATCTCACGCAGAATCCGGTACCGGTTTTCAGAACTGCCTCCGTATTCATCTGTCCGCTTATTAGTCAATGGCGAAAGAAACTCATTGATCAAATAACCATGGGCTGCATGCAGTTCGATGCAGTCAAAGCCAGCTTTATCTGAACGGATGGCTCCCAGTTTAAAAGCTTCAACGGTTTCTGCGATTTCCTGTTTTGACATCTCGGCAGGTGTTTTGTAATTTTCATTGAAGGGCAGGGCAGAAGGCGCCTGGATTCCACCCTCGACTGTCGCTTTCCTTCCGGCATGAGCCAATTGAATACCAGTCTTGGCGCCGGAAATATTTATCAGGCGCACAAGTTCCGCGAGTCCTTCTACATGCCCATCATCCCATATCCCAAGGTCACGGGAAGAAATGCGGCCCTGCGGCTGCACTGCGGTTGCTTCAAGAATGATCAGCCCGGAGCCGCCAACAGCTCGCGTCGGATAATGGATCCGGTGCCAGTCAGTGACGCGGCCATCCTCTTTGTCGCTTTCATACATGCACATGGGTGCCATTACGATTCTGTTTTTGAATGTCACATTTTTTATAGTTAAGGGTTCAAAAAGTTTTATCATGGATAATCCTCCTTTACGCATAAACTCAGTATACCGGAAGAATTATTTGAATTCCTTTCCAAGCTCGCGGGAACGCGAAGCTGCAGCGCTGACACATTGTTCCACGATGTCCTTGAAATTATTTTCGGCCAGTGAGTCAAGACCTGCCGCAGTCGTTCCGTTCGGGCTGGTCACTTTCCGGCGCAATTCCGCAAAATCTTCCTGCTGCATCATCTCGGCAGCACCCAGGAAAGTCTGGCGAACCAGTTTTTTCGAATCTGCCGCTGACAGTCCATTAGCGACACCAGCTTCACGCATAGCTTCTGCAAAATAATAAAGATAGGCTGGCCCGCTTCCGGCTACGCCTGTCAGTGCGTGTAATTGCTCTTCTTCGACCACGGTCACACTGCCGATAGATGATAATAATTTGCGCAGTTCATGCTGCTGTTCTTTTGTCACGTATTTGCTCCAAGCTACTCCGGTAGCGGACTTTCCGACCTGCGCAGATGTATTCGGCATTGCCCGCGCCACCGGGAAGTTGCCGACGTGGCGCTGGATCGTGTCGATCGAGACTCCTGCCGCTACGGACACAATCACCGTATTGCCTGTCAATTTCTTCTTGATGCCCCCAAGCGCAGCCGCGACATCTTTCGGTTTCATCGCCAAAAGGATGAAATTCGCATCTTTTAATTCTGTCTTGTCTTCATCGACGATATTGACGCCGTATTCGTCATGAAGAAATTCCAGGCGCTCATAATCCGATCTGTTCATCACCGAAATTTCCTCAGGTTTCATTATCCGTTTATTGATCCACCCATGAATCATGGACTCAGCCATCGAACCGGCTCCTACACATACAATTTTCATCTTTCTCCACTTCCTTTTCTCAAAATAAAAAGCGCAATCATCCCTGTTGTTCAAGGACGAAAACGCTGTGTTTCCGCGGTACCACCTAGCTTTGTCAATTAAGACACCACTCGATATCCTTAACGCGGATCTACGGCCGTGTTTCCACGGCAGCTCAAAAGCAGGTTCAAAAAGGGAGAGGGAGGTGCGCGTTTCAGCTTCAGCGCACTCTCTATACACCATCACCTTTTTTACTGATCTTTATCATCGCTCACATATGTATATCAATTATACGGACCCCTTTTTTGAATGTCAAATTACGATCCAGGGTGACGGGAGGCGTTATTCACGGTATGATAGGTGAATACTCATTCATTTTTTAAGGGGAGATTTTTGTGAATATAAATGGCCATCTGCATAAAATCATCATTCCGACGCCGTTTGCTGTCGGTGACGTCAATTCCTATCTATTGAAAGGGGACGTGCTGAGCCTGGTCGATGCCGGTCCCAAAACGCCTGAAGCATGGGAAGCGCTGAAGTATGGACTGAACGAAGCCGGCTATCGTCCTGAAGATGTCGAACAAGTGATCCTGACACATCACCATCCCGATCACGCTGGCTGGATAGATGGTTTTGAGAATGCGAAATTGTTCGGTCATCCCTATAACGATCTTTGGCTCAGAAGAGATCAGGCATTTTTTGACTTTCACGACGCTTTTTACCTTGAGCGCCTGAAGGAAGAGGGAGTGCCGGAAGATCAGCTTTTTTGGATCAAACGCATGAAGCGCCCGCTCAGCCTGATGGGCAGCCGGCCGCTTGACATGACGATCAATGAAGGCGACGTTTTGCCGGGCCACCCCGGCTGGGAAGTGATGGAGACATTGGGGCATGCCCAGAGCCATCTGTCCTTCTGGAATGAAGAAAGCGCTGAAATGATCGGCGGAGACCATGTAATCGCAAAAGTTTCTTCAAATCCTTTGATCGAACCGCCACTCGATCCATCGATGGGAAGGCCCAAATCGCTGCTGCAATACAACGCTTCGCTGGCGAGGCTATTAAAAATGCCTGTTGATGTGATCTACAGCGGCCACGGGGAAGAAGTGCGGAACAGCCATGAACTGGTCTCCGAACGTCTAGGCAAACAGCATGAGCGGGCGATGAAGGTTCTGGATATGATAGGCAACAGCGAAAAAACGGTTTATGAATTGACAGTGGAATTATTTCCCCGTGCTTATGAGAAAGAATTGGGGCTGACACTGTCGGAAACAATCGGCCAGATCGATTACCTTCTCGAAGATGGCCTGATTACAGAACGGATGGATGAGAAAGGAATCTTCCATTATAAAGAAGCCTAAATTTACTGCTAATTGTTTTTATTGCAACTATTTGTTTCAGCGTGTAAAATAAACGCGTCAGTAACTAAGTTTTTGCCATCACGATTAACAGGAAAAGGAATGAAACGATTTGAAAAAATGGGGTTTATTATTAGCTGGGATGTTGTTCTTGTCAGCGTGTTCGGAAGAAGAAGCAAAACCTGCTGAAACCGAAGAAAAAGAAGAAGCGGCAGCAGAGCAGGAACAGGTTGAAATGACGGAGAGCGGGTTCATCACCCAGATCCGCAATGATAAAGTATTGGTCAATAATATCTATTTCGCAGTGGATGAAGAAGTCACAGTGGATTCAACGGACGGTTCTGAGAGCACTGAAGCAGTTTTGAGTGACATCCGAACCGGCATGAAAGTGGATATCGCTTATAACGGACCGCTTGAACAGGCTTTTCCATTACAGGCGGAGGCTGACAGCATCACAATTTTGAACGATGCCGAATCAGTTAAGCAATCCGAAGCCTTACAGGCCTATATCAATAAAGAGCAAGTCGCCAGCCTGCTGATTCTTGGACAGCCGATTGTGCGGGACAACGAAATCGGGTTCCTGTTCAATAATATGGATACAGGCAGAATGCAGGAAGTCCGCATCGATCTGGATACGCATGAATATACAGAAGGCAACGAAGAAGATGGTCCAGAAGAAGAAAATACAGAAGACGCTGGCTGAAGCAATACGGTGGAACCGGATTCCACCGTATTTTTTTGTGTATTTTTTTAGCTGTTACCACTTGCACGAAATATTTATGCGTGTTATTGTATGTATATTAATTTTAATTAATGTATAAAAATACAAAGGTGGTTTTTCTATTGAATAAGAAAATCGTTCTTGCCTATTCAGGCGGACTTGATACATCGGTAGCCATTCCATGGCTTAAATCAGAAGGCTACGACGTAGTGGCGGTATGCCTGGATATCGGAGAAGGCAAAGATCTTGAATTCATTAAACAAAAAGCGCTTCAGGTCGGAGCGGTTGAAAGTTATATGGTGGATGCCAGAGATGAATTCGCTGATCATTATGCATTAATATCCATGCAGGCTCATACTTTATATGAAGGGAAGTACCCGCTTGTCTCAGCGCTGTCCCGTCCACTGATTTCAAAAAAACTGGTTGAAATCGCGGAACAATGCGGTGCGACAGCGGTTGCGCACGGCTGCACAGGAAAAGGCAACGATCAGGTGCGTTTCGAAGTGTCGATCAAGTCATTGAATCCTGCACTTGAAGTTGTGGCACCCGTCAGACAGTGGGGCTGGTCGCGTGATGAAGAAATCGCTTATGCGAAGCAGCACGATGTGCCGATTCCGGTGAATCTGGACAGCCCGTTCTCGATTGATATGAATCTCTGGGGCCGCGCAAACGAATGCGGCATACTGGAAGACCCATGGGCTACACCGCCGGCAGATGCCTATGAATTGACGAACGCATTGGAAGACACACCGGATACACCGGACATCGTCGAGATTGAATTCGAGAAAGGGGTACCGGTGAAACTCGATGGTATCGCCTATTCATTCAAGGAATTGATATTCGAATTGAATCATTTGGCCGGCAAACATGGAGTCGGACGCATCGACCACGTGGAAAATCGTCTCGTCGGCATCAAATCCCGTGAAATCTATGAAGCTCCAGCTGCAATGACATTGATTGCCGCGCATAAAGAGCTTGAAGATATCACGCTTGTAAAAGAAATGGCGCATTTCAAACCGGTCATCGAAAAGAAAATGACTGAACTGATTTATGAAGGCTTGTGGTTCTCGCCGCTGCGCACAGCGCTTGAAGCATTCTTGAAAGAAACTCAGGAATTCGTCAACGGCACAGTGCGTGTGAAATTATTCAAAGGCCATTCAATCGTTGAAGGCCGCAAGTCTCCGAATTCATTGTACAGCGAGCAATTGGCGACATATTCTACAGACGATACATTCAATCATCAGTCAGCAGTCGGCTTCATCGAATTATGGGGCCTTCCGACAGTCGTCAATTCGATGGTCAATAAAAAACCTGTGCCTGTCACGCAGCAGGTGATAGAAGAGGTGAAATCATGAGCAAGCTTTGGGGCGGCCGCTTTCAGAAATCGGCCGAAGAATGGGTCGATGAGTTCGGGGCATCAATCGGATTTGACCAAAAGCTTGTGATGGAGGATATCGAAGGCAGCAAAGCGCATGTCAAGATGCTCGGCACCTGCGGGATCCTTACGGAGAATGAGGCATCATTGATCCTTTCAGGACTTGAAACGCTGAAAGGGAAAGCTGCTGCCGGTGACCTTGCCTATAGTGCATCCAACGAAGATATTCACTTGAATCTTGAGAAATTCCTGATTGATGAGATTGGCCCGGTCGGCGGCAAGCTCCACACGGGAAGAAGCCGCAATGACCAGGTCGCGACCGATATGCATCTGTATCTGAAGAACCGTGCAGGTGAAATAATCGATGCGGTCGATAATTTCCAGCAGGCAATTTTGGAGCAGGCGGAAAGCCACGTTGAAACGATAGTCCCCGGCTATACCCATTTACAGCGTGCCCAGCCGATATCATTCGGCCATCATCTGATGACTTATTTCTGGATGCTGCAGCGTGATAAGGACCGTTTAAACGAGTCCATGAAGCGCATTGATTTGTCGCCGCTTGGAGCGGGTGCGATGTCTGGCACCACTTTTCCGATTGATCGTGAATTGGCTGCGGAGCATCTTGGTTTCGCGGGTGTTTATCCGAACAGCATCGACGCAGTCAGTGACCGTGATTTCATCGTCGAATTCCTGTCGAATGCCTCGATGCTGATGATGCATATGTCCCGTTTCGCGGAAGAAATCATACTCTGGTCAAGCGAGGAATTCCGTTTTATCGAACTGGATGATACATTTTCGACAGGATCGAGTATTATGCCGCAGAAGAAAAATCCGGATATGGCGGAGCTGATCCGCGGCAAGACCGGGCGTGTCTACGGCAATCTATTCGGTTTATTGACTACATTGAAAGGGCTCCCGCTGGCCTACAATAAAGATATGCAGGAAGATAAGGAAGGGATGTTCGATACCGTCCACACGCTCATGGGCTCATTACCGATATTCGAAGGGATGGTCCGCACGATGACTGTCCGCACGGATTCCATGGAAAAAGCGGTATCAGCAGATTTTTCCAATGCCACTGAACTGGCCGATTATCTTGCGGCGAAAGGAATGCCTTTCAGGGAAGCGCATGACGTCACAGGTAAACTGGTGTTCACCTGCATCCAGCGTGGCTATTATTTGAAAGATCTCCCGCTGGAAGACATGAAGGCAGCGAGTCCATTGATAGACAAAGACATATATGAAAAACTCAAGCCGCGTACGGCAGTTGAACGCCGGGATTCGCTTGGCGGAACTGGGTTTGACCAGGTGCGCCGCCAATTGGAACTGGCTAAGACATTGATAAAGCAATAGAAATTGCAGACATATGAGGAGCCGATGCAGAAAATGATTTTGCATCGGCTCTTTTCTATTTAATGGGATTCTCCAACCGAAGGCTGATTTATTTCATTTGACGAAATACTTCTCCTATTTTATCGAAACATTTGATAAACTTAAAAAGTTCGGTACATACAATTTTATACAGCAGGGAGAAGACTTACATGCGCGTTTTTTTGGAGTTGGGCTGGTTTTTTAAAGAAAGGAAGAAACAGTACGCCATCGGCATTTTTCTGCTGATGATCGTGGCGCTGCTCGGCGTGCTGCCGCCGCGCATCATCGGATTCGTAGTCGACGAAATCAGCAGGGGCACATTGACACCTGCTTACCTGATGACATGGCTCGGTGTTCTTGCGGCTTCGGCACTGATCATGTATGTACTCCGCTATGCATGGCGCTTAATGATTTTCGGTTCTTCAATCGTGTTAGCGCGCAATCTGCGGCGGCAGCTGTTCAATCATTTTACTCAAATGTCTCCTTCTTTTTATCAGAAGAGGCGGGTCGGCGACTTGATGGCACATGCGACAAATGATTTGCAGGCTGTACAGATGACGGCAGGAGCAGGTGTCTTAACGCTCTTCGATTCACTGGCAACCGGCGGCTTTGTCATTGCGGCGATGGCCATCACCATCGATTGGAAGCTGACATTGATCGTCCTGATTCCTTTGCCGTTGATGGCTTATCTGACCAATTATTACGGCAGGCTGATGCATCTTCGTTTCCATGATGCCCAGGCAGCGTTTTCAGGGTTGAACGATAAGACCCAGGAAAGTATTTCCGGTATGAAAGTGATCAAAACTTTCGGGCAGGAAAAAGAGGACGTGGAAGATTTCCGCGCTCTTTCTAAACGGGTGGTGGATGAAAACATCCGTGTCGCCCGGGTCGATTCATTATTCGACCCGACCATATCAGCCATTATCGGCATCTGTTATTTTCTAGCCATCGGCTTCGGTTCATATTTCGTGGTGAATGGCGACATGACAATTGGCGATCTTGTCGCTTTTACTGCATATCTGGGTTTATTGGTATGGCCGATGCTGGCATTTGGCTGGCTTTTCAATATCGTGGAACGGGGGCGCGCTTCCTATGACCGGATCCGGAATTTGCTTGCGGAACCGGTGGACATAGATGACAGGAAAGGCGCACTTGATATCCATCCGGAAGGGGATATCGTTTTCAGCCTCGAAGAATTCAAATTTACGGATGACGACCGGGCGGCGCTCCGGGATGTCCGGTTTAAATTGAAGCGGGGAGAAACGCTGGGCATAGTCGGCAAAACCGGCTCCGGAAAATCGGCTATCCTGCGGCTCTTGCTCCGGGAGTTTGAAAATTACAGCGGTGAAATTCTTTTCGGCGGTCGTTCAATCAGCGATTATAAGAAGAAAAAGCTGAGAGAAGCGATCGGTTATGTGCCGCAGGATCATTTCCTGTTCTCTACAACGGTCGCTGGCAATATCGCATTCGCGAGACCTGAAGCGACCGAAGAGGAAATCCATCAGGCGGCGCAGCTGGCTCATATCCATCAGGACATTTTAAACTTTACAGAAGGCTATAATACTGTAGTCGGCGAACGGGGTGTGTCGTTATCGGGCGGACAGAAACAGCGGATTTCAATCGCGCGCGCTTTGATGATGCGCCCGGAATTGCTGATCCTGGATGATTCATTGTCAGCAGTAGACGCTAAAACGGAAGAAGCGATTTTGGAATCATTGAAACGGACGCGCACCGGCGAAACGACAATCATTACATCCCACCGGCTCAGTGCCATCCAGCACGCTCACCAGATAGTAGTCATGGATGCCGGGACAGTGGCGGAAATCGGTTCCCATGATGAATTGATGAAGAAAAAAGGGATTTACTATGAAATGTATGAGCTGCAGCAACTTGAAGAACTCGTCGAGCAGGGAGGCGAGACGCAATGAATGAAAAACAGAAAGAATTGACAGGCAGAGACCAATGGGTGGTATTCAAACGCCTGCTCGTTTATTTGATCCCACATAAAAAAATGCTGTCCGTGGCCATGCTGCTGCTGGTATTGACAGTACTTGGCGATGTGCTTGGACCGCTGATCATCAAAACCTTCATCGATGGCTATCTGACTCCGGGCAATTTCCCGACAGGTCCGGTAACCGGCCTGGCACTCGGTTATTTATTCATCCAGGTTTCAAATGTCATCATCAGTTATTTTCAATTGCTGAAATTCCAGGAGGCGGCGCTGAAAATCATCCAGCAAATGCGCATCGATGTCTTTACAAAAGTGCAGGGCCTCGGAATGCGTTATTTCGACCGGACACCGGCGGGGGGCATTGTTTCCCGTGTCACTAATGACACAGAAGCGATCAAGGAAATGTTCGTAACCGTGCTCATCGGCTTTATCCAAAGTATATTCCTGATTATCGGTGTATACATCGCCATGTTCTTCCTGAATGTGCGGCTGGCATTAATCACTTTGATCCTGTTGCCGATCCTATTCTGGATCATGTACATCTACCGGAAATACAGCTCGATTTTCTACCAGGATCTGCGAGAGCGGCTTGGACAGCTGAATGCTAAAATTTCCGAGTCGGTGCAGGGAATGGGCATGATCCAGGCTTTCAGCCAGGAAGGCCGGATGCAGGATGAATTCAATGAAATCAATGAAAAACACTGGAAAGCAGGAAAACGCAATATCAAAATTGACGGGTTGCTGCTGCGGCCGGCGATTGACCTGGTCTATACACTGGCATTGATCATGCTGCTCAGTTATTTCGGGATCACATCATTCAATTCGACCATTGAAGTAGGGGTCATTTATGCATTCGTCACCTATATAGACAGATTCTTCGAACCGATCAATCAGGTCATGCAGCGTTTGTCGATTTTCCAGCAGGCGATCGTAGCTGCGTCGCGTGTCTTCGATCTGTTGGATGAAAAGGATGAAGCACCGGCTCAAAAAGAGGCGGCAGCCGAGATTACGGAAGGCCGCATCGAATTCAGGAATGTCAGCTTTTCCTATGACGGCCAGGCGGAAGTTTTGAAGAATATCTCGTTTACAGCCGAACCCGGGAATACTGTCGCTCTTGTGGGGCATACGGGAAGCGGAAAAAGTTCAATCATCAATTTATTGATGCGATTTTATGAATATGAAAAAGGGGACATCCTGATAGACGGCGTCAAAGTGAAGAATTACCGTTCAAGCGAACTGCGCAGAAAAATGGGACTCGTCCTGCAGGATCCGTTTTTGTTTTATGGCACGATTGAAAGCAATATACGTCTCTATAATCCGGATATGCCGTTTTCTGGAATCCGTGCCGCTGCTGAATTTGTGCAAGCCGATAAATTCATCGCACAATTGCCTGACGGCTATGACCATAAAGTGACGGAGAGAGGGTCCACATTCTCAAGCGGACAGCGGCAGCTGCTGGCTTTTGCCAGAACAATGGCGGCTGATCCCAAGATTCTTGTGCTGGATGAAGCGACAGCCAATATTGACACGGAAACGGAAGTCGCCATTCAGACGAGCCTTGAAAGGATGCGGAAAGGCAGAACCACCATTGCCATTGCCCACAGATTAAGTACAATACAGGACGCGGAACTGATTCTTGTTCTGCACCAGGGGGAAATAGTCGAACGCGGAACCCACCAGCAGCTGCTGGCGGCGCGCGGCCTCTATCACAAAATGTATCTGCTCCAAAACGGCATTGTGGAAAATGTCAGCCATTAAAAAGTGAAAACGATCATTGGGGGATCTCATGAAAAAAATCATTCCGGCTGCATTGCTGATTGTGTTTATGTTTTGCGGAACGGCTCAGGCATTGTCCTGGGCGTATGCTTTTGTGGTCTGGGACGGAAAACTTTATGAAGTTTTGGAAGATGAACCGCTCCCGGCAAGTGATGTTGCTGAGCCGGTAGGCAGGGTGGCGACAATGGCGGATGATATGTCAGGCGCATTTTACGGCAACGCTTCGAATTATTATCCAATTGGCACTGTCTATTATGCGGTTAAAGGGCGGGATCCCGCGAAAACAATGGCAGTGGAAGTTGAGGGTGAATATTTGGAAGCCGTCTACCGCCAAGAACCGGAGTTTCATTTCCTGAATCTTTTATTGGACAATCGTATTTTAATGATTATTGTCCTTGCCATTATGGCATGCATTATTTATTTCGCCATGCACAAAACGAGACGGAATTAGAGGAACCTTAAATACGGACAGGGGAGAAGGGTTTTTAACTCACTCTCCTGTTTTTTATATGGAAAAATTTTGAACTGTAAGTGGTGAAGCAAGTTTGTATTATTTAACTTCCTTGCTCCCCTAACGCTGCGGAAGTTTCGTCGCAGCTGAAGGTTAAATACTTTGGGGCTGCTCATTCACAAAGAGTTCACAGGCAAAAGGGCAGTTTTCTCATGCTAAATTTGATAAGATGGATAGAGTATAATGAAGGAGTGTAGACAGTGGCAAGTGACATCAACCTTTTCCTGGCCTTTGGAGCAGGATTCCTCAGTTTCATATCACCATGCACATTGCCTTTATATCCGGCTTTTTTATCCTATATTACCGGCATGTCGCTTGATGAAATCAAAAATGACAAGAAAGTCATGCAGCGCAGAGGCATGTTCCATACGCTTTTCTTCCTGCTTGGATTTTCAACGATATTTATCGCGCTAGGCTTCAGCACATCATTCTTCTATGAATGGTTTATCCGTTATGATGAATTGATCCGCCAAGTCGGCGCCATTTTTATCGTCATATTCGGCCTGATGATCATCGGCGTTTTCCAGCCGAAATTCCTGATGGCAGATAAAAAGTTTTCATTTAAAAACCGTCCATCCGGTTTTCTCGGAACTTTTATCATCGGTTTGGCGTTTGCCGCTGGCTGGACACCGTGTACAGGTCCGATAACGGCAGCCATCTACACATTGGCCGCAGCGAATCCGGGTTCAGGTGTCTGGTATATGCTTGCATATGTTCTCGGTTTTGCGATTCCATTCTTTGTTCTATCGTTCTTCGTAACCCGCCTCGGCTGGCTGCGCAAGCACAATAACATTATTATGAAAGTCGGCGGATTCATCATGATTGCAGTCGGAATTTTGCTGTTCTTTGATGGAATGACTTATCTAATCCGTATTTTGAGCCCGATTTTCGGGGATTTCCAGGGCTTCTAATTGATCTTAAGCAGGTGAAAGCAATGAAAACCATCACTTCCATGAATGAATACCGGCAAATAATCAGCAGCGCAGAATCTTTTTTATTATTTGTCAAAACCGATAATTGTTCTGTCTGTGAAGGGCTGCATCCGAAATTTAAAGAGTTTGAGGAGGGATTGGATGTTTGAACAGATTCCTCCGGCAGTCTACTTGGCGGTAACTACCGTTGGTGCGGTGTTTATGGGGATTTTCGCAATCTTTGTAAGGTCCCGCTCAGCCAAAAAACCGGCTTCCGCGAAAAAGATTCTCTTGCCTCCGTTGTTTATGTCGACAGGTGCTTTGATGTTCATCTTTCCTTTCTTCCGGGTAGCGCCTCCACAAATTGCCGAAGCGCTGGCCGCCGGCATCATCTTTTCGGCCGTTCTGATCTGGACATCGAAATTTGAAGAAAGAGAAGGCGAAATCTATTTAAAGCAGTCGAAGGCATTTATCTTTATTTTAATCGGATTACTGCTGGTCCGTTTGCTGGCCAAAGTGATTCTCAGCTCCACTATTGATATCGGTGAATTGGCCGGTATGTTCTGGATACTGGCATTTGGGATGATTATTCCTTGGCGTGTGGCTATGTATCTGCAATTCAGAAAATTGTCAGAAAAAAATAAAAGCGCAGTACCCGGTTGATGGGTACTGCGTTTTTGTTTGTCTGCTTTTCGAAACTGAGCAGCCGTTTCCGCTTTTCTTCTGTCCAGACTCCGGCGGCCCAGCTCTTCGGGTCGTAAGCCACTCTGGCTGTGCGGCTGGAAAAACGCCGCTTCGCCAGATCGTCTTACGCCTTTCAGAGCTTAACGGGCGCCGTCGCTTTTCCTTGTCCAGACTCCAACGGCCAACTCCTCGAGTCGTAAGCCTCACTGGCTAGGCGGCTAAAAACATGCCACTACGCCAGCGTGTCTTACGCTTGTCGGAGCTGAGCGGCCGTTTCCGCTTTTCCTTATTGCTCAAAATAATGTTCATACGGTGCGACGTCAATATTGAGTTCGTCCAGCTTTTTACGCAAAAATTTATGATCGCGTTTCGGTGTGGCCTGGATATAGCCCCGGATAATATGTTCGTGTTCCATTTTTGATACTTTTTCTTCCAAAAGAATCTGGCCGATCCTGCCCGCTATTTTTTGTTTGGCGACTGGCCGAAACAGGTCAGGCACAGGCTGTACCAATTCATTCAATAATTCCTTTTCACGGTCTCCCCATAAATGGATGGTTTTGCCGACGTAATATTCTTCCCAATTTAAATCGGACAATCCGTCTTTTTTCGGAATGGATTTCAGAAACTTCCTGAACATAAAATACCCGCCAATCGCAAATGAACCGACAAGGACCACTACCCAAAAAAGGATAAACCATAAAAACCAACCTTCTAATGCCACGATATTCACCTCATACCTTCCAATATCTCCATTATAAGAGCTATCTGAAAAAAATTCATTAAAAATGTATCCCTTTTTGTCCTGACTGTCTATATAGCGGGTGAGAGGAGGTGAAACAAAATGGCAAACAGCGACTTCAAAAAGTCGAGCATCCGCCTGACTTTCGATAATGGGTTTGATGCACTCGGCAAACCGAAAAAGAAAGTGAAAGCGTACCACAATGTATCAGAGTCGGCATCAGCAACCGGAATTTTCGAATCAGCCCGTGTACTGACGGAATTCGGAAACAAACCGCTGATGGATCTGGAAAAGCAGTCCAATCTTTCAATCTACGCATAATTACACTAAGGGGGAATAGGGAATGGCTAAAACATTGGAATTGATTTTTGAAACAGGGGCAGGCAAAGATGTGGTGCTGTCTGTTGAAGAACCGAGAGAAGACCTGACGGCTCTGGAACTCACGACTGGCATGCAGACCATCATCACTCAGAACATCTTTGAGGTTGAAGGTTCGCCATTTGCGATAGCCAAAGGCGCGCGGGTGGTTGAACGGAACATCGTCGACTACGAAGTTTAAGAACTGGAGCCCTCCTGAAATGGAGGGCTTTTTATCATATAGCTGAAAGAGAGGAGGAAACGGAATGGAAGAGTGGATGCGATTGATCCAGGAAGTGGGCTTTCCGATTTTCGTGTCATTTTATCTGATGCACCGGGTGGAAACCAAACTTGTGGCGATACATGAAGCATTGATCGCCATCAGACTGTGATTTCACAAATTCGTGACAAAGGCCGCTTGATGTGAGTTGTCTGGACCGCGATCTTCATTTAAGATGAAGGCAGTATGTATTGTGGAGGCGGCACGATGAAAAAAATAATGGCAATTGCGGCAGTCAGCTTGGTGCTGCTGCTGTCAGCTTGCGGCAATTCCGCAATCGAAGATTTTGAGCACACCGACCAGCGTGGGGAAAAAGTGACACTTGAAAGCCTTAAAGGGAGCCCTTGGCTTTCCACTTTTGTATTTACGAATTGCACGACGGTATGCCCGCCGATGACTTTCAATATGGCCAGCATCCAGGAAGAATTGGCTGCCCAAGGAATAGAGGATTATAAAATTATCGCTTTTTCAGTGGATCCTGCCATAGACAAACCGGAAGTGCTTGCAGATTACCTCAGTAAATTCAATGTGCCGGACGAATCGAAATGGCATCTTTTGACCGGTTATTCTCAGGACTATATCGCTGAATACGCCAAAGACAACTTTAAGTCCTTCGTAAAAAATGATCCTTCCAGTGATCAGGTTGTGCATGGCACCAGTTTTTATTTAATGGACAAAAACGGCGAGGTGGCGCATAACTACGACGGTTATGGAGATGTTCCTGTCGAAGAAATTGTTGGGGATTTAAAAGAGTTATTGGATGAAAGCGAATAAAATAAAAGGCTCATTCCTACTATGGAATGAGTCTTTTATGCGTATTAAAGCTATTGTTTCTTCAATAGATCCCGAATTTCGACAAGCAATTCCTCTTTTTTATCGAGTTCAGGCACAACTTCCTCAGCCGGCAGTTCTTCCTTGCGCCGGAATTTCATGAACAGGCGGATGACCATGAAAATAGAAAAAGAAATAATTAAGAAATCCAATACCGATTGTAAAAAAGCGCCGTATTTCAGCGTTGCATCGCCGACTTGATAAACAGCTTCCGCAATGCTGAATCCCCCCAGCAGCAGCCCCACTGCAGGCATGATCAAATCCTCGACCAAGGAAGTCACGATTTTGCCGAAAGCGGCACCAATGACAACGGCAATCGCCAAATCCAGCACATTGCCTTTTAGGGCAAAGGCTTTAAAATCATTCCACATTCGATTCACCTCCATTTATTACTTTACATTTGAATAACGGTAAAAGATAGTACTTGTGGCAAAAGAACTGTACAGCTTTTTATGCTAAACTGAAGAAAATAAGCAGCTGGGCGTGAAAAAATGAAGAAGAAAAGAAAACTGAAAAAAGGCGGCATGCTGAAGATACTTTTTCTGATCACTTTATTGCCTGCCATTTTGGTCGGTTTTACGTTATTCGCCATTGTGTATTATCTTTTTAATCCTGATACCGTAATGACTGCGCTGAAAGAGACTCCCAATATCTTCAGGGAAATGGAAGTTCCTGAGGAATATATACCTTTGTATAAAGAAACCGCGGAAGAATACGGCATTCCCTGGACCTTGCTGGCAGCGCACCACCGGGTAGAAACCAGATTTTCCACAATGGACCCCTTATTGTCGCCGGTCGGTGCCGAAGGGCATATGCAGTTCATGCCGTGCACATTTGTGGGATGGAGCCATCCGACCTGTGCAGGCCTGGGTGAAGGGGAGATACCGGAGGATGAGAAGACGGATCCCGAGGTTATCAAAGCATTTGGCGGATATGGAACTGACGGCAACGACGATGGTGTGGCAGATCCTTATGACCTGACGGATGCCCTTTACAGCGCAGCCAATTATTTGGCGAAAAACGGGGCAGCGGATGGGGACTTGGAAAAAGCGGTCTTCCAGTACAATCACAGCGATGAATATGTTGAAGACATCCTGCATTATTACCACTTGTATAATGAGGAATTTGCTGAATAGAAAAAGAGCGGACAATGTGTCCGCTCTTTTTTTACTGATTCAATTATGCGCGATTTCGTCTGTTTTTGCCCATTGACCCAAGAATCAGGCTCAATACGAAAACCAGAACCAAAGCACCGATCAATGCAGGGATGATGTAGACGCTCCAAATTTCTGGACCCCAGTCTCCCAGCAGCAGGCTGCCGAGCCAAGCGCCGATGATACCTGCGATGATGTTGCCGATGATGCCGCCTGGAATATCTTTACCTAAGATAAGACCTGCCAGCCAACCGATAATACCGCCCATGATCAAATATAAAATGAATCCCATCGTGTTCCAACTCCTTTATGAGTATTTTATGATTGCTACACTATTGATATAACCTCATTGGGGAAATTTAAAACATCGGACAGGTAAATATTATAAAACTTGTGCGCCCAAGGTATTGGCAAAATGCCGCAAAGCCCAGTTATGGCCATCCTGGTCAAAGCTGGCCACAGCATCCTTGTGTATTGCGATTTTAAAACCTTTATTATATGCATCGACTGCTGTATGGAGAACGCAGATATCAGTGCAGACACCAACAATATGCAGCTCTTCGATTTTTCTTTCCCTCAGGAGGATTTCAAGATTGGTTCCCGCAAAGGCGCTGTATCGGGTTTTATCCATACAAAGAATTTTTTCCGTGTTCGCTTCGTACAGCGGCTTCAATCGTCCATAGAGATTTCTGCCTTCTGTACCGCGGATATTATGGGGTGGGAAGAGTTTCTGTTCAGGATGCAAGCGGTCATTTTCTTCGTGCAGATCAACGGGAAATACGACAAAATCACCGTTCTCCAAAAATTTTTCCGTAAGTGAGCATATGGCTCCTTCTATAGCCTGTCCCGGCTTGCCGCAGGTCAATTTGCCGTCATCCGCCACAAAATCCACCGTATAATCCACAACCAACAACGCTTTTTTCATACTGATTCCTCCAGTCTCTATTTTTATTCTATCTAACCATATTGAAATGAAATTAGAAAGAGCGGGACCGTTGATAGTAGACAGAATATTCGGTATAATAAAAAGAAAAGGAAGGGTGAAACCGCATGCAATATGAAAACGTCGAACGTTTGAATAGGCAAGGGATGTGGTTTGTTGTCATCCACTCGGTCATCGTCTTCAATTTGGCGCTGAATTTCGGGTTCTTTTCTTAAGCTGACAGGCGGGTAAGGTGTAAGAAGAAACATCAAAAGAAGAGACCGGCAAAGAAAATTACTTTGCCGGTCTCTTCTTTTTTATGATGCCGCATCATTTTTTCAGACGCTGCAGTGAATCCTTGAGTATGCGCGAGGCTGAATCCAGGGAAACACCGAGGATTTCCTGGATTTCTTCCAAGTTTTTTTGCTCTTCCGAATAGAGATAGTGGACGTACGCAAACCGGATGTCGCCTGAACGCATCGGCATGCCGACAAAGGCTGATAAAGCTTCCGTGTAATCCGATAGCGAGCCCATCTGAAACATTGTAAATTCATTATTCACCTTGGAAGAAAGAAGATAGGGGGTCCCCCGGAAAATCGCGCGCTCAATTCCTTCGAGAAGAACAGTGATTTCTTTGCCTGTGAAATCAATCCGGCTCATATAGCCATCCTTTTTTTCGAATGCAAGTGTCAATTTATGGCCTTTATCTTCAAAATTGGCGATATCGATTGACGCCATATCCCGAAGACGAAGCCCGCGAAGATAGAGGATATAAAGAATTTTGGCATTCAGAGAAAGCTGATCGGTATCGAGCACTGCGTCTTTTTTCGCCAGCAGCTGCGCATAATCAAGATGAATATCCGGAGGTGTCAGATCGAGTTTCTCTGAGTATTTGAATTTCGGCATGAAATCGACCGGAATTCTGCCGATGCGCCACATATAATCGAACCATTGGCGGATAAAAATGATTTTTCTGTTCAACGTACTATCCTTGATGCCATTTTTTCGCTGTTCATGCAAAAAATTCTGTATGTCAACCGGCCGGATTTCATGCGGTTCCACCGATTTTTTATAAGATCTGGCAAGGAAAGCGAGAAGGGAATGGATCAATTGGACTTCATGGACAACAGTGTTGGGGCTGATGCCGTTTTCCAAGCGATATTTTTCGTAGCCGTATGGCAATCTGCTCACCTCCGCATCTTTAATTACAGAAAATTATATCATATATAGAGGAAAAGGGAACGTACTTTCCCGTATTGCAAAAAGGGAAAGCGCTTTTGGGAAAGATATAAAAATAAGCGCAGGAAATTATTTAAATAATATTTTTCCTTGAATATTTTGATACATAAGGTTTTACCATAAAATTCAAAAGAAGTCGACAAGAAAAATGAAATCGCTCATAATTATAATGAAAACATCTGCTAAAAAGATAGAGTTGACAGCCAAATAATAGGGTATGCAATGAGTAGAGCTGGCTATAAAAGCTGAAAGGGGAGAAAAAATGCATAAAGAGGAGAATGAGGCAATTCGCCGGCGCATTTTCAATGCGGTGGAAGGAATGTCTGACGAGAAGTTAAATGAGAAGCCGGCTGAGGGAAAATGGTCTCCGATGCAGATATTGGATCATCTTCAATTGATGGAAAATGTCATTGCCAGAAACATATCAAAAGAGCTAGAACGCGAAACCAGCAAAAAAGCAGTGAAAAAACCGATTCAGCTGACAGTCAGCAGGGCGATTAAAGTAGATGCACCTTCTTATACAGTCCCGTCTGATGATTTTATCAAACTTGATGAAATGAAGGGGAGACTGAAAAAATCCCGTGAGTATTTAAACGCTGTCTATGACAATGCTTCGGAGGAGCCATTAAAATCCAAGTCGCTGCCGCATCCAGTGTTCGGGAATGTGCCGCTCGTGCAATGGTTTCCATTTGTGGGACTGCATGAAAAAAGGCATCTGAAACAACTTGAAGAGACCTTAAGAGAAATTGATGAGAAACTAAAACAGTAATTAGAAAAACTTATCACATTCCATAATTTTAATGTAATTTACTTATGCTGCGGTTTTCGTTATGATGAAAGAGGAGAAAAGAAGCTATCTAAAGCCTTTTCAGAGAATCAAAGGAGGAACACGACATGGCAAAAAGCAGTTTGCACAACAGCCGCACTTCTTTTGAGCTAAACGGCAAAACGTATAATTATTACCGTCTGGCTGCATTAGAAGAAGCAGGAATCGCGAAAGTATCACGCCTTCCTTACTCGGTGAAAGTTCTATTGGAATCCGTATTGCGTCAGCATGACGGATATGTAATCAAAGATGAGCACGTAGAAGAATTGGCGAAATGGGGCAAGAATGCCAATAAAGAAGCAGAAGTTCCATTTAAACCTTCCCGTGTAATTTTGCAGGATTTCACTGGTGTACCGGTAGTCGTCGATTTGGCAGCGTTGCGTTCAGCAATGTCCAAACTTGGTGGGGACCCGGACAAGATCAATCCTGAAATTCCGGTTGACCTTGTCATTGACCACTCTGTACAAGTTGATAACTACGGTTCCCAGGATGCGCTGCGCATCAACATGGAACTGGAATTCGACCGCAACGCGGAGCGTTACCAATTCCTTAACTGGGCTCAAAAAGCTTATGACAACTATCGTGCGGTTCCACCTGCTACAGGTATCGTTCACCAAGTTAACCTTGAGTACTTGGCGAATGTTGTCCATGCAGTTGAAAACGCTGATGGAACATTCGAAGCTTTCCCTGATACATTGGTGGGAACTGATTCCCACACGACAATGATCAACGGAATCGGCGTTCTTGGATGGGGAGTTGGCGGTATCGAGGCGGAAGCCGGTATGCTTGGACAACCATCTTATTTCCCAATTCCTGAAGTTATCGGTGTGAAAATGACTGGAGAATTGCCAAACGGTGCAACTGCTACTGACTTGGCGCTTAAAGTCACTGAAACATTGCGTAAAAAAGGTGTTGTAGGTAAATTCGTCGAGTTCTTCGGCACAGGTGTAACAACATTGCCGCTTGCTGACCGTGCGACAATTGCCAACATGGCTCCTGAATACGGGGCAACTTGCGGTTTCTTCCCGGTTGATGAAGAAGCATTGAACTATATGCGTCTGACTGCCCGTACAGAAGAGCAAATTGCAATCACTAAAGAATACTTAAAAGCGAACGACATGTTCTTCACTGTTGAAAACGAAGATCCGATCTACACGGACCTTGTTGAAATCAACCTTTCTGAAATCGAACCAAACCTTGCAGGACCAAAACGTCCACAAGATTTGATTCCGTTGTCTCAAATGAAAACTGAATTCAACAAAGCTGTAACAGCTCCTGAAGGGCCGCATGGCTTTGCGCTTGATGAAGCTGAAATCGCCAAAACAGCAACTGTAAACTTCAAAGACGGACGCTCCGTTGAAATGAAGACTGGTTCTTTGGCAATTGCAGCAATTACATCTTGTACAAATACATCAAACCCATACGTAATGCTTGGCGCGGGACTTGTAGCGAAAAAAGCGGTTGAAAGAGGCTTGACTCCTCCTGCTTACGTTAAAACTTCCCTTGCACCAGGTTCAAAAGTAGTTACTGGGTACTTGCAGGATTCCGGTTTACTGGATTACATGAACCAAATCGGCTTCAACCTTGTAGGTTACGGCTGTACAACATGTATCGGTAACTCAGGTCCATTGCTTCCTGAAATCGAAGATGCGATTTTGGACAATGACTTGCTTGTTTCTTCGGTACTTTCCGGTAACCGTAACTTTGAAGGACGCATCCACCCATTGGTAAAAGCGAACTACCTTGCGTCACCAATGCTCGTAGTAGCTTATGCTCTTGCTGGAACAGTGGATATCGATTTCGAAGTTGATCCAATCGGACAGGACAAAGACGGCAATGATGTCTTCTTCAAAGATATCTGGCCATCAACAAGTGAAATCAAGGAAGCTGTTCACAACACAGTTACACCTGAGTTGTTCCGCAAAGAATATGAGCATGTATTCAGCGAGAACGAAGCATGGAACGCAATTGAAACAAATGACGATGCGCTTTATGATTTCGACGACAATTCAACTTATATCCAAAACCCGCCGTTCTTCGAAAACATGTCGACAGAACCAGCGCCGATCCAGCCATTGGCTGACTTACGCGTTGTTGCGAAATTTGCTGACTCGATTACAACTGACCACATCTCACCAGCCGGTGCGATCGGTAAAGATACTCCTGCAGGCAAGTACTTGCGTGAAAACGGTGTTGAACCCCGCAACTTTAACTCTTATGGTTCCCGTCGCGGTAACCACGAAGTTATGATGCGCGGAACATTCGCCAACATCCGTATCCGTAACCAGGTAGCTCCAGGAACGACTGGCGGTTACACTACTTACTGGCCAACGGGTGAAACGATGGCTATCTATGATGCAGCCATGAAATACCAGGAACAAGGCACTGGCCTTGCCATCCTGACAGGCAAAGATTACGGCATGGGCTCTTCCCGTGACTGGGCAGCAAAAGGTACCTTCCTATTGGGCATCAAGACTGTCATCGCGGAAAGCTACGAGCGTATCCACCGTTCAAACCTTGTTATGATGGGCGTTCTTCCGCTTCAATTCTTGAACGGTGAAAATGCTGATTCCCTTGGTCTAACTGGCCGCGAATCTATCTCAGTCAACTTGACGGATGATGTGAAACCACGTGATATCCTGAAAGTCACTGCAACTGCTGAAGACGGCAAAGTGACAGAGTTCGATGTCCTTGCACGCTTCGATTCTGAAGTTGAAGTAGATTACTACCGTCACGGCGGTATCCTGCAAATGGTGCTTCGCAACAAATTGCTTGAAGTATAATTTCTGAATAAAATGAAACAAACAAAAGGCTGCCCTCGGGCAGCCTTTTTATATACGCTGAATTATAGAAATGACATTTACACACCGCTTTGGCGCTATGGACCGGGTTCACACAATAAGCCGAGAAGAACACTCGTCTTATTGCTCCACCCAGTCCTGAGCCGCGCCTTTGCTTAGGTCCGCTTTTAGAGTTGAAGTAAAGCAGCAAAGAATCCCTACAGTCTCAGCATAGCGTTGAGGACCCACTCGGACGAAGATCCGAGTTAGCATATGGAAACGAAATAACTTCAGTACGAGAAGGGTTTCTAAGATATGGAGCAAAGCAGCGAAGACTCCCAGGGGATTAGAAACAGAGTTGGGTATCCAACTCTGTTTCGAGCGAAGTGCTGAGATCCACTCGGACGAAGGGAACCGAGTCCGAGTTAGCTCAGCGCAAGCCCCCAGGAAAGCGAAGCTGTTTTGCAGAATATCGTTTAACAAATCTCTTTCTCTTAGAATTTCAATAACAATTTCTGTATACTGACATAGAGGTGAAACTGGAATGCATATCAGTGAAAAAGAAATAGAGATCCGCTATGCGGAAACAGACCAGATGGGTGTCGTTTATCATGCGAACTATATTATCTGGCTCGAGATTGGACGCACAAAATTAATCGAAGATGTAGGTTTTACATACGCCGAAATGGAAAGCCAGGGCTACTTATCGCCAGTAACGGATATTTCAATCCAATACAAAGCTGCGCTTCGCTACGGCCAGAAAGCGACCGTCCGTACATGGGTTGAAGAACACGGCCGCCTGCGAACCACCTATGGCTATGAAATCCTTCACGAAGACGGCACACTTGCCGCCAAGGCGACATCGGAACATGTAGTGGTAAAGAAAGAATCTTTCCGCCCGGTATCCCTGAAGAAAATCTATCCGGAATGGCATGAAAAATACGAGGAAATTAAAAAGAGGAAAGACCATGGCGTTCGGAATTAAAAGGGCTGAACTCGAATGCTGGAAGCGGGAAGTGGAGGCAGGAAATATCGCCTTTTTGACTCATTACTGGATTGATGAACGGTTTCCGGGATGCAGTACTGTCACTAAAGTCGGCTGCTGTGATCTGGAAAAGTTGAAAATATGGGGGAGGCAGTACGGCTTGCAGCCGGAATGGCTGGACCTGCGAGGGAACTATCCGCATTTCGATCTTTTCGGAGACCGTCAAAAATCAATTTTGAAAGCGGAAAATCTCCTGGAGCAAGTAGAACGCCTGGAGAAAAAATAGAAAAGCCGGGATGGAAGAATAAATCTTCCATTCCGGCTTTTTGAACTTTATTCGTATGTGTAATCCAATTCCTGAAGTTCATCGTTAACGCTTACAGTCAGATCGTGGCCATCGAAATACCAGAGATCGTTCTGTTCAATAAAATAAGTCACGCCGTCTTTTTCAACTTCCGCAGCAGCATCGTTGGGCTGGTCTTTTGTTACGCCAAGTGAGAATCCCGGCTGGAGTCCGGAGCCTCCATAGCGCACAAAAAATCGGACAGTCTCCCCAGATATGGCTTCCATTTCCTCGTGGAACCATTTGAAAGCATCTTCACTGATTTTAATTTCCATGAAGCTCACGTCCTTTCAGGTTTCGGGTTACATAAACTTGATCTTGGGCTCTGTACCCGCCCGAATGCGCGCAATATTGGCGCGATGGCGATAGAAGATGAACGCCGCCAGTACCAAAATCACGGCGAGGAAAGGGTAATCTCCTGTATTGACAGCATAAATGATGGCGTAGATTACAGCAACTACAGCGAGTATCATGGATGACAATGAAACCATCTTCGTGATTTTCAGTGCAATCAGAAGCACGGCAACGGCAACCAGGAACAATGGCCATTGGTAGCCAAGCAGAATGCCGCCTGAAGTCGCTACCGCTTTACCCCCTTTAAACTTAGCGAATACTGGATACATATGCCCCACGACCGCAATCAGGCCGAATACAAGCGGGTGGATGTTCGTATCCATATACATTGGTATCAGCGTAGCGGCAGTTCCTTTTAAAATATCAAGTATAGTGACGATCAGGCCCGCAGTGGAACCCAGGACCCGAAATGTATTGGTAGCGCCGAGGTTGCCGCTGCCTTTTGTACGGACATCGGTTTTGTAGAAAATTTTGCCGATCCATAAAGCGGAAGGGATCGAACCAAGTAAATAGGCCAATAAAACGGGTAGCAATATTTCCATTGTAGACTCCTTTTAATCTCTCTATTTGGTATTCTAAGTTTAACACGCGAAAAGATCTTAAAACAATCCTTGCAGGATTTTTATGAAACAGCGAGAATATCATGTATGATAGAATAAAAAGGACAGGTGATTCTCTTGAATAATCCTAGCAGAGCAGAAATCAAAGAAGTTTTGGACAATGCCAAAACCATCGCTGTCGTCGGTTTGAGCCCGAATCCGAACAGAACATCCTATATGGTTTCTGAAGCGATGCAAAAAGCAGGTTACCGGATCATCCCGGTCAACCCGGTTGCCGATGAAGTTCTGGGGGAGAAAAGTTATGCATCCCTTAAGGATATCCCGGAGCCGGTGGACATCGTCAATGTATTCAGGCGCAGTGAATTTTTGGAAGGTCTGGCAGATGAATTCACCGAAATTGATTGCCCCGTTTTCTGGACCCAATTAAATGTAGTGGATGATAATGTATTCAAACGGTTAACAGAAGAAGGCTATACGGTCATCATGGACCGCTGCATCAAAGTCGAACACGCCATCCTTAAATAAGCGATTGGAGGAAAAGGGCGCCTGGCGCTCTTTTTCTATGGTTATTGACAGATGCCTGACTTATCGATACGATTAAAAGATAGAGATATGCGAACAGATGTTTGTTGGAGGGAATTAGATGGCTAAAACGAAGAATACGGCATATAACGAAGAAGCGATCCAGGTACTTGAAGGTTTGGATGCCGTCAGAAAACGGCCTGGTATGTATATCGGTTCGACGGATACACGGGGCCTTCACCATTTGGTCTATGAAATCGTCGATAACTCGGTGGATGAAGCTTTAGCTGGTTTTGGCGACAAAATCAGCGTCACTATACATGAAGATAACAGCATCAGTGTCCGCGATTACGGCCGGGGAATGCCGACTGGCATGCACCGCAGCGGGAAACCGACGCCTGAAGTCATTTTGACTGTTCTTCATGCTGGGGGTAAATTCGGACAAGGCGGTTATAAAACAAGCGGCGGTCTGCATGGTGTAGGTGCTTCAGTTGTGAACGCCTTATCCGATTACCTGGAAGTCACCATTCACAGGGATGGCAAGAAATACCGGCAGCGTTTTGAAAATGGCGGCAAGCCAGCGACGACACTTGAAGAGATTGGCTCCACAAAGGAAAGCGGCACGAATATACATTTCCGTCCTGATCCCTCAATTTTTTCCGCCACTAAATACAATTATGAAACTTTGAGCGAACGCCTGCGTGAATCCGCGTTTCTGTTAAAAGGTCTCAGAATAGAATTGACCGATAAACGGAGCGAAGAAGAACAGCGCGAAGAGTTTTTCTTTGAAACAGGCATCGAGGCATTCGTTGAATATTTAAATGAAGAAAAAGATACATTGCATAAAGTTGCTTATATCGAAGGCAAACAGGAGGAACTGGAAGTCGAGTTTTCATTCCAGTTCAACGATGGCTATTCCGAAACGATCCTGTCCTTCGTCAATAACGTCCGCACCCGGGACGGCGGTACACATGAAACCGGAGCAAAAGCGGCAATGACCCGTGTATTCAATGACTATGCGCGGAAAATCAGCCTGTTGAAAGATAAAGATAAGAATCTCGAAGGTTCCGATATCCGTGAAGGGATAGCGGCGATTGTTTCTGTCCGGATTCCTGAAGCCTTATTGCAGTTTGAAGGACAGACAAAGAGCAAACTGGGCACCAGTGAAGCACGGAGTATCGTGGATTCGGTCGTATCGCAGAAATTGATGTACTTCCTGGAAGAGAACGCAGACCTCAGTGCATCGCTGGTGCGTAAAGCGATCCGCGCGTCACAGGCGCGTTTAGCTGCACGTAAAGCGCGTGAAGATGCACGGAACGGCAAAAAGCGAAAAAAATCGGATATGCTGCTGTCGGGGAAACTGACACCAGCCCAATCGCGCAACGCCGCTAAAAACGAATTGTACCTGGTAGAGGGTGACTCTGCCGGGGGTTCTGCCAAACAGGGGCGTGACCGCACATTCCAGGCCATTTTGCCGCTTAGAGGTAAAGTCGTCAACACAGAAAAAGCGAAGCTTGAAGAAATCATGAAAAACGAAGAAATCTCGACGATCATCCATGCTATTGGCGGCGGGGTATCATCGGATTTCTCGATAGATGACATTGCCTACAATAAAGTCATCATCATGACAGATGCCGATACGGACGGAGCACATATCCAGGTATTGCTGCTGACATTCTTCTACCGCTACATGAAACCGCTTATTGAAGCGGGCAAAGTGTTCATTGCCTTGCCTCCGCTTTACAAGGTCTCCAAAGGGATCGGCAAAAAAGAAGTTGTCGATTACGCCTGGACTGAAGCGGATCTTGAGGCGTCCACCAAAAAAATCGGCAAAGGGTATATGCTGCAGCGCTATAAAGGTCTTGGCGAGATGAACGCCGATCAATTGTGGGAAACGACGATGAATCCGGATACACGGACATTGATCCGCGTGACCATTGAAGACGGTGCCCGCGCTGAACGCCGCATCACCACCCTGATGGGGGATAAAGTCGAACCAAGAAGAAAGTGGATCGAGAATAATGTCGACTTCGGTTTGGAAGAGGACAGCAATATTCTGGAGAACGACCTGATCCACGCTGAGGAGGAACTCGTATGACGCAAATCGAACGTTTTCAGGATCTGCCATTAGAAGAAGTCATCGGCGATCGGTTTGGGCGTTACAGTAAATACATCATCCAGGACCGCGCATTGCCGGATGCCCGTGATGGGCTGAAACCCGTGCAGCGCCGAATTCTATATGCCATGTACCATGAAGGCAACACAAATGAAAAAGCATTCCGTAAGTCCGCTAAAACGGTCGGTAACGTTATCGGCAACTACCATCCCCACGGGGACAGTTCCGTTTACGAAGCCATGGTCCGTTTAAGCCAGGACTGGAAAATACGCCACATGCTTGTTGAAATGCACGGCAATAACGGCTCCATGGACGGTGATTCTCCGGCCGCCATGCGTTATACGGAAGCGCGTTTGTCAGCGATTTCAGGTGAATTGCTGCGTGATATCGACAAACGGACAGTTGAATTCATCCCGAACTTCGATGATTCCGATATGGAACCGACTGTTTTGCCAGCCCGCTTCCCGAATTTATTGGTCAACGGATCGACTGGGATTTCAGCAGGTTACGCGACCGATATTCCGCCGCACGCACTGCACGAAGTTCTGGACGCTGTACTTATGCGGATGGACAATCCTGAAGCGACAGTGGATGAACTGATGAAAGTCATCAAAGGGCCCGATTTCCCGACAGGCGGCATTATCCAAGGTGTTGATGGAATCAGGAAAGCTTATGAAACCGGCAAAGGCAAGATCATCGTCCGCTCAAAAGCTGAAATAGAGCCGATCAAAGGCGGCAAGGAACAAATCGTCATCACCGAGATTCCATTTGAAGTCAATAAAGCGACGATGATCAAAAAAATTGATGATCAGCGCTTCGACCGTAAACTTGATGGGATTTCAGAGGTCCGCGATGAATCCGACAGAACCGGCTTGCGCATCGTCATAGAGTTGAAAAAAGACGTCCAGGCAGCCGGTATTTTAAACTACCTTTATAAAAACACGGACTTGCAGGTAAGCTATAATTTCAATATGGTCGCCATTTACAAACGCCGGCCTACGATGATGACGTTGCAGACTTTGCTGGATGCCTATATTGCGCACCAAAAAGAGATAGTGACGAAACGCTCTGAATTCGATCTGCATAAAGCAAAAGACCGCATGCATATTGTCGAAGGTTTGATGAAAGCTTTGTCCATTCTTGACAAAGTCATCAAAACAATCCGCGCTTCAAAAGATAAGCGGGATGCCAAAAACAATCTGATCGAGTCCTTCTCGTTTTCTGAAGCACAGGCAGAAGCCATCGTTTCCTTGCAGCTCTACAGATTAACCAATACCGATATTACGGAGCTTCAGAAAGAAGAAGCTTCTCTCAAGAAATTGATCGATGAATTGACAGGCATTCTGACGAGCGCCACCAAATTGAAAAATGTCATTAAAAAAGAACTTGCGGGCGTGCGCAAGCAATTTGCTGAACCACGCAGATCAGTGATTGAAGAAAAAATCGAGGAAATCACGATTACACGCGAAGTGATGATTCCAAGTGAAGAAGTGGTCGTAACTGTCACAAAAGAGGGTTATGTGAAACGCACGAGCACAAGATCACATGCCGCATCCAATGGACGGGATTTCGCAATGAAGGAATCCGATCACCTGTTGTTTGAAGGAAACCTCAATACACAGCACACCATCTTAATCTTCACAACAAAAGGCAATTTCGTCTATCAGCCGATCAATGAATTGCCTGATATCAAGTGGAAGGACCTTGGACAGCACTTGTCCAGTATCGTCCAGCTGGAATCCGATGAATCGATTCTTGCGGTTTATCCTTTTGAAAACTTTGAGGCGGAAGCCAGTATACTGACCGTTTCCCGATACGGCCAAGTCAAGCGTTCAGCGCTTAAGGATTATCAGGTGCAGCGTTATTCGCGGGCAATCAAAACGATGAACCTGAAAAAAGATGATTCGATGATTTACGCAGGACTGGTTACAAAGGAATCCGAGTTGTTCATCGGTACAAATCATGCCTATGGCGTCCGTTTCCCGATTGAGGAAATTCCTTTGACAGGATTGCGCACAGCCGGAGTCAAAGGTGTTAACCTGAAAGATAAAGATTTTGCTGTATCAGCTGTGCTTCTTGACCCTGAAGTAAAACAGGATTTGGTAGTTGTTACGCAGCGCGGAGCAGCCAAAAAAATGCGTATTACAGAATTCGAGACAGGCAGCCGTGCAAAACGCGGTGTCGTCATGCTGCGTGAATTGAAGTCAAATCCGCATCGCGTCATTTCTGTTCACGGTGTAATAGGCAAAGAGGAATTGGTTTTGGAAACAGCGAAAAATGTCCGTCTGACTTTGCCGGCGGCGAATCTTAAACCGGTAGACCGCTATTCCAACGGATCGTTTGTTCTGGACGAATCTACAGATGGAAAAGTGCAGGATGTGTATCTGATACCGAATAAAGAATAAGTAAAGCGCCTCCCAATCGGGGGCGCTTTTTTCTATGGATAATGACTCCGAATTTTTCATATAAGCAATATTTAATGTTATTATATTTTTATTATGTAAACATAATTCGTTGGAATGACTTTATCGCAATACCGCCGAACAGAAGAAAACAAGGATTCAAGTGAAGTAGAATATCTTACTTGCTAAAAAAACTTCATAGAAAAAAGCAGCCCCGGAAGGCTGCCTTAAGTTTAAGGTTAACGTACTTTTCCAAAATGCAATGTATCGTAATTTTCATGATCAGCGTCCGGGTTTATGGTCTGCAGGTCCTGAGGCAGATGGATGATGCTGTCTGCCGTATTCGTCAGTCGTTTCACCTGGCGCTTGTTCTCTGGATCCTGTTCAGAACGGCTTACGATTCTATCCGTAATGGCGCGAACTGCGGCGTTCATATCCACAACAGAATTCACGGTTCCTTTAGCCGCATCGACAAAGACACTGATTTTTTCCGATTTGACTGCAATTTCTTCTTGCAGCTCAGTTGTTGTATGAGTGAGATTGGAAACCTCCAGGTTCAACCCGTCTAAACGTTCTTTCAGCTTATCTGCTGAACCTTTGATTTTCTTCATTGGTTCCTTCATTCCTTTGATGAACAAAACCACACCGATGATTGCAATGATCAATCCCAGTACCAGGATGCCGAGTGCAATCCACCACCATATTGATGAGTCCATTATGATTCCTCCTCTATTAAGTTCGTGTATTGGTTTTCTATACCCCTAATTTCAAGTGGATTAACATAAACATTCCGATGTGTTTTCCATTTTATTCATAAACACTCTTGTATTGCCGCATAAATTTCCTGTCAATACGCTGCTTTAGCAGCCAAGGAAACTTGCCGTGAATCGACAGCTTTCCATATGTCATAAAACCTTCGCCGCCACCGGTCGAAAGAATGGAGATATATCGATTTTGGGGAATAAAAGTTTTCATCCCGCCTGAGTCCAATCGGCTTTTTAGATTATGCCAGAGGAGAGGCCCTTGTCTGACGGCATATACTCCGTTCTTCGGCAAGTTCGGATGTTGTGCAATGGCAATGCAATCTCCGGCTCCAAAAATCTCAGGATGCTGAACACTTTGCAAATACCCATTCACCAAAAGGTAACCGTTGTGATCTGTCTCCAGACCGGAATCCTGGAAAAGTGGGAAGCTTTTTGGACCGGTAAGCCAGAGAACCTCGCTTTGAGGAAGCATCCGCCCGGAACTTGTGATGATTTTTCCATTTGTGATTTTCACCACAGACTCGTCAGTGAAAAGAGATAAATCTTTCTGAAGGGCTATCGATTCAATTTTACCTGATATATTTTTATGTATGCCGGAAAGGAGAGGCGTCGAACTGATCAGCGTCACATTCGCCGGCAATTGATGCTGCTTTCTCCAGGCAAGAACCGAAAACGCCATTTCTGCCCCCGACGCGCCGCCGCCGACGATAACCGGATGCTCGGCCTCCCGTATGCGTCTTAACTGATCCGGAAACAGGAAATTCGGCTTGATGGTTGAGATTTGGGTTTTCATTTCTTCCGGAACTCCCGTAGTGGAACCGATGTCGAATGACACCCAATCATAGCGGAAAACCGCTCCACTGGAAACGGTGAGCTGCTTGGCGGCTGCGTCCACCTCGACAATCCGGTCACAGACGAATTCCGCTCCAGCTTTTTCACAGAGGTATTGCAAATCAATACGGATTTCTTCCTCGCTGTAGACGTCTTCAGTAAATCCTGAGAACATTCCCGAATAATATTGATGCATAGAAGGGGAAATCAAGACGACACGGCAATTCGGCGGAAAATCATCCGCCAGCTGCTGAATACAATGAAGATGGGCATGTCCGCCGCCTGCAAGAATAAGGGTCTTCATATTCAGCGCCTCCAATCTATTTCAATATTTTTCGCGCTTCAGCCATTCGCTGAGCAATCGTGATGACTTGCATCGCCAAAAAAATCAAAGTAATGGCAGTTAAATATGTTGAAAAAGCAATCATTAGGGTAAAGAGAATAAAACCTTCTGTTCTTTCAGCCAAACCAGCCTGATAATAGAAGGATTTCATCCCATGTTTATCCGACAATGCCCCTACGGTGAGAAACACGGTCATCGCGATAACAATTGATGCGCTCAGCAGCAGCAGCACCCACATCGACTCCGGAAAACGGAAAGCGAGTCCGAGGATCACGCTGATTTCCACTATTCGGTCAAAACTGATATCCAGCAAGGTCCCCCAAGCGGAAGATTTCGTTTTCCGCGCCATCGTTCCGTCCACCGCATCGAGAAAACCGGAGATCCAAAGAGCGATTATAGCCAATAATGGGTGATCCAGATAGATGAAAAGACCAGTGGACAACCCGATGACAAAAGCGATTTTCGTAACCGTATCCGCAGTCAAACCGCGTTTCAATAAAAAATCAGCTGTTTTCTCGATAGCTGGCTGTACATGTTTTCGCGCGTGCGTGTCGAGCATACAATCACCTTTTCGTTTTAGTGTTTATTTCAGTATAGTATAACTCTGAAATTCAAACCCGCAATTTCACTTTCTGCGGGGGAACGGATAACGCAGGCGCTTGAGGGTTAATAAGAGCAAATTTTTAGATTTTATTGTTAAACTGAATTTATTACAGGAAAAGAAAGGAAATGGTAAGGATGGCAAAAAAATATGATATTGCAATAATCGGAGCAGGCGCAGCTGGCCTGACTGCAGCATTCACAGCAGCTGGATTTTCGAAGAAGGTTGTATTGATCGATAAAAATCTGCCGGGCGGGGAGTGCACATGGTCCGGCTGCATCCCAAGCAAATCGCTGATCAATATTGCTGAAGAAGTCCACCATGCAAAAAAATACACCCCGAATCTGAACGTCGATACATCAGTCGTACTGAAAGACATTCAGGACATCATCCAAAAAGTATATGAAGGCGAATCACCTGAAGTGTTGAAAAAATCCGGCATCGATTTCATCAACGGTTATGCAAACTTCATCGGGCCGCTTGCTGTGGAAGTGGAAGGTGAACGCATTGAGGCCAAAAAATTCATTCTTTCCACCGGCTCATCACCAATGGTTCCGCCGATTGAAGGTCTGGATAAAGTATCCTATTTAACGAATGAAACCATCTTCAACCTGGATTCTTTCCCTAAAACGATGACGATTCTTGGCGGAGGCGCTATTGGCGTCGAATTGAGCCAGGCATTGAACCGGCTCGGTGTAAAAGTGACGCTTGTGGAAAAATCCGAGCGAATCCTGCCAAAAGATGAAAAAGATCAAGTCCTTATGATTCAGCAGCGCCTGCGCGATGAAGGTGTTGTAATCCACACATCTGCAACTGCGGTAAAAGCGGCACAGCAGGGCGGACAAATCGATTTGGTCATCGAGAAAGACGGCGGGAACACCACGATCACCAACGAGTCGCTATTAGTGGCGCTTGGCCGTAAAGCGAATGTGGAAGGCTATGGCCTTGAAAAAGCGGGGGTAAAATATGATTCCAAGAGTATCCAGGTGGATGACCATCTGGAAACCACCGCTAAAGGAATATATGCCATCGGGGATGTTGTCGGCCCTTATCAGCTGTCCCATATGGCAAACTACCAGGGCATAACGGCTACACAAAATGCCATTCTTCCGATCAATAAAAAAATCGATTATGAAAATGTCACCTGGTGCACATATACAGATCCGGAACTTGGCAGATCGGGTCTTTCAGAAGAGGAAGCACGGGAGAAATATGGTGATGACATCCGGATTTATGAACATGATTACGCCGAGATCGATCGTGCCAACACAAAGAAAGGCAGTATCGGCACAGTGAAAATCATATTGGACAAAAAAGGCTTTATACTGGGCGCAAGCATCCTGGGCGACCGCGCCGGAGAAATAATCAGCCAGATCCAGACCATTAAATCGCTCCATATCAATATGGGGAAACTGTCCGGCGTTATTCATCCATACCCGACTTACAGTGAAGTCTTAGTGAAGATCGGCAAGAAAGTGTATGTCGACAATCTATTGAATCAGCCGGTAGTCAAAACTTTCAATAAAGCCAGATCCGGTGAACTGCCTGCTGAAAAAATCGGAATATACGGAGCCGCGGCGGCGGCGGGAATCGGAATCGCCAATATGGCGATCAAGAACAATATCAAACCTAAACTGGGTGTAGAGAATGGGCGGCTAAAAGAAATGCCGATCACTCCAAACGCGGTATCTTCCCAGACCAAATCAAAAGACAAGTACGTTCCGGCCTTCCCGTATACAGGCAGCCGGCAGCAATCCAAAAAATGCCTGATCGGCATGCTTAAGGGCTATAAAGGTGTTGAGATTGTCCAGGAAGAGGACAATTATGTGCACGCTATCGCCAAATCAAAAACGTTCAAGTTCAAGGATGACCTGGAGTTCTACTTCAATGATGCTGCGCAGCAAATCGAGTTCCGCTCGGCTTCACGAGTCGGGACGTCGGATGCCGGTGTCAATCGCAAGCGTTATGAAGAGATGCGTAGAAGATATCTGAGCATCGCTTCCCATAATCGCAGCCAGTGAGCAGAGCAAACGCCTTGCTTATTTTGAAATGGCTTACGGTGCTGTTGGGCCTCGGCCTCGCAATCTGGCTGGGCCGTTCAGTATTCGGTGTCGATGCGTCACAGCTTCGTGTCTGGATCGAATCTTTCGGGATATGGGCGCCATTGGTCTACATTGCGGTCTACACGATAAGACCATTGCTCTTTTTTCCCGCATCGCTGTTATCTCTTGCCGGCGGCCTCGTTTTTGGCGTCTGGCTGGGCACTTTGTATACCATCGCCGGCGCTGTCCTTGGTGCAGTCCTTTCATATGCCGTTGCCAGAGGACTCGGAAAGAAAATAATCCAAAAGAATCGGGACGGTAAAGCAGCAAAAATCCAGCAGAAAATGGAACAAAATGGATTTTTATATGTACTGATTTTCCGTTTGATTCCTGTCATCAATTTTGACTTGGTCAGTTACCTGGCGGCTTTTGCCAGGGTCCGGTTCGGTTCTTTCGCATCGGCGACGCTGATTGGCATTATCCCGGGCACATTCGCCTATAATTTTTTAGGCAGCAGTGCCGCCAGCGTCAAGCCGGAAATAATCCTGTTGGCTGGCAGCGTTTTTATTCTGTTGACCATTATTCCCATCTATTTTCGCAGGCGCTGGCTCGAAAAATAGCAAGAAGTGCTTGACTAAGCAGTCTATATTGGATTTAGGAAGTGAATACAATGAAGAAGAAAACATTAACCGCGTCATTGCTGCTGGCTTTACCGCTGGCGGCATGTTCGGCGCAGACCGGCAATGAAGAGGCTGAGGAAGCGGATAACCTCCTGTCAGCGGATTGGCAGGAAATCACCGATGCAGCTAAAGGGCAAGAAGTGAATATGTATATGTGGGGCGGCAATGACAATATCAACCGTTACCTGGATGACTGGGTCGCACAGCGCATGAAGGAAATGCATGATATTGAGCTTTCGCGTGTACCGGTGAGCGACGCCCAGGATTTCATCAATCAATTGCTGGATGAGAAATCAGCCGGCAAGACAGCCGGCAGCATCGATGTCATTTGGATCAACGGGGAAAATTTCAAAACCGCAAAAGACAATGGCTTGCTGTTTGGTGATTTCGCCGGTCAATTGCCTAATTTCAATGAGTACATAAACCAGGAGGCTCCTGAGATTTCACATGATTTCGGCGAACCGGTTGAAGGCCTTGAAGCGCCATGGGGAAAAGCCCAGTTCGTGTTTGTGCATGATGGACAAAAAGTGGATGCGCCTCCGAAATCCATGGAACAGCTCGCTGAATGGGTCCAGGAAAATCCCGGCCAGTTTACGTACCCAGCCTTGCCTGATTTTACCGGCAGCGCTTTTATCCGGCACGTCCTTTATGAAACGACAGGCGGCCATGAACAATATGAACTGCCCGCTGCTGAAATCGAAGATCTGGAATCGCGATTGGAACCGATGTGGGAATACCTGAATGGTATTGAACCTTATTTATGGCGCGAAGGGGAGACCTATCCGGAGAGTTTGGCAAAACTGGACCAGCTGTACGCAAGCGGGGAAGTGTCGATGACGATGAGCTACGACCCGGCACTGGCAGCCAGTGAAGTGCTGAAAGGGCGTTTCCCGGAATCTACACGCACGTTCCTATTGGATGGGGGAACGCTTTCCAACACTCACTTCCTCTCCATCCCTTTTAATTCATCCGATAAAGCGGGAGCGATGGTGGCGATCAATGAAATGATGTCACCCGAAGCCCAGACTGCTAAGTTGTCACCGGAAAATTGGGGCGATTTATCAGCGCTGGATCTGGAAAAGTTATCTCCTGAACAGCAGCAGGCGATGAATGGTGTTGAACTCGGGGAAGCGACACTTTCCCTGGAAGAACTTGAAAATAATCGATTGCCGGAATTGTCTTCGGATTATATAGAAATCATCGAAAAAGGGTGGATGGAAAATGTGGCGAAAGAGTAAACCTTATCTTTTGCTGCTGCCGTCCACCGGTGTGATTGTCCTCCTGTTTTTTGGAGGACTTTTTGACGGGTTGCTGAAAAGCCTCGGCTATTTTCCAGCAATCGGGGAAAATCAAATGAGCTTTATCGCATATAGGGATTTATTGGGCTCAGAAAGCTTCTGGGAGTCTCTTAGGCTTACGATAAGAGTTGCCGCGATTTCTTCGTTATTGGCTGGAATACTGGGTGGTGCGCTGGCAATTGCGCTGTTCATGCTGAGCCTTTCTTCCAAAACAAAACACTCGAGGCTTTGGCAGCGGCTGTTCCAGTTGCCGCTGACAATCCCTCATCTGGTGGCCGGCTATGTGATCGTTCTGCTTTTCATGCAAAGCGGGCTCTTATCCAAATTATTGGCTGCAGCCGGGATCATTAAGGAAATAAACGAATTCCCGGTGCTGGTCAATGATGCATTCGGCTGGGGAATCATACTCGCCTATACATGGAAAGAAGTTCCCTTTATAATGCTGATGCTTTATCCCGTACTGGCAAGGATCCAAAAATCATGGCGGGACGTGTCACGCGTCTACGGGGCTGGGACTTTCCGTTTCATTCGTGAAATTGCCTTGCCGATTATGATGCCGTCATGGATCATAGCTGTTTTCATCGTCTTCGTCTTTACTTTTTCCGCTTTTGAAATACCCTTTTTGCTGGGTGTAACTTATCCGAGCATGCTGCCTGTTTATTCATTTCAGCTGTATACAAGCGGAACACTTGCTGAGCGGCCGGAAGCTTTGGCTGTGAACATTATTCTGGCGGTGATGACCATCGCTCTCGGTTTGGTTGTCTATTATTTCAGTAAGCGCTGGAAGATAACGAAGGGGTGGCAATAATGAAACGGATGTTTTTACCCCTTCGAATCTGTCTGTCTCTTATATTATTCCTGTTCATCGGCCTTCCTTTCATCGCGTTATTGATATCGAGTATAGCCGCAGGCTGGCAGTGGCCTGATTTGTTTCCTGAGACATTCAGTTTCCGCGCCTGGGAATATATTCTCGTTGGCAGTTCCGGAACATGGCAATCCATCGGAACCAGTTTACTGATTGCACTTATCGTAATGATTATTAATATTTTACTGGCGGTCCCCGCAGCAAACGCATTGGTGCGCTTTCAATTCAGAGGCAAACGGCTGGCAGAAGCCATTCTATTTGCTCCCATCATCATTCCGCCGTTTGTCGCTGTTATGGGGATCCATTTGACTTTCCTGCGGCTTGGCTTGACGGAAACGATTCTTGGCGTCGTGCTGGCGCATATTTCACCGACGCTTCCTTATATGGTGCGTGCTGTAATGGTCAGTTACAGCACATTATCAACAGACTGGGAAAATCAGGCGCGCATGCTCGGAGCGGGTCCGATCCATCGTTTCTATCATGTCGTATTGCCGCATTTGCTGCCGGGAATCGCGGCTGGGGCAAGTTTGAGCATCCTGATTTCCTTAAGCCAATACCTTATCACTTTCATAATCGGTTCCGGCCAGGTGGTGACTTTGCCGATTCTGCTGTTCCCATTCATCAGCGGCGGCGATCCGGCTGTTGCCTCAGCCTACTCGCTGCTGTTCGCTGGGATGGCCATATTGGCTCTATTCTCATTGGATATGGCTTTAAAGAAATATTACCAGACAAAAAACCCGTCAGTTCTAAAAGTTAAGGGGGCGAAGAGATGACCGGTCTGCACATCGAACAAGTTGAGAAAAAGTATAAGACAGCTGAAACTGATCTAAAAGATTCTTTTGCCCTCGAACCAATCGACCTTGCTATTCGTGAAGGAGAGTTCTTCTCGCTGCTGGGGCCTTCCGGCTGCGGTAAAACCACGCTTCTTAAACTCATTGCAGGTTTATTGGAGGGAGATGCAGGAAAAATCCGATTTGGAGACAAGGATCTGACTCACGTGCCTCCGGAAGCGCGCCGTTTTTCCATGGTATTTCAACAATCGCTGCTGTTCCCCCACATGACAATCGGAGAAAACACGGCTTTTGGCTTGAAAATGCAGAAAGTCGGCAAAAAAGAACGGCTCTCTGAAGCGAAGCGCATGCTTAGGATGGTGGGGCTGGAGGGTTATGAGAACCGGTTTCCGGAGGAGCTGAGCGGCGGACAGCAACAGCGCGCAGCACTGGCAAGGGCGCTGGTTGCAAAGCCCCGGCTGCTATTGATGGATGAACCGTTCAGCGCACTTGATCCGGGCCTTCGTGAAGATATGAGAGAGCTGCTAAGCGGGATTCAACGGGAGCTTGGTGTGACAGTGCTGTTCGTCACCCATGACCGTGAAGAAGCTTTTGAATTGTCCGACCGCATCGGAATTATGAGCGACGGGCGATTACTTCAGGTTGGTACGGCCATGGAATTATATGAGCAGCCCGCCAGTTCAAAAGTCGCTTCCTTTCTGGGCTTGAAAAACATTATCAGCGGCAATATCAGAGCTGGTTATTTCAAATCCGAGGATAATGGCATGGAATTCCAAACCATCCATAAGATGGCTGACGGCAGACAGTTTCTGATTTTGCGTCCTGAAACATTGCGTCCAATAGTTTCGAACAGCCAGGCGCCTATCGGTTCGGTGCGATTCAAAGGGGCAGTGAGCAAATTGAAATTCAAACATGGTGCTTATACAGCCCAGATCCAGGCAGGGAACCTGCAGCTGGAATGCGCGTTATCACGCGATGAGGCGGAAAAACTGGAACCGGCGCAGGCAATGGAACTCTATGTGAACCAAAGCGATTTACAATTTGTTGAGCACTGATTTCATCCAACGGGTTTTGCTTTTACACTGAACTGCATTTATGGATGCCCGGATACAATGAACAACCAGCAGTATTCTTCCGTTATACCGGAGGAATACTATTTTTTTTAAGCCGATTTGAGCGCATCAAAATTATAGTTTCTTTTTAGGCATATTGTGCTATTATATGTAAGTTATTTCATATTGAAGGGGAGAAAGAGATGAATCATTCGGCTATTCAATCAAACAGAGAGACAGCTTATTTCATAATCAGTTTAGTGTTCAGCATTTTAATTTACATCCTGGTTCTTGTATCAGTTATCGGAATTGCAATTGCACTCGGTATTTTCGCTTTTGTATTATTCGCTAATGCCATGATGCTGGGTTCCATTCGCGGCAACGGCGTCCGCATACATGAAAGGCAATTTCCGGATGTCTACGACAGTGTCCAGTCACTCTCTAAACAAATCGGATTGAAAACCGTTCCGGATGTTTTCGTCATTCAATCTGAAGGGGCATTGAATGCATTTGCCACCCGCTTTTTCGAAAGAAATATGGTGGTCTTGTATTCCGAGGTTTTTGAATTGGCGCGTGAACAGGGCAAAGACGAACTTGACTTTATCATCGCCCATGAATTGGCGCATATCAAACGCCGCCATGTCTGGAAGAACATCCTACTGATGCCGGCCGGTTTTATTCCATTTTTAAGCCAGGCCTACAGCCGTTCCTGTGAATATACATGCGATCGCCATGCAGCCTATCTTATTCAAAATGCGCCAGCAGCTAAACGCGCGCTGACATTGCTCGGAATCGGAAAGAAAATGTATGCTGAAGTAAACGAGGATGCTTACCGTGAACAAATCCGGACGGAATCGAATGGTATTGTCTGGCTGAGCGAAGTACTATCATCACACCCGCGCCTGCCGAAAAGGATACAGGCGATACAGCAGTTTGAAGGCAGCGGAGAACGCCTCTATACACCCGATCACGGCAAAATCGTCTTCGGAATGCTGTTGCTTGGTGGAGCGGGTATGGCTGTTTACTTTATCAGTATCCTGTTATTGGCAGGAGGCACACTGGTGTTTTCGCAATTTGCCAATGAGCTTCCTGAATCTTATTTTACCGAAGAAGACCCTTATTATAATGAAGACTATTCCTTAGAAGGGCAGACGGATTTGATGGCAGCTGTTTCTGCTGGGGATATCGTGGGCATCGAACGCGCCCTGGCTGACGGGGACGAAATCCTTGCGCGCGATTCTGAAGGGTCCGATGCTTTAATGTATGCCGTCTATTCAGGACAGCCTGATATTGTTTCCTACCTGCTGGATGCGGGGGCAGATGCCAATACAGCTGATGATTACGCCACCGCATTGACCAATGCCATCATGTATGGAGACAATCAGACAGCACTTGTGCTGATGGATAATGGAGCTGATCCGTATCAGGCAGGCCCTGACGGCATGAACGCTTTGGAATATGCAGGGGCTTCGTCTCCTAATGAGCTGTATGCATCTTTACAGGCCGGAGAGTATTAAAAGAAATGAAAAAGGAAGGTTCCCTGCTCAGAGTGGGAGACCTTCCTTTTCTGCATTCCATTTAGTTTAGGACACAAGCTTTAAGCCGACAGCAGAACCGAGCACCATGGCAATAAACAGAATCCGCTTCCAGTCTTTTGCTTCATTATAGAAAAGCATGCCGAGGATGGCGCCGCCAGAGGCACCGATTCCGGTCCAGACGGCATAAGCCGTACTCATAGGCAGAGTTTCCATGGCGAAAGATAAAAACAGGAAACTCGAGCCAAATCCCAAAAGCAGCAGCAGGAAGGATTGCCAATTCCGATCATTATGCCATTTATTTATCATTGCGACACCGGCCATTTCGAATAATCCGGCGGCAAGCAGAGAAAACCAGGCCATTACGATGCAACTCCTTTTTCACTATTGTCATCCGTTATCAGTTTCAACCCGACTACACCAGCCAGTAGAACGGCGATCAATAACAGTTTCGCCAATTGGACCGGTTCGCCGAAAAGAATGATATCGGCGATCACAGTGCCCGCAGTCCCCATTCCGACAAAAACAGCGTAAACAGTGCCTACCGGCAATTTGCGTCCAGCCATGATCATCAGATAGAAACTGACGATGATCGCAATGACAGTGCCCGTCCAAGGCCAAAAACCATCCGCGTGCTTTAAGCCAATCACCCAGAAAACTTCAAAAAAAGCGGCTATATAAACCTTCACCCATTTAATATTCATTTCAAAAACCTCCATTTTCAAATTTCAATTAAAAAACCCGGGAGCAACTGATAAACAGTTTCTCCCAGGCTTTTGTCCTTCCGTGTCACAGCAAGCTGTGCGTTTTCTCTCGGACCAGGCCGAGCAAAGCTCGCGGAACCCTAGAAAACATTGTCATCTATTTCATTACTTAAAATTATACACAGGATTTCGTGCCAACAAAAGTATAACTGCTTTTATCATTAAAAAACAAAGTAAAGAGGCCACAGCAAGCGGGATGGTTGACGCTGGAAAAAACTAATGATATGATTATCTCGAATTAAAGATATATGAATTACATTTAAAAGAGGTGGAAAGCATGGAAGAAGTCACCAACCGCAATTTAAAGGCAGTGACCGTCATCATCCGCGCCGCTGACGCCATAAAGGAAGTTATCAAAAGCGATGCAGCGACCAATGGCATGAACCCTACCGAGTTTTCTGTGCTTGAGCTGCTGTACCATCAAGGCAGGCAGCCGATCCAGTCCATAGGCAAAAAAGTTTTGATCGCAAGCAGCAGCATCACTTATGTAATTGATAAATTAGAAACGAAAAATTATGTCCGTCGTTCCGAGTTTCCCGAGGACCGGCGTGTCACGTTCGCTGAATTGACAGTTGAAGGACAGGCCTTGATGGAACGGATCTGGCCTGGACACGAGGAAAAAGTAAACGGTTTGTTCAAAGGGTTAGATACCAAAGAAACAGAAGCGATAATAAGCGATTTGAAAAAAGTCGGCTATCAGGCGATGAAAGGCTAAGTTTTTCAACTGGCGATTTGCCGGGTCCGATATAAAACTATTTTGAGGAGAGATCATATTGATGAATGAATTAAAAGGAATCCACCATGTAACGGCAATCACAAGCAGCGCAGAAAAGAATTATGAGTTTTTCACGTATGTCCTGGGCATGCGGCTGGTGAAGAAAACAGTCAATCAGGATGATATTCAAACATACCATCTGTTCTTTGCTGACGATAAAGGCTCAGCGGGCACAGATATGACATTCTTTGATTTCCCGGGCATTCCGAAAGGGACACATGGCACGAACGAAATTTACAAGACCGCTTTCCGTGTTCCTTCTGATGCGGCGTTGGATTATTGGGTGAAACGCTTTGAGAAATACGAAGTGAAGCATTCAGGCATCAAAGAGTTATTCGGCAAAAAGACGCTGTCATTCACCGATTTCGACGACCAGCAATACATGCTCGTGTCAGATGAACTGAATGAAGGAGTGGAGTCCGGAACTCCTTGGCAGAATGGCCCCGTGCCTTTGGAATTTGCCATCACCGGCCTGGGACCGATCCATATCCGGATAGCGCAATTTGATTATCTGAAAGAAGTGCTGGAAAAAGTCATGATGATGAGGGAAATCGCTAAAGAAGGTTCGTTGCACTTATTCGAAATGGGAGAAGGCGGAAACGGCGCCCAGGTCATCGTCGAATACAACGCCATCCTGCCAGCCGGGCAGCAAGGATTTGGCACGGTCCACCATACGGCGTTCCGCGTCCATGACACTGCAGTGTTAAATGAATGGATCGATCATATGCAGGCTTCGGGATTCGGCACATCGGGTTATGTCGACCGCTTCTTCTTTGAATCGCTGTATGCGCGAGTTGCGCCGGGAATCCTCTTTGAATGGGCAACTGACGGCCCTGGATTTATGGGAGATGAACCTTATGAAACTTTGGGCGAAAAACTGAGCTTGCCGCCATTCCTGGAAGCACAACGTGAGCGGATTGAAAACATGGTGCGTCCAATCGATACTGTCCGCAGCACACGCAATATCGAAAAAGAATATCTTTAATAACGAGACAATATTATAATTTCTTTCATCTTGAAGATGCCCAGGCGGCATCTTCTTTTAATTGGCTAAATTACGATCTTCTTTGTCAGATTTTTGGATAATTCACTCATATCGTTTTTCCATGCTTATTCTTCAGGTATGATTAGAAGGCAGACTTAGCTGCAGGAGAGGCAGGAAGCCAATGAAAACTAAAAGCTCCCCTAAAATAATAGCAATCGCAAGTGTGTCAGGCGGCGGCAAATCAACAGCAGTAGCCAATGTAACAGAACAATTGGGGAATGCCAAAGCTTTATATTTCGATGATTATGATTTTCAAGGACCAGCTGATATTGTGCAATGGCTCCATCGCGGAATGGATTATAATGAATGGAACCTTGAGCCGATGCTCGCCGACATCAGGAAACTGCTTGCAGAACCCCTGGACTTTATTGTGCTGGATTTCCCTTTTGCCCGGTTACACACAGCATCCAGAGCTTACATAGATATTACGATTTTTATCGATACCCCGCTGGATTTAGCACTTGCGAGGCGAATCACAAGAGACTTCACCGGCAGCTCCAGCACCGAAATAATAGCTGACATTGAATATTATGCAAAAGAAGGCAGAGCAGCCTACCTGCAAATGCTGGCGGATATCAAACCGGATTCGGATTTCGTGGTCGATGGCAGGGGCACCAGAGAAGATGTAAGCCAAGCGATATTGCGGCATTTTTGTAATCACATTAAATAATTTGCAGCGGAGTTGATGACGATGAAAGCGGTATTTCTTGATCGTGATGGAACACTTGGCGGTGACGGCTATGGCACTCATCCGGCTGAATTTGAGCTGTTCGATTTTGCACCTGAAGCTGTTAAAGCATTGAATAATGAAGGTGTGAAAGTAGTGCTGTTCACCAACAAGTCCCGGGTCGGAAGAGGATACTTTACAGAAAAAGATCTGCTCGAAGGATTTACATGGATGAGAAATGAATTGGCTGCCCATTCGGCATATATTGATGCTATTTATTATTGTCCTCATCATCCGAAAGATGATTGTGATTGCCGAAAACCGAATATTGGTCTGCTTGAACAGGCTAAACAAGAACTTCAGCTGAACCTTGAAAAAAGTTTTGTAGTGGGGGACACCGGGGGATCGGATATGCTTGCGGCAAGCCGAGCCGGGACGCGGATGGTGTTGGTAAAAACGGGGAGAGGCGAAGGATCTCTTACCAAATTCAAAGATCATTGGCCAGGTATTGAACCGGATCACATTGCAGAAAACGTGCTGGATGCGGCAATGTGGATAGTGCAGCAGCTGAAAAAGGAGAAATGAAACATGAATATCAGGAATTCAGCAAAAGCAGTCATAATAGAGAATGACCGGTTATTGCTGACCAAAAACAAAGACAGAGATGGGTTTTTTTATCTTTTTCCAGGTGGCGGGCAGGATCACGGGGAAACGCTAACGGAAGCTGTGATAAGAGAGTGCCTCGAAGAAACAGGGGCAGATGTCGATGTAAGAGAACTGCTCCATATTCGTGAATACATCGGCAAAAACCATGAACACGCATCCTTCGATTCTGCAGTCCACCAAATCGAATACTATTTCCGCTGCGAACTTCATTCAAAAGCACCTTACTTTCTGCACCCGACCAATCCGGATTCACACCAAGTCGGTGTTGTATGGCTGCTACTTGAAGAATTGGCGGATCATCGTATTTATCCTAAAGCTATAATCGAGCCTGTTCAGAAGTTTTTCGATGGCAAAATAGAAAAAGTTTACCTGGGAGATGTCAATTAGTCTTTCCGGCAACAGAAAAACTCCGGTTTGCATAAACGAGCAAACCGGAGTTTTTGGACAAAAGTACATTACCTTATTTCTTGGTGTCCAGGACAATAATGACGTAACCGATATTTGCATCATAATCCCAATCGAGAAATATGACCTGGATACGCCGTTCAAAAAGGGAGTCGAATCCTGCTTTTTCAAGCATGGACGCTTGGTGTATTTCAGGATTTCACTGTGACCATCCTTGATCAAAGCTTTTTCAATTCCGGTTAAGACGCCAGCCCACTGGATCAGTAATGTACGGTCGTTGACCCAATGGGCCTGTGTTTGATCCGGGTCGCGCTGCAGGGATTTACATACACTTTCAAGTTTCTTTTCAAAAGCGTTTTTTTGAAATTCTGCTGGCCATTCAAAATCAGCCGGAGCGGGTTTATCGCCTGTAATGGCAAGGAATGTGCCGGTTTCCAAGTTTAAATTCCAATCCACAAAAAACTCTTCAATCGTCCATCCACCAATATCTTTTAACTGCTGGCGAATGATCGGTTTCAACTCATCGACCAGCAGATTCCGTGTTTCCATTACACGTTTCCATTCGTTCTGCTTCAGCAGGATTTTTTCCATCGTAGTAGTAAAACCCCTGAAGTGCATAATAATATAGGGTCGTTTAATTGTTACATAAATGGAAGTAGGGCCTTTACCGAAATGCTTCCGCAATAAAGTTGAGATAAAGCCGCCTACTTCTGTTTCAATGCTTCTTTCTTTAGGCATGAGATGCAGTTCCTTTCCAACAAGCTGATCGAACATAAACTGTTAGCCGATCAACGATGAATATTCCAATGATGCTTTTATGTTTTTATGGCTTCTGCCTTTCCATCATCAGAACCATGTAACTGATGTCTTGGTTAAAATCCCAATCGACAAAAATCTCTCCAACCGGGTGTGAAAGGAAGTAATCCAGATTGAAAAATTGGGTAATCCTATACTCTAATGGCCTTTTTGCCATTCGCAATTCCTCCAACACGCCGTTTTTGATCAATTGCTTTTCGATATCCACCAGGATTTCGGTTCTTCGGATGAGCAAGATGCTGCTGCTCAACCAAAACAAATCGGTTTCTTCCGGTCTTTTTTGTGATAAAGCGCTGATCATTTCGATAATTTCTTTAATCGGCTCTTCATTGATATCTGGAGGTATAGTATTACCGCTTCCGCCTTTGCCCTTGTCACCAACTGCAAGCAGCAATCCGCAATCCGCTTTGTTTCTCTAAATTCCAGTCAAAAAAGAGAGCATTTGCTTGAAACTCCGTATAAGAGCTTAGGCCATCAAGAAATTCATTTTTCAAAGAGTTTATCAACAAATCGCGGCTCTCCATTACACGCTTTGATTCGCGCCGGCTGATCAACAGCTTTTCAGGCGCCAATAAAAATCCCTGCAAGTAAATCAGCAGGAAAGGGGGATGGAGTTCGACTTTTATCTTACTGGGAGATTCACCAAAATGTTCCTTTATAAACTTTGCTGCATAAGCAGAGATCTGTGACTGAATAGCATGATTCTCACTCATCTGCAACATTCCTTTAACGGTAAATAATATTGGAAGAGGCAGCACCGCTAACAAAAAAGCGGATTTTTAATATTTCCAAACAAAAAAACGCCAAAAAAGAATGTGACATCCTTTTTTGGCGTTATTAACAGCTCTATTGTCTGAAATACTCTGCCTGATTCGTAATGTGGTTGGCTGGAAAGAAATGAGGTATACACATAATCCAGGTGCATTAGCTTCATTTCTTATATAGCTATACTATACAGAAAGTCACTAATCTTGTAAAGAAACCCTGAGTCAGCTGTAAATGCATTCCGCTCCCGAAGTTTAACTGATCGTTTTCCTGACAAGCCTGGTCGGAGCGGAGACGCAATGTGAACATCTTGTATAATTTTCGTTTTCAATCAGCCGTTTCACATAAGCCGGGCAGTTTGTGAATTCCCGGTGATTAACCGGAGTGGAGATAAACCCGCAGGAATCTCCCGCAAATTTTTGGGAGTGAATACTTTTTCTCAGATGGTCGATAAAATACTTCATTGATCCTCACTCCTTTTCCAACATTTAAAAAAACGCCGAAAAGAATAAAAATCCTTTTCGGCGTTATCGTCAGCACTAATGTCTGGGATACACAGCCATGTTGATTCATAGGAGCGGCCAGCAGCCGCTGTTATAGAAATGTCAGGCGGGTATTCACTTTTGTAAATCTTTGTTGCTGTAATTAAACAATAACCATTTTTTGTTGCAAAGTAAAGAAAATATTAAATATTTGATAAATTTATTGAGAATGAAATCTTACGAATTGGCATCGTCTGAAATTTTCTGCTGCAGGCCGTCTACATCCGTGAACTGGATGCTTCCGATTTTACCTTGTTCCGGAACAATGGCCATGCCCGTCAGGTTATATACATCCGACTCACCGGCTGGATCGGTATATTCAACTTCCGCGGAGAACGAATAATTTGCCGCAGTATTTTCACTTTGTTCGATGTCCAGATCCAATAACTCCATTTCATAATTCCGCTGATTGTCCATGGCGAAGAAATAATGGAAATCCATGGGCTGAACTCTGAAGTTCTCGAAACCATTGCCTGTGAAGTAAGGTTTGAATTTCTTCTCGATGTACTCATCATAGGCAAGCAATTCAGGAGTGCCTTCCATCGGATCGCTGGTAAATTCGGTATCTGAGGCATAGACTTCCTCCATACGCTGCCATTTCGCGTAGACGACGTCAAAGAACTCATCTTCGGGTTTATTCAATTGCGTGTTCAGCACTGCTTCAATCGCTTCCTTATCAGTAGGAGGTCCCGCAGTTTCCGGAGTAATATTCAGGAATGAGAATACGAGGAAACAGGTGACTGCAATAAGGGCTACTGAGATGACAGCAGGCATTACGGGATAGGACCGCTTTTTCTGAATCCGGTTCTGCAGCTTAAGATACGTCGCTTTTTTCATCTCTTCAGAACGTTCAATATTATTCAGTTCCTTGAAAAGCTGATCCTGGTTCTTAGAAAGATTCATGGATAACGCCATCCTTTCCTGCTAATTCTTGTTTCAAAGCATCCATTGCCCGACCGGATTTCGTTTTCACTTTAGCTTCCGTCCAGCCCAGTATGTATGCGGTGTCTTTAATTGATAATTCCTGGATCCTGCGAAGGATAATGACATCACGATAATCTTTTTTAAGGCGGTTAATGGCGTTATGCAATTCCTTCACTTGCTCTTTGCGTTCTGCTGAAGCATCGGGTGCGATTGAGGCAGTTTCCTGATCATGTTCATCACCCCAGGAAAGAAATTGGATAAGCCGTTTTTTTCGGAAATGATCATAAGTGACATTACGTGCGATTTTCAGCAGCCACGTGGCAGGGGAAGCTTCTTCATTGAATGAAGTCAAGCCTTTGAAAGCTTTATAAAAGGTTTCCTGTGTAAGATCTTCCGCATTTTCTTTATTGCGGACTAACAGAAAAATATATCGGTAAACGCGATCACTGTGTTCATGGTAATAGTTTTCAATTTGCTGGTTCACGATTTTCGCCTCCTTATACAAGGATAGACGAACATCAGTCATGAAAGTATCGTTTTATAACCATTTTTTCAATTCTTTTACAGACACCACCTGCAAAACCTATAGATAAGTCTATTGGTTTTAAAATAATAGAGTAAGGAAATTTATAATACACGAGGTGGTTCTATGTGGGAATTTGCATTTATAGCACTCTATGCAGTGATTATTGCATTGGTTATTGAAATTGGAGTCATTCTTTTTCATATGACCGGTCTGGAAAAGGAAATTGCCCGCTATCAAGTCATCTCGATGTTGACTGGAACCAGGTTTACGACGCAAGAATCCGCATTGATTATTGATCATCCGATACGGAGAAGAATCAGCAGCGGTTTAATTTTATTCGGTTATTTCTCTTTGGCCGTAATCATATCTTCAATCGCCACGATCCTTTCAAATGACCTGCGAATAGAACTGCTGTTGATCATTATCGGGATTCTATTCGTATTTTTATTTATATTCAAGAATAAATCGGTCTTTATTAGATTGGAGGATCGTTTTGAGCATGAGATGGACACCGAATACAACCTGGAAGATTGGCCTATGAAGACAGCGCTTGCCCTTGACGAAGAAGAAATGGTAGCCATTATTCAAATAAAACATGGATCCGATTATATCGGTCAGAAGGGAAGAATGTTGGTCGAGGAAAATCTGGACGTTGTACTCCTGATCATAAGAAGGGGAGACGAAATCCTGCGTTTCGATCTATTCGAAGTGGAACTGCAGGAAGGGGATAAAATCATGATCATCGGAAAAGAAGACCATATTAAAGAGAGATACAAAGAGATGCTGTCGGAAGATGAAACGTAATATTCAATTGCATGGAAAGAAGTTGACCCGAGTCAAGGCAAATTCTGAAAGTAAGGGTTAAGATATAGACAGAGGTGATTTTATGAAGTCTATACTTATTATCATAGGCGTACTGTTGCTTACTGCATGCCAGAATTCGTCAGCAGTTATGACTTTGGAAGAAGCGTCACCGGATCAGCTGATTTCGGCCACAAAGGCGGGACTAACCCTGGGATTGCTTCAAGATACTTTTCAAGAATCTCCTTTAATTCTGGAAACAACCTTAATGAACAATAGCTCTAAGGATTTTGAATTTGGAGACTATTATTACCTTGAAGTCGAAAAAGAAGGTGCCTGGTTCATATTGGTGCATTCGGACGCGGTGTTTATCGAAAATCCAAAGTTAACAGATTTCGGTAAAGTGTTATCGGCTGGCAGCCAGGTCCAACAGGATTTCTCTATTGATATGCTCGGTTTGAAACTTCCGCCTGGACAGTACCGTGTGGTTAAAACATTTTTATCAAACTCACTTCCTTTCCAAGAAATTTCCTTAGCTGTTCCCTTTAAAGTGGAATAACACATTAAATAGACGGATCAACTTTCTGCACGTTGATCCGGCTTTTTATTGAAACTTACAAATATTTAAGATGAGCTTTGTATAGCATGTGCTGATAAAGCTTTTTGAAATAAAAACCCCAATTCTTTTATCGCGTCCAACTCTTCTTTTTCATCTGGGAACAGATCCACTTTAACCACATGGTCAATTACAATTGAACCTCTGCTCTTGAATTCATTTTTCATTGTGTCGACAGCTTCGCAAAATTGAAAATAAGCCGTATCTCCCGAACCAAATAAACCGATTACTTTACCGTTTAAATCGACGTTTTGGAGATTATCATTGAATACATCCGTTTCAAAAGGCAAATCTCCATCATCATAAGTGTAGGTGCCGAACAGGATACCATCATACTCCTTTAATTCCTTCACATCGACTTCGGTCATCTCCAGATTTTTTGAAGTAATATCAAGTACTTTCGTATCCAGATGCTGTTCCAGCAAAGACGCGATTTCTTCGGTATTTCCAGTGGAACTTGCGTACAGGATGAGCACTTTTTTCATCGTAAACACTCCTGTCAGATTCCTAAAACTTCATTCCTGTTAACTTAGTTTATAACGAATAAGCAGAGAAAAAATTGATGGCCGTCAAGTGGACGGTCATTTAAAGAGAATCTTTATTCAATAAATGATTTTGAATAATCAGATAATTAATGATAGTATAAGATAAACTAATATTTCAATAAAGATATTATATAACAGGCAGGTGAAAAGAATGGCAGAAGCAATGAAAACAGTCATCTTTAAAATTGAACGCAGAGATCACCCCGACCAAAAACCATACTGGGAGAAATTTGAACTTCCATATCGAATGAACATGAATGTTATTTCAGCTTTGATGGAAATTCGTCGTAATCCTGTAAATATAGAGGGGAAGAAAACCACACCAGTTGCATGGGATATGAATTGCCTAGAGGAAGTATGCGGCGCATGTTCAATGGTTATCAATGGAAAAGCTCGTCAATCCTGCACAGCATTGGTCGATCAGCTGGAGCAGCCGATTAATCTGCAGCCAATGAAAACTTTTCCCGTAGTGCGTGATTTGGTTATTGACCGCAGTACGATGTTTACGACTTTAAAAAAATTGAAAGCATGGATTCCCATCGACGGAACTTATGATTTAGGAGAAGGACCGAGGATGCCTGAAAGAAAAAGGCAATGGGCTTATGAACTATCCAAATGCATGACTTGCGGTGTATGTTTGGAGGCATGTCCAAATGTAAACGATAAATCCGAGTTTATTGGGGCAGCACCAATCTCACAGGTTCGTCTAATGAATGCACACCCAACAGGGGCTATGAACAAAGATGAACGATTGACCTTATTGATGGGCCCAGGCGGAATCCAGCAATGCGGTATGGCGCAAAACTGTGTAGAATCATGTCCTAAAGGGATTCCACTGACTACGTCCATTTCTGCCATGAACCGGGAAACAACCGTCCAAATGTTTCGGAACTTCTTTGGAAGCGATCGGATGGTGGATTAGTTTTAAAGCACTTAAAAAAGGGAAGTCTTATTGAAAGATTAAGAAGGAGGGATTATTGTGTCCATTGAAAATAAGCCTGAAGAAAAATATACGTCCCGCAATGAAAGGGAAGAAATAGGGCGCCGGACCAACGCTGGTTTTGCGCGTGTAGAACGTGCCGAGTATGAAGAAGGTGCAAGTGATATACCGACAGGACCGGTAGGCCAGAAATTATCGGAAGAGGAAATTCGACGCCGTGTCGGTGAAGGGAATTTTGATACTGCAAAAGATGACCGTCAGACTAGTTCCATTAATAGTTGAAAAGCATATAAAAAGCTGGAACCTGCCCTGTAAAGAGGAGGTTCCAGCTTTTTTTACAGCAATCGTTCATTCGTCTCTATATTCTATTGGAGCAGACCAGGAGCCAGGAATGACCAGATTAAGTGAGCTTCTTCAGGTGAGCGCGGTGTTATTACAGCTTTTTTAGGATACGGCATTGCGGGATTGCGTTTCTCAATATATTTTTTGACATAAGGATTTTGCTCGATTGCCTGCAAATACAAGGCTTGGGTTTCTTGTGAATGCATATTCCGTCTACGGGCAATCAGCCATTTGAACCAAGTATAGAACGCATTATCCGAATAATCGTCTTCATAATGATTGACGAGACTTTCCGCTTCTTTCAATCGATCGAGTACGATCAAGGAAGATACAGCCAAATAACGTGCCCCTTGATGGTCAGCGGGGTTGAGCTGCAATAAACGCTGAAATTGGTCAAAGGCGGATTCATATTCGCCATTTTCCCAATAATGAATGCCGAGCAAAAATACCGCCCGCAAGTAAGGGCGATTAGCAATATAGAGCCATGAAACTTCCATTTCAGGTTCGTAGTTCAATTTACCGCTTGAAATCGCTTTTTCCAAAAGGGATTTTTTTGCTGCAGAATCTATCTCCATTTCTGCGGCTAACAGAAAACCATCGGGAAGTTGAGGATTATATTGTTGTAAGGCTGCCAGTTCTTCGGGCAACACAAAATCAATTCCTTTTTCAAACAAACGGTAGGCGAGAAGCTGAGCTTTTTCAGAATCTGATTTCGGTTCATACGGTTTAGCGTGATAATATTCCATTTGGCGTTTCAATGCAGCCTCGCTGCTGATTGCCGCGTGTTTCAAATGCATGAACAGCTGCCAGTTCTGCAATTCATTTGCCTTGGGATTTGTCCCGACTTCAAACGCATATTCGGCTTCTTTATCCTGTTGAGCCATTGTTTCAAGATAAAACGTTTGGAGCTTATCCGCAAAAGACTCGATTTCTTTTTGGTCAACCGCAAACTCATTTGCCAATTTGTCAAGAGTCCAATCAAAATGGATAAGCTTTTGGTTCATGCCGAACTTGATAGCTCCTCCAATCGCTGTCGCCGGAACTTCTGCAAGCGGCTGCAGATAATGGAAGAATGTTTCAATTAAATCATCACTTTTTAAATCCTGATCAATCATGAATTGTTCAAGTTGTTGAACGGATTTTAATATTTCTTGCGGCACTTCGTGGACACTGCGAAGACCACTTGAAAACATTTGATAGATAGTAATGATATTTTTCTTATAGAATAATTGTTCATCCTTTTCGCTGGAGGAATTGAACATGTTTTTCAACTTTTCGACTGTTTCAGTGTTAACATCCGCTGAAATGGTGACGCTGTTCAAAACCATTAGATACCGGTTATTGATGCGCACATCCGGCAAATAGAATCCCATGGCGATATTTCCTTCTTCCACAGCGAAAGACTCGTTGACATCGATTTCATATTCCTTCTGAGATAACAAATCACGCATTATAGCCCTGTAATTTGTAATGGATAATACTTCACCTGCAAGAAAGGCAGGATTTTTCCATACGTTAATGATATTGCTTATTTGAAGACGCCGCTCCTGCTCAATTTTCGAGTCGATGTAATTGTTCCAAATGTCGGCATGTTCAGAAAAGAAATAAATATCACCGATAATACCGCCAGATTTTTCTTCGCCATAAAGTGGCACCAGTAAATCCTCGGTTTTATTTTTCCAATCGAGCAGCCCTTTTTGCTGAGAAGGACGAGGGTGCGTGCTGAAAAATTCCTGAAGTATTTCCTGGAGCCCCTTGTTCTGTTCTAGTTGGATGAACTTTTCAGAATCATTTATCCCGCAGCATTTTTTATATTTTTTCCCGCTTCCACATATACACGCCTCATTGCGTCCGATAACAGCCGGTTTTCCATCATGGAGATTTGTCATTCTGACGGCTCCGCTAACAGAAGACGTTCTTCGTCGCGGCTATGTATCGCATTCACCACTAATAATGCATGAAATTGTTTCATCACCTCATATGTTAATCCTTCTTCTTTCAGCATCTTTTTAATATCCTCAGCTATTATGCGCAAGAGATCATGGTCGCGTGTCAACTTCGCTACCGTATCTTCAAGGTCAGGGTTTTTCTCCAGCATTTCAAGGTAAAAACCTTCCTCTTCAGCGTCGGCATGGCTGATGATGCGGGTTTCCCAGTATTCAAGTAAATGATCAGCTGCTTGTAAGGCTACTTCATATTCTTTTGCTCTAAGTAAATCCTCTATTTCTTCCGTTTTAGCTATCGCCCCTGATAAAGCTCCTTCATGTATAGCGTGATGTGCATGCAATTGGCGCAAAGATGGTCCTGACATTATGCTTCATCCTCTCTCATTTTTCATCAGTATAGCATGTAAAAAAGCAAGTTTTTTCAGATAGGGGCATTCCCTTAGCGAAAGAGGGAAGTCCCTGATATGGGACATCTGTTTTTAGCTATAAGCTTTCAGTATTGGGCAGTTAAGGAGCTTTGAAAATGTAATCAAAACTATTTCCAGACCATGAGGGGACTTATAATATGAAAAAAATGTTTTTATTGGCTTTTTGCCTTTTTTTATTAGGAGCATGCGGAAACACTTCCTCGGGTGGGAATGACGAGTTATTGATTTCTACAGCATCCAGTCTTTCCGGGGCGATGCAGTCGATTAAAGAAGATTTTCAGAAACAATATCCTGATATAAAACTTGCTTTTAATTATGGTTCATCGAGTAAACTGAGCAACCAGCTCCAGCAAGGGGCGCCTGCCGATGTATTCCTATCTGCGAGTGAAGATGATATGGATCGACTAATACAGAAGAAAATTATTATAGAAAAAACCGTGGTTAATTTCGCGCGTAACGAGCTTGTACTTGCTTCATCCAGGAAATTACCGAGCCAGGATCTGGATGATTTATTGGCTGATGAAGATATGTTGATCGCTGTAGGAGAACCGGATAGTGTACCTCTTGGTTTTTACACTAAAGAGGCTTTAATAAATCTTGGGTTATGGGAAATGATAGGCGACCAGGTGATTTTCGCAAAAGACGCACGGCAGGTATTGAGTTATGTCGAAAGCGAAAATACTGAAGCGGGGTTTGTTTATGCTTCGGATGCGCGTATTTCAACTCAGATCGAGACCATTATAGAAGTGCATGGAAATGAGCAGATCATATATCCCGCTGCCATTGTTGAAAGCACCGTTAACCGGGAAGCGGCTGATGAATTCCTTGGCTTTTTGCTGAGCGACAAGGGTCAACAGATATTCAAAGATTACGGGTTCACCACCGCCAAAGGAGATTTGCCCTGATGCCATATGATTTATCGCCATTCTACCTGTCATTGAAAATAGCATCGGTCTCCACCTTACTGGTTTTTATCGCCAGCATCTTACTAGCCCGCTTTATGTGCAGAAGGGAATTTTTCGGCAAGAGTCTAATTGAAGCAATAATTTTGTTGCCGCTTGTCCTGCCGCCGACCGTCGTCGGTTTTGCTTTGATTTTCCTGTTCGGACTAAATGGGCCCATCGGAATTTTATTGGAACAGTGGTTTGGGTTCCGAATTGTATTTACCTGGATAGGGGCCGTGATTGCCTCATTTGTGGTCTCATTGCCACTGATGTATCAGAGCACAGCAGCAGCGTTTGAAAAAGTGGATGCGCGCTGGGAAAATGTGGCTCGGACACTGGGGATCTCGGAGATCCGGATATTCAGGACGATTACCTTTCCTCTTGCCTGGCCAGGTATATTTGCCGGGCTGATCCTGTCATTCGCAAGAGGCATCGGCGAATTCGGAGCGACTTTGATGATTGCCGGTTACATACCGGGGCAGACAGAAACGGTCCCGCTCGCAATCTATTTTGCCTATGAAGCAGGCCGAATGGAAGAAGCGGCTTTTTGGGTGATCATCATTTCGTCGTTGGGACTTGCCATCATATCCTGGCTGAACTATTGGAGGAAAAAAAATAATGTACGGCTCGGAAGGGAGTAGGAATATGCTGACAGTGAATATCAGAAAACAACTTGAAAAATACGAAATGAATGTTCAATTTCATTTGAAGAATGAAATTCTGGCTCTGACCGGCCCTTCCGGTTCCGGAAAAACAACTTTGCTGAATTGCATCGCGGGCATCATGCAGCCGGATGAAGGTGAGATTTCTTTAAATGGCAGTTTGTTCTTCAGCGATAAGGAAAAACCGATGAAAATCCAAAAACGTAATGTCGGATACTTGTTTCAGGATTATGCGCTTTTCCCTCATTTCACCGCAGAACAAAATATCCTTTACAGTCTAGGAAGAGGAGCTGATCTTTCACATACTAATGAGTTGACGAAGCTTCTCGGCATCAATGGTCTTTTGTCGAAATACCCTCATCAAATTTCTGGAGGCGAAAAACAACGGGTTGCAATGGCGCGTGCATTAGCAGCAAAACCGGATATGCTATTGCTGGACGAACCTTTCTCCGCACTTGATGATGAAACGAGGGACCGCTGCCACGACGAATTGTCACGGATCCATGCGTTATGGAAAATACCGATTATCCTCGTCACACATCGGAAGACAGACGCTGAGAGATTGGCGGACCGCATTATCCGAATAGTGAATGGCCAAGCGACATAGCAGAAGAAAAGCTAAGCACTCCTCTTGTTAAAAAGAGGAGTGCTTAGCTTTTTGTATTTTGGAACAAGGGTTTTCCAGTAGTTCAATAGGACTTTCCCTAATGTGAAGTCTTAAGCGGTAAATCCATAATGGGTTTATACGAATGATATGGAATTGATTCCCTTCAATAGTCTTTCATTCTGAGAAGGAGTGGTTACGAGGTCATGAAAAAAAGATTCGGATTCAACTTTTTTAAACCCATTGAAAGTTATTCAGGAAGCTGGTCTATACTCGAAGAAAAAAGCAGAGATTGGGAAAATATGTACCGCCAGAGATGGTCGCACGATAAAGTGGTTCGGACAACTCACGGTGTAAACTGTACCGGCTCATGCAGCTGGAAAGTCTTTGTGAAAAACGGAATCATTACATGGGAGAACCAACAAATCGACTATCCTTCCTGCGGACCGGATATGCCGGAATTCGAACCGCGCGGCTGTCCTCGCGGGGCAACATTTTCATGGTATGAATATAGTCCGCTTCGCGTTAAATATCCATATATGCGCGGGCGTTTATGGCGTTTGTGGAAAGCTGCACGGAGTGCACACGCCAACCCGGTAGAAGCTTGGGCAAGCATTGTCGAAGATCCGGAAAAAGCGCAATTCTATAAATCGGCTCGCGGAAAAGGCGGCCATATCCGTGTCAACTGGGAAGATGCGTTGGAATTGATAGCGGCTCAGCTGATCTATACGATCCAAAAATACGGTCCGGACAGAATCGCCGGATTCACTCCGATTCCAGCAATGTCAATGGTCAGTTATGCATCCGGCGCTCGTTTCATTTCATTGCTTGGCGGCCAGATGCTGAGTTTCTACGATTGGTATGCGGATCTTCCGCCGGCTTCTCCTCAAATTTGGGGAGAGCAGACAGATGTCCCGGAATCTTCGGACTGGTATAACGCCGGATATTTGATGATGTGGGGTTCGAACGTTCCGATGACACGTACACCTGATGCACATTTCATGACAGAAGTCCGTTACAAAGGGACGAAAGTGGTTTCTGTTGCACCGGATTTCGCTGAAAACGTTAAATTTGCGGATAACTGGCTGGCACCGAATCCTGGAACTGATGCGGCACTCGCGCAAGCCATGACACATGTGATTTTGGATGAATTCTATCAGCAGCGCCAGGAACCGATGTTCATCAATTATGCAAAACAATTCACTGATATGCCGTTCATGGTCTTACTGGATCCACACGAAGATACGCTGAAAGGCGGACGATTCTTGCGTGCAAGCGACTTAGGGGATGCTTCTCAGCATTCAGACTGGAAACCGGTCATTTATGATGAAGCCATTGATGAAATGATGGTTCCGAACGGCACCATGGGACAGCGATGGGAAGAAGACAAAAAATGGAATTTAATTTTAGAAAATGAAGACGGCAGCAAAGTCGAACCTGCGTTGACGATTGAAGGCCACGGGGAAGAGTGGGTGGAAATTGCGTTCCCGTATTTCGATAATGCAGGTAACGGTGTATTCAAACGCGTTGTCCCTGCCAAGAAAATTGTTTTGGCTGATGGTACAGAACGTTATGCATGTACCGTATATGACTTGATGATGAGCCAATATGGCGTCGCACGAATCGACAGTCCGTTGAATGCAAAAGATTATTTTGATGCAGAGTCGCATTATACACCGGCTTGGCAGGAAAAAATCACCTCTGTAAAAGCATCGGTGGTTGTACAGATTGCCCGGGAATTCGCACAAAACTCCATCGATACAGGCGGCCGCTCCATGATCATAATGGGTGCAGGAATCAATCACTGGTTCAACAGCGATACAATTTACCGCTCCATTTTGAACCTGGTCGTGCTGACTGCGTCACAAGGCGTCAATGGAGGCGGCTGGGCCCATTATGTCGGACAGGAAAAATGCCGTCCGATTGAAGGCTGGTCGACAATCGCGTTCGCGAAAGACTGGCAGGGGCCGGCACGATTGCAAAATGCAACGTCGTTCTTCTATTTTGCCACCGAGCAATGGAGATATGAAGAAAGCGGAACGGACAGCTTAAAGTCACCGACAGGTGGAGAAGTCAGTTATCAGCATCCAGCTGATTACAATGTTTTGGCTGCGCGATTGGGCTGGCTGCCATCCTATCCACAATTTGAAAAAAACAGTTTGCTGTTTGCAGAAGAAGCAGCACAGCAAGGGAAAAAGACGAATAAGGAAATCATCGATCATGCAGTTGAACAAGTTACCTCACGGGAGACGAAATTCTCTGTTGAAGATCCGGGAGCACCGGAAAATTTCCCGCGTTCACTGTTCATCTGGCGCTCAAATCTGATTTCAAGTTCTGCCAAAGGGCAGGAATATTTTATGAAACATCTGCTCGGTGCATCAGACGGACTGTTGGCTGAACCAAATACGGAAGAAAAACCGGAAGAAATCGTCTGGCGGGAAGATGTTGAAGGGAAGCTGGACCTGATGGTGGCGCTCGATTTTCGGATGACGTCCACACCACTTTACGCAGATATTGTATTGCCGGCGGCAACCTGGTATGAAAAAACGGATTTATCTTCAACAGATATGCATCCGTTCGTCCATCCATTCAATCCGGCGGTCAACCCGTTATGGGAATCGCGTTCAGACTGGGATATCTACAGCAAACTGGCTGAAAAATTCTCGGAAATGGCGAAAACACATTTGCCTGGAGTTTATAAGGACGTTGTCACGACACCGCTTGCCCATGATACCGTCAGTGAAATCGCACAGCCGATGGGCCTCGTCAAAGATTGGACAAAAGGTGAAATCGCTCCTGAACCAGGCAAGACGATGCCGAATTTCAGTATCGTTGAACGCGATTATACCAAGATTCATGACAAATACATTTCTCTTGGACCTAACCTGGTGATCGGGAAGACCGGCGCGCATGGCGTCAGCTTCTCAGTTGCTGATGAATACGAAGAACTCAAACATATCAATGGAACGTTTTTTGATGATTCCATCAAGAATGGTTTGCCGAAAATCCAGACGGCTCGCCAAGTCGCAGACGCGATGCTGAATCTCTCGTCGGCCACTAACGGCAGAGTGTCACAAAAAGCCTATGCGGAAGCTGAAAAAGACACAGGTGTCGAACTGAAGGATATTTCAGCCGACCGCGCTGCTGAGAAGATCACCTTCCAAAGCATCACCGTCCAGCCGCGGGAAGTAATTCCGACACCGGTGTTCAGTGGATCCAATAAGATGGGACGCCGCTATTCGCCATTCACGACAAATATTGAACGGCTCGTTCCATTCCGCACGTTGACCGGCCGGCAGCATTTCTATATCGATCATGAAATTTTCCAGCAATATGGAGAAGCGCTGCCAATCTACAAACCGACCTTGCCGCCGATGGTTTTCGGAGCAAATGATAAGAAAATCAAAGGCGGAGTCGATTCATTGGTTTTGCGTTACCTGACGCCGCACGGTAAATGGAATATCCATTCAACGTATCAGGACAATCAGCACATGCTGACTTTATTCCGCGGAGGACCGACTGTCTGGATCAATAATGAAGATGCCGCAGCCCATGACATCAATGATAATGACTGGCTTGAAGTCTACAATCGTAATGGCGTTGTAACTGCAAGGGCAGTAGTCAGCCATCGTATGCCACGGGGCACGATGTTCATGTATCACGCTCAGGACAAGCATATCAATGTACCCGGCTCAGAAATTACGGATACCCGGGGCGGCAGCCATAATGCACCGACACGGATTCACATGAAACCGACACAAATGGTCGGCGGATACGCGCAGCTCAGCTATGGCTTCAATTATTACGGGCCGATCGGCAATCAGCGGGACGTCTATGTAGCTGTGCGGAAAATGAAGGAGGTAGACTGGCTTGAAAATTAAAGCACAAGTAGCAATGGTGATGAACCTTGATAAATGCATCGGCTGCCACACGTGCAGTGTGACGTGCAAAACGACATGGACCAACCGTAAAGGTGCCGAGTATATGTGGTTCAACAACGTGGAAACCAAGCCTGGCATCGGTTACCCGAAACGTTGGGAAGACCAGGAGCTTTACAAAGGCGGATGGCAGCTCCGCAAAGGGAAATTGGAACTTAAATCCGGAAATAAACTGTCCAAAGTCGCTTTAGGGAAAATCTTCTATAATCCCGATATGCCGGAAATGAAAGATTATTATGAGCCTTGGACTTATAACTACGAACATTTGACGAATGCGGGGGAATCGGAACATTCCCCTGTAGCTCGTGCCCATTCCGCGATCACGGGAGAAAAAATGGATCTTGAATGGGGTCCGAACTGGGAGGATGACTTGGCAGGGGCACACATTACAGGGCCTTTGGATCCGAATATCCAGAAAATCGAAGAAGAGATCAAATTCAATTTTGAAAAATCCTTTATGATTTATTTGCCGCGATTATGTGAGCACTGTCTGAATCCAAGTTGTGTGGCTTCTTGTCCATCTGGCGCCATCTATAAACGGGAAGAAGACGGAATCGTTCTGGTGGATCAGGAAGCATGCCGCGGCTGGCGTTATTGCATGACCGGCTGTCCGTACAAGAAAGTCTATTTTAACTGGCAGACAAACAAAGCGGAAAAATGTACATTCTGCTTCCCGCGGATTGAATCCGGCTTGCCGACCGTCTGCTCTGAAACATGCACAGGAAGAATCCGTTATCTCGGTGTCTTGCTTTATGACGCCGACCGCGTGTTGGAAGTGGCATCGACACCGGATGAAAAAGACCTTTATAAAGCACAATGCGATTTATTCATCGATCCGTTTGATCCTGACATGATTGCACAAGCCCGCAAAGACGGCATTTCGGAAGACTGGATTGAAGCTGCACAGAATTCGCCGGTCTACAAACTGGCTATTGAACACCAATTGGCGTTCCCGCTCCATCCTGAATACCGGACGCTTCCGATGGTTTGGTATGTGCCGCCGCTCAGCCCGATCATGAACTACTTTGAAGGCAAGGATTCCATTAAGAATCCGGACATGATTTTCCCGGCAATCGAAGAAATGCGTACGCCTATTCAATACCTTGCCAATATGCTGACTGCGGGGGATACCGTCACGGTCAAGCATTCACTTCAGCGGATGGCGATGATGCGTTCTTATATGCGCGCACTTTCTTCCGGCAAGGAATTCGATAACAGCCGTCTTGAACGTGTGGGCATGACGCCTCATCAGACTGAATCCATGTATCGTTTGCTGGCTATTGCAAAATACGAAGATCGCTTTGTCATTCCGAGCACACACCGGGAAGGACGCGTCAACCCTTATCGTGCGCAAGGTATGGAAGGTTTTGATACAGACGGCATGGGTGGCTGGGGCACTGAATCCGGTGGATCGTGTGACGGCTGCGGTCCTGCTAGCCCGAGTCCGACTGGCACTGCAACCAAAACTGGCAAGGAAATTTATGAAGAGAACTTCTACGGGGGGATCTGGCGTGATTAACCTCGAAAAATTGTATGGCTTCAAAGAATCGTTCGGATTTTTTGCCCACCATTTAACCTATCCTGAAAAACTGGATTTCCATCCGAAAATGATTGAAGAATCATTTTCGGAAGTCCATCCAGCTCTTGTTCATGTCAAAGAGTATTGGCAGCAGATGCACGAGATCAGTTTGGATGAAATTCAGGAGATGTATACGGATACGTTCGATTTTCAAAAAGACTGCACATTGTTTATGACTTATTTTAAATTTGAAGATGCCAAAGAACGTGGACAGATGCTTGCTAAATTGAAAGTGCTTTATGAAATGTATGGGCTTGAAATGCCGGAGTCGGAGCTGTCGGATTTTCTGCCGCTGATGTGTGAATTCCTTTACGCGGCTGAATGGCTTGGCGATCCCCGTTCTCCACAGAGCTTTGGATTGCTGATAGCTGTCCTGGAAGACGGCACTTATCACTTGCTGCAGTCACTCGAAAAGCATGGAAGCCCTTATTTCCACTTAGTCAAAGGCTTGCGGGAAACATTCAAGGCATGTATTGAACAGGAGGTTCAAGCATGAATGCGTTAAATCAATTTCTTTGGGTGATTTTCCCCTATTTTTGCATAGCCGTTTTTATTTTCGGCCATATCTACAGGTACCGGGTTGATAAGTTCAGCTGGACCGCGAAATCCAGTGAATTCATCGAGAAAAAACAATTGATGATCGGCAGTTTATTGTTCCACTTGGGCATTATTCCTGTCATTTTTGGCCATATCGGGGGCCTTGCCGTACCAAAATCATGGATGCATGCAGTAGGGGTGAATGACCATCTCTACCATATCGGCGCAATCTATATCGGAGGCTTTTTCGGATTCGTTACATTGATCGGCATGTTCATCCTGACATTCCGCAGATTTTCGAAGAAAAATGTAAGGCAATTGAGTTCATTTTCCGATTTGGCGGTAAACTCATTGTTGCTGTTCATCGTCATCATGGGAATGTACGCGACTGTTGTGACGAATGCTGTACAGCCAGATTTCGATTACCGGACCACTATTTCAGTTTGGTTCCGCGGATTGTTCTTTTTAAATCCGAACCCCGCATTGATGACTGTCGTGCCACTTTCTTTCCAGATTCATGTCATTACAGGCTTTGCGATATTTGCTTTCTGGCCATTCACCAGGCTCGTCCATGTTTGGAGTGTTCCATTGAATTATGTTGGCAGAAGTTATATTCTATACAGAAGACATAAACCAACCAATTGAAAAAGAGGGCTTCCTCTTTTTCTTTTTAAATAGGAGATAAACATATGAAAAATATTGCGGATCACCAAACTCAAATAGATCAATTCCGTGTCGAAACCGACTTTGACCTTGTCGCAATCGCCCTGATAGAACCTGCTGAAAATCAATACGTTCTGAAATGGAAATATGCTTCAGGCAATATTAGCACCCGTATTAAAAAAATTCTGCTGCAATCAGGAAAAGGGATAGCTGGTATGGTTTTTAAAACAGGGAAACCGCTGATTGTGAAAGACCGCGGCGACTTTGCGCAAAATGATGATCTATTCAATTTCCCGATACTGGTATTTGAGAATCTGAGAAGTTTTGGAGCTGTGCCGTTATGGCATAACGGGAGAGTTGCAGGCGTTTTGCTGGGTGGATACCGTGAGGAAGGATTAATGACAGAAGAAAAAATGGTGTTATTGACTCAAAAAGCCTCTTCCGGAATCGGAAATTTGGATGGAAAGGATTTGATCTTACATTGATGCCGCCAAACACTGATTTCCAAAGTGAATTGATGATGAAAATGTATGCGAACAGTTCAGAAGCCATCTTTTTTTTCGATAGGGACGGAAAGACGCTTTCCTTAAATCCCGCAGCAGCGAATATCATGGAAAATGATGTGCTGGAGCAGCTGATTGCCGGCGCTGATTCTGCGATTTGCGAAGCTTGCAGAGGGTTTACGAGTGAATCCGAGAACCAGACATGCAAAAATTGCTTTTTTGAAAGCGTTGAACCTGCAAACTTCACATCGTTTCAAATTCACTTGAAGACAAAAGGGAAAGGAGTGGTTCCCTATACCGCTACTTTTCATACAATCGATTCGGAAAGAGGCATCCGGGTTTTCATGCTGCGGGATCTTACGACACAGTTTGAAACCCAGAAGAAGTTGCATCAGAATACCATGATGAGACATGTCATTGAAGCGCAGGAAAATGAAAGAAAACGAATTTCGCGTGAATTACATGACAGCGTTGCGCAGGAATTGCTGAGTGCTGTTGTGGAGTTGCGTGCTTTGAAGTACATGACTGGCGACCAGAAAGTGTTGGATAAAGCAGAAGATACGAAAGCGACTTTGACACGCCTGCTGGATGATATCCGCAATCTTTCCTTGGAATTGCGCCCGGCTTCGCTGGATGATTTTGGACTGGAAGCCGCATTCCGCTCACACTTCAAGCGAATTGAAGAAAGTTACGGCATCAGTATCGAACTGGTTTCATCCATTAATAAAAAGCGGTTTGACAGTGAAATTGAGACGGTTTTTTATCGGATTTGCCAGGAAGCCGTATTAAATTCGATCAAATATGCATTTGTGGAAGAAATAAAAGTACATCTATATGAAGAGGACAGCCACCTTCATCTGATAACTGTAGATGAAGGTCTGGGTTTCAAAGAAGGCCAGTCACCTAAAGGAACCGGATTGGGTTTATTCGGAATGAGAGAGCGTGCGGAATTGGTTAACGGAAAAGTTGAAATCTCATCCGAGCTCGGTAAAGGAACGACAGTGCACTTAAGTGTACCTTTATAAAAAGGGGGGAGAGCATGAAAATCGTCATAGCCGACGACCATGCGATAGTAAGAAGCGGTTTTTCGATGATTTTGAATTTCCAGGATGACATGGAAGTTATCGGTCTTGCCGCTGATGGAATCGAAGCATATCAAATGGTGGCAAAGCATCAGCCGGATGTCCTGTTACTGGATTTGAGCATGCCGCCAGGTGAAAGTGGTTTGATCGCCACTGGGAAAATTAAAGAAGATTTTCCGGAAACCAAAATTCTTATTCTAACCATGCACGATGACGAAGAGTATTTGTTTCACGTTCTGAAAAACGGTGCTTCAGGATACATGCTGAAAAATGCACCGGACGAAGAATTACTATCCGCTATCCGCACCATTTACAACGGAGGGACCTACATACATCCAAAAATGGCAACTTCGCTTGTCCGTGAATTCTTCAACAAAGATTCCAATTCATCTCAGAATGATCCATTTGAGCTTCTCTCCAAGCGGGAAATCGAAGTTCTTCCTTTAATCGCTAAAGGCTACGGCAATAAGGAAATTGCCCAGAAACTTTATATTTCCGTGAAAACAGTGGAAGCGCATAAAGCGAAAATCATGGAGAAGCTGCAATTGAAAAGCCGGCCGGAACTGGTGGAGTACGCTTTAAAGAAAAAATTATTGAATTTTTGATACTTCTGGAGGGATGGAAATGGCAGACTTTGCTGAACTGCGTTTCAAGGAACCAGGCATGCGGCTACTTGAAAACGAACACAGGTATTTGACCTATTTGATGGATGAATGGCATGCCCTGGTGCTGGATTTTGAAAAAGACGATATGACCCTTGAAGAAGGCCGGGAAAAATTGAAGACGATCCGGCAGAAACTTTATGAATTTGTGGAACCGCTTAAAAATCATACAGATAAAGAAGAAGAACATTTCTTCCCCGTTTTGGGCACTTATATCGGATTTGAACAAGGGCCGCTTATGGGGATTCAGGAAGAGCACCAGGAAATAGACGGCTATATCGGCCATTTCTTTCACCATACTAGAGGAAACATCGATTTGATGACGCTGGACGATATGAAGACGATCGCCAAAGACGCGGGCGAAGCCTACGAAGTACTGACCATCCATTTTGTCAAAGAGGAAACGGTGCTGTTCCCAATGGCAGAAAAGCTGATGAAAGCTGTAGACCAGGATGAGTTATACGAAAAAATGAAAACATTGATCTCTTAAAACCGCTTCCCGGGAAGCGGTTTTTTGTTTTGTCTTTTTTTAGGGTTTCCCCTCAGACTGCAAGGGGACTCCCTTATTAATAAGCGGTATGACTAGCGATACAATGGGATTAGGGAATCGATGATTGAACTCGTAAAGAAAATTATTGCAGAAAAGGTGATTTGGATGATCAAGAAAGTGCAGTTGCCGTTACAAACGATGAACTTAGTAGTCGGATTCATGGTGTGGGTTATCATATCCTCACTTATCCCATTTATCAGCGAAGATATTACAATTCCACCGGAACGCTTGGCTATCGTTACAGCAGTCCCGGTTGTTCTGGGATCTATTTTACGGATTCCGCTCGGCTATTATGCCAACGTATTCGGAGCAAGGATCATTTTCCTGCTCAGTTTCATCCTATTGCTGTTTCCGGTGTTTTACTTAAGTGAAGCATCCACTTTTACTGATCTGATTATAGGTGGTTTATTTCTGGGTATCGGTGGAGCGGTTTTCTCTGTAGGAGTAACTTCCTTGCCGAAATATTATCCGAAAGAAAAACATGGTCTCGTAAACGGTATATATGGCGCGGGAAATATCGGTACCGCCATCACCACTTTTTCGGCACCGCTGATTGCTACTCAAATCGGCTGGTCGGCAACCATCAAATTGTATTTGATCCTTTTACTGATATTTGCATTACTGAATTTCTTCTTCGGGGATCGTCACGAAGCAAAAGTGAAAACCCCTATTTTTGAGCAGATTAAAGGCGTCTATAAAAACGAAAAGCTTTGGTTCTTTTCATTGTTCTATTTCATTACGTTCGGTTCTTTTGTCGCGTTCACGATTTATTTGCCGAACTTCCTCGTCAACAATTTCGGTCTCGAAAAAGTGGACGCAGGCATGCGGACAGCCGGATTCATCGCCGTAGCGACATTCCTGCGTCCTGTTGGGGGCTGGCTGGCGGATAAATTGCAGCCATTGCTTCTATTGATGGGTACGTTTTTTATCTACACGATCGCCGCAATTGTACTGGCTTTCTCGCCATCCATCGGTTTATACACTGTAGGCAGTATTGCGATTGCCGTTAGCGCGGGTATCGGGAACGGGGTCATCTTTAAACTCGTTCCTTTCTATTTCAATAAACAGGCAGGCATCGTCAATGGTATCGTCTCCATGATGGGCGGCCTGGGCGGATTTTTCCCGCCAATCATGCTTTCGATTATTTTTTCAGTCACTGGCCAATATTCCATCGGTTTCATGCTGCTGTCGCAAGTAGCGTTAGCCAGCCTGATTCTTGTTGTCTGGCTGTATTACCAAGAGCGTCTGCAGCTGGCTGGTGAAGTGTTCAATTCCACTGGCCAAGGAATTTTGGTTACCGATATATCCGGGAAGATCAGAACGGTAAACCCTGCATTCACAGAGCTTTCCGGCTTCGAGAAAGAGGATGTCATAGGGGAAAACCCGAGCATCATGAAATCAGGGCGGCAATCAAAAGAGTTTTACCAGCAGATGTGGCAGGAGATAAAAGAGAGAGGCATGTGGCAAGGTGAAATTTGGAACAAAAGGAAAAATGGGGAAGAATATCTGCAATGGTTGAATATCAGTGCGGTAAAAGATGATACCGGAGAAGTGGTTCGATATGTCGGGACTTTTACGGATATTACTTCCGAATATAAGAAGAAACAGCATACCTCGGTCTTCCAATGAATAAATAACAAATAACCGATAGGGGGTATCCCGATGGATGGCCGTTATTCAAGACAGGAACTGTTCAAGCCGATCGGCAAGGAAGGACAAAAGAACCTGTGCCAGTCAGTCGTGACGATTGTCGGCTGCGGAGCTTTGGGTTCCGCAATTGCTGAAACCATGACGAGGGCCGGGGTTGGTGAAATCCATCTGGTCGACCGTGATTATGTGGAACTTTCCAATTTACAGCGCCAACAGCTGTTTACCGAAAAAGATGCAGAAGAGATGACACCAAAAGTTGAGGCAGCGAAAATTCGATTAACAGCTATCAGAAGCGATATGCGACTTACAACTTACTTGCAGCATCTTGACGGTGCATTGATGGAAAAGCTGGCGCAATCCAGCGATTTGATCCTGGATGCCACGGATAATTTTGAAACCCGCCTTGTGATCAATGATGCAGCGGCAAAATATGATATCCCTTGGATATACGGTGCCTGTGTGGGAAGTTCAGGTGTCATTTTCCCATTCGTCCCGGGCAATTCAGCGTGTTTCCGGTGTCTGATGCCAGTACTGCCGTCTCTTAACGAAACCTGTGATACAGCGGGAATCATCCCATCGGCAGTTCAAGTCACAGCAGCGCTGCAATGCACGGAAGCTTTAAAGTGGTTAAGCGGCAATAAAGCGGCGATGAGAAGCAAAATGCATCATTTCAATCTATGGGACAACAACGTCCATGATCTGGGCATCAGCCGCATTAAAAATGCTAACTGTGAAACTTGCGGTAGCCGACCGATCTATCCCGCGCTGCAATCTGCTTCGGGTGGAACAATTGCGGTGCTTTGCGGCAGGGAGGCGGTGCAATTCCTGCCGAATCCGAACAGGAAATTTGGAATGGCGGATGCGTTGGAAGTAGGTGGAAAGTTGAAAGCGCAGGTTAGGTCCACTCCTTACTTTGTCGAGATGAAAGTTTATGGGAAAAGGGCCGTAGTATTTGCGGATGGCCGTATTCTCATTCACGGCATGCGGAACAAAACGGAGGGGCAGAAATTCTTTCATCAATTATTCGGTTGATGCTGAAGGGGGAAAGACATGTCTGAACAATTCAATATAATCGGCGGTGTCAGCATTGCCGTATTGACTGTAAGTGATACCCGCACAACGGAAACTGACCATAGCGGCGAATTGATAAGGAAATTAGTGTCGGACCAGAAAGATATGGACGTGGTGGATTATCAGATCGTCAAAGACGAAGTGGTGGATATTCGAGGAACACTAAAAAAATGGCTGGAGGAAGAATCCATCGATGCCATCATCATTACAGGCGGTACAGGAATCGCCAAAAGGGATAATTCGATCGAATCGATCGAACCGTTCTATGAAAAGGAGATTCAGGGATTCGGGGAATTATTCAGGCACCTGAGTTTCACTGAAGACATCGGCACAAGGGCCATGCTCACCCGCGCTTCGGCAGGAACGGCTTCAGACAAAGCCATTTTTATCCTGCCGGGTTCTCGCGGAGCAGTACGATTAGGGATGGAGCGGCTGATCTTGCCGGAACTCCACCACCTAATCTATGAATTAAAGAAGCATGTTCATCCGCGTTCATAGTTGCCTGACTTACCGCCGGTTTTTGTCAGCAGCAGCGTAGGGCCGATCACCATTTCCTTGCCGGCTGCTTTACACATATCATAAATGGTCAATGCTGCAGCGGATGCCGCTGTCAGAGCTTCCATTTCGACTCCGGTGGGACCTTTCGTTTTTACGGCGGCAGTGATATGAATTTCATAATGGCCATTCTCTTCATCGACATTCCATTCGAATTGGATGTCAACGCCGCTCAAAGCTAAAGGATGGCACATAGGAATGATTTGGGCGGTATTTTTGGCAGCCATGATGCCAGCAACTTGCGCGACCGCAAAGACATCCCCTTTTTTATTGGTGCCGTCTTTGATCTGCTGGTAAATCGCTTCGTTGATCAATATCGCAGAAGCTGCGCGGGCAGTACGCACCGTTTCATTTTTATCAGATACGTCGACCATCTTCGCGCGGCCTTGTTCATTGAAATGTGTCAGTTCAGACATTCGGATCATCCTTTCAAATTCATATGGATTCAGTATATCAGGATTAAACGGGGAGTAGATACTATTGATCGAACATCGTAAACCGATTCCAGTCTCAGAAGCTGTTCAAAAAGTGATGGAACATGCACATTCAATCGGTGCTGAAACAGTGTCACTGGAACACAGCTACAACAGGATACTTGCTGAACCGATTGTCGCACGACATGCAGTGCCGCCCTTTGACCGTTCGCCTTATGACGGGTTTGCCATCATTTCCGGCAGTTCTTGGGAAGCTTCCGGTGACAACCGGATCCGGTTTGAAATAGTGGATCATATCGGAGCGGGAAAAGTTTCAGCAGAGGTCTTAAGCGGAAATCAAGCCGTCCGGATCATGACGGGAGCACCGTTGCCAAAAAATGCGGATGCGGTTGTCATGTTTGAACAGACGGTCGAATCAACGGACTCTTTTACCATTCGCAAGCCATTTGAAAAGCTTGAGAACGTATCCCTGAAAGGGGAAGATGTCCAGCAGGGAGAAGTGGTCATTGAAAGCGGCCACCTGATCCATCCCGGCACAGTGGCCTTGCTGGCAACTTTCGGCTATGCGCAAGTGCAAGTCGCCAAACAGCCAGTGGTCGGCATTCTGTCTACCGGCACAGAGTTATTGGATGTCTCGGAACCACTCGCACCCGGGAAAATCCGCAACAGCAATGGGCCAATGATTGCAGCGCAACTTGCCAGAATGGGCCTCGGCTGCAAAATGTATGGACTTTCAATGGATGACCTGGATCAAAGCTTCACGATTGTCAAAAAAGCGGCAGCAGAAACGGACTGCCTGATTACAACAGGCGGCGTTTCCGTGGGAGATTTTGATTTCCTGCCGGCGATTTATGAACGGCTCGGAGCAGAGGTGCTATTCAATAAAGTGGCCATGCGTCCGGGCAGTGTCACTACTGTAGCAGTGGCAGACGGCAAATACTTATTTGGCCTTTCCGGCAATCCGTCAGCCTGCTTTACGGGATTTGAATTATTTGTCCGTCCGGCCCTATTAAAAATGAGGGGAGCGAAAAAAAGGTATTTGCCGCATACTAAGGCAAAACTTGCTGAGGATTTCACAAAAGCCAATCCGTTTACCCGTTTTATCCGTGCAGTCTATGATGGTGAATTTATCAAACCAGCAGGGTTCAATAAGTCGAATGCGGTTGCGTCCATCGCTAAAGGCAATGCATTAATCGTCTTGCCAGGCGGCACCAGGGGATTCGAAAAAGGGGATATCGTGGATGTGCTGTTGCTCGGCATGGAAGAAGGCAGCGCATTATGGAAACTATAAAGATACTCCAGATTGTTGGTTTCAAAAGCAGCGGAAAAACGACATTGCTTACCCGTTTCATGGAAACCGCACTCAAATCCAATAAACAAGTATCCACAATAAAACATCATGGCCATGGCGGCGATTTGGAAATGCCTGAACATGGCACAGACAGTATGCGGTTTTTTGAAAAAGGCGCAGCCAGTTCACTGGCTTATGGAAATGGCGTCGTCCAGCTGCACCTTCAAACAAAACAGGCTGAGCTGCAGAAGTTCATCCGGTTATCGCAGCTGGCTGAACCCGATCTGATTTTAATCGAAGGGTTCAAAAAAGCGGACTTTCCCAAAGTTGTTCTTGTGCGAAACGTTGATGACTGGCAGGAACTGCAGAAATTATCAAAAATCGAACTGGTCATCGTCCATAAAGGCGTCATGTTGGAAAAGATCAAATCAGTTGAATTGGATAATGAAAAAGAAATCGATAATTTCTTTATCCAGTGGATGGAAGGGGAAAACAGATGAAACCTTTTAGTATCGTAACAGAACCGATCAATCCACAATTATATGCGGATTATGTATTGCGCCCCGAAGCTGGAGCAGTGACGCTTTTTACCGGCCATGTACGCGAATGGACAAAAGGGGTCCAGACGGTCTTCCTGGCGTATGAGGCTTATGTGCCCATGGCAGAGAAGAAACTGGCTCAGATCGGCCAGGAAATCGAAGAACAGTGGGAAGGCACCAGAGCTGCTATTGCACATCGCATCGGTGAACTTCAAATAAGTGATATCGCGGTGGTGATCGCCGTTTCCTCTCCGCACAGAAAAACAGCATATGAAGCAAATGAATACGCAATAGAACGGATCAAGGAGATCGTTCCGATATGGAAAAAAGAGATTTGGAACGACGGGGAACAATGGATCGGGGATCAAAAGAAAAAGCCGGAAGGAGAATTAAGATGATAACTGTCCATTATTTTGCCGGTATTCGGGAAATGACTGGAACCCATAAAGAAAATTTCGATTGGGCAGGCGTGACAGTCGGACAACTGAAAGAACGGCTCATTCAAAAGTATCCGCAAATGCAGGGAAATTCGCTGCAATTTGCGGTGAACGAAGAATATGCTCTGCAGACAGACATCTTATCAGAAGGCGACGCGGTTGCGCTGATACCGCCTGTCAGCGGCGGATGAAGACAGTCGGTATCCTGCTCGCTGGAGGATTGTCCCGTCGTTTCGGTTCACCGAAAGCATTTGCCAAAATCGGCGATGACTATTTCTATGAAAAAGTGCATCAGGCACTTTCAGCGGTTTGTGATGAAGTGGTGATTGTCACCAGGAAAGAATTGGTGCAGCTGTTTCCGCCGGAACTGGAAGTGGCGACAGATCATGTCGCTGTTTCCGGCAAAGGGCCACTGGCTGGAATTTCCACAGCAATGAAATTAAAGAGAGCCGATCGGTACATGGTTCTTCCTTGTGACATGCCGTTTATCGGACCTGCCGAAACAAGGGAATTGTTGAAATTGGTGCACAGCAAGGCGCAGGTGACAGCTGTTAAAACCGAAGATGAGAAAATTCCTTTGTTCAGTATATGGGCTGGCAATTTTGCAGAAGAACTCGAACAGGCAATCGGCGATGAAAAATTAAGCGTATTCGATTTTCTTCACAGTTTGGAAACCACATGGATAGACCACTGGTTGATTCATCCGAACAAAGATAAATTCCGCAATATAAATAGAAATAGTTTATAGAAAGGGAGGCGTTAACATGGTAGGACAACCATTGAAAGACCGACTGGGCCGGCCGATACGCGATTTACGGATTTCTGTCACCGACCGCTGCAATTTCCGGTGTTCTTATTGCATGCCAAAAGAGGTATTCGGTGATGATTATGCATTTCTGCCAAGGCAGGAATTGCTGTCATTTGAAGAAATTCACCGGCTGACCAAAGTTTTCGTATCAATGGGGGTCAAAAAAATCAGGCTGACCGGCGGCGAACCGTTAATGCGTCGGGGCTTGCCGGAACTCATAAAAAAAATCCTGTCTGTAGAAGGTGTGGAAGATATCGGTCTGACCACCAATGGGCTGTTTTTGAAACAACAGGGAGCTGCTCTTTACGAAGCGGGGCTTAGAAGGCTCAATATCAGCCTGGATGCTTTGGACGCGGAATTATTCGGCAAACTGAACGGCAGAGGAGTGAGTCCGGCGCCGATCCTGGAAAATATCGATTTTGCAAAAGAGCTGGGATTTGAAATCAAAGTGAATATGGTCGTCCAAAAAGATGTGAACGAGCAGGAAATATTACCGATGGCCGCGTATTTCAAAAAGAAAGGCATCACACTCCGGTTCATTGAATTCATGGATGTCGGAAACGATAACGGCTGGAGTTTCAAGAAAGTCGTTACGAAGAAAGAAATTCTTGAATTACTCCAATCCGAATATGGGCTGGAAGCAATTGATGAAGATTACTACGGAGAAGTGGCGAAGCGTTACCAGTACAAAGACAGTGACTCGCAGGTCGGCTTTATCACTTCTGTTTCAGAATCATTTTGTTCATCGTGCACACGGGCGCGCCTGTCATCAGATGGAAAATTCTATACATGCCTCTTTGCTGTTCAGGGCTATGATATCAGGGAATTGATCCGGAGCGGTATGGATGATGCTTCGCTATTGGAAGCTGTCAGCAATGTATGGGCTGGCCGAGCTGACCGCTATTCCGATGAGCGGACAGAACAAACGGCAAAAAACCGCAATAAAATTGGAATGTCGTATATTGGTGGATAGACCTCCATTAAGTCAATTCCTTATCACTTCCCCTGTGACTGAGTATTTTCAGTAACCGGGGAATTTTTTTACCATCTTGATACCGGTCAATTTGTTCCTTGGCTCCTTCACCTATGATTGGGATAGAAAGAGTACAGGAACAAGGAGTTGAAGGAAAATGGCGGGTTTGATCCATCAGAATAAAAAGAAAATCACTTTCCTGGCAGGAATACTACTTATTTTCGCTTTGTTTTTCAATGGTATGGCGTTAATTGAACTTCAGCAGCTGACACTGATCGCTGTGACGGTCATTGCCGGCATACCAATCGGGTTAAAAGCGCTTCAAGCAATACGGATGAAAGCATTCAGTATCGAGATGCTGGTCACTATCGCGGTTGTCGGCGCACTGGTTATCGGTGAATACACAGAATCAGCGGTTGTCACATTTTTATTCCTGTTCGGTGATTATCTGGAAGCACGGACATTGGAAAAAACAAGATCATCTTTGAAGAATCTGATTGATTTGACACCTGGAGAAGCCACGATTATCCGGGAAGGGATAAATATCACCATACCGGTTGAAGAAGTGGTCACAGGGGACCGGGTAATCATCCGAACCGGCGGTAAAATTCCGGTGGACGGAACAATTATTAGCGGACAGGCATTGCTGGTTGAAGCGGTCATCACCGGTGAATCAGTGCCTGCCTCAAAGAAGAAAGGTGATATAGTCTACAGTGGAACAATGATCGAATCAGGTTATATCGAAGTACTGGCTGATAAAATCGGTGACGACACGGTATTTGCGAAAATTATTGAGCTTGTGGAAGAAGCACAGGATTCCAAAACGAAAACGGAAAAATTTCTCAACAGGTTCTCAGCAGTCTATACCCCGGGAGTCGTCGTCCTGTCGATAATGGTCTATATTCTGACGTTGGATGTCCATCTGGCTATCACTTTTTTGGTTATCGCCTGTCCAGGAGCATTGGTCATCGGTGCGCCGGTTTCCAGTGTGGCGGGTATCGGTAACGGGGCAAAAAATGGGGTCCTCATCAAAGGCGGCGAAGTGATGGACCGCTTTGCAAAAGTGGACACGCTGGTATTCGATAAAACGGGCACTTTGACGAAAGGGAAACCCCAAGTGACTGATATAAAATCAGCAGGTCTATTGGCAGAAAACGATTTGCTGCAGATGGTGGCTTCTGCGGAAACGGTATCAGAACATCATCTGGGCAAAACCATTGTTAAAGAGGCGGAAATACGCGGCATCAAACTGGCAGCACCTGAAAAATCCAAAGTCAAAAAAGGGAGCGGCTTGATGGCATTAATCGGCGGACACTGCCTCGCGATCGGCAACCGTAAATTGATGGAAGCCAACGATGTGGAAATCTCTCCTGAACTAATGGATTATGCTATCGGACGTGAAAAAATGGGTAATACCGCTATTTTCATTTCAAAAGACAGCAAGCTCGCCGGCATCATTTCCATAGCCGATCAGATTCGGGAAGATGCACCAGCTGCACTCGCTGAAATGAGAAAGAATGGCATTAAGCGGATCATTATGCTGACAGGAGACAATCGATTTACTGCTGACCGGGTGGCTGCAGCACTTGGACTGGATGAATTCCACCCGGAACTGCTGCCGGCTGACAAAGTGAAGTTCATCCAAAATCTGCAGGCCGAAGGGCACATTGTGGCCATGGCTGGAGATGGCGTCAACGATGCACCGGCAATTGCAGCAGCGGATATCGGAATAGCCATGGGTGAAGGCGGGACAGATATTTCAATGGAAACAGCGGATGCCGTATTGATGGCGGATCAACTTCTTCAATTCTCCCATGCCTTCTCTTTATCCAAAGCGACAATCCGGAACATGAAACAAAATACTGTTCTGGCTGTTGGCACCGTTGCAGTATTGCTGGCAGGTGTTCTGATGGGATCCATCCATTTGGCTTCCGGCATGTTCATACATGAAGCAAGTGTTCTGCTGGTCATCTTGAACGCGATGCGGTTAATGCGTTTCAATCACAATAAAATCAAGAAAGAATTTAAATTGCGGCCAGTTCAGGCTTAGCAAAAAACAGGAGGAAGAATCATGATGAAAGTTACATTTAAAATGGAACCGTTGACTTGTCCGTCATGTATTAAAAAGATCGAAAACGCTGTAATGAAAATACAGGGCGTGGAATCTGTTGATGTTCTTTTCCATGCGGGTAAAGTGAAAGTAGTGTATAACGAAGAACTAGTTTCTGCTCTAAAAGTTGAAGAAACCATTGTTCGTTTGGGTTATCCGGTTCTATCAACAAAAGTCGCCTGACTTAAATTGATAAAACCTGAAAAGTAATGATGCTTTCATCACAATGGTAAAATTTATATAAAGAATTGATTGAATTGTTCATCAGTTAGGGAGGGTTTAAGATGCCGTTGCAGGAACCGGATAAACTTAGTGAATCGAAAGAAATTGAAAAGCATAAATCATGTGTTTCCATCGTGCCGATTTTCAATCACTTAGAAGATGATGAAATGAACAGTATAGTAAAATCAGCCATACACCTTAACTTAAAAAAGAACGAAATCCTTTACCGCGCAGGTGACCATTCCAATTCACTGTATATCGTCCATAAAGGAAAAGTCAGGGTTTACCGGTTATCGGAAAATGGCAGAGAGCAGCTTATCCGGATACTGAATCCGGGGGAGTTTACTGGTGAATTGGCGTTGTTCAGGGAGTCGGTACATGAAGTGTATGCTGAAGCTATGGAGCAAACAGAAATTTGCAGCATACAACGGGGCGATCTACAGCAAATTCTCCAGCAGCATCCTACTATTTCATTGAAAATCTTAAATGAATTTTCAAAGCGACTGGATAATACAGAACATCTCATGACCAGTTTTGCCACAGAAAATGTGGAGACGAGGATTGCCCTATATCTGGTTCAGCAGGCTGAGGACAGTGAATTGGACAATATCATTTTGCCAATGTCACGAAAGGATTTAGCCTCTTATTTGGGAACCACACCGGAAACGATCAGCCGAAAACTGGCGAAATTTGAAGATGAGGGATTGATCTACCAAAAAGATCACCGGAGTATTGAAATTTTGGATATAAAATCGCTCCAATCAGTCTGATAAATATGTTTAGCATTTACGGGCCGCCATACAACATTGGCGGCTTTTTTTAGTCACCGTAAGCATTGGGTTTGTACTGCAGCTGCTGGGGAATGAAAAGGGTGAACAGAAAATGTTTCCAATTAGCCAATGACATAAAGGAGTGGTCCGATGTTTGATAAAAAAGCGGGAGCATACGTTATAGACTTACTGAAGGAATGGAGAGCAGATCATATCTACGGGATGCCTGGTGACTCAATCAATGAATTCATGGAAGAATTACGGAAAGAAGAGGAGATCCGGTTTATCCAGATCCGTCACGAAGAAACAGGTGCGCTCGCTGCTGCAGCACATGCCAAACTCACGGGTCAAATCGGTGTCTGCATGTCGATTGCAGGACCAGGAGCAGTCCATCTGCAAAACGGCTTGTATGACGCCAAGAAAGATAAAGTACCGGTGCTGGCGATTGTCGGACAGGTAAGCAGTGATTTAGTCGGCACGGATAATTTCCAGGAATTGAAGCTGGAATCGATGTTTGAGCAGGTGGCTGTATACAATAGGCGGGTACAGACAGCTGAACAGCTGCCGGACATGCTGAACCAGGCAATCAGGACTGCGTACGCAGAAAATGGTCCGGCTGTACTGATTGTTTCGGATGATCTGTTCAGTACGAAGATAAAATATGAAAAGCCCATGACATCAGCATATTATTCGCAGCCTAATATAAGAGCGGCGGCTGAAGACCTTGAAAAAGCTGCAGATCTGATTAATTCCGCAAAAAAACCTGTCATTTTAGCTGGCAAAGGGGCTACAGGTGCAGTTGCCGAATTATTGATGTTTGCTGAAGAAATCAAAGCACCATTAATCGCTTCATTTCCTTCTAAAGGCCTGATTCCCGACGAACATCCCAATCATATGGGACATCTGGGGCAATTAGGGACTGAACCGGCCAAGGAAGTGATGAAGGAAGCGGATTTACTGATATTGGCGGGTACTGCTTACCCATACAGGGATTATTTGCCAAATGATGCACCGGCCATTCAGATAGATATCGATCCGGCTGTAATCGGTAAATATTATCCGGCAACTATCGGCATTGCCAGTGAATTGGAACCGGTCATGGCTTGGTTTATTGAAAATATCCTGCCTAAAAGTGATGATTTTCTTAAACAATCTCAAGAAAAGCGTGATAAATGGGATGAAAAATTGCGGCAGGAGATGGCCAAAGAGACGGAGCAGCTGCAGCCACAGCATGTAATGGCAGAAGTGCAGCGAATTTTGGAGCCTGGAGCGGTCGTTTCGCTTGATGTAGGAAGTGTGACATTGTGGTCAGCGCGTTATTTAAAGCTTACAGATCAAAAAATGATTGTATCTGCGTGGATTGCAACGATGGGCTGCGGTTTGCCTGGTGCAATAGCCGGGAAATTGGCGTATCCGGATAAACAGGTAATCGCATTGATCGGTGACGGTGGATTTTCAATGGGTATGCAAGACTTCGTTACAGCAGTTAAATACGATCTGCCAATCATCATAGTGATTTTGAACAATCAGAAAATCCAGTTGATCGAAACGGAACAGGAAGAAATGGGGAACAAACCGACGAATATCGAATTGGCAAATATTGATTTCGCGATGTTTGCTGAAGCTTGCGGCGGTATTGGCTATACAGCTAAAAACCGGCATGAACTGAAAGAAGCGCTGAATATGGCTAAAGCCGGCAACAAAGCCGCAGTGATCGATGCATATGTGGAAGATATCGATTTTGAGACGATGTAAAGTTGATTTTGAGATGTAAACGAAAGTTTTTAAAAAGCATTCAGCAACTGTAATGATGACTGAAATATAAACACTAAACGGAATTGCTGAACGTTATCAAAGCAATTCCGTTTTTTTATTTTGAGACAGGATTTAAATTCAATACAGGATTGAGCTATTCAAAATGATTTAAGCTGGAGCTTATTTAAACTAAGAAAAATTCACTGATAATCAATTAAATGAATTTAAGCTGAATTTGGTCGAAAAATCGGTTTTGTCTCAATATTAAAAGTATACTTATGATATGATACTCAACTTCCTATAATTTATATTATGTAAACTTAATTAAATTTTTACTTCAAACACCTAGTGATGCTCCTCTTCTCACTTTGCCTTCACTTGTCTATTGCTACTGCGCCTCTTTATAACTTAAAAGCACACAAACCACATTTATTAGCGGCTTGCGTGCTTCATTCTTAATTGAATTACAAACGGTCTATACAAAACTGATAAATCGCAGCTGTTGCCAGACAGTCACCGAGCGCATCGTGCGCATTATGCTCAAGCTCCAGGAACGCTGATAATGTCGTCAGCTTATGGTTCGGTGTCTCTGGTATCACTTTACGCGCCAGTTTCACTGTATCGATAACCGTATACTCCGGAATCGGAGTGATTTCCTCCAATGCGTACAGGAATCCCATATCAAACGGCGCGTTATGCGCGATAATCGGCAATCCTCCAATAAATTGGATCAATTCATGAGCAACTTCCTCAATAACTGGTGCATCACGCACATCAGCATTTGTAATGCCTGTGATACGTGTAATCGTGCTTGAAATATGCTGTTGGGGATTAATCGTTAAATACATGGTGTCCTTATGCATATGGTTAATGTATTTGACGGCGCCGATTTGAATGATTTTATCGCTTCCGGCACGCAAACCGGTCGTCTCAAAATCAAGTACAACATAATCATCAACCCGTTTCATACTGGCTTTATATTTACGCGGCTTTGCTGGAGCATTTCGCGTCCAGGACGGACGGGTTTCACGCATTTTCTGTTCGAGAATCTCTCTTGGACTTGGTCGTTCCATCTAATCCACTCCTTTTGGCTCCTGCAGTGTCCCTGCGTGAGCATACAGCGTCCTATAGGCCACTCGTTCGTTTCATATCACGAATTGCCTGTATCGACAGTCTGACCAATAATACTACACTTAAAAACAGCCCTGCGTAAGACGCTATATTTAAATATACCGCATATGCGGTGTCGATAAACTGCGCAATGGCCAATAAAGCCGCTGACACGAGACCGAATGTGATGCCGGTCATCAGCAATACGAAGCGTGAAAATAATTGCGTAACGAACATGGAATTATGTTTATCCGAAAATACGTCATGATGCAGGATCACTTTGCCGGATTCAACACGCTGAACAAGACGGTCTAGTCTTTTAGGCACTTTCATTAACTCCGGAAGCCATACAGCCAGCTCTTCTTCCAATTTTTCTTTCGTTGCTGAAGGCTGTGTAAAGGGTTTAAACAGATAAGAAGCTTTATACTTTTTGGCGAATGTCTTGGATTCCCTGAACATATCAAAATTCGGGTCCATCGAGTGGATAGTGCTGTCCAGAACGATTAATGCCCGTAATGCCGTACCCACAGGAGGATAAAACTTCAAGCCGAAATCACGGACGATATCAAACATGGAATGAATCAGTTCCCTTGTCGGAATCTTATCGATATAAGAGATGCGCATAAGGCTTTGGCCGATAGCGTACTCAAATTTCTTCCGGTCTATGCTGTGTGTATCCTGTACAAGAGCCATGACGGCATCCGACATGACTTCTGCGTCATTCTGCTGGATCCCGATCACAAACAGGTTCAGCGCCTTTTGCTGTTCATCAGACAGCCTGCCGACTGCACCGAAATCCAGGATAATCGGGCTGCCATCCATACGATCAATAAAGATATTGCCCGGATGCGGATCCGCATGGAAAATACCGTTGAAAAACATCTGTTCCAGATAAGAGAATAGGATAGTCCGCGCGAATTCGCTGCGATCCACCTGGTAACGGTCGAACAGCTCCTGCCCTTTCGCAATGCTCTTGCCTTCCAGATATTCCAGAACAATAATTTTGTCATTGCTGAACTCTGTATAGACTTTAGGAACCTTGATGTCATAATCGCTTTTCCCAATAATGTTAGCGAGTTGAACTGTATTGCGTATCTCAATGTTAAAGTTCACTTCTTCCCGCATGCTATTGGCAAACCCGATTGCCAGATCCCGGATGCCGATGCTGTTGATCCAAGCGGATTTCATCGACAGCCATTCGGTGAATGCCACCAGAAGATTCAAATCATCCCGCATGATGTTGCGGATATCAGGACGCAGCAATTTTACGACGACTTCATCACCGTTCCTCAACAATGCCTTATGAACTTGCCCGATGGAGCCAGCAGCAATCGGTTCCTTATCCACTTCAGCAAAGACATCTTCTATCCGATATGGCAGTTTTTCATTCAATAAATGCTCTACTTGCTCACTCGTCAACGGTTTGACGTTTTGCTGCAATGAACCCAATTCATTTATGAAAGCTGGCGGAAAAAGCTCGCTATGGGTGGAAAGCATCTGGCCGAATTTAATGAATATGCCGCCACTCTCCTCCAAAGTGACGCGGAAAGCACGTGCCAATTCCCGGTCATTCTCCCCCCGGTGCCGGGCAAAATCAAGCGCTTGCGAAAAACCGTTGCGTACTGAGATTTCCAGGATTCTGCTTAGCCGTTTCTGTTCTCTCAAACGGCTTCTCCAACGGACCAAAAAGAAATCTTTGCCCGTTTTTGGATCACCTGATTCACCCAGCTCCATTGGATCGAATAATTCCAGGAACAGATACAGCAGCATAGAGATCAGCAGCATGCTGCCAATCCACAGGATAGATGTTTCATCTTGAACGATTTGGATAGTATCCAAATCCATATAATCGGTAAAACGCAAATAGGAATACCAATATAAAAATGTGGTAAGTACAACCCCCAATGAAACCGAAAGAACCCTTTTTCGGAAATTCACTTTGGGCCCCATCAAACGGCCGCTGATTATATAAATGATAATTGCTATTATCAATATCTCAAGAAAAAACTTCAAAAACCCCATGACCGCGACCCCTTTCAAGATTTCAGAATTTATTGTCAATACCATTTCATTCAGTATAACAAAAAAGGGAGTTTTATTTTAACGAAAAAAAAACCTCCCTATAGGAGGCATTTGTATACGGCTGATCGAACTTTCAATTCTACTATATTAAGTGATGGACAACTTTTTCTTTTCGATACGGCCGAGTAAATTATAAGGTCGGGCTTCCCAAGTTTCGTATGGAATGGACTCTTTTGCCTGCATGGCGTCCAATGTTCTGGAAACCATATGTGGACGCGTTATGTATTTTTCGATATTTTCTTCTGTTAAAGCAATAAATTTCGCGTCAAAAATCTCTTCCGGCTGCATCTTGATTTCTGACATGCTGCAAGTTGCTCGAAACACCACAGATAAAATCTCACTGCTTGCGCTGTAATAGACACCGGTTATTCCATGAATATCAATCTCTATCCCAGTTTCCTCAAGAACTTCCCTGCGCACAGCCTCATCCAAAGCTTCGCCTTGTTCCACTTGCCCGCCTGGCGGCTCCCACGTATCTTTGCGCCAATGCGCTTTGACAAGCAACGCCTCCCCCTCTTCATTTGTTATATACGCAGAAACCGCAACAATATGTCTCGGGTAGTTAGCATTCATAAGTTTGCCTCCTGAGTCTTTTGACTTCTTGCTACATTTTTGTTTTTTATATTAAATCCTTTTGTATTTATCTACATATACTATTAGAGTTAACGTTAAATTTCTCCGTCATTAAGCTGGTCTTTCACCAAGCGGATCATACTTGTTATATGTCCTTCCAAATCGTCTTCAAAGTCAGATAATTTTTTAAACCCTTTTGCTTTATAGAAGTTAACACCCGTCTCATTCCCTTTTTCCACATTCACGTACACTTGTGAAACATTCCGTGCGTTGTTTATTCCTTCATTCAATAAAGCTGATCCTAATCCCTTTCCTTGGTGCCCAGGAAGCAGATAAATAGCACCCAGCTCCACTTTCCCTCCTTCTTTTACTTTCGAGAAATTGCTGAAGCCTACAATTTTTCCGTCAGCTTCAGCAACATATAGTGAAGACACAGCAAGGCGTCTCTTCAACATTTCAGCACTGTAAGCTGAATTTAAGAAGTTTTCCTGGATATATGCAGGAATTAACCCTTCGTATGTGTCGTTCCAGCTCGTTTTCGCAACTTGCTGGACCTCTTTAATGTCTTCTTCTTTCATGTCACGAATTTGGAAGCTCATTTTTTCTCCTGTTCTTTTTTTATTGATATTGCTCAATGATCTCAAGCATCTTTTCACTGGCGTACGCACCTGGATTGACCACATTGGCTTCCGTCCAATAACCGAATCGCAAAGAACTGCCATCTTCCAAATGGATATCCATGAAGGCACTGTCTTCGTTGCCGATTTCATCATACACTTTATCAAAGCCAACGTATTCCAGAGCCAAATACTCATCGAGAAATTCCTTCCAATGTTCTTCTTTCAAATCCGTTATGAAACTCCCGTCGAAATAGCTTCTTAGACTCATTCCCACAACTTTTCCTTCTATATCATAAAGATCACCGATCGTCTGGGCTTTCTCATTTTCATTCACTTCGTAAATCACATCATTAGCAATTACACGGAAATCGGAATCGTAGCCAATAAATTCGAATACTTCAGTTCCCACTTCCAAAAACGCTGCATCACCGTTCTGCATCTTGTGATTCGAACAGGCATTACCGTCCATTTGATAGCTTACTTCCCCCACCACATCGCCTTTCATATTCTCTCCAACCGGTATTGATTCATTCCATAACGCAGAATACTGGATATCGTTTATTTTCAAAACATCTACCCAATCTATGATGCCATCAGGACATTCGTCGTTTTGCTGTGCAGACTGAGTGGTTTGTGCCGGCTGCGAAGGACTTTGTCCCGTGCTTACGTCCGACGGCGAAGAACATCCCATTAAGGTTGTTAAAGCCAGTAATATGATACATTCTCTTCTCATTTCAACACCCCTTTTAAGCTTAGGCGAAATAAAACAGAAAAGGTTACAGTTTCCTTAATAATTTCCATTAATTTGTTAAACGTGATGAATAATTAGTAAAACCGGCCATTTATTCACTATCGATTCCTATCCATTACTTTGATATTGTTAATTGGAGAAGCTTTTAGTTCAATTTGCTTCTTGTTGGCTACTATTGTAATTTACAGATAATCCTTATGTAGTTTACTACATATATTCAATATATATGCACTTTTGCCTTTAACCATAAATACTTACTCGCTGTAAAATTAACAGGAGCCCTTTCCTCTTCCGCTGATATTGAATTATAAGTTCATCGCTTCCTGTTCGACATGGTCCAGGAACGCTTCCACTGTTTTTGAATTGCTTTTATTGTTTGCCATTTTCATCATCGCTCTGCCGATAAAATTGCGGCCTTGGTTGCATCCGGAATAAATCAATTTTGTCTTGTTCTCCCCTAACGTTATCAAGGAAAAACATAAATCGATTTCAAAAGCTTTGCCGATCACAAAGAAAATCTGTTTATGTTTTTTATCGGGTTTATCTTCGTAAGCAAGCGTCTCCACGATATATGTTTCAGTCCGCTTTCCTTCTTTATAACTTTGCATATGCTTGGCACCGATTTCTTTCTCCGTCTTTTCAATCAGCTCATGTTTCTCAACTTGAGGCATGATTTTTTTGATATTTGCATCTGCAAACAGCGTCCACACTTTATCGATATTCTGATCGATGACACGTTCTACTTCCCATTCAATCATGATCGTTCTCTCCTTCCAGATTACAAAAATTCATCGAATTCAGCCGAGGGTTAAGTGGATCTTTTAAACTTTTCTGATTCTTAACAGTATATCCTTCCTGAGAAGAAAATTAAAGAAAGCCTGAGATGCCAGTAACCCAAAAATTAGAATGAAAACTAAAATTTAGGTGCACTGTCAAATCAGGCTTTTTCAGTACTATTTATTTTTTTCCAATTTTTCAGCCTTTGTTTCAACCCGCTGCATGAAATCGATAACTGTTTCGTTTCGTCTTTTCTTGCTGCCGGCCATCAGCATGGCTTTCCCTGTAACTGTCAGTCCTTTTTGTGTCCCCTCATAAGTGAACAGCGTAAGATCTTCGCCTTTTTTATCCAATGTGAAGACATAATTGACTTCAAAGAGTCCGTTCATCTCAAATCGGGTGTGGCGGACTTTTCTGTTGGGTGTATCTTCAAACCGTTTAGTCTCTACGATATAGGTCTGCAGCTGTTTGCCTTCCATATAACTTTGCGCATGTTTTGCGCCGGTTTCATTATTTTCATTCTCCACCAGCACATGATCTTCGAGTTTCGGGTAGAGAATTTTGGCGTTTTCGTCCAAAAACAGCTGCCAAACCTTCTCAATCGGCTGTTTAATCATCATTTCTTCTTTCCATTTCACCAAATGACCACTTCCCCTTCTGACTGCCCTGATACCTCTTCCAGATAATTGGATATACTATCCGGAATCAACACAATACTGTCCGCATTTTTAAAATACTATCCTCAGATCTATAATACTATCCGGAAGCGCCAAAATACTATCCGCAGCTGTTTTTAGAATGGATTGGTCGCCCACAAGCTCGACTTCGGAATGAATATCCGCGGATGCAGCTTGAGCTGGGCAACCATATATTCAGCCAGATCTTCAGCCTGCATGAATTTCTCTTCACTCTCCTCTGGCTTATTGCCATCACCGAAAAATTCAGTGATAACAAGGCTCGGCGTCAATGCAAAAACTCGGATATTGTGTTTGCGGACTTCCTGGGACAGCGATTCAGTCATGCCAAGCACTCCGAATTTTGAAGCACTATAGGCACTGGAGCCTTCTGTGCCTTTGACACCGGACATCGAAGAAATATTGATGATGTCCCCGCCGCTTTTATTGATTAATTGCGGCAGAACAGCGCGTGTGACATAATACATACCCATCAGATTGACATCGATCATCTTTTTCCACTCGGCTGGATCGATTTCAAGAAACGGACCGAATGTGCCGATTCCCGCATTATTGATCAAAATATCAGCTGGACCAAGATCGGCAGTCAATTTCTCGACTGCCTGGTTGACCTGTTCCATATCCGAAACGTCGGCTGTCGCATAGCTCGCTTTGACACCGTGGCTCTCCAATTCTTCCGCAACTGTCTTCAAATCGGATTCTGTCCGTGCCATCATTCCAATATTGACGCCTTCTTCTGCCAGGGCAATTGCCGTCGCCTTCCCGATTCCCTTGCCCGCTCCAGTTATGAATGCTGTCTTGCCTTTCAGTGATTGTGCCATTAAGTTCATTCCTTCCCTGTTGCATACTTTTTAATAAAAGCTTCTTTTTAGGAATTCCCTTTTCCGGAAAATCTACACTTCATATTTTTAGGAGCAGCATATTTCTGACTTAATGAACTATTTGTTAGTAATAAATCCGTTTAAAAACAAACTCAAGAAGTCCTCTATATCAAGACCACGTTTTACAAAACTGAAAATTAAGTTGGTTAAATTCTGATGTAATCCAGATATAATTGATATAAAAAATATAACGTTGTTTAAAAAGAGCAGACATCTTATAAAAAGTACCTGCTTTTCCTATGGAACTTCCGATAAGCCATCATATGTTAACTAAGAATAAATATCGTGAAAATTGCATTTATCCCTTGAACCTTACGTAGGGTAATGTTTTATAGTAAAACTAGCTTACTATTAAAAGGGGGGAATGTTGTGCAAAATGCCATTGTTAAGGCGTTAATTAAAGAAGAACAGATTCGTCTATATTTTATTGATAATTCCCAGTTGCTTCGCGATATCTATGCCTTAAACCAGGAACTTCCTAAACCGCTTAAACTACTGTTAGGCAAAACGATATCAGCAATGAGCATACTCTCTGGTACGCTCAAAGGGAACCAGCGAATGAGCCTCCAGGTAACGTTGAGCAATCCTCTCCATAAAATTTTTGCGGAAGCCGAAGCGAATGGAAATGTCAGAGGATACCTGAACGAAGAACTTTTGAGATCTTCTAATACAGAAGAAAAGTCGATGCAAGATTTGATTGGACCTTCTGGGATGATCCGTGTCATAAAGGGTTCTGAGATGAATCAATTCACCAGCATTACCGATATGCCAAATCAACATATCACGGATGATATCGCCAACTATTTTGTGCAGAGTGATCAGACGCCGACCTATCTTTATTCCGACATTCAGTTGGATAATGGAGCTTCCCTTCTTTCCAGCCATGCACTATATGCACAACTGCTTCCCGGTGCACCACCACACCTGCTTTCAGAAGTGAAAATGATTGTAAAAGCCAATCCGGATATTTTCAGTAAACTAAACGCTGAAAAAGCGAGTGACAGCGAAGAAGCGTTAACCCAGTTGTTTGGAGATGCAAAAATCATCGGCCATAGCTCCAGTCAATTTTTCTGCGGATGCAGTAAAGAAATGTTCTATGGCATGCTTTATTCATTGAGTGAAGAGGAAATCAAACGGAGCATTGAACGAAAGGAAGACATTGAAGCTTTTTGCCATATTTGCGGGAAAACCTACACGTTTGAGCAAAAGGAGATGCAGCAACTCTTCTAACTTCGAATTTCTCGGTTTTAGTTGGTGAATAGAAATGTTGTTAAATGGAGGCTAAGCGAATGAAGGAACATTGGAAAGTCGGAGAAGTTGCCGAATTGGCGGGTTTAACGATTCGAACTTTACGCTATTACGATCAAATCTGTTTATTTTCACCTTCTCAGTATACGGAGTCAGGGCATCGGCTTTACACGAAAGCAGATTTGGTCCGTCTTCAGCCAATTTTGTCCTTAAAGCAGATGGGCATGTCGTTAGAAGAAATACAACTTCTGTTGTCTAATCCGGAGGAACAAACCGTTGCAGAGATTTTGCAAACCCAAATTTCCCGCGTCAAAAAAGAGATAGAGGTTCAGCAAAAACTAGTAGCAGAGCTGGAAAATGCGTTATCGGCTGCGCGCAGCAATCGGACCATGTCGATTCCAGAACTTACTAAATTAATGGAGGCGCTGAAAATGAATAAGGAAAAATACTTTTCGAAGCAGCAATTGGATACCATGGAAAGCAGATATGAGAATGCTGATAAACAACTCTTAAAGCAGGCCGAGCAAGAGTTTAACGATCTTATCAAGGAAATACGTTTGGAAAAAGAAAAAGGCGCTTCTCCTTCCGATGAAAAAGTACAAGATTTAGCGAAAAAATGGAATGACATCGTGAATGCCTTTTCCGAAGACGATAGGACTTTCCGCAAGCAAGCCGAACATTTCCACGCCGAAAACCCAGGGAACGAACTGCAATATGAAATAGATGGCGAGCTATACCAATTTATCAATCAAGCTTTGAATCATAAGTGATTTTAAATGAAAGGAAGAGGAAAAGCTGATAAGTTGGCTTCCCTCTTCCTTTCTTATATTTGTTTTTAAAGAACTTCCGATAACGTCATCACATGTAAACAAAGTTTTAAAGAATAATTTCTCTTCAAAGAAGAGATGTTACGGAATAATCACCATGGAAATCGTCCGATCCTTTCCTTCTTTATCCTCTTTTCTATTATAGTACTTTTCCATTAATGTGCTTAATTCCGTCTGAAAATCATCGAATAAATCATCTGTTAAGTTCAATTTCACTAAGGAAAATGTCGCTTGATCTTGAGAATTTTCGGTAACTCTATTCTCATGATAATCCTTATAATTTTGTAAAATATACATAAAAAAATAAGTTACAAACTTTATTTTATCGCCGTAAGAGGCAGACTGCCAATCTTCTTCGCTAATCTTATAAGCTTGAGTATTCAGGGCATACAGCTTTTCTTCAACTTTTCCAATACGATTTATGCCAACGACTTTCAATAAATCATCATCAACCATTGAGTTTACGTGTCTGTATAATGTCGCTTGCGATACTTCTTTCAATAATTTATTCAATTGCATAATCGATAACCCTTCATCGACATCTATTAATTCCAAAGCTATTTTGAACCTGACCTGGTTTTTAAATAAATCAAACTCCATCTATTTCGATCTCCTTTTTATTCATGCTTAGTAAGCTATTTATTAGTCTTTCTTCCAGATTACCAACCTCTTATAAACATCCATATCAGGATTTTCTTTCAATAAAAAATGAGATTACTCTTTAATTTATTTTTGAGTATACATCTAAAATACAATAGAGTTGTTGACTTTTCAATTATCATTATTGATAATGATAATTGAAGGAGTGTTTTATATGAATACAGATATGACTGTTCTACTTGAAATTGATTGGCCGCAGATTCTTCCTTTTGTCTTGCCAATTATTTTATTTAACTTATTACTGATTGGAGTCGCGCTCTATGATTGGTTCAAAAGAAAAGATCTGATTGTCTCGCCATATATTTGGCTGGTCACCATTACATTGCTCCAATTGCTCGGACCGATATTGTATTTAGTGATTGGAAGGAGAATGATCCGAAATGATTACAGTGGTGAAGCTTCATAAGACGATCAAAAAAAGAAAAATCTTGAGCGATGTCACCTTCTCGATTGCAGAAGGCGAGTGTGTCGGTTTATTAGGTCCGAACGGCGCCGGAAAAACGACGCTCATTAAATGCATGACTGGAATTCTGCAGCATGAACAAGGGAACATTACATTCAATTCCAACCCTATCGTGCAGCACAAGAAAAATATTGGCTATTTGTCTCAGCATACGGACTTCAAACCTTGGATGACGTGTGAGGAATCGCTCTTTTTCTTCGGAAAATTGTCAGGCTTGGACAAGACATTTTTAAAGGGGAATATCTCAGCGGTTTTAGAAGAAGTCGGGCTCAAGGATAAAGGAAATTACAAAGTGGAACAATTATCTGGCGGCATGAAACAGCGGCTCGGGATTGCCCAGGCCATTTTGCACCAACCGCTGCTGCTGATTTTGGATGAACCGGTTTCTGCGTTGGATCCGATCGGCAGGAATGAAGTGAAAAAATTGATCGCTCGCTTAAAGAAGCGAACGACCATCATCATTTCGACACATATATTGGACGACGCCAGCGAGTTTTGCGACCGGTACATCATCATTAAAAATGGAATGATTGTCGGAAACATAACCGAAGAATTTCAGAAATCAGACCGTAAACAAATTCTAGTTAAGATGGGAAATGTCCCGCAAACAAGTGAAGCATTGAAAAGCTCTGAGGTCGAACGCGTTGAATGCCTATCACCGAACACCTTTCTTTTGACGGGAGCTGTAGAATTGGATTTACAGAAAGTCGTAAACGACTTCGCTGCAAAAGAAATGGATATTACATCCATTGAGTTTTATGAAAGAGGGATAGAAGAAATTTTCCTGGAGATGGTGTCGGACACATGACAAACTTTTATACATTAACGTGCACTGAATTAGTAGAAGCTGCAAAAGAATTTAAGTTCATCTGGTTATCACTATTTTTCGTGATCTTGGGCATTACTCAACCGTTGATCACTAAATACATGGACGTTATCCTCGAAAATGTTGGCGGCGCAGATGGGATCACCATCGATCCGAACCGGCCAGTGCCAAGTTCTGCTGAAGTTCTCCTGTCGACCATTTCCGGCCAATTCAATCAAATCGGACTCATCATCTTGATTATTAGCTTCATGGGGCTGATTGCAGCCGACCGTAACAGCGGTATGCAAGATTTCATATTGACCCGTCCTGTTTCGCTGCGCTCCTACCTATTGTCAAAACTAATGGGACATTGGGTAATCAGCATGTTCAGCATATCCATTGGGGCAGTCGTTTCCTATGGTTACACCATTTTCTTATTCGGTTCTTTCTCTTTTTCAAACTTTTTCCTGTTTCTGCTGTTGTACAGTTTATGGATCCTCTTCGTCGTGAGTCTGGCCATCTTGATCAGCACCTTTGTCAAGAGTCCCATCCTAATCGCCGTTACGACAATCGCCGCTTCTATTTTCTTTATTCTGATCAAGGGGTTCAACCACTTCTTGTTCCAGCTGTCCCCAGGCGGCATCTTAAACCTCGCGGAGAACCAGTTGCTGTCGGTCCACGACTCCAATTACTTCAGTATTGCAACTTGTGTGGCATTCATTTTACTTAATCTCTCATGGGCCAATATGAATCTCAAAAAGTCTTAATTGAAGGAGGCTAGTTCAAATGTTATCGATAAACAACTTGACCAAGTTATATAAAGGATCTGAAAAAGGCATTAGAAATTTAACCTTGGATTTGGTGGAAGGCGATATTTGCGCCTTCATCGGCATGAACGGAGCTGGAAAAACGACTTCCATCAAATCCATCGTGGGCATTCATAGCTTTGATCAAGGCGCTATTGAATTAGATGGCGTGAGTATAGAGAAAAACCCACAAGAATTTAAACATATGGTCGGTTACTCTCCCGACACTCCTGTGCTCTATGGGAACATGACGGGGTATTCGTACCTGGAACTGATTGGAAGCATTTATCAAATTGACAACGAGACGATAAACGAACAATTGAACACCTTGCTGAAAAAGCTCAATTTCGGTAGTGCTATCCATGATTTGATTTCTACTTATTCGCATGGCATGAAACAAAGACTCGTTCTTATTTCAATCCTTATGCATAATCCAAAGCTAATCATATTGGATGAACCCTTTGTCGGGCTAGATCCGAACGCCACTTATTTTTTACAGGAAGAAATGAAAAAACGGGTAGCTGAAGGATCCATTGTGTTGTATTCGACCCACGTTTTAGAAGTAGCGGAAAAGCTATGCAATAAAGTGGTCATGATCCACAACGGCGAAGTGGTCGTCAATGATACGATGATCAACCTATTGTCTGAGAGCAGCTTGGGCGAAAAATTCAGGAGCATCACAGCACATGAGTAAGCTAATTCAATTGCAAAAGTATATCTTGGCAAATGATTTTCAGTTTTCCAGATTGGAATCATCCAATAACCAGGACGACCGAAAGCACGCTGTTCTTACGTTGGCAGGCTATTGTGCCGCTGTTGTTATGGCCATTGGATATATTGTCTATATCGCTTTTGATTTGTACATCAACGAAGAATCCATGTTATTTTTTCCGATTCTTTCGTCTATTTTGTTTTGGGCCTTGGGGTTCTGGACCATCTTAAGCAGCATTAAAAAAATGATTTTTTCTTCAGATACTGAACTTATTTTCAGCCTGCCTATTCCATTATGGCAAGCCAAGCTCTTTAATGTAATCAAACTCATGATTCTTTATTTACTCATTACTGCAATAGCCGTTTTTGCTGGCATCTTGTTGCATATGTTCATTCTTCCCGACTTCTGGTTCGTTCTATTATCCAGTCTTATCCTTGTAGTGATACTTCCTTTACTAGTTATTACAACAACATTCATCATTTCATTAGCAGTAAAAATTCTTCTTAATTTTTTAAGAATCCATAGTAATGTGATCGAAGCTTTGCTTATATTCTTTTCATTCCTTTCACCTCTTTTATATATCACATACAACTCTGCGTCATTGAATTACAAAGACATTTTTTCTACTAGTTCCCCACTCTACTTGTTCGGCATCATTAGCAACTCTACCTCAGAATTCGGATTCTTTTACTTGCTGAGCTTGCTAGCAATAACTCTCGTTCTTGTTCTCATAACCGGATACGTATTTACTAAAAGATATGCTTTCTTAGTTGCAAGCTATTCTACTTCGTCAAAAAGGAGAGCACGTGATTCTAGCACGGTTTCTTCCAATAGTTCATTTAAAAGTCTATTCTCAAAAGAGCTGAAACTTTATCTATCATCTATTACCTATGTCAGCAATACAGTGCTTACACCGGCTTTATTACTCATTGGCAGCCTGGCTTACTTGTTCAATAGTTCCCCTCTTTTGTATGACACTACCTTGGAACTGTCCTTTATCACGTTATCAAGCAAATATATCTTCATTCTATTTACGACTGTATGTATTCTTTTGACCACAACCACTTCATCAAGCCTATCTTTTGAAGGCCAAAGCATCTGGATTTTGTTGACGTCTCCCCTCCCTTTAATGGACCTTGCAAAAGCCAAAATCGCGTTAAACATGATGCTTTTTGTGCCAGGATTAGCTTGTGCTATTTTGGTCTATACTCAAAATTTCAGTTCATCGTTATTGGATTCACTGCTCTTCATTTCTTTTACAATCACAAGTTTATTGCTTATTAGCATCACTGGCTTCTTTGTCAATTTGAAATTCCCAAATTATAACTGGTCCAGTGAGATGGAAATAATCAAGCAGGGTAAATCCACTATAATCACCGCTATTATCAGCACAGGTCTCATCTCAATTACGGCGATTTTAATCACACTGGATTTCAATTTTACATTCCATCTTCTCTTATTGGTCAATGTCTGCATAATTTTATTCTTAATTTATAAGCTAAGGGGAAGCTCATTACTTATGGAATAAAGGAATGAGCTCCACCACGTATGAATTAAACACTATCTTTGGAGCAATTGGCATTAGAACCTTCGACATCGCTTCACTTTCAATGTGGCTCTGGGGAGATGCATTTGACATCTATGGTTTCTTTCCTTTATTTGTAATGTTATTGGCAATGGGTAGACTTATTGAAGTACCTATTATATAGAAGGGAGACATTCGGTGATTTTCTGAATGTCTCCCTTCTATATGCGCAGCTTCCGATAAATTCATGATATGTAAACCTGTAGCCATTAGTAAAGAAATAACTTTAAATTCCCCTTCTTTTTAGCAATGGCAACAAAATTCAAATCGAAATCTTTCTGATCAATAAATTTTGCTATGAGCACAATTGAGACTTTTATCATTTAGTGCCTTTTCTTTGTTTTAGTATAGAGTGTTTACATTATTCAAAAAAGGGAATTTTTAGTATAATTAGTTATGAGAAAGGAGATTTCCATGTTTGAGTCAAGTATAGAGGTAGGAATTGTGCTGTTTCTATTTATTTACTCTGTCGTTGTTTCTTTTATGTTGCTGTCTCAGAAAAGAAACAAATCTACTCATTGATGAACTGAGTTCCATTTAATGGACAATCTAATAAAAGGATAGTTTAAGTTGGATTGAGATAAGATGACTTCGATGTTTTGTGGAGTCATCTTTTTTAGATTCCATTGTTTACAAACCTTCGTTGTAACAATCCATGTAGTCATCCACAAGCCCCTTCAATTTAAATTATTAATTGTCTATTTAAAATCGATATCATTTGTAATTCGAACTTGAATAGTGAACTGCTGGAATAAGTGCAAAGTAAACCACTTCTCTATTGAAGTAACCGTTCGTAAAAGTACGCTTACACGAACGAAAAAAGGAAGAAGCTTCATACGAAGCCTCTTCCCTATTGATAATTTATCGTATATAAAACTGACAAAAAAGAAATGCAATTTCACGAAATTTCTTCCGAATATCTTGTTGCTCGTACCTATTTATTACCTAAGCCCTCTTGCCCTCTTCACTATCGCCTATAGAAACTTTGCTTCCTAAACGAACGTCTAATACAATAACGAAATTTTAAAAATCAGTATGATGGTTACTAAAGCTAAAAGAGATATATCAAGAATTGCCTAAGCATATAATGTTGCGCATATCTTTTTCTATATTTCATCTATATAGAAACCGTTATTAATCCAGATACTAATAGAGTGAAGGAGGAATTGAATGAAACTCGAAAAAATAACCAACAACGTTTTTTTTGAATTGGCGACTGTTGGCGTGATCATCCTGACTGTTCTCTTTTTTACGGCGCCGCTTCTGGAGGATTTTAGGGCTGCAGCCATCTATTTGATGATTTTATCATTTGTTATGTCATTGCTGCTTCCAAAACGCGACTTACGATTATGGATTTTGATTGGCTGGGCCTTGTTGCTACTGTACGCTATCGTGATGATTTTAATTTTTGCGATTTTATTGCTGTCCGCAAAATATAGCGGTTAATTCTTCTGCAATCCCTACTGTTGAAGGTGCAGTTAAAGAAAAATTATAACTTTTTTTCTGATGCGTCGCTATCTCATTAGGAATAAAAAGAAACTAAAGCCTATAAGAAATGTGCCTGTTGCAAATAAGGAATAGGTTTTCTTTTTTGAATTGAGTTTCTTTCTTAAAACCGCATTTCCGATCAGTAGAGATGGAAAATAAATGAGGCAGCCTATAATGGTAAGAAGCAATATGCCAAACAGCATCCCTTCCTCAATATCTCCCCATATTAAATTCAGCGAATCCGCCACATAAATAAAGCTCAGTACTAGCAACCCCCCTACAAAGAAAAATAAGCACCCGAAAATGAAGTTAAATAGACCACTCATCATTAAATATAACTTTTTCAGCTCTTCCCCACCTACATTCTGAATCCAACTTAAAATGAGCTTATCATTTTGCTGGGAATTCCGCTTTTTTATTAACTCTATTCATGTTTAATGTTAATAATAGGCATTAAAGTAACAGAGAGAGTTAATCCAAATTGGCAGATCTTTGTTTCAATAAGTGCTTTTTTCTTACATTAAAATAAATTATCACTACGAACAAATTCATTATGAAAACGAGGAATGTAAAAAATACTCCGGCCAAAGTTAAAGTTCCTTCACTATCCCATTTTACATTGGCATTGAAACTATAATAGAACCAGCCTGTAAGGCTAGCAGCGTAAAAAAGAAAGTTGACTAAACTGGTGAGAAATATTGCCGCTAATAAAGACTTGCATTTCACCCAAAAAAATAGTGTCAGTTTGCACTGGTAGATAAACGGGATGACAAACAATAGCAATGCATAAATTATTACATCCACTTTCACAACTCCTTATCAACTAGAAAATTAAAAGCAGTGATTAAGTCCTTATTTGTTCGAATCAAAAATTAGCAACCATTAACTTTAATAGAGCTAAAAAACACATAAATTGAAAGACCTAACCATGCAGTAAGTTCCTCTGGATTATTAATCCTTTCGATTCTAAAACCAAGAAGAAAGAAAAACCTAAGAATACTCTAAATTATTTTTTTAAAAAAAGATACAATCCATATGACCTTCACAACTAACTTGTGCTGAAAACGAGGAAAGATTTTGCGGAATAAATAAAAAAGGGGTCAATTGTAACCTTGTGTTTCGTCTAATCTAGAGAGGAAGGAGTGCAAAGTACATGGAGAAGTACGAACCGGACAGGAACTCTGGATATTCTAATCATCCAGATATTTTATTGAATGAACTGATGGCCGAACATGCAGCGAAACTGAAACGGATTGCCTTCCTATACATAAACGATTCAGCTGAATGCGAAGACATTGTCCAGGAAGTCTTCATCAGCTGCTACAAGCATTTGGGAAATTTCCGGAATGAAGCTGATTACAAGACCTGGCTGATCCGGATCACCATCAATAAATGCAAGGACCATCATAAATCATGGAGCATAAGGAACCTGGTTTACAAACCGATCCATCAGCTGATCAGGAAAGAACATACATCAGATGCTGCAGGCAGCGAAAATCAAAGCTCCTCCGAAGTTATCGAACAAATTTCCAGGCTTTCTCCGAAATTCAAGGAAGTGCTGATCCTCTACTTCTATCAGGAGATGACGATGCAGGAAATCAGTGACGTCCTGAACATCAGCATCAACACTGTGAAGTCCAGATTACTCCGTGGAAAAAAGGCGCTGCAAACCCAGCTCGAAAGGAGGAAATTCCGTGGATAAGTTCGAGCATGAAGTTAGAAAGGAAATAAAGGAAGTTCTGCAGAACAAAGTAGAGTTAAACGATTTTGACAGCCAGGCAGTTTGGAACAAACTTGCGCATAAAGAGAAGAAAAGTCCCCAGTTCACCCCCTGGTACTGGACCGTACTAGCCGCAGCCACCAGCTTGTTTCTCTTTCTGGGATTCCTGTTTATGACCGATTCAAATGACTCAAAGCAAAATCTCGCGACTCCGGATTCTGAAGAACAAACGCCAGAAGAAACACCGGTAACTCCTGCAGAAGACGAATTGGAGCCGACAGAAGAGCCAACGGAACCGCACCAATGGACAGAAGAGGATGCGGCTGATCACAAAAGCGGGATGTATCAACTGGAAATCAGCGAATTTACTACGGTGCAGGATTACATCAGGTATGCCAAGTCCGAATGGACAAATTCACCGCGTGCAGATGGTTCCGATGAAATGCAGCAAGACATCGAAATCAGTGTAACTCGTTCCACAATTTTGTATATCAATTATTTTGAAGATCAAATTAAAGCATTGGATATGGAAGAAGCATTCGATGAACTGCAGGAACTTGCGCTCTCAATCCATATTGAACGTTTAACTGAAGAGGAATTCAAAATCCAGGCAACAAAATTCGAGGAAAAGCTATTTGAAATTGAGAAATCCCTCTAACCGGACCATGAAGTGAAAATGCACAGCCAGCGGCAGATGAAACTGCTTGTGACTGTGCACTTGTACTTTACATACCGCTTAACATTATTTCCTGTAGCAGCCAATCGAAATCAGAATCCAGCGCAACACTTATAGAACAGAGGTAAAGTAATAATGGATACCAGGCCACAGAGGGTATAAACTACTCTCAATCATTGCGCCGATCATAGTGGCCTATCCCATTGGTGTTTCAACTCAATGCCGTGTTTCCGGGTCCTTTCCTCTGCATCCTGTCAATTATGCTAATTCGGTATTTGCTAGAAAATCTAAGCAACTTTTTTATCTTAAAGAATGGCTGTGTTATAAGGAACAGAATCAAGAATATAGCCTTTAGGTGGTGAATAAAATGAATACAACTGAAGAACAATCTATTAAAAGTGGACACATGATACCAATAATGATGCTTTCAATTTTAATGGCCTGGATCATGATCGTATTCAAGTTTGCGGCATTACTCCCTGCCACACTTATCTTTATTCTCACTGTGGTTCTATTGAAGAATTCGCCATACGATCGCTATAAGTTAATAGCTTCACTAGTCTTTTCCATTTGCTCTATAGCATATTTCGTCTATTTCCTTGGAGTTGTAAGCCTGATACTTGCTATGCTACTCGATAATACAGGACCCGGGTTGCATCACTAACGTTTGTTCAGTAAAAGCTGAGTGAATCTAAACTCAGGACAACTTATGAAATTCTTATAAATTGGCATCATTAAGCCGTCCAGTTAGAAAACATCGGTTCAACCTATAAGTGATATTTTTGTCGAATTTGAGAAGAGGTGATAAGTGTGGAATTGGATTTATTCAAAGAAAAAAACTTACTATTACAGCTCTTGTCAGTTAGTATTCCAATTCTATCTGCAACTATTCTTTTAGTTGATGGAATTACCTACTTTTATCTGGTTTTGGCCCTGGTGACTATTTCAATTGCTCTTATTCTTGAGCTTCCCGATAGCGTAGTAAAAACTCTTTCCTGTGTAGGTTTGGCTGTTAATCTTTCCTTGATGGTTTTTTACATATTCCTCTTCTTGTACGTAATGATTGGAACTGCTCTTGGACTATAAATGACTGCAGCTGCTGACTTTTAACTTTTTCTATCATCGAACCTTTCCAATTGATCAGCGATTCATCATAACAGAGAACAGCTCATTCAGCTGGTTCTCAAATCGGGGGATTAAAGATGTTCGTTCTTTTTCAGTTAATCCCACTGAAGAATCCGTCAGTTTAAAGGCGGTCTCCTGAAGCGCGTCAAACTCTGCAGTCAATGCGCCATCTATATTGGCTCTTAAATAATTGATTTCAGTCACTAGAGCAGAAATGAGTCCATAGCTTTCTGAACCGGAAGAAATATCATTTTGTTCTCCCCTAGCCATTTCACTCCACTCCCTATGAATGGCCAGGATAAAGTCTTTCGGTTCACCAAATCGGCTGTTCTCAATTGGCTGACCGTATTCTTTCGGATCTGTAAAAACATTCTCTGACGAATCAAAACTCGCTGTTTTAGTATCGTTCACTTTCTCTTCTTGTACACTGGCCGAATCGGAACTGTCCAGATTGAGGAAGATGACAAATATACATAACCCCACTAATGTCAGCAACGGAACTCCCACTACCACTTTTTTCAGCATCTCTACTCCTCTCCTTTTATCAATGTATTCATTTTCTGAAGTCTCTCATAGCTTTCCAGATAATATTTTTCATTTTCTTCCGCTGTTTGGCTGGTTTCAACCTTCTTTAGAATGTCTTCAGTTTCTGCCAGCCACTCTTCCAACGGCGCAAAGTCATTCAGTTCCCTTATTTGCTCGAATCTGGAAAGGGGATGGTACATCTGATCTGATGCATTCGAAATCGTCCTGTTCCCCGGCTCCGGGATGCCAGACGCATCGGTAAGAAAACCCATGATGACACCAATCTTCTGACCTTCAGTCGGTTCAGCCGGACCTTCATCCGAATGTTCCCGACTCATCATGGATTTCGTTTTACTGTCGAACGTATAGCCATTTTCGTATGTCACTCTACCAGTATATCCGCCTTCCACTCTTCCTTCTTCCGGAAGTTCATAGCTGTCGAAGTGTTCCTTGATTTCTTTATATGGATATTCCTGAATCCATTCTTCATCCGATGCTGGACTTTCTTCATCTTTGTTTTCCGTCTCTTCGTCTATTGGCGGAGGCGTAATTTCACTTCCGTTAGATGCCGGTTCCGACTGTGAAGGTGATTCAGCTTGATCGACCGAATTCGAAGTCACTTCAAACAGAAAATAACCACCAAATAGAAGAAATAAGATTCCAAATGCCACACTCGCTGTTCGGGGCAGCCACTCGTTGCTTTTCTTCTTGTCTTTTTTAATCTTGGCAAACACGTCCTGTTTATGGCGGGACGTGAATTTCTCATCCTTGAACACACTTCTGTTCATAGCATCGCGGTAGCCTGACAATCTATCCTTCATTCCATTCACCTCTCTCCATCGTTTCCCCCAGAAGGCTGCGCCCTCTTTTCAAGCGGGTTTTCACGGTATTTCCGTTGGTTTTCAGCAGCAGCGAAATTTCCTGTATGGACAACTCTTCGTAATAATGCAAATGAATGATTTCCCTGTACTTGACCGGCAGCTCCATGACCTTTTCTGCCAACAGAATGTCCGCGTCTTTTTGCAGCGAAGCATTTTCGGGTGACGGTTCTTTCGACCGAAGGAACTGGAACAAGCTGTTGTTGACTACGACACGCCTGGCCCAGGCACTCCTCAGCACATCTTTGCAGCGGTTGATGGTAATTCGGTACATCCATGCTTTATAGGATTGAATTTCTTCGTATGTATCGTACTGCTGGTAGCAAGTTAAAAAAACATCTTGGACAACTTCCTGTGCTTTCCCCCAGTCTCGGAGGTAACTAAAGGCCAGTTTCGTCAAGCGGTCTCCGTATTCGTCCATCAAATCTGCCAGCCATTGGTCCTGATCGATACTAGAGAAGCTAATCTTTTCCGATTCTGTCACCACGATTCCCCCTTTCGTTGCTTTCTCTGCTTAGCTTTTTCTTTTTGAGTACCCCTAAGACGGCGGTAAGTGGATATGGGTTTCATTTTAATAAAATATGGTGAACTTCTTTGTTTTAGGAATTCATATTAAAGGAAATTGGGAGATGAATTAATTTCTTCTTAAAGTAGATTTTAACGTTAAAAAAGAGAAAAGGTGATTTTATCTACCTTTTCCCTTATTGTATTTATGCAGCTTCCGATAAGCGATCATATGTAAACCAAATTTAATTTCCGAATCAACTTTTTCTAAAAATACCAAAACTACTCGGCCAAACATCCAATGCTATCTATAATCAATTGTTTGCCGCACTGATTGCGTATGTGCTGTTGCAATGACTTTATTAAAAGAAAAAACCAGCTATCCGGAAGCCGTCCATATCGCTCATGGCCTTTCAGCGCAGCACCTTGCCTCTTATTTGGCTAGATGCATTGACGGCATTTTTGTACGAGTATTTCGCTCCCAGTAGGAGGAGTCTGTCATTTATTGGTTAATCAACACGCCTGAAAAGTTATAAGACAGAATAATAGAGGCATAGAAGATAATTGTGAACTGAACCCAAACGGATCCCCTGTTAAAGTTTCCACCGTTTGGAGTCCCGTTTAACTATCACTAAAGGCTAATAATAGAAATTATAGAGATCGTCTTTTTAGAAGAGCTTCATTATATTACTGAAAATTTACTTGTAACTTATATTTCAAAAAGTTATAGTAGTCTGATAATGTGAAAATTGTAATAAAATTCTTTAAATGAATTTAATATTCTTGAGAAAGTATTTTTTAAAAAAATATATCAATATTAGGAGATAAGTGATGAAAATTCATCAAAGATTTAATTATGTATTTTTAATATACCCATTTTCATTATTAATAACAGCAGTGATTTTTTATTACTTTAAAAAAGATTTAAGTTTATTTAATACAGCTATATATATAGTAGTTTTGTATTATATTATTATGTCAATATCATTCTATTTCGAATTAAAAAAAAAGTTAGAGAATATAAATTGTCAACTCAAGTCGAACGCGGCAAGAAATTCATGAATACCTCAAATGGCGTATTGTAATTAAGTACTTTCCGGGGGACCTGATTGAATAACAAGAGAAAGTCCATGATCTCTTTCTGGGTCATCCGGCTAACTCAACATAAATAGTATAAAATAAAAACCGTTCGTAAAAGTACACTTTTACGAACGGAATAAAAAAAGTTAAGAATAGTAAAATTAAACGTTCGTAAAAGTAGATAGCCACTTTACGAACGTCCGCTTTTTTCCAGATACTTTTACGAACGCTTTAACCGTTTTAAATTAAACCATTTATATATTCATCAATATGAATGCAAAAACTCCGCACTAAACCCGGCGGCAATTTCTTAATTCTTGATCTATAAAACTATGTCTCCGGTTCATCCTTCAAAATTTCCTCCAGGAATTTTTCACGATGATCGAGAAAATATTTCGTGATTTGATAATGATCCGTTTGTTCATAATCGATTTCTTCTATTTTACCGTAGTCAAAACTTAATATGGAGGCGTCCGGATATCCCAGCAGGATAGGTGAATGCGTGGCAATGATAAACTGACATCCTTCTTTCACCGTCAAATCATGCAGAATCCGCAGGAATGCCAGTTGCCGTTGCGGCGACAAGGCAGCTTCCGGCTCATCCAGGAGATAAATCGCACGTCCATTGAATCGATTCTGGAACAAAGAGAAAAATGACTCCCCATGGGACTGTTCATGCAAAGAGCGTCCGCCGTAGCTATCGTAAGCTCTAAAATCTTCTTTACGCAATTCATCGATATGAGTGGCAAAATGATAAAAAGATTCCGCTCGCATGAAAAAACCATTCGTAATCTTTGGCATCCAAGACAAACGGATATGTTCCCCCAATATTGAATGGGAAGCATGGACATTGTATGTATTATTGCGCCCGCCGCCCGCTGAATTGAATTCGCATTTCTCGGCGATTGCCTCCAGCAGCGTGGATTTCCCGGATCCATTTTCACCTACAAAGAAAGTGATATTACTTGTCAGCTCCAGTTCTTCAAAGTTTTCGATGGCTGGAATCGTGAAAGGAAATTGTGTTGCGTCGACATTGTCTTTATTTAGCAAGCTTATTCGTTTCAAAAACACATTCTCACCTCTACTTCCAAAAAGTCTTGTATGACATCAATAATATTTTTCCTTATTTTAGCATACGGATTACATATTTAAGATAGAAAAAGAGCCCTCATAGTTATGAGAGCTCTCCATATTAATTAGGCTGCAACAGTATTCTTTTTCAGAATACCCACTGTCAATGCAGCAACGATTGCCCCAATGATGATGGCCAGGGCATAGAGCAGGACGTTCATGGCTCCGCCTTCGACAAAGCCCATTACGAACACGCCGCCGTGTGGAGCACGCAATCCGATGTCGAACAGCATGACAAGAGCTCCTGTGACCGACGCTCCAGCTATAGATGCCGGAATGACACGAGCTGGATCGGCCGCTGCAAATGGAATCACACCTTCCGTAATGAAGCATGCCCCGAGAACGTATGCTGTTTTACCTGCTTCACGCTCAGGTTTCGTGAATTTCTTCTTGAACAATGTAGTAGCTATTGCCATGCCAAGCGGTGGAACCATGCCTGCGGCCATGACTGTCGCCATAAATGTAAAATTGTCGGCATCGAGCATGGCGATACCGAATGTATACGCGGCTTTATTGACCGGTCCACCCATATCGACCGCCATCATGCCGCCCAAAAGCAAACCGACAAGCACCAGATTCGTGCCGCCAAGACTTTCCAGGAAAGAAGAAATGCCAGTGTAAACTTTTGTCAGCTGTGGATTGACCAGCATCATGATGATACCGGTGACCGCAATACTGAACACCGGATAGAACAAGACCGGTTTCAATCCTTCAAGCGCATTCGGCAAACCGGCAAAAGCCTTTTTCACCAATAGCGTTACGTAACCTGCCAGGAATCCGGCGATCAGACCGCCAAGGAAACCGGAACCGCCGCTGACTTCATCCACACCGGAAACGGTGATGGCGATCAGACCGCCGATCATCCCTGGTGCGAAACCGGGACGGTCAGCAATACTCATGGCGATAAAACCGGCAAGCACAGGCACCATCAGGAAGAAGGCATTGCCGCCGCCGATTGTATTCAGCATCGCAGCAAAGGCATTGTAATCGGGGCTTGTCGGATCTGTTGCTTCAATTCCCCAGAAAAACGAAATAGCGATCAGGATTCCGCCGCCGACTACGAAAGGAAGCATATTGGAAACACCATTCATCAAATGCTTGTAAAATCCGCCTTTGGATTCTGCTTCGGCTGTGTCGTCTTTTGATTTATCGTGCTTGTAGACCGGCGCATCATTTGTAACAGCACGCTCCAATAGGTTATCTGTTTCATAGATGGCTTTCCCGACTGCTGTCTGGATGACCGGTTTGCCGTCAAAACGGGCCATATCCACTTTGGTATCAGCGGCTACGATAATCGCATCAGCTGCCGCGATATCTTCAGCAGTCAAACGGTTTTTTACACCACTTGACCCATTTGTTTCGACTTTCAGTGAAATGCCCCGCTCTTTTGCACGCTCATTCAATTTTTCAGCCGCCATATACGTATGGGCAATGCCTGTCGGGCATGCTGTAACGGCTAAAATCCTTTTTCCCACAGTATCTGGCACATCGTCGGTTGCCACAGTTTCTTCCTCGGGACCTTCAACTTCAGTTTCCTTATCTGACACCGCACGCAAAACATCTTCTTGTGAGTCGGCAGCGAGGATTTTTTCGCGGAACTGTTCATCCATTAAAAATGTCGCCAATCTTGACAGGGCTTCCAAGTGGGCGTCATTCGCCCCTTCACTTGCAGCAATCATGAAAAATAAATTCGCCGGCTGGCCGTCCATCGATTCAAAATCGATGCCGTTAAGTGCGCGTCCAAATGCAATCGCAGGATGCTTGACTGCTGCAGATTTTGCGTGTGGAATGGCGATTCCTTCACCAATTCCCGTTGTGCTTTGTGCTTCTCTGGCCAAAATGTTTTCCTTGAATGCATTTTTATCAGTTAACTTCCCTGCTGCATCCAGCTGGTTCACCAATTCATCAATTACCGTTTCTTTTGAACCAGCTGCTAAATCCATGGCAATCGTTTCTTTTGTCAATAAATCCGTAATTCTCATTTTTTCACATCCAGTCTTTTAAATGGCCGAACTTTTATTTGATTCAATAATGCTTCTGTCTCTTCTTTCCTGCACAAATCATCACTGAAAGCCGTTGCACTGCCGCTTGCAATGCCGTAGCGGAATGCTTCTTCCTTTGAACTGCCTTTCGACAATGAAGCGATGAAGCCGGAAACGAGTGAATCACCCGCTCCTACGGTATTGACCATTTGTCCTGTCGGAGCTTCAGCAAAATAAGCCTCTTTACTGTCAACCAGCATGGCCCCGTAAGGCCCCATGGAAACAATGACGTTGGCGACGCCTTTGGCAGTTAACTGAAACGCGCATTCGGCAGCATGTTCCTTATTTTGAATGGTTGTCTGGAACAATTCCCCCAATTCTTCGATATTCGGTTTGATGAGAAAAGGACGGCTGTCGATCAATTCACTTAATGCTTTACCTGACGTATCCAAGACAAAGCGAGCTTTCTGTTTCTGCAAGGTCTCTCCCAATGAGATGAAATAATCAATCGGCAATGTGTCTGGTATACTGCCGGAAAGAATGAACCAATCACCGGGTTTGATGTTTTCCACTTTCTTTTTCAATTCCTGCAGATGGCTGTTGCTCAGTTCCGGTCCTGGTCCATTCAATTCGGTTTCTTCCGCGGCTTTGATCTTGATATTGATCCGTGAAATCTGGCCGGTATCAATAAAGTCTGTCCGCACATCTTCAGCTGCCAGAAAATCCTGGATGAACTGGCCTGTAAAACCTCCGGCAAATCCATAAGCGATACTGTCGACTCCTAGACGCTTCAAGACTCTGGAAACGTTTATCCCTTTTCCTCCCGGGTAATAATTCACTTTTTCGCTTCTGTTCAAGCCACCTGTTTGGAATGCGGGCAAGTAATTCGTGTAATCAATCGATGGTGATACGGTACATGTATAAATCATTTTTCAACCACCTTTACAGTTGTAATTTTGTTATATTCCTGCAAAGTTTCAGCTGGCACTCCATCGACAATCAGCGCAGCATCCTGGAGATTTATGATTGTGGCGAAACTCACTTTATTCACTTTGCTGTGATCTGCCAGTATATAGGTCTTTCTCGCATGGGAAGCTGCTTTCTTCTTGACGGCGGCTTCTTCCGGGTCCGGCGTCGTATAGCCATAATCGGCATGGATGCCATTGACACCGAGAAAACAGATATCGAAATGATAGGCTCCAAGCGCAGCTAGAGCACCCGCTCCGACAAATGCGCCGGTTCGCGGCTTCAACATCCCACCGGTCAAATAGGTGGTGATGCCAGCTTCATTCAGCGCAACTGCAAGCGGCAGCCCATTAGTCACTACGACAGGATTCTTATCTTTAATAAAGGTAATCATTTGAAGCGTTGTCGTACCCGCATCCAGGAATACACTGTCGCCTTCCTGAACAAATGAAGCCGCGTATTCAGCGATCGACTTCTTCTCCTTCAAATTACGGGTCGACTTGTCATCCATGCTCGGTTCCTGCAAATTCCGTCCAGGGAGAACCGCCCCGCCAAAAACACGTTCAAGTTTCCCCATGCTTTCAAGTTCAGTCAGATCTCGGCGTAAAGTCGATTCGGAAGCATCCGTCACTTCAACCAAATCCTGCAGTTTCACTGTCTTTTTTTCTTCGAGCATTCGTAAAATGTAGTCATGCCGCTCGTTGGTTAACAACTCAATCACCTGCTTTAGTAATTTTAAGTAGATATTACTTGAAATCGCTTCCAAAATCAATCATAATCATTCATAAGCAATCAAAAACGTTCATTTTCTATCATTGGTTCTTTGATATACAGTGGTTTATACTATTGAAAATGAACTTATAATTACATTAGGAGGAATTCAAATGACTGAAAAACAATTCATTATCACAGACGAAGCGGGTATGCATGCACGGCCTGCATCTGCGCTGGTTGGTACAGTGAGCAAATTTAAATCTGATATCCAATTGGAATTCAAAGGCAAGAAAGTAAACTTGAAATCAATATTAGGCGTCATGTCCCTCGGAATCTCATCCGGTTCGGTTGTCACGATTTCTGCTGACGGTGAAGATGAAGATGAAGCGATGGCTAAAATCGAAGAAGCAATGAAAGCTGAAGGGATTTCGAACTAATGACAGCTGAATTATATGGAATTGCGGCTTCTGACGGAATTGCCATAGCAAAGACATACCGGCTGGAAAGTCCGTCTCTTGAATTTGACAAGAAGTCAATTGACGACCCTGCACTTGAAATTGAACGGTTCCACACAGCGATTGCTGTATCTTCAGAAGAACTCGAACTCATCAAAGAACAGGCCGAAACGCAAATCGGACCTAAAGAAGCAGCGATTTTTGGTGCTCATCTCATGGTGCTGAGTGATCCTGAACTGATCGGACCAATTACAGAGAAAATTGAAAATGACCTGGTCAATGCTGAGTTTGCCTTGCATGAAGTGTCGGACATGTTCATGAATATTTTCGCTTCGATGGACAACGACTATATGAAGGAACGTGCAGCGGATATAAAGGATGTCAGAAACCGTGTATTGGCCCATTTACTGGGAGTGAAGTTTCCGAACCCGGGGTTAATTTCAGAGAAAGTAATCCTGTTGGCTGATGATCTTACCCCATCAGACACGGTCCAGTTCAATCCTGAATTCATCCAGGGTTTTGTAACTGAAATAGGCGGCAGGACATCACATTCGGCCATTTTGGCGAGGACGCTTGAAATTCCTGCAGTTGTCGGAGTCAAAAAACTAATGGCAAGCTTAGCGGATGAAATTATGCTTATCATTGACGGCATTGAAGGGAAGATTATTGCAGATCCCACGGAAGAACAAATTGAATTGTATAAGAAACGCAAAATTGATTTTGAAGACAGAAAAACAGCGCTGGCTGCATTGAAAGATGCACCTTCTGTTTCTGCTGATGGCTTCAAAGTGGAACTGGCTGCCAATATCGGTTCACCGAAAGATGTGAAATCCGCGCTTGAAAACGGCGCGGAAGCAATCGGCCTTTTCCGGACGGAATTTTTGTATATGGGCAGAGACAGTTTCCCGACTGAAGAACAGCAATATGAAATTTATTCTGAAGTGCTGAAGGCTATGGGAGACAGACCGACTGTTGTCCGTACATTGGACATCGGAGGAGACAAGGAACTGTCTTATTTGGATTTGCCGAAAGAACTGAACCCGTTTCTTGGGCTTCGGGCAATTCGCTTGTGCCTCGAGATGCCCGACTTGTTCAGAACACAGCTGCGGGCTTTGCTCCGTTCAAGCGTCCATGGCAATCTGAAAATCATGTTCCCGATGATTGCAACGCTTGATGAATTCAGGCAAGCCAAGCAATTGTTTTTAGAAGAACAGGAAAAGCTTTCAGCAGAAAACATCCCTTTCAATAACAACATCGAAGTCGGCATAATGGTTGAAATCCCTTCTACAGCTGTGATGGCTGACCTTTTCGCTAAAGAAGTCGATTTCTTCTCCATTGGAACCAACGATTTGATCCAGTACACGATGGCTGCTGACCGAATGAATGAAAATGTCTCACATCTATACCAGCCGTTCAACCCTGCAATACTGCGGATGGTGAAAATGGTTATAGACGCTGCCCATAAAGAAGGAAAATGGGCTGGTATGTGCGGAGAGATGGCTGGAGAAGAACTGGCTGTTCCGATCTTACTGGGGCTTGGTCTTGATGAGTTTTCAATGAGTGCTTCATCCATATTGAAAACCCGCTCCATGATCAGCAGCTTATCGAAAGCGGAGATGGAAAAATACACTGACTCCATATTGGCATTGGCTACTGCAGAAGATGTAAAAAATTATGTTGCTAAATTAGTGGATAAATGAGTTTTTGTTAATCCTAATATAACTTTAGGAAACGAGTAGAATAAAAATAACCCCTTGGATAAGCATATTGCTCTGTCCAAGGGGTTATTTTATGTTTTAGCTAAGTTTTGTGGCCAACTCTTCAGGATATAACGTAATCGTCGGGAGTATGTCCCTGGCCACCCATACAGCTTCATAGCTGCCCCGCTCCATAGCGGATGCTGTAAATTCCATACCGGTGCCCATGCCAAACTTTCCACCTGTTGCTGTAGCCAGAAAATAAGATTCTTCCTTCGTTCCCGACAGCTTGAAAATGCATTCACCAATTTCCACTTCCAGCCCCAGTTCTTCCATTGCCTCCCGTTTTGCGGCTTCTGCAGGTGTTTCGGTTTCTTCGATGCCGCCGCCAGGAAAGACAAAGTAGGTCTTTTCGTTACGAATTCTTTTAATCAATGCCAATCGATCGTTTTCGATAACGATTACAGCAGCCCGATTTCTCAAATCCATCTCCTGCCTCTCAGTAATTTTAACCGATTCGCTTGAAATTCAGGCTACCGGGTATATAATAGTATGTATAAGAAAAAGCCGCCCGGTGCGTCAACACCGGACGGCAAGCAATCGCCAGGTCCCAACAAGGGAGATCAGCCATTAGGTTACTTAATAAGAATAACCCGCAGAGCTACCAACTCAAGGGCGGGTTATTTTTTTGTCCAGACTCCAGCGCCCAGCTCTTCGGGACATAAGTCAAGCCAGCTGCATGGCACAGAACGCCATTTCGCTGACTCGCCTTATGCCTTTCAGAGCTGAACGGGCGCTTTCGCTTTTCTTTAGGTCTTTAGACGAAATCATAAGCATCAGGCTTGCGAACGTTACTGCAAACATCAATGCTTCATAAACCGTCATATGCACCACCCCCTTTCTTCCGGGGATGGCTAACCACCCTTGAGTTCCCTATTCGATTGCATCTTTCAGTTTACCATAGCCGAGGGGAGAGGCAGACAGGCTATTTTCTCATTTCCCTTACTTTTATCTGTTCAAATAAAAACTTTTCAATAACTATTTGCTTGTTGCTGCTGGTTCAATTCAATCACAAATGTAATGATGCTTTTTACTTTTTCAGAATGTTCACCTTCCAATGTATACATATCACAATAGCAGAAATTGCGGACATTCCCTTCATCATCATTACGGCGGCTGATCCCTTTTACTGCCGCTTCACCATTGCTGCAAATAACCGATTCAATCTCGTATTCCATATTGCTGAAATCCGCGATGCCAAACGCCGCATCCAATAATCCCTGTTTCCCTTTTACAGGTTCGGTGCCCACAATTGACCAGGTAACATCTTCTGTCACGTGGTCGCTGATAAATTCCTGGTCTCCTTTGAAAAATGCTTCATTGAATCTGCGGAAAAACTCAATTCTCTCATTTTCATCCATATCTATCGCCTCCGAATAAATTCTAGTGACATACCGGCACTGTGCATCCGAAGAACTTTCCAGAAATCATTTTAATCCCTATCACCTTCCCGAATTCAGATTTTTCTGATTTTTAAACACAGTTTTATTTTACATTAAATTCCCTTGCAAATACAGATTAATATTTTTGGATCGACTGTGTTTTCTGATTAATAACCAGCAAAAAAGCTGCCCGTCCTGTGAGGGGCAGCCGCAGCCATCAATCGTCCTTTTCCTTGTCTTTATCCGTATCTCTTTTTTGCCGGTCATTCTCTTCAGCCGGTTCCTGGATATCTTCCGCTTCCAGATCAGGCAGCTGTTCTTCAGGTGAGCCAGTAAAATGCTGTTCCCTGTCTTCCCCATTGTTTTGCCGTTCTTTTTTATCTGTCATTCGGAACACTCCCTTATAAAGGTTTATTGTTCTTTACCCGTTCCAGAATTTTTCAAGCAGGTCTGTCAGCTGGTTTTGTTTACCCCCCCTCTATTCAGGCTATTTCTTTTATATAGTGAAGAGGAAGGATGAGTTGGATGGACATTACCCCTGTTTGGTCTGAAAATCACGTAAAAATGCATTTCCGCCAGCGGCAACCCGAAAGCCATAAAGGTACTTATGGAACGGCTTTATTGGTAGCGGGCAGTAAGGGTATGCCCGGTGCAGCTGTACTGGCCACGAAAGCAGCGATGAGGAGCGGGCTCGGAAAATTGGTGGTGGCGACCGCCAGTGATTCCATAATACCCATCGCTTCCCATGTGCCGGAAGCGACCTTTGAGCCCGAATTGATGGAGCGGATCGATGACCCAGAACTTGACTTGGCTTCCTATAAAGCAATTGCAATCGGTCCGGGGATGCTGCCGGATCATAAAACTGAAGCCGCAGTCGAACACCTGCTCCGTGTCGGAAAACCGCTTGTGCTGGATGCGGGTGCACTATCCGAGAGGGAATACGGCAAAACTGCAGCTCCAGTCATATTGACGCCGCACCCGGGTGAATTTTCAAGGATCACTGGGGTTTCAATGCAGGAACTCCAGCAGCGCCGCGTACATCATGCCACAATTTGGGCCGCCGGATTAGGCGTCACCATCGTACTGAAAGGACAAAATACGGTCATTGCGTTTCCGGACGGCGAGACTTATTTGAATACGACGGGCAACAGCGCACTGGCAAAAGGCGGCACCGGCGATACATTGACCGGAATGCTGCTCGGAATGCTCTGCTGCCATGAAAACTGGAGGCATGCAGTCCTGAATGCCGTCCATTTCCACGGAGCATGCGCCGATGAATGGACCAAAACCCGCTCCGCGCATACGTTGCTTGCCCACGAGCTGACGGAGCTTCTGCCGATGGTCATGAAATCATATGAACAATAATAAAACAGCAGCTCATCAAAATGACTTTCTGATAAGCTGCTGTTTTGTTTGTTTTTATACCAATGCCGCTTCTTCATCCATTTGGACTTGGACTGCATTCGGCTGCTCCACGACGAAGTAGCGTCTATGCCACACCAGGAACATGAAAATGGTCCAGATTTTACGGGCGTTATTGGCTTTATTCGTGTAATGCTCTTCCAGCAGTGCCAGCAATTCGTTCTGATTGAAGAATTCAGCAGCTTCGTCTGAAGTGAAATATGATTTTATCTGCTGGTAAAATTTATCTTCACGCATCCAATTGCGGATCGGTACAGGGAAGCCCATTTTTTTGCGGTTGGCTGAAACTTCCGGAAGCGCCCGGCGAGCTGCCAGGCGCATCGCGTATTTGGTGTCATTTGCCCCGATACGGTAATGGGCCGGCAACCGGGCTGCTGTCGCCATCACTCGCTTATCCAGGAAAGGCACGCGCAATTCAAGGGAATGGCCCATACTCATCTTGTCTGCTTTCAACAGAATATCCCCGACGAGCCACAGGTTCAAATCGAGATATTGCATTTTCGTCAGATCGTCTTTGCCTTTGACACGGTCGTAAACTGGCTGAACAATTTCCGCTACTGACGGACCCGTCCGGTAATCAGGTTTAAGCATACGAGCCGCTTCGTGTTCCGGGAATACATTAGCCTGGCCGATAAACCATTTTTCAACAGGTAGACCCCCATGGACCAGAAATTGCTTGCCGCGCATCTCAGGCAGTTTTGCAGCGGTTCTTCCGACTGCCGCGCGCAGACCGGCAGGCAGTTTTCTGTATTTCTTCAGATTCGGACGTATAGTGTAATCATCGTAGCCACCGAACAATTCATCTGCCCCTTCACCCGATAAGACGACAGTTACATCTTTCTTCGCTAATTGAGCCAGGAAATATAAAGGAACGATCGATGGGTTCGAATGCGGTTCATCCATGAGATACTGGATTCGCTCAAGTTCGGTGAAGCATTCTTCGGAATTCAATACTTCATTGACATTCTGGATGCCCAGCTCATCAGACAAAATCTGCGCATTGTCGATTTCGGAAAAGTTTTTATCGCTGAAACCGACTGTAAATGTTTTATCGGGTTTAAGGACAGAAGCGACATAACTGGAATCCACACCACTGGAAAGAAAAGAGCCGACTTTCACATCACTGATCCGGTGCGCTTGGATGGACTCGCGAATTACATTATCAATTTCCTCCACTGTTTCTTCCAGCGGTTTTTCGTTTACATCAAAAGAAGGTTCCCAATAACGTTCAAGTGACATATGGTCTTCTTTATAGACCAAGAAATGGGCAGCAGGAAGTTTGAAGACACCTTTGAAGAATGTCTCATCCATCACGGAATACTGGAAAGTCAAATAAGGTTTCAACGCGTCCCGGTTCACTTCTTTTTTAAAAGCCGGATGCGGAAGAAAACTTTTGATTTCAGAACCGAACAGCAAAACGCCGTCCATGTTTGCGTAATACAGAGGTTTGATGCCGAACATGTCTCTTGCAACAATCAATTTCTTTTCCTTGCGATCCCAGATGGCACAGGCGAACATGCCGCGAAGCCGACTGAAAATCGAAGTGCCGAATTCCTCGTAGCCGTGGATGATCACTTCACAATCCGAACGGGTTGTGAAGTGATGCCCTTTTCCGATCAACTCTTCACGCAGTTCCTGGAAATTATAGATTTCGCCGTTGACCATGGATACGAGGGAATTGTCCTCATTATGGAAAGGCTGGCTGCCGCTTTCGAGATCGATGATGCTCAGCCTGCGGAAACCCAAAGCTGCTTCGCCTTCCATGAATTCACCAGCTGAATCCGGTCCTCTATGTACGATCCGGTCCATCATTTTAGTCAGTATGGATCCGGCATTTTCTGTATCACCGATGAATCCTGTAAATCCGCACATATGCTGCCTCTTCTCTTATTTGATTTTCACAATTCATTGTTCTTTCTTTTTTCATTAAATCACAGCAGAAAACAAAAAAGAACAACTAGTTGATAAAATTTGCAAAAAAATTATATAAGCTTTTATTTTAATCAATATTTTACTCAGAAGTGAAAATAGTTAACATTCAAAACCTTCTTTTTCAGTTCTTTAAAAGTGACGCATCACTCTTCATTAAGTTCCCGATTCATTTATGCCGCAGAAAGCGGAAGTTTCAGTTCAGCAGCCGCAGGGAAATGGATTCATATAAATTGAAGAAGGCGCTTTATACAGAAGGAGTCGATTCCATGAAAAATGAAAAAAGTTTGGAAAGTGAAATATCAGGCTTTTTTGCCACCTTGTTAAGGCAGAATTTCGGTAAAGGTCCCACTTCCGTTTATGTCACATTGACGCGTCCATTCCTGGCTGTTCATTTCCGGGGATTCATCGCACCATTGGAAAGGATCCTGTTGGATAAAGATGAAAATAAGCGGATAGTCGAGACTCGTGATTTATTGATGGATGATCTGGCTACCGACATTAGATTGAATTTGAATAAACTGACCGGGCTGGATATTGATACTGTTTATGCCGATTGAACCTGGAAAATGAAACCGGCATGATATTTGCCGTGCTTAACGAGAAACACGACCAGGACCTAGACTATTGGCCCAAAGATGTCGAAGAGGAGGAATTTTATAAAGCGATTGACACAGCCAGTCAAAAAGCAGAAAAAATTCCTGAAGAAACCAGGATCTACTGGTTAAGTGAACGCACCATACTGGTCGTCCGGGAACAGATTCTTGTGCCCATTGAAAAAGAGCTGATTGCAAACGGCTATACAGAAGAATTGAAACTTGCCAAAAGACCGCTTGAAAAAAAGGTTATCGGGGAAGTTAATATTTCCTCAACGGGAGTCCGGACCATAGATGAAACATTTGTGGATTGGAACTTCGATAAGGACATAGGCTTCTTCCTGTTTGTCCTAAAACCTCAAAAAACTTAAGACAAGAAAAACCTGGCGGGTAAGAGTCTGCCCCTTTCCCGCCAGGTTTTCATTTGTCTTTTTTCTTGTCTAGATAATCCAGCAGCCCCATGGCTCCGACCATCAAATCGAGTTCAATCAGCATATATACTTCATGATTGTCTTCTATTCCCAAACTCCTCAAATGCCGATGGATATGCTTTTTCAACCTGGCGGCCAGCTCGAAATGATTTTCTCCCGCCTGTAAAGCCGACTCTGCCTCATTCGTGAAAATTTCAAGCCATTCCAACGTCTGGCCAAAGGCTTCACCAGGCTTATCGGTCATTCCGTAATGGCCATAAAATGCGCGGGAAAAACCTTCATTTTTCATTCTAAGTATAGAAGTCCGCATAAGGTCCGGATTGAATTGATTCGGAGAAGTCGAAGGAAGATGGAAATTAATGCCTTCCTTGGCCAGTTGCTCATAATGGATACCCGCAGTGTCCCCCGTAAAAACAGCATTGCTGCCGGGATCTATGATCGCGAAATGATGATTGGCATGTCCGGGTGAATCCCAAAATTCAAGGATGCATTGCTGACCGATTTCCAGGATATCCCCTTCTCCCTTAACCAGGATCCTTTCTTCGGGAACAGGCAGAACCGGAGCGAAAAGCTTGTCAAAACGATCACCGTAAACCATTTTCGCCCCTGCCACCAATCTGGTCGGATCAGCCAGATGCCTGGCACCTTTTGGATGGACGACAAGTTTTGCGTTTGGGCAATCCTGCAGCAGCAGACCCGCTCCACCCGCATGATCCAGATGGATATGTGTGACGATAATATACTTTACATCAGTTAATTGGTGCCCTAATTTTTCCAGCCCCTCTTTTATATAGGCAACCGATGGGCTTGGCCCGGTTTCTATGATCGTCAAATTTTCCTCATTAATAACATATGTACCGGTTCTTTCAGCTATGCCCATATCAAAACCGTCAATAAGCGAAATCCGGTCCGTCAAAGCGACTGGATCTTTTTTATCCATAAACATACCTCCTTCTGATTAATGAAAATTATAACAAATATTCTGTCAATAAACCCAGACGAAATAAATCCCTCGTATGAATACGTATTCACTCAGTGGATTTAATATGTTTTGGTCGTCCTTCTTTCGTAAACTACCGGATTCACATCGGCGGAGCCCCGGCTTCCCTGTCCATTGTTTTCGATCATCGCCGACAGCCGGTCGAAAGCTTCCGCGACCATATCCATATCGTCCGGCAGCCCGATGCTGCTTAAACTCAAATAATTCATGGCGGACTGTCTGGAATTGCCGATCCCAAGGACCGCGACATCTTCCGGGACCGCATATCCATAATCGTACAGAAAATCCAAAGCAAAGATCCCGAAAGAATCGGTTGCCGCAACAATAACATCCGGACGCTGCTTTTGAGCCATCATAGCTGTAAAAGGCAACTCGATGTCTTCCAGATCGCCTGTCACTTTGACAATCCTCACCCCGCTTTCCTTCATTGCCTCAACAAAACCCTGATAGCGTTCCTGCAGGCGCAGATCTGACGGGTCGCCTCCGAGCCAGCCCACGGTTTCAGGCTCTAAAGAGCTTATATATTCCGCGGCAAGTTTGCCTGCGGCATGGTTGTCCATCCCTACCGTAATTCCTTCCTGGCCGCCGCCTGAACCACAAAAAATATAAGGGATGCCCGATGTTTTCAAGTATTCAACAGCAGTTCCCTTGATGATCAGCGGACCCATCATTATCCCTTCCGCCTGCGTATCCAGTATTGCGTCGAAGACAGACTCCGGCTTGTCCGGATTTTGGATGTGAATTTCAACTGTATACCCTTTTTGTTGCGCGTTCATTACTGCCTTATTGGCGAACTCAGCATTATCCGGCTCATCCAGCTGCCCGCAAAACAAGGCAATAATCCCGCTCTTCCTGCTAATCAAGGAGCGGGCCGCAGCATTCGGGCGGTAATTCAACTGCTGTATGGCCGCTTTCACTTTTTCCAGTGTCGGCGCATTCACTTTTTCAGGGTTGTTCAAAACCCGCGAGACAGTAGCCTGCGACACCCCTGCCAGCTTCGCTACATCAACGGACGAAACCACGGAAGCCACCCCTTTCTTAATTACTTCTGATTAATGTATACGTATACATTAACAGTAAATCGATTTAAAGAAAAGCCCCTTCCATCGATAATAATGGAAGGAGCGTTTACTATCATTTATTGTTATACCGATAATTGTCTATTCCCGCTGGAACCCGGAGACGTTTAGCTCTTTTCCGGTCAATTGCATCGTTTTCTAATTTAGCGGATATCAGCCCCAGGACTACACCGAACATTGCGCCTGCAAAAACTTCTATCGGCTGATGCCCCAATAACTCTTTCAGTTCTTCTTCCCTTTTGATCAGTTCAAGGCTTGGAAACTCGCCTTTCAGCGATATCAGGCTGTCTTCAAGGTCATTGACTAATTGCGCGATTTCACCTGTATGCCTTCTGATTCCCTGTGCGTCGTACATCACTATGGTGCCGAAGACTATCGCCAATGCCGTTTCAGTGTGGCGAGTCCCTTTATTGGCCGCCACATATGTAGCCAGAGCTGAAACGCCTGCTGAGTGGGAACTTGGCATGCCTCCAGTAGTAAACGCGTGCTTCAAATGCCATTCACCCGTCAGTTTTTTGTTGGTTACGATTTTCAATGCCTGTGCGATGCCAATCGCTGATAAAGATGTGATTACTCCACGGTTCATGCAATCCGCCTCCTGCTTTGGATACTGCAGCAAAAATGCTGTATAAATTCCAATACCCTAAATCCGCCGCTCATAACCGAAAATTCAATGGCATAAAAAAAGAAGCGGCTATGCGCTTCAGAATTTACATTTTATTTCCGTTGGAATGGTGAGGCAGCACTATGCCGGTCGCCCGCAGCGTATCGATCAATAATTCATGCATCATTTTATAGCCTTCATCGTTCGGATGGATCCCGTCCAGCCAGATGCCTGGATTTTTGCCCATCTTATCGGTCTTCGAAATGATGACGCCCCGCTCCCCGATTGACCGGTTCCACCGGCGGTACAGCAGTTTAGTCAAACCCATATACTGATGTTCTTTTTTCATGGAATTATAAAGATCGTTCTGAACCAGCAGCACTTCAGGATTCAACTCGCGCAGCTTGCCGTATATCTCAAGAAGATTTTTTCGGTAGTTGATGCGGATCGCTTTAAAATTGCGGACCAGCCCAGCCGTCCCATGTTTCCGGAAGCCCTGCAGCAAATCATTGCCGCCGATATTGATAAGCACCAGATCCGCGGCGGAAAGGTGCTGGTCCCAGAATCCCGAAGTCAATCTGGCAACAAGTCCATTGCTTGTCAGTCCGTTGATGCCGAGGTTGATAACACGGCTTCCCGGAAAGCTTTCTTTCAGGTATTTCGCGATGCCTTCTTTTGTCCCGTAGCCATAAGCGACGGAATCTCCGATTATAGCTATCGTTTTTATCGCATACTCTTTTTTATGTTTTTTTATTTTGCTTAAAGGCGTCTTTTTTAAAAGGGCGCCTGATAGTATTTTATTTTCCAATCAAAGCACGTCCCTTCCCTGCAATTAATACCACAATTATATCATTATAATAATATTTTATCAATTTGGAAGACTTATAAAAACCATATGAATATACATGCCGGATAAATTCACTTATCCTTTTAATATGGAATAAAAAGAATATCCCAGTAAGGAGGCAAATGATGAGTGAAATCTACGCTATATTAGGAATCATACTGTTGATCGCCACGATCATCGATTTCGCCTGGACGACTTTATGGCCGGACGGAGGGGCGGGTCCGGTCACCAAAAGAGTGTCGCTGCTATTTTGGGTTTTCCTTCGGTGGCTCAGTGGAGGCAAGTCCTCTCTCATAAGCTTAGCCGGCCCCATCATTCTTATTGCGACGCTTGTGACCTGGATCCTGATGTTCTGGACCGGGTGGACATTGGTATTTGCCGCGGATCCGTCCTCATTCATCGATACGAATGACAATAATCCGATCAGCTGGACCGAACGCTGGTATGTGACCGGCTACCTGCTCTTCACTTTAGGCGTCGGTGATTACATCATGAAAGAAGGATTATGGCAGATTCTTGCCATCCTTACAGCGGCTAGCGGTCTGGTCTTCATAACACTCGGCGTCACTTATATCCTTTCCGTTCTTGACGCAGTTACGCAAAAACGTGCTTTTGCAGAAAGCATACGAGGCATAGGCGATAACGTATCGGAAATAGTCATGAATTCCTGGAACGGAGAAAATTTCAATGATATCGATCTTTTGCTCAATTCTTTCTCGTCCCAATTGAGCACGCTGACGTCTCAGCATAATGCTTACCCGATCCTCCATTATTACCATTCAAGTAAAAGGGACGAAGAATTGACGGTGGCAGTAGCTACTTTGGACGAGACGCTGACCGTCTATAAATTCGGCATAAAAGACGGCTGCGGTCCGAACAAGCTGCTTGTGCACGAAGCCCGTTCTACGGTCGACAGCTTTATAACAACACTTCGGAGCGGATATATCAGCCCGGCCGAGCTGGCTCCCCCGGTTCCGGATCTGGATACCATGCGGGATAATGGGCTGCCGGTGGTTTCGACAGACCAGTTTCTCAGTTCACTGGAAGATTTATCCGAACGCCGCAAAGCGCTTCTTGGAAGCCTTCGCGATAATGGCCGGAATTGGCCGGATTAATACCCAAAAACGATCCCCGTCATTCTTATGGACGGGGATCGTTTATTTATCGAAAAGATACCCTCTTCTTTCTTCATCAACAGAAATCCACTGGACAGATGTGAATTCATCCAATGGTTTCTTGCCTCTAAGACTGCCGTACCATGAATTCATATAAGATTTCCCACCTCCATCTGTTTTAAAGGAATTTCCCATTAGTAAATGGAATAGTAATTACTATAGAAGAAACGATGGGAGCCTGTTTATGAAAAAATTATTATTGCCTGTATTGATTTTAGCCGCAAGTGTACTTTATATCTTCTTCATCCCGGACGAACCGTTATGGTTCAAGTTGATTTTCAAGCTGATTCCGATGGTGCTGATCATCTTTTATGCACTGCAGCAAATGCCGTTTAATAAGTTAAAAATCCACTGGCTGATCCTCACCGGGCTGTTCTTTTGTTCAATCGGCGACGCGACGCTTCACTGGTTCATCATAGGCCTTTCCGCCTTTTTGATCGGCCACCTCTTTTACATAGCCGCTTTTTTAACCCAATGGACATACAGTCTTTACCGGCTGCTGTCCATCCTGCCGCTCGGCATTTTCGGGCTGGTGATGGGTGCGCAGATGCTGAGAGCGCTGCAGGCCGCAGGCGATGACGCATTAATCGTTCCGGTCCTGTTCTATATTTTCGCGATTATCCTGATGGCCTGGTCCGCATTCATGACCGGGAACCGCTGGCTGATTATAGGAAGCCTGCTATTTGTCGCTTCGGATTCCGTACTGGCTTGGAATATGTTCGTTTCTCCTGTGGCGTTTTCGCACCTGCTGATCATGTCCACCTATTACGGCGCACAATTTTTCATTGCGCATAGCGCGGCAAGTTTCCGGAAGCCGAATATCGGGAATAAATAAGCCAGTAAGCTACCGCATGAAAGGAAGGAAAATATATATGGATCCGATAAAATATCTGAAACGTTTTAATGCCCATCCCATCGAAGAGAATTACCTGCAGGACCTGGCGCGTCTCCAATCACTTCACATGCAGCATATCCCTTTCGAGAACCTGGATGTAATCCGAAAAGTCCCGATCTACCTGAATCTGGAGAGCATCTACGACAAAGTGGTCAATCAGCACAGAGGCGGTTATTGCTATGAACTGAACGGCTTGTTCTGCTGGCTTCTGCAGCAAATCGGTTTTGACGCCAAAATGATTTCAGCGACTGTCGTGAAGCCTGACGGCAGCTATGCAAAAGCCGATACGCATGCAGCCATCATCGTTGAACTCGACGCCCCTTATCTGGTGGACGCGGGTTTTGGCGATTCGACGATCAGTCCGATTCCTCTCGAAGGCGAAAGGCATACCGATAATAGCGGAACTTATCGGATAGAGGAAGCCGAATCCGAAGTTTATGAACTCTCTCGCGAAAATGACGGGAACGAAAAAGTGCTGTACCGTTTTACACTGGATGAGAAAAAGCTGGAGGATTTCCATGAAGGCTGTATCTTCAACCAGGTATCGGAAGAATCTACATTTACGCATGATGACATCGTGACAAAAGCGACTCCGGATGGCCGTGTCACGCTTTCCGGAACCACTCTTACCCGGACTATAGAAGGCAGGAAAGAAAAGCAGGAATTGACGGAAGCTGAAAAAGTAAAATTGCTCGAAGAAGAATTCGGGATCATATTGAATACAGAAAAGCCTCTTCGCATTTGAAGAGGCTTTTCATATCCGTTCTTTTTTTCTGCGCTTCCAGATGGAATACGCTGTAAAGAGCACCGCCAGCAAGAGGCCGATTCCGTAAAATTCAAATTTGTATTCATTAAAAAGTGCCGAGAAGCGCTCATAATTGCCATTCAGGTAATCGCCAAGATACAGAATCACAAAACACCAAGGTAAGATCCCTGTAAATGTAAGCAGCAAATATTTCACCAAGCCGACATTGCTGATGCCCGCCAGATAGGAGATATAATTTCCTATCCCGAATGGACGGGACAGCGCGATGCTCCATATTCCATAGCGGTTAAAGAAATGGCTCGCCTTATTGAGGCCATTACGGATTTTATTCCATAGAAGATGCTCCAATTTATTGCCGACATAATAAGGTATCAGGCTAGCCAAACTGTAAATGGCAGCCATCGCGACGGCGATTGCGGCCATCATCGCCAATGAAAGGTCGAGCAATCCGCCGTATGCCAAAACGGCGATTATGCCTGGAAACGGCACTGACGCTCCTTCCAGAAAAATGGCTCCAAATAACCCAAACAGCCCCATTGCTTCCAAGAACAACAAAATCTGATCGATGACAGATTGGATGTCCATCCCCCTCAGCCCCGCTCCAGCATTTGTTGAATCACCAGAAAGATGCTTCTTGAATCGGCCAATTCGATTGATTTCCTGTACCGGACAGCAGCTTCATTGAATTTGCGCATCGTTGCCTCATCCTGCAGTGCATTGCAGGTGAAATCGATCGCATCTTCTCCCTCAGGGACCAAAGTTACCAAATCCATCTCCATTAAAATCTGCAGATTAATCTGTTCCTGTCCGGGCAATGCGGAAGATATAAAAATGGGAAGGCCTTTTCTGAGCGCTTCCGAGACCGTGACGCCTCCGGGCTTGCTGATGACGGCGTCCACTTCGTCGTAGATTCTGTTCATTTCTTCTTTCGAAGATATATAAGGATAAGCTTCTGCAAACTCATCCGGTATGCGTCTGATATCTTCATATAAGTCTTTATTGGCTCCACACAGAACCTTTACGCCGCAATTTGTGCCTCTGTCCCGCTTCTTGACCAATTCCCCGATATTCCCAAGTCCCACGCTGCCGCCGGACAATAAAATCCGGTTTTTTGCATCATCCTTAATGCCTGTCCGGCGTGTCCGCCGCTCGAATTTTGAACTGATCGGGATTCCGGTGACGAAAATCCGGCTTTCAGCCACATTGCAGTTAGCCACAAGTGCATCTTTTACCTGTCGGCTCGGCGCGAAATGATAGTCGATATGGCTGCAGCCCCACACGTCATTTATGAAAAAGTCCGTATAGATATTAAGTGCGGGTATAGCGCATTCACCTGACTCTTTCAGCCGGTTTATGAAAAGGGAAGCGAATCCATGGCTGCAGACAATCAGGTCCGGCTTCTCCTTTTCCAGGATTTCTTTCACTTTATCCATGAATAATACTTCATAAAATTTATGGGGGCGTTCGCTTCTGCTGCGATAGGCGAGTTTCCGGTAAATCCATGCGTAGGATCCCGGAAAGCGGCGGATCCATCCGAGATATCCCGCTACGATGCTCTTTTCAATCCAGCTGTTCCATTCACTCAGAATATCCAATTTCCTGCATTCAATCTCTTCGGAATTAGCATGAATGAGCTCACTGATGGCATCCGCCACCTGGTGATGCCCGGATGGCATGCTATCCAGCAAAGGGAGCAGCAGGACTTTCTTCATTGGACAGCCTCCAAAAAGCGGGGCTCGGGAGCAAACGCAGGCATGGCATCAAGATAAGGATAGTTTCTCATATCTCCTCGGTAAATCATTTCCATACTGTCTGAGGAAAAGATGTCGCGAGGCGTCATAAGAGCTGGCGGCTTTTCCGTCAACTGGATATTTCCCGCAGCCAGCGCTTCCGTTACAAATTGCGAACAGAAATAAGCATTTTTCCGATTGAAGTTATAATTCAAAGCAACAGCGAACAGACCGGTGAAATTATATTTGAAAGAATCTTTTTCCCGCTCCATCCGTTTAACATACGCCCATATTCTCTCGTAGCAATCTTCGCTGAGCTGTAATTTACAGACGGCGCAATCAGCCCGCTGGAAAAGATGATCCCGCACATCTTCCTTTACAAATCCTGCGATAAAGGCATTATCCGTTTCCTTTCGTCCAAAGCTGTACATTTGGCTCAAATCCTTAGTGAAAGACAGTGAAACATGGCTGAAAGGATAACGTGTGCAGTTCTTGATCATTTTCGCCAGATTGGTTTTGGTATCAGTGAACACTATGTAAATTTCCATCATTTCTTCCCCCTTGCAAGAATCCCGATTTTTCTTAGCTTCAGTATATCTATCTCTCTAGAAACTCACATCAGGCGCCAGGCTATTAATATATGCGTCCGGAGACTTATACTTTATCGGGACTTTTTTATCTATATTTAATTTAACGATTGAGTGAGAGTAAAGTTTCATAAATATTTGTAATTAACTGTTATATTCACTCCTAATTATAGACCTGATTACTCAAAAAAGAACCAGAATATTTATTAAGATATTATTAATTTTCACAGAAAAACCCGCTCATCTATGAGCGGGTCCGTAAATTCAGGCTTTAAACCTGATATCATGTGTTTTTTCTGATCACGTTGCCGATTTCCAGGAGGTTCATGAGCCGTTTTGATGCTTTGTATAAGAGATCTTCGCCATCATTCAAAGCTTTCTCGAGTCCTGTCGGTCCATCTGTGATCGGCATGATTTCAAGTATGCCTTTCTTCTCCAGGTTTTCAGCCCCGGAACCGATCGATCCCGCAAACGCTATGACAGGCACATTGTGTTTCATTGCCAATCGGCCAATGCCAACAGGAACTTTGCCGAATAAAGATTGTCCATCGATGCGGCCTTCTCCAGTCAGCACTAAATCTGCGCTGAGGAGCTGTTGTTCCAGCCGGACCTTGCCGACAATCAATTCCAGTCCATTCTGAAAATCAACATCAAGCAGCGTCTGCAGGAGAAAGCCGATACCTCCTGCCGCTCCGCTTCCCGGTTCATTTCTTTTATCGTTGCGGGCAACACGAGCGGCTATTGCTGAAAATTGCTGCATACCTTTTTCGAATCGTTCCAATTGATGTTGCTCCACCCCTTTTTGAGGCCCGAACACCGCAATCGCTCCTTCTGTTCCCAAAAGCGGATTCGTCACATCACTGGCCGCGATGAAACTGACGGTTTTGAGTGAACCATCCAATTCCGATAGATCCATCGCGGCGACTTTTTCCAATCGGCCGCCGATATTTACGAGTTCTCTTTCCTCATTATCGAAGAATTTCACACCGAGCGCCTGAAACAGTCCCGTGCCCGCATCGATTGTCGCACTTCCCCCAAGTCCGAGAATGATCGTTTCCGCTCCCCGTTCCAATGCGTCTTTTATCAATTGTCCTGTTCCGAAACTCGATGCGTTTTCCGGTTTCAGCTCCCCCCGCTTCAGTAAAGGCAATCCTGAGGCTGCGGCTGTTTCAATTACCGCTGTTTTGTCTTTTTCAATCCATCCGTATGCCGCCTCGATTTCCCGGCCAAGCGGATCCTGTACGCGGCAGCTGATTCTCTCTCCGCCGCTTCCCCATAGAACTGCATCCACGGTCCCTTCCCCTCCGTCGGCCATCGGCAAAAGAACAGTTTCAGCCAGTGGATCGATTTCATGTATCCCCCGTTCTATGGCCAATGCCGCTTGCATACTCGTCAGCGAACCCTTGAACGAATCCGGCGCAATAATGATTTTCATAAAGGACCTCCTGGGATTCAGTAGCATATCTTAATAATAAAAGAGAAGACATGCCTTATTGTAAGGCAAGCCTCCCCGCGAATCCATTTACAGCCATACATTCAATAAGTTTCAATTTCCCATGTGTGTGCAATCTCGACTGCGCCTTTAAGTGTCTGTGCCACAGGACATCCTCTGTCAAATACTTTCAGGGCCCGTTCGGCGGCGTCTTCTTTGCCGGCAGGCACTTTCAAGTGGTAATGGCAGCTGATTTTGGTAATTATCAAAACACCCTCCGGCGCTTCGATGGTGCCTTGAACATCCGCTTTGACTTTGTCCGGTGAAGTCGGTATATGACGCGCTTCCAGCGCGCCTGATAATGTGCCGACCAGTCAACCGCCCGCTGCTGCTACAATATGGTCCAGTGTAGACGGAAATTCAGGATCGGTGTCGACTCCGTAAAATTCACGCACACCTCCGTGGACGCCGAATATGACAGGATCTTTAAAATCACCGATATAAGCTTCGCGTATTTTGTTGGCTGTATCTTTCTGCAAAATCGTAATTTTCGTCAATTCAATAATATCACTCACTGATATCACCATCCTTTTTTGTAAGGATAGCAATTAATGGATTATTCCGCAAATTAATATACTGGTTCTTTCGGTCGCAATGTATTATTCACTACATCCAGGAAATTCAGCAGATCTTTTTCAGTCGTCCCATGATGAAACGAAATTCTGATGAACTTTCTGGCCACGTCACTTTCAAGCCCCATCGCCAGCATTGCCGACATCGCTTCACCAGCCCCGATCTTGCAGGCTGTTCCGGTGGAGATGGCAATCTGATGGCGATTACATTCAAGCATCATCCATTGCCCTTCCACATGCGGCAATAATAACCCCTGGATAAAAGGGGATTTTTCCGACGGTTTGCCTGCGGGAACCACACCCGCTGGCAGGCGTTCAAGCAGAAACGATTGCAGCTTCACAGCGGTCCTGAAATTTTCGGGCTGTTCCGCCACCGCGCTTTTAACAGCAATTGTGGCGGATACGATTCCCGGAACATCGATTGTCCCTGCGCGGAAACCGTTTTGATGGACAGTTCCTTCATAAACGGATTGCCAGTGGATACCAGGATCCATATAGGCGATGCCGACGCTTTTGGGTCCGCCGATTTTATGGGCCGAGAACACAGCGGAGGCAACCCCGCTATCCGATAGATTAACAGGGATTTTGCCCAAACCCTGGACCATATCCGAATGAAGCGGAACATTATAGCGTTTGGCATACTCCGCACAATAGGCGACATCCTGTATCACCCCCATTTCAGAATTGACGAGCTGCATAATGACAAGTGCCGTTTGTTCATCCACCGCGTGTTCAAATGCTTTCCGGTTCAGATTTCCGAATTCGTCCACCGGTAAATACTCCACAACATATCCTTCCTTTTCCAACTCGTGCAAAACAGCCAGTACAGAGGCGTGTTCCAAAGACGTTGAAATGATTTTCCTGCAATGTTCGGGTCTTCCTTTCAATAACGATCGGATGGCCAATTGATTTCCTTCTGAGGCACTGCCGGCAAAGTAAAATCCTTCAGGTCTGGCATCCAGTAAATTACCCAGGATCCGCCGGCAGGAGTCCACATAATTCGCCGCTTCTGTTCCGGCATCATGAAGGCTTTGGGTATTGCCGTATGCCTGTTCGGCTGTTTCCAAATACGCCTGTAAAGCTTCTTTTCTCATCGGAATTGCAGCTGCTGCGTCCAAATAGCTTTTCATATCTTTATCAAAATCCCTTCAAAATGCATTTTAGCCTTGTATTCACTGTATCTTTATGTCATTAATAGTGTCAAGACACTTGTAAAGAAGGTGTAAAGTTTTGTTTGATGTCTGTATAATCGGCGGCGGAGCAGCCGGCTTGATGCTCGCTCATTCTCTGCCTCCTTCCTATAAGATTGCCGTATTGACAAAAAGCGCTCCTGATGACGCGAATTCGACGCTGGCACAAGGTGGAATCGCGGCCAGCCTCGATACAACGGATTCACCGGAAGCGCACGCTTCGGATACTTTATTGGCGACAGCAGGCCATGCCTGTTCCGAACGTGTCGGAATGCTGACACGTGAAGGGCAAATTGCCATCAGAAAACTGATGGCTGAAGGACTGCCCTATGACCAGGACGAATCGGGACAGCCGATACTCGGAATGGAAGGCGCCCACAGCATCCGCAGAATCCTCCATTCGGGCGGCGATCAGACCGGAAAAATCCTGATGAACTATTTAATGAAGAAAACTGAAAAAAAGATTCATTTATTAACCAATCACCAGGCACTTGAACTCATTGCGGAGAATGGAAAATGCTTCGGGGCAGTGGCAAGCGATGGAAATGGGCGTCGAAAAGAAATTTTCGCTCGCCATACCGTCCTTGCGACAGGGGGAATCGGCGCTTTATACAGCCACACTTCCAATTCGTCTGTCGCAGAAGGTGAAGGGCTGTCGCTCGCCTATCGTGCCGGAGCTGTTTTGGAAGATCTCGAGTTCGTCCAGTTCCACCCCACCATTTTGACGATCGACGGGAAATCCAGCGGACTTATTTCAGAAGCGGTCCGAGGGGAAGGCGCGTTATTGGTCAATAAAGATGGCTGCTCCATAATGCAAGATGTGCATCCTTTGAAGGAACTTGCTCCCCGGGACATCGTTGCCCGGGCCATCGAATGGCATTGGCAAGAGCAAGGTCCTGTTTTTCTTGACGCGCGCCACATACGGGAATTCAGATCCAAGTTCCCTGCAATCTGGAAAAATTGCCGTGCTCACGGAATGGACCCAGCCAAGGATCTGCTGCCGGTCAGGCCGGGAGCACATTTTCATATGGGCGGAGTTAAAACGGATGACAAAGGCTCGACGAATATTGTCGGCTTATATGCCATCGGGGAAGTCGCGTCGAGTGGGGTCCACGGCGCAAACCGGCTGGCAAGCAACTCGCTGCTCGAAGCTATTGTTTTCGCGCAAAGGCTGGCAGACCATCTGGTTGGACAAAATACAGTTTCTGCTGGGAGCTTGGAAATTCACCGCCGGACCCCAGCGCATCCCGCCCCTTTCGATTTCCGTGATATGGAGCTGATGCGTTCGAGAATGACCAGCTCCGTCGGCATCCTGCGGAACAAGGAACAATTAAGCGGATTCATCACAGAATTCCCCCTGCTTCAGGTTGAAGACCTATTGCAACTGAGCAATGAAAATATCAGGAACTATCATCAAACAACCGTGTGTTCGCTGCTTGCAACCGCAGCTTATTTGCGCGCTGAAAGCCGAGGCGCCCATTTCAGGTCAGACATTCCTGCCCAAAAAGAAGAATGGCAAGGAAAAGTGATTGCACTGTCGGCAGCCGGAACGGCGATTACAGATCGGAAAATCCACAGCAAGGAGACTGTACAATGAACAGATTGATAGCAGAAAAAGCTTTAAGGCATTTTTTAATCGAAGATATCGGGGAACGGGACGCTTCCTCGGTCATCTTTGATGACACGGATGAAGGTGAAGCAATAGTACGCGCAAAGGGTGAAGGCATAGTCGCAGGAGTACATATTTTTGAATGGGGCTACAATATTCTTGATCCTTTGGTTAAGGTTGAATTGCTTAAAAAGGACGGCGACCGGGTCGCAGCGGGCGAACCGATAGTCAGGATTACCGGAAAAGTATCTCGGATCTTATCAGGGGAACGGGTTTTTCTCAATCTTGTGCAGCGGATGAGTGCGATTGCAACATTGACCAAACAATGTGTGGAGGCACTTGACGGCTCCCGCACCCGCATTGTCGATACGAGAAAAACGACACCCGGCCTGCGCATGTTTGAAAAATATGCGGTAAGAGCAGGCGGCGGATTTAACCATCGCCAAGGGCTGTACGATGCTGTAATGCTGAAAGACAATCACATTGCAGCTGCCGGCTCCATTACGGATGCCGTGGAAAAAGCGCGGTCTGCCCATGGCCATATGATGATGATCGAGGTTGAAGTGGAAACAGAAGAACAATTAATGGAAGCGATCAAAGCATCGCCTGATGTCATCATGTTCGATAATCAAACGCCTGAAACTATGAAACACTGGGTACAGCTTGTGCCCCCCGCTATCCGGACTGAGGCATCAGGAGGCATCGATCTGGAAAAATTGCGGGATTACAAAGACACTGGTGTCGATGTCATATCCATCGGCGCTTTGACACACAGTGTCAGCAATCTTGATATGAGTATGAATTTAAGCATTTCACATAAGGAGGCTATTACCCAATGACTTCATTACTTGAGGAACTTCAAACAGCTGACGCTATGCCACCGGAATATTTGGCGGCTCCTGTCAGCGAGCTTCACGAACGGGCTTCACGCGCAAGAGAAATTCTCGGAGACCGCCTATTCATCCTCGGCCACCACTACCAGAAAGACGAAGTGATCCGTTATGCTGATGTTACAGGTGATTCACTTCAGCTTTCCCAAATTGCCGGGCAGCAGACCGCTGATTTCATTTTGTTCTGCGGCGTCCATTTCATGGCTGAAACAGCCGATATTTTGACCACACCGGAACAAGCAGTCATCCTGCCTGACATGCGGGCGGGCTGTTCAATGGCCGATATGGCAAATATCGACCAGACAGAGCGCGCCTGGCTGAAACTGCAGGAGCTTTTCGGGGATACCATCGTCCCCCTTACTTATGTAAATTCCACTGCAGCCATCAAAGCCTTTGTGGGCAGAAATGGCGGTGCAACGGTCACGTCTTCGAATGCCGTTGAAATGGTGGAATGGGCACTTGGGCAAAAGCAGCGCATGCTGTTCCTCCCCGACCAGCACCTCGGAAGAAACACAGCAGTAAAACTGGGCATTCCACTGGAGCAGATGGCAATCTGGGATCCTATTAAACAAAAACTTGAACTCCAATGTGAACTCGAAGACGTTCAGGTCATACTTTGGAAAGGCCATTGTTCGGTACATATGAATTTCCTGCCGAAACACGTGGAAATCCTGCGTGGCAAAGAACCGGACCGCAATATCCTCGTCCATCCGGAATGCACTTATGAAGTCGTCAGCATCTCTGATTACGCAGGTTCGACGAAATACATCATTGATATGATCGAAGCTTCAGAACCCGGTTCCAAGTGGGCGATCGGCACCGAAATGAATCTTGTCAACCGCCTGATCAAAGATTATCCTGACCGTGATATCGTGTCACTCAACCCGTATATGTGCCCTTGCCTGACGATGAATCGGATCGATTTGCCGCACCTGACATGGGCACTGGAGGAACTGGTGCAAGGCAAAGTGATCAACAGGATTTCAGTCGATCCAAAAACCGCTCACGAAGCGATACTGGCTTTAGAGAAGATGCTTTAAATAAAAATGAAAATCCCGGCCATCATTTTTCTGATGGCCGGGATTTTCTATAGTATTAATAGCTCAGCGCTTTTTGATAAATCCAGGTTTTCAAGTTTCCGATCGATGGGAAGTGGATGGATTCACCAGTCGCCTTGTTTTCAGCTTTGATGATCACATCAAATTCATTGGGAGTAAATGACCAGCCTTCTTTCATCAGCGTGCGTGTCATTTTGACAATCATACTTGAACCTTTGATCGTTTCTAAACTCATCGGTCTCAACTCCTCTTTAGGGATAAATTGCTTCCCTTTATTTTATTTTAAATTGATTAGAAATGAAAGTTTATTGATTTATACCTTAATTTTTTAGAATCTAAACCTCTTATATTTTGTGTATATTTTTATTATGTAAACTAATTGATAATGTATAACATTATCCTTTTAATGTATAGATTTTTAACTTATAAATAAAACAGCCGCAATAAAAAAACAGAGGTCAATACTGACCTCCGCTTTGCTCCTTGCTTATAGCTTTTAAATGTGTTTCCAGGATGCTTCTCGTTTTTTCGGGCTTCCCTTCCGCCCCTTGCAGCATAGAATTCATCGCCAGGCCATCCATCAAGGCATAAAGCCTGTCCGTTTCAAGACTCAGATCCGCTTCTTTCTTCAATAGATTCAGCATCACAAGGTTGGACATCACCGATTTTACAGCCTGGTAGACGCTGTCGCGGCTCCTGTCATAAGGCTTTCCCGAGTATTTTGAGTGCAATTTGAATATCAAGCGCGCCTCAGGTGCCGAGTCCCCTTCCCCGCTTTCAGGCAGCAAGCCCGCCAGCAGCTTAAGCACTTTTTCCTGTGGTGGAAGATCCGCCATGAATAATTCCGATGTCCGTTCAGCCAGACTGGCGTGGACAAGGTCTTCTGTATAAGCCAGCAGTTCTTCCTGTGATGTGAAATAATAACGCAGTGCTCCCAGTGTAATTCCGGCCTCCTTTGCGATATTCCTTACTGACGCGCCTTCCATACCCTCCTTCATCAGAATTTTCCATGCGGCATGTGCGATATCCAGCTTTTTGGTTTCGTGATCAATAAGTTTAGGCATAAATCCATTTTATCAGAATACTTTTATTATTCAATAAATATGATACAGGTGTATCGAATAAAAATATAGGCTGTAATTTAATTAATACACTTGTATCATCAAAAAGTTAATAACTTCGCTGCTTTGTGGATAACCCTGTTTCCCTGTGGGTTACTGGATAACCGCTTTCCACAGGGATCTGATGGCATTCAGAGTCTCAGCATCCTTATCATAAATATGATCATGCTTCCGAAGATTACGGCCAAAAAGACTGGCAGGAATAAATCACCCAAACCTTCCGCGGCGCCGGTCGCCACACGGATCCCCTGGAAGATCAGAAAACTGAACAAAAGGACGGATTCATTCTTCAGCACGTTCAGCATCAATTGGCCGTTCCGGTATTGCGCTTCGATATTGTCTTCCCTGAGATTAAGGTAATTGAATGTATGCGGATACCTTTCCAGGACAGTCATTGGAATCCATAGCAATATCCCGATCACCGGCAAAATCCATAATTCCATTTTACTTCCCCATCTGTCGACATTGCCTTCTCCGTTATAATGTCCAGGAACTCTGTCCGGCAATGCAGAAAACTGGGTGATGAGATATATGACGACAGCAGCGAAAACCAATATCGTCAGCCAATCCATGAATTTAGCGAATAACGATTTCGGAATTTTAATTGCAGGCTGTTTCTTCATCGTCTCCCCTCCCCTCTCAATTTATTTTACGGGAAAAATCATCTGAAGTATCAAGAAAATAAAATCACGTCCAAAAAGCCGCTCCAGCATTCAGCTGGAGCGGCTTCACTATTCCTTCTCGTTGAGGAGGCGTGTATTACAAACCTCTGTTATCGTTCTTGTCGTTGAACAGGCCTTTGTCGGTATTATGATCTTCATCGATATCAGCTTCTTCACGGCGTACCGTCTCGCTGACATGTTCTGTATCTTTGACTTTACGTTTTCCGACAACCAATTCCTCACTGACGACATCATCTTTCGAAACATTTACACGTTCCTCATTAACATCGACATGGATTGAATCCTTGTCATTGAAACCATCGCGGTCGTTCAATCCTGATCCGGTTTGTTCATTGACCGGACGTCGTTCCACGTATACTTCTTCACGCTCTACTGGAACATCGATCGACTGCTCTTCTTCCACGACATGTTTGCCTACATTAACCTCACCAGTCTGCACACGTTCCTTATCAACATTCAAACGCTCTTCATGCAATTTAAGGCTTTCTTCTTCAGTGCCAGTCCCGGTTCCTGAGTAATTGCCGCGGCCTGAATCAATGCCTGCGCCAGTTGTGCTTCCTGATGCAAAAGCGCCGGAAGAGCCCGCATAGTCACGGTCGACGTATAACAGAATACGACCATTTTCTACATGGCTGCTGTAATCGGTGTCTCTCGTGCCGTCATCACTGACGTTTCGATACGAACTTCTTTCTGTATCATCACTGGAGAACAGATTGGTGAATTTATCTTTCCAGCTGCTGTCTTTATCTCCGGAAGTGATATTCGTTCTTGTTTTATCCTGCAGCGTATCGATGTTCGCGCCGTCTTTGGCGACGACATACATATCTTCTTCACGGTAGCCTTGCTCTTTCAATTCTTCGATTTTCTTGAAGACTTGTGCCTGCAGTTCAAATGTTCCTACCAATTTGTCATTGTTGTTGTTATTGTTCATCATCATAAAACCTCCAATTTAATTGATGTGTCTTCTTTCTGATGAATCTAGTATTTGTGTACCCTTTGACATTACCGCTAAACATCAAGTCTCAACGACACCAGCTCCCACAAGGATCCTGCAGAACCTTACTCTTTTAGATCCCCATTTGGCGGCAGGCCTCTGTCATCAATATCCACTTCTTCACGGCGGACCGTTTCGGAAATGTGCTCGGTTTCATTTATTTTCCTTTTAGTTACTACAATCTCTTCTGTGACTACTTCTTTCTTTGTGACGACAAGCCGTTCTTCAACAACCGGTATGTGGAGTTCATCCCCTACCTGGTAAGGCTCTCTTCTAATTTCTTCGCCCTGGCTGCCGTTATCGGCAATAGGCCGTCTTTCCACCATGACGTCATCCCGTTCAACCGGAACATCCAGATGCTGCTGCTCTTCCACTATCCGTTTGTTGACGTTGATTTCACCTGTCTGGACGCGTTCTTTATGGATTTCCAGTTGTTCCTCATGCAATAAGAGGCTTTCTTCGCTGTTGCCTGACCCTGACTGCCTCTTTCTCCGTTCAGTCCGGCTCATTTTGGGTGCTTCCGAAAAATCTTCATTGTGGTTGCTTGTGCCTTCAGAAGCCGAGCCCGCGCTTCCAGCGTTTTCGTTATAGACCTCATCATCGGCAAAAAGGAAGATTTCCCCATTCTCGATACGACGGTTAAAATCTTCCGCTTCTTCATTGCTGAATCCCATTTCCTCAAAAACATTCTTCAGGGAATGGCTGCCTGAAAACATTTCCTTGAACTTGTCGATCCAGTCCCCATCCTGCTCCGTACTGAAATGAACGCCGGAATAAGAACGCAGCGCATTTATCTGTTCATTATCTTTCGCGATGATATACATATTGTCTGATGAATAACCCTCAGTTTTCAATTCTTCTATTTTTTCCCGGACTTCCATTTGGCCGCCAAAAAAACCGAATAATTTATTGTTCTTTTTGTCCATTCAACGAATACCTCCAACGATCGATTTTAACCTTCAATGTCCTTATAGACTCACTACCCTTTGCCATTTCAATCAAAACTATCATGAACTTTTCCGCGCAATCAAAAAGCCTTTCCGGTTAAGGAAAGGCATCCAGGCTGTTGAGAAACATCAACTTCTCTATCATTTCACTTCATATCTTTTAATGTCTTGAACCTAGCGCAAAGATACAGGAGCACATCTTTGCCCTTCGCCGCCTGCTGCACAATATATCTGTAAAAGCACGTGAATATTTTTCTCAAAAAAATATTTACGGTACTTCCTTAGTGAAAGGGATTCTGAGATATGGAGCAAACCAGCGAGACTCCCAAGGGAGCAGCGCCCTTTCATGTCTCGAAGCTAGCGTAGCGATGCAGAGACAGAAACAGAGTTGGCTGTCCAACTCTGTTTCGAGCGAAGTGCTGAGATCCACTCGGACGAAGGGGACCGAGTCCGAGTTAGCTCAGTGCGAGCCCCAAGGAAAGCGAAGCTGTTTTGCGTAATATCGATTACTTATCTTTATCTTTTACTCAACAATCAAAAAGCCTTTCCGGTTAAGGAAAGGCTCATTTCAGCATCTCTATTTTTTTGCCCGTGACTTATAATCTTTTTCAATATCTTTCTTCCAATTTCGGTCGAGGGGTTTCCCGGTACGAAAAGAAGCAACAGCTTCGCTAAGCACCTGGTAGTTCAGCTGAGTCCCTTCTGCATCCGCATGGTATTCCACAGCGAATTCTTCCGCCACGCCAAATTGCTTCGCTGTCGCGACCGCGTCAATATTGGCTCCAAGAAAAACGAATTCCCAGTTGAACTCTTGCTTCTGCACAGTAATCATTTCGTGGATTTTTTTATGATTGTATTCGCAGCTGGCGTTTTCCATGCCATCAGTGGTGATCACGAACATCACTTTATCGGCGCGTTCCTCTTTCACGGTCCGTTTTTGTGCATTTGCGATTTTTTGTATCGTGGAACCGATGGCATCCAGTAAAGCGGTCATGCCGCCCACTTCATAATCATCTTCTGTAAGCGGAGAAACACCTTTCAGGTTAATGCGGTCATGAAGCAATTCGTAGGACTGGTTGAAAAGCACCGTCGTCACACGGACATCCCCATCCAGCTTATGCTGTTTGTCAATTAATGCATTAAAACCGCCGATCGTGTCCTTTTCCAGGCCGGCCATTGAACCGCTCTTATCGAGTATGAATACCAATTCCGTCATCTCATTCTTCATTGCCGATTCCTCCTCAAGTTTTCTTAACAACTTAAGGATAAGATACTGAACGCGTCGAATGGTCGCTTCGGAAGCGACATTTTAAGCGCCGAGCAAAACCTGATCGAACGCGAATAAAGACTCGTTGATTTCATGGATATTATAATTTTTCCTTTCGATAAAATACATGATGATCAGATCGAACTCATGGCTCCGCGACAGCCGGTAACCCGCTTTTTCAAGCAAGTCCTCTGTTTCCAGCAAATCCAGCTCAAGAGCCACAGCAAATGCGATGATCGTTTTCTTCATTGGAGTGTATTTCGGTGAATTCCGGATCTTCGAAAAAAGTTTTCGATCGATATTCGCTTTTTTATAAGTCTCCGCATCCGTCATCCCTTTTTCATCGATATACCGGAAGAGGCGTTCCGAAAAAGATTCATCCACATTTTTCAAGATATCCTCCAAACTGAGGTCCATAGCGGATTCGACTTTGAACTCCTGTTCCATATGCTGCGAAATGGTTTCTTCCCTTAGAACACGTCTTCGCCGAGGATAGCGTTTCTCTATTGCTTCCACTTGATTTTCATCAATATAGGCTCTGATGGAATTGTATAGCTTGCCGCTGATGCCAAAGGATTTTTTATCGAAGACGACTAAAAATACGTCCATCTCATGGTTCATCAGAAAAGATTCAATTTCACCTGTCGCAGCTTTCAATGCCGCTTCTTTCGGATATCCGAAGATGCCGGTTGATATCAATGGGAATGCAATTGATTCACAGCCTAGTTTTACAGCCAGTTCAAGTGAATTCCTGTAGCTGCCGCGGAGCAGCGTTTCTTCATTGGAGTGTCCGCCCTGCCAAACAGGTCCCACAGTATGGATGATGAAGTCGGCATCAAGCGAAAAAGCTGCAGTATGAACCGCTTCACCTGCAGCGCAGAAGCCGATTCTGTCGCAAGCCTCTTGCAGAGCGCTTGCCCCTGCCGCTTCAAATATGGCACCACAAACGCCGCCTCCCATCTTCAGGCCTGAATTGGCCGCATTGACGATAGCATCCGCTGTCATTTTTGTTATATCATTCCTTACGATTTCCAGTGGCATGTCAATGTCTCCTTTATCCTTTTTCAATTTCCTTTATAGTAAAGATTAAAATACTCCAGAAAAGTTTCATCTTCCCAGCCAAGGCGGAACTTCATTTCATGCAAATATGAATAGATAAAAGGGTCATGCCCAATGTGAGCGCTAAGATCAACCCCTGCTATTTCCCACCGGTTTTGAATGGAATTCTCCGTTTCACTTTCCGCCTGTTCTCCAGCGGCTTTTCGCATATCATCGCTGAACTGCAGCAGACGGGATTCCCGTAAATCATCCTTTACAGTTGGGCTTTCTGAACGGATGCTTTCAAAAAGCAGGCGAATATCGTGGTTTGTCAGTCTTTTTTTACCGATAAAAAGCTCGTTTGTCTCTTCTTCCAGTTTTCTGATGAGGCTTACTTCCCTTTTCTTGTCCCTTACTGCCCGGCTGATGCTCATGTAATACCAGCACTGTTCCCGCTTCCCTCTATTGAAACGGGTCCAGATGCTGTCGCCGAATTTCCGCGCATCAACTTGGATTGAACGCAGGTTATGCAGTTTGTCAGCCAATATTAAATACAATTCATTTGCCGAGTGGTAAGGCAGGTTGGCGATGGTTTGTTGTTTGCGCTTTTCCCAGGGCTGTGCTTTATCTTTTTCGGAAGCTGCCTTTACCAGCATCAATATTTCTTCACCGAAAATCCTGAATATTTCTTCTTCCGTAGTATCCGTATTCTCCAGCGTATCGTGCAATAATCCCGCAGCAATTGTCACTTCAGGCTGGTTCGCTTCCATGAGAATCATCGCAACACCGTATGGATGTGTAATATACGGGATGCGCGTCCCTTTCCGATATTGGCCATCGTGTTTGACGGCCGCAAAACAGGTGGCCTTTTCGATCAGCTGATTCATACTGCCCCTCCATCCTTCTCGCCAGAATACATTTTATTCCTTTAATCTTATCATAAATAACAACAGGAATAGCCCCAATTCCCCTGAAGGGAACTGGAGCTTTTAGCTGGTTAATAAACCGTTATCACTGGAGATTCTTCAATACTTTGGATAAAGGATAAATGCCGACACTTTGTATGACCAATGACAACAATATAGCCGCAAACGCCAAAGAAACCAAAATTTCGTCTTTTCCGGAAGCGGCTTCCTCCAGCCAGAGAAGCAAAGCAACCGACATCGCACCTTTTATGCCTGACCAGGCCGTTAATGTAACAGTGGAAAAATCGCTCTTGAATTCATGGCGCCAGGAAGGCACACCGTAAATAATAATACCGATCACGATATAACGGATGACAATGGAAAGCACGAAAATTACAATGGCATACCACCAGCCCGAGAACGACAGGTATTCAGCCCCGCGTATCCCGATCAGAAGAAACAGCACGGCCAGTAAAACGGGTGTGGCGATATCCCAAAATCCATCGAGCGAACCCTTCAAGTTATCCTCCTTGATTTCCTTACTCATTTCATAGGATACGAATACGCCGGCAGCCACAGTTGCCAGGACGCCAGATACACCGATTGCTTCACCGATGTAAAACGACCCATAGGCTCCGACAATACTCAGCATCACCTGATATTTCTTGTCTTTCGTGAAACGGATGGTTTTGCTCATAAGCCAGCCGACAGCGACGCCCAGTAAGACTCCCCCAATCGACACGAGCAGGAGTTCCGAAACGAACTTGCCGGCAGAAAATCCTCCTTCAGTCTGAAACATCGTAAGAAAGATGGTGAAGAAGACGATACTGGTCCCGTCGTTGATCATCGACTCCCCTTCAACCACATCAGCTATCTGTTCCGCTCCGCTGCTTTCCTTCAGTATGGTGGTGACTGAAACCGGATCAGTCGGAGCGAGTATCGCTGCCAATAAAAAAGCCGCTGTAAATGACAGCGCGGTGAAATTCGTACCAGCAAGATAAATGGAAAGCCCCAGCAAAAACACGGTGGCGATCATGCCCAGCGTACTCAAGGTGATGATAATTCCGATATTCTCCCTCAATTGCTTCAGGGGGAATTGATATGCGGATGTAAATAGGATGGCCGGAAGAAATACATTAAAAATAATGTCTTTAGAAATATTGAATTCCTGAAAGAATGGTATGAACGATAAGCCCAGCCCTATTACAACTAATACTACCGGAACCGGAAAGAAATTCTTCTTTATGTCTATCGTATAAACGACGTAGCCGATAAACAGCAGGATGAGTAATTGGTGTGTGATCATACTTAAACCACCTTTCAATATTATATAACCGCTTCTACATCTATTATCCTGTTTACCGACAATCAAACATTAAAAACCGTCAGCATCTGCTTTTCTTCACAGCCCCTTTTCCTGAACTGCCTTTATATTCATTTCAGCGCGGCAAGCTGTTTTTGATTGGTGATTTGTAACATACGGGATATAATGGAGCTGCTCGTCTGAAAATAATGAGGTGAAGTTATTGAGAAGCGGAAATCCGAGTTTAAAAAAAGAGGCATTTGAAAAATTTGATACAATCGGCCCCGGCCAGACAATGACCATCGGCGGAACGGTCAACAGGACTTTCATTCTTATACTTCTGGTACTGGCTACCTTCGTCTATTCCTGGAACCAGTTTGTTGAAAATCCCGGCAGTGTCTTGCCCCTGATATTGATTGGTGCTATCGGCGGACTGATTGTGGCTTTGATCACCATCTTTGTGCCGAAGGTTTCGCCTTTTACATCTCCACTTTATGCTTTGCTGGAAGGATTATTCCTTGGGGCCATATCCGCGCAATATGAAGCGCAATATGGCGGAATCGTCTTTCAGGCGGTGATGCTGACAATCGCAGTGCTGCTGAGTCTGCTGCTAGTCTATAAATCCGGACTGATCAAAGTCACACAGAACTTCAGAATGGGCGTTGTCGCCGCGACTGGCGCCATATTCCTTGTCTATATCATTTCGTTCATCGGCGGATTCTTCGGATTCACTATTCCTTATCTGCACGATTCTTCACCGATTGGCATCGCCATAAGCGTCGTCATCGTCATAATCGCGTCGCTGAATCTGGTTCTCGATTTCGATTATATTGAAAATGCCGCAGCCAGCCGGGTGCCGAAATACTTCGAATGGTACGGAGCGTTCGGCCTCCTCATCACTTTGGTGTGGCTGTATCTGGAAATACTCCGCTTGCTGTCGAAAATCCGCAGCAGGTAAAATCAGCTTCTTATAAAGTCTTTATATAAGAAAGCCGCAGCTGGATCGTTTCCCAGTTGCGGCTTTCCTGTTTCATTTCCAAAAACGCGTCACGACAGCTTGCGAAGCCATTGCACTTCCCTTTTACCGCTGCCTCTCAAACCACTTCACCGACACGTTTCAGCTGCTCTTCCATATCATCCAGCCACATGACACATTTTGTTTGCAGCCATGGAAACGGATGATAGTAAAGTGGGTGCTGTCTAAAGCGCAGACCTTTTACTTCCGCGATTTCCCACAATATTGTATTTGCTTCTTCCGCAGCTGAAATAATCTGGGATTTGGTCCCCCATCCCGCAATGACCACTCCCGCATTTTCTACACGGTCCAGCAATTCATGATAGCGGTCAATGGAAAATATATTGTGGCGATTGTCACAGTGTACCCTCATCCATTTTTGGCATTCCAGATATTCCTCGAATTTCCCTGTTTTCAAATCTGTCAGATTGATGATCTGGACATAATTCCACTCCATCCGCTCCATCAGGCGCATCAGCTGATACATTGTGTTGTCCGGTGTTGCCGGAAGCATCGGCAGATTGTCTGCTTCTCCAGTTAACAATGAAATAGTCTCTTCACCATCGACCGGGAGACATTTACCGGGGTTCAGCAGCACAAACAACGCATCAGGCTTTACAGTTTCTGTGCCTGTTCGGCGGATGGAAGCAAGGCTCCGGCAGAGATGAATTTTTTCGTGCGTCTGAAGCTTATAAAACGCCGCTTCCGTGTAAAAGAGAGTTTCTAATTCTTTTGCAGTTTGAAACATCAATATCCTCCTCCAAATTCATACTGTCTTTATTGAAGAGGCATCCGCTGAATGTGCGGCAATGAGACCCGCCATTCCATCTCTTAATAAAAACATCATAACAAACAGAACGTATGTTTGCAATAAAATAAACGAACAATTCAGATAATATTTACAGAAATTCATTTCTTAACTGAAAAAGCTGGCCTGCGCAATGTTGCGCCAGGCCAGCTTCAGTCGGTTTTTAATCATTTCAGATTTGCAACTCATATTTCTTCACAATATTTTCGAGCTTCAGCGCTTTGGTCATATCGCCGTCAATCTTTAATTTGCCGGTCATAAAGGCAGTCATACCATTCAGTTTTCCAGCAAGGAACTTTTGGAAATTATCGTAAGACATTTTAAGCGTGCAATCCGCATCCTTATCTGAACCCGTTAATAAATCAGCTTTACCGTCTTTCAATTGTAAAAGGAACGTCTCCCCATCGATTACAAATCTATAGACTGTATCCATTCCTGAAATCGGTTCAGGATCATTATTGATCTCCTTTTCAATCTGCAGCATCGTTTCATTTAAAGCCGTCATTGTCATCTTCTTCATCCCCTTGTGAAATTTCTGAAACCCTATAAAAGGCATCTCTTACCAATTCTATATAATCTTGGCCAATTCCTTTCCATACGTGAAAATATTAACACCCAGCTTGAAGGTTTTGCGCCGAGCTCTTTGATTTGACAGAATTTTAAATATTCGGGAAAATGAAAGCGAGTTTGTTTATCAAGTAAACAAAGATTGGGGATGAGCAGATGAATAAATTAAATATCGGAATGGTCGGCTATAAGTTCATGGGCAAAGCACACAGCAACGGGTACCGGGCGCTGCCGATGTTCTTTCCGGACCGCATCAAACCGCATATGAAAGTGATTTGCGGCCGAAGCAAGGATGCGGTTGCAGCTGCCGCAGCACAATTCGGATGGGATGAGCATAGCTCCGATTGGAAAGATCTCGTAGCCAGGGAAGATATCGACTTGATCGACATCAACGCCCCAAGCAACGCCCATAAGGAAATTGCCATTGCGGCGGCCGGAGCCGGCAAACATCTCTACTGTGAAAAGCCGCTGGCACTTTCTTTAAAGGATTCACGCGAAATGCTGGAAGCGGCGGAAACAGCAGGCGTGAAGCATATGGTCGGCTTCAATTACCGTTTTGCCCCCGCTGTGCTGCTGGCGAAAAAGTTGATCGACGACGGCAGATTGGGCGACATCCATCATTTCCGGGCCTGGTTTCTGCAGGACTGGCTGGTCGATCCGGACTTCCCCCTCGCCTGGCGGCTTCAAAAAGAAATCGCCGGTTCAGGTGCGCATGGCGATTTAGGAGCGCATCTGATCGACATGGCCCATTATCTAATCGGCGATATCGATGATGTCATCGGCATGAGTGAAACGTTCATCAAAGAACGGCCGCTCCCGGAACAAACGGGAGGTTTATCGGCAACAAAAGGAAAGGAAGCCGAAGCCGGTCCAGTCACTGTTGACGACGCGACATTATTCCTCGCCCGCTTCGCTGACGGCGCCCTTGGAAGTTTTGAAGCAACCCGCTTCGCAACAGGACATCGCAGCACGAACTCTTTTGAAATCAACGGCAGCAAAGGCAGTATAATTTTCGATTTTGAACGTATGAACGAATTGCAGGTCTACTTTACCGATGACAAAGAGGACGTTCAAGGTTTCCGGCGCATACTCGCCACCGATCCGGCACATGCCTTTTCTGAAAACTGGTGGCCTGCTGGACATCCGATCGGCTATGAACATACGTTTACCCACGCGTTTGTTGAATTCATGGATGCCCTTCAGGAAAACCGGCAGCCGGTACCCAATTTCAACGATGGAGTAAAATGCCAGCAAGTACTTGAAGCTGTTGAATTATCCATTAAGGAAAGAAAGTGGATTGAAGTATCCGCTCTTTAAAAAATTTGAACCGACAGGAGTGTTGAGCCCGTGAAGAAAAAAGCGCTGATCGTCCAAGGCGGATGGGACGGCCATGAGCCTGAACAAGTCGCGGAAATCTATAAAGAGCTGCTTGAGGCCGAAAACTTCGAAGCAGAAATTTCCAATACACTGGAAGCATATGCAGATGCTGAAAAATTGAAAGCGCTTGATTTGATCGTACCTAACTGGACGATGGGAGAAATCGATCCACAATACGTACGCAATGTCTCTGAAGCTGTAATCAGCGGCGTCGGACTGGCGGGCAGCCACGGCGGCATGTGCGATTCATTCCGGAAAAATGTGGACTGGCAGTTTATGACGGGCGGCAACTGGGTCGCGCATCCCGGCAATGACGGAATAGAATATATGGTCAATATCAAGCATTCTTTAAGCACACTGTTGGAAGGCTTGAATGATTTCAAAGTTGTCAGCGAACAGTATTATCTGCACGTCGATCCCGCAGTAGAAGTGCTGGCCACCACCCACTTCCCTGTTGCGGCAGGTCCGCATACTTCAAATAAAGCCGTCGATATGCCGGTTGTCTGGACAAAACGCTGGGGCGCCGGGCGCGTGTTTTACAATTCACTCGGACATACAGCGGATATCATAGCGATGCCTGAAGTTTCGTTCATGATGAAAAGAGGATTTTTATGGGCGGCTGAAGGCAAAGCACTCTATGGAACACCAAGCAATCAAAGCCAGGCAGTTTCCGGAAATTCGGGAAGCTATACCGGCATGGGAGACAGCCAATAAAAGGGGGAGCAAGATGCGCACAATTAAGATCGGTATCATTGGCTGCGGCTACATAAGCTCTATTTACATGGAGAATATCCCGGCCTACAACCATATATCCTTGATAGCTTGTGCAGACTTGGATCTGGAGCGCGCCCGTGCGCAAGCTGAACAATATGGAATTCCAAAAGCTTGCACTGTACAGGAGCTGCTGTCCGATCCTGAAATCGACTTAGTCATCAATCTGACAATTCCGCAAGTGCATGCCGAAGTAAGTCTTCAAATTTTAGAAGCCGGCAAACATGTCTATGTTGAGAAACCGCTGGCCATCAGCCTGCAGGAAGCCAGGCAGGTCTTGGATAAAGCACAAGAAAAAAGATTACTGGTCGGCGGCGCGCCGGACACATTCCTTGGAGCAGGCATACAAACCGCGCTACATCTGATTGAAAGCGGCGAAATTGGTGTGCCAATAGGGGCTTCGGCTTTTGTGATAGGCCGCGGACATGAACATTGGCACCCGAATCCAGCCTTCTATTATGAAAAAGGCGGTGGCCCCTTGTTCGATATGGGTCCGTATTATTTGACCGCTTTGATTGCATTGCTCGGCCCCATCCAACGTATTGCCGGCTCCGCGCGCATCAGTTATCCGGAACGGACCATCCTGAGTGAACCTAATGCCGGACAGAAAATCACCGTCTCTACCGAAACACATATAGCCGGAACGATCGATTTTGCATCAGGTGCAATGGGAACCTTGACTGCCAGCTTCGATGCTTTCGGCGGCTCCACACTTCCGCCCATTGAAATTTACGGGAGCGAAGGAACTTTGCTCGTGCCCGACCCGAATAATTTTGGCGGTCCGGTTAGGCTGCGCAAAAAAGACGAGAAAAACTTTACCGACATCCCATTGATATCCGGTTTCCAGGAAAATGGCCGCGGCATTGGCGCAGCTGACATGGCATATTCAATACTGAACGGCAAATCCCACCGTGCAAACGGCCAGCTCGCCTATCATGTATTGGAAGGGATGCATGGCTTTTTAACTTCCTCACGGGATGGCGTGTATCACCATATGGAAAGCACTTGTTCGAAGCCTGAAGCATTTGTGCGCAACGAGCAAATTTTCAGCTAAGTTATTTTAATTTCATTCCAAAATAATTAAGGTTAAAAGAAAGGAGAAGTACATTCTATAGGGATGACTTCTCCAATTCAAATTCCGGAATTATTTTAGCACTTGATGAGTTAATCAAGTAACAGATAATAATTTATTAGTATTCTTCAAAACAAAAACAGCATGGCATCTTTTGCCTGCTGCTGTTGTAAAGAACTATTATTTTCAATTAAGTTATTTCTTTATACTTCTTTACCTTTCCATTCAACTCACCAGTCAACTCTTCAAACCACTCTCTATCACCCGTTTGCAAAGCCAGATCAATCAAATCCTCAAGCTGAGCCGTATCTTTAGGTGCAATTTCCGGCAATGTCTCGACTTGCTGGACTGCAATTGGAATTGTTAAACCTACAATCTCAGCATTATCGCTTTCGGCAACCGTTACATATGCAGCGCCTTGGACCATGCTAAGCGAATCGATGAATCCAATGACCGCTTCACCTTTAATAGAAGTTCCTTTCACCCAATCAGTGGTTTTTAAAATCGTCGTCTCTTCATTCATTCCTCAACACCTGCTTTGCCATTTATTTTTGTGATAATTTAACTGAGATAATTTCACTATAATCTTCAATACCCTCTTTCAATCCCCGTACGCATTAATTCTAGATAATTAAATATTACTCCTTTATGAAATAGACTCAGTTTATTTGCTTTAAGTACTAGTCATTTGAAACATTACTCCTGTTAAACTGCAAACATCAACAAGAAGCGATTTAATAGTCAACGAATGACACAGCTGTTATATAAATTGAACTTAAAAAATAGAATATATCGCTCTGGCACTATGGACAGAGCAAAGATTATGCTCCTGCGTATAGCTCGTTGCAAAGTTGGCGCCATCTTCGTATGTCAGCAATAAGTCTAGCCTTTGCTGAGAGAACTCTCTAAAGATATGGAGCAAAACAGCGAAGACGCCTTGGAGAGTAGAAAGGGAGTTGGCTTTCCAACTCCCTTTCTAGCGAAGTGCTGAGATCCACTCGGGCGAAGGGTACCGAGCCCGAGTTAGCTCAGCGCGAGCCAAGCGCGGTCTAAGATGTTTCGGCCGGCGCTTTGCGACGAAGCTAGCGCAGCGATGCAGGAGCACGGGTTTCAGGAAAGAGAAGCTGTTTTGCGAAATATCGATTATTAAAAATTATTTGGTCAACTTTTATAGATATTGTCCATAATAAAAATAAGAGCAACGGCTCCATTATGCCGCTGCTCTTTCTTCATTTTTTTCCATATGCTTTTCTTAATTAACCGCCTGCTTCTTCTCATTCAATTCAGCGGAAAGTTCCTCGAACCACTCTTTATCACCAGTCGCCAAAGCCAGGTCAATCAAAAACTCAAGCTCGCCGGCATTTTTGGTTACGGCCGCGGGAATGACTTCCACTTGATTGAAATGCATGGGAATTGTTTGGCCGATCAGCTCTTCGTTATCACTTTCAGCGACAACTACATGCACAGCTTCCTGCTCCAAACTCATTGAATCAACAAAACCGATGATCATTTCACCGTGGCGGGAAATGCCTTTTACCCAGTCATTATTCTTTAAAATCGCTTTATTTTTATTCGTCATAGGTTTACACCTCTTCTAGTAGTATTAGCAGAAACCGCCTGGTCCACAAGCCATGCCTTCGAACAAGACTTTAGGTTTTTGTTTCTGCAGTTCTTCTTCGATCAGCTGTTCAAGTGTCTCTTTCGTATGGATGCCGGCGATTTTAGTATCGCCGATCACGAATGTCGGTACAGCAGTTATTTCAGCCTCTTCATAAGAGTGCTCAAGTGCCTGCTGGTGAGCTTCTTTGTACTTACGGGACTCAAGTGCTTCACGGTATTCTTTTTCATCCAAGCCGACTTCCCCAGCCAGTTTCGTCAATACTTCAACATCACCGATATCCTGGCTCTCCTGGAAAAAGGCCTTCAGCATGCGTTCATTATAGGCGGTGCCTTTCCCTTTTTCCTTGGCATATTGAAACCCTTCAAATGCCAAATGGGTATGCGGCTGCGGCGACACATCCGGCAGGACAATTTCGATTCCCATCTGCTCAGCCATCGGATAAACCGACTGCGACCAAGTCGTTTGGAGATAATCATCTTCCGGACGCAATGTTGCATTGGGAGCTGGACGCAATTCGAAAGGCATCCATTCAACTTCCACATCTTTTCCTTTCATCGCTTCCTCTAACGGCTGTTCTGCCAGGAAACAAAATGGACAAACATAATCCGAATATACTTTCACTTTTACTGTCATATCAGAAACCATCCTTTCTGCTAACCAGATAGTTATATAATTAAAATCAATCAATTTACATCTGTATATCTTTTCAATAAAGCCCCAATAAATTTGGTGACTAATGGGAATTTTACGCCGGTTTATGCATGAACACAATAAATATGCTCTGATTTCGAGATAAATACCCCCTGGTTGACCACTTCCATTTCTTAATTCACATTCTAAGTAAATGAAAGAGCGGATGACGGCGACTCCTGCGGGATCAGAGTGAGTCTGAGACCCCGCAAGAGCGAAGTGATGAGGAGGCTCAGGCCCGCTCCCCGTGGAAAGCGTCCGTCAGGAGCGATTTCATAATCCACTAGTGTTTTTTATATTCATAATATTAAATTACGACCTTTACTTCCCCCCTCCCTTCATTTACACTAGAGCCATCGGGACAACCCGAACACAAAAACCGCATACCGTTTTCTGCACTGGGGGTGCTTATTTTAGCTGAGATGCGAGCGAAAGCTCCGATCCCTTATGACTCGATCAGGTTAGGACCTGCGTGAGGAAGTGCGGTGACTTTCCGCAAAACGAACTTTTCAGGAGCTAGTATCTCCTTTTAATTTGCATGGAACAGTGGCTGCATCTTCACGGATGCGGCCTTTTTTGTGCACATTTTTAAGGGGGAATATTGTTATGGAACCATTGCAATGCGGCACGAGCCCGATTGTCGGATTTCGCTTCACGCTCAATCCGATGTCCGGCGACTTCATCAAAATCATCAAAGGGGCTTTGAAAGAAACCGACACCTCGAATGTCTGGATGCACACGGATGACGTATCCACTGTCATCCGCGGAAAACAGAACCACGTCTTCAATGTTGCGAAAGCCTTGACTTTGCATGCAGCGAAAACCGGCGAACATGTGGCTTTGAATGGCACATTCTCCATCGGCTGCCCGGGAGATACGTCAGGAGATGTCTACCTCGACAAAGACGATCAGTTGTTGAATACGGATAACACAAAGCAGTATGTATCGTCGCAGTTTGCACTTTATCCGATGAACAATCCGGATTATATGAGCGTGATTTATAGGGAAGTCGAGCGCGCCAAGGAACACGGCGTCTGGAACGATTCGATGCATTACGCGAGTGGTATCCACGGCGATATACATGATGTCTTTGCATTCTTTGAAGAATCATTCACTCATGCACGTTCTGTTGAACATCGCCATCTCGTCATGACCGTATCGATGAGCATCAACAGCCCTTCTCATGCCAAAGCTGATGGAGGAAAAGCCGATGCTTAAATCGTGGAAACTGAAGGAAATTGTGTTGATGTCCCTGTTTGGAGTCGTATTCGGTATCGTCTACCTGTTATTCATCCACCTCGGCAATATATGGGCAGGGCTGATCGGCCCCATCGCCTATGAATGGATGTTCGGCATCTGGTTTATCGTTTCAATCATCTGTATGCACATTATCCGTAAGCCCGGCGCTGCCTTGATTCCCGAAACCATGGCGGCGATCATCGAAGTGATGCTCGGCAATGCGGTTGGTCCCCGCCTTATTCTTTCCGGGATTGTTCAGGGCCTCGGCGCTGAAGCAGCTTTTGCTGTGACGCGTTACCGCCACTTTAATATTTTTGTCTTTATGCTCGCAGGCATCGGTGCGGCAGTATTCAGCTTCATCTACGGTTATTTCGTATCCGGCTATGCGGCGCTCGACCCTTCATTCGTGGCGTTGATGTTTACGCTTCGCGTTTTGAGCGGAGCAATCATTGCAGGAATTGGCGGCAAATATATCGGCGATGCGCTGCTTGCGACCGGTTCACTTCGCGGCTACGCCATCGCTCGGACACAACCGCGTGATGCAAATGCATGACACTATTTTTGAAATGAATAATGTCAGCTTCCGTTTTCCGGATGACCAATCACCGACACTTTCATCGATCTCTTTTACGATCGAGCGCGGCGAACGTGTTGCCATTTCCGGTCCCAGCGGCTCCGGCAAGTCGACTTTGCTGTATTTATTGAACCGGCTCTATCCTGCCAATTGCGACGGCATTGTGGATGGCGAAATTCACTTATTCGACAAACCCGCAGATTGTTATTCACCTGGAGAAATCAACCACCGCGTGGCGACTGTTTTCCAGGATCCGGATTCGCAGTTCTGTATGCCGACGGTCGAAGAAGAACTTGCCTTCACTCTTGAAAATTTAAATACCCCGGCAAGCGAAATGGAGGAGCGGATCCGTCATGTCCTGGACATTACCGGCCTCTCCCACCTCCGGCATGTTTCAATTCAAACACTATCCGGCGGAATGAAACAGCGGGTTGCCACTGCCTGTGCATTGGTCATGAATCCCGAAGTCCTGTTGCTTGATGAACCGATATCGCATCTTGATCCCTATACCGGGAAAGAATTCATCCTATGGCTCGATCAATTGCAAAAGACGTTCAATCTGACAATCATCGCTGTAGAACACAGGTTGGATTACTGGGAAACATTTTTTGACCGTGAAATTAAGATAACGAGCGACGGCAGAATTTCAGAAGACACCATCTTCAAGCCGCACGAGACTTTGCGATACCCGCTCCGGCTCCATTCAATATTGGATGAGACTGTAATATCTGCGACGGGACTTTCAGTAAAGATGAAAGGAAACACTCTGCTCCAGCCGGTTTCATTCCATGCGCAAAAAGGAGAATGCATCGTCATCGCGGGACCAAATGGCAGCGGGAAATCGACATTGGTGAAAGCGATCTGTGGCATTTATAAAAAAGAAGCTGAGAAGTTTTCAACAGACCCTTGTGGCTATGTACCGCAATCACCAGAATTTCTGTTTTTAACTTCAACAGTCTTTGACGAACTGGCTTTTGGCGGAACGTCTTCCAAACTGGAGCTGGATGATTTGATAGAGTCTCTCCGGCTAACAGAAATCAAGGAGCAAAATCCTTTTGCCGTCAGCCATGGCCAAAAACGGCGGGTGGCGATCGGGGCGATGCTTGCGGATAAACGAAATGTGCTGTTTCTCGATGAACCGACTTCAGGTCAGGATGAAAGTGCTTTATTGGAACTGTTCCGTCTCATCGACAGCCAATTGGACCAGGGAGATACCGTTTTTATTGTGACGCACGATATGGAGTTCGCCGCAGCAGTCGCTGATTCGGTTGTGCTCTTGAAAGACGGCAGAATGACCGGGAAATTCATTGCCGATAGAGTGTGGCAAGACGAGGAACTGCTTGCAGCCCATAACCTTATGCCGCCGAAAGGAGTGAAGCTACGTGCGGAATCTTTTGCATGACATGAATCCTGCAATTAAGTTCATCACTGTAACAATCGCGATGCTTGGTCTCGCATTTTTCTTCAATCCATGGACACCGTTGCTGTTCTTTTTCAGCATCCTCGTCCTTCAGCTCGTTTTCAGCAGAATTAACTGGAAACTTTGGAGCTTGTTCATGCTTCCTTTTGTGATCGGCGCATTCGGCTATTTGTGGACGACGATTGTCTTTGGTGCTGAAACCGGCGGCACCGTTATCTGGTCGCCGTTCGGCTATGATATGACGGATGAGCAGTTAGCCTTAGCCTTATCCCTATCGTTCCGCGTCCTGGCGTTTTCTTCCCTGTCTCTCCTGTTCGCGTTGACGACGGATCCAGTGAAATTCGTCATGAGCCTGATGCAGCAGCTCAAGCTGTCGCCAAAACTTGCTTACGGCGTACTGGTCGGCTATCAATTTCTACCGGTGCTGAAAGATGAATTCTTTCAGATCCAGCAGGCCCATCGCCTGCGCGGAGCAGCCGTTGAAAAATCCTGGTGGCAACGTGCTCTTGGAGTGCGCAGAGTGATTATTCCGATGCTTGCGGGAGCTGTACGAAAAGCGGAACGCTCCGCATTCGCGATGGAAGCGCGTGGATTTACCGGTGAACCACGGACCGAATTTTACCGGCCCGTTCAAATTGGAAAGTTGGATTTTGTGATGAGTCTTGTAGTTTTAGCTTTGTTTCTGGGAAGCTGTGTATGCGGAATGTTATTAAGTGGTTGATATGAGGAGCTGTCCGCATATACGGACAGCTTCTTTATTAAGCCCTTTTAGCAAATCAAAATTTTTGATTGTTATTCTTATTCCGGTATTACAAAATAATATGTCTTTCCAATATCCGAAGAAGAACAATCGTTCAAACTGTATTCAATGCCCAGGTCAGTATTTTTGCTTGTCATTTCAGTACAAGTTGTACTCTGTGTCCCTTTATCAGAACTCGCATATCCATCTTGTGAGTCATCGTAGGTATAATGTATTTTATTGCCATCATAATTTAAATTATAAAAAACGGGGTCGCCTTCAACAGTATAGAAAGTAATGCGAATTTCATCTGTGACACCGGCGTCGAAATTCTTGGTAAATTCTCTAAACTTATCCAAGTTGGTAATCTCTCCAAAAATATCGACAACATCCCCATTTTCTATCGCCTCTTCAGGAGGATAAGGGTTTTCAGGATTATCGACTGCGACTGCAGGAGTATCAGTTCCAGTCGACTGTTGGCATCCGAATAAAAACATCGCGATAAGCAGCGTACCTAACACAGTCAAAAAGCCTTTCATTAAACGCCATCTCCCTTCCTTTTAAAGGATCTGTTCTTTATATAAATCCTAACATAATAGTTTAGATCTTTTTCCAGATTTTTGGCATTATTATTTTTCCCAAACTATTAAATGGCAAAAAAAAGAAGGCTTTCTCAGCCTTCAATTTTCCCATATGTAATCTCGTCTTCATCCCGCACATCCACGCCTTCACGGATATGCACAATCGTCCGCAGAATTAAGCGCGATTTATCGGTTTCCACCAGCCAGCGTTCATCCGGCACGATCTCAAATTGCTGCATCACTGTATCCTTCGATTTGACTGAACCGGCAAACTCCATCGACTGCTTGGCAATGACAGTTTCAATGATATTGAAATCACTGTCTTCACGGTAATCGTCGATCAATTTGATGACATGCAATTCCACATAATCAACTTCCTGGTCGGAGTCTCCCCCTTCGAAATAGATGGTGCCGTTCAAGGTCTCGCCTTCTTCCAAATGCGGCCTCTCCACTACTGTTTCGACTTTCATCGAGCCAAAGCCGATAGATGATAAAAACTCTTTGAATTTCATTTTCCGAAACCCCCAAATTTTTGTATTACCACTTTACCACTTAAGCTTTAACTGTAAACGTTCAGTGCAGTTCTGTATAATCGTAATGATTTTCAAGCTCAGGTTCGTGTTTATTGTACCGGCGTTTGAAAAGCTTGAATATGTGCGAAACGAGTACGCGAAGAATCGCGTATGCCGGAATCCCCAAAATTACACCCGCCACCCCGAACAGTGAGCCGGCCGTTAAAAGCACAAAAATGATAGTGACCGGATGGATGAAGAGTGTTTTCCCCATGACCTGCGGAGAGATGACATTTCCTTCCACTAATTGTACCACTGTCCAGACGATCGCAAGCTTTACCAGCATAAATGGTGAAGTGACAAGCGCAATGATGACGGCAGGCGTTATAGCTATCGCTGGACCGATATACGGCACGACACTAGTGAACATCGCCAGCACACCGAGAAGCAGCGCGTAATCCATTCCAATTATGAGGAATCCGATATAAACCATGACACCAATGAGGAAAGCGACGATCAATTGCCCCTGAATATAGGCACTCAATTGTTTATCCGCTTCCCCAAACACTTCGCGCGTGTCTTGACGGAGCCGCGGCGGCAAAAGCTTCAGGATGTATTCAGGAAGTTTTTCGCCGTCTTTCAGCAAGTAAAACAGGATAAACGGAACAATGACAATCGACAGGACGAAGCTTGTGATAGTCGACAAAAATCCTGTCACACCCGTGATGATGCTGGTGACTGTATCTTGCAGGATTCCTGCCAGATTATCGGGCAGCGTGTCCATCAACTGTTCAATGTCGAAATTGGAGTCCGTGTAGTAATCGCCGATATAAGAAGTCCGCAGAAATGCGTCTATGTCAGTCAGCAGCTGCATGAAATACTTCGGAAATTCTTCAATCAGCATTTGCAGCTGGTCTCTCAGGAATGGCAGGATCAGAAACGTGACCAATGTCAACAATCCGATAACACCCATGAAAATAATCAGGATGCCCCATAGCCTCTTGACGCGCAATCGTTCAAGGAGCCGAAGCACCGGGCGCAGCAGATAATACAGAATCATCGCTAAGGTTACAGGCAATACAACTGTCTGCATGAAAACGCTCAGTGGATTGAAGATGAATGAAACTTCCCGGAATATAAAAATGATCAAACCGATCAACACTAAAGCGATTAAAGTGAATAATGTATTTCTGCCTCCAAGGAACTGAATATAGTTCGTTTTGAAAAAGGATGGCTTTTCTTCTGGCTCCATGGCGTTTCCTACTTTCCATATGGAATAATCAATTCTATTTTAGCATATTTTCAGAATTTTTCATTGCAGAGGCTGATTTAAAAACTCACTTAACGCTTGACGGTTCTGCTCCAAATTGATTTCAAGGACGGATCCCGCCTGGGCGTAACTGCCATAGCTGTAACTGCCTTCGACCGGTATCGTCAGCCGTTCAACCCCTTCGGTCCCTCCAGTTGCCAAATCGGTCGCGACCTTCACTTGGTCAAGCGTCGGCATATCTGTTTGAACATAGCCCTGTGCAGCTCCCGCTAATTTCGGGAATTTCGGAATGGATGATATGCTGATCATTTCCTCTTTCAAGGCTGCAAGCACCTGCTGCTGGCGGCGGACGCGACCGAAATCACCTTCCCCATCTGCGCGGAATCGCGCATAGCCGAGCAGTTCCTTGCCGTTCAGGTTCTGCTGCCCTTGAGTAAGCGAAACACCGATATTTTCGGACATGTCTTTTTCAACATCGACTTCAACACCATTTGGTGCAGCGATGTCCACCAATTTCTCGAAACTTGAGAAATCCACTAAAGCATAATGCTGAATTTCCACTCCGAACATATTGCGCAGTGTATCAGCCAGCAGATCCACTCCGCCCAAATAATAGGCTGTATTCAATTTATACGATTGGTATCCTGGTATTTCCGCATAAATATCCCGCATGAACGATACAATTTTCACATCATTCGATTCTTTGTCGTGCGCCACAAGCATCATTGTATCCGTGCGGGATTTTTCTTCACCGCGCGCGTCTACACCCAGGACAAGAATATTCTCGAAACTGTCATTTTTTCCATCATTATTGAATTCCACTTCGGGCAAATCCGATTCTTCAGCTAATTTCTTGCCGCTTTGGTACTGCATGAAAAAGTAAGCGCCTAAGGCAAGCAATACAATCAATAACAGGAACAGGATCCCCCGTTTCCGAAACCTTCTTTTCTTGCGGCGTCTTCCTCTGAGTTGGCGTTCTTCTTCCATTAATAATACATTCCTTTCTTTGTTCCATGCCAAATATGACGTATGGGACTTACGGAGGTTTCTGGTGGCCGGGTTAATATAAATATTGCATTTGTAATGATTGAACTTCTTTAGAGATGAGATAAGTTTTTATCGTAAATGACTGATTCATCATCTTCTTCTTCATACAGTATAAACAATTTTATTGTCTGGAAACACCTGCAGTGGTACTATTTCTTTTATGAACGACAGGAGGAGATAGTTATGGCAGAGAAAGCGACATTTGCAGGCGGCTGTTTTTGGTGCATGGTAAAGCCGTTTGACCAATTTGATGGAATAGAGAAAGTAGTTTCGGGTTATTCCGGCGGACACGTCGAAAATCCCACTTATGAACAGGTCAAGACTGGCGCCACCGGCCATCTGGAAGTGGTCGAAATTACGTTCGACCCGGAAGTTTTTCCATATGAACAGCTGCTTGATATCTTCTGGCAGCAAATCGACCCGACCGACAACGAAGGGCAATTCCAGGACCGCGGCGATCAATACAAACCCGCAATATTTGTCCATAATGACAGACAGCGTGAAATCGCTGAAAAATCGAAGCAGGAACTGGATGTATCCGGACGATACAATAAACCGCTCAACACACCGATTCTTGACGCTGCACCGTTTTATCCTGCAGAAGATTACCACCAGGATTATTATAAGAAAAATTCCGAACACTACCTGGAAGACCGGGCGCAATCCGGCCGTGATGAATTTCTCGATGCCGTATGGAAACAGGAAACAATCGAAAAATAATATCTACGGACGCTGCCGAAATGGAAGCGTCCGTTTTTTATCTATCAAAATTATTTAGATTAAAGAAATAGCCAATTAACCGTTCATCAATTGAGAAATTTCTATAGATATGGAGCAAAACAGCGAAGACGCCTTGGGGATCAGAAAGGGAGTTGGATTTCCAACTCCCTTTCGAGCGAAGTGCTGAGATCCACTCGGACGAAGAGTATCAAGTCCGAGTTAGCTCAGTGCGAGCCCCCGGCAAGCGAAGCTGTTTAGCGGAATATCGGTTCCAAAAAGACTTATTCGCCATCAACCTAGCAGCTTCGCCATATAATACTCATCTATGTATTCGCCGTTAATCTTCAACGAGTTCTTTTTGATTCCTTCTATCTTATAGCCCGCTTTTTGATACAATGCGACGCCGGCGCGGTTATGGATCATCACGGTCAACTCGAGGCGGTGGATTTTCTTTTCTTCAGCCCATGCATCCAAGTGCTCGAACAAGCGGGTGCCCACTCCCTGCCCGCGGCTCGCTTCCCCGATGCCAATGGCCAGATAAACACTATGGCTCTTCCGCTGAGGATTGTTGCCGATGATGAACAGATAACCTTTCAGTTCACCGTTATCTTCCGCTAATAAAATCGCAGAACTTTTATCCTGTTCAATCACAGCTATTCTTTTGCTCAATTGCTCCGGAGTAATTTTTCGTTCACCCGGCTCAAAAAGCATAAACCCCGATTGTTCTGCATCAGCCATCAATCTGACCAATCGTTCTGCGTCCGATGCCACAGCATTTCTGATAATCACTTGTATCCTCCCTTTCCTTGCACGTAATTTCCGTTAACGATATCCAGGATTTCCAGAAGATCTTTTATTTCGTAAGTCGGTACTGCAGCACTCTCATTCTTATTGCCTTTTGGATTGAACCATACTGTATCGATCCCGTAGTTGATGCCGCCCTGGATATCGGAAGTCAATGAATCACCGACGATGATCGTTTTCTCTTTGGACTCAATACCAATTTCAGAAAAGGCGTAATCGAAAATTCCTGGATTCGGCTTTTGGTAACCTGCCTCTTCCGAAATGATTATATGATCGAAATGTTTGGCCAGCGCCGAATTATGGATCCTCGATTTCTGTACATCGCCAAAACCGTTTGTCATAATCACAAGCTTGCAATGGGATAATTGCTCCAGAACTTCAAGGGCACCAGCCATCAAATGAGCTTCCTTGCCCAGATAATCCAAATAAACGCTGCTGAAGTCGAATGGGTCTTTATCAGTCTGATGTTCCAGGAATAATCGCCGGAACCGTTCCACTCCAAGCTCGCGCAATGCGATATTCCCCTGCTCAAGATCATGCCACAGCACTTTGCTGATTGCCCGGTAACTGTCGTGCATGTCGATAAAACCGTTTGGAATATCAAAATCATTGAATGTATTCTGTAATGCCGCATGTTCCGACAGCGGGAAATCCATCAAAGTATCGTCTATATCAAAGATAACAGTTGTGTAAATTTGCTCTTTCAAGATCTGGTCCCCTTTTTAATTGGTATCGAGTTTATTCAGCTGAAGGCTTTTCTTTCAATAGAAACGCAAACACCATCAACACGGCGATGAAACCCAGAAACAGGCCCAATGAAATCATATGGTTATGAAACCGGTCATAAAATAAGCCGATTGCAAATGGCGTAAGCGCCGAAATGATATATCCGCCGGACTGGATCATCGCCGTCCAGCTGTTGACGTCATCCGGTGTCGAGTTTTCATCCAGCGGCATCATCAATGCCAATGGGAACAAACCTCCTAGAGTAATTCCGATAAACACTGCCGCCGGCCAGATGAATGCAATACTGCCAAACATCAATATCAGGACACCGGCCGCTCCGAATCCAAGACTGACCATAATCCATAAATGCCGGCTTGGCCATCTTTCCAGAAGCAGCGGTATCGACAGATTGCAGGCGATCTGAACAGTCGACATGACGGTCAGGACTGCGCCTGCTGCAAGTATCGACATGCCTTTTTCAATGGCGATCGGCGCAAGCCAGGTAATGATGGAAAAGAACAAGGCCGACTGGAAACCGAAAAACAGCAGCATATACCATGCGCGCCTGTTTTTCCACGGTGAAACGACAGCTGTACCTTCCATCGGAATTTCAGCGACTTCAGCTGCCGGCTCTTTAACGCGAAGCCATAAGCTGATCGCCGCAATCGACAGCAGTCCCCAGCTCGCCAGTGCAAGCGGCCATCCCGCGAACGAATAAAAGACGCCTGTCAACCCTGCCGCCAATGTCGCTCCAAGCCCCATGCCGAATGAATAGACGCCGATCAACGAAGCGGTCCGGGTCGGGAAATTCCTTTTGATCATCGCGGACAGCAGCGGACTGATGATGGCAATCGATAAGCCAATAAAAAAGGCGCTTGCCAGCAGAATGGGATAGGTAGGCAGAAATCCACGCAGCAATGTGAATGACCCTATCGCCGCCAGCAGAATCGCGATGGATTTTTTCAATCCCAGCTTTTTATTAAATACAACCGCAAGCGGGGCAAACAGCCCCATACAGAAAACAGGCACCGACGTCAGCAGACTCACCTGGCTGCTCGTAAGTGACAGATCTTCGCGAATGGTATCAAGCAGCGGGCCAATCGATGAAATGGCCGGCCGCAAATTTACCGAAACAAAAAGAATCGCCAGCACCATAATGCCGAGCGCGGATTTTTTCTGCTTTTCCGTCAAAATGGAAACACCCCTTCCACCCGCCAATCAAACTTGTGTTCGCCGCAAATTTTTATTAAAATAAGAGCAGTGAAAGGCGGTTACTTTTTATGAAATTAGTAAATTGGAGTTACGCGAAACGCTATAATATAAAAGCTATTTTTGACGAATTTCCGCACGTCGTCGTGTGGTTCCGCCAGATCGGCGGCTATTATTTCATATTCACCATGAAAGGCCTGACACCGGAACACATTCCGACACGGCGTGATTATGTAAAAATGGAGTATCTGCTCAATAAAGACCTCGGCCTGCTTGAAGCCTATAAAGCACGGAAATATAAGGTTTAAATCTAAAACGACTCTTTTATGGCCACACTCTTTTAGTTTATCTAACACTGCGCTCAGATGCTATCTGTTTTAGCCTGTTTCGTGGTATACTAATGGCATTGTGAAATTTAGGAGGTACGTATTAATGATAGCAGTAAATGATGTAAGTTTGCGTTTCGGGGACCGTAAATTATTCGAAGACGTGAACATTCAATTCAATCCTGGGAATTGCTACGGACTGATCGGAGCAAATGGCGCCGGTAAATCGACGTTCATCAAAATCCTTTCCGGCGAACTTGAAGCGCAATCCGGAAATGTCTATATGGGTTCAGGCGAACGATTGGCCGTATTGAAACAGGATCACTTCGAATATGAAGAAAATCAGGTTTTGGACACAGTTATCATGGGCCATAAAAAGCTGTATGAAGTTATGACTGAGAAAAACGCCATTTATATGAAAGAAGATTTTTCTGACGAAGATGGCATGCGCGCTGCCGAGCTCGAAGGCGAATTCGCTGAGCTTAACGGCTGGGAAGCTGAATCCGAAGCTGCCATCCTGTTGCAGGGACTTGGTATCTCGGATGATCTGCACGACAAGAAAATGGCTGAACTTTCTGGTTCCGATAAAGTGAAAGTGCTCTTGGCACAGGCGCTTTTCGGTAAACCTGACGTTCTTCTTCTGGATGAGCCTACCAACCACCTGGACCTCAAAGCGATCCAGTGGCTGGAAGAATTCCTGATCAATTTTGAAAACACCGTCATCGTTGTTTCGCATGACCGCCACTTCTTGAATAAAGTCTGCACACACATCGCAGATTTGGATTTCGGTAAAATTCAGCTTTATGTAGGCAACTACGACTTCTGGTATGAGTCAAGCCAATTGGCGACTCGACTGGCTTCTGACCAAAACGCGAAAAAAGAAGAAAAAATCAAAGAATTGCAAGCCTTTATTGCCCGCTTCTCAGCCAACGCTTCCAAATCAAAGCAAGCCACGTCGCGGAAAAAAATGCTTGATAAGATCGAACTGGACGATATCCGCCCTTCCTCAAGAAAATATCCATTCGTCAACTTTACGATCGGCCGTGAAATCGGCAACGACGTTTTGACGGTTAAAGACTTGAGCCAGACAGTGGACGGCAATAAACTCTTGAGCGGCATCAGCTTCAATATGAATAAAGACGATAAGATCGTATTGATCGGAGATCCTCTCGCGAAGTCGGCGCTGCTCCGCATATTGGCAGAAGAAGATGAGCCGGAAGAAGGCTTTGCACGCTGGGGCGTTACAACTTCGCGCGCTTACCTTCCGATCGACAATACTGCTTACTTCGAAGGCAGCGAGCAGTCGCTTGTCGACTGGCTGCGCCAGTATTCACCGGAAGATGAAAGCGAAACTTTCCTGCGCGGCTTCCTTGGAAGAATGCTGTTCTCCGGCGAAGAAGTGAAAAAGAAACCATCTGTACTGTCAGGCGGCGAAAAAGTCCGCTGCATGCTTTCGAAAATGATGCTATCCCACGCCAATGTCCTATTGCTGGATGAACCGACCAACCACTTGGACTTGGAGTCCATCCAGGCATTGAACAACGGCATGATCGCTTTCAAAGGCGCAATGATCTTCACATCTCATGACCATCAGTTCATCCAGACAGTTGCCAACCGTGTGATTGAAATCCGTGAAGACGGATCAATCCTCGACAAGCAATTGACTTATGATGAATTCCTTGAATGGAAAGAATCGCAAGGCATCACTAACTAATTCAAAAAAATCCCGCCACACTTTCAAAGTGTGGCGGGATTTTTAAACTTTTGAGAAACCATCATATCATTTAATCTTTGGGCTATTTGCAAATGCTTTCTGCTGAGTCTCAGGTTTTTTTCTGGTTCCTGTAGTAAAGACATTGGCCGAAGCTTTCGAAGATAAAGTCTTTGCGATGAAGCAGCGAAGCTATGCAGAGACAGGAACACAGTTATGCACTTCAACTCTTAATGCATCCTTCTGGTTTATAAATAACAAAGTTATCTGCTTTACTTATTTAATGCTGACTGGTAAAAGCAGTCTTTATATTGGAGATACTGAGATATGAAGCAAAACAGTGAAGACTCCCAGGGGATCAGAACTGGAGTTGGAAACCAACTCCAGTTCGAGCATAGTGCTGAGATCCACTCGGGCGAAGTGAAACGAGTCCGAGTTAGCTAAGAGTTGGCCGTAGCTTGCAAGGCTGGCTCTTTGCGACGAAGCTAGCGTAGCGATGCAGGAGCACGGGTTTTTGCAAGCGCCCAGGAAAGCGAAGCTGTTTTGCGCAATATCGGTTTTGTGTAAAAAAGCTGAAAATCCCGCGACACTTTAAAAGTGCCGCGGGATTTTTCTGTTTTATTTCAGGAAACGTTTCACCATTTTTCCTGCTGGCAAACGCGATGCCCATTTGTTGCCTGTGCTGGCCAGCCTGCTGACTACCACCAGCAGATCTTCGTCTCCAGCCCAATGGGAAGCAATGATTTCTTTCGGATATTTATTCAATAATGAATTCACGATATAAACCGCCACCACAACATCATCGGCGAAACCGGCCGGCCCCATAATTGCTTCAGGCAGTAAATCCACCGGTGCAAAGAAATAAAGGATACCTGCTCCGATCATCGACTTGCTTTTGCTGTCGATGCGGCCATCCAGCATCATTTTCATCAGCAAGTGGAAAAAGTCTGGCGCAAATAATACATACTTCAAGAATTTGCTCCCTTTGCCGTCTTTGCTGTCCACCCAGTTTTGGATCCTATATCGAAGCTTCTGATAAAAATCACGCTGTTCCTCTCCGCTTGGAAGCGGCTTCTTAAGATTTTCGTTCGTCATTGGTATTCCCCCTGTCAACATATTTATACTTAACTATAACCTTATCTGCTACTTCATCAAACTATAGAAAAGCCAGGAATTAAAATCTCATCGTCACATTTGTGGCTACTCGCTCTCTTTCCGGATTGCCTTCAATGATATTGAATTTAACTTCCTGTCCAGGCATCAGAACACCCAGGTCCATATTAATGGATATCGTTTCAACGAAAAACTCTTCCCCATTTTCAGCAACGATATAGCCATATCCTTTATCTCCATCAAACCATTTCACTTTTCCTTCGCCCCAAATCACTTCATCAGCCATAAAAGTAAACCCTCCCAGTTTCATCTCTTCATTATTGTTTTATACCCTTCATCGAAGACTGTTTAAACTTTCCATACCTCATTCTTAGGATTTCAGAACAAAAAAAAGAGCCGCTCGCAATGAGCAGCTCTTGGAGATTACAATTTAGTTACGTTTGTAGCTTGAGGTCCGCGGTTGCCTTCCTCTACTTCAAATTCAACTCTTTGACCTTCGTCAAGCGTTTTAAAGCCTTCGCCTTGAATCGCTGAGAAGTGTACAAATACGTCATCTCCGCCTTCAACTTCGATGAAGCCGAATCCTTTTTCTGAGTTAAACCATTTTACTGTACCTTCTTGCATGTTAAAAAACCTCCTGGTAATAAAAAAATTTTCAATATGGAATTTCAATAAAAAAATTCACATATTCCAAAAAGTACCATCACGTGCTGATCACTTTTTGGAATATGTGAATAGCTGTAACTGGTGAAGAAAGTATTTATTTCCTCTATAATACCTAAATTGCGTGTAAGTGTCAAACAAATCTAAATATTTATAATTATTTTTTTGAAAAATCAGATATCCGACCTAGCTTATTGAAATCTCTATATGCATTTTGCCAAATTATGCGTCATCTGTCCAGTGATATGCATCTGGCAATATGGGAAATTCCGAAGTTTGTATTGGCTAAGCCTTTACCGTAAAATGAGGATATGAACAGCCTCGATGAAACTTTTCAGATATTTGAACGTAAATATATATGGAATAGCATTAAAGGAGTGATTTCCGCATGAACCGAGTCCAAAATTTCATAAGACGACAATCGGTCAGCCTCCCAATCACCGGAGTGATGTTTCCTATTCTTTATTTGGGGGCGGAAATCGGATTGCTCGCTTCTGGAGCAGTTGCTGCCGGAACCTATCTTGCCAGTAATTCGACGATTAAGCAAGTTCAATTCTCCTCTACTTCCAAGGAACTCGGAATGACGAGAAGTGAATATAAACATGTACTGAAACAAGTTCAGGAAGCAAAAATGAAAACGAAACGCCTGCAAGGCCAATATTACCGCGTGCGATCCATTTCATCGTTCCGGCAATTGATGGAAATGACCAAGCTCGCCAATAAAATCATTACTGTCGTGCAGCAGAATCCAAGAAAGTTTTATCTCGCTGAATCCTTCTTTTATTCGCATCTCGATTCAGCATTGGAGCTGACCGAAAAGTACAGCTTGCTGGTCGGCCAGCCCGTGAAGGACCGCGATTTAAAAATCGCATTGCAGGATACACGCGAAACCCTGCAATCGATGAACCGCGTTATGCAAAATGATTTGAAGAAAGTGCTGTCGTCCGATGTTGAACAGCTTCGGATGGAACTCGATTACGCCCGCTTGGCCGTCGATAAACAGCAAAATCAGAAACTATTGGTTCAAACCTTGAACGATGACGAAGGAGACGTGGAAAATGAGCGAAAATCAATCGACACGAAGTGAATTGGATGATCTGTTGGAGTCGCCGTTCGGCATTCAAATGGAAAAGGAACAGTCCCCTGCCGAACAGCAAAACGGGCGCCCTGTTTTGCTGATGGATAAACTGTCTAATGAAGATAAGAAAAAAGCGCAGGAGCTGGCGAAACAGATTCCAGCCGGCAACCATGAAGCGATACTGACTTATGGCGCGAATGCCCAGAGCCAACTCGGCAATTTCTCTCATAAGATGCTGGACCATGTCCAACAGAAAGATATCGGACCCGTGGGTGACGTCCTGCATGATTTGATGAAGAAATTGCAGGAGCTGAATCCTGAAGAATTGACGGAGACGAAAAAATCCGGCATCCGCAAATTGTTTGCCAAAGCTAAGTTTTCCGTCCAGGAAATCATGACCAAATATCAAAAATTGAGCACGCAGGTTGACCGCATCAGCATCCAATTGGACCATTCCAAACGCGGACTGCTGGAAGATGTGCAAATGCTCGAAGAATTATACGACCAGAACAAAATGTATTTCCAGGCCCTAAACGTCTATATCGCTGCCGCAGAATTGAAACGCGATGAAATCCTGAACGAAACCATCCCTGCCCTACGTAAGAAAGCTGAAGCATCGGATGATCAGATGGCCTATCAGGAAGTCAACGATATGGTGCAATTTGTCGACCGGCTGGACAAACGCCTTTATGACTTGCAGCTGTCACGCCAGATCACAATTCAAAGCGCGCCGCAGATCCGCATGATCCAGCAGACGAATCAGACTTTGGCCGAAAAGATCCAGTCTTCGATCATGACTTCGATTCCGTTATGGAAAAATCAGATTGCGATCGCTTTGACACTCAATAAACAGATGAAAGCCGTGGAAGCCCAGAAACAGGTCACTTCCACTACCAACGATCTTTTATTGAAAAACTCCGAAATGCTGAAAATGAATTCGATTGAAACCGCGAAAGAAAACGAACGCGGCATCATCGAAATCGAGACATTGAAGAAAACGCAGGAAAACCTGCTTACCACCATCGAGGAAACATTGCAGATCCAAAGCGAAGGACGCAAGAACCGGCGCGCCGCTGAAATGGAAATCGGCAAAATGGAAGTGGAGCTTAAGCAACGCCTGCTCGCTATCCACGAAGGCGAAAACTCCAGAAATCAATAAAAGAAAATCCCGTGAAGCAGAAATGCTTCACGGGATTTTTTTGCTTTCGATTTAATTTCCATAATTTAACTCCGGACAGTATTTGTGCTGCTCGGGACAGTATTTTTGATTTCCGGACAGTATTTTTGATTTCCGGACAGTATTTTTCATCTGCGGACAGTATTCCCTTTTAACTGGAAAAAACCTGATGAAATCAAAGAAAAACACGGCAATTCCTCGAAATATAAATGGAAAACGCACGTTTACAACCGAATACCTGTATCTATCCCGACTGAATCACAAGATGCAAGGTCCGTCTCAGCAACCGCAGCGTCTGGTCCACGAAATTTTCCAATGAGTCGGCGCTTACCGATTTATTGCCATACATCATGCGGTAGAAAGCGGCTTGTTCTTCTGTGATCAGTTCACTGGTGAGAAATAAATGAAGGAGCTCCACCCCTTCTTTTTTCGCTTCACTTACAGCATTCGCCGTATCGACGACTCCGTTTTCGGCATAATTATAAGCTGACGGCTCTCCGTCCGAAAATACCAGCAGGAATCGGTGCTTCTCGCGCCGGCGCTTGATCCGGTCAGTCATCCATCGTATCGCAAAACCATCCCGGTTGTCTTCATGCGCCTCGAAAGATACAATTTCCTGCGCATGGTCACGCATGCCATCTTCGAATTTATGCATCCACTCAAAATAATTGGGCTGCTCACTGTCGCTAGCCTCAAATGCGTCCTCGTAAAACAGCACAATTTCATGCGCAATCCCAAGTTCCCGAAGCACATCGTGGAACAGCAATACAGCCTGTTTGGTTTCATCCAGCTTATCAACCATCGAGGCGGATCCGTCAATCAGCAGACAAAATACAGCATCCAATTCCTTGGAAGGCGCAGATTTCCGGTAAAAAGGCTTCGGTCGTTCTTCAAGTGCAAGCGGCAACAGATTTTTAGACAATCTTCCCGCATTTAGATTTGTACGGTAATCCTGTTGTCGCTGAGTAATGCGTTTTTTCAATTCCTTGAGCAATGACCGGACATAAGGGGACTGTTGCCTGCGCCAGTCCGCAATAAGCCGGCTATGGTCATCATGCGCCAACAGCCGCTGTTCGTGGTAAACGACCTGTTCATTGGCGCGGCCGAATTTGCCGCCGGCTCGTTTCGGTCCGCCTTCCATATTCTTGTCGTCTGCATCGTTATCTTCAAGATGGTCACCGCTTGAATCTCCCCTGCCGGTCTGCTGCACTTCATCTGCGCCCGCTTCTTCCCGTCCGCCGGTAGCCGATTGTGAATCCCCTTTTTCGAGTTCAAATTCCATGGCGGGCGAATCCGACAATTCTGTTTCCCGGTGCCAGGTATTGAACCATTCCTCGATTGTTTCAATTTCTTCCTGTTCTTCCGATTTTTCAGCTTCAATTCCTTCATGGTAATGAAACGGAGGAGCTTTATCCGCCGCATCGCCGAAAGTGTAATAAGTATGGACCATGTCAGTCTCCAGCAAATATTCCAGCCGCCCTGTCATACGTTTCACAATGGCAGCCGAATCAGCTGTCGACTTTGCGTCAAACATCCCTTTCCAAATCAGCAGTACAGCGCCCCACTCGTTATCCAACTCAGTTCCTATATCCCGCAGGCTCAAGTATGCAGCATTCAGAAAAGCATCCGCCAGAAAGCCCCGTTTCAGGTTCTGATTGAATTGATCCCGATGAAATTCACGGTAGACCCCTTCGCGGATCGCAAATGCCGCTTCAGTTCCTGGCCGTTCTTTGATTATCTTCTCCGATAGCCTGAATTCTTCAGCACACAGCAGCAGCTGCCGCCTCAATGAAGACACAGGGGATTGTTCGGCTATTAAATTCTTCCATGCCGACAAACTGAAACTCCGCCAAAAACCTGCGCTGAGCAAATAAATATCCGACAGGTAACCATGCTGCTCCACACTTTTTGGCCGGTGCCGCCAGAATACGCTGACGGACACCGACGACTCAGTCGGCCGGAATTCAATCAATTTGCGGGTAGTCACCTTCAGATATGGCGCGTCGGCCAATGCGCCCGCCAGCATTTCCATCCGGTACAGCATCTTCGTATCGATCGTTTCATTATTGAATTGGATAAAGCGATTGACTGACGCCATCCCACACACCTACTTTTTCCAAGTATTGGCCAAGTCCATGAACAGCTCCCGTTCACTTTCATCTTCAAGCTTTTGCGCTATGGCATAATCGACGGCACGGATCGGATCCATATGTCCAGCCAATGCAGTCGCGTCCAATAAACTGCGGATCGACGCCGCTTCTTCTGACAGCAGCCCATTTTCGACCTGCTTCATCAGATCTTCTGCGAGATTCAGCATGAAGTCCTTCAATTTGGGTTCAGCGTCCGGAAATTCCCGGTCCCATAACTCCGAAAGCTGCTGCCCTGTGAGGTATGGAATCGGGTAGGCAATAAAGCGGTTCTTTAATGCCTCGTTCATCGGCGCCGTCCCGATATAGCCTTCGTTGATTGCAGCAATCACTCCAAAGTCGGGATGTGCCTCGATGACTTCTCCCGTAAACGGATTTGTCATCATTCGTCGGTGGTCAAGTGCTGAATGCAGAATCGGTAAAGTTTCCGCCTTGGCCATATTGATTTCGTCTATATAAAGGAGATGCCCTTTTTTCATAGCTGTCACTACTGGGCCTTCGATGAATTCAATCTGGCTCTGTCCATCCCGCTGCACCAGTGTTTTAAAACCCAATAACGCCTCTGCGTCAAGATCCACCGAACTGTTGATGCTTTGCATCGGCTGTCCAAACACCGCTGAAATCGATTCAGCCATGCGGGTTTTCCCTGCTCCGGTCGGTCCTTTCAAAAGAACCGGTTTGCGCAAAACGAGTGCAGCCATTACATCCTGCCAAAGATTAGCATCCGGTGAGATATAGCCGCCTGTTCCGATTAATTTTTCATAGCCTTCATGTTTCCTGGTTTTTCGTTCGCTTATTTCCTTCTCGATAAAATCCATAAACAGCCCTCTTTCCATAGAAAAAACCGATGTATATGCATCGGCTTTTGTCATTTTCATCTTTTATTCGAAATAAGTTTTATAGAACCCGCCAATTTTTCCTGTGTTGTCCACAACAAAAATAAATTCGTCGGTTTCATTTTTCACTTCGTAAGTTTTGCCGGCTGTCAGCACATTCGATACCAAAAATTTCGCGGCGTCTGTATGCTTGCAAGTCACGGTGCGTATCGTTTCTTTTGTTAACCATTCGTTGTGAATCACAGTCCTCATCCTTTTCCGTATGTCTATGTATTTAGTATAAGGATAACAGCTTCATTTTTCAAATCGATATGTTTTCCAGTCTTATTTGCTCGCTTTTCGTACCTTGTAAAAATACCGCCCCAGCAAGAATACAATTACAGCAACCGACAATGATACTAAAAATCCCTGCAAATGATTCAGGATGGAATTGTAGGCATAAGGGAAAGTGCGTCCCAGATTAAAATAAACCATCATCCAGACGAATCCAGCTGTATACGCATAAAAAACGTATTTTAAAAACGGATACTTATTTGCGCCCACAACATATGGCATCGCCCAGCGGATGCCCGGCAGGAAAAAACTGAAGGAAATGGCGATCTCCCCCCGCTTTTGCAAGAAACCGGAAAAATTCTCTATGGGTTTTCTCAATCTTGTTCTGCTCAAACGGTCCAGTAGCTTATGGCCGAAGAATCGTCCGATGAAATAAGCAAATGTATTACTGGTGATTAGTCCAAGATATGCCGAAATAAATGCATAAACCGGCTTGAAATAACTGATTTCAGTCAGGACGCCGGAAAAAGCGGCAGCCACTTCGTTTGGAATCGGCATTCCGAATAATAACAGCCAATTGAAGATGAACATGCTGATATAGCCGTATTCTTTCACAATTTCCATAAAAAATGACAAATCCATCAACTTCGACCGCCTTTTGGCTCTTCTTCCTTAATCATGACAAAAATTCGGAAACCCTGCAACGCAGAACTCCTAGAAGCTTAAATTTATCAATGCTTGGTCAAGAAATTGTTAGGGTGTAAGACATAGTGAGTTTATTGGTCAAATGCTAATAAAAGACTACCATGAACACCGAGGGGACTTATTGGTGCTTGTGAAACACTTAGACATTTCAATATATTACCACTATTGAGACAAATTTCCGCAAAAGAAAATCTCTAAAGATATGGAGCAAAACAGCGAAGACTCCCAGGGGGATAGAAACGAAGTTGGCTTTTTAACTCCGTTTCGAGCGAAGTGCTGAGATCCACTTGAGCGAAGTACAACGAGCTCGAGTTAGCTCAGTGCGAGCCAAGCGCGGTCGGGAGACCTTCCGGCCAGCGCTTTGCGACGAAGCTAGCGCAGCGATGCAGGAGCACGGGTTTCAGGAAAGGGAAACTGTTTTGCGGAATATCTACAATCTTGACTATAAATATTAAAAACCGCCCACCAGCATCTGCCGGTGAGCGGTTTGAATTGATTTTATCAGCCTTGAAGCAATAGATCTTCCGGATTTTCGATCAAGTCTTTGACCATTTTCAGGAAGCCTACAGAATCGCTTCCGTCGATTACGCGGTGGTCATAAGAAAGCGCCACGTACATCATCGGACGGATTTCGATATTGTCGCCCACAGCGATCGGACGTTTTTGGATTGTGTGCATTCCAAGAATACCGACTTGCGTACCGTTAAGGATTGGCGTCGACATCAATGAACCGAACACACCGCCGTTAGTGATAGTGAATGAACCACCTGTCATATCAGCGATCGAAAGTTTCTTATCGCGTGCTTTTGTTGCAAGCTCGCCGATAGAAGCTTCGATTTCCGCGAAGTTCTTCTTGTCAGTATCGCGGACGATAGGAACAACAAGTCCTTCTTCAGTAGAAACGGCAATTCCGACATCATAGAATTGTTTAAGCAATACATCAGTGCCATCAAGTTCAGCATTCACGTAAGGATATTTTTTCAGTGCAGCAGTTACTGCTTTTGTGAAGAATGACATAAAGCCAAGTTTCACATCATTGTTTTTAAGGAAATCATCTTTTTTACGGCTGCGCAGAGCCATGACGTTGGTCATATCGATTTCGTTAAAAGTAGTCAGCATCGCTGTAGACTGCTTCACTTCAAGCAAACGTTTAGCGATTGTCTGACGGCGTCTCGACATTTTTTCACGGACAATACGGCCGCTTTCTTCGTCAGAAGATGCTCCTGATGCAGCAGCTTTAGGCGCTTCCGTTTTAGCCGGCGCGCTCGCAGCAGGTTTAGATGAATGGGCTTCAACGTCCTGTACACGTACACGGCCCATTGGGTCCACTGGTGAAATCGCTGCAAGGTCGATGCCTTTTTCGCGTGCCAGTTTGCGCGCAGCTGGGCTTGCGATTGTGCGGTCAGAAGATGATTGCTCTTCAGCGGCCGGTGCTTCTTCAACTGCTTCCTGTGTTGCCGGAGCAGATGTTTCAGCAGGTACGCCAGTTGATTTGGTTTCTTCCTCTTTTTGTTCTGCTGGCTCAGATGCAGCAGCTTCGCCGGAACCTTCTCCAACGATTGCAATTATCTGGCCGACTTCAACTGTGTCGCCTTCAGCAGCCATAAGCTCCTGGACAACCCCAGCTTCTTCGGAAATGACTTCAACGTTAACTTTATCTGTTTCAAGCTCAACGATGAATTCACCTTTTTCAACTGTATCGCCCGGCTGTTTCAGCCATTGTGCGATCGTTCCTTCTGTAATCGATTCTGCTAATTCTGGTACTTTGATTTCTGCCACAAAAAATTCCTCCTTAGATTATGCTCAAGATTTAGCTAATGCTTCATCAATGATGCGTGCCTGTTCCACTTTATGCATTTCTCCGTCGCCTTCAGCCGGGCTTGAACGGATGACGCGGCCATAATAATTTATATCAATGCCATCTGCGATTTCACGAAGCTTCGGTTCTGCAAATGACCATGATCCCATGTTCTTCGGTTCTTCCTGAACCCACGCCAATTCTTTAAGCTTCGGATAACGCTTAATGATCGCCTGGATTTTTTCGGAAGGGAAAGGATAAAGCTGTTCGACACGGACAATATGTGTATCCGGATATTCAGATCCATCTTTCACGCGGTCCGCGAGGTCGATGGCCATCTTGCCGCTGGCGAATAAAAGACGTTCCACTTTTTTCGTGTCCTGTCCCATGCCCGGCTGCTCGATGATTGTCTGGAAGCCGCCTTCTGTCAGATCTTCAACGTCCGCTCCAACCAATGGATGGCGCAGCAGTGATTTAGGTGTAACGATGATCAGCGGGCGGATTGACTCTTCTCCAAGCATCTTCGCTTGTCTGCGGAGAATATGGAAGTAGTTTGCCGCGCTTGAAAGGTTCGCTACAGTCCAGTTGTTTTCACCGGCATTTTGAAGATAGCGCTCTAAACGCGCACTTGAATGCTCAGGCCCTTGCCCTTCATAAGCATGCGGCAACAGCATAACCAATCCGGATTTTTGGCCCCACTTAGCACGGGCTGCAGAGATGAATTGGTCGAACATCATCTGTGCCATGTTGGCGAAATCACCGTACTGTGCTTCCCAGATAACAAGAGCTTTATCGTTTTCTACATTATAGCCATATTCAAAGCCGACGACAGATGCTTCACTCAATGGGCTGTTGTATACGACGAATGATGCTTTTGCATCGGAAATATGATGAAGCGGCACAAGTTCATTGCCGGTTTTTTCATCATGCAGCACAAGATGGCGGTGAGCGAATGTTCCGCGCTGCGCATCCTGGCCGGATAAGCGGATCGGATTGCCTTCCTGAAGAATCGAACCGAATGCCAATGTTTCAGCATGTGCCCAGTCGATTTTGCCTTTGCCGTTGAATGGATCTTCACGGCGTTTCAGGATTCGCGCAAGTTTGCCGAATGCAGAGAAATCACTTGGCCATGACAGCAGGTCTTCGTTCATCTTCGTAAGCACATCTTTATCGACGCCAGTTGGAACTTCTGGGAAACCTTGCATGACAGCTTCAGGGATTACCACCTCATGCGCGTCATCCGATTTATTTTCTTTTACACGGTCGTACGCTTTTTGCATTTCGGCGAGTACATCGCTGTCGAGTTTTTTCACATCGTCTTCTGAAAGCACGTTGCTTGAAGACAGTTTTTCACCATAGATTTCACGGACTGTGCCATGTTCATGGATTCCGTGGTACATCGTAGGGTTTGTAACGAGCGGCTCATCCATTTCATTATGGCCATAACGGCGGTAGCCGATCAGGTCAATCAGGATATCCTTGCCGAATTTTTGGCGATATTCAAATGCCAAACGCGCCACTGCAACCACTTCTTCCGGTTCATCCGCATTGACGTGGATGACAGGTACTTCATAGCCTTTTGCAGGATCGGAAGAATAATGAGTCGATCTTGAATCATATTGTTCAGTCGTGAAGCCGATCAGGTTATTTGCGATGATGTGGATTGAACCGCCAGTCTGGTATCCGCGGATACGGCTGAAGTTCAATGTTTCCGTAACGACTCCCTGTCCCGGGAATGCCGCATCACCGTGCACCATGATGGCATAAGCTTTATTGACATCAATAGGCGCCAGTCCGCTCTGCTGGGTGAGTTCCTGGGCAGCACGGGTCTGTCCGGCGACAACCGGGCTCACGATTTCAAGGTGGGATGGGTTATAAGCCAATTTGATATTGGTCCCCTTCGGTGATGTGTAAGCAGCACCCATATGATACTTAACATCGCCGAACCAGCCTTTTGTGATCTGCAATGAACCGTCTTCAGGCAGGAATGCTTCATCGCCTACATGCGCAAATCCGGCGAACATCATTTCATATGGTTTGTTCAAAATATGTGTAAGCACATTTAAACGACCGCGATGTGCCATCCCGATCATGATATTTTCTGTGCCTGCTGTTTCGGATAGACGGACAAGTTCATCCATCAATACGACCAGTGTATCGACACCTTCAATTGAAAAGCGTTTTTGGCCGACGAACGTGCGATGAACGAATTTTTCAAAACCTTCAACACGCGTTAAAAGTTCAAGAACTTGTTTTTTCTTATCAGCATCAAGCGACGGTTTAACTTCGCCTGCCTCGATTTTGGATTGCAGCCAGCTGCGCTCCTGCGGCTGAACAATATGAGAAAACTCAAAAGCCACTTTTTCTGTGTAAAGTGATTTCAAATAATTGATGGCTGCCAGTCCGTCTTTAATATCGGCTGGTGCATTTTCCAGTAACAATGAAACCGGTACTTCTTTTAAATCCTGTTCCGTCAATCCGTAAGTTGAAGGTTCAAGACGCTCTGTATCACGGGGTTGATCTTTTAAAGGATAAATATCCGATGCAAGATGTCCGTGTGCGCGGATTGCTTCAGCCAAATGGATTGCGCCCAGGACTTTACCGAATTTGTCGGATTTCACTTCAGCTGTTGCGGCAGGCTGTTGTTCAGCGCCTGGCTCAACAGGAGGTCCGTATTGCTTGAATAGCTCAGCGAATTCGGGATCGATTGATTCCGGGGATTCCTGATAAATGTCATACATTTCCATAACATACCCAAGGTTTGGACCTGTGATGGAACTCCATGGGGATTTCGAATCTGAATAATTGCTAGACATAAAAAAACCTCCAACTATTTTGCCTTAAAGGCAGTCCTATAAATACATATGTCTTCCATATTTTATCACGCAAACCGCTATACACCAAGCAGAAGGCGTTCAACCCATTGAAGAACAATTTTCCATATCAATCTTACTACTTCCGTTGGAAAAAACAATGCTTTTGAGTGAAATTATTCACATAACGAAATGTTAAGCGCTTACAAACTAAAATCAATGATAAAATTGGAAATTAATGTGTGGCCCCCATATTATTTTCATAAAATCTAACCTGATTTCTTCCTGATTTTTTCGACTCGTAAAGAGCAGAATCTGCCAATTTCACCAGATCCTCAAAATTATCCGCATCTTTGGGATACAAAGCTATGCCGACTGATGCAGTCGGAGCGAAGTGATGACCCTCTATCGTCCATCCTTCTGCCAGCTTTTGATGGATTCTGTTAATCAGGTTCTTAATTTGCATTCCCGCTTTTTCGGAATTTATGCCTGCCGCCGCTATTATAAACTCATCGCCGCCAATTCTGGCAGCCATATCCCCGGCTCTGATGCTTTGTGTTAAAGCCTGTCCGAAACATGCTATAAATTCATCACCAATATTATGGCCGAAATTATCATTGACCGATTTGAAGTCGTCTCCATCGATATACAGCAACGCTATTAAACTCTGGTCATGATCAGCATCTCTCTCAAGCAGCTCGAATTCCTGCATCATCAGCCGCCTGTTCGGCAATTGAGTCAGGCTGTCGTGATAAGCCATGAAATGCAGTTTCTCTTCGAGTTGCTTCCGGTCCGTTATATCAAACATTATAGCCAGAACCTGATATATGATTCCTGCCTCATTTTTAAGCGGAATGATCGTCGTATCCACCCAGAAGAAATCACCATTCTTTTTCAGGCTTTTCATTTCACCACGCCAGATTGTACCTCTGAATATGATATCCCGGATGTTGTCATAAAAAGCATCCGGAATGACTGCCCTGCCTATTTCAGCAATCTGCATCCCTAAAAGTTCCTCTTTTTCATAACCGGTTGTTCCTTTGAAATTGTCATTGGCGAAAATGATCGTACCGGACGGCTCCCATATTGAGACCATTGCGGCGTAATTCAGAGCATCTTTATAACTGTCGAGTATATTTTCAGTTTTCTTCAGTTCTTCTTTCAGCTGAACCTCATCCGTCAATTCGCGGTAAACGATTTGATAGGCGCGAATGTCTTCCCCAATTTTCACAGGAGAAAAGCTGACCGAAAATTTCCCGTCTTCGCTCTGCTTCTTCCTATGGCTGGTAATAAAAGATGAACTGCCTTTTTCGTCTCCGTCCTTGTTTAATTCAGAAACGACTTTATTTAAGAACTTCTCATTGTTGGACGGAAGTGCCATAAAGGATTTCCCTATCCACTTGTGTTTTAAAACGCTGAATATATTCTCGTATGCCGGGTTCATGTCAATTACTGCAAAGTCGGAAGAAATCATGATCATCGGGTCGACTGAATTCTGCACAAGTGATTGATAGAAAAGGTAATCCTCTTCAATCGTTTTCTGTTTGCTTACGTTTTTTGAAATCGCCAGTAAAAATAATTCACCTTCGTATATGAATTTCGTGATTTCAGTTTCGTTGGCGACATTATTTTTACTGAAAAGATTGTAATCCCGGTACCGGTGGATACCCTCCATCGATTCGGCGATCGCATATTGTTTTTTTATTTCATCCGCTACGGAAACTGGCATACTCTCATCGACTGTTCTGCCTGTCAATTCCTGTTCGAAAGTACTGGAGCAAAGGGCATTCACATATTCATATACATAGCCATCTCCCGTTTTGCGCATGAAAAAAACCAGGTCTTCCGCATTTCCGTATAAGAGATCCAATTGTGACTTCGTAAAAGGGCCTTGCATAGAATCACTCTTTTCTTTAAGCAAATTGCTCGACAACTACAGAGATTTCACCTATGAACTTCTCATATAGATTTTGTTCATCAAGGGTTTCAGATGATGTAAATTTACTGCCAGCTGTGTCTTCCACCCATTCGAATTCATGGACTGAAATTCTGGTCGCATTCCCTGTCAGCAATAATTCGAAGTCATCCCCGTTTTTATTGACAGTGCATTTCACCATGCCTCCGGGGTTATAAACAGCCACTTCCCCGTAAGGCACCAGTCCCGACATACAGCTGATCAGTGCTGAAGCCGTCATAGCCGTACCGCAGGCGTTGGTGAAGCCGACTCCGCGTTCATAAGTGCGCACAAAAATGCCCTGCTCAAGCTGCGTCACATAACTGACATTCACGCCGTCTGAAAAATAGTCATTTTCACCGTTGAATTTTTCCGCCCATTTCTTCTGATGTTCCTGGGACTTTTGAATTTCTTCCGGAACAATGCCGATTAAATGAGGATTCGGAACCGCAACTGCGGAAAACATGATTTCTTCAGATATTTCCGGAATCGCCTGTTGGATTAATGTGACCTGATTCTCGTATTCCATCGGCAATTCTTTCAGCTCAAATAAAACCGGAGAGATCTGAACTGAATAAGTCTCGATTCCATCCATTAAGGTCTCTTCTCTTCTAACGGCCAAATCGGCTTTCATCGTTTCGATAACCGCTTCTTTAATCCCTCGCTTCTCGCAGACATAACGAGCCACACAGCGAAGCCCATTGCCGCACATCGAAGCTTCTGATCCATCACGGTTGAATACCCGCATCTTTGCGTCAGCCGACCTTGAAGGCAGAATAACCAGCAACCCGTCAACTGCCTGATCCATTTCACAAAGCTGCAATGCCAATCTGTGATAATCGTCTCTTTCATCGCCTTCAATCATATAAAAAGTATTCATCGATCCATGGACTTTTTCCAAAGTTACTTTCATATCTTTCACTCCAATATCAGCGTTTCTTTGTATGTGCTACGACCAATTTCGCCATTTCATATGCCGTTTTAGGCGGTTCGGCATCCGTCATTTTTTCAATCAATAACTCTTCATCGGACTTCAGCTGGTTCAAAGCTTTCATAAACTGCTCAGGATTCGCCTCTTCTTCTTCAAGAACAAGCGCAAAGCCGTTTTTACGGAACAACTCTGCATTCAATATTTGATCGCCCCTGCTTTTTTGTCTGGAAAGCGGAATCAGCAGCATCGGCTTCTTCAGCGCCAAAAATTCAAATATCGAATTGGATCCAGCACGGGATACCACAAAATCAGTCATATGCAGAAGATGTGACAATTCATGTGTTACATATTCAAATTGGCAATATTGCTCGATGCCTTCCAGCTTTTCATCGATATTCCCTTTCCCGCAAAGGTGGATGACATTGAATGTCTGCGTAATAACTTGCAGATTGGAACGGATGGCCGTATTGATCACTTCTGATCCCTGGCTTCCCCCCATCACCATAAGTACAGGAAGGTCATTATCAAAATGGCATATTTCCCGCCCTTTCGCTGCAGAGCCGTCCATCAATTCACTGCGGATAACTGAACCGGTGCATGTGGACTTTTCTTTTGGCACATGTTGTATCGTTTCTTTAAAAACAGTAAAAATATGATCGGCAAAAGGCATGGCTATCTTATTGGCAAGCCCCGGTGTTACATCGGACTCGTGGATTATGACAGGTATGCCCATCAATTTCCCTGCCATCGCTACCGGCACAGACACGAAGCCGCCTTTTGAGAATATGGCAGCGGGTTTTGTCTTCCGGATGATGTTCAGTGATTGCCCCAGGCCGGCAACTACCTTGAATGGATCCGTAAAGTTTTTCATCGAAAAATATCTTCTTAATTTACCGCTTGAAATTGAGTGGTATTTTATATCAGGGTAAGAGTTGACGATCAATTCTTTTTCAATGCCGTCTTTTGAGCCGATGTATTCGACATCATAATCCATGCCGGTTATTTCAGGTATCAATGCCTGGTTTAATGAAACATGGCCGGCAGTTCCACCGCCAGTCAGTATAATTGTGCGTTTATGCATTCTAAAATCCTACTTTCATCATTTGATTTATCTATTTAATTCAATTTTACACAAATTTATATGGAGGGTTTCTATGCTATACTTGTCTTAATTTGCCCTAAAGCTATAGTATTTCAGGAGGATGGACGATGTACGAAACAAAGACCAAAGCTGAGAAATTAAAATTATTGATTAAGATTATTTTTCCGATATTAGTTACACAAGTTGCTATGTATCTTGTGACGTTTTTTGATATCTATATGACAGCTCGATACGGCACAGATGACCTGGCCGGAGTTTCAATCGGATCGTCATTTTGGGTTCCGGTTTATATCGGACTCGCCGGAATTTTAATGTCCATTACTCCAATTGTAGCACAATTGATGGGGGCCAAGAAAAAAGAAAGTGTCAAAGAAGCCGTGCAGCAAGGGATTTATCTTGCGATTCTGCTCGCGGCGATTGTCTTTCTCTTCTTCTTCTTTTTCATCGACACTTTACTCGGATTTATGGAACTTGAACCGGCCGTCGCGGATGTGGCCAGCAGATACATATTTGCCATGAGTTTGGGCCTCATCCCATTATTCGTCTATAATGCCCTCCGCTCTTATATTGATGCATTGGGTGCAACCCGTGTAACGATGGTAATCACATTATTATCCGCTCCGATCAACGTTTTTTTCAACTACCTGTTCATCTTCGGGAATTTCGGATTTCCGGAACTTGGAGGCGCAGGAGCCGGGCTTGCTTCAGCCATCACTTATTGGCTGGTGCTGATGATTGCTTCAGTGATCATCCATACCCAAAATCCTTTTTCAAGCTACCGCATCTTCCGCAATTGGGAGAGAGTCTCGCTTGCCCGCTGGAAGGAGATAAGCAGGATCGGAGTGCCGATCGGCATCTCCATCTTTGCGGAAACCAGCATTTTCTCCGCTGTGACGTTCATGCTCGCTGTATACGGAACCATCACTATCGCGGCGCATCAAATTGCTTTGAACTTCACCTCGCTTCTTTATATGCTGCCGCTCAGCATTTCTATGGGAGCAACTATTCTCGTGGGCTATGAAGTCGGGGCGGCGCGTTTTAAAGATGCGCGCCAATACAGTTGGCTGAGCGTGGGGACAGCTATTGTAATAAGCTTTGTATCAGCCGGCATTTTATATTTCCTGCGCGAACCGATTGCGGAATTGTATTCTTCAGATCCCGCCGTTATCGAGCTTGCTGTCCAGTTCCTGGTATTTGCCGCATTATTCCAATTATCAGATGCTATCCAGGCTCCGGTACAGGGTGCACTTCGGGGGTACAAAGACGTCAATATCACTTTCATCATGGCTTTGATCTCTTATTGGGTGATTGGACTGCCGGTGGGCTATCTACTGGCCAGATTCACTGACTACGGCGCCTTCGGTTACTGGATCGGGTTGATCGCCGGGCTGACAGCAGGTGCCATCACGTTATCCATCAGGCTGCTCACCATACAAAAGAATTTCCGAAAGAGTCAACTGAATTAAGGATTGAAATATACACTTTCATAAAATAAAAATAACCGCCCCGGATTACGGGCGGTTATTTCATTTGCAGTTCAGTCCAGCTGGGCTGCTATTTTTTTATATTCTTCGATCAGCTGCTGTTTCTCTTGTTGCCCCAACTGGGAACCATTGATCCGCTCAATCGCAAGATCCAGCTTTTGCTGTTTGGTTTTCCGGACACGGGGATGAGTCAGCTCATCTTTCAACTCGATGATCATGTAGCGCTTCATATCTTCTTCCGAAGCTAAATTCGCTGTTGCCTGCCGCTGCGGCCATATCTGTTTAAAAGCTTCCAGGATGTTCATGGCAGCTCGACTCCGTCGATTCCTTCTCCAATCACGACGATTTGCGGCTGCATTTTCATATACTCCGGGAGCCATTGGGCCATCCCGTATGCATACTGGAATGCGTGCGGATATTTATCGCCGTCAAGCGGCACATATCCTTTTATGCGGTAAACCGTTTCAGGCAAGCTTCTAAGCCAGTCTTCAAAAATCTCCCTGTTAACAGGCTGTTCAAACCGGAGTACCTTTGTATTTAAATTCAATTTGCCGATTTCAGCTTTTTCGACATCGCCTTTTGCATTAGCTGATAATTTCTGCAATAGGGAATAGGGGATTTTCGAATTGGCTGTTTGAACGATTTGAGCTGCCGAATTCAGTGATTGCATGCCGAAAACAGCGTCGCCCTGTTCCTTCTCATCCAGCAAATCCATTTTATTGGCCAGCAGCAGATCAGCATGGCGGATCTGCTCAAGGAATAAGGAACGTATTTGTGGAGACATGCGGTCCCTATCCAGCCACCGCTTACTGTCAGCAACTGTTACAATTCCTCTGAAATGCAATTGTTCGGCGAATAACGGGGAAAAGATCGCGTCGAGCGCTTCCACTGGGTGTGCAGCGCCTGTAGTTTCGATCAGCAGGACATCAAATGTTTCTTCTGCCAGCAAAGTCTGTATCTGCGCTTCCGATTTTTCAGAACCTGTACAGCAAATACAGCCGTCGAGCAATTCCTTCAAAGGGACACCATCTTCCACTTCATCCGAATCAATATTCAGCTCTCCCAATTCATTCATGAAAACAGCCGGCTTTAGGCCAGCATCTTTTATCTGGACCAGCATATTCTTCAGAAGAGTGGTTTTGCCGCTCCCCAAAAAACCGCTGAATAAATAAACATCAATCATGTAAACCCTCCTCTATATGCTTAAAGTCTAACATATAACAACAAAACAAAAGGCCCGCTTCCGCGGACCTTTGTAATTTACTCTGCAGATTCTTCCTCGGCCTCTTCCGTTTCTTCATCCGTTTCCGGAGCTGAAGCTTCAATGCCGGCTTCTTCCATCACTAATTTCTTAGCTTCAAGAAGCATAGGATCCTCTTCTTCAATTTTAGCGCGCAGTTCATCCATCAAGGCATAAATGCTGTCGCCAGTCAGAATGCCGGTCACTTCGAGTTCCTGGTCTTCCTGGAACGCCTCAACCGCCTGTGTCATTTCTTCTTCGAATACACCGTCGACTTCTCCGACTTCATACTCAAGCGCTTCAAGCATCTGTTCAGCTGTACGCACTTGTTCTGAAATCGTGCCGTCCTTCAATTCAAGAGAAGCATCAATGAACGGCAAAGAAGCGTATTCAGGATAATCGACTGCCACATCCGGCTCGATACCCTTTTCGTGAATCCAGTTGCCGTCTGGCGTCAGCCATTTGGCAGTCGTGAATTTCAAGTTTGATCCATCGGCAAGATCGTTTGCGGTTTGGACAGTGCCTTTACCGAAAGTTTTTTCACCGACCAGCTTAATGCCTGCAGACTCACTCATGGCTCCTGCCAAAATTTCTGATGCGGAAGCACTTCCGCCATCGATCAACAGGGTCACAGGAATTTCGACTTTATTGTCATCAGTCGCCAAATAGATTTCAGGATCCTGGCCTTTAGCCTGCACCTCGAACATCTCTTTGCCTTCTTCAATGAACAAGTTTGAAATATCAAGTGCTGACTGGAGCAGACCACCTGGATTTTGGCGGACGTCGATTACCATCGCTTCCATTCCTTCATCCTTCATCTCAGCGATAGCTGTTTCCAATTCACTGAATGTATCCTGTGAGAAGCTGGTGATCTGAATATGGGCCACATTATCACCGATCATTTCGGAATAGACTGTCTCGATCGGGATTTCATCACGTACGATCGTCACTTCTATCGGGTCCTGCATGTCCCCGCGTATGATCGACAACGTGACTTCTGTCCCTTTTTCGCCGCGGATGAGCATTACAGCTTCAGTTGTACTGAAGCCTTGGATGCTTTCGCCATCGACCGCGATCACCTGGTCATTTGGCTGGATGCCGGCTTTTTCGGCCGGAGAATTTTTTATCGGCGAAACGATTGTAATATAACCATTTCGTTCCTGGACTTCTGCCCCTATTCCTTCAAAGCTCGAGGAAATGCCTTCCAGGAACTGTGAAGCTTCTTCTTCGTTCATATAATCCGAATATGGGTCTCCCAGTGAATCGACCATGCCATTGATGGCACCGTTGATCAATTCTTCGCGGTCGACATCTTCAAAATAATTGTTTTGTATCTCATCATAGGCAGTGTAAAGTTTCTGGAATTCCCGGCGTTCAGGAGAATTCACTTCCACTGCTTTCTCATCGCCGAAGGTCAGCGCAAAAACTGTCAATCCCGCAGTGGCCAGTATGAGAACCACCACCAGCATGATGAAAGAGAAAGTTTTCAGGCGTATATAATGGCCGCGCGACTCTTCTGCAGGAGGCAATTGCTCATTTCCCTCTTCTGGACGTCTTTCATCCATTTATTTCACCACTTTCATAATTACCGGCAGCCAGCAACGCTGCTGCCGGACTTCATTCATAATTCGAAAAAAAGACTGTTTTGAACAGTCTCTTTTTTTATTGCGCAGTATTAGTTATTCTTGGATTGCAGCTTCAAGTGCAACAACGATCATATCGTTGAAAGTCGTTTGGCGTTCTTCTGCCGTAGTCACTTCGCCCGTCAGTAAATGATCGCTTACAGTCAGGATCGACAATGCTTGCGCACCGAATTTAGCGGCCAATGTGTAAAGCGCGGAAGATTCCATTTCCAGTGCAAGCACACCGTATTGCGCCCATTTTTCATGCTCCGCATGGTCGTTATAGAAAACATCTTCAGTGAATACGTTCCCTACGCGCAGGTTCAAGCCTTTTTCAACGCCTGCGTTATAAGCGTTAAGCAATAAACCGAAATCAGCAGTAGGAGCATATGACACATTGCCAAAAATGATTGAATTCATGTTTGAATCTGTAGAAGCGCTCTGGGCAAGAATTACATCGCGGACTTTAACATCCTTGTGGATCGAACCGCAAGTGCCAACGCGGATCAATTTCTTCACATCGTACTCGTTCATCAATTCTGTTGTGTAGATTGATATCGAAGGTACACCCATTCCAGTGCCTTGGACGGAAATGCGTTTTCCTTTGTAAGTACCTGTGTAGCCAAACATGTTTCTCACTTCATTGTACAAAGTTACATCTTCCAAAAATGTTTCGGCGATGTATTTCGCACGAAGCGGATCTCCCGGAAGAAGAATCGTATCGGCGATGTCGCCTTTTTTAGCATTGATATGAACACTCATGATAAAACCTCACTTTATTTTAGTCGTACTAATCATACTGTTTTTTGCCATTGAGTGCAACGAAGAGTATTAACGGCTGGTATATTCATCCCATAATTCATCGAAAACCGACGCTTTCATGACGGGATGCGCGCGTTCCTCGAGGTATCTTGAAATCTTTTCGAAGTCCTTCGCCGTTTTCGGAAATGAATGATCCAAAAACATCGCATCAGCAAACCGGGAAAAATCATCGGCATTTGTCTTTCCCCGATAAGATAAGGCAAATTGATAAAACGGCCGCTCCATATTTATGAACCCTCTCCTTTTCAAAGTTAAAGCCCCGGACAACCGGCCCGGGGCTATTATTTCTTCATCAGCTATCCAATTATGATAATCGAATCTCTCGGAAAATCAAAGTCGATGTTATTCAAAAAGCGCTTTGTATTCTGAGTACCCTTCTTGATCAAGGTCTTCCTTCGGCACAAAACGGAGCGCCGCGGAATTGATGCAGTAACGCAAACCGCCAAGCTCCGACGGTCCGTCCGGGAACAGATGCCCCAAGTGGGAATCCGCAGTTGCTGAACGCACTTCCGTACGCCGCATGCCGTGGCTGGTGTCAAAGCTCTCTTTCACTTCCTCATCTTCGATCGGTTTGGAGAAGCTCGGCCATCCGCAATGGGCATCGAATTTATCTTTTGAGCTGAATAACGGCTTGCCGGAAACGATATCAACGTAGATGCCCTCTTCAAAATGCTGGTCATATTCCCCTTGGAATGGCGGTTCTGTACCGTTTTCCTGAGTCACATGGTATTGCATCGGCGATAATTTCTGTTTAAGTTCTTCCTTCATTGCTGCTCACCCCAATTTCTTTGAATAAAAGCGGCTCTGCCTGATCCGACAGAATAACGCTCATAATGCGCCGGATTCTTCTTATAATAATCCTGATGGTACATTTCAGCCAAATAAAACGGCTTGGCTTCGAGAATCGGCGTGACAATCGGTTTATCGAACTTGCCTGATGCTTCGAGTTGTTCTTTGGACTTTTCAGCCGCAATCCTTTGTTCTTCTGTATGATAGAAAATTGCCGGTGCATATGACGAACCCCGGTCAAAAAACTGGCCGCCCCCATCAGTGGGATCGATCTGGGACCAAAAAACTTCCAGCAATTTTTCATATGGATAGATTTCAGGCTGGAAAATAATCTCAACCGCCTCTTTGTGGCCGGTCAGATTTGTGCAGACTTGTTCATAAGTCGGATTTTCCAGCTCTCCGCCGGTATAACCGCTGACAACCGATTCGATTCCAGGCAGACTGTCGAAAGGCTTGACCATACACCAGAAACAGCCTCCTGCAAATGTGGCTTTTTCGGTCTTCATATTCCCGCACCTCTTTCTATTGGGTTATCGTAACACGCAATCGGATGTCATCCTCTTCAAGATTAAACGCCTCTGCTCTGACGCTGATGCCATCATCCAATGGAATTTCGGTCAATCGGAGCAGAATTTCCTCGGACCCGGGATCCACTTCCATGAATTCCGGCAATGCCACTGAATCACGCAGCAATTTCAATGCCGATTCGGGTGGAATATCGAGCATGCCGACATTCACCGATTTCTGCTCAAGCAAGAGATTGCCATCTTCCTGCACATGAGGCTCAAACTTGAGCAGAATCGGCAATGCCATTGAAAAAACCTGTAATTCCGTAGACAGGGATACATCGTCGTTGACTGCTAAAGTCAAGGGGATGGGCTGGTCTTTCATTGCATCCTGAATATAGGTGTTCGCAATTCCTTCAAAATCGGCTTTGGAAGTTCTGACAGTCAAGGTATTGCCTTCCGCGAATGCACGCTTTTCCGCTTCATAGCTGATGTAATCCTTGGCGGGTATGGTCACATAAAATACAAATGCGATTAAAGCCAGTATATTGACTGCCAATAAAATGATAAATGCTGTGCGCCATAATTTCAAAAGCCCTTCACCCCCTGTCTTCAAATATCAGACCGCACTCTTCCATGCGTTCCAAAATACGATCTGTCATCAAATCATAGCCCTTTCCATTCGGATGGAAAAAGTCAGTATGATAGACAAGATTATCATTTCCTTCAAACAAATCCTGGACTGGCACAAAGCAAGCCTGCGGATCTTCCGCCAAAGCTTCTTCCATTGTGCCGTTATAAGCTTCCATGATTTCATCAAATTCCTGGATTTCATCGGTGATCAGCGAAAAAGGATTGTAGACGCCGACCATGATCAAAGGAGCCTGGGGATTCATTTCACGGATTGTGGAGTAAATATTTTCATATCTGTTTTCATATAACAGGAGCTCTTCCCGAAAGGCTTCGAGATTCAAGTTGAATAAATCACGTTTTACGATTCTCATAATGTCGTTTCCGCCGATTGTCATAACGATGTAATCCGCTTCACTGACAGGTCCAGTCAATTCGCCTTTTTGAAACATGGATAATAATTGATCGCTTCTGCGGCCGCGTTTTGCCGTATTTTCCACCGCGGCGCCCCGGACCCCGGGCCACTCCCTGATTTCAGATGCCAGCCGGCCAACATACCCGCCTCTGTTCGCTTCGTCGCCAACGCCTTGCGACAGCGAATCGCCAAGCGCTGTAATAACAAGCGCCTGCGGTATAAAGTTCGGCGGCACCTGGTATCCTGCAAAAACCGTCTGAACCCTAGGCGTCGCTTCGTCGTTGCCGAAAATAAAAGAGGAACTGCATCCCGCTAACAAAACAATGGCTGATAAGACTATATACAGGATGCGTTTCACTTACTTCTCTCCTTTACCTTACTGAAAATCGTCAGTGATTCCGTTAATCGGTGTAGAACATGAAGCCCAGGGCTCCAATACCGGTATGAGTGGATATTACAGGCGTTGTGAAATCGAAAAAGATATCGTCAAATCCGGATGCGATGATTTTTTCACGCAATGGTTCTGCCATCGCAAGACCATTTGCGTGCGCAAATCCTACACCTTTAACCGCCTTGCCTCTTGTGCGTTCGGTAAAATCCTCGAAAAGGTAATCAACCACTTTTTTGTGGCTGCGGGCTTTTGCCACTGGCGTGTATTCGCCATCATCCAAAGAAGCGATCGGTTTGATCTTGAGGAATGAACCGACCATGGCACGGCCCTTGCCAATACGGCCGCCTTTAACCAGGTTGTCCAATGTATCCACCACTACGAATAATTTGGTGTTTCTTCGGATTTCATCGACACGGGCAACAATTTCCTCCATTGATTTTCCTTCTTCCGCCATTTTAGCGGCTTCTATAACTTGGAAAGATAATGCATATGAAATATAACGCGAGTCGATCACGGTGACATCCGTGTCGGTCAATTCCGCTGCCGTCCGTGCTGATTCGACCGTTCCGCTCATGCCCCCTGTCATATGGATGGACAATACCTGATCTCCGTCTTTGCCAAGTTCATCGTAAAGCTCTTTGAAAACGCCCGGCGCCGGCTGGGAGCTCTTCGGCAATTCTTCGGATTCCGCCATCAGCCCGAGAAATGATTCGGGTTCAAGGTCAACACGGTCCAAATAAGTTTTGTCTCCTATTTGAATAGATAATGGCACCATATGCACGCCATACTGCTTTAATACTTCAGGACGCAGATCCGAAGTCGAATCCGTCACTATATGAATCCTTGACATGACGTCACTTCCTTTTTCTTATATACCTTATTTCCTATTCTAAAAACATGAGGGTGCCATAGCAAATGATATGGCTGGCTTAGGATTTGAACAGGCATAAGGCTATTGCCTCTGTTGATGGCCCTGCATGGCCTTCAGCTGTTGTTCTATCTTATTTTTAACAAATTGAACAGCTTCTTTCGAAGAAAGGGATTTTATGAATTCCGGTTCAATCGGCTCAAGAATTTGCAGCTTCACTTTTGCCGGATGGATTTTATTATTGTTTTTTTCCATGATATCCGCTGTTCCTTGTATAGCCAAAGGCACAATCGGCACGCCCGCATCTGCAGCGATGCGCATAAAACCGGCTTTGAAATCACCAAGCCCCTGCCCTTTGCTCCGTGTCCCTTCCGGAAAAATCAGGATGGAATGGCCTTCTTTCAGTTTCTGCGCTGTATCGGAAATTGATTTCAAGGCACTTCTCCGATCTGTGCGGTCGATGAAAACACAGTTCATATCTTCCATATAAACCGGGATGACCGGCAGCTTTTTCACTTCTTTTTTGGAAATGAACCCGAAAGGTTTGGGAATGCTCGAAAGAATGACTGGTATATCGAAATTGCCTTCATGATTGCTGACAAACAGAACCGGTGCATCCGGAAGCAACTCAAGCCCGCTTACCGAAATATCGCTTTTGGTCCGCTTCATGATGCCGGACGCCCATTTCCTCGGTTCAGTATGGATCAGCTCATCATACTCCTGCACGGTCATATTAGCCTTCTTCTTTTGGAAACTTTTCAGCTTTATTGCCGCTACAGGCAAATAACCGAACAGGAAGGAAAAAGTTCTTATCGAATTAAGCATGCGTCGATCCTCCGTTTTTTCGATCAAATATTAAATAGGTGAAAGAAACACCATTTGATTCAAAACGGTCGGATTCGGAGGCAAGCTCCCATCCTTCCCCGTATTCCGGGAAGTGGGTGTCACCCTCAAATTCATCGTGGATCAAAGTTATATAAAGGCGGTCAGCAGCCGGAAGAACCGTCTTAAAAATCTGTTCGCCTCCTATGATCATCACTTCCGGATGGAATTCTTCCGCAAGTTTAACGGCATCCTCAATTGAATTGACGACATCCACTCCGTCGATTGTGAGATCCTTCTGGCGGCTCACAACAATATTGCGCCGTTTCGGCAATGGCCGTCCAATTGACTCAAAAGTATTGCGTCCCATGACAATAGCTTTATTTATCGTATGTTTCTTAAAGTATGCAAGATCTTCCGGTATATGCCACGGCAACTGATTATTCCGGCCGATGACACGGTTCGGGTCGTGTGCAACCATCAATGAAATCATCTATATTCCTCCTAAACAGCGACAGGTGCTGAAATCCTTGGATGCGGATCATATCCTTCTATGCTGATATCGTCCATAGTCAAATCAAATATCGATTCAACGTCTTCATTCACTCTTAAAGCCGGCAGCTCTTTCGGTGTTCTGCTGAGCTGTTCTTTTACCTGTTCCATATGATTCATATACAGATGCGTATCTCCTGTTGTGTGGACAAAATCGCCGACTTCCAGACCGCATTCCCGCGCAATCAAATGCGTCAGCAAAGCATAGGAAGCGATGTTGAATGGCACCCCGAGAAATACATCCGCGCTCCGCTGATAAAGCTGGCACGATAATTTGCCGTCAGCCACATAAAACTGGAACATCGTATGGCATGGCGGCAAAGCCATATCCTCTACAAACTCAGGGTTCCAGGCTGTCACCAGATGGCGCCTTGAATCCGGATTTTTTTTGATTGCTTCAATCACATTTTTCAATTGATCGATCGTCTCTCCGGTTGTCGCCTGCCATGAACGCCATTGTTTGCCATACACCGGGCCTAAATCACCGTACTTTTCAGCAAATGAATCATCTTCGAGGATTTTCTTCTGGAAAATCGCCATTTGTTCATTATAAAGAACCGCGAATTCTTCGTCTTTTTGTGCCCGGCGACCGAAATCAGTCATATCTGGCCCATCGTATTCCTTGCTTGAAACCCATTGGCCAAATGCCCATTCGTCCCAAATATGATTATTGTCTGCAATCAGTGATTTTACGTTAGTGTCGCCTTTGATAAACCAAAGGAGCTCTGACACGATGAGGCGGAACGCGGTTTTTTTCGTTGTCATCAACGGAAAGCCTTTGGTCAGGTCATAGCGCATCTGATAACCGAAAACACTTAATGTTCCCGTGCCTGTCCGGTCTTCTTTTTCTGTTCCGTTCTCTAATATATGTTCACATAAATCCAAATATTGTCTCATTCATTTCGCCTCCATTATAAGCTTAATCATAACAAAAAAACCGTTATAAATATAACGGTTTTACGACAGCCACTTCGGCGGAGTATTTTTGGACCAGTAAATATCGCCCAATGTTATGTGCTGCTGAAAATCATCATCCTCCAGATGATAATGGAAGTTGAAATAATAACCTTCCTGCGGCTTCTTCTCAGTCCGGACATGGAAGCGGATTTTGTCTTTATTCGTTTCCGTATCATAGATATGGAAAATCTTCTCTGAATGCGCACCGGAAGGCTTCTGGGAAATGGCCAATCGCCTCAGGCTCTCAGAATCGACCTGGGCAAGATGCAGATCGATCGCCTGCTGGATGTTCGGCAGAATGGCCGTCTTGAATTCATCACCGATAACCGGACCGATGCGCGAGCCGAATTTCATGTAAGCCTGCTCTTCAGCGGTCTGGTGCACTGTGTCGAGTATGGTCGGATTATTGTAATAGAATTCAGAGGGATCCAGCCAATCATATGTAATTTGAGTATTCCGACTTTTCTCGGCGTGAGTTTTGAGTTCCGGCTTGTCATCGAGCAATGATTCCCAAATCGTATGGTTAGGGGGAATCGTGCCAAGGCTCAGGACAGCTACTGCAATCACCAGCGATTTTTTCCACCAATTTTTCATCTTGATCACCTTCAATTTCGAACAATTTGTAAACACTTCTGTTTAATTATACGAATTATAATGGTAAAGGTTTCATCTTCTTGAAATTCATTGTACAATAAAATCAGCAAATACGCGCTGTTTTTTTTGAAAAAGGAGGAATTTTTCATGGATGCATCGATTCTTATCGGCCTGGGTCTCCTGCTTATGCTTGGGTACTTGACTTCATTAAGCTTTACTGACTAAAAATTCACAAATAAGGGCCCTTCCTGTTTTCAGGAAGGGCCCTTATTATTTTCAATATGTTTTTATGACCCCGTAATGGAATTTCGTGTTCGGACGGACACGCCTTTCAAAACCGAATCTTTCGAAGTCCTGAGAACGGAAGTGCGCCTTTAATACAACCGCTTTTTTCGCCACCCTTTTTGCTTCTTGCACCCATTCATTTGTGAGCTGGCCCATATCGGCGCTGGAACGGACTGGCGTGAAATTGGACGCCTCTTTGATTTCTTCGGTAAACATTGGATCCATATAGACAACATCGAAACCATCATTATCCAGTGTTTTCAAATAATCGACTGCGTCCGAATTCATGACGCAGATCCTTCTCATCGCTTCCGTAAGATGGGGCATCGCATCATAGCGGGAAAGGCCAGTTTTAAGGATATAGGCTATACTCGGGTTGCTCTCACAGCCTGCGACCTTTCCGTCGGGACCTATATATTGCGACACTGTAATTGCATCCGAAGCCATGCCAAGGGTGCAATCCAGGAAACTGTCACCCGGCGAGAGGCCTGTGACTTCTATAAGCGGATCCCTTTCCAATGGCCTTTTGGTGCGGAAAGCTGCTGAATTCGGGTGAAAAAAGAACGGCTCTGTTTTACCCATTGGATAAAACTCAAGCCGTTCTTTTGAAGCCACCAGGATATCCGAATGTTCGTCGGCATGCATTTTGCCTATCGACCGTTTATTGCGGACGACGAACTGGATATCCAGCTCCGCAGCAGCCCTTTCGGCTTCCGCAACAGCGGCTGCAGTGGGCCGGTAGGCAGTCGTAACTATTGTCGCCATTATTCAGAGACCTGTTCCAGGGCCTGTTTCAGCGTATCACGGATATGTTCAACCGAATGGTCTTCAATCTGTTCACGCGGAATAAAATATGCCAGTTCCCCGTCTTTCAAAACTGCGATGGACGGCGATGATGGCGGCACATCCTCAAAATAGCTGCGCATCTGAGCAGTCGCCTCTTTTTCCTGGCCCGCAAACACCGTCACCAGATGATCCGGTTTTGTTTCCGTACTGTTCAGCGCTTCAATGACCCCTGGTCGCGCAAGCCCCGCTGCACATCCGCAGACCGAGTTGATGACAGCCAGTGTTGTGCCTTTTGCTTCGCTTATGTGTTCATTGACATCTTCCGGAGTCAGCAATTCCTTAAATCCATGGTCAGTCAATTCTTTGCGCATCGGTGTTACGATGCCTTTCATATATTCATCATATGCATTCATTCCACTTACCACCTTTTTATATACTCGCTCCCTTTTACCGAAGCTCTTAATTCCATTCTAACGGAATTATCAGGTGTTTTCATGCATTTGAGGTTATTAATATTTCGGGTACTCATTATTGATGAACTCAAGCAGCTGTTCGAATTGGTCAGCTTCATACCATTCATACGGCACCTGCTGGTCAACATTTCCGTCTTCCTTGATCTTTAAGCTGGTGGCTGATAACTGGACTATGCGTGTGTCATCCACATCGTCACTCTTATTTGCTATCGCATGATCATTGAAACGCTCCAATATCTTATTGAAAAGCTCATCCCTGGCCACCTCATTTTTAAATTCCCACGACTCGTATTTCCCCTGGCTGATTATCTCTATTGAAAAGATATTGCCTTCCATGCATAAGCCCTCCTTCTCGTTTAAACAAAAATAGCTGTTTCAGAAGGTAATACCTCTTTCTGGATGTATGGAAACATCCCTCTTCGGAATGGCAGGCTAAATACTGGCAATAAAAAATGACCAGCCGCTATGAAAGCCGCTGGCCATTTTAAAATTCAAATCACTTATTATTTCTGCTCTTTCATGGCCTGGCGGGCTTCGGTCATCTGTTTCCAGACCGAACCTTCCGCTTCTTCGCCTTGTTCAATGCGCGCAATCGCCATTTTAATCTGCAATTTAACTTCAAATTCCGGATCATTTCCAGCTTCCTTAAGTGCAGGAAGCGCCGATTTTGTTCCGGTTTCATACAGGAACATTGCCGCACGCCAGCGGACCAGCTTGTTTTTGTCTTTTAACGTTTCAATCATGATGGGTTCGAACTCTTCAAATCCGAGATCACTTATTGTATCACCGGCAGTTCTGCGGACAGCCCAGCTTTTATCTTTCATCGCCCGTTCGATATATGGCACAACCGCTTTGTCATCAATATCGCCGAGATAGATTGCGGCCTGGCGGCGGATTGACATCTTCTCATCGTCAAGCGCCTTGTCCAGCAGCGGCAGATCCTCAAGATCGGCTTCAATCATTTGATCCAGTAATTGAAAACGCGTTTCCCATTCCGGAACATCAAATTCCTGGACGGACACTTTTTTCCCCCGTGACACAGCTTCCTGTTTTTCCGGATCTTTTGTTTCGGTTAAAGCATCCAGCCGCTCCTGCGGATAAGCCGCTTCAATTTCTTCTACGACACTTTTGCCGATTTCATCTTTTTCTCCATAGCGTACGCCATAATCGGCCCATTTGCGCTGCAGCAGATAGTTTTCTTCCGTCGGGTCCATGACAATGCTCATCGCTGTGACAAAACGCTCGGGCATTCCGAAACGTTCTTCCGAGGCGTTATCGAAAACTTTAACCTGCAGCGGTATGCCTTTGAACTCCTGGACATGTACATATACTTCCCCGTAATGCTCATCCATCGCTATTTCCTGTTCCATGCTGTCATTGTCTTCGCCAAGAGCTCTGCGGACATCGGCCAGGATATTTTCCCAGCCGAATTTCGCGATTCGTTCGACCGCTAGAAAATCCGCGACGTGGTACACGCCCTTTACACCTTCAATCGTCAGGATATTTTGAATTTCCTTCGGTGCGCCTTCGACATTATCCTGATTATAATTATGGCTTTTGCCGAATGGCAGCTCTTGATCGATGATCACTTTCATCGTATTCGGGCTTGGTGTAGGTTCAATTGTTTTGATCTTCACAAAAATCCCTCCTATTAGTAATGATTTATCCTTCAGCCAGCTCCTGGAGATAAGTCCAGCGTTCCAGCTTTTCATCGTATTGTTCGGTCAATTCTTCGACCTCCGCTGTAAGTTCGCGTAATTTATCATAGTCTGCTCCAGCTTTAGCCATTTCCTTCTCACGGTCTTCTATTTTGGATTCCAATGCAGAAATGTCTTCCAGAATCGTACTGTATTCCTGCTGCTCTTTATAAGTCATTTTCTTTTTGGGCTCAGTTTTCGGAACATCGGGTGTCAAAGCAGCTACCGGTATTTTATTGTCTTCTGTCACAGGAGCCTGTTTTTCTTTGATGAATTCAGAATACAAGCCCTGATATTCTTCGATTCTGCCAGTACCTGTCGTCCATAGTTTATGGGCTATCCGGTCAAGGAAAAACCGGTCATGCGAAATCGTCAGCACAACGCCAGGGAATTTCTCCAGGAAATCCTCCAGTACACCGAGTGTCTGGATGTCCAGATCATTTGTGGGCTCATCGAGCAACAGGATGTTCGGCTGCTCCATCAATAGTTTCAGCAGATATAACCGTTTGCGTTCACCGCCGGATAATTTCACGATTTGCGTACCATGGCCGTTGGAAGGGAACAGGAACCTTTCAAGCATCTGGGTGGCAGAGAGGCGCACACCTTTTTCCGCTTCATAATCATTTGAAATTTCCTGAATGTATTCAATCATGCGCTGAGATTCATTCATCTCCGGCAGATGTTGAGTGAAATGGGCGATTTTTACGGTGCTGCCATATTCAAGCTTGCCTTGGGTCGGCATGTATTCACCTGCGATAATTTTCATAAGCGTGGATTTCCCAGCTCCATTGGGGCCGACAATACCAATTCGGTCACCGCCCTGCAACAGGAAGTCGAATCCGCTGAACACCTGTTTATCGCCGAACGCCATTCCTACGTTTTGCCCTTCGATGATCTTCTTGCCAAGACGCTGGCTCTGCATCGATAATTCCAGTGATGTATTATCGTTTTCTTTCTGCACATTTTCTTTTATTTCGTCGAAGCGCTGAATACGCGCTTTTTGTTTAGTTGAACGTGCTTTCGCGCCGCGGCGGATCCATTTCAATTCGGAGCGGAAGCGGTTTTCAAGTTTCTGCTGTGAAGCGGCAGCCATTTCTTCCCGCAACGCCTTATTCTCCAAGTAATCGCCATAGTTCCCTTTATGTGTGTACATCGTTTGATCTGCAATTTCAAAAATATGCGTCGAAACGGCATCCAGGAAGTAACGGTCATGCGTTACAAAGAGCATGGCCGAGTTCATGCGGAGCAATGTCTCCTGCAGCCACACAGTCGACAGGGCATCCAGATGGTTGGTCGGCTCATCTAAAAGTATCAAATCGCACGGTTCGATCAATGCTTTGGCAAGTGCCACACGTTTTCGCTGGCCACCCGACAATTCGCCGATCGGCCGGTCGAACATATCGATGCCGAGCTTTGTAAGCGCGGTTTTAGCCAATGCATTAATATCCCAGGCATTTTCACGCTCCATGCCTTCCTGGATTTTCATCAATTCGTCCTGAAGTTCAGTAGAACTCGAGTCAGTCATCATATTGGATAAAGCCTGCTCATAAGATCGATTCAATTGAAGAATCGGTGATTCACCGGAAAACACTGTTTCCAGCACCGTCAGTGATTCATTGAATTCCGGGTCCTGTTTCAGATATGTGATTTCATATTTTTTCGGATGATCCATTGTAATCGAATCCGCGTCCATATCACCTGCTAAAATCGACATCAGCGTCGATTTTCCTGTTCCGTTGACACCGATCAATCCGGCGCGGTCGCCTGGATATAATGAAAACTCAACATCCTTGAATAAAGTCTTAGCTCCAACCGTTTTGGTCAGTTTCGTAATATTTAAGTGGCTCATGCATTACCATCCGTTTCTTTTTTAAGTTGCTCTAAAAAGGATAGCATAAATTGATGGCGTTCATCAGCTATTTGCCTTCCAGCATCAGTATTCATCCTGTTTTTCAGAAGCAATAATTTCTCATAAAAATGAGTAGTGCTGCTTGTCGGCTTGTCGCGGTATTCCTGCTCGCTCATTTCGCTTCTCGGCTTTTCTTCCCAATCATAAAGTTTTCTCCCTTTAGCCCCTCCATACGCAAACGTCCTCGCTATACCGACAGCCCCGATCGCATCAAGCCTGTCGGCGTCCTGGACGACTTCCGCTTCGATGCTTGACGGTGCTTCCCCGTTTCCTCCTTTGAATGAAACCTGGCGGATGATTTCGCTGATCCTCCTCTTTTGCTGCAGGGTTAAACCCAGTGATTCCAGAATTTCCGTCTCAGGATCCAACGCCTCGTTTTTATATTTCGGATCAGAAACATCGTGCAGAAGTATCGCCAATTCGACGATGAACGGATCAGCTGATTCTTTAGCCATAATACGTTTTGCGTTGGCCAAAACTCTTTCAATATGCTGCCAGTCATGGCTTGCGTCGAAAGTGTCGTAGATTTTCTTAACTTCAAGTCTGCATTTAATTATGATATCTTCTGTCATACTTCCGCTCCTTGGTCTGTAAAGGGTATTTTTTCGTTAAATATTGTGAAATTGACGGTTTCATAGGCTTCGTGTATAGTATTAGCCATCCATTACTACTTTATTAATGGTACCACGAAAGTACTCAATACCGAGGGGGAACGTGCATGCACCAGGGAATTGTGAAATGGTTTAACACGGAAAAAGGTTATGGTTTTATTGAGTATAATGATGGCGACGATGTATTCGTCCACTTTACAGGCATTACCGGCGATGGCTTTCGCACATTGCAGGAAGGCAAACCCGTCTCTTTTGAGATAATTGATGGAAATCGTGGTCCGCAAGCCGCAAATGTAGTTCAGCTGGACTCAGAGTAGATGCAATTTTCAATTGAGCATAGAAAAAGCAGAAACGGAAATGCCGTTTCTGCTTTTTTATTTGTTTGATCCTGTTTTATTCAATTCGTTGCCTAAAAATTGCAGTTGTGTGCCGATGGTGCAATTGCTGATGCAGAAACGGTGGGCAGCGGTTTTACCTTCGTCTTTACGGATTTGTGCTCTGACGAAACAACCTTCACAGTACGTATTTAACATTTCATCTATTTCGTTGATGATCGATAGTTTATTCACACAGTCACCTCTTATAAAATTGCCGTTTCATCATTTTACTACTTGTTTGTTTTTTATTCCAACAATAGTTATACTGTCAAAGGATATTTTTATTGTCCAAGCGGTTCGTGAACTCCCGCTTCACCAAAACTAAGGAGGAAAATATTTTGTTCAATGAATTTCTGGGCCTCGGATTCGTCGTGGCCAATTTTGCAATGCTCTTGATCATGTACAAGTTTTTTGGCAAAACCGGACTGTTCGCCTGGGTTGCCATGTCTACCATCCTGGCAAATATCCAGGTAACCAAAACGATTGAAATCATCGGATTGACCGCAACCCTCGGAAACAGCCTCTATGCTTCCACTTTTCTCGCTACCGATATACTTAACGAGAAATACGGCAAAAAAGAAGCGAAAAAAGCTGTATGGCTTGGATTTTCCGCTTTACTGGTCATGGTGATCGCCATGCAATTCGGTCTTCAGTTCATTCCTGAAGAAAGCGACTTTGCCCATGGCTCACTCGAAACGATCTTCGGTCTGGTGCCGCAAATCGCAATTGCCAGTATGATTGCTTATTTAGCCAGCCAGCACATCGATGTGCTGATTTTCTCCGCACTCCGGAAACTGTTTCCGAAAGACAGCCAGTTCTGGATACGGAACAACGGCTCCACGCTATTGAGCCAATTGCTCGATACGCTTATTTTCACCAGCATCGCCTTTTATAATGTGTTTCCATTCGATGTATGGCTCCAAATATTCATTTCGACATATATCCTGAAATTTATCGTTTCACTTCTCGATACCCCATTCGGCTATATTGCGAAGATGATCACACCCAATGACGAAAAGCAGGTGTAACGAATGCTTGAAATTTTTATCGATGCGGCAACTGCAGGCTCTCCAAAAGTCAGTGCCGTCGGAGTATTTATCCGCGGCGAAGGCCATTTGATCAAGCATAAAGAGTTTGTTGGTGAAATGGACAATCATGTCGCAGAATTTACAGCCCTTCTAAAAGGCCTGGAACTCGCTGAAGAACTGACTTCAGAGATGGTATCCATAAAATCCGATTCAAAAGTAGTGGTCGATGCTTTTGAAAAAGAGTTTATCAAGAACCCTTTATATAAACCGCTCCTCGAAGAAGCACTGGCCCGTTCCAAATCATTTTCATATTGCTTCATTAAATGGATACCTGATTCCCAGAACCGGGCTGCCCATGATTTAGCAGGAACCGCCTTGCGCGCGAATAAAAAATAATGCATGCATGCCAGTCTTTATGCAAACGTTCCCCAAGCATTGGCTGTTTCTGATAAGATAAAGGAAGTATGAGCTAATGGAGGAATATCATGAGAACAAAATTGGGGACTGCGCTTGATCTATTCATATTGGTCATTGGGCCATGGATCATTTACACACGCATTATTGAAGTAATGGAAAGCGGACCGGCTGTTTATCCGATCATCTCGATTGTCATTGTGACGCTTGCCGTTATTTTTGCCATTTATAATCTGTATCTGCTGTTCAGTGGCAAACAGCAGGATAATACAAGAAAGTAGTCCGGAAAGGTGATTTTGTGAATTCTGTACTTTTTTATATAATTCCGCTTGTCATTTATGCTATCGTCAATAATACAGTGGACAATCTTTATTGGCCGCATTTTTTGCTGCTGCTGGCATCGTTCGTTATCTTCCAGCTGGCGCGCGTCAGGTATCCAAAAGATAAAATTCCCACTACTGCCAAGGTCACGCAAGGCGCTTTTTATATTTTGACCGTGGCTTTCATCTTCCGTGATCAATTTCTGGAACCGCTGCTGATCAATGTGTTCCTCGGAATTACGATCGGTCTCGTCATCATCGAAATAATGCAGGGTAAAAAACAGGTTTCCAAGTGAAGCCTGTTTTTTTGTTCTATTTTCAGCCTATCCCTCCCATTACTATAATGAAATGAAATCAATAAAAAGCGCGGAGAAATTCTCCGCGCTTTTTTAGGTCAGGCTGCTTATCTGCTTCAAAGCTCTTCTTCCTCTGCAGTTCTGGCTTGCTGGATGATGAAGAAAATGCCGATTGTTCCTGCCAGCACGGAAGGCACGGATCCGGAGAACATATAGATCCATTGGTCGGTAAACATTGAAATGATCATAAAAATCATTGGAAATCCGATTAATAAAAATAATGATACAAACAAGGCAGTCTTGGACAAGTTCCTCATATAGCACCTACTTTCCGGATTACAAGCAGCAATGCAATTACTTTATGAATTTCACCATTAAGTCTTCATCAATGTATCTGTCCCCTGTTTTCATCGCATGGACCTCGGTCCCATATTTCTCGAAGCCATATCGCAGATAGAAATTCCTGGCTCTCAGATTATGGCTTGCGACCATCAACTCAAGCTGTTCCAGCCCTTCCCACGTTTCAGCATATTCCATCAATTTCTCCATAATATCATTGGCTGTCCCAGTGCCGCGGTAAGCAGGACTTACATATACGGCTACGATGGAAGCTTTGTGGTTCATCTTCGGCACCGTGTTCCGCGCCAGCGTCATGTTCCCGATCAATTTACCTGCGTCATATGCGCCAAAGGTTACGGAATGTTCCGATGCCAATTGGGAACGGGTTTTTTCAATGGGTTTATCTAATGCATCTTCATATAAAACGGCAAAGGCATCCGGGGTATCAAGCAATGCTTCCAGCCTGAGGATATTATATGCCTCTGCTTCATTGGGTGTGACGATTCTGATTTCCATATTCACTTCAATCCTTTTATATGAATTTCTGGTTGACTATTCCTTTGCCTTCATGGAATTCCACTTCAGCGTAAGCTCCATTGACAAAAATAAGCTGTGGCGGCATATGTCCGCAATCCACATCGTAGATGACAGGGATCCCCAGCTCATTTTCCAAATCCCTGTACATTTTTTCTGCCGTGTAACCCTCGGTCGGGTGGTTCGCGGCGCTTCTGCCAAAAAGTATGCCAGTGCAATTTTCAAACCAGCCGGCATATTTCATCTGAGTCAATGAACGCTTTAAATCCGCTACCGACATTTCACAATTTTCAAGGTACCAGATAACCGGTTCACCAGGTATATGCTGCTGCCGGAACTCTTTGACATTGCCGTAAGGCGTGCCAATCAGATGGTGGATGACGTCAATACAGCCGCCCAGCAGCCTGCCTTCAAATTTCACATCTTTTCCTGAAATTGTTTTCCATTCCGTTTTCTCTGTCAGATGGAATACCATGGGAGATGGGTTTTCATGGTCCCAGCTCTTCTGATATGACTCCGAGGATGCCTGAGTGATTTCTTCCCCGCTTTCTGTTGAAAGAACTTCAATCCATTTAGCCGTGGTCTCATCTGTTTCCGGACCGCGCAAATCAATGATATTGGTGCCGTGGGCAGTTGCAATTCCTGTATTCAAAGTCATTGCAAGAAGAAGCAGACTGGTGTCCGAATAGCCGAGGATCCATTTCGGTTTTATATTGCTGAAGTCCATATGCTCCAGAATTTCAATGAGTAATTCGCCGCCCCATGGCGGTATGATGGCATCGACGGCAGGATCTTTCAGCATCTCCATCAGTTCATGCGCTCTTTCTTCTGCAGGGGCCGATTTTGCATCAACCTGTGTCCATGCCGTCTTGCCGACTTTTACAGCGAGCCCCTTTTCCTGCTGGCGTCTGATTGTCTCCTCCAACAGTGGATGTAGCTCCTTATCAACCCCGGATGAAGGAGCGGTTACTCCAATGGCCTTAATATTAGTTGATGGATATTGAATCATATGAAACCCTCATTTCCGACTTGCCCTTCCGGTTTCAAGTCATGGTCAGCAATGCCAGAAGCATGGCGCACAAGATGACGCCGCCCAGTAAAAATAAAAAGATATGCATTAAAAAATCGAGAAATTTATTGCCTTCACGGTCAAGCGGCTTGGCATCCAAATTAGCTACGCCGTAGGATAAACCGGTTTCCTTAGTATGTATTTTGGTTTTCCGGAATTCCTTCCTGCTTTTCCTTGGCTCCATAAAACCCCTCCTCAATCAGTAACTGTATTTTCGTTAAGTGATATTATTCATTATACTAAACTTAAATTGATATGAAAGACCTACTTTCTAATAATTCCGAAAAATTGATCAGAAAAATAATATATGTATCCAAATAGTTTCAGAAAACGCATTTATTCAATAAAAAAAGAATCCCGGCAAGGGACCCTTTTTAAACTTGAGCTTGTTGAGTTGATTTGAAACTTTTGATCCCGAGGACAGCCTGAAAAATTCCAGCCACTGTACAAAGAATAATAGCCGCATAGCCTAACCCGTTAATTGGCTGCAGCATCAAAGTTCTGATGACGATCAGCAAAAGCATGGCAGTCAGCGCAAAATTCACGATATACGGCCTCTCGTAAAATTTTTTTAATGCGTACGCCGCAAAAACCGCAACGACTACGATTGCCAAAGAAAGAACATTTCCCATCTATACCCCTCATTCATAATAAAGATTTTCTTAAATCTTACCATGTTTTCGGAACATTCGATATAGTCTTGGAAAAGCTATTGAAGAGATATATAGTAGAAAGTGACAGCAAAAGGAAAAGGAGAGGGAAATATGAATAACCACGAAATCGATTTCAAATTGTATGGTGACGATATGCAGTTTGTGGAAGTGGAACTTGATCCGAATGAAACGGTGGTTGCGGAAGCCGGCGCATTGATGATGATGGAAGATGGCATCGCTATGGAAACGATTTTCGGGGATGGATCTGAAAATGGCTCTGGCGGCGGCGTCATGGGCAAGCTCCTTGGCGCCGGCAGAAGGATCATTACGGGAGAAAGCCTGTTCATGACTGCCTTCACCAATAAAGGGAGCGGTAAACGGACTGTCTCTTTTGCATCCCCCTACCCGGGCAAAATTGTCCCCCTTGATCTAAGCAGGCTCGGAGGCAAAGTGATCTGCCAAAAAGACGCTTTTCTTGCAGCAGCCAAAGGTGTCTCCATCGGCATTGAATTCCAGCGGAAACTGGGGACAGGATTTTTCGGGGGCGAAGGGTTCATCATGCAGAAACTTGAAGGCGATGGAATGGCTTTCATACATGCAGGCGGCACTCTCTACCGGAAGAATCTTCAAAAAGGTGAAGTGCTGAAAGTCGATACTGGCTGTCTGGTGGCAATGACATCTGATGTGGATTACAATATCGAGATGGTTCCAGGGGTGAAAACTGCCCTGTTCGGCGGTGAGGGCTTGTTTTTCGCAACTCTTAGAGGACCCGGCAGCGTATGGGTGCAATCTCTTCCATTCAGCCGTCTTGCCAGCAAAGTATTCGCTGCTGCCCCTCAAAACCCAGCCGGACGTTCCAAAGGCGAAGGCAGTGCCGCCGGCGGTCTGTTCGATTTATTAGGCGGAAGATAAATACATTTAAAAGGTCACACACGCGTAAAATCCGGCGTGTGTGACCTTTTCACTTAATTTTTCTGTTTTTTCATAACTTCAACGGCCTCATTGTATTTATCAAAATCAAATTCGATGCTATTGGGCTTGTAGAAATACAGGATGGATTCCTTTTCTCCATGCGCCAGCAAATGTGTAACAACTGCTTTGGGGCTCTTCATATTCACTCCGGCATGATCGGCATCCGCTAAAAGCGCCAGAATGTTCGGGGGGATATTAGTCATCAACAGGCTCCTTTCGATAAATAGGATTCATATAGCCATTCAATTGTAATCGCGTATGTCAGCAATCGTTTCCAAATCTCTGAAATCGTCCCGCTCAAAAAGACGGATCAACTTTTCAGCCGTCTGTTCCGGCGTACTGAGCATTCCTTGTTCCTTATATGCTTTGAAATTCTCGATCATTGGAAAATCCTTTTCTGAGCTTTTCCGGATTTCCCCTTGCATGTCCGTATCGATGATGCCGGGAGCTATTGAAATCGTCTTGATATCTTTATACTCCTTTTCAAGGCATGAACTGAAATGTTCAAGCCCCGCTTTGCCGGCGCAATAGGCGCTCCACCCTTCATAAGCATTTCTTCCTGCGCCTGAAGAGATATTAACGATTCTTTTTTCGGCTGCAAAACCGCCAGCCTGACTGATGAAAGCACCGCTCACTGCCATTGGAGCAGTCAAATTCAATGTGATGCTGCCGCTTAGCTCATCGGCTTTATTGTTTCCAGCAAAGCCGATCGGCGAAATCGTCCCCGCATTATTGATGAGCGTTAAACTTTCAATATCCCTGGAAATAAAACCGAATATTTCTTGAATCAGCCCAGGGATTTTTGATGTTTCCAATAAATCAAATTCGAATGACTTTCTTCCCGGCCAATCTTCCGGAAAAGAACGGGCAATTCCATAAACCTGATGCCCTTTTTCGTTCAGTTGTTCACTAAGAGCAAGACCTATGCCTTTAGAGGCTCCGGTGATGATGTATGCCTCCATTGTCATTCCCCTCTCTGATACATGATTTCTCCAGCCACAACTGTCAGTTCAACTTGAGCTTCGAGAATCTGTTCTTCATTTCCTTCAAAAAGATCACGGTCGAAAACACTGAAATCGGCATCAAAGTTTTCAGCAAGGATGCCTCTTGAATCTTCTTTACAAATGGCCGCCGCGCTGCCGCTCGTATAAAGCTGTATGGCTTCAAAGCGGCTCAGCTTTTCTTCCGGCATATATCCATCGTGGGTTTCATATGGTTTGCGTCTCGTTACAGCCGCATAGATTCCCTGCTTCGGATCCACTTCTTCGATCGGAGCATCCGATCCTCCCGCACAGATCAGCCCGCGGTCGAGCAATTTTTTCCATGCATAGGACCATTCCAGCCGTTCTTCTCCAAGCCGCTCAACGACCCACGGGAAATCCGATGACACGAAACTTGGCTGAAGATCGAGGATCGCATCGATCTTTTCCATACGGTCAACCAGATCTTCCCTTAGAACCATGCTGTGGATCAAACGGTCCCGCTTCCCTTTCGGCATCGGGTGAGCTTCAATCGCATCCAGTGCTTTCTCCATTCCCAAATCGCCGATCACATGGATGGCTACCGCCTCACCATGTTTGCGCGCAACTGACACCAGCCGTTTCAACTCTTCGTCTGAATGGATGGCCACTCCGCTGGTTGAAGGGTCATCATTATAGGGTTTGCTTAAAAGCGCTGTACGGCCGCCGATGGAACCATCAGCAAATATCTTCATCGGGCCTGGATCTACAAAATGCTCCACATATGAAGCATTCTCCATCATTTCCTCAAATGCGCTGTGGGCACGCAATAAATGGGCGCGGAATTTGGTTTCGCCTCCCAGTACATTTTTGAATGCCTGCAATGGTTTTGAATAATGGCCATAATAACCCATATCCTCAGTGTGCGCGCCGGTAAGTCCAAGCGCCAGCAGATCATCGACAGAGGTCTGCAGCGCTTTCGTTAAGTATTCCACACTCACTGCGGGCACAACGTCCGCGACAAGATCCTGAGCCGCATCCAAAAGATAGCCTGTCGGTTCACCATCAGCGTCCCGCACAATCAGGCCGCCTTCAGGATCTGGTGAATCTTTTGTGATGCCTGCCAGTGCAAGCGCACTGGAGTTTGCAAGGATGGCATGTCTGCAGACACGCTTCAGCAGCATTGGAGATGTTGAAATTTCATCAAGTTCAACTTTGTGGAAGATTTTCCGGTCCGGAAAATTGTTCTCATTCCACCCTTCCCCGATAAACCATTCATCTGCCGACAGTCCTTCGGTAGATTCGATCAGCTGCTGTTTCATATCTTCAGATGAATCGATTTTTGAAAGGTCTACTCGGAGCAGTTTTTCACCATGTCCAATCATATGCATATGGCTGTCAACAAAACCGGGATAAAGCACTTTTCCTTTCAGGTCGATTTCCCGGCCAGCCTTGTCCACCAATTCCTTATAAAGCCCCATTGCTTCTATTTTACCGTCAGAAACCAGAACAGCTTCCACTGTTTCACCTTCTGCCGCCATTGTATAAATCAATCCGCCATGCCATAACGTCTTCATTGACTCACTCCTTTTCTCTAATTCATCATAAGTTGAATTCACAGGATATTCAATAAATCCCTCATCATTTTTTTGAAATCCCTCTATTGAACCGCCAGATACTTATGAAGCGGCACGATATGTTATAATGATTCCATATTTGGAAAGCAGAGGTGAACCTCCTATTACAGGAGGAATAATTGGACAGTTTACTTATCTTGAATTTATCTATCATGGCGCTTTTAATAGCGATGACGGCATTATTTGTGGCAGCGGAATTCGCCATAATCAAAGTGCGCGTTTCCCGTATCGACCAACTGATTTTAGAAGGCAACAGGAGCGCGGCGATCACTAAAAGGATCATTGACAATCTGGATTATTACCTTTCAGCCTGCCAGCTTGGCATCACTGTTTCCGCCCTTGGACTCGGCTGGCTGGGTGAGCCGGTTATCGAGCAGCTGCTGCGTCCGCTGTTTGAAACGCTGAATGTCAACGAACCCGTCACCACGATTTTTTCATTTGGTGTGGCATTTGCAATCATCACATTCTTCCATGTTGTGATTGGTGAAATGGCTCCCAAGACGATGGCGATTCAAAACGCTGAGAACATCGCTTTGAAAGTGGCGTGGCCGCTTTATTTGTTTGGCCGCTTTATGGAACCTCCGATCCGCCTGATGCATGGCGCTTCAAAAGGGATGCTTAGCCTGGCCGGCATCAAAACCGTCGGGTACGAGCAGGCTCATTCCGAAGAAGACCTGAAAATCATTATGACCCAAAGTTATAACAGCGGTGAAATCAATCAAACGGAACTTTCGTATATGCAGAATATTTTTTCCTTCGATGAAAGAATGGCGAAGGATATTATGATTCCCCGTACGCAAATGGAAACCATTTCTATGGAAATGGATCATGGCGACTTGATGGAAATTGTACGTGAGCATCAATACACCCGCTATCCTGTTACGGAACAAGGCGATAAAGATGATATCATCGGTTTTATCAACATCAAGGAAATGCTGACGAATTATACGCAGGAAAAAGATTTGAAAAAGAGTATTGCCATGCATGACATCCCATTCGTCCATGATATGGCACCGATCCAGGATGTACTGGTCAAAATGCAAAAAGAGCATGTCCATATGGCGATCGTAGTCGATGAATATGGCGGAACTGCCGGTGTCATTACAATGGAAGATATTCTCGAAGAAATTGTCGGTGAAATCCGGGATGAATTCGATGAAGATGAACGGGACGAAATAAAGATGCTTGATGCTAATCGCTATCTCCTGAACGGCCGTGTATTGCTATCGGACCTGGAAGAACGCTTCGCTTTGAATTTTTATGACAGTGAAGATGTGGATACCATCGGAGGATGGGTTCAGATGATGAATACGGAAATCACCGAAGGCGGAAAAGTTGAACTTCCGGGCCATACCATAACGGTAAGGGAAATGGAAAATCATCAGATTATCCGCTTGCTGCTGGTGAAGCATGAGTAAATTGGTGATATGAATATCTTCAATTATAAAAGGGGTACCGGATTTTTTCCGGTACCCCTTTTTTTGAAATTCCCGCTTGCTTTACTTCCTGTCCTGCAGCAGGGATTTTTCATATTCGAATTTCTTCATCAGCATTTCACCGCTGTAGCCTTCTTCAATCAGTTTTGCGAGAATTGCGCGTGTATCTTCATCCGAAGCTTCTGGATGTTCCCCCCGGTCAATCTCCACTTCGTTTTCAGGATCGGCAATCCAATCCGAATAGCTTCCTGTATAAAGCCGCAGTGAATCATAGCCTTTTTCTGCAAGCATGGCATATAGCGGTGCCGCCGTCACCCCGCTGCCGCAATAGACCACCACTGGTTCATGCTGCTGAACCACAGAAGAAAAATCCACATCGGTATCCAGTTTGCCGTTGTTCACCAGCTGGCTCCAGTCAAAATTATGGGCTCCAGGGATTCTTCCGGCTATACGGTCAAGCGGTTCTTCGATACCCGCATACCGCTCCGGAGATCTTGCATCCAGCAATATACCGAGTTCCTCACCTTTAATCACGTTTTTCACATATTGGCGGTCAGCGTAAATTTCACTATTAAAGACCGGTGAATAATCAGAAGAAGCAACTTGAGGAACATCTGCAGAAACAGCTGCCCCTTTTTCTTTCAGCTCTGTATAACCCAGCTGGCTGATGTATACATTTTCAAACCCACTATATTTCAACAGCCACCATGCTCTGGCAGCGAACGGGGAACCTCCCTGGTCATAGACGATGATATCGTCCATAGGCGACAATCCGCTGCGCTGGACCAGGTTTTCCAATTGCTGGTGTGATGGCATAGGATGGCGACCACCCTCGGACGCCATATCGCTCATATCTTTTTCAAGGTCCCAATAAATCGCACCTTTAATATGCTCTTGTTCATATAGGTTTTTTCCCGCATCCGGGCTGCCAAGTTCATACCGTGTATCAATCCAGCGATATTTGTCCGTATCAAGCGTTTCGATGAATACTTTCATATTCCTACACCCTCTCACTTATCAAATTTGCATATATTTCTTTCCATTGAGCCAGTTTTTCTTCCTGTTGCAATAAAGTTCTTTCAGAATCGATCTGGTCAGCGCCCTGGCGGATGATGTGCTGTCTCAAGCCCTCGGCTTCCTGTTCAATCCAGAACTCTGCCCATTCTGTTAGTTTCCGCTTTTCTTTTTCAAGATAAATATTAGCGTCCGGTTCCATCATTGCCTGAAGTGCATCACGAAGTTTTTCTTTTTCATTTTTCTCAAAAAAGCTTTTATTGTTTCGATAATAGGACTTTACAGAAGAATAATCTGTGCCCGTAAAGGCTTTATCCGGTTCCAGCATGGCAGCTTCCGCCACTTCGTATGGAGTGAAAGAGAAATCAGGGTTTTGTGACCTAAGCTTTTCGGTTTCGTCCCGGAAACGGCTTTCAATATTTTTCGTGATCCGCTGCGCGAGACGGAAATTCGTCACCCTGATTTCCTGCTCAAAATCAAAAGCGGTCATTTCGACAATTTCATGCAAGGCTGCATCCAGAGCTTGCTGCGCCGATTTTCCTGCGAACAGGGACGGGTTGAACGATTCCTTGAAAAAGTCATTGAAACGGTAGAATACACGTTGATTAACGTAATATAAAAGTTCACTCAGTTCCTGCAAAGCATCTTTGACCATAACCGGAGCGGGAGAATCCGCAAGCTGCTTGCGGAGCTGCTGTTCAAGAATTTTCAATTCCGACAGCCGTTCATCTTTGCGCGACATATTCGCGTCAGTGTGATCGATCAGAGACTGGAATCGCGCAACAGTTTTCTGCTCTTCCTCTGCCAGCGACTGGACAGCCATTCCTTTCAATTCGTCTTTCAAAAAATGCTGGAAGGATTCCTCAAATTCAGGCATGCCGGATTGCTGCCGATTTTTCAGCGCCTGAAGGCTCGATACGCCGAACAGTCTAGGGAATCTGATGCCGAAGCGCTGCAATTCCTCTTTGACATAATTCTCAACCGATTCCTGTTCTTCCTTGTTTTGCGCTAAATCGATGGCATTCACAACAAAGAACATTTTATCCATTTCAAAAGCGTCTTTGACCCGTCCGAGCTGAATCAGGAACTCCCGGTCAGCGCGCGCAAAAGCATGATTGTAATACGTTATGAAAAGAACAGCATCCGCATTCCGGATATATTCGAAGGCCACATTCGTATGGCGTGCATTGATCGAGTCCGCACCAGGCGTATCAACAAGCGTAACGCCGCTTCGAGTCAGTTCGCAATCATAATAGAAATCGATTTCATCGACAAAACAGCTGCGCTCTTCTTTGGCCACATACAGGCCGAATTCTTCCCGATCCGTCCGGATGGTTTCCCCGAGCTGATCCTTAAAGTCGCGGTAGCCTGACCTGAACGCGTCGATGAACGATTTATGCACCTGCTGCTCGGTTCCGCCTGCTTCAGGCAATTGTTCAGCTTTTCGATAGGCGTCTTCCAGAGACTGTATTTTAACATCAAAGATGCCGAACGAGTTGCGCACATCTTCCGTCATCTGCTGGACAGTTTTCAAACGCACATCAGCCGTTTCGTGAGGATGATTTTCACTGACTGGGCGTATCCGGTTAATTGTTGCCGTCGTCGGGTTCGGTGAGACCGGCAAAACCGTCTCTCCCATCAATGCGTTGGAGAAGGAAGACTTTCCGGCACTGAAGGCGCCGAATAAAGCGATCGTGAATTCCTGGCCCTCAAGTCTGGAAGCTTTTCTTCTCAGATAATCGGCTGTTTCTTCGAAGCCCCTGATCGGTCCCAATGAGGAAGCAGTCTTTAAAGCGCGCGCGAGAACAATATCTTCATCTTGCTGAACTGTTTCGGCAATTTGTGATGACTGCTGCTCTTCTTCTTTTTCAATGACTTCTTCACCGGCAAGCATCGATGGGTCGAACTCTATCATTTCATCAGCCGAAGCCTGGAACTCACTTCGCCAATCCTCCAAAAGAGTTTCCGCTGAAGCCTTTTGGTTCGGCAGCATTGCAGAAAATGCACGCTCGGTCTTTTCTATTTTTCCTTCCATTTCTTCCAGTGTACTGATCGCAAGCAATTTTTGGTTCAACGTTTCAGCTTTCATGCCTATTTCCGTCCCGGCATCTTCCGGGAGCGATTCGAATTTCTCTTTTTGGGCATTTTTCCAGCTTTCAGTCTCTTTTATAAACCAGCGTTGAATGGCGACACTCAAACTGTTGGCGAAATTCAGCACTGTGTCTCCGGTAACCAAAACGCCTTTTGGCATTTGTTCCTCAACCACTGAAAACGGCACTTCGAGTTTCAGGTCATCGATCGCCAATGACTCTGAATCAGTCAATAAAGCCGCATCTTTCAAAGAAGACTTCATCAGTCTTTTCAAGTGCACTGTTATTTGAGACGGAATCACCGTTGCAAGTTTATCTTTGACATCATTCCTGCGGACATCACGTTCCGCTTCGGTCTTTTTGCCGCTGAACAGCATTCCCACTTTAAAATCGGGCTGCATGGCTTCAAGATAGAGCGTCAGGGAATTGCGCAGTTCGTATGGCATGATATTGGCATTTTCAAGCAATTCTTTTCGTTTTTTTTCGAAATCGCCTTTCCAGCTGTTAAAATCCTGTACAGATAAACGCCGCTCCACTTTATTTGTTTCAGCTTTTACATCTTCGCGCATTTCCCATTCTTCCAGGCTCAATACATTTGAAAATGCCTCCAGCCTTTCCATTTTCTCATCTTCCAAAAAGCTGAGATGTTCATCTTTCAATTGGGAAAGTGCGGATTCCGCAGCTTTACCGACATTCCCTTCCCAGCCTTTCATGGATGAAGAAACAAGGCTTTTCACTGCTTCAAAATCGTTGCCTTCCATCCCGAAATTACGCAATGAAGTAAAAAATATGCCTTTTGGTTCGACACCCCAAGCAGAAAAAGAATCAGCTACGGATTTTTTGAAAGCCTGAAAATCCAATTCGCTGTCCTGATGCTTGTCAATTTGATTGACGATCAGATAAAGATCCGTATATTTTTGCAGTTCTTTTGTAAAATTGAAGTTCAATTCGGATTGGACGTGGTTATAGTCCATCACATAAAAAACCATATCTGCAATATGCAGCGCAGATTCAGTGGAAATCCTGTGGGCGTCATCTGTCGAGTCCACTCCTGGAGTATCCATTACGCTTACACCATCCGGTAAAACCGAGTCTTTATGGCCGATATCGATCTGAGTCACATCGCCGCTTTTGCAATATTGCTTAACGGCTTCAAAATCATAATTCTCGGGAAAATAAACCGGCTTCCCTTCCGTTTTGTTGACGATGGCAAAATCCGAATCCGCTTTGTGCACATTAACAATATTGGCACTGGTCGGTATCGGGCTTGAAGGCAATAAGGTTTCGCCAGTCAAAGCGTTGATCATGGAAGATTTCCCGGACGAAAAATGTCCCGCAAAACCGATGATGAACTGATTTTTCAATATTTTCTTCCCGAACAATTTGGCTTTCGCCGCGCGGTCAGTGTCCTCGTTCTCTTCAAAGATGCGATGCAGCCGCGCTGTTTCTATTAATTCATTATGATGGTCCAAAGCTGTCATATTCCGGTATCCCCTTCATTTTATACTCCTTTTATCATACCATTTATCGCGTTAAACGAAAAACATCCCCTCCATTTAAGGAGAGGATGCTGTTGGATTTCTTTTAATGTAAGTCATTTCACTCTGAGCGGGCGCCTCCGCTGCTGCGTCGCAATGAGATGGCCTAAGTTACGTTTGACTAATTCAAGCTGTCGAGAAACCGGAAACTCTATAAGCATTCCGTTTTAGACGGACGCTTTCCGCGGGGAGCGGCCTAAGCCTCATCATCGCTTCGCTCTTGCGGGGTCTTAGGACACGCTCTTGCTCCCGCAGGAGTCACCGTCTGTCACTTCATTCTAATGATGTATCGGAATAAAGCATCCACTTCCATACTAGAAACAAATTGATGCGAATATCTTATATAGAAAGTGATCTAAAGATATGGAGCAAAACAGCGAAGACTCCCAAGGGATTAGAAACAGAGTTGGTTTACCTACTCTGTTTCGAGCGAAGTGCTGAGATCCACTCGGGTGAAGTGGAACGAGACCGAGTTGACTCAGTGCAAGCCCCCAGGAAAGCGCAGCTGTTTTGCGGAATATCGGTTACTTACTTACTTACTTACTTACTTACTTACTTACTTACTTACTTACTTACTTACTTACTTACTTACTTACTTACTTACTTACTTATCTTTCTTAATTTCTTGCCAGCTATAGATATTTTTATTTACTTCAGAATCATCAATAGCTTGTTTGGGCAAAACGGGCGTTTCCGCTTTTCTTAAGAAAACCCATGTATCGACATGCCTCCGTCTACAAACAGCGTCTGGCCCGTTATATAGCTGGATGCTTCTGATGCCAGGAACACGACCGGCGTGGCAACTTCCGGAAGTTCACCGACGCGCTTCATCGGGGTCACAGCCAAAATCGAATCCAGATATTCTTTGTCATTCAATAATTTTTCCGTCAAAGGCGTACGGAAATACCAAGGTCCGATGGCATTGACACGAATATTCTTCTCGCCCCATTCCATTGCCATGACACGGGTCATCTGTATGATGGCAGCTTTTGATGCGGCATACACGACACCTGTTTTTAATGCCCGTTCCCCGCCGACTGAACTGATATTGATGATCGATCCGCCACTTTGCATTTTTTTCACGGCTTCCTGGGAAAACATGAAAACGCTTTGCGCGTTCGTGTCCATGATCTTATGCCATTCCTCATCTGTTGCATCCAGCAGTTTTGACCGGATGTTCATGCCCGCATTATTAACCAGCACATCTATAGCACCGAATCGCTCCATCGTTTCTTCAACAACATGCTGAATCTGGCTGCGATCGGAAATATCCGCCACCGCATATTCCGTCCGGTCATTGCCGATCAGTTCCTTCACGTTCTGCAAATCTGATTCCGTCCTTGCAACAAGCATGACATTCGCGCCTGCTTCCGCTATTGCCATCGCAATAGCCTGGCCGATTCCTTTACCCGCGCCGGTCACAATTGCTGTTTTACCTTCTAAACTGAATGACTTCAACATATTATCCCCTCCGGCTCCTATTATAATCGAAAATTCGGGTAATTGTCCCCTTACGTTTCAATTAGGTCCGCCGATGAAATGCTTCTTTTACGGGAATAATATAAATCACTTTCTTTAATCCTCAATTTTTACCAGCTGTTCTTTCTCCACATCAAAGCCGCCGATGCCATCGGGGTCTTTATTGTATTGAATAATACCCATCGTTTTCTCTTCAGCATCAATCGCCGGAAATTCCTTGTCAGCTACAACTAAAAACAAGTCTGCATATACACGGCCGTCGCCAATAATAATATTCCCTTCATAGTTCACCTGAACTGCCAAGCTTTCTAAATTTACACTGCTGTCTGCTTTTTTGGCAAAAAGAACCGCTTCGCCTTCTGCTATTTCGGGAAGTGATGAAACAGCTTCAGTATCTTTCCCGTCCTCCACTTCTCTCAGCAATTCCTTGCCGGCCAGATACTGAGCTGAAGTTTCATCCATGACCAGCAGCCGTTTCCCGTCAGCATCCATCAGTTTCACAGAAAGTGAATCTTTTTCCACCTGCCCTTTATGCTCTTCTTTCAATGAAGATAAAACTTTTTCTTCGTCCCCGTAAAGAATGATTCCATTTGCTTTGTCTAATATATTGCAGCCTGACAAAATTATCGCCCCCGCACACAATGCTGTTGTCCATAATGTAATTTTTTTCATGATCTTCTCTCCTCAAATCTTATTTTTTTACATCCACAGTTAATTATCAGGATCACTCTGGGATGTCTTCAGTATAGGTCGGATTCCAGAAGGCAGCATTTACTTAAGATAACGCTAATCTTACAGTTTCGTCATAAACCAAAAAAAGCCGACCCGGTATTAGCCGGGACGGCCAAAGCATTCATATTAAACTAATTGATAGACTTTTGAATATTTCTCTTCCAGGTATTTCGCCAGATGCTCCGCATTCAGCCCTTCACCCGTCGCTTCTTCCAGAATTTCAAGAGGCTTTTTCATCGAGCCGTGTTTATGGACATTTTCAGTCAGCCAGTTCTGGATCGGTGCTATATCACCTGTTTCAAGCAGTTCATCGTAATTCGGCAGATCCTTCAGCATGGCGTTCTTGAACTGCGCCGCGTACATATATCCGAGCGCATATGACGGAAAATAGCCGAAGCTCGCGCCAGCCCAGTGGACATCCTGCAAAACGCCCTCTGCGTCAGTAGTTGGACGGATTCCAAGGTATTCCTCATATTTATCATTCCAGAGCTGCGGCAGGTCCTTCACTTCCAAATCCCCATTGAAAAGGCCCTTCTCCAATTCGTAGCGAATCATAATATGCAGCGCATAAGTCAGTTCATCCGCTTCGATCCGGATGAGGGACGGCTTGGATTCATTGATGGCGCGGATAAATTCTTCCTGCGGCACTTGTCCGAATTGCTCAGGTGAAAATACTTTCAGAAGTTCATAATTCTTTTTCCAGAATTTATCGCTGCGGCCGACAAAGTTCTCGAAAAACAATGATTGGGATTCGTGGATGCCCATGGATGCGCCGGTCTCCACTAATGTCCCGCTCAATTCTTCACCGATATTCTGTTCATAGAGCGCGTGCCCGCATTCATGGATGGTGCCGAAAACAGCTGTGCGGAAATCCTTTTCATCATACTTTGTTGTGATCCTCACATCCTGACGGTTGATGCCGATCATGAATGGATGCACCGTTTCGTCGAGGCGGCCAGCTTCAAAGTCATAGCCCAGCTGGTCCAGTATTTTATTGCTGAAGGTTTCCTGCGCCTCTTTCGGAAATTGGCGATACAGGAAGTCTGTCTGCGGCTTATTGGTTGATTCAGCAATCTTTTGTACTAAAGGAATGATGCGATTCCGTAACTCGCCAAATACTTCGTCCAGAATTTCAGTGGTCATCCCCGGTTCATATTGGTCCAGCAATGTGTTGTAGGCACTGCCGTTCTTTTCTCCCCAATAGCCGATCATTTTCTTCGTTGTGGCCACCAGTTTTTCCAGATATGGCTGGAACAAAGAGAAATCGTCTGTGTCTTTGGCTGTTTCCCAGACTGATTCGGCTTTGGATTGCAGAATAACGAATTCCTTGTATTCATCCGCAGGAATCTTTTTGCTTAAATCATACTGTTTCCGCGCTTCTTCAACAGAACGAAGCATCACCGGATCCAGCTCCTCTTTTTTCGCTTCCAGTGAAGTTATCAGCTCACCGAATTCATCTGAAGTTGACATAATAAAAATATCAGAAGAAATCACACCGATTGTTTCTGAACGCAAATCGACACCTTTTTTCGGTGCGCCAGTGCGCAAATCCCAATAAAGCAATGAAACAGCTTCATTATAAGCTTTCAATTTTTTCATATGATCCGTAAATTGCATTTCCAATGACATATAAATCCCCCTTTGTCGAATGGGTCTATTATATCATGAATGGATTACAATTTTAGAAAATTTTGAGCAGTGACCGGCAACACCTCTTGCCAAAGGTGCTCAAGGGCCAGTTCATCTTCATTTAACAACAAGTGGATTTCGCCGTGGTCTTCAGACGTACGGATCAATCGCCCGATGCCCTGCTGAATTCTGAGTTGCATAAATGGAAGATCGATTTCTTCAAGCGGATTGGAGCTGAATTTCCGTTTTGCTTCAAACACAGGATCCTGCGGCGGGAATGGCAAATCGACTATGATGACTTTTGTCAAAGCTTCTTTCGGCAAGTCCAGCCCCTCCCACAGATGGTAAGAACAAAGCACCTGGAATTTGGCATCCTGGAAATCCTTGACGACGGTAGATAATTCACGATCACCTTCGAATTCAATTTTATAAGCGTGGTCAAGCGGCAATGATTGCTTGAAATTCTCCATATCCATTTTCGATTTGAATAAAATCAGTGTCTGTTCTCCACTCGACAGTAAATCATAGGCACGTTGGAATTTATCCCGCTGTTCCAGTGGATGTTTCAGCACTTTCATGACATCTTCATAGTCAAAAGGCGAAGGTACAGTAAATGACTGGTATTTATCAATGCCCAGGCTGTCCGACAAATAGCTGAAATCTTTTTTAATGGATAATGTCGCAGATGAAAAAATGATCGGCACTTTTCCATCGAAAAGTTTTTCGTCCAGAATATCTGTCACCAGACGAGGCATGATGACCAGTGTTTCAATGTCATCTTTTATTTCGAGCCAGTGCACTGCGTCTCCCTCTTCCGTGAATAAACCCATCGAGAAGATGTATTTCTCAAAGAACTCTTCCGCCAGACGCAATTCATATTCAGGGATTGTAAATAATTCACCTTCAAAAACAAATTCCTCTAATAAGAGATTAATGTGATTGACCAGCCCTTTGCCTAAACTGATCAACGCCGGATCTCTGCTAATCGCCTTTCGTTCTTCATCACTTGCCACTATGTTTTTCCGGAGCAAGAGGAAAAATTCGTTATGCAGATCGATCGTCTCTTCAATCATGTTCAAGGTCTTTTCACGGACATTATCTGCCAGTATACTTTCTGTGACATCAAGGAGTGTGCTTTCCTGAACTTCATATGTCAAAGCCCGCTGCGCGGCGAATTCCAGCAGGTGGCCTTCATCAAGCACGATTTGGGAGAAGTCAGGCAATAACGGTGTCTGCCCTTCGCGGATGCGGGCTTCTTTTGTCCACAGATGTTCCATCAGGAAGTCGTGGGAACAAATGACAAGGTCCGTCGCTTCACGGTAATGGTTGCGGTGGATGGTCTGGCCACATTTATTGCGAAGTTCACACGTCGCACAGTTCTGAATCGGATGGTAATTGACCTGCTGCCATTGTTCGTCATTGATTTCCGGAAAACTTGAACGTTCCCCGTATGGATATGTGTTCTGCATCGAAAATGTCTTATTGACGAATTCCGGCAGCCGGGATTCAATGTCGTCCAGAAAATCCGCTCCGCTTCTTTTCTTTGCACCTTCGAGTCGCTGCAGGCATAGATATTGGTCACGTGATTTTGCCAGCCGTACATCCAGGTTCAATTTAAAGAGCTCATCCAAACGGTCAATATCCCCGCCCTTTTTAACAAGCTGTTCAATCAGTGTTTCATCGGCGCAGGAAATTAACGCCGGTTTTCCTGTATATCTGGCGTAGGCGATTGCCGGGAGCAGATAGGCAAGCGTTTTCCCTGTGCCTACGCCTGCTTCCGCAAACATTACCGATTTTTCTTTTAAGGTTTTCTCCATTTGAAATGCCATAAAGATCTGTTCATCGCGAAGATCGTACCCTTTTTCCGGCAGCTCATCGTAAAAAACGTCTCCGATCCAATCATTCAAAGACTCAAAGAAGGTTTTATCTTTCGATAACGGAAATGGTATAGGTTGTCTCATAAACTCTCCTCACAGAGAAACGGAAGAGCTGATGCTCTTCCGTTCCATCATTTTTATTTTTTCGGACGCTCTCCCCAGAACTGGAACAGATCCGTGCGTATAAAACCATTGAACAATTTTCTTTTCTTTGTAGCCGGCTGGCCATAGAGCGTTTCAAATCTTGCCATTGAAGAAAGGATATAAACAGACCAAGTCGGATGCTTCGAAAATATCCTTCCCATATCCTGGATCATCTCTTCAATAATTTCAATCTCGCCGATTCGTTCACCATAAGGAGGATTGCCGATTACAACACCATTTTCTTCAGTAGTTTTAAAATCTTTGACTTGTCGCTGTTCGAACTGGATGATATCGGCAAATCCGGCTTCCAGCGCATTTTGTTCAGCTATCTTTACCATCCGGTGGTCGATGTCGGTACCCAGAATACTCAGCGGCTGATCATAATTCGCCATCTCTTCTGCCTGTTCCCGCACTTCGTTCCAGATATCTTCACCGATCCATGGCCATTTTTCACTGTCAAATTCCCGGTTATAGCCCGGTGCAATGTTTTGGCCGATCATTGCCGCTTCTATGACGATTGTACCTGAACCGCAGAATGGATCGACAAAAGGGCGGTCCGGTGTCCAGCGTGATAATTTCACCAGAGCCGCTGCAAGTGTTTCCTTCAGTGGCGCTTCCCCCTGGTCGACACGATAGCCGCGTTTATGCAAGCCTGCGCCGCTGGTATCTATAGATAATTGAACTTTATCTTTTAGTATGGAAACTTCTATTTTGAAACGTGGACCAGTTTCATCCAAGAAAGAGTTTCGATGGTAAGCTTTTTTCAATCGTTCGACAATCGCTTTCTTGACGATGGACTGGCAATTCGGCACCGAATGCAAAGTCGATTTCACTGATTTTCCCTGTATAGGAAATTCAGCGTCCACCGGCAGGAATTTTTCCCATTCAATTTCCTTCGTCTTTTCGAATAGTTCATCGAAAGTATAAGCATTGAATTCACCGGCAATAATCTTTACACGGTCTGCTGTACGCAGCCAAAGATTTGTTTTGGCGATATCCCGCTCGTCTCCCTCAAAGAAAACTTTACCGTTTTCGGTTTGGGTGTCGTAACCCATGTCTTTCACTTCACTGGCGACAATGGACTCGAGGCCCATTGCGGCAGTCGCTAACAATTTATATGTAGCCATACTTACACCCTTTCCTGTTGACTGATATTCCATTCTTCCACAAAATAACTGACGCTTTCTGCAGGCATCGGCTTGCTGAAATAATATCCTTGAACAATACCACAGCCGAGTCTGCGAAGCAATTCCACCTGCTCAGTCGTTTCAGCACCTTCTGCAATGACATCCATCTGAAGGCTGGCAGCCATATTGATGATTGCATTGACGATCAATTCATTTTCTTTTATGCCATTGATATTGCTTATAAAACTCCGATCAATTTTCAAATAATCAATCGGAAAACGATGAAGGTAGCTTAAGGATGAATAGCCAGTGCCAAAATCATCAACTGAAATTTTAAACCCGAGATTTTTAAGTTCATTCAATTTATCGGCTGTTTCTGTTCCGTTCGCCATAATTGTATGTTCCGTCAATTCAAGTTCAAAAAAAGAAGGCTGGCAATTCATCCTTTCAAACACGGATTTTAATGTCGAAACAAACTGGCTTTGCTGGAAATGCATCCCTGATATATTTATGGAAATCGGAGCTTTGTTGCCGCGCTCCATATTGAATTGTATAAAATCTTCACAGACTTTTTCGAAGATAAGCTCACTTAATGGTGCGATTAATCCGGAAGACTCCGCATGCGGAATAAATTCGGCCGGCGATACCTGACCCAGTTTTTCGCTTTCCCACCTGACTAGAGCCTCATAACCGATTATACGATTATTGACTATGTCAATTTTCGGCTGGTAGACCATTTTAACCGTTTTCAACTCTATCGCTTTTCGCAATTCACTTTCGAGAACAACATGCCTTTTGGAGGACGGTTTTAATTCATCATGGAAAAAACAGAATTGGTTCCTGCCATTTTCTTTCGAAAAATACATCGCTTTATCTGCTTTCCGCAATAATTCATCTGCTGTCTGCCCATCATTGGGATAAAGTGAAATCCCTATGCTTGTCGAAATATAAATCTCTTCTTCATTCAAAAGGAATGGCCGTCCCAGTGCATCAATAATGCTTTCGGCTAAATGGGCGGCTTCCCTCGGATGTTTAATGGCCGATAAGGCGATAACGAACTCGTCGCCTCCATATCTGGCAATGATGTCTTTGTTTTTTATCAATTCACGGATGCGCTGTGAAACTTCGACCAACAATCGGTCTCCAATATCATGGCCGAGGGAATCATTGATTTGTTTGAAGCGGTCGAGGTCCAGGAATAGCAGGGAGTGCGTAATTGTATACTTTTCGGAAGTCTTCAGCAGCTGCTGCATCCGTTCGGCAAAGTCATAGCGGTTCGAAACTCCTGTAAGAGAATCGGTCAGCGCCATTTCCTTCAGCTCTTTTTCAGCAGATTTCCGGTCGGTCAAATCCGTGAAGATGCCGCAGTAATTCCGAATTTCCCCGGCATTATCGCGAATGGCCATGATATTAAGCCATTCAGGATATATTTCACCATTTTTACGCCTATTCCATATTTCACCTTGCCATTCTCCCGTAGTTTGCACTTCCGTCCACATACTTTGGTAGAAATCACCTTTATGGATGCCCGACTGCAAAATTTTCGGCGTATGGCCGATTACTTCATCCCGCTGGAATCCTGTAACAATTTCAAAAGCCGGATTGACATGCAGAATTCTTTTGGAAAGATCGGTTATCATGATTCCTTCTGCAACCTTCTGAAACACTTTTTCGGATAACTCGATTGGAAATCCTGAAATCGTAAGTTCTTCCATTTCAACAAATCGCTGATCAGCCAAAAACACCGCATCCTCTTCTATCTGTAATCATAAGAAAAGCCCTCCCTGGGGAGAGCTTTTTTTAATTGCAATTTAAGACCATCGGAAATTCCATAAGCCATGTTTTGTTTTCCACGTACTCAAACGGCTCTCGCCTTGTACACTTGGAAGGCAATCATCTATCTGCAAGGCTATGCCTGCCTTTTCCTCAGTTCAATTCCTTCGGAAAAGTGCCCCTACCATAGTTTGGGTTTCTCACTCGCGGGGTTTACCTCGTTCCACCTGTATAATTTCTTATACAGCTCCGTCACTGTGGCACCTTCAGGGTATTTCGACCATATCCGAAGACTTAGGTGTTCTACCCGCCGTCAGCTGCATAACAGCTGCCTTAGCTTATTGTTTCGCTAAGCGCGATCACTACGGCCATCTCAGGTCCGTGCGAGCATGGACTTTCCTCTCCGGCCGGTAGCCGGAGCGATTGCCGGAATTCCAATGGCTTCATCAGTATACTGCATTTTCATCAATAAAACAAAGGGTATTACTCGTTGTTCAGTTTATTGCCGAAGACGTGATTCTCCAAATGGGAGAGTCTGCGCAGAATATCAAAATTCGTTGTTCCTGGTGCAGGTGTCGCCTGTTTGCGTGGAGCATCTTCAAGTTCAGCGCGTAAACGCTTGTTTTCATTCATCAATTGATCGATTTTTTTCGTGAAGACTTCATAATCCTGAATGATATCATCAAGGAAATGATCAACTTCATCCTGGTTGTAGCCGCGCATACCTGTTTTAAAATCTTTTTCTAAAATATCTTTAGCTGTGAATTTATTGTCCATTTAAATCGTCCTTCCATAAAGAGAAACTTCATTCAGCGGCGGGAAACATGTTCCACTGAATGTTAGTTGATCCAATCGGGTTTTTACGGCCAGCTGGTCTTCCGCGCAGGGACGCGGGAGACTTAATGACCGTTAATACGGGATAAAAGACTGCTTATGGTAAGTATATCATAAGCATAATTTTTGTGTTTTAAAACTTCTCATTTGAAGGACGAATTTTTTGTTTTTTGGTTTCGAGGCGAGCTATTCTCTTATCGATATCCCGGACAAGCGAGTTCCTGACTTTCGTATGGCCGCTGGACTCTTTAGCGAAACCTGCCATGATCAGCGCCTTGTCATAGTCTTTGACTTGATGTTCATATAATTTAGCCGCATGTATCCAGGCTTCCACTTCGACTGGTCCCTTTAAATTCGGCGCAGCTTCCGTAAACAGCTTTACGGCTTCTTCATAATGTCCGCTCCGTTTTCGCTGTATCGCCAGAAAATAACGGGCCAGTGCCGAAGAAGCTCCCCGTTCAGCTGTTACGTGCTCGAGATAAGCGGCGCTTTGGTCGTATTGTTTCAGATCCGCGTACCACTTGCCGATATTCGTATAAGCACCAAACGTTTCAGACTCCAGATCTTCCATTAAAAGATCTGATGACAATACATAAAGGGATACGAGTGACAGAATGTCCAGTTCATTATGATACAGCACTTTATCCAGAGCTTCCGGATAGCCGCTTTTCACTGCATCAAGATAGATGGCTGGTATCAAAAAACCGGGCACATCACCCTCCCGGCTGAAACCAAGCTTTTCTTCCTCGATGGTGCTCAGCTTCATCCTGGCCAATTCGTTTTTCCAAATCCTTTTTGTGCCATGGAACAAGTCGATTTGCCGCAGGGTTTTCAGTTTCGGCAGAATATTGCGGTGCATCGTCCACCTCGATGTCAGTTGCGGCCAATCAAAACTTTTGCCATTATAAGAGAAAATGATCGGGTCTTCCGACCGCCAAAGATTCGTTTCGTACAGAAAAGCGGCTTCATTGGAAGGGTCCGGCATAATATACTGGACCATTTCAAACCCCTCGTCAGTCCGTTCCAATAATCCCACAAGGAAGATATAAGCTCCAGTGCCGCTGAGGCCAGTCGTTTCAGTATCAAAGAAAAGGATGCGCTCTTCTTTCTTCAATTTGAACGGATGGTCGAACCCGACATTTTCCCATGCAGCCAATACCCTGTCCAATTCATTTAATCCAATTTTTCCATGACGCGTTTCAAATGGATAGCTGATCACTTTTTTAAAAACGAATCCATATTCGTTCTCCACCAATTCAAGGCCGATATCCTGCCATCTGTCTTCATGCAGCGGCCTCTTCTTTTCCTGCTTTTGTGTTTTCTGCTTCGGCTTGGCACCTGCGTCTTTCTTCAGCATGCCTTTCATCTGCAGCAGTTTATTTTCGAACGACATCGGCTCTCACCTCTCTTCGCGAAGCTCGTCGAGTAATCTGATGACATTTTCCTTCATATTGACCATTGCATCCTGCGCTCCTATACACGAAGGGCAGCCATCCAGGCATGGACATTCAGCGACGTGGCTCCTCGCTTTATCAAGGAGCGGCAGCCACATATCATAGATCCGTTCACTGATTCCGATGCCTCCAGGATAGGAATCATGTATAAAGAATGAAGGCAAATCGTTATGCGGGGACTTCACCTGCGGCACCACATGAACGTCGCGGCGGTCACAGGACACGAAAATCGGGATGAATGATTCGATGGCGTATGCCGCACCGGTCATCATATCCGATAACTCCGAATCCGAGAATCCATCCGGTTTGCTGAAACTCAGCCATGTTGAAGAAGTGTGCAGTTCTTCGGCCGGCAATGAAATAGGACCCGAACCGATATTATCATGAGAATCGAATCTGATTTTCTTGAAAATAGTCGGCATTGCCAATACCGCGATATCGCCGTAAAAAACTTCCGCCCCTTGCATCTCTTTCGTTTTATCTTCACTCATCACTTTCAATTCGACTGCCAGATTGGCATCTGTGAAATAATCCACATCAACTTCCCGCACATAAGCTTTCTTTTCCTCCCAGTCCAAAATTTCAACCTGGAACTGGGTCCCCTGGTGAAGGTAGATCGCTTCTTCATGCAATAAAGTCAACGCGCTGAAGCGGTCCATCTCCCCTATCACCCGGGTATCAGCGGGAACCGACTGGTCGATGATCACAACATTTTCCTGTGAAGCTGAACGCAGTGATATATCGTGTGCCGGAAAACGGTCGCTCATCCAATGCCAGCGGTCGGAAGTGCGTACCAGTACACCCTGTTCCTGCAGATATTCGAGCAATTCCTGCACTTCAAATTCACCGTACATTTCATCTGTCGAAAAAGGCAATTCAAATGAAGCGCATTTCAAATGGTCCATTAGAATGATGATGTTCTCAGGATGGATTCTCGCTTCTTCAGGTGACTGATCCAATAGGTAAGCAGGATTATTTATAATATATTGATCCAGCGCTGTCGACTGTGCAACATAGACAACCAGCGATTCATCCTGGCGTCTTCCGGCGCGGCCGGCCTGCTGCCATGCGCTGGCAATATTCCCGGGATAGCCCGTCATGATGCAAGCCTGCAGCTGGCCGATGTCGACGCCAAGTTCCAAGGCGTTTGTCGAAACAACACATTGAATCGAACCGTCCCGCAGACCTTTCTCGATCGCCCGCCGTTCAGTCGGCAAATAACCGCCCCTGTAACCTTTGATGGATTCATCCTGAAGCTTCATCTTGGTGATTGCCTGCAGATATGTCACAAGCATTTCCACTCGGACACGGCTTTTGGCGAAGACGATTGTCTGTATCCCTTGTTTTAACAGCAAGGTCGCCAAATCCCGCACTTCAAGCACCGCACTTCTTCTGACCCCGAAAGTCGGGTGGATGATCGGCGGGTTATAGAATACGATATGCTTTTTGCCTGAAGGCGCTCCGTTCTGGTCGATAAGGGCATGCTCTTCATTAGTCAGGGCTTCCGCCAATTCCTTGGGATTGGCAATTGTCGCGGATGTGCAGATGAACACCGGGTTGCTGCCGTAAAATTCGCAAATCCTTTTCAGGCGTCTGATTACATGTGAGACATGCGTTCCGAAAACCCCTTTATACGTATGCAGCTCATCTATGACAATATAATGGAGATTTTCAAACAACGACACCCATTTTGTATGGTGCGGCAAAATAGCTGAATGCAGCATATCCGGGTTAGTCATGACAATTTGTCCCGCTTTGCGCACTTTCGTTCTGATTGCCGGGGATGTATCGCCGTCATACGTATAGGATAAAATCTCCTTTTCCGTTTTTTCTATCAGATCGTGAAGATCACTTTTCTGATCTTGGGCCAAGGCTTTTGTGGGAAACAGATACAGCGCCCGTGCGCCTGGATCGTTGAGGATCTTATGCAGCACCGGGAGATGATAGCAATAGGACTTTCCTGAAGCAGTCGGAGTGACGGCTGTGTAAGACTTGCCTTCCTGAGCCAGATCAAAAGCTTGGCGCTGATGCGTATATAATTGCTCAATGCCCTTTTTCCTGAGTGCAGCTTTCAGGCTGTCATGCATCTTTTCAGGAAAATCGGCGTACCTCGCCGGCTTTTCTTCCTTCGTGTGCCAATGGACAATCCGCTCCATCATATCCGGCTCAGTTTTCCATTCATCCATCAATTGTGGCAATGTTTTCTTTCTGATCATCTGGTATCGCTCTTTTCGTCTATGGCCAGCATAAACGTCTGCAATGTATACTGGGCCGCCTGTATGGTTTGGATAAAACGTTTCTTGCTTGTTTCCTTATAAAAACTCTGAACGAAAAATTGCGTCATTCCTTCCGCCGCTGTATCAATCTGCGGCTTATGGACATATTTCGGACGTTCCTGCTGTATATAAAGAAGCGATTCCTCTTGCCATTGATTTATTTTATCGTGCCAATAATCGGCATATGGTTTTACATCCTCATAAAAATCAGGCACGGCATCCCGTTCACGCATATCAAAAAAGCGATCCTGGCAATTTCCGCATTCATCATATAATAAGGAAGAAAGTTCACGGATATTCATTTTTCAAGATCCCTCCAATGTCCTCAGTTTATCATATACGCCTTTGGGAGACGACTATGAACGAACAGACATTCTTTTCAATTGGCTTTCACCCCGCTTTCGGCTATCATGAATCTAGCGAAATGGAACTTAAGGGTTCATTAATCGTCTAATCCTATGTGATATGATAAAGTAAGCGAGGTGTATCACAATGGCAATCAACTATCCGAATGGCAAAAAATTCGTTCCGCAGAAAGAACAGCAAACGGATCAGAAGAAGAAAAAGAAGAAAAAAGATTTCTCTTTCAGTAATCGGGGTAAAACACTAGAGGATGAATTGAATGAGACAAACGACTATTATCTGCAGCTCGGACATGCAGTCATCCACAAAAAACCGGTTCCTGTCCAGATCGTCAGAGTCGAATATCCTTCCAGAAGCGCCGCTGTCATCAAGGAAGCCTATTTCCGTTCCCCGTCCACCACTGACTATAACGGTGTCTGGAACGGCAAATATATAGATTTCGAAGCAAAGGAAACAGAGAATAAAACTTCGTTTCCACTGAAGAATATTCATGAACACCAAATCCATCACATGGCCCAAGTCGTGAAACATGATGGATTGGCTTTCCTTATCATTCGCTTTTCTTCCATTGACCGTTATTTCATTGTCCCCTTTGAAGCTTTTGAATTTTTTTGGAATAGAATGATGGACGGCGGCAGGAAGTCTGTGACTTTGGCGGAAATTGAAGAAACCGGCATCGAATTGAAGCCCGGTGCGTTTCCCCGCATCGACTATCTGCCCCATTTGAATAAGTTTCAGTAAACAGCACCAACGAAAGTGAGGAACATTTTGTGAGCGAAAAACAAATGTCGCGCGAACAGCGCAGAAAAGCAATGGAACAGCAAAAGAAAAAAAACAAGAAAAAGAAAACCTCAGCAGGCGGCTGGTTTAAACGGATCATCCTGACTATTCTCATCATTGGGGTCATCGGACTGGTATTCGGCATCGGCCTGTTCACTTATTACGCCAGCGGTGCGCCGGAACTTGACGAAGAACTTTTGCGCGACCCGATCAGCCCGACGTTTTTAGCGGCAGACGGGGAAACGGAAATACCCTACATGACAGTTGAAGACCGGGAATATGTAAATTACGAAGATATTCCGAAATTGATGGAAGATGCAATTCTTGCCACGGAAGATAATCGTTTCTATGAGCATCCAGGTATCGACATCATACGCCTTGGCGGCGCGGTTATTGCGAACGTCACCGGTGGTTTCGGTTCACAAGGCGCCAGCACGATCACCCAGCAGGTCATTAAGAATTCATTCCTGAAAAACGACAAGACACTTGAACGTAAAGCGCAGGAAGCCTATCTTGCCTACCAGCTGGAACAGGAATATTCAAAAGAAGAAATCTTTGAAATGTATTTCAACAAAATCCTGATGTCCGGCAACACATACGGTTTTGGAACGGCTTCTGAGAATTTCTTCGGCAAGCATGTTTCGGAACTTGAATTGCACGAAGCAGCGATGCTCGCAGGTATGCCGCAGAGTCCCAACGGCTATAACCCTTTCAATAATCCGGACCGGGCACAAGACCGGCGCAATATCGTACTCAGCCTGATGGAACAGCATGGAAAAATAACAACTGAAGAAAAAGAAGCTGCCCAGGCTATTCCGGTTACTGAAACCCTGTTGCCTGAGGAGCAGCGTCCTACTCCGCCGAGCGGCGAATATACAGCTTTCATGGAAATGGTCGAAAGTGAAATCGAGGCATTGGATGAAGATATTTCCCTTGATGAAGGTCTAACTGTTTACACAACTCTTGAACCTGATGTACAAAAAGCCGTAAATGACACAATGGCATCTGACATTTTCTTCAACGATGAAGTCCAGTCAGCTTTGACGGTTGTCGATACTGAAACCGGCGCGATCCGCGCTATTGGTGCTGGACGCGATTACAGCGGTGATGTCAGACGCAATTATGCGACAGCTCGCGACCGCCAGATCGGTTCCACAATCAAGCCATTGCTGGATTATGGTCCCGCTATCGAATACTTGAACTGGTCGACCGGTAAAACTTTGGTGGATGAACCTTATTCATATGAAGACGGTGATAAGGAAGTCCGGAACTTCGATGGCAATTTCCTGGGTGAAATGACGATGCGGGAAGCTCTTTACCGCTCACGCAACGTACCGGCTGTTAAGACATTGAACGAAGTAGGTCCGGAAAACGCAAAAGAATTTACCCAGAAATTAGGGTTGAATTTTGGGGATATATTTGAATCTGCAGCAATCGGTTCACCTAAGGAAAATATCAATACGGTAGAGATGGCTGGAGCTTTCGCAGCTTTCGGCAATGATGGAATTTACACTAAACCGCACACGGTAACTAAGATTGTTTTCCGTGACGGTACGACTGAACAAGTTGTCGCACCTGAATCAGTGCCGGCAATGAAAGACAGCACAGCTTATATGGTTACTGATATGCTGCGTGACGTACTCAATCCAAATCTTTCAGGTGCTTCTGGAACGACTGCGGCTGTCAATGGCGTAGATATCGCTGGCAAGACCGGTACTACGAACTTTACTGAAAAAGAATTCGCAGATTACGGCCATGACAGCAGTTCTGCCCCGGACATCTGGTTTGCAGGATATTCCCCTGAATACTCGATTTCAGTTTGGAGTGGTTATCCTACCCGTAAAGGAGCAATGGATACCGCTTCCAACGAACGATTATTGTCTCAACAAGTATTCAAAGATGTCATGTCTAAAATCTCTTCTCCTGACGCTGGAAGATTCCAGCAGCCTGAATCTGTCGTAGAAGCTACGATTGAAGTTGGAACAGATCCACTTCAATTGGCAAGCGACTACACACCTTCGGATCAAAAGAGCACAGAATTATTCGTACGCGGTACAGTTCCTAATGAAGTATCTGAAGAATTCGTCCAGGAAGACCTGGATGCACCAACAGGTTTGCGTGCTTCCGTTGATGGGTCGAATGTCGAATTGACCTGGAATTATGGTGACATTGAAGATGTACAGTTCGAAGTTGCAGTAGAAGCTGACGGCAACCGGTCTGTACTCACTACTACCGGAGATAAATCCTATACCTACGAAGCGCTTGAGGAAGGCAGGGCTTATACTTTCAGCGTTACCGCGGTAAAAGATGATCAACGAAGCGATCCCGCTTCAGTCATTGTTGAAGTGACACCTCCTGAAGAGCCGGAGGAACCGGAAGAAACTCCGCCGGCAGACGAGGAAGCACCTCCTGAAGACGAAGCTCCACCAGAAGACGAAGCCCCTCCTGAAGGTGAAGGAAATGGAGAAGGCAACGGAAATGGCGGAAACGGTGATGGTGAAGGCGAAGGCAATGGTGATGGTGAAACGCCTCCAGAAGACGGCGGAGACGGTGAAGGTGATGGTGAAACCCCACCTGAAGACGGCAGCGGCGACGGAGAAAATTCCGACGGTGAAGCCAATGGCGCTTCTGTCCCTCCCGCTAATGGAAATGGCAATAATAATGGTAATGGCAACAACGATGATGACGAAGAATAACTTCACAAAAAATACCCTTAAGCAGACTTTGCTTAAGGGTATTTTTCTGTTCAATTATCAGTTCTATTGAGAATTGCCCTTTTCGAAGCAATTTTCTTGTGCATTTCATTGAATAATTCCTGCAGCTGCCGATAAGCGGCAAAAGTTCTGCAATTCGCTTCTATGAAAGCCAGTCGCTCAAGATTATTCAGCGGTTCGATCTTTTCTTCGCCGGTACTGCATTGTCTCAATAAAGATTTATATAAAATAATTCCTTCATCCATCAATGCAGCCGGGCTGCTGTTCTTGTTCACATGTATAATTCCGATCTCTTCGTCCAACTTGGTCCATGCCTCAAAAAATGGCGTTATGCTTTCCTTATCAATTGATCTCCGTAATTTGCTCACGCTTAACCAGCCCTTTTTTCTCGCGTTTCTTTCCTTCTCTGCACCTGTCGAACAATGGACAGATATGGCAGCCAGGATTTTGGGATTTGCAATGGTAGCGTCCAAAGAAAATGATCTGATGATGGGTTTTTGACCAGTCTTCCGCCGGCGTCTTTTTCATGATGGTCTCTTCCACTTGCAGCGGCGAATCTTTCCAGCGATTAAGTCCAAGACGCTTCGCCACCCGTTCAACATGCGTATCAACGGCCAGTGCGGGTATTCCAAAAGCTACTGAAACAACAACATTCGCCGTCTTTCTCCCCACTCCCGGCAATGTCGTCAGCAAATCACGATCCGCTGGCACTTCACTGTTGAATTGTTCAATCAAGATATGGCTTAATGCCTGGATATTTTTTGCTTTGTTGCGGAACAACCCGATTGAACGGATATCATTCTGAAGCTCTTCAAGCGGCACAGATACATAATCTTCCGGAGTATGGTATTTCTTGAAAAGGTCTGCGGTCACTTTGTTGACCAATTTATCCGTGCACTGCGCGGACAGCAAAGTCGCAATCAATAGATCGAACGGATTGCGGTGAATAAGCTCACAATGCGCGTCAGGAAACATATGATCCATTTCCTCAAGGCATAATTGCCATTCTTTTTTTGACATCATTTCAATCACCTGCTAATTCCGGTCTTCCAGCCAATTATAGAATTTCACTTTTTTTGCAGTGTTGTCTGTCGAAGGCTGGATCTGGATATTTTTTTCCCTGAAAGTTGCTGCATGTTTCGTGACTTCCGATGAAGTCTTGATATTCTTTTTCTTCCATTCGAAAAGGATGCGGTCAACATAGCGCAGACTCATTTTTTGAGAGATAACCGCTTCTTTCAGCGCCATCCTGATGACAGCCGGTGTATGCCCGTCCTGATCCATCCACATTGAAATCGTCTCTATTTCCATTGGAGACAGGAATCGCCCGAATTCCTGTTCAAACAACTGGAATACCTGGCCTTCCATTTCTTTTTGGGAATGTACCTTCTCCTGATGTGCCTCTTGATCGACACAGTCAAGCAAACGATCCCATAGAGGCTGAAGTGAGATATTTTCTGTCAGGATTTCATTTGCCGTTTCCTGTTCTATGGCAATGAATCCTTGCTGCATCAATTTCTGCAGCATGGTCGTAACGCTTTTTTGAGAGCACATCATACGTGCTCCGATTTCATCCGGAGTCGGGAAATGGTTTCCCGACTGCTGAAATGCATGAACATGCATAAGCAGCATGGCCTCATCATCCGAAATCTTCAATTCCTTATAAAATTGAAAAAAAAGCTGGGAAATGTGAACATTCCCCTTCTCGATCCATGTCTGAAGTCGATCTGGCTGTTTCATATCCCAACCACCTTTCTATTTGTTATTACTATTTTCAAGATTTTGATAAACGATATTCCGCAAAACAGCTACGAAGACATTAGCCGACGCTTGTGAGGCTAAGTCTTTGCGACGAAGCAGCGAAGCGATGCAGAGACAGCAGCACGACTTTCATACTAATTATTGAAAAATGTTTTCAATGTCTGGGCTGTTTTGCTTCATACCTTTAGAAAATTCTCTCAGCGCCGGCGCGCCTCTGGACTGGGCGAAGCAATAAGACGAGTGTTCTTCTCGGCTTATTGCGGGAGCCAAGGTGTGCCATACGAAGATGGCCCTCCTTTGCGACGAGCAGTGCGCAGGAGCATAATCTTCGCACTGTCCTAAGCGCCGAAGCGATTTATCAAGTGTGTTATTTTTGGTTCAATTACATGAATATTTCTTCTAAAAATTATTACGGATACAAACGGTTCAATAAACGCGGGAACGGAATGGATTCGCGGACATGCTCTGCTCCTGAAATCCATGCGACTGTGCGCTCCAAGCCAAGTCCGAAGCCCGAATGCGGCACTGCGCCGTATTTACTGAGTTCCAGATACCAAGCGTACGCAGATTCATCAAGATTATGCTCCTTGATGCGCTGTTTCATCAGCTCGTAATCATAGATGCGTTCCGATCCGCCAATGATTTCACCGTAACCTTCCGGTGCGATCAAATCAGCGCAAAGAACGACGTCATCACGTTCCGGATGCGGCTGCATATAGAACGGCTTGATGCCGATCGGGTAATTGACGATGAATACTGGCATGTCGTAGTTTTCAGCGATAGCTGTTTCATGCGGCGCGCCAAAGTCATCGCCCCATTCAATGTCATTGAAGCCATTGTCGTTCAGCCATTTGATTGCTTCATCATAAGTGATGCGCGGGAATGGCGCTTTGATTTTTTCAAGTTTCGATGTATCTCTGCCCAGACGGTCCAGCTCAAGTTTGCAGTTTTTCAATACGGATTGAACAATATGGGAAACAAATTGCTCCTGCACTTCAAGGCTTTCATCGTGCTCCATAAACGCCATTTCCGGTTCGATCATCCAGAATTCGATTAAGTGGCGGCGGGTCTTGGATTTTTCAGCGCGGAAAGTTGGTCCGAATGAGAATACTTTACCTAATGCCATTGCCGCTGCTTCCATATAAAGCTGACCGGATTGGGAAAGGAATGCATCTTCTTCAAAATATTTAGTAGCGAAAAGTTCAGAAGTCCCTTCTGGTGCAGAACCGGTTAAAATCGGTGGATCCACTTTCACGAAACCATTATCGTTGAAGAATTCGTAAGTGGCGCGGATGATTTCATTGCGGACTTTCATGATTGCATGCTGTTTCCGTGAACGAAGCCATAAGTGGCGGTTATCCATCAGGAATTCTGTGCCGTGTTCTTTTGGTGTAATCGGGAAATCTTTCGCTTCATGAATCACTTCGATGCCTGTGACCGCTAATTCGTAGCCGAATGCGGAACGTTCATCTTCTTTTACTTCTCCAGTGACATATAGGGATGTCTCTTGTGTCAATGCTTTTGCTGCAGCGAACACTTCTTCTCCGACTTCAGCTTTTACCACGACACCCTGAACAAATCCTGAGCCATCGCGTAATTGAAGAAACGCGATTTTACCGCTTGAGCGTTTGTTTGCGACCCAAGCACCCAATTTAATCGTTTGACCGTTATATTTAGCCATCTCGGCAATTGTAATTTTTTTCATACTAGCCTCCAAGAAAATGTTTTCAACTTATTTTTGCCATCTTGACGATACGAATTTACCGATTCGCTCCACCGCTTCATTCAATGCTTCCAGCGAAGTGGCGTAAGACAGTCGGATTGTGGACGGCGCACCAAAGCCTGAACCGGGGATCACCGCAACATTCGCTTCCGTCAGCAACGCTTCCACGAATTCATCGACTGATGCAAATCCCGTCTTCTCAGCTGCTTCCGACACATCAGGCAATAAATAAAATGCCCCTTGCGGCCGAATCACATTAAAGCCTGGAATAGCTTCCAATTTCGGAAAGATCTCTTCCAACCTGCTTTCGAAAGCCTGGCGCATTTCTTCCACAGCCCCTTGAGGACCATTATACGCTTCAATTGCAGCATATTGGGAAGTTGTTGTCGGATTCGATGTCGAATGGCTGGCAAGATTGGTCATCGCTTTTATTAATTGGGAATCGCCTGCCGCATACCCAATGCGCCATCCGGTCATTGAATGGGATTTGGAAACCCCGTTCACAATGATGGTGCGTTTTTTTGCATCTTCAGATAAAGTTGCAATGGAAACGTGCTCACTGCCGCCGTAGACCAATTTCTCATAGATTTCATCAGAAACAATCAGTATATCTTTTTCACGGCAGACTTCAGCCAGTTCCTGCAGTTCCTCTTTTGAATAGATCATGCCAGTCGGGTTGCTTGGTGTGTTGATCATAACCGCTTTCGTGCGGTCGGTAATCGCTTCGCGCAATTGCTGAGGTGAAATCTTATAGTTCTGGCTGGCTGTAGCTTCTATGTATACCGGCACGCCTTCAGCAAGTTTCACTTGTTCTGGATAACTGACCCAATACGGTATCGGGATAATGACTTCATCTCCTTTATCCAGTAAAACCTGGAATAAAGTGTATAGAACGTGTTTTGCCCCTACTCCCACCATCACTTCAGCCGGCGTGTAAGTCAGTTGCTGGTCACGCTCCAGCTTTTCGATGATTGCTTCCTTCAAAGCCGGCAAACCGCCCGCTGGCGTATATTTCGTTTTGCCTTCCATCATTGATTGGTAAGCTGCCTGAAGGATATTTTCAGGAGTGTTATAATCCGGCTCACCTGCTCCGAGCCCGATTATATCGACTCCCTGCGCTTTCAGTTCATTGGCTTTAGCTGTAATCGCCAAAGTAGTTGAAGGCGTCAGAGTTTGAACACGATTCGCTAATTTAATCAAAAGTCCTCAATCCCTTCACAAATTTAAAATCCTTTTATAGACGGAACCATCTTCCGCTGAAATATAAACATAATTTAATTTGTCATTTTTTGTAATAAATACTACTTCCCATATCGACTGGCTGTCTTCCTGTCCCAGTTTGGTATGGAGCACTTCCTTCACTTCCATTTCCTGAAAAGCGATGCCGCGTGCTTCCTGCGCTGTTATCTTCCCTTCCAGATCGATTTCAGAAAGTTCCTGGCCACTCATCGGCACAAATACAGCTTTTAACTTCCCTTCGCTGTCAGTTCCTATAACGGTAACCGATTGCTGTTCATTGGAATAGACATACGATCTGCTCACCTCGGTTAAAAGGTTCTCGCTCTTAACCTGTGCAATAGCGGTTTCTTCCACATCTGAAAAGGGTTTATTGCCGAGAATCAGGATTAAGATGGTCAGTACAATTGCCAAAAACGATAAAAATCCTGCTATAAATAGTATCCATTGTTTCATCTCATCACCTGAACCTATGTTTTATAAATCGTGAAGACCGCTTTCTCCGGATCTTCTTTATCGAGTGCAAGGCCGAACATTAAATTATCATGTTTTAATGTGCGGTTGAGCGCATCTACAACTTTATACAAATCCGGCTGGTAAGCGACATTTACAGTGGAAAGCACTTCAATTTTCGACTCCATCTGAACGACCTTCCTTTCATTTTTCATTGCTTATTATACCAATGTTCAATATCCGTTACCATCTTTTCCAAAGACACTTTTGATACCCCGACATCCGGCAGCGCATCCAGGAATTCCTGTCCGTATGACTTTGTTTCGATACGGCGGTCCAAAACGATGAACATGCCCTGGTCTTCTTTGGAACGGATCAACCGGCCAAAGCCCTGCCTCAGCCTCAGTACCGCTTCAGGAAGCGCGTAATGGAGAAACGGATTTATGCCTTCTTTGGAAATCATTTCTGATTTCGCTTTGAAAACCGGTTCATCAGGAGATGTGAAAGGCAGCCGGACCACCACTACCGCGCGCAGTGCATCACCAGGCACATCGACGCCTTCCCAGAAACTGTTCGTGCCAAACAGCACAGATTTCTGGAAACGCTGGAATGATTTCAATAAACGCATCCGGCTGCCCGATGAAATTCCTTGGGCAAAGAGCATATAATCATCAAGCAGCCCCGTGTCCTGAATAAGTTCCACCGTTTTACGCAGCATATCCTTGGAGGTGAACAAAACAAAGCAGCGTCCCTCAGTCACCAGGACAGTGCGTATAACTGCATCAGCTACAGCTTCTATATAGTCAATCTGGGAAACCTGCTGAATATCCGGCATATCGTCTATGACAAACACACGCGCTCCCTGATAAAAATCTTTGGGTGGCTCGTATTTCGTAATCGGCACAGAAGCAGGAACGCCTAATTGGCTTACAATGAAGCGTTCATTGGACGGAACAGTCATGGTGCCGGACAGCCAGACGATCGCTTTCCGGCCTCGGATCGGCGCTGTCACCTTGTCAATAATCGACTTCACTTCGAATGGCCGCTTGTAAAGGGAGAGGCTGTTCGGGAGGCTGCGGAGGTCCCCTTCGATCCAGCTGACTTCGTCGTTATTGGGAAAGACGAAAATTTCACTGAACTCCACAGCTTTCAGCATCAGCTCCTGCGTCCAGTAGCGCCACTCCGCAATGATTAATTTTTCTTCAATTGACTTTTCAATAATCATTTCCGCTCTCTGCAATATGGTCTGGGCAATATCGATCCACTCATTCAGCAAACGCAAAAGATCCGTAAAATCATTTTTTTCCAAATACATCTCACTTAGCAGAAGTGAATTCTTCTTGTGCTTGCGGGCTTTGAATTTCTCCGAAAATTCAACAGACAGCAAAGTGCTGATCCTGTCGAAAACGGAAGTGAAGCCGATGAACAGGACATCGAGTTTTGCCATTTCGGCGGCACTCGCAAAACCGGTCTTTTCAGCAGCCATTTTCATTTTGGAATACAATTGCTTTTCTTCAGACGTTCCGATTTGGCCGAATATATACTTCCACTGCGTATAAACGAATGTTTTTTCATACTGGGATACAGCGGATTGGACCGCCTGATGTGCTTCATCCCAAATAATCGCATCCACATTTTCCAATAATGAATGGCTGGAATGCGGTTGATAAAGGAGGTAGGAATGATTGGTGACGATGATATCTGCATTTCTTGCGCGTTCAAGCGCATATTCATAAAAATCAAACGGCTTTTCATCACGGTCCGGCCTTCTCGTGTGCGACCGCCTGATTTTATCAAGCAATAATTGGCCGCCGCTGGAAACATTCAATTCATTTAAATCCCCAGTCGACGTTTTGGTCAGCCAAATCAGGATTTGCATAATCGTGAATGTTTCATCATAGGACTCATCTTCACCATATAAGATTTCGGTGAACCTTGTAAGGTCTATATAATGCCCCAATCCTTTGATCAAAGCAATATTGACCGGTTCACCGATGAATTTCTCTACGATTCCCGCTTCATTCCATAATAATTGGTCTTGAAGATGGGTTGTATACGTGCTGACGAGCACCTGTTTTCCAGTCATTAGTGCATGATTGGCCGCCGGCAATAAATAAGCGATGGTTTTTCCCATCCCCGTTGACGCTTCAATAACCATTTCATCAGCATTATTAAACGTATCGTGAATCGCGGACATCATTTGGAACTGGCTTTCCCGGGGCTCAAACTTCGGAAACACTTCAGCGAGCCTTTCATGCCAGTCCGTTTTTGGCTGATATTCCTCACGTTTCCAGTTGGCCGGTTTCATCCTCGGCTTCAGGGGCACTCCATTAAACTGATCCATCTCATTATGATGGGATCCTCTTTTTTTAGCGGTTTCTTCATATAACAACCGCGATAAATCAGACTTCAATTGAAATGAGCGTTTATGCAATAAAGTCAAAGTTTCATACGGCAATGATGCAAGGTCTTTTTTTGACCGTAAAAAAAGCTCAGCTGTCGCGTAAGCATCATCATCTGCCCGGTGAGCGTTGCCAAGCGCTATGCCCAGATCCGCTGTAATGTCCTGCAATTTATAGCTGATGGCTGTCGGATAAAGCAAACGGGATAATTCAACAGTATCCATCGTAAGGCCCTGCCATTTCGGCAGACCGCTGCGCTGCAGTTCCTTCTGCAGGAAAGGAAGGTCAAAATTTGTATTATGAGCGACAAAAATCGCATCCTGCATTTTTTCGAAAACAGTTTCCGCGTAAGCCTCAAACGGTTTCGCCTCCGCTACATCCGCGTCGGAAATCCCCGTCAGGTCCTGGATGAACATCGGAATTTTGCGTCCCGGATTAATGAATTTCGTATATGTATCCATTATCTTGCCATTTTCAATCGATACAATTGCCAATTGGATAATCCGATCACCTTTAACAGGGGAATGGCCAGTCGTCTCAATATCGACGACAACATATTTATCTGTATTCATGACAATCCCTCTTTCTTAGGTGATTCTATAGAAAAGCGACGGCACCCGTTTAGCTCTGAATGGCATAAGACGGGATAGCGGAGCGGCGGTTTTTGCCGCATAGCTATACTGGCTTATGACCCGAAGAGCTGGGTCGCCGGAGTCTGGACACTAGAAAAGCGACAGCGCCCGTTAAGCTCTGAAAGGCATAAGGCGAGACAGCGAAGTGGCCTTGGCCACGCAGCTGGATTGACTTATGACCCGAAGAGCTGGGCCGCTGGAGTCTGGACAATAGAAAAGCGACAGCGCCCGTTAAGCTCTGTGCTCCTGCATCGCTGCACTAGCTTCGTCGCAAAGCCTTGACCTCGCAGGCTTCGGTCAAGACTTGGTCGCCGGAGTCTGGACACTAGAAAAGCGGAAACGGCCGCTCAGCTCCGACAAGCGTAAGGAACTCTGGCGTAGCGGCGTGTTTTCAGCCGCCTAGCCAGAGAGACTAACGACTCGAGGAGTTGGCCGTTGGAGTCTGGACACTAGAAAAGCGACGGCACCCGTTCAGCTCTGAATGGCATAAGCCATTCCAGGTTCTTTTCAATTTATAAAAAACCCCGATTTCTAATCCTATGGAAAAATTGTAACATATCCCGCTCTTTTGCGCTTTTTTGTTCGGCTTCAAACAAGTCTAATTCTTGACCAATTTTCGGATAACAATGATGGCAAAAAGAAAAAGCCTTCTTTTGGAAGGCTCCCCTCTACATAATTGTCGCTTCAGGTTCGTAGCTGATGATTTCTTTAATTTTATTGGATCCATCCATGATTGCGACGGTCGGTTTATGGTCACGCGCATTTTCATCCATAATATAAGCGTAAGACAGGATGATGACAATGTCGCCTTTTTGAACGAGGCGCGCTGCCGCTCCGTTGACACAGATGACGCCGCTGCCGCGTTCTCCTGAAATTATATAGGTTTCAAAGCGTGCGCCGTTATTATTATTGACGATATGGACTTTTTCGTTCGGCAGCATGCCGACTGCGTCGAGAAGATCCTGGTCGATGGTGATGCTTCCCACGTAGTTTAAATCGGCTTCAGTAACAGTGGCGCGATGAATTTTTGAATTGAGCATCATACGAAGCATTGTCAGTTCCCCTTTATAGTGAATATCAGATTGTCGATCAAACGCGCTTTTTCAAATTGGACAGCTAAGGCCAATATGGCATCACTTACCACATTTTCCGTGAGATCCGGATAAGACAGCAATTGGATATAATCAATTTTACCGGATGTGTTATCGGTAAGATGCTGTTCCATAAGCGGAACCGGGTTTTTCCCGTCCAATACAGCTTGCTTGCCGATTTCAAGCGCTTTTTTTAAATGCGGCGCTTCTCCGCGTTCCTGTTCACTCAAATATACATTACGTGAACTTTTCGCCAGTCCATCCGGTTCCCTGACTGTAGCAACACGTCTGATTTCCAGCGGAAAATTAAAATCCGCCACCCAGGACTCGATGATGGCTAATTGCTGCGCGTCCTTCTGGCCAAAATATGCGCGGTCAGCTTGAGCCAGATGAAACAGCTTCGTTACCACTTTCAGCACGCCGTCAAAATGTCCTGGACGTGATTTCCCGCATAATTGATCTGCCAGTCTCCCGGCGGATATTGTAATAGCGGATTCCCTCGGGTACATTTCGTCTGCTGAAGGAGCAAAAATCACATCTGTTCCCGCGGTTTCAGCCAATTGCATATCCCGCTCCATATTTCTTGGATAGCGTTCGAAATCTTCGTTGGGGCCGAATTGCGCCGGGTTTACAAAAATGCTCATCAGCACCGCATCATTTTCCTGTTTCGCTGTTTCGACAAGTGTCAGATGCCCTTCATGAAGAAAGCCCATAGTCGGCACCAGCCCGATGCTCAAACCGGCACTCTTTTGTTCCTGAACCCATTCCTTGAGTTCTTCGATTGTTTCGATTTTACGCAATACTTCTCTCTCCTTCCCGGAAGAAAGCCGCATATAAAAAGTCCTTCCCCCAAAATGGGCAGAAGGACAGAAAATGTTTGACTTCATTTCTTCCGTCCCTGTCATGCAATAGATCAAGGCAGATTCATAGATATTAAGGTTATGGATATATTTTGCCGGTGCAGTTCTTTTACAAGATACTGCCCGCTAAAAACACTATAGCAGAACATGATGCCAAAAAACAATTATGATTTCTCCATTTCAATGTCCGCTGAATAAATGCCATGCAGCTCGCCGTCCGCTGTCCGGAGCTGCAGAACCCCATCATCCGTTATGCCTTCAGCAATGCCTTCCAGCGTCTCTTTTGCCATGCGCGCACGGACCTTCCTGCCTATGGTGGTGGAATAACTTTCCCACATCATTTTCAATACACCGAAGCCTTCTTTGATATAGATTTCAGTATATTGTTCCAAATAAAACAGGATTGAACGAACCAGTTCCTGGCGGCTTACATGGGCGCCAGATTCCATTTTGAGTGATGTGGCGATATCTTTTACTTCTTCATTGAAATCCGCTGCTTCCTGGTTGGCATTCAAACCGATCCCAATGATCAAAGCCTGGATTCCGTCTGCATCCGACTGCAGTTCAGTCAATATGCCGGTGCATTTCTTTCCATTCAATAGAATATCATTCGGCCACTTGATATCCGGCCTTAACCCGGTTACTTCTTCGATTGCCCTGACGACAGCCACTGCCGTTATCAGCGTAAATTGAGGGGCGCGCTGGATTGGCACATCCGGCCGCAGGATGATGCTCATCCAAATGCCTTTGCCATATGCCGAATCCCATTTTCTGGCCATTCTCCCGCGCCCTGCCGTCTGTTCTTCAGCCAATACCGCTGTTCCGTCCGGTACACCTTTCTGAGCCAGTTGATGGGCGATGATTTGAGTCGAATCACATGAACCTCTATATTCGATCGTCTTGCCCAAACGCTGAGTTTTCAGCAGAGGCTGGATCGTGGAAGCTTCCAGTGAATCCGGCAGCCCCGTCAATACATATCCCTTTTTCTTAACAGAAGTGATTTCATACCCTTTTTCCTGAAGATCTTTTATATGTTTCCATACAGAAGTCCTGGATATGCCGAACTCATCCGCCAATTGCTGTCCGGAAACCGGTTCTCCGGATGCTTCCATTAATCGCTGCGCGAGTTTATTCGTTACGGTTATATTCACTTATGAACCATTCCTTTATCTTATCTTTCTCATTATCCAGTTCATTCAAGACGACCTGCCGCTCAATCATACCAAGCATTTCCTTCAGCCACGGCCCGGCTTTCCTGCCGCTCCAATCCATCAGGTCACGGCCGTTAACAGCCAAATCCGCTTTCGCTTGAATAGGCAGGCCGCTTTTTTGTACAGCCGGGTCTTCCTGTCTATCGGTCAATGCAGCCGCAAGTTCCAGCTGCCGCAATGTAAAACGGTAATAAGTCCATGGATCCCAGTTTTCCACTGTTGCCGCTTCTAGCGCTTTTGTTAAAGAGCCTTTTTCTTCATTGGATAATTTATAACCGGCCAGAGCCTGCACTTCTTTTTTATTGCGCCATAAAGCATACAGCCACCCGCTCAACGGATCACCTGTCGGCTTATAGCTTTTCCAATCTATTTGAAACAAGCCTCCTGAAGGCAGATGGGCGGATAAGCCGGAATTATTCAGGTAATCGATGCTGCGTGCCGCATGCTGATTGGCTAGGATCTTATCCAATTCAATTTTTATGCGTTCGGCTGCAATAGATCCGATCATGGCCGCATTATTCCTGATGGCCGCAAGTGTCTGATCATCTATCGCAAAATCCAATTGTCCCGAAAACCTCACAGCGCGCAGCATGCGAAGGGCATCTTCCCGGAAACGCTCGTCCGGTTCCCCAACAGCCCTTATCAATTTCCCCTCGAGGTCCTTTCGGCCGCCGAATAAATCGACAATTTTCAGCTCTTCAGTCATGGCCATGGCGTTAATAGTGAAATCACGCCGTTTCAGATCTTCTTCAAGCGACTTCACGAATTCCACTGAGTCAGGGCGCCTGTTATCGGTGTAATTTCCTTCTGTTCTGAACGTCGTAACTTCCACCCCGGCGCCATTCATCAATACAAGGACAGTCCCGTGCTGAATACCGGTGTCCACTGTGCGATCAAAAAGGCCTTTCACTTGATCAGGTTCCGCAGATGTCGCAACATCAAAATCTTTCGGGTTCTTGCCCAGCAGGAAATCACGTACAGCTCCCCCGACCAGATATGCGTCAAAACCGGAAGCCTTGAGTTTCAGAATGATATCGATAGCTGTGTTCATTGGCGCTTACCTTTAGCCAGCAATCGCTCATAGATCTCTTCATATTCTTTCAGAATCCTGCTGGAATGGAATTTGGAGGCTGCAGTTTCTATTGCGCCGGCTTTTAACCGGTCCCCGATTTCAGACTCGCTCAACAGCGCCACGCCGTGAAACGCTGCTTGTTCGGTATCTCCAAGTTCCACAAGATAACCGTTTTTGCCGGATTCGATGATTTCGGGTATCCCGCCGATATTAGTGCCGATTCCCGGTACGCCGCAAGCCATCGCTTCCAGCATCACCAGCCCGAATGCTTCTTTCTCGGAAAGCAATAATTTCAAGTCACTGATATTATACAATTCGGACAGATTATCCCTTTTGCCGAGAAATAATACATCCTCCTCCAACTCCAACTCTCTCACTTGTTCCTGGATTCCGCTCATTTCCGGTCCATCGCCCACCAAGAGCAATTTACTGGAGACCCGCTGACGAATCCGGCGGAAGGTGTCCACAACATCCCCCACCCTTTTGACTTTACGGAAATTGGAAACGTGGATCACCACTTTTTCATCTTCTTTGATGCCAAGCTCTTCTTTAAGATGGCCGGAATCTTTTAATTGGTACTCCCTTTCATCCACAAAATTATAGACTGTTTCTATATTCTGATCTGGATCGATTAACTCATAGGTCTGATCCCGCAGTGAATTGGAAACCGCGGTCACCACATCTGATTTCTCTATGCCATAGCGGATTGCTTCTTTTAATGAAGAATCAGACCCTAAAACGGTAATGTCAGTTCCGTGCAGTGTTGTTACGATCCCAATATCGGATTCTGCCATATGCCTGCCCAGAATCGCGCACACCGCATGCGGGATCGCGTAATGCACATGCAAAAGATCCAGTTTTTCATTTTTGATCACTTCAGCTATTTTCGTCGCCAGCGCAATGTCATATGGGGCATATTGAAAAACCGAATATGTATTGACGTCCACTTGATGGCTGAATACATTCGAATACATCCGGTTTAGCCTAAACGGCGTGCTTGAAGTGATAAAATGGATTTCGTGCCCTTTTTCCGCCAGAAGCTTGCCCAGCTCAGTAGCGACAACACCCGATCCTCCGACAGTCGGATAACAGGTGATGCCTATTTTCATTTTCCTCATTTTTGACACTCCTATCCTCTGCGCTCCCGTATCAGGCGCCAGTCAACAAAGCCTTCCTTGAGGCCTTTCAGCAGCACTTCCGCTGTCCCCATATTTGTCGCGAGCGGAATATTATAAACATCACAGAGGCGGATCAAAGCGGTCACATCGGGTTCATGCGGCTGGGCAGTCAATGGATCACGGAAAAAGATGATCATATCCATATCATCCTGTGCAATCATCGAGCCGATCTGCTGATCCCCTCCCAGCGGACCGGAACGGAATTTATGGACAGGCAGCCCAGTTTCATCAATAATCCTCTGGCCGGTCGTACCTGTAGCATATAAGGAATTCTCCGTCAGGATCGGCTGGTAAGCAATTACAAACTGAATCAGATCATCTTTCTTTCGGTCATGCGCAATTAGAGCGATTTTCATGCCATCTTCCCCTTTAGTCGATTATATTTTCCAATCCATAAACCAGATTCTCTATTTCCATCACTTTATTGACAGACAACGCCACCCCTGACATGAATGATCCACGGTTGAATGAATCGTGCCTGATCGTCAACAATTGCCCCTCTCCGCCTAAAAGGACTTGCTGGTGCGCAACCAGTCCAGGCAATCTGACACTATGGATTCGCATTCCATCATAGTTTGCCCCTCGCGCCCCCGCGATGGTTTCTTTTTCTTTGGGATGGCCCTGGCTATGCGCTTCCCGCTGATCAGCGATCAAATTGGCCGTCTTCATGGCAGTTCCTGAAGGTGCATCCAGTTTTTGATCATGATGCATCTCAATGATTTCGATATCCCCTAAGTATTTAGCTGCCTGCTCGGCAAATTTCATCATTAAAACCGCGCCTATTGCAAAGTTTGGCGCGATGATGCACCCTATTCCATTTTGCGCAGAGAAAGCAGAAAGCTCTTTCAATTCTTCATCCGAAAATCCTGTTGTGCCGACAACCGGACGGATTCCAAGCTGCAAAGCTTCCCGTGTATGCTGATAGACTGATTCAGGAGATGTCAGGTCCACCAGGACATCGGGTTTTGTTTTATTGTGCAGTTCATCCAGTTTCAAAAAGATCGGGACTGTAAAGGTTTGAGGAAACAATTGTGTGTCCGCTAATGTTTCTCCCACTTCTTTATAGTCCAACACTGATACCAGTTCCATATCCGGATTTTTCATGATTGTATGTACGGCTTCCTGTCCCATTCTTCCACGAGCTCCCGCAATTGCGACTCGAATAGTCATTTGTTTTCATCCTTTCTGGTCCAGCGATTTTTATCTCTTGTATTGAATTTTTCCAGGACTTGATCAAGGGATTCCGTTAAATCGACATCCAGAGAATTGGCCATGGTTATTAAGACGAACAATAAGTCACCCATTTCTCCGGAAATGCTCGCTTCCGCTTCACTGGCTTTCTTTTTTTTCGGTCCATAGACGTGATTCACTTCCCTTGCCAGTTCACCCAGCTCCTCAGTTAACCGCGCAATCATTTCCAGCGGTGTAAAATAGCCTTCTTTGAATTGTGATATATAATCATCAACATCCTGCTGCATATGCTTCATTGTTTTTTGCTGTGTCATATCTTCACACTCCTGTTTTAATCGTAAAGAAAAGGGATGATGTTGTCAAAATCCTGTTCATAACCCATAATACAAGAGTTGAGCATAAAGAATGGAGTTGACCTCAAATGAAAAATCTTCAACTTAAAAACATTTTCTTCATATTATTGGGTGCCGCCATCTACAGTTTTGGTTTTGTTCACTTCAATATCCAGAATGAACTGGGTGAAGGCGGCTTCGCGGGAATCACATTGATCTTATATTTCCTTCTTAATTGGGACCCCGCATTGATGAATCTCTTATTGAACATTCCTGTGTTCTTTGTGGGATGGAAACTGCTCGGAAAAAAAGTGTTCCTTTACACAATCATCGGAACAGTTGCCGTGTCAGTTTTCCTCAAGATCTTTCTCGTATATGAAATTCAGATTGACCTTGAACATGATTTATTCCTTGCCTCACTTTTTGCCGGAATTTTTGTCGGTGCTGGCCTGGGCATCATATTCCGCTACGGCGGCACGACCGGAGGCGTCGATATTATCGCCAGATTGGTACAGAAATACGTGGGATGGAGTATGGGGAAAACGATGTTCCTGTTCGACGCCGCAGTCATTCTTCTTTCATGGCTTGCATTCCTTGATAACCGTTCAATGATGTATACACTTGTTGCCGTCTTTGTCGGCGCGCGTGTGATCGATTTCGTGCAGGAAGGCGCATACTCCGGCCGAGGTGCGTTGATCATCTCCAACTCACAGGAAGAGATAGCGAGCCGCATTGCGATTGAAATGGACCGTGGAATTACGATACTCCGCGGCTATGGCCATTTTTCAAAAGAAGAACGCGAAGTGCTGTATTGTGTAGTGGGAAGAAATGAAATTGTGCGATTGAAAAATATCATCAATTCTGTCGATCCCCATGCATTCGTTTCGGTAATTGAGGTCCATGATGTCATCGGCGAAGGATTTACATTGGATGAACAGAAAATGCCGTTGAATTAACGAAATAGCAAAAAAAAACCGTTCCGATTTTCGTCGGAACGGTTTTAAGGTAGTTGAGAAATATTAATTTCTGCAATCATTCTGTGTTAGCTGGATTCTTTCCGCAGAGAGCTGCCTGAAACACATTTCCTCTATTGGTGGTGATTTAAAGCTCAGTACAAGCCCCAAGGAAAGCGAAGCTGTTTTGCGGAATATCGATTTCCTATCTATCTTTTTCGTTATTACGAACGGTTCATGCTTGAGTAGACCAATAAAAGGCGAGCCAATTCCAAAACAGCAACTGCTGTAGCAGCCACATAAGTCATCGCTGCAGCGTTCAATACTTTTTTCGCGTGAGGCTCTTCCTCATTGCGGATAATATTAGCTGACAGCAATTGGTCCATCGCTCTATTGGAAGCATTGAATTCAACCGGCAAAGTGATGATCTGGAAAATGACACCCATCGCCAAAAGGACAATACCAATCAGCAGCGCTCCGCTGAGTTGGGCGAAGAAACCGATCATTATGAACACCCATGACATGTTGGATGAAATATTTACGAGCGGAACCAAACGATGGCGCAGGCGCAGGAAAGAATAATCTTCCGCGTCTTGTATCGCGTGCCCTACTTCGTGCGCGGCAACTGCTGTACCGGCTACAGATGCTTCGTGAAAGTTATGGCTTGATAAGGCCACAGTTTTTTTCAGCGGGTTGTAATGGTCACTTAACATTCCGCGGCTTTCAATTACCTTTACATCATATAAACCATTCTGATCCAATATCATGCGGGCGACTTGAGCACCGGTATGACCGGATGTGGAACGCACTTTGGAATACTTGCCATATGTTTTTTTCAATTTAAATTGAGCCCATAAAGGCAGGATCAATAAGACTGCGAAATAGATGAGATATGAACCTAAGCCCATGATGAAATTACACCCTTTCTATGCTAGCTGTTGCCTTTATTTTACTTGTTTTGGTCAGTGTTGGTCAACTGAAACGACGTGGGCTTATTGAGCCAGGCCACAAACAGCGCGAACGCGATACAGGCAATCGACAGCCAAAAAGTAAAGTAGCCTATCTGTTCACTGTACTGCGATAAACTGCTGTAAATCGGCATCTGGCCAAAGACATAGTCGATTACATCGTTGTGCAGTGTCCACACAGCAGCCAAAGCAGCAGCGAACCAGCCAAAGCGGTAATGATCGATATATAAAATCGCCTGCAATGCCATGGCGAAATGGGATACGACAAGCATCCATCCAAGCCAGCCGATATCCCCTGTCTGCCAAAGTGTCAGCAGATTCATCACAACCGCCCACAAACCATACTTGATCAAGGTGATAAAGGCGAGCGCTTCAATCAGGCTGCTCCGTTTCCCGATCAGCCAAAGACCTAATACGATTGTAAAGAAAAGGCTGGCAGTAGGACTGTCCGGCACAAAGATTAAGTATTTCGGTTCGGTGATGGCCAATTGCCAGCCATACCATATGTAGCCGTAAATGGTGCCGCCCAAATTCACAAAAAACAATAATAAGAGGAATGGCTTGAACATCAGCCAGGCAGACAATTTATTGACAAAGGAAAGCATTCTATTTCTTCCTTTCAAGATAGCAAAAAAGAGCCGGTATCCCGGCTCTTTTTTTAGTATGTTATTCTGCTTCGAGGCCTGCGATAAACTCAGCCATGACTTGCAAGTCTTCATCTGAACCATCCCATGAAGGCGGCATTGTTTGTGCTCCGCCTTCCTCGATGCCGTTAACTGCGATGTCGGCGATTTCTTCCGGAGAAAGGCCAGTTCCTACCAATGTAGGCCCGACAGCTCCTTCCAGGTTATCACCGTGACAGCTGATACAAGCGGCACCTGCATATATTTCATATCCAGGATCAGAAGTATCGATTTCGACTTCTTCCGTAATCTGTCCTTGAGCTTCAGCAGCTTCCCAGTCATGGTTAGCTACAGATTCCCAAGTAAGGAAAATGATCGAAGCGATTGCAAGAAGCATGAAGCCTGTTGGAAGAGGCCGTTTTGAAGGGCGTCTTTCCGGACCGCGATCCAAGAACGGCGCCAAAGCCAAAGCCCCGAAAGCGAGACCAGGAATAATGATGGCACCTACGATATTGAATGGGCCTGAAGCGAATTCGTATTTAAGTAATTGATATAAGAATAAGAAATACCAGTCTGGCAATGGAATATATGCTGTATCAGTCGGATCCGCCTGACCTTCAAGAGGTGACGGATGAGCGACAGTCAAAAGCAGATAACCGATCAAGAAGACTGCACCAATCATCCATTCTTTCAGAAGGAAGTTTGGCCAAAAAGCTTCTGTCTTACCAGGGTATTCGGAATAATCCTTCGGGATATTCGGTTTGCGGTGTTCCATACCCGGTACACGCGAATCCCCTACAAATTTCATCCCTTTTCCGCGATGCATAGTGTCCCCTCCTTTAAAAATCCGTTAAGCCGCATTGTTTACAACGGGCCTGAAATACCCTGTCTCCGAATCATGATAAAATGCGCCGCGAGCAACCCAAGCAAAGCAGCAGGCAAGAAGAATACATGAATAGCGAAGAAGCGGGTCAAGGTTTGTGCACCAAGAATCGTAGCATCCCCGGCAAGCAATGTTTTGATCATACCGCCGATCAAAGGCACAGAGGCAGCGATTTCGATACCAACTTTAGTAGCGAACAATGCTTTCATATCCCAAGGAAGAAGATATCCTGTGAAACTGAGTCCAAGGATAACACCGAAAAGCATAACGCCGACAACCCAGTTCAATTCACGCGGTTTCTTGTAAGAACCTGTGAAGAATACGCGAAGCGTATGAAGGAAAATCATTACTACTACAAGAGAAGCTCCCCAGTGGTGCATACCGCGCACGATTTCTCCGAATGCAACTTCATTCTGAAGATAATAAACCGACTGCCATGCATTCTCGATATCTGGTACGTAGTACATAGTTAAGAACATACCGGATAAAATCTGAATTACCGTGATGAAGAACGTCAATCCCCCAAAACAATAAACGAATGCTGAAAAGTGGTGTGCGGGGTTTACGTGTTCCGGTACTTCATGGTCTGCGATATCACGCCAGATAGGCGTAATGTCCAGACGCTCATCAACCCAATCATATAACTTGTTTAGCACTGGTGTCGTACCCCCTAACTATTAAACTAATGTGTTTGGTCTTACTGCTCCGATGGCTACATAGCCATCTTGTTCCTGAACTTCATACTCATCGAGTGGTCCAAGCGGTGGTGTACCAGCGATATTCTGTCCGTTTTTCTCATAACGTCCAGCGTGGCACGGGCAGAAAAATTGCGTTGGCTGTTCCGGATCGCCGGCCCAGTTGACTGTACAACCCAAATGTTTGCAGACAGGTGAAAGTGCGATTAATTTATCGCCTTCTTTGTATACCCAAGCTGAATTCGTTACATCAGATGTATACCATGCATCTACTTGTTCAAATGAAAAGTCGACACGCACTGGTTCTTCAGTGATGTCTTCCACTCGCTGGTCTGTCAATACGAAGTCGCCTCCGTCCTTCTGCTGAAGAACCGGGTCAACCGCAAAACGCACCATCGGCATTAGCATTCCTGCTGCCATGAATCCGCCGACACCTGTTAATGTGTAGCCTAAAAATTGACGTCGTGATACACGATTGTTACTCATCCTTTTCCCCCCTCTAACATTCAAGGTCAGTCCAATGGACATACTCATTCAAATATAATTACTAGGACAACCTAATGATATATCAATAAAAAGTTCAGGTCAATAATGCTGTGAAGCTAAATACCAGTTTGTGAACATTTCATGAAGCTTAAGACCATTCTTTTAAGAATAACGGAAGCACTTGACGTAGCTGGTCTTCCATGACCGATTGCTTGAAATTCCGGTCCATATGCTCGGTTGGAATCGCAGGCAGCCACAAAACATTTTGAAGTTCGTCGATTGACCGCCATTCAGCATCTGTTGTCATGTAAAACACATGTTTAAATCCCGCTTTTTCCAATTCTTCCGATATTTCTTTTGACAATCTCGATCTGTCGGCGTTTTTCGTATACGCCATAGGCGGAAACAATAGAATGCGCCCTTTGAATTGTTTTTCCAGAAGTGTGGTGAGTGACTGAAGGTATTCTGATGCGCCCGCGCTGGATTTCAGACCTGCTTCACTCAGATCCAGCTGAACCAAAGGCACCACTGCAGTATCCACATAATCTTTCTGGCTGAGGTATTGATCCATGTCCCTGCCTATAAAATGCATGCTGTTTACTCACCTTCCATTTTCTTGATCGTTTTAATATTATGCAGCAAAGAAGACAATTCGAAGAACTTATCCTTGTCATTGGCATCCAGTGCTTCATCAATCTGTTTCAGCAGCTTTTCCTCCTGGAAAGAAGACAGGCTGTCAGCGAGAATTTCTTCTGCCAGCTGCCGATCCTTTTCGTTGATGGTTTCATCCAAAGGAATATATGGATTCTCTTCAAGAACGGATAAATAGAGCGGTGTAGGCGGCCGGTTGGGAAAATTCAGTTGAAGATAAAGATCCTGTTCCGGGTTCAACCGCAAATCATGAAAAGATTTTTCAGCATCGGCGGTCATTAAATTGCCTTTATAGAAACGGAACGGCAATTCCTTCGATTCCGTAGATGACATAACCATTGCACGGGGGCAATAATGTGCGTCTTCAACAAAATGGGTCTTTTCAAGGAGTTCATCATTGCTGAGCATATAATTCAAAATCCATATACACTCCCTGCGCTTCATTTTATATGATTGAAGAAACCATCTCACAAACTGCTTTTTATCCCCTACAGAGACTGAAGCGGTCATGTAAATCCTCCTCTCATTCAAAAGATTGCTGCATATCCAGCCATTCCTGATTGTCCGGTTCCAAAATCTGCAACTCTCTTAATATTTCAATAGCCCTCTCTCTTTTTCCTTCTTCAAGAAGGAACCGGACATATTTCCCAAGAAATTCAGGATCTTCCCGGAACGCCGGATAGGATAAGTCAAAATAAGCGGCGGCTTTCTCGAATTGTTCAGTACGTTCATAAGCTTCAGCGACCATCGGATATAATCCGGCCCAGTCGTCCCCGCTCTCGACGGCCGCTTCCACCAGTTCAAGCACTTCTTCGTCCATTTCCTTCGAATGGAAATAGGAGACGAGCGCAAAAATCGCTTCCATATACTCCGGGTCAAGAGCGACAGCCTGCCTGAGATTTTCGACCCCTTCTTCGGTTTTGCCCAGCTTCATCGCCAGTTTTCCGGCAAAAAGGTATAATTCCTTATCGAACTCATCTCTTTTCAATCCTTCTTTGATGGCTGAATAGGCAGCTTTGTAATCTTCAGCCATATTCAAGCTCTGCGCCTTCAATAGATAAGCGGAAAAATAATCGGGATCCAGCACGATCAATTCATCAAGCCGCTGCACAGCGCGATCGTATTGCTGCGTTTGAAATGCCGCAACAGCTGCCCCGAAAAGGACATCCGGCTGAATCTGATCTTCAAGTGCTTCCTCGTAATAAGGCAGCGCTTCTTCATAAGCTGCACCCGCACTGTAAACTTCTGCCAGGCGCTCTGAAAAGTTCACGCCTTCAATTTCAACTCCCGCCGCTTTTAGGTCCTGATAAATTTTCGCCGATTCCAAATATCTTCCGGAATCCAGCAGTAATTCAGCTTTCGCCTGCAGCAGCAACGGTTCATCCGGCAGCAGGGCAATAGCTTCATTTAACCGGTTCTCAGCCGCTTCCATCAATCCCTGCAGCTGAAACAGATCCGCAAGTGTCACAAGTGCCTGAGAATAATATTCATCGTCTTTCGGAACTTCCATCAGAAGGTTCAGAGCTTCATCTTCCCTGTCAGCTTCAATCAGCAGATTGGCTCTGTCAATTTTCAGCTGGCTTTCCTCCGGAAACAGGTATTCTAAATGCTCCAATACTTTGACAGCCTCTTCAACAAAGCCGATTTCCCCCAGCCATTCGGACAATCCATATTGTTCATCCGGATCACCATCCAATAAATAGGAATCCAGCAAGGCATTCAGCTTGCCCATATCCCCCAGCTCTACAGCTTTTTGAATTTCTTCTACAGTCGCCATACAATCACCTATTCTTTCAATTTCCTACTTCCATCCTACACGATACGCGGTTTTAAGCATAATAAAAACCCCCCCGGAGGAGAGTCAGACAATCAGTCTATTCAGATGTTCAAAAAATCCCGGATATGACACGGCTATACAATCCTGGTCATCGATCGTCACCGGACCTGAAGCCACAAGTGCAGCTGCGGCCGCCATCATTCCGAGCCTGTGGTCACCGTATGTTTTCATATCCGCGCCGTTCAGCGCTGACGGACCGTTAATGATCATTCCATCTTCAGTTGCTGTTATGTCAGCGCCCATTTTTGATAATTCATCGACCACAGCCGTGATCCTGTCTGTTTCTTTTACACGCAGTTCTTCAGCATCTTTTATAACAGTGGTTCCTTGGCATTGAGTGGCAATCAAAGCGATGATCGGAATTTCATCTATCAGCCTTGGGATCAGAGAACCGCCGATTTCAATTCCATTCAGCAGGGAAGAGCGGATCACCAGATCAGCTGAACGCTCCCCATCTGTTTGTTTCTCTTCAATATCGAAATCCGCTCCCATTTGGCCAATCACATCCAGAATTCCTGTTCTTGTAGGATTAGTGCCCACGTTTTTCAAGCGGATTTCACTTTCTGGTGTAATAAGCGCAGCGCCTATGAGAAATGCTGCCGACGATATATCTCCGGGAACATCCACATGGCGAGCTGACAGCGTTTGTCCGCCTGCCACTTCGATGATATTTCCGTGGCGATTGATATCCGCTCCGAAATGGCGAAGCATTATTTCTGTGTGGTCTCTTGTCGCTACGGGTTCTTCAATCGACGTTTTCCCGTCAGCGTGCAAGGCAGCCAGCAAAATTGCGGATTTCACCTGCGCACTGGCAACCGGCAAAGTGTAATTGATAGCTGCTAATCGCTTGCCTTGTATGGCCAGTGGAGTAAACTGACCGTTTGACCGGCCGCGGATATCAGCTCCCATCAACCTGAGCGGATCGACAATTCTTTTCATCGGCCGCTTGGCTATCGATTCATCCCCCGCTACAACTGAGTGGAAGGGAGCGCTGGCCAATAGCCCCAGCATCAATCGTGTGGTTGTTCCGGAATTACCGGTATCCAAAACCTCGTCTGGTTCCTTCCATCCTCCGATTCCTTTGCTGTTAATAGTTACTTGACTGCCATCCAGGTCAATTTCCACGCCAAGTTTCCGGAAACAGGAAATAGTACTCAGACAATCAGCGCCGAGCAGGAACCCTTCCACTGTGGTGGTTCCGGAAGCGATGGCGCCAAACATGATCGAGCGGTGAGATATTGATTTATCACCCGGCACTGTGATAGTGCCTTTTAATGATGGTTTCTCATATTCCAAAATCGTTGGCAACTCTTCTTCCTCCCTTCATGAGATATAGACATCGTAGACAGTGCGCTGAACTATGCAGGCCTTTGCCTTTTCCCGGTCTTCAGCGGTCTGGAAACTTATGACTAAAATCCCGAATACGTCTTCCCGTGTCTCTAAAATACGCAGATTGACGATGCTGATTTCCGCTTCTGCCAGGTAACCGGTCAATTCAGAGATGACACCAGGAACATCCGGCACATCAATATAGAGATCGAATACTGAATACATGGCGCCATGTCCGGCGATCGGCAGTTGGTCCCTCACGGTTTTAGCTTTTTCAAAATACCGGCGGATCGGCTCTTCTTCGTTAATTTCGAGTAAATCCTTTAATCTGCCCATTTCTTCAATCCATAATTTCAGCTGTGCTGTAATCATGCCATTATTCTGCGTGGTAATGTCCCTCCACATTATCGGATCCGAAGAGGCGATGCGCGTGATATCACGGAAGCCTCCAGCTGCCAGTTGCCTTGTGAAAGGGTATTGCTGTTCCCGATCGAGCTGATGCACCAGTGAAGCTGCAATCAGGTGCGGGAAGTGGCTGACTATTGATGTCATATGATCGTGTTCTTCTGCCGTCAGCACCTCAACTTTCGCTTTTGTGACTGACAGCAGGTTTTTCAATTTGATAAGGTGTGCTTCTTCAGCCAGGCGTCCTGGAGTCAAGATATAATAAGCATTTTCAAAAAGCACATCTTTTGCGGCTTCGACCCCGCTCTTATGGGAGCCCGCCATTGGATGGCCGCCGACAAATACATGTTCCACTTCCGCCGCAGCTTCCATGATTTCCATTTTGGTGCTGCCGGTGTCACTGATTATCACATTTTCTTTCAGATTCCAGAATCGGCTTTGTTGCAGCAGTTTCTTCGCGGCCCCTACAGGAGTAGCCAGTATAATGAAATCCGCTTCTGACGCCGCTTCCTCCAGTGATAATGCGGCCCGGTGGATAATCCCCATTTTATAAGCTTTGCGGACGGTCAGCGCATCTGCGTCATAGCCATAAATCACAGCATTTTCATTTCTCATTAAAGCTTTTGCCAAAGAACCGCCTATCAGGCCTAAACCGATCATCAGTATATTAGTTTTCATCGGGTATCCACCTTGCTGTCTTTTAATAAATCCGGACGCAATTTCACCGCATCATTCATGTAGACATGATGAATATCTTTTTGGCCCACTTTGGTATTGACATGCATCATGACTCGTATGCATAAGGGCATGCTGCCAGGCACATCCATTTCATGTGTGCACATCACCGGAACATAAGTCCAGTTTTCAATCGTCCGCACAGCTTTTGCTGGAAAAGCGGAAGAAATATCAGTGGTCGTCGATATCACTACTGAAGCGACAAATTCCGGATCTATCTGATTTTGTTCAGCCATTTCCAGCACCAGTTTCCTGGTCTCATTCAGTATTTCTTCGGGATTGTCGGCAGAAACGGTAATTGCCCCTCTTATGCCCCGCATCATCATATATGCATCTCTCCTAACTTTGCGCTCAACGCCATGAATGTTATTCTCGCAGTTTGTTCATCGATTGTTTCCATATATGGTCTGCCTGTCTCTTTTAACAGCACAAAGTTCAATAAACCTTCCGACGATTTTTTATCTTTTTTCATGACAGCTGACAGTTCTTCAAAACCAAGCTTCCCGATTACGTTTAGCGGATAGTGGTTTGTAAGGCACCACTCCAGAAATTCCGCCGCTTTTTCATGAGCAGACAATTCCAATGCATATGCCATACCGATTGCCACCGCTTCACCGTGCGTAATTGTGCCATAACCAGATACGGCTTCGATTGCATGCGCCAGCGTATGACCGAAATTCAGGAACTTCCTCACACCGCCCTCGAATTCATCTTCTTCGACGATTGCCGATTTAACCGCAATCCCCCGTTCCAGGTGAACAGCCAGTTCCCTCGCGTCCAATTGAGACAAATCATTGAGTGCCAACAATTCATCGAGCCAGTTTTCATTGGAAATAAAAGCGTGCTTGATCACTTCTGCCATGCCCGAGCGGATTTCCTGCGCCGGCAATGTCTTCAGGAAATGCGTGTCGTAAATAACTGCTGCCGGCTGATAAAAGGTTCCTATCATGTTTTTGCCGGATGGATGGTTAATTGCCGTCTTGCCGCCTACAGCACTGTCATGGGCCAAAATAGTTGTAGGAATCTGGATGAACGGAATCCCTCTCATGTACGTGGAAGCGACAAATCCAGCCAAGTCCCCCGTCGCTCCGCCGCCAAATGCCAGAAGGATGGATTTCCGCGAAAAATTATGATCGAGCAAAAAACTTTGGCAATCCATAAAACAGCCGATTGATTTCGATTGTTCGCCTGAAGGAATCTTCAGGATGTATATTTCATTTATCCCTTTGAGATGCTCATTGAGATAATCAAGATGCAATCCTGCAACTTGCTCATCCGCAATAATGCCGATTTTATCCGCGCTTGCCAGCAATTCTCTATAATTGTCCTGGAGTGCCTTTAAAATACCTTGTCCAATATGGACTTCGTAAGGCTTAGCCGCTTCTACTGTCAGCGTAGTCATAGAATCAGAACTCCTTTGTATATGTCAGGTAATCAGCGATATTCGCTTGCAGCCGCGGCAGTTGGTCAGCATCAAACTGCTCCAGCAGCGCGTTTGCGACTTCCCAAGCCACTACGTGCTCTGCCACAATGGATGCGGCAGGAACAGCACAACTGTCAGACCGTTCAATACTTGCCTGGAATGGCTCCTTCGATTCAATATCAACACTTTGCAGCGGTTTGTATAATGTCGGAATCGGCTTCATGACACCCCGGACCACAATTGGCATCCCCGTCGTCATTCCGCCTTCAAAACCGCCTAAATTATTCGTCTTACGCTTATAGCCCTCGGCTTCATTCCATAGTATTTCATCATGGACCTGACTCCCCGGCTTTCTCGCCATTTCAAAACCGAGACCGAATTCGACACCCTTGAACGCGTTAATGCTCATAACCGAAGCGGCGATTTTAGCATCAAGTTTACGGTCATAATGGACATAGCTTCCGATTCCGGCAGGCATGCCTTCTACAATGACTTCAACTGTTCCGCCGATTGAATCCCCATTCTTTTTCGTTTCATCAATCAAATCGGTCATTTGCTGAGTCACTGCCGGATCGGCGCAATATACCGCATCTTTTTCAACAGCTTCGCGGATTTCAGTCACTGATTTGCCTGTATAACTCTCAGGGTTTACTTTGATGCCGCCGATTTCCGTAACGTGCGAGACCATTTCAATTCCCAGCTGTGATAATAATTGTTTTGCCACCGCGCCGACAGCAACGCGCACTGTCGTTTCTCTGGCAGAAGACCGTTCGAGTACATTGCGTAAATCACGATGGCCATATTTCATGCCGCCATTCAGATCTGCGTGTCCCGGACGAGGGCGTGAAATTTTCCGTTTGACTTCATCCGTCTCTTCGATCGGTTCGATGCCCATCACATTAGTCCAATGTTTCCAGTCATCGTTTTTAACAACCAAGGCAACCGGTGATCCGAGCGTTTTCCCGTGTCTCACTCCGGAAACAATCTCCACTGTGTCAGTCTCTATCTGCATTCTTCTGCCGCGGCCATGGCCGCCCTGTCTTCTTTTTAATTCTTTATTGATCATTTCGGCTGTCAGCGGCAATTGTGCCGGCAAGCCCTCTATAATAGCTGTCAATTGCGGGCCATGTGATTCTCCTGCTGTCAAATAACGCATAAACGCTTTCCCCCTTCAACGCACTAAAGTATTTATGTACCACTATAACACATAATATTTCATCAATTCTATACGAAATTGCCGGGAAAGTGAACAATGCCAGCACTTTATATCAAGGACGGAAAAAATGGAAAAAAGGGCAATAAAAAAAGAGGCGGCTATAGCCACCTCTTCAAGCGGGATTAATTAATCCAGCTGCTCATTGTTTTTTCGTATGATACCAATTCTTCTTCTTTGAAGAACAAGCCGATTTCACGCTCTGCACTTTCAGCAGAATCCGAACCGTGGATCATGTTTTTGCCGACAGTGACAGTGAAGTCGCCGCGGATAGTTCCAGGAGCTGCATCTTTAGGGTTTGTAGCGCCCATCATTTGACGTGCTGTCAAAATAACGTTTTCGCCTTCCCAAACCATTGCGAATACAGGGCCAGAAGTGATGAACTCAACCAATTCACCGAAGAACGGACGCTCTTTATGCTCGCCGTAATGCTGTTCAGCCAATTCAGTTGGGATTTGCATCAATTTAGCTCCGACCAGGTTATAGCCTTTTTTCTCAAAACGGGCTACGATTTCACCGATTACATTGCGTTGCACACCATCAGGTTTAACCATTAAAAATGTTTTTTCCATTAATGAACACTCCTCTATTAAAAGCTCGGGCAAAAGTTGCCCACCTTAAAAAATACTATCATTATGAGGCCGATTGTCAACTCTCAGCTTAAAACTTTCTCTTTCCAATGAATAAAGCGATTTTTCTCATCGTCTTGTTTGCATTCCCTTTCGGAAGGTGGACAAGCTCCTGCAATGCTTTATCCAGATAGAGATCACTTACCGCTTTAGCTTCCTTCAGCGCTGAACTGTTGCGAATCATCTCAACAACTTCCATCCGTTCGCTGTCTGTCATATCTTTTCCGACCATATCTTTCAACCGGCTGTATATCACCGGGTCTTTGCGCGCGAAAAGAACTGGCAGCGTAATATTCCCTTGGATAAAATCGCTTCCTGCAGGTTTGCCCAGCTCTTCATCCGATGATGTGAAATCCAGGATGTCGTCTGTGATCTGGAAAGACATTCCGATAAAATAACCGAATCTGCGGAGCCGTGCAGCAGTTTCATCGTCTGTGCCTGAAACTGTAGCCCCAAGTTCACAGCTCGAAGAAATCAGCAACGCCGTTTTCCGTTTGATGCGGCGCAAATAATCACGGACTGTCTGATCCAGTTTGAACTTATCCTCAATTTGGATAATTTCACCGCGGCATACTTCAATCATCGTTTTGGATAGAATATTGTGTATTTTCGGGTTCTCAATAACAGTAATATACTCCAGCGCACGCGCAAGTATGAAATCTCCTGTATACATCGCCACACTATTATTCCACTGTGCTTTGACAGTGGCCTGCCCTCTTCTCATTTCAGAGTCATCAATGACATCGTCATGGACGAGAGAAGCCATATGAATCAACTCAAGCGGCACGGCCACCTGTTTCATCACTTCGACATTATAATCGCCGAATTTCCCAGCAAGCAAAACAAAAACAGGCCGGATTCTCTTTCCTCCGGCCTGCAATAAGTGTAGGGAAGCTTCATTAAGGAGGAGTGAATTGGAGCCTACAGCGACTTCCAGTTCTTTTTCAATCATTTCCAATTCCGGTCTAAGGTCGGAATAGAGCAATTTTAACTTCACCTTTTCCACTTAAAAACCTTCTCCCGCTATTTTACTTTTTTGATCCCCATATGGAGTGCGGCTGCACCACCGGTATAAGGCTTGTATTTGACTTTTTCAAAGCCGACTTTAACAAACAGTTTCGCCAATTGTTTCATGCCCGGAAATCCTTTTGCCGATTCCTGCAGCCATGAATATTCCTTGTAGCTTTTAGCAAAAAGCTTGCCGAATACAGGCATGATAAAGCGGAAATAAAAGCGGAAAAACGGTTTGAAAAGAAAGCTTTCGGGCTGTGAAGTCTCGAGGCAGGCTATCATCCCGCCAGGCTTGAGAACTCTGTGCATTTCAGATAATACCTGTTCATAGTCCGGTACATTGCGCAATCCAAAACCGATCGTCGCAAAATCGAATGAGTTATCTGGATAAGGCAACGACATCGCATTCCCCTGGACCAGTTCAACTTGCGGCAGATGCTTTGTTTTTTCAATACCGACATTGAGCATGTTTTGACTGAAGTCGAGCCCCACCACACGTCCGTTTTCACCGGCCGCTTCTGCCAGGGCAATGGTCCAGTCAGCCGTTCCGCAACATACATCGATAGCAGAGGCACCCTGTGCCACCTGCATTTTGTGCATTGTATCTTTCCGCCATTTATTGTGCTGCTGAAAACTGATGACCGAATTCATCTGGTCATAATTCTCGGATATTTTTTCGAATACTTCATGAACGCGCTGTTCTTTCGTTTTTGGCATATCAGTCATCCTTCTCGGGTAAGCTGTTCAGCTAAATGCTGATGCGGAGTGATTTGATGAAGCATAAAGTTCTTTAAATTGAAATCCATCGAATGGCCATCCAATGCTTTCGTCAATTCGGAATGCAATCCGTCCAATTTATCCAAAAGCCACCGTTCCGAATAAAGCGGCAATGGCAGCGCCAGATTCAACTTCCGAAGAATATTGGTTTCGACGCCATTCCGGTATGCGTCCAATTGGTTCGAGAAATAGACATACTCTAATGCGGGCTTAGCAATGCTGTTATATTGGGTGAAACCGTAATAATCATAAAAAATATTCAATAACTCGGTCTCTATAACCTCAGCAGCCGCTTCGACCCCACTGATAGGCATAACCGTTTTTTCATACAAGGAAGCCTTTTTCTCGCTGACCCCTATTATTCCGCTGGCTAATAACTGGATGAGCTTGACATTATTTGTATTGCTTAACATTTGATAATAAATTCCACTGTAAAAGTCTCCAGCCAATACCGTCAGCTGCTGGCTTTTGCTGATCGGCGTATCTTCTTCAACCTGATCATGGGCATGTAAGGCGGCATATACGATAGCTACTGTTTTCGCGGAATCTTCCACATCGTCCGACCATTTTTTCCCATCAAAAAAAGGCAATAGCAAAAAGAACAAACGCGCCCGATCAATTGAAGGGCCGGATGTGTATTTCTCAAGTGTCCGCTGATGCAAAGCCTGCAGGACATCGATTTCCATTGATGTTATTTTCGAATGTATTTGTAGGTCATTCATACCGCGTGCTCCATTCGTGATTTAGCAATTCTACATAAGTTCTACATAAGTATAACACAGCATCTATAAAGGCTTCATCCATTTGGATCTATTTCTTGGATTCACTTTCAACAATGCCATGGGCTGAATGGATTTCAGCTTTTCCGCGTATTTTCATTGCAGAAGTATGTTCAGTGAACTGGGCGATCATCACTTCGCCTTTATCAAGTTTTTCAGTATGGTGGAATTTTGTATCGTTGCCGCGGGTCAAGCCGATGACGTTGACGCCGTCTTCTTGAGCCCGGATTACTATATATTCAGTTTGAGCCATGATTCCGCCTGCTTTCCAGAATTTTAGTTTTTAGTAATATAAGTTATCACTTCAGAACGCTTGATGGCGTCTGTTTCAAGTATGCCGCGTGCCACAGCCGTTACGGTTGTCGCTCCCGGCTTTTTGACACCTCGCATGGTCATGCACATATGTTCCGCTTCAATCATGACAAATACACCATGGGGATTAAGGGTATCCATCATTGAATCAGCTAACGTCGAGGTGATGCGTTCCTGAAGCTGCGGACGCTTCGCCACAGTTTCCACTGCCCGGGCCAGCTTGCTTAATCCTGTAACGACTCCATCCCGGGGGATATATGCGATATGCGCCTTACCGAAGAAAGGCACTAAATGATGTTCGCACATCGAATAAAACGGAATATCTTTTACCAGGACCAATTCTTCATGACCTTCATGGAATACAGTCTTGAAATATTCCTTTGGATCTTCTCTAAGCCCAGAAAATACTTCAGCGTACATTTTCGCTACGCGTTTTGGGGTATCATGCAGACCTTCGCGGGATACATCTTCTCCCACCGCTTCCAAAATCATCGAAACAGCCTTTTCAATTTTTTCAAGATCAACATTCTGTAATTCCGTATCGGTCACTATGGTTCCTCCTGTAAAAGACGAAGTCGTTTACACTTGATATTTATGTAATATCTTCTTCATCTATAATTGATATCTTGATTTTAATATGACATTGTATTTCTCTTTTCAACAGCCGGGCAGCCCAGCAGCAGAGCTGAAGCTTTCTCCGGATCCATCTTAGCATAAGAATCTTAGCATAATAGCGGGTGTTTCGCAAAATTTGCGCTCAATCAGGAAAGCGGAAGCCTCTCCTTTTAAAAGCGGAAAATAGGGCCAGAACTCCAGCAGAATCGTCTTGCTGAGACTCCCAAATTGTGCACCATAGCCCTTAAAACAGAGAAAAGAATGGCCCCAACAGAATACAGATTCCGCGGAGCCATTCTATGTACAGCACTGTAGCTTATTTCACTGCGTCTTTAAGCGCTTTACCTGGTTTAAATGCAGGGACTTTGCTGGCAGCGATTTCGATTTCAGCACCAGTTTGTGGGTTGCGTCCTTTACGGGCAGCGCGTTCGCGTACCTCGAAGTTACCGAAACCGATCAACTGTACTTTATCACCTTTTGTCAATGCGCCTTGAATCGCTTCAAATGCAGCGTCAACCGCTTTAGCAGCATCTTTGCGAGAAAGCTCAGCTGCTTCAGCAACAGAGTTCACTAATTCTGTCTTGTTCATGCTATTCACCTCCTCTCAAAGGGGATGTTTACCATCAATCCTGTAAAAAGAGTATCACATCGAAAAACGCATAGCAACCACTAATGCCGCGGTTTCAGCAGTTTCAGGCCAAATACTGACAAAATATTCTAAAAAGAATGGTTTTCTATCAAAAACCTCGGTAAAACAACATTTTTTATTCATTCAGAAATATAGGTTCCCTGTTTTCGTCGATAGTATAGGGAAGTGAATATGCAGGCAATACCGCGTTATCTTCATACAAAAGAAAGCGTATATCCTGCCCCTCTTCCAATTCCCCTTCATATTCCTGCAGCGCTGTATACAGATCCATGGAATAATCGACATGGACGACTCCCCGTCCGGTAACTACAAGAGGAAGATTTCTGCCGCTGTAAGGACTGACTACAGTCGGTTCTTCCTTAAAACCCATTGCATCATAATTGAATTTATAAACATTTTCCGCAATCGTTTCTGCTATCGGAGCCTGGCCCCCGTTTGCACTTTTTCTGACATTCACGGCCCGGATGGTTTCCGCAATGCGCAAATCCACCAATTTCACTGTTGGATTTTCTTCCACATCCATCAGGACGTATTGAAAGATCCCTCCGGTTTCAAAAGCGTTTGTAGGAATTTCAGCCATATGATTCGGAACGATTTTGCTGAAGTCTACCGGGTATTTAATGAATTGGTCCACTTCCATATCACGTGTTTTAATCGGCAGCAAACCGCCGCTTGCATTACGATACTGGTTTACTGCATTTTGGACTGAAATCAATTGATCCTCGTATGGAATCTGATTTTCAGCCAATTCGTCCTCCGGAAACATGCAAGCACTCAAAAGCATTGCAATCGAAACCAGGAGCAGAAAAAACATTGTTTTTTTCATTTCTATCACCTCATGCGCCGCCGGTTGGTCCGCTGAATACCGTAAACACCATAATAAAGAATCCAAGTATCAGCAGGATATATGCAACTAGGGCAAAAATAAATTTAATGATGCCATTTTTCAATTTGTATCTGCTTAAGTAAATCATTCCCATTGAAATTATCAAAAAAGCAATACCGGCAAATGATACCCACATTTTATCCAAAGAACTCATAAAACAGCCGCCTCCCGTTCAGTTTCAGTCCATAGTATAGCATAAGACGGGCCTTGTTGCCGCAGAGAATTTGACAGGGACAGGACAATTTACATGTGTTTATGGGCACTGCAAAAAGAATGAAAGAAAAAAGAAGCGACGCAATCGCGACGCTTCTAAAAGCACTTGCCTAAAGCAAGTCAATAAGATCTTCCATTTCGTTTTTCTTCATTCTGCCCATCAAATGCCCGACCGCTTCATCGGTTGGCACATTCTCGAACAGGACACTGTATAGTGCTTCTGTAATCGGCATAGGCACTTCAAATGCTTTCGCCATCTGATGCGCAGCTTTTGTTGTACGGATCCCTTCGACTACCATGCCCATTTCTTCCAGGACTTCGTCGAGTGATTTGCCTTTGCCAAGCATATTGCCCGCGCGCCAGTTCCTTGAATGCTGGCTTGTGCAGGTGACGATCAAATCCCCAACTCCGGTCAATCCGGAGAATGTGAGTGGTGTTGCGCCCATTTTCACACCCAGACGGGCGATTTCCGCAAGTCCGCGTGTCATGATGGCCGCTTTCGCATTGTCTCCAAGACCAAGGCCATCAGTGATGCCCACCGCCAATGCAATGATATTTTTCAATGCACCGCCAATTTCCACGCCGATAACGTCCGTATTCGTGTAAACGCGGAAATATTGGTTCATGAACATGTCCTGCACCCGTTCAGCGGAATGAGTGTTTTCACAAGCCGCCGTTACGGTAGTAGGATGCTCAAGCACAACTTCTTCCGCATGGCTTGGTCCTGATAATACAACAAGATCCTCAATCCATTTTGCAGGAACCTCTTCACGGATCAGTTCACTGACACGTTTCAGGCTGTCGGGTTCGATGCCTTTGGATACATGGACAAAAAGTGATGGCTTCCCGATAAGGCCCGCGATGTCCGCAGACACTTCACGCATCGCTTTTGTCGGAACCGCCAGAATATGAACATCTGCATGTTTCACGGCCTCTGCCATATTGCTTGTGGCTTTAAGGTTTTCAGGAAGCTTAATGCCTTTTAAATATCTTTCGTTACTATGCCGGTTTATTTCTTGCGCCTGTTCTGCGCGGTGGGACCACAGCAAAATATCATGGCCGTTTTGAGCGAGCACATAACTTAAAGCTGTTCCCCAGCTTCCGGCTCCATAAACGGTAATTTTCTCCATATTCAAACAACCACCTTTATCCTATTAAGTGCGGGCACGGGTGATAAGACGGAGAGGTGTGCCTTCAAAATCGAAACTTTCCCGTATCCTGTTCTGAAGAAATCTAATATAACTGAAATGCATCAATTCCGGTTCATTGACGAAAACGACAAAAGTAGGCGGCTGGACTGCCACTTGCGTTACATAGTACAAACGCAGTCTTTGCCCTTTATCCGATGGTGCCGGGTTCATCGCCACCGCATCAGCGATGACTTCGTTCAGGATGCTGGATTGAATGCGGCGTGAATGGTTTTCATTCACTTTATTGATGGTTTCAAGAATGCTGTGCACCCGCTTGCCGCTGATAGCGGAAACAAACATGATCGGCGCATAATCAAGGAAAAGGAAATGTTCGCGTATTTTCCGCGTCATGACATTCATCGTTTTTTCATCTTTTTCGATGGCATCCCATTTGTTGACGACGATTATCACCGCTTTACCCGCTTCGTGGGCATATCCTGCGATTTTCTTATCCTGTTCCTGAATGCCTTCTTCTGCATTCAGGACCACTAGAACAACATCTGAACGTTCAATGGCGCGCAAAGCACGGAGCACACTGTATTTCTCAGTGGTTTCATAGACTTTCCCTTTTTTGCGCATACCTGCTGTATCAATGATTACATACGGCTGGTCTTCATATTCATATTGGGTATCGACTGCATCTCTTGTCGTACCCGCCACTTCGCTGACGATGACACGCTCTTCTCCAAGAAACGCGTTGACCAGAGAGGATTTACCGACATTAGGACGGCCGATTAATGAAAACTTGATAACATCATCGGGATAATCGCCTTCATCTTCTTTCGGGAAATGCCTGGCGACTTCATCCAATAGATCGCCTAGTCCAAGTCCATGAGATCCGGATATTGCGAAAGGCTCACCCATGCCTAATGTATAGAAATCATAAATCATCGATTTCATGTCAGGGTTATCGATTTTATTGACTGCCAAAATGACAGGTTTTTTCGCCCGGAAAAGAATTTTCGCAACTTGTTCATCCTGAACAGTTACTCCGTCCCTGCCGTTTACAAGGAAAATGATGACATCGGCTTCATCCATGGCAATCTCCGCCTGTTGCCGAATTTGTTCCAGAAACGGTTCGTCCCTTAAATCTATACCGCCTGTATCGATTATATTGAATTCGTGTGTCAGCCAATCTGCAGAACTGTAAATACGGTCACGCGTAACTCCTGGAATATCTTCCACGATGGAAACACGTTCTCCCACTATACGATTAAAAATCGTAGACTTACCTACGTTCGGCCGGCCGACTATTGCTACTGTCGGTTTTGACATAATAATTTCATCCTTCCACTTCTAATATACCTATTATACACAAAAAAGAGGACGGCATCTTGTAAATGTCCATCCCCTTTCAATGGTGCAATATTCAGTTTTTCACCGAACGCGAAAATACTGTCGGATCAAAGCCTCTCGCCAGGAGATAATTCGCCAGATTTCCAGAGATGACAGCCGGGCACTTCTGCAGATCCCGGATTGTTCCCGCCCCAAGTGCCGTCATCATCATCGCCAGATCTTCATGCAGCTCAAAGACGCTTTCAATCAGTCTCGTTTCCCCTTCGTCAATCGCAAGTTTCAAAAAGGAACCCGCAAGTCCGGCTGCATCTGCGCCAAGCACAAATGCCTTAATCATGTCTTGAGCATTCTTAACGCCGCCTGAAGCCAGGACAATGCCCTTGAACGCATTTTTGACCTCAATAACGGCAGCAGCGGTCGGAATACCCCAATCCTGGAAATACTCCAGTTTTTTCGCGCGGCGCTCATTTTCAATTTTAGCGAAATTAGTGCCGCCGTAGCCACTGACATCAATAGCCGCTATTTTAGTGCCAGCCAGTTTCAGGGCCGTTTCATATGAAATTCCAAATCCTGTTTCTTTAACAATGACTGGCACTTGGAGAGATTCAGAAATATGCTGAATTCTTTCCAATGCCCCTTTGAAGTCACGGTCGCCTTCCGGCATTGCCAGCTCCTGTACAACATTCAAATGAATTTGCAGGGCATCTGCTTCAATTAGTTCAACCGCTTCTTTAGCCTGTTCAAGGCTTGCTTCGCTGCCGAGATTCGAGATTATGATGCCTTCCGGATTCTCTTTCCTTACCACTTTGAATGACGCTCTTTCTGAAGGGTCCTTGATGGCCGACATTTGTGATCCAACAGCCATGGCCATTCCGGTTTCTTTTGCCACCCGGGCAAGCATTCCATTCAGTTTTTCAGTATGATCCCCGCCGCCGCCTGTCATAGCATTAATAAAAACAGGTGATTTAAAACTCAAATCACCTGTTTTTGGACGCAAATCGATATCTTCTACCCCAAGTCCGGGCAAAGCTTGATGGACAAAACGAATGTCATCAAACATTGTTCCTGATCCCTGGCCAGTAGTCAAAGCATAATTGATATGATCCATCTTCCGCTGTGCTCTTGACATTTACTCGGATTTGAATCCTTTCAATTTGTCGCCGATGACGTCACTGATTGAGAAGCCGCTGGATTCTTCCGGCATATCGTAATCAGAGAAATCCTGTTCGCCTTCTTTTTCCTGAAGTTCTTTGATGCTCAATGACAGGCGTTTATCTTCTTTATTGACATCAAGTACTTTCACTTGGACTTCTTCACCTTCACTGATCACTTCGTTAGGCGTCGCAATGTGTTTATGGGCGATCTGTGATATGTGCACAAGGCCTTCGACTCCAGGCAGCACTTCAACAAACGCACCATAACTTACAAGGCGTTTCACTTTTCCGGTATGAACAGATCCTTTGGGCGCTTTCTCTTCAATGGAATCCCACGGTCCAGGCAAAGTATCTTTGATGGAGAGCGAAATGCGTTCAGCGTCACGGTCCACTGAAAGGACTTTGACTTTCACTTCCTGCCCTTCTGTCACCGCATCCGACACCTGGTCGATATGTTCATGGGAAAGCTGGGAGATATGGACAAGCCCGTCCACTCCGCCAATATCAACGAACGCGCCGAACGAGGCAATTCGCTGCACCTTGCCTTCGATGACATCGCCAGGATGGATATTTTCCATCACTTCCACTTTATGTGATTCTTTTTCTTTTTCAACCACAGCGCGGTGAGAGAGGATCAGGCGATTATTCTCTTTTTCCATTTCAACTATTTTAAATGTCATTACTTTGCCTTTATAATCTTCGAATGATTCCACAAAATAATCTTCCACCAGCGAAGCCGGAACAAACCCGCGGACTCCAAGGTCAACCACGAGGCCGCCTTTAACCACATCTTTTACTTCCGCTTCGATGATTTCACCGGAGTTAAATTTTTCTTCTAATTTATCCCACGCTTGTTCGGCATCCACTTTTCGTTTGGATAAAACAAAGTTCTCGTCTTCCACTTTGGTAATCACCAGATCAAGTATATCTCCAACTTGAACGGAATCTGATGCTTTTTCAATATGGAGGCTTGATAACTCACTGATTGGAATAACCCCATCAAAAGGAGCACCTTCGATTGTAACTGTTACTGCTTTCTCTTCGATTTTAGCAACTGTACCTTTGACGTGATCTCCAATTTTTAACTCACTGTTTTCCATCATGTTCATTTCCTCAGACATAAGTAGCCCTCCTTCACAAACTATCCAACTTCTATTTTATTCGAATTCTCTAATAAAAACAAAAATTATCCCTTATTTTTCCGAGTTTTCGTCAAGAAGCTTTTGGATGCTCGCCATGATTACCGCTGTCACTTCTTCAACAGAAGCTTTCCGTTCACGGTATGGCTCCATAAGAACCGGGTCGCCATAGACTACTTTCACTTTTCGGAACGGTTTATATGGTCCGATTATCGCGCAAGGCATCACATCCGCATTGCCCCTCAGAGCGAAAAAACCCGCGCCGCTCAATCCTTTTTTCAAAACTCCGTCAGTAGACCGTGTCCCTTCCGGAAACAGCCCGACTACATCACCGTTTTTCAATATCTTCAACGCGCTGCGCAAAGCCTCTCTGTCACTCATCCCCCGCTTCACCGGAAATGCATTGACCTGAGGAAGAATACGGCCAAGGACCGGCACTTTAAACAGCTCTTCCTTTGCCATGAAATGGACGGTGCGCGGTGATGTCATTCCTACAACCGGCGGATCCAGGGCATGGATGTGGTTAGCGCACAATAATATGCCTCCCTGTTCCGGAAATTTCTCTGTGCCCGTCACTTCAAAACGATAAAGTGGGGTTAAGGCAGTTTTGACCAATGCTTTGCCGAATGTATATAAATTCACATCAGTTCAACCTTTCTTCCGCTAATTTTAAGATTTCGGATGCAGCTTCGACAATTGTTAAATTCGTTGTATCGAGATACAAGGCATCCTCAGCCTGGCGAAGCGGGGAAACTTCCCGTTCACTGTCCATCTTATCCCGTGCCGCAATTTCCTTTTGTAAATCATCAAGAGGTGTATCGATCCCTCTTTTTTTATTTTCCTCATAACGGCGCCGCGCGCGTTCTTCAACAGTAGCAGACATAAACACTTTGAGTTCGGCATTCGGCAAAACTTGTGTGCCTATATCGCGCCCGTCCATCACCACACCTCTGCCGGAAGCCAAAATCTGTTGCAGTTTCACCATTTGTTTCCGCACGGATTCATGGGCTGCCATCTGAGATACAGAATTCGTCACATTTTGCGACCGGATATCTTCCGTCACATTTTTACCGTCCAAAAAGACCAGCTGCCCGTCTTCCGAAGGCTGCAAATCGATTATTGTATCAGCAAGCAAATTCCCTGCCTCTTCACCGTTTTCCAGATTAATCCCTTCTCTTATGGCTTTTAAAGTGATTGCCCGATACATTGCGCCTGTATCGATATAAATATAGCCCAGCTTCTCAGCTACTATTTTTGCTATTGTGCTCTTGCCCGCAGCCGCAGGGCCATCGAGCGCTATTTGAATTGATTTCGTCAAAAAAGTCACCTCATCGTATGTATTCAAGTTATTTTAACACAAGAAAAGCGACAGCGCCCGTTCAGTTCCGACAAGCGCTGGAGGGTTTGATCGGCATGGCGGTTTTTGCCATGAAGGTCAAACCCGAAGCGACTCGAGGAACTGGGCCGCTGGAGTCTGGACAAAGAAAAGCGGAAGCGACCATGTAGATTCGAAAGGCATAAGACGATCTGGCGAAGCGGCGTATTTTCAGCCGCACAGCCAGAGTGGCTTATGATCCGAGAATCTGGTCGCTGGAGTCTGGACAACAGAAAAGCGACAGCGCCCGTTCAGTTCCGACAAGCGCTGGAGGGTTTGATCGGCATGGCGGTTTTTGCCATGAAGGTCAAACCCGAAGCGACTCGAGGAACTGGGCCGCTGGAGTCTGGACAAAGAAAAGCGGAAACGACCATGTAGATTCGAAAGGCATAAGACGATCTGGCGAAGCGGCGTGTTTTCAGCCGCACAGCCAGAGTGGCTTATGATCCGAGAATCTGGTCGCTGGAGTCTGGACAAAGAAAAGCGGAAGCGAAAGATGGCCCGAATTTTCTGGGCCATCTTTTGCGACGAAGCAGCACAGCGATGCAGGAGCACAGGGCTGGCTTTTGTCTCGTTCAGTTCCGCATAGCTCTAAAATGAAAATGCATAGAAAAAAGCCCGAAGACCCCGGGCTGAGTAGTGATAATCATTATTTCAAGGCATTTTCGAATTCTGATGATGGTAATGCGAAAGTGACAATAAATGGGCCTGTTTCACTTTTCTAAGGGCGAACCACCATAAGAACAGCATGAACGGCGCAGCTCCCGCCAGCAGATTGTCATTGAACGACAGACTGGCATTATAAAGCAGATGTAGCACAAAAGGTACGAACAGCGCCAGGAACAGCCATTTATGTTCCACTCCATCATGCGAGAATTTGGCTTTCCCGAAATAATATCCCATCACAACACCGAATAATGCGTGGCTGGATACAGGAAGCAATGCCCTGACAAAAGCAATATCGGTGCCGAATTCCAATAGGTAGATGATATTTTCAACTGTCGCGAATCCCAGGGACACGCTCGCTCCATATAAAATCCCGTCATATGGATCCTCAAAATCAACATGTTTGAATATCGCAATCAGCAACACGAGCCATTTAAAAAATTCTTCTATTAAACTGGGAAAAAGAATATTGGTCGCCAAAATATTGCTGAAAACCTGTTCTTCCTTAAAAACGTATTGTAAAAAGAGGATCGGGAACGTCAGTACCGCTCCATAGATGAAGCTTTGAAGCAATAATTTAGACGGCTCTTGTGCAAATTGATCCCGCAAATAAAAATAACTGAATAATGCCAGGCTAGGAGCTATCGCTACAGTAAGTAATATTATCATCGTGATGCTCCTTTGCTCATAATACTTTCAGTATATCACGATATATTATGAATTTTTAGCCGGTTTCTGAAAATCATCCAATTAAATGGCAAAAGTCTGCTTATCGATTTTGCCGGAAGCGGATAATGCCACCGCCAATTTAATACGGGCTTTTTTGCTGTCATAATCACTTCCCAGAAAAACGCCTTTCGACAGCAAGTCGTGGGCACTGCCTGGGTAACCATAGGAAGGGTATACATTGCCTTCCTCCGCACTCGTAGTCAGAACCACAAACACGCCCTGTTCCACTGCCCGGCTGATTGAATCGACCATATGCGGAGAAACCTGCCCCCGTCCTGCCGCCTCCAGAACAATGCCTTTTGAACCGCCTTTAACCAGCATATCGATAATATAACCGTCCTGTCCTGAATGGCATTTCACAATATCCACGCGCGGAATATCCTCTATAACATTATGTATTTCACGGTAGATCGGCTTTTGATAAACTCTCACTTTATCGTTATCGATTATTCCCAGGTATCCATGTCCGAATGAATCGAATCCTTGGAGGTTGCTGGAATGCACTTTTTTCACATATTTCGCTGAATAGATCCGTTCGTTGAATACCACTACAGTGCCAACATCATGAAGCGTTATATCCACCGCGGCATTTATCGAATTACGCAAATTCGAATAAACATCTGTTCCGACTTCCTCTGGAGCACGCTGTGAGCCGGTCACAACAACCGGACGGCTGTCTTTGACAGTCAGATCCAGAAAAAAGGCTGTTTCTTCCAATGTATCCGTGCCATGGGTGACCACTACTCCGCTGACGGACTCATCCTGAAATTCCTTTTCCACCGCTTCCTGGATTTTCAGCATCTGTTCAAAACCGATATGCATGCTCGGCAATTGGAATATGTCGATTACCTTAACTTCGATATCTATTGGCAGCTGGCATAATTCCGCCAGCTCCTGTCCGGATATTGCCCCGGATTTCAGCAGCCCTTTTGAAATTTCCCTGGATGCGATAGTGCCTCCAGTCGTTATCAGTGACACTTTTTTCTTCATAAAGCGAATCCCCTTCCGATGCTCTTGCTGCACATTATACAGTAACCAGTACGACTGTGATTTAATACACTTATTTCAGTTTTTCTTTTGCAAGGATTGCCGCTGCAATCTGTTCGCCATGGAAACGGCCATTTTCAATGAAGATTTCATTGGCATTATTTCCTGCTGCGATTACTCCCGCGATAAATAAACCGTCGACTCCGGTTTCCATTGACTCTTCATCAAATTCGGGCCGTCCGGTCGCTGGATCGATCACAATGCCCATGCTTTCAAGAAATTCATGGTTCGGATGATAACCGATCATTGCAAATACGAAATCATTCTTGATGAATTCTTTTCTGTCGTCGACAGTAAGTTCAACGGAATCATTTGTAATCCGGTCAACCATAGAATCGAATAGCATACGGATTTCTCCTTTGCGGACCAATCCATCGAATTCAGGAAGAATCCAGGGTTTGATGCTTTTCGAATAGCTGGTGCCATGGTAGGAAACGGTGACACGGCTTCCTGCTTTATGCAATTCCAGGGCAGCGTCAACCGCTGAATTTTTTCCGCCGATCACTAAAACGTCCTGATTGAAATACGGATGCCCTTCTTTGAAATAATGCTTAACTTTCGGCAATTCCGCACCTTCAACTTCAAGCGTATTCGGCTGATCGTAATAGCCGGTAGCCGCGATCAGATATTTTGACCGATAAACGCCTTTTGTGGTGGTAACGATGAAATCTCCTTCTTTTTCGACTGACAAGGCTGTTTCATATGCTCTTACATCGATGCCTGTCATCGATACCACATTGCGATAATATACCAGTGCCTGGTTTCTTCTGGGTTTTCTTTCTTCCGTAATAAACGGGATGCCGCCTATAGACAGCCGTTCACTCGAACTGAAAAAAGTCTGGTGGGTGGGATATTTATAGATGGCGTTGACGACATTCCCCTTTTCTATGACAATCGACTGTAAACCCGCTTTTTTCACTTCGATCGCGGCTGACAAACCGCATGGTCCGCCTCCGATGATCACAACATCTGTTTTTTCCATTAAAGCCAACTCCTGCCTGTTGCATTTCTTTTCAATATTAATAAGCATAAAAGAATCATCTGTTCATTGCCACTCACCGTAAGAGATCTCCTGTAACAGGGATAAACTCCAAAAGGTGATATTGCGCTTCTGCGCCAAGCCGCAGCGGCAAGGACGTGGTGCCGTATCCATTGGTGATTAGCTGATACCGGCTGCCGTTCTTTTTAAGTGAACCTTTTTTATAGAGGCCGAGTCTGCCCACTCTGATCTGCCCGCCGTGGGTATGTCCGGCCATCATAAATGCCGGGTCCTCAGCCGAACGCAAATATTTGAATACAGCCGGAGTGTGTGACACAAAAAGAACTGTATCATCATCCACTTTTGAAAAAGCTTTTTCCAGCTTTTCCTGGGTGTCACTGAAAAAATCGACGCCCGCTAATTTCAAATGCGGATTACCGAATAATTCCACTGATTCATTCTCCAATATGGTGACATTGAAATGAGCCAGCAATTTGCGTAGGCCGCGCTCCCCGACTTCTTCATCGTTATTGCCCCACACAAAAAACACCGGTGAAGCTGCAGTTAAAATACGCAAGTTATCCGCCGTCCTCGTCAGAGGCACACCCCGCTCCGTCAAATCTCCGCCGATGACAATCGCGTCCACAGGATTTACGATGAAATTTTCCGGCAGCTTTTTCCGATGGATGTCCGCGATAAAAAGCAGGCGGAAAGGACGGAACCCTTTTTTCGTTTCCAATTTAATCGTATGTCTTTTTTTATGAATTTTTTTCGCGTTTCCATACATGTATAAGAGCAGTGCAGCAGCTGCAAGCCCCGCGCGGAAAAAATATTTCATGTGCACCACTCCTCCAATCAATAAAGGGGCATAAGCAATTTCTGCTTACGCCCCTTTTATTTTCCTATTAATCTTCTGAAATATCCAGTACACGGAACCCGGATTTTTCAAGTTCTTTGACAAATTTATTAACGTTGTCTTTTTTGCGGATTTTCAAGACGATTCTTCGGACAACTTTATCCGTTTCATCAAACGTCACAAGGGAAATGACCGACTCTTTGTATTTCTCGATCAGCTCGCCCAAACGGCCGATGCGACCTTCGGATTCCACAGATGTAAAAGTGATGCGGTATCCGGACTTCTTCATGCCGAATGCGCTTTGCAGCTGATTCACCAGGTCGAAGCGAGTAACAATACCCAGGAATTCCCCTTCTTCCACAACTGCTATGATTGGAAAATCACTTAACTCAACCAGCGCTTTTTCATAGACGTCATCGAGGCTAAGGAAAACATCTTCATTCACCAAAACATCTTTAACTTTTGTTGAACTTATGTACTCTTCCTTGCTTTGTCCTGCATTAAAGAAAGCTTTATAAGCATGGTACCAAGTAAAGATGCCTTTGAATTTTGTGCCTTCAACTACTGGAAGTGCATCAACTGAAAATTTCTCCAGCAGATCCAATCCAACCTGGACCGAATCCTCAGGTTTAACCGTATAACATTTTTCTTTTCTGATCATCGCGCTTTTTACGAACATTTGCCCACTCCTGTCTTTTGTTAAGTTGTAAGTGTTTACTCTATTATTAGCTTACCCTCCATCAAGGAAGGATTAACTTCTGCCCTGCGTAAATTTCATTGGAACTCAAACCATTCGCCTGTTTGATTTTCTCTACTGCCGCTCCGGCTCCTGAAGCTCCATAATTATTGACAGCGATTCGGTATAATGTTTCATTTTCTTTTACGATGACCGTTTTGGCTCCGCCAGTCTCACTGGCAGCAGGTTCTTCCGGTTCTGGTGTGGCCGGGGTTTCAGGTGCAGGTGTTTCCTGCTCCGCAGGTTTTTCGCTTTCTGCAGGTTCTTCCGTATCTTCAGGTGCTTCTTCTTTCACCGTTTCTTCGGTTTTCTCTTCTGATTCTGCATCATTTTCGTTTGATTTTCCGTCAGCTTCTTCTTCCGTTTCATCCGCCACGTCTTCTTCTGTTTCTTCAGGGACGAGAACCGTGTTTTCTTTAGGTGCAGAAGAATTTTCAACACTCACTTCGTTTTCATTTTCCGCTCCGGTCAAGGTATCATTAGGCTCATAAACAAAAGCCACATAAATTAAAATCGTTACCGGAATAAGGATGAAAATAAAGAATAATACAGGCAACAAGAGATTCTTGCGTTTTTGTGTCTTTTGGCTGCCTGATTGCCGATGCGCTCTCCGTGACAGAGTGGAATTCTTATCCGTAATGATTTCCTCGCGATCTTTCTCCAAGGATTCCCGATAATTTTTTTTGTCCATTTACTAATTACCCCAATCTTATCTGATAACTTTATTATGACGAAGAAAGTCCCATTTGTAAATGCCATAATAATACATTATTAACACGGTAAAATGGCGTTTAATCGGCTTTCCCACGAGTCTGCTATCGTGGATTCAACAATTTCCCTTTGCCGTGTAAATTCGGCATGATCCAAATTATCATTGATACAGCAGTTCTCAGGCCTGGTTTTCAATTGCTGGTCAAAACATTCCAGAAGATATTCCCTGATACAGCTGTCCAGGAATATTAATTTTCTGATTTTGGCAGACTGCTTTATTTTTTCATTTTTTTGTTGTGCGATTTGTTTGATGGCGCCATGTTCGTCGAGCTGAGTTCTCCAATAAGAAATTACTCTCATGGATGTTTCCCTGACAATCCCCTGGTCGACCAATTGAGCTGTGTCACCCGTACTCCGGTAGACTTCTCTTATTTCATTTTGAGTTGGGAGATCGTCAAGCACAAGGCTTTCGAGAAGTTCCTCGTCACCCGCCGCGTACAATAAGGTAGCAAGGGCTGGATTGCCGTCTCTTCCCGCTCTTCCCACTTCCTGGACATACCCTTCAATGGAAGTCGGCATCTGAAAATGAATGACATGGCCGATGTCCGGAATATGGACACCCATTCCAAAAGCATTTGTTGAACAGACCCATTCCAGTTCCCCATTCTGAAATTGCTGTTGAACGAATATCCTGTCCTGGTGTTCCATCCCGCCATGATAGAATGCGGTCCGGATTCCCGCAAGGTTCAACAAATTTGACAGTTCTTGAGATTTTTTGCGTGTGCCGGCGTATATTATGCCCGGGCCCTTATTGGCTGCAACAAAGGAAGTCAGCCATTCAAGCTTTTCCTTCCCATTTTCAAATTTCCTTATATCATAAGCTATATTTTTACGGTCCATGGGGTGCGTATAGATAAACGGCTCTGAAAGCTTCAAATACCGTTTGATTTCTTCCGTCACCTTTTCCGTGGCAGTCGCGGTTAAAGCGAGTACTCTCGGATGGCCGATAATCGCCATTATTTCCGCTATCCGGAGATAATCCGGCCTGAAATCAAATCCCCATTGGGAAATGCAATGGGCTTCATCAGCCACAAGCAGTGAAATCCTTATGCCGTTCAACCTTTTCTTTATATAAGGCTGGACCAGCATTTCAGGAGAAATAAAAATGAAGCGGTATTTGCCTAAATTGTTCAGCACACTTGTCCGCTCGGTGGGATCAAGGAAAGAGTTTATCGCTGTAACAGACTTCTCACCCATTTTTTTCAATTGCGCCACCTGATCCTGCATAAGCGACAATAGCGGCGATACAATCAGCACGCTGCCTTCCATCAAATGGGCTGGCAGCTGATAGCACATCGACTTGCCCATACCGGTAGGCAGCAGGGCAATGACATCATGCCCTCCCAGAATCTTTTCTATCACTTCTTCTTGCCCGGGGCGGAACGACGTAAATCCATATGCATCATATAAAGTTTTTTCCAGGTTCAAACGTTTTCCCCCTTTGTCGCCAAGGCAAGGCGAATCTGAAAATAACTGGCCTCGGGAACATGCTCTTTGATATCACGAAGCCTTTTTGTTTTCCGTGACTGGCTGACAGCGATTATTCTGCTGAAAAGTGAGGCTTCCATAAATGCAAGAATATCGAAACCGGAATCATTCATGGCCAATTCCACAAAATGATCTTCTATCGTACTCGTCTTCAAACCTCGCAAGGCGGCTATTTCTTCAAGCTTGCGGCCATTTCTGAAATAGCTTTCGGTTCTTCTGGCAGTCTCTGTCAACGAGGATTGCTGGACGATCCCTTCCAGCAGACCCTGCATCATTGGATACTTTCCGCTTTCCAGTATATCCATCCAGGCGTGCAGCGTTTCAATCGCCAGTATTTGCACATCGATGATTTCCACTTCTTCTGCGGCCGCTATCTGTTCCCAGGTCATTCCACCAATTTTATATCCAGAAAGTCTCTGGACTACAATTTTTTTGCCAATAACTTCCACGCCAGTCTCCGATAAGCTGGCAGCCAGCTCCGCTTTGAATCTTCGGCAGCTTTCAATATTACGGTAATCAATTCTATGTAAATATGTTTTTACCCAGCGCTGTACATCTTCAGCTATGACTGCCGGATCGAACATACGCTGATTCTGGTGGATTTGCGAAAGAGTCTGTACAATCAGTGACAGCCGCGCAATGAACAATTGTTCATTCCCTCGGTACTTCCACCCATTCAGCAAAGGGGCTGCCGCTTGATGCTGCCGTGACGCCTCCCTCATTCGGACAACCTGGCCATCCGTTTCAATAAACCCTTTATCAAACAGCTTCTGTACAGCTCTGTCATAGACCTTTTTTTCCAGTTTCGGCATTACTCCGAAGTAAGGGTGAAGTTTGTAGTAGCCGATATCCTGAATTGTCTGGCCGGATTTTTTTCCTTTTATCAGATGATAAGGAGAGGATATCGTCCGTTCGCCATCCACCGCTTTTAGAATAATGATAAGAATATCTTCAAATAACAAGACTGCGCCCCCTAGCGGTTTTTGGTTGAAAAACTAAACAAACACCTTTAGAATGAATACGATAGTATAACTGAACTTGTTCGGAGATAAAGGAGAGGAATTAGATTATGGCTAAGTATACCATTGTCGATAAAGATACTTGTATCGCATGTGGCGCCTGTGGAGCTGCAGCACCCGACATTTATGACTATGATGATGAAGGAATTGCGTTTGTTATCCTAGATGATAACATGGGTAACACTGAAGTTCCAGATGAATTGGAAGAGGATATGGAAGATGCATTCGAAGGCTGTCCGACAGATTCCATCAAAGTGGCGGATGCTCCTTTTGAAGGCGATCCATTAAAATACGAAGACTGATAAGTGAACACAAAGAAAATCCCCTGAGAAAACTTTCTCAGGGGATTTCTTATCTATTTAATTTGAAGTGCATCAGAATTCATTTCAGGTTTGATAGAAAACACGCTGCTTCTCGATCCATCTGCGCATGCTGCTGAACATCAGCAGGACGACAAGCGTCAGTAAAATGCCTTTGATCAGATTGAACGGCAGTATGCCAAGCACAATTGTTCCGAATAACGCATTGCCGGTTTCAGCAGGCATGTTCAGGAAGTATGTGTACATCGGAAGAAATACCAGATAGTTAAGGATGCTCATGCCGATGGCCATAGATAAAGTTCCTGCCGCCAAGCCAAAAATCATGCCTCTTTTAGTTGAAATCTTGTTATAGATGTAATAGACGGGCATGAAAAATAAAATACTTGTCACAAAGTTTGCCAAATGCCCTACTGGCACACCTGTCGGGCTTCCCTGGAACAGCCAATCCAGCACATTTTTAAAGAATGCCACAAGAATACCGGCTACCGGCCCCATTGTGATCGCCGCTATCAATGCTGGCACATCACTAAAATCCACTTTCAAAAATGCCGGCAGTGCTGGCAATGGGAAATTCAACAGCATCAAGATAAATGAAATACTGCTCAGCATCCCGATTACAATCATCGACTGTAATTTTTTGTTCTTCATATTCCTCTCTCCTTGTCGTGATTCACCAGAAGAAAGGCTTGGATCGTGTTGTTACATAGCAAATCCCTTAAGCAAAAACACACTTAAGGGAGAAAAGGCACACTTAAAATAGCGTTCCGTTTACAGTAAACGACACACGTCCGCACCTTCACCTTCTCCCATCCAGACTATACTGTCGGCTTTGGAATCTCACCAAATCCTGCGTTTTACGGCTCGCGGGCTTATGAACAGATGTTCAATTACCGCCGGTAGGGAATTGCACCCTGCCCCGAAGATGAATCGATATTTTATTGGATTACAAATTAATGATAATCGAAAAAAGGCGCATTGTAAACAGCTTTGCTTACAATGCGCCCTGCCTTTTAATCAGTGAAGTCCTTAACGTTTATGCCTGCAGGAACAGGCAAAGGTTTTGTGAAATCAAATTGGTTCCAATTGGTGTCACTTGTATTCGCCATAACCAATTCTTTTCCGAATGATTCAGCAGTGAGGACCATCCCTTCTATCAGGTAAACGGCTTCCATGTACTCATAGGAAGTGAAATCGGCCGGTTCTGTAAATTCCACAGTAACTGTCGCATCGGTTTCAGAAACGGAATAATCCAAGCCCGCAGGCACAACAGAGCCATAGAGGTCGTTGGGTGACGATTTCATGGCTTCCAGTGCAGCGGAGGCATCCTCATGCGGCATATCGTAGCCCGGAACAAGATAGCTGTCTCCATTCGCTGTACTATATGAATAATATGCAATGTTCCTGCTGCCAGGTTCAATCGGCTCCACCGGTCCTGCCTGATCGAAATAGGCAGGGTTTCCGGATTCATCGACAATAGAAATTTCTGTCCCTTCATCGAATGTGGCGGCCAAAGAATTAAAATATACACTTATGGATGCGGAAGCCATGTCGTAGTCATGGGCATCAGGCAATTCATGTTTGACCCCATTCGCTGTCGAACTTAACGTCCCGCTGAAAGGATGATAGTCATCAAATCCTAATGCTTCTTCGTCCAGATCAGCTGCATATCGGTTATAAAGTTCCACTGCATCCACATCAGCAGTACCGAAATCTTCCTGGAGACGGTCATCCGGGATTATAAATGAAACCGGGATCACTAGCGCATTTTCTGTCATGCCCAGATTAAACAAGGTAAGACCTTCCAATTGCCCGTCGTATAGAGATGTTTCTGGCGTTCCAGCGTTAGACTCCGCAGTATTGAAAGGCTCCGAGCTTTCACCTGAATCCGCAGTTTCGGATGATTCCGATGCCGCCGACTCGGATTCGGCTTCGCTGCCCGCATTATCTTCCATAGCAGCTGAATTTGCGTCGCCGCTTTCAGCTGTGCTCTCTTCAGCACCCTCGCCTTCAGCGCCACTCATTTCATAGGCGCTGTCATTGCTGTTTTGCCCAAGCATGGAAGCGAGCAGCACCGCGAATGTGATAAATGCCAGAGCCGCAACTAAATAAGGAATCCAGTGCTTTGTCTTCTTCTGCGGCATCTGCGTTTTTTGCAGCCGTTTATATACCTCTTCTTTTGGTCGTTCATCTTTAATAACGGGGAAATCCTTTAACAAATTTTCGATGCTTTCGTCATCCCATTTGTTATTCGGCATTTTGTAATCCCCCTTCCTTTGCGGTTAATTTTTGGCGAAGGGATTTTATGGCCCGGTGCTGGGTCGTTTTGACTTTTCCTTCTGTCCACCCCAGTATTTCGGAAGTTTCAGCAATGGACAAATCCTGGAAGAAACGCATGATGACCACCATTTTTTGGTCGCCTGTGCAAGTATCCAAAGCTTTATATAATGAGAGCTTGTCTTCACTCAAAAGAGTCAATTCTTCCGGCAAGCGCTCAGAAGAAGTCAGTTGCTGTGTTTCCCAGTCGAAATGTTCCATCGAATGCTTTTGCCTGACAGCCGCTTTTCGGAAATGATCGATGGCAACGTTTTTGGCAATGGAAAAAAGCCAAGTCTTTTCAGAGCTTTTTCCTTCAAACCGGTCATAAGCCCGGAAAACACGAATATAGACTTCATGCATCAGGTCTTCCGCGATATGGCGATTCTTGACCAGATAGATCAGAAATTGGAAAACATCCTGATGATACTGGTCATATAGCCTGTGGAAAACGGAGTCATTCATATACTCCCCCCGTTCTTAGAATTAGTCGTTTCATGTCGAATAATGTTACATCTTTTTTAAAGGAAGCAGGAAATAGAATGTTGTCCCTTTCCCGAATTCGCTTTCAACGTCGATTACTCCGTCGTGCGCTTTGACGATATTGCTGGCAATCGCCAGTCCGAGTCCAGTACCGCCTTTGCCGAGCGTCCTTGCTTTATCAGCTTTATAAAAACGCTCAAAGACAAAGGCTTTGTCTTCGTCGGATATGCCTGAGCCAGTGTCATTGACGGAAATCTTGGCGAAATTGTTCTGCTGCTGGGCCCTGACGATTACTTTGCCGCCCTCCGGCGTATGGCGCAGCGCATTATCGATAAGATTGGTCATTACCTGCTCGATTCTGTCTTCATCAAGCTCAGCTGCTGTCCAATCATCAATCTCTGTTTCAAACGATAACTCGATGGCGCTTTCTTTCGCAGCTTGTGCAAATTTAAGGGTCATGCGTTCAATCACATTATTTAACTGGACGACTTCTTTATAGAGTCTCATATGTCCGGATTCAAGCCTTGCAAGATTGAGCAGATCCGTCACAAGCCGCCCCATTCTTTGCGACTCTTCATATATGATTTTCGTCATTTCACGGCGTTCTTCTTCGGTCGTGCCCACATCGTCCAACAAAGCTTCACTATAGCCCTGCAGCATGGCGATCGGCGTCCGGAGTTCATGGGACACATTGGAAATAAAATCTTCACGCAGTTTTTCGAGTTTATGCTGTTCAGTCATATCATGCAATACTGCGACCGCGCCGCGAACAGAATCGCCGCTGTACAGAGGGCTGAATGACACAGCATAATAAGCACCTTCAATTTCAAGCTCTTCATCCAGCTCTTCTTCGAAATGGAGAACGTGGTCAAGCATATGATACAGCTCAAGCGGAAGAGGCTTCCCTTCCGGAATCGCCCTTTTCAGCAGCCAGCTCTCATGCAGCTTCTCTGCCGGAGGGTTGCTGAGCAGGACCGTCTTGTCCTGATTGAACGTAATAACAGCATCGGCCATGGACGTAAGAATGCTGGATAATTGTTCTTTTTCCTGGCTGATAACTTCCAGGTGGTGTTTCAACTGGCCGCCCATCTGATTGAATGCAGTGGCCAATTGCCCGATCTCATCCTTGGAAGCCGATTTGACTCTTGTGTCGAAATTGCCTTTTGCCAGCTCAAAAGCGCCTTCACGCATTTTTCGCAGCGGAGAAGTAATACGGGAAGAAAGGAAGAATGCAAAAAATGTTGTAAGCAATAATGCGATAAAAGCTGAAAGGAAAACAATATTCGTTGTTCTCTCAGCCGTCCGGTCCATGACTTCCAGGGACTGATAGATGAAAACTGTCCCGTGCAGCTCTGGCCCAGTCTGAAGCGGGCTGGCCAAAACAATATAGGATTCCATCCGTTCTTCACCCGATAAAGCAGGAAGAAGCATTTCCTTCATGACAGTTTCATCGCTTTCAAAAACTTTTTGGAACGCCGGTTCATTCAGAATGCGTTCACGGATTTCCTCACCATTCATGCCGTCATGCAAATAATAAGAACTTTCATACGGCACTTCAGCGATTACCGCATTTGTTTCAGGCCCCAGTATATCGTCAATGATATTCAGCGATATGTCCAGGTTGCCATGGTCATTGAAAATGCGTGCTATCGTTGCCGCTTCTTTGTTGAGCGTTTCCTCAACTGTTTGGCTGTGATAGTTTCCCAAAAACTCCAAAAGGAGCACAGTAACAATAAAAAGGACAAAGGAAACGAGAAGCAGGATGGTAATCCACAGCTTCCCGACGACACTATTCCATATTCTATTCATTGCCGACCTCGAATTTATAACCTACTCCCCAAACTGTCACAATCATTTTAGCGGCAGATTCCGAAACCCGGTTCAATTTTTCGCGCAGGCGTTTTACATGTGTATCAACTGTCCGAAGGTCCCCGAAGAAATCATAATGCCATACCTCTTTGAGGAGATGCTCCCGGTCAAATACTTTATCGGGTGCTTTTGCAAGAAAATACAGCAGCTCGTATTCTTTCGGTGTCAGGTTCACTTCGGTGCCATCAGCCGTGACCCGGTGTGCATCATGGTCGATCGTCAAGTGCGGAAACACGACAAGGTCTTTGGAAACAGTGGAGTTGGCTGACGGCGAATAAGCGGATGAACGCCGGAGAATCGCTTTGACCCGCAGCACAACTTCCCTTGGGCTGAACGGTTTGACAATGTAATCATCCGCTCCGGATTCGAAACCTTCCACCCGATTCGCCTCTTCGCCTTTCGCGGTGAGCATGATGATCGGGGTCATTTTGGTTTCACGCAGTTCCGTCGCTACTTCGATGCCATCTTTTTCAGGCATCATAAGATCCAGGAGGATGCAATGATAATCTTTTTCAGTGGCCATCTCAAGTGCCTGGACGCCATTTTCAGCTTCTTCAACAATATATCCTTCACGCTCAAGATACATCTTCAATAACCTGCGGATCCTTTCCTCATCATCGACAACCAAAATTGTAATTTCCTCAGACATCGTAATCCCTCCAACTTTCTTCTATTCTTACATTGTACCGATAACATTTCCAAAAATAAATAAAAATGGGTTTCTATATATATTGGACCGAGAATCTTTACCAGTCGATATTCCTCTCAGCAATTGTCCATAGCGCCGAAGCGTTCCAAGTTAGGTGAAATTCGTATTCAGCTTAAGTATAAGCAGGCTAATCTTATTGAAAAAGCGGACGGAGAAAAATATCACTTTTTCTCCGTCCGCTTGAATTTGATTCCTTAAAAAATTTTAATGCTCCGTACATGTTACGCGTAAGAGTGAAGTCCCGCGAGAATCAGGTTGACGGCCACAAGGTTGAACATGATGATGGCAAATCCGACAACGCCAAGCCAGGCGGATTTCTCACCCTGCCATCCTTTGCCCAGACGCAGGTGAAGATACGCGGCATAGAACAGCCAAGTGATGAGCGCCCAAACTTCTTTTGGATCCCAGCCCCAGAAACGCGACCAGGCAATCTGCGCCCAAATCATGGCGAAGATCAATGCGCCAAGTGTGAAAAGCGGGAAGCCGATGATCACTGCGCGGTAATTGATTTCGTCCATCAGCTGCAGATTGACGTTTTTAACAAATGGCTTGAAAATTGCCGCGATTCGTTTTCGCGCAATCAACCGAATCAGCCAATACAGGATAGTTCCGACGAAGAACGACCATAGGACCGTCGTCACTTTGCTGGCATTGATGACTGCAGGTGTTGCAAAGAACGGTTCCATCGTGCCTTCTGTCAAAGAAGTGTATTCATTCATCCCGACCAGTGCGGGCATATTATAGGTAACCGAAGCTTCATTGCCATCTTTATTGATATACGTGAAATCCGACTGGTACCCTGTCAATGAGAAGAATGTGCTGGCGATAACGAAGCCGATCACCAGAACCAGTGAATACATAATCGCTTCAAGCCAGAAGCGCTGTTTCGATTTCTTGTTCATATCCACAACTTTCAAGAGATAAATCAGACCAGCTCCTGCGCTGATTGCCAGGATCCCTTCTGCAATTACGACTGTGCTGACGTGGATTGCCAGCCAGTTTGTCTGCAGCGCTGGAATCAGCGGGCTGACTTCGCTTGGGAACATGCTTGCGAACGCAATGATCAATAATGCAACGGGCAGTACGATCATACCAAGAACTGGAGTCTTATAAAGCACATAAAGTATGATAAATCCGCCTACCAAAGTCATTCCGAAAGCTGTAGTGAATTCAAACATATTGCTGAGCGGTGGATGCCCTGTGGCTGTCCAGCGTGTTATGAAATATCCCAAATGGGCGAGGAAACCGATTACCGTGATGGTGAATGCGATTTTCCCCCAGCGCCCTTCAGATTTGAAGGATCCTTCTTTATTGCCTTTGACCGCTCCGCCAAAAACAAATGTTGCGATTAAATACGCTATAAAAGCTGCGTACAATAGATTAGAACTTATTTCCGCCAATGTCATGACAATTCATCACCTTCCAGTTTCTGCTCTTTCTTCAGTTTTTCCTTTTTCTCAATTTCTTCCTGCTGATCGATATACGCAGGAAGCGATGCGAAGCCGGAAACCTGATCAAGATCTTTCTTCAGACCAAACCAGTTTTTATTGGTATGGCCGGCCAACACAAGTTCGCCATCCTCTTGTCTTTGAATCCAGAAACGGCGGTGATTGAAATACATTCCCTGTGCAACCCCGATCATAAAGATTAAGCCGCCAAGGCCAAGAATCGGCAGAGTTCTGTCCTTGCGGATTGTCAACCCGGATACATCGCGGGTTTCAGCACTCTGGAATGTTAGCTTGTACTGGTTTTCGCCGAGCGGTTCAATCGTATTCTGGATAACGATAAAGCTGACTTCGCCGTCCGGAGTCTCTGGTGTGAACATCCTTACAAGGAAACCGGGGTTGTTCGGAACCGGGGTTTCAGTTTGGGGTTCACCATTCTCAAAACCTGAAAAATCAGGGTAGTAGCCCATCAAATCAACACGGGTATCATCGCCCAGGTCATAGGATTTTTCGGGTTTTACAAGATCTATCGTAAATGTACCCAGTGATTCTTCGGTTTCTTTATTCGTCAAATCGAAAGTCATTGCCCTTAATTCGTTTTGGCGGAAATCCATCTGATAAACCGCGTAGCCGTCAAACTTCAATGGCTGGTTGACCTTGATCGCATGTTCTTTGACCTGCTCCATCTCATCAGTGGCACCCGGCAGACTTTCATCCGGTGTCTGATACAGAACGATGTCTGTCTGGTAATTTTTAGCTACAGAACCGACACGGTCAATCGCCTCTTCAAACTTCGCTTCGTCCCCTTCGCCTGTATATGTTTCCATTGTGAAGTCTTTGCTTTCAAGGAAATAACCAGGTGCTTCCGGAATCGCGCGGGTCTCACCTTCGCGGATCCATAACGTCTCGTCCACATAAAAACCGGGCATCATGCGCAGCATAACGCCGAACAGGAAAATGATGAGGCCTATGTGGTTGACGTAAGGGCCCCATCGTGAAAACCGGCCTTTTTCTGCCAGCAGGCCATTTTTGTCCAGTGTAACTTTATACTTCAGTTCTTTAAGCTTTTCTTCCGCTTTTTCCATGGCATCCTCAGGCGCAGGGCCTTCAGCATAAATGCGCTGCTTATTCATGAAACTGCGGTGGCGCAGAACCCGCTGGTTTTTTAAGGAACGGTACAATGGCACAAATCGGTCAAGACTGGCAACAATCAGGGAAATCGCCAGCAGGCCGACTAATATAATGAACCATGCAGAGCTGTAGAGATCGTGGAAACCGAGGAAATGATATATTTTACCGATTTCGCCATAAACATCAGCATAATATGCTTTGATCGTCTCATCATTTCTTACTGGAACATTCACATATTGAGCTTGAGGGAGAATGGTGCCGATTGCGGCTGCAATGAGCAGCAATACAATAATTGAAACCCCTATTTTAACACTCGAAAAGAAATTCCAGATTTTGTCTATGATCGATTTGTTATAAGTTTGGGAACGCCGGGCAGTTCCTTCATACCGCATGTCCGCCAATTTCTTATGTTGTTCTTCTTCAGTCAGTGACCGCCCGCATGATTCACACAATATCGTGCCGGGCGGATTGACATGACCACATTTACATTGCAACTTTTCCATCCCAAAAACTCCTTATTGAGGTTTGATTTCTTCCATGAAGCCTTTAATATCCTGTTCCGACATTTCACCGGTGACTATCCTCTGAATGTCGCCTTCAGGATTGACCAAAACGGTAGTCGGCAACGGACGGATATTGTAAGCCGTCATAACAGACCTTGATCTGTCAATCGCAATCGGAAAGGAAAGATCGAAACGATCGGCGAATGACTGCACTTCGAAATCAGATTGGGCGATATTTACTGCAAGTATGTGGACGCCTTGTTCTTCATACTCTTTATACTGTCTATCCATGGCCGGCATTTCTTTGACACATGGTTCACACCACGTACCCCAGAAATTCAGGAAAACCCCTTCGCCTTTGTAATCGGAAAGTTTATGGCGATTCCCCTCCATATCCTCCAAAGCAAAGTCAGGCGCTTTATCGCCTACCCTGAGCACTTCCACATCATCGGCAGTGACACTATTGTAGATGGTGTAGCCGATTGCCAGCACAAGCAAAGATAATATAGCTGAACGCATAATAGCGCGGTTTCTTTTTTTGTTCGTCTTTTTAACTTTTTTGTCTTCCGCCATGCTTCTCTCCTCCTCCGAGGTCATTATTGAACCAATTATAGCAAAGTTTCAAAGGCAAAAAACCCGGAGTTTTGAAGGGTTTGTGAACGTTAATGCCGCTTGCCGGTTTCAGCCATCACACGCAGCAATTTCACTTCATGGGCAGTCAGCTGGCGTGATTCACCTGCATTCAGGCCGTGCAAAGTCAAAAAACCGAATTGTTCCCGGCTCAGTTTTTGGACCGGATAGCCGATTGCTTCAAACATCCTTCTTACTTGTCGGTTCCGTCCTTCGTGAATGGTAATCTGGACGATCCCCTTGCCCTGTTTCTTATCTCCGGACAAGAGCTTCACTTTTGCCGGCGCTGTCATGCCGTCTTCCAGCTTGATGCCGCGCTCCAGTTTCTGCAGATCCTCTTTGGCAGGGATCCCTTTTAACCTCGCCACATAAGTTTTATCAATTTCATATTTCGGGTGTGTCAGGATATTCGCGAATTCACCATCGTTAGTCATGATCAGCAGACCTGACGTATCGTAATCCAATCGCCCGACCGGGTATATGCGTTTATCGACATCATCGAAAAAGTCTGTTACCACTTTCCGGTTTTTGTCATCGGTCACCGCAGAGATGACACCGCGGGGTTTGTATAATAAATAATATACTTTCTGTTCTTTTTCCAGTTGAACGCCTTCGACTTCAATAGTATCGGATGAAGAGACTTTCGTACCCAATTCCTTTACCACTTTGCCGTTCACGCGCACTTTGCCATCCAAAATCATCTGTTCAGCTTTACGTCTTGAAGCGACGCCGGCATGCGCCAGCATTTTCTGCAATCGTTCCATAAACTCACCCCGTCTAATTTAATCTTCTATTTTATACTTTTGCTTCTTCCTTGAAAGCTTCTTGGAATTTGGTCATGAAAAGATCTGTATCCCCGTCCTCGTCTTCTTCCGCTTCATCGGGAAGGGCAGGCAATTCATCAAGGTTTTTCAAACCGAAATAATTCAAGAATTCACTGGTTGTGCCATACAGAATCGCTCTGCCGGTGCCTTCCGCTCTTCCCACTTCCTGGATCAGCGCTTTGCCTGCCAGCGTGTGAAGGGCTTTTTCGCTTTTAACGCCCCGAAGGTCTTCGATTTCCACTCTCGTAATCGGCTGTTTATAAGCCACAATGGCCAATACTTCCAATGATGCCTGTGACAAAGACTGGACAGTGGGGTTTTCAACCAGCCGCTGGATGGTATCGGCCACTTCCGCTTTTGTAACCAATTGATAAACACCAGCCAGTTCTTTTATCATAATTCCAGAGGTTTCTGTTTCTTCATATCTTCTGGCCATGTCAGAAATTTCTTTCTTAATCTCTTTTTCTTCAGCTTCTGTCAAAAATTCAAGCTGTTTCATCGATAACCCGTCGTCACCGGCAACAAACAGCAAGGCTTCTATTTTACTCGAAAGATGCGTCATCATAATCCCACGTTTCCTTTCTTAGCTCGACCATCAGATCGGTGAAGTTCTTCTCCTGATCAACTGCAACGACTTGCCGTTTCATCAGCTCCAAAAGTGATAGGAAAGACACCACCATTACGCTCTTATCATCGGATGGAAACAGTTCAGCGAATGGCGTCCTGCCTTTTGCCGCTTTTAAAGCTGAAACAATCGAAGTCATCTGATCTTTAATGGAAATCTCCTGACGGGCAACTCTGGCTGAAAGCGGAGCTTTTAATTTTTTTCTGCGCATCAGTTTTTGAAAAGCAGCCAACATGTCGTAGGCATTCACTTCCAGGTCAATATTCTCAAATGGAGCCAATGTTTGATATTCCGACAAATCCATGGGCGGTTTTGTAAAAATCGCGGCGCGCCCAGCCTCCAATTCCTTCAGCTGGCCGGATGCTTCTTTGAATTTCCTGTACTCGACAAGCCGCGAGACCAGTTCGTCCCGCGGATCTTGTTCTTCAAATTCATAATCCGGATCTTCAAGATCTCCCTGGTGCACCGGCAGCAGGGTCTTGCTTTTAATAGCCAATAAAGTAGCCGCAAAAACAAGGTATTCACTCGCTTCATTCAACTCGAGTACTTGCATTGCACGGATATGCTCCATATACTGAGTAGTGATTTGTGATACCGGAATATCGTATATATCAATTTCCAAACGGTGTATTAAATGCAATAATAAATCCAGAGGCCCTTCAAAAGCCTCAATCTTTACTTCATAGGACATCATTCCAACCACCTGACTGTTAAAGATACTCAATATATTATAGTAGAAAGGGGATCAAAATGCACCCACTCCATCATCCGCTCTTTATCCAATACATTATACACTTCAATTTTCACGAAGATTATTTCGAATGCCACGAAGTTGGGGAAGAATACTGGAAGAGTGTCGCTCCAAAAGATAAGATGCATCCACTGGCAGGTTGGATCCAGATGGCCGTTGGAATGTACCATTGGCGCAGAAGCAACTTTCCGGGCGCTCTTCGTTCGTTTATCCGGGCAAAAGATAAACTTTCCAATGCGGGTATCTGGACAGAAGGATTTGATGGCACCGCGCTTGCCTCACAATTGGCAGATGCCATTGAAGGCGTGACAACGCGCCGTGAATTTTCACCGGTCAAACTTCCAATCACTTCCGATGATTTACTAACAGAAGTCAGCCGATATATGGAAGAGAATCCGGACGAAACGCTTGAGCCATATTTTCTCATGCATAAACACAGGCTGCGTGATCGCACTTCCATCATCAATTTAAGGGAACAAAAAAAAAGGCGGAAACTTTAAAATTAAAGTTCGCCTTTTTTTGATGGACATTTTGTAAGGAAAGCTTCAGTTTCTTTTGTTGCGATCATTTTCCGGTCCTGCATGATCTGCTGGATTTTCTCGATCATATCGTGTCCGATGCCTTCTCCGCGGTGGGAAGGGTTAACCGAAATATGATGGATGACGAATTGATCTTCAGCCACTTCAACTCCCAGAAGCCCGACAAAATCCTCGCCTTTTTTCCAGAGATATAATTGCCAATCAGGATTTTCTTCGTATATATGCATAGTCTGCTGCAGCTTTTTAAGCTCACGCTCTTTTGGCATGAACGACAGCAAGCCCATAGCTATTTTCTCGAATGATTTTTTGTATCTGAATAACATAATAATCCCTCGTTTTCTTCTTGAAACAACTTAACTTATCCTACTATATTCTAAGCAATAACTCAAGTTTCACCGAAAAGCGACAGCGAAGAGCGGGCCCACGACTTAAAGGGCCCGCTCTTTGCGAAAAAGCAGCGCAGCGATGCAGAGACAGGAGCACTGAATTGGCTAATGCCCCAAAGTCACTCCACTCTTCTTCAAAATCACACACCCGAAACCTGATCTGCAAAGAAAATCCAATACACGATCCCCCAGCCGACAGCCATCAGCAATAACAATAAAAGCAATATGATATTATTCTTTTTCATTACGATTCCGCCTTTACACCGTATTCAAGATCCAGGCTGACGATATCTTCGTGTGTTTCACGTCTTACAGCCAGCTGGTGCTGGCCGTTTTCAGCAAATACTACTGCCGGACGGGCGATACGGTTATAATTGCTGGCCATGGAATAGCCATAGGCACCTGTACAGAACACAGCCAAAATGTCTCCGGCTTCCGCTTCCGGCAAATTCGCAAGTTCGATCAGTTTATCACCGGATTCGCAGCATTTTCCCGCAACTGTATAAGTTTCCGACAACGCTTGGTGCCCTTTATTGGCAATCATCGAACTATAGGCGGCACCATATAAAGCAGGTCTGATATTATCCGACATGCCCCCGTCAACCGCAATATATTTCCGGATTTCCGGCACTTCTTTCATTGAACCGATGGTATATAGCGTTGTGCCTGCGTCCCCTACCAGCGATCTCCCTGGTTCAATCCAGATTTCCGGAACTGGGAATCCCGAATCTTCCGTAATCTGCTTGACTGTCACGATCATTTCCTTCACATATTGTGAAGGTTCAAGCGGCTGGTCCTCTTCTGTGTAGCGGATGCCGAAGCCGCCGCCGAGATTCAGAACTTTACATTGATAATCGGATTCTTTTTGCCATTCCGCCATTTTGGAAACCAGCTTGCCGGCTGCCATACGGAACGCGGCTGTGTCGAAAATTTGGGAACCGATATGGCAATGAAGACCCAGCAAATTTAAATATTCATGGGCATATGTCTGTTCAAACGCCCGGTCCGCCTGCCCATTATTCAGATCGAAACCGAATTTCGAATCTTCCTGGCCGGTTGTAATATAGTCATGCGTGTGCGCTTCAATTCCCGGTGTGACCCGCAGCAGGATATTCATCTTCCGCTTAAACTCTTCCGACAGCATTTTAAGCTGTGCGATTTCATGGAAGTTATCGACAACGATACAGCCAATCCCTTCTTCAAAAGCCATTTTCAATTCTTCCAGGCTTTTATTGTTGCCGTGAAAATGTATTTTTTCTTTAGGGAAACCCGCTTTAATCGCCGTGAACAATTCACCGTCTGAAACGACATCGAGGGATAGTCCTTCCTGTGCCGCCACCTGATAGATGGCGATGCTTGAAAACGCTTTGCTGGCATAGGCCACCTGGTAGCCGATTCCGGCGGTTTCGAATGTTTCCTGGAATGCGCGCGCCCGTTTCCGGAATAATTCAATATCATAAACAAAAAGGGGCGTTCCGTATTCTTTAGCCAATTGGACCGAATCAACGCCGCCGATAGTCAGATGGCCTTGGCCGTTGATCGCTTGTGTACCGTATAAATGCATAGTCAACCTCCTGGAATGCGAATTCGAAAAGAATCTTGCCGGGAAAACCCGGCAAGATTCTTTTAGTCAGTTATCAATTTTGAAATCAGTTGAATTTTCTCAACCGCTTCATCTTTGAATTCTATACTATTATATAACATCTCTGTGCATTGCGCGATATCCTCTGTATTGGAATAGACAGTTGCGAGTGCTTCACCTTTTTTAACGAAATCGCCAACTTTCTTATGGAGAACAATGCCGACAGCAAGATCGATTTCCGATTCTTTCGTCGCTCTTCCTGCTCCGAGTACCATTGCCGCGGTACCGATTTCATCCGCTTCCATAAAGGAAACATAACCTTCTTTTTGTGAAGGCACATCTTTTACGAATTTCGCCTGTGGCAATAAGCTGACGTCATCCACTACTGCAGGATTTCCGCCTTGTGCTTTGATGAACTGGCGGAAGATTTCCAACGCTTTACCGTTTGAGATAACTTCTTCCAGCATTTCGCGCGCTTCTTCCAGGCTGTCAGCTTTTCCGCCGACTACAACCATCTGGCTGCCGAGAACAAGGCAAAGTTCGGTAAGATCTTCAGGCCCATTTCCTTGCAAAGTTTCAATGGCTTCTTTAACTTCCAATGCATTTCCGATTGCAAAACCAAGCGGCTGGCTCATATCAGAAATGATCGCCATTGTCTTGCGTCCAGTTGCATTGCCGATGCCAACCATGGCATGCGCTAATTCTTCAGCATCTTCAGCTGTTTTCATAAATGCGCCTTCGCCAGTTTTTACATCAAGTACGATGGCGTCCGCTCCGGCAGCAATTTTCTTGCTCATGATCGAGCTTGCAATCAACGGTATGCTGTTTACAGTTGCCGTTACATCACGCAGTGCGTAAAGCTTTTTATCTGCAGGCGTCAAGTTGCCGCTCTGGCCTATGACTGCCACTTTAATATCGTTTACTTGCTTGATGAAATCTTCAGTGGATAATTCCACGTGGAATCCTTCTATCGCTTCCAATTTATCAATTGTGCCGCCTGTGTGGCCCAGTCCTCGACCACTCATTTTCGCTACCGGAACGCCGCATGCAGCTACCAATGGCCCAAGCACCAATGTCGTCGTATCGCCGACACCGCCGGTTGAATGTTTATCAACTTTAATGCCGTCGATGGCCGACAAGTCGATCTGATCGCCTGAAGCCGCCATAGCCATTGTCAGATCCGCACGTTCGCGGTCGGTCATGTTCTGGAAATAAGTGGCCATCAGGAATGCGCTCATCTGATAATCATCGATGCCGCCATCTGTATAGCCTGTTACTATAAATTGGATTTCTTCTGTCGACAGTTCAAATCCGTCTCTTTTTTTCTCTATCAAATCTACCATTCTCATGAATGTCATCCGCCTTTTTTATTTTAATTTGGATAGGAAGCTTGTACCGAATTCCGGCATCGGTACAGAGAAATTCTCTGCAATTGTTGCGCCGATATCCGCAAATGTGGAACCGAGCCCAAGTTCTTTACCTGTTTCAAATCTTGGTGAATAAGCCAACAATGGAACATATTCACGTGTGTGGTCAGTCCCAGGGAAAGTCGGGTCATTGCCATGGTCTGCAGTGATAATCAATAAATCGTCACTGTCCATCTTTTCAAGAACCTCAGGCAAACGGCGGTCAAATTCCTCCAATGCTTCACCGTATCCTTTCGGGTCGCGGCGATGGCCGAACAACGCGTCAAAGTCCACAAGGTTAAGGAAACTCAAACCATTGAAATCCTCGCCTGCTACAGCAGCCAATTTATCCATTCCATCTCCATTGTCTTTTGTACGGAGCGCTTTTGTCACACCCGCGCCATTGTAGATATCGTCAATTTTACCGATGGCGATAACATCTTTGCCATTATCCTTCAACTCATTCATGACTGTGCGGCTGAATGGAGTCAGCGCATAGTCATGACGGTTGGAAGTGCGTTTGAATGCACCTTCTTCACCGATAAACGGACGTGCGATCACCCGCCCGACCAAATATTCTGGAGACAAAGTCAATTCACGCGCTATTTCACAGATTTTATATAATTCTTCAAGAGGAACGACCTCTTCGTGAGCCGCAATCTGAAGCACTGGATCAGCGGACGTATAAACAATGATCGCCCCTGTTTCTATATGCTCAGCACCAAGTTCATTCAGAATTTCGGTTCCGCTTGCAGGTTTGTTGCCAATTACTTTCCGGCCGGTTTTCTCTTCCAGCTGTGCGATCAGTTCCGGAGGGAAGCCATCAGGATACACCTTGAAAGGGGTATCGATGTTCAAGCCCATGATTTCCCAGTGTCCAGTCATCGTATCTTTTCCGACAGACGCTTCCTGCAGTCTGCCGTAGAAAGCTTCCGGAGAAGAAACCGGTGAAATTCCCTGTACCGTTTTGATATTCCCAAGACCCAATTTTTCCATATTCGGCATGTTGAGACCGCCGACAGATTCTGCTATATGGCCAAGGGTATCCGAACCTGTATCCCCGAACGCCGCCGCGTCAGGAGCTTCGCCTATCCCTACTGAATCCAAAACAATTAAATGAATGCGATTGAAAACTTTATTTGTCATTTAACATCCTCCTTATTCACATTTTCATTCTAACATATATTTTCTCATTGTCAGATGTCAGACCTATGTCAAGCTCTTGGGTGAAATTGAGAATATACATCTTTTAACCTCGTTTTGCTCACATGCGTATAGATTTGAGTAGTGGAAATATCCGCGTGCCCCAGCATTTCCTGGACTGCGCGAAGATCTGCGCCATTTTCAATCAAATGTGTGGCAAAAGAATGTCTTAATGTATGCGGTGTCAATTCTTTCTGAATTCCCGCCTTTTGAGCATGCTGTTTAAGCAATTTCCAAAAGCCCTGCCTCGTTAGTCTTTTACCCCGTTGGTTGATAAATAATGCGTCAGTTGTCACGCCCGTTTTCGCAAGTTCGCTGCGGGGTCCTGATAAGTAGTCCCGGCAGGATGCAAGCGCTGATTTGCCCAATGGAATGATGCGCTCCTTGCCGCCTTTTCCAAAGCAGCGGACAAACCCCATCGTCAAATTGACATCTTCCAAATCCAGATTGATGCATTCACTGACCCGCATCCCGCTGGCATATAAAAGTTCAAGCATTGCCTGATCTCTTTTGCCGTTTGCTTTAGAAATATCCGGCGCTTCTATCAGCGCATCAACTTCTTCTATTGATAATACATTCGGCAATTTCTTATCCATTTGCGGCATCTCCAGGTGCACTGTCGGATCTTTATCCACGATCCGCTCCCTGATCAGGAATTGATGGAAAGAGCGGATGGACGAAATATGCCTGGCCACAGTTCTGGACGACATGGTGGTTTCTTTCAAATGGCTGAGGTGATTCAATATATGTATTCTTTCCACATTGCGCAAAGATTCCAGCTGCTCCACTTCTTTCAAATATAGAAGGTAACTTTTTAAATCCCGCTCATATGACAGTAATGTATTTGCAGCGAGCTGTCTTTCCACTCTCAAAAACTGCAGGTAGTCATCCAATGCATCTTTTGCGTATTTCATTTTATCCGCCTCCTCCGTTTATCACAGTTCCATTATGTGGTTGACGCAGCAACAGCAAATTCTGTAATTCCAATCAATAAAAACAAAAAAACGGCCATCACTGGCCGTTACTCCCGATCGCCTCGTTTTTCTGATGTATCCTGTGAGCTGCGGTCATGGCAGCGCCAACAGATGCCATGGAAAGTAAGACGGTGGTCTTTAATTTGAAAGTTCCAGCGTTTTTCTACAATACTTTCTACATCTTCCAGCAAGTCTTCCTGTATTTCATCCACTGCCCCACATTCCAGGCACACAAGGTGGTGATGGAAATGTGCAGCACCTTCCTGGCGCAGATCATATCGTGATACGCCATCACCAAAATTTATTTTATCGACAATTTTTAATTCAGTTAATAGCTCCAACGTCCGATAAACAGTAGCCAGCCCGATTTCCGGTGCGATATCCTTCACTAACAGATAGACGTCTTCTGCACTTAGATGGTCCTCTTCATGGTCTAGCAAAACTCGAACTGTCGCTTCGCGCTGTGGCGTCAACTTATAGCTCGCAGCGTGTAGTTGCTTTTTGATCCGATCAATCCTGGTTTCCATGCGACGCCCTCCCTCAAACTGACTCTATTATATCAAATATCAGTTCTCAATTACAAGGATACATGCCGCGATTAATTATAATCATTATAAAGTACGAATCATACTAATTCTCAATTGATAATCGTTGTTTAGCCCATAACACAGCAAAGGCGGTCTTCGCGTCAAAAATTCGGTTGTCCTGCATCATTTTTTCCGCTTCTTCAATTGATACTTCCATCAATTCGACAAACTCATCGTCATCGAGTGCAGCTCCCGATTCAGCATTGCGCAACCCTTCCGCCAGAAAGAGATGTATGACTTCATCCGCAAATCCTGGAGAAGTCGAGAACGACTGGATCAATTCCAGTGAATCAGCGGTATAGCCAGTCTCCTCTTCCAGCTCCCGCATTGCAGTCGTTTCGGGAGATTCCCCTTTTTCAAGTTTGCCTGCAGGGATCTCAATAATTGAACGCTCTAATGCTTTCCTGTACTGCTCCACCATGATGATTTTCTTTTCGGGAGTGATTGCGAGTATCGCTACCGCACCAGGGTGTTCAATTAGTTCGCGTTTGGATGTGTGTCCATTGGGCAATGTTACTTCATCCACTTTCAGATTAATAATCTTCCCTTCATAGATCCGTTCTGAACTGATTGATCTCTCTTCGAATTTTTTCATGAGGCGCCTCGTTTCATTTGTGGTTTTTCTACCGCAAAGTATACCATAGAAGGAACATGATTCTAAAATGGGGTGTGGCAAATTGAAGAAGAGAACTTTAGGCAGCAGCAGTCTTAACGTAAGTGAAATAGCGCTCGGATGCATGTCTTTGCCGAATGATCGAAAAGATGCTCAAGCCATCGTGGATGAAGCGCTTGAATTCGGGATAAATTATTTTGATACCGCTGATCTATACGGCAAAGGGCAGAACGAAAAAATTGTAGGACAGTGTCTCGCCGGCAAAAGACAGGATATAATTTTGGCAACCAAGGTCGGAAATCAATGGGAACCCGACACCGGCGAGGTCACATGGAATCCATCCGCCGAGTATATCAAAGCCCAGGTGCATAACAGCCTTCGGAGACTGAACACTGATTATATCGATTTATATCAGCTGCACGGCGGGATGATTACAGACCCTTCTGATGAAACAATCGATGCATTCGAATCACTGAAAAGGGAAGGTTTGATCCGGGAGTACGGCATTTCTTCCATCCGCCCAAATGTCATCAAACGGTTTTTGGAAAAAAGCGCAATCGCTTCCATCATGATGCAATACAGTCTCCTTGACCGCCGGCCGGAGGAATTTCTTCCCGAGATCGGTGCTGCTGGCGTATCTGTGGTGACTCGGGGAACACTGGCGAAAGGTTTATTGACTTCCGAAGCTCTGGTGCGCGCCGAAAATACCGACGGCTATATGGATTACAGCCAGCCTGAACTGGTGCAAGTGCTGAAAGAACTCCTTTCAGTTGAAACCAACTTAAACGCGCTGGCGCTTCATGCGGCGCTGCACCATGGAACTGTGGCTTCAGTTGCGGCGGGCGCAAGTTCACCTGCTCAAATCCGCGATACCATAGACGCCTACAACACTTCTATTTCAAACGAACAAATCGAAGCTGCGAAAAATATCACTAAGCAGGCGACATATAAAGAGCACCGCGAGTAAGGGAAACATATTGTACTTTCATACCAAATAAATACACAGGGCAGATACGATTTTAATTGTATTTGCCCCTTTTTTATAATAGACTGAATAGTAAGAATTATCCGTATAATAGTAAAGTAGTAGTTCGATAGTATCTTGGTTTCCTGTCATATGCATGTTGTAATGGTTATAGATCCTTTACTCTCAATATTCTAAACACCAAATTATACATACAGCCAAAAATTTTCAGCCAACCCAGATAAGCTGAGTGTTAAAAATTTCCGACAGAAAGGTCAGCATATCTAATGAAACTAAACAAACTTATCGAAGGACTCATAATCCAAAACAGCATAGACGATTCTTTATATGATCTGGCTATCAAAGGCTTAGCTGACAGCTCCCAGGAGGTCGAAAAGGGGTTTGTTTTTATTGCCATAAAAGGCTACAAGGATGACGGACATAACCATATTCCGCACGCCATTCAAAAAGGCGCCGCCCTGATAGTCGGCGAACAGCCGCCGCAGGATTTGGCGGTCCCCTATCTCCGGGTTGAAAACGCTCGGAAAGCATTAGGGACCCTATCCAAAAACTTCTACGGCAACCCCGCCCGCCGGAAGCTGATGATCGGCATTACCGGTACAAACGGCAAAACAACAACCAGTTATCTCATAAAACATCTTCTTGAGAATAATGGTATTTCCTGCTCAGTCATGGGGACGATCCAAAATATCGTCAATGGAGCATCGATTAAAAGCGCCAATACCACTCCCAGTTCGCTGATTCTTCATAAATTGCTCGCAATGAGCACTGACGATGCGGTGGTGATGGAAGTCTCTTCACACGGATTGATCCAACATCGAATTGAAGGCATCGAATTTGATATCTGTCTGTTTACGAACCTCCACCATGAACACCTCGATTATCACGGTTCAATGGAACGGTATTATGAAGCAAAAGCGATTCTGTTCGAACATTTGAAGCCTGATGGTACAGCCATCATCAATATTGATGATGGCTGGGGAGAAAAACTGGACCGTGATCTTAGGGCAAAAGGCAGAGATGTCTGGAGCATCGGCGAGAATCAGCGCAGCAAACTCCGGATAGAATCTTTTGACATGGAACATTCAACCCTGATTCTGTCTGACAAGGAACGCACTTTAATCCAATCTCCAATGGCAGGCATCCATAACATCTATAATTCGTTAATGGCATATGCCACTGCCCTGTCTGTTGGTATAGAGAAAGCTGCCATCCTCTCCACCATCAGAAAGTTTCCGGGTGTCGAAGGCAGATTTGAAACATCCAAAACTGAAACCGGGGTAATTGTAATCGTTGACTATGCGCACACTCCGGATGCTGTGTGCCATTGCCTTACTACGGCCAAAGAAGCCGGCGCCAACCGGATCACACATATCTTCGGTTTCAGGGGCGACCGCGATTCTTCAAAAAGGCGGGAAATGATTGAAATTACTTCAAAAATCAGTGATCGGTATATTATCACCACAGATGATTTGAATTCGGTGCCTGCTGATGAAATGCGTTTGCATTATGCGGAACTGAACGAGCGGTACGGCAACGAAAAAGGCATCATTCAGATGGACCGAACAAGGGCGATTAAAGATGCGATCGACAGCAGTTCAGAAGGCGACTGGGTCGTCATAACCGGAAAAGGACATGAAAAATACAGCCATCAATTTGAAATGCCTACTGAATCCGATAATGAAACGGTGAAATTAATGGTGGAGCCACCAAAGGCCGATTGAATGCTTCAATAATTGTGAAACACAAAAAACCGCAGCGGCAAGAGGGCTCACCCATTCTTGCCGCTGCGGTCTATTTACTTTCCCTGTTTTCTTCAATCAATATACTTTATCGCCGTTGAAAATTGAATTTTTAACGATTACATAGTCCACTAAGCGAATAGCTTCCAGTTTATCGCCGCCCGCATATGAAATCGACGATTGGAGGTCCTGCTCCATTTCAGTCAGCGTGTCCTGCAGCGATCCTCTGTATTCCACGTACATCCGCTTGCCTTCCACATTCTTCTTTTCCCCTTTTTGGAATTCTGAGGCGGATCCAAAATACTCCTTGAATAATACACCATCTTTTTCCACAGTATCTCCAGGAGATTCTTCGTGCCCTGCAAACAGCGATCCGATCATCACCATGGAAGCCCCGAAGCGCACAGATTTTGCGATATCTCCATGAGTCCGGATTCCGCCATCAGCGATAATCGGTTTGCTGGCCGCTTTTGAACATAATCTCAATGCCGCCAGCTGCCAGCCTCCGGTCCCAAAGCCCGTCTTAATCTTCGTAATGCACACTTTACCAGGTCCGATCCCGACTTTAGTGGCATCTGCCCCGGCATTTTCCAGTTCTCTGACTGCCTCCGGTGTGCCAACGTTACCTGCAATCAGGAAACTTTTCGGCAGCAATCCTTTGATATGTTTGATCATATTGATGACCGAATCGGAATGGCCGTGCGCCACATCAATCGTAATATATTCCGGCACCAACCCTTCTTCAGCCAACTGCTTGACGAAGCTGTATTCTTCTTCTTTCACCCCTACACTTATGGAAGCAAAGAGATTCCGGTTCTGCATGTCCTTCACAAAATCTATGCGCTGTTCAGGTTTGAATCGGTGAAGTATATAAAAATAATCATTTTCCGCAAGATATACAGCTATTTTTTCATCGATGATTGTCTGCATATTGGCAGGCACAACCGGCAGTTTAAAACTGCGGCCCCCAAACTGTACTGATGTATCACATTCTGAACGGCTGTTAACTATCGCTTTTGCAGGAACTAACTGAATATCTTCGTAATCAAATACATTTTCCATCATTAACACTCCTATATACGAACATTTAATTTAAATCCATAGGTAATCGTACGTTATTCGCGACTGTAATGCAAGTGTTCTCCGCCGAAAAATTTGAGCCATCTAAAAATCCCGAAGCTGCAGATGCATGCTTCGGGACAATGGATTAACAATTAATATTTACCGCCTTGGTCGCCGTGCTTTTCCAATAGTTCAGCGAAAGACATATTTTTTTCACGCTGCTTCTTTTCAAAAAGCCGTTTGGCTTCTTCTTCTTCCCGCCGCTGCTGTTCTTCAGCCTGCAACGCTTTTTTAGTATCCTTCAGTTTCGCCAATACTTCATCATTGAACAATAAATTGTCCTGACTTTCCTTTCTTGCCATTAGAACCAGCTCCTTAAGCGCGTTTAACGATTGTTGCGACTCCTTGGCCTCCGCCGATGCACAATGTCGCCAGCCCCGTTTTAGCGTCACGTTTCTGCATTTCATGTAAAAGTGTTACAAAAATGCGAGTTCCGCTTGCTCCAATCGGATGCCCAATTGCAATAGCCCCGCCGTTGACATTCAAAATATCGTGATTGAATTTCAATTCGCGGTCGACTGCAATCGATTGAGCCGCAAATGCTTCATTCGCCTCGATCAACTCGATGTCCTCCAGCGCCATATCCGCTTTAGCCAAAGCATTTTTGACAGCCTGAACCGGTCCGATTCCCATTATCGCAGGGTCTACTCCCGCATTTCCGTTTGCTGCAATGGTTGCAAGAGGCGTCAAACCAAGTTCATCCGCTTTCGCTTTGGTCATCACCACAACCGCAGCAGCACCGTCGTTGATACCTGAGGCGTTACCAGCAGTCACACTGCCGTCTTTTTTGAAGGCAGGGCGTAATTTGCCGAGTTTTTCTTCTGTAGAGGAAGCTTTAATGTATTCATCTTCCGCGAAAACAATTGGATCCCCTTTCCGCTGCGGAATTTCCACAGGGACGATTTCATCCTGGAATCTGCCCGCTTCAACCGCCGCGGCTGCTCTGGCCTGCGAACGCGCTGCGAATTTATCCTGCTCTTCTCGAGAAATTCCGTACATATCGCAAAGATTTTCAGCAGTATTGCCCATATGGTATTCGTTAAAGGCGCATGTCAATCCATCCGCTATCATACTGTCCACGACTTTTTGGTCGCCCATCCGGAAACCGCCGCGTGCATTTTCAAGCAGATAAGGTGCACGGCTCATATTTTCCATCCCGCCGGCTACCACAATTTCCGCATCGCCCGCAAATATTGCCTGATAAGCCAAATGGATTGATTTCAGGCCTGAACCACAGACTTTATTGATCGTCATGGATGGAACAGTTTGCGGCAAACCGGCATTGATGGCCGCCTGGCGCGCAGGGTTTTGGCCTAATCCCGCCTGCAGGACATTCCCCATGATGACTTCTGATATCTGATCAGGTGCCAAACCTGCGCGGTTTACCGCTTCTTTTATAACAATAGCCCCGAGTTGCGTGGCCGGGACATCTTTTAAACTCCCCTGGAATGCTCCGACAGCAGTTCTCACTGCGCTTACAATTACGATTTCCTGTGACATTTTCCTTTTCCCCCTTGTTTGATTGAAACTGGTTGCTCTTTTATCCCCCGCATAGATACAATGGAATCAGGGGGGATACTATGTTAAGTTTACCAAAAAAAGTTACGATAATCGAGGTCGGGCCGCGTGACGGTTTGCAGAATGAAAAGCAGCTTGTTGCAACCGAAGATAAATTGCAGTTTATCGAAGGACTTCAGCAAGCCGGCGTAAAGGAAATGGAATTGACTTCTTTCGTGTCACCCAAATGGGTGCCGCAAATGGCGGATTCAAAAGAAATTGTGGCCGGCACTAAAAAAATGGGACGGCAATTCGTACTGACACCGAACGAACGCGGTATCGATGCTGCCCGTGAAGCCGGCGCTGATGCACTTGCTGTTTTTGTCGGCGTATCCGATTCTTTCAATAAAAAAAATATCAATAAATCCACAGCGGAAAGCATGCAAGCGTTAAAACCGCTTATTCTCAAACTGAAAGAGGATGGCGTATTTGTCCGCGCCTGTATATCTACAGCATTTTACTGTCCGTTCGAAGGCGCCGTTAAACCGGAAGACACCATCCGCTTATGCCGGCAATTCGTCGATTGGGGTGTCGATGAATTGAGTGTTGCCGATACTATCGGCATGGCGAACCCGTCTGAAAGCTATCGTTTATTTAAACAGCTGAAGGAAGCATTTCCAACGACATTGATCACTGCCCATTTCCACGATACACGTAGAATGGCATTAGCCAATATTTTCGCCGCGCTGCAAACTGGCGTCGACCGCTTCGATACTTCAGCAGGCGGTTTAGGAGGCTGTCCATTTGCTCCTGGCGCAACAGGCAACGTCGCCACAGAAGATGTTGTCAATATGCTTCACCGCATGGATATCGAAACCGGAATAGACTTGGATCTGTTGTCCAAAGCTATTGAAAAAATCGAATCCCATGTGTCAAATCCGATCAATACGGGAATGTATACCTTATATAGAAACCGTTCATAAAGGAGCATTGGCTATGAGAAAACGAATTCTTCAGGTATCAGCTGCAATTTCAAGTACATTTACATTACTGGCGACTGTGGCAGGGATCCTTGCCAGCAATCGGCTCATGTATGTAAAGAAAAAGGACGAAGAGCTGATACTGGAGCGTGAAACCTCAGCCAAGCGCTACGACGAAGTCTGGTATGCCAACGTCAAAAAAGAAGAACGCTGGATTGAGTCGGAAAACGGCTACAATGTTCATGCTATTTTCCTGGAACCTCATAACACCAAACATTATGTTGTCATTTGCCACGGTGTTACTGAAACAAAAGTGAATTCTTTCAAATACGCCCGCATGTTCGAAGAACTTGGCTACAATTCAGTAGTGTATGACCATAGGCGCCACGGCGGTTCAGGCGGCAAAACGACCAGTTTTGGCCATTATGAGAAATTTGACCTGAAAGCGGTGGTTGATATGCTGAAAGAGCATGTCGGCCCTGATCTGGTCTTTGGCATCCATGGTGAATCAATGGGCGCCGCTACAACTCTGCTTTACGCCGGGATGCGGGATGATGCAGCGTTCTACATATCCGATTGCGGCTACTCGGATATATCTGAACAGGTGCTGCATGTCATGCAAACGACAACACCGTTGAAGACACCGCTCGCTTTAAAGCTGGCCGGAATTTTCATGAAATTGCGGGACGGCTATCATATCAGTACAGTTTCACCGCGTGAAGCAGTCAAACTGATCAAACAGCCCGTCCTTTTCATCCATAGTTTGCCTGACGATTTCGTCCTTCCGGAAATGAGCATTGAAATGCATGGAATCAAAGAAGGGCCGAAAGCTTTGAAGCTGTTCGATAAAGGTGCACATGCCCAGTCGTTCAATGAAAACCCAGCAGAATACAAGGAAACTGTTTCTGAATTCCTCCATGAACATGGCATCAACCCTGCCGGGGAAGTTTCGGTAAACAAGATTTCCGCTACTGTGGAATAACTTCATGAAAATGATAAAAGAAAACTTCTCGACGCAGGAAGTTTTCTTTTAATCAGTGTTTTAGGTATACATAATATTATTATAATTAAAAAAGATCATATAAAAAAAGCACTCAGCTGAGTGCTTTTATTTTTTTGCCGCTTTAACTTTTTTATCAGGCTTAGTAGATGCTTTATTCATTTGAGTCATCATTTGGTTGATTTTCTTTTGAGATGGTTTTTGTCCCATTTGCATCATCATGATGCGGAGCATTTCTTCGTTAATCGGTGGATTGTCTTGCAGATATTTCATCATATAACGGCGTGCGATGAAGAATCCAAGAGCAACACCTGCGAGCAAAGCGAAAATCACGATTACGATCCAGATCCATGTATCCAAATTTATTACCTCCCTCGTGTTGCTAAATATAATAGTACACCCAGAAAATTATACTATAAAAAAACCTTACTGACCATAACCAGAAAAAAGAAAAAGCGGGAGCACTTTCGCTCCCGCAACTTATTATTCATTGATCAACTTTTTGACTTTAGCTGCCACATTTTCCGGAGTGAATCCGAACTCTTCCATAATGCGCTGCCCTGGAGCACTTGCTCCGAAACGGTCGATTGCCAGGACATCACCTTCATCTCCAGTATAACGATCCCATCCGAAAGATGAGCCCATTTCAATGGCAAGACGTTTCTTGACCGTTGGCGGAATGACGGATTGCTTGTATTCCTTATCCTGCTTCTCGAAGCGGTCCCATGAAGGCATGGAAACAACCGATACGGAAATCCCTTCTTCCGCTAATTGTTTTTGCGCTTCAACAGCAAGGCTCACTTCAGAACCTGTCGCAAGCAATAAAGCCTGTGGATTTTCAACGCCGGAAATCACATAAGCGCCTTTTTCAACGCCGGACGCCGAAAGTTCCCCAGTCTGCTCAAGTACAGGAAGATCCTGACGGGATAGAACAAGTAATGTAGGATGGGATTTAGCTGTAAGAGCCAATTTCCATGCCTGTTTTGTTTCGTTTGCGTCAGCTGGACGAATCACGTTCAGGTTCGGCATAGCGCGAAGCGATGCCAAATGCTCTACCGGTTCGTGAGTCGGGCCATCTTCCCCAACAGCGACGCTGTCATGTGTGAACACGTAAGTCACAGGCAAGCCCATCAAAGCTGACAAACGGATTGCAGGACGAACATAGTCACTGAATACGAAGAATGTGCCTCCGAAGACATGCAATCCTCCGTGCAGTGCCATGCCATTCAACGCAGTTCCCATTGCAAATTCACGGACACCGAACCAGATATTGCGGCCAGACGGGTTCTTAGCGTCAAAATCGCCGCCGTCTTTGATATTCGTTTTGTTTGAACCAGCCAAATCGGCACTTCCTCCGAAGAAGGATGGAACAGTCTTAGCGATCGCGTTGACCATATCACCTGATGAAGAACGAGTCGCTTGTTTCTTGCCGACTTCATATTCAGGGAATTCGGCTTCAAAGTTTTCAGGGAGTTCACCTTGAATGGCAGCTTTCAACTGCGCAGCCAATTCAGGATGCTCTGATTCGTATTGTTCGAATAATTTATTCCATTCAGCTTCCGCTTTGCCGCCAAGTTCATCCGTGGCTTTTTCGAAAGTTTCATAAACTTCTTCAGGTACATGGAAGTCCTGGTCGAAAGTCCACTCGTAATATTCTTTAACAAGTTTCATCTCGTCTTCGCCAAGTGGAGCTCCGTGAACATCAGCTTTACCTGATTTATTCGGCGCACCATAACCGATTACAGTTTTCACTTCAATCAATGTCGGTTTGTCGGAAGATTGTTTAGCTTCCGCAATTTTCGCTGACAAATCGTCCAATTCGTTGCCGTCTTCCACACGAAGATAATTCCATCCGTATGATTCGAAACGTTTACGGATATCTTCTGAAAAGCTCATGCTGAGGTCTCCATCAAGTGAAATGTCATTGCTGTCATAAAGAACAACTAATTTGTTGAGCTTCAAGTGGCCAGCTAATGAAATCGCTTCACCTGCAACGCCTTCCATCAAATCTCCATCTCCGCATAAAGCGAATGTATGATGATCGACCACATTCATATCACCTTTATTGTAAGTGGCGGCTAAATGCTTTTCTGCCATAGCCATACCAACAGCCATGCCGATTCCCTGTCCAAGTGGACCAGTTGTCGCTTCTACCCCTACGGTATGATGATACTCCGGATGGCCCGGAGTTTTAGAATCCCATTGACGGAAATTCTTGATTTCATCCATTTCAAGTCCGTATCCGCTTAAATGAAGCAGGCTGTATAGCAGCATTGAGCCGTGTCCTGCTGATAAGACAAAACGGTCACGGTTGAACCAATCCGGGTTCTTCGGATTATGGTTCATGTGTTTCGTCCACAATGTATATGCCATTGGTGCTGCGCCCATCGGCAAGCCGGGATGGCCTGAATTCGCTTTTTCAATCGCATCAATGGATAGTGTGCGAATTGTTGTTACTGCTAGTTGATCTGTATGGTTCGACATCGTAACATCCTCTCTGATACAAAAATTTACTCCCTTTCTAGTTTAGTCAACAATAGAAAAGAATACAACGAAAAAGAGAATAAGTATTAATTCAAATACTTATCCTCTCGGCTATTTTTGACCTTTTCCGGAGTTACATCGTTTCCTTCAGGGTCTATTACAGTTACGTTTTCAATCGTGCCCCTCATCGTCTTGCGGAAAGTCTGAAGATATTCCTGTCTTAACGCACTTTGTTCTTTGGCTTCTTCTATTGATAAACCATCAGTTTTCGATTTTTTGGCAAGTTCATTTATTCGTTTCATTTTTTCAGGTATTAACATATACATCCGCCTTTCTTCTTTCATAATGGTATAAAAATTGAAAGGCAGTTGCAAGAAATTAGTTTTGGGACAATTTCTGAAACTCCCGGTAACGTCTGTGGACAGTGGCTTTACTGGCCTTATAGCCAAATCCCTCGAGAGTCACCGCAATTTCATGGAAAGTCAGTCCGCTGTTCTTCAGGCTGACAATCTGGTCCAGTGGAAGTTCAAGCCTTTCCCTGCCCTGTGGATTGCCTTTGCCTTTCAGGTTCTTTTCAGGCTTGTAGCCGTTTTCGACCGCCCGCCTCATGCCCCGTTTAATCTTGGCATTATGTATCTTCCGTTGGTACTCTTCGACGATGGCCAGTATTTCCAGCACCATATCGTCCATATCATTCAAAGCGATCTGCCCTTTGTCTGAAAGGGTATAAACTTCAACGCCATATTTCTTCATGACATGGAGCAGGGCAATTCTGGCATGTCCTCTGCCAAGCCGCGTTTCATCCTGGACAAATACCGCATCCAATTTCTCTGTCTTGATGCTGTTAAGCATTTCAAGCAATCCATCCCTGTCCATCTCATAGCCGCTGTGCTGATCGCGGAAAACCCGTTCCACTAAATAGCCTTGTTCGAACGCGAACTTAAGCAACTCCTCTTCCTGCCGGTCAAGGGATGTCTCCTGTGTTTCTTTATCCGTGCTCACACGGCAATAAATGTAAGCTTTTTTAGTCATTCGGAATCACTCGCCAGTTTAAAGGTGCCGTCCGGCGCGAAATCCAGATGGCCATCCGGAATTTTTATAGTTTGCCCTGCTGCAATGATCGGTTCACTCATTTTATTCTCTTCCATTATTTCATCAATCCATTCGTGATGTGGTATATTGCCGCTGTATTCATCAGCAAGCGTCCATAAGGTGTCCCCTTGTTCAATCTTAAGCTGAACCATATGGGCCTCTTCACTATTATGGGAGAGTGCGGAATAAAATGAAAGGATAAGTACCAATGTGAAAAATAGGAAAACAAATGAATTTCTACGAATGTAAGCCATTAAAATCTCCTCCTAAGAATGTATGTTCGGAATGTATGTTCTAAGAATAATGCGAACACGTGTTTTTGTCAAGGCGAAATTCGAACCTATGTTTGCATTTCATTGCCCAAGTTGATATAATAAAATTAGAAAAATAAGAAGTTCAAATAAAAGAGGTGAAACTGTTGAAGAAAGTATCGAAACGCCAGGAAGATATCTTGACTTTCATCAAAGATGAAGTGCGTGAAAAGGGTTATCCGCCCTCCGTCCGTGAAATCGGCGAGGCAGTTGGACTGGCTTCAAGTTCTACAGTCCACGGCCATTTGGCCCGGCTTGAAAGTAAAGGACTGATCCGCCGTGATCCGACAAAACCAAGAGCGATTGAAGTTATATCCACTGAAGAGGCGCTTATCGACAAAAGCCCTGTGCTGCACGTTCCGTTAATCGGTAAAGTAACTGCCGGCCAGCCTATCACAGCTATAGAAAATGTTGAGGAATATTTCCCCCTGCCTCAATCCTACGGCACCGATGACGACCATATCTTCATGCTTGAAATCATGGGTGAAAGTATGATTGAAGCCGGCATTCTCAACGGTGACTATGTAATCGTCAAGCAGCAGCAGACTGCTAATAATGGCGATATCGTTGTTGCGATGACGGAAGAGGACGAAGCAACCGTCAAACGCTTCTTCCGGGAAGAAAATTATTTCCGCCTGCAGCCGGAAAACTCTTCAATGGATCCAATCATCGTCGAAAATGTATCCATCCTTGGCAAAGTTGTAGGAGTTTACCGCCAGATTCAATAGCTAAGAAAAGCGACAGCGCCCGTTAAGTTCTGAAAGGCATAAGACAGATCAGCGAAGTGGCCTTGGCCGCAAAGCTGGGCTGGCTTATGACCCGAAGAGCTGGGCCGCTGGAGTCCGGACAATAAAATCCCCCTCCATTAAACGCTTATAAATATTCCGTACCTGTAATTTTCTTCACATAAAAAGGAGCCAAAGGCATATGCCTTGGCTCCTTTTCTGTTTATATAGTTATTGACTGCTGAATTATCCTTTCAAGCATGAAAAGACAAGAATGATTGGAATCCGTTTACGCCGCTCATATTCCTCTTCTTCAACAAAATTTGCTCTTTCAGGATTTCCCTCTTCCAATGCTTCGATCCGAAATCTCGCCGCTGTCAAAGCTGTAAAGTAAAATTCGATAGTACGGTGATATTTAATAACCGTTTTTCCAATCCACGGTTCCTGTCTCGCACCTTGTTCGAAGTAATCATCCACAATCCAGTCACTCCGGCGTTCGCCGCCACTTTTGCTTTTAAATGAAGCTGTTGTTAAAGGATGCTGCACACTGAATAGAAATTTTGCACCATCTTTCATTGCATTATAGATTAATCCGAACAATGAGTTAACGTCTTCTATATAATGAAGCGCCATCCTGGAAACCACTATATCATACTCATTTGCCGGAAAATCAAAGTTTTCCATGGAGGAATTGATAAGAGCTGCATCGGTGCCGGCTAAATTTCTTCTGGCCAAATCGATCATTAAAGAAGATCCTTCAACGCCTGTATAGGCCGTCGCCCCTTTTTTAATAATCTCTTTGCCATATTGTCCATCCCCGCATCCCAAATCCAGGATATGCTTATTCTCAAGATTGCCAAGCAGCCGATTCGTTATCGGTTCTTCTATCGCGTTATTCGGGCTGTCCGGACGTGAACGCCTCTTCAAGTAATTATACAGAAACTCCTGTTCCTCATAAGCAAATGAACCCCTATATTCCATTCTGCATCCCTCTTTCCCGCCGCTGTTTATACGGTGCAAAATTCGCCATAAAAAAGCACTGCATGCAGCAGCGCTCTGTCGTACAATATTATAATTCTGAAACAATAATATATTTCACCAGATTAATAGTAATGCGGTACACATTCTTATCTTCTTCATCACGGAACTCATATGTGCCATTCGTGGGTATGCTGCTCAATGCAGAATCCTTGCTGGTAGCTTTAACAGTGTGGGTTAATGTGTTCCCTTGGTCAAAATAGAAGTCGATTTGGAAATTTTTCATAAGTATTGCCTCCCTGTCATCTGAATCCTTCTCACTCTAACAGTTTATCATAACTCGTCTGAGGAACCGAACTTTGACCGGCAATCTGGGCCTGAATACAAGAAACCCCGCAGCCAGCCATTTTTTCAGGCAGCTGCGGAGTTTCCTGCAGAATATTTATGAATCTGTCTTCCTTTGCATTTCCACCCACCATTGAATATGGGCGCAGTCAAATACAATCATTGTGCCATACGGCTTGCTATGAGGGATCTTTCTTGCCAGTAAAAATTCATTGATCTGCTTTTCGGACAGCGGGTATCCCACTGAATCCAGGTAAACGAGCAGATTTTCTATCCCTTGAATTTTGCCCATTTAATCACCTCCCACAAAATCCTCCTTAAACCTAAAGAAAATTCAGTACGAGTTATTAAATTTTACAGCATATATCATTATACCCAAGTATTATTTATTTCTAACCTTGATTGCAAGAAATTTATCCGAAGCTCTTCTTGCAGATTTTTTGCCTGTCAAAAATTTTCATAAATCAAAAAGGCAGATAAAGCGCCATCCTCATCTCTCCCTTTGCATAACTAGTCAAAATCTTTCATGCCGCACATGTCACAGGCATTTGTAGAATCGTTGGCATGATTGAACATCACCTTAAATTCTTTCCAGTTCTCGTATACCGTTCATTGCCCTTATAATTCCCACGAAAATTCTCATTCAATTATGAATTGCATTATTCAACAGCTATTTTCGTAAATCCAAATTTAAATTGAAGAATAAGCTCTGAAACGCCTTTCGTCATTAAAATACAATACGTTAATTTTCTGAAAATAGCATTTGAATTTATTTTAATCATCCATTGAATTTAATTTATATTATCACTTTCCATCGAAAGCTTCAGAACAGTTTTGAACCTGCACAGTCTCCTTTTATGCGTAATCATTTATACCCTTTTAAACAAAATAAAACCGCTAAAGCAAAGTGCTTTAGCGGTTTCCATTTTTCTATTAATACATCTTCAAATATTGCTCACGTTCCCACGGATGTACAGTGGTACGGAACATATCCCATTCGATTTCCTTCGCTTCAACGAAGTTTTTAAGAATATGTTCTCCTAAAGAATTCACCATTACTTCATCAGCCTGCAATTCCTGCAACGCTGCATATAAAGTGCCCGGCAAATCTTCAATACCTACAGCCTGGCGCTCTTTTTTGTTCATCGCATAGATGTTGCGGTCGACTGGTTTTGGAGGAGTCAATTTACGTCTGATTCCATCAAGACCGGCTCCCAAAAGGACAGCCATTGCCAAGTATGGGTTAGCTGCAGGATCGACTGATCTCACTTCAACACGAGTCGAAAGACCACGCGAAGCTGGGATACGGACAAGCGGGCTGCGGTTCTGACCGGACCATGCTACGTAGCAAGGAGCTTCATACCCGGGAACCAAACGTTTATAACTGTTCACTGTCGGGTTCGTTACAGCTGTAAAGCCTTGAGCATGCTCAAGGATCCCTGCCATGAACTGGAATGCCGTATCACTTAACTTCATGTCGCCATCTTCATCAAGGAAAGCATTCTCTTTGCCGTTGAACAATGAGACGTTCATATGCATGCCCGAACCATTGACACCGAATAACGGTTTTGGCATGAATGTAGCATGAAGACCGTGTTTTCTTGCAATTGTTTTGACAACCAGTTTGAATGTCTGGATATCGTCGCAGGCTTTGATCGCGTCTGCGTATTTAAAATCGATTTCGTGCTGGCCTGGCGCCACTTCGTGGTGGGAAGCCTCAATTTCAAAGCCCATTTCCTCGAGTTCAAGAACGATGTCGCGACGGCAGTTTTCACCGAGGTCCATTGGAGCAAGGTCAAAATATCCGCCATGGTCATTCAATTCCAGAGAGGGCTCTCCTCTTTCATCCAATTTGAATAAGAAGAATTCAGGTTCTGGCCCAAGATTGAAATGAGTGAAACCAAGTTCCTCCATCTCTTTAAGGATGCGTTTAAGATTTGTGCGGGGATCTCCGGCGAATGGAGTTCCATCCGCATTATAAATATCACAGATCAAACGCGCTACTTTCCCTTTTCCTGTGATCCACGGGAATACTACCCACGTATCAAGATCCGGGAAAAGATACATATCCGATTCTTCAATGCGGACAAATCCGTCGATTGAAGATCCGTCGAACATCATTTTATTGTCCAATGCTTTTTCAAGTTGTGATGTTGGAATTTCAACATTTTTAATAACTCCTAGAATATCTGTGAATTGAAGGCGGATAAAGTTTACATCCTCTTCTTTTACTAACCTTTGAATGTCTTCTTTTGAATACTTGCCCATGCTCTTTTCACTCTCCTATAAGTTTTATATGACCCGCTTCTAATGATAGAAACGGGATAGATCACCTTGTCTGAGTCCATGCCTGTCATGCGGTTTCCCAGGCATCATTTCTTGCCTGAAAATTCTGCGCAAATCATCATCGCTGATGGTTTTGGGTTCAGCCATGACGTTCTGCGGCTGTCTTTTCAGGTCAAACATTTTTTTGATGCCTGCAATGTTGAGCCCCTGATCCAGGAAATCCTTGATTTCGAGGAGGACATCGACATCGTTCAGCGAAAACATGCGCTTATTGCCATCTGTCCGGGCAGGGCTGATCAATCCGTGTTCTTCATAGTAGCGGATTTGACGAGCAGTTAAATCTGTCAGCTGCATAACTATGCTGATCGGCAAAATCGGCATAGTCCGTCGGACGCGATTCGTCATATTGTTCACCCTTTAACTTGTACTTCAGTTATTATTATAAGTTATGTCAGGTTTCCTGTCAAACTAATGTTATATAATCTTACATAAAAATTCCACTTAAAGTAATTGTTTCTTTCTCAGGTATTTCACTGCGTTCAGCACGGCGATTTTAACATGCTCATACGTTAATCCCCCCTGTATAAAGGCGGTGTATGGCGGCCGGATTGGACCATCTGCGGTCAGCTCGATGCTCGAGCCTTGCACAAAAGTTCCGGCGGCCATAATTACATCGTCTTCATAGCCTGGCATATAGGCGGCTTCGGGAAGGAATTGAGCATTAACTGGTGAGTTCGCCTGTATGGTGCGGCAGAACGCAATCATCTGATCAGCTGTCTCAAAAGACACGGATTGAATCAGGTCTGTCCGATTGTCTTTATAATGCGGTGTAGTTATCATTCCCGCCTCTTCAAGGAGCGCCGCTGTAAAAATTGCGCCTTTCAGCGCCTGTGAAACGATATGCGGTGCCATGAAAAACCCCTGATACATATCCGGCAGTGTGTTAAGAGACGCACCTGCCTCTCCCCCTATACCCGGAGAAGTCATACGATAAGCGCATTTTTCCACTAAATCCTGACGCCCGGCAATATAACCACCGATTTTCGCCAGCCCGCCGCCCGGATTTTTGATGAGTGAGCCGGCTATCAGGTCTGCTCCCGCTTCAATAGGTTCCCGCTCCTCGACAAATTCACCATAGCAATTATCGACAAAAATTATCGCATCCTGCTTGATGCCACGAATTTCTTTTGTCATTTCTTCAATTTCATCCACTGTAAATGAAGGGCGGGTATCATAGCCTCTGGAACGTTGGATTGCAATCACTTTCGTCTTGTCTGTGACTGCCTCTTTGATTTTATTCCAGTCTGGCCGGTTGTTCTCATCCAGGTCGATGTGGCTGTATCCGATGCCGAAATCGCGCAAAGATCCAGTATCCTTTTCACCGCCGCTGACGATCGACTCGAGAGTGTCATATGGTTTTCCTGTAATATAGAGGAGTTCATCTCCGGGCCGTAATATACCGAACAATGAAATAGTGATGGCATGCGTGCCGGAGATGATTTGCGCACGCACCAGTGCAGCTTCGGCTTTGAATACTTCCGCATAGACTTTCTCTAATGTATCCCTTCCTTCGTCATCGTAGCCATAGCCGGTCGATGGATTAAAATGGTGGTCGCTCACTTTCTGGCTGTGAAAAGCGGCCAGCACTTTTTGCTGGTTGAGCAATGCAATATCATCAGCTCGGCCGATTTGATCCTGTATTTTCTGTTCTATCTGTTTTATGTAATTCAGCATGGGAATCTCCATTCTTTCTTTTATTTGTTCTATTATTGCCATTAGCTTGAAATTGCGTCAAATTCTGCTACAATTCATAGAGTTGAACATTGCGGGAGGGAAATTAAATGGCTTGGGAAGTATTAAGTGCGATTGGTACCATCGCTTTTGCTATATCCGGTGCAATCATCGCTATGGAAGAGGAATACGATATATTCGGAGTCTATCTTCTGGGCGTGGTCACAGCATTTGGCGGCGGCGCCGTCCGCAACCTTCTGATCGGGGTGCCTGTCTCCGCTTTATGGGAACAGGAAATGATGTTTCAGCTTGCGTTGGTGTCGATCACACTGGTGTTTCTGTTCCCTCACCGCCTTTTGGGGCAATGGAACCGCTGGGGCCATTTTTTTGATGCGATCGGTTTGTCGGCTTTCGCAGTCCAAGGGGCTTTATACGCCGTTGAACTTAATCTGCCAGTCTATGCGGTAGTAGTAGCAGCGGTACTTACAGGATCGGGCGGCGGAATTATCCGCGATATGCTGGCAGGCAGAAAGCCGCTAGTGTTGAAAGCGGAAATTTATGCCGTATGGGCAGCGATGGCCGGGCTGTTGATCAGTGTCGATCTGATCAGAAACGACTTGATTCTGTATGTTTTGTTTTCTGTCATAACTGCGCTTAGAATTCTATCCTACACTTATAAATGGCGCTTGCCTTCCAGAAAAATTACATCTGCATAAGAAATGCCGCCCGGTTATATTACCGGGCGGCATTTTTTTGCCAGAGCGAATATTTTAAGCCTGCATTTCGCCATTCCAGTTTAACATGCCGCCTTCAACATTCGTCACATCAATTCCCTGCTCTTCCAGGAACTCTGACGCCCGTCCGCTGCGTGCTCCTGAACGGCATACCATATAATATGGCTGGTTGCTTTCAAATTCACCTGCTCGATCTGCAATTTCTCCCAGAGGAATATGCACAGCCCCCGGAATCATGCCGGCAGCCACTTCATCCGCTTCACGAACATCGATGATACGCAATTGCTCACCGGATTCGATACGGTGCTGTAATTCATCAGTCGTTATCTTTTTCATAATTTGCACCTCCAGTTCAATTGTTTCCAAATAAAATCCTATAGGGTAGATAAGTTGCTGTCAATTAAAAAGCCGGCCATTTGCATGGCCGGCTTGAAGCTAACAGTGCTCCTTCATCGCTCCGCTATCCCGTCTTACGCCTTTCAGAGCTTAACGGGCACCGTCGCTTTTCTTTATTCCTGGTGTTCAATCGAAACCGCTTTCGCGGGTGAAAATGTGGAGATTGCATGTTTGTAGATCAATTGCTGTTTGCCGTCTGTTTCGACCAGCACCGTAAAATTATCATAGGATTTAATGGTTCCCTTAAGCTGGAAGCCATTCAGTAAAAAGACAGTAACAAAAATATTATTTTTACGAAGCTGATTCAAATAGACATCTTGGATATTTACTGGTTTCATGAAAATCCCCCTATTTCCCCTGTTCTGATTTTTGTTCACCAATTAACTCAATTCGACGTCCACGATCGTTTTCCTGCATGATCTGTCGAATATTTTCAATATTATCCCTTGAGCCACTCCGGCCGTCAATCCAGAATACCGGCAGTTTATTGCGGAAGTATGTCAGTTGCCGTTTCGCGTAGTTGCGGGAATTCTTTTTCAATAACTCGATGGCTCTGCCGAATTCCACTTTACCATCCATATAAGCATAGATTTCTTTATAGCCGATTGCCTGTATGGATTGAACATCCTTGATTCCGCGATTGCGCAAAGATTGAACTTCCTCTAACAGGCCTTCTTCTATCATTACATCAACCCTTCTGTCGATCCGCTCATATAAGAGAGGCCTTGGCATATCAATGCCCACGATCAATTCATTGTACATCGGCTTGAGCGCCAGTGTCCGGTCGACTTTTTGTTCGCTGCCAAGTATGATTTCGAGTGAGCGGATCACTCGACGGGTGTTGTTTGGATGGATATCTATTTCAGGATCCAGCTTCAGGAGCTTTTCATGCATATGTTCCGGACCGGATTTCTCCAGCTCCCCATAGAGTTTATTCCTTAACTCTTCATCCACCTGGGATTCGGAAAAACGGTAATCGAATAACACAGCTTGAATATACAAGCCGGTGCCTCCGACGATAATCGGCAATTTACCGCTTTGTTTTATTTCCGAAATTTTATCACGCACAAGCTGCTGATATTCAGCAACTGAAAAAGGCTCTTCCGGATCTTTAATATCCAGCAGGTGATGGGGCACTCCCGCCATTTCATCCTCTTTCACTTTTGCGGTGCCAATCGACATATCCCGATAAATCTGCATGGAATCCCCATTGATGATTTCACCATTAAAAGCTTTGGCAAGCTCGATGCCAAGCGCGGTTTTTCCGGACGCCGTCGGACCGACAATGGCCATTACATCAATCATGGACAGCCATCCAATCGGCAAGCACATTAAAATATCGCAGCTTATCCACTTCATGGAGAAGTTCATGGCGTGCTTCTTCCCCTAAATAGACTTGCACTTCCTGAATACCAGCTGCTGTATATTGTTCAGCCGCAGCAAACAGGTCTTTGCCGTTGTGTCCGACAGGATCTTTTGACCCGCTTATCAGCAGAATCGGCAGATCATGACGGATTTTAGCGATTTCCTCTTTTTTATTGATCAGCAGCATCCCTTTGAATAAATCGGCGAAAAACTGATTGGTGGAAATGAAACCGCTCATCGGATCAGCTTCGTACTTCGCGACTTCAGAGGAATCCCTGCTAAGCCAGGCAAATGCAGAGCCTTCGTCTTTGAATTCCTTCAGGAAGGGGCCAAACACAAGCGAACCGATCGCCTTGCTCTTTTCGTCTTTGCCATTCAGTCTGCCATTCAAAGTTGCCAGAAGAATCCCCAGCTTGCCTGCAAAGCCCGGGTTCCCGCCAGTGCCGGAAAAAACAGCACGGGAAACTTTGTCGCTGTGGAGTTGTATATAGCGTCGCCCGACGAACGAGCCCATACTGTGTCCGAGAAGCACAAGTGGCAACTCATCGATTTGCCGCTGGATTTCAGTAATAACTTCATCAACATCTTCCACCACTTGACCAAAGCCATCTTCTTCCGCAAAAAAACCTTCGACGCCATTTCTTTCAGCCGTGCGCCCATGCCCTCTCTGGTCATGCCCCGATACAATAAACCCGCGCTTCGTCAAAAAGCGGATGAATTCTTCATACCGAGCTATATGTTCCGCCATTCCATGGATAATATGGACGTGGGCTGCCGGATTTTCCGGAACATACACTTCATAATAAATTTCATGTTTATCGGCAGTCCTTATAAAATTTTTCGTGATTTTCACTGCGGCATTCCCCTCCCAAAGCGGGTAGCTTTATCGATTTCTTCGAGCAGCTCCTGCCGGTATCTTGCTTTTTGCTCTTCACTGTAATTCAGATGTTTGCCCATATAGTCCAAGACCTTCTCCTTATATTTCATGACATCGGCTATATGGAAATAAAGATCTCCTGTACGCCTGATGAAGAAATCTGCCGGTGTCATGGCCATTTCATCTTCCATGGCATAGGAGACGACAGCCGCCAGCACATCCGGCAGACCATCCGTATGCGGTTCTGCTGAACGTTTCCAATATTGTTCAAATACTTTTCCGGCATTTGTTCCGAAGAATTGAGCAAACATCCGCCCTTCTTCTGGCGCAAGCCCAAATTGTTCGGATTGAAGCGCCATTGAACTCACAAATCGCGGGAAATTTTTGGAACCGCCAAAATCGCCCCCGGACAATGGCAATTTTTTGGTGACCGATTTGCCGTATTTTTTCTGTCCGTCATTCTCCAGCGATTTTATTACGCGATCAATAATGGTTTCAGCCATTTTCCGGTAACCGGTCAGTTTGCCGCCAGCAATCGATATCAGACCATTTTCCGATTCCCACACTTCATCTTTCCGGGATATTTCCGACGGGTCCTTGCCTTCCTCAAAAATCAGCGGCCTGACCCCCGCCCATGTCGATTCCACATCGGAATGCGCAATACGTGAGGATGGGAACATATGGCTGACCGCTTTCAACAGGTATCCCACATCTTCTTCAGTAGCTGATGCTTCCGCGGGATCACTGTTGTAGAATGTGTCCGTCGTGCCGATATAAGCTTTGTCGTCCCGCGGAATCGCAAAGATCATCCGTCCGTCGGGCGCATCAAAATAAACCGGCTGGCGCAGAGGAAATGTTCTGCGGTCGACAACAATATGAACTCCTTTTGTTAAACGGATCTGCTTTTTTGCAGCTGTTGAATCGATGTCCCGTATATCATCCACCCACGGACCGGCGGCATTGACTACTTTTCTCGCTTCGATCTCCACTTTAGTTCCTTTTACAGTGTCTGCAGCTTCCACTCCGGAAACCTTGCCATTTTTATAGCAGAAATCTTCCGCTTTAACATAGTTCAGACAAAGAGCACCCAATTCATCGGCTTTTTTCAAGATTTCCAACGTGAGGCGTGCATCATCTGTGCGGTATTCCACGTAATATCCCCCGCCTTGAAGGCCTTCACTTTTAAGAAGAGGCTCTTTTTCCAAAGCCTCGTCGGCTGACAGCATCTTGCGCCGCTCCCCTTTTTTGACGCCTGCAAGGTAATCGTAAACCCGCAGTGCCACGGAAGTGGTCACCGGTCCGAATGTGCCTCCTTTATGGAAAGGCAAAAGCATCCATTGCGGTTCTGTCACATGCACCGCATTTTCATATACAACTTCCCGCTCCCGGCCTACATCCCGCACCATCTTCACTTCGAATTGCTTCAGGTAGCGGAGCCCGCCATGGATTAATTTAGTTGATCTGCTTGATGTGCCCGATGCGAAGTCATTCTTTTCGATCAATGCCACTGATAAACCGCGCGATACAGCATCCAGTGCGATTCCCGCTCCCGTAATGCCGCCGCCGATTACCACCAAGTCGAATTGATAAGTACGCAGTTCTTCAAGTTTCTGCTCGCGAAGTTTGGCTGAAAACATCTATTACACCCCTCATCTGCTGAACTCCCGGGTAGCGGCTACCGCCTTTTTCCACCCTTTGTATAGCTCATTCCTGTCTGCTTCTTCCATTTTCGGCTCATATACTCTCTGCGTCGAATCCAGTTCTTTAATATCATTCAGATTCTCCCAAAAACCAGTCGCCAGCCCGGCAAGATAAGCTGCACCAAGCGCAGTGGTTTCATTGAGCCGTGCAAGTTCCACATCTTTTTGCAGAACATCACTTTGAAATTGCATCAAAAAGCCATTTGACACCGCGCCTCCATCAGCCCGGAGCATTTGGATCTCCATTCCTGAATCCTGTTCCATGCAATCGAGTACATCTTTCGTCTGGTAGGCGAGCGATTCCAAGGTCGCACGGATAAAATGTTCTTTTTCGGTGCCCCTCGTCAATCCGAAAACGGCGCCGCGTGCTTCAGAATCCCAGTAAGGCGTCCCCATTCCGACAAAGGCGGGAACTATATATACGCCATCGGTTGATGGCACCCGCTTGGCATATGCCTCAGAATCTGCAGCGCTTTTGAGCATACGCATACCGTCCCGCAGCCATTGTATTGCGGAACCCGCGACAAACACGCTGCCTTCAAGCGCATATACCACTTTTCCGTCCAGCCCCCATGCGATTGTCGTCAACAGCCCGTTGGCCGACTTTACAGCTTCATGTCCCGTGTTCATCAGCATAAAACAGCCTGTGCCATATGTATTTTTGGCCATGCCTTTTTCCACGCAATACTGTCCGAAAAGCGCGGCTTGCTGATCGCCTGCAATTCCTGCAATCGGCACTTTCTGCCCGAAGAAAACGCTTGGATCTGTTTCACCGTAAATTTCAGAAGACGATTTCACTTCCGGCAGCATCTCCATGGGAATCCCGAGTTTTCCGCATATTTCCTCATCCCATTTCAAATCGAAGATATTATAGAGCAGCGTTCTTGAAGCATTGGAATAATCAGTGACATGCACTTTGCCGTCTGTCATCTTCCAGATCAGCCACGTGTCGATCGTTCCAAACAGCAAATCTCCCTGTTCGGCGGCTTCTCGAGCCCCTTCCACATTATCAAGTATCCATTTTACTTTCGTCCCTGAAAAATACGGATCAAGCAACAACCCCGTTTTGCCACGGAACCATTCCTCCAGCCCTTCCTTTTTCAAGTCATCGATGATCGACTGCGTCTGACGAGATTGCCAGACTATGGCAGGGTAGACCGGCTGGCCGGTATTTTTATTCCATACTACAGTTGTTTCCCGTTGGTTCGTGATGCCGATGCCTGCAATCTGGGTCTGCAGAATCCCGCTTTCGGTCAATGCCGCGGCAAGGACCGATAAGACCGAGCCCCAAATTTCGTTGGCGTTGTGCTCGACCCAGCCTGGCTTGGGATAGGATTGTTTGAATTCCTTCTGTGAGCTGTGGACCAATTCCCCTTGCTTATTGAATAGAATGGCTCTTGAACTGGTCGTCCCTTGGTCAATGGATAGGATATAGCTTTCCAAAGCAGCAAACCTCCTCTAATTCATAACTCTTTTGAACATCTTTTCGACATCATAGGTTCTGAAATGGATGATCACCGGACGCCCATGCGGACAAGTAAAAGGCTGCTCCGCACTTTTCAAATCTGACAGCAATTGTTCCATATCATGTTTTTGAAGATAGTGATTTGCTTTGATCGACCTTTTGCAGCTCATCATAATGGCTGCTTCCTCGCGCAGTTTCTTGACATCCGCCCTGTTCCCCGTCAAAACCTGTTCAATCAGCTCCTCGACAATTTCCTGTTCGAAACCTTTTGGAAACCAAGTCGGATGCTCACGCACAATAAAAGATGAATCACCGAACACTTCTAAAAATACCCCTGTTTCTGCAAGGCTGTCCAAATTTTCCCGCAGTCTCAACGCTTCATCGCGGCTGTAATGGAATGTCAAAGGCAACAGTAATGACTGCCTTTCCATCGCGTCCGCCTGTCCGACTTTTTCCCGGAAGTATTCGTATTTGATACGCTCTTGGGCAGCGTGCTGGTCAATCAGATAGAAGCCATCTGAACTTTGAGCCACTATATATGTGCCGTGAATCTGGCCGACCACTTCCAATTCAGGAAATTGCGGACTTTCTTCTATTCCCTCAACTTCAGGGGAATATTCCTTTTCCATGGTAATCTGTTCCGGAAATTCTTCGGGTTCGTCCGCCAGTGTGTTCCCGATTACTGGTTCAGGTTTATTGAAGACCTGTCTTTCAACTGGTCTTTGTTCATTCACGGTATTGGAGGTCTTCCAAAGATCCATCTGCATCGAAGGAGCTGATGCCTGTTTCTTCGGTTTCGGTTCATCGATGACAGGCGCCCGCACCGCAGCGCTCACGGCTTGGCGGATAGTCTGATAGACAAGTTCCATCAATTCCTTTTCCTTGCTGAGACGGATCTGCTGTTTCGCCGGATGGACGTTGACATCCGTCAAATAGGGATCGCCTTCAATATTCAGCACGGTTATCGGCTGGCGTTCCAGTGGAAGGAACGTATGGTAGGCCCGGTGGACAGTCGTAGCGATGGCATAATGTTTTACCCAACGGCCATTGACGAATAAAGAGATGTAATTTTTATTGGCGCGTGTGATTTCAGGCAATGAGGTATAGCCGGAAATTTTGTAATCCTGGGATTCTCCTTCAAAAGGAATCATTTTTTTCGCAATGGCCACCCCGTAAATATCCGCGAGGACCCGGCGAATCTCTCCGCTGCCGGAAGTCTGCAGGATCGTTTTACCGTCGTGGACCAATTTGAACGCGACAGTCGGATAGCTGAGCGCGAAACGGTTCATCAGATCGATGGTATGTCCGAGCTCCGTCTGCAATGTTTTCATGTATTTAAGACGCGCTGGAGTATTAAAGAATAATTGTTCAATTTTTATATCAGTTCCCTGGCGCAGGGCATTCGGACGGCTTTCGATCATTCGGCCGCCTTCCAAATGGACAAATGTACCATCATTGCCATCTGAAGTCTGCAAAGTTACTTTTGACACTGAGGCAATACTCGCAAGCGCCTCTCCCCGGAACCCAAGAGTCCGGATCCGGAACAGGTCGTGCTCATTTGCAATTTTGCTGGTCGCGTGACGGGAAAAAGACAGTAAAGCATCTTCACTGTCCATACCCGCTCCATTATCGATTATGTGTATCGATGTCAGCCCCGCTTCTTCAAGCAGGACCTCCACCGCTGTGCTGCCGGCATCGATGGCGTTTTCCACCAACTCCTTTACCACTGAAGTCGGCCGTTCAACAACTTCACCCGCAGCAATCTTATTTGATAAGGGGTCATCCATCAAGCGGATTTTTCCCATAGAATCACTCCTTCCGGCTAAGCTTTAATTGCAGATCATTAATCATCTGCAGGGCTTCAAGCGGGGTCATCGAAGATATTTGAGCGTCTGCGATGGCTTGAACCACTTCTTCAGAATCCGTATCGCGCTCATCAAAAAATGATAATTGTTCGATATGCTGTGTCTGCTGCTTTTTCTCTGACTCGAAATTCTTCAGCAATTCGCGGGCGCGCATCAGGATCTGCTGCGGCAGATTGGCCAGCTCGGCTACATGTATGCCATAGCTTTTATCAGCAGGCCCTTGCTTCACTTTATGAAGGAAGACTACTTTTCCTGATTGTTCCATCGCGGCGACATGTACATTATTCAAGCGTTCAAGTGATTGGTCAAGCGCAGTCAGTTCGTGGTAATGCGTTGAAAACAATGTGTTTGCTCCGATATTCTTATGGATATATTCGATCATCGATTGCGCCAGCGCCATGCCATCGTAAGTGGAAGTGCCGCGTCCGATTTCATCGAACAGCAAGAGGCTCCGTTCTGTCGCATGTGTAATGGCGTACTGGGATTCGAGCATCTCGACCATGAATGTACTTTGGCCTGAAACAAGATCGTCCGCCGCTCCTATACGTGTAAAAATCTGATCAACAATCGGCAATTTCGCGGATTCCGCGGGAACATAGCTGCCGACCTGGGCCAGTACTATCGTCAAAGCAACCTGGCGCATATATGTACTTTTACCTGACATATTCGGGCCGGTGATCAGGAGCATATTGCTGTCTTCAGTCATAACACAATCATTAGGCACATAATGCTGCCTGTTCAGCATCTTCTCTACAACCGGATGCCGGCCTTCAAGGATTTGTATTTCCCGGCTGTCTGTAAACTCGGGTTTAGTGAAGCGGTATTTTTCTGCCACATCCGCAAAGCTGAGAAATACATCAAGCGCACTCAGCGATGAAGCGAGTTGCTGTATACGGGATATATATTGCTTCACTTCATCCCGGATCACTGTAAACAGACGGTATTCAAGGTCCAGACTTTCCTCTTCTGCTGTCAGGATCAAGGCTTCCTTTTCTTTCAACTCCGGAGTGATGTAGCGTTCGGCATTCGCTAAAGTCTGTTTGCGTTCATATCGCTCCAAATCTGCCAGATGCATATTAGCCTTTGAGATTTCGATATAATAGCCAAAAATTCGATTGTATCCGATTTTCAACGATTTGATGCCTGTTTTCTGGCGCTCCTGCTGTTCCAGCTGCGCAATCCAGTCTTTGCCGTTCCGGGAGGCATCCCGGAATTCATCCAATTGCTTATTGAAGCCTTCCCGGATGACGCCGCCTTCTTTCGCCGACAGCGGCGGGTTGTCACTGATCGCTTCAAGCAGTTCACAAACTTCGCCGCAGCGATCCAGTTTATCGGCGAATTCAGCCAAGTGCACATTGCCGGACCCGTCCAGCTCATCGATGATTGCCGGCACTTTCGCAAGCGAACTTCTGAGTTGTGCAAGATCACGGCCGCTCGCGCTGCCAAATGCTACGCGGCCGCTCAGCCGCTCAAGGTCATAAACTTCCTTCAGCGCATTCTGCAATTCGACACGTGTAAAATAATGTTCGATAAGCGATTCGACCATCTGCTGGCGAAGTTCGATGCGGCTCTTGTTGGCCAGCGGCTGGTGCAGCCATTGCTTTAGCTTGCGGCTGCCCATCGCGGTTACCGTTTCATCCAGCAGCCACAGCAGCGTCCCTTTCGTTTCGCCGCCGCGGATCGATTGCAGCAGCTCCAGATTCCGCTTTGAGTGGAAATCGATGCTGAGCAATTGCCCCTCTTCGCTGTACGTAAAAGGCTGAATGTGTTCAAGCGACTGCTTTTGGGTGCGGGCAATATACGTCAGCAAACGATGGCTGCTGCCTGTAAGATCGGCAGGACAATGCTGAACCAGCGATTTATCCAACTCGTACACAAACTCCATCGGTTCAATGGACAACAGCAAATCCTGCGCATCTTCATTCAGCAGGAGGAACAGGGAATCAGAGACCACCAATTCACGTATACCGAGCGACTGCAGTTCCTGGAGGAGCGCTTTTCCCTGGCCCATTATGTAAGTGGCTGTCGATTCACCGGTTGAGATATCTATATAGGACAATGAAAAGCCGCCTGTCAGCTCTTCTGCTGCAGCGATGAAATGATTGGATTTGGAATCCACACTCTTGCCCTCTGTATGGGTGCCGGGTGTTATAAGCCGAACCACTTCTCGTTTAACGACGCCTTTCGTCAATTTTGGATCTTCCACTTGTTCGCAGATGGCCACTTTATGACCTTTAGCAATCAATTGATCTATGTAATTTTTTGCTGCGTGATGCGGGACGCCGCACATCGGAATGCGTTCATCCCCATTGCCGCCCCTGCTGGTCAAAGTGATTTCAAGCAATTGCGAGGCCTGGAGGGCGTCATCAAAAAACATTTCATAAAAGTCACCCAGCCGGAAAAAAAGGAATGCGTCCTGATAATCCGCTTTTACTTGGAGATATTGTTGCATCATCGGTGTGGTTGCCATTTTAAAACCTCTTTCGGAATCAATTCTTCGTTTCTTCATTATAACAAAAATGCAGGCAGAAAAGAAAAAACCGAAAGAGCATCGGCTCTTCCAGTTTTCCCTTTACCGCTCTTCAATTAGATTGTTTAAGAACAACTGCTGCCGCCGCCTTTTGCGTCGGCTTTCACTTTTGATCCTGTTTCACCGCGCAGCAGATCTCCTTCTGTGTCAGTGATAATATTATTCGTCACCTGATTGGCGATTGCAGTCGATACCATTTGAAGCAATGAATTGACGTCGCTCTGAGATTGTTTGAATTCCTGGACAATCGGAACAGCGTCGATTTCTTCTTCGATCTTTTTGATTTTGCCTTCAATCAATGCAAGCGCGCGTTCTTTGCCATAATGCTGGAAATTGACCGCTTGTTTCTGAAGGCTTTTCAGACTCGCGATTTTTTCACGGATCTGCTGGTTTTCATTGATTTGTGCTTCCGCACGCTTGAAGAAATCCACTTCTTCTGTTTCGGCGATCATGTCCGCCACTTCACGCGCTTTTGCTACGATTTCATCTTTTGAATAAGTCATCTATTGGACACCCACTTCTTGGCCGGCGGCAACTTCAATCAGTTCTCCGTTCAGCGACCATGTTTTAGTTTCAGTTATTTTCACTTTGACGAGTTGGCCGACGATCGTCTTCGGCCCGGTGAAATTGACCAGTTTGTTTTTGGCTGTGTAACCGGATAGGACGTCGGGATTTTTCTTGCTTTCCCCTTCAACCAGCACTTCCACCACTTTCCCCTGATAAGACTGCATTGCGGCCAGCGCCTGTTCCTTGACCAGTTCGTTGAGGCGCTGCAGACGCTCTTTTTTCACTTCCATCGGGATATTATCCTCCATTTTCGCAGCCGGAGTTCCTTCCCGCGGAGAATAAATATAAGTGAACGCCATCTCGTAGCCGATTTCCCGGAACAACGACATCGTTTCCTCGAACTGTTCATCGGTTTCATTTGGAAAGCCGACAATTATATCGGTTGTCAATGAAACCGTTGGAATTGCAGCCCGTATTTTCCGGACCAATTCGATATATTGCTCCCGCGTATACTTACGGGCCATAATCTTCAGCATACCCGTCGAACCTGATTGTACAGGTAAATGGATATGGTCGACAAGGTTTCCGCCTCGGGCCAGCACTTCAATCAGGTGATCGTCAAAATCCCGTGGATGGCTTGTGGTAAAACGGATGCGCGGGATATCGATCTTGCGCAATTCGTCCATCAGGTCACCCAGCCTGTATTCGAGATCTTCGAAATCTTTGCCATACGCATTGACGTTCTGCCCCAGCAATGTGACTTCCTTATATCCTTGCGCAGCAAGATGCCTCACTTCCCGGATAATGTCCTCCGGCCGCCTTGAGCGCTCTTTGCCGCGCGTATAAGGCACGATGCAGTAAGTGCAGAACTTATCGCAGCCATACATGATATTGACCCAGGCTTTGATGTTGCCTTTTCGCACTTTCGGCAGATTCTCGATGACGTCCCCTTCTTTAGACCAGACATCCACGACAATTTCTTTGGATTTATAGGCATTGTCCAGAATTTCCGGAAGACGATGGATGTTATGGGTCCCGAAAATCATATCGACCTGATCGTAAGTCTTCAGGATTTTATTCACCACGGATTCTTCCTGTGACATGCATCCGCAGACACCGATCAATAAATCAGGATTTTCGAGTTTTAAAGGCTTGAAATGGCCAAGTTCGCCGAACACCTTATTTTCAGCATTTTCCCGGATGGCGCATGTGTTCAGCAGAATAACATTCGCATCCTTTACAGAATCGGTGATTTCGTATCCAAGTTCCATCAGGATACCGGCAATCACCTCGGTATCATGTTCATTCATCTGGCAGCCATAGGTGCGGATATAGAATTTGCGGCCGAGGCCCATGTTTTCAAAACGTGGATCGATCGCAAAATTATCGACATAGGATACCTGTTCTTTTCCGCGCTTTTTAGCATCTTTCATGGAAGGCGCGGTGTAGACACTTTGAAAGTATTGGCTGTAATCCTTATCAGTTTTTCCTCCCGAACCGGAAGCCGCTGCTTGGTTTGAAAGTAAACGCTGGTCTTCATTCATGGAAAAACCCCTTTCAATCATACCGCTATTATACTGAAATCAAAGACAATCCTACAAGCCGATTGCAGGAATTGTCGGAGAATCGTCACCAACTGGCAATTTATCCGCGGAACGGGTAGTCTTCATTGATGTAAATCCGTTCGCAGGATATAGCTTTCCCTGTTTCATCATCAATCTCAGTGAAAAAGCCGCTGACCACGGAACGCCCGCGTTTCGGCACTTCGAAACGAGTCGGCATATTGGTCTTGAAGCGGTAAAGCACGGAATCTTTGCTCATTCCGAGCACTTCGTCATAAGGTCCTGTCATACCGACATCCGAAATATAGGCGGTGCCCCCCGGCAGGATACGTGAATCCGCTGTCTGGACATGCGTATGTGTGCCGACCACTACCGATACCCGGCCATCCAGATGCCAGCCCATCGCAATTTTTTCACTCGTTGCTTCTGCATGGAAATCCACAAAGACAAGCGGCGACACAGCTTTAGCTTCCGCCAGCAACTCGTCCGCTTTTTGGAAAGGGTCATCGTGCGGCGGCAGGAAGACCCGGCCATGGAGGTTGATGACCGACAAAGTTTTGCCGTTTTTCGTCAAAGTTGCCATTCCGCGCCCAGGCGCTTCCGGTGAAAAGTTCGCCGGACGAATCAAATAATCCACTTCATCAATGAAATCAAAAATCTCTTTCTGGTCCCATGTATGATTGCCCATAGTCACCATATCCACGCCCATGAAAAGAAGATCCTGGTAAATCGCTTTTGTAATCCCTCTGCCTGCAGCAGCATTTTCGCCATTCGCAATTACTGCGTCCGGCTTATATTTCTTTTTAAGTCGCGGCAAATACGACTCCAATGCATCACGCCCAATAGAACCTACAATATCTCCAATAAATAAAACTTTCATGCTCTCACCTTTTCCCATAAGAAAAAGGCTTCTTTGAATAGACATTCATCGAAGCCTTTATCCTATTATTTTGCGTATTCAACTGCTCTGGTTTCTCTGATTACGGTCACTTTGATATGTCCCGGATAATCAAGCTCTTCTTCAATCCGCTTGCGGATATCGCGAGCCAAACGGTGTGCAGTCATATCATCAATCTGTTCCGGTCTGACCATGATGCGGATTTCGCGTCCTGCCTGGATGGCGAATGATTTCTCAACGCCTTCGTAGGATTCCGAAATCTCTTCAAGTTTTTCCAGACGGCGGATATAGTTTTCCAATGTCTCACTTCTTGCTCCCGGACGTGCCGCTGACAGGGCATCCGCTGCTGCAACGATAACTGAAATAATCGATGTCGCTTCGGTGTCGCCGTGGTGGGAAGCAATACTGTTGATAACTACCGGATGCTCTTTATACTTGGTTCCAAGTTCAACCCCGATTTCAACATGGCTGCCTTCCACTTCATGGTCGATCGCTTTACCGATATCATGAAGCAATCCCGCCCGCCGTGCCAAGGTGACATCTTCGCCAAGTTCCGCTGCCATCAAGCCGGAGAGGAATGCGACTTCCACTGAGTGCTTGAGTACATTCTGTCCGTAACTTGTACGATAACGCAGACGGCCAAGAATTTTGATCAAATCGGGATGCAGATTATGTACCCCAACGTCAAATGTGGTTTGTTCCCCAATTTCACGGATTTGCTCATCTACTTCGCGTCTGGACTTTTCAACCATTTCTTCGATCCGCGCCGGGTGGATACGGCCATCTGACACTAATTTTTCAAGTGCCAATCTCGCTGTTTCACGTCTGATTGGATCAAATCCTGACAGAATCACCGCTTCCGGTGTATCATCGATGATCAAATCGATTCCTGTCAATGTTTCAAGCGTCCGGATATTACGGCCTTCACGGCCAATAATACGGCCTTTCATCTCATCGTTCGGCAAGTTGACAACAGATACTGTCGTTTCTGCCACATGGTCTGCTGCGAAACGCTGCATCGCCAATGATAAAATGTTTTTCGCTTTCTTATCGGATTCCTCTTTGGCACGGGCTTCCGTCTCTTTCACCATCACTGCAATATCAGTTGAAAGTTCATTTTCAACTTGCTGCAGGATGATTGACTTGGCTTCTTCGCGCGTCAAAGAAGAAATCCGTTCCATTTCGGATTGCTGCTGTCGAACCAATTCTTCAGCTCTGCTCTCCATCTGTTCAATATGCTGTTGTTTTTCAGCGAGGGCTTCATCTTTCCGTTCAAGTCCCGCTTCTCTTTTGTTTAATGCATCATCCTTGCGATCTAAATTTTCTTCTCTCTGCAACAGCCGATTCTCCTGTTTTTGAAGTTCTGATCGGCGTTCCCGAATTTCAGATTCTGTTTCAGTACGCAATTTGTGATTTTCGTCTTTTGCTTCCAAAAGGGCTTCTTTTTTCAGTGCTTCTGCTTCTCTCTTCGCATCTTCTATAACTTGCTCTGCAGAGTTTCTCGCACCTGCCATTTTGGACTCATTTGATTTTTTCATTACAAAATAACCAACAAACACACCGACGAGGATACCAAGCAAAGCGAAGATGATCACGTATTCCATTCGGACACCTCCTCTTGCTATTCGTTTTAATGTTTCAAAAAATAAATTGAATTTTCGTGTTTCTCAACACTGTAAAAATTATAAAATTATACATTTTTAATTGTATAGATGGACCTTTAAAGTGTCAACCCGGTGACAAGCCTTTAAAACAGCTTCTCCTATGGATACGGCATCGTAATAAGGTGCCGGTTCCGCGCTGTAAGCTGCTCCAATATTAAGAGCCGCTGGAACAAAGCTTATGCTTTGGCCCAACGGCTCGTCTATTCAGGCTTATTCGTCGTCCTCATCGATCAAAAGGTTGAACTCTTCAGGCTCTTCTTTAGAAGCGGCAATTGTATAGGATGCAGCTGCCATACCATATTGTTCACGGATTCTTCCTGCGATCTCATTGCGGATGTCTTCGTGGTCACGCAGGAATTGCTTCGCGTTTTCACGGCCTTGTCCAATGCGCTCTTCTTTATAGGAATACCAAGAACCGCTCTTCTGGATGATTTCCAGTTCTGCACCAATATCAACGATTTCACCTTCACGTGAAATCCCTTTACCGTACATGATATCAACTTCAGCTGTACGGAATGGCGGCGCAACTTTGTTTTTGACGATTTTGATCTTCGTTCTGTTACCGATGATGTCATTGCCGGATTTCAAAGCTTCGGCACGGCGCACTTCCATACGGATGGACGAATAGAATTTCAATGCGCGTCCACCAGTTGTTGTTTCGGGGTTACCGAACATGACGCCGATTTTTTCACGAACCTGGTTGATGAAGATGACAATCGAATTCGATTTATTGATGATACCGGATAATTTACGGAGAGCCTGAGACATCAGACGGGCTTGGAGACCCATGTGTGAATCGCCCATTTCCCCTTCAATTTCCGCTTTTGGAACAAGCGCGGCTACTGAGTCGACTACGACGATATCAACCGCTCCGCTTCGAACTAATGCTTCAGCAATTTCCAAAGCCTGTTCACCTGTATCCGGCTGGGATAATAACAACTCATCGATGTTCACGCCAAGGTTCTGCGCATAGACAGGATCCAGCGCATGCTCAGCATCGATAAATGCCGCTGTTCCTCCAGTAGCCTGTACTTCCGCGATGGCATGAAGTGAGACAGTCGTTTTACCTGAACTTTCAGGCCCATAAATCTCGATGACACGGCCACGCGGATAGCCGCCTATTCCAAGTGCGGAGTCAACTGCCAGTGAACCACTGGAAACAGATGAAATATTCCGGTCGCTCTTTTCACCCAATTTCATAACTGAACCTTTACCAAATTGTTTTTCAATTTGTTTTAACGCAACATCTAACGCTGCTTTACGATCGCTCAAAAGAAATCCTCCTCTTAATAAAAACCAATTTTTCTACCTGTTTCTAGTATACTAGGTTATTGAGAAATACACAAGAAAAAAGCGAACGTTTATTCGTGTTCGCATATTAAATTTTATTTTTAAAACCTCTATATTGAGCATATCCGAATTTTGAAAAAGAAAAACGCGCAAAAATAAATTTTGCGCGTTTTTTTAGCGTGATAGTGTTCGTATTAAATAATGCAAAGCCAATTTTACAGTGCGGATCCGGTTTGTGTTACGCATGCCGGATAATTGCAGCCTGTAGGCATCGCTGCCTGATTCCGAGGAGATGCCGATCCACACAGTGCCAGCCGGCTGGCCGCCGTGGGCATCAGGGCCGGCGACTCCCGTCAGTCCGATGCCGAAATCAGTGCCGAATTTCCTGCGTACATTTTCCGCCATTGCCAACGCCGTTTGTTCGCTGACAACTCCATGCGTTTTCAGAAGTTCCGCGCTGATATCAAGCTGGCTGATTTTGATTTCTTCATTATAAGCAATGACACCTCCCGCAAGAACGGCGCTGGCGCCTGGCACAGAAGCCAGTTCTGACTGGAACAGTCCGGCGGTGAGGCTTTCTGCGGCTGAAATCGTCATGTTCTGGGCTTTCAGCAAATCGACTGCGCGGGAAGTCAATGAGTCATCATCGTAACCATAGAGATATTCGCCGACAACATCCAGGATCTCTCTTTTCGTTTCCTCAATCAATTTCCATGCTTCTTCCGCTGTATCCGTTTTCGCTGTAATGCGCAAAGTCACTTCGCTGGCGGAGGCAAGAGGAGCGATCGTAGGATTTGTCTGTTTGACAAGTATATGATCCAATCTGTCTTCAAGTTCCGCTTCCCCGATACCGTAGAAACGCAGGACATGTGAAATGATGACATTTTCCTTGTTAAGCATCCGGATCAGCTTCGGCTTCGCTTCAAACTGGAACATCGGCTCTATTTCATGCGGAGGTCCAGGCAACAGTATGTAGACTCTTCCTTCATGCTTATACAGCATGCCGGGCGCCATTCCATTTTCGTTGACCAGAACATCGCTGCCTTTAAGAATAAGAGCCTGTTTCCGGTTATTTTCAGTCATCGGCCGTTTAGCCCGCTCAAAAAAGGCTTCAATCGACTCCATAGCCAAGCTATCCATTTCAAGCGTCGTGCCGAGATGCCTCGCAATCGTCTCTTTTGTCAAATCGTCCTTCGTGGGACCCAAACCGCCGGAGAAAATGATGAGATCAGCCCGGCTTTCCGCAATTCTGATCGCCTGTTCAAGCCGCTCCGGATTGTCGCCGACAACCGTATGATAATAAACATTAATGCCGATTTCAGCCAGATGCCCCGATACAAAACGTGCATTTGTATTCGTTATTTGTCCAAGCAGCAATTCTGAACCGACTGCAATGATTTCTGCGTTCATCAGAGCACCCGCCTTTCAATTATTTGAAAACATTTATTTGGAAGCAAGCAATGCCTTGCGGTTTGCGTAGAAATAATCCCAGCCGGACCATACTGTGAAGATCAGAGCAATGTAAAGCATGATCATCCCAAATGGAAGTCCGATCAGCGTGAAAATCATGTCATACAGCAGCAACGCGGCTATCGCCAAGATTTGAGCTGTAGTCTTGATTTTGCCAAGGCCACCAGCTGCCACCACTTCGCCTTCACCAGCTAACACCAGGCGCAGCCCAGTCACCGCAAATTCACGGCTGATGATGATGATGACGATCCACGATGGTGCAAACCCCAGTTCCACAAGAATGATCAAAGCTGCTGAAACTAATAATTTGTCGGCAAGCGGATCAAGGAATTTCCCGAATGTCGTTACAAGATTGTATTTCCGGGCATAATAGCCGTCAACCCAATCCGTCAATGACGCGAATATAAAAATCAAACCGCCGATAAAATGGCTGATGGGCAAGGTGGCTCCGAAAAGAGTCATTTCTCCCCAACCAAAATCAATCAGCATGAATATCATAAATACCGGTATTAAAAGAATGCGTGAAACTGTTATTTTATTTGGTATGTTCATAATGTTTCCCCTTCCTGGCTTTCAATAAAAATAGCCATCTGTAAAGATGGCTATTCAGCGTCTGTAAAATCGATGACGATGTTCTGTGTTGTCAGATCCTGCTCATACTCAATCGGTTCACCGTTCAGTGTAAGTACCACATTCGGCGTCGCTCCCAGGCGGATCCGCACTTGTGAGGTTCCTGACACATCAAGTGTCTCACTTTGCCCGGACTGCATCGTAGCAGCTGTCATCAGATCTTCGCCGTTTTCATCCGTGGCGGCAACCCATGACGGACCTGAAACTTCAATAAGAAGTTCCCGCTCTGCCGGCCCTGTCCACTGATAATTAGTGGTTTGGCCGTCTGTGCCGGCAACTGAAATTTCAGTTTCCGGTTCAGCCGGTTCTTCTTCTTCCGGCTGTTCTTCTGCAGCTTCGTCTTCTGCAGGTTCTTCTTCCTCAGTTGCTGGAGGGGAGTTTTCAGAAGGGGCTTCATATTGCACGCCGTCGTCACTTTCTGTTGGTTCATCGGTTGGATCGTTCTGCGCCAGCATGTTATAGAAGAACCACATCACGAATAAAATCAAGACGATGAATAAAGCGACAAGGATCATCGGCATCTTCTCATTTATTCTGCCGGAAGACGATTTCGACATCGACTGCCTGCGTGACCGGGCTGGCGCAGCCATCGGTTTGCTGACTTGCTCTTTCGTTGTCTCCGGCATTTCAGCTTTATGCTGTTCAAGCAGTTCATCAGCGTTCAGCCCGACTGCATCGGCATATTGTTTTATAAAAGCGCGAACATAGAATTGGCCAGGCATCATACTGTAATTGCCTTCTTCTATTCCCGCCAGATAACGCTTCTGTATTTTGGTTACATCCTGCAAATCTTCCAGGCTGTATCCTTTAGCGATTCTCGCTTCTTTCAGGCGAGTACCCATTTCATTCAACTCGATCACCTGCCTGCCTAAAAATTAAATCCTCCGCCAAACATATCATCCACTTGGCTCTTGTCATTCACAAAATTATTTTTCTCCATCACTTCATAAGTGATTTCCTCATCGGGATGATGGCGCAATTCGATTATATAATCGAAGTCTTCGATGCTGTATTCGGATTGCTGGATGAACATATCCGGATGCTCCACCACTTTAATGGTAGGCATGCGCATCATTTCCCGGACAAGCTGCATATGCCGTTCATCGTGCGCGCGTCTTGTGACGATGCCATCCAGTATGAAAATATTATTCTCATTGAATTCGTCGCCCATCAGCTGGTTCCTGACAGTCTGCTTGATCATGGTCGAGGACAGGAAGATCCATTTCTTATTGGCACTGACGCTGGCCGCGACAATGGATTCCGTCTTCCCGACCCTTGGCATGCCGCGCAGTCCCACCAGTTTATGGCCTTCCTGCTTAAAAATCTCGGCCATAAAATCGACCAGCAAGCCCAATTCATCTCTGACAAACCGGAATGTATTCCTGTCATCCGCATCCCTTTGAATATATCGTCCGTGGCGAACCGCCAGGATATCGCGTAATTTCGGTTCACGGAATTTGGTCACAGCGATCGTTTCGATCGTGGAAACGATTTGTTCGAAACGTTCGAGCTGCACATCGTGCTCCGCGCGCAGAAGCATACCGCGGCGTCCCTGGTCGACACCGTTGATCGTGACGATGTTGACGCGCAGCATCCCAAGCAGCGAAGATATATCCCCCAGCAAACCAGGCCGGTTCACTTGGATTTCGTATTCAAAATACCATTCTTTCATTTAGCGTCCGACCTTTCGCTGTCAATTTCTTATTAATTCCCTATCCTCTATAATAGCTGATTTAATGCTGCAAGAAAAGGGTTCACCAAAAGAATAAGCATTATGGCTCTACATATGCCAGCCGCCATTTATGCGCAATGTCTGCCCGGTCATATAATCCGCTTTTCCGCTGACCAGAAAGTCCACCGCATCCGCCACATCCTGTGGCTTGCCGAGCCCCAGCGGAATCTCTTCACGCAGCGATCCAAGTTCTTCTACAGTAAAACCACCATTCATCTTGGTCATGATAAACCCGGGCGCAACAGCATTGGCCCGGGTGCCGGAATAGGCCATTTCTTTGGCACAGGCTTTAACAAAAGCCAATTGTGCGCCTTTTACTGCTGAATAGGCCGTTTCCATAGAAGCACCTATCTCCCCCCATATGGAAGATATGAAAACAATATAGGAACGGGGATGGCGCCGGAACTTCGGTGACAGCTGCCGGATGACCGAAAGCGGGTTTTTGACGTGGACCAGCCACAGCTTATCCATTTCGTCATCAGGGGTATCTTCCAGCATCTCCACCAATGCATGCCCGCTTGCCACAACTACACAGGATACGTCAAAGAGCTGTTCCGTGAGTCGATCGGCGGCATTCGGCAATGAAAGATCGGCATGAACCGCTATAAACTCCGAACGCGGATAGGCATCCCTTAATTGGGACGCCAAACCGTCCACAGGGTTCGTATTCCAATGAAGATAAAGTGACCAGCCGGAAGCGGCCAGTGTCCGTGAAATGCTTTCACCAAGTTCTCCGGAAGCCCCCATTACAAGGGCGAACTTCTTCACTGCGCTTCCTTCTTGTCAGGAGACACGATGGTGAACACGGATTGCTGGCTTTCCGCGCTGACCAATGAAAACGCGGCTTGCAGATCGGCTACTTCGATTTCTTCAAGTGTCGGCACAACATCGAAAAGATTCATCCCATTGAATGTATAGCGCGTGAACTGATTGGCGATATATTCGGGAGAATTCAGTGCGCGAAGGAAGAAGCCGATTTTTTTACGGCGCATGCGATCTAAATCCGCCTGTCCGAATGGCCATTTCTCAACAGCATTCGCGATAGTGTGTTTTATTTCAGCGGCAAGCGTTTCAGGCTCAGCTGTATCCGAACCGATAATCGCATAGCCGAAGCCATTTTCCAGGGAATAATCAAACGAGTAGGATTCATCGATCCAGTTCTTTTCATATGCGTGGTGATAAAAATCGGAAGTGCGGCCGAACAGCAGCTCAAATGCCAGCTCTGCAGCAAGTTCGTGCTTCAGCATTTCATCTCCCTGCAGATCCATTTTCTCAGGTTTGATGCCGACAAAGACTTTGGGCTTTTGCACACTCATATTCAAAACGCGTTCCTTGACCGCCACTTCCAATGGCTCTTCAGGGAAGATCCGTTCTATTTCCTGCGCATCTTCAAACGTTTTCCGGTCCTGGTTCTCTTTTATGAATTTCATCATTCCGTCCGGATCGACAGCCCCGACTACAAAGAGCACCATATTGGAAGGATGGTAGAACGTGTTGTAGCAAGTATATAAATGCTCTGCTGTTATATCCTGTATCGAATCAACTGTCCCCGCGATATCGATTTTAACCGGATGATTTTTGTACATGTTTTCGATGATGCCGAAATACAAACGCCAATCGGGCTGGTCATCATACATCGTGATTTCCTGAGCGATGATGCCTTTTTCTTTTTCCACCGTCTGTTCAGTGAAATATGGTTCCTGGACAAAATCCAGCAATGTCTCGATGTTTTCATTTATCTGGCCTGTTGCTGAAAACAGGTATGCTGTGCGTGTAAATGATGTATACGCGTTTGCGGATGCACCTTGCTTGCTGAACTGCTGGAAAATATCCCCTTCTTCTTTCTCGAACATTTTATGCTCAAGGAAGTGTGCGATGCCATCAGGCACTTTAATCGCGTCTTTTTCGCCGCGCGGAACAAAATGATTATCGATTGATCCGTATTTAGTCGTGAATGTGGCAAAGGTCTTGGAAAAACCTTTTTTTGGCAAAATAAAGACTTCCAGTCCGTTTTCCAGTTTTTCATGGTATAAGGTTTCATCCAATTGTTCGAACTCCACTTTATGCATCAATTTCACTTTCCTTTCCTGACAGGAAATAAGTCATTTCCAGGCTCAGTTGTTTAGCTGCATCAGCTATATCTTCCTTAGTGATTTTATTCCATCTGCTGATCAGGTAATCAGGTTCAAAATCCTCTGTCAGCTCCATGTATTGATCGTATATATCGATTTGTCCGCGCGCGGAATCAAGCGCTTCGGTCAATTGGTTGGTTAAAAGCGCCTTGGTCTGTCCGAATTCAACATCCGTAATATTTCCTTTTTTGACTTCTTCAAGCTGCTCCAGAATCAGCTTGACCGCTTTTTCTTCAAGTTTGCCATCAATGCCCGCCAGGACAAACATCAAGCCGAACTGGGATGAGTAGGAACTTGATACATAATAAGCCATGCTCTCTTTTTCACGGATATTCACGAAGAGTTTCGAATGGGCGTAGCCGCCGAAAACTCCGTTAAGCAATTGCATGACCGGAAATTTTTCATCCCGGAAAGTGACAGGACTGAAAAAAGCCATGTGCAGTTTCCCTTGTTTCATATCTTCGAATTCGGCAACGCGCTGCTGAGCTGGCTTTTTCAGTTCCATGGAAGGTGCTGCAACCGGTTTCTCACGATCAGTGAAATGGAAATAATCACGAATGTAATCCGCGATCATGTCAGGTTTCACATCACCTACAGCATAGATTTCCACTTCATTGGATTCGATCATCGTGCGGTATTCTTCCATCAGCTTCTCGTTCGTAATCTTTTCAACTGCTTCAATTGAACCATTAGCCGGAATAGACGCAGGATGTTCCGGCAAAGCCAGATCCATCATCCGCTGCTGGGCATATCGGGTTTTATCGTCAAAAATCGATTCGATTCTTTCTTTGACCGCATTTTTTTCGCGCAGGAAAATGGATTCTTTGAAAAGTCCATGTTCGGTATTCGGCTTAAACAGCACAAGGTACATCAGATTCAGGACTTTTTCGAGAACGCCTTCTTCTGATAAATACTGGTCGTTGACTGTTTCCACATTCAAACTGACGATATGCTCGTTGCCGCGCTTGGAAGAATCCATATACAAAGATGTGCCGTAAAGATCATCCAGCACCATCCGAAGCGCAGTGTGTGATGGGTAAGCTTCATTGCTGTGCTGCAGAACATTCGCAAGAATTGATCTTGCAGACGCTTTCTCTTTTGATAATTTATCTTTGAACTTTATGGAAATATTAATGGTTTTGAATTGTGTTGTTTCATTGACGTGGACGTTAACGCCTTTCGCGAGCCTGATAGTTTCAAACATTGATGAATCCCCTCTCATTGTTCATTCTTTAACTATACCGAACCTTTTCCTTTAAATGCAAATAAAGAAAAGCGACGGCGCCCGTATAGCTCTGAAAGGCATAAGTCGGACCAGCGTAGTGGCGCTCCTCCACGCAGCTGGGCTGGCTTATGATCCGAAGAGCTGGGCCGCCGGAGTCTGGACAATAAAGAAAAGCGACAAAGACTTTTAGTATTAATAAGAAAAAAGAGCCGTCGCAATGACGGCTCTTTGAACTTGAAGATTAACGTTCACCTTTGATATATGGCTTACCATTCGCTTTAGGCGAATTCGCCTTACCGATAAAGCCTGCAAGTGCAAAAATTGTCAGCACGTATGGCAAGATTAAAAGGAATACGTTTGGTATTTCTTGAATAATAGGAATCGATGATCCTGCGATACTCAATGATTGGGCAAGACCAAAGAACAAGGCTGCCCCCATCGCACCCAGCGGATGCCATTTACCGAAGATCATTGCAGCAAGAGCCATGAACCCTTGACCGTTGATCGTAGCGTGACCAAAATCATTAGTGATGGTCTGTGCATAGATCGCGCCGCCGATACCTGCAAGCGCACCGGAAATCATTACCGCGATATAACGCATTCTGGTAACATTGATCCCCATTGTGTCAGCTGCCATCGGGTGTTCGCCGACAGCTCTCAAACGAAGGCCGAACGGTGTTTTGTAGATGACGAACCAGGCAACGACAGCTACAGCAATGGCAAAGAATGACGTGTTATAGATTGATTTGAAGAACAGATCGCCGATAAACGGAATATCGGATAAAACCGGTACATTATAACGCGCAAATCGCTCAGTGATAAAATCTGTCTGTCCTTTACCGAAGATTTTCTTAACAAGATACAAAGACAGAGCGATGGCCAGCAAGTTGATGGCAACACCTGATACTACCTGATCCGCACGGAATGATATTGAAGCGACTGCATGCAGCAAAGACAGCAATAATGCAGCAACCATAGCCGCTACCAGCGCGAGCCAAGGTGTCGCACCGCCAAATGTATCGGCAAAGAACAAGTTGAACAGGATACCTGTAAAGGCCCCGATTACCATCAGACCTTCAAGACCAATATTGACAACACCGGATCTCTCGGAAAATACGCCGCCGATTGCGACGAGAATTAGCGGAGCAGCATAGAATATCGCTGAAGGAACGATGAAATACAAAACTTCCAGGAAACTCATATTACTTCGCCTCCTTCTTCTTATTTGCTGCGCGCAGCAACAGCAGGCGGATGATGTAGCCTGAAGCTACGAAGAAAATAATGACAGCAATTACAATTTCAACGATTTCCAATGGAATTCCGGCTTCGTTCGGCATATTTAAAGCGCCGTATTTCAGTGAGCCGAATAATGTGGCACCGAAAATAACGCCGAGCGGAGTGTTCATACCCAGTAAGGCAACCGCAATTCCGTCAAACCCGATTCCAGTGAAGCCGCCTTTTGATGATACATATTCAAATGTACCCAGTGCTTCCATAGCTCCGGCCAATCCTGCGAATGCACCTGAAATGACCATCGCCAGAATGATGTTTTTATTGACGTTCATACCAGCATATTCAGAAGCATTCTGGTTGAACCCAACTGCTTTCAATTCGTAACCCAATGTAGTCTTTTCAAGAATCAGCCACATCACACCGACCATGATCAGCGCCAGCAGGATTCCGTAATGCAATCGTGAGAATTCTGTAAGGTTTTGAAAGAACTCTGAACGGAGAGATGCGCTGGTGAAGATTTTTTCAGTACGGTCTCCGCCGTCAGATACAGTTTTGATCAAAGCATTTGTTACATGCAATGCGATATAGTTCATCATGATTGTTACAATTACTTCGTGTACGCGGAATTTCGCTTTCAAAAGACCCGGTACAAAGCCCCATAGCGCTCCGGCAACCGCTGCAGCCAAAATCGCAAGCGGCAAGTGGATGATTTTCGGCAGTTCGACAGCCACACCTACGTAAGCCGCTGCAAACCATCCGACAATCAATTGCCCTTCAACACCGATATTGAAAAGTCCTGAGCGGAATGCAAATGCTACTGCAAGACCCGCCAATAAATAAGGTGTTATCTGACGGAGAGTTTCTCCGATTGTATATAAGTCCCCAAAGATTCCATTCCATAAAGCTGTATAGCCAACTACAGGGTTATATCCGCTGACAAGCATGATAACAGCACCGACCAGCAAGCCCAGAATAACGGAAACAAGGGGGACCAGAATATTGGTCGCTCTATTCGACATGCTGATCCTCACCTTCCTTCAACTTACCTTTTACATTGTCATCGAGTTTATGGCCGGCCATCAACAGGCCAAGCTCCTGCTCCGTTGTCGTTTCCGGAGTTACGATATCGACAATTTCACCATCGTGGATTACTGCGATACGATCTGAGACATTCATGACTTCATCGAGTTCAAATGAAATCAATAATACAGCTTTTCCATTATCACGCTGTTCGATAAGACGGCTGTGTATGAATTCGATAGCTCCAACATCCAGACCGCGTGTCGGCAAAGCTGCAATCAGAAGATCTGGATCCCGGTCGACTTCACGTCCGATGATCGCCTTCTGCTGGTTACCGCCTGAAAGTGAACGTGCCAGCTCATGCGGCCCTTGAGTACGCACGTCAAAATCAGCGATGATCTGTTTTGCTTTTTCATTGATTTTGTCGTAATCGATAAATCCGTTTTTGGAAATAGGTTTTGTGTAATAAGTCTGAAGCGCAATATTATGCCCAATCGGGAAATCCAAAACCAAACCGTGTTTGTGTCGATCCTGAGGAATGTGCCCTACTCCGGCTTCAGTCACTTTGCGTGGTTTCAAACCTGTAACATCTTTTTCATTGATAAAGATTGTACCGCTTTTCACTTTTCTAAGACCCGTAATGGCTTCGATAAGTTCCGACTGCCCGTTGCCGTCGATTCCAGCAATTCCGACGATTTCACCTTTGCGCACATTCAAGTTGAGGTTCTTAACTTTTGCGACGCCCCGGTAATCCAGAACCACAAGATCACGGATATCGAGCACTTCGTCTTTAGGAAAGGCAGGGCCCTTCTCCGTCTTGAATTCAACCTGCCTGCCAACCATCAATGAAGCAAGTTCATTCGGATTCGTTTCAGCTGTTATGACTGTACCGATGCCCTGCCCCTTTCTGATTACAGTGACACGGTCGGATACATCCATGATTTCTTTCAGTTTGTGGGTTATCAAGATGATTGATTTGCCTTCAGCGATCAGGCGTTTCATGATCTGAACCAATTCGATGATCTCCTGTGGAGTCAACGAAGCTGTCGGTTCATCAAAAATCAGGATTTCCGCCCCACGGTAAAGCGTTTTCAAAATTTCAACACGCTGCTGCATACCAACTGAAATGTCTTCAATGATTGCGTATGGATCAACATTCAATCCGTATTTTTTGGATAATGCCTGAACTTTATCCGCGGCATCTTTCTTGTTCGTTACCCCCATTCTGGTCGGTTCTGATCCAAGAATGATATTTTCTGTAACGGAAAAATTCTCAACCAGCATAAAATGCTGGTGGACCATTCCAATGCCCAGGTCATTGGCAACGTTCGGATTCGTGATGTCGACCTTTTTCCCGCGTACGCGGATTTCTCCGCCTTCCGGCTGATAAAGTCCGAAAAGAACGTTCATCAATGTCGATTTCCCAGCTCCATTTTCACCCAGCAAGGCATGGATTTCACCTTTTTGCAATTGCAGGGTGATGTTGTCATTGGCGACAAAGTTTCCGAATTCTTTCCGGATGTTCAGCATTTCAACAACATATTCCACTGTTTTCACTCCCTCGAAAACTGTTAAATTCTCTTTATTTAATTAATACAGGAAAGGTTTCCATATTTAAAAACCTTTCATCTATTAATTTTTACTGTAAATTTTGGCGAAAAAAAATCATAAAGACCGGTTGAACCGGTCTTTATGAGAATGACCGTGAAAATCGAAGATTATTCCACAGTTTCTGGAACTGTTACATCGCCATCAACGATCTGTTGCTTGAATTCTTCGATTTGAGACATGATGTCCTCTGGAATAGCTCCGCGTGAATCCGCAAGGCCGATACCGTCGTCAGCAAGACCATAAACAACAGTTTCGCCGCCTGGGAATTCTCCGTTCATTGCTTGTTCAGAGATGTTGTAAACTGCATTGTCAACACGTTTCAGAACTGAAGTCAAAGTGATGTTAGCATCGCCAACTTGTCCTTCGTCGTATTGGTCAGAGTCAACTCCGATTACCCATACGTTTGCATCTGCATCTGCTTCTTTGCGTTCTTTAGCTTCAGTGAAGACACCGTTGCCAGTTCCGCCGGCAGCATGGAAGATGATATCAGCTCCGCCTTGGTACATACGGTTAGCTGTAGTTTTACCTAATTCCGCTTTATCAAAAGCACCTGTGTATTGAACATCAACTTCAACGTCTGGGTTAGCAGCTTCAACGCCGGCAAGGAACCCAGCTTCGAAACGCTCGATTACAGGAATTTCCATACCGCCGACAAAGCCGACTTTACCTGTTTCAGACATAAGAGCAGCTGCAACACCTGCAAGGAATGCACCTTCTTGTTCTTTGAACAATACGCTTGCAACGTTATCAGCTTCAACTACAGCATCAATGATAGCAATTTGAGCATCCGGCTGTTGTTCAGCGATTTCAGCTACTGCGCCTTCCATCAGGAATCCGATACCGAAAACGACATCGAAGTCACGGCGGATCAAGTTGTTCAAGTTAGTGTTGTAATCTGCATCACTTTGTGACTGAAGGTAGTCGAATCCACCGTCGCCTTTTTCAAGTCCATTGTCTTCACCGAATTTCTGCAGACCTTCCCAAGCTGACTGGTTGAAAGATTTATCATCGACACCGCCGACGTCAGTAACCATTGCTACTGCAATATCACTTGATTCTTCTGTGCCTTCTCCTTCGCCGCCAGTTGATGAGTCGGTTGAAGTGTCTTCGTCACTGCCGCAAGCAGCAAGCATAGTACCAGCAGCAAGCATTAATGAAAGACCTAGACCAAATTTACGTTTTGTCAATGTAATAACCCCCAAGGTTTTTTTGATATTAGCAGGAATAGTTTGTTTTACACACGTTTTCGAACTACATGGAAACTGAATTTATCAGCTCTGAAATAGTTCTTTGAGTAAAGCACCACTTGATCGTCTGTATCATAATGGAGCTGTTTTAATACCAACAATGCAGTTTCGGGATCGGTTTCCAGGATTGGAGACGCATCTTCATGGTATCCAATGGGATCGATGTATGTCACTGCATAACTAATATGTGTTTCTCCACTTGCCTCTATTGCTGAGAAAATGGAGCTCTCGGCGCGGCCCAGAAAATCTTCCGGCAAAAAGCTGGAAAGAACTTTGTCGATGCAATAAACGACAGGTTCACCATTTGCTGTCCGAACCCTTTCAATTGTGATTACTGAATCTTCAGGATTGCAATGTAAGCGTTTTATATCATCCTCAGAAGCAAGGCTTTCGGAAGTACTCAGATAAATCGAACCAGGTTCCATACCGGCCTGCCTGATTGTCTCCGATACACTTGTTAATTGTTCGATCCCTGATGTGAACAGGGGTTTTGGATTAACAAATGTTCCAACGCCATGTCTTCTTACTATAATATTATCCTCTTCCAGCAGCCTGAGCGCTTCCCGCAAGGTGGCGCGGCTGACTCCAAGTGTTTTCGCCAATTCGAATTCGGAAGGCAACTTTTCTTTCTCTTTGTATATTCCGGCAGCAATATCCTGCTTCATCCGATCGATCACTTGGAGATACAATGCCCGATGATCCGATTTAATTGTCATACGATTCACCACCAATGACAGAGATCAGACATCTGATGTAAAACATTCCTACTAATCAAAATTACTATAACACTTATTTCCACCGAAATAAATAGTGTTTTGTCGAATTTCGCGAATTTTTCAGTCAGAAGCCTTGTATGATGTGCGTAAAATGTCACGAAAATTTCTTTTTAATCTAGTATTCTTCCTGCTTTTGAACTAAAACAGTCCTAGGTTTGCTTCCTTCATAAGGTCCGACTACTCCACGCTGCTCCATCTGATCGATGATGCGCGCGGCGCGGGAATAACCTACACGGAAGCGGCGCTGCAGCATGGAAACGGATGCCGTCTGCATTTCGGTCACCAGCTGTACGGCTTCGTCATAAATCTCATCCGTTTCTTCGTCAATGCTGGTTTCTTCTACATCGGAAGGTATCATATCTTCCTGGTATTGCGCTTTCTGCTGTTCAATGGCAAAGTCGACGATTTTCTCCACTTCACTGTCAGACAAAAACGCCCCTTGAACACGCACCGGTTTAGATTGTCCTGCCCCAAGGAACAGCATATCCCCTCGGCCCAGCAGTTTTTCGGCTCCACCCATATCCAGAATCGTCCTCGAATCGATGGCGGATGATACCGCGAATGCGATGCGGGATGGAATATTGGCTTTGATAACGCCTGTAATGACGTTGACACTCGGACGCTGAGTCGCGATGATCAAGTGGATGCCGGCTGCCCGCGCCATTTGCGCCAGGCGGGTGATTGCATCTTCCACTTCGTTCGAAGCAACCATCATAAGATCCGCCAGCTCATCCACAATCACTACGATAAACGGCAATTTAGGGTGCTTGTCTTCATTTTCTTCGTTAAAAACCCTCACATATTCATTGTATCCTTCGATGTTCCGAGTTCCTGTATGGGAAAACAGTTCATAACGCCGCTCCATTTCAGAAACGATTTTCTTCAAAGCCTGCGCCGCTTTTCTCGGATCGGTCACAACGGGCGCCAGTAAATGCGGGATGCCGTTATAGACATTCAGCTCCACCATTTTCGGATCGATCATCATCATTTTCACTTCATGCGGTTTTGCCCGCATGATGATACTTGTGATGATGCCGTTGATGCAGACAGATTTCCCGCTGCCGGTAGAACCGGCCACAAGCAGATGGGGCATTTTGTTCAACTCAGTCATGACCGCTTGCCCTGTCACATCGCGCCCCAGGCCAAACAACAGTTTTGAATCCGGTTTATTGTTTTCTTCTGATTCCAGAACTTCACGCAGGCTGACAATGGCGACTTCCGAATTCGGCACTTCGATGCCGATGGCGGATTTCCCTGGAATCGGCGCTTCAATCCGGATATCCCTGGCTGCAAGAGCCAATGCCAAATCATCGTGGAGGCTGACGATTTTACTGACTTTGACGCCTGTGTCAGGCAATACTTCGTATTTCGTTACAGCAGGTCCCAGATGCACTTGTGTCACTTTTGCGCGCACTCCAAAGCTCTGGAATGTTTTCTCCAGTTTTTTAGCGTTTTTCTGTATGCCGGAATACTCCCCGCTCTGATCACTGTGCGGCGGCAAGGTCAGAAGATCGATCGGAGGCAATTGATATTCCTCATTTTCCATTTCTTCCGCCGTCGTCAGCAATTGGACATCTCCTGATGCCTCTTCTTCTTCCGGATTCGCTTCTTTTGGAGGTTCGGCCTGTTTCGGTTTCACGTTTTCAGTAAACGCGGAAATGATCGGTTCTTCCGGCGCATCTTTGTAAAGCGTATCATCTGAATATCCATACATATCAGCAGCCGGCTCTTCGTCATGCGATTGGATCGCCTCTTGGCCCTCTAAAATTTCTGCTGCTCTTTTTTCAGGCTGTTTCTTCTTGCTTTTATTTGCCGGCAGGCTGAACCTCTGGCCGATGGACTGCAATACCGGACGGAAACTCGGAACTTTTTCAGCGATGAAAGGTGCTGCTGCCCGGCCTGTAAGAATAATTGTCCCAATGGATAAAAGAATCAGAGCAATAATCCAGGTGCCGGCCGTTTCGAACAGCACATGCATCATCGCGTACAAGACCGCACCGACAATTCCCCCACCGATGGCCTTGTACTCGGTCCAGATGGTGCCGCTGATCTGAATGGATTTTACGGTTTCACCCATCACATTTGCGGAAGTGATCGGCAAGATCGAACCCGCTGCCCAGATTAAATGGCAAACGAGGAAAATGCCGGTCAATAAAAATAAAGTGCCCACTGTTTTACGGAATTGCGGCTTCGGCCAAGTCCGTTTGACCATGATATAAACAGCTGAGGCGATTAATGCCAGAGGTATCAGGAAAGCCAGATATCCTGTCAGGTATTCCGCCGAATTATAAAAGAAACGCCCGACTCTCCCCAATTGGAAAGCCATCAATACTGAGAGGCCGATCATCACTATTCCCAATATCTCATAAAGGATTGTCGGCATCGCCTGGTTATTTTTTTTATTGGACTTTGTTTTCGCATTCTTTTTCTTTTTCTTATTCTGGCCACTGCGAGGCATGTCGTTCCCCCATTTCCTATGTAATCGAAAAAGGATTTCCCCCGATAGTTCGGTATGGAAATCCTTTTCCTTTTTCTCTATCTTAATATTCCATAATAATCGGGATGATCATTGGACGGCGCTTCGTTTGCTGGAACAGATAGGAATTCAATGTGTCCCGAATTTCCTGTTTTATGTTATTCCATTCAAATGTATCACGCGCTACATATTTTTCAACAACTTTTGTAACCAGTTTCGCCGATTCATCCATCAGCTCTTCCGATTCACGGACATAAACGAATCCACGGGAGATCATTTCCGGACCGGAAGCAATCTTCTTCTGCTTGCGGTTCAAGGTTACCACGACAATGAAAATGCCATCTTGTGAAAGCAATTTCCGGTCGCGCAGGACGATATTTCCAACGTCGCCAATTCCGATTCCGTCGATTAATACATTCCCAGCAGTCACTCGTCCGCTCATACGGACTTTTCCTGCTTTATACTCCACAATATCCCCTTTATCGGCGATAAAGATTTCAGATTTGTGCAATCCGACCTGCTGAGCCAGTTTCGAGTGGGCAATCAGCATTTTGTATTCTCCCTGGATCGGGATGAAATACTTCGGTCTCATCATATTCAGCATCATTTTCAGGTCTTCCTGGCTGCCATGCCCGGATACGTGCACTTTTTTACTGGATGTCAGCACATGCGCGCCGGCTTTTGCCAGTTTATTCATAGTCTGATACATCGGAACTTCCATTCCCGGTGAAGGTGTGAAAGTGATCAGCACAGTATCCGTCTCTTTGATTCGAACGTCTTTATGCTGTTTGCGCACCATCTTATCTAAAGCTTCCAGTGGTTCACCCTGGTTGCCTGTAACGATGATGACAATTTCCTCATCCCGGTAATCATCAAGTTCTTTCAACGAAATAACTGTATCTTCGCCGGCGTCCAAATAACCGAGACGGACGCCCACTTCATAGCTGCTTTCAAGGCTTTTGCCTACCACAGCAACTTTTTTGCCGGTCGCCCGGGCAATATCGAAAACCTGCTGGATACGGATGAAGTTTGATGAATAAAGCGACACGAGAATTCTTCCTTCAGCTTTACGGAATTCAGAGTGAAGGTGGTCAGCAACGACTATTTCAGACGTTGTGTAGCCCGGACGTTCCGCTTCAGTGGAATCGGACAACAGCATAAGTACGCCGTCTTCCCCCAACTTGGCCATTTTAGCGATATCCGGACGGTAACTGCCTTTAGCCGACTGGTCGAATTTAAATTCACCCGTGTGGACTATCGCACCTTCCGAAGTATGGAAAACGATTCCAAGCGCATCAGGGATGCTGTGTGTTGTATGGAAGAACGTCACATGCGTTGTATCAAAAGTCATGCGGCTCTTGTTCGTCACTTCGAAAAACTTCACTTGTTTCAAAGAACCTTGTTCTTTGACATGTTCTTTCGCCAGGCCGATTGTCAGTTTCGAACCATAGACAGGAGCCTGCACTTTCTTCAGCAAATAGGCGATGGAGCCAATTGCGTCTTCATGCCCGTGCGTAAGGAATATCCCTTTGACACGATCCTTGTTCTCTTCCAGATAAGTTACATCCGGTATTACGATATCCACTCCCAGCATTTCATCTTCCGGAAACATCAATCCGCTGTCGACCACAAAAATATCCTGGTCGATTTCAATCACGTACATTGCTTTGCCGATTTCTCCGACGCCGCCTAACGGTATTACTCTGATAAGTTCATTTTTAATTTTGCTCAATTTATTTCCTCCTAAAAAAATTCGCCCGTACACATCCATAAAATTCATTATACGGGAATTGAACTTAACAGTCCAAAGAAAAAAATAAACCGGCGGGAAGGCCGGTTTGTTTTTTTTGAAGTCAGATTATCTTTTCTTCGATCAGCGCTTCGGCAATTTGAACCGAGTTCAATGCCGCGCCTTTCACTAAGTTGTCCGAAACCACCCATAAATGGAAGCCTTGCGGGTTATCTAGGTCGAGACGCACCCGGCCGACGAACACTTCATCAAGCCCCGCTGCCATCAATGGCATCGGATAAACCTGCTGCAATGGGTCATCTTTCAATTCAACACCCGGTGCTGCCGCAATCGCCGCTTTCACTTCTTCAAGCGTCGGTGCCGCCTCCAGCTCTACATAAACCGATTCCGAATGGCCTGTAACCACTGGCAGCCGGACGCATGTAGCTGCCACAGAAAGACTGTCGTCATGCATGATTTTTTTCGTTTCGTTGATCATTTTCATTTCTTCAAGTGTATAGCCATTATCAGCAAACACATCAATTTGCGGAATCGCGTTATATGCTATTGGATAATGTTTCTCCGCTGATTTCACCGGAAGCATTTTGGCGTCCGCGTTGGCCGCCTGATCGAATCCGGCATCTGCCTGGCTTTTCAATTCATTGATCGCATCGATCCCGGCACCCGAAACAGCCTGGTATGTAGAAACAACGATCTTCATCAAACCGAATTGCTCTTTTAAAGGCTGCAGCGCGCAGACCATCTGGATAGTCGAGCAGTTCGGGTTTGAAATGATCCCTTTATGCAGCGCCAAGTCGCTTTTGTTTACCTCCGGCACGACCAGCGGCACGTCGGCGTCCATACGGAACGCACTCGTATTATCGATGACGATCGCTCCACGCTGGACAGCTTCAGGAGCAAACTTCTCGGATACGCTGCCTCCTGCGCTGAACAGTGCAATGTCAATCCCTTCAAACGATTCCGGCACCGCTTCTTCCACTGTATAGGTATTGCCTTTAAAATCGATTTTACTGCCCGCAGAACGGCTGGATGACAGGAAACGGATTTCGTTTACAGGAAAATCGCGTTTTTCCAGTTGGTCCTTCATTTGCTGACCAACGGCCCCTGTTGCCCCCATGATTGCCACGTTATAGGTTTTCACTCGACTCTCTCCTTCAATGATAATTTGGATTATTGTAACATAATTTAACGCTCTGCCGCATTAAAACATTGAAAAAGCACCCTCATTTTTATAAGGATGCTTCTTTCGAACGTATGATTGATAACGCCGGTCCCTGCCGGAGCAGTTCCAGTGTATACTGAACTTTTTCCAATGAAACTTCATCAATTTTCTTCAGCACATCGTCGAATGAAATATGCCGGCCCATAAGCAATTCATGCTTGCCGTTTCGGCTCATGCGTGAACTGGTGCTTTCCATTCCAAGCAGCAGATTGCCTTTGAACTGCTCTTTGGAATCATCCACTTCCTGTTGCGCCAATCCGCCCGACTGCATATGGCGGATCGATTCCATTATTTTCTCCTGAAGTTCCGGCAGCTGTTCGTTTGACGTTCCGCCATAAATCGCCAGCGTCCCGTGGTCCGAATAGGCTGAGTGATAGGAATAAATCGAATAAGCGAGCCCACGCTCTTCCCTGATTTCCTGGAACAGCCTGGAAGACATCGTGCCCCCAAGGATATTATTCATCACGGCCAAATCATAGAGATGGGGATCGTTTATTGACATGCCTGGAAATCCTAGACAAAGGTGACCTTGTTCAATATCTTTGAATTTGATTGAATTTCCTGATATGAATTCCGGTTCTGTGTGGTCTTTTTGCCGCTGGACTTTTTTGAAGCCCCCAAACAGCTCTTTGATTTTCCCGATCAGTTCCGGCGTAATATTTCCCGCCACCGAAACAACCGTATTTGAAGGAACATAATATCTGTTCATGAAATCCTTGATTTTGTCAGCATCAAAAGTCTGCAGCGTTTCTTCAGCACCCAAAATAGGAGCCCCGATGGAATGCTTGGGATACATCACCCGCCATAGCTGTTCGTGCACATCATCATCCGGCATATCTTCTGTCATGCTTATTTCCTCCAACACCACTTGCCGTTCGCGCTCGATTTCAACCGGTTCCATATTGGAATTGAAAAACATATCCGCCAGTATATCGACTGCGTGATTCGCATGATCATCGACGACTTTCGCGTAATAACAGGTATATTCTTTGGAAGTATAGGCATTGATATCTCCGCCTATACGGTCAAACTCTCTGGCAATATCCTTTGCGCTGCGGGCCGGTGTGCCTTTAAAGAGCATATGCTCGATGAAGTGGGTGATGCCGTTTTCTTCCGGTTTTTCGTCCCGTGATCCCACTTTGACAAAAATGCCGACTGCCACGGATCTGAAATGCGGTATCTGTTCCGAGACGATTCGTAAACCGTTATCACAAATAAAAGTATCTGCCACTCTTTAAATCCCTCCATTAAGAAAAGCGTAAGCGCCCGTTAAGCTCTGACAGGCATAAGACGATCTGGCGAAGTGGCGCCTTTCCAGCCGCGTAGCCAGATTGGCTTATGACCCGAAGAGCTGGGCCGCTGAAGTCTAGACAAAATAGAAAAGCGTAAGCGCCCGTTAAGCGCTGAAGTCCAGACAAAACTCCGCTCTTCCATAGTTGTATAAAATTAAATCCATCTATTTTCTTTTGAGAAATAAGAAAAAAATTGCCAACTTCCGTCGGCAATTTTCATTTACTCCTGATTAGCTTTTTCAGCTTGTTCTTTTTCTTCTTTAAGCACAATCTTGCGTGACAGGTTGACTCGGCCTTGACGGTCGATTTCAATGACTTTCACTTTTACAACTTGATCCATTTTAAGGACATCTTCAACTTCCTTCGTCCGTTCTTCCTGGATTTCAGAAATATGGAGCAAGCCGTCTTTGCCTGGGAACAGTTCAACGAATGCGCCGAATTTCTCGATCCGCTTCACTTTTCCTTCATAGTATTCCCCAACTTTCGCTTCGCGCACGATGTTTTCAATCATCGCTTTCGCTTTCGCGTTCATTTCCTCATCAACAGAAGAAATAAAGATGGTGCCGTCTTGTTCTGTATCGATTTTGACGCCTGTTTCGTCAATGATCTTGTTGATCACTTTACCGCCAGGTCCGATTACGTCGCGGATCTTATCAGGGTTGATCTTAACCATGATGATTTTCGGCGCAAATTTGGACAATTGCTCTCTTGGTTCAGAAATTGTAGCGAGCATTGATTCAAGGATGTGAATACGCCCGATTTTGGCTTGTGTCAAAGCCTCTTCAAGGATCTGACGGGATAGACCGTCGATTTTGATGTCCATTTGAAGTGCTGTGATGCCTTCTGCAGTTCCTGCAACTTTAAAGTCCATATCACCCAGGTGGTCTTCCATTCCCTGAATATCAGACAATACTGTATAATTTTCGCCTTTTTTAACAAGCCCCATCGCAATACCGGCTACAGGCGCTTTCAAAGGAACACCAGCGTCCATCATTGCAAGAGTGGAAGCACAGATACTTGCCTGTGAAGTAGATCCGTTTGATTCCAGTACTTCTGCTACCAGACGGATTGTATATGGAAATTCTTTTTCATTTGGTATAACCGCTTCAAGGGCACGTTCGCCAAGAGCTCCGTGTCCGATCTCGCGGCGGCCTGGTCCACGAAGGAATCCAGTTTCACCGACAGAGAACAACGGGAAGTTGTAATGATGCATGAAACGTTTTGTGTCTTCGATGCCAAGGCCATCGATGATCTGCACGTCGCCGAGTGCTCCAAGCGTACAAATGCTCATCGCCTGTGTTTGTCCACGTGTGAACAAGCCAGAACCGTGTGTGCGCGCCAGCAATCCGACTTCTGAAGACAAAGGACGGATTTCTGATGGGCCGCGCCCGTCAGGACGGATTTTTTCATCAGTGATCAAACGGCGGACTTCATCTTTGACCATCTTATCAAGGATTTGTCCCGCTTGTTTCTTAACATCGTCATCCGATTCTTCATACTGAGCCATAACGCGTTTCTTGATTTCGTCGATTGCTTCGTTGCGCGCCTGCTTTTCGTTGATCTGAACAGCAGTGTTCAACTCCGCTTCCACTTCGCCTTTGATCGTCGAAGAAAGTTCCGCATCCAATTCGTATAATTGGATTTCAGATTTTTCTTTTCCGACTTCTGCTGCAATCTCTTCCTGGAACGCGATCAATTTCTTGATCTCCTCATGTCCGAACATGATTGCTTCCAGAATGATTTCTTCCGATACTTCTTTCGCTCCCGCTTCAACCATATTGATGGCGTCTTTAGTACCCGCCACAGTCAGGTTGATGGAACTTTTCTCTAATTGCTCGTTCGTCGGGTTGATGATGTATTGACCATCGATCAAACCAACGATAACACCGGCAATCGGACCATCGAACGGAATATCCGAAATCATCAGCGACAATGAAGATCCGAACATAGCTGCCATTTCAGAAGGGCAGTCCTGATCAACGGACATGACCATTGAGATTACCTGTACTTCGTTGCGGAAGCCATCCGGGAATAACGGACGGATCGGACGGTCGATCAGGCGGCTCGTCAAAGTCGCTTTTTCAGAAGGGCGCCCTTCACGTTTAATGAAGCCTCCTGGTATTTTACCGACAGCATAAAGCCGTTCTTCGTAGTTGACAGTCAACGGGAAGAAATCCAGCGGCTTCGGTGTTTTTGAAGCTGTGGATGTAGACAGTACTGCTGTATCGCCATAACGGATCAATGCGGCTCCGTTTGCTTGCTTAGCCAATTGGCCAACTTCGACCTGCAATTCGCGGCCTGCCCAATCGAATTTGTAGACCTTTTTAGTTTGCTCCATAATCGAGCTCCTCTCTCTTTCAGGATATAGACAATTTTATGTATCCATTACTAGTAGTGTATCAAAAAAGCATACGCTGTGCATGCAAGCTGAAAATTTTATCCATAAAGAAAAAGCGGGACGAATCCCGCTTTCACTGATTGCTATTATCGGCGTAGGCCAAGTCTTGAGATTAATTCGCGGTAACGAGCTACGTCGTTTTCACGAAGATATTTCAACAAGTTACGACGGCGTCCAACCATTTTGAATAGACCACGACGTGAGTGATGATCCTTTTTGTGAGTACGTAAGTGCTCATTCAAGTTGTTGATGTCTTCTGTAAGAATGGCGATTTGAATTTCTGCAGACCCAGTATCTGTGTCATGCACTTTGTATTCATTGATCAATTCATTTTTACGTTCTTGAGTGATTGCCATACTGTTTCCACCTCCTAATTTCTGATAGCCCCAATTACCGAGCAAACGTTGGTGATTCGATTGCCAAGCAACGGTTAGTACATTTAGTACTTATAAATCATAGCACACGCCAATTTGAAAATCAACTGAACATCCCGCTTCAATATTAGTCAGCAAAAAACGTGATGGCTTCCTGTTTATCTTTTTCTATTTGCGCTTTCAGTTCATCGATGCCTGAAAATTTTGTTTCATCGCGGATTCTTTTGTGCCAATCGACCGTTACCCGCTCCCCGTAGATATCTTTATCAAAATTAAAGATATGCACTTCGATTACAAGCCGCTTATGGTCCGGATCATTGAATGTCGGTTTATAGCCCACATTGCAGACACCGCCATGCACTTCGCCCTGGACATGAAGGCGGACTGCATAGACCCCTCTGCCTGGAACGAACGTCCCTAAATCCGGCTCCACATTGGCCGTTGGAAATCCTATTGTGCGGCCCCTCTTATCCCCGTTCACAACAGTTCCGGAAACTTTGAATGGGCGGCCGGATAAACGGGATACTTCTTCAATCTCCCCGGATTTCAAGTGATTTCGAATTCTCGTGGAACTGATTTTTTCCTCTCCGTCTTCCAGTTTTCCGATGACGCTGACACCAAACCGTCCATCCGCATAGTTCTTCATCAGGTCCATTGATCCCAGTCCCTTTGCGCCGAACGAAAAATCGAAACCGGCTGTCACATGGACAACCCCAAGATCTTCGATGAAATGGCTGATGAATTGTTCCGGCTTCAATTGTGCGAAGTCGGACGTAAAGCGGACGATAAAACAAACATCGATATCCATGTCATTAAGTATTTCCATTTTCTGCTGCATCGGTGTTATGTAAAACACTTCTTCCTTTCGGCCGCCCAAAACCAGCGAAGGATGGGGGTCAAAGGTCATCACCGCAGATTTCGCACCTAATTCCCTGGCCTTTTCCGCAGCTTCTCCTATTACTTTCTGATGCCCTTTATGAACACCGTCAAAAAAACCGAGCGCCATGGACAATGGGCCCAACTCCTCTTCCGGCTTCATATGATTCGGATAATTCAAATGGAAAATCTTCATTTTACACCTCGTCTTCTGTCGGCAGTCCGAACATTTTTTCCGGCTTCATCTTACCTTTTTTCTCCGGATGCTTCTTATATAATGCAAAAGGATTTTCATTTACGGTAAAAACCAGCAGTTCATTTTCCTCTAGCAGAGGATGCATATCCATGACCTGTCCATTTTTCATCGCAAAAAACATTTTCGGATCGACTTCCACAGATGGAAAAGCGCTTAAGCCATAAATCAGTGGTTTTAGATGACGATCGATAGTTCCATTTTGAGCAATCTCCTCAACCTCTGCAAGTGTTAAGCAATCTTCTTTTTTAAACTTGCCCGATTCCGTTCTTGTCAGTTTCGACATATGCGCCGGGTAGCCAAGAGCTTCTCCGATTTGTACTGCAAGCGTACGGATATAGGTGCCTTTGCCGCATTTGATACGGATGCGGAAATGGATATCGGTACCGGTCCATTCTTCGGCGCTGTCCAACAGTTCAATTGAGTCTATACGCGCTTTTCTGACGGGCCGCTCGACCGCTATGCCAGCTCTTGCGTATTCGTACAGCTTTTTGCCATTCACTTTCACTGCCGAATACATTGGCGGAATCTGGGTGATCTCCCCGGTCAGGCCATCCAATGCTGCCAGCAGTTCCTGTCGGGTGATTTTTTTCTCCTGCTGATCCCGATCCACCACTTCGCCAGTAGCATCTTCTGTTTCAGTCGAAAAGCCGATCGCCACTTCCGCTTCGTAGGTTTTTCCTTGATTCGTGATATATTCCGCCACTTTTGTAGTGTTGCCAATGCAAATCGGCAATACACCGTCCACTTCTGGATCGAGAGTTCCTGTATGGCCCACTTTTTTTGTTTTCAATATTTTACGCAGTTTAAAAACGCAATCATGGGAAGTCATGCCTTTTTCTTTCCATAAAGGAAGTATTCCGTTAATGGCCATCTGTTTCAACCCCTTACTGATATGTAAAAAAGCCTGCAATCTAAGAAATAGACAGCAGGCCTGGTTTTATCCCGTTTTAACGGTCAGTAAGACTTCCACTTCTTCAAGTGGGAGATCAACTGACCATAAAAACCCGATTGGATCAACTAATATTCAGTGGGGATAAAGAAACTCCCACTGAATGAAGTTTCTCTTTATTGTTCGTCTTTCGGTTCTTTGATATCCCGAAGCAGACTGTCGATCCGGTTTCCGTATGCCACTGAAGTATCGAATTCGAATGATAGTTCAGGTGTTTTGCGCAAACGGATACGCTGGCCGATTTCTGAACGGATAAATCCTTTGGATTTCGATAAGCCGAGCAATGTCTGCTCTTTTGCAGCATCATCACCCAATACACTGATATAGACTGTCGCTTGCTGGAGATCTCCGGTAACTTCTACATCTGTTACCGTGACAAATCCGATTCGCGGATCTTTCAGCTTGCGGCTGATGATATCGCTGAGCTCTTTTTTCATTTGTTCGCCTACACGATTCGAGCGCATTGTCATTGCTTATTCACCTCGTTCTTACAGATATTCTTGATGATGTTCAAGACATTCCCACATCGGGTTGCTTTCCAGATAGTACAGCACTTGCGCCATTTCCTTTTCAGCCATTTCTTTTGAGGAAGAAACGGTGACAAAGGCAAGGCGCGTGCGCTGCCATACATTCTGGTGGTCAATTTCCGCTGCGGAAATATTGAACTTTTGTTTTGAACGGGTCAGCATGCTTTTCAGCACTGCCCTTTTTTCCTTCAATGAATGCGCCGACGGTATGAAGAATTCGCATTCCATGTAAAGGATCATTTCCGTTCGATTTCTTCCATGACATAAGCTTCAATGATGTCGCCTTCTTTGACGTCATTGAAATTCTTGATGGTAATACCGCATTCGTAGCCTTTAGCCACTTCTTTGGCGTCGTCTTTAAAGCGTTTCAAAGTATCCATTTCGCCTTCGAAAACAACAATTCCTTCACGAATGACACGAACCCCGCTGTCACGTGTGATTTTACCGTCAGTTACATAACTTCCGGCAATTGTCCCGACTTTCGATACCTTGAATGTGCTGCGGACTTCCGCCTGGCCGATAACTTTCTCCTCGAATTCAGGATCAAGCAAGCCTTTCATTGCAAATTCAATTTCTTCGATTACTTTATAGATGATGCGGTGCAGACGGATATCCACGCCTTCAGCTTCTGCTGCGCGTTTGGCATTGGCATCCGGACGAACGTTGAATCCGATGACGATGGCATTGGATGCCGCTGCAAGGGAAATATCCGATTCCGTGATGGCACCTGCGCCAGTGTGGATGATTTTGACGTTGACGCCTTCTACATCGATTTTCAGAAGTGAAGCAGCCATCGCTTCAACTGCCCCCTGAACATCAGCTTTGACGATCAAGTTCAATTCTTTCATCTCACCCTGTTTCAATTGATCAAAAAGGTTATCAAGTGTTACACGTGTTTTTTCTGAACGCTGTACCTGCAATGCCGAAGTAGCACGGCTTTCACCAACAGAGCGAGCTGTTTTCTCGTCTTCGAACACGACAAAACGATCGCCTGCCTGCGGCACATCATTCAAACCGGTGATTTCAACCGGCATTGATGGGCCTGCTTCTTTCACTCGGCGTCCTGTATCAGAAACCATCGCTCTGACACGTCCAAATGTGTTCCCGACAACAATCGGATCACCGACATTCAAAGTGCCGTCCTGTACCAGAAGTGTAGCAACTGAGCCTCGGCCTTTGTCGAGCTCCGCTTCAATAACCGTACCAATAGCGCGGCGTCCCGGGTTCGCTTTCAATTCTCCGACTTCAGAAACAAGAAGAATCATTTCCAGCAATGTATCGATGCCTTCACCTTTCAACGCTGAAAGCGGAACAAAGATTGTATCTCCGCCCCATGCTTCCGGAACAAGACCATGTTCAGTCAATTCCTGCATAACGCGGTCAGGGTTGGCGCTCGGTTTATCCATTTTATTGACTGCAATGATAATCGGGACTTCAGCAGCTTTCGCATGGTTGATCGCTTCGACTGTCTGCGGCATTACACCGTCATCAGCAGCGACTACGATAATAGCCAAATCCGTCACTTTCGCTCCGCGTGCGCGCATTGTTGTAAATGCCGCGTGACCAGGCGTATCCAGGAAAGTGATTTTTTTGCCGTCTTCAACTACTTGATATGCACCGATATGCTGTGTAATCCCGCCAGCTTCTCCTGCTGTCACTTTCGTGTGGCGGATCGAATCAAGAAGTGTTGTTTTACCATGGTCGACGTGACCCATGATTGTAACTACCGGTGGACGTTCTTCATTCAACGTTTCATCTTCCGGTTCAAAGTAGACTTCAAGGTCGGTTTTATCAACCAGGATTTCTTCTTCCACTTCCACTTCATATTCAGCGCAGATCAATTCGATCGCATCTTTATCAAGTTCCTGGTTAATGGTAGCCATTACACCAAGCATGAATAATTTTTTGATGATTTCAGATGGTTCACGGCCTAATTTTTTCGCCAGTTCGCCAACTGTCAAAGATTCGGTAAAAGTGATTTTAGCCGGCAGTTCTTTCTCTTTTTTAGGCATCGGCGGCAGTGGATTCACTGGACGCTGCTGTTTGCCTTTTCTGTTGCGGTTCTGGCCGCCGCGGCCTGGACCGCCGCCACCTGGACGGTTGGAATTGCGCTGTCCTGGTCCTGCTGTCGGTTTTGCGGCCTTAGGTGTAAAGTTCGAACCTGTTTTTGCTGGAGCTGCATTTCTCTGGCCGTTGCCTTGAGAACGCGATTGCCCCTGGCTTGGTGCTGCAGCCGGACGTGATTGCCCCGGACGTTGCCCCTGCCCAGATGGACGTGAGCCGTTCTGACCGCCCTGCGGACGGGATTGGCCTTGGCCTGACGGACGCGAACCTTGTCCTTGCGAACGGTTCTGCCCTTGATTCTGTGGTTTAGTTGGAGCTGGTGCTATTGAAGCGGATGAAGATTTCTTGTAAATGCCGTCCAATTTTGAAACAGCGTTGTCCTCTAATGTCGACATATGATTAGTTACTGAAATATCCATTTTTGATAATTGCTGGATGATCTCTTTGCTTGGTTTATCTACTTTTTTCGCGTATTCATGTACTCGAATTTTGGTCATCTGCTCACCCCCGGTTATTTTCATCGAACAAGCTTTTCAGTTTTTTGGCGAAACCTGCATCGGTTATCGCCATAACTACACGCTCTTCTTTGCCGACAGCATGCCCAATTTCGGAACGGGTTCCGAATATTTGCAGGTCGACTTTATAATAGCTGCATTTATCCTGCAGTTTTTTCATTGTGTTTTCCGAAGCGTCTTCCGCCAGCAACACCAATTTCGCATTGCCTCTGCGCACTTCATTGATTGTCAGTTCTTCCCCTGTGATTGTCATTCTTGCTCTTGTCGCAAGGCCGAGGATCTGGAGGATCTTCTGTTTTGTTTCCATTTTACTTCAACTGCTCTCTTAGTACGACCCGCAGCAATTCTTCATATATCTCCTCAGGCACTTTGACTTCCAATTGGTTGTCGAGCACCTTTTTCTTTTTGGCCGCTGCAACAGCTGCCTCAGATTTGGAAACATAGGCTCCTCGCCCAGACTTTTTCCCAGTCAGATCGACGCTCACTTCGCCTTCCTTGGAACGCACGATACGGATCATTTCTTTTTTAGGATGCATCTCGCCTGTTGCTACACACTTCCTGAGTGGAATTTTCTTCTGCAGAGCCAACGGACATCACCTTATCTTTCTTATTCTTTTTCTTCGTAGAAATCGAAGTCATCGGTTTCTTCACCGGATTCCACCAATTCGATGTCAGCGTCCGGATTCGGATAAATGCCCATCTCACGTGCATCTGTCTCACTCTTGATATCAATTTTCCATCCCGTCAATTTGGCTGCAAGACGCGCATTCTGACCGCGCTTGCCGATTGCCAGTGATAATTGATAGTCAGGCACAACAACAGTAGTTGATTTTTCCTCTTCATTCACCTGGACATCAAGTACTTTTGATGGGCTCAGTGCATTGGCGACAAAAATCACCGGCTCCTCTGACCATTCAACGATATCGATTTTTTCACCGCTTAATTCGTTGACGATTGTCTGCACACGCGCTCCTTTAGAGCCGACACATGAACCGACTGGATCGATGTCTTCGCGGTGGGCCATGACAGAAATCTTCGAACGGTCTCCTGCTTCGCGGGCAATCGACTTGATTTCAACAATGCCATCATAGATTTCAGGCACTTCGGTTTCAAACAATCTGCGCAATAAACCTGGATGTGTTCTTGATACAAACACCTGTGGTCCGCGTGTAGTACGCTCGACCTTGGTAATATATACCTTGATCCGATCATGTGGCTGATAAGACTCATTCGGCATCTGCTCAGTCTGCGGAAGAACCGCTTCGACTTTCCCAAGACCGACATACAGGTTGCGGGCATCCATGCGTTCGACAATGCCGTTGACGATATCATCCGCGCGATCGACAAACTCTTCAAAAACAAGACCGCGCTCTGCTTCACGCACACGCTGTGTAACTACTTGCTTGGCTGTCTGAGCAGCGATACGGCCGAAGTTGCGCGGCGTCACTTCTTCTTCCACGACATCCCCGACTTCATATGCAGGGTTGATGGCATGAGCGTCTTCCAAAGATATCTGCAGACGATCGTCTTCCACTTCCTCAACGACATCTTTTCTGGAATAGACAAGCATCGTACCCGTATTAAGATTCAAATCCACACGGACGTTCTGCGCCTGATTGAAATTGCGTTTATACGCAGTCACTAATGCCGCTTCGATCGCTTCGATCAAGACATCACGCGAAATACCTTTTTGTTTCTCCAATGCCTCTAAAGCATTCAATAACTCACTGCTCATTTTTTATCCACTCCTAGGTTCATCGATCAGGTTTTGCTGAAAAATCAATTGCGAGACGGATTACAGCAATTTTCTGTCTTGGAATCACGATTGTTTTTCTGCGGGTTTTGATTTTAACTTCAATTTGGACTTCGTCATCAGTGTACGACTGGAGATAGCCTTCAAATTCTTTTGCATCCAAAATCGGTTCATAAGTTTTGATATAGATAAATTTACTGATAGCATTCTCAAAATCTTTTTCTTTCTTCAATGGGCGCTCTGCTCCCGGTGAAGATACTTCAAGGAAATAATTCTGCTCGATCGGATCCAGTTCATCCAAAATTTCACTCAGTCTTTCGCTGACCAGTGCACATTGGTCAATATCGATCGGCGCGTCCGGATTGTCCACGTAGACACGCAAAAACCAGCTGCGGCCTTCTTTGACAAATTCCACATCAACCAGTTCAAGGTTCAGCTCATCTGTAATGGGCTTTGTGATTTCTTCTATTTGTTCTGTAATTTTGCTCATACATGCCTCCCGCAATTCAAAGTTTCATTTTAAGTCTTTACAAACAGAAAAGAGCGGGAGAACCCACTCTTCTGCGACAGAGCTATCAGTAAATGTTACTACAATAATACCACGATTGGGACACCAGTGCAACTGACTAGAACAGCGACAACTGGTTGGCTTCGGGCATTCCTTCAAGACATCCGTGATCATCCATGTATTCAATGATGGTTTTGGAAACCCGTCCACGCTGCTGAAGGTCTTCTTTTGAAAGGAACGTCCCTTCCTGGCGAGCAGCGACAATCGATTTGGCGGCGTTCGTACCCAGTCCAGGGATGGCGTTGAACGGGGGAATCAGCGTATTGCCTTCGATGATGAACTCATCGGCCTCCGATTTATAGAGGTCCACTTTCTGGAATTTGTAACCGCGTTCCGTCATTTCGAGCGCGAGTTCCATGACTGTCAGTAAGTTCTTTTCTTTCGTTGATGCTTCAAGCCCTTTGGCATTGATCTCCGCAATAACCGAACGGATCGCATGGGAACCTTTAGCCATCGCATTGACATCAAAATCTTCCGCGCGGACTGTGAAGTAAGCCGCATAATAAAGAATCGGGAAATGCACTTTGAAATAAGCGATCCGGACTGCCATTAATACATAGGCGGCGGCGTGGGCTTTCGGGAACATGTATTTGATCTTTTTACATGATTCAATATACCAGTTCGGAACGCCTTCTTCTTTCATCGCCGCTTCAAACTCCGGTGTCAGCCCTTTACCTTTACGGACTGCTTCCATTATTTTAAACGCCATGGATGATTCAAGCCCCTGGTAAATCAGGTAAACCATAATATCATCACGGCAGCCGATTACATCGGACAGCTGGCATGTCCCGTTTTTGATCAATTCCTGGGCATTGCTCAGCCATACGTCCGTCCCGTGGGAAAGACCGGAAATCTGTACGAGTTCCGAGAAAGTCGTCGGTTTCGTTTCTTCAAGCATTTGACGCACGAATCGCGTACCGAATTCAGGTATTCCATAGGTCGCGGTTTTACAGCCGATCTGTTCTTCTGTAACCCCGAGAGATTCCGTGCCGGAGAATATTTTCATCACTTCCGGGTCGTCAGTCGGTATCGTTTTCGGATCTATGCCCGACAAATCCTGGAGCATGCGGATAACAGTCGGATCATCGTGCCCGAGAATATCCAGTTTCAATAAATTATCATGGATCGAATGGAAATCAAAATGCGTCGTTTTCCATTCCGAGTCCTGCGCATCCGCAGGGAATTGAATAGGGGAGAAATCATAGATATCCATATAATCCGGCACTACGATAATCCCGCCCGGATGCTGCCCGGTGCTTCGTTTTACCCCTGTACAGCCTTGGACGAGACGGTCAATTTCCGCTCCCCGTATGGTCATATCCCGGTCATTGGCATACCCGCGCACATAACCGTAGGCTGTTTTCTCTGCAACGGTACCGATTGTTCCCGCGCGGAAAACATTGTCTTCACCGAATAATTCCTTGGTGTAATTGTGTGCTTTCGCTTGATATTCTCCACTGAAGTTCAAATCGATATCCGGTACCTTGTCGCCTTTAAAGCCGAGGAAAGTTTCAAATGGAATATCCTGTCCTTCTTTTTTATAAGGAACATCGCAATCCGGACAGTTCTTGTCTTCAAGGTCAAATCCTGAGCCGACAGAACCGTCGTCGAAGAACTCAGATTTTTGGCATTTAGTGCAGATGTAATGCGGCGGCAACGGATTCACTTCCGTGATTTCCGTAAGTGTCGCCACTAACGAGGATCCTACAGATCCCCGGGAACCGACGAGATAGCCATCGTCCAATGATTTCTTAACAAGTTTATGTGAAATCAGGTAAATAACCGCAAAACCATGGCCGATAATCGATTTCAATTCCTTTTCGATACGGGCTTCCACGATTTCAGGCAGCTGCTCCCCGTAGATGCTTCGCGCCATATTATAGCTGAGTTCTCTGACTTCCTCATCTGCACCTTCAATTTTAGGTGTATAGAGATCATCTTTAATCGGCTTGACAGTGTCGATCATATCCGCAATTTTATTGGAATTTTCCACAACAATCTGTTTCGCCGTTTCTTCTCCCAAAAAGTCGAAGGCGTCGAGCATTTCATTAGTTGTGCGGAAATGGACTTTCGGCAGCTTCGTCCGGTTCAGCGGATTAGCCCCGCCTTGAGAACCGATCAGTACCTGCCGGTAGATCGCGTCATTTTCATCCAGGTAGTGGACATTTCCGGTAGCGACCAAAGGAAGCCCCAGTTTTTTGCTGACTTTCACAAGCTTTCGGATGATATCTTCAAGATTCCATTCATCACGGATCATTTCACGTTCTATCAGGGGCGCATAGACTTCCTTTGGATGCACTTCCAGATAATCATAGAACTGTGCGGTGCGTTCCACTTCTTCCATCGACTTCTGCATGACCGCTTCAAAAACTTCCCCTTTATCGCAGCCTGAGCCGACAAGAAGCCCTTCACGGTGTTTCTGCAGAAGCGAACGCGGAATCCGTGGAACCCGGTAGAAATAATTGATATGCGAAGCGGATACGAGCTTGAACAGATTTTTAAGACCCGTGTCATTTCGCGCAAGCAATGTCACATGAGTCGGACGTGAGCGCTTATACGCATCTCCGGCTCCGACATAATTGTTCAGTTCATCATGATAATGAATCCCTTTTTGATGAGCTTCTTTCAATAGATGCGTCAGCAAATAAGATGTGGCTTCCGTGTCATAGATCGCCCGGTGATGCTGGGTGAGCTCTATGCCGAATTTTTTCGCCAGCGTGTTCAATCGGTGATTCTTCAATTCAGGATGGAGCATCCGCGCTAATTCCAGCGTATCGATTGTGGCGTGTTTTTTGTCGATGCCGTACTTCTTATAGGCGACATACAGGAAGCCCATATCGAACGAGGCGTTGTGGGCAACCATGATATGATCTCCAGCCCATTCATGGTAATTGCGGATCACTTCTTCCACTTCCGGAGCATCTTTGACCATATCATCAGTGATGCCTGTCAAATCGATGGTCGTATCCGATAACGGATGATGCGGATTCGCAAAGCTTTCGAATTTATCGATGATCTGTCCGCCTTTGATCTTAACGGCTGCAAGCTCGATGATTGTATCGTAAACCGCAGATAACCCTGTCGTTTCCAAGTCGAATACCACAAAAGTTTCTTCTTCAAGAAGCGCGTGCCGTTCTTCAAACGCAATCGGAACGCCATCATCCACAAGATTCGCTTCCAAACCGAATATCGCTTTGATGCCGTGTTTTTTGCTGGCGGCATATGCGTCCGGGAAAGACTGCACCCCGGCATGGTCTGTAATGGCAATGGCGGGATGGCCCCATTTAGCGGCCTGGCCCACGAGGGCGTCAACAGATGACACTGCATCCATCTGGCTCATTGGAGTATGAAGGTGCAATTCCACTCGCTTCTCTAAAGCTGTATCCTGACGCAATTGCGGTTTCACTTCCACCATATCCTGCGCCATCATCACAAGGTCGCGGACAAATGTATCCATCTGGATGGAGCCGCGGGCTTTCAGCCACATGCCCTTTTTGATGTTCTTCATCAATTCGGCATCTTCTTTGTCACGGGAGAACATTTTTACAAGAAGTGAGTCTGTATAATCCGTGATTTTGACCGTCAAGAGGGAACGGCCGCTGCGCAATTCACGCACTTCAGCGTCAAACACATAGCCTTCGACAGTGATCCGCCGTTCTTCATCAATGATGGATTGGATTTCAGCAATCGTTTCATCCGGTTTGATATTGCTTCCCATCTGGAATGGCCCTGCAGGTGCGCCGTTCTCTTTCCGGTCCGTCTCTCTCTTCTTCATATCAGATAAGGCTTTCTTGGCCATTTCTTCTTCCTCGGCGCGGCGTTCTTCCATGAATGCTTCATGCGCAGCCTGCTGATCATCTTCTGTCAATTGGAAGTCGATGGCAATTCTCGGAAAACCAAATTGTTGATAAACATTTGCAAGTTTATCCGTATATTTGGCTTTAAGCGCCATCATTTCATGCTCATGACCACAATTCAGCATCATTTTATTGCCGTTCCACTGGGGAGCCTGTCCCAGCAAACGTTCACGGAGCGGCGGCGCCATATCAGCCAATTCGTCAACAGCATAGCGCCAATAGGCTGAAATCAATTCAGTATCAGCTTGGGGCTCATCCGTAATGATTGTCAGCTGAACAGCTGCAATCGGAGAAAATGTGGAATGCAAACGTTCCTTTAATAACAGGAACAGCTTTAACGGCAATACTCTCTGAAGTTTCACCGTAAAGCGCCAGGTCCGTTCTTTTTTATGGACCGTCATCCGTGTCAATTCAGCCTCCTCGAAAAAAGGCATATGTACGTCATCTGTCAAATCGAGATGCTGAAGAAGTAGCTTTAAACGCATCTTAGGATCTTGCTGGTTTGTCATAACTATCCCCTTCGCTCTTATATTAATAAAACCGCGTTATATCGGCTGTCTAGAAACTGTCGACTTCTTCAATCATTGCGCTCTAGGCGGAAGCTTTCCGCGGGGAGCGGCCTGAGCCTCCTCGTGCGCTTCGAAAACCGTGTGCTCCTGTCTCTGCATCGCTGCGCTAGCTTCGAGACATGAAAAACCGTTGCAGCGTTCCACGCTTCGTCGCAAAGGTTCGACCGAATGAAGTTCGGCCAAACCTTCCCTGCGGGGTCTCAGGACTCGCTTCGCTCCGGCGTAAGCGCCGTCACTGCTTCCCGCAGGAAAGACATTGGCCGAAGCTAGCGAGGACAAGGCTTTGCGACGAAGCAGCGCAGCGATGCAGGAGCATTTCTTTGCCCTTCACCGCCTAGCGCTCCATTCTGGTTTCATGTAGAAGCATTATGAATATCTTTTTACCTGTTATAAATTAATTATGCAACTCTATTTAGAGAAGGCTAACAGAGATATGAAGCAAAACAGCGAAGACTCCCAGGTGACTAAGCGAAGTGCTGAGATCCACTCGAGCGAAGTGGAACGAGCTTGAGTTAGCTCAGCGCGAGCCACCAGGAAAGCGGAGCTGTTTTGTGGAATATCGGTTTCCTAGCTTTCTTTCTCAACAAGCTATTTATAACCGGCTGTCTTTTTATCTTTTCATCGGCAATTTCTTTCCGGTTCCATCAAAGGAAAAGAAGAAAAAGAAAGGAAAGCACAGCTTGTGCTTTCCCTTCATCATATCAGATTTTTAAGATCATTTTTGAAAAAATTGCTGTAATTGATCGAGCAGCTCGTCTTTATTCCACTCGAAAGTCTCACCGGTGCTGCGGATTTTAACTTCCAGGATTCCTTCAGCAGCTTTTTTGCCTACCGTCAGGCGAACCGGCAATCCAATTAAGTCCGCATCGGTAAATTTAACACCAGCGCGTTCATTGCGGTCATCAATCAGAACTTCGTAGCGGTTGGATTTCAATAATTTATAAATTTCATCCGCCGTTTCTCGCTGCACATCATCTTTGACATTGACCGGCACCACATGAATATCGTAAGGTGCGGCAACAGGAGGCCACGTAAAGCCGTCATCGTCATTGAATTGTTCAGCTACAGCAGCTACGACACGGGAAACCCCGATGCCATAGCAGCCCATAATATAAGGAACTGCACGGCCCTGGTCATTCAGAATCGTCGCTTTCATGTCTTCACTGTAACGTGTGCCCAGTTTGAAGATATGCCCGACTTCAATACCTTCAGCAAATTTGATGGTCCCTTGCCCATCCGGCGAAGGATCGCCTTCTTTGATAAAGCGCAGGTCCGCGTATTTTTCGACTTCAAAATCCTGTCCAGGCGTCACATTTTTGAAATGTTGCCCTTCTTCATTGGCACCAGCGATTCCGTTGGCAATTGTTTTGACAGCATTGTCTGCAAAGACACGGATTCCATCCGGCAAAGCTACAGGACCGATCGAGCCGATTTCGCAGCCGATCAATTGCTTCACTTCTTCCGGAGTCGCCATTTCAACCACTTTCGCATCAGCTGCGTGTTTAACTTTGACATCGTTGATCTCGTGGTCTCCTCTGGATAAAACGACCACGAATTCATCATCAGCTTTAAAGACGAGGGTCTTGATGCAGTTTTCAGTGCCTGTTCCGAAGAACTCCGCTACCTGGGCGATTGTTTTCTGATCAGGTGTAGCCACTTTTTCAATCGCTTGAGGCGATTCTGACGGCGTTTCATATTCAATATTCACTTGAGCCATTTCAATATTCGCCGCGTAAGAAGATGAATCCGAATAGGCGATCGTGTCTTCCCCGATTTCAGACAGGACCATGAATTCATGGTTGTCTTTGCCGCCTATAGCTCCGGAATCAGCGATTACCATACGGAAATCAAGGCCCAGTCTCGTGAAAATATTCGTATAAGCCTGCATCATGACATCATACGTCTCATCAAGGCTTTCAGTTGTAGCATGGAATGAATAGGCATCTTTCATCAGGAATTCGCGTCCACGCAGCAAACCGAAGCGCGGACGTTTCTCGTCGCGGAACTTCGACTGGATCTGATAAAGATTCAAAGGCAATTTTTTATACGATTTGATTTCATCGCGCAAAAGATCCGTGATGACTTCTTCATGTGTTGCGCCAAGTGCAAATTCGCGCCCATTGCGGTCTTTAAGCCTCATCAATTCATCACCATACGAATACCAGCGGCCGGTTTCCTGCCATAGTTCTGCCTGCTGCATCGCGGGAAGGAATACTTCCACGCTGTTCGCGGCTTCCATTTCTTCACGGATAATCGCTTCCACTTTGTTCAATACACGTTTGCCAAGCGGCAGGAAAGAATAGATTCCACTCGTGTTTTGACGGATAAACCCTGCACGGAGCAATAATTGATGTGATCTTACTTCTGCATCCGCAGGCGTTTCACGTAATGTAGGGATAAAAGTTGCTGATTGTTTCATTCCAAAATACACCTCAACTGACTGATAAATTTTTAAATGCGTATATTAATTCAGATACAAAACTGCCTTATGCCTTTCAGAGCTAAACGGGCACTGTCGCTTTTCTTCTTGTCCAGACTCCAGTGGCCCAGCTCTTCGGGTCATAAGTCAACTCAGCTGCGCGGCCAAGGCCACTTCGCTGATCTGCCTTATGCCTTTCAGAGCTAAACGGGCACTGTCGCTTTTCTTCAATTAAAAGAAAAACTTCTGTATATCGTTCCATGTGACGACGATCATCAGCAGCATAAGCAGCATGATGCCGACAAAATGGACCATGCCCTCTTTCTGGCGATCCACCGGCTTGCCTCTCAACGCTTCTAGTATGAAGAACATCAGACGCCCGCCGTCAAGCGCCGGAAGCGGCAGCAGGTTCATAATCCCTAAGTTGATGCTCAGCATACCAGCCCAGCTCATCAAAGTGAAAATCCCATATTGTGCTACCTCTTCTGTGGTTTTATAAATGCCGACAGGGCCGGATAAAGCATCAATTGTAAATTGTCCCGTCACGAGCATACCCAGCAGACGGAAAATCTCCTTGAACCAGAAGACAGTTGTTTCAGCACCGTAGACGAATGACCCGAAGAAATCCTGTTCCCTCGGACTTTCATAAAGAACGCCGATAACACCCACATCTCCCTGTTCCTGCTCGACCAGTTCCGGTGTAATCGTGAATTCCACTGATTCACCCTGGCGTTCAACAACGAAATCCAATGCATTCCCAGCTTCACCCTGAACGGATTCCACAAGATCATTCCAGCTGGCGATATTTGTGCCATCGACTTCTGTGATTAAATCACCAGCCTGCATACCCGCTTCCTCAGCCGGGCTGTCATCCGTCACTTCGGAAATAACAGGTTCATTCGTTGGAACTCCTTGCATTAGACCGATGGCCGTAAAAATAAAGAAGGCAAGGATAAAATTGAACAGCGGCCCGGCAAAAATCGTCATGAAACGATGGCCGATGCTTTTTGAATCGAATTGGCGGTCATGGGGTGCCAAAACCGTTTCAGTGCCATTCTCTTCAACTGCCGCGTCTCTTGCAACTTGAAGACGGACGAGACGATCTTCTTCATCATAACCTTTAATATAAAGTTCCTTTTCGAGATCCGCTTCTTCAACTTCAAGAAACATGATATCGGGATACATGGTTTTCTGATTCAGTATGATTTTCTTTGCAAGACCATCTTCATCCAGCAGCACACCGATGCGATGTCCCGCCTGCAATACGATACGGTCCATTTCCTCACCGGCCATGCGGACATAGCCCCCGATTGGAAGCAGCCGGACGGTATATAAAGTTTCCCCTTTTGTAATGCCAAGAATTTTCGGACCCATGCCGATCGCAAATTCGCGGACTAATATTCCCGCTCTTTTTGCAAACAGAAAATGCCCCAATTCATGGAAAAAAACTAAAGCTCCGAAAATTATGATAAACGATATGACTGTTTCCATTTGAACCCATCCTTACAAACCTTTTCGGTTTTAATCTTTAGTTATTTTAGCATGTTCCGGACTGATTTTCTTGTTTCAGAATCGACGTGCAGAATCGTCTCCAAATCCGGAGAAGCGATCGGATCGTGCGCATTCATTGCGCGTTCGATCATTTCCTCGATCTGCAAAAAATTAATTTCTTCATTTAAGAACATTGCCACGGCTTGTTCGTTGGCTGCGTTCAATACAGTAGTCATGGTTCCGCCGATACGCCCGGCGTCAAACGCCAGTTGCAATGCATGGAACCGTTCATAATCCATCGGCTGGAAATGCAGTTTGCCGATTTCAGCCAGATTCAGCCGCTTGGCGTTTGGACGTCCCAGGCGTTCTGGATAGGTCAGCGCGTATTGGATCGGCACGCGCATATCCGGGGTGCCGAGCTGTGCCATTACACTGGTGTCCTGGAACTCGACCATTGAATGGATGATGCTTTCCCGGTGAAGCAGCACTTCAATATCATCATAATTAAAATTGAAAAGCACGTTTGCTTCTATTACTTCCAGCCCTTTATTCACCATAGTCGCCGAGTCGATCGTTATTTTCGCCCCCATAGACCAATTGGGGTGATTTAGCGCTTCTTTGACCGTTACATTTTTCAGCTCTTCTCTTGTAGAATCCCTGAAGCTTCCGCCGGACGCTGTGAGAATCAGTTTTGTCGCCTGTTCAATCTTCTCGCCGTTCAGCGACTGGAATAAAGCGGAATGTTCGCTGTCTACGGGAAGAATTGCCGCACCGTATCGCTTGGCGCTTTCCATAACCAGGTGTCCTGCTGTAACCAGCGTTTCTTTATTGGCAATGGCGATTGTGCGGCCAAGTTTAATCGCTTCAAGCGTCGGCTCAAGCCCCACACTGCCTATTACGGCATTGACCAGCACGTCAGCATCAAATACCGCCGTCTCAATCAGACCGGCATTTCCCGATACAAAAGAAGTCGCGGGAAATTCGCCGCGAAGAACAATCGCATCCTGTTCATTTTGAATACAGACGATTTCGGGTTTGAATTCCTTAATGAATTTTTTTGCCAATTCCATATTGCGGCCGGCTGAAAATCCAACCAGTTTGAATTCTTCAGGATGCTCACGGATAATATCTGTTGTTTGGACGCCGATCGATCCGGTCGCTCCAAGTAAAATAATTTTTTTAACCATTCAGGATGTCCTCCTTAGATGAAATGTAAAAAATGCAGCAACGGCATGACGAAAAGAATGCTGTCAAAGCGGTCCAGAATGCCGCCGTGTCCAGGCAGGACTTTCCCTGAATCTTTCACGTTGAAATGCCGTTTTAGAGCAGACTCCACCAAATCACCCATCTGCCCGAAAACAGACGCAACGATCGTTACAAGGATGATGATGTAAATTGGCTTGTTTAAATCCACGAAATAATTGAAAACCAATGCGGCAACGACAGCATAAATGATGCCCCCTACAAAGCCTTCAATGGTTTTATTGGGAGAAATCTCAGGCCACAGCTTCCGTTTACCGAATTTCCGGCCGGTAAAATAAGCGCCAGAATCAGTGAACCAGACTACCAATAATGCGTAAATCAGGACAGCGAGGCCTGCTTCCCTTGTTTCAATCAGATAGAGGAAACCCATCCCTACGTATAGAGTGCCAAGGATTGCAAAGGCCGCATCATCGAAAGTAAAGCTGTTTTTAACAACGACAGTATGTATTAATAGCAAAATGACCGCGATAAAAGCGAATTCGACTTTTGTGTATCCGGTCCACCCAGAAATCTGGAGTGTCCAGTCACCCGGCATCATAAACGCATATAACGCCAAAAGAGAAATAAGGCCGGGAACACTCCAAAGTGTGCGGCCTTTCATCTTCAATAATTCCTGGAAACCAATGGTTCCCAGGATAAGCACTAAAATAGTAAAAGGAGTTCCGCCTAAAATAACAAATGGTATAAATAATGCAAAAGCGATTGCTCCGGTTATGAGACGCTGTTTCACTGTGCTTCTTCCCCTTTCAATCCTCCAAATCGGCGATTTCTCTTTTGGTAATTTTCAACCGCATCGATTAGTGAATCTTCGTTGAAATCCGGCCACAATGTATCAGTGAACCAAAATTCGGTATAGGCAAGCTGCCAAAGCATAAAGTTGCTTAAGCGTACTTCCCCGCTCGTTCTGATCAATAAATCAGGTTCAGGCAATGACTTTGTCATAAGTCCGGAACTGATATGTTCTTCTGTAATATCTGCGGGGTCCAATGTTCCTGCAGCCACTTGAGCGGCAAGTTCTTTTACCGAATCCACGATTTCGGATCGGCTCCCGTAGTTAAGCGCAAAATTTAAAATAAGGCCGGTATTATCTTTTGTAGCCTCTTTTGCTTTGGTGATCGCTTTTAACGTATGTGCCGGAAGATTAGTATGGTCGCCCATCATTTCCACTTTTACGTTTTCAGCCACCAGTTCCGGCAAAAATGTCGAAAGAAATTCTTCGGGAAGCCTCATCAGAAAATCCACTTCCATTTTTGGACGTTTCCAATTCTCCGTGGAAAATGCATATAATGTCAATACGTCAACGCCGAGGTTATTGGCCAAGCGGGTAATTTTCCGCACGGTTTTCATTCCTTCGTGATGCCCTGCAACACGGGGAAGTGAACGCTTCTTCGCCCAACGGCCATTGCCATCCATAATAATGGCTATATGTGAAGGGATAATCCCATCACGGACCAGCGACAGGCGATCCAAATCACCAATCACAGTTTCCGTATTTCGTTTTAATAATTTATTTATCATAATTAATCCTCCACCTATTACAAATCGGCATGTCTATTGCTTATCATATCAAAAAAAACGCTATCGTGCCCTATCTTTCTCGATCACATTTTTTTTGGCATGAAAAAGCGCCCTGCTATACAGGACGCGTAAAAGCTTATGAAGTTCGATTTTATACTTCCATAATCTCTTTTTCTTTGTCTTTTGCCATTTCATCAATCTTCGCGATATTCGAATCCGTTAATTTCTGTACATCATCGGAATAAGTCCGCAAATCATCTTCAGTGATTTCGCTCTTCTTCTGAAGCTTTTTAAACTCATCATTGGCGTCACGTCGGATATTACGAACATTGACTTTAGCGGCTTCCGCTTCTTTTTTGACATCCTTAACGAGCTCTTTGCGGCGTTCTTCAGTCAAAGCAGGCACAGCCAGACGGATCACCGAACCATCATTCGAAGGGTTCAAGCCGATATCCGATTTCAGAATCGCTTTTTCGATATCACCCAGTACAGACTTATCGTATGGCTGGATCATGATCATGCGAGCTTCCGGAACCGATACACCGGCAACCTGGTTGATCGGCGTCGGTGCTCCGTAATAATCGACTGTTATTCTGTCCAGGATAGACGGAGTTGCGCGTCCAGCGCGGATTGAAGAAAGTTCACGGGAATAAGCTTGAATGGCGTTCGTCATTTTTTCTTTGGTTTCATTCATCACAGATTTCGGCATTATATGTCTCTCCTCACAACTGTTCCGATTTTTTCACCTTGAACAGCCCGTTTTATATTACCATTTTCCATAATCGAGAATACTACGAGTGGGATATCATTGTCCATACAGAGTGTGGAAGCAGTAGAATCCATTACTTGCAGACCTTGTTGGATCACTTCCAAATATGATAATTCCTCATATTTTACAGCTGTTGCATCAGTTTTCGGATCGGCTGAATAAACGCCATCCACATTGTTTTTCGCCATCAGGATGACATCCGCCTCAATTTCAGCAGCCCGTAGTGCAGCTGTCGTATCAGTTGAGAAATATGGATTGCCCGTTCCTGCTGCGAAAATTACAACCCGCTTCTTCTCAAGGTGGCGGATTGCCCGTCTGCGAATATACGGTTCAGCGACCTGGCGCATTTCTATGGAAGAAAGAACACGCGTTTCAACGTCCTGTTTTTCAAGTGAATCCTGCAAAGCCAATGAATTCATCACTGTTGCAAGCATTCCCATATAATCTGCAGTCGCTCGGTCCATGCCCATTTCAGAACCGACTTTCCCTCTCCAGATATTGCCTCCGCCGACAACTACGGCAACTTCAACGCCAAGTTCCACGACGTCTTTAACTTGAGCAGCTACAGATTTAATGATTTCAGGAGATAAACCGAAACCTTGTCCACCTGCCATCGCTTCTCCACTAAGTTTTAATACAATGCGTTTATACTGCTGAACACTCATCGGTACCCTCCATTTTAACTGTTTATTGAAAAATAGGGAACACCTTTCAGTGTTCCCCAAGGTAATGCTATGAAAATGATTTATTTTTTGTTTACTTGGCTCATAACTTCATCAGCAAAGTTGTCTTCGCGTTTTTCGATTCCTTCTCCAACTTCGTAGCGGATGAATTCTTTTACGCTGCCGCCAGTTGAAGCTGCGAAATCGCGAACTTTTTGGTCAGAGTTTTTAACGAAAGCCTGGTCAAGCAAGCAGACGTCTTCGAAATATTTACCAAGGCGGCCTTCAACCATTTTTTCAACGATTTTTTCTGGCTTGCCTTCGTTCAACGCTTGTTCAGTCAATACTTTACGCTCTTTTTCCACTTCTTCAGCAGAAACTTCTTCACGTGACACGTATTGTGGGTTCAATGCTGCGATGTGCATAGCGATGTCGCGTGCTGCATCTGAATCAGTCGTGTTTTCAAGCAATACCAATACTGAAATACGGCCACCCATGTGCAGGTAAGGACCAAAAGCGTCAGCATCTGTTTTAGTGCGGATTTCAAAGCGGCGCAAAGTGATTTTTTCACCGATCTTCGCGATAGCGTTTGAAATGTGGTCCGCTACTGTCAAACCGTTCGACATTGTAGAAGAAGTCGCTTCTTCGATTGTAGCTGGTTTCGTAGCCAAAAGGTGTTCGCCCAATTCTTTAACAAGTGTTTGGAAACCTTCGTTTTTAGCGACAAAATCAGTTTCAGCGTTCACTTCATAGATAACTGCTTCGTTTCCTTCAACCATGATTGAAGTAGTGCCTTCAGCAGCAATACGGTCCGCTTTTTTAGAAGCGCTTGAAAGACCTTTTTCGCGAAGGAAATCCAAAGCCGCTTCCATGTCACCGTTTGTTTCTACTAGCGCTTTTTTGCAGTCCATCATACCTGCACCAGTTTTTTCACGCAATTCTTTTACCATTTGAGCTGTAACTGCCATGATTAAATTCCTCCTTAAGGATATACGTTTTCTCAAAAAAAGGTGATAAGAGGGTTTGTGGCCGCTTATCACCTGTACTTCATCGTGAGTTACTCTGCAGCTTCTGCTGGAGTTTCTTCTTCTTCTTCCGGTTTAGACTCTAGCAAAGCATCAGCCATTTTACCAGTCAAAAGTTTTACTGCGCGGATAGCATCATCGTTTGCAGGAATTACATAATCGATTTCATCTGGATCACAGTTAGTATCAACGATACCAACGATCGGAATGTTCAATTTCATAGCTTCTGCTACTGCGATGCGTTCTTTGCGCGGATCAACTACGAACATTACGTCCGGAAGACCGTTCATATCACGGATACCGCCAAGGAATTTAACAAGACGATCGTGTTCTTTATTCAATTGAACAACTTCTTTCTTCGGAAGAACTTCGAAAGTTCCATCTTCAGACATGCGCTCGATTTGTTTCATACGGTTCACACGTTTTTGGATTGTGCCGAAGTTAGTAAGTGTTCCACCCAACCAACGCTGGTTGATGTAGTAGTTGCCAGAACGTTCTGCTTCTTCTTTGATAGCGTCCTGAGCTTGTTTTTTCGTACCGACGAAAAGTACTTTCCCGCCATCTTCGCCCACTTGTTTCATGAAGCTGTAAGCCTCTTCCAATTTGCGGACTGTTTTTTGCAGGTCGATGATGTAGATACCGTTACGCTCAACGAAAATATATTTTTTCATTTTCGGGTTCCAACGGCGAGTCTGGTGGCCAAAGTGTACACCAGCTTCAAGCAATTGTTTCATAGAAATTACTGACATGTGTGTTTCCTCCTGATAGGTTATTTTTTCCCTCCGCATCCTTCTTCTTTGAACCGTTACCCAGAAAGGGCACCAGCGGAACAAATCCGAATGCGTGTGTATTTAACACCATTTGAAATTATACCACGGTACTGATCCATTCCGCAACAGGTTTCTCTTAGAAATAAAAATTAAGAAAGTCTAGAAACAATCCGCTTTACATACCGCTTCGGCGCTTAGGACAAAGCTCCCTCAATAAGCCGAGAAGAACGCTCGTCTTATTGCTCCGCTCAGTCCATAGGCGCGCCTTCGCTAGATAGCTCTCTATAGATATCAAGCAAAAACATTAGCCGACGCTGGCGTGGCCATGTGTTTGCGACGTAGCAGCGAAGAGATGAAGGAGCACATCTTTACACTTCACCTTCCCTGCCACTTCATTTAAATTTGTGTAGAAATGAAACCTTCACTTTTTCATTAATAATTATCTTAAATAGATAACCATTTATCGAAAGCGGACTGAGATATGGAGCAAAATAGCGCAGACTCCCAGGGGATCAGAACCAGAGTTGGCTTTTCAACTCTGGTTCGAGCGAAGTGCTGAGATCCACTCGGGCGAAGTGGCACAAGTCCGAGTTAGCTCAGCGCAAGCCCCCAGGAAAGCGAAGCTGTTTTGCGCAATATCGGTTGGTGTAGAGCATGAAATAACAAAAGAAAAAAGACACCGGATATAAATACCCGGTGTCTCCTGATTCACATTAGTTCATTTTCAATTGCTCAAGCTCAGCAAGGAATTTCGTGTTAAGGACTTTGATGTAAGTCCCTTTCATCCCAAGTGAACGTGATTCGATGACGCCGGCACTTTCAAGTTTGCGAAGTGCGTTGACGATTACTGAACGAGTGATTCCTACACGGTCAGCGATTTTTGAAGCGACAAGCAAACCTTCATTGCCGTCAAGTTCTTCAAAAATGTGTTCAATTGCTTCAAGTTCACTGTAAGAAAGTGAAGAGATCGCCATTTGAACAACAGCTTTGCTGCGTGCTTCTTCTTCGATGCGGTCGCCTTTTTCACGAAGGATTTCCATCCCGACAACTGTTGCACCGTATTCACCAAGGATCAAATCATCATCCTGGAATTCAGCGTTGACGCGTCCAAGCAATAATGTGCCAAGACGTTCGCCGCCGCCGATGATCGGCACAATTGTAGTCAGGCCGTTTTTGAACAATTCGCGTTCTTCCACAGGGAAGATTGTGTGTTCGCTGTTTACATCCAGGTTAGCGGATGTTTCGTTGATGTTTGAAAGGTTTTGTGTGTATTCGATCGGGAACTGGCGCTCTTCAAGCATGCCTTTCATCCGTTCGTTTTCGATCTGCTGGTTGATGGCATAGCCAAGGACTTTACCTTTGCGGCTGACAACGAATGCGTTGCATTCGATTACTTCGCTCAAAGTTTCCGCCATGTCCTTAAAGTTTACCGGCTTGCCGGCTGCTGCTTGCAGCATAGAGTTGATGCGTCTAGTTTTTCCTAATAAATTCATTATAATGAACCTCCTACATATTTCGTACCGTATTTATTCAATATTCTAAAGCTTTTTACTCTTTAAGGGAACTGATTTGACTTATTTACAGGATAAATTGTGACAAATCTTTGTTTTTTGCCACATTTTCAAGTTTATCGTTCACATATTGAGGTGTTATGTCTATTTGCGCAGGGCTTATTTCAGAAGCTTCAAAGGACAGGTCTTCGAGCAGCCGCTCTAAAATGGTATGCAATCGGCGGGCTCCGATATTATCGGTATCCTGATTCACTTCATACGCAATTTCCGCTAGTCTGACGATTGAGGCATCATTGAAGTTTACCACAACTCCCTCTGTTTCGAGAAGCGCTTTATATTGATTCAGCAAAGAATGTTTCGGTTCCGTCAATATTTTGACGAAATCGCCCACTTCCAGCTTCTGCAGCTCCACACGGATCGGGAACCGGCCCTGCAGTTCAGGAATCAGGTCAGAAGGCTTGGACATATGGAATGCCCCCGCCGCAACAAACAGCATATAGTCCGTTTTCACCGCTCCGTACTTTGTGGAAACGGTCGAGCCTTCGACAATCGGCAGAATATCCCGCTGCACACCTTCACGCGATACATCCGCTGAAGACGAGTTATTCTTGCTGGCGATCTTGTCCATCTCGTCAATAAAGATGATGCCGTGCTGTTCTGCCCGGTCAATCGCTTCACTTGCCACTTCTTCATCATCAACCAGTTTCGCCGCTTCTTCTGCAGCTAAAATGCGTCTGGCCTCTTTCACTTGAAGGCGGCGTTTTTTCTTTTTCTTCGGCATCAGGGAAGATAAGGCATCCTGCATATTCGCGCCCATCTGCTCCATGCCGGAACCTTGAAGGGCATCAAACATCGACGGCGCGTTTTCCAGCACCTCGACATTCAGCCACTCGTCTTCCAATTTCCCCGCTTTCAAATCTGCAGCGATTTCCCGTCTTTTCACGCGAACTTCCACTTCAGCAGTCGGCTCTTCTTCATCCTGATCGAATTTTTGGCCGAACATCATCTCAAGCGGATTTTGGCTTGCCTGCTTTTTCTTCATCGAAGGAACGAGCAATTTTACAATCCGTTCATTGGCGGCAGCTTCCGCTTTACCTTTCACCGCTTCGAACTTCTCTTCTTTCACGATTCTGACTGCAGCTTCCACCAAGTCACGCACCATCGATTCCACATCGCGTCCAACATAACCCACTTCGGTGAATTTCGTCGCTTCAACTTTGATGAAGGGCGCGCCTGTCAATTTAGCGATGCGTCTCGCAATTTCCGTCTTTCCGACACCTGTCGGCCCGATCATCAGGATATTCTTCGGGATCACTTCGTCACGCAGCTCTTCATCCAGCCGGCTTCTTCTGTAGCGGTTGCGAAGTGCGATCGCAATTGACCGCTTGGCATCTTTCTGCCCGACAATGTAGCGGTCAAGATGTTCTGTAATTTGTCTGGGTGTTAGATCCGTTTGCGTTCTCATTTAGACAGCTCCTCCACTACGATTTGATGATTTGTATAGACACAAATATCCGCCGCGGTTTCAAGCGCCGACTGTGCGATTTCTTTGGCGGACATATTGTCTCCGGCATATTTCTTCAAAGCCCGCCCTGCTGCCAAAGCATAATTGCCGCCGGAACCGATTGCCAGTATCCCGTCGTCAGGTTCTATCACTTCACCAGTTCCCGAAACTAACAGGAGTTCTTCTTTATTCATGACAATCAGCATCGCTTCCAGCTGGCGCAGCATTTTATCTCCACGCCATTGCTTCGCGAGTTCCACTGCAGCCCGCTGAAGATTTCCGTTATATTCGGTCAGTTTGCCTTCAAACATTTCAAAAAGAGTAAAGGCATCGGCTACTGATCCGGCAAAGCCCGTCAACACCTGGCCGTTATATAAAGTCCGTACTTTTCTTGCTGTATGTTTCATGACAACAGCGTTGCCGAATGTCACTTGTCCATCACCGGACATCGCGCATTCGCCGTTATGGCGCACAGCGAATATCGTGGTGGCATGAAATTGTTCCATTATAATTCCCCTCTCTATGCTCGCGGATGTGAATTCAAATATGTTTTTCGCAAATGCTCTTTTGTTACATGCGTATAAACCTGAGTCGATGACAGGTGGGTATGGCCCAGCAATTCCTGAACCGTCCGAAGATCCGCCCCATTATTCAATAAATGGGTGGCGAAACTGTGGCGGATCATATGGGGATAGATATTGGAATTGGCCGATGCCTTTTTCATGCATTCAGTAAGGATATGCCGAATTCCGCGGGCTGTCACAAGATCTCCCCGGTTATTAACAAATAGACCGTCGTGGTCCGTGTTTTTCATAAGCTTAGGACGAACTTCATCGATATAATGTTCCAGCGCATCATGCGCGAACTGTCCGTAGGGTATGTAGCGCTCTTTCCGTCCTTTCCCCATCACCTTGACGATTTGCATGCTGCGGTCAAGGTCTTTCATCCTAATGGAGACACATTCGCTGACGCGCATTCCGGTCGCGTACAGCAGTTCCAATAAAGCAGTGTTGCGGATCGACAATTTATCATAGCCTTTGACTGATTGAAATAACGCCGCCAGCTCTTCTTCATAAAAAAACTGGGGCAGCCGTTCTTCTTTTTTAGGATGATAAAGTGAACGGAATGCTTCTTCGCTCAACCCAAATTCACGGTTGCCATATTTAAAAAAGGATCGAATAGCGGAAATTTTCCGGGACACTGTCTGCCTCGATAACTTTTCTTCATATAACTTCGTGACATAATTGCGGGCGTGCAGATATTCAATCTCTTCAAGATCATCTACGCCTTCACTTTCCAAAAACAGAAAAAAACCGGCCAGGTCGTATTCGTAATGATGGACGGTGTGTTCAGAATAATTTTTTTCCAGTTGAATATAACTGATAAAAGACCGGACCATTTCCTTCTTATCCATATGATAGTCCGTCCTTTCCATCTAAAAGTATCTTGTGCTGACATTTTCAAGGTCACTCAGCACAATAATAAAAAGCCTCTAAATTATATCAAAATTCAGAGGCCTTTATCAATTAAACAGTTACTGTATTCATATAATTTCGAATTGATTCAAGGGCACGGTTTGCGTGTTTTTCTGCGCGCTCCTGCTTCGAACGGATACGTTCCCCAAGGTCAGGGAACAAACCGAAGTTGATGTTCATCGGCTGGAAGTTCTCGCCGTCGGCTTCAGTGATGTAACGCGCCATGCTTCCAAGTGCTGTGTCAGCCGGGAAAATGACAAGTTCCTCGCCAAGAGCCAATTTCGCTGCATTGACGCCCGCCAGCAAGCCGCTTCCCGCTGATTCAACATAACCTTCAACACCAGTCATCTGGCCGGCAAAGAAGATGTTCGGGTTGGCTTTCAACTGGTAAGTCGGTTTCAATACGCGCGGAGAGTTGATGAATGTGTTGCGGTGCATAACACCATAACGGACAATTTCAACATTTTCCAAGCCAGGAATGAGTTTCAGAACTTCTTTCTGAGGTCCCCATTTCAAGTGTGTCTGGAATCCGACAATATTATAAAGCGTGCCCGCCGCATCATCCTGACGAAGCTGAACAACCGCATACGGACGCTCCCCTGTTTTCGGATTTTCAAGGCCGACCGGTTTCATCGGACCGAAAGTCAGCGTTTTTTCGCCTCTGGCAGCCATCACTTCGACCGGCATACAGCCTTCAAAATAAATCTCTTTTTCAAATTCCTTCAACGGCACAACTTCGGCTTCGACCAAAGCAGTGTGGAACCGCTTGAATTCCTCTTCAGTCATCGGACAGTTAAGATAAGCGGCTTCGCCTTTATCGTAACGCGATTTCAAATAGACTTTATCCATATCAATGCTGTCTTTTTCAACAATCGGTGCAGCAGCATCGTAGAAATAAAGATAATCTTCACCAGTCAGTTTACGGACCTTTTCAGCCAGCGCCGGTGATGTCAATGGACCCGTCGCGATAATTGTGATGCCTTCCGGAATTTCCGTAACTTCTTCATTGATCACTTCAACAAGCGGGTGGTTGCGGACTTTATCCGTAACCGCTCCAGCAAATTCATGGCGGTCTACCGCTAGCGCTCCGCCAGCAGGCACAGACGCCTTGTCGGCTGACTCGATGATGACCGAGTCCATCATCCGCATTTCTTCTTTAATAACGCCAACAGCGTTAGTCAGCGAGTTTGCGCGCAATGAGTTGCTGCATACCAGTTCGGCGAATTTATCCGTATGGTGGGCTGGAGTCTGTTTGACCGGCCGCATTTCATATAAGCGGACATTGACCCCTCTTTTAGCGATTTGCCAAGCAGCTTCACTGCCGGCGAGTCCTGCTCCGATTACATTGATGGTTTTTGTCATAGTTGAACACCTCGATTAATTATTGTACTTCTTCCAGATAATCACAATTTACACAATTGATCTGAACGCCTTTTTTCACTTTCTTTTCAACAAGAAGATTGCTGCATTTCGGACACGGACGCTCAATCGGTTTATCCCATGATACGAATTCACAATCAGGGTAACGTTCGCAGCCGTAGAAGATGCGTTTTTTCTTGCTCTTCCGTTCGACTATTTCGCCTTCTTTGCATGTCGGACATTTTACGCCCGTATGTTTGACAATCGCCTTCGTGTTGCGGCAATCAGGGAAATTGCTGCAAGCCATGAATTTACCGTAACGGCCAAGTTTAAAGACCATCGGCGACCCGCAATGCTCACAATCTTCCCCTGCCGGTTCGTCTTTGATCTGAACTTTCTCCATTTCATTTTCAGCTACTTCGACATCTTTCTCGAAGTCTTTGAAAAACTCGGCTATGATGCTCTTCCATTCCACATCGCCATCCTCGACACTGTCGAGATCATGCTCCATTTTGGCGGTGAATTCGATATTCAGAATATCCGGGAAGAACTCGAGAACAAGACTGTGGACAATTTCACCAAGCTCAGTCGGTATGAAACGTTTCGCGTCAAGGGTGACATAGCCGCGTTTCTGAATCGTGTCCAGTGTTGGCGCATAGGTTGACGGACGGCCTATCCCCAATTCTTCAAGCGTTCTGACGAGACGCGCTTCCGTATACCGTGGAGGCGGCTGCGTAAAATGCTGTTTAGGTTCGATGGCCAAAGCTTTTACTTTGTCGCCTTCTTCCATTTCAGGCAGGATATTGTCTTTGTCGTCTGTTTTGTCATCTGTGCCTTCCACATATACTTTCATGAATCCGGGGAATTTCACCTGTGAACCGTTAGCGCGGAACACCGCTTCCCCGTTCTGGAGCTCCGCCATTACTGTATCAAGGACCGCAGGACTCATCTGGCTCGCTACGAAACGATCCCAGATCAATTTATACAGGCGGTACAAATCGCGGGATAAAATACTTTTCAGCGATTCAGGAGTTCGCATTACACTTGTTGGACGCACCGCTTCGTGGGCGTCCTGGGATTTTGTGGACTGTTTTGCGGCAGCCGTTTTTGTTACAAACTCTGAGCCGTATTTCTCTTCGATAAATTTGACGGTATCTTGCTTAGCCGTATCGGAAATTCGTGTTGAATCCGTACGCATATACGTAATCAAACCAGTAATTCCTTCTTTGCCGACCGCGATGCCTTCATAGAGCTGCTGTGCGAGCATCATGGTTTTCTTGGCGCGGAAGTTTAATTTTCTGGCTGCTTCCTGCTGCAGAGAGGATGTTGTGAAAGAAGGGGATGGATTTCTCTTTCTCTCTTTCTTTACGACGCGGTTGACTGTGAAATTCTTGCCTTTCATCGTCGCCATGACCGCTTTGACATCGTCTTCGTTTTCCAACTTCATTTTTTCAGTTGCATTTCCGTAAAATTGTGCTTCGAATTTCTTTTTCGCTTTTTCGAATTCACCGGTAATCGACCAGTATTCTTCCGGTTCGAATTCCTTGATTTCGTTTTCGCGGTCGATGACCAGACGAAGTGCCACTGATTGCACACGGCCGGCCGATAATCCTTTTTTCACTTTTTTCCACAATAAAGGACTGATGCTGTACCCGACGAGACGGTCAAGTACACGTCTTGCCTGTTGTGCATCAACAAGGTCCATATCAATTTTGCGCGGTTGTTTAAAAGATTCTTTTATAGCATCTTTTGTGATTTCATTGAAGACAACCCGGCAATCCGAGTCGAGGTCTACACCGAGTGCGTTGGCCAAATGCCATGCAATCGCTTCCCCTTCTCTGTCGGGGTCAGCCGCGAGGAAGACTTTCTTCGCTTTTTTTGCTTCTTTTTTCAAATCCTGCAGGATCGGGCCTTTTCCCCGTATCGTAATATAACGGGGTTCGAAATTATTTTCGACGTCCACTGCCATCTGGCTGCGGGGCAAATCACGCAAATGTCCTAAAGATGCGCGGACTTTATACTTCTTCCCCAAATAACGCTCGATTGTTTTCGCCTTTGCTGGCGATTCCACAATCACTAAAAAATCCGACATAAAATTCCTCCTCATAGAGGTTTCTTAAAATTTTACAAATTGTATAAATAAGAAATACCTGTGCAAAATGTATAACAGTTTTTGTGTTAATGCAAGGCATTTCATTTTATCGACTTATTTAAAACCTGAATTTCCCGGTATTCTTCCAGCACCTGAAGGGCGTTCCAGACCGGTTTTGCGCCTTCATAAATCAGTTTATGCGGTCCAGCTGAAAGGGGCGAACCGATATTACCCGGAACCGCAAAAATATCCTTGCCGTGTTCCAGGGCATGCTCGATAGTGCTCAGCGTTCCGCTTTTCACTTCCGCTTCCGTCACCAAAACACCTTTAACCAATCCGCTGATTATGCGGTTCCGCATCGGAAAATTCCAGCGTTTCGGCTGCATATAGGGCGGATATTCAGTTATCGCCAATTGAGTTTCTTCTATTATAATATTCAATTCACTATTCTCTTTCGGATACGGATGCATAAATCCGCTGCCGGTAACAGCAATTGTTTTGCCGCCGCACGCAATGGCAGTGCGATGCGCCATCGCATCAGCGCCTTTGGCCAATCCGCTGACTATTGTAAATCCTGCCGCCGCAAGGTCCGGTATTATCAGGTCCATCGCTTTTTGTGAGTAATCGGAAGCTTTTCTGGACCCGATAATACCGAGAAGGTCCTCATCCGATAAAAGGTCGATGTTGCCCTTGGCGTAAAGGATGGCTGGCGGATCAATGAGATGAAATAGGCTTTGTGGATAATAGGGATGGTTATAAGATATGGGGAGTATCTTATGCTTTTCATACGTATCAGAATAGGGGATGTTTAATGACTTTCTGTAAGCGGTTTTTAAATTCGCCGCCACTTCCGGTTTAATCTCGAGCAATTGGCTGATTTCCCAAGCTGGCCTGTTTTCAAGATATTCCAGTGTCGGATCATCGAGCATCAGCCTCTTTAATCGATTCAGTGGTCTGGGATAAACGTAATGCAGCGCCATCAACCTTTGTTCAAACAATGAATCCATAAAGTTCCTCCATTCTTTTGGATGCCTGACAAAGATGAAGTTCAACTTAAGCTTAATAGTAGCCTGACTGGGAGAACATGTAAATAGCTGTTTGAATATTATCTTTATTCACCCGAAGATGAAAAAATTAAAAACGCGAAACCGGTTAAGGTTCCGCGTCCACAATTATTAATGTGTTTTACAAGCGTCGTAAAGACCTTTTTCTTTGATCACTTTGATCAAAGTTTCACCGATAACTGAAGGAGTGTCCGCAACTTCGATTCCAGCAGCGTTCATTGCTTTGATCTTGTCTGCAGCAGTACCTTTACCTCCGGAAATGATCGCACCGGCGTGGCCCATGCGTTTTCCTTCTGGAGCAGTTTGTCCGCCGATAAAGCCTACAACAGGTTTAGTCATGTTCGCTTTAACCCATTCTGCAGCTTCTTCTTCAGCAGTACCACCGATTTCACCGATCATTACAACAGCATAAGTGTCTTCATCTTCATTGAATTCTTTCAATACGTCGATAAAGTTTGTGCCGTTTACCGGGTCTCCGCCGATGCCGACAGCAGTCGATTGGCCGATTCCTTCTTCAGACAATTGGTGAGTCGCTTCGTACGTCAACGTACCGGAGCGTGATACAACACCAACGTGCCCTTTTTTGTGGATGTAGCCAGGCATGATGCCGATCTTACATTCGTCCGGAGTGATGACACCCGGGCAGTTAGGTCCGACAAGACGTGTTTTCTTGCCTTCCATATAACGCTTCACTTTTACCATATCCAATACAGGAATGTGCTCAGTGATGCAGATAGCCATGTCCAATTCAGCTTCCACTGCTTCAAGAATTGCGTCAGCAGCAAAAGGAGCCGGTACATAAATTACAGATACATTGGCACCTGTAGCTTTTACGGCATCTTCAACTGTGTTGAAAACAGGTACGCCTTCAACTTCAGTACCGCCTTTGCCTGGTGTTACACCCGCAACGATTTTCGTTCCGTATTCAAGCATTTGCTTTGTATGGAAAAGGGCAGTTGACCCTGTAATTCCCTGTACAAGCACTTTCGTGTCTTTATTAATGTATACACTCATTTTTGTCCCTGCCCTTCTTTAGCCTACAAGTTCTACGATCTGTTTCGCGCCATCCGCCATAGTGCCGGCAGCTACGATGTTCAGACCTGATTCGTTCAGCAGTTTTTTACCAAGTTCTACGTTTGTTCCTTCAAGACGGACTACTAACGGCACTTCAAGGCTGACTTCTTTAGCAGCTTGGATTACGCCTTCCGCAATGATGTCACACTTCATGATACCGCCGAAAATGTTAACGAAGATCCCTTTAACATTCTTGTCAGAAAGAATGATTTTGAATGCTTCCGTTACTTTCTCAGCAGTGGCACCGCCCCCAACGTCAAGGAAGTTAGCGGGTGAGCCGCCGTAATAGTTGATCGTATCCATTGTTGCCATAGCAAGGCCGGCACCGTTAACCATACAGCCGATGTTTCCGTCCAATGAAATGTAGCTCAAGTCATACTTGGAAGCTTCGATTTCTTTGGCATCTTCTTCATCGTAATCGCGCATTTCCATGATGTCCTGATGACGGTATAGAGCGTTGGCATCGAAGTTGAACTTCGCATCCAAAGCGACTACCTGTCCGTCGCCAGTTACAACCAATGGGTTGATTTCGACGATTGCTGCGTCTTTTTCCACATAAGCCTGGTAAAGGCCCAGCATCAATTTGGCTGCTTTGTTTACAAGCTTAGCCGGGATGTTCATGTTGAACGCCATGCGGCGAGCCTGGAAACCAGTCAAACCGACAACAGGATCGATTTCTTCATAGAAGATACGCTCCGGTGTGTTTGCTGCCACTTCTTCGATGTCCATTCCGCCTTCTTCTGATCCCATCAAGTTGACTAGGGAAGTTTCGCGGTCAAGGACCAATCCAAGATAGTATTCTTTTTCGATGTTGCTGCCCGCTTCGATGTAAAGACGTTTAACTTCTTTACCTTCCGGACCTGTTTGGTGAGTCACAAGCACTTTGCCAAGAAGTTCCTTAGCGTACTCGCGCACTTCATCCAAGTTTTTAGCCAGCTTGACGCCGCCTGCTTTGCCTCGTCCACCTGCGTGGATCTGAGCTTTTACAACGACAACATCCGAACCAAGTTCTTTCGCTGCTTTGACTGCTTCTTCAGGTGAAAAAGCAACATGGCCTTCTGGAACTGATACGCCATATTGTTTCAGGACCTGTTTTCCCTGATATTCATGGATATTCATCTGTCATCCTCCAATCAAACATCTGTCTCTTAATTTTATTGCCTCTACCATTGTATTAAAGTTGCCACAAAATGTCCACAGTAGACAGCCAAGCTCACGAATACTTGAAATATTCAATTTCTTCATTTCTTTATTCCAAATGTATCCGCTTGCTCCAAAATGCCCTTTACAGGTTCGAAAGTGCGTCGGTGGATCGGCGTCGGGCCGTGCCGCTGTATTGCTTCCACGTGCAGTTTCGTTCCATAACCCGCATGCTGGGCGAAACCATATTCGGGATATTGTGAGGCGTACGCCTCCATGATCGCATCCCTGCCTGTCTTGGCCAAAATGGAAGCGGCTGCAATCGCCAGACTTTTCGCATCTCCTTTGATGATGGAAACGCACCGTATACCTATCTCGAGCTGCATTGCGTCGGCGAGAATAATCGACGGCGCGGGGGCAAGCGACAGCGCCGCTTCAGCCATCGACTGCTTCGTTGCCTGGTAAATATTCAATCGGTCAATTTCTTCCGGCGGCTGGATATGTACGGCATAGCTCACAGCGATCCTTTTAATTTCTTCCGCAAAATAATCCCGTTTCGCTTTCGGGACTTTTTTCGAATCGTCGAGGCCGGCAAGTGTCGGGCAATGGTTCGGAAGAATGACAGCGGCAGTCACTACCGGCCCTGCCAGCGGACCCCTCCCCGCTTCATCGATGCCAGCCACGGTCCATTCAGGATATTCCTTGAATGAACGGTCGAATTGCTGTTTGGATTCGAGATTTTCGATCAGCTTTTTCTGAAGTGACTGTCTTCGTTTCCATGAAACCAGTAATTTTCGGACAGCCTTCCGCTCATCCGTTTCCAATTCTTCGATCCAAGGCTCCCACTTCTCTGCCTCCCCCAGTTTCTCGCGTATCGCTTTAATGGTTTGCATCATGTTGCTCCTTCCCGAATATCAGACTTCAACCGAAAATAAATAAAGAGGCCGCCCGGAATCGGATCAGCCTCCTTCATTTGCCTGCAGCGTTCAGTCTTCTTCCTCAACGATCATTTCATCTTTATAATCGAATGTGACCCGACCAAGATATTGGTTGCGGATGTCACGGACAATTGCTTCGGCGGTCATTTCATAATCCGCTTCACCTTCATGTGATACAAAACGGCGTTTTTGCGCGATATGATCAAAGGTATGGACAATTTCCTCATCGACATGGTCGATGCCATAACGCTCTTTCAAGCGCTCCGGATAACGCTCTTCCAAAAATTTGAGCGCATAGATCGCCAGCTCCTGCATTTGGATGACCGAATCTTTGATGGCTCCGGTGACTGCCAGCTTAAAACCGGTTTCAGGATCCTCGAATTTGGGCCATAGAATACCTGGCGTATCCAGCAATTCAATTTCCTTGCCGACTTTGATCCACTGCTGCGCTTTTGTCACTCCGGGCATATTCCCCGTTTTTGCGAGGCTCTTTTTTGAAAGGCGGTTGATCAAAGTGGACTTCCCTACGTTCGGAATACCGACGATCATTGCGCGGATGGCGCGAGGTTTGATCCCTTTCGCAATCATGCGGTCCCACTTTTCAGCAAGAATCTCTTTTGAAGCTTTTGTCACCAGCTGCAGTCCTTTGCCTTCCAGCGAGTTGATGGCCACTGCGCGTGTGCCTTGCTCTTCAAAATAACGGATCCATTTTTTTGTTTCCGCCTCATCAGCCATATCCATCTTATTTAAGATGATCAATCTCGGTTTCTGTTGAATCACCTGATCGATCATTGGGTTGCGTGATGATAAAGGAAGCCTTGCATCAACCAGCTCAAATATGATATCGACTAATTTCAGTTTTTCAGTTACTTCTCTCCGGGCTTTCGCCATATGCCCCGGAAACCATTGAATCGTCATAAAATCTCTCCTTACTTAACAAGTCCCACTTCTTCAAATGGCCAGAATACCAGATTCGTATTGCCGACAACCTCTTCCAGTGGGACCACTCCGATAATCCGGCTGTCCTTGCTTGCCCGTCGATTGTCGCCCATTACAAATACGGTCCCTTCCGGAACTGTACTTGAATTTATCTTTTCTTCAAGCGTAAAATCTTCCGTCAATGTGCCACTGACATCTTTTTTATACTCTTCCAGATAAGGCTCATCCATCGGTTCACCGTTAATATACAATTGATCATTTTCATAAGCGATATGATCACCCGGCAAGCCGATGATCCGCTTGATATAATCTTTTTCTTCAGGCGCATGAAAAACGATGATGTCAAACCGATCCGGTTTACCAATACTGTAGCCAATTTTATTGACAATCATTCGGTCGCCGTGTTCAAGCGTCGGCATCATCGATTCCCCATCAACCACAATCGGCGTAAAAAGGAATACCCGGATAATTGCCGCGAGACCGAATGCGATCAATAGAGCCTTTGACCATTCCCACACTTCGTTTTTCTTTTTCGGTTCTGTTTCCATGCGCGTTCCTCCCTAAGCTTTGTGCTTTAATTGTACAAGGATATGTGCATTTAAGCAAAAAAGAAAGAGGGCGTGGACGCCCTCTTTCTGCATTGCAATCTTATCTGATTTCTTTGATGCGAGCTGCTTTACCGCGAAGGTTGCGCAAGTAGTACAGTTTCGCACGACGAACTTTACCGCGACGGGTAACTTCAAGTTGAGCAATTTTTGGTGTGTGTACAGGGAATGTACGCTCAACACCAACACCGTAAGAGATTTTGCGGACAGTGAATGATTCGCTGATCCCGCCTCCGCGACGGCTGATGACAACTCCTTCGTATACCTGAATACGTTCGCGTGTACCCTCGACAACTTTAACGTGGACGCGGACAGTATCGCCAGGACGGAAATCTGGATGATCCGTACGAAGCTGTTCTTTTGTGATTTCTGTAATAATGTTTTGCATGGTTTTCTCTCCTTCTACAGATGCTCTTGCATTCATTCAGCGATTGCAGCGGAACACCGTGATCCTGTACTTCACATAAAAGTACAGACTCCATGTTATCACTAAGCAAAAGCATTTGCAAGAGTTAATCTTTGATCATTTATTGTTTTTTAAGTCATTCAAAATCTTTTTCTGTTCCTCGGTCAAGTCGATTTTCTCCAGCAGATCCGGCCGGCGTTCGAGCGTTCTTTTCAGTGTTTGCTCTTCACGCCATTTATCGACTTTTCCATGGTTTCCGGAAGTCAGAACCTCCGGCACCTTCCATCCGCGGTATTCAGCGGGCCTCGTGTACTGGGGATGCTCCAGAAAACCTGTCGAGAAAGAATCCTTCACTGGTGAATCGGCATTGCCAAGAACACCCGGAAGCAGCCGGACGGCACTGTCTATGACCGTCATCGCCGCAAGCTCTCCGCCTGTCAAGACGAAATCGCCGATGGAAATCTCATCAGTCACCAAATGTTCACGAATCCGTTCGTCGTACCCTTCGTAATGGCCACAGATGAAAATCAGTTCATCTTCTTTTGCGAGCTCTTCCGCTTTTTTCTGCGTAAAGCGCTCACCTTGCGGACACATCAGGATGACGCGCGGCTTTCCTTCGCCGGAGAGCGCTTCTACAGCGTTGAATACCGGCTCCGGCTTCAATACCATCCCCGCACCGCCGCCAAACGGATAATCATCCACCTGACGCTTATTATCGGCAAACTCCCTGAAATCTGAAACAGCAAATGACACCGCTCCTTTTTCCTGGGCTTTTTTTAGCATCGACTGATTGAATACACCATCGAACATGGCTGGAAATAATGAAAGAACGTTTATCTTCATTCGTTCAACAAACCTTCCATTACTTCAATCGTCACTTTTTTCTCTTCGACATCAATGTCCTTTACGACATCTTCAATGTAAGGGATATAATGTTTCTTGCCGGTTTGAGGCGTGATTTCCCATACATCATTCGCTCCGGTTTCAAGGATTTCCGTAATTTTGCCCAGTTCACGGCCTTCTTCGGTGAAGGCTGTGCAACCCAGAATTTCGTGATGATAGAAAGCGCCGTCTTCCAATTCCGTCAGGTCATGTTCAGCAATCCGCAGATACGAATCCTTGAACTCTTCCACCATATTGATATTCGGGTAGCCTTCGAATGTCAGCAGTTCAAAATTCTTATGCTGACGATGGCTTGCGATTTTCACCATTACCGGTTTTTTTTCACCTTTTTTAAAAAGGCCCAGTTTCGTTCCTACTGCAAAACGTTCCTCCGGAAAATCGGTACGGGACAAAACCCGTACTTCTCCACGGATTCCGTGGGTATTAACGATTTTCCCAACATTAAACCATTCCACACGCAAACATCCTTTCGTTTTTCTTACAGTAAATATTATATATATTATTTACTTTTTCATGAAATCGCTCCAGGTGGACGCTTTCCGCAGGGAGCTGCCTGAGCCTCCTCGTCCGCTTCGCTACCTGCGGGGTCTCAGGACTAGCTCTATATCCTGCAGGAAAGACATTGACCGAAGCAAGCGAGGGCAAGTCTTTGCGACATAGCCTGCGAAGCGGCGGAGGAGCACATGTTTGCCCTTCGCCACCTTCCGCTCTTTCATTTGAAAGTATTATTAAGAGATATGGAGCAAAGCAGCGCAGACTCCCAGGTGAGTAAGCGAAGTGCTGAGATCCACTCGGGCGAAGTGGAGCGAGCCCGAGTTAGCTCAGCGCAAGCCACCAGGAAAGACTTGGCCGAAGGAAGTTCGGCCGGGTCTTTGCGACGAAGCTAGCGAAGCGATGCAGGAGCACCTGTTTTCGCGGAGCTGCTTTGCGGAATATCGGTTGAGTCATTCAAACATCACCTATTCCAAGAAAAAAGGAAGGAACCGGGGCTCCTTCCTTTTACTCAATCCACAATATCGAGGTAAGTTTTTTTCTTATGATGATTGCCTGCTGCTGAATACACGATAGCGCGGATGGCTTTCGCCACACGGCCCTGCTTACCGATGACTTTCCCTGTATCTTGCCGATGCACGGAAAGCTTGTAGACAATACGGCTATTATTTTCGTCAATTTCAATACGAACTTCTTCCGGATGATCGACCAGCGGTTTCACAATGGTTTCAATCAGCTGCTTCATAAGAAAAACTCCCTTACTTGTTTAATTTGTCGTTATGGAATTTCTCCATAATGCCTTTTTGAGAAAACAAGTTACGAACAGTGTCAGATGGTTTAGCGCCATCGTGAAGCCATTTCAACGCCAATTCTTCGTCGATTTTAACTTCAGCTGGAACTGTCAGCGGGTTGTAAGTACCTACTGTCTGGATTTGACGGCCGTCACGTGGAGCACGTGAGTCAGCTACAACAATACGATAGAAAGGAGATTTTTTAGCTCCCATACGTTTTAATCTAATTTTTACTGCCATTTCTTAAAGCACCTCCGAATAGTTTCACACAAGATATTATATTAGCAAGCTTTAAATAGTTTGTAAAGTATTTTTTCTTAACACCTTAGAAAATTATTTAAAAAGTGAGTCCAGGCCTGGCATCGACATCTTTTTCTTACCTTTTTTCGAGTTCATGCCGGACATTTGTTTCATCATTTTCTTCATATCTTCAAATTGTTTCAACAGGCGATTGACATCCTGAATAGACGTTCCAGATCCGCGGGCGATCCGCTTTTTCCGGTTTGCATTGATGATTTCAGGAGTTGTTTTCTCCTGTGTGGTCATTGAATAGATGATGGCTTCCACACGGCCCATCTGGCTTTCATCGACTTTTGCGTTTTCCAGCCCTTTGATTTTATTGGCGCCTGGCAGCATCTTCAGGATTTCATCCAATGGCCCCATTTGTTTGACCTGTGCCAATTGCTCCAGGAAATCATCGAACGTAAATGAAGAAGTACGGAATTTCTCTTCGAGCTGTTTCGCTTTTTCTTCATCAACACTAGTCTGCGCTTTTTCAATCAGCGAGAGCATATCCCCCATGCCGAGGATCCGTGAAGCCATGCGTTCCGGATGGAACACATCCAGAGCATCCAGTTTTTCGCCCATACCGATGAATTTGATCGGTTTTTGCGTTACGGTACGGATTGACAATGCCGCCCCGCCGCGTGTATCGCCGTCAAGCTTCGTCAGGACGACGCCTGTAATGCCGATTGCTTCATCAAAGCTCTGCGCAACATTAACAGCATCCTGCCCGGTCATAGCGTCTACAACCAGGAAGATTTCATCCGGTTCCTTAAGCGCCCGGATATCCTTCAATTCCTGCATCAGCGCATCGTCTATATGCAAACGGCCCGCCGTATCAATGATGACTGTATCCAGGTGTTCCGCTTTCGCGTGTTCGATCGCCTGGCGCGCAATTTCAACAGGAGAGATATCCGTTCCTTTCGAAAACACAGGAATCGTAAGCTGCTTGCCGACCGTTTCCAGCTGCTGAACAGCCGCTGGACGGTATACGTCAGCCGCAACCAATAATGGTTTACGGTTATGCTTTTTGCGCAGCAAGCCCGCCAATTTCCCGGTTGTGGTCGTTTTACCCGCACCTTGCAGACCTACCATCATGATGACTGTCGGCTGTTTGGTGGAAAACTCGATTTTGCTTTGTTCGCCGCCCATCAATTCCGTCAATTCATCCTTGACGATTTTGACGACCTGCTGGCCAGGCGTCAGGCTTTCCATGACATCCGAACCGGCAGCGCGTTCACTTACTTTTTTAACGAACTCTTTTACAACTTTTAAGTTAACATCCGCTTCGATCAAAGCGAAACGGACTTCACGCATCATTTCCTTAACATCTGCTTCAGACACTTTGCCTTTGCCCTTGATCTTAGTCATGGTGCCTTGCAGGCGTTCGGATAAACCTTCAAATGCCATTCGTTCCGCCTCCTAATCCCATTCTTTCAGTTCACTGAGAAATTTATGGATATTTTCTTCAGTGAAAGGGTTTTTCTCGAATGTAGAAACCAGTTCCTGCCGACGCTGAAATTTATCGAACAGCTGGAGCTTTGCTTCGTATTCCTCGAGCATCGCTTCAGTACGGCGTATATTGTCATAAACCGCCTGTCGCGTAATATTGTATTCTTCGGCAATTTCACCTAAAGAATGGTCATCCAAATAATACAGCATCATATAACTGCGCTGTTTTGGCGTCAGCAATTCCTGATAGAAATCGAATAGATAATTCATCCGTGTCGTTTTTTCCAAACCCATCATGTCTGCTCACCCCGTTCATACTACACACAACATTACTGAAAATGAAATCAACCGTCAAGTAATTTTACTTGTCTGCTGAATCTTCTTCCAGTTTATCTTCCTTGTCTAAACCTTCAGCAAACAGGCCATATACATATTTCTGTGGATCGAATGGCTGCAGGTCATCCATTTTTTCGCCAAGTCCGACAAATTTGACAGGTATTTTCAATTTATTGCGGATTGCCAGCACGATACCGCCTTTTGCGGTGCCGTCCAGTTTGGTCAGAACGATACCTGTAACTTCCGTAACCTCTTTGAAAGTCTGGGCCTGGATCATCGCATTCTGCCCGGTTGTGGCATCAAGTGCCAACAGCACTTCATGCGGAGCACCCGGAATTTCACGCCCCAGCACACGATGGACTTTTTCCAATTCATTCATCAGATTGACTTTGTTTTGGAGACGGCCCGCAGTATCGCAGATCAAGACATCCACACCGCGTGATTTTGCCGAACGCACAGCATCGTACATGACCGCTGCAGGATCTGAACCAGCGGCTTGCTTAATCACATCCACGCCCACACGCTGTCCCCAGACATCCAATTGTTCGATTGCTCCGGCACGGAATGTATCGCCGGCCGCAAGCATGACCGATTTGCCTTCATTTTTCAAGCGGTGAGCCAATTTACCGATAGTCGTCGTCTTGCCGACACCGTTTACGCCCACCATCAAAATGACCGTCAAGCCATCGGCGAACTTGATTTCGTTCAGTTCAGGTTCGCCTGCCTGGTAAATTTCAACCAGTTTTTCAGAAATGACGGATTGCACGTTGGAAGTGTCGCGCACATTTTTGCGCTGTACTTCATAACGCAATTCATCCATCAATTCGAGAACCGTTTCAAAGCCGACATCCGCCTGCAAGAGGACTTCTTCCAGTTCTTCGAAGAAATCTTCATCCACTTTGCGGTACTTCGCCACTAAGTCATTGATTCGTGATGTGAATCCTGTACGGGTTTTTTCCAATCCCTCTTTATATTTCTCTGTCGATTGCTCCTGCTCGGCATTGCCGGCAAATTTATCTTTCAGCTTTTTGAAAAAACTCACCAGATCACTCCTCTATTTATAGTTGTTCCTGCAGTTTTACAGATACAAGCTTTGATATGCCTGATTCCTGCATCGTGATGCCGTAAAGAACGTCCGCACCTTCCATCGTCCCTTTTCGGTGTGTAATGACGATGAACTGTGTATCTTCACTGAATTTCTTGAGGTATTGGCTGTAGCGTACAACGTTCGATTCATCAAGCGCCGCTTCCACTTCATCAAGAATACAGAATGGCACCGGCCGGATATTCAGGATGGCGAACAGCAGCGCAATCGCTGTCAACGCCCGTTCTCCGCCGGACAGCAGACTGAGAGCCTGCAGTTTCTTGCCCGGCGGCTGCGCGATGATTTCCACACCGGTCGCCAGCATGTCCTGTGGATTGGTCAGCACAAGATCCGCTGACCCGCCGCCGAACAATTCCTTGAAGACCCGCTGGAAATGAGTCCGGATGGCATGGAAGGTTTCATCAAAACGGGTCGTCATCTCTTCATCCATTTCTCGGATGACTGTCCGCAATGTTTCTTTTGCCTCGTTCAGGTCATTTCGCTGTTCGGTCAGGAAGTTATGGCGTTCAGCCACATGCTCAAACTCTTCGATGGAACCTATATTGACAGGCCCCAGTTCTTCAATCGACTGTTTAAGCAATTTGACTTTCTTGCGTACAGCATCTTCTTCATCCGCCAGTTCAAATCGCATCGCCTGATCAAGTGTCAATTCGTAATTGTTTTCCAATTGTCCGATCAGATTCTGTATCTGCACATCCAGGCGTGTAGCCTTCACTTCACATATACGTATCGCTTCGACAAATCCTTTATGAAGGCGCTGGAATTCTTTCAGCTCTTCTTCCAGTTCGGTCAATTGGCTTTGGTTTTGGATTCGAAGTTCTTTTAATTCGCTGATCTTTTGCGAACCTGTCTGCTTTTTATGGGACCATTTTGCAATTTCATCTATGATTTCTTCATCAGAATAGACTTTCGCCGCTTCTTCGGATTGCAGCCATTCAAGTTCAGACTGGATCTCCTTCAGCTTGCGGTCGCTCTTTTCTTTGCGGACAAGCAATTCAGCTTCACTGTCCGTCAATTGGCTGACTCTTTCCTTCATCACAGCAAGCTGTGATTTATGGTCGGCGAATTTTACAAGCACCGCGTCCCGGGCACTTTCATTCTGTTGCTTGAACTGCGTCAATTCTTCGATCCGTGCCGAAGTCCCGTCCAGATCCGAGGTGATTTCATCGAGCCGGCTGGAAGCAGTCTCTTTGCGCACTGTCACTGCATCCAAATCGGATCCTTTATTTTTTTGCTCAGCCTGAAACACCTTGTACCGCTCTTTCGTGGTATTCAGGACTGCATTGATTTCACGGAGCGTCATAGCGCGTTCTGATTCAAGATCACGATATTTTTCGCCTTCAGAACGTAAATCGTTCAATTTCCGTTCCGTATGGTGGACTTCAGACTGTTCTTTCTGCACCGTTTTTTCAGCAACGGCAATCGTTTGTGCCAGTTCTTTGGACTGGACAAGCAATTGCTCAAGTTCCGCTTTACGGGTGAAGAATGAGGCCTGGGTTTTATTGGCGCCGCCGGTCATCGATCCGCCGGCGTTGACGATATCCCCTTCAAGCGTCACGACTCTATAGCGGTTGCCTGTCAGTTTGGCGATTGCTGTAGCGCCTTTCAGATCTTCCGCGATAATGACATTGCCGAGAAGATTTTCGATGATCATATTGTAAGCGGGATCATAGTCCACCAGCTCGAACGCAACTTTAATAAACGCCGGATGCTGGCGAATTGAAGATAAGGTGTGTTCCGGTATGGTTCTCGGCTTCATCACTGTCATCGGCAGGAATGTTGAGCGGCCTGCCCTTTTCTCGCGAAGGAACTGGATCGCCTGCCGGGCGTTGTCTTCGTTTTCAACGACAATATGCTGACTGGAAGCGCCAAGTGCGGTTTCGATCGCTTTCGCGTAATCCTGGTTGACTTGCGCTATTTCCGCCACCGCTCCTACAATTCCGGCCAATCGGCCCTTTTCACGTGCTTGGAGCACTTCTCGCACACCTTGGAAAAACCCTGAAAAATCAGCTTCCAGTTCCTGGAGAGTTTCAATTCTTGATTCCAGTTGTTTTTGGGATTGATAGGCTTGAAACAGCATATTCTGCTTTTTGTCGAAAGCTCCCTTGATTTGCTGGTAGCTGTTTTCCGTTTCGCGGTATAATCTGCGTTTTTCTTCCAACAGCGCTTTGATCGCGTCATATTTCTTTTCAGCTTCTTCTTTTTCCTTCTCCAGCTTTTCGAGTTCGCTGCTGAAATCCTTTTGCTGCAAAGCGATTCTGCTGGTGGATTCGGACAGTTGCTGTTCCTGCAAGTCGATATTTTTCAGTTCATTTCTGACAGTGGCCTGCTCATTCATCAATTCAATATAGAGAGATTTGAAGGATTCAATCTCGTTTTCGATATCCGCAGGCGTTCTGCTTAATTGCTCTTCCAATTGCCTGATGGCATTTTTTATTTTCTGCTGTTCGGCTTTTCTATCTTCCAGCAGCTTCAATTGCTCCTTGTGTTTGGCAGCCAGCACTTGATTCTCTGCCATTTCGGCCTCCAGGTTTTCTTTCAGCTGACTGGCCTGACGGTCCGCATTATGCTTTTTCTCGGACATCAGCAATTTGCGGCCTTCCCATTTTTCAGTTTCGGAGCTTGCTTCAATCAGACTGCTTTGTTCCGAATCTATTTCGCCGTCGAGTTCAGCAATCTTCTTGCGGAGACTGGATACAGTTTCTTCTTTGCCGGCAATTTCAGCCGCTAATTCCCGTTCTTTGGCGCTTTGCTCCTCAGCGTCATCGCCAAGTTGTTCAAGCTCCTGTTTCAAACGGTTTGCGTCGAATGCCAATAAAGCGATATCCGCATCCTTGAGTTCCGCACTCATATCCAAATAATCCCTTGCCGCGGAAGCCTGGATTTGAAGGGGCTCCATCCTGCCATCAAGTTCATGGAGAATATCGAGAACCCTATTGAGGTTTTCGTCGGTTTCATTCAATTTCAATTCAGCTTTTTTCTTGCGCTGTTTATATTTCAATACACCAGCTGCTTCTTCGAATATGGAACGGCGCTCTTCCGCTTTGCTGTTGAGGATTTCATCAACTCGGCCTTGTGAAATGATTGAAAACGCTTCTTTTCCGAGTCCTGAATCCATGAACAGATCGGTGATATCTTTTAGACGGCAATTCTGCTTATTCAATAGATAGGCACTTTCCCCACTTCGAAAAACCCTTCTCGTTACGCTGACTTCGCTGTAATCGAGAGGGACCCGTCCATCCGTATTATCCAAAACCAAAGTGACTTCGGCGAAATTCAAGGGTTTGCGTGAATCACTGCCGGCGAAAATGACATCTTCCATCTTTCCGCCGCGCAGGGATTTAGCGGATTGTTCACCAAGGACCCAACGGATCGCGTCGGTTACATTACTCTTTCCGCTGCCATTCGGACCCACAACTGCTGTAACTCCAGGAACGAAATCGATGCCGATGCGATCAGCGAACGACTTGAATCCCATGACTTCCAATCTCTTCAAAAACATTCTCTAGTCCTCCATTGCTTCCTGCAATTTACGGATTGCCAGCTGAGCTGCCTGCTGTTCCGCTTCTTTTTTGGAACGTCCGTTTCCGACGCCCAATTCTTTATCGGCCAGAGTGACCCGCGTTACGAATATGCGGCTGTGCGCCGGCCCTTTTTCATCAATAATTTCGTAGCTCAATGAGCCTGAATTTTTCTGCTGCACAATTTCCTGCAATTGGCTCTTATAATCCATCACATGCGAAAAAGCACCGATTTCCACTTTAGGGAAAAGAATCACTTCCAGGAACGAAACGACCGGTTCAAGTCCTTGATCGAGATACAAAGCCCCGATGAACGATTCGAAGACATCAGCAAGAAGAGCCGGACGCGTTCTGCCGCCAGTCAGTTCTTCACCTTTGCCGAGCAAAATATATTTGCCGAAATTCAGTTCATTCGCAAACAGCACGAGGGACGGTTCACAGACGATGGACGCCCGGAGTTTCGTCAATTCACCTTCGCTCATGTCGGGATACTTCATATAAAGATAATGGGAAACCGATAATTCCAGAACAGCGTCGCCCAAAAACTCGAGGCGTTCGTTATCCGTGAATTTCTTTCTTCGATGCTCATTCACATAAGATGAATGAGTGAAAGCCTGATAAAGCAGTGCAGGATTGCGGAAGTTGACATCCAGCTCTTTTTGAAGCTGGTCAAAAGCATTTTTCACACTTTCCTTCAGCACTCCCGGCTTTTGTTGGTTAAGGTTTTTTTTCATTGCCATTTTTATCTGCCTTCCTATGTTGTTCTTCCGTCAATTTTACCTTTTTTCCGGCTTTAACGCAAAAATAGAATTGACGCACAACCGCTTAAGCTGCAAGCGATTGTGCGTCAAGGTCATTTCATCTTAATTGGTTTTACGCCTGTTTCTTCTCAATGTAAGAAACCGCGTCTCCTACTGTAGACATGCCTTCCGCATCTTCATCAGAAATCTCCATGTCGAATTCGTCCTCAAGTTCCATAACCAATTCAACTACATCCAATGAATCCGCACCAAGGTCTCCTGTGAATGAAGCTTCAAGTTTCACTTCGTTCTCTTCTACACCCAGACGATCCACGATTACTTTAGTTACTCTCTCCAATACTGTTGCCAATGTCGTCACCTCCCCTCAATGCAGTATACAGAAATTCAAATTACATGACCATCCCGCCATCAAGGTGCAGTGTCTGCCCCGTCATATAGGACGCTTCATCAGAAGCCAGGAATAATGCGGCTTTCGCCACTTCTTCCGGTTTACCGAAACGGCCAAGCGGTATTTGCGACATCATCGATTGCTGTATTTCTTCATTCAACCCATCCGTCATATCCGTTGTAATAAATCCTGGAGCCACCGCGTTTGCAGTGATTCCACGGCTTGCCAGTTCCCGGGCTGTCGTCTTCGTAAGACCAATTACGCCCGCTTTGGAAGCGACATAATTCGCCTGTCCGGCATTGCCCATCACCCCGACTATTGAAGCGATGTTGACGATGCGGCCGGAGCGCTGTTTCATCATTTGGCGTGTGACAGCTTTCGTGCAGACAAAAACGCCTTTTAAATTCGTGTTGATAACATCGTCCCATTCATCGTCTTTCATTCGCATCATCAGGTTGTCACGGGTAATTCCTGCATTGTTCACAAGAATATCGACTGTCCCGAATTGGGATATCGTTACATCGACCATTGCTTTGACTGCGTCAGCGTCTGCTACATTCGCCTTTACCGCAATTGCTTTTCCGCCATTTTCTTCAATCGCCTCCGCCACTGCTTCAGCTTTTTGCTGGCTGCCGCTGTAATTGACTACGACATTCGCGCCCGCTTGCGCAAACCTCTTGGCGATTTCAGCTCCGATGCCTCTGGAAGCACCGGTGATAATGGCAGTCTTGCCAGTTAAGTCGCTCATTTTTTCAGCTCCTTTATCACTTTTTCGCATGATTCCAAATCATTGACAGGCAATACCGTTACCGAACGGTCAATTTTTTTAACCAGTCCGCTCAGCACTTTGCCGGGACCGATTTCAACAAAGACTGTAACACCCAGTTCGATCATTTTGCGCACCGATTGCTCCCATAATACAGGAGAATATAATTGGCGGACCAATAAATCCTGGATTTGAGCAGCATTCGTTTCCGTTTCTCCCGTAACGTTGGCCACGACAGGCACATTCGCATTCATCAGGAATGCCTTGCTCAGGACTTCCGATAAATCCTGTGATGCGGGGCGCATCAATTCCGAGTGGAACGGCCCACTGACATCAAGCGGAATCGCTCTTTTGGCACCCTTTTCCTTAGCCAGCCTGCATGCTTCTTCCACGCCTGCTTTTGTGCCGGAGATGACGATTTGACCCGGGCTGTTCAAATTGGCCAATTGGACAATGCCCGCAGAATCAGTCGCCGCATTCGTCACTTCTTCAAGTTCTTTTGCATCCATTCCGAGGATAGCCGCCATCGTCCCCTCGCCTGCCGGTACCGCGTCGTTCATGAAAAGACCGCGTTTGTGGACAATTTCCACAGCATTTTCGAACTTCATGACTCCGGAAGCCACTAAAGCGCTGTATTCACCGAGACTGTGGCCTGCTGTATATGAAGACACAATTCCTTCACGCGCCAAACGTTCCGTTATCATCGCACTGACCGTCAGCAAAGCCGGCTGCGCATTATATGTAAGTGTCAGCTCTTCAACCGGGCCTTCGAGCATTAACGTGGAAAGTTTTATGCCCAGAGCTTTATCAGCTTCATCAAAAAAATTCCGGCTTCTTTCATCGTCCAAAAAGGTCTCGCCCATCCCGACCGTCTGGGAACCTTGTCCCGGGTAGATAAATGCTATTTTCGTCATTCCGACTGCTCCTTTTTCAACGTGTTGTATATCGTGCCGGTCACATCGAATTCAATCATCGTGCGTGTTTGGCGAATTGCATTGAAGAAAGCCGTGCTATTCGATGAGCCATGCGCTTTAATGACCGGTGCCTTAAGGCCAAACAGCCCCGCTCCGCCATATTCACTGTAATCCAGCATCCCTTTTAATCCACGGATATCATCTTTAACAAGGGCTGCAGCCAATTTCGTTTTCATCGACGACATGAAAACATCTTTGATCATCGCGAACACATTCATCGCTGTACCTTCGATTGTTTTCAATACCATATTTCCGGTAAAGCCATCCGTCACGACGACATCAGCCACCCCGTTCAATAGATCCCGGGATTCCACATTGCCGACAAAATTGATTGGTGCTTCTTTTAATAACGGGAAAGCGGCTTTCGTCAGGTCATTCCCTTTTTTCTCTTCTGTTCCGATATTCAGCAAGCCTACAGCAGGGTTTTCAACGCCGCGAACTTTTTCGGCATAGATGCTGCCCATAATAGCGTATTGCACAAGGTGCTCAGGACGCGCTTCCGCATTCGCTCCCATATCCAGCATAACGAAACCCTTGCCGTCAATAGTCGGCAGTGTCGGTGCCAATGCCGGCCGGTCGACACCATCAATGCGCCCGACGATAAATAATCCTGCGGACATCAACCCGCCTGTGTTGCCTGCAGACACACAGGCATCCGCCGTCCCGTCTTTGACAGCCTGTGCCATGCGCACCATCGAAGCGTCTTTTTTTCTTCTGACAGACCGCACCGGATCGTCTTCCGCTTCAATCATCTCTTCACAATGGAAAACCGTTAAGCGGTCATGGTCTTTCAGGAATTCCCGCATTTTTTCCTGATGGCCAAACAGCTGAACTTCCAGATCCTTAAATTCATCAAGCGCCATATAGACACCCTCGATTATTTCCTTCGGCGCGTTATCTCCGCCCATTCCATCTACTGCTATCTTCATCCAACTTCACCTTCACTTTGTTCCGTCATTCGATACATTTCAAATGTACCGATAAAAACTGTCACCTGGTCAACTGTTGAAACGACTTTTACAAAAGCGCGGTTCTTTTCAGGCTGTCTTTCGATGACCGTCGCTTTTGCCACGATGCGTTGACCTGCTTTTACCGGACGCAGAAACTGCAATTCGGATTTTACGGTCAATGCCAGTTCTTCATTAATAATCGCTACAGCCAGTGAATTTGCCTGGGCAAACAAATGATGCCCCCTGGCAATCTGATTGCGCTGGAAAACATGTTCCGGCTTGACATCAAAAATCGATATCGCTTTTTCGTCCAATTCAATATCAATGATTTCCCCTATCACTTCATCAATCGGCAGGGATTTCACTTCATCTTCGAAAGTCTTTACGGCAACATGCTTGATCCGCTCCCGCAATTCAGGTATCGATAATTCCATCCGGTCGAGTCTGATCGTCTGTACGCTGACATTGAATTCAGCCGACAATTCCTCATCTGTCACGAACGGGTTTTCATTTATCGATTCCAGTAATGCCGTTTGCCGTTCTCTTTTCGTCTTTTTCACATTGTCACCGCCCGCTATTAGCACTTGGTACTAATATCAGTATATTGTCTACAAAAAAAGAATGCAAGGGCTAATGAAAGCCCTGCATCCTTAATCCAGCCGCGCCATTGATAATGCACCCGAATCCTCGAGCATCCTCCGCAGGCAGCCAGTTTCTGCACTTGTCCAGAAATCATCGCTGTTCACAAGGCTTTCAGCATCTTTCCTCGCCGTTTCAAGCGCCCTGTAATCATGGATCAGATCAGCCATTTTAAATTCAGGCAATCCGCTTTGTTTTCGGCCGAAGAAATCTCCGGGGCCGCGAAGTTTCAAATCCTTTTCCGCCAGCACGAATCCATCATTCGTTTCGGTCATGGACATCATCCGTTCTTTGCCGACTTCAGTTTTCGGATCTGCCAGCAGCACACAATAAGATTGTTCACTGCCCCGGCCTACACGTCCCCGCAATTGATGAAGCTGCGATAAGCCGAATCGCTCGGCATCATAGATCAGCATAAAGGAAGCGTTCGGCACATTCACCCCTACTTCAACCACTGTCGTCGAAACCAAAACCGCAATCTCTCCTTCGGTGAATGAACGCATCGTCTCTTCCTTTTCATCTGAATGCAGCCTGCCGTGCATCAAGCCGACGGTATATTTGCCGTGGAAATAACTTGATAACTGGCTGTAGAGTTCAACTGCATTCTGAAAATCGAGTTTATCGGATTCTTCAATGAGCGGACAGATGACGTACGCCTGTCTGCCGGCTGCCAACTCTTTTTCCATCCGTCCGACGATTTTTCCGAACATATCTTTTTTCATCCAGAACGTCTGAATCTCTTTTCGGCCGACCGGCATCTCGTCGATTACGGAAACATCCATTTCCCCGAAAGCCGATATGGCCAAAGTTCTCGGAATCGGTGTCGCCGTCATAAACAGCACATCCGGGTTATAGCCTTTATCCTTTAATACACGCCGCTGGTCGACACCGAAACGGTGCTGTTCATCCGTGATTACGAGGCCGAGTTTTTTAAATTGCACATCCGGCTGGATAAGCGCGTGGGTGCCGACCAGAATATCGATTTGGCCCGAAGCCAATTGCTCCAGAATCAACTGACGTTTCTTGCCCTTCACTGAACCAGTCAGCAAAGCGATGGTCACAGGAAACGATTCAAACCATTCCGCAAGCGTATTGGCATGCTGTTCGGCGAGAATTTCAGTCGGCGCCATCAGCGCTCCCTGCAGCCCCGCAGTCACCGTCGCATATAAGGAAATAGCCGCCACTACAGTCTTGCCTGATCCTACATCCCCCTGCAAAAGCCGGTTCATGCGCAAAGGTTCTTTCATATCTTTTGAGATTTCATTGACGACGCGTTTTTGCGCCTCGGTCAATTCATAAGGCAGCGACTGGACAAAATTGCGGACTTTATCGACATCATAATCAATGAAGGATCCGCCTTCCTCTTCCCGGTTCTTTTTGCGCAATGCCTGCATCTTTAATTGGAACATCAAAAGTTCCTCATATACAAAACGGCGGCGGGCCTGTTTCAATGATTCGCCATCCGGCGGAAAATGAACCCACTCGAGCGCTTCTGAAAGTGGCGCCAATTTATACTCCGCCAAAAATTTCGATGGTATGCATTCCTCGAGATCATCTTTTGCCAGATCGAGGGCCTGGCGCATCAATTTCCGGAACGACTTCTGATGCATCGAACCTTTGAGGCTGTAGACCGGTTCAAAATCCGCGCCATCTGTACGCTGGCCAAGCGAGTGATTGGACACGGTGATGATTTGCCGTCCGCGGTCCCATTTCCCGGTCAAAGTAACGATTTCCCCGATATGCAATTTTGTTTTGACGTAATGCTGGTTGAAAAATACCGCTTTAATCAGATGGCGGCCCACCATCACCTGGACAGTCGTCCGTGATTTATTTTTTCCTAAAAAAAGGACGGAAGGCTCGCTTTCGACCCTTCCCTCCACAGTTACACGTTCGTTATGCGGTGTGTCCACCAGATCCTTCAGCTGAAAATCTTCATGGCGGTACGGAAATGTCATGATCAGATCATAAATCGTTTCAATGTTCATTTCTTTCAAAGTTTCAGCTGCCTGTTTGCCGACGCCCTTCAGGACGGCGACAGAATCTTTACCTGCCACTGCCGACTACCGATCCGCCGAAGATTTTCGATTCCAGCCATTTTCCGGTAGGTGTAGCCGCGAGTCCGCCTTTCGCGGTTTCCTTCAACGCACTCGGCATCGATTGCCCGATTTCAAACATCGCTCCGATGACTTCATCACATGGGATCCGGCTGGTTACGCCAGCCAAAGCCATATCTGCCGCCACGACGGCATTGGATGCGCCCATCGCGTTTCGTTTCACACATGGCACTTCCACTAATCCCGCAACAGGATCGCAAACCAGGCCGAGCATGTTCTTCATCGTGATGGCGAAGGCTTCCGAACTTTGCTGCGGCGTGCCGCCAGCCATTTCCACAATCGCTGCTGAAGCCATTGCCGCGGCTGAACCGACTTCCGCCTGGCATCCGCCTGCCGCACCGGAAATCGAAGCGTTGTTCGCAACGACAAATCCGAATGCGCCGGAAGTGAATAAATAACGGATCATCTGTTCACGTGTCGGATTCAATTGGTTTTTGACCGCAAACAACGTACCGGGTACGACACCTGCAGAGCCCGCAGTCGGCGTAGCGCAGATTGTGCCCATCGCCGCATTCACTTCATTGGTTGCCACAGCCTTGCTGACAGCGTCGAGCATAAGGGCTCCTGACAGCGTATTGCCTTTTTCAATATACGCCTGCAGCAAGACAGCGTCTCCGCCGGTAAGGCCTGAAACGGAATGTACCCCCTTCAGCCCTTTTTCGACCGCTTCTTCCATCACCGTCAGATTGCGTTCCATCTGAATCATGATTTCTTCACGGGAACGCTGTGTAATAAGCATTTCCTGCTCAATCATGATTTCTGAAATCAGTTTATCTTCATTTTCTGCGCGTTCAACCAATTCTTTAACGTTACGGAATAAAACATCCATTCGTATATCCTCCTGTTCAGTCAGCGATCCTTGTCACTTGGGTAATGTTCGGCAGCTGCCGCAATTCATCCATTATGGCACGGTCCACAGTTTGGTCCACTTCGATGACCATCAACGCCATTTCGCCTTTTTGGCGGCGGGACACTTCCATGTGGCCGATATTGATATCGTATTTATAGAGACAATTGGAAACGTTTGCAATACACCCCGAGCGATCATCATGGACCACAAGGATTGCCGGATGATTTCCCGAAAGCCGGAGTGGAAAACCGTTCAGCTCAGTGATTTCGATTTTGCCGCCGCCGATTGAAATCCCGACCATCGACATTTCTGAACGGCTGTCACCCACCACGACCCTCGCTGTGTTTGGATGGTCAGTGTGGCCGGTTTCCGGAATAAATTCAAACTCCATACCCGCCTCTGCCGCTTCTTCAAAAGAAGTTTTGATGCGTTCATCATCTGTATCGTAATCCAGGAGGCCGCCTACTATGGCGACGTCTGTGCTGTGTCCCTTATATGTTTCGGCGAAAGAGCCATAGAGATGAATCTTTGCCCATTCCGGCTGGCGCCCGAATAAATCTCTGGCGACCCGGCCGATGCGGGCAGCTCCCGCAGTGTGTGACGATGACGGGCCGATCATGACCGGGCCGATTATATCAAAAACAGATTTGAACTTCATGGCTCAAACCCCTTTCTCTCAATTTGCGTATAGCTTCAGTTTACACGATTCAGGAGCTTTAGACAAAGATAATAAAGCATATGTTCTTATTAAACATGCTGTCACGAAACTTTCAGCACCTTAAAAAGCCGATTAAGAAAAAAGCTGAGCTTTTTCTTAATCGGCTTGTAAATTCCATTCGCCTATTCGACTGAAATGATATAAGGATAAAGCGGCTGTTTGCCGTTATGGATTTCAACTTCCACTTCGTCATTCAGCGACTCGATGAATTCACCAAGTTTTTCCGCATCGTCTTCCGTAACATCTTGTCCGTATAGGATAGTGACGATTTCAGCATCAGCGTCTATCAATTTCTTGGCTAATTCTTCAGTCACACTTTCCAGGCTCTTGTCGGATACGACGATTTTGCCTTCAGAGATCCCCATGAAATCATCTTTTTTAATAGTGATTCCATCAATTGATGTATCCCGGACCGCAAATGTCACCGATCCTGATTTCACATGCTGTGAAGCACCGGCCATTGTTTCGCGGTTCTCTTCGACCGACGCCGATGGATTGAATGCCAATAAAGCGGCCATTCCTTGAGGTACGTCTTTTGTTGGCACGACAGCAGCTTCAATTTCAAGAATTTCTGCTGCCTGTTCCGCAGCCATGATGATGTTTTTATTGTTCGGCAAGATCAGGACGCGTTCCGCTGAAACCGAACGGATGGCATTGACGATATCTTCTGTCGACGGGTTCATTGTCTGGCCGCCTTCGATGACATAAGATGCGCCTATGCTGCGCAGCAATTCCGCAACGCCTTCGCCCATCGCAACAGTTACAACTGCATATGGATGAGCGGCTTCCTGCTTATTGCCTTCTTTTTTGAAGTCTTCTCCGACAATATCGATATGCTGCTGGCGCATGTTCTCGATTTTCATACTGATCAGGCTGCCGTAATCCTGGCCATATGTAAGGACTTTCCCCGGTTCTTCCGAGTGGATATGGATTTTCGCAACTTCGTCATCAGCGATGACAAGAAGTGAATCGCCGTATGCACTGAGATCCGTACGGAATTCCGCTTCATTGAATTCTTTTTTGCCGTCTTCGAATTTCACCATGAATTCCGTGCAATAACCGAATTCAATATCTGCTGTGTCCATGAAACCGGCTATGTTCTTGTGATGTTCTGCGCTGACCAGGTCATTCATGGAATTATTGACGTGCTTCTCAGGCAGTTCCTCGCCTTTAAGAGATGCTAAAAATCCTTCATATACATAAACAAGACCTTGGCCGCCGCTGTCGACAACGCCCACTTCTTTCAGAACCGGCAAAAGATCCGGGGTCCGTTCAAGTGATGCTTTGGCTTCCGTAACGATGCCTTCAAAAAGGGCGATAATATCCGTTTCGTCTTTCGCCAATTCCATCCCTTTGGCTGCTGAATCTTTAGCGACCGTCAGAATTGTCCCTTCAACGGGTTTCATCACCGCTTTATAGGCCGTTTCAACTCCGTGCTGAAAAGCCTCAGCCAATTTCGATGCCGATAACTCACTTTCATTGGCAATCGATTTGCTGAAGCCTCTGAATAATTGGGAAAGGATAACGCCCGAATTCCCGCGCGCTCCCATCAAAAGGCCTTTTGACAAAGCGGAAGCCGTTTTGCCGATATGCTCCTGCACATTCGCTTCCGTTTCTTTAGCCCCTGATGTCATGGATAAGTTCATATTTGTTCCCGTGTCGCCGTCAGGCACCGGAAAAACGTTTAACGCATCTACATAATCCGCGTTTTGGAACAAATGATGGGAACCCATCTGCACCATTTCCGCGAATTTAATTCCGTTTAATGACTTCATAACCGATTCTTCCTCCTCCTACGGGTTCGTGACACGAACTCCTTGAACATAGATATTTACAGCCTTTACAGGCATACCGAGTGTTTTTGTAATGGTGTACTTCACTTTTGACTGAACCTGGTATGCGACTTCCGATATTTTCGTGCCGTAGCTGATGATCACGTACATGTCTATATTAAGATCAGAGCCTTCCTGGCGCACGATGACACCTTTGGCAAAGTTCTCTTTTCTTAAAATATCAGTAAGGCCGTCGCGTATTTGATGTTTTGTTGCCATTCCGACAATGCCGTAACATTCGATTGCTGCTCCGCCAGCGATTTGAGCAATCACATCATTGGAAATATCGATTTGACCATAGTCATTTTTTATTTCAATCGACATTAAGAATTCCTCCTTGAGTCCTATTTCACTCTTTTCATTCTACAACAAACCCCTATATAAGAAAAGCGGACGTTTTTAGGTGTAAAGGTTTTTTTCTTTAAAGGGTGTCAAAATTAGTTGCAAACGCCAAATGTCTATGGTAAATTATTAAAGTATGTGAAATGAAAAACGAACTGAAATTCTATCATAATTTTCAGCTTCACTTGTGAGGAGGTACTTACATGGCTAAAGTATGTGCAGTAAGCGGACGTAAAGCTCGCGCCGGAAATGCTCGTTCACACGCAATGAATTCGACAAAACGTACATGGGGAGCAAACCTTCAAAAAGTTCGCATCCTTGTTGACGGCAAACCGAAGCGTGTTTGGGTTTCTGCAAGAGCATTGAAATCAGGAAAAGTTGAGCGCGTTTAATCGTTCTCATGATTAATGCCAGGTCTGACAATTGTCAGCCTGGCATTTTTTCGTGGGGATTTTTCTTTCTATATAAGTTGAACTAAATATTCTCTATAAGTTAGGAGTAATTCCAAACGCTATATTCCGCAAAACAGCTCCGAAGACATTAGCCGAAGCGTGCGAGGCTAAGTCTTTGCGACGAAGCAGCGCAGCGATGCAGGAGCACGATTATTAGGATTTACTATATGCAGTGCCTAATACCTGTCTCCGCTGTTTTGCTCCATATCTATAGAGATTTCTCTAGCGCCGGCGCGCCGCCGGAGCAGGCGAATGCCGACGAAGCAGAATAAGAGTAGTCTTCTCGGCTTATTGCGGAAGGCAAGGTTCGCCATACGAAGATGGCGCATCCTTTGTGACGAGCAATGCGCAGGAGCATAATCTTTGCACTGTCCAAAGCGCCGAAGCGTCGTATAAACCTGATCCTTAAATTCGACCTGCCCAACAACTGCTATTCATCCGCACTCTCAATCATGATGCAGTTTCCTTCTATAAAAGAGACAACTCCCGCATGTTCAAGTTCGTTGCTGATGAAACGTGTGGATCCGAAAGGAATCGTTTCATCCGCTACTTCGTATTTAAACCCCTTCAAATTGAAACCTTTGATTTCCTCCGTGAACGGATAAAAGGAAATATAGCGGTATAGGCCGTTCCGCAGGATTTCATGGCTGCCCGCTTCCAGAAATCGGATTCGGTTCTGTTTATTGATCAGGTAAAATCGGGTTCCAGGGTACTTCAGGTGGAAGCTGTATATCGCATGCAAAGCGCTCATATAATGATCCAGACGGCCGCCTGTGACGCCTGTGATGATAACAGCTTCAGGATCATAGGCCATCGCTTCCGCCAGCGCCAATTCGGTATCCGTCTCGTCTTTATCCGCCAAAGCCGGTTGAAGATCCGGAAAAACCTTTCTGATCCTGTCGAATTGCTCTCTTGAAACAGAGTCAAAATCACCCACTGCCGCAGAAGGCACAATGCCTTTATCCAGAAGGGCGATTGTTCCTGCATCAACTCCGATGAACGTATCTTCCGGCCATATTGAAAAGTCCGGCAATTCGCTTGCCGGACCTCCTGCTATGATGATGACCTTCACGAAATCGCCTCTTGGCCAGCCTTTTTGATGCTTTGCAAGGCTTTAGCCCGGTCAGCATTACCGTAAATCGCAGATCCGGCAACAAATACATTGGCACCAGCTTTGGCACAGTCAACAATTGTTTCCTCATTGATGCCGCCGTCGATTTCGATGTCGATATCGAGACCTTTTTCTTTAATGATTTCAGCAAGCTGTTCGACTTTCGGCAGAACGGAACCTATAAATTTCTGACCGCCAAACCCAGGGTTGACTGTCATGAACAGCACTAAATCAATATCCTCTAAAATCGGCAGAATCGCTTCCACAGGCGTATGAGGGTTTAAGACAACACCCGGTTTCACTCCAAATGAGCGGATCAATTGGATGGTCCTGTGCAGATGCGGGCATGCCTCCACATGTACAGTGATGTAATCCGCTCCCGCTTTCGCAAAATCTTCTATATAACGGTCTGCGTTTTCAATCATCAAATGGACATCGAACGGCAATTTTGTCAGCGGGCGTAAAGCTCCCATGACGGCCGCGCCAAATGAAATATTCGGCACAAAATGGCCATCCATCACATCGATGTGAATCCAGTCTGCTCCAGCTTTTTCAACTTCCAACACTTCTTCGCCCAGCTTCGAAAAGTCTGCGGCCAATATCGACGGTGCAATTTTAATCATTGGAATACCTCGGCTTTCTCGTCATGATTTCTTCCAGGAATTTCAAATAATGCTTATAACGATATTCCGGGATTTCTCCGGAATCAACTGCCGCCTTGATGGCGCATTTAGGTTCATTCAGATGCAGGCATTCCCTGAATTTGCAGGCATTCGATCTTTCAGCCATTTCAGGGAAGCAGCCTGACAGTTCTTCTTTTTCAATTGTATCAAAATCGAAAGAGCTGAATCCTGGCGTATCCGCCAACAGACCGCTGTTCACTTCAATCAATTCAACGTGGCGGGTCGTATGCTTGCCACGGTTCAATGCTTTTGAAATGTCATCCGTCTTCAGTTCCAGCGAAGGCAGGATCGTGTTCAGCATTGTCGATTTACCGACACCGGACTGACCGGCCAGCACACTGGTTTTGCCTTCAAGCACCGGCATGAGCCGCTGCTGAAGATCCGGATCATCGATGAAAGTCGGAATGACTTCATAGCCGATCTTCTCATAATCCGCTGTATATTCCATGATCGACGATCTTTCCTCTTCATTCACCAAATCCATTTTGGTCAGGCAAATGACTGGCTGAATATCATGAGCTTCGATGGCAGTTAAAAACCGGTCCAATAATAATGGATGAAAATCCGGTTGTTTTGCCGAAAAAACAAGAATTGCCTGGTCGATATTTGCTATCGGCGGACGGACGAGTTCGTTTTTGCGCTCATACACGTGCAAAATTGTCCCTTCCAAATCATTGTCCGCTTTATAATCCACAAAATCTCCCACCAACGGCGAGATCTGCCTATTGCGGAATACTCCGCGGCCACGGCATTGGATGTAACGCTTCCCGTCTTCGTCCAATACATAATAAAATCCGCTGAGCGCTTTTCTTATTTGACCTTTCGGCATACGTTTCCTCCTTTTTACTCCACATTATTGTATTCAATCGTTTCTTCAGCGATCACTCTTTCATCACGGACGATACGGTAAACTGCCCGATTTCCTTCAGTGATCTGCAATTGGATCCGCCGCTCGGAATCTTCCGTGATTGTAAATTCTTCGACAGGCTCAGCCATTGTGCGGGTTTCATCCTGAATATAAATCTGAACCGTCTGTTCTGCCGGATCCTCGCCATCTTCCGCCGGCGTTTCAGGTTCATACGGGATGCGGACTGTATGAATATATGTTTTTTGCGGCAATGCCGGCGGTCCGGATGACAGCACCACATCAATCGCGCCGCCTGCTTCCAATTCGCTGCCAGCCGCCGGAGTCTGTGACAGCACTGTTCCAGCTTCCGCCTCACTTGACGGCTCATCCCCCACAATGTTGATATGAAAACCTGTAGAGCGGGCATATTCACTTAGCGCCGTCTCATCAAGTCCCGACAAGTCGTCAACCTGACGCATATCTTTCCCTTTACTCACGATAAATTCTATTTCCGTTTCACTTGGAATGATGTCACTTCCGGCTTCAGGGCTCTGTTCCAGAATTTCTCCAGCTGGCCGATCCGAAAATTCCTCTGTCGGCGTGACAGAAAGAAAATCACGCGCATCAAGAAGTTCCATCGTCTGGTCGATATTGCGGCCGACATAATCCGCCATTTCAGCAGATTCTTTGCCGAGGCTCAAATACAATTGAATTTTCGATTCCACCGTTCTCATTTTACCGGCTTCAGGAATAGTCCGTATTACCGCGCCTTCCTCAACATCCTCGGAATAACGTTCCCGTTCTTCGCCAATAACAAAACCATTCGATTCCAGCTCCTCTATCGCTTCTTCCCGTTCCATACCTGATACGTCAGGAACAGCTGCCTGTTTTGGACCGAAAAGATCCGGGAATGCCAGAGCGACAGATAGACCGGCTATTACAAGAAAAAGCACTATGCCGATAATCAATGGCAGTTTCTTTTTCTTTTCTTTCTTTGGCGGAGCTTGCTTTTTATTCGCCTTGCCCCCTTTGGCTTTAACAGGGCCGCTGGTGATCGTTTCTTCCGCGTTGACGTAAGGCGACGCATCTTTAATGGCCGGCATCGCGCGTGTCGCGTCTTCATCTATCGGAACAGCAAATTTGGGTTCGTTCAATCGCTCAGGCAATAAAACGGTAGACAGATCCTCATCCATTTCATCCGCCGACTGATATCGATGCTGTGCATTTTTCGCCGTGGCTTTCAAAACGACATTTTCCAGGCTTTGCGGAATAGTGGGCACGATTTCGCGAAGTGACGGAGTTTCCGTCTGCAAATGCTTCAAAGCGATCGAAACTGCTGATTCACCTGAAAACGGCAATCTGCCTGTCAGCAATTCATACATCACAATCCCCAGGGAATAAATATCCGACTTTTTCGTAGCGTTGCCGCCGCGCGCCTGCTCAGGTGAAAGATAATGGACAGTGCCCAGCACCGAATTGGTTTGAGTATAGGATGTTGCGCTCAAAGCCATCGCAATTCCGAAATCGGAAATTTTCACATTGCCGTCTTCGTCCATCAGTATGTTCTGCGGTTTAATATCGCGGTGGACAATTTGGTTATGATGGGCATGCGCCAAAGCGGATGCCAATTGCTTCATAATCTTCACTGCGCGTTCAGGCGCAATCGGTGAATGTTCGATTATGTATTCTTTTAATGTTTTTCCGGGTACATATTCCATTACCAAATATGGAATTGCACCATCTTCCCCTACATCGAATATATTCACGATATTCGGATGAGCCAGGCTTGTGGTCGATAAGGCTTCCCGCTGGAATCTTCTGCGGAGCTCTTCTTCATTCGAAAAATCATAGCGCAGCATTTTGATGGCGATGTCGCGGTCCAAAATCATATCATGGGCCAGATAGACATTCGACATGCCGCCTCCGCCGATCAATTCCTTGATCTTATAACGGCCATTGATATTTCTGCCGATCAACATATTTACACCTCCCCAGCTTTCGAGGCAAGAAGAACAAACGAAATATTATCTTCTCCGCCCTTGTCATTGGCGAGATCAACGAGGTCTTTCCCTTTTTGCGATAAAGCTGAAGGGGAACTGATTATTTCCGCAATTTCTTCTTTGGAGACTTTATTGCTGAGACCGTCTGAACAGATCAGCAGATAGGAAGAATCGCTGAGTTCGAGCTCGATCATCTCCCCTTCGATGCCCGCTTCTGTGCCAAGCGCGCGCACAATCCAGTTCTTTTTCGGATGGTCTTCCGCTTCTTCTTCGCTGATTTCCCCGTTATCAACCAGCACATTGACATAGGAATGGTCCCGCGTTATCTGCTCAGCTTTGCCGTTGAATGTGTACACCCGGCTGTCCCCGATATGGCAGATTATACAAAAACTTTTTTCTATCAAAGCGGCAATCAATGTCGTTCCCATACCCTTGCATTCAGGATGGTCCCCGGCGTAATTATAGACTTCTCTGTTGATGAAACGGATTTTTTCATCAAGCCATCTTTTTTTGCTCGCCGAAGAAATGAAATTTTCACTGTCGGCTTCCAAAAACAATTCACTCAAAGCAGCAACAGTCATTTCACTGGCGACATCACCTGCATTATGGCCGCCCATTCCGTCAGCAACCAGCGCCAGCAGCAGCCCATCAGACCTTTTGAGGACCGCTACACGGTCCTCGTTCACTTCCCGCTTTTTTCCTGTATCACTTTCCATGACATATTGAAACAACAATTTCTACACCTCATCCCACGTCAATTCGATTCACTGACTATTCAACAGTTCCAGTCTTCCGGAAAGCGGCGATGAAAAATCCGTCACTTCCAAAATCCTGCGGAAATACCTGTACAAAGCCGGTATGTTTAACGCCGAGCGCTTCAGGCAATGAAACCTGGATTTTTTCCATATCCGGATGTTCCTTCAAAAACCTTTCAGCAGTGCCGCGGTTTTCCATATTATCCACGGTACAGGTACTGTAAACCAATATGCCCTCCGGCTTCAGCAATTGCGCAGCCTGACCCAGCAATTCAATCTGGATTTCCTGCAGCCTGCTGAAATCCTCTTCTTTTTTCGTATATTTAATATCCGGTTTCCGTTTGATCACACCCAGGCCGCTGCAAGGGGCATCCACAAGGACACGGTCGAATTGTTCTGTGCCAAAGCGTTCAACACTCTTCTTGCCGTCTCCGACATCGGTTTCAATTACGGTATGGCCCAGACGGTCGGCGGATTCCCTGATCAATTTCACTTTATGAGGATGGAGGTCCATCGAATAGAGTACGCCTTTATTGTTCAGTTTTTCAGCGATATGTGTCGATTTCCCGCCCGGTGCGGCGCACATATCCAAGACTTTCATGCCCGGTTCAAGCTGCAATGCATAAGAAGGCAGCATCGAGCTCTCATCCTGGATCGTGATGAAACCTTTTTCAAATGTGGCTGTTCTGGCGGGCTGGCCGCCTGTAACCACAAGACATTCAGGGATGATCTTACTCGGAACCGCTTCAAGCCCTTCGGATTTGAGCATTTCAATCGCTTCCTCCACTGTTGCGCGGACGGTATTCACCCGGACTGTCTGTGATGGGATTTTATTGTTCTCCAAAGCCATTTCACGCGTTTTTTCCAGCCCGAATTGTTCAGCCCAGCGTTTGATCATCCATGCCGGATGGCTCGTCTCGATGGAAATTTTCTCGATGGGATCGGCAATAGCGTTGAATGACCGGACACCATTGCGCTGCACGGACCGGAGCACCCCGTTCACTAAAGAAGCGACTCCACCGTGACCGCGGCGTTTGGCGATTTCAACCGCCTCATGGACAACGGCATGGGAAGGGATGCGGTCGAGGTAAACGATCTGATACAGCGACATCCGCAATAAGGTTTTGACCCATGGCTCGATTTTGCCTTTCAGGTATGGTTCAAGATAATAATCCAGCGTCATCTGATGCTGCAGCGTGCCATACGTGATTTCTGTCAGCAAGCCGCGGTTTTTCGCTGAGATCCCGTAGCTTTCAATCGTTTGATGCAAAAGAAGGTTGCTGTACGCCTGCTTGTTTTCAACTGCCCAAAGGATTGATAATGCAGCGTCTCGGACATTGCCGTGCAATTTTTTATTTTTCATTCAAATAAATCTCCTGCCTGAATTTTAGGTCCGGTCAAATAGTCCTTGGCCGACATCCGTTTTTTGCCTGCCGGCTGCAATTCGGTTATCGCCAGGATTCCTTTGCCGGTCTGGACAAGGATGGCGTCCTCAGTCAGTCTGACGACTTCACCAGGTGTTCCTGTTCCCGATTCTTCGGCTATTTCGGACCACCAGATTTTCATATTGTCCTGTTTGAAACTTGTATAGGCAACCGGCCACGGATGAAGCCCGCGCACCTGGTTGTATATATCTTCAGCTGAGCGGTTCCAGTCGATCCGCTCCTGCTCACGCGAGATATTGCGCGCAAACGTGACGAGTGATTCGTCCTGCGGAATGCGCTCGTTCGTCCCTTCTATAATAGAAGGCAAAGTCGCTTTCAGCAATTCTGTTCCCGCTGCGCTGAGTTTATCGAACATGCTGCCGGTATGGTCGTGCTTTTCAATCGGCACCGCCGTCTGGGAAATGATATCTCCCGCGTCCAGCCGGTCCACCATATACATGATGGTGACTCCTGTTTCTTTCTGTCCATCGATAATGGCCTGATGGATCGGAGCGCCTCCACGGTATGCAGGCAATAAAGAAGCATGTACATTGATGGCGCCGAGTTTCGGCGTTTCCAGTATCTCAGTCGGCAAAATTTGTCCGAACGCAGCCGTTACCACCAAATCCGCTCCCAGATCCAATACGGCTTGCAGTTCTTCAGGGTTCTTCAGTTTTTGCGGCTGATAAACCGGCAATCCAAGACGCAAAGCCTCTTCTTTGACGGGCGTAGCTGTCAGCACTTTTTTACGGCCAACGGGGCGATCCGGCTGTGTCACAACAGAAATGACGTCGTAGCCTTCTTCAACCAGCATGCGGAGAATCGGAACGGAAAAAGCCGGAGTCCCCATAAATATGATTCTGGTCAAATGGATTCCTCCTCTTCTTCCTGCAAACGGATCATTTCATCCAGTTCTTCCTGAGTCACATATTTCGTGATTTTGCTGGTGAATAAAACACCATCCAGATGATCCATTTCGTGCAGGATCGCGCGGGCTTCATAGCCTTCCGCTTCAAGTTCATACCATGAACCATCCCGTTCCTGCGCTTTTATCTTGATATGGTCATATCGTTCCACTTCACCGAAAACACCCGGAAAACTCAAACAGCCTTCGATATCGGTGTCGGAACCTTCATATAATACAAGTTCCGGGTTTATCATCTCGATCGGATCCTGTCCTTCACGGAAATCGACGATGGCGGCGCGGACTGCAGTCCCCACTTGGGGAGCCGCAATTCCAACACCATCCGCTTCGATCATCGTTTCGTACATATCATCCAGCAGGACAGCCAGATTTTTATCGAAATTGGTTACAGGTTCACAAGATTTTTCAAGTACATCGCTGGGATGTTTTACGATAGGTCGTATAGCCATTTTCAGTTCCTCTTTTCTTTTACATCACCGAAGTCGGATTCATATCGATTGCCAGTGTGGCCCCTTTTTTCAGCCAATCGGAACGATAGATTTTGATCAATTGCTGCATCACTTCGGTCAATCTCGGTTCTTTTTTGTATTTTATCAAACATTGATATCTATATCTATTGTTGACGCGGGCGATAAGCGAGGCGGAAGGGCCTATGATGATGGTTTGGTCCGACAATTGCTGCCGTAAATATTCAACCGTCTGCTGGGCATATTCCGCCACCGTCATCAGATCTTCATGCGTGAACTGGATATTCACGACATAATAATAAGGTGGATATCCGCTCGCCCTTCGCATGGCCATCTCCTGATCGTAGAACGGTTCATATAATTGATCCTTCGCCAGGGTGATTGCGTAATGTTCGGGCGTATAGGATTGCACAAAAACGGTTCCCGGCAGCACGTCACGTCCTGCCCTGCCGCTTACCTGGGTCAGCAATTGATACGTTTTTTCGGCTGCGCGGAAATCCGGCAGATGCAATGTCGTATCTGCGGACAGCACACCAACCAGGGTAATATTCGGGAAATCCAGACCCTTGGCAATCATTTGTGTGCCCAGCAGAATGTCGGCTTTCCCTTCCCCGAAGGAATTGAGGATTTTTTCATGGGCGCCTTTATTGCGCGTCGTATCAACATCCATCCGCAAAACCCTTGCTTCCGGCACGAGCTTCGCCAATTCTTCTTCCACTTTTTGGGTGCCTGTTCCAAAGAAACGGATATGCTCACTTTCACATTCCGGACAAGTATGCGGCACCCGCTCATCATATCCGCAATAATGGCATTTCATCATTTCGCTCGACCGGTGATAGGTCAATGAAATATCGCAATTCGGACATTGCATGACCGTCCCGCAGTCACGGCAAAGTACAAACGAAGAATAGCCCCGCTTATTCAGGAACAAAACCGTTTGTTCCTTCTTCGCCAGCCGGTCCCGGATCGCATCCGCCAATTGAATTGAGAACATCGACCGGTTGCCGGTTCTCAGCTCTTCGCGCATATCGACGATGTGGACTGCAGGCAAGGGTTGATTTCTTGCGCGTTTCTCCAGCACCAGCAATTCGTAAACCCCTTTTTGCGCGCGTGCATAGGATTCCAGCGAAGGGGTCGCGCTGCCCAAAATGACCGGGCAGCTGTGATAGCCACCGCGCCAAATAGCCAAGTCACGTGCGTGATAGCGCGGCGAGTCGTCCTGCTTATAACTGGATTCATGCTCTTCATCGAGAATGATCAGTCCAAGATTCTCAAACGGCGCAAAAATCGCCGATCTTGCACCAACCGCCACTTTCACTTCGCCGCGCTGGATCTTGCGCCATTCATCGTATTTTTCACCGGCAGACAAGCCGCTGTGGAGAACAGCGACCATATCACCGAACCGTTCCTTGAAGCGCAAAGTCATTTGCGGGGTCAAGGAAATCTCGGGAACCAGCATGATCGCTTCTTTGCCTTCCTTCAGCACCTGATCAATGGTCTGCAGGTAAATTTCCGTCTTGCCGCTTCCGGTAATACCGTGTAAAAGGAATGTTTTGGGTGTGTTCAACGATTTTTCGATGGCATCAAAAGCGTTCTGCTGTGCTTCAGTCAGCACCAGATTTTCCTTTTTCTCGATTTCGGTCAGCATCTTCGGATCCCGGTACGTTTCCACATTCGATAAATCAGCCGCTCCTTTTTCAGCCAGGCTGTAAATAGTCGGCAGCGTTACACCAGCTATTTTTTGGAGTTCGGACGATTCAATGGAAAGCCCTGGATTCTTTTTCATGAAATCCATCAGCTTCAGCTGCTGCTTCGCGTTGCCGCGGATTTCAATGGATTCAAGTTTTTCGACAGACTCTGAAATATGGATCATACGGACTTTTTTAACAGCCGTCTGCTGCTGGATATTGGTGTCAGCAATGATTGTCCCTTTATCCAGCTCTTTTTTGATCAACGCGAATACTTCTTCAGCATCCTGGCTGCGAATAAAAGGTTTATTGCCGAAATAAGGATGAAGACGCGAATCGATTGCCTCCAGCCCGCTTGCCAGCACAAAGCGCTTTTCGTATTTCGCCCGCAATGCGGCAGGCACCATGACCTGCAACGCGTCAATTTCAAAACAAACGGTCTGCTCCTTCATCCAGGTTGCCATTTTCAGCAGCTCTGTATTCAGGACCGGAACGACATCCATCAGTTCATGTATGGGTTTCATGCGGCCCGGATCGAAATCGGATGTTTCTTTTATATTGGTGATGAACCCAAGCACTTTTCTGTTCCCAAAAGGCACTTTCACCCGCATGCCCGGCTCCGCCAAAGCTTCCAATTTTTCAGGAATCAAATAGTCGAACGGCCGGTCAATGGGATGCGCAGCAACATCAACAATAACTTCAGCGATCATTTCGCATTTCCCTTTCAACAATCAGCTTCAGCAATTGGCGCGCCAATTCCTGTTTTGGAAGAAGTTCGAAAGATTTCTCGAAATCACCTTTTCCATAAATCGTCACTTTATTGGTATCCGATTCAAATCCCGCCTGTGACTCAGTCACATCGTTGGCAATAATATAATCGGCATTTTTTCTTTCAAGTTTGCTTTTCGCATAATGGCTTACATCATTTGTTTCTGCCGCAAAGCCGATGAGGACCTGCTTGCCTTTTTCAGTCCCCAGGTAATGGAGGATGTCAGCTGTCCGCTCGAGTTCCAGCGAAGCGTCACCGTCCTGCTTTTTCATCTTTTGCCCGTGCAGGGTCTTCGGCCGGTAATCGGCGACTGCAGCTGTTTTGATGACAAAATCCGAATCCGCATATTCCGCTTTTACCGCCTGCAGCATATCTTCTGCGCTTTCAACCATGATCCGCTTTACGCCTGAAGGTGCCGGCAATGACACCGGACCGCTGATCAGGATGGTTTCTGCGCCAAGTTCAGCTGCAGCCTGCGCCATGGCATATCCCATTTTGCCGCTCGAAAAGTTCGTCAAAAAGCGGACCGGATCGATGCGTTCCCGTGTCGGCCCTGCTGTCACCACCACTTTTTTTCCTTTCAAAAGCATTTCCCGGCTGAAAAAACCATTCACCAACTCCGTGATCTTTTCAGGTTCTTCGAGACGCCCTTTGCCGACATAACCACAAGCCAGGAATCCTTCCGACGGTTCGATAAAACGGATGCCGTCGTCATGCAGCCGCTGGATATTCCGTTTGACTGCCGGATGATCATACATATGGACATTCATCGCCGGTGCGATCCAGATCGGAGCAGTTGCCGCCAGCAATGTGGTCGTCACCATATCGTCGCCGATGCCGTTCGCCAGCTTGCCAATGACATTGGCAGTCGCCGGAGCCACAATGATGAGGTCCGCCCAATCCGCCAGATCGATATGGGCAATGACAGAAGAATCTTTTTCATCGAACGTATCGTAAAAGACATCGTTCCGGGACATGACCTGAAAAGTCAGCGGCTGAACAAACTGCCGCGCCGATTCCGTCATGATGACTTTTACATCCGCTCCAGCCTGAGATAATTTACTGACAAGTGCAACCGCTTTATAAACAGCTATTCCCCCGCTCACGCACAATAAAATTCTGCGATTCACCAACAACGCAAACACCCTTTCTAAACAACAAACTCCCAAAGAACAAATTTGCTCTGGGAGTCGTAGGTTGTGATTAATGGTTAAATTTCGTCTTCATAGATAGCAGTTTCGTCCTGGCGCACTTGAGTCAAGGCACCTTCCGCAATTTCTTCAAGCGCTTTGCCTACCGGTTTAGCGGATGTGTATCCCGAAAGTTTCTCATCGCCATTTTCGTGCAATTGGCGTGCACGTTTGGAAGCCAAGGCAACCAAAGAGTATTTCGAATCGATACGGCTTTTTAATTTATCAACGGATGGGTATAACATCATGCATTCTCCTTTAGCATATCAAAGTATCTTTTTTCTACACGTTCACGCTTGCAGTGTTCAGCAATAATAATGGCGTTGATGCGGTCACAGGCATTTTCCACTTCATCGTTTTCAACCACGTAATCATAGAGGTTCATCATTTCAAGTTCCTGTCTGGCCGCCCCTAGCCGAGAAGCGATCACTTCATCGGATTCGGTTCCACGGCCGACCAGCCGCTCCTCAAGTTCGGAAAGGCTTGGCGGCGCCAAAAAGATGAACAGGCCATCCGGCACCTTGTCCCGCACCTGTGCAGCTCCCTGCACTTCGATTTCAAGGAACACATCACGCCCCGCGTCACGCATCTTATTGACGTATTCCAGAGGAGTGCCGTAATAATTCCCGACAAACTCAGCATACTCAAGCAATTGACCCTGTTCGATCAAATCCTCGAATTCGTTGCGCGTCTTGAAAAAGTAATCGACTTCATCCACTTCGCCTTCACGGGGCGACCGTGTCGTCATCGATATGGAGTATTCATAATTCGTATCCGGCTGTGAGAACAGCTCTTTTCTGACTGTGCCTTTGCCGACCCCGGAAGGCCCTGATAACACGATCAGCAGTCCGCGTTGTTTTCTCATTTCTTTAACCACCTTAACCACCGCCATTAGATCCGGTCTATATTCTTCGTTTTGTAACTAACTGTCTTATTATATCATAATACACGCCAGAAATGATAAGATGGAACAAAACGATTTGAAAGAGGGATTTTTCATGGCATTTGATGGATTATTTACAAAAGCGATGACCAGTGAACTGCAACAGCTGGTCAGCGGCAGAATTTCAAAAGTTCATCAGCCCAATCAGCTTGAACTGCTGCTCCACATCCGCTCGCAAGGAAGCAACCATAAATTATTGATTTCGATCCACCCTTCATATTCACGAATCCATTTAACGAAAGAAGCGAATACCAACCCTTCCGAACCCCCGATGTTCTGCATGCTTCTCCGCAAGCATATCGAAGGCGGCGTCATTACAGAAATTTCCCAGCACGGAATGGACCGGCTCATCATTTTGAAGATCAAAGCAAAAAATGAAATCGGCGACGACATCGAACGTGAACTTCACGTCGAAATGATGGGCAGGCATTCGAATGTCATCCTGGTCGACTCGGAACGGATGATGATACTCGACAGCCTCAAGCATCTGCCGCCGAGCGTCAATTCATTCCGTACCATTTTACCGGGGCAGCCTTATATCTTCCCGCCGTCCCAGGATAAACGGGATCCGTTTACCAATACGGATGCGTTAGTGAATCTGGATGAAAAGGAATTGGTCCAGCAGTACGCCGGATTTTCTCCGCTGACTGCGAGTGAATTGCATCACCGATTGACAGCAGCAGGCGACAAGGAATCGGCCGCTAAAAAGTTCCTGGATGATTTCAGGCAGAAAAATCCTTCGGGCTATTACGTCGAGCAGGAAGGCAAAAGTTATTTTTCTGCGACTCCTCTCGAACATTTGGATTCCCAGGGTCTGAGCTTTCCGAATCTTGGAGACTTGCTCGACCGCATGTATTACGCAAAAGCCGAGCGCGACCGCGTCAAACAGCAGGCAGGCGATTTGGAGCGCTGGCTGCAGAACGAAATTTCAAAACTGAAACTGAAATTAAAAAAATTGAAAAAAGAGCAGGATCAGGCGGAAAAACGCGATCTTCTCCAATTGAACGGCGAACTGATCATGGCCAACCTCCACCGCATCCAAAAAGGCATGAAGGAAATCGAAGTGGACAATTATTATAATGAAGAAAAAGTTCTGATTCCCCTTGACCCACGGAAGACGCCGATCGAAAACTCCCAGAAGTTTTATTCGCGTTACCAGAAAGCCAAAACCGCTTTGGTCAAGACCCAGGAACAAATCGAAAAAACCGAAGACGACATCGCTTATTTTGAAACTTTGATGTCACAGGTGCAGCAAGCCGGCATTTCCGATATTGAAGAAATCCGCGAAGAGCTGGCCGAACAGGGTTACATGAAGGCGCAAAAGTCGAAGAAAAAGAAAAAGCCGACTAAACCATCCGTTGAACCATATGTTTCAAGCACCGGCATCCCGATATCGGTAGGCAAAAACAATAAGCAGAACGATTATGTCACGTTCAAAGTGGCTTCGAAATCCGATACGTGGCTGCATACAAAAGATATTCCGGGATCACATGTCATCATCCACGATCCGGAGCCGGACGAAGAGACCATCCTCGAAGCCGCCACAATTGCCGCCTATTTCAGCAAGGCGCGGGAATCATCTTCCGTTCCAGTGGATTACACGGAAGTTCGGCAAGTGAAGAAACCGAATGGCGCAAAACCCGGATTCGTCATCTATTTCGAACAAAAAACGGTTTTCGTTACACCGGATGAAGAACTCGTCATTAAACTGAAAAAATGATTTTAGAAGCAGCCGTCAGCTTTTTGGGAGACGGCTGTTTTTGTTTACATAAAATAATTATTTTCCTTGAGTTGCAGGAATCTTCTGTGTTTTAAAATTCAGTCTCTATGTTATTGCCCTCTTACACGCTTAATGCTATGTTTTTAAAGGACTATAATACAGGGAGGTAAATTATATGGTGAAAATGAAAAAGATGTTCTTTGCCCCGGCACTATTTGCAGCTTCAGCGCTGCTACTGACTGCATGCGGCGGAGATGAAGATACTGCAACCGAAGAGAAAACTGCCTGGGATGAAATTCAGGAAGAAGGCACATTGACTGTTGCGACTTCCGGTACTTTACTGGCAACGTCATTCCGCGATGCTGAATCTGATGAACTTACCGGTTTTGAAGTGGAAGTTGCGCGTGAAGTGGCTGACCGCCTCGAACTTGATATCGAATTCAAGGAAATGGGCTTTGATGAAATGCTGACAAGTGTGCAGACTGGCCAAGTCGACATTGCAGCTAATGACATTGAAATTACAGAAGACCGCGCTGAAGAGTTCATCTTCTCGACTCCTGTAAAATATTCATACGGCACAGCTGTTGTCCGTAAAGACGATTTATCGGGAATTTCTTCACTGGAAGATCTTGAAGGCAAAAAAGCGGCAGGCGCTTCGACTTCCATCTACATGGAAATCGCCCGTGAATACGGGGCTGAAGAAGTAACTTATGATAACGCATCAAATGAAGTCTACTTGCGCGACGTTTCCATCGGACGCACAGACGTCATCCTGAACGATTACTACCTTTCCACTTTCGGCGTAGCCGCGTTCCCGGAACTCAACATCACTATCCACCCGGACATCAAATACGCGCCATCTGAAGTTGGCCTTGTCATGAATAAAGACAACGAAGAACTGGCTGAAAACGTCAACCGCGTTCTCGACGAAATGCTTGAAGACGGCAGCATCACTGAAATTTCCGAAGAGTTCTTCGGAGGAGCTGACGTGTCGGTCGAGCCTGATATTGAGGAATAGGGAAAAGCGACAACGAGAGATAACTCAAACTTGTTTGAGTTTATCTCTTGCGACGAAGCTAGCGTAGCGATGCAGGAGCAATAAGGGTTTGGACGGAATAGCGGAGCGGCGTTTTTTTGCCGCATAGCCAGGCCGGCTTATGACCCGAAGAGCTGGGCCGCTGGAGTCTGGACAAAGAAAAGCGGAAACGGCCGCTCAGCTAGTTTGAGGAATAACGAATATTTAAATTAACTAGCTGCATTATTAAATATCAAACGGAGGGGTTCGATGAATGAAATTGAATGGGGATTGCTGTTCGATCCGGTTTTGGCGATCGAATCCCTCCCCTATGTACTTGAAGGCATTTGGTATACATTACTCATTTCGATCGTCAGCATGCTCTGCGGATTGATCATCGGATTTTTCCTGTCGCTTGCCCGGACATCTCCGGTCAAGATCATGCAATATCCGGCGAGACTTTACATCTCATTTATGCGAGGCGTGCCGATACTCGTGATTTTATTTCTTCTGTATTTCGCATTGCCCGTCATCGGCATCGAATTTACAGCAGTACAGGCGGCATTGATCGGCTTCAGTATCAACAGTGCCGCCTACATCGCGGAAGTATTCCGGTCATCACTCGCTTCAGTCGACAAAGGCCAATGGGAATCTTCCACCGCGCTCGGGCTCACTTACTGGCAGACGATGAGGCGCATCATCCTTCCGCAATCTGTGCGGATTGCCGTGCCGCCGTTATCCAACGTCTACCTGGACCTGATCAAAGCTTCGTCGCTCGCTGCGATGATTACCGTGCCGGAAATTTTCCAGAAAGCACGGACAGTCGGAGCCCGCGAATATGATTTGCTCACGCTGCTGATACTGGTGGCATTGATCTACTGGGCAATCTGTTCGATCATGACGGTGCTGCAAAATTATCTTGAGAAACGGTATGCGGATTATTTATAAAATATAGAGGCGGTCGCGTGAATTTCGCGGCCGCTTTTTTATGTGGTGATATGTTTTTTTAGGGTTGAATAAAAATCGCCGTTCACTTCCTATAATTTCCATTAATTTTTATGCAGTAGCGACTGCATCGTACATATAAATTTTATCGGCGATTTTCTTGAGTTTATCAGCGATTTTTGAAGTTTTATCGGCGATTTTTTTGGGTTTATCGGCGATTTTCCAACGTTTATCGGCGATTCTTTAAATTCAGCAATAAAAACTCAAAGAAACAGCCTTGTATTTCAAGAACTTGTAGCAGAAAAATTCCTCTGTTAAATATTGGAATGGGCTCTTTCAAGAAACTTACATACTAAAATAAAAATCTGGCTAAATCTCAATATTTCCCATTAATAATTTCTGAATCAAAATCTTCAATAACTGCTTTGATTTATCGTCGATTTTCCGGATTTTATCGTCGATTTTTTTATGTTTATCGTCGTTTTTTAAGCGTTTATCGTCGATTCCTTAAATTCAGCAATAAAAACCCACATAAAAAAGCTCTCTATTTCACCACCGTGAAACAAAGAACTTTTTCTGTTAAATATTTCCTCTTCGCTCTTACCAGATATTCCAACCCACTCAAAAACTCTCAACCATAAAACTCTTCATCACCTGCATCATCATCTTCCGGCATATACATGACTTCCCATAAATGTCCGTCGATGTCCTCGAAACTCCAGCCGTACATGAATTCGTTGTCCATTTTGTCGTTGGAGGCGGAACCGCCTGCCGCCAGCGCATTTTGCACGATTTCATCAACTCCGGCCCGGCTTTCTGAAGTGATCGAGACGATCACCTCCGTGCTGGCGGCTGAGTCGCATAATTTTTTGCCGGTGAAGCTTTTGAAATAATCTTCGGCCAGCAGCATCACGTATATATTGCGGCCAACTATCATGCACGCGGCATTATTGTCCGTCATCTGTTCGTTGAACTCGAATCCGATATCGCCAAAAAACTGCATGGATCTGTCCAGGTCTTTTACGGGCAAATTAATAAAAATGTGATTGGATTGAATCGCCATGGTTTTCTCCTTTCATTTTCAGCTGTTGCCTATAGTATTCGAGGGAAAGCGGAAGTGTCCTGCAAGAGACGGCAAATTTCACATTTCTTCCGGCGCCTGGATTCCAAGCAACCGGAGACTTTCCTTCAAGACCACAGTAACGGCAAAAACCAAAGCCAATCTTCCTTCCAGTTGCCCATCATCCTCCAAAACTTTCACATGGCTATAATATTTATTGAAATCCTGTGCCAGTTCGATCGCATATCTCGCAATAACGGAAGGTTCGCTTTGCTCAAAACTTTTCAGAATCACCTCCGGAAATGCTATCAAATCTTTGATGACTTCCCAACTGTAGCTGTCGTCCAGTCCAACAGCCGTAATATCTTCCACCGCCATTCCCGATTTCCGTAAAATCGAGCAGGCTCTGGCATGGGTATACTGGACGTAAGGTCCCGTGGCGCCTTCAAAACGCAGCATGGCTTCCAGTGAAAACTCGACGTTATTCTGCCGTTCCGTCTTCAAGTCATGGAAGATCACTGCTCCGACGCCAACCATTTGTGCCGTCTCCGCTTTATTCGCAAGTGCAGGATTCCTCTCTTCGATATTCTTTTCCGCCAATTCGATCACGTCTTTTAACACCTGATCCAATAAAACCACTTTGCCTTTACGGGTCGACATCTTCTTCCCGTCTTTCAAGATGAATCCGAACGGGATGTGTTCCATCTCATCCGCCCAACTATAGCCCATCTTTTTCAGCACCAGCTTCAATTGCCTGAAATGCAGTGTCTGCTCCTGTCCGACCACGTACAGCGATTTCGCAAAATGATAATTCTCTTTTCTGTATAAAGCTGCCGTCAGATCCCGCGTGCCGTAAAGCGTCGCGCCGTCACTTTTCCGGATCAGAAACGGAGGCAGCCCTTCTTCCGTCAAATCCACCACGTCAGCGCCTTCGGACTCCGTCAGCAGCTCTTTCGACTTCAGCAATTCAATGGTCGCAACCATCTTGTCGTTATAGAAGGCTTCGCCGGCAAATGAATCGAAATCCACGCCCAAAAGTTCATATACTTTATTGAATTCGCTCAGCGATTCATCTTTAAACCACTTCCATAATCCCTCTGCTTCCGAATCACCGTTCTCCAATTGCCAAAACCACTTTCTGGCCTCGTCTTCCAAAGCCGAATCTTCCTTGGCTTCCTCATGGAATTTGATATACAGCGCCAATAGCTCCGGAATCGGATTCTCCTTCACCGCCGCTTCATCGCCCCATTTCTTATAGGCGACGATCAATTTTCCGAACTGCGTGCCCCAGTCTCCAAGATGATTGATCCCCACTGCTTTATATCCAAGCTTTTCAACAATTTTCGAGAGTGAATTCCCGATCACCGTCGACCTCAGATGGCCCATCGAAAAAGGTTTTGCAATATTGGGGGATGAAAAGTCGATGGTGATATTTTTGCCTTGACCGAGCCCGCTCCCGCCATATGCCGCCTTTTCTTCCATTATCGTTTGCAGCAACTCTTTACTGACGGCTGATTTTTTCAAGAAGCAGTTCACATATGGTCCTGCCGCAACGACATCATCAAACACAGGATGTTTTATCCGCTCCGCCAGCTCCTTTGCAATCATATGCGGTGCTTTGCCTTGGATCTTCGCTAATGAATAACAGGGAAACGCCAAATCACCCTGGCCATCAAACTTCGGTTTTTCAACTAAGCCACTTACAGTTTCCAAAGACATACCGCCAGCCAGATTCTTCACAATTTCCTCAGCAAACAACTTGTCATAATCCATCGTTCCACTCCTCCTGTTTTCCGGTAAAATAGAAAAAACCCCATCTCTAATGTGAATTAGAGACGGGGTTCCCGCGGTACCACTCTGATTGCCCGATCAACGGACCTGCTTAAAGCGGTAACGGCGCCAGCCGACCTGCCCTACTCGAGTTCAGGCGGTTTCTCAGATATGCGGTTCGATATACTTCGGCCACCAGGCTTCCACCATCCCTGGCTCGCTTTGACACTTCATATACCTACTCTTATCTTCCCGGAATTTAATGTATTTTTATTATCTTATCGATTTCCATAATTTGTGTCAATGCTTGATTCGGCTTTTTCATATTTAAGAAAAAATGGCAGCACCAATGAAACCAGGGCAATCACAGCTGCTATCGGCAAAATAACTTCCAGCAATCCAAGATTCCGCATGACAATCGAAATATAGATCATAGGCACCAGCAGCAAGAAAACCGTCAACAGCCGGGAAGCACTCCCAACCTTATGAACTGTCCCGCACTTCCGGCACCGAACCGGCCGAAAAGCGAACCATAATGATTGATAAAGCTGATTCCATTTGAAAGGTTCGTTGCATTCTGTACATCTCTGCATCATTCCGGCTCCTTATTGCTAAAACGATTTTTTATTCACGTAAATTTTTGCCTCTTTCGTACATCGCCTGCATATTTTCCTCTGGCACCAACGCGCCGCCGGTAGACCAGGCAATGTGCACAGCCTTTTCCGGATCCACACCGCGTGCAGACAGATATTCATCTTGGCTCAATTTCACAGGACCGAGCAAAGACGATGCCGCGGAAGGCTCGACAAACATATCATCGCCGTCAGCCAGAATCGCCAATAACCGGTACAGTTCCTCGTCTTCAAGGGTGTAAATGCCGCTGATCAGTCTTTCACTGATTGACGATGCGAAACTCGACGGCCTGCCGACTGCAAGTCCGTCGCCTTCAGTGAGATTATCGATGCCGAAATCCTGCACGCATACTTTTTCTTTCTGGCCCGTCATCAAACCGATCAGAACGGACGGCGAATGCGTCGGTTCAACAAAGAAGCAATGGACGGCATCCCCATAAATATGCTTGAGCCCGAAAGTGATGCCGCCCGGCGAACCGCCAACACCGCATGGCAAATAAACGACCAGCGGATGTTCCGCATCAATAGTCAAATCCAGATCATCCAATTGTTTTTTCAGCCGGAAAGCCGCTGTGCTGTAGCCCAGGAACAGGTGCTTCGAGTTTTCGTCATCGACAAAATACGCCATCGGGTTCTCTTTGGTCTGTTGACGTCCCTCCAGAATGGCTTCGCCGAAATCGCCTTCAAATTCGTGAACAATCGCGCCTTTTGAGCGCAGCAAATCTTTCTTCCACGCTTTCGCATCAGCCGACATATAAACCGATACGGAAAAACCCAGCTCCGCACTGATAATGCCGATGCTGAGCCCAAGATTGCCTGTCGAACCTACGCCGATTGAATACTGGCCGAAAAAATCCTTGAACTCTTTGGATGCAAACTTGCTGTAATCATCGCCATCAGTGATCATGCCATTGTCCAGCGCCAATTGCTCCGCATGATGCAGCACTTCATAAAAGCCGCCGCGCGCTTTGATCGATCCCGCGACCGCGAGTTCATTGTCACATTTGAGGAACAGTCTGCCGGGAATTTTTGTGTTGTACATGGTTTCCAGAATTTTTTTAGTGGCGGAAATTTCTTTCAATGGAGACTCGATGATTCCTCCAGCTTCTGCCGTTTCAGGAAACGCTTTCGCTAAGAAAGGCGCAAAGCGCTGCCATAGCTCCTCCGCTCCCTGCATATCCTCTTTCGTTACGGCCAGTTGCCCGGTTTCCGAAGACTTTGTTTCATTCGGATTCAGCCAAAACACCGGACGGAAATCCATCACGTCGGATAATAACGGGTACTTCTGCTGCCAATCGTTGAGTTGCTGTTGCGTAACTGCCATTGGAATCATCCTTTCTGCTGAGTGACTGCTTCTCTCCTCATCATACATTAAATAGTTGCTGATTTCAGTTTCTGTTCTAAATGCATTTTCAGGTTTCTTCATTTAATATCTGGAGCAATTTTAGAAGCAGTTTCAACCATTCTCTTCCGTCTTCATAACTCTGGATTTCGCCACTATTCTTGTCCTTATTTGACAGTCATGTGACTCCTCCATTAAAAAAATCACCCAAAAACATGAACCAGAGTTCATGTTTTTTTATCATATTATGCTATCTTTAATCATGAGGTGAGAAAATGTCCCATGATAACTTAGTGGGTGTCTACCCAAGCTCTCCAAAACAAATGCGTTCAAAACTCAAGAAAGAGGCTTTGATTCTAAGTGGCCGTGAGTTATTTATCCTTCAAGGATTTGAACAAACCACCGCAAAAGAAATTGCCGCGCATGCGCAGGTTTCGACAGGAACATTTTATCGGTATTTCTCAGACAAACGCCAATTGCTGATGTCATTGATAGAAGAACAATTGGATACCTTGATGCCTTTGGAACTGGAATGGAAAAGCGGTGATCCGGAAAAAGTGCTCGCAGGACGTTTAGCATTACATTTTCACAACGTAAATAAAGAACATCTGCAAAAGCTTATGCCCGAATTAATAATGAAAGATGCCGAATTGGCAGAGGTAATGAACGAAGCTAAATCTAAAATCCGCGAAAAATTCCTGGCACATTTAGCATACTTGGATGAAAAGGAATTACTGTGGCCTGACCTTGACAGAGAAACATTAATTTGGTTTTTGGAATCACTGCTTGAAAATTTGAGGGATCGGATCAGCCAAGGGAAAGAAGTGGATTATCAGCAATTTGCCAAAGCTTTTTGCCGATTGTTATTTCCTCCGGAAGCGGTCCAAAAAATGAGGAGTGGCGAGATAGAATGAAAGGGATGTGAAAAAAATGAAAGCTAAGCTATTTACGATCAGCAGTAATAATTCCTGTCGGAAAGCAATACAGTGGTTAACTGATTACGGTATTCCGTTCGAAGAAAAGAACCTTTCGACTACCCCTATCACTATAAAAGAAATCCAAGAAATCCTTTCGCTCACAAACGAAGGAACCGAGGACATCATATCTAAAAAAACGAATATCGTCAAAAAGCTTAAGATCGATCTCAATAGCCTATCGTTGCCGCAACTTTACGAACTCATCATAAACAATCCCAAAGTACTCCATCTGCCGATTGTCCATGACGGCACAAAACTTCAAGTTGGCTATAATGATGATGAAATGCGCCAATTCCTGCCACGCTGGATGCGGCTGGAACGCCTGAAAGAACTTCTTAATCCCACACAGCCAGAAACCGATAACTCCTGATTTGCTTTTTTTTTAAAAAAACTTCTGTTTCTGTAAAAGCATAGTATTTGGGGTTATTTTAATTTCTTCATTAATTTAGCTATTTTCGTCTGGTTCCAGTCATGCTTGTGGCAGGAATTTGTAGTCCTAAATAGCTTTGCAGTATATTCGCTTTGTACTGAAAAAAGAGAGAGGAGATGCTCAGTTAAAGCAGCTTCTTCTCTCTCATTTTTATATCCCCAACCTTCATTATTCAGACCGTATGTATCGGATCTTTTTTGCAAATTCCATAAAGTTTGATCCCCCCTGTTGCCACGGCTGTATCTTTAAAGGATTCCAGTATAGTATTGCAATCCAGCAAAGTAGGAATTGGAAAGTCCTGCATCCATCATCTTTTTCTAATTCCTTTATTCTTTTTTCTAGTATAATAAATTCATATTTTATTGAAAGTTAAAATATTTATACTGTAATTTTGTTATAAAAAAATGTGAATCATATTGAAAAATCAGCATGTGTTTTCTGCTTTTTCTTTAACAATGTTTTTCAGATTATAAAATTTTTACGGAAGGTCCCCCTCCAGCAATGCCCTTCTTTATCTTTACAGGTAATTATGAGACGAAGGTCGGTCCATACTAATTTGCGAGGTGATCTTTATGAGAAAAATATGGATTTCAATTTTGATCATGTGTGTTGCAGCAATAACAGAATGTGGTGAACGTAATTTAGCAGACGTTAGTGATGTTGCTTCCATAAGCGTTAGTGGTCCTGGTTTAACTAAGTACGGAGCACCTACGCGCACCGAAAACGAAATCGGTTTTAGTTCTCCAGAACAGGTTGAGGAAATTATGAGTTTCCTGATTAATGCAGAGGCATATTCAGGGCCAGTCAAAGCCGTAGGCGAAGATTTTAAGCTTTTTATTGAGTATCAAGACAAATCAAGAAAAGTCTATTATTTGTGGCTAAAAGATGATAGTGGAAGCTATGTAAAAGCAGGTGATTCGGAAAACAGGTATAACTTCACAAGTTCAGACGCTAAAAAACTGGAAGCCGCAATCGAAAAGCTTGCAGAAAAATCCTTTTGATAACTTTTTAATTAACGTTCGAAAAAGTACACGTTTTCAAACAAGAGAGGCAGAAGAGTGACACTTAGTCCCTTTTGCCTCTCTATTTTAATAATTGAATCACTGCTAATTCTGATAAGGTATCATATGTAAACCAATTTTAAAATCAGAAGGTGCATCTACTTAAAACCTTTAACTTAAGAACACATATTTCATATTAATTTACTGACAGTATTTTGTTTGTCTGATGCGCTTTGAATAAGTTGTTCGAAGCAAAGAACAAAAATATTGGTGGAAGCAATGTGAAAATTGATAACACTCCAGCCAAAGAGAGTAAAAGAGCTGAAATAAATTTATTGAGTTTCATTGTGAAGAGTGTAATCAAACTCAACAATGCTGATATTCCTAGCATGTAAAACGGGTATTTTAGAAATTTCTGTACAAAAATTAAAATGTCACTTGTAAATTGTTCAGAGGTTGCAGAAATTTCCTCACTGCTCATTTCTCGTTGTGCTTTTGTATCATTCTCGAATATATCAATAAGAACATTTTGAACTGATTGATTTGTATTAAGAGAGTTTGCGAAAAAACCAGTACCTATAAATAGAATAAACAAGAGCAAAAAGGAAATAGCTACCAGTCTATACGGAAGACGTCTTTTATTCGTTTCGATATGTATTCCTCCCAATTTTGAATATTATGATTTATTTTATTGTAACCAAAATTTAACATTCCTTCAATCAGTCTCTGGAATTGAATGTATCTAAGACCTCAGACTTACATAGTAATCTAAAGATATTACTTCTATTAAATCTTAATTAAACCATTCGTAAAACCACACTCTTACAAATTTAAAAGTAAATAAACTCAATTTCGAGCTTCTTTACTTCCGATAAACTCATGATATGTAAACTCGTTTCTACTCAAAATCAGGATTGTAAATATAACTTAATTATCATGTTAGCTACATTCGATTATAGAGCCCATACCAGACACACAAAAAAGAGAGTGGCAATTGCCCCCCTCTTTAATCAAATTCTCAAAAAGTATTATTTGTCTTTCCATCATTTAACAACTCATCACATAGATTCACACAAACCCCTTGCGAACGATACTTATTAAGTAATTCAACTGGATCAACTTCAAGATCACTATCCTTTAAAATCTGTGTAAATTCTTGAAACGTTAAATCGGGTTTAATTATTACCTTTTTACTTGGAAACAATGTTTTTAAATTTTCATTTATGACATCTTGTTTATCTGGAATTATTTTCACTGAAGATGTAAATGTCAAAACGGTTTCAATAAAATTGATGTTTTCATCACTGATCTTATTTTTAGTCATCCACTCGGTCACTGTTCCACTTTCCATACTTTTCACCTCTTAAAAGAATATCCAATCTGCGCCACGAATAGCCCAAGATACAGCAATTGAAATATTCTCAGCTACACCAGAGCTCATTCTCGTATTATCCTTGAGCCATCGTGGCAATTGGGTCCGAACCATATTTGCCGCATCATCGCCAGCGTTTTCAAATCTCTCTAGATAATTACCTATCTTTTTACTATTACTTTTAAATGTTCTTGCAGTTGCACTATCAATAATATTGAAAGTTTTAGCTGCATCAATAACTTCATCTCCACCGGCTTTAAGTAACTTTGCCACCTTAATTACTGCTGTTGATTTAACTCCGTAAACTCCAATTGAAGATTCATTATTCTCGGGTGTAATTAATGATTGTTCAATTACTGCAACTCTTGAATTTACATCGGATTTTTCACCTTCTATAGCTACATCGACATTACTACTAGCTTTTACATTTGTCACTCCAAATGGTAAAAAGATAGAAAATACTAAAACACTAGTAGCTAACAAAAGAACAGATTTTTTAATCTTACTACAATAATCCAAATTATTTTATAAAATATTTGTAAATATTCTAAAGATATAGACAAGACTAGAATTATAGAAGTGTAGCTATCGCTAAGCTTCAAAAATTTTTCACAAACCTTAACTTGCCACTCTTCATGGTTCCTAGTAGTCTTTGTTTTCTTCTGTGGAATTTTATTACAACAATGACTTTTACAAGTATTACCAAAATATGATGTAAATACTTAAACAAATTCAACAAAGTAAAAAAGATAAGCGGATGTAACTTAACTGCACTTAAGTTACATTCAGTTCCTAGTCCTATCCCCAAAATTCCATTTGGATTTTGACAGGGCTTTATGTATTTTGTCCAGGTCGCTTTGCAGCTACTAGGCCGAGTTCTTCCTGTTCTGGGGTCTTTTATAATTCATTTTTTAGGTCTACCAGTACATCTGTGTGATCCACTGAATCCGATAATTGGTTTTCGACTTATGTTGCATGAGTTGTTGTAGCTAGTTGATTTTTTTGTTATGACTCATGCTCAACTCGATAAACTGGTTAAAAGATTGGGGTAAAACCGAAAAATTAGTAACCTTACGTTCAGGAGTTTGAAAACCTTGAAAATTATTGTTTTTCCTCGAGTTGCTTTATTCTTTTTTCTAGTTTTTCAACTTTGGAAGTATTAAGTAATGCCATGGCTAAAATCATCATAATTAAAGAAAATAAAAATATCGTCTCCATCAATTCTCCTCCTTACATTCCGATTTTTTCCACTAGATACAAATTGAAAAAATCGGAAAATTTGTTAATTTAATTATAACAACAGTTTAAATGATAAATACCTGAAATTTAAATCAGTGCTATACAAATAAAACCGTTCGTAAAAGTACACTTCTGCGAACAAAAAGAGAGGACCTTCATACGAAGTTCCTCTCTTCCTATAATTTCTCATATGTAAACTCATACCCGGCTATATTATTCTTCCTTGTATCCAATAGTTTTCTTTATATAATCAGCATCACTTTTATCAATTTTTAAAAATATCATTTGGTCCCAACTTTCACCTACACGACGTCCTATAGTTGCCCCATCATTTTCGAACCACAATTTAGAATCAATTAAACCAACTGATTCTTTTGGGTTGTTCAACTGTATATATAAATCTGGATTCTCTAAGACTTTATTTTCGTTCTCTACCTTCTCCCCGTTTAAATAGATCATAAGAAAATTATCAACTATTACTGTGTTTTCTGAATCGGTATAAACATTTTGATAATCTACACGATCTGAATCCTCATCATTTTGATAACCAATTTTTATTTCCTTCGTAACTTCTGCCTTGCTAATGGCACCTGCAAAAACACCTCCGAAAAAGATAAGGCCAGCAATTATTACGCTACAAATTATTTTCACTGTCCTATTCACATAAATCTCCTCCCCAAATTTATTACTTAGAAAAACTCTTTATTAAACAGTGTGTTTTAGTACAAATTCCTTCGGTTAGCTTGCCTATACCAATGTTAGTCATTCAAAACGATTGTATTTTCGAATTGTTCGTAGATTAAAAGATTTTGATAATAAGGTAATTAATCGTTTGTAAAATTACACTTTTGCAACCTTAAAAGGTCGAAAGCTCATATTTGAGCTTCTTGCCTTTTACCAATTAGTCATTGTAAGCCAAGGTATTCGAATTCAATTGCTTTTTTCTCAGTTTTTTTCGAGTGAGACTTTATCTTTCCAGCTCTAAGAAGAAGCTTCTAAGATTCTTTGGCAATTCTTCTACTCCAAGAACTTTTAATCTTTTGGTTCCAGGTGAAGTCATAATTACATACGACTTCCCATTATACTCAAAGAGAGTGAATTGACTTATATGGTCTGCTGAATTATTTTGGATATACTCAAAATCTACCTCTTTAAAATTTTCTGCATAGCCAGCTAACATAAGTTTTTTTACTTCCTCAAAGTCTTCTGCAAAATGCAGTGCCTGATATAATTCTAGGGAATTTTTAGGTGTAAGGAAATAGACATAATACAATAATCCTCCAGCTGATATCGAAGCTATTAATATGAAAACAATCCAATCTTTTATTGTTCTTTTCTTGATATCCACTAATTTCCCACTCCCTCTTTCCTTACACTTCATCAGTTGCACCAGAAGTATTCTTCTACATAGTTTATCGTGAGAATTTAATTCTTTATTTTTTATAATCGCAAATTTATTTCAGGTTGCAGTTTTTACCTGGCTATAAGAATAGCAATTGATTCTGATGGTCACTACCAACTTTTTTAAAAAAATTCATACTGCACATAATTCCTTTCATTAATTTTTAACACCACCTCTTAATAGATTTAATTTTTCGAAAACTAATACCCTTTTCTTTCATGATATTTGTTAACATATGGTTACCTACATTTTAGTCATATATGACTGGAAGGAAGATGAAATGGACAAGAAGATGGGCATCAAATTTAAAGAAATTAGAAAAAATAAAGACTTTTCTCAGGAATTTACGGCCGAAGGTATTCTGACTCAAAGTGCCTATTCCAAATTTGAATTAGGAAAAAATGAAATCTCTTTTTCAAGTTATATAAAATTATTAGAGAAGTTGGAAATGAGTCACGAAGAATTTATGTATATTCAGAACGATTACAATTACAATCCACATGAAAAGTTGCTTCTTGATTTCTTCAACCTTCACTATAATGATCCAAAACAACTGAATATAATTATTAAGGCTTCTAAGAAAGTATTAAAAGACGAAGAGAATGAAATAATTTTTGATATTGTTGCAATTTGTGAAGCGCTAATCATACTAAACGAAACGAATAATATTGAACTGGCGAGGGAGAAAGTAGTAGTTGTCTGGCATCGGCTTGCCGAACGCCATTATTGGTATCTCTCGGAAATCAAAATCATCAATACTATTTTATTTTTATTTCCGTCCGCCACAGCTAAAGAAATGTCCAAAAAAGCTATACTCAATTTGAAAAGATATGGAAGTTTCAACGATGCGAATAAATTAATAGTGTCTTTAAAATTAAATTCGTCTTTATTGCTAATTAAAGAGCAAGAATACGCAGAAGCTTTAGGAGTAATTGAACAAGTGCTTGAATTAGCCAAACAACATTCCATGTATAAGCCGCTTGCCGTCGCTTATATACGGAAAGGCATTTGCTTAAGCTGGCTTACAAAGTCGGGTGAAAAGAAAGAGATTGAAACAGGAACTCTAATGCTGGAACTCTTGGAGGATTATACGTTGAGGGATGGGTTACTAGGCGAATCGCAGCGATATAGTAAGTTACATCAATAATATCGTGGACTTGCATAGACAAAAGGGAGAGAAGAGGGGTTTTTTTATTAGCCACTTCTCTCCCTTCTACTTATACAGCTTCCGACAATTCATGATATGTAAACCTACTTTTTTCAAATAAGTCCTACTTGCCAGCTTTCGGCATTATAATTTTTGGTGTCAATTATGGATAAAATCTCCACACGTTAACTTCATGCACTATAAGAATTGTTTATACAGTTATTTATACAAGATATTTTACGCTCTCTGCACTTTAGATGAACTACAATCGGATAGTTCAAAGCCCTAAACCTCTCTACCATATTCACAGTAGAAACATCTAGGGCTGTCATCAATCAAACACTTAGTAAAAGTTAAGTCTATGTTGCTTTACTGCTTGTGAATATTTTTGATTAGTAGTAAGATCTTAAAATATTTTCATTAACAATTATTTTTTATTCTCCCCATACGTTGCAATGAGAATGGAAATAAAAACAGTAAATGCCAATATAAAATATTGAATTATACCCGGTTCTAAAAATGAGAAAATTAGAATTAAAGAAATCACGAAGAATAAAATAGATATCGTAAGCCTCTTTTTTTTAATAATAACTCAACCCCTTTACTGATATTTAAAACCATGAACTCCACTTTTAACACTATATTTGAAGTAACTCGCTCTTGCCGTTTGGCCAGCGTAAATACTCCACACAAAAGAATTCACTGCTAGTGCAACTGCAATACCAACACCTGGAATTAAAATACCTAGAACAAGTGATGTGGCTGCAATACCACCAGAAAGTATATTAGTTACAGAAGTTTTGCTTAACCAAAGCTCAAATCCCCACCAATGAAAAGTTACTTTATTTATCCCATTTTTAGTAGATAAAGTGGAATATGTAGGATACTTATCAATATATTCATGAGAATTAGATAATTCATGGTTTTCGTTACCGCTCGCTTCAGATTCTTCCTTGATTTCATCATCAGTGACTATAACTTCAAAAACATTGTTATCCAGCTCTTTAATCTTATCATTTTAATTTAACAAAATATTCATCTCTGCTACTTTTTCTTCCACTGCAGCCAATTCTTCAGCGGAAATTTCCTCTTTTAACATATCTAAGTTAGATAATTCATAAGTATGACCTTTAGTTGTAATGTATGGATTTACTTTTTCAATTAATTCTTCTGTAATATTGACTTGTTCATATTCTTGTACAGTTGCAACTTGAGATTGTGCAGAAACACTTGGCGAAATTAGTGAGATAAACATTGCCGATACAATTAAACTATAAAGAAACTTCTTCAAATTAATAACCCCTTTTCTCTTTATGTAATATTTTATAACCACTTTGTATTGTGTTTGATAAACTCACATAAATAGAGCCTGTCAATAATTACGTGTAAATAAGTAAAAAACTTTTCGTATATCTATGTTCAATAATCCTGTTTGAACATCTTCGCTAGCTCTGCGCGAGCTTGTTCGAATCGATATGGCAGCGGGTGGAGAAGTTCTGGTTATAGATTTCAAATTGGGAAACCAGAAAGCGGTCCAAGGAATCTTCATTCGGGAATTGCTCCTTGCGCTTGCTGTATTTTTGGTTAACCCCCTTTTATTAACCAAATATCCATTATGGTAATTATCAAATCCATACTATTCAGCTCCTGCAATTAACGTTACAATGAATTACAAAGTTTCTAACAAAATATTCTTATAAGAAACTTTTGGAGGTATTATGCAAAAATACGGAGAAGCGATTAGAGGAATTAGAAAAAGCAGGGGCATGACTCAAAAGTATGTAGGAAAAGGAATACTCTCACAGGCAGCCTTCTCTAAATATGAGAGGGGGTTAACTGACATCCATTCTTCTGCATTCATTCAAATACTTGAGCGTTTGGGGATGTCTTTAGAAGAATTTGAATATGTATATTATGCATATAGTTATCCAACGACCAAAAAAATATTCTATAAATTTTTCAATTTTCCTTACAACCGAGTTGAGGATCTACATGAACTCATTATTGAAATCGATGCTTGTCTATTAGAACAACCTATTGAGGATCTTGTTAACATTAAAAGAATTTGTAATGCATTGATTTGTTTAAATCAAGAAAAAGATATACAAAAAGCTAGAGACTACGTCGAACCAATATGGATCAAACTTTCGAAACTTGATCAATGGTTTTATACTGATATATTATTTATCAATGCAATTCTCTATTTCTTTCCAAACGACGTGGCTACTGAAATGGCAAAAAATGTTCTGTCTAAAATCGAAAACTATAAGGATTTTCAGGATTCTAACCAACTTAAAATCACTTTTAAAATCAACTTATCTTTGCTTTTAATCAAAGAGAGAGACTACCATACGACTCTAAACTTGTTAGAGGATACTCTAAAAATGCATAAACAAAGCATGTCTTATCAAAGTTTGGCGCTAATTTTTATTCGTATTGCTATTTGTAGAAAGATGCTTAATATCGAAAAAGAAGTGTATTATTTAGATCAAGCTACTCTCTTATTAAAGATTTACGACCAACAAGCATTACTTCAACAATTAATACAAGAATATGAGCATTATACGAATATATAGGAAAACGAATTTACCATAAAAATAAAGGTGTAGTGAGAAACGCATTTCCACTATACCTTTATTTAATTCAGCTCATTGTTAAGTTGAACTATCTCTTGTATATTTTTTTAATTTCTTCAAACCTACGAATATTCTCAAAATAATTATTATCTATTGTATTTGGGTTATCCGTCTCATTAATGTCTCTTATGTTTTTCAAAATGTTTTCTATTTCGGCAAACCTATTATTTATTTTTCTTACTTTTGATTTGTTCGAAATTTTTTTAGATAAAAGCGGATATGTTCTCAATTCAAAGCTAGATAACTCTAGAATTAAAGCGTTCGTAAAAGTACACTTTTCCGAACACTTTTAAACCAGCTTAAATACGGCAAAATAAGCGTTCGTAAACATATCAGAACACTTTACGAACGTTCGCCGCCAACTTCAGACTTTTACGAACAAAAAATGGGGCTTTTTATTACGATTGAATTCAGTTCTTTACCATTCACCACACAACTCTCCCAAAAAGAAAAAGCCGACCACATGGTCAGCCCTTCAATGTTCCTGCCTTTAAACCTTCATGCCATTCATGCAGCATCGGCAAATCCGCCTGTTTGATTGCTCCTGTACTTGCCGCTTGTTCGACAAGTGCCGGGAAGTCGGTGAGTGTGTGGAATGTGAAGCCTGCCGCTTCGATCGCTTCGACGGATTGCGGAAGATCGTATGTAAAAATGGCGATGATACCGAGCACTTCAAAACCTGCCTGCTGCAATCCCTGCGCAGCTTGGATCACCGAGCCGCCTTTGGAGATCAGGTCTTCTACCACTACGACTTTTTTGCCGGGTTCCACTTTGCCTTCGACCATATTGCCCTGGCCGTGCTCTTTCGGCTTGGATCTTACATAGACCAACGGCAGCTCCAGCAGGTCACTGACCCAGGCCGCGTGCGGAATACCGGCCGTTGCAGTGCCTGCTACAATTTCGCATTGCGGGTAGAATTCACTGATCTTGGCAGCAAGTCCTTTAGCAATTTCTTTGCGCACTTTCGGATAGGACATCGTCAGGCGGTTGTCACAGTAAATCGGTGATTTGACGCCGGATGCCCATGTGAATGGATCTTGGGGACGCAATTCAACTGCGCCGATATCCAATAAATGCTTAGCCGTTTCCTTCTTCATCATTGACCACTCCATTCCGCTAGTATTTGCTGGTAACTGTCTTTTGGATTTGCCGCTTTTGTGATGGCACGTCCGACGACAATATGTGTCGAGCCCTGTCTGCTCGCTTCTGCAGGCGTCGCAACTCTCTTTTGGTCATCAACAGAAGCTTGTGCCGGGCGAATACCCGGTGTAACCCGCAAGAATTCTTCACCACATGCGTCGCCAATCGCTTCCGATTCATGGACGGAGCAGACCACTCCGTCAAGTCCCGCTTCATCTGCCAATCTTGCATAATGGACGACGGATTCTTCCAGACTCGCAGAGATCATTTGCTCCCTTTGCATCTGTTCTTCACTGGTTGACGTCAATTGTGTCACAGCGATCAATTGCGTATCACTGCTTTTGAGTCCGCGTTTGGCAGCCCGCATCATCTCGATGCCTCCTGTCGCATGGACATTGACCATGGCAACATCCAATTTCGCGATCCCGCGCATGGCGGATTCAACGGTATTCGGAATGTCATGAAGTTTTAAATCAAGAAAGATATCATGGCCGAGCCGGTTGATTTCACGTACGAGCTCCGGTCCTTCCTGATAAAACAATTCCATACCGACTTTCACGAAGAGACTTTCCTCAAACTGTCCCAAAAATTGCAATGCCTGCTCTTTCGCTGGAAAATCCAAAGCGATGATCGGTCTTTCATTTCTCATAGACGGTGGCTCCTTCCGATAAGTTCCTCTACAGAATCGTATCCCAGTTCATGCAGCCGCTCCGGCAATTTGCTGATGATTTCCGGACACACGAACGGATTGACGAAATTGGCTGTTCCAACTGCCACAGCACTGGCGCCGGCAGACAGGAAATCGATGACGTCATCCACATTCGTGACGCCGCCCATGCCGATGATCGGCAAATTCGTTTGCTTGCTGACTTCGTAGACCATTCTGAGAGCCACCGGTTTGATGGCAGGACCTGATAAGCCGCCTGAGATATTGGCGATGACCGGACGCCCGGTTTTCGGGTCGAGCCGCATCCCGAGCAGTGTGTTGATCATCGTGATGCCGTCTGCTCCGCCTTCTTCGACCGCTTTGGCAATCGATACGATGTCCGTCACGTTCGGCGACAGCTTGATGTAGACCGGAACGGATGAAACTTCCTTCACGGCTCTTGTTAATTCTCTCGCGACCGCCGGATCGGTGCCGAATGTGATACCACCTTTTTTGACATTCGGGCAGGAAATATTGATTTCCAGTGCATGGACATTCGGCGCTTTTGAAATTTCACGCGCCACTTCCACATAATCTTCTGTTGTCGTACCCGCTACGTTGGCGATAATCGGCACATCGAATTGTTCCAGCCATGGCAATTCTGAACCGTAAACTTTCTCCAGACCAGGATTTTGAAGCCCGATTGCATTCAGCATGCCGGATGAAGTTTCCGCTACACGCGGCGTCGGATTACCGAGCCGCGTTTCCACCGTTGTCGCTTTGATCATGATGGCGCCGAGCTGTGAAAGGTCATACAACTGGGCGTATTCTTTTCCGAAACCGAAGCAGCCGGATGCCGGCATGATCGGATTTTTTAATTCGAGCCCAGGAATCTTTACTGTCATATCAATCATGAAATCACCACTCCCGCTGGAAATACAGGTCCGTCCGAGCAGACTTTGATATAATCCGTTTCTGATTTGGTTGTCCGGCAGACACAGGCAAAACAAGCGCCGATGCCGCAGCCCATCCGCTGTTCATAGGAAAGAAAGCCTTTCTTCTGCGGATATGCCCATTGCACTGCTTCGAGCATGGCGGTCGGTCCGCAGCTGAAATACGTATCGAAATCATGCGGCAATTCGTTCAGGATATGCGTAACAAATCCTTCCGTGCCGTGTGAACCGTCAACTGTCGCTATATGCGTATCACCCAGTGCTTTGAATTTCTCTTCATAGAAAATCGCCTGTTTGCTTTCAAAGCCTAAAATATGGACCGTCTCGATGCCGCGGCTGTTCAATTGCTTCGCCAGTTCATAGAGTGGAGGCACACCGATGCCGCCGCCAATCAGAAAGGCTTTTTTCTCTGCCTGTTCCACTGGGAAGCCGTGGCCGAGCGGGCCCAGCACATCAATTTCGTCCCCGGCTTTCTTGTCAGCCAGGATTTGTGTGCCGCGTCCTTCTGCCCGGTAAATCATCGTGAAGCGCTTGTTTTCCTTATCAATCGAAGCGACTGAAATCGGCCGGCGCAAGAGTGGCTCAAAACTGTCAGCCACACGGACGTGGACAAATTGCCCCGGTTCAGCCATTTCATCGACCAAACCGCCTTCAACCGTCAGTTCGAAAATATGCTTGGCGATGGATTGCTGGGTGATCACTTTCATCCGTTCTTGTTTGATCATCTGCCCGCCCCCATTTCTTCTGCAGAGAATGTCATCGATTCAATAACACGAAGCATGGCTGCAGCTGTATCAAGTGAAGTCAGGCAAGGAATGCCATTTTCCACTGATTCCCGGCGTATCCGGAATCCGTCGCGCTCCGGCTGTTTGCCTTTGGTCAGCGTGTTGATGACAATCTGCGCGTCGCCGCTTTGGATAACGTCGAGCAAGGTTCTGCCTTCAGCCCCGATTTTACCGATCGGCGCAACCGCAATTCCCGCTTCTTCGAATGCCGCCGCTGTTCCGCCGGTCGCCATGATCTGGTAGCCGATCGATTTGAAGCGCTTAGCGAGTCCGACCGCTTCCGTTTTATCTTTATCCGCCACCGTCAGCAAGACCGTCCCGTGGTCTTTGATTTCCATTCCGGCAGCCGCCAATCCTTTATACAGCGCTTTTTCCAGCGTCGTGTCCTTGCCCATGACTTCCCCTGTCGATTTCATTTCCGGCCCGAGTGTAATGTCTACACGGCGCAGCTTCGCAAATGAAAAGACAGGAACTTTGACGAATACTCCGTTTACACGAGGCGCCAGTCCTGGCGTATAGCCCTGGTCGATGATGCTTTGACCGAGAATCGCTTTAGTAGCGATATTGGCCATCGGAATCGACATGATCTTGCTCATGAACGGCACCGTCCTGCTTGAACGCGGATTGACTTCGATGACGAAGACATCGCCTTTTGAAATGACGTACTGGATATTCAGCAAGCCGACAATGTTAAAGCCTTTTGCAAGTCTTGTCGTGTAATCCACCAGGGTATCGAGAAGTTCCTGTGAAATGTTCTGTGTCGGATAGACCGCAATAGAGTCGCCCGAGTGGACGCCGGCGCGTTCGATGTGTTCCATGATCCCAGGGATCAATACGTTTTCACCGTCAGAGATAGCATCCACCTCGACTTCAATGCCTGTCAGATAGCGGTCGACCAGCACCGGATGCTCCGGGCTTGCTTCCACCGCATGCTCCATATAATGGTTCAGGTCTTTTTCGTTGTAGACAATTTCCATCGCCCTGCCGCCAAGCACGTAGGACGGCCGCACCAATACCGGGTAGCCGATGTTACCCCCGATGACGACCGCTTCTTCTTTTGATACCGCCGTTTTGCCCAGTGGCTGCGGGATGCCGATTTCATTCAATGCCGCTTCGAATTTATTGCGGTTCTCCGCACGGTCTGTGTCTTCCAGCGTCGTCCCGAGAATTTTGACGCCGTTCTGTTCCAGCTTTTCAGCAAGATTGATGGCTGTCTGGCCGCCAAATTGCACCACGACGCCTTTTGGCTGTTCAAGGTCGACGATGTGCATGACATCTTCTATCGTCAAAGGTTCAAAATACAGTTTGTCGGAAATCGAGAAATCTGTACTGACTGTTTCTGGGTTATTATTGACGATAATCGCCTCGTAGCCCGCTTCTTTAATGGCCCAGACGGAATGCACGGTCGCGTAATCGAATTCCACTCCCTGCCCGATGCGGATGGGGCCGGAACCCAGCACAATGACGCTCTCTTTCTCAGTGCGGATGGATTCGTTTTCGTCTTCGAAAGTGCCGTAGAAATAAGGCGTTTCCGATTCAAATTCCGCTGCACATGTATCGACCATTTTATAGACCGGCATCAGTTTCTGCTCCTTGCGCCAGTTATAGACCTGCTGTTCAGTCGTATTCCACAGCTTCGCGATGGTGCGGTCTGCAAAGCCCATTCGTTTCGCCTTTTTAGCTGTATCGAACTCGTAAGGATTTTCTGCCAGCACCTGTTCGTACCGAACGATGTTCTGGAACTTTGTCAGGAAGAACAGATCGATTTTACTCCAGTCGTGGATCGTTTCAATCGTCACCCCGCGGCGCAATGCTTCGCCAATAAAGAACAGGCGCTCATCACCCGCTCGGCGGATCCGTTTTTCGATCCATTCGTCGCTCATGGCATCCGAGTTTTTCAAGTCGAGGTGGAATTGGCCGGTCTCGAGTGAACGGACCGCTTTCAGGATCGACTCTTCAAAAGTGCGGCCCATTGCCATAACTTCGCCGGTCGCCTTCATCTGTGTACCAAGATTGCGTTTTGCCGCTTCGAATTTATCGAACGGCCAGCGCGGGATTTTGGTTACGACATAATCAAGTGCCGGTTCGAACGCAGCGTAAGTGCGTCCTGTTACCGGATTCATCATTTCATCGAGCGTCAGGCCGACAGCAATTTTCGCTGCCAGCTTGGCGATCGGATAACCCGTCGCTTTTGATGCGAGGGCCGATGAACGGCTGACACGCGGATTCACTTCGATGATGTAGTAATTAAAGCTGTCCGGGTCGAGTGCCAACTGGACGTTGCAGCCCCCTTCGATTTTTAATGCGCGAATAATTTTCAACGATACATTGCGCAGCATCTGGTATTCGCGGTCAGATAACGTCTGGCTCGGCGCAGTAACAATGGAATCTCCGGTATGGATCCCGACCGGGTCGATGTTTTCCATATTGCAGACCACAATGGCTGTGTCGTTGGCATCGCGCATCACTTCATACTCGATTTCCTTGAAGCCCGCGATTGATTTTTCGAGGAGACATTGTGTCACGGGGCTGTATTTCAAGCCGCTTGAGACGATTTCCTTCAATTGTTCATCGTTGTGGCAGATGCCGCCGCCCGTTCCGCCCATTGTGAATGCAGGGCGGACGATCACCGGATATCCGATGCGTTCGACAAATCGTTTCGCTTCATCCAGGTTGTGGATGATATCGGAATCAGGAACCGGCTCCCCCAATTCATTCATCAACGTACGGAACAGATCACGGTCTTCCGCTTTGTGAATCGCTTCCAGTTTCGTACCGAGAATCTCAATTCCGAGTTCATCGAGGATTCCCGATTCATCCAGTTCAATTGCCATGTTGAGGCCTGTCTGACCGCCAAGCGTTGCCAGGACAGCGTCCGGACGTTCTTTGCGCAGTATGCGGCTGACAAACTCCAAGGTGATCGGTTCGATATAAACTTTATCGGCGATTTCCGTATCTGTCATGATGGTCGCCGGATTCGAGTTGATCAGGATGACGCGGTAGCCTTCTTCTTTAAGGGCCAGGCACGCCTGTGTGCCGGCATAGTCGAATTCGGCAGCTTGTCCGATGACGATCGGGCCAGACCCGATTACGAGGATACTTTGGATGTCTTGTCTTTTAGGCATATTGCTGCTCCTTTCGATTTGCACTCATCATTTCAATAAAACGGTCGAACAGGTAATTGGAATCTTCCGGTCCTGGTGAGGATTCCGGATGGTATTGGACGGTGAAAGCCGGGTAATCCAAATGTGACAGCCCTTCATTCGTGCCGTCGTTTAAAGCCTGGTGCGTCACTTTCAAACGTGTGCCCTGTAATGTACCTTCATCCACTGCATAGCCATGGTTCTGGGAAGTGATTTCAATTTTTCCGGTTTCCAGATTGCGTACCGGATGGTTGCCGCCGCGGTGGCCGAATTTCAGTTTGAACGTATCCGCTCCGCACGCCCGCGCAAACAATTGGTGGCCGAGGCAGATTCCGAAAACAGGCACCTGTCCGAGCAGCTCACCGACCACTTGGACACATTCTTCGACGTCTTTCGGGTCTCCCGGTCCGTTTGACAGCATGACGCCGTCCGGTCCCCAGGCTAAAATTTCCTGCGAGCTCGTATTATAGGGAACAACAATGACATCGCAATCGCGGTTATTGAGTTCGCGCAGAATGCCGTGTTTCATTCCGTAATCTATCAATACGACGCGTTTGCCGCGACCTGGGCTTGGATAAGGGCGGGCTGTCGACACTTGAGCGACCTGGTCTGTCTGGAGAGGCGAGACTTTCAGCTTGCTTACGACTTCCTCAACATCCACTTCTTCTCCCGCTGCCGTCAGGATGCCTTTGATGGAACCTTTTGAGCGGATGAGACGCGTCAGTTTCCGTGTATCGATTCCCGAGATTCCTGGGATGCCTTTCATTTTGAACAGCTCACAAAGCGTCGATTTGCTTCTGAAATTCGATGGGAACTCCGCCAGTTCGCGAACGACCATTCCTTTGACTGCCGGTTCGATCGATTCGAAGTCGTCGCTGTTGATGCCGTAATTGCCGATCAGCGGATACGTCATCGTGACAATCTGTCCGCAGTAGGAAGGATCCGATAATATTTCCTGATAACCTGTCATGCTTGTGTTAAAAACGATTTCCCCGACCGATGCATCGTCGCTCCCGAATGCTGTACCTTCAAATACCGTGCCATCTTCCAAGATCAAATAACGTTTCATTGATGAGCCTCCTCCTGCCAAACGATTTTACCGCCGAATATCGTCATTGCCGGCCAAGCCTTGCATTGCCAGCCGCCAAATGGTGTATTCTTTCCTTTTGATAAAAATTGTTCCGGGTCGATTTTCTGTTCTTTTTCGAGGTCGATCAGTACCAGATCCGCTGTCTGACCTATTTTCATCGTGCCATACGGTAAGCCAAATACTTCCGCCGGTTTCCGTGTCATCCAGTCGATCAATTGCTCAAGTGTCCATTTGCCGGACTCCACGAAATTTGTGTAAAGCAGCGGAAACGCTGTTTCAAATCCGACGATGCCGAACGGCGCCTTATCCATGCCATTCGCTTTTTCGTCTGCTGTGTGAGGTGCGTGATCCGTAGCAATAAAATCGAGTGTGCCATCAAGCAATCCTTCGTGCAGCGCCTCGTAATCCTCTTTTGCGCGCAGCGGAGGATTCATCTTGTACTTGGCGTCGTCTCCAGGAATGTCATCTTCCGTCAGCAAGAGGTGATGCGGCGTCACTTCCGCCGTCACTTTCACACCTGCACGTTTAGCATCGCGTATCACGCGTACCGATTCTTTAGTAGAGACGTGGCAGACATGGTAATGTGCGCCCGCCGCTTCCGCCAGCAGGATGTCGCGTGCAATGTGGACCGACTCCGCAATCGATGGGATTCCTTTCAAGCTCAGTTCGCGGCTGCGCTTGCCGTCGTGCATGACACCGCCATAGATCAGGCTATTGTCTTCACAATGGGCGACAATCGGCATGTCGATGGCTGCCGCATCTTTCATCGCTTCAAACATCATGACCGCTTCCTGAATTCCGACTCCGTCATCTGTAAACGCGAAGGCGCCGTTTTCTTTCAGTTCTATTAAGTTGGTCCGTTCTTTTCCTGCTTCGCGAATCGTGATGGAAGCATACGGCAAAACCCGGATGTGCGCATTCTTTTCGATCAGCCCGTTGACGTGCTGGAGGTTTTCTTTTGTGTCCGGCACCGGGCGCGTATTCGGCATTGCGCAGATGGTCGTGTAGCCGCCTTTTGCCGCTGATTTCGTCCCGCTTTCGATCGTCTCTTTCTGCTCTCCGCCCGGTTCACGCAAATGAACATGGACATCAACGAATCCTGGTGCGACCATCCGGCCTTTGCCGTCAATTTCTTCTTCTCCCTGTGCGGTAAGTTCTTTTCCGATCTCCTGAATCTTTCCATCTGCGACGCGAATGTTTACCGGAGTTAATTCCCCGTCCTGCAGCATGTTTACATTTTTTATGAATAAATTCATATCTCAATCTCTCCCTTTCATTGCGTATTCAAGAACTGCCATTCGGACGAACACTCCGTTTGCCATTTGTTTGAAGATCCGTGATCGCTCGCATTCAACCAGGCTGTCGGCGATTTCGACGCCTCTGTTGATCGGTGCCGGATGCATGATGATCGCCGTACGCTTCATCTTCTGTTCACGTTCAGTTGTCAGTCCGTATCGCTCATGGTATTGCTCTTTCGTCATTGATTCACCGTCCGTATGACGTTCGTGCTGGACGCGCAGCAGCATCAGCACATCCGTTTCTTCTATATAATTATCTATGCGGTCTGAAGATTCGAACCCGCCGCTCCATTCCGGCGGACAGACAAAGCTCACTTTGGCACCCAATTGCTGGAGCGCTGCAGCATTCGATTTAGCCACTCGGCTATGTGCAATGTCGCCCGCAATCGTCACGTGGAGATTTTCAAAGCCGCCGAATTCCTGCTGTATCGTGTACAGGTCGAGCAGTGATTGAGTCGGATGCTGTCCTGAGCCATCGCCTCCGTTGATCACCGCAAGCCGGATGCCTTCCAGCTGCCTGTAATATTCTTCTTCGCTGTGGCGGATGACTACCGCATCCACTCCGATCGCTTCCAGCGTCTTCACCGTATCGTAGAGGGTTTCACCTTTCAGCACAGAGGAGAAGCCGGTTTCAAAAGGCAATGCCGCAATCCCGAGTTTATGCTCCGCCATTTCAAAACTCATCTTCGTGCGGGTGCTCGGTTCAAAGAACAGATTGGCGATTGTTCCGCCAAGTTTCAGCTCTTCACCTTTTTCAAAAGCGGCCGCGCGCCCGATCAAATTCAGTATGGTTTCATTCGTCAACGTGTTCATGGTCAATAAATTCGGCATATTCCCGTCCCCTTCCATAAAAAAACACCTTCCTGAGAGCAGGAAGGTGTGAGGAAATAAGGGCATACTTCACCCTTATCATTCAACCCTTTCCATGCCTCTCTGGACATTCATTAAAAGGTGTTTATTCAGTTCCGTCGTCAAGTTCTTGCTTTTCAAGTCCCGGCAGCATCAGGTTCAGGATCACTCCGATGATGGCTGCCAGCGCCATCCCTTCGATTGCGAATGTTTCGCTGAATTCCAGCTTCGCTCCCCCGATCCCGATAACCAGGATAACCGATGAAATGACCAGATTGCGTTTATTGCCGAAGTCGATGTTGTTGTCCACCAGCATCCGCAAGCCGGACGAAGCGATGATCCCGAACAGCAGGATTGAAATCCCGCCAAGCACAGCGGTAGGTATCGTTTCGATGGCAGCCATCAGTTTCCCTGCGAAAGAGAATACGATGGCGAATACCGCTGCACCAAGGATAACGTAGACACTGAATACGCGGGTAATGGCCAGGACACCGATGTTTTCACCGTATGTCGTTTTCGGCGGACCGCCGATCAATGAAGAAATAAATGTTCCAAGACCGTCACCCAGTATCGAGCGGTGAAGCCCCGGATCTTTTATGTAATTCCGGCTGACAATTTTGCCAAGCACCAATTGGTGGCCGATATGTTCCGATATCGTTACGATGGCGATCGGCACCATGGCCCATAAAAGTGTGCCGGTCACCGTAAAGGAGTAATCCACTCCTGGTATCAGGAAGTCCGGCACCGCAAACCATTTGGCTTCTCCAATGGCTGTAAAATCAATGATGCCGATCGCTGCCGAGTAGGCATAACCGACGATCAATCCGATAAGGATCGGCATGAGTGAAATGATGTTCTTAAAGTAAATCGTGCAAGCGATCGCTGTCAGCAGCGTCACGATGGCCGCTGAGAAATGCAGCAGGCTGTATTCCGAGCCGCCGCCCGCTGCCGGGATGGTCATGGCCATGTCCACCGCCGTTCCTGATAACGCTAGCCCGATGACGATGATGACCGGTCCGACCACAATCGGCGGAAGGATTTTCATCAGCCATATATAGCCTGTCTTCCAGATGATCAATGAGACGATCGCGTAAACAGCCGATACGAACATGGCACCGATCATCGCCGATCCGATGCCTCCGGATTCGGTGGCGATTTGTATCGGCACGATAAAGGCGAAAGATGATCCCAAATATGCCGGTACTTTAAATTGGGTGATCAGTACAAAAATGATGGTCGCGATGCCGCTTGTCAAAAGCGCGATTGCGGGACTCAAGCCGACCAGTTGCGGGACAAGAATCGTGGCCCCGAACATGGCGAACATATGCTGCAGGCTCAGTGAAATCCACTGGCCGGTTTTTGGTTTATCCTGTATATCGAGTACTGCTTCGCTCAAAACTTTCTCCCCCGTCTCTCTCTTATTCGTGTATTGACACGCGGTCTTTGCCGTCGCTTTCCTTCATCTCGACAACGATGCGTTCGCTGCTTGAAGTCGGGATGTTCTTTCCGACATAATCCGAGCGGATCGGAAGCTCCCTGTGTCCCCGGTCGATCAGCACCGCCAATTGAATCTGTGCCGGCCTGCCGAGATCCATAACTGCATCCATTGCGGCGCGTACCGTCCGTCCCGTATAAAGGACATCGTCGATCAGCACCACTTTCTGTCCTTCAATGCTGTGATTGATATCCACTTGCTGTACCAGTGGTTCATTGTTTGTATTTTTGACGCTCAGGTCATCCCGGTACAAAGTGATATCGAGTTCGCCCGTTTTAATCGCCTTGCCTTCGATTTTCTCCACTTTTTCTGCCAGCCGCTTGGCAATGAATGCGCCTCGCGTTTTGATGCCGACTAAGATGATGTCATCGATTCCTTTATTGCGTTCGATAATCTCATGTGCGATGCGGGTGATGGCCCGTGCCATCGCCTGCTCGTCCAGAATATCCGCTTTTTCCACCATTTCCATCTCTCCTTTTAGGCAAATAAAAAACCTCCTGCCAGAGGGCAGGAGGATATATGCGCAGAAAAATCCAGCACGGAAGACAGACTTCCGGCTTGCGTAAATACCTTCTCAGCCTCTCTGGACTGTTTTTAAAGGTGTTATTATTCGATTGGTTTTTTCAAGTATAAAGAACAACTTCGGTCTTTGTCAATCCTTCTTGCGAAGAGATTCCAGAAGTTCCGCAAATTCCTCAGGCATTTCCGCCGAGTATTCCATGTATTCTCCCGTTTTCGGATGATCGAAACCGATCACTTCCGCGTGAAGCGCCTGGCCTCCGATATCCATCGTTTTCTTCGGTCCGTATTTCGGATCGCCGACTAACGGATAGCCGATGTATTTCATATGGACACGGATCTGGTGTGTGCGCCCCGTTTCAAGACGGCATTCGACCAGTGTAAAATCACCGAAACGTTCGAGAACGCGGAAATGCGTCACCGCATGCTTGCCTTTATCCACAACCGACATGTTCTGGCGTTCTTTCGGATCGCGGGCAATCGGAGCTTCGATCGTTCCTTTATCATGTGGAATATGGCCATGTACCAGCGCAATATATTTGCGTGTCACGCTTTTTCTGACCAATTGATTGACCAGTGAAGTATGTGCTGTGTCATTTTTTGCGACCATCAGCAAACCGGATGTATCTTTGTCGATCCGGTGGACGATTCCTGGACGGACGATTCCGTTGATGCCCGACAAGTCGGTGCAATGATGCATAAGGCCATTGACCAGCGTGCCGCGTGAATGGCCAGGCGCAGGATGGACGACCATGCCTTTCGGTTTGTTGACGACCAGTACATCGGCATCTTCATAAACGATATCAAGATCCAAATCTTCCGGCACAACGTCAAGTTCTTCAAGAACAGGCGGTGTAGCGATGATGACATCTTCGAGACGCACTTTATAATTCGGCTTGACTATCTGGCCGTTGACCCGGACTGCCCCGTCTTTCACCCAATTGGCAATCTGTGAACGCGACCAGTCTTCGTCCATGGCAGAAACTGCTTTGTCGATTCGTTGGCCCGCCATTTCTTCTGTTACCTGTATAGTTAAATCTTCCATTAAGACACCTTTTTCTTTTGTTGTTTTTCGTCATAGATCACGAATATGATCATCAGGATAACCCCGATCGTCAGTGCAGCGTCGGCAATATTAAAAATTGGAAAATCGTAATTGATGACCGGAATCAGCACGTCAACAAAATCGACGACTTCGCCCCGAAGCATTCTGTCGATGAAGTTTCCGATTGCTCCGCCAAGGATAACCATCAGGCTCAGCTGGAACAGCGGCTGCCCTTTGGCGTGCTTATGGAAATAATAGAGGATCCCCGCAATCACCGCAATGGTGATGATGGCAAACAGCCACATCTGGCCTTCAAGCATCCCCCATGCTGCGCCTCTATTGCGATGCGACAGCCAAGCGAGATAAGGCTCAATGACGGGAATTCTTTCCCCGATTTCCATGTTCTGCAGGACCAGCCATTTCGTGAATTGGTCTGCTGCTATAATTACCGCTGCAATTGCATAATAAATAAACATATGTTTCCCCCGTCAAATCATCTGTCATTCTATTTTAACACAATCCGCCACAAAAAAGTGAAGGCCTGGAGAGCCGGCTTTCCGGTTCTCCAGACCTCAACAATTTATTTGCCATTTAAATGAAAAGTCATGTATTTAACGCTTCGGCGCTTAGGACAGTGCAAAGATTATGCTCCTGCGCAAGCTCGTCGCAATAAGCCGAGAAAACCACTCGTCTTATTACTCCGCTCAGTCCATAGGCGCGCCGGCGCAGAGAGAAGTTTCTAGAGATATGGAGCAAAACAGCGAAGAGTTGACCGACGCCTGCGAGGGCAACTCTTTGCGACGAAGCAGCGCAGCGATGCAGGAGCACGGCTTACAAGAAGCAAGCTGTTTTGCGGAATATCGATTCCAATAAGTCATTCCTGTCCAGACTCCAGCGCCTAGCTCTTCGGGTCATAAGTCAACCCAGCTGCACGGCAAAAGGCGCCGCTTCACTGGTTCGCCTTATGCCTTTCAGAGCTGAACAGGCGCTTCCGCTTTTCTTAGCTATAATGCTTCTCTACAACATCCGCACATCTCGGGCATAGTGTCGGATGGGCTTCGCTTTGACCGATCTTGTCAGAGATTGTCCAGCAGCGTTCACATTTTTCACCCTGTGATTTTTGGACTGCTACGGTTACGTTGTTCAAGACAAGAGCATCAGCCGGCGCATTTTCAGGCGACCCGCCAAACTCGTAGTTGGACACGATCAACAGCTGCGCTACATTATCATCGACAGATGCCAAAAGATTTTTCGTTTCTTCTGAACCGTAAACTGTAACTTTAGCTTCCAGCGATTTACCGATTGTCTTCGCTGCACGCGCTTCTTCCAATGCTTTCAGTACATCATCGCGGACATCCATGAATTTCTCCCACTTCACTTCAAGATCTTTGAAGCTGCTGTTTTCCACAACTTCCGGGAAGTCCGTCAATTGGACACTGTCTTCTTCTACAAATCCAAGATACGACCACATTTCATCAGCCGTATGCGGAATGATCGGGGACGCCAATTTCAGGATGGCCATCAATGAATCGAACATGACCGTCTGCATTGCGCGGCGGTGTGGATGGTCTGCCGCTTCGATATAAACAACGTCTTTTGCAACATCCAGATAGAAAGAACTCAAATCGTTCGCACAGTAATTATTCAAAGCATTGTAGATTGTCGCAAACTCGTAGGTTTCATAACCTTTACGGGCTGTCTCAATCATTTTTTGCAGTTTCATCGCCATATACTGATCCATCTCACGCATGTCTTCGTATGCGACGCGATCCTCTTTTTCATTGAAATCAGCAAGATTTCCGTGAAGGAATTTCAGCGTATTGCGGATTTTGCGGTATACTTCTGAAACTTGTTTGAAGTTCTCATCGGATACGCGGACATCAGCCGTATAGTCAACGGACGCAACCCATAGGCGAAGAATATCAGCACCCATTTGGTTCATCACTTTTGCAGGAACGATGACGTTTCCTAGGGATTTACTCATTTTGCGGCCGTTGCCATCAAGTGTAAAACCGTGGCTCAATACACCTTTATAAGGCGCGATTCCGTTGATCGCTACACTTGTTGTCAATGAAGAGTTGAACCAGCCGCGGTATTGGTCAGAGCCTTCCAGATAAAGGTCTGCCGGGTATTGAAGATCGTCGCGCTCATCAAGTACTGCCTGATGGGATGATCCTGAGTCGAACCAGACATCCATGATATCGAGTTCTTTCGTGAAGATGCCGTTCGGGCTGCTTGGATGTTCGAATCCAGGCGGCAATAGTTCTGCGGCCGGACGTTCGAACCAGACATTCGATCCGTGTTCACGGAACAAATCGGCGATATGCGCGATTGTTTCTTCGGTGATGATCGGGTCGCCATTTTCTGCATAAAATACAGGAATCGGCACGCCCCATACACGCTGACGGGAAATGTTCCAGTCACCGCGGTCGCGTAGCATATTGAACAGTCGCGTTTCGCCCCATGCCGGTGTGAACGTTGTTTCATTGATCGCTTTCAGGATATTATCGCGGAATGCATCAATCGATACGAACCATTGTGCAGTTGCACGGTAGATAACCGGCTTTTTCGTGCGCCAGTCATGCGGATACGAGTGCGTGATGAACGTCAAAGCTTCTAGAGCTCCTGCAACGTCCAATGCTTCAGTGATCGCTTTATTGGCTTTATCATAGAACTGGCCTTCGAATCCTGGAGCTTCTTCTGTAAAGACCCCTTTTTCATCGACCGGGCAAAGAACGTCAAGGCCGTATTTTTTACCGACCAAAAAGTCATCTTCCCCGTGTCCAGGCGCTGTATGAACGCAGCCTGTCCCTGAATCGACAGTTACATGGTCGCCGAGCATCACAAGCGATGTACGGTCATATAATGGATGCTTCGTCAGGATATTTTCAAGCTCCGCACCTTTCATTTCACGCACGACTTTAGGATCTTCCCAGCCGAGTTCAGAAGTTACTTCATCCAATAATTCACGTGCAATCACGTAAAGGGATCCTTTAGCTTCCACTTCTACATAATCCAATTTCTCATGGACTGTGATCCCAAGGTTTGCAGGAATCGTCCAAGGAGTCGTCGTCCAGATGATCAATTTCGTCCCTTCCGCGAGAACGCCTTTTCCATCGGTCACTGCGAATGAAACATAGATGGATGGAGATTTTTTATCGTGATATTCGATTTCAGCTTCTGCAAGTGAAGACTCACTTGAAGGGGACCAGTAAACGGGTTTCAACCCTTTATAGATATAGCCTTTATTCGCCATCGCACCAAACACTTCGATCTGGCGTGCTTCATAGGCAGGTTTCAATGTGACATAAGGATTTTCCCAGTCGCCGCGTACGCCGATGCGTTTAAACTGAGTGCGCTGGCTGTCGATCTGCCCATACGCATACTCTTCACAGAGTTTACGGAATTCAGCCAATGACATTTCTTTGCGGTTCACGCCTTTATTCGTCAAAGCCTGCTCGATCGGCAGGCCGTGTGTGTCCCAGCCCGGCACGTATGGTGCGTTGAAGCCCATCATTGAACGTGAACGCACAATCATGTCTTTCAGCACTTTGTTCAGTGCATGGCCCATATGCAAATCGCCATTGGCATATGGCGGTCCATCATGGAGTACGAAAAACGGCAGATCTTTTGTCCGTTCCTGAACTTTTTTGTAGATCTCCATCTCTTCCCACTTCGCTTGCATTTCGGGTTCCCGGTTCGGCAAATTGCCGCGCATCGGAAAATCTGTTTTCGGCATTAATAATGTGTCTTTGTAATCCATCAAAATTCCTCCTGTAAGCATAATAAAAAGCCCCTCATCCCTGGAAAGGGACGAGAAGCCAGACTCGCGGTACCACCCTTGTTGCAGTTTTAATAAACTGCCACTCGAACGCCGTATCGTGGCGGAACGGAACCGGCTACTGGATTTCCCCGGTTCTGCTCAGGAGTGATTTTCTTCATAGCTTTCAGTACCGGGCTCCCACTGTCCCCGGCTCGCTTTCCTGAATCGGCTATGCTTACTGTCTCCGTCAACGCATTGGATCATATAATTGCTGTTTCTAGTATGCCGTAATTATAAAGAGTGTTGCTTCCTTAGTCAAGGACGGTAGTCTTCGTTGTTGTCTTCCAGTTTATCAAGTGTCGTTGTATCGACGTCATATTCCATCAATGATTCCCAGTCGTCTGTGTCAATCAGGTCAAGCTGCGCTTCCACGATCATTTTGAAACGGTTGCGGAAAACTTTCGACTGTTTCTTCAGCTCTTCGATTTCCATCGCGATGCGTCGTGCTTTCGTCAAAGACTCATTGACGATGCGGTCTGCATTCTTTTCCGCTTCGCGGACGATGAGCTTCGCTTCTTTTTGGGAATTGCGGCGAACTTCTTCCGCTGCCTCCTGGGCGATAACGATCGATTTCTGCAAAGTTCCTTCGATTGTCGTGAAATGGCCGACACGTTCGTCAGTCTGTTTCAAGCGTTCTTCAAGGTCTTTTTTCTCTTTCAGCAGGATTTCGTAATCCTTAATGATCTGATCCAGGAATTCGTTCACTTCATCTTCCTGGTATCCGCGAAACGCCTTGCTGAATTCTTTATTATGTATATCCAACGGGGACAATGGCATTCAGTGCACTCTCCTTAAATTATGTTTGTTACTTTCCATTATACCGCCCATTGCATGAAATATCAGTATAATTTTTAATATTCCATGCACGGGCTATTTCCGTTGTTCCAAACGTCCGATCTGCAGCCGCACTTTGTCTTTCTTCGTTCTGCCTTCTATCATGAGGACCTTGATCCGGCCGAAGCCTCTCGATGAAATCATATCCGACTCATGCAATTCGAATGACGGATGTTCCTGCACTGTCCAATTCACTTTCACCTTGCCGCCATGAATCAAAGCAGCAGCTTTTTGGCGCGAAATATTATAGACGGAACTCATCACCGTATCGAGCCGCATTGAACTTACAGTATGCGATTCTTCATGCCATTCTTCCGTAGCGGTAATCATCTCGGCAACATCGTCTACTTCGATCAATTGCACTTTCACTTTTGCCGCTGAGACGAAATTGGTTTGCAGATACAAACTCACTTCATCCGCCACTGCGAATTGAATTCTTTCGCCGTCGATACGGATATCGCCGAATTTGCTGCGGTCGAGTCCGACAGACATCAGCGATCCCAAAATATCCGGATGTCGCAGCGTGACAAATTTAACCGGATATTTCAATTCAAAGACAGTAATATCAAAATCTTCGTCGGTCGGTTCGTAATACGAGGGATACAATAAAACCCGCTGCCGTTCTGCATCCGGAAATAAACCGCGAGATTCCATACGGATTTCGTTCGACCCAAGCACTGATTTTACAATGAATCTCTCACGGGGGTCCAAAAAGTCAGTCAGTTTGGGCGTATAACGGTCTTCGACTTCATTCAACCAGCCGGAGACCTGCTCGATGAATTGCTGCTCTTCTTTTCTGAAATGCTGAAAAATGGAATCCATAGGGATGCTCCTTTCAAAAAATATCGTTTCAAGAAAAAAACCCCACTTAGCGTGAGGTTATTAATAAAATGATTGGAATAAAACTATTAAACCATTCGAAGCCAGGTTCAATGTGATAATCGCGACAATTGGAGAAATGTCGATCATCCCAAGCGGCGGGATGAATTTACGAAACAAATCCAGGTATGGATCTGCAAGTCTGGAGATAAATTGGCCTATGGCCGATTCTTTTATACTCGGCACCCAGCTCATAAGAACACTGGCTATTAAAATGTAAGTGTAAATGCGTATTGCATTCAAAATCAAAGTCAAAAGTAATATCATCTTTTATTTATGCACCTCTTTTATTGTTCTTCATCGTAGTAGAAATCGGAAATGGCACCGTCCACTTCCACTGTATCAGGCACACAAAGGAAAATATCCGTTCCGATGCGCTGTATATCGCCGCCAAGTGCATAAACTGTGCCACTCAGAAAATCGATGATTCGAAGACCCTGGCTTTTTTCGATGCGCTGCAGGTTGACGACTACAGCACGTTTGCTTTTCAAATGTTCTGCAATATCCTGGGCTTCAGCGTAGACACGCGGTTCCGCCAGATGAACTTTGGAAGATTTTGAAGCTGCGGTCTGCAGGCTCACCAAATTAGGGATATTAGCTTCGTTCGCCTTTTGGCGCCGCTCTTTCGGTGATTTGCGGATTTCAGGGCTGACTGGCTGCTCTTGGCGCGGAGCCTGCTGGTTTTGCTGCTGCGGCTGATCTTCTTCATATTCCTCTAAATAAAAGAAATTTTTGAATGAATTTTTAATGCTCATCATTCTGCCTCACTTTCTGAACCTATTAATGCAGTCCCGATGCGAACAAAAGTCGCCCCTTCCTGCGCTGCTATCAAATAATCATTGGACATGCCCATCGAGGTTTCTGTACACGGGGCATGCGGCCATTCCTGTTCAGCGACATCCTGCTGCAATGCTTTCAAGTCACGGAACACTTTTCTCAATACTTCTTCATCCTCGACATTGGGCGCCATTGTCATTAACCCTATTATATTAATTTTATCATATTGTTCCAATGTTTTGATGAAATCAAGCGTTTCCTCAGGGAGAATACCGCTTTTACTTTCTTCTTTCGACACATTTACTTGAACAAAACAATCAATGACATGATCTGCCCGTTTCTGAATCTCTTTTGCCAGGCTCAAACGGTCCAGAGAATGAAGATAATCGATGTCATTGATGATTTCCTTCACTTTCCGGCTTTGAAGATTTCCGATGAAATGCCATTTGGCTCCATCCTTAATCGCTCCGAATTTCTTCTGGAAACCTTCCGGCCGGTTTTCACCCAGATGCTGAATGCCGGCTTCCACGGCTTCCTTTGTCCGGTCTATACCAACCTGTTTCGTTACAGCGATGAGATTGATTCCTTCTCTGATGGAATCCAATTCTTTTTTTATATTTTCATATACTGGTTTGATGGGTTTCATATATTCACAACTTTTCCTGGATGTTCAGTTAATTGTACCAAGTCTGCAGTTATTTATCAATTACACCATTTTTGCAGAAAAAAACAGCTGCCGGTTCGGCAGCTGTATGGATTAACGTCGTTTTTGTCTGTTGCGCAGGAAAGTAGGGATATCAAGTGCATCATCCTGTGGTTTTTCCTGGCGTACAGGCTCTTGCTGGTATACCGGCGCCTGTTCTTCGCGTCGTTGGTCCTCACGGCGTGCTTCACGCAGCGTCGGCTGTGGAGCTTGCTGCTGCTGAATTGATTGGACACGGCTCGTATTCAAACCTGAACCTCTAGGTGTTCTTGGCTGAAGCTGTTCTTCGTTGAATCCTGTTGCGATAACCGTAACGATAATTTCATCTTTCAAGTTATCATTGATCACTGAACCGAAAATCATATTCACATCTTCATCAGAAGCAGATGCCACGATATCAGCAGCTTCCTGTACTTCATAAAGGCTAAGATTCGATCCGCCTGTGATATTCATTAGAACACCTTTCGCGCCATCGACTGATACTTCCAACAGCGGACTGGATACCGCTTTTTTGGCCGCTTCGGAAGCGCGGTTTTCACCTGAAGAAACACCGATACCCATCAATGCGGAGCCTTTGTTCGACATGATCGTTTTCACGTCTGCAAAGTCAAGGTTGATAAGTCCAGGCACAGCGATCAAATCTGAGATGCCCTGAACACCTTGGCGAAGTACGTTGTCCGCTTCTCTGAACGCTTCAAGCATAGGAGTGTTTTTGTCGACGATTTCAAGAAGACGGTCATTCGGGATGACGATCAGTGTATCGACAGATTCTTTCATCTGGCCAATACCGCCGATTGCCTGTGTGGAACGTTTGCGTCCTTCGAATGTGAATGGACGTGTCACAACACCGACTGTCAGAGCGCCAAGTTCTTTAGCGATTCCTGCGATTACAGGAGCTGCACCAGTACCCGTTCCGCCGCCCATACCGGCAGTTACGAATACCATATCGGCTCCGCGCAATGCTTCTTCGATCTGTTCCTTGCTTTCTTCTGCGGCTTTTTTACCGACTTCCGGGTTTGCACCTGCACCAAGTCCACGCGTCAATTTACCGCCGATTTGAAGGCGGATTTCAGCTTTTGAAAGATTCAAGGCCTGAGCATCCGTGTTTACCGCGATAAATTCGACACCTTTTACTCCATGTTCAATCATGCGGTTAACAGCGTTATTTCCGCCGCCACCGACACCGATAACTTTAATTACTGCCATAGCATCAACTGTTGTATCAAATTCCAACATTCTTTTTCCTCCTAAGATTGCCCTGCTTTGTGACTAAGCATGATGCAATGTTTTTTTTAGCTCAAGAAAGTATACGTTTAAGATTTAGCGTTTTTTTGGGAAGTGAAGCTGTACTTCCGCTTTTCTTTGTCCAGACTTCAGCGGCCCAGCTCTTCGGTAAAAAGGCTGCTCCTGCATCGCTGCGCTGCTTCGTCGCAAGAGATAGGCCCAAACGAGTTTGGGCTATCTCTCGCTTACGCTTTTCCTATTCAAAAAATCTGTCAAACATTTTTTTGGCTTTTGTAACGACACCTTCGCCGTTCTCTTTTGGCTGTTTTTGGGGTCTCTGCTTCTGCGGCTTAGGCTCCTGCTCGACTTTTTGCTGGTTGCCGAGCGCGGCGCCGCTTCCGATGCGCCCGTAGAAAACATCTTCCATATAAGCGTATTGGATCAAGCCGACCGAAGTCGTGTATTGCGGTTCTCTTACCCCGATATACTCAGGAGTGAACAAGCGCACCCGCGTCTGCAGGATGTTGCGCGCCAATTCTGGAAGGCCTTCGAGTTTCGCCATGCCGCCTGTTAAAACGACGCCTCCTGGAAGGTCCTGAACACCAAGGCGGTAAAATTCATCCAAAATCAATTCGAAAAGTTCTTCCAGGCGAACTCCGATTATTTCAGATATGTATTTTTGACTGTATTGCTCTTTTGTATCCGATCCGATTACAGGAACTTCGAACAATTCGTCTTCAGATGCATTATCATAGAAAGCGTGCCCATATTCAAGTTTAATCTTTTCGGCTTGGTCTGTAGGCGTTTTCAGTACAATGGAAAGATCCTTTGTTACATGGTCGCCGCCGACAGGAATGACTGTTGATGCTACAAGATGGCCATCTTGGAAAATAGCGATGGATGTTGAGCCCCCGCCAATATCGATACATGCGGTGCCATGATTTTTCTCATCCTCTGTCAGTGCATAATATCCGGCTGCAAGTGGTTGGGGATAAATATCCCGGATTTGGAGACCGGCCCTTTCCACGCATCGCAGGACATTATGTAAAATCGTCTTGGATGTAGTCACCATTGTACCATCCATCTCAAGGCGAATCCCAATCATACCCCGGGGATCTTTAATTTCATCCAAATGGTCTACGATATATTGCTCAGGAATGATGTTCACCAATTCCCGTTCTGGTGGAATGGACATAACCTGGGCCGCTTCGAGCACCCGGTCCATATCATCATCTGTAATTTCCCGGTTTTCGCTGTTTACAGCGACTACCCCTTTTACGCTTTGCAGCATCATCTTGTTTGCAGGAATTCCTAATACCACTTCGTGAATAGATTTGCCGATCATTCGTTCAGCCTGGTCGACAGCTTTTTTAATGGATTGGACAGTCGCATCTATATCAACGATAGCACCTTTTTTAATTCCGTTGGATTTTACGTTCCCTACACCGATGACGTGCAACGACTTATTCGCCATTTCTCCGATCAATACTTTAACCGACGAAGACCCGATATCTAAACTTACATATAATTCTGATTGGCTCAATTCGTGGCACCTCCTTATTTTGTTCCAGTTACTATTATTCTATTGTAAATTATACACCTTGTCTAAGTAATTTGATGCAATATTTTTTTTGTTTCATCAGAAAATTCAAACCGATTCCCGGATGCTCTTTTTATCAGTCCATTTGCTGAGTAATATGCGCCGGATAACTGCAATGTTCTGGAACAACCTGACCCCGAAAGCGAAAATCGCTGCCAGGTACAGATCGACTCCAAGATGAACTCCGAGAAATGCCAGCCCGGCTGCCAGCAAAATATTGAAGAAAAAACCTGAAACGAATACTCTGTCATCATATACCTGCTGTAAATGCGCCCTTATTCCACCAAAGAGGGTATCCAAAGCGGCAAGAACTGCGATTGACAGGTAATTTGCATATTCCGGCGGAATTCGTATATCTGTCAAAAGCCCAAGTGAGACCCCGAGAATCAGCCCTAATATTGACAGCCACATCGCTATTCCTCCTCCGCCGCTTCTAAATGTTCGAGCTCGAGCTCGCCGTCATATCCTTCAACCGTGATTTCATCTTGCGGCTCCGTTGCGTTCACTGATAAATTATCAATGTAAAAATCATCAAGTATCGGAGACGCTTTTATATGGTTGGATACTTTCTCAGCATTATCTAATGTGCCAGCGACAATTTTAATCTCAAAAGGCGGGGTTCCGACCGGCTTGCCGTTGATGGTCGTCCGCCCATTAATGTCACGGATTGGAGTCGTATTGATGATCCGTTTGCCATCAATTGACATTTCAATTCCTTTAAACCTGTTTATTTCGTTGACTAACCGGATTAAGAGTGCCGGTGAAATCTGATCTATATTCTGTCCGGTAACTATCGCTTCCTGTGACGGTTCAATGATCACTTTAAGGCCTGGCCCTGATATTTCCGTCAGGCCGGCTTCTTGCCTCAGCTCTTCGACCGTTTCTCTTAAAACTTGTTCAGGACTGTCGTTTGCTGCTTCCTCATATTTTGACAGAGTCTCATCCAGCGTACCGATTTCTGATAATAACTCAGAGTGAAGCTGCTTTTCCCTTGAAAGGTCCTGCCTGATTTCCCATACATCCCGTGTATCCCGTGAATCAGGTTCATTCATCGTATTAAACTGGATGGCGGTCATCAGGCCGATGACGAATAATATCATCGTGAACCGGGAAATGACTTTCTTTTTCATGCAACTCCCCCCTCAATCATGATTCTGACAACAGGGCAGGCATTGTTATTTCCAAGCCCTCGTCCATAGTGACGACGATATTGTCGTTGACCAGCTGATCGAGAACTCCGCCCGGCAGTTCAATGGAAGCAGCCAGGACGTCGGGTTTGCCGATTGCTTCAATCGTAAATGGTGCCGGATATTTCACACCATCGACTTCGATGACAGGCCCAGTGCAAACAATTGTTGAATTCGAATGGATCCTTTGGCCGTTTACCGCGACTGCTTCAGCCCCTGCAATATACATTTCATGGATCACCTGGAAGACATGGCTCTCATGGACAATATAATCATTCGGATTTACAGCTTGGGTTCCATACTCCCCGTCTTCAAGAATGATTTTCAGCCCTTCGCCTTCAACGGGCATCAAACCGACATAGCGCCGCAGCTTTTCCGCCTCTGAAGCAATATCGCTGTAGTCTTCCTGGCCGGACGAAAATTCGCTTTCGAATTCCTGCAGCACAGCTTGCTTCGACTGCATTTCTTCGCGAAGCGTTTTATTGCGTTCCTGCTGTTCGATCAATTCTTCCCGGAAGCTTTCTTCCTGTTCGAATTGTGAATTGGCGGTGAAATTATCGCTGCCGTCATCTGACTGCGAAAGACTGTAGGAATAGGAGAGAATAAAACCCAGCACCAGAAACACCAGGGAGAAAACAATGGATTTGCTGACGTTCTCCCGTTTACGGCTGTTCGGTTTCTTCATCTTCCGAAACCTCCTTCGGCGGGCCGTAGACGTCATCATAGGAGCGGAAGGTTATACCGACTTCCATATCGAAAACCCCTTTTTGGCCGTCTTCCAGTTGCGCTGTCAAAGAAGGGTAGTAATCCAGCTTTTCTGCAAGGCTGTTCAATTTCGCCCGGACTTCGTTGCCGTCAGTCATGTATAAGGTGACATTGGCAGATTCCGTTTCGCCCTCCGTCAGGATAAGCTGTGACAGCATATTCGACACTTCGGGATCAAGCTGGTCCAATTGCGCTGAAAGTTCTAGCCTTGTTGCTTCGCTGCCAAAATTAGTGAAGATCGGTCCATCCACATTATCAACCGGCAATTCGACAGCATAGCCATTCGCCAATAATTTCTGATAGCCCGCATCCTTTTCCAGATAACCGATGGAAGGATATTCTTCAACTGTTATTTCTACACCTGTCAGCCATTTTTTGTTTACGGCCGCTTCTTTTACCCAGTCAAGCTTCGTGATCTCTTCTTCCACTTCTTCAGTGCTGAAAGACCACATTGAAGCGCCGATGTCCAGCTTGCTTGCTGTAATATATTCTTCTTCGCCGTACAGAACCTCTCCATTGACTGTAAGGGATTGGATTTTACTGTACTTTGTCTGGCTGTAGACCAGGACCGTCAATATGATCAGAAAAATGAACAGCAATGCCAGGAATTTGCGATTGGTTCTTTTTCGCCGACGCTCGCGAAGCGTGGGGATGCGTTCTTCTATATCAATCACTTTATCCATAATTGCTGCTCCTTTCTTTAATCTCTAGGTGTCCATGTCTTTCAGAGCTTAACGGGCGCTTTCGCTTTTCTACTGTCCAGACTCCAGCGGCCCAGCTCCTCGGGTCATAAGCCAGCCCAGCTGTCGTGGCAAAAGACGCCACTCTGCCGGTCTGTCTTATGCCTTTCAGAGCTTAACGGGCGCTGTCGCTTTTCTAGTCTTCTGTCACTTTTCTTACAGCTTCGATGAAAGCATCTCCGCGTATCTCAAAGTTTTCGTATTGATCCCAGCTTGCACACGCCGGTGATAAAAGAATTGTGTCGCCGTCTTCGGAATGGCTGACAGCTTTTTCGACAGCGCTTAGCATGTCGGATACTTTTTCAACTTTTCCTACTCCACAGTCGGCTGCGAAATCCCCGAACCTGTCGGAAGTTTCGCCAAATGTCACAAGAGCTTTTACTCTGTTCATGTAAGGTCTTAATTCTTCCAGAGAATGATTGCGTTCCAGACCGCCAGCCAACAGCACGATGTTACCTGGGAAAGCTTCCAGCGCGCTTTTTGTAGCCAGCGCATTTGTCGCTTTCGAGTCGTTGTAGAATTTACGGCCTTTCCAGTTAACGACAAATTGCGAACGGTGCTTGACTCCAGTAAATGACGACAATACACGGATAATAGTTTCTTTCGTTCCTCCCCATAGAAGAGCAGCAGCTGCTGCTGCCAGAATATTCTCGAGGTTATGCTGGCCGCCCAGCATGATTTCGGAACGGTCGATCAATTTTTCTCCTTGCCAGTAGACGTACTCATCATCCGCGCTGATGCTTTCGTCCGTCTTCCCTTTCAGCGTGAAGGGGATAAGCTGGGCTTTACATTTCTGCGCATAAGCCGCCAGATGCGGCTGATCGGCATTGTAAATGAAATAATCTTCAGATGTCTGGTTTTGGGTCAGCTTCATCTTGGATGCTTCATAATCTTCTTTTGTGCCGTGGTAATCGAGATGCGCTTCATAAAGGTTGGTGATGATGGAGATGCGCGGACGGAACGTTTCAGTCCCTTTCAATTGGAACGATGATAATTCCGTAACGATGACATTATCTTTTTCAGCATGTTCCGCTACGCCGCTTGCCACTGTTCCGATATTCCCTGCTATCAAAGGTTTCTTTTCATCCTGATTCAGCATATGGAACAGCAAAGTCGTAGTCGTCGTCTTTCCGTTCGAGCCAGTGATACCGATAAACGGAGCTTCACTGATTCTATAGGCGAGTTCTATTTCCGTCCAGACCGGGATCCCTTTTTCCTCCGCTGCTCTTATCATCGGATTGGAATAAGGAATGCCCGGGTTTTTGACGAGAAGTTCGAATCCTTCCTCAAGCAAATCTTCCGGATGGCGGCCACAGATGACCGTTACACCCAGATTTAACAGCTCCTGCGCTTCCGGATTCTCTTCAAAAGATTTGGCATCATTCACTGTTACAAAAGCACCGAGTTTATGTAACAGCCGGGCAGCTGTAAAACCGCTTTTGGCCAATCCAAGAACCAATACTTTTTTTTGGTGTACCTGTGCTAAGTCTTTCATTTACATTACCTCCAAAACAACGGCGATTACCGCTGCAATCAAGCCAACAAGCCAAAACACCGATACGACTTTCCACTCGGACCAGCCGCTCAACTCGAAATGGTGATGGATCGGGCTCATTTTGAATATGCGTTTTTTTCTCAATTTGAAGCTTCCGACTTGCAGGATAACTGAAGCCGTTTCAATTACAAACACAAGCCCGATCAGCAATAACAGCAATTCCTGTTTTAGCAGGATCGATACCATTGCCAGCGCGCCGCCCAAAGCAAGGGATCCTGTATCACCCATAAATACTTTTGCCGGGTATTTATTGAAGACAAGGAAACCGATCAATGCTCCCGCTGTGATGAAAGTGAATAAAGCAATCGCGTTTTCGTCCTGTCTGATAGCCAAAACCCCAAAAGCCGCAAAAGCGATTGAAGCTGTACCAGCCACCAAACCGTCCAGGCCATCTGTCAGGTTGACGGCATTCGAGAAACCGACCAGCCAGAAGATGATGAACAGGACATAAAGCCCCGACAACTCAATAGCAATTTCAGTAAACGGAATGACTAATCCAGTGTCGAATTCGACCATTCCCAATAAGAAGAAAGAGACAACAGCAATAACTATCTGCGCGATAAGTTTTTGCAGTGATGTCAAACCAAGGTTGCGCTTCAGCACGACTTTGATAAAGTCGTCGAGGAAACCGATCAGCCCATAGCCGAATAGCACCAATAAAAGAATCATCAATTCCACCGTCAGTAAATCTGTAAAAAAGGCTACTCCAAATGCCGTCAAAATGATGGCGATCAGGAATACAAGTCCCCCCATTGTCGGAGTTCCTGTTTTTTTCATATGCGATTCCGGACCTTCTTCGCGGATGCTCTGCCCGAATTTCATCCGCTGCAGCAATGGGATGAAAACAGGCATCAATCCAGCAGTAAGCAATAAAGCAATTCCGAATCCGAGTAATAAGTAAACGTCCATTAGTTTTCTCCTTTAAACATCTTCCTATTCAGATGTATCTTCTGTAATTATTTCTTCAGCATCTTCTTCCGGTATGCCTTCCGGTCCATCGGTCATTTGGACTTTATAGGAATCTTCAGGTGTCTGAAGACGGACCACGACAGGTTCACCTGCGGAGATTGATACTCCCGCTGAAAGGCTTTGATTCACCGCGTAACCCTGTCCCACAATTTCCAATGATAATCCGCTGAGAGCCTGAAAAGCAAGCAATTCCCGTTTCGACCAAGTTGTGAAATCAGGCAGCACGGTATCTCCTTCAGTCTGCAGAATCACTGTTCCGCCTGCCAGCAGCATTTCCCCTTTTTCAGGGTATTGGCCATTGACTTCTCCGGCGCTGCCGGTTGTGGCTACTTTAATGTTCCGTGAATCCAATTCCGCCGCAACTTCATCAGATGTTCTACCGGCATAATCGCCAATTTCGACAACCGGCGTTTCTTCAATATCTTCCGGTTCAATGTTTAAATACTTCAAACCGTTCTCCATTACAGAAGTGAAGATTTCCGCTACAGGCTGAGATCCATGTTCTGTCACGTCCATATTCGGCTGTTGAACACCTACGTACATGACCAGTTCCGGGTCCTCAGCAGGGGCCATGCCGACAAATGAGAAAAGATAATTGTCTTTTCCTGTCATATAGCGGCCGTCATCTCCGACAATTTGAGCTGTACCTGTTTTACCTGCTACCGTATAATCCTGCAAAGCGAAACGTTTACCGGATCCATCTTCAGCAGTGACTGTAGAAGCCATTACGTCACGTACGATTTTGGCGGTTTCAGCTGAGATCGGCTGTCCTGCCTGCTGCGGCTCACCTTTGCGGGTGACTTCGCCTGTATCCCGATTTTTTATTTCATCAATGATATATGGTTTCATCATGACACCGTCATTGGCAAAAGCCGTTGCACCCTGGATCATCTGGATCGGCGTAACGGTGGATCCTTGGCCGAAAGTCAGTGTAAGTTTATTGATCTCCCGTTCATCAAGGATTTTCCCGGGTGCCTCACCTGGAAGATCGATTCCTGTTTTTTTGCCGAAACCGAATGCGTCAATGTAATCCATGAAAGTATCCGGACCTATGCGTTCAAGCAGATAGGCCATGGAAACGTTGGAGGAACGCTGGAAACCTTCCAAGTAACTGATGGTGCCCCAGCCTTTTCTGCCATTATGGTCACCTATGACTGTATTGCCGAATTGATAGGAGCCCGATGGATAAGTAGCGTTCGGATTCCATTTGCCTTCTTCGACTGCAGCTGCCAATGTGAACATCTTCATCGGCGAACCCGGTTCGATGGTCAATTGGATACTTTCATTAAGCCAGTTGTCCGAAAGACCTTCACGTGTATTCGGATTAAATGACGGACGCTGTGACATCGCCAGTATTTCACCCGTTTTCGGATTTGCGATAAGAGCAATCATCCGTTTCGGATCATATTCTTCCTGTACAGTCGACATTGCGTCTTCCAGGAAATTCTCCAATGTTTTGTCCAGAGTCAGCTTTATATCAGCTCCGTCCACTGCCGGGGTGACAGCCGATTCACTGTTGGGCAGCAAAAAGCCCCATTTATCAGTGTCAAACTCCACTTTCCCGTTTTCACCGGTCAATATATCGTCATAGATCAATTCAAGACCCATTTTTCCTTTTGTCACCATGTCCCCATTCTCCAGCTCTTCTTTCATTGCAAAGCCGATTAAATGGGAAGCGAATACTCCATTAGGATACAAACGTTTAAGGTTTTGGATAAACAGGACACCCGGCAGCTCTTCTTCTTTCATCTCAAGCATTTGGGTATGGCTGATTTCCCGTCCGGCAGCTCCGAATTCTACTTGGTATCGGCCAGCATCCTGCCCTTGTTTCAATGTCTCATAAATTTTCTCTCTCGGTGTTTCTATATATTTTGACAGGATATCAGCTGTTTGATTGATATCCGTCACATGACGCGGATCACTCGCCTTTTGCGTGGCCTTTTCATCTACTACAGCAACAAGTTTATAAGAGAGTGTATCTTCTGCAATTATTTCTCCGCTGCGGTCGAGGATCTTCCCCCGCTCCGCCGTAAGCACTTCTTCCTGGCTATATTTGGCTGCAGCTTTGGCGGCCAACTCCTGACCTTCGACCTGTCCAGTCGCCTGAATAGTTACAATTCTTGCCAATAAAAGGAAAAAGAGCCCTCCGAAAACTAAAAACAGCAGAAAGGCTCCCCATTGAAATCGAAACTTCTTCTTCATTGTCCAGGCACTACCTTTACATTTTGCTCATCCAATTTTAGACCCAGCTCTTTCGCTTTAGCCCAAATGCGCTCATATGTAGAAAGTTCACTTACTTGCACTGTCAAGTCCGTATTTTGTTTCTGAATTTCACTAATATCATTTTCAATTGTTTGAATTTCATGGGTGGTCGCCTGAATAGTGGCTTGATTTTGAAGAACCAGCAATGCGCACAAAACGAATACAGCCAGGAAAGAAAGATACAATACTTTTTCGCCTTTCGTAATAAGGCCTTTTTTTCTGACCGGCTGTTGATTCGGAATGTGAGGAACGGCCGGCTGTTGGATATAGGTTTCTTTTCTTGCATTCAACGCCATAAAAACACGTCCTTATTCTCTGATTTTTTCTGCGATTCTTAACTTTGCTGAGCGCGAACGATTGTTATGCGCTAACTCTTCTTCCGAAGCAAGGATTGGTTTTCGTGTGATCAGCTTCAGCATAGGCTCCTGGCCTGATGGAATTACTGGGAAATTCGGCGGCAATTCAGGAAGTGATGAAGCTTCCTTGAAAATCGTCTTGCAAAGCCGGTCTTCCAGCGAATGGAAAGTTATTACACTGATTCGTCCTTTTGGAGCCAATAATGTAATGGCATCCTGCAAAGAAGTTTCAGCTGCGCCAAGTTCATCATTGACCGCTATACGGATTGCCTGGAAGACTCGTTTCGCGGGGTGTCCGCCTGTTCTTCGGGCAAACGCCGGAATACCGTCTTTGATGCATTCCACCAGCTGGCCGGTAGTTTCGATTGGCGCTTTGTTTCTCGCAGCTTCAATTTTCCTCGCGATTTGCTTGGAGAATTTTTCTTCTCCATAGCGGTAGAAAATTCGCACCAAATCTTCAAAAGCCCATTCATTCACTACTTCATAGGCAGTAAGTGTGGCGCTTTGGTCCATCCGCATATCAAGCGGCGCATCGTTGTGGTAGCTGAATCCGCGTTCCGGCGTATCCAGCTGAGGGGATGAAACGCCGAGGTCATAAAGTATGCCATCGACTTTTTCAATTCCCCGCTCTTCAAGTTCACTTTTGATGTCCTTGAAGTTCGCGTGTATAAAAGTGATTCTATGTACATAATCTTTCAGCTTTTCTTTTGCGTGTTCGATTGCCGTCACGTCCTGGTCAAAACAGAACAGATGGCCTTCGTCAGAAAGCTGTTGGATCAAATACTCACTGTGTCCTGCGCCTCCAAGGGTGCAATCCACATATATGCCGTCAGGACGAATGTTCAGTCCATCGACAGTCTCATGGAGTAAAACCGTGGTGTGGTTGAACAATCCATTCCCTCCGTTTCTAATTTAAAAGTCGAAATCCACCAGGTTTTCTGCGATGTCGTTAAACGAGTCTTCAGAGTCTGCGAAATATTCTTCCCAAGAGTCTTTTGCCCAAATTTCGAATCGATTGGAGACACCCAGAATGATGCATTCTTTTTCCAATTTTGCGTAAGTTACCAAAGTTGAAGGGATGTTGACGCGCCCCTGTTTATCGAGTTCCACTTCTGTGGCCCCCGAAAAGAAGAACCGGGTAAATGCACGTGCGTCTTTTTTAGTGACAGGAAGTTCTTTCAGTTTCTCTTCGATCTTCTGCCATTCATCCATTGTGTATCCAAATAAGCATTGATCCAGGCCTCTGGTGATCACAAAATTCTCACCAAGGAGTTCACGAAATTTAGCGGGCACGATTAACCGTCCCTTTGAATCAACGCTATGTTGATATTCGCCCATGAACATACCCTTCACCCCACTTATTGTAATTAATGTACCACAATCCCCCACTTCCCACCACTTGTTTTTGAAATATTTCATGAATGTTACAGATTAATATCTCATATATACTTCTTGAAACGAAAAAAAGCCTGCCATGGCAGACTTTTAAGCATCAAAAATAGATTATCTTGTGATTTTTGTCATATTTAAAATCCAGCGCCAAAATTCGGCTTACAAGGTCCAAACCATAATCGTTCATGTATGGAACTGGATTATAAATCCTCTCTTGCAAAGAGCCATTCGGCAACAATTCATTTTCCAGCAAATCATAATGTCCGAATTGGACACTGTTTTGCAGAACCACTTCATCTTCCAGCTTATGTTTAAGGAAGTCCAGCTGTTTCAAATGAAACTGAAGATTTTTTTCCACTAGAGGAGTCAATCCTTTACTGACTTCAGATATTCGTTTTTGGATAGAATCGTAATCCGCCTGGATCTTGGCTTCCAGCTCCTCTATCATTTTTTCAGCTTCTTTTTCTCTGACAGCATCAAGCAGATCGGCTTTTAACATCCGTGTTTTCTGTTTGACAGCCACATCTTCAAAAGTCAATTCGTATTTCTCAAGCAGCGTCTGCACTTTGCGGTTGACCAGTGTCATTCCGAGACGCGGCATAATGACCGGCATTTCCATACCGAGGGTTTCAAATGCTTTTTTAAACAAGCTCCAATAAGCTATTTCTCCCGGACCGCCGACAAAAGCGAGAACAGGGAAAACCATTTCCTGCATCAACGGGCGCGTCACGACATTATTGCTGAGCATTTCTGGTGACCGCTCCGCAATATCAAGCAATTCGCTCTGGCTGAAGCGAACCTTCCCGTCGTTGCCGATAAAATTGCCATCTTCCCTTTTCAGTAAAATCCGTTCCCCTTTGACGGTAATGAAAAGATGGGCCGCGTCTTCTTCGGCGGACAGTGGCGGATTATATCCCTGCGCCACGAGTTCCTGCTCAGCCGTATAGACCTCTTTGGCAATAGAAGGGGAAAGTTTGATAAGGCGTTTAAAGAATTCCGACTCATACTTCCTCATTTCCGGATGAGCCGCATCGACCATCAACAGGCCTTCCCGATCAAAGAAGTGATTCAGCATTGCTGAGAAGAATTGAGTATACGTTTCAGTTGTTTCCAGAAAACCGAATATCAGCTGCTGCAACTTCTTCGAATGCGCAGTCTCAGGCAGGCTTCTGAAATATTCGTTCAGGAAGTCGGTGATCCTTGTTTTATTTAAATTAGCCGTGGAAGCCGTTTTCTTCCCGTACTCCACATGCGGAAAGTTCAATTTTTCCACCCGACCGTTGATTTCCCTGTAAAGATGGCTGATTTCAGCCAGATCATGGTCTTCTCCCGCTATCCAAAAAACAGGCACCACTTTCTCATTCAACTGTTCACTCGCCTGCTTTGCCAGTACGATTGCGGAAATGGCTTTGTGGATCGTGTAAAGAGGACCCGACAGAAGGCCTGCCTGCTGTCCGGTGACCACTGCCGAAGCCCCTTCCACAAAATCCTGCAGATGCTCTTCCGCTTTTTCGGAAATTCCATAAGGTTCCATATAATTCCGGATAACCGCACTTAAACGCTGGCGGTCCACTTCATGATTTTGAAGCTTTTGCTGTCTGCTGCCTAAAGAATCCAGATCAGGATTGTAAGAAAAATAACGGCGCAGATTTTCATCACCGTTTATGTAATCATCCATAAGTTTGCTTGAAGGTGGTACGAATTGCTCTGTTAATCTCATCTTGCGAATCCCCTTTTCCATTACATACCACCTACTATATCAGACCGTGCATCACTTTTAAAAAAAATCAGCTTGCGAGCAACAAAAAAGACATCGACAGCTGCATCAGATGAAACTGATGACCGTCAATGTCAAACCTGTCAGCCATATAAGAATGTAACTCACCGACAACAAGAGAAAATACAGGCGCCAGGTCTTCCTGATATATTTCAGCACTTCGATTTCCTTCGACTTTTTCCACTCAATTACAAGCAGAATAATGGCGATGATAATTGCAGTTACAGAAACAGCAAATGAGATATTCACTCCCCATAATGCTTCCATAGAAACGGGCACTGATACAAACAAAAGAAATGTCGTCACATCAGCCGACAAACCCACCGCTCTTCTTTTGAGCTTTTTACGGGTGAGGAAGATCAGCAATATAAATGATAGAAACGGAGCAAAGATAAAGACCGCCCCTATATTATGTATCAAGTTCATCACTCTTTTTCAGCCGCCTTCAATAAATGATAGAATGTCTGCAATATAGGCAGTGTGCAAGGCGACCGCCTGATCGTATACAGCAGGATGGTATCCAATTCCAACGGCCGTCCAGCCAGTTTATCCACAAGCATTGAAGAAGTGTTTTCCGCCGTCGAAGCGCATAACGCGGTTACTTGCTCAAAAGGCAGGAGCGCTTCAATTTCAGGAAAAGCGGAATACAATTCGGTATAAATATTTTTCAACAGTTCATAAGCATGAGGGCTGCTCAATAGCTCCCCGTTTTTTATGGACAGCAGGGCCGTCAGGGGATTGATCATCGTATTCAGCAGGACTTTGCGGAAAAGCATCTTGTCCGCGTCAGTATGCCATTCTGCCTTCACTCCGTTGATATTGAGTAAAGGAAGGAAACGTTTTTCATCTCCACTGAGTAAAGCGAATTTAAACAGGCCTTTGCCGGTGTGCTTGACTTCTGTTCTGTTCACTTTCAGAGCTCCATGTTCAACGATTCCGGCAGCGATGTTTTTTTGCGGCAAGTTTGGAATCGAATCGAGATGCATCATGCCATTTTGCATGAAGACGACCGGATTATCCAGACAATCGTTCTTAAGCTTTTTGATGACGGCAGGCAAATGCCCATATTTAACCGCGATCAATATGAAAGCGTTCGTCGGTATCCGGTCCCATTCCGCATAAGCATCGATAAACTGGATTTTCCCATCGCGATTGATGCCTCTTGTATTGATCTGTTCTGCCTGTTCCGGTGTCCGGGTGATCAATTGGACACCGCAACCCGCCTCTTTTAACAGCGAAGCTGTCAGCATGCCTACTGCTCCTGCTCCAATAACAGCAAAATTCATGATAACCCTCCCACCCGTGAAATCTGATCTTTTTAAAAAGAAGCCTGCCTATAGGGCAGACTTCACTTTCATATATTTCATTATACAGGAGTAATTGCGTGTTTTCGATAAGGCATCGGCAAATCTTTTGTTTCATAGATCGACAGCCTTTGCGACAACACCTGGCGAAGATCGGATGGCGCCACGATTTCATCCACGATGAGTTCGGAAGCCAAACGGTAGATATCAATCTCTTCTTTGTATTCCTGGTGTTTTTCCTGAACGTATTTCAACCGTTCTTTCGGATCTTCGATCGCTTCGATTTTATTCGAATAGACCGCGTTGACCGCAGCTTCTGGTCCCATAACGGCAATCTGCGCTGTAGGCAGAGCGATGCAGACATCCGGTTCAAATGCCGGGCCGGCCATTGCGTACAAGCCTGCTCCATAAGCCTTGCGGACGATAACGGAAATCTTCGGCACAGTAGCTGAACTCATCGCAGCGATGAATTTCGCGCCGTGGCGGATGATCCCCGCACGTTCCACTTTTGTTCCGATCATGAAGCCTGGAACATCAGCAAGGAATAAAAGAGGGATCGAGAACGCATCACAAAGATTGATGAATTTCGCTCCTTTATCCGCTGAATCACCGAATAATACGCCGCCTTTCACTTTCGGCTGGTTGGCGAGAATACCCACAACCTGTCCGTCAATGCGGGCAAGGCCCGTAATCAATTCAGGTGCAAAAAGCTTTTTGATATCGAAGAAAGAACCTTCATCGATCAGCTGATCGATCAATTCATACATATCAAATGGCGCGTTTTGGTTTTCCGGAATAATCGCTTCCAGTGTACGTCCCGCTTTTGCCGCTTTCGCTTCGATCTTTTCAGGTTTGATGGCGAAGTTCGCCGGGAAGTTCGTCAAATAACGGCGGGCCTCCGAAATCGCTTCTTCTTCTGAAGAAACAAGTACGTCGCCCACTCCGCTGACTGTGCAATGCATGCGTGCTCCGCCCATTTCTTCGAGCGTCACTTTTTCTCCAATGACTTTTTCAGCCATGCGCGGAGAACCAAGATACATCGAAGCGTTTCCTTCGACCATGATGACGATGTCACAGAAGGCTGGTATGTAAGCTCCACCTGCAGCTGAAGGTCCGAATAATAAGCAAACCTGCGGCACCATGCCGGACATTCTTACTTGGTTGTGGAAAATTTTACCTGCCCCTCGGCGGTTCGGGAACATATCCAATTGATCAGTAATGCGCGCTCCTGCAGAGTCGACCAGATACAGCATCGGAACCTGCATTTTTTCAGCGGTTTCCTGGATGCGGATGATTTTTTCCACTGTACGGGAACCCCATGATCCCGCTTTTACCGTCGAGTCGTTGGCCATGACGCAAACCGTCTGGCCGTTGACTTTACCGATTGCTGTTACAACACCGTCAGCCGGCAGGCCTTCAGCTTCCACATTCGCAAAGCGTCCATCCTCGGCGTAGTTTTCATCATCAAAAAGTAATTTCAAGCGGTCACGCACGAAAAGTTTATTGCTTTCTTTCATTTTTTCATGGTATTTCGGTGCGCCACCGGCAAATATCTTTGCCAGCTTTTCTTCAAGCCGTTCATTATACCCCGTTGTTTCAGTTGTTTTAGTCATTCTGCCTGCCCCCTTTGCTAGTCGATCGCGATTATTCCCCTAAAGTCACCAAAGTGTCGCCTTCGTTGACGAATCCGCCAACTTCAACATTCACTTTCTCAACGCTTCCCGCAAATTCGGCTTCAACCGGAATTTCCATTTTCATGGATTCGATAGTCAAGATTGCCTGGCCCGCTGTTACCGCGTCGCCTTCTCCTACCAATACGTTTAATACTGTACCTGCCATTGTCGCTTTTAATTCTTTCATACTGTTTTTTCCTCCTTCGATTTTTCCATCCATTGCGGCAATACAGCTGTAGCGTATTCCCCTGAGATGAATTCCTGTGATTCGATGAATTCCTTAAATAACGGAATATTCGTTTTTACCCCATCAATTGTAGCACGATTGAAAAATTCCCGGGAATTCAATATTGCATCCGTCCGGTCCGTTCCCGTAATGATCACTTTTGAAATCATCGGGTCGTAAAACGGTGTCACGGAATCCCCCTGTTCATATCCGGTTTCGATGCGAGCGCCTTCGCCCCATTCGATCCTCTCCAGTTTGCCTGGTGATGGGAAGAAGGTTTTCGGGTCTTCCGCATAAATCCGGTATTCAATCGCATGGCCATTTGTCGTGATTTCATGCTGTGCCGGCAGCTTGCCGCCCCTTGCCACATCAATCTGCCATTCAACCAGGTCGAGCCCTGTCACTTCTTCAGTAACCGGATGCTCGACCTGCAAACGGGTATTCATTTCAAGGAAATAAAATTCATTTGATTGATCGACGATGAATTCGACTGTACCGGCGTTGCTGTAACCTACCGCTTCACCCGCACGGATTGCGGCTTCACATAAGCGTTCGCGCACATCCTGCGGAAGATGGGGTGATGGTGATTCTTCAATCACTTTCTGGTTGCGGCGCTGCACGGAACAATTGCGTTCATATAAATGAACGAGATTGCCATGAGAATCGCCGAATATCTGAACTTCGATATGGCGCGCATCCGCAATGAATTTCTCCAGATACACGACATCGTTGCCAAAATAGGCTTTTGCCCGGTTTTTGACAGAATCAAATTGCTGACTGAGCGCTTGCTCACTTTCACAGCGCACCATTCCGATGCCGCCTCCGCCTCCGCTGGCTTTGAGCATCAGCGGATAACCGATTTTATCGGCTTCTGCAATCGCTTCTTCAAGTGAAGCCACGCCTTCTTCCGTACCCGGTACAACAGGTACGCCAGCTTTGATCATCGCGCGGCGGGATTCGATTTTGTCACCCATCATGTCAATGATGCCACTGTCCGGACCGATGAAGATCAACCCAGCCTCCTGGACTTTGCGGGCAAATCCGGCGTTTTCGGATAACAGGCCATAACCTGGATGAATTGCATCCGCGTTATGTTCCAGAGCCGTTTCAATGATTTTTTCTGCCTGTAAATATGACTGCACAACCGGATTCGGACCGATCAGCACAGCTTCCGTCGCTTCACTTACATAAGGCAGATCCCCATCTGCCTCAGAATGGATAGCAATCGTTTCGATACCGAGGCGTTCGCATGTACGAATAATGCGTCGCGCAATTTCTCCCCGGTTCGCAATCAGGATTTTTTTCATATTTGAAATACCCCCTATGTTTTCTCCCTTCTATAGCATATATGAAGTTTGTAAGCGATTTCAACTATTGACTGAAAAAATTTCTGAATATACCGGCATCGGATATCCTTTTATAACAGGAATAGAGGGATTTCTTATTGTTAAAATTAAACAAATTAAAAACCCGCCGCTCTGGGAGCAGCAGGTTCGGTCAGTGTTACTTATTGGATTTTTCAAGGAATCTAGCTACAGCTTCATGATGGGCTGCGCTTGCCCATAATTGGGCACAGCGACGGATTTCAGCTTCCACACGTTCCTTAAGGTTCGATGCGCGCCAGTTTCTGACCGCCATTTCCTTATAGGCGCGATGTACTTCAGGAAGTACATTGCGAAATGACGCGATAAAATCTTCTATATCTCCGTCTTCCCGGATAATGGCAGTAGCCCAGCCGTTTTCCAGCAGTTCTTTGGCCGTATAAAGGCGGGCTTCGCTGAGCATCTTCAATGCACGGTCATGCTGAAGCGCTTCAAAAAGATAAGTTCCGCCCCCCCAGCCGCTGGTGATCGCCAGTGTTCCCTGGATAAAACCGGCTTTCACATGGCTACGGACAAGTCTGTAATCGCAGGCTGTTGCTATTTCACAGCCGCCTCCGACTGCTGTACCGTTGACGAGAGCCGCGACTGGCACTGGCAATGTTTTGATCTTGTATAGCACGTCTCCCATCCGTTTAAGCATGGGATAGGCTTGTTCTTCTGTCTCCAAAGCGTGGAAAACCGACAGATCTCCCCCGGAGCAGAATGCTTTTTCTCCTGCAGCTGTTATGATGACCAGACGCGGCAGCTCTGTTGATGCCCGTTCAATCAGTTCTTCCAAACCTTCCATCACTTCCGCGTTGACCGCATTGCGGATTTCCGGCCGATCGATTGTAAATGTCATAATACCGTCGGCTGTTTCGATTTTATAGGCCATTCCAATTCACCTCGTGAGTGTGGGTATGTATTTATAAACGCTTTATCTTGAAAATATATATACCGCTTCGGCGCTTAGGACAAAGCTCCCGCAATAAGCCGAGAAGACCACTCGTCTTATTGCTCCGCTCAGTCCATAGGCGCGCCGGCGCTGAGAAAAATCTCTAAAGATATGGAGCAAAGCAGCGAAGACTCCCAGGCGACCAAGCGAAGTGCTGAGATCCACTCGGGCGAAGTGTAACGAGCACGAGTTAGCTCAGCGCAAGCAGCCAGGAAAGCGCAGCTGTTTTGCGGAATATCTGTTTTATAGTTATTTCATTTAATCTTATGTACAGAGAAAAAGGCTATCGAGAGCCATGGCCTCTCAATAGCCTTTTAGCAGCAAATACTGTTTTATTTGCTTGCTACAACTTCTTTCCCTTTGTATGATCCACATGCTTTGCAGACGTGGTGAGCCAATTTCGATTCGCCACAGCTTGGGCAAGTTACCATGCCCGGCACGGACAATTTGAAATGCGTACGGCGTTTTCTTTTAACGGTTTTGGACGTTCTTCTGAACGGTACAGCCATTGGTGACACCTCCTTACAGTGATTCTATTCATCTGACTGATCGAAATACTTTGCTAAATCAGCAAGTCTTGGATCCGGTTTTGGTTGTGCTTCTTCTTTCTCCGCCTGAACTTCTTCGTCTGTCGAATATGACCATTCTTCGCCGCCTTTGATAACAGCTTGATCGGCATTTTCCTTAAAGACCTGCATCGGAATTTCAAGAAGGATAAGTTCTTCGAGGACCGGCTGGAAATCAATTGTTTCCGTTGTGACCGCGTGAACATTATCATCTGTATCCCCAAGGCCATGTTCTGACCAGGTGAATATTTCAACCGATTCAATGTCTACAGGAAATTCGACATCTTCCCAAGTTCGTGCGCAAGGCAGGATTAGCATGCCTTTGAGCTGAAGCTGGCACGTGAGTTGTTGCGAACCAATTGTGCAATGTCCTGTGACGTGGATGGGCGAAATATCGCGAATATCGCTATTGCGTTTTTTCACTTCTTCGAGATTGACCATCTGGTCGATCTTCATCCCGTCTTTGCGATGCTTTTGAAGCTGTTGAATCGCTATTTTCATAAGTAATCACCTCAAGACAACAAAGTTGATTATATAATGAGCAGAAAAAGATGTCAAGAAAAAATCTTGTCACACTATTCCAGGCATCGTTATACTTAGACTTAAGTTTACCAAAGGAGTTGGACGAATGAAAGCTGCAGGCATCATTGTTGAATATAACCCATTTCATAACGGCCATCTGCATCACGCCAGAAGTGCCAGAGAAAGTTCCGGAGCCGATATCCTGATCGCAGTCATGAGCGGCCAGTTTCTGCAGCGGGGCGAACCGGCATTCGCCGATAAATGGAAACGGACCGAGATGGCACTCGCGAACGGCATCGATTTGGTGATTGAACTGCCATATGTTTATGCGACTGCACAAGCATCGGATTTCGCAAGAGGGTCCATCACCCTGCTCGATGCCATCGGCTGTGAAGCTTTTTGCTTCGGGAGTGAACAAGGGGCAATCGAGCCATTCCTTAAATCCCGTCAATTGCTGAATCGGAAAAATCTTGACTATCAGCAAAAGATCCACGAAGCGGTCCAGTCTGGCATCAGCTACCCAAAAGCGATGAACGAAGCCTATCAGGCTGTAACCAATGGACTGACAGGAGTTGCCGACCTGACGAAACCGAATAATATTCTTGGCTATCATTATATGGAAGCGGCGGAGCGAATTTCTTCATCGATGCTGCCGCTTACCATCCAGCGGATCGGCGCAAATTATCACGACCCCATACAGGAAGGGTTATCCATCGCCAGCGCCACAGGAATCCGAAAAGCCTTTTTCGAAGGGGGCTCGCTTGAGGAACTTTCCTCTTACCTGCCTTCTTATTCAATCGAAGCACTTCAAAACTTCGTAAAAGAGTACGGCCGTTTCGGCAGCTGGGAAACTTTCTATCCGATGCTCCGCTTTACTATTCTCAGAGAAAAGCCGGAAAACCTCCGCAGCTATGCAGAGGTGACTGAAGGCATTGAAAACCTTATTTATGAAGCCGCCAGGAAAGAACATGATTTCGAAGGATTTATTGGCAGGGTCAAATCAAAACGGTTTACCAGGACCCGAATCCAGCGGATGCTGACGCATATTTTCACTGGCTATACGTGGGATATGCTGAAATCTTTCAAGCAGCCGTCCTATTTGCGCCTGCTTGGCATGACGCAAAACGGCCGCCAATATTTGAATGCACAAAAAAAGAATATCAGCCTGCCCATTATCAGCCGCGCCGCCGACTTGGCGGACAACAGCATGGGCAAACTTGATATTCATGCCAGCAGCCTCTATATGCTGGGTCTTGGAAACAGTAATTTGAAGAAAGAATTTACAACACCGCCGATTTATTTCGGTTGAAGCTGTTCTAAATAATCGAGCGCATCCTGCAGCGTTTTAACCGGCACGATTTCCATATCCGTGCCGATTTTTTCTGCAGTTTCCACTGCCACTTCATAATTGCTTTCACCTTCAGCGGAGACTTCGTCATCGGGCGCAAAGAAAATTTCCATCCCATCGTTGTCAGCCGCCATCACTTTTTGATCGATTCCACCGATGCGTCCTACTTCTCCTTCACTTTCCATCGTTCCGGTGCCAGCCACGTCATAGCCTTTAGCGATATCTTCCTCGAGCAGCTGGTTGATGATTTCCAAAGTGAACATCAAACCGGCGGAAGGCCCGCCAATTTCTTCAGAGTCGATGGACACTTCCGGTTCCGTGGTGATCGTTTTATCTTCCACAAAGGATATTCCGAGGCCGGCCCGCTCAGGGTCAGTCGGAAGCGGTTCCAATGTAATTGTCTCGATCAATTCCCGCTCATTCCGTTCAATCACCAATTCCACAGAGTCCCCGCTCTGTTTTTCAGCCAGGTAATCTATAAAATCCTGCTGACTTTCAAAATCATTGCCGTCAATGGAAAGCACCCGGTCGCCAGCTTTCAGGCTGTCATCGGCCGCTCCGCCTTCCAGGACGTTCAGGACAAAGACTCCCGCCGTTTCCACTTCGTACGGCATATCCGCAGTTTCAAACGCCGCTTTTAGGGCATTGATCTGCGAATCCGACATCAATTTCAACTGGCGGACATTATATTCCTCTTCCGATTCATGAGGACTGCGCACCTGCTCCGGCTGCAATATTTTATAGCCGTCCTGGAACTGCGCATATACATAAAGCGCCGGAGTCGCATTCAGCATCGATACGGTCATCAGACTGAAGCTTCCTTCATCATCTTCATCGCCATTTTGGACTTCCACAAATGGTGACAGCTCATAAGCGTTGCCCGGACGCGTGATATAGCTGTCCATCCGGTAGAAGGAAATGAAGACGACAACCGCAATTAATATCAAATACAGGATCATACGTTTATTTTTCATTGGATTACCCTTTCTATTCAAAAAAGAATAACAAAAAAGCCACGTAACCGTGACTTAATCGAATTTTTTCTTCAAGGCTTTTTCAACAGCTTCCGGCACCAGACCGGAAATATTGCCGTTGTATTTAGCGACTTCCTTAACGATGCTCGAGCTGAGGAACGAATACTGATTGTTCGAAACCATAAACAATGTCTCGATGTTTTCATTCAGGAAACGGTTCATCGATGTGATCTGCATTTCGTATTCGAAATCCGATACCGCCCGCAGCCCTCTGATAATCGCATTCGCTTTGACTTCCACTGCATAATCGATCAGCAAACCACCAAAAGAATCCACTGTTGCGTTCGGAATCGAACCGGTCACTTCCGAAATAAGCGCAATTCTTTCTTCCACATTGAAAAGTGGATTTTTTGAAGAATTATTCATGACAACGACTTTCACTTCATCAAAAATCTTTGAAGCTCGCTTGATGATATCCAAATGCCCCATTGTAATTGGATCAAAACTACCCGGTACTACAGCAACCTTACTCAATAATTTCTCCCTCTTCCCCTATATAGCGATAAATTGAAATGGTGATGCCACCGTAATTTTCATTTTTAAAACGTTCGAAATACTTTGTGCGGCCGGCCAGCTGAACCCCTTTTTCATGCTCGCAGACAACAATCGCATCTGTTGTGAGAATTCCAGAATCAGCTGCAAAATCCATCAGTTCATATGCTTCCGTAATATGATACGGCGGATCGAGGAACAGCAGCCTTGCCTGAAAATCGTTTTTCTTTAAAATTTTGACCGCACGCTTCGCGTCATTGCGGTAGACTTCCGCCTGGCCGTTAAGACGCGTTTTTTCAAGATTTGCTCTGATCGTTTCAATGGCTTTGCTGTCTTTATCTATAAATACAGCTTTATCTATCCCGCGGCTCAAGGCTTCAATGCCAAGCCCTCCGCTTCCCGCAAATAAATCCAGTGCATTGCCGCCATCAAAGAACGGGCCAATCATATTGAAAACCGACTCTTTTACTTTATCCGTCGTCGGCCTAGTGGAATTTCCTGGAACCGCCTTTAATGGCAGCCCTTTTGCCTTACCTGCAACTACGCGCATTTTTCAGCCTCCCAGTTGATGAAATTATTGATGCAAACCACCTTGAAAATGGTAGAATGGGTACTGGAAAGGACGTGTTAGAATGATCCAGCGTTTTATCGAGCTTGGAGAAGGTTACGGAGATATTTACGAACTCCGTGAATTGATGATGACCAACCGCAGCCGTTTTATGCACGGTTTTGTATTCGTCTCAAAAGATATGGACGGAAAAACTGTGCTGTCAGTGGCAGCTGCTTTCAAACCTGCAGAACAGGGCAATTTCATGCCCCTTTACATTTGCCGTGAAGGAATTCCGGAAAACTCAAAACGGCTTGAATTATTCGAGGAAGCCGTCAAAGAACTTGGCGGACTGCCTATCTTCATGGATGTTAAGCATTCCACAGTCTATGCCGACCGCAAGTTTTACTTCAGCCATCTGATTTCCGTCTTGCGCCTGAACCATTATATCCCGCCGATGCAATGATCAAAGACCGATTTTATAATCGTATTCCTTGGCTTTATCGGGTTTGGCATTTTCATATTCGGTCTTGATGAAGGGCCGCTGGGATTCAAGCACCTGCTTGACATACGGCAACTTCAGCAATTTCGCTTTTGTGGTTTCAATGACATCCTGATCCATATATAAAACGACATATTTCAATTTCCGTGAAATGAAATGAACATGTCCAAACTTGCGCAATGATTTTGCCTGTTTCAAATGATGCACATAGACAATAAGTCCCTGGCGATCATGCATAGCCATCCCTCTTTTCTTAGCTTCTAGAATACCATAGGAAAGAAAAAAGCCGCAACCGCCATTCCGGGAACTTTGAGCTGCTGCATCATATTAACTGACATTGCAATTCATAATTCGATATAATGGATTTAGCGTCACTATATGAGGGGGTATTACATAGCCATGGGTAAAAAAACGAAAATAGGCATAGCTGCGGTAGCAGTCGGAGCAGCAGCCTGGGCAGGTTCAAAAGCTTTGGTTACAGCGCAGCCTCGACCTAAAAAAGATGCACTTGAATATGACCGTCCTATGATTCTTGCACACCGCGGAGGATGCTCTCTAGCGCCTGAGAATTCAATGGCAGCATTTAAAAAAGCTGCATCATTCGGCATAGACGGTTTCGAAATCGATATCCGCCTGACCAGCGATGAAGAATTGATCGTGTTCCACGATGAATTTGTCGACCGTACTACGGACGGCGCCGGCAAAGTAGCGGATTTGACTCTCGAAAAACTTCGCACTTTTGATCTTGGCTACCATTTTGAAGACCTTGAGGGTAATAATTCCTACCGCGGAGGAGATGAGAGAATCGTCACTTTGCGCGAGCTGCTGGAAGAATTTCCTGACATGTATATTAATATCGATATGAAGGATTCTCCCGAAACCTATGAAGGCAGTCTGCTGCCATCCAAATTATGGCGCCTGATCGAATCCGCAGGTGCGGAAGACCGCGTTGGGGTGACAAGTTTTTATGATGAGCAAATTGACCGCTTTAATCTGTACGCACAAAACCGTGTAGCAGTAGGCGCCGGCGAAAATGAGATTAAAAAAGCATATGCTGCTTTCAACAGCCAATTCGGCCACCTGTACAAGCCACGTGCCGATATGATGCAGATTCCAATCCGTTCCTCAGTGTTTAATCTTGTATCGCCCCGATTCATCGCATTTTTGGGTGACTTGAACATACCTGTGCATTACTGGACCATCAATGATCCGGATGCGATGCGCGCACTTGTGGACGCAGGAGCTAAAGGCATTATCACCGATCGCCCTGACTTGGCAGTGGAAGTCCTTAAAAAAGCGGAATGAATTATCACAAAACAGAAAAGACCGGCAAGAAAAAGCAATGCTTTTTCTTGCCGGTTTCTTTATGGTTAAGTAAGGATACAATTTTTCAGTAGCCACTGGTTTTCGGGCGCTTGCACTTTTCTTAAGCTGAACAAGAACATCCGCCGCCAGTGCCACAGCTGCCACCACATGAGGAATCTGAAGAAAAGAAAGGGTTGCTTGAAGGGATTTTAACCGCCTCGGAAACAGAACGGCCGATAATGAAACTTACCTGATCAATCAGATCCTGCAATTCATTTTCAGCCAGCCGCAATTCGGCAATGCTCTCATTAAGATCCAACTTCCTCTTATCGATACGGATGCGCTTCATGACATCCTTATAATCCGGATGATATTTTCCGAAACGCTGGACCTCTTCATATAATTCTTTTAAACGGGCAAAAGCGGTGATCTCATCCGCCAGCTCCTTATTATCGTAAACAGCATGGTGAGCTTGTCGATATTGCTCAGCCTGCTCAGATTGTAGTATCATTCTACTTAACTCTTCAGCAGAGTCAGCAATTTGAACCCATTCGTAGGTCATGATCACAAGTATTACCTCCTCTACGGTTCAATTATATCAAAGATACAGTTATTTTAATACATAAAGAAAGGGTTGTCATCATGAAGGATTTAATGGCGCAATTTAAAAGAGCCGTCGATAACGGCTCTTCGGAAGATATCCGGATTCTTTCGCAGTTTCTCGATAATCTGGAAAAGAAACAGGCAGGCGGGTTCACAACCTATTTAAGCGCAGCGCTTGGCATGGAAAGGCAGCAGCAAAATGACAGCTGGACTGTCAGCATACCCAACACGCCATTCATCCATAATAATATCGACATCCCCCATGGCGGTATCTTAGCGGTTCTTCTCGATACAGCAATGGGAACACTTGCTAACAGTAAATGCCCGGAAGGTTTCGGTGCCGTGACGACGAATCTTGCCATCCATTACCTTACAGTCGCCACTGAAGAAACCATCACGGCGGAAGCCAGGATCATCCGGCAAGGACGCCATACGATGGTCATTGAAGGGAATATATACGAAACCGGCGGAAAGCATATCGCCACTTCCACCGGTTCCTTTTTTATCGTTCCAAAACCTTGACCCATCCTATTGTTTTTCGGCTTTGGTCGGTTCCTGCCTTAAAAAGCTTTGTGTGTAATATTTCCCGAATACACCGACCCCGATTTGATTGAACCTGCTCGAGTATAAAGTATCCCTGTGGTCTTCGGAGTTTATCCAGCCATGGACAGCTTCAGCCGCGTCATAATATTGGGAGGCGGTATTTTCAGCCGCTTCCTCATATATGATACGGGAATTTTCCAATCTTTCTTCCAGTCCTTCAATTTCAATATCTTCAGAAGAGAAGTCCTGCCGCGCAACATTGCGGCTATGCCGCTCAGCCAGCATACTGACCGCTGAATTGGCAGTCAACGGCTTTTGCTGATTATGCAGGCGGTATACATTGGTCAGGTCGACAACCTGTTTAGCATTCGCTTTGTCGATGGATGCCTGCAAGGCGGAAGAAGGATTGATGGGTACCAGCAGATTTCCGACATACATCATGTCATATGGCTGGTGCCGAATCAGCGTTTCCGCATCCATAAACCGGACTGCTTCAAGCGTTCCATCTTGTTCATCAATATAAAGCTGTGCGTAGACGTCTTCAAAACTTACCAGTAATCTGGTTTCGCGGTCCTCACCACTCAAGCTGAATGTATAGATATTCGTTCCATATTTTACTGTTACTTCATCTTCAATGATTGTGAACCGGTATAAGTCTTCTATACTTTGGCCGATGCTATAGGGCTCAGCATCCGTCGCAGTGCCGGCTGTATAGACCTGCACAACTTTCTGGTCCTTCACGCCAACCATTTTATAATTGGAATAGGACTGATTATAAATCCACCATTCATAACCGAAAGCGGAAGGCTCGATCCGTGAAGGCTGTCCGTAATCATCAATCCATTCATCTGAAGATTTCCCGATATAAACGGATATCCCCTCTTCAGGGCGCTCAACGGCCAAAGGATTTTCAATAATTTCCTGCGCAGGAAGCGGGTCTACTTTTCGGGGAGCTTCCAGGATGTCATTCTCATTTATCGACGAATCAAAATAAAAAAATGTAATGAGGATGATTGACAGAAATATCATGATACGCAATAAATTCTTCAATCGTCTTCCACCCTCCCAAGCTATTTTCATCAATTATAACAGCCGCCTCTATACTGACACAATCTAGCCATTGCAACAAGCGCAAATTTCATCTATTATTAAAGGAGCATTGAGTCAGTTTTGAGATAGAGGAGGAGATCCTATGTATTTTGAAAATACAGGACTTGAGGACATTCTGGTAGATTTCAATTTGCTCCAGCATATTATGGGCAAACACGGTATGACTAAAGAAGGGCAATGGGATTACGAGCGAGTAACATTCGACCGTAAATTCGATGTCCGTGAAGGCCGTTATTATTTACGCGTATTCGCTTATGCGGTAGATGGCGATATTGATGCGGGCGACGCGACTGTAAAAGTTATGAAGCCAGTAATCGGTAAATACTACTACCCATTCGGCGTTGAATACGGCGAAGACGAGCATTTCCCTGAACATCTGCTAAAAACTTGCGCCGATATTTTGGCGACCATTAAATCCGAATTAAAAGCATTTGAAATCCAAGTGTAAAAAAGCCACAGTGAAGCGATTCAGAGCCAGGAGCATTTTATTGCTTATAGCCCGGCGTTTTGGGCAACTGGAATCTGGACACTGAAAAAACCGCAGTTCAACATTGAACTGCGGATTTTTTTAAAAAGTTTTCTTTGTCTAAATATATTGATATAATTACAACATAATATTTTGGGAGGTTTACCGTGGCAAAATGGTGGAATAAAAAGGTTTTAACTATAATATTCATTATTTCGTTATTAATACTAATTTCGATATACATAATTCCAATTGCCATACCGCTTATATTAGCCTTGCTGACGGCTATTTTCCTCGAACCTTTCGTCGTCTTTCTGCAGCAACGCTTAAAATGGCAGCGGAAATCAGCCGTAATCACTGCATTCATCGTGTTTTTACTGCTTGTATCATCCTTCCTATACTGGACCGTGACTTACCTGATAGGCAAAATGATTCAAGTTTCTCAAAACATGCCGGAATACATCAACAGCCTGTCTTCCATCTGGGAAGAAATGCAGGACTTCTTCCTGCGTTCTTCTGAAGAATTTCCAGTTGAAGTCGTCAATTCATTCGAATCGGAATTGGCCCTCTTCCTAGAAGGGATCCGCGACTGGGTGCTGACCATCGTCAACTACGACACAGTCACAAATCTTTTAACTGGCATTCCATCTTTTCTCGTCAGTTTTATCGTTTTCCTTATCGCGTTATTCCTGTTCATGTTGGACCTTGACGATTTGAAACGGATTCTTTTCAGCAGGCTGAAAGATACCACGGCGGAAAAAGTCCGCTTTATGTCTGCCCGGTTGAATAACGTCATTTTCGGTTTCCTGAAAGCACAATTTCTTGTCAGCGTCATCATCTTCCTTGTTTCACTTGTTGCGCTGCTGTTTATCGCACCTGAAGTTGCTATTGTCATGTCTCTCATCATATGGGTCATCGACTTCATCCCGATCCTTGGATCAATCATCGTCCTGACGCCTTGGTTCATCTACGAATTCATCACTGGCGACGTCGTACAAGGCACTCAATTGGCCGTTCTGGCGCTTGTGCTGCTGATCATCCGCAGAACTGTCGAACCGAAAGTCATGGGTTCCCATATCGGCTTGTCACCACTTGCGACATTAATCGCGATGTTCATCGGATTGCAGCTGATCGGCTTCCTTGGATTCTTTATCGGTCCACTGATCGTCATCCTTTTCACGTCAGCTCGTGAAGCCGGCATCATCAAAATCGACTTTAAAATATAACAAGTAAATCATTCCATACAAAAAGGAGAACCCCTTGAGGTTCTCCTTTTCTTATTCTCCGCCAAGAATCGCTTTGATCACTGAAGTTGTCGGTCCGCCTTTATAGATTACATACAATAGAAGATAAACCATCACACCTGTGATTGCTGTAAAGAACCAGATGACACTTGTATAAGGGCCAATTTTGCGGTGTTTATCCAAACGGTTCTTCCAGCCCCACCAAAGTGTGATCAGCCCCATGATCCCTCCTGTTGTAGCAAGGGTGATATGGAAAACCAGGAAAATCGTATAGAAGATTTTATACTCTTCCGGTCCGCCGAATGCGGTGTTTCCGACGAAGATCGTACGTGATGCATAAATGATGAAGAAAGTCAGAGCCGAAGCACCTGCTGCAAGCATCACCTTTTTATGGGCTTCGATCTTGCGCTGCCGGATTAAATTCCAGCCGATCGCTACAAAAATAGCGCTTAAAACGATAAAAAATGTACTGATAGTTGGCAATAGCGGTAAATCCATCTCTTTTAATCCCCTTCTATGCTTTACCCATTATGTCGGTGATAAGCCATCTCTTTTCGATCCTGCAAGACTTTTGCGGTAATTTCGTCTGCGTTGTCATTTTCATTGCGCAGCCATTCATAGAATACCAGCCAAATGAATACAGTGAATACTAATTCCTGAAGCACTTTCATCGTGATTCCACCGGTACGCTGGTCTTCAATCAAACTCATGGCTGTAAACAATTCGGGACCGGAGAGATTCAATTGAGATAAAGTTCCGGCCGGCACACAAAGTGCCATTGCCTGAAGCCAGGCATCCGCGTCTGTATAAGTTGCATAGAACGGTGAACTGCTGAAAATGATCAATGCACAAGCTGGAGTCATCAGGACACTCAGTCCGAACAGGAATCCAAGTTTTTTCAAACCGTGGAATTTGTGCATCCCTTCCAGATTATTGACTACTGGCCACCAATAGAAGATCGCGAAAACGAACAACAGACTGCTGACAACAGCATGGAGCAGCATATCCTGTTTAACGAAATCAAATACGAGCGGCAAATGGTAGACTGAAAAGAACAATCCGAATAAGATCAATGCAAGCATCGGTTTGGTGAAGAACATGAACAACGGTCTGATGACAGGAAGATCGATGAACCATCTCCACAGCCATGACGGAATCCCCATAATAATCAGTGGCGGTGCCAACAACAAAAGGAACGCCATCTGCACCATATGCATTGTAAATGTAATATGTCCCAATAGGTCGACTGGCGACCCTTTAATAATATATAACAAGGCCATTCCGGAAACGAACAGCAGCGCTTCTTTTTGCTTTAAAGGTTCACTGTCCTTAAATTTACCTCTCCACTTGATGGTGATTAAAAAATAGAAGAGAGTGATCAAGACAAGGGCTCCTAAGTAATACGGACTCCATAAAGCCTGAAATCCGAAAATACTGATTGGCATGCCTAACATACCTCCTTTTCCTCAAGTACCCCCATTATATAGCGGAAGCCCCCGTATATCAATGAACGAATCATGACATTTCCCTTACTGGGCCTATAATTAGTTTGCGTCATACATTTCTATTCTTACTGGCATAATTGTATTTCTCTTTAATTCCAAAAAAATCCCCCTTCACATAAGAGTGAAGGGGGATTCTGTATAGCTGTTTACCACCAAACAATAGTGACAAGTGCCAAGATTGTGATGAAGGCGACAAACATCCCACTGAACATGAAGAATGCTACTGTTCCGTGGCCTTTATTGCTTAAGTGCATGAAATGATATAGCTGAAGGACTACTTGAACTGCAGCCAATAAGAGAATGATCGGAACGATCAGGTAAGCCGAAAATCCGGCCGCTACCATTGTAAATGCAATCAATGTAAGGAAAATCATGATTGCAAATGACGTCAGCTGGTGACGCATTTCAGTATTTCTCTTTTTCTTTAAAAATTCATGCTCAGCGTGTGATCTGATTTTTTCAGGTGTATCGTGTGCCATATTAACCGATCACTCCCATCAAATAGACTACAGTAAAGATGAATACCCATACTACGTCGATGAAATGCCAGTATAATGCTGCAAGATAGAACTTAGGTGCGTTATACATATTCAATCCGCGTTTTGAGTTGCGGACCATCAATGCGATAAACCAGCTAAGTCCGAATAATACGTGGGCACCGTGTGTTCCGACAAGAGTGAAGAACGCGGCACTGAAAGCACTGGTCGTATATCCGAAGCCAAGGTGGACATAGTGGTTGAACTCATAGATTTCCAGTCCAAGGAACGTAAGTCCAAGGAAAACGGTTATGCCCAGCCAAGCCTGCATGGCTTTGAAGTTATGGTTTTTCATATGATGCATTGCATAAACACTCGTCAACGATGAAGTCAATAGAATCATTGTCATCGCAAAAACCAGCGGAAGTTCGAATAATCCTGAAGCCGTAAATTCCGACGCTTCTGGTCCTCTGTCTTTCAAAGCCAGATAAGTGGCGAAAAGAGACGCGAAGGTTACAGATTCAGCAGCCAGAAGCAACCAGAATCCGACAAACTTGTTTTTACCTTCCAATGTCGCCGTTTCAGGATGATCCGGCCAGGATTGAGCGGTATATCTCTTATTTAAGTCCATCGGTGTTGCCTCCTCTCTTAGCGTCTTCAAGCAATTCTTCTTTCGTGATGTGGAAGCCTAAATCATCTTTCAATGAACGGACAAGCATCGAACCGAAAGTGATGCCAAGACCGATGATCAATACAGCTAAAGCCCATGGTTTTGTATCGTCTTGGAAGTAAAGCGCACCAAATGATGCAACGAACATACCGAATGACATGATCAACGGAATAATAGAGCCGTTTGGCATGTGGACGTCGCCGATTGGCTCCGCATAGACCATACCTTCTTTATTGCCTTCCATTTTTTCGATCCAGTACGTATCCAGACCGCGAACCAATGGAGTTTGAGCAAAGTTATAGAACGGCGGTGGTGAAGGAATTGCCCATTCAAGCGTACGGCCGTCTTCCCATGGATCGTTGCCGACACGTACATTTTTAACCGATGTGATGACAACGTTGATCAGAAGTACAATGACACCGATCGCCATGAATAAAGCGCCTAGCGAACTGATAGCGTTGAATAGATCCCATCCCTGGTCAGCACCAAACGTATAAACGCGGCGTGGCATACCAAGAAGACCAAGGAAATGCTGGATAAAGAATGTTAGGTGGAAACCGATGAAGAACGTCCAGAAAGTGACCATTCCCAGTTTTTCACTCAACATTGTACCGAACATTTTCGGCCAGTATAGATGTGTACCTGCAAGAATTGCCAATACTACCCCACCAACAATTACGTAATGGAAGTGAGCGACAATAAAGTATGAATCATGCAACTGGTAATCGAGTGGTGCAATAGCCTGCATTACACCTGTTACCCCACCGGCAACAAACGAAGGAATAAACGCGATCGCATAAACCATCGGTACAGTGAATTTAATGCTGCCTCCCCAAATGGTGAGAAGCCAGTTAAAGATTTTGATACCGGTCGGTACCGCAATGATCATTGTTGCCAAAGCGAAAACTGCGTTTGCAGTTGGCCCAAGACCTACTGTGAACATGTGGTGAGCCCAAACCATGAATCCGTAGAAACCGATAAGGATTGTGGCAAATACCAATGCTGTGTAACCAAACAGGCGTTTTCTCGAGAAAATCGCGAAGATTTCAGAGAAGATACCGAACGCCGGCAAGATCAGGATATATACTTCAGGGTGACCGAAGATCCAGAACAAATGCTCCCAGATAATCGTGTTACCGCCCATTTCGACAACGAAGAAATTCGCACCGAACATACGGTCAAATACCATGAAGAACAAGCCTACAGTCAGTGGCGGGAATGCCAATAAGATCAATGCTGAAGCGACAAACGTCGTCCATGTGAACAAAGGCATTCTCATATAAGTCATGCCAGGAGCCCGCATATTGATGATTGTTACAAGGAAGTTAATCCCCGCGATCAATGTACCGAAACCTGAAATTGTTAATCCTAGAGAGTAAAAATCAATTCCGTGCCCTTCAGAAGCTAAGGCGAGAGATGCATAGTTCGTCCAACCTGCATCAGGCGCGCCGCCCATGAACCAAGAAAGGTTCAGGAAAATTCCTCCGAAGAAGAACAGCCAAAATCCTAATGAGTTAAGGAATGGAAACGCTACATCGCGTGCACCAATCTGAAGAGGCATTATGGCGTTCATAAATGCCAGCAATATTGGCATCGCTGCCAAGAAAATCATGGTAGTACCGTGCATGGTGATCATTTCATTATATAATCCAGCACTTAGGAAATCATTTCCTGCCTTCATCAATTGGATCCGGATCATCATTGCTTCCAGTCCACCTACAAGGAAGAAAAAGCCGCCTGAGATTAGATAGAGGATAGCGATTTTCTTATGGTCTACTGTTGTCAGATAATCCCATATGACTGCGCCGAATCCCTTTTTTTGAGCTAAAGAACTCACACTGTATACCTCCCTTTTTACACTCTGACGCTGTTACTCTTCAACAGACAGGCTCATCAAGTACGCAGCAAGCGCATCCAATTCCTGTTCGGAGAATGGTTCTCCGCCGTTGTTAGTTTGACCGTCAGGCATCAAGTTTCCTGGTTTATATTCCTGTGGATCTTGAATCCAATTTTTCAAGTTTTCTTCATTATGTTCCATAAATCCGGCTACGCGGTTGCGGTCACCGAAAGTAGTAAGGTTAGGTCCAGGCATTCCTGCTGGTCCAGCCCCTGAAACAGCGTGACATCCGATACAGCTGTTGGCGAATGTTTCTTCACCTTCTTGAGCAAGTGCGTCTGCTGCTGGTTCAGGCTCTTCCTGCATGGAAGCAACCCACTGATCGAATTCTTCGCGGTCAACGGATTTAACTTTAAAATCCATCAACGCATGTGAAGGTCCGCAAAGCTCAGCACATTTACCGTAGAATACGCCATCTTCAAGTTCAGAAGATTCCTGATCAAATTCCAGGTAGAATTTGTTGACGTTTTCCGGGTTAACATCAAGTTTACCGCCTACTGAAGGAATCCAGAAGGAGTGCTTGATATCAGCAGAGATCAAATTGAAGTAAACGCGTTCATCAGTTGGAACAACCAATTCCTGAGCAGTTACAATGCCCTGTTCCGGATATTCAAATTCCCACCAGTATAGATAAGCAGTTACATTGACTGTAAGGTTCTCCTGGTTTCCTTCTTCATCAGTCGAATCCATTGCAGTAACATCGGCCAAATCGAAAGTTGAATAAACTGTTGGCACTGCGAGGATCAATAGAAGTACGATCGGTACCGCTGTCCAGATAAATTCAAGTTTCGCGCTTCCTTCGACTTGTTCAGGGATCATGTCATCCCCAAGCTTAGAGCGGCGGAACTTAACAATCGCCAATACGAAGATGACTGATACAACTATAATTACAAAAGTCATTACGATCGTAGACAAAATCAGAAGATTGAATTGGTCCTGCGCAACCTTGCCAGCAGGGATCAGAGTTGAAATCTCTTCACGCCCACAGCCCGACAGAAAGACGAGCAATGCTGTCAACAATGCGAAAAGACGCCAATTAGTAAGTCCTTTCATCATAGCTTTTCTTACCCCTCTCTCATTTAAAAGTTTTTAAGTATAGGAAATTAGACGAATACAGCAAATATGATCATCGCAACGAATAAAATCGTCATATAGTTCAATGAATAGATGAACATACTCTTCGCCCATTTCAGATCATCTTCCACTCCAAACCCGCGGACAGCCAGGAACAGCCAGCCGAGATTCAAAAGTGTTGCTAAGATGAAGAAGCCAATCCCCAATTCCGGCAAAAGGAATGGTAAAGGGAACAGCATCAAAACCCATGCCAGCATAGATTTTTTTGTCCGGTGGAAACCTTTCACCACCGGCAGCATCGGGATATTTGCAGCCCGGTACTCTTCCGTCCGTTTCATGGCAAGCGCATAAAAATGCGGCGGCTGCCAAATGAACATAATCAGGAACAATGCCCAGGCACCGGCACCCAAAGTTGGTTCAACTGCGGCCCATCCGATAAGCGGCGGGATCGCTCCCGAAATACTGCCGACAATAGTATTGCCGACATGTCTTCTCTTCGACCACATCGAATACAGGACCACATATGCCAGAATTCCTGCTATGCCGAGAAGCCCGGCTGAAACAGATGCGGAAAACAAAAAGATTTCGCCTAGAACTATGAAAGAAACAGCGAGTGCCAGAACAGCAGATGGTTTGAATCTCCCTGTTACCGTCGGCCGTGATTTCTTGCTCGCCATCAATGGATCGATATCTGTATCAATATAATTATTCATGGCAGCAGAACCTGCTATGATCAATGCTGATCCGACCAAGGTGTAGACGAGGATGTCCAAATGCTGTAGAAAATGTCTGTCAGAAAACTGAAACGCCAGCCACAGCCCAGTGAATACTGTAATCAGGTTCGAATTTACAATCCCGATTTTTATAAGTGCCAAAAAATCCTGGACAAAGGTGGTAGTTTCCGGCGCATCGTGTGCTTCCGCAGACATAGACCGGCCGTTTGACATTCAACCTCCTCCTTTCAAAGTTGTAAGCATAGTCCGCTAACCATAACTATATCTAAATTCCAGCCGTTTTTCTACATATAACTGAAATTTAAAGATAAAAGCTATGAATATGGGGAGTTAGCCTCAAATTGCACTCACCCTATCATACATCACCGCAACTGCATTTTTAATAATGAAAAATAATAGTTTTTGAACAGTTTGTGAAGGTCCGCTTTAATATGTCCAAATATCGAAAGTTTCCGGTATCGCTGATTTTCCGTTGTGTTTTAAGCCGACTTTCGCTATTATCGAGTATGCAGGATATGGACGGAAAAATGTATTTTCATATAGAAAAAGTAGGTGGCATTTTTGCAGCAAAATAAATATATTAAATGGTTCGCGGTCGCGGCTTCGCTCGGAATGCTCTTCATTCTGCTCGGCGGTGCCCTTGTCACCAAGACTGACAGCGGAATGGGCTGCGGGCGGCATTGGCCGGGATGTAACGGACAATTGATCCCCGACGTCATAACAGCGGAAGTGCTGATAGAGTTTTCCCACAGACTGGTTACTGGAGCTGTCAGCATTCTCATCGTGATTCTGGCAGTCTGGGCGTGGCGTAAGTTCGGCCATGTTCGTGAGACAAAATTCTTAGCCGTCACTTCTGTATTCTTTTTGGTTTTACAGGCATTGATCGGTGCGGCACAAGTATTATGGGGCCAGGGTGATTTCATACTCGCTCTCCATTTCGGAATTTCCCTCATCTCCTTTGCGTCTGTGTTATTGCTGACGCTCCTTGTATTTGAAGTGGACCGTAAATTCGATACAGAGAAACTTAAGATCGGCAGAACATTGAAGTTCCATACGATCGGCGTTACTTTATATTCTTATATTGTCATTTATACCGGAGCGCTGGTCCGCCATACGAATTCCAGTCTGATCTGTTCTGACTGGCCGCTATGCCGAAACGACTCATTTGCACTCCCTTCCAATATGTATGAATGGGTTCAGATGGGACACCGGGCGGCAGCCGGTTTAATAGTCATCTGGATCGGCATCATCATGTGGCACGCCATCAGGAATTATAAAGACCAGCGAGCGATTTACTGGGGCTGGATCATCGCCTTCACGATCGTGATGATGCAGGCAACAACGGGCATGCTCGTAGTGCTGACAAAGTTAAATCTTGCTGTTGCTTTACTGCATTCCCTATTCATCAGTTTATTATTCGGGCTTTTGTGTTATATGGTGCTTCTTGTTTCAAGGAGCTATACAAAATCATAAAAAAAAGCGGGCGCATTTGCGCCCGCATTTTTTAATTTCTTTCCATCTCAATCAATAAGTCTCCAGTCGAAATACCGTCTGCGGCATTCACATGTATTTCCGTAATCGTTCCGTCGAAAGGTGCCTGCACCGTCGTTTCCATTTTCATGGCTTCCGTCACGAGCAGATGATCGCCGCGTTTAACTTTGGCGCCTTTCTCTGCAACAACTTTCAAAACAGTGCCAGGCATCGTAGCTGCGATATGGCTTTCCTGGGTAGGATCCGCTTTCGGTTTGGCGGCGCTGTCAGTTTCTACGGTCATATCTTTGATGCTCACTTCGCGCGGCTGGCCATTCAATTCAAAATAAATGGAACGGGTTCCGTCTTTTTGCGGTTCACCAATGGAAACCAATTTAACGATGAGCGTTTTTCCTTTCTGGATCTCCACTTCGATTTCTTCTCCGAGCCTCATCCCATACAAGAACGTCAGCGTATCAAGTACGGAAACATCACCGAATGTTTTATTCGTCAAAGAATACTCATCAAAGACTTTTGGATAGAGAGCGTAAGCAAGCACTTCATGGCTGGTTACAGGGCGATCCAATTTCTCAAAGAGCTTTTTGCCGATTTCCTCAAAATCAGCAGGTTCCAGAAGCTCACCGGGACGAACCGTGATCGGCTTACGCTCTTTCAGAACCACTTTCTGCAATTCTTCCGGGAATCCGCCGTGCGGCTGACCAATATATCCCTCAAAGAATTCGATGACGGATTCCGGGAAATCGATCGTTTCCCCGCGGGTGATGACCGTTTCTTCATCCAGGTCATTCTGCACCATAAAGAGCGCCATGTCTCCCACTACCTTCGATGAAGGCGTAACTTTCACCACATCACCAAACAGCATATTGACACGGGAATACATTTCCTTCACATTTTCCCAACGCATGCCCAGTCCGACAGCTTTTGCCTGCTGCTGCAGATTGCTGTATTGGCCGCCGGGCATTTCATGAACGTAAATCTCCGAATGAGGGCTGTTCATGCCGCTTTCGAAATCACTGTAGTACTTGCGCACGTCTTCCCAGTAATGCGACAGCTTTTCAGCAGCTTGAATATCCATACGGACTTCGCGGCCGCTGCCGTTCATCGCGTAATACAATGAATTCGAACTTGGCTGAGAAGTCAGCCCCGCCATTGATCCGAGTGCAGTATCGACAATATCAACACCCGCCTGGATGGCTTTCGAATACATATAAATGCCGTTGCCGCTAGTGTCATGAGTATGCAGATGGATCGGCAACGACACTGTATCCTTCAACTCGGAAACTAAACGGTAAGCGGCTTCAGGCTTAAGAAGGCCCGCCATATCTTTGATGGCTAAAATGTGGGCGCCGGAAGCTTCAAGCTCTTTCGCCATGTCTTTGTAGTATTGAACGGTATATTTATCACGGCTCGGATCCAGGATATCGCCGGTGTAACAAATTGCCGCTTCAGCAATTTTGCCGCTTTGCCTTACTTCGTCGATAGCCACTTCCATCCCTTTGATCCAGTTAAGGCTGTCAAAGATACGGAACACATCGATTCCCGCTTCTCCTGATTTGCGCACGAAATCACGGATGACATTATCCGGGTAATTTTTATAGCCTACTGCATTCGCACCCCGGAAAAGCATCTGGAACAAGACATTCGGCATCTGCTGCCGCAGTTTGATCAAGCGCTGCCATGGATCTTCCTTCAGGAAACGGTAGGAAACATCAAATGTCGCCCCTCCCCACATCTCCATCGAAAACAGGTCTTTCTGCAAGTGCGCTGTTTCTTTTGCGACCGCAAACATATCGTATGAACGGAGTCTCGTCGCCAGCAAAGATTGATGGGCATCACGGAAAGTCGTATCTGTCAGGAGGACATCTTCCTGTTCATGAATCCATTTAGCCAGTCCTTCCGCGCCTCTTTCATCGAAAATCTGCTTCGTGCCTGGCGGCAATGTCGTGCTCAGGTCGATTTCGGGTTTTCTCGGCGCCGCGTGAATCGGTTTCTTTTTCTTTTCGATTCCCGGGAAACCATTTACGGTAACATTGCCGATATAACTTAACAGTTTGGTGCCGCGGTCCTGCCGCACCGGGAACAGGAACAGTTCCGGCGTTGAATCAATGAAGCTTGTATCAAAATTGCCTTTAATGAAACTCGGATGTTTGACTACGTTTTCCAAAAAAGGAATATTGGTTTTAATTCCACGGATACGGAATTCCTGTAAATTCCGGTCCATTTTGCCTGCCGCTTCCTTGAACGTAAGCGCCCAGGTCGATAATTTTACAAGCAGCGAATCATAATATGGTGAAATCACAGCTCCTTGGAAAGCGTTCCCTGTATCCAGACGGACACCGAATCCTCCACCTGAACGATAGACCATCAGTTTACCGGCATCCGGCATGAAGTCATTGACGGGATCTTCTGTCGTCACACGCGATTGAATCGCGAAACCGAACAACGGAATTTTATCCTGTGAAGGAATGGCGATCACATCACCGTGAAGTTCATGCCCTCTGGCGATATGGATTTGGGAATGGACAATGTCTATTCCTGTAATCATTTCCGTAATCGTGTGTTCCACCTGGATACGGGGATTTACTTCTATAAAGTAGAATTCATCATTCGATACAAGGAATTCGACAGTCCCTGCATTTATGTAATCAATATTTTTCATCAGCTTTACTGCCGCATCACAGATTTCATTGCGCAGATCGTTGCTGATGGAATTGGAAGGCGCTATTTCCACCACTTTTTGGTGGCGGCGCTGAATCGAACAGTCACGTTCGTACAGATGGACGATATTGCCATATTGATCGCCAAGAATCTGGACTTCGATATGTTTCGGTTTCTCAACAAATTTCTCTACATACATTTCATCTGATCCGAAAGCCGCTTTTGCTTCCGATTTCGCTCTTTCATAGGCTGAAGCAAGTTCTTCCTCTTTACGGACAATCCGCATGCCTCGGCCGCCGCCTCCAAGAGACGCTTTGATCATCAATGGAAAACCGGCAGTCTTAGCGAATTCTTCCACTTCCTGCAGGGATTCCACCGGTCCATCTGTTCCGGGGATTACAGGAATTCCGGCAGCGATCGCTTGTGAACGCGCTTTCACTTTGTCGCCGAACATATCCAGGTGCGCTGAAGTAGGTCCGATGAACATGATCCCTTCTTCTTCACATCTGCGGGCAAAATGGACGTTCTCCGATAAGAAACCGTATCCCGGGTGGATTGCGTCAGTATTCGTGTCTTTTGCGATGCGGATGATATCTTCAATATCAAGATATGCGTCGATCGGCTTCTTTCCTTTTCCTACCAAATACGATTCGTCTGCTTTATAACGATGATATGAACCGCTGTCTTCTTGTGAATAAATTGCAACTGTTGGAATTTTCAGTTCTGTACAGGCGCGGAAAACCCTGATAGCGATTTCTCCGCGGTTTGCCACCAAAATCTTATTGATCTTCTTCACAATGCAGCACACCCTTTATTTTTTTGTTTTTTCATATTTGTGGAACATGGAGACATTCATTAATACTCCCATAGCTAACGATAACAAAATTACAGAAGTTCCGCCATAACTTATAAATGGCAGTGTAACACCTGTCAGCGGAATCAGTCCTGACAGTCCTCCCAGATTGACGAAAGTCTGTATGCCGATCATGCTTGCGATACCTGCTGCCAGCATGCGTGCCAAGGGATCTTTCGTGGTCATGGCAATCGACAGGCCTTTCAGCACAATAAATCCCAGACCCCCTATCACGAACGCCACCCCAAGAACTCCAAGTTCTTCAGCTACGATGGACATGATGAAATCCGTGTGCGGCTCCGGGAGATATCCCAGCTTCTGGATGGACTGCCCCAGCCCCAGACCGCTGATCCCGCCAGAACCGATAGCCAGATAGCCATTGACGATCTGCATGCCAAAGTTCAATTCATCGACGAAAGGATTTAAAAATGCTTCAAGACGTCCAAGCCGTTTCTCTGTCAAAATCATATCCTGCGCAAAGATGAGAAAAGGAACGATGAAAATAGCGGCTGCCGCTGCTACAATTCCAGCGAGTTTCAGGAACATTCTGAAACGGATCCCGCTGGCTGCCATGACACTCAGCCCCACTAAAGCGATGATTCCCATCGATCCGATGTCAGGCTCACGGAAAACAAGAAACAGCGCGAATGCCAGAACGATGACAGGCGGTATGATAGATTCGTTCAGCTGATTGATTGTTCCTTTTCTGTATTTATTCGAGAAAACGCCAGAAAGATAGAAGATCAATCCCACTTTCGCAATTTCGGAAGGCTGGATACTGGCAAAACCGATATAAATCCAGCTTTGTGCACCACCGCCTGCATAACCGATAAAGTGCACCAGTATCAGGCCGCTGAAAACGACAAAGAGAATCGACATCATCATCCACTTCTTGCTGAAGTGTTTGTATGGAAAAATGGCTCCGATCACAAAAGCCGGCAACGCAAGGGCTAAGTTTACAAGCTGTGAATTGAAGAAATGGTCTGGCTCCCAGCCATACCTGTAGACGGACCAAGCCATGCTTGCACTGTATATCATGACCAGTCCGAAGAGGGTTAATGCGAGATAGGCAAAAAGCAGAGGGTAATCAAAGTTAGCGGCGTACCGCTTTATGTATTGTTTCATAATAGTCTGACCTCATTTTAATTTTATGTTAGTAAAAAAACTCAAACAAAAATCGTTTGAGTTTGCTTTATTTATTCGTATACGCTTCATGAAGGATGGATAATTTCTTTTCAAGCGTATCCATTAAATTTTTACCGTCTTCCTTTTCAATCAGCCCAAGCTTCACTGCAAAATCAATTTCACGCGACAGACCGAACATTTGCGTATCAAGGACTTCTTCATATAATGGGCAGGAAGGCAAAGTCAGATTGTCCATTTGGACTTTTATCAATTGCTCTATTTTCAGCGCATCGGCTTTGAGGAGATCCAACGCTTTATGCTGATAAGTTTGTTCTTCTGTATGTTCCATGAGGACTCCCCCATTTACTGAAATTTCTTCTATTCGACCTGTTTAAAGTGTATCTTTTAAAGAGCCAAATTGCAAGCCTCCTCTTCGCCGGAAGCAATCACTTTAGGAACTTGACAAAGACGGGTATACTGTTAGGAGAGAGATTATCTAGATGGAGGGTTTTATAAATGGAATATATTATTCAATTCAAAGGTGACGTCAAATTTAAACTGACTCTGGATCCCACAGTGTGGATTTTTGATGACCGGAAATTAGATCTTGAAAAGTATTTCACCGAAGAACGCATCGAACGAGATGAGATGGAAGAATACAAACGCGGCATGGGTGAACATTGGTCACGCGAAATCATGGAAGGCGCAACAGTGCCGCCTACTTTAAATTCAGAGAAAAAATATAAAAAACAAGAGAAACAGGATATGCTTACCGGCACATTCGGCATCCTCTTCAAACCCTTCATTGAAAATGCGGAACCTTTCGATACAGCTGAAACAGTTGTTTTTGAAACTGCTGAAGGCGACTTCAGCTTTCCGCTGGAAGCTTCAAAAGAATTAGTGCTGAAATTCAGCCATGAAGGAAAGCCGCTCCGCGAGGATGGCCCTGTCCATGTGCTGTTGCCTGACGGAAGCAATCTTGGCGATCCGATAACCCATATATCAGCCATTCGGGTAGAATAGGAGTGAATAGATATGCGTGTTAAATGTGTTATTTGTGACACCATCGAAGAGCTGGTGGATGATACGCTTGAGGCCAAGCGCCTCAGAAACCGCCCCATCCATACCCATATGTGCAATAATTGCCATCAAAGAATCGAGCAGCGGACCAAAGAGCGGATTGCAACCGGCAAGTTCCATTTCTACCGAAGCTCACGCAAAATTGAGGAAGACTTTTGATGAAGTTCCTGAAAGGGGTCTGGATCGGATTTTGGAGCGGGCTGATTCTGGGTCTATTATTTAAATGGATACAGGCTGTAACTGGCGTTAATGTCTATTTGCTTCTATTGAATGTGGATTTCATCCCTATTATGGGAGAAATTGAATGGTCTGAAATGACCGAGTTTATATTTCATACCATAGTTTCCGCAGCCATCGGAATCGTCTATGTTTATTTCGCCAAACGCCGGCCCTATACTTTCGGACAACTGACCGTTCTCAGCCTGATCCTGTGCTCGCCGACGTATGTTCTTTATTTCGTATTATCATCTTTGGCAATCACCGACCAGGTACCGGGAATGACTGATTGGGAAGCAATCACTTATTGGATTTTCGGCCATCTCGCCTATTCCTTGCTGCTTCCGATCCTTTATAAAACATTTGAAAGAAAAAACGCTGCATCTCAATGAGATGCAGCGTTTTCGCGTTTTTCGCGCCATAAGCGGATTTTATAAAGAATCAGGATCAGCGCGGCAATGACCAGTCCCTCAACAACCGGCAGGAAGAAGGCTAAAAATGTTAACCCTAAACCGCCGGCTGCCAGGAAAAGACCGATAACGATGTTTTTTCCGAGAGGTAATTTCTTTGCAAACCCCAGTTTATAGACAAAAGCCGAGAGGAGCAGGATTATCGCAAATAATGCATATCCTGCTGCTTCAATCGGCAGATTCTGATAAAGCACTCGGGCTACCGGATACATACTGTCATAGACAAAGGATCGTTCATCCACGGATTATACATCCTTCCATTCTTTATTCTTCGATGGCAACTTTTTTCTTTTTAGCCATACGTTCACGTTCGTTTTTATCAAGGATTTTCTTGCGCAAACGAATTGTTTGTGGCGTGATTTCACAGTACTCATCATCATTCAAGTACTCAAGTGCTTCTTCAAGGCTCAGCAAGCGAGCTTTCTTCATAGTCGTTGTCTGGTCTTTGTTCGCTGAACGGATGTTAGTTGCAGCCTTGATCTTGACGATGTTTACAGTCAAGTCGCTGTCACGGTTGTGTTCGCCGACGATCATGCCTTCATAGATTTCAGCACCAACTTCAACGAATGCAGTTCCGCGGTCTTCGATTCCCATTAAGCCGTAAGTCGAAACTTTACCGCGTTCCATGGATACCAATACACCTTGACGGCGTCCGCCTACGCGGCCCGAAGCCACTGGCTGGTAGCTGTCGAAAGTGTGGTTGATAATTCCGTAGCCGCGAGTCTGCGTCAGGAATTCTGTTGTATAACCGATCAATCCGCGAGCAGGCACGTTGAATACCAGACGGACCTGTCCGTTACCATTGTTGATCATATCCAGCATTTCGCCTTTACGCTCACCAAGGGATTCAATGATCGCACCCGTGTATTCTTCCGGCACATCAACTTGTACACGTTCAACCGGCTCACAGCGAACGCCATCGATCATGCGTACAATAACTTCAGGTTTTGAAACCTGAAGTTCGAATCCTTCACGGCGCATGTTCTCGATAAGGATCGACAAATGCAATTCTCCGCGTCCTGAAACAATCCAGGCATCCGGTGAGTCTGTCGGATCTACACGCAAGGAAACATCCGTCTCCAATTGAGCATCCAGACGTTCCTGGATTTTTCTTGATGTAATGAATTTACCTTCTTTACCTGCAAACGGACTGTTGTTTACAAGGAAAGTCATTTGAAGAGTCGGCTCGTCGATACGAAGAATCGGCAAAGCTTCCTGATGGTCCTGTGGACAAACAGTTTCACCGACGTTAATATCTTCCATACCGGAAATGGCGATCAAGTCGCCCGCTTCAGCTTTTTGAATTTCCACACGTTTAAGACCCATGAAACCATGGATTTTTGTAACCCGGAAATTCTTAACTGAACCGTCAAGCTTCATCAATGCTACGGATTGTCCGACTTCGATCGTACCACGGAAGACACGGCCGATCCCGATACGCCCGACATAATCGTTGTAATCAAGTAACGCAACCTGGAATTGCAGTGGCTCATCTCTGTTATCGACTGGTGCTGGTACATGTTCCATGATTGCATCATAAATTACCTGCATGTTTTCTTCCTGATCTGCAGGATCTGATGAAAGACTTGCAGTACCGTTCATGCCTGATGCGAAAACGACCGGAAATTCCAGTTGTTCGTCATTTGCTTCAAGTTCGATGAACAATTCGATGACTTCGTCAACCACTTCTTCAGGGCGTGCGAAATCACGGTCAATTTTGTTTACCACAACGATTGGCTTCAAGTTCTGCTCCAAAGCTTTCTTCAATACAAAGCGTGTTTGTGGCATACAGCCTTCATAAGCATCTACAACTAAAAGGACTCCATCAACCATTTTCATGATACGTTCCACTTCTCCACCGAAATCGGCGTGTCCAGGTGTATCCAGAATGTTGATTTTAGCGTCTTTATATTGAATCGCAGTATTTTTCGCAAGAATTGTAATTCCGCGTTCTCTTTCAATATCGTTAGAGTCCATTGCACGCTCTTCTACGTGTTCGTTTGAACGGAAGATGCCTGATTGCTGCAGAAGCTGATCCACAAGTGTCGTTTTACCATGGTCAACGTGGGCAATAATCGCAATGTTTCTTAAATCATTTCGTAAGTTAGTCATAATTTCACTCCAATATTCTTTTTTCATGTCCATAACTGTGCTAGTATAGCACATATAGGGAAAAAACCCTAAGATTTTATTTCAGCACCGATTAGCAGGAGGAAAATATATGAAAAATATTAAATGGATCTTTGTTCTGTACTCATTGGCCGCGTTATTGGCTATGCTGGGCATTGGTGTTGCAGTCGCATTCCGCAGCTTCCCGATGATTTTATTGGCGGTTGTCATACTTGGCGTTATCATGGTTTCAGGTTTCAAGAAAAAACGCTCGATGATCGAAGCAGGTACACTTTAGAAAAATATTTAATTGTTTATTTGATAAAAAAATATCACTACAGAGACTATAATTCAACAAAACAGTTTCTGAACATGAATAAAAAGGATGCGCCCGCGCATCCTTTTTATTTTGCCTGAATATAATTTTCCAGTATCCGTGAGTGAATGGAAGGGTTGGCCGCAAGGAATGTATCCTGTTCCAATAGATTTCCAGGCTCTCCTTTGAAATTGGTCGCAATCGCTCCCACTTCCCTGGCAATGACCATTCCTCCTGCGATGTCCCATGGAGACAGCCTCATGGAAACATAGGCGTCTATCCGGCCGCTGGCGAGATAGGCCAATTCAAGCGCGGCAGATCCATAGGACCGAATCCCGCGTACATCCTGGATCAGCTTCAATGTGCCATTATGGTCGAAATGACGATTCGGCACTGCCCATGTGGCATTCATCGCAAGAATCGATTCTTCTATCTTCGTGTTATTCAGGTTTTTCAGGCGTTCATCATTATAATAAGCGCCGCCATCCTGAACGCCATGGTAAAGGTCGTCGTTTACCACATCATATATGTAACCCAATTTGCCGACGCCGTCTTCATAGATGCCTAGGGAAATTGCGAAATTCCGTTTTTGATGGACAAAATTCATCGTACCGTCAATCGGATCAAGCAGCCAGATAACACCATGATGATCTCTGATATCATCGCCGAAGCCTTCTTCTCCGAAAATCCTGTGCTCAGGAAAATCACGGTTGATGTTCGATATAAAAAATTGTTCTATTTCTTTATCGATGTTTGTAACTAGATCGTTGGCATCGGATTTAGATTCGATGGATATATCCGACAGGAAAGAATTCCGTATTTTATGTCCCGCTTCTTTGATCATTGATTTGATATATCTGTCCATTGCGTGCAAATCCATAAAAAAGCCTCCTCTGTTTCCATTAGTATAACGTCAAAAGGCACCCGCTGTCATACTCCAGCAGGTGCCTTTATAAATGTGATTTATTAAAGCGCATGAAGTGCCTCCAGTTCCACATGTATTTCCTGAAGCCGTTTTTTGCTTTTAACGATTTCCTGATTATTCTCTTGCTGCATTGCATCAAAGAGGGAAGCAAGTTCGTAATCTAATTCCAGCTTCAATACGTGGATATACTCTTTTTCGACGTCTGCTTTACGGATTATTTGGATCATCTGTTTCATCTTTAGCACCCCTTCCCCTTTTTGATTCCAATAATTCCGAAAAATTAAGGTAGTTAACAGTCTTTTACCCGATTGCCGCAAATCAAAAACGTCTTTCTATAATTTTTTATTGAAGTCCTGTAAAATGTTTCTTATGTGTATATTTTAAGGAGGAAATTCATTTTATGTCTTATTGGAACGAAAAACATTTCAAAGTATTTGAAACTCCCGGCCTCGAAGCCAGAATGGTGGCTCTGTCCGAAAAAGTACGGCCGAAATTCGAGGAACTGGGCGAGCAGTATTCAGCTTTCTTCTCTGGCAAAACCGGTGAAGAATTCCATCCCCATGTAGCTAAGCATATGCGCCGAACTGTAAATCCGCCAAATGACAGCTGGGTGGCCTTCGCTCCCAATAAACGTGGCTATAAAGCAGTCCCGCATTTCCAGATCGGACTTTGGGAAAGCCATGTGTTCATCATTCTCGCTGTCATCTATGAAGCGAACGGAAAAGCGGCAATGGCTGAACGGCTCTTGGATTCTGAGCTAATCCATAATCTGCCGGGAGATATGGTTGTTTCCGGCGACCATATGAAACCGGAAGCTTCTTCTGTCGACGAGCTGGGCGAAGAAGGGGTGGACAAATTATTGGAGCGCCTCCGGGATGTAAAAAAAGGTGAGTTTGTGATCGGCCGCCACCTCCAGCGTGAAGAAGCCGATAATTTGAGCAAAGCGCAATTTGATGAACTTGTTGAAAAGACTTTTGATGAACTGCTGCCGATCTACAACACGATGCTGAATAAATAATTGCCGGCAGAAACCAATAACACCGCAGCGGAAAATTTCCGCTGCGGTGTTTGTTTATTTCTGCATTTTAATATTCGGACCGGTCGGCGATGCTTTCAATTCTTTGATGACAGGGAAACTGGCATAGCCGCTTTCCTCTTCGAATTCCCTGAAATAAGTTTTTTCTTCTGAAATTGAAGGAACCACTTGTTTAAACTTGCGGTATCTTGCCATCATATCTTCCCGGCTGACCCCTTTTTCATAGGCCATCTCGATTCCTTCAAAAAAAGTTACCACATCCACAATTTCTTCTGTATTCCAATCCATTGAAAAAGGATATGAATAATCCATCATTTATTCCTCCTCTACTCAAAGCTTCCCCATTTTTCAGAGATTCCTGCCGCTTCTTCCATCATTCTATCAAATAATCCCTTTACCGTAGGCACATCATGAATCATCCCTGTCACCTGTCCTGCCCAACCGAATCCCCGGTCGTTTTGCCCGTCATAAATAAAGCGCTTGTTTGCTTCACCGCTGATATATTCCTTCAGCGAATCATAGGCAGGGGTTTCGTGTTCGATTTCAAGTATTTTATCGGTCCAGCTATTTTTAAGAGTACGAGCCGGTGCGCCTATGCTGCGTTTAATGATAACCGTGTCGTTTTCTGTGCTGTTGATCAAAGCGTCCTTATAAGCTTCAGACGCGTGTACACATTCTTCCGTCGCAATGAAGCGTGTCCCCATCTCCACTCCTTCTGCACCTAACGCCAGAGCTGCCATCAAGCCGCGGCCGTCTCCTATGCCACCGGATGCTATGACGGGAATCGTTACCGCATCAACCACCTGTGGGATCAAAACCATTGTGCCGATGTCATCCCGCCCCAAATGGCCTCCTCCCTCATGTCCTACAACCATTACAGCATCCGCTCCCAGTTTTTCAGCCTTGATTGCCTGTTTACGGGCTGCCACCAGAACCAATTTCCGGATGGATGTTCCTTCCAGCTGCTCGAATATCGGTGTCGGATTCCCGCCCGTCATGGAAACGACCGGCACTTTTTCTTCAATCGCCACTTCCAGCATGTGAGAAAACTGTCTTCCGTGGTCCCCGATGGCAAAATTGACGCCAAATGGTTTATCAGTCAATGATCTTACTTTGCGGATTTCTTCCCTCAGCTCCCCGGGAGAAGACAGGCTCATCGCTGTAATTTGGCCGAGCCCTCCAGCATTTGATACGGCAGCAGCAAGCTCTGCATAAGCCAAGTATGCGAGGCCGCCTTGTATGATGGGGATTTGTATGCCCAATAATTCAGTTATGCGTGTTTTTAATTGCATCTTGCCACTCCTTTCTTACTGCTTATCCTGTATTCGATACTGATAAGTAAAATCCTTTTATTTTTATAGAATAGCTTGCATCTACATGCTATAATTCATTTTGTTTTCATTTTTATAAGCGAGGTGGTTATCCATTGTCACAATTAGAAACGCCATTATTCGATGCTTTACTGAAGCACCGCAATCGGCATCCGATACAATTCCATATTCCCGGCCATAAAAAGGGGCAGGGCGTCGACCCCGCGTTCCGTGAGTTTGTCGGCGATAATATTCTATCCATAGATCTGATCAATATTGCACCACTTGATGACCTCCATTCACCTAAAGGCGCCATCAAGAAAGCACAGGAATTGGCAGCTCAGGCATTTGGCGCTGACCACACTTTCTTCTCAGTCCAAGGCACGAGCGGCGCCATCATGACAATGATTCTGAGTGTTGTGGGACCGAACGATAAAATCCTGGTTCCCCGCAACGTCCATAAGTCGATTATGTCCGCCATCGTTTTCGCTGGCGCTGTTCCGATTTTCATCCACCCGGAAGTCGATCCTGAATTAGGCATTTCCCATGGCATTTCTGCGGAAGCAGTTGAAAAAGCGTTAAATGAATATCCGGATGCAAAGGCTGTTCTGGTTATCAATCCCACCTATTTCGGTGTGGCAGCCGATTTGAAACGGATCGTCGATATTGCCCATGGCCGGCAAGTGCCTGTCTTAGTGGATGAGGCACACGGTGTCCATATTCATTTCCATAAAGGGCTCCCTGTTTCAGCAATGGCGGCAGGCGCTGATATGGCGGCTACTTCCGTCCATAAACTGGGAGGTTCAATGACACAAAGTTCCGTGTTGAACGTCCGCGAAGGACTCGTCTCTGCGAAACGGGTGCAATCGACACTGTCGATGCTGACCACCACTTCGACTTCATATCCTATCCTGGCATCTTTGGATACAGCCAGAAGACAATTGGCGATTCACGGAGCCGACCTTATAGACCAGGCTATCCGCCTGGCGAATGATGCACGCAAGCGCATCAATAAAATCGCGCACCTCCATTGCGTCGGCAAAGAATTGCTGAAGACTTCAGCCACTTATGATATGGATCCGACCAAATTATTGATCAGTGTAAAAAATCTCGGCATCACCGGTCACCAGGCGGAAGAATGGCTGCGGGAAAACGCCAATATTGAAATTGAGCTTTCCGACCTTTACAACATCCTTTGCCTCGTGACAATCGGAGATACCCGAAAAGAATTGAATTTGCTGGTGAATGCGCTGCAGCGTATGAGTGAGGCATATGACAATGAAGCCGCTGTCATTGAACCGACAGTCCTGCTTCCGGATATCCCTAGACTGGCCATGACTCCACGCGACGCTTTCTACGCAACTACTGAAGTTGTTAAGATCGATGATGCTGTCGGCCGCATTTCTGCAGAGTTCATCATGGTGTATCCACCCGGTATACCTATTTTCATTCCCGGGGAAATTATTACACAGGAAAATATTGAATATATCCATATGAACGTAGAAGCGGGGTTACCTGTTCAAGGGCCCGAAGATGATACTTTAAAACTGCTGCGTGTCATCAAAGAGCAGCTCGCAATCAGATAAAAAAAGGAAGCGCAAAATTATGCGCTTCCTTTTTTCTGTTATTCAATACCTTCTATTGTAGCCGGGTCGATAAAATCGTAGCCTTTTTCATCCAGCCCCTGCACGATTGCCGGCAATGCTTCAGCAGTCCAGGCGCGGTCATGCATCAGAAGATTTGCGCCATCACGCATAAATTCCGTGTTCACCATAATATCAGCCAAAGCTGCGGCATCCATATATTGCTTTTCCCAGTCATAGCCGAATGTCCAGTTCATCAGAACCATTCCTTCTTCTTCCACTACAGCTCTGCTGAAATCAGTATTGACACCATGTGGCGCACGGAAGAACTCGGGCCGTTCCCCTATGATCTCTTCAACCAGATCGCTTAACTCAATAATTTCCTCACGCTGCTGTTCTTCGGAAACTGTTTTTAAATTCGCATGTGAATATGTATGATTGCCTATGGCAAATCCCATATCATGTATTTTTTTCAAGTTTTCTTTTTCTTCATCCGTATCAAGAAAATGACCGTTTACAAAAAAGATTGCCGGAACGTCCAATTCCTTCAAAGTTTCAGCCATCGCTACACCTTGCTTATCAGGTGCATCATCAATCGTGATCAATACCGCTTGCGGATTTGCGTCTGCAATCGGCTCAACTGACGAGTTGGCAGGATTTACACGATAGAGTGGTTCAGCCTGTGCCGCTTCCTCTTCCGCTTCTTCCTCTTCTGCGGTTTCTTCAGCAGCTTCTTCAGTCTTTTCTTCCTCAGTGGAATCTTCTACAGACTCCTCTTTCGTTTCAGAAGTTGTTTCTTCTGTTTCATTGCTTGTATCAGTTGCAGCCGAGTTATCTTCGCCGCTTGAGCAAGCGGTCAAAAGAGCCAATCCTGCTGCCATCAATATCCATTTTGCCTGTATCATCTGTAGAATCACCTTAGCCCTTTCGCACATAATATTACCACATTTCTACAAGTCTTATCAAAACAAATCATAAAAAACTCCTCAATCGGAAATGTGATTTCCGGCTTGAGGAGTTTTTTGTTATTGCATGTTTTTATTTGATGATATGAATCGGTGTACCAAGAGCAACTTCCGCCGCTTCCATTGTAATCTCAGCCAAAGTAGGGTGAGCATGGATGGTCATCGCAATATCTTCGACTGTCATGCCCGCTTCAATTGCCAAACCTAGTTCAGCAATCATATCAGATGCGCCAGCGCCGACAATTTGAGCGCCAAGCAGCAAGCCATCAGATTTACGCGATACAAGTTTTACAAACCCGTCAGCGGAATTCAAGGAAAGAGCACGGCCGTTGGCACCGAATGGGAATTTCGCAGCCGCAGCTTCGAATCCTTCTTCTTTTGCCTGTTCTTCACTCAAACCGACACTCGCAAGTTCCGGATCAGTGAAGCATACAGCAGGGATAGCCAAGTAATCAACTTCTGATTTTTCACCGGCAATCGCTTCAGCGGCAACTTTGCCTTCATATGATGCTTTATGCGCCAATTGAAGGCCAGGCACTACATCACCGATAGCGTAGATGTTTGAAATGCTTGTACGGCATTGTTTATCGACTTCGATAAGTCCGCGCTCGCCCATTTTAAGGTTAAGCTCTTCCAGACCCATTTCATCCGTGTTCGGACGGCGGCCCACTGTTACCAATACATAATCAGCTTCGACGGTTTTTTCTTCTCCGCCTGCCTCGTATGTTACAGTTACGCCATTTTCCGTTTCTTCAACGCCTTTAGCAGACGCCTTCGTAATAACTTCAACGCCTTTTTTCTTCAATCCTTTTTTAACGATTGCTGTCATCTGTTTTTCGAATCCAGCAAGGATATCAGGTGCACCTTCTAGAATAGTCACTTCTGATCCCATATTCGCATAAGCAGTTCCAAGCTCAGTGCCGATATAACCGCCGCCGATAACTACAAGTTTGCCTGGAAGTTCAGTAAGATTCAGAGCACCAGTTGAGTTGATTACGCGTTTCGAGAATTTAAAACTTGGAATTTCGACTGGACGAGAACCTGTAGCGATGATCGCGTTCTTGAATTTATAAGTCTGCGAAGATTTATCATCCATCACTTTTACAGTGTTTTCATCAACGAAATAAGCTTCACCGCGGACGATTTCAACTTTATTGCCTTTCAATAAAGACTCGACGCCGCCAGTCAATTTTTTGACTACACCATCTTTGAAAGCCTGCGCTTTTTCAAAGTTAAGTGTAACTTCATTGGCAATTACGCCCATGTCTTCTGAGTGTTTTGCTTCTTCAAAGCGGTGGCCTACAGAAATCATCGCTTTTGAAGGGATACATCCGACGTTCAAGCAAACGCCGCCGATATATTCTTTTTCAACGATTGTAACTTTTTGGCCAGTTTGCGCCGCACGGATTGCTGCTACGTATCCGCCAGGGCCTGAGCCGATGACGAGCGTATCTGTTTCGATTGGAAAATCTCCTACTACCATAATTTTACGCCTCCATTAATAGTAATTCTGGTTCACTTAACAAACGTTTGATGTGGTTCAACGCGTGTTGCGCTGTCGCTCCGTCGATCATTCGGTGATCGAAGCTCAATGATAATGCTAACACAGGAGCAGCTACAATTTCACCATTTTTAACTACCGGCTTTTCCGCGATGCGGCCGATTCCAAGAATCGCCACCTCTGGATGGTTGATGACCGGTGTGAACCACTGGCCGCCTGCTGAACCGATATTAGTGATTGAGCAAGAAGCACCTTTCATCTCTGCTGAAGTCAATTTCCCTTCGCGCGCTTTAGTCGCAAGGGTATTGATTTCATCAGAAATCGCGAATACCGATTTGCGGTCCGCATTTTTAATAACTGGAACCAGCAAGCCTTTTTCAGTGTCAGCCGCAATTCCGATGTTGTAGTAATGCTTCTGGATCACTTCGCTTGTTTCGTCATCAAACGACGTATTAAGTGCCGGGAATTCACGTAATGTGCTGACCAGCGCTTTTACCACATATGGAAGGTATGTCAATTTGATCTCTTTTTCAGCAGCGATGTCTTTGAATTTTTTACGGTGTGCTACAAGTTCGGTAACATCCACTTCATCCATTAAAGCAACATGCGGTGCCGTGTGTTTGGAATGAACCATCGCTTTTGCAATCGCTTTGCGCATTCCAGACATTTTTTCACGCGTTTCAGGGAATTCGCCTTCAGGCGCTGCAGGTGATGCCGCAGCCGCTTCAGCTTTAGGAGCTGCCTCTTCAGTTGAAGCAGTTGTTTCAGCTGCCGCTTCTTTAGCAGGTTCATCAGCTTTTTGATCGCCGCTTAAGAATGCTTCCACGTCTTCTTTCATGATCCGGCCATTTGTGCCGGAACCTTTGACTTTTTTGATGTCTACATCTTTATCACGCGCAAATTTGCGTACAGACGGCATTGCGATAATCCGTGCATTCGGATCCGTTTCCGTCTCTTTATCTGCCTGCGGCTGTTTGCCGGCGCCAGTATCGCCCTCAGGTTTCTGCTCTTGTGCAGGCTCCTTCTCGACATCCTGGCCGGATTCAGCTGTTCCCGCCTGGACTTGCTCTTCAGTTTCTTCTTCCACTTCAGGAGCTGTTTCTTCTTTTTCAGTTTCAGTTTCTCCGCCATCTTCATCCGGAGAATCAATGCGCACCAGAACGTCACCGACTACTGCCACTGTACCTTCTTCCACCAGTACTTCTTCAACTGTACCGGAAACCGGTGATGGAATTTCAACGACCGCTTTATCGTTTTGGACTTCAACCAGTACATCATCTTCTTCGATCTTGTCGCCGGCTTTGACGAACCATTTTACGATTTCACCTTCATGGATACCTTCTCCGATATCCGGCAAACGAAATTCATAAGCCATCAGTTTCACCCTTTCTTCTCTATCTATTTAAAAAGTAAGCACTTTTTTCGCTGTTTCTACTATATCCTTCGCATTAGGAAGCCAAACTTCCTCTGCCTGAGAAAATGGGAATACGGAATCTGGCGCAGTCACACGCAGAACAGGTGCATCCAGACTCAGGATTGCGCGGTCTGTAATTTCTGCAACGACGTTTGCCGCGATGCCAGCCTGTTTTTGAGCTTCCTGGACAACCATTGCACGGCCAGTCTTTTCGACAGACGCAATGATAGTTTCGATATCAAGCGGTTGGATCGTACGCAAATCGATGACTTCCACCGAATACTCTTCTTTTTCCAGCTCTTCTGCTGCTTTCAGACTTTCTTGGACCATTGCGCCGTAAGTGACAATCGTTAAATCTTTCCCTTCACGCTTCACATCCGCTTTGCCCAGTGGAATTGTATACTCTTCTTCAGGAACTTCCTGGCGGAACGAACGATACAATTTCATATGCTCAAGGAAAATGACCGGATCGTTGTCGCGGATTGCAGAAAGAAGCAATCCTTTTGCATCGTAAGGGTTTGAAGGAATTACGACTTTCAGGCCTGGTGACGCCGCCATCAATCCTTCAAGTGAATCTGCATGCATTTCCGGCGTATGCACTCCTCCTCCGAAAGGTGAGCGGATTGTTACAGGTGCGTGCTGGCTTCCGCCGCTGCGATAGCGCATACGCGCCATTTGGCCGCTGATGGAATCCATTACTTCAAAGACGAATCCGAAAAACTGGATTTCAGGAACCGGACGATAGCCTTGCAAAGCCAAACCAATTGCTAATCCACCAATTCCTGATTCTGCTAAAGGTGTGTCGAATACGCGGTCTTCCCCAAATTCTTTTTGCAGTCCTTCAGTCGCGCGGAATACACCGCCGTTATTTCCGACGTCTTCGCCGAAAACAAGAACATTTTCATCGTTTTTCAGCTCTGTTTTCAGAGCTTCAGTAATCGCTTGGATCATTGTTAACTGTGCCATGGCTTACTTCGACTCCTTTGCTTTATAAATATCCATCTGTTCTTTTACATTGAAAGGCATTTCTTCGTACATGATACCGAGCAAGTCAGTGACCTTCTGCTTCGGCGCTGCATCAGCTTTCTTGATTGCCGCTTTGATTTCTTCTTTCGCCGTCTCCATTACCTCGTTTTCCTTCTCTTCACTCCACAAGCCTTTGCCTTCAAGGTATTTGCGGAAACGGACAAGCGGATCTTTCTTTTCCCATTCGCTGTCAATATCCGAAGTACGGTAGCGTGTCGGGTCATCCCCTGCCATCGTATGCGGGCCATAACGGTAGCAGAATGTTTCGATCAATGTCGGTCCATCCCCTTTTATAGCGCGCTCACGGGCATCGCGAGTCACTGCATAAACAGCGAGCGGATCCATTCCATCGACGAAAATCCCTGGAATTCCGGCTGCTACAGCTTTTTGTGCTACTGTTTTAGCAGCAGTCTGGACTTCACGCGGAGTCGAGATTGCATACTGATTGTTCTGGACAATGAAAATAGCCGGTGCGCGGAAAGATCCGGCGAAGTTGATGCCTTCATAGAAATCACCCTGTGAAGAACCACCTTCACCTGTGTAAGTGATGGCTACAGCTTCTTTTTTGCGTTTCTGCATGCCAAGCGCTACCCCGGTAGCCTGGATATATTGAGCGCCGATAATAATTTGCGGCGGCAATACATTCAATCCTTCCGGCATCTGGTTGCCCATGAAATGTCCGCGGGAGAAAAGGAATGCCTGTTCAAGCGGCCAGCCGTGCCAGATCAATTGCGGAACATCACGGTACCCCGGCAAGATGAAATCCTCTTTTTTCAATGCGAAATGAGAAGCGATCTGTGACGCTTCCTGGCCTGCCGTCGGCGCGTAGAACCCTAGCCGTCCCTGACGGTTAAGTGAAATGGAGCGCTGATCAAGAATACGGGTGTAAACCATTCTTCTCATCAATTCCTGCAAATCTTCATCTGAAAGATTCGGATTAGCTTCTTCATTTACGATTTCGCCTTCTTCATTCAAAATCTGGAACATTTCAAACTTTTCTTCGATTTCACTCAGTGTTTTTACTGGATCGAACTGCTGTGATTTTTTTGCAGCCATAAAAGCAACTCTCCTTTTAATCTGTATTAAAATACTTAACATTTTTTAGTAATACAAGCACATATTCCTATTCAGTATACGTTACTTGATTTAGCCGGTCAATCATGACGAACCTTTATACAGCAAGCATCTAAAATACGCAGAATATTCTTGAATAAAAAATCTGTATCATAGGAAGTTTCTTAACTGTACTATATAACAGGAGCTTCCCTGACATCTTTTATAGCACAGAAAAAAGCGGCCCTCAGGCCGCTTTATTCGTTATCTGCATTCATTTTTTCAATCAGGTTATTCTTCATCTCATTGAACTGTTCAGTTTGCTCATTGAATGCTGTAACAGCGTTTTGAACTTCTTTGTTCTTATCATTGACCGCAACAGTCTTTTCTTGGAGGACCTGCAATTCAGTTTCTTCGTTCAACAGCATTTCATAAAGTTCTTTCTGCTCAGCCGCCAATTCTTCATAGGCTGCCGCGAATTCTTCATGGGCATCGAAACGTTCATGCATTTTTGTCTTCAAAGCTGTCAAATCGTTCGTCAACTCTTCGTCTTCTGTCTCTTCTATTACTGTATCAATTTCCTGGAAGGCTTCTTCAGCTGAATCCATTGACGCTTTTTCAGTTTCCAGCAACTCAAGGCGCTGGTCTACCGAGGCAAGCGCTTCTTCAGCATTTGTTCTGACATCTTCCTGCTGCTCCTGGGTCAAAGCCATGATGGACTCGAATTTTTCCTGCTCTGAAGTTTCAAGTTCTTCCATCTCACTTTGAGTATCCCGGTAATCATTCTCTGCTTCAAATGTATCTTTCAGCACTGAGTCCAGCTGCTCTTCAGTCGAAGGACCGGAACATGCGCTTAAAAGCAATGCACTTGAAATTCCTGTTGCCAATATGTATCTTTTCAATCGAAACCCTCCTTATAGCATGATTCAACTATATTATGATGCTCAAAAAAATACAACTGCCAATATGAGCAATTTTTCTTTCGCGTATCACTGGCGTTGCGTTATACTGATAGGCATATGAAAGATGATTGAAAGGATTGAGTAGAGTGATTTTAATGAAAGACATCATACGCGAGGGCCATCCAACACTGCGGGAGCGGGCGAAGGAAGTTGAATTTCCGCTCTCCGCGGAAGATAAAAAGCTGGCGGAAGAGTTGATGGAATATGTCGTCAACAGCCAGAACGAAGAAATGATCGAAAAATATGATCTTCGCCCAGGGGTGGGGATTGCCGCGCCGCAGGTAAATGTAGCGAAACGGATTTTTGCCATCCATTTTGATGAAGATTCTGGCGAAGACTTGAGCATCATCGCGATCAATCCAAAAATCGTCAGCCATTCCGTCGAAAAAGCTTATCTTGCTTCAGGCGAAGGCTGTTTGTCTGTTGATCGTTCGATTCCGGGTTATGTGCCCCGCTATGCGAGAATAACCATCAAAGCTTTCGATATTGAAGGCAATGAATATAAATTGCGCCTGAAAGGCCTGCCTGCAATTGCTTTCCAGCATGAACTGGATCATTTGAATGGCGTCATGTTCTTTGACCATATCAATCCGGACAATCCTTTCGCGGAAATAGAAAACGCAATGCCTATTTCCCGCGATATAGAAGAATAATTTTAAGGCTGGCGGAGATTCTCCTGCCAGCCTTTTTTGTTTGCCATGAGTTAAATCAGCCCAAGATGGGCGAATGCTTTTGCCAACCCATCCTCATCAACGTGTTCCGTAATATAGGACGCAACTTTTTTGGTTTCGGGATGCCCATTATCCATCGCGACACTGAAACCAGCCATCTTCATCATCTGGAGGTCATTCAGGCCATCACCGAAAGCGATGGTATCTTCTAATGAATGTCCAGTCTTGGCAATCAGTTTTTGGATGCCGCTTGCCTTCGATCCGCCTTTCGGCAAAATATCGCACGAGACCCGGTGCCATCTTACAAACTGGAAATCCTTGAAATTTTCATGATACTGCGCTTCTTCTTCTTTTGTACAAAATACCAGCGATTGATAGATATCATTATCAAGATGGAAATTCTGTTCCGTCATTGGATGAGGAAATTTCAGACTTTTTAAGCTTTCATCGATGTCAGGATGATAATCAATAGAAGAAATCATCTTTTTGCCGTTCATGAAGACAAGCGGATGATCCCTTTCTTCCGCAAAATGGACAACCTTTTCGAGCATAGCCGGATCCAGGGCCTCCGTATGTACGACCTCATCATCGTGGACAATATACTGACCATTGAAAGTGATGAACGTATGGATATCCAGCTTTTCCAACAGGCTGGTGATCATAAACGGCGCGCGCCCTGTGGCGATTGCCAGATCATGGCCATTGGTGCGGGCGATTTGGAGTGCCTCAAATGCCGATTCAGGCAGCTCTTTTTTAGAATTCAATAAAGTCCCATCAATATCCAACAATAATAATTTTCCCATAGTAACAGTCTCCAATCCATTGCCTGGCGGTATTCGCCGGTCATTTCAATTCTTTACATTTGTCAGAATTTACAGTATTATTTACATAAGGAGTGAGCAGCCATGCTGAAACGTTTGAAAAGAAAACTTCTCAGAAGGCTTAACGGTATCATGAACAAAAAGAAAATAGCTTAGCCATTATAGCCCTTCTTCCTAAAATAAGAAGGGCTATTCTTTATTTTAAAACAATGACATGATAATATAAAGAAAGTGAATTTATTTTGAACGTGGAAAAAGGAGAGCAAACTATGATTTTTAAAGTTTATTACCAAGAGAACCGCAATGAGGTGCCAGTTCGCGAAAATACTAAGAGCCTCTATGTTGAAGCTTCATCCGAGCGTGAAGTGAGAAATCACCTGAAAGACCGCAATTATAATATCGAGCTTGTTCAATTGCTCGAAGGCAGCCATCTGGAATATGAACAAGGCAGCCAAAACTATGAAGTTGAGAGTATCGACTGATCATGAAATTCGTAAAAAATGATCAGACAGCTGTTTTCGCGCTCGGCGGACTGGGCGAAATCGGTAAAAATACGTACGGTGTCCAATTCCAGGATGAAATCATCCTGATTGATGCCGGCATAAAATTTCCGGAAGACGATTTGCTCGGAATCGATTACGTTATTCCGGATTACACTTATTTAGTAAAAAATGCCGACAAGATCAAAGGCCTTTTCATCACACACGGCCACGAAGACCATATCGGCGGCGTTGCCTATCTGTTAAAGAAAATAAATATCCCGGTATATGCCGGTAAACTGGCATTAGGGCTATTGCGCAAAAAGCTGGAAGAGCATGGCCTTCTTCGCCAGACAAAACTGATCGAAGTCGGTGAAGATGACGTCATCAAATTCCGCAAAACTTCTGTGAGTTTCTTCAGTGTGACGCACAGTATTCCGGACGCGTTTGGTATTGTTGTCAAAACACCACCGGGCAATATCGTCCATACAGGAGATTTCAAATTCGATTTCACCCCTGTCGGCGAACCGGCCAACCTTCTAAAAATGGCTCAAATCGGCAGTGAAGGCGTTCTTTGCCTGCTGTCAGACAGCACAAATGCTGAAATCCCTAACTTCACTATGTCCGAACGCAAAGTCGGCGATACGATCAAAGATATTATGCGGAAAGTGGACGGCCGTCTCATTTTCGCGACATTCGCTTCCAATATCTATCGTCTTCAGCAAGTAACGGATGAAGCAGTTGCGCAGGGCCGTAAAATCGCTGTTTTCGGCCGAAGCATGGAAAATGCCATGACCATCGGCCGCGAGCTTGGCTATATCAACGCTCCTGAAGACGCTTTTGTCGATACGCAAACTCTGAATCGCCTCCCTGCCAATGAAGCTTTGATTCTTTGCACAGGCTCACAGGGTGAACCGATGGCCGCGTTGTCACGCATCGCCAACGGGACGCACCGGCAGATTCAAATTCAGCCGAATGATACGGTCGTCTTCTCTTCTTCTCCGATTCCGGGGAATACGAGCAGCGTCAACCGCACCATCAACTTGCTGTTCCGTGCAGGAGCCGATGTTATCCATGGTTCCCTGAACAATATCCATACATCCGGCCACGGTTCACAGGAAGAGAATAAACTGATGCTTCGTTTGATCAAACCGAAATACTTTATGCCGATCCATGGTGAATACCGCATGCAGAAACAGCATGCGCAGCTTGCCATCGACTGCGACGTTCCACCGGAAAACACATTCATCATGGAAAATGGTGATGTGCTGGCGCTGGGCGCTGATGAAGCTTCGGTTGCCGGCCGCATCCCTTCTGGAGATGTTTACATCGACGGCAGCGGAATCGGCGACATCGGCAATATCGTATTGCGCGACCGCCGTGTCCTTTCTGAAGAAGGATTGGTCATCGTCGTTGTCAGCGTTGATATGAAAAACAATAAAATGGTGTCAGGCCCTGATATCATCTCCCGTGGTTTCGTCTATATGCGCGAATCCGGAACGATGATCTACGAAGCCCAGCAAATGCTGAACCGCCATTTGAAAAAGAAAATCCATGGCAAAGATACGGATTGGCCGGAACTGAAAAATGATATTTCAGATGTTCTCGGACCATATCTGTACGAAAAAACAAAACGCCGTCCGATGATTCTTCCGGTTATAATGGAAGTCTAAGAAGACATAAAAAAGGAGGTCCCATTACGGGACCTCCTTTTTTCGCGTTCATTATGAAAATACTAATTCAACATCTTCTTCTCAAAACGGTTGATATCTGCATCCGATCCGATAATGATCAGAATATCCTGCAATTGGATTTCCATGTCAGCCTGCGGAGAAACGATGATATCCTTGCCCCGTTTGATGGCGACGATATTAATGCCGTAATTTGCGCGGATATCCAGTCCGATCAAAGTAAAGCCCGCCAACCTTTCATTGGCTTTCACTTCCATGATCGAATGCTCATCTGAAAGTTCCAGATAATCGAGTACATTATTCGACAGCATATTATGCGCAATACGGATGCCCATGTCCCGCTCAGGATGCACCACTTTATCCGCGCCGATTTTATCCAGCACTTTCGCGTGGTAGTCATTTTGCGCTTTTACAGTGATTTTTTTGACGCCGATTTCCTTCAGCATCAAGGTTGTCAAAATACTGGCTTGAATGTTCTCCCCAATAGCGACAATAACATGTTCAAAATTTCGGATGCCGAGTGATTTCAGGACAGACTCGTCAGTCGTATCTGCAACTACAGCCTGTGTCGCGATGCTCGCAAACTCATCCACTCTTTCGGTATCTTTATCGATCGCCATAACATCAGCGTCCTGTTCAATCAGTTCGCGGACGATGCTTCCCCCAAACCTTCCCAATCCTATCACTACAAATTCCTTTTTCATATCCATCCTCCAAATCCTTGCCATAGCTATAGTCTACCATACAATTGTTTTGCTGAATAAACTAAAAAAACCCCGCTTATCGGCGGGGATCGAGTGGTCGTTTCGGGCGATTTTCACAGTATTCACAATCAATATCACTGCAAGCTTCCTCACGCCATTCATTGCAGCTGGCACAATAGCTTGCATCGAATTCATCATCAAATGTCAATGGCGACAAACAATGGTGGCAGTATGTATGTACTTCCATCCAGTTGATGACTTTCTTGTTGGCTACGAGGTAAAGTCCTTGCTGGTCTTGTTTATAATTCATTATCGATGATTTTTGCACTGCCCGATGTTTCGGGTCCAGGAAAAAATTCATTTTGTCATTCATTTTGGTCACTCCTAAATTAGTGGACAGGCTATTGACAGCATCATTGACGTCCTTTTCACAACTGCATCTTAAATTATTATAAAATAATCTTTTTGCACTTTCTCTATAATAGTAAATACCCCCTCCATAATGCAATAGAAATGAACCAATTAATTTAAATAATTTTTACTTCGATTTCATAAAAAATTATTGCATTTTTTCAAAGTTTGATAGTAAACTGTAAGTATATTATTACTAAACTTTGAAACTCTGAAGTTTGCTGAGAATAAACTTTTCAATCTGCCTCAAATAAAGGGAGGAGCCTTATGGAAATCGGTTCAAAAATAAAAAGCCTCCGTCTAAAAAACGGATTGACCCAGGAAGAGCTGGGTGAACGCACAGATTTGAGCAAAGGTTTCATCTCACAGCTGGAACGGGATATGAACTCACCGTCGATAGAAACCTTCTTTACTTTACTGGAGGTTTTAGGCACGACGCCAAAGGAATTCTTTGATGACGCCGAGTCGCCGCAGGTCATCTACTCTTCCAAAGACCATCGCGTGCACAAAGATGAAGAAGCCGGCTATGAAGTGGACTGGCTCATCCCCACTTCCTATAAGAAGGCAATGGAGCCCATCTATCTTACACTGTCTGAAAATGGCCAGTACAAAAAATTCGAACCATCCCAGGCCGAGACTTTCATTTATGTGCTGGAAGGAAAAGTGCGTCTTGTCCTGGGCAAGGAAGAATATATAGCAGTCGCTGGCGATTCCATCTATTACGAAGCGTCACAGCATCATCAATTAGTCAATGCCGGAAAAGGCAAATGTGAAATGATCATCAGTGCAACCCATTCATATATATAATCTAGGAGGTAATTAAATGTCCGGAGATTCAATCATCCGTTTTGAAAATGTAACGCAAATTTATGAAGGTGCAGGCAATGTGCTGAATAATGTCAGCTTTGAACTGCAGCGCGGCAAGTTCTATACGCTCCTTGGCCCATCCGGCTGCGGCAAGACTACAATCCTGCGCTTGATCGCTGGGTTTATCAAACCGTCCAAAGGCGATATTTATATAGAAGGTGAAATCGTCAATGACTTCCCTGCCAATGAGCGCCAGGTAAACACAGTGTTCCAGGATTATGCCCTGTTTCCTCATTTGAATGTTTTTGAGAATGTGGCTTTCGGCCTTCGCATCAAGAAATTGAAGAAAGCTGAAATCGAGCAGCGCGTGCTTGAGGCTCTTGAATTCGTCAATCTGCATGGCTATGAAAAACGCAATATTGGTGAGATGTCAGGCGGCCAACGCCAGCGCGTGGCCATAGCCCGTGCCATCGTCAATGATCCGGAAGTCATTCTGCTGGATGAGCCGCTGTCTGCCCTGGACTTGAAATTGCGGACAGAAATGCAGTATGAACTTCGCGAACTTCAGCAGCGACTTGGCAAAACATTTGTTTTTGTCACTCATGACCAAGAGGAAGCACTTGCGATGTCTGACGAAATTTTTGTCATGAATGCCGGGGAAATCCAGCAAAGCGGCACACCTATGGATATCTATGACGAACCGATCAACCGTTTTGTGGCTGATTTCATCGGAGAATCGAATATCGTCGATGCCGTAATGATCGATGATTACCGTGTGCGTTTCGCTAACCAGGAATTTGAATGCGTTGACCAAGGCTTGAATAAAAATGAAAAAGTCGAGATTGTCATACGGCCTGAAGATTTGCACATCACCCGCCTAGATAGAGGGAAAATTACAGTGACAGTGGACAGCCAATTATTCCGCGGCGTGCATTATGAAATTGCCACAATCGATGAAGTGGGCAATGAATGGCTTGTGCATTCTACTAAAAAAGTGGAAGTCGGCTCTAAAATAGGCTTGGATTTCGAGCCTGAAGCTATTCACGTAATGCGCTTAAATGAATCGGAAGAGGCTTTTGATGCCAGACTCGAAGCTTATGGAGCAACGGGCTATGAAAAATAACCGGACCAACCCTTTCTATCTGATTCCATACTATTTATGGATTGTACTTTTTGTCATTGCACCGATTGCGCTTGTCGTATATTTTTCGTTTTTCGATATTGCCGGCAACCTGACGCTCGACAATTATAAAAACTTCTTTTCTTCCGTATATCTGCGGCTGACTTTGAGTTCGTTCTGGTATGCTTTCCTGATTACATTAATTTCCCTGCTGGTGGCATATCCGACCGCTTATTGGCTGACTAAAACAAAACATAAACAATTATGGCTGCTGCTGATCATCATCCCTTCATGGATCAATCTTCTATTGAAGGCTTACGCGTTCATCGGAATTTTCGGCTTATACGGCCCTGCTAATAATTTATTGGCATCAATCGGTTCTGAACGCCTGCAGATCCTGTTTACTGATTTCAGTTTCATCTTTGTCTCGGTTTATATTTTTATCCCGTTCATGGTGCTGCCGATATTCAATTCACTCGACCGCATCAACCCGGCATTGATAGATGCATCACGTGACCTCGGCGCTTCACCATGGACGACTTTTACCCGGGTCATCTTCCCGCTTGCCATCAATGGCGTTAAAGCGGGTATCCAGGTAGTATTCATCCCTGCCCTGTCGCTGTTCGTGATCACAAGACTTATCGCAGGCAATAAAGTCATCACACTTGGAACAGCGATTGAACAGCAATTCCTTGTGACCCAAAACTGGGGCATGGGATCGACTATAGCTGTTTTCCTGATCCTGTTCATGATCATCATCATGATGGTCACCGGTGAAAAAGGAGGTACGATCAATGGAAAAATTAAGTAAGACAGCACGAATCTATTTGGCCATTGTCTTCATCATCCTTTATGCACCGATTTTCTACCTGATTTTCTATTCATTCAACAGCGGCGGCACGATGTCGAGTTTCGAAGGTTTCACGCTTGAACATTACGCTGCCGTATTCAACGATTCACGTCTTATCGTCATCGTATTGAATACAGTGATTGTCGCATTGCTTTCTGCCCTGATATCGACTGCGATCGGCGTCCTTGGCGCAATTGGCATCGTCTTTATCCGCAACCGCAAAATGCGCAATGCCGTTTTATCATTGAACACAATTCTGATCGTCAGCCCTGACGTCATCATCGGCGCTTCGTTCCTGATCTTGTTCACAATGATTGGGATCAAGCTCGGTTTTGCTTCCGTATTGATCTCCCATATCGCCTTCAGCATCCCGATTGTCGTCATAATGGTGCTGCCGAAGCTGATGGAGATGAGCGACTCGCTCATTGATGCCGCTACTGACCTCGGGGCATCGAAACGTGATATTTTAACTCGCGTCATCCTGCCGTATATCAAACCCGGTATTTTTGCGGGATTCTTTTTGGCGCTGACTTATTCACTGGATGATTTCGCCGTTACTTTCTTTGTAACAGGCAACGGATTCGCCACATTGTCCGTTGAAATCTATTCGATGGCACGGGCCGGCATCACGCTGACCATCAACGCGCTTTCCGCTTTGATCTTCCTTGTGACCTTAGGGCTTGTGCTCGGCTATTACTTCTTTAATAATCGGACCCGGCTGACCATCCGACCGCCAGGAGGAGGCAACTGACCATGAAAGATCTATTACGCGCAAGTGTGGCGATCATCGTCATTTCAGCAATTTTGATGTACATCGTTTCCCAGTTGGAGGACACTTCTTCGGCTGGAGGCGGCGGTACCATCAATGTCTATAACTGGGGCGAATATATCGACCCTGAACTGGTAAGCCAATTCGAAGAAGAAACCGGCATCACCGTCATCTACGAAACATTCGATTCAAACGAAGCGATGATGACGAAAATCGAACAGGGCGGCACGACATATGACGTCGCTATGCCTTCTGAATACGCAATCGAAAAGATGAAGGAATCGGATCTGCTCCACCCGATCGACTTGAACCAGATTACTAATCTCGAAAACATAGATCCTTATTTCCTGGATCTCCCATTTGACCCCGGCAATGAATTCTCCATCCCTTATTTCTGGGGTACAGTAGGAATCGCCTTCAATCCTTCCCTGCTCGAAGGGCAGACATTCGAGAGCTGGGATGACCTTTGGGATCCGACGCTTGAACAGGAAGTGATCCTGGTGGATTCCGCCCGGGAAGTAATCGGCATGGGACTGAACAGCCTCGGCTATTCACTGAATTCGACCGATATGAATGAATTGCGTGAAGCGACTGATAAACTGAAAACATTGGGGCCAAATGTCAAAGCGGTCATCGGCGATGAAATCGTCGAGATGATGCGGCGCGAAGAAGCCGCTGTTGCGCTCACTTGGTCCGGCCAGGCTGCGGACATGATGTGGATCAACGAAAACATCGATTACGCGGTTCCTGAGGAAGGATCCAATTTATGGTTCGATAATATGATCATTCCAAAAACCGCCGACAATGTCGAAGGTGCCCACGAATTCATCAACTTCATGCTGGATGCGGAAGTTGCCGCGCAAAACGCTGATTACGTCGGCTATTCCACTCCGAATCAGGCTGCTTTGGAGTTGATGGATCCGGAAGTTACAGGTGATGAACGTTTCTACCCGACTGAAGAGATGCGCGAGCGGCTGGAAGTCTACGAAAATCTCGGACTTGAAATGCTCGGTGTATATAATGAATTGTTTTTAGAATTTAAGATGGATATGGAAAAATAATAGAAATGAGCCGGGCAAAGTATTTTGCGCGGCTCATTTTTAATTTATTTTGACTAGCGTTGCATCGCTTCGCTGGCTTCGTCGCAAATGACACCGGCAAAAATGCTTTTTGCCTGCTGATTATTTTACCTATACCTAAAGAGATATAAATTCCTTTACCTCATAGTTACCCTCAACCCCTATGCTCCTGTCTCTGCATCGCTTCGCTAGCTTCGAGACATGAAAGGGCGTTGCATCGCTTCGCTAGCTTCGTCGCAAATGACACCGGCAAAAATACTTTTTGCCGGGTTCATTCCCTGTTATTTTCTTTTGAAATGGGGTATAGTAACTAAGTTAATAAATCGAAATTTAGCCACACGAAGTAATAAATGAAAGAAGGACGCCCTATGGCAGTAAAGTCAAATAAATTCGCATTATATATCCTCATGTTCAATATGTTCATCGCCATGAGCGGCATCGGCCTGATCATTCCTATCATGCCAGCTTATCTGGATACATTCGGAGTCGCCGGCCAGGTGCTCGGAACGTTAATCGCCACTTTCGCCTTTGCGCAATTCCTATTCTCCCCGCTTTCCGGCCAATTGTCCGATAAATACGGCAGAAAAAAATTGATCATTTTCGGTCTTGTCGTTTTTGGCATGTCCCAGCTTGTTTTCGGTCTTGCCACCGAATTGTGGGTTCTATACCTGGCCAGATTCTTCAGCGGGCTGGGTGCAGCATTTCTAATTCCTCCAATGATGGCATTTGTCGCTGATATCACTACTTATGAAGAACGCGGCAAAGGAATGGGGCTGCTTGGTGCATCCATGTCACTCGGATTCATGATCGGACCCGGTTTCGGCGGATTCCTTGCGGAAGTCAGCCTGGAATTTCCATTCTATATCGCCGCGCTGGTCGCTACGTTAGCAGCTGTCATGTCCTATATTGCATTGCCGGATGTCGCACCGACCATCCAGCAGGCAGAGAACAAAAAAGAAAACCTCTGGCAGCAGATGAGACGTTCCGTTTATATGCCATACTTCGTCATGCTGATTGTCATGTTCATTTTCGCTTTCGGTTTATCGAATTTCCAGTCGACCATCGCTTTATATGTCGATAAGGAACACGGCTTTACGCCTAAAGAAATTTCAATTCTTATCACTGTCGGCGGTTTTGTCGGCGTCATCATCCAGACTTTCGTCATTGACCGGCTGTTCAAGCGCTATGGCGAAATGAATGTGATTCTGATCAACCTGCTCGTTTCGGCGGCTGCCATGATCGGCATCCTGTTCGTCAATACATTCTGGACCATCTTACTCGTTTCTGCTGTGTTCTTCACTGCTGCGTCTCTGCTCCGTCCGGCGATCAATACGCTGATTTCCAAGCTTGCCGGTGACCAGCAAGGCTATGCGGCGGGTATGAACAACGCTTATATGAGCCTCGGCAATATGATTGGTCCTGCCTTAGCTGGTATCCTTTTCGATATCAATATGATATTCCCTTATATTGTGGGAACCGCCATCCTGCTGTTCTGCTTCTTCATCGCTTCCAGCTGGTCGGCAAGAAAGCAGCAGCTGCTGCAGGAAACACGCTCAGTTGCACCTGCTGGAAAAGGTTGAATTCAAATAAAACCTGTCCGAACTCCGGACAGGTTTTATTATTTATTCCGTTGTTTGGCTTTTAATAATTGCTCTATGCCGTCATTGCCATTGTTCTGCGGTTGCGCCGCAATTTTTTTAGGCAGTGAGGGTATTCTCAGTCCGAACCGCCGGATAGTGATATCCGCGAAAAACAGCAGCATCGCCAATAGGATCAGCGGCATCGTAATGGATTGCATAGATGAACTCTTGTAAGGGATGTCCCTGAAAGCATCATCCAGTGAATCCAGAACCTGGCCGCCGCTTCTTTCGGCAATAGCGGCCAACAGCTCCACATTCGCAGGTGCACTGCGGTATTCCTCACCATAAGGAATGGTAAGGCCGGTCCGGTAAGCCGCACCGGTTTCATTGGAAACACTGAAAAATACAAGACCGGGTTCTTCTTCCATATAGACATCGATGACACCAGGCGCTACAGGTTCCGTCTGAACTTCAATTTCTTCCCCTGCCTCGTTGATGACAGTTACATTTAAAATAGCCGAAGATTGGCTTGGGTCTTCAATTTTATAAATGCCTTGCTCTTTGCGGGTGATGGCAAATGGCGCTTCATCAAAGGATGGCAGGATCCTGGATACGCTGCGGTTCCAAAATGCCGGCCAATTGCGCCAGCTTTGGAATTCACCGCTCCACGCCCCGCTGCTGGAAGTGAAAGCAAGTGTCCTCCCCAGCCCGTAATTCCATTCAGCCAGAATCGGATCTTCCTGTTCGCTTTCCGCGGCAACCCTTGCAGTGTCTTTAGCCGTAGTCGCTATATAGCTGTTCATCTGGGGAATTCCTTCAGCGAATAAAGGGCTCCATGCGCTGTCATAAACCAACGGATAAAAAGGTTCATCTACAATATAAGTGCGGGACATCATAATGGTCTCACGCGACAGGATTGCCGGTATGGTTGAAGCATCAGTAACATCGTAGAACCGCCCGCTGCCGCTGTCAGCCAATGATTCAAGCAAAGCCCTGTCGGCGTCCTGCCCGACGGCGACAGTCGATAGTGTGATGTTATGGTCTGCCCCTTCATCAATCAGGCTGTTATAATCATTTTGCGTCGATGACTGGCCGTCCGTCAGCAGAATGATGTGCTTGCGCTGAAGGTCCAGTTCTTCCAATTGGCCATATGCTTCAGCCAGTGATGAATAGATTTCCGTTCCGCCTCCGGGAGCCACTGTGAGAATATCGTCAATTGCCTGCTGGCGGTCCTCCAGCTTCCCGGTCGGAACGATTTCCCATGGTTTATCATCAAAAGCGATTACGCCGGCCACATCATCTTCCCTCAGCAATTCAACTGACCGTGCAGCAGCTTCTTTGGCCAATTCCATCTTTTGTCCGGCCATACTGCCGGAACGGTCCATCACGATCACCAAGCCAAGTGACGGCAGCTCATGTTTCCCTTTCACTTCCATTTCAACCGGCAACAGATTTTCAATCGGCGTTTTGAAATAGCCGCCTAGACCGAAACTCTGATCGCCCCCGACCATCATGAAGCCCATGCCGAATTCTTTGACCGCTTGCTCGATTACCGCCATTGTCTGTTCCCCTACCTGAGTGCCGGACACATTATCGAAAATGATGGCGTCATAAGCCAGAATCGAAGACAGGTTTTGAGGCAATACCGAAGGCGGCATCTCCTCCAGGTTCAGGTTTCCATCATCCAATAAACCCGTTATCGGGCTTGCGCCTTCATTGCTGACAATCAATACTTCCGGAGGCCCTTCAACTTCTGTAAGGCTCGTCAATTGATTGTTCTGAAGAAATCCATCCCTTTCTATTTCAATGGACGCTTCAAATTTGAGCAACCCTTCACTTTGCACCTCATATTTGTGTGACAGGATATTTCTGCCTTCCTCCAAAGTCACTGGTATCCGTTCGATCTCTTCATCATTGGCGGACAGGATTATTTCCCCTTCGCCCTGTTGATCTGCTTCGACTACCATGGTGAAATCCAGCTCTTCTCCTGAAATCGCCTGCGCAGGGGTTGTGAATTCCGTTAATGCCGCTTCATTGCCTGCGGGCGGCTCTACCGGAAACACATCGATTGTCACCCGTTCACCGTTGATACGATCCATACTTTCCAATGCGGATGACCGGGTTTCATTGCCATCGCTCATCAGCACAAGCCTTGCAGCCAGATTTTTTTCACCGGTGTTGGCCGCCAGTTCCAGCGCCTGCGCAATATTGGTATGGCCCGGCTCATTAGCCGGCATTTCGGCAGGCAGTAAACTTGGTTCGGACGATAGCGGCATGAGCGATTTAAAATCTTCAGCAAAAGTGAATACGCCGGCAGATTGTCCTGTACCATAATCAGCCAGTGCCTGATTGAGCTCGTCTTCAATTCCATTTTCAGTCTGTGCCATCGATGACGAACGATCCCATAGAAAGAGGATCTGCTCTTCGTCTATAGGCTGATGGATAGCCGGTGACGCAAGCGCGGCAATAAGCAGGAATACACTAAGCAATCTGAGAATGAGTGATGTGCGAAAAAGCGTTGTGGCATTCCGAAAATGTTTCCACCCGGTCAATAATAAGTAAAGCGCTGCCGGAACGAGCAACAGCAGCCATAACGGTTCATCCATGCGAAGTTCCACGTCGATACACCTCCCATTCCGCCAGCATCAGCAAGAGGATCAGCAAAAGAATCACGGGAATCAAAGAACGCTGAGTGGTATTTTCCGTCTCCACCGGGGTTCCTGCTGTAAAGTCCTGTCCAGCTGCCAGGCTTTTTTCTTCATTGTTCAATTGCACGATGAAGTTCTTGGTTTCATTGCCGCTGACTGCCCGGTAGATTCCCGGTTCTCCTGGCGCTTGAAAACTGCCTTGGCCTTGGATATAGGAAAACTGGTATTCTTCGCCTTTGAAGATCTCCCATTCACCTGACTCAGAAGCCAGAGCCACTGACCTCTGCTCTTTAGGTGAGAAGATGCCAAGATGATTTTCGCTGCCCGATAATTCATTGACCGCACTCCAAAGAAATAAAGGAAAAGACGGGCTCAAAGGCCAATCCGTCGCTTGTATATCCGCGAGCACGATGATGTCCCCGCTTGGCGACAGTTGAACGAACGGCTCTCCGCCTGCAGTCGCCACTGTCTCAAAGCCATCAAATCCGGGATATATCTGAGATATGAATACATCTTCCATTGGCGCATAAGCAAACAGCGGATGATCGCCAGTTTCGACAGCTCCTGTTGCAGCAACAGGTGCTTCATCATCCCGTCCAATCAATAAAACAGGTGCTTCGCCTTCGATAAGACCGGTTTGGTTTGTTATCAGCGGAATTTCAGTGAAATTATTGAGTTGCTCTGCTGCAGCGGTATTTACTTGAATACCAAGTGATTCCACCCCTCGCGAAACGAGGCCGTGCAGCGCATTGTCAATGATGACGGTCCCGGATGGCCTGTTGATATAGGCAAATGCGCGGTTATCCAATATGTATTCATCATCCACATCCAGAGTCGCCTGCCAAAATTCCGTTTTCGGCAAGTTCTCAAAAGGAATAAGCTGCTCTTCTCCTGAAGCCATCTCAATATCTTTTCGCAGTTCAAATTCTCCGCCCGCCAATTCCAGAGTTCCTGATACGTTCACATCACTGTCATTATAAACCTGGACAATGGCGCGGTCTGCGGCATCACCCTCAGCCACACCGAATTGGCGTATCGATACATTGGAAGGTTTTTCGCTGTTCGCGTGAACAACATAAGCCGCTCCGGTTTTATTGGAAAGAATAGTCCGGTCTAAAGAGTCTGTGAAAATATGGATTACAGCTGAATCATCATTTGTAAGTGTTTCAGCAAACAACAGTGTTCTGGCCAGTTCTGGCGATTCGTAGCCGATATCGATTGCATCGATGACATTCTTCAGCCGCCCTGCCGATTGTTCCGTGCTGGCAAGGATTTCCGGCGTGCTTCCAGCGTTAATGATGGTCACCGGTTTGCCTTCCGCCTTTTCAGCCAATTCTTTCATCAGCTCTTTTTTGGATTCCAGCCGATTGGGGGAACCAGCCATCATGGATGCAGAAGTATCGATGACGAAGATGAACTCCCCTCCTTCGAGACTGTCCGACTCGATATAAGGATTAAGAAGCGCAAACACAAGCAGTAAAAGGGCTGCCAGCTGCAGATAAAAAAGTGCGTGGTGCTGCAATTTTTTCAGATAAGGTGATGCCTGCATCTCTTTCATCACTTGCCGCCAATATAATATAGAAGAAACTTGCTGGTCTTTGTATTTTTTCCGGTACAGATAGTAGACGATGAGAGCAATGGGCATAACAAGCGTCCAGACCATTCCCCAGTTTGAAATTCCCATTCCCCTTCACCTCACCTGATCCATTTTTGTTTAAGCAATTGATGTGAAAATACGTGCTGGATGCCATTTTCGCAATGCAGCGGCATATACTGAATTCCATATTTTCGGCATAAAGCCTGCAATCCGTCCAGGTGTTCAGCCCTTTTCCGGTAGTAATCATTTATCGTTTGTGCAGACATTGTCACATTGAACGCATCAGTACTTTCGTCATCGATCAGGCGTAAATCTCCTTGGAATAAAGGCTTTCGTTCCTGTTCATCGGATATATGCAGAAATCGGATATCCTTTGAATACTTAGCGGCTCTGCTGAAAAACCGCTGCCACTCTTCCAGCGGTTCCAGCGCATCCGATAAAATGAACAATACAGTGGAATCTTTCGCCGGGTGAAAATCCGCGGTAGCGGCAAATTTTTGTTCTTCCGCTTCAGGCAAAGCCGCAATAAAGTGATTGAATAATTTCTGAGCCGATTTCCCTTTTCTTCTAAGCGGTGGATGATTTCCCTGCCCGATTGAAAAAGTGAGCTTGTCATCATTCAACAAGACGATGGATCCCATCGAAAAAGCGAGCTGTTTAGTAAACAGCCATTTGCTTTTCATCGATTTGGAACCGTCAACCATGATATGTACCCGCATTTCCTGCTCATCCAGGAACCGCTTTATGTAGACCTTTTCTGTCCTTGCATAAACGTTCCAGTCAATATGGCGGACGTCATCGCCAGGATGGTATTCCCTGAAATCGGAAAAATCCATCGATGAACCGAATCGCCGTGATCGGCTTGACCCTTTATGATGTCCTCTGATTTTTGATTTGGTCGCAATCGAATGCCGGCCGAGACGTGACACCCAGTGCTCAGGCAAATGAAGGAAATTCATCGGTTTCTTCCTCGCCCTGCAGCATCCAGCACCTGTTCAATCAACAGATCAATGTCCGCCCCTTCAGCTTCACCTTCATAATTCAGCAATAGCCGGTGCCTTAAAACCGGTTTCGCGACATATTTCAAATCGCCGATCGAAACGTGATACCGGCCTTCAGTCAATGCGCGCGCTTTTGCAGTCCTGATCAGACTTTGCAGACCTCGGGGGCCGCTGCCATATTGCACAAAACGGATGATATCTGCAATTTCAGTCTGCAGCGGATCCGTACTTTGGATAATATCTACAGCAACCATCAGAATATCATCAGCAATCAGAACTTCTTTGGCAAGCTGCTGTGCGGCAATCAACTCTTCCGCATCCATCTGTTTCATCAATAGGATCTCTTCCGTGCCTGTGGTTCGCCGCACAATTTGTGCAAGATCTTCGCGTGAAGGCGATGGAATTTTAATTTTGCATAGGAAACGGTCCATCTGTGCTTCCGGAAGCGGATATGTGCCTTCCATTTCTATCGGATTTTGGGTAGCCAGCACAAAAAACGGGCGCGCCATTCTTTTGGTGTCCCCAAGAACAGTGACAGTTTTTTCACCCATTGCCTCCAGCAAGGCACTTTGTGTTTTTGGTGTAGCGCGGTTAATTTCGTCAGCGAGCACCATCTGACTGAAAATCGGCCCTTCCCGGAAAGTGAATTGCTGCTTGCCGGCAGAATCTCTTTCAATCAAACTGGTGCCGGTAATATCAGAGGGCATCAAATCCGGTGTGAACTGGATTCTTGAAAAGGACAGATCCAGCACTTCCGCTATTGTGCGGATGAGCATCGTCTTGCCCAGACCCGGCAAACCCTCAAGCAATGCATGGCCATCGGAAAGAATAGCGTAAAGCGAAAACTCGACCGCTTCTTCCTGGCCGACGATAAAGCGGCCGATTTCTTTTTTGACTTGTTGAAGCTTCAAGCTCATTTCAGTAAATTGTTCCGCTGTCACTGTCATCATCATCCCTGCTTTCGATTATTCACCGTCAATCGATGAAAAATATTGTTCAATTATGTTTCGAAGATCCGGGGGCAGTTTCATGCGATTAGCACTGGAAAAATAGGAATCGCTGTAAGATCCCACCACTTCCTCGTATGGACGGATGGTTCCGCGCTCTGCATCGACTGCACCTTCTTCGAAGGAACCGTCTTCACCTTCCGATAATTCTCCGTTGTCGACAGTCGTTTCACCGCTTCCGCCAATTCTTGAAGGGATGCTCAGCATTTCCCTGCTGCCCTGGCCCGTACCAGCTCCAGCACCCGGATTCGATCCTTCGCCAGCACCGCTCCCTTGACCCTGTCCTGCGCCAGATCCTTCGCCTTCTCCTGAAGAAGTTTCACCGCCTTCATTGCCCTGACCGGAGCCTTCGCCTTCGGATTCACTGCCTCCGCCTCGTTGACCGGCAGTTTCTTCTCCACCTGACTCTCCCGCATTTTCACTGCTGCCCGCACCAGCCTGTTCCCCGTCCATTCCGCCGCCTGACGCAGCATCTTCGCTGTCTGCGCCATCTGCATCTGTTCCCGAATTTTTTTCCGGCTCTCCAGAAAGATCATTAGCGGCTATTGATTGCTGCAGATCGAATGCCACCGGTTTTCCCATTTCGCTTAAGGCTGTTTGTGTATTTCCAGCTTGCTGAGCCAATTGCTGGGACGCATCTCCAAGTTCTTCCGCTTCTTCAGTTGCCTGCTCGGTGCCTTCCCGCTCTTTTTCCCGTTGTTTTAAAGCCAGTTCTTTTTGTTTCTTCACTAATTCACGCAAAGCTTGTTCAGGAGTTTCGCTTTCGATTAATTTTTCCTCAAGAGACTCGAGCTCTTTCTTAATCTCCGGTGAATCAGCCAATTCTTTTTGCTTTTCGACCTTCTCGACCATTTCCTCCACTAATTCCTGCTCACGCTCATCGTCTTTCGCTTCCAGTTGTGCAGAAGCAGGAAACAATCCTGAAATCATCGCCAAAACCAGCAGGCTGACAGCGGCAAGAAGAAATCTTGGTGAAAGCCATTCATTTTTCTCTTTTTTGAATAATTGATAACTGAGATGGATATCCTTTTCAGTCCGTTTCGCCAAATCATCTGCCAGGAGATTGCCAACAGGCAGTTGGCTCAAAGTCAGCAATTGGTTATTCGGAGTGAATTGATCCAATTCACTGATCGCCTGCTGACGACGTGGAATTTTCGATATAGCAGCCAGCATCACTGTGAGCATTGTGAGCGCTGCTGCAATATATGCATAAAATTCATAATAAGGAAAAACGGACAGCCGTGAAATGACCATGATCAGCAACGCCGAAGCCAGACCGAAACACAAAGCAATCTGCAGGTTTCTTATCAGATATTGCAGTTTCAGGCGCCGGTTGGCCTTTTTGATGAACAAAGTGATTTTATGGCTGTCCATAACGCATCCTCCTTATCTGTATTTATTCATATTGACCCGTAATTTACTGACTGACAGCCATATCGATCCTGCAAAAATCAATGTGCAGAAGATCGTATAGCTGACCCATAACGGCAACGGGATTCCCGTCAATTGAGCAATCTCAGCGCTGAACCCGGGTTCAAGCAAAGTCAGCAAAACCACTGCAGGGTTGATGCTTGCCCAGAAATAACTGAGCGGCGCCACACCCGTGCCCATTGCTGCTGCCGACAGGGAAACAGACAGTATCAGAAAAAAGCCTGTGACCGCCGTCAGGAAAATCATCGTACTATATGTTGCAATCATGGAGACGATCGTTCTGCGCAGCAAGGTGGAATACAAGACACCCAAAGCGCCGATGACCAATAAAGTCAAAAAGTAGAACAAAAAAATGGCGGCAATCTGACTGGGTGATACCCCTCCATATAAAAATACCATACTATAGATCGGCAGCCCTGACACAAGAAGCAGCAGCAAAAACGCTATTGATGACAGCAGCTTGCCGAAGATGATCTGGAAACTGCTTTGGGCCGTGGTCAGCAGGATGTTCAGGGTCTGCTTTTCCCGCTCACTGCTGATGGTTCCAGCGGTAAGCCCGGGGGTGATAAATAGTATCAGCCCCAATTGGATGTAGCTCAGCATACTGAACAGCAGAAAACTTTCTTCGGGACGGAAAAATCCGCTGCCTGAAATTGAGCTGGTCAGGTTTATAAAACCGAAGACAAATATGCCCATGATCAATAAATAGAAGAAAAGGCCTGTAAAACTCTTCATATTCCGGAATCGCAATTTTATTTCCTTTACCATGACAGGGTTTGCCAGGAGCTCTTTCATAGCGCGTCAGCCCCTTTCGTGATTTCCATGAAGACGTCTTCCAGATCCGTTTCTTCTTCTGAAAATGCCAGTATAGGCAAACCGCTGGCCATCGCTTTTCGCAGCAATGCCAATTGCTCATCTTCTGTGCCTTTATACAGGAATTGAAGAATGCCTTTTTCCTGAATTTCAGTAATTTGGGAAACCAGTGGATCATTTTCAAAAAAGACGATCGCTTCAGCAAAACTTCCAGTCATTTTGACGCTTATGACTTTTTCGCTTTGCAGTTTTTCCTGGATGCTTTGCACCGAACCATGGGCAATCAATTCGCCTGAATCGATGACCCCTAATGTGTCACACATCTCAGCCAGCTCCGGCAGGATATGGGAAGAGATCAGAATCGTCTTGCCCATCGCTTTCAGCTCCCTCAAAATCTCCCTCATCTCGACTCTTGCACGGGGATCCAATCCTGAAGCCGGTTCATCAAGTATCAAAACTTTTGGATCATGTATCAAAGCCCTGGCCAGGCAAAGCCTCTGTTTCATCCCTCTTGACAGCAGATCGACATAATCATTTCTTTTATTCGAAAGATTGACCAATTCGAGCAATTTAGGTATTAAAACAGCTCTTTGCTGGGCATCCAAACCATAGCTTGCCCCGTAAAAGTCAAGGTATTCTTCTGTTTTGAGCTGATCGTAAACCCCGAAGAAATCCGGCATATACCCAATTTGTTTCCTCACTTCATGCGGGCTCTGCGAAATACTGATGCCATTGATCCAGGCTTCTCCGGAAGTCGGCTGAAGGAGTGTCGCCAATATTGAAAAGGTGGTGGACTTTCCAGCCCCATTGGCGCCGACAAAACCGAAAACTGTTCCTTCTTCAATTGTCAGGTTCAAATCTTTCAAGGCATAAAAGGAGCCATATTTTTTCGTTAATCCTTTTATTTCAATCATTGGCCAATCACTCCTTCCAGTTCAATTTTGGGGACGGTGATCTCTGAAAAGCCCGTCATTTCATTTTTAGTGATTCGAATTTCAATCATTCCATCATCGGAAATATAATTTCCGCTGTTTTCCGATAAATCATTGGAACCGGCGTCCAGAGATTCGTATTCACCTGTATCTGTGCGCAAAATTGAATATTGCACATCTGTAGAAGCTGACTCTGTTTCAAATCTCGACCAGTCAGTTTCCTGTTCAGCCAAAGCATCCGGCAATTCATATCGAACGCTGTATTCTCCAGGTTCTAAACCATAAAAATGAGGATTATCCGGATATTTTTCAACATGCCCCATAGCGCTTTGCAGCTGTACATCTATCTTTAAGTTATCAGAACTGATGGCAACTTCCCCGTCAAAGTCCATGCTCGGTTCAAAACTTTGTGCAAGCAAATGGACTGCGGATACGTCCGCATCCTGGTTCTCCAGTGAGATTGGTGAAATTGCCGTATCTGCGTAAGCGATCAAATAAGGGGTCGACGCGTCCCTTCCGAAATGTTCGTATGACATTGCCAAGGCACTTTGTTTTCTCGCTTCGATTAATTCCTCTTCACCGCCGCTGATATTTTGCGGCACCTGGTATGAAGCTATCGGTGAAATTGGCTGCAGCAATTCAGACTGGACGGTTTCAGCAATCTGTTTTTCTTCGTCCGGATTGAAATCACCCAGTGAAATAAGCCTTGTTCCCGTCCAGATCGCTGCGTCTTTAACAGAGAATGGGAATGTATTTCGTATTGTCCCAGTCAGGTTCCCATCTTCCATTGACAGTTGGATTTCAAACTGCCCGCTTCCGCTGATATAGGATTCACCCATTACAGAAGCCACAGACCAATAGCGCATATCCCTTACAGTCAAAGTGGAAGCGGCTGACCCTTTTTCCAAAATCGCATTTTGATGCGTATTGCCTGATGAAAATTGGTCGCCCCCTGCAGCCGTCATTGTCGTGTTGGCAGGAGCAGTGAACCGATAATCCCCGCTGCGGTTCGACAATAAAGTATTCATGTAATAACCGTTCAGCCCGCCATCGCCATCCACCTTAAAAAATCCGGTTTGCTGGATTTGGGGGTTGGCTATTCTGTCTTTGGCCCCTGCCGCAAAAATCCCTATTGATGCAAGTACAGCAATTATAGGGATGGCCAGCCAAGCGTATTCCCGTTTGTCTTTTTTAATAAGAAATATATAGAGTACTGGAACAACAATAATAATATATAAAAGAATAATCAGGAACATGACAGTTTTGGAAACGGCAAAGCTTTCAAATAATTCGTTGACTGAGCCGATTTCGTACGCCATTCTTTCCTTGATCGACTGATCCTGCTGGAATTGGGAAGGATTCTGGTCAGCGTCGACTAATTTCAACAGAATTTCTTCATATCCATCCTGAGAGGCGACTGGCTCATCTCCAAGTGAAAATGCCGTTTGAATTATTGATCCCGCGCCTACGGGTCTGTTCACTGCCAAGATCTGCCCTTCTTGCTCAAGTACCACCCGGGCCTCCGCTTCGACATCAGCCTGATAAACCGGAATCGGATCCTCAAATCCAGAAACGGCTGTCTCCTCTGACGAGTTAAGCTGCATTGGCAGCAAGCCGGACAGATTCCCTGTGGCGGACCCTAAATTGCTGTCAGCCCCGACCAGGATTTTCCCTCCCTGCTCCAGCCATGTCATAGCAGCCTCCTGCGTTTCAGCTGGAAGATCACTATAAGGGAATTCATCAATGATCAAATAATCCAGCGCATCCCAGGCAAGTGAATCAGCAGGAAGGGAATTCTCCCCTTCCAGTGTAAAATGGAATACTTGGGCACTCGCACCGTTTACCGGCAGATAGTCACCTAACCCACTTAACCGGTCAGCGTTTTGGGTCAAAGTTGCGATAAAGGGAATCTCCGGCATGAAATAATTGGGACGCAAAGATTTGCTTCCCTGAAAATCTATGGGATCGCCTTTTTCCCAGCCGCCTTCATAAACGTGGATTGTCTGATTGGTCATTCCGCCGGAATAGCTGTTATCCATCATGCCCGGCAGTGACAGATTGAATGTTTTGCTTTCTCCTGCCGCCAGCTCCAGCGGCACTGTAAGCCCGGATCCGATATTATAGCTTTCGGAATAATCAATGACCAGATCTCCCGAAAACGCTGTGCCATTATTGGAAGCGGTAATCTGTAACGGAACACCTCTGTTATACTTCACCTTATTCTGGAAACCGGCTTCCGCGTCAATTGTAATGTCAGCTTCTGCCGATGTATGCAGCGGAGAAATACTGAACATCAGCCAGGCTGATAAAATAATAAATGCAAATAATATTGACCTTTTCATATCGTCCCCCCTTTTCTCTCTATTAATTAGTACGCGCCAACTGTAAAATAGTTCCTTAGTCTGGCAAAAGAAAAACGGACAGCAATATGCTGTCCGTTTGCTATAGTCCACTGAAATACCTGTGAATGAAATCAGGCATGAAATCCAGGATTTTTTCATCAGGATTTATTTTGGAATGATGAAGCCCGAATTGAGAGTCAACTCCAGCCCAGAACATCAGCCCCGGTATCTGCTCAGTGAAATAGCCAAAATCTTCTCCGGTCATCGCGGCATCTGCGCGGACAGCTGTAATGCCATCGGCCGATGAGGCAAACTCCAGAAAATGTTCAGCCAATTGCGCGTCGTTATCAACTTCCCGGTAAGACGCCCCGTAGTCTATCGAAATACGGCAATTATAACCAGTTTCAACCGCGTTGCAAATCGCTTCTATGCGCTCTTTCATTTTCAGCATAGAGGTATTATTCAAAGTTCTGATGGTGCCCTCCAACCGTGCATTTTCAGCAATAATATTCTGAACGGTGCCAGCTGTAAACTTGCCGACCGTCAAAACAGCCGAATCCATCGGGTTGATATTGCGGCTGACAATCGTCTGAAGCTGCAGCAAAAGTGATGCGCCGGCAACTGCCATGTCTTCTGTCAAATGCGGAAATGCCGCATGGCCGCCTTTCCCATGCAAATCTATAAACAGTTCTGATGTATTGGCGAACAGCATTCCAGGTTTTGTCGAAACGGTGCCGACGGGCAGTTCAGGAGCGATATGCATCGCGAAGATTTCATCCGGCCACAAATCCGGCCGCTCATTTTTCAGCCATTCCCTGAAAGGCAGAGCTCCACCCGGTCCTTCTTCAGCCGGTTGAAAAAGCAGCAGCACATCCTGTTTTATCGGATCCCTTACAAGACGTTCCAGTAATCCGACCGCATTGGCCATATGGATATCATGGCCGCAGGCATGCATGTGCCCTTTATGCTCTGAACTGAAAGCCAGTCCTGTATTTTCTTCTATCGGCAAGCCATCGATGTCAGTGCGCCAGGCGATAAGCTTGTCCGCATCCAGCCCGCTTATTTTCACTGCTATGCCTGTCTGCCATTCGGTGACTTCCAATCTTTCCTGTGGCAACGAGCGGATTTGTCCGAGCAGATACTGCTGCGTTTTAAATTCGCGGAAACCGATTTCCGGTATTTTATGCAAATCTCTTCTGATTTGTATAAGGTTCATAATTGATCCCTTATAACTGACGAAGTTCTTGCTTGATTTCTGTTTTCGAGCGAGTTTTCTCATCCATCAATTTCAATACGCGAGCTGGTGTGCCGCCCACCACTGAATTTCCAGGTACATCTTCAATAACGATTGCGCCAGCTGCGACAACTGCTCCCTGGCCGATGCGCACGCCTTCCAGTACTACTGCGTTGGCGCCGATCATTACATTATCTTCAACAATAACCGGAGTCGCAGAAGCCGGTTCGATCACACCTGCAAGCACTGCGCCTGCACCGATATGGCAGTTTTTCCCGACAGTAGCGCGTCCGCCCATGATAACGCCCATATCGATCATTGTCCCGTCGCCGATGACAGATCCGATATTGATGACTGCGCCCATCATGATGATGCAGTTATTGCCGATTTCCACATTTTCACGGATAAATGCGCCAGGTTCGATACGGCTGTTGATGTTTTTCAGGTCCAGCATCGGAATAGCTGAATTGCGGCGATCATTTTCAACAACATAGTCTTCAATCGCAGCTTCGTTTTCTTTTAACGCTTTTTCGATATCTGACCATTCACCGAATACGGTGGCATGAGCACCTTCGCCGAAGACTTTTGCGGACTCTCCGAAATCCAATGAGGCAACGCCTTCACCTTTAACATAAACTTTTACAGGCGTTGATTTTTTGGCATTCTGTATGTACGAAATAATTTCATTTGCATCCATTTGCTTCATCAATAAAAACCTCTTTCTATAGTTGATGGTGTAATTATAACGGAAACAGCAGCAGATTTCATTACTCTAATCTAATAAAGCGGCGTGTTTTTGCACAATTTCAACAAAAGCGGAGACCTGCCGCAATTCAAAAGCTGAATCATAGCCGATGAGCCACGTATCCCGTGTCAATTCGAGTTCTTCCGCATTGCTTGCCAATGCGACCGTATGAACGTCTTCCGTTCCGTTTAATGTAATGGAAGGCAGGATTGCATAACCGATGCCATTGACCGCCATTTGCTTGCATGTTTCGATCTGGTCCACAGTAATCTGTCTTTTCGGATTGGAAGCAAAATGCTTTTGCCACCATTGCTGAATTTCTTCATAGTAATTCGAATCACTTTTGAATTGGATAAACGGCCGTTCCGTCTCCAAAACCTGTTCAAGGGAATCAATTTCTTTATCGACCAAATATAAGGTATCGCGGAATAAATGGATTTTCTTCCCCTTCCAATCGGTATGTCCACGGACAATCCCGATATGTGCTTCCCCTTCATATAAAGCTCTTGTAATTTCCGAACTCCAGCCCGTGATCAACTGAATTTTCGCCTGCGGATAAAGCGTTACAAAATCCTTCAGCACTTTCGGCAGCCAATTTTGGCCGATGATGGAAGCACAGGCTATTTTCAAAGTGCCATGCACTTTTGACGTCAGCGTATGAAGGACTTCAAATATTTCTTCTTTGCGCTGAAGCATCTCATTGGCATAATTGATGACCAGCTCGCCTGCGGGCGTCGGCGTCAGCCCTTTCTGGGAGCGGATGAATAATTGCTGTCCCCACTCTTTTTCAATGGATTGCAATCTTTGCGATAAAGCCGGCTGCGAAAGGAAGAGACGCTCGGATGCTTTTCTCATATTGCCTTCTTCAGCCAGAATTTTTATGATCATTTCTTCATTTGACACTTTTTCCCACTCCTTTATCTCTTGGCAGACCAAATATCAGCAACAGGCTGATTACAGCAAAAACAGCCATTAAAGCATAGACATTCTGAAGCGCCAAAGATAATCCTTCCTGCAGATAGTGCAGTTTATCGGCCGGCATGTCTGCTCGGCTGTCAACGGTCAACAGCGAATTAATGGAGTCCAGTCCGTAGTTTTCATCGCTCTCTTTAAAATAATTCAACAGCGTCGTATTGAGTACAGTGCCAAGAAGCGCCACACCGATCGTGCTGCCCAGATTCCGCATGAACATATTGGAAGCTGTTGCAACACCCCGTTTTTCATAGGTTACCGCACTTTGGATCGACACGATAAAGGCGGTGCTCGTCAATCCCATGCCGATTCCGATAACAAAGCTTGATAAAGCGGCCCACCACGGACCCGCTTCAGGACGCATCAGCACGAACAAGAGCCCGCCCGCCACCAAAAACATCCCTCCGGCAAGCGAAGTCCTGAAATAACCGAATCGGATTAACAGCCGGCCGCATAAAGTGGATGCAATCGGCCAGCCGATTGACATGGCAGTCAGCGTAAATCCAGCGATGGCGGCCGGCTGTTCCATTACACCGGTAACATAGGTCGGCAGATAACTGGAAACAGTGATCAATATGATTCCTGTTGCCAGTGACACTAAGTTAGCATACAGAATCGTTTTATTTTTCCATATATCAAATGGCATAATCGGATCTTGCACCTTCCGCTCAACAAAAACGAATAATGTGAAGGCTATTGCCGAGACCGCAATAAGAATTGCCGCTGTCGGAGAAAACCATTCAAAGCCGACGCCGCCTTCAACGAGGAAATATAATAGACTGATTAAACCAATCGTCAATAAAACCGCTCCGGAGTAGTCGATTGAAGGCTTGCCGGATTTCTGTGGTTCTTTCAGAAAGAGGAGTACTCCGGCAAGCGCAAGTACACCCAGCGGGATATTCACCCAAAATACATACTCCCAACCGACAGTCGCAACAAGGATTCCTCCGATGGCAGGACCGGAAACTGCAGAAATGCCCCAGACACTTGAAAGGTATCCCTGGATTTTAGCCCGCTCTTCAGCAGAATAGATATCCCCCACAATTGTCGTGGCAATCGGCAGGACCGCACCAGCTCCCATACCCTGTATCAATCGGTAGATGATCAACTGGTCCATCGAGTTGGCGAGGCCGCACATCAATGAACCGAACAGGAACAATATGATGCCAAAAGTAAAGATCGGTTTTCGGCCAAAGATATCGGAAAGTTTACCATAGATAAGAACGGTCACTGTATTCATCAACAGATACGCTGAAAAGACCCAGCTGTATTTTGAGAACCCACCCAGATCCGCTGCAATGCTTGGCATGGCGGTCGCTACAATTGTCGCCTCTACTGCGCCTACGAACATGGCCAGCATGACAGAAGCCAGAACGAGCGGACGATTTGTTGTCTTCATAACTCTGAACCCTCACTTTAAATTGCACAACAAAAAAGGCCTCTTTCCTCGAGGCCTTCCATCATTGATTATTTCGGATTTGATAAATCTGTTTCTTTAACTGCTTCAATACCACGCGTCTGGTCAAAATCCCCATGAACAAGCCGTTATCATCGACTACGCAAAGGAAGTTCTGATCGATCAGCAGATCAAGCGCCTTTTGAAAACGTTCAGTTATTTTAATCAAGGGAATATCAGTCTGCATTATTTCCTGTACTTTAATCTCCGGCAGTTTTTCGTATTCAATATGGTCGAGCCCCAGTATGGATTCCGTAATCCGCTGCGTATTGATCAGCCCCTGGAAACGGTATTTCATATCCAAGACCGGAATTGCCGAATAACCTGTTTTAGTTAAAACAAGCAATGCGTGCTCCGCGCTGTTGCCCAACTGGACATGCGCAACCTTTTCAGATGAAATGATATAGTCTTCTATTTGAGTTTCAAGAAAGTCTTTGCTTGGTAATGAAATCATGCGCTCTACTCCTTTTGCATCATATACTGATGCTAATCACTCCGATTTCATCATAACACATCACCAAACATGAAACTATTTAAAAGAGAGTTTTATTTACTTAAAAAGGAAATTTGTTCAGCCACTGCCCGCCGTCCAGCGTCACAATCTCCCCGTTCATATAGGAAGCTTTATCTGACATGATAAAAGCGGCCAGTTCAGCGATTTCCTCAGGCTTGCCCAATCGGCCGAGAGGAATCGATTCCAGTGTGCGTTTCGCCGCTTTTTCTGATTCCCACAGCTTGTCTGCTCCGCCGGTACGTTCTATCGGCCCCGGTGCGATGCCGTTTACACGGATTCCGAATTGAGTTCCCCACTCCACTGCCAGAGTGCGGGTCAACGACATTACCCCTGCTTTCGCGGCAGCTGAATGCGCGACTCCAGCACCGGCATTCCAGGCATAAGTCGCAAGCATATTCAGGATATTCCCTTTTGTTTCATTTTCTATCCAATAGTTTCCGACAGCATGAGAACAGAAAAAAGTGCCATTCAATACAATATCAACAACTGACTTCCAGCCGTTCGGCGATAGTTTTTCCGCATGTACAATAAAATTTCCGGCAGCATTATTCACCAGGCCATCAATTCGGCCGAATTTTTCGTGGGCAAATTTGACCATAGCTTTTGCATGCTCCGGTTCGCGTACGTCCATTTGAAACACTTCAACAGTCCCTTTAAAGCTTGCCATGTTTTTAACGGCCTCATTCAGTTTTTCCATATCTCTTCCGGTGATGACGACATTTGCCCCTTCAGAAGCGAATTTTTCCGCCATGTGATACCCCATCCCGCTTGAACCACCCGTAACAATTATCGTCTGATCTTGAAACATTCCAACTTCCTCCTTTAGACCTTTTTAGATTTTTGTATGTAATTTTGGCAGATTATGCCTAACGCCTCAAATGAACCATTATTTCTGATACTTGTTATACACATTGCAAGAAAATTTTGATATAATGAAGATGTTTTATGAATATAATCCTCTTTGAAAGGAATGAGCCGATGTCTAACTCCAGAATGGATTCTGAAATTGCCCAGGCAATTTTCACAGTCAACAGGCACGCAAAGACCGCTTCAGACAATCATTATTTATATGCCTTAAAAAAAGAGGCCTTAAATAAGATGATTCTCCAGGACCGCGCTCAGAAAATAGGGCTGCACTTCAGTAAAAACCCCCGTAAAAGCCAACAGCAATCTTCTGTCCTCGTAAAATGTGGAGACTATTATTTTCACATGCTGCCGAAAAAGGAAGACTTTGAGAACCTTGAGCATCTCGGCCACCTTGATGAGTCCTACCGAAATCCTGCCAGCAGGATGAATTTGCGTTCAGCCAAGGAAATCTTGAGTGAATTGACCGGCCTGAAGCCTGTTAAAAAAGATACGCCTGCAGCAAATCCCGGAAAAGCTTATCAGCCCCGTGAAATGAACAGATTCTATTCACCTAAAAAATCATATTTTGACTGACGCTAAGAGCCGGGACTAAATTGTCTTCGGCTCTTTGTAATTATTATCCTCATATTGAACAATCAATGCCTGAGTGCCTTTATCTTCATACCCTTTTTCCGCCAGATTCTCAAACAGACTGAGTGACAGGCGAAGCGCAGGAAGTTCCAGCCCCATCAATTCCGCTTCTTCCAAAGCAATTCTCATATCTTTGATGAAATGCTTGATATAAAATCCGGGTTCGAAATTTCGCGAAATCATTTTCGGCGCCAAATTCGACAAAGACCAGGATCCTGCAGCACCTGAAGAAATGGATAAGAGAACAGTTTCCGGATCGAGCCCTGCTTTCAGCGCATAGATCAATGATTCACTGACCCCCATCATATTGGAAGCAATAATAATTTGATTGCACATTTTTGTATGCTGCCCCGAACCAGCCGGCCCCTGATAGACTATATTTCCGCCAAAAAGATCCAGTAAAGGCTGCACTTGTTTAAAAGTGCTCTCTTCTCCGCCGACCATGATGGATAATAATCCATTTCTCGCCCCTATGTCTCCGCCTGAAACCGGGGCGTCCAAAGCCGATAGCCCCTTCTGAAGTGCAGCCTTGAAAATTTCACGGGCAAGTTCCGGTTTGGATGTGGTCATATCGACCAATACTGTTCCTTCATTGGCATTGTTGATGATGCCTTCATCCCCGAAATAGATCTCTTCCACATCTGAAGGATAGCCGACCATCGTAAAAATAACTTCTGTATCTTTCGCCAGCAGTTTCGGAGATTCCTTCCACTTTGCGCCAGCTTCCAATAAATTCTGCGCTTTTGAAGCTGTTCGCGTATAAACGGAAACTTCGTGCCCTTCCTCAAGCAGGTGCTTCACCAGGCTGTTCCCCATGACTCCTGTTCCGATAAATCCTACTTTCATATGTATCCTCCTTTTTCATGCTATCTTCAGTTTAGCAAAAATCTTCTGTATATTCATTATATAGTGTAGAAAAGCGGAAACGGCCGTTCAGCTCCGGCAGGATTAAGATGAACTTCCGAAGCGGCGCTCTTTGCCGCACAGGAAGGGCAGCTTAAGACCGAGGAGTTGGCCGTTGGAGTCTGGACAGTAGAAAAGCGACCGCGCCCGTTTAGCTCTGACAGGCAAGAGATGGCGAAGCGATGCAGGAGCAATAAAGGGCTTAGGCGAATCAGCGTAGTGGCGCACTTTGCCACGCAGCTGATTTGACTTATATCCCGAAGAGCTGGGCCGCGGGAGTCGGGACAAAGAAAAGCGACCGCGACCGTTCTCCTAAAACTGTCCTGTCCTCCCATATTTAAAAAAAGCAAAAAAAAGAAGCCGATCCAGTTAAGGACCGACCACAAAAGGGGGAAATGAGAATGTTGCTGTGTTCTTTATTAGTATGCCCAGATAAATATGGCTTTAAACATTTTCCGTAAAAAAATTTTTATTTATTTTTTCCAGCTCTTCCACGAAAGGAGATGCTTCACTGACTGCTATTAATCCGTCGCTGTACCGCACTTTATCATAGGTTCTAAAAAAGAATTCAGTAAACGGCAATTCTTCACGCTTAGCCCATTCCCTGACGGTTTCGTGCTCCAATCGGCCTTTTTCAGCTTCGATTGCCTTTGTTTCAAATTTCCTGAAGGCTTTTCGGATTTCATGGATATCGACCAGCTCGTATCCTCTGGCCGGTTCCGGATCCCGGGTTTTATCGGCAACTTCAGAAAAACGTGTCACTTCAGCAACCGATTCTTCTTTTTGATCGGCGATATCCGGCTTTATCTTCCGAATCAGCAGAATTCCGATAATCACCGCTAGCACAATGCCTATTCCAGCAACAATTGTATAATCAAATTCCAATGCTCCAGGTGAATAAGGAATATCCTCCGTCTGTTCAGCTTGTTGCTCCATATTGCTCAAATTTTCCTGCATCTCTTCTTCATTGGAAAGTCCTTTCACAATATTCACCAGCCAATTCAGCACGCCTGCAAATGGCCATAAGACCACTGCCAGTATGCCGCCGAATATGGTACCGGCCAGTTGCCGTGCTTCATCAGCCAGCAAATAAACAATGAATGCTGCTGTCCCGGAAAAAGCGATAACACCGGCTGAACCGGCAAGCGCCTGCCAGAATTTCGCACCTTCCCGCTTCGCGGCAAAATAGCGGTAAAAAAAGCGTGATACAGTGTAGAAAATAATGGCAGCGGCCGCTACCGGAAACAATAGAAGCTGTGAACTGCCCAGCGGGTTAAAGATACTTAAAATCAGTGCGATCGTGAAGATCACCAGATACAGTATCAGAAATGAACTTTCTCCGCTGCTTTTATCTTCTATCTCAGAAAATCTGGCATGCAGGCGATATAAAGAAATGATTGTTAGAACAATGAACGTGCCGGCCGTCACCCCGGCCAACAAAGATAATGACATCACCAGGCCGGCTGCCATCAGAACAGGTACCGGATTATAAGGCTTTCGCCAGCTGATGGCTGCAGCTGTCAATGCCGTTGCCAGCACCAGCCCCAGCCAGATTAAAACCAGAGGGAATCTGGCTCCCGCGTCGATAAACAGAAATACGAAAGAGATGAGGAATGCATCCTGTATATACGCAGTGGCCGAAGAAAATCTGGCGGTCATGCAATCACCCGCCCTTCGCTTGTGCGCAGAACTTTTAATTCTGTTTTTCTGCTCCACTTCGGCATATATTTTTTGACGCTGTCAAGGTTGTCTGTCATAAGATAAGTCGTATAAGGCAATTCCGTATGAAGATCCAAATGGGCAATCATCGAAGCGAAAGGCATTGTTGAATTGTTTTTCGAAATCACCGACAACAGTTCGAGCGCTTGCTGTCTTTGCCTGCTTCCTTCACCGGAAGCCAAAAAGAGATAAGGAACCTTGCCGGCGGACCGGACATTGATTGCTATGGCATAAGGCACGCCTTCGCTGAAGCAGTTTTCAATATACGATGCCAATTCTTCGATTCTTTCTTCGAGATTCGAAATCGTCGCATATCGGTCAGCGACATTCAGAACAAAAAGCATCGCTTCATTCGCCACATGATTGTAGACCTTCGTCTGGTAGGTGTGCATTCTGGCACTTGCTTTCCAGTGAATCTGATTGAATTGATCTGTCGGGACATAATCCCTTGTACCAATCGGCTGGAAGGGATCTTCAAACAGTGAATGGCGCAAATTGAATTGCCCGGGTTTCTGCTTGGAAGGCGCATAGCGGAATTGATATTTGCGCAGCTTCGGATAAACAAGATGTTCCTGCAGAATCATTCCACCGTATTCGAGCATCAGGCTGCCCTGGCCGAACGGATGAGGAATCGATAGCTCCATCTTCTTGATGCGGGACAAGCCGCGGCGATTTCCAGTAACCGGCACTTTTAAAACAGCCGTTTCTTTATATCCCACCGTAAAAGGGATATCGAGTTCCACAAGCTCCGTATAACTTCCAGCCTCCTGGCCCACGGGGATAACCGCGTCAATAAACCAGACTTTCAGGTTAGCTCCCCAAACAGGCAGCCCTTTATTTTCAAAGACCAGTTCCCAATGCGAATCTCCGCCATTTAAAACTCTTTTTCTTATTTTCTTATTTTTAAAAATAAGTTTATCTCCAAGTCTTGAAAAATAAGCCAATTGCAGCGCTACAATGATGCCGATGAACGCCGAAATCGCGGCAGCTGTAAATTGAAGGAATACCATAGACATAATGAATAGAACGACAGTGAAGCCGAGAGCCACTTTAATGTATTTTATTCCGTAATCATGGCGGATCCAGTCCATTTTAATAAGCCTCAACTGGTGATGCCACGGAAGAGGAAATCTCTTTGAGCAATGTCCCGGGATCCTGGACGAGCATTCCTTCGACCGTCAACAGCAGACGATGGACGGCAACTGGTTCTAGTATGTACTTGACGTCATCCGGAGTTACAAAATCACGGCCATCCAAATAAGCCTTTCCTTGGGCAGCGTGAACCAGGGCGAGAGCTGCCCGTGAACTGAGGCCAAGCTCGATGGATGGATGTTCGCGGGTGGCGCGCACCAGATTCAGGATATATTTTTCGATATCTTCATGGACGCTGACTTCACTGGCCCCTTTTGACCAAGCCGCCACATCATCGACTGATGCAATATTCATAATCTCTTTTTTATGGGACACATTGTCCCGGAAATTTCGGATGATCGACATTTCCTCATCATAATCGGGATAACCGATTTCCAGCCTGAACAGAAAACGGTCCAATTGCGCAGCAGGCAATGGGAAGGTCCCTTGCTGGGATTCAACCGGGTTCTGTGTGGCAATGACCATGAACGGCTGCGGCAGCTGCAATGTTTCCCCATCGATTGTCGCCTGTTTTTCTTCCATGGATTCAAGCAAACTTGACTGGGTCCGAGGCGTGGCCCGGTTAATTTCGTCAGCCAGCAAAATATTGGCCATCACAGCGCCGGGACGAAGCTCGAATTCCTGATTTTTCGGATTGAAGAAACGGATACCAGTCACATCTGACGGCAATACATCCGGTGTAAACTGAAGCCGGCGGAACATGCCGCTGAAAGATCCTGCAAAAGCTTTCGCCATCCATGTTTTTCCTGAGCCTGGCACGCTTTCGAGTAATACGTGCCCTTGCTGAATCAAAGCGATCAGCATGAAGTCGATTTCTTTTTCACGTCCCACAACCAAATGATTCAAATGCTGTTTCACTTCTTTTAAATTCCCCATGTAACGCACCCCTTTATATTATGTATATTCTTATTTACCCGGTTCCTGCATATATCTGTATATCGTCTTGCCATGATGAAAGGCTTCACCGCGAAAATGCTTGAAATCTTCCCGGGCAATCAAAACAGTGCGGAAATCGAGAAAATTTTCTTTCTCAACAGTTAACGATTCCATTTCACCCGCTTTCAGCCGGTCTAATAATTCATTGTAATCTGTCATTTTTTAATTCTCCTTTTTCAATATTTTCAAGGCTTGAATTCTGTTATAATACATAGCGGACAAAGAGTTTGCCTAAGTCCGGCAATGGCTCTTCCTATTATTATACAACAAGGAGTATATCCGGACAGTGTTAGTTTTACCATAAAACGGCAAAACTTGTCTTTTACATTATAGGAGGATATTTTATGCTGAGTTTTTTAAGGAAACATAAACTTATATATATACTGCCCCTCGCTTATGGGTTATACAATCTGGCATTTGCTGATACATCCATCTTTTGGTATATGTATACCTTCGCTTTATTGATTTTGATGTCCGCGGCTGTTTTGTTCGGAGAAATCCACGAAGAAATGCGTACCTGGAAGTCATTTGTATACGGAATTTCCGCAGCGGCAGCAATCTATCTGATCTTGTTTGCCGGCTACCATCTGCTGCAACTGCTGGGTGTCGGTTCAGCGGCTTCCACTGCTGATTTCCTGGCCATATTCACGCCGGCCTCCCTTTGGCATCTGTTATTATTGATGTTCATCGTTGTGCCAGGTGAGGAATTGTTCTGGCGCGGCTTTGTTCAGCAGCAGCTTAAGCAGTATGTACCGGTATCCATTGCTGTTCCGGCAGCATCAATTCTTTTCGGCCTGACTCTATGGCTGGCGGATTTCTGGCCAGGCATATTTGCGGGGACCGCAGTCGGTTTAGTCCTCGGTTATCTTTATGAAAAGAAAAAAAGTATGCCAGCGCTTATCATCGCCCACCTATTGTTAATGATACTGATTTTTATTGTTTTTCCTTTTTAATATTAAAAGCGGAAGCGCCCGTTTAGCCCCGACAAGCGCTGGAAGCCTTGACGATAATGGCGTTCTTTGCCATTAACGGCAAGGCTGAAGCGACTCGAGGGGCTGGGCGCTGGAGTCTGGACAACAGAAAAGCGGAAGTGCCTGTTCAGCTCTGAAAGGCATAAGACGATCTGGCGAAGCGGCGTGTTTTCAGCCGCACAGCCAGAGTGGCTTATGACCCGAAGAGCTGGGCGCTGGAGTCTGGACAACAGAAAAGCGGAAGCGCCCGGGCAGCTCCCCATACAGAAATTTATTTATCACATAGCCACGGGAAACAAAAAAGATAATATTTACTTATTTTCAAATAATAATGAAACGATTTCCAAATTCATGCGTCTACTTTATAAAGGGAGTGAAATCATATGAATAAAAAATTATTTTTAGCAGCATCAGTACTGGCACTCAGCGGTTTAATGGCCGCCTGTGGATCGGACGAATCAACCGAAGAGAAAAACGGTACTGCAACATCCAACACTGAACAAAATGAAACGGCAACTTCAGAAGAAACTGCAGCTGAGGAGAGCACTGAAGAAAAAACTGATGAAACAACAGAAGAAGCACCGGAAGAGAAACCTGCTGAGGAAGAAGCAGCTGAAGAAAGCACTGAAGCCGAAGGAGAAAATCCGGCAGCCGCTGAAGGCACACCGACAGTCAGTGATTCGCAATCCTATGAAATCCATTTGCTTTCAGGATATGAACTTACTGCTGAAGAACCAAATAAAGATGTCATCTACTCAACTGAAAACGATGAACTATTTATGCGTGTAGAAACTTTCAAACCGGAAGAAGCGGATTTCGCTTTTGCCGATGATTCGATCCAGCAAACAGTGAAAGCTTCCAACGACACAGCCGAAATGAAAGAATTGCCGGCTTTCGAAGATGCTAAATTCAAAAATTCCGCTGTTTACGAAGTCCCTACTGAAAGCGGTAAAGTAACTGGAGCTGTCTTTGAAAAAGAAGGTTTGATTGTCAAACTTACTATTTTCGATCTGGCCGATGCTGGAGTTACAGAAGACTTTCTGAACATGGGCAAGACCATCACCGTTAATTAATTTTCGGCTGTCTGAAGTCTCCTGATACTGTACACATTAAAAAACGGCTGTCCTGAAAATTCAGGACAGCCGTTTTTATTTGGATCAATAAGACAAATCCTTAATGGAAAGCCCCAGTTTCTTCATTAACTCGATGGCAGTATCCTTTTCTTCGGGTGATAAGGCAGCCGTCAATTCATGAAGATTTTTTTCGTGTTCAGGGAAAATACGCGCCATGAACTCTTTTCCTTCTTCGGAAATTTGGGCATAGGTCACACGGCGGTCAGTCGGACAATTAACACGTGTAATGTAGCCGCGTTTTTCCAATTTATCAATTACATACGTGATGGAGCCACTAGCCAAAAGAATCTTTCCGCCTATTTTCTGAAGCGGCTGTTTCCCTTTATGGTAAAGCAATTCCATTACGGCAAACTCAGTAGGATTTACGCCATTAGCCTGAAAAAATTGATTGGCCTGCTCGGATATCGCTTTATGTGCTCTTGACATGACAATAAATAATTTTAAAGATCTCTGTATTTCTTCATTCATACTATCCACTCTTTTCCACTTATTAAACACTATAAATTAGATTATAGCCTTTTTCCATGTAAATGGCATCCCTGCAGTTCAAACAAATATTAGCCGATGATGACACGTTCTTTCGGATAATGGAATTTTGTCGGATCGTTTTTTCCGCCAATCGTAAACAGGAACGAAATAAGTCCGACACGCCCTATGAACATCAGGACCATGATCGTCAACTTACCGAAGGAAGACAAATCATCTGTAATGCCCAGGGACATCCCGCAAGTTCCGAAAGCGCTGGTAATCTCAAAAATGATTTCTATCGCTGATGCTTCCGGTTCAGTGATGAATAAGATCATCGTTGATACAATCACCATAAATATGGCAAGGATAATGACTGCATAGGAACGGAACACATCGATCAATTGAATTTCCCGTTTGAAGATTTGGATGGTATTTTTCCCTCTGGCAAAGTTAATCAGGAATAAAATCGCGATCGCCAGCGTAGTAGTCCGGATCCCTCCCCCTGCGGAACTCGGAGATGCTCCGATAAACATCAGGACACTCATGAATACGTTTGTCGCTTCATCGAACTGGGTGATATCAAAAGTGACTAGCCCGCCTGACCGTGAAGATACCGAATGGAAAATCGCCGCGAATAATGTCTCGTGCCATGACATATCCTTGAACGCTTTAAACGATTCAAGCGCAAGTATCCCCAAAGCGCCAATTGCAAGCAGGATCCCAAATGTGCTCACTGTGATTTTGGTGAATAAGGAGAAACGGAAATTCTTATCTTTATTCGATAAAAATTCTTTCAGCTCAATCAATACCGGGAAACCGATCGCACCCAGAATGATCAGGATCATATTGATCACTTGGACAAAATAATCATTGAAATAAGGAACCATTGAAGCGCCGGTAATATCAAAACCGCCGTTGGTCGTTGCTGTTACCGCCGCAAAGACGCCCTGCAGCAGCGCTTCGCCGAAAGTATCATAAAACTGTATGAAATATAACGTAAGAATAATTGCTCCGATCAATTCAATTAACAATAAAATCGAAATTATATTACGGATCAGTTTGACTACGCCTGCCATGTTTAACTGGTTATGGTCGACCATGATCAATTGACGCTCGCGAAGGCCAATCCGTTTGCCTACCAAGAGCCAGAAGAATGTCCCGATCGACATGATGCCGATGCCGCCAAGCTGAAGTATGACCATCAGCAGCACAATGCCAAAAACAGTGTACGTCTCTGAAATATTGATCACTGTCAGGCCAGTGACGCTCACCGCGCTTATAGCTGTAAAAAGCGTGTCGATGAAAGAAATACTGACGCCTTCCTGGTGAACTCCCGGAAGCCTCAGCAGCAGGAATGAAATGGTGATGGCGGCGAAATAATAAGCTGCAATCGCCTGCGCGGGCGTAAGATTACGAATTTTTTGGAACGATTTATTCATATGCTTGAAATCCTTTCGACTTCGGTTATCTACCTATTCTAAGTAAAGTATTTGAAAAAAGAAAGGGAAATCAAAAATTCCCCGCTCATCCATCTAAAAAACAGCAGAAAAGTATTTTCTGCTGTCATTGTATTACTCATTTTTATTTTTATCCCTGCTTTTATTGCTGTTGCCGTTGTTTTGTTTATCGCTCTTTTCACTTGGTTGTTCCAAATTATCTTTTCCATTTGAGTTTTTAGGTCCTGATTTTTCCGGCTTTGATCTTTCCTTCTTTTCTTTTGAAGGTTTTACTTTGCCTTTGTCTGGGCCGCCCTTATCTTTCTTTTTTTGCTGGCCAGGGGCTTCTTCTTTTTTATCAGGAGGAGCGCCAGCTTTGTTGCTGTCGTCTTTTTTGTTCTGGCCAGGAGCTTCCTTACGTTTTTCCTGTCCAGGCGGATTAGGATTGCCTTTTTCAGCAGCTGGCGTTTCTTTACGTTTCTCTTGTCCCGCTGGAACTTCTTTTTCTTTGCCGGAAGGGCTATTTTCATCTTGGTTATTATCTTTGCGTCCGGCTTTTTCTTCTTTATCCTCCGGTTTTCCTGCTTCATTTCCTGATTTTTCTTCAGGCTTCAAATCTTTTTCATTCGGTTTATTGAAAGCGCCCGGCTTTTCCTTCACTTTCAATGGTTGCTCAATTTTTTCTTTAACCGGTTTTTCTTCAGCTTCATCATCCTTCAGATCCTGTGAATTGCTAATCAGCTGGCCTACTGGCACACTCTTTTCGACCGAAGTCCTCCATTGCGTTTTGGAAGCTTCCTTTAACTTGACTGTAACGTTTTTCGCCATTGCTTTCGCCGATATTGCCATGACGGAATTCACGACCGCTTTATCCGCAATCTGATCTTTGTCATCAGCGACAGTGGTTATCACGATTTCATCTGTACTGGAACTCATTGACAGGACAATCACTTCATCAAGCACTTCTTTGAGCGGATGATTTTTCCATTCGCCCAGCTCCCCGATCAATTCCCTGCCGTCCGCGTTTAACTCCCTGATGGAGACCACGTCGCATTCTTCATTGATTCCCAGTTCGACTCCCGGATTCACCTGGATCTGCACATAAGCAAATGCCTCCTGCTCTGGCAATAAAACGGACAGGAATAAAACAGCGACCGCCAAAGCAGCAGTGACAGGAGCCCACAGGGGTTTTTTAGAGGTTCGCTTTTTTACTGCAGCATACTGTATCGGATAGAAAACGCCTTCTTCTCCCACAGCTATATCCCCCGCTGGCCTGCCTTGGACAAATTCCCCATTTTGTCCGAGAAAAACAGAGGAATCACCATTCAATTCTATACACAGTCCCTTTTGCATTCTCATCAACGCAACCGCTCCTTCAGGTAATCCTTCAAATAATGCAAATCACTCATCATCAATAAAGCAACCGCAATTATGTATTTCCGATTGCGCTCAATCGTTTTTCTCGATACCTTCACCAGCCGCTCTATCTCTTTGACTGGCAGCTTCTTTTTTTGCTGCAGATAGTCCTGATATTCCTCTGTTTCAGCAACCAATTGAGCGATTTGGATTGCAGTGACTCTGGCATCTTCATGAGATGGCGATACTTTCACCAAATCCTGGAATGTCATGCCATATCCGAAAAGTAATTTTTCGTATTCAGCTATTTCTTCTCTGCGTGCCGCGGCTTGCTGCTGCTCGGTATAATCTTTTATCGAAGCTGACGCATCGATGCCGCTCCTGATTTCATCCGCCCCGGATAACCCCTGGAAATCATGGGCAAAATCTTTTCTGCCAGCCTCTTTACGGATGAAATCAATAACTCTTCTTCGGATGACCATATGTGCAAAGGTCAAAAATGAAGCGTTCTTCTCCTGATTGAAACTGTTGACCGCCTCATGAAAAGCCGAAAGGGCGATTGTATATTCTTCATCATGATCATTGATGAACCGCTTGCATACCTGGCCAGCAGTTTTTTTCATAAATGGTGAATAGGATACCAGCAAGCTCTCCATTGCTTGTGCATCTCCATTTTGAGCCTGTACTGCCAACAATTCGGCATTGTCTTTTTCACCGCGGCCGAAATATCCAGCCAATACTGACAGCAGCATCCGGGTCACCTCTTTCATTTTTTCTCATTGATATTAATTGTAACGAGAATTGGAAAAAATGAAAAGATTGAGCAATTCTTCCTTCTGTAATATTAATTCGACAGCTTCCCCCTCATTATGAGGGTCTAAACTGAAAAGAATCACTTTCCCTTAAATTTATCAAAAGCACAGAAAGAGCATCTTCTCTCGAAGATGCTCCAAAAAAATTATTGATTTTCAATTTCTTTATTCTTTTTCAAACCAACAAGTGCTCCGACTGCTACAATTCCGACCAGTACGATCCAGAATGTAATTGTCCATGGAGTTGAATGCGGGAAATCATGCGGCAATACGCCAAGCTTTTCGTGTGACAAAGTCATCACGAGCAACTTCACGCCGACCCAGCCCACTACCACAAAAGCAGCTGTTTCCAGTTGCGGGAATTTCTCCAGCAGCTGAACAAATTTATGCGCGGCAAAACGCATGATGATAACCCCGATCAAACCACCCGCAAGCATAACAATAAATTGTCCAGAGTTGATGCCCCCGATGTCCTCAAGTCCAAATACATTCAAATGCGGCAAAGTTACTGCCAGCGCTACCGCGGCAAGCATCGAATCGATGGCGAACGCGATGTCGGCCAATTCGATTTTCAGCACTGTCATCCAGAAGCCTGAACCTTTTGATGCCTCCGGTTCAATAGAGTGTTCCTGCCCTTTTCGCTGATCGTAGATATGTTTGAATGATATAAACAATAAATAGGCGGCTCCCAATGCTTGGATTTGCCAGATATTCACCAATAGCGTGATCATGAACAGAGCAGCGAAACGGAAAACAAACGCTCCCGCCAATCCATAGAATAAAGCTTTCTTTTGCTGAGCTTTCGGCAGATGTTTTACCATTACCGCCATTACCACTGCGTTATCCGCAGCAAGTAAACCTTCCAGGCCGATCAGGACCAGCAGGACCCAGGCATACTCCAATAATATTGCACTATCCATCTTTCTTCCTCCTGTTTTTTGCCAGCAAAAAAGACCCTCACCTAATAAAAGGCAAAGGTCTCGCTAAGCAATCAAAATTGCTATCACAACCGATGGCTGCTAACCATGTACTGACGACTGTGAAATAGGTTTCCCTACAGCTACTCCCCTTTGACATATGTCAAAGTAATTTAGTTGTATTTTGAGTATAGCACCATTTTTTCGAATGTAAATATGCTATTGGATAGGAATATGAAATTTTTTGTCATTTTTATGCAACTCATAAAATGCGATCATTTCAGGCATGGTCTCCAGAAAATCCGCACATCGGATGCCGCTTCCTTTCAGGAGCTGCCCGGCTTTAGATGTGTCAAAAGAGGCTGGCCAATCCATATAATCCAAGGTCTCCATTTCAACCCCGAGCATTTTTCTGACAGGCCTGGTTTTCAAGCCGATGACAGCCATCTTTTTAGGCAAGCGCCCTTTAGGCGTTTTGCCTGTCAGATGAACTACCATAGAACGGTAGACCTCTTCCACCGGATGCGGATCGGGATCTGTCAAATGGACCGTTTCACCTTCTGATGCTGGCAGTTTACTCAAATAAACAGACGCTTCAAGTATGTAATCGATTGGAACTACATTGATATAGGAAGATGATCTCCCTACATAAGGTATGATCGGCATTTTGCGGATCCGATCAATCATATTCAGGAAAAAGTAGGGCCCATCGAATTTGATGGTTTCTCCTGTTTTTGAGTGGCCGCGCACTATTCCGGGTCGGATGATGGTGACCGGATAATTTTTTTTCATTTCTTCGACAAGCACTTCCGCTTCAAACTTCGTTTCCTCATAGAAATTCTTGAATTCTTCCGGGCGGATCAGTTCATCTTCCCGGAGCACTCCTTCACGTTTACCCGCCACATAAGCAGTGCTGAAGTACATATATCTTTCCAGATCCAAAAGCCCGGATACAAACTCATTTACAAATTTCGTTCCTTCGACATTCACTTTCCACGCCAGATCACGCGGCACTGCCAAATCATAGATAGCGGCAAGATGCCAAAAGATGATTTTTTTATCTGCCAAGCAGGCAAGATCTTCCTGTTTAAGCCCCAGCCCTTGCTTGGTTATATCGCCTTCAATGATGCGCAGCGGTCTGCAGCCTGTCTCTTCTTGAATTCGGGCAGCTTCTTTTTCCGCCTTGACGCGCTCTGAGGGCAACACAATCGCGGAAACCCCAAGCCCTGGCTCCTGCCCGATGGAAGTACGGATAAGCTGGCTTGCTATAAAACCAGGAAATCCTGTAAATACTGCTTCTGTCAATTCAATTCCCCCTAGTAGATTCTCCTTCATATAAATGAGACTTCTTGTTCAGCATGTAAAGTTCATTTACCTCTTCCTATCCAATTATACTAAATATTCCAATAAAATGTATGAAAATAAAAAGCCAGCCGCTCGCAGGAGACTCTGCTCCTGCATCACTGGGCTGACTTTATGGCAAAGATTCAGCCGAATTCCCTTCGGCTTACTTTTTATTCATCAATCTTGTTTCCTTATCAAAGAGACTGTATACAATCGGCACTACATAAAGAGTAAGGAATGTGGAACTGATTAACCCCCCAATTACAGCAATCCCCATCGGCTGGTTGATTTCCGTTCCTTCTCCGATTCCAACGGCAAGCGGTGCAAGCCCAAGAATTGTAGTCAATGCAGTCATCAGAATAGGACGCATTCTGTCTCGCACTGATGTGATGATTGCATCATAGGATTCCATTCCAGTTTCTTTCCGTTTATTAATATAATCCACGAGAACGATCCCGTTATTCACGACAATCCCCACCAGTACCAGAATACCGATGACTGCGGTTATGCTGATCGGTGTCTGCGTAACAAACAAAGCGATTGCCACACCAATAACCATCAGCGGCACAGTGAACATGATAACGAATGGATATTTAAACGATTCAAATTGAGCCGCCATGACCATATAGACAAGAACAACAGCCAGTAGCACAGCCATGATCATATCATTGATGGCATTATCGAACAGTTCCCTGTCCCCTCCGAAGGTTATCACGGTTCCGTCGTCGAGATTCAGATCTTCAAGCGCTGCATCCACGTCATCAGACATATCACCCATAGTGACATCCGACTGGTGCTGCAATGTGAACGACACACTTCCCGCCTGATCGACACGTTGAATGCTGACCGGTCCCTGCGCTATTTCAATTTCAGCAAGCTCCTGCAATTCCACGAAAGTTCCTGAAGGGGTCCGGAGACTCAGTTCCTGCAGTTTTTCATAACTGTCCCGGTCTTCTTCTTCGATTTCCACAAACACGGCATAAACTTCATCCTGTTCATTTATCAATTGGGTAGCCTGTACCCCACGGGTGATGTTATTCACTGCCTGTGCAATCTGCGCCGGAGCCATGCCATATTCAGTGGCAGCCTCACGGTCAATTGTCATCTGGATTTCATCGATTGTTTCATCAAGGTCATTTGTCAGTTCAGTAACGGAATCCAAACCGTTCAGTGAGTCGCTGATTCTTTCTACAGCATCATCAAGTCTGGCTGGGTCGGTATCCGTAACCGTGAACGATAATGTATTCGGAGTTGAACCTGCAGCTGTTTGCAGATTAAATCCTACTTCAGCGCGGTCTCCCACTTTTTCAAGAATTCGCGGCTGGACATCATCAACGAATTCAAAAACAGATCGTTCACGGTCATCAAGAGAAATCAGCTTGATATAAATCTCAGCTTCATTAGCCTCCGAAGAGCCCTGCGCCTGACCTTGCTGTGTCGTTCCGACAAGGCTCACATAAACTTCCACATCTTCTTCCGCTTCAAGCTCTTCTTCAATCATAGTGACCACTTCATCAGTGGCTGTGCGGGATGAGCCATTTTCAAGCTCAACTGAGACACTGACGAACCCTTCATCTGTAGCCGGTAAAAATTCAGTGCCGACCTGTGAAACGCCAAAAGCGCCAATTACCAAAAACACTAATGTAACCAATAAAACAACTATCCGATGGCGCAGTGCCCATTTGATGGAGCGTTCAAAGTTCTTGAGCCCTTTGGACCTCCGCTTTCTCGCTTCAACATTGCCTTTCGGTTTTTTAAGCATTCGTGAAGCAAGCATCGGAATGACTGTCAGTGCGACAGCCAAAGAGGCAAAAAGACTGAATGAAATCGTCAATGCAAACTCGAAGAAGATTTCGCCAATCAGCCCAGAGATAAAGATCACCGGAACAAAAACTGCTACCGTCGTCAATGTTGAAGCCGTGATGGCGCCAGCCACTTCCCTTGCACCATCCGAAGCCGCTTTCTTCGAAGGTTTGCCCATCGCTAAATGCCGCTCAATATTTTCGATTACAACGATGGCATTATCCACGAGCATGCCTATCCCCAGGGCTAAAGCGCCGAGTGTCATAATATTTAAGGCAAAGTCAGCAAAGTACATCAAAACAAATGTAACAATGACGGAATAAGGAATTGCGATACCTATGATGACCGGGCTTTTAATCCCACGCAGGAAGAAGAACAGCACGAGCATCGCGAATATGCCACCGAATATTAATGTTTGCCCAATATTCCCAACTGCCAGTTTCACATAATCTCCCTGGTCAAAGAGAATATCAGCTTCGACAGCGCTGAAGCGTTCTTCTTCAAGCAGTTCGTCCAGGCGTTCCTTGAATGCAGTTGAAACGTCCGCAGTGTTCGCACCGGATTCCTGCAGGGCTGCCAAAAGGACAGCCGGTTCCTGGTTGGCACGCGTTTCACTGTTGCGATCCCGTTCAGTCAGTGAAACATCCGCTACATCGCCAATCGTCAGGTTCTCGCCATCAAGCGGATCCACCGTAACGATGAGGTCCGCGATTTCTTCCGGGCTCGTCAATGTGCTGATGATCCGTGTCGTTAAATTACGGCCATCCTCGCTCTCAATGGGTTCCCCGGGCATTGAAACATTATTGCCTTGGATAACCTGGACAATATCCGATTGCTGCAGCCCGTTCTCTTCCAATAATTCCTGGTCGAGAGAAATTAAAATATCCTCTATTAAAGTTCCTGAAATGTTTACGTTCGCTACACCTTCAGTCTGCAGCAATTCGGTTTCCAGTTCCTCCGCAAGGATTCTAATATCAACATCCGACTCAGTCGCGCGCAAAGATAATTGCAAAATCGGGAATTGTGAAGGATCGAATTTCAGGAACTGTGGTGTTCCGGCGTCTTCAGGCAGGAAAGTCTGGTCGATTCGCTGGAGGATATCGCTTTGCACATCGTCAATTTCAGTGGACCAGTCGAATTCAAGCAAAATGAAATTCGATCCTTCCTGAGAAGTCGACTGGATCGATTCGATGCCAGGCAATGTTGAAAGGTTCGCCTCCAAAGGCTTAGTCACTTTCTCATTCACTTCTGTCGGGCTTGCCCCGCTGTAGCTGGTTACTACCACCCCTATAGGCGGATTCAATTCAGGTATCAAGGTCACCGGAATCCTGAAAAATGACACTGCTCCCAAAATAATGACCAATAGCATGGTAACAGCAGTCAAAACCGGTCTTCTTATCGAAAAATCACTTAGTTTCATCGTGTCAATCCCTCTCTGTTACTTCGTTCTTTTATCATAAGAAAAACTGTCTGCCACCGCAAACTTAAACCTTTGAAATGAATTCCAATTTTGCTGAATGTGAACAGAACAGCCCTATTTAATTCACAAAAAAAACCCGCCAAAAGGCAGGTTTTAAAATTCCCTTCAATCAGATGGATTGTTCCGATGCGGCAACAATCCTTCTTATAATAAGCTGTACAGCCTGATACCCGGATTTTTATCCTGGAACCAGCGTGTGGCGAATTCATTTTCGAACAGGAATACATAGTTATCGAATCGGTCTCTCACCAACATTGAACGGCTGCTGGACATGGACTCTTTAACATCTTCTTCATTTTCGATCCATCGGGCAATTTTAGAACCGATCGGCTCCATACGGACTTCAACGTTGTACTCATTTTTCATGCGGTGTTCAAAAACTTCAAATTGCAATTGGCCCACTGCTCCGAGAATGACTTCTTCCATGTGCAGTGTTTTATAATATTGGATGGCCCCTTCCTGGACAAGCTGAAGAATCCCTTTGTGGAAATGTTTTTGTTTCATAACGTTTTTAGCGGTGACTTTCACAAATAATTCCGGTGTAAACTGTGGAAGATTTTCGAAATGGAATTTCTTCCCGCTTGTTATCGTATCGCCAATCTGATAATTCCCCACATCATGCAGCCCGATGATATCCCCCGCAACTGCTTCTGCCACCATTTCACGGTCATCCGCCAGAAACTGGGTGGTTTGGGACAATCGGAACGATTTCCCGGTGCGCGATAGAGTAACGTTCATCCCTTTTTCGAATTTCCCTGACACGATTCGCACAAACGCAATTCTGTCGCGGTGTGCAGGATTCATATTCGCCTGGATCTTGAAAACGAAACCTGAGAAAGGTGTATCCACCGGATCCACAATATCTTCTTCTTTAGTCATTCTTGGCTGCGGTGGCGGAGCGAATTGAAGATAGGTCTCCAAAAACGTCTGGACGCCAAAGTTGGCTAATGCGCTGCCAAAGAAAACCGGAGTCAATTCCCCTCTTTTTACCCGATCGAATGAAAATTCATTGCCGGCCTCATCGAGCAATTGAATGTCTTCCAGAGCCTGTGTGTAATAAGAAGAATTTTTCATATCATGATCAACAGCCAATTCCCCTTCTTCGTCTATCGGCAAAAATCTGTCGCCTTCAGACCGGAAAGGCTCTACACGTTTGTTGAACCGGTCATATATTCCAAGGAATTCTTTCCCCATGCCGATCGGCCAATTCATGGCGTACGACTGGATTCCAAGTACTTCTTCAAGTTCTTCCATCAATTCCAAAGGTTCTTTCCCCTGGCGATCCATCTTATTGATGAAGGTGAAAATCGGTATGCCGCGCATTTTACAGACTTTAAATAATTTGACTGTCTGTGCTTCGATGCCTTTTGCGACATCGATGATCATTACGGCACTGTCCACCGCCATTAATGTGCGGTATGTGTCTTCACTGAAATCCTGGTGTCCAGGGGTATCCAGGATATTTACACGGTGTCCGTCATAATCAAATTGCATGACAGAGGAAGTGACGGAAATTCCCCGCTGCTTCTCGATTTCCATCCAGTCGGATGTGGCAAATTTACCGCTTTTCTTCCCTTTGACCGTACCCGCGTCGCGGATGGCTCCACCGAACAGCAAAAGCTTTTCGGTTAAAGTGGTTTTCCCGGCATCCGGGTGGGAAATGATGGCGAATGTTCTTCTATTTTCAATTTCATTTTTAATTTGGACTGACATGTTTTACGCTCCTTTAATCTACTCTCTTCATATTAGAGAAGGAAATGTGAAAAAACAAGAAAAAATGACCTGCACCACAAAAAAAGAAGCCGCTTTGGGCCTCTTTTCAGCTATATTTTTTCAACGCTTCCTGTTTTGCGATTTCTTTATCGCTATGGGGGTATTTCGTGGCACCGATAATTTGATAATCCTCGTGGCCTTTTCCGGCAAGAATAATGATATCTCCGGGTTCCGACTGCTGAATCGCATGTTTCACCGCTTCTTCGCGGTCCCCGATGCAGGCATAATTCGGATGGGCCATGCCAGTTTCCAAATCTTTCAGGATGCTGTCATATGCTTCATCCCGCGGATCGTCAGTAGTTAAAACGACATAATCCGCAACTGATGCTTTTCTGGCCATATTCGGCCTTTTCGATTTGTCCCGGTTGCCGCCGGTCCCGACAAGGAAAATGATTTTATTTTTCTTGAATCCTGTCACGGCAGCCAGTGCTTTTTCAATGGCATCAGGTGTATGGGCATAATCCACATAGACGGTTACGGGTGCTTCAATCGCCACTTTCTGCATACGTCCCTCGACTGGGTCGATCGCCGCCAGCGCCTCCAATATATCGTTCAGCTTGAAGCCTTCCGCGTATAGAGCAGTTATGGCCGCCAGTGCATTGGACACATTAAAGTGGCCAAGCAATTTCATGGTCACCTGAAATCCACCTTCCGGACAATCCAATCGGAAAGACGTTCCGGTTTGGTCCATGTAAATTTCATCGGCTTTGAACTGTGCATCTTTTTCCAGGCCATATGTGAAAATAGGATGAGAAGTCATTTTTGCAAATTGCTCAGACCAAGGATCATCAGCATTCAATACTGCCCTTTTCTTTTCACGGAGGTCCTGACCCAATTGGGCGAACAGCAATCCTTTTGCATGGCCGTATTCTTCCATTGTTCCATGGAAATCAAGATGATCATGTGTAAGATTGGTGAAAATGGCGGTATTGAATTCGACTCCTGCGAGCCTGCCAAGAACCAGCCCATGTGAAGAAACTTCCATTGTCATATGTGAACAGCCCGATTCTTTTGCTTTGGCTATCATTTTCTGCGTCGTTAAGGCGTCGCTGGTCGTATTGGCGGAAGGGTGCATTTCACCATTAAGATTGAAGCCGATCGTCCCGGTCAAAGCCGATTTCTCACCCAACTTCATCAGCATTGAATGGAGCATGCCGGCAACACTCGTTTTCCCGTTTGTTCCGGTGACTCCGATCATCTGAATATCTTTGGAAGGATAATCATAAAACTTTGAAGCCAATTGTCCCAGCGCCCGCACCGTGTCCTCCACTATCAGCACCGCGGGCCCCTCAACCTCAACTGGTTTTTCGGAAAGAATGAGAGTAGCGCCGCATTTAGTCGCTTGTTCCGCAAAATCGTGCCCATCGACTGTATAACCTTCAATGCATACGAACAGAGATCCAGGCACAGCGTCCCTGGAATCCATTGTAATGTGTTCAATTTTTTCAGGCAGCTCGCCTGAAAGCAGTTTATAAGGAATATTTTCGAGTAACTCCCTGCTATTCATGAAAATCCTCCTAATCAGGAAACCAGCGGTGACATTACATAAGCATAAAGCAATGCAGCCGAGGCTTTCAGTGAATCTGTATGGGTCCGTTCATAGGAATGAGAAGCTTCTATCCCAGGACCGAATAATGCGTGTTTAACATCATAACCCGCACTGATCGCCGCTGATGCGTCTGATCCATAGTATGGATAAATATCCACTTTATAATCGATGTTATTTTCTTTCGCCAAAGCTATCAGATGGCGGGTCAATCCATAATGATACGGGCCGCTGGAATCTTTGGCACAGATTGATACAGTGTATTCATCCGAAGACTGCCCGTCTCCGATCGCGCCCATATCGACCGCAATATATTCTTCGGTTTGCTCAGGAATATTCGAGTTTCCGCCATAACCGATTTCTTCATTATTTGAAATATAGAAATGTGTGGTATAAGGCAGTTTCTCAGAACCCTCGCTTAAGTGCTTCACCAATTCGAGCAATAAAGCAGTACTCGCCTTATCATCCAAATGGCGGGATTTTATAAATCCTGATTCTGTTGCGGCGAATCTCGGATCGAACGACACGAAATCGCCTACCTCAATACCAAGTTCCCTAACAGCATCTTCCGAAAACGCTTTTTCATCAATTCTTACTTCCATATTATCAGCATTGCGCTCAGCAGTGCCTGCATCTTTATAGACATGGACTGTCGTCTGGTGAAGCAGGATGGTTCCAGATACCGTTTTTCCGGAAGCCGTATGTATCAAACAGTTCTCACCTTCAACCGCGTTGAACTTAAAACCTCCAACCAGTGAAAGCTTCAGGCGGCCGGATGGTTTTATTTCTTTCACCATGGCGCCAAGCGTATCCACATGGGCAGTCAATAATCTGTGGCGCTCGTCATTGTCACCTTTGATAGTGGCTATCACGCCGCCTTTATTGGTTGTAGTATAATGGACATTCCAGCTGTCCATCATTCTTTTAATCTTATCCATTATTTCCATTGTATATCCGGAAGGACTCGGAATCGATGTCAATTCGCCTAAAAGTCCAATTGTTTCTTTCGAATTCCATTGATGTGCCATGTATGACGCCCCCTTAATAGTTTAATCATATCAAAATCAGGCGTTTTCGCACAGTCCTGTCTGTAGTATTATTAATGAAACCATGTGAAACTTGAGGTGTAAGATGAAACCGACCAGTCCAAACAGCCAGAAAAACTTATTATTCCTTCATATATTCGGCTTCTCCAGTATTTTGCATATTTTGCTCAATATTATATTCAGTTTCAATGCAGCCGTGTTCGCGCCTATAAGCGGTCTCCTTATCTATATGGCTCTTGTGCTTTCCAAAAAGCGCTTGGCTGAACATGCGCTTCGCTCACTGCTGCTGTATGCCATGAATATATACATTTTCATATTGAATATTGAATCTTTATCAGCGATCACCCTTATCTATTTCGTGATCCCTTTACTGGTTGCCGCATTATCGAATGATCTCAGAGCCATCACAGTTCTCGTTGCAGCCACTGTCCTGGAAACACTTGTGCTGGTCCTTGTTTTCGGCCAGTTGGAAAGAACGCCAAGCTTGCATTACGATCATCTATCAATATTTACGTTCCTGGTCATAGTCATTCTTCTCACTTTTTTCCACACCTTATATTTCAGCCAATTGTGGCAGCAGATGCAGGACCGCAATAAGTCTATGGAAGAAGCACTCATTTCCCGTGAAGGTTATCTACAATTGTTTTTCGAAACCGCCAAGGATGCAATGGCTGTTTTTGATACAGACAATCGGGTCATCGCCATTAACCCTGCATTCGAAGAATTGTATGGCTGGTCGGCGGAAGATTCCTACGGCAAAAAAATCAAGCCCTATCCAGAGGAAAAAGAAGAAATTGCGGATCTTCAGGCTGGCGAGTTGTTAAAAGGAAAAAGTTTCAACCTGCTTGATACCGTAGACATGAAAAAAGACGGCACAAAATTCCATACCCAAATCACTTTATCCCCTATTTTCGACAAGAAAGGAAAGATTATCGCCACTTCACTGATTTCCAGGGATATCACTTACCAGAAAGAATCCGAACAATTAATCCTGCAAAGCGAGAAACTAAAGCTGGCTGGTGAAATTGCCGCTAGCGTCGCACATGAAATCAGGAATCCGATGACTGTCATTTCCGGCTTTGTCCAGCTGATGCAGCAGGATCCCAGCCACCCTTATAAGCAGTATACAGAGCTCATCCATTCTGAACTGGAACGCATCGATTTGATCATCAGCGAATTTCTGGTGCTTGCAAAGCCGCAGGCACCTTCCATAAAGGAATTCAGTTTGCGGAAAATGATTGATAACATCACCTTATTATTCAGTTCCGAATTTAATCTGAAAGGCATTGTCTATACCGAAACTTGGAAAGATGAGCCGGATTATATTCTTAACGGTGAACAGCATTCATTGAAGCAGGTTTTTATCAATCTGTTTAAAAACGCCGTTGAATCCATTGAACCTGCCGGGACCATCCACTTGTCGGTATCGCTCACTAACCGGATGATCTCTATCCGAATCGCGGATAATGGAAGCGGGATACCACCGGAAATTCTCGAGAGAATTTTCGAACCTTTTTATACGACAAAGGAAAACGGCACAGGACTCGGCCTTCTTATCTCCCAAAAAATCATTCAGGACCATGGCGGGAGCTTGAACATCTCAAGTGAAGCTGGAAACGGCACCACTGCCGAAGTGGTGTTGCCCAAAAATTAAAAAGGAGCCTGCCGGCTCCTTTTTAATTTGCTTGCTTTATCAGTCGTCGTAGCGGTCATCGTCGTCATCATCGTTATCCTGCTCGAATTTCAGGATTTTGCCATCGGCTGCGTTGATTTCAAGTTCGAACTCTTTATTGCCATCGACGATTTCAACATCGTAATGCCGGATTCCGTCATCTCTATCCAGTTCGAGTTCCACGACTGCTCCACCGCCGGATTCCTTCAAAGCGATTTCAGCAGCTTGTTCAGCGGAAATCATCTTGTCTCCAGAAGCTTGAGTGCCATTGCTGTTTTCGAGACTCACTTCACGGTCGTCATCATCGTCCAGACGGTCACGGTCACGCTCCAGCACTTCACCGCTGAATGCATCGATTTCGTAGTCATATTCATAATCGCTGTCTTGGACTTCCACTTCATAATGCTGTCTTCCGTCGTCTTCATCCAATTCAGTGCTTATGACTTTACCGTCAGAAAGGCCCAGTGCGATCGATGAAGCTTTTTCAATACCGATCAGTTTCTCTGTCGCTGTGTTTTGCGTTTCTGCTGATTTACTGTTTTCTCCACCTGGTAAATCCACTGAATCATTGTTAGCCAAAACAATTCCTCCAAATGCCAATACACCTGCAGCCGCCGGGAATAAAATAAGTTTCTTCATAATTTTTCTCCTCCTCAATTTGTTATACCTTTATCATATCCGCCGCTTCTGAGCGTATGCTTAAGGAAAGATGAGAATTTGATGAGAAGTCTATGAAGATTTTCTAATCTATAGTGGCTAGACTTCAACGGCCAACTCCTCGAGTCGTAAGCCACTTTGGCTGCGCGGCTGAAAAATGCCACTTCGCCAAATCGTCTTACGCTTGTCGGAGCTGAGCGGCCGTTTCCGCTTTTCTTTATTAATCATCCCAGTCTACAGACAATGTATCCCCTCGGATCGCATGGATTTGAACAGTCGCTTCCTGATCAGTTTCGTCATTTTCAATTTCAATCAGGTAATAGCCGCCGTCGTTTGTTTCTGTGAATTCCACTTCCTGCACTTCGCCTTGCAATGTTTCCTTTGCAATCAACACAGCTTCATCTCTGGTAATGATGCGCTCGGGTTCCGGCGGAGTTTCAGCTTCAGGCGGATTGGAATCCGATTGCGCGATTTCTTCTTTTGAAATTTTACTGATTTTCCCGGTTTCCGCTGACAAGGAGACAATTGAAACTTCTGTCTCACCAGTTATTTTCACTTCATACTCATTTTGTTCTTTTACATAATTGATTTCGTCAGTCTTCCCTTGAACTTCTTCAAGTGCTATTTCTTCCGCCTGTTTTTCAGACAGGGCTTTTAACGGCCCCGTCTTTTCAATCAGTTCTACATCAGCAACCTGGCCGGATTCACGGTCGACTGACGCTCTGTATCTTCCTTCATCTGTTTGGAACTCCACTATAATATCATTTCCATCAAGAGCTGCAGCATTCGCCGTGCCGCCGTATAACTCAGTGACTTTTGCCGAGGCTTCAGCTTCATTCAGCCTTTTTTCGTTATCTGTGGAATTAAACAGGAAGAAAACAATGGCTATTCCCAAAATGATTGAAGCTGCTGTCATTGCGATCCATTTTTTCATCTTGATCCCTCCTGCTTCAATTCTACTTCGGAAACATTAAAATCTGATGAGAAAATGACAGAAACCGTTGTTCCCAGCTCCTCAATGCTTTCAATCTCCAGTTTTATTTTCAGCAGTTCCGCTAAATGTGCAGCCAGCGACAATCCCAGCCCAAAACCTCCCGTTTCCCTGGTTCGAGCCTTGTCGACCCGATAGAAACGGTCAAACACATATGGAAGCGATTCTTTCGGGATGCCGTATCCATAATCTTTGATCTGAATCATGGCAGTGCCATCCGCTTTCGCAATCACCTCAATTCGGTCCGAGCTGTATTTCCGCGCATTGTCCAGAAGAATATACAGTATTTGCTTGAGTTTCACAGAGTCAGTCAGGACGACAAAAGGCTCTTTTTCCACTTCAAGTTTGAATTCACGGTCATAGGACTGATTAAAAGCCGTTATCGTCTCGGTCAAAAATGCCCCTAATTCAACTTCTTTAAATTCAGGCGCGGTTTCATTTCTGCGGGCGATCAACAGCAGCTGTTCAATCATCTCTTTCATCCGGTCAGTCTCTGCGCGGATGGCCGATATGCTTTCTTTGGCAATCGCTTCATCTTCAAGCCCCTGCCGCTCGAGCAGCCTCGCATAGCTGCCGATAATGGTCAGCGGAGTCTTTAATTCATGCGAAGCATTGGATACGAACTCTTCCTGTTTGGAATAGTTCTCTTCCAATAAAGCCATCATATCGTTGAAGGTGAGACCCATCTGTTTCAATTCATCACTGGATTGTTCAGCGACCGGCAGCTTCTGGAAATTCCCGCTCCGCTGGATGTTTCTCATAGTAGCCGTCAGTGCGGCGATCGGCTGGGTCACAATCCCAGCCAGCACCGCTCCCGAAATAATCACTGGAATCATCGCCAGCAGCACAGCGGCACCCATCACCAAGCGCAGCGTTTCCAGATTCCCTGTAACTTCATGGAGCGATTTTGCTATCAGCAGATCTGCAACAGTTCCGTCAGACCAGATTATCGGGGCTGTTGTAAATGCAAAACGTTCGCCATCAACCACCATCGTACCCGACTTTTCTTCAGGCTGGCCAGGAAATTGGGTGGTGATGTCCGGCGATTGGACCGACTCAAGCGACTGCCCTTCCTGATTCGTGACTTTTATCAATCCGGATACAGGCATATACGCGCGTAATATGTCAGATGGATCAGCCGTTTCATTGGCGTTGAAAGTCGACAGCAGGGCTTCGCCTACAGAATCGAGTTCGTCGGCTTCCGTCGAATAAGCGAGCGAACTGAATGAATAATAAATGACAACAGTGAGTATGATCAAAATCACCAGCGTCAGCAAAGTCGAATAAAGATGAATTCTATTTCGCAGTTTCATTTGGCTGCTCCTTCAGTACATAACCGACGCCCCGCACAGTTTGGATATATGTCGTACTCTCGCCGGCATCCACTTTCTTCCGGAGATAGCGGATGTATACATCGATCACGTTCGTGTCACCGTAATAATCATATCCCCAGACTGCATTCAGCACCTGCTCGCGGGTCAACACCTGCTTCGGGTGTTTCATCAAAAATAATAACAAGTCGAATTCACGCGGGGTCAATTCAATTTCCCGTCCATTCCTTTTGACTGCCCGTGATATTTCATCCATCTCAAGCTCATTGAATCGATGGATTTCCGAATTCCCATTGCCGCTTTTACGCAGATTAGCGCGGATCCTCGCCAGCAATTCCTCAATTTCAAACGGTTTTGTCACATAATCATTAGCTCCAAGGTCTAGTCCCGCTACTTTATCTTTCACCTCATTTTTCGCGGTCAATAGGATTACAGGCAGGTTTTCATCCGATGAGCGTATCCTTTTCAATACATCCAGCCCATGGATTTCAGGCAGCATCAAATCCAGCAGCACAAGATTCCAATCCTGTTCCCTGAATTTGATGAGACCTTCAGAACCGGAATGCGCAACACCCGTTTCATAGCCTTCGTACTTCAGTTCCAGTTCCAGCACCCTGGCGATATTTTTTTCATCTTCAATTATTAAAATGCGGTCGGACATTCCAATCACCTCTTGAACTTATAATATCAGTTCCAAAAAGAAAAAAGCGACCCGCAGGCCGCTTATTTCAATACTCCTCTGATATACTTCGCTTTATTCTTGTAAGGCGGAAACAGGACATTGGTCGAAATTTTCGTGGACTTTTTCAAAATCGATTTCGCATGTGTAAAGTTTTCGAAACTCGCCTTGCCGTGGTAGGAATTCATACCTGAAGGGCCAACGCCGCCAAACGGCAAATAGGCGCTCCCTACATGCGACACCGTATCATTGATGCAGCCGCCCCCGAATGGCAATTCTTCAAGGAAGAAGTTGATGGCACGCTCATTTTCAGAGAACATATACGCTGACAGCGGCTTCGGCAGCTCGCGGATTTGCCTCAACAGAAGCGGCAAGTCCTGATAGGTGATGATCGGAAGAATCGGACCAAAAATTTCATCTTCCATCGATGGGCTGTTCCAGCTGATATTATCCAGGACAGTTGGTTCGATATAGCGATTGGCGCGATCTGTTTTACCACCGTAAATGATATTTCCGGATTCCGCTTCGATCAATTCGGCCAGTCTGTCAAAATGCGATGTGGAAACAATTCTTCCGTAATCCGGACTCGCTTGGGAATTTTTCCCATAGAAACCGCTGATGGCTTTCGTCAATTTTTTGATGAATTCATCTTTCACGGATTCATGGACACAGACATAATCCGGCGCTACACAAGTTTGGCCGGTATTCATCAGTTTGCCCCACGCAATACGCTTGGCCGCCAAATCGATATCCGCAGTCTGGTCAACAATCGCCGGACTTTTGCCTCCGAGCTCGAGCGTAATCGGCGTCAATCTTTCTGAAGCTGCTTTCATAACGACTTTTCCGACTTTGACACTGCCTGTGAAGAAAATATAATCAAACGAAGCATGGATTAAATTAGTGACTTCTTCGCGTTCCCCTTCCACAACCCGCACATAATAAGACGGAAATGCTTCTTCGAGCACGATACGTATTGCGCGCGCTACATGCGGCGTTGTTTCTGATGGTTTAACAATTGAACAGTTTCCTCCGATAATCGAACCGATCAACGGCTCCATCACCAATTGGAACGGGTAATTGAATGGGCCGATAATCAGGACGGAACCATAAGGCTCACGGATGACAAAGCTTTTTGATGGCTGTAGATGAAGTGGGGTCTTCACTTTTACTGGTTCCATCCATTCATCGAGATTTTTCTGCATATTGCCGATGCTGTCAAGTATGAAGCCGATTTCCGTGGCATATGCTTCGAACTCCCCTTTTCCAAGGTCACGTTCTAATGCCTGTGTGATAATTTCTTCATTTGCCAGAATGGACTGCTTTAAATTCTCTAATTGGGCTTTTCGGAAATCCGCTGAGCGGGTTGCGCCTGTATAGTAAAAATTGCGTTGTTCCTGTATCATCCGTTCCACATCATTAGCGGTAAAGTTCATGAAAAATCCTCCTATTAAGGTCAAATTGGTTATTTTGTCAGGTGATCGATATGTCGCTGGATGGCCAGGCCTTCTTCGAATGGAACCAGGGCCGTAGACATCGCTTTCATTTCTTCGAATAAGCTGGATACTTCTTCAAAACCAGTCAGCTGAATGCGTTCCTGCTGTGTTTCAGCCAAATACAGCTGCGACCAATTTTTCAGTGTCAGAACGCCTTTGGTTCCATAAATTTTAAATTGAAGCAATTCCTCTTGGCCGACGCCGCTCATGCCGCTTAATAATAACGGCGTCTCGCCGTTCACCAGCCCGTGGGCAATCAGCCCCGTTTCACAAAGTTCAGGTTGTTCGGGATAATTGATGTGATGTCCTTTAAATGTAATATCACCGAAAATCCGTTGGATCAATTGCAGATAATGCGGGAAAACTTCCCTGATAAAACCACCCTCAAGCCTTGAACCGATCCAGGGAGTCTGCTGCCATGCCCTCGGCCATTCAGGAAAGAAAGTTTGCAGTTCGATTCTGACGATTTCACCGATACTGCCATTTTTTGAGCGTTTTGCCATCTCATGCACTGCGGGACTGTACATCAACGGAAAATGCATTGCTGAACGGACACGATTTTCCGTTACCGCAGCCACCATCTGCTCGCCGGCTTCAACATTATGAGCCAGCGGTTTTTCACTCAATACGTTTAAGCCCGCGTCAGCTGCCTGTTTAGCGATTGAAGCATGCGAAGCTGGCGGGGTTCCAATATAAACCCAATCCGCTTTCGAGTAAAGAATTTCGTCCAAGCTGCCGGCTAAAGGCACATTGTATGTCTGTTTCAATGTTTGCAGCCGTTCGGAATTTTCATCGTAAACCGCCACGATTTCCACTCCATCTTCCTGTTGGATTTGCTTAATGATCCGCTCGCCCACTATCCCGGCGCCGATAATTCCAATCGAAATCATGAAATCCCTCTCTCTAAGGCCAAAAGGCTTATTTTCGTTTCTTCTGTTTATTAGTGTAACCTTTAAGGGTATGGAATAGTCAAACAATTAAACCAGCAATTATCCAAAGGAGGATATTAATGATGAATGAAACTGCAAATTGGTGGGAACCTGTATTCAGCGGAGAACTAGAAATAGGTTTGAACAAGGAAAAACTTGAAAATGTCGATGAGGAAGCTTTACTTTATTACGGACAGAATAACCAGGAAATGGAGTCGCAAATTTAATTGGCCGTGTCTATGGCATCCCGTCACAAGCCTACATAAAAACGCCTTTTTCAATATTCAATTGAGAAAGGCGTTTTGCTGTTCCTTGAATTATATTCTATTTCACTTTAATGACTATACATAATGCGAAGATATGCTTTTGATTGAAAGCCCTGTCGGTTCCAAATATAATGAGTTAACGAAAGAGGCGATGTCCCAATGAAAAAATTTATCGCTCTGCTGTCCATCCTGATACTGACGGGCTGCGGACTGCCGGATTCCATCGATACAGGCGGAAGCAGCGGCCAGATACCTGTTGAGGTACTTTCGGTCATTGATGGTGACACGATCCGGATATTGTACGAAGGGAAAGAAACGCCTGTGCGTTATTTACTTATCGATACCCCCGAAACAAATCATCCCCGCTTCGGTGAACAGCCTCTTGGAAAAGAGGCGACTGAAGAAAACCGCCGGCTGATCGAATCGGGGGATGTCAGTATTGAATTTGATGTCGGCGACCGACTTGATGATTATGGCCGGTTGCTTGCGTATTTGTATGTAGACGGCGAAAGTGTGCAGCAGCAGCTCCTTGAAACAGGTCATGCCCGGGTAGCTTATGTATTCCCCCCTAACACACGATATCTCGAAGATTTCAAAGAAGCTGAACAATCGGCTAAAGAGCAGGAACTGGGGATATGGCAATATGAAAATTATGCCACTGAACGCGGCTTTGACAACGACGCAGTTGAAGAGGATGAAAAATCCGAAATCGGACCCGGTTCTGGAGAATGCGACATCAAAGGAAACATCAACAGGAAAGGCGCTAAGATTTATCATATGCCCGGCAGCTCTTCTTATGAACAGACGAATCCCGAAGAATGGTTCTGTTCAGAACAGGAAGCCTTGGAAAATGGTTTTCGGAGCAGCGGACAATAGCTTCATTCAATTTCAGTCCAGCAAAATTATTTTCAAATAACAAAATAAAAAGCCGCCGCCCGAAGGCGACGGCTTTTTCAAGCAGATTCTGTTCCTAAAATCTGCTGCGGGTTTGGCACCCAATGATTCCTACTGGGCTCGAACCAGCGACCTCTACCCTGTCAAGGTAGCGCTCTCCCAGCTGAGCTAAGGAATCGCAATTTCAAGGACATTTCTAATTATATCGCCATCTCATAAAATGTCAATACTCCAGCAAGAATTCATTCAACCTGTATAAAACCCCCGAAAGGCTCAGTTGAGAGCTTTCCGGGGGTTCTTGTTAAGCTTCAGTTGTTTTTGGTTCTTTTTTATCGCGTGCCAGCCATTGGATTGCAAGCAATACCACAAAGACAGCAGCACCAATGGTATCGGATAAACCTTCAGGGTAAATCAAGGCGATACCGGTTACAAATGTGATAATCCGTTCAAGCCAGTTGAGCTTACGGTACCAATAACCGATTAATCCGGCGCCAATTGCGGTCATACCGGAAATGGCTGTTATCAGTACCCAAATCAGTTCCGGCCAGGTCGTATCGATCATCAGCAAGGATGGCGACAAGACGAACATATAAGGGATGATAAACGCGGCGATGGCCAATTTGGCGGCATTGAAACCGGTTCGGATCGGCTCCCCGCCGGAAATTCCGGATGCGGCGAATGCGGCCAGCGCTACTGGCGGCGTTATATCCGCGATGATGCCGAAATAGAACACGAACAGGTGGGCGGATAATGCGACGACTAACGGTGTCGCTGCACCTTCCGGATATTCGAGCATCAGCAAAGTGATGATTGCCGGAGCCGCGATTGTGGATGTGATGACATAGTTTGCCGTTGTCGGCGAACCCATCCCCAGAACGATTGCGGCAAGCATCGTGAAGAATAGCGTTAACAGGACGTTACCGCCTGATGCCGAGACCAGGCCATTGGCAAGGCTTAATCCTAGACCGGTCTTGACTACAACCCCGACTATGATACCGGCTGCTGCCGTAGCCGCTGCCACCGCAAGGGCAGTTCGTGCACCATCAACCAGGGCATGAATCATATCTTTGAAATTCAGGCGTGTCTCTTTATCAAATGCACTTACAACGATTGTCAAAACAATACCCCATAATGCAGCTTGCATTGTCGGAATACCGATCAACAGGAAAATGATAATGGCAAAGATTGGCGTCAGCAAATAGATTTTTTTCAAAACTTCTTTGCGGTCCGGCATCTCTTCTTTCGACAGGCCTTTCAAACCGATCCGTTTAGCCTCGAAATGCGTCATGATCCAGACGCCCGTGAAGTAAAGAAGCGCTGGAATAGCTGCCGCTTTGGCAATTTCCCAATACGTGACGCCCCCGATAAATTCAACCATCAGAAAGGCTGCTGCACCCATGATCGGCGGCATCAATTGCCCGCCTGTCGAAGCTGCCGCTTCAACTCCGCCGGCAAATTCCTTTTTATATCCCAATTTTTTCATCATCGGGATTGTATAGGAACCGGACGTTACAACGTTGGCTACCGAGCTTCCTGAAATCGTCCCCTGCAATGCGCTGGAAAAGATGGCCACTTTTGCGGGGCCACCTGTCAAATTACCCGCAAGGGATACAGCCAGGTCATTAAAGTATTGCCCTACTCCTGTCTTAACAAGGAAGGATCCGAAGAGCAGGAATGTAAAGATGAATGTAGCGGAAACCCCGATCGGTGTCCCCAGGATCCCGTCTGTCGTATAGAACATCAATTGGATCAATGAATCCAGGTCCTGCCCTCTATGCCGCAGGAATCCAGGGAAATAAGGACCGAAAAAGGCATATGTCAGGAATAGCGCGGATATGACAGTAATGGGCATTCCGACTGCTCTTCGTGTAGCCTCAAGCACCAGCAGGACAGCCAGGACACCAACAATGAAATCGAGTTCCGTAACCCGTCCGATACGGAATACCAAGTCTTCATACATAATCGGCCAATATGCGCCGACGCCAAGGGACAGTAAGGCAAGAATGTAATCATACCACGCAACTTTATGGCGTACCCCTTTGCGCTTCCGTGCTGGAAACAGGATGAAGATCAAGGAAAGCGCAAATCCTAAGTGGACTGAACGCTGGATATAAGCTGTATATTGGCCGAAAATCGCCGTATATAACTGAAACAGCGCAAAAGCCAATAGGCCATAGAATACAACATGCTTCATAATGCCCGATAAATCACGTGTATTGGATTCAGGATCATATTTTTGGAGAATTTCTTTCTGTTTTTCTTCTGAAATATATGTATCATCTTCCGGCGGTAATTTTTGCTCTTCTCTTTCTTCCGGCGGTAATTTATTGGTCATCAATATTCACTCCTTTTAATTGCTGGAAAAATGACAGCCGCTGAATTCGGAACGTATACGTCTCTCCCCTGACGAGTGTCTTTTTCAAATCATACTCTTTTCCTTTTTGGATCAAAGACAGGCCAGCATCGACATCACCGATCAGTATACTGAATTCCGTCATTCGCCTGTCCATATTTTTGATAAAATACTTCCCGTCTTTTTCGACAAACACTTCCCCTTCTCCTGCATTGGAAGGCATTCCGATATTAAAATCTTCATATTCCAGTTCAACCAATTTCATCGTGTCATCGGGGAGGGCTATGAAAGTCTCAATTACATCGGATAAATGGATCGAATGTGTATATTTTATCTGAAAACGGGGCTGAGTCAATAGCGAATAAGCCGCGATGCTATCTGTCTCGTTATTGATGAATGTAATGCTTCTTTTCAGTGGGATGAATATGGATGCGGAGCTGATTAAAATGAGGACAATCAGGATCAGAAGAAAACGCTGCTTGTTATTTACTCGCATAATTCATTCTCCTCCGTTGTTCAAAACAAATAACGACGATAAAGCTTGCGCTTTATCGTCAATTATTCTGCAAAACCTTATTGATTTACTTCATCAAAGTACTTCTGCGCGCCAGGATGGATATCGATTCCGATACCGTCAAGAGCCGTTTCAGATTGGATGAATTCAGCTTTTGCGTGCTGGATTTGATCTGTGTTTTCATAGATCGCTTTTGTGATGTTATAAACCGTATCTTCAGACAAGTCGTTTTGTGCCACTAACATAGCCAAAACAGATACAGTCGGCACTTCTTCCGTCAAACCGTAGACACCTGATGGTACAGTGTCATGTGCATAGTACGGATATTTTTCAATCAATTCGTTCGCTTTGTCTTCAGCAACCGGCACAATTACTACGTCAGCAGTTGCGCTTAAGCTTTCAACAGCACCAGTAGGTGTACCTGCTGTGATGAACGCAGCGTCGATCTGGCCTGATTGAAGGCTTTCCTGTGATTCACCGAAGTCCAGGTTCTGAGCATCGATGTCATCCATTGTCATGCCATGGATTTCGAGCAATTGCTCAGCGTTGATGTAAGTTCCCGATCCAGGTGCCCCGACAGAAATTGATTTCCCTGCAAGATCCTCGAAAGAAGAAATTCCTGAATTTGCAGTTGTCACCAACTGGATAGTCTCAGGATACAAAGCGCCGATTGCAGATACTGAATCGATCACTTCGCCGTCGAACATATTCGTGCCTTCAGAAGCATAGAAAGCGGTATCCGTTTGAACGAATGCGATTTCCCCTGTGCCGTCTTTAAGCGAAGTCATGTTTGCTGCAGATGCCTGTGAAACTTCAGCAGTTGTATCAATGCCTGTTTCGTCTTCAATAATCTGAGCCATTGCTCCGCCAAGCGGATAGTAAGTTCCCGTTGTTCCGCCAGTAAGAATACTGATGAATTCAGGATCTGATGAACCGCCGCTTTCTCCGCCGTTTTCTGTATTAGTGTCTGCAGAATCATCTCCGCACCCAGCAAGAAATACAGATCCAGCCAAAGCAATTCCCGCGAATAAACCAAATTTCTTGTTTACCATAATTTGACCTCCCCTTATAAAGTTTTTACATGTTTCTATCATCATAATACCATGACTTTATATCCAAATGTCAATGAAATTAAGAATTCGCAACCGCTTTCACAAAACGGGCTGAGACAGCTATTACGTGTCTGCCCCATCCACATGCATTTCCGGAGCAGTTTCATCCGGCGAAATGTCTTTGAAGCCCTGGCCTTTTTCCTCAAGGTCTCGCTGCCGATGCGCGATTCTTGCGCTGGCACAGGCTGCAATACTTGATACCAAATCATCGAGGAATGTATGGACTTGTCCGCCGACTTTCGTATCAAGCTCACGAATGACTCCAATTTTGTTGCGGTCGAGATGCCCGAAAGTTGTGACCGCAATACTGCCGTATGTCAGGACTGCACCAAGTCCGATCATTTCATCGACGCCAAAAAGCCCTTCATCCGTATCGACGATTTGCTGCAGGGGTTTTGAAAGTTTTCCCTGTTCCGCCAGTTCATCCAATTCCACACCGACAAGTAGCGCATGCTGCATTTCCCTTTTCAGTAAGACACTCTCCACCGATTCAATGCAGTGCGACAACTGAAGGCCTTCATTAAATGGTTCCTGCATTTGAAATACGATTTTAGCAATTTCTTCAATTGAGATCCCGCGTCTTTCAAGCGCTTCATGTGCCGCTTTTGTCACTTCGTCTGAATGTACGCGGAATTTTCCGCCGTCCAAGCCTTCCATATCAAAAACCCCTCTCTCTGCATTTGATGATTGCCCCCTCATTATACCTTGCGGTCCGAATATGATACAATTTTTATACAAATCCCCCCAAGGAGGCTTCTTCATGAATACAGGAAAAGTTGAAGATATCACTATTTACAGTGAGGAATTAAAGGAAGATATGCAATTATTGGTCTATCTCCCTTATAATTATTCACCTTTATACAAATACAGCCTTGTAATAGCTTCAGACGGCAAGGATTATATCCAATTGGGCAGAGTGCCACGCGTTGTGGATGAACTGCTGGAAAACCGTGAAATTGAAAATATTATTTTTGTCGGCATACCATATAAGAGTGTCGATGACCGCAATAAAAAATACGAGCCCGCCGGCGAACAGCATGCTGCCTATCTACGGTTTCTGGCGCATGAGCTTGTCCCTTTCCTGGATGAAAAATATCCGACTTATCAAGTTGGCATGGGCCGGACATTAATCGGTGATTCGTTGGCCGCCACTGTCAGTATGATGGCCGCATTAAAGTACCCGAATATATTCGGGCGTGTAATTCTGCAGTCCCCTAAAGTGGGACAGGAATTGCTCGATGCCGTTTCCAGCTTCAATTCCGCCCATGCCTTTACCGTTTACCACGTAATCGGCAAGGGGGAAACCGAAGTTAAATTGACTAACGGAGAAACCGCTGATTTCCTCAAACCCAATCGGGAGCTTCACCATTTATTGAAAGAAAAATCCTTCCCTTTGTTCTATGAGGAATTCGACGGGGAACATACCTGGAAATATTGGCAGCCCGACCTTAAACGCGCCCTGATTCAAAATTTCGGTGTATAAGCTGGATTCGCAATTTTTGGGATTCTTTTGTTATACTGTAATAAGATAAGATCTTTATTATTCGAGGAGGGCTATTTATGAAATATGGTGTAGCAGCATTTCCATCAAAACAATTACAGGATATCGCCAATTCCTACCGCAAACGTTATGATCCTCATTATGAGTTGATCACCCCTCACATCACTTTGAAGGAACCGTTTGAGGCGGACGGCGAAGAGATTAAAAAAATCACGAAAGAAATGGCAAAAATCGCTAAACGCCAAAAGCCTTTCAAATTGCACGCGACACGTGTCAGTTCTTTTTCGCCGGTCACAAACACACTTTACTTTAAAGTTGAACCAAATGAAGAGCTTCTTACATTACACGAAGACCTGCATTCCGATTTTTTCGGCGGCATGCCGCGTTACTCTTTTGTGCCCCATATCACTATTGCCCAAAAATTGTCTGACTCTGAACACTCGGATATCTTTGGACAACTGAAAATGGCAGGCATCGACCATGAAGAAACGATCGATCGCTTCCATCTCCTCTATAAACTGGAAGACGGATCTTGGACAGTATACGACACGTTCCGTTTGACTGGAGATGAGAAATAATTGCAGAAAGTCAAAATTGCTGAAAGTGAACTCGAAAAAGAACAGGCATTTGAAATCCGGCGTAAAGTTTTTGTAGATGAGCAGCAGGTGCCGCTACATATTGAAATGGACGAGTATGACGACGAGGCGACTCATTTTGTCGGTTATAACCTCCAGCAGCCGATTGCTGCGGGGCGCATCCGTGAAATAGAGAGCGGCATCGGAAAAGTCGAGAGGGTATCAGTGCTGCCTGAATTCAGGGGACAGCACGTCGGTGTCCTGATGATGGAAGCAATGGAAAATTACGCCCGCTCCGCCGGGATGTCCAGCCTGAAACTCAACTCCCAATCTTATGCCATCCCTTTTTATGAAAAATTGAATTACACCGTGACTTCTCCGGAATTCCTCGACGCTGGGATCCCGCACAGAACGATGGAAAAGAACCTTCATGCATAAAGAAAAGCGCAAGCGCCCGTTAAGCTCTGACAGGCATAAGACGATTTGGCGAAGCGGCGTCTTTCCAGCCGTATAGCCAAAGTGGCTTATGACCCGAAGAGCTGGGCCGCTGGAGTCTGGACAGCTATCCGCTCTTCCAGAGTATTTGCAAACATACAAAATTAAAACTTTTCTCCACTAAAAAATACAGCCCCTGAGTAAAAAAGGGGCTGTATTTTTTTTTATTCATTTTTATTACAGCACATGATACCCGCTGTCGACGTGGATGGTTTCACCGGTAATTCCCCGGGACATGTCGCTGAAAAGGAAAACGGCTGTATCGCCTACTTCTTCCGGAGTCGTATTGCGGTGTAGCGGCGCTTTTTCTTCGATCTCATGCAGGATTGAATTGAAATCGCTGACCCCTTTGGATGACAAAGTACGGATCGGGCCTGATGAAATGGCATTTACACGGATTCCTTGTTTGCCAAGGTCTGCAGCCAGGTAGCGTACCGACATTTCAAGCGCGGCTTTGGCAACCCCCATCACATTGTAATTCGGCAATACCCGCTCGCCTCCGATATAAGTCAGCGCAACGATGCTGCCGCCTTCAGCCATCAGCGGTTTGGCATATTTGGAGATGACCGTAAGTGAATAGGAACTGATATTTTGCGCCAGTAAATAGCCTTCTCTCGATGTCTCTGAAAAATCTCCCGACAATTCTTCTGTTTTAGCGAAAGCGATGCAATGAGCAAGCCCGTCAATTTTACCGGCTTGCTCTTTGATAGCACTGAAACATCTTTCAACATCTTCATCACTTGTAACATCACATGGCAAGATGATTTCATGCTTCCCTTCAAGTGTTGCAACCAGATCGCGGACTGATTTTTCAAACCGCTCCCCTGCATATGTAAAAATCAAATTAGCGCCTGACTGATCAAGCGACCGGGCAATCCCCCATGCGATGCTGCGTTTATTCGCCACTCCCATAATGACGAAAGTTTTGCCTTTTAACGATATTGTCATTGTCTTACCTCCTGATAATCGTTTATTACCTGGTACTAATAATACATCATAAAAAAGAAAAGTGCAATTTACACTTTTCTAAAGGTTGCTCAGGAATGTGGTAGCCAATCCCAAATAAATCAAAATGGAAATAATGTCGTTCAACGTGGTTATAAATGGCCCGGATGCGACAGCCGGGTCAATATTCAAACGATGGATCAATAACGGGATGAACGAGCCTGCGAGTGTAGCGACAAAAATGGACCCCGCCACGGCTGTTCCGACCAGCAGTCCGATCAGCAGCTCGCCTTTCCAGAAATAAACCAGCCCTACGACTACTACGCCACAAACCAGTCCGGTGATCAGACCCGTACCCGCTTCGCGGAAGAGCAGCTTCATCTTGCTTTCTTCTTCTATATCCCCTGTTGCAATGCCTCGGACAGCTACAGCCAGCGCTTGTGTACCGCTGTTTCCTGCCATACCGGCAATCAGTGGTATAAATACTGCCAAAAGCGCAACCTGATCCAGGGTTGACTCAAACATCCCCATCAAATTTGCGGTCAGCATACCCAGGAATGTCAAAAGGATCAGCCAAGGCAGCCGCTTTTTGGCAGCGCTGAAAGGTCCTCTGTCGAAATTATCCATATCCGAGACAGCCGCCAGTTTGGAGTAATCGTCTGAAGCTTCTTCATCAAGGACGTCGATAATGTCATCGACAGTGATGATGCCGAGCAGGTGATCCTGAAAATCCACAACAGGCATTGCCAGGAAATCATAATCCTTGATCATGCGGGCAACTTCTTCCTGATCCTCTCCGACAGATACGCTGACCACCCGTTCATTCATGATCGATTCAATCAGCGTATCTTCCTCAGCGATGATCAAATCCCGTAATGTGACAATTCCGGCAAGCCGCTTTGCTTCATCTATAACAAAGACATAATAGATCGTTTCAGCATTCGGCGCGGCGTTCCGCAAGATATTCATCGCAGAACGCACGGTGGAGTTTTTGGGGATGGCAACAAATTCGGTCGTCATGATGGAGCCGGCTGTATATTCCTCATAATGTAGAAGATCTTTAATTTCCCTGGCCGAGTCTTTAGGCATGATGGTCAAGTAGCTTGCCACCTGGTTTTTATTAAGATTATTCAATACGTCTACCGCATCATCCCGGTACATGAAGGACAGCAGGTCCGCGGCATACATGGAATTCATTTCTTTGAAAAGATTTTCGTATTCGTCATCGTCCAATTCAATCGCTTCGAATATATCCGCCATTTCCTTAGGAGAGAGATACTCGTAAAGCTTTTGACGGGTTTCGAGCTCCGCCTTTTCATAAAATCCTGCCTGATCATAAGGGTGGTGAGATAAGAATTCTTCCCTGAATCTCTCCAAATCTCCCTCTTCAAGCAGCTGCATCAGCATTTCTTCATTCAACTCTTCGTCACGCACTGTTTTTTCTTCCAGCATCATGGCTCCCTCCTTTCGAATTTACGGCTCTCCGCTTTAGTAGTCTATACGTTACACTATAAGTATGTATAGTGAAAATTTAAGCAATGAGGTGTTTTTATGAAGTTTGATATTATCGGCGATATCCACGGCTGTTTTGATGAGCTGATGGATTTGCTCGAAAAACTGGGATATCGATTTGAAGATGGTATCCATATCCATCCTGACGGCAGAATGCCTGCTTTTGTGGGTGATGCTATGGACAGAGGACCCGATTCACTCCGGGTAATGCAGCTGCTGTTCGCGAGACAGGACCGCGGCATTCTCCATTATTCCCCCGGCAACCATTGCAATAAACTCTATCGCTTCATGAAAGGCAATCCAGTCCAGCTGGCACATGGTCTGGAAATTACAATTGCCGAATGGCAGTCCCTGCCCAAAAAAGAACAGCAGAAGTTCCGTAAAAGATATGTAAGTTTTTACGAAGAGCTGCCTCAATATCTGGTGTTGCGCGATGATCTGATTGTGGCGCATGCCGGATTGAAACAGGAAATGATCGGTGTACCCGTTAACAAGAAGATAGCGGTGTTTACGCTTTATGGAGATATCACCGGCAAATTCCATGCCGATGGGCGGCCGGTCAGACGGGATTGGGCGAAATCCTATAAAGGAGAGCCGTGGATCGTCTATGGCCACACACCTACGGAAGAGCCTTATCTTATCAACAGGACCGCCAATATCGACACAGGCTGTGTTTTCGGAGGATCGTTGACCGCATTCCGTTTTCCTGAAAAAGAGCTGGTGTCCGTCCCTTCCACACAGCCTTACCAACCCGACCGCTTTCACCGCTTCATCTGATGAGGGCCAGCATGTCTTTCCGGATCGGCGATTCAAACGTGAGCGCTTCTCCTGTTACTGGGTGGACCATTTCCAGCTCCCGGCAATGCAGCGCCTGGCGGCTGATCAACTCTCTGCTGCCCCCGTATAAATCGTCTCCTACTAGCGGATGGTTGATATGGGCCAGATGTACACGAATCTGGTGCGTGCGCCCTGTATTTAATTTCAATTGGATATGGCTGAAAGCAGGAAAGACTTTCAGCAATCGGACTTCAGTTTCCGCAAATTGGCCATCTTCCCGTACTTCTCTTTCAATAATACTGGAATTTTTCCGGCCAATCGGGGCCGTGATTGTCAACCGTTCCTGTTCCAATCGGCCATGAACCAGTGCTTCATACCGTCTGGACATCTTTTTCTCCTGTTGCTGAATGGACAGCATATGATGGATATGGCGGTTTTTTGCAATGCAGACAAGACCGCTGGTATCACGGTCCAATCTCGTTGCGATATGCAAAGTCGCCGGAATTTCATGCTCCTCAAAATGTTTTGCGACTATATTGGCCAGGCTGCCGGATGGATGTTCACGGGAAGGGATAGTATTTTGCAAAGGCGGTTTATCGACAATGAGGAGAGAGTCGTCTTCAAAAACAACCTTTAGCTCCCCTTTCTCCGCCTGAAGGCCTTTTCCAAGCTCCTCCAACGGAAAAACAACGGTCACAGCATCTCCTGGTTCCAGGGGATGCCTGACCGTCACTTCATTGCCATTGACTGTTATTTGACCGCCGCCGTATTTTACCGAAGCCAGAGTCCGCTTCGATATCCCCCAATTATGCAAGGCTTCGCGAAGCAGCCCTTTTTCGCCGGCAATATATTTCAATTCGAACGGTTTCATCGAGCTTCCTCACTGTCTATAAAGGAATCATGCACCCTTCTCCAGAACGGGAATGGACGGAAGCGGGCAAATCTCACTTTCTGATCGGCTACTCTGTATTCGATCGAACGCACATCTTTATGAAGCAATTGCAGGTGATCGACTGTCACCATGAAATCCGGCGCCTTAACCGGACGGAGTGCGCAGCGATGATGCGCGGGCAGCACGAGCGGTGAACCGACTGTCCGGAAAACACGATTATTGATCGACGCCATTTCAGTCAATTGCATCGCTTCAAGTGAGGGGTGGATGATCGCGCCGCCAAGCGCTTTGTTGTATGCTGTGCTTCCTGAAGGCGTCGACATGCAGAGGCCGTCGCCACGGAAACGCTCAAAATGGCTCTCATTCAACAGCACATCCATAACGAGCGTTACATCCGGTGATTTTACAGTCGATTCGTTCATCGCCAGGTATACGGCGGGTTCTTCTTTATTGCGGTAATGAATACTGGTTTCAAGCAATGGGTATTCGATGACTTCATATTCTTTTTTCGCAATCGACAGCACCAATTTCTCTATTTCAATCGGTTTCCAGTCAGCATAGAAGCCTAAATGACCTGTATGTATTCCGACAAAAGCCACTGAAGACAATTGGCCCGAATATTTATGGAAAGCATGCAGCATAGTGCCGTCTCCCCCAATTGAAAGAACGATGTCAGGCTGTTCTTCATTCCACTCCATACCGAAGTCAGTCAAATAAGCACGTGCTTTGTCCATTAAATCATTTGATAAATCGTCACTTCTCGACATTATGAAATACTTCATCTCTTTGTTCTGCCTCCTTCTTGGTCATCTGGAAAGTGGGTTCTGGGCGAGTCCTTGAATTCGGTGAAATACGCCTGCGCTTCCTGGATTTCATCCCGGATCTGCGACATTTCTTCATCCAGCTGAAAAGCCGCTTCGGCCGCCCGCTGCAAACGCAGCTTTATCTCATCCGGAAATACCCCTTTGTATTTATAGTTCAGCGAATGCTCGATGGATGCCCAGAAATTCATCGCCAGTGTACGGATTTGAATTTCAGCCAGGATCAGCTGTTCGCCGCTGATTGTCTGTACGGGATATTCGACGATTACATGATACGACCGGTAACCGCTTTGTTTCTCCCGGGAAATATAGTCTTTCTCTTCTACGATGCGAAGATCGTTGCGGCTGCGAAGCAGATCCACAACAGTTTCAATATCTCCGACAAATTGGCACATCATCCGGATGCCTGCGATATCCTGCAATTCCGTCGCGAGTTCTTCTGAAGGCTCGAAAGGTATCCCTTTTTCAAGCGATTTGTCGTATATGCTGGCTATCGGTTTGACCCGCCCGGTGACAAACTCGATCGGCGAGTTGATATTATCGGTTTCATATTGTCTGCGCATGCCTTTGAACTTTATCTTCAGTTCATCGACTGCCTGTTTATAAGGCGCTAAAAATCGATCCCATTGTCCCATAACCGGTCCCCACTCCTGTCTCCATGCACCTTTATATATATCCATCAGCTTTAAAGCAATTTTCATTATCTAGTGATATTTTAACACAGCACTGTCATTCGTTGCAGTTTGACTGGAATTATCCCATAATTAAATCAAGTGAGGTGCTGAAAATGACGAAAGAACTTGAAATTGAATTCAAGAATTTATTGACTCGGGAAGAGTACATAAAACTGCTGGAGCTCTTCGGATACCAAAAAGAAGATGCCCACACACAAATCAATCATTATTTTGATACAGCAGATTTTACACTGCGGAACCGGAAATCCGCCCTTCGGGTACGGGAAAAGGGACAGCAGATTGAGTGTACATTAAAGACACCCGCAGAAAACGGTTATTACGAAATTACAGATAAACTCGATTCACAGCAAGCTGCAAGAATTATTGAAAACCGCGGCTTTCCTGCGCCGGAAGTTAACGAAGCATTGTCAGAAATGGGCGTATCGCCTGAAAACCTTATTAAATTGGGAAGCCTCATAACACACCGAATTGAATTCCCTTATCAGAACGGATTATTGGTGCTGGACCATTCCGAATATCACGGCATCGATGATTATGAATTGGAATTTGAAGTCAAGGATTATGAGGCAGGAAAGCAGCGTTTCGAAGCATTACTAACAGACACGGGCATCCCTTTGCGTAAGACTGATAAAAAAATTGCACGGTTCATGGCAGCCGCAAAAAAGCAGTAGGAACACCGTAAAATTATTCAATCAAAACATTTCCCATACATAATTTGGTAATCAAATAAGCGATTTATTTGAGATATTCCTAATCCGTTGTTAGAATGAGTTTACAGCTACAGCAAAGGAGACAATATGATGACTGGAAAACCTATACTTCCGTACGATGAAATCGGCGCGGAACGACTGTCTCAATTAGTGGACGCATTTTATGCACGCGTTGCTATGCATCCGAAGCTAAAGCCTATATTTCCTGATGACTTAACAGAAACCGCCAGAAAGCAGAAGCAATTTATGACGCAATACCTTGGCGGGCCTAATATATATTCGGAAGAACATGGACATCCCAGATTAAAAGCCAGACACCATCCTTTCCCCATAACACCCGAACGGGCACAAGCCTGGCTTGAATGTATGAGTGAAGCAATGGATGAAATCGGTTTGACCGGGAAATTCCGTGAAACCTTCTATAACCGACTGGTCTTGACTGCTCACCATATGGTCAACGAACCCGACAGTGAGGAGGAAATGGTTTGAATAACCTGGATTTGGCAAAAGAGATCTATGACAGCCCAAACCCTGTAAAGCCTTTGGAATTATATGTTTTCTTAGATCCCCTCAATGCGGAATGCTGGGAACTCCAATCCGCGATGAGGAAGCTCCAGATCGAATATGGCCATTATTTTTCAATGCGGGTTGTTCTCAGCACAAAGTTATTCAACTTGAACAGCCAACAAAAAACGTCTTCTATCGCCACTGACAGCCTTACGCATCCTGTTTTGGCGTCAGTAGCAGTCAAAGCTGCGGAATTGCAGGGCAAGCGCGCTGGCAACCAATTCCTTCAGAAGTTGCAGGAACAGCTTTTTCTGAAGACAAAAGACGTCTCTTCCTATAAAGTGCTGCTGGAAATTGCCGAAGATGCGAATCTCGATCAGGAGGAATTCAAAAAAGATTTCCATTCTGTCCATACCGCGAAAGCTTTTCAATGCGATTTGCAGATTACGAGAGAAATGGAAATCACCGAGGTCCCAAGCATCGTCTTTTTCAATGAATGCATTGAAGATGAAGGCGTGAAAGTTTCCGGATTGCACTCATATAATACTTATATCACCATCCTTCAGGAAATGCTGGGCACTGACACATTGAACAGACAGGCGCCACCGCCGCTGGAACAGCTATTCACCAAATTTACAACGATAGCGACAAGAGAAATCGCTTCTATTTATAATATCTCTCCCGAGACCGCGGAACGGGAAATGAAAAAACAGATGCTTCAGCAAAAAGTTGAACGCATCTGCCTGCCCGAAGGAACTCTCTGGAAAATAAAATAAGCACGGCGCCAATTAGGCGCCGTGCTTATTTTTCTGAGCAAAAGAAAAACGCCTGCCACGTCCGGCAGGCGTTTTTCAATACACAAAGGGGATGGGAGAAATGTTCACGCTCAAACAAAGGGGTGTATGTTTGTATGTGATTTATTTCACAACCTAACTTTATCACGAAATAATTGTTTATGCAATAATTCACAAGCAAATTCACAAATTTGTCATATAAGTAAGCTAAGCGTTTAGCATTTAATTATATCAAGATAACTAAAAAACAAGAAGCTCATTGATAATGAGCTTCTTGTTCCTAAATTTATTTATTCAATAATAACTTCTCAAGTTCAACCAGCTTTTCTTCAAACACTTTGCATGCCTCTTCCACCGGAGAAGAAGACGTCATATCGACACCCGCTTTTTTGAGCACTTCGATCGGGTAATCCGAACTTCCAGCTTTAAGGAATTCATTGATGAAACGATCGACAGCTGGCTGTCCTTCTTCCAGTATGCCTTTGCTTAATGCTGTAGCGGCACTGAAGCCTGTAGCATATTGGAAAACATAATAATTATAGTAGAAATGAGGAATTCTTGCCCATTCCATACCAATTTCTTCATCCACAGCGACATCTTCGCCGAAGTATTTTTTATTCAGCTCATAATAGACTTCCGTCAGGCGATCCGCTGTCAACGCTTCGCCTTCCTGATCCATTTTATGGATCAGATGCTCAAATTCCGCAAACATTGTCTGGCGGAATACAGTGCCACGGAAACCATCAAGCCAATGATTCAGCAGGTAAATACGTTCCTGATCGTCTTCAGCAGACTTCACCATATATTCATTCAGCAAAGCTTCGTTTGTCGTGGAAGCGACTTCAGCGACGAAAATCGAATAATCACCATAGACATATGGCTGGGAAGCACGTGTATAATGGCTGTGGACACTGTGGCCGAATTCATGGGCCAAAGTGAAGAGGTTATCAACGTTATCCTGCCAGTTCATCAGGATATATGGGTTTGTTCCATAAGCCCCTGAAGAATAGGCTCCGCTCCGCTTCCCTTTGTTCTCCAGAACGTCCACCCATCTGTTCTCGATGCCTTCCGCCACAATACCTGTATATTCCTCACCTAGCGCAGCCAGCCCCTTCAGCATGATGTCTGCCGCTTTTTCGTAAGGGATTTCCATTTTCACTTCTTTTACAAGAGGTGTATGAAGATCCCACATATGGACTTTGTCGAGGCCCAGAACTTCTTTCCGAAGAGCAGCATAGCGATGCAATAAATGCAGGTTATTGTTGACGGTTTCCACAAGATTATCATAGACGCTTTCCGGAATGTGATCGTCCGATAGAGCTGCATGGCGCGCCGAATCATATTTACGGACGCGTGCGTTCACATTATCACGTTTTACAGTGCCGGCTAATGTTGACGCAAAAGTATTGAGGAATTTACCGTACGTTGCGTAGACTGCTTTAAAAGCGTCTTCGCGGACGCGGCGGTCTTTGCTTTCCAGGAAGCGGATATAATTGCCGTGCGTTATCTGGACCGTTTCTCCGCTTTCATCTTTGATTTCCGGAAATTCCAGATCTGCATTATTCAGCATACCGAATGTTTCCGAAGAAGCGCTGACGACTTCAGATAATTGGGCAAGCAACGATTCCTGCTCAGCCGGCAATACATGCGGCCGCATAGAGTTCAATTCTTCAAGCGCATGTTTGTATAGTTGGAGCCCTTCATGTTCTTCCACATAACCATTTAGGATTTCTTCATCCAGCTCCAAAATTTCCGGCGTCAAAAATGACAAGCCTGCAGAAATTTTTGCGTATAAAGCCTTGATCCGGCTGTCCATAGCCTGATACTTCGAATTGGTCGTGTCCTGATCGTAACGCATATGGGAATATGTATACAATCTTCTTAAACGTTCCGACAATTCATCTTTGTAAGTCAGAACTTCAAACAGGGATTCTGCGCCCTCTTTCAATTTCCCTTCATATGAACCTGATTTTTCAGCCAGTGCAGCCACTTCTTTAAATTCACTTTCCCACGCTTCATCTGATGGAAATATATCTTCCAGTTTCCAGGTCAGTTCAACCGGTACTTCTTCACGTTTCAATATTTTATTAGCCATTTGGTTTCCTCCTTTGTCCTTCTCTTTCGGGAGTCGAACTACATCTTATTTTCTCAATTTTCGTACGCTTTTGCAATAGATATCATATAATACCTCCGATTGCTTTCCGGAATTCGGTCCAGCAGCAGTCACTTCTTTCAAAAAATGCTGATAGTCGCTTAAGACCTTTAACGCAGCATCGGCATTTGACTGGTCACGCAGTGAAATAACCGCCGAAGAAAGCAGACTTTCACTGGAAATACCATGTCTGTAAGCGCGGATCACCTTGAGCTGCCAGATGACAGGATGATCCAGTATACAATCGGCTCCTCTGAAAGGAACTCCTATAGTCTCAGGCAACTCCCGCATATCCAGCCCAAGCTCATAACAAAGCAGCCAAAAAGGATTTTTATATCTGTTTCTGGCAAAAAACTGTGCTTTAATATAAGCATTCCGTGCCTTTGAAAATACTGCGCAAACCGTATCAAACTCCTTTCCCGAAAGCGGTTTGGGGACAGCAAAAGGATAACTCTGCCGGCTTACTGGCATCGAGGCGACCTTTCCCACCCATCTGCCCCCACTGATATGAAACAGGTTTGAGAAATAGAGGAATTGTTCAGTTTCAGGGTTCAGAAGAAGCAGGTAGCTCAAACAGCCCTTTTGCAGCAGCATCTCTTTTTGGTATTCCTTGATATGAAGGACCTGCACTTTGTTTTCACGGAATTCTGTGACACCGGCTATCCAAGTAAAATGAAGCCCTTGGCTCGCGTAGGCTGCAGAACGCCTTGCAACATCCGAAGATGCGATGGGACTGCACTGGAATTCGATAACCGATTTTCGATCCACCAAAACATCAGCCCTTTGCCGAATTTCAGGTATATAAATTTCCATTTCAGCCGACATTTTTTTATCGATGAAAAACTGGTGAAGCAAAATCTTGCCTTGCAGATGCAAGGATGATTCCGGCTCCCCACTGCCACACGCCGCTGACGATTTATGGGCAAAATGGGGAATTTTGATATCGCCAATTTTCAGAAGCACGGCAGTTCCGCAGTCCGGGCAAAAGAACCGGTTGTCTGTTTTCAATCTCCTTAACTCATTAGGATTTCTGGGCTTCGTCAAATAAATTAATTGTCCGTCTTCGGCCTTAGCGACTAATATCTCTTCCACTCTCCTTTTCCTTTATTATAGAAGCAAGAATTCATTTAAACAATTTAAATTTTCAGTCTTTTTGGATTGTGTGATACTGGTTTTTGGTCAAAACAAAAGACCTGGGAGAATAAGCTGAGCTTATTCTTCCAGGCCTTTATTCACCAGTGACGGCATTAGCCAAAATAATGGAGAACATTTGATAACGCGTCTTTTTCGAATATTTCCTTGCCGTATTCTTCGAGACGATGGATCGTAACAGGAGAACTTTGAAGATACTCTGCAAATACACTTAAATGATTTTTGACATCATCATCTGAGTGAAGGATTTCGTCAAAGCTGACATGAAGGAAGTATTTACCTTCAAAATGATATAGCGCCGTTTCAATTGGCACATACTGCAACCGGCGTGATAACGGCAGTAATTCTTCCACTTCAGATACAATAAAACTATATTCCAGAGTTTTAGTATCCGGATCATTGAATACAGGCTCGAATTCATCAAATTCTGTAGCAGCCGCTGCTGCTTCATCACTTGAAAACATTTTGCGGCGTTCTTCTATATCATCCGGCATATCAAGTTTTTGGCCGTCTTTAGTCAGTTGGGCGCGTGTTACTGTTACTTCCAGTCCTTTGTCCATTGCCTGGACTTGGATCCATAGAGGACCTTCCATAACAAAATCAGCTTCTTCATTGACCTCATCCATCATTTCCCAGAAAAGCTCTTCACTTTTATCTCTGTTGAACCATATTTCGTCACGGCTGAACCCACGTTCTTCAACGTCGAGATAGGAAATGTAAAATTTGACTGTGTTATCATTAATGCGTTCTATTTCCATTTTACACCTCTCCTTTCGAATTGGACCAAGAGGATCTTCCTCATAAGCCGTGCGGTATTGCTTCTTTAATTATAACGCGTATTAAACCATATGAGAAAGTTATTGCCTATGATCATAAGTCAGGCGACGGATAATTAGTTTAGAGTTTATGCCAAATACTAAGTAATTGCAAGATATAAATTCGAATTTAATATAGAAAAGCTGTCCAAAGATCCATTATGAATTGACATAAAGGCCGGACAGCTTTTAGCTTATTTTCAGTTCACCATTCGTTGTGCTTCGAGCAATTGGTATGCTCTTACTTTACGAGGGAGGAACCGGCGGATTTCATCTTCGTTATAACCGACTTGCAGTCTTTTTTCGTCCATGATGATTGGCCGGCGTAATAGGCCAGGATGTTCCTGGATTAACTCATATAATCGCTGAAGCGGAAGACTTTCCACATCCACATTCAGTTTCTGGAATATTTTCGAACGTGTAGAAATAATTTCGTCAGTGCCATCTTCAGTCATACGTAAAATTTCTTTTATTTCACTGATTGTAAGAGGTTCAGAAAAAATATTGCGTTCTGTATATGGAATATCATGCTCTTCCAACCATGCTTTTGCTTTACGGCAAGATGTGCAACTTGGGGAAGTAAATAGCGTTACCATCATAATTGAACACTTCCTTTCGGATTCGGGGGATTCATTTCTTTTATCGCTAAATTAGAATGAATATAATTAAAAGCTTTACATTCATTATACAATATCAGGTTTAAATTGAATATAGTAATCGCATATTAATATAGGAAATGCATAATACTTGTCACACTTTCGCTATATTTTAAGTTTCTCTATATCTATACAATATAAAATTACCCGATTATTTTAACAGTTAAACCCAAATTAAAAATTTTTTTATTCTCAATTAGGATTTTCTTTTTGAAAATGTTTCTTACACTTAATAGTACGATTTCAACGAGAAAAAGTTTCAAAAAAAGAGGCTGATTTAAAAATCAGCCTCTTTTCCTTCATTAATTATTCGGCGTATAATCTACACCAGTCGAATACGTATTGCCTGCATTCCATAACAGGAATTCATCTATGCCGTTGTCGTTTAGTGCCTTGATCTGAGCTTCCACTTCAGCTTTTCCGTAGTTCAAGTAGTTTCCTGCCCCAAGGTATGAAGCTGTAAAGTCCTGAAGCCACGGTCTTGAAACCGGCGGATTTTCAAGTTCACCAAGTTTCGCATTTTCCACTTTCGAGTATTCCGCTACCAATTTATATGGTTCCAGGTCTGGCTTCGCAATGCCAAAATACGAAGTCCAATGGCTTGGATAGATCATTGAAGAAATTACATCCACGTTCTCAGAAATCTTCGAGAAGTTCTGGCCGATTCCCGGTGCTTCCGGCAACGTAGCGGAATAACCGAAGATATCAACAGAAACTTCGACATCGTAAGGCTCCAATTGTTCATGGGCATACGCTACAAAGTCAGTTACCGCATCCACACGGCGCTGAACATTGTCGTATTCCTCACCATCATATTCTCCCTTGGAGTACTCCAGTGTATCCGCGCGATTTTCAAATCCTTCAGGGAAACGGACATAGTCAAACTGAATTTCCTTGAATCCAAGTTTAGCCGCTTCAATCGCGATATCCACATTATAATCCCAGACTTCTTTCATGAAAGGATTGACGAAAGCTTCCCCTCTCCGGTTTTTCCAAACCTGGCCGCCCTCTTTGAATGACCACTCAGGCTTGTTTTCCGCCAATGCTGAATCTTTAAAGACGACAACTCGAGCTATCGGATAGATTTCTTCTTGTTCCAGGCGCTCCAGCATTGCGCGCGGATCTTTTATATACGGCTGACCGATACCGAATTCGGCCAGCTCAGAACCTTCCTCAGGTTCATAAGTCAAATACCCGAAATCTTCTTTGACATCGATAACCATTGCATTAAGGTCTGAAGTATTGACCAAGTCGATCAAACTGTCAAAACGCGCTCCTCCGGCAGAATGCCCTGTTACAAAGATTCCGCGGACCGCGTCCGGATATTCAAATGAAAGACCCGAATTGTATTTGAACAATTGTGAACTGGCCAGAACTTCCGAATTTATTTCTACTGCATTATATGTACGTGTGGTGAAATCCTGTGCATTTTCATCTGCTGCCATAACGGGTGCTGCAGCCAGTCCACTGAATAACAAAGCGGTTGCTGCTGCCAATCTCATTTTTTTCATATTTGCTTTAACATCCTCTCAGTTGTCTTTCTTATTCCATTTTATCATCATTTTGACAAATTGAAACAAAAAAATAGCAATACCACGGCGTGGTACTGCTAAATTTTTTATACTTTTAAAGAACCGGCTTTCAAAGCTTCAAACTCACGCTCAGAACAATCCACGAAGTGGCCAGGAGTGATTTCTCTCATCCGGACATCCTCGCCTTCCGCATAATTATGGGAAGCGGGATCATAGGACTTACGCACGCGATTGCGCTCGTAGTTCGGATCTGGAAGCGGAATCGCTGACAGCAATGATTGCGTGTAAGGGTGCATCGGGTTGTTATATAGATCATCAGCTGGTGCAAGCTCCACCATTTTACCGAAGTACATAACGGCGATGCGATCTGAGATATATTTGACCATTGAAAGGTCATGGGCGATGAATAGATATGTCAGCCCTTTTTCTTCCTGCAATTCTTTCAGCAGGTTGACTACCTGCGCTTGGATCGATACGTCCAATGCGGAAATCGGCTCATCAGCAATGATGAAATCCGGATCTACCGCAAGTGCGCGGGCAATTCCCAGACGCTGTCTTTGTCCACCAGAAAACTCATGCGGATAACGGTTGGCGTGCTCTTTATTCAAGCCTACAGTATCCAGCAAATCAAAAACCATTTTTTCACGTTCTTTTGAATTTTTTGCCAGTCCGTGGATATCGATGCCTTCGGCAATAATGTCCATGACTTTCATCCGCTGGTTCAACGAAGCATACGGATCCTGGAAAATCATCTGCATTTTACGGTTGAATTTCTTCAGGTCCTTTTTGCTTTTCTTGCCGTGGACATTTTCACCTTCATATAAAACTTCTCCATCAGTCGCATCGTACAAACGGATGATTGAACGTCCGGTAGTGGATTTACCACAGCCGGATTCTCCAACAAGCCCTAGAGTTTCTCCTTTGTAGATGTCAAAAGAGATGCCGTCGACTGCTTTGACTTCATTGGCTTTACCCACATTAAAATGCTGTTTCAGATTTCTGATTTCAAGTAATTTCTCAGCCATCAGTTTGCGCTCCCTTCATAATAGCGGCTACCAGGGAACTTTTTCATTCTTTCAATGACACTCAGCGGCGGCTCGACTTGCGGCGCATCCGGGTGCAGCAGCCAGGTTGCAGCCATATGAGTATCAGAGATTTTAAAGAATGGAGGATCCATTTCCATGTCAATCTTCATCGCATATTCACTGCGCAGAGCAAATGCGTCCCCTTTCGGAGGATCGAGCAGATCAGGCGGTGTTCCTGGAATAGCATAGAGTTTTGCGTCTTCAGTATCCAATGAAGGCATTGAACTTAATAAGCCCCATGTATAAGGATGCTGCGGATTATAGAATATTTCATCCACTGTTCCGATTTCCACGATTTTGCCTCCATACATTACTGCTACACGATCCGCAACATTCGCCACAACCCCAAGGTCGTGCGTGATGAAGATGATCGAAGTATCAATTTTTTTCTGAAGGTCTTTCATCAGTTCAAGGATTTGAGCCTGAATTGTAACATCAAGTGCAGTAGTCGGCTCATCTGCAATGAGCACCTGTGGATTACAGGCAAGTGAAATAGCGATAACAATACGCTGGCGCTGTCCACCCGAGAATTGGTGCGGATATTGTTTCATCCGCAATTCCGGTTTAGGCATGCCTACGAGGCGCAAAAGATCGATTGCCACTTTGCGTGCTTCGCTTTTACTGATTTTTTGGTGCTTCAGTAAAGGTTCAGTGATTTGACGGCCGATTGGCATCGTCGGATTCAACGATGTCATCGGATCCTGGAAAATCATCGAAATATCTTTACCGCGGATTTTCTGCATTTCTTTATCGGACAATTTTGTCAGGTCTCTTCCCCCGAACAAAATCTCTCCATTTTTAAATTCAGCTGAACTTTCAGGCAATAAACGCATGATGGATTTCGTGGTAACAGATTTACCTGAACCCGACTCACCTACGATTGCCAGAGTTTCACCTTTATATAAATCGAAATTTACACCCCGTATAGCTTTTACTTCCCCGCCAAAAGTGTTAAAGGAAAGTTCGAGGTCCTTAACTTGTAGAATTTTCTCCATCTTCGGCTTTCCTCCTTAATCTTTCATCTTAGGATCGAGGGCATCGCGCAATCCATCACCGATCAAGTTGAATGCGATCATGATCAAACTAAGTACGAATGCCGGGATCGCCAAGATATGCGGCTGATACTGGATCAATTTGTAACCGTCGTTAATAAGTGTACCAAGTGAAGCATCCGGTGCCTGCAGCCCTAATCCGATGAAGCTCAAGAATGCTTCGAAGAAAATGGCTGAAGGAATCGTGAACATAGTATTAATGATGATAACAGCCAGTACATTGGGCATTAAATGCTTCCGGATTATACGGCCATCACTCGCGCCCAGGGTACGCGCTGCCAGCACGAATTCCTGGGTTTTGTATTTAAGCACCTGACCACGGACAACCCGCGACATACCGGTCCAACCGGTTATGGTCAGTGCGATGATGATGGCCAGAATCCCTGGGTCCATGATCATGATGAATAGGATTACGACAACAAGGTTCGGTATACCTGTCAGAATCTCGACGATACGCTGCATGATATCATCGACTCGTCCGCCGAAGTACCCTGAGATACCGCCATAAATGACACCGATCAGCATATCGATTGCCGCTGCGGCAAATGCGATGAATAACGATACTTGCGTACCTTTCCAAACACGCGAGAACATATCACGGCCAAGACCATCAGTACCGAACCAATAGTTTTGGTCAACGTTTTTCATCTCGTATAAATCCACTTCTTTACCGCCAAGTGTACCAACGCCGTCAAAAATGCCCAGATTTTCAATCACCGGAATTTTAGGCGGAAGGTTTGCGTGTGTGATCGTTTGTGCATTTGGTGAATAAGGGCTGATAATCGGTCCCAGCAATGCCATAAGAACAATCAATCCAAACAGGATTAAACTGAATATAGCACCTTTGTTTTTTCTGAGTCTGCGCCATGCGTCCTGCCAAAAGCTGACGCTGGGTTTCGAGATACGTTCTGCCTGCTGAGTGTCTCTTGGTATTCTGTCAAAAGACCCTTGAGGCAATTTATCATAGTTTTGGGTCATTAACTCTTACCTCCTGAAAGACGGATACGAGGATCTATAATACCGTACATAATATCGACAATTAGAATTACTAGGATCAGGAATACTGAGAAGAAGATTGTAGTACCCATTATGATTGAGAAGTCACTCACCATGATTGACTTAACGAACTGTTCGCCGATTCCAGGAATTGCGAAAATTTGTTCTACAACCAGTGATCCTGTCAAGATACCAACAGCCATTGGTCCAAGAACCGTGATCAACGGAATCAATGCATTCCGGAATGCGTGTTTGAACGCAATCTCAGAGCCGCTTGCGCCTTTGGCTTTGGCAAGTGTTATATAATCTGAGCTTAGTACTTCGATCATTTCTGTTCTGATGAACCGCGCTGCTGTAGCAAGCGGGAACATCGCTAAAGCGATCGATGGAAGGACACTGGACATAAATCCGTCTTTCCACAAAGCAACCGGGAACCAGCCTAATTTCAGGCCTAAGAAGTATTGTAGCATTGACGCAAATACAAAGGATGGAATCGAAATACCGATTATCGCAACAATTGTGCTGGAATAATCAACCCATGTATTTTGCCTCAATGCGGCAATCATCCCTAGGAGGATCCCTAAAACCGTACCCAATAGCATTCCTTGGAAACCAATTTGTGCTGATGGTCCCATACGGCTCAAAATAACATCAGTTACATCTGCGCCTTTAAACTGGTTGATCGAAATGCCAAGATCACCTTGTACAAGGCCGAACATATAATTGAAATATTGTACCGGAAGGGGGTCGTCCAGACCGTACCTTGCTTCTACGACTGCCCTTTGTTCTGGAGATAATTTATCTGCGGAAGCGATAGGGGAACCTGGTAGTATCTTCATCAAGAAAAAAGTGAATGTGGCAATCAACGCCAATGTAATCACCATATATATTATCCGTTTGCCAATATATCTTGCCATGTTGCACCTCCGAAATAGAATACTTCTATTATATAAGCTCTGTTTATGTATGAAAACAAAAACTTATTTTTTTCAAATTTAGCAGAAAAGGGTTAATTTTCGGTGAACTTTCCTACATTAGAAAAGAGAGTATATCGAGCTAAAGTAGCGATATACTCTCTTTCTATTTGGTTTTAAAACCGTGACTTCAGTTTAAATTACTCTTTGCCTGAAATGAAAGCCCATTTGTAGCTGTAATCTCCACCGAATGGGTGAGAAATGATGTTTTGTACATATGGTTTTTGAAGAGCCATTGTAGCGCGTTGGTAAATCGGCGCGATTGCAGCATCTTCTTCAATCAGGATTCTTTCAGCTTCAGCCATAGCTTCCCAGCGAGCTGTTGCATCTTGAGCTAGTTCGCCTTTAGCCTGTTCAACCAAGCTGTCGAATTCTTCACTAGAATAAGACATCAAGTTGTGTGAAGCTCCAGTTACGAACAAGTCAATGAATGTCATTGGATCCTGATAGTCAGGGCCCCAACCAGAGTTTTGCATGTCATAGTCCTGTGCTTCGTCAAGTTCAAGACGAACGCCAAATGGTACAGCTTTCAAGTTTACAGTCAAACCTTCAAGGTTAGTTTCCATTTGTTCTTTCAAGTAAGCGTCCATTTTACCAGCCAATTCGCTGTCGCCGCCCAATAGTTCAAGAGTTACTTCAGTTTCACCGATTTCTTCAAGGCCAGTAGCCCAGAATTCTTGTGCTTGCTCTACATCAAAGCCAGTCAAGTCACCGTTGACTTCACGGAAATCTGCTCCGTCTTCAGTGAATGTGAACTCAGTAGGAACAAGGTAGTTAGCTGGAAGTGAACCGTTAGCCAATACTACGTCAACAAGATCTTGTTTGTTGAATGACATAGAGATCGCTTTACGGATGTTTACGTTAGCAAGTGGTGTTTCTTCACCATTGCGTTCTTGGTTGAATTTCAAGTAGAACAATGTTGGTTCAAGTTCTCTTACAACTTCTGGATCGTCAGCGTATTGCATTGCGAATTCACCAGATAGTCCAGCGCGGTCTTTCTCGCCAGATTGGTAAAGGTTTAGAGCTGTAGATGTTTCTTTAACAACGTCAACGTTGATAGTTTCAAGTTGAACTGTTTCAGCATCCCAGTACTCAGGGTTTTTCTCCATTGTCCAAGTCAAGCCAGTGCCATCCCAGTTTGTAAGCATGAATGGACCGTTGTAAAGCAAGTTATCAGAGTTCAAAGCGTAGTCGTCGCCTTTTTCAGTAACGAATGCTTCGTTCTGTGGATAGAAAGTTCCGAAAGCCATCAAAGACATGAAGTATGGAGTTGGACGCTCAAGTGTAACAACTAGAGTTTTTTCGTCTTCTGCAACAACACCAAGTTCTGATGGGTCAGCGCCTTCTGATACTTCAGTAGCGCCTTTGATTGTGCCAGCCATCATGTATGGACCATAAGGAGATCCTACTTCAGGGTCTAGCGCGCGTTTCCAAGCAAATTCAAAATCCTGTGCTGTTACCGGTGTACCATCCGACCAATTAGCATCACGCAATTTGAAAGTGTAAGTCAAGCCGTCTTCAGAAATTTCAGGCTCGCTTTCTGCTAATGCAGGAATTGCAACATTTTCTTCGTTTAAGCGGAATAAACCTTCGTTAACGTTGTTCAAGATGTTGAATGCTACAGCATCTTCAGCGATGGCTGAGTCCATTGATGGAATTTCCGCACCTTCAACTAGGTTTAAAACTTGTTCTGCGTCAGGCTCGCCTGATGCTCCTTCAGATTCTTCTCCTTCAGCAGGAGTATCTGTCTCTTCTTCTGGTGTTTCTGATTCAGTACTTGTGTCAGAATCGTCTCCGCCGCCACATGCAGCTAGGAAGATGCTGAGAACAAGAACTAGGCCAAGTAGCCAAAATAGCTTGCTGTTCTTCACTTAGGTGACCCCCTTAAATTTTCTGAAAAATTGGTACACTGTTAATTATACATATTCTTTTAACCTTGTACAGGCTTTTTTTTATATTTTATCGGTCATTATAATAATAGTGTGACATTTATTACAGAATAAATCGCGTGAATATTACGTTTGTAAGCGTTTTCTTGCAAAGCATTTCCGATGATTTTTTTTGATTTTTTTTTCGTTTCCATCTACAATCATCTAGAGGAGAGTGCGAAATTGAAAAAAATAATCATGTGGATTTTAGTGGTTCAGGCAATAATATTCCTGACCATCTTTATACGTCCGGAAGACTTATCTCTTTTGTCCTACATCAACACATCATTTGTCTATGGTGGAATACTGGTTTTTTTCGGCGCTTGGATTTTCGTCGTGCAGACCGGGGCCTTCGATATTTTCACAATGAGCATGCGAAAGTTCTATCGCCGTAAAAGCACATTGGACGATGATGAAATGCGTATGCCTTCCGAGATCATACCCTTTTCAGCTGCCCCGCTCCTTATAATCGGCATAGTGACCATCCTGATGATGAGCATATCCTTGCTTGTTTACGAATTATAATATTGCAATCCATTTCTTGCTTATACTATAATAAGAACAATATATCAGGCGTTGAGAAAGAAGAGTAGATGCGTTTCCTTCTATAATAGAGAGTCTGTGGCTGGTGAAAACAGATGAAGGTGTGCATTGAATGGGCTTTCGAGCTGAGCGGGTGAAACTATGAGTAGCCTGCTCCGTCATCTTCACGTTATGAAGAAGAGTGGCCGGAAACGGCAACTAGGGTGGTACCACGGAAACACAGCTTCGTCCCTTTGCAGGGATGCTTGCTGTGTTTTTTTATTTTGAGGAGGAATTTGGAATGAACAGAATTTTTTCAGGCGTCCAGCCTACCGGAACAGTAACACTAGGAAATTATATCGGAGCGTTCAAGCAATTCACAGAGCTGCAGGAAGAGTACGATTGCATTTTTTGCATCGTTGATCAGCACGCTATAACAATGCCGCAGGACCGGCTTGAGCTTCGGAAGAATATCAAAGCTCTGGCTGCACTTTATCTTGCTGTAGGCATTGATCCGGAAAAGGTCACATTGTTTATCCAATCGGAAGTGCCCGCACACGCTCAGGCCGGTTGGATGCTTCAGTGCATCGCTACGATCGGTGAACTCGAGCGGATGACGCAGTATAAAGATAAATCTTTGAAAAATGTTTCAGTCTCTGCAGGATTGCTTACCTATCCCCCGTTGATGGCTGCGGATATTCTGCTGTATCAAACGAATATCGTCCCAGTCGGCGATGATCAGAAACAGCATATCGAATTGACGCGGGACCTGGCGGAACGGTTCAATAAGAAATACAACGACGTTCTCACCATCCCTGAAATCCGTGTTCCCAAACACGGCGCGCGGATCATGTCCTTGCAGGATCCGACTAAAAAGATGAGCAAATCGGATTCGAATAAAAAATCCATCATCACATTGCTGGATGATCTGAAGACAATTGAGAAAAAAATCAAGAGTGCCGTAACGGATTCTGAAGGTATCGTCCGTTTCGATCCTGTCAACAAACCTGGCGTTTCAAACCTTCTTACGATCGAAGCTGCGCTTACCGGCGCATCAATAGAAGAACTGACAGCCAAATACGACGGTGCCGGATACGGTGACTTTAAAGCTTCTGTCGCCAAAGCGGTCACTGATCACCTGGCGCCTATCCAGGAACGCTATGCACAACTGGTCGAGTCGGATGAACTCGACCGTATCCTTGACGAGGGCGCAGAAAAAGCAGCGCGCCTTGCGAATAAAACACTTAAGAAAATGGAAAACGCAATGGGTCTTGGCAGAAAATCACGAAAAGCGACTGCGCCCGTTAAGCTCTGAAAGGCATAAGACGATTTGGCGAAGCGGCGTCTTTTCAGCCGTATAGCCAAAGTGGCTTATGACCCGAAGAGCTGGGCTGCTGGAGTCTGGACAAAAGGCTCCCCTTCCCAAGCACTTTCCATTTCATCAAAACCCAAAAAAAGTTCCGCACATTAAATTGTGCGGAACTTTTTTTATCTCAAGGATTTAGGATTCAATGCATCCTTCAATCCCTCACCTATAAAGTTAATGGAAAGAATCGTCAATGTCAGAACTATCGCCGGCGGCATCCAGATCCATGGCTTGCCTTGCAGCACATCCGGTTCGTTGGCGGAAGACAGCATGATTCCCCAGCTTGGAGTCGCTTGCGGCACTCCGAATCCAAGGTAGCTTAATGCAGATTCAACCACGATCATGCTTGCAAAAATCAATGTTGCCTGGACAATAATCGTCGAAGCCACGTTTGGCAGTAAATGCTTCGCAATTACTTTGAACGGTGAACAGCCTATGGACAGAGCGGCCAGAATATATTCATTCTCTTTTTCCGCCAGGACTTTACTGCGCACCAGACGGGCCACCCCTCCCCAGCTCAATACTCCGATGACAATGATCAGGACCCATAGTCCATCAACTCTGCCGTAGAGTATTGTGTTCAAGACGATAACAAAGACTAAAAAAGGAAACGTCAATACTAAATCAGTGAATCGCATAAGAATATTGTCAACAAGTCCTCCAAAGAACCCTGCAATGGAGCCTACAATAGTCCCTAAAACAATTACCATCAAAGTGGCGCTGAATCCGACCAGCAGAGAGATCCTCCCACCGTAAAACAGGCGGGTCAATACATCTCTGCCGCTTTTGTCCGTCCCGAGTATGTGCTCACTGTTGGGCGGTATATTCATTGATCCGATATTCACTTTCGCAATATCCGGCAATGGTGATAAATACTGAGCCAGTAAAGGCGCTGCGATGGACAGCAAAGTGACCAAAATGATAAAAACCGAACTGATCATGGCCAATTTGTTCTTTAAAAACTTTCTTCTTGCAATCTGCCAGGGAGACAAGCTTCGTTCCGGCTTCTTTTGCTGAGATAAAGTTGTTGATGATGCCATTCTGCTTCCTCCTCAATCCAGGCGGATTCGTGGATCCACGACGCCGTATAATAAGTCTGCTATTAAATTTCCGGCTAATGTCAGGAATGACAAAAGCATAGTAAGAGCCATCAATGTCGGGTAATCCCGGCTGGTCACCGAATCAAGGAACAGCATACCGATTCCCGGATATGTAAAAATTGTTTCAGTGATAATAGCTCCGCCAATCAATGCGGCAAAATCAAATCCTAAAAACGTCACTAAAGGAATAATGGAATTTCTTAAAATATGTACATTATAGATTTTTCTTATTGGCGTTCCTTTGGCGCGGGCAGTACGAACAAAATCTTTCCGTGAATTATCAATAATATCGTTGCGCAGAAACTGCGTATATGAGGCTGTTCCCATCGCGCCAAGAACTAACGCCGGCAGGAGAACATGATGTAATTTGCTTATATAATATTCAAAGCTGCCTTTTTCAATCAGAATGTCCACCGATCCGCCAAACGGGAACCAGTTCAAGTGGAAAGAAAAGAAATAGATGGCAACTACAGCGGCTACGAAAGATGGAATCGCAAGCATGATATAGTTTATCCCCGCAATGGCATTATCCCCGATGGTATAGGGCCTCCTGCCTGAATACATCCCCATTGCAAACGCCAGGATATACGTGATGATAAGAGAAATTACACCCAGCAATAAGGTATTCGGAACTTTTTCCATGATAATATCGAATACATCTGTCTTATATTTTGTCGATTTACCGAAATCCCCCTGCACAAAGCCAGTAATCCAATTAAAATACTGCACTGGCAGCGGTTCGTTGTAACCCAGTTTTTCTCTCATTTCCTCAATATATTCCGGATTTGTATTCAAAGGATCAATTTCTCCACTCAGGGAATCCCCCGGCATCAATTTTGCCAATGAAAATACTACGATGGAAATAAGGATGAGCATAGGAATCGTTCCGAGCAATCTTTTAATCGTATATTTAAGCATTTATACTCTCCTTGTCTGTAAAGTTCTCTGTTGCCGCTCTCCGGCACGGTAAGAGTTATTTGCTTTCAAACGCCCCTTACCGTGCATAAGAGCTTCATATAATTTTTCAACGATGAGCTAGCTAATGCCAGCCCATCGTTGAAGGTTTCTTACCTGTATTATTCTGTTACAAACCATTCAGCAGGGTTGTTTTGACCAGATACGTCATATTCAACTCCGCCTACACGATTGTTCAAAGCAACAATTTCTTCAAGTTCTGCGATATAAAGCATCGGCAAATCTTCGTTTACAATCTTCTGCCATTCAATGTACAGTTCAGCACGTTTAGCCTGATCTGTGCCAACGACTTCAATGTCTAGAGCGTCGTCAAGCAATTTGTCGGCTTCAGGATTGTTGTAGCGTGGGTAGTTCCAAAGCTGATCTGCTTTCCATAGACCTGAAGGATCCGGATCTGCTCCAGTTCCCCAGCCGCCAAAGAATGTTTCGATAGCTGGATCATCTTTTTCGATCATGTCATAGTACAAGTTAACTTCTACCATCTCAAGTTCTGATTGAAGTCCTACTTCCTCGAAATATTGAGTGATTGCTTGCGCGCGTGACTCGAATGTAGGGTTTCCAGTAGCATAATGTGAGAATTTAACGATAAACTCATCACCATTTGGATCTTCACGGAAACCGTCTCCGTTTTGGTCTACATAACCAGCTTCATCAAGCAAAGTCTTAGCTTTTTCAGGATCATATTCATAAGTGTTCAATTCGCTGTTATCAGCTGCATTCCAGTGGGAGCTCGGTACTGGAGCGTTTACTACGTTTGCGTAGCCGAAGAAGAATGCATCAACCCACTCTTGGCGGTTCAGCGCATACATCATCGCCTGACGAAGCTGTTTGTCTTGATATTTAGGGTTTTCTTCTACAATTGATTGTGAATCGTTGTCGAATTTACCAAGTTTGAATCCTACATAATAGTAAGACAATCCAGGGTAAGTGATGATTTCGACATTTTCCAAAGGTTCTACTTCAGGTCCAGAAACTGGCTGAAGGGAAAGCATGTCAACATCGCCATTTTGCAATGCGCCGACTACAGAAGAGTTGTCGATAACGCGGACTACAATCTTGTCCAAGTTAACATCGCCGTTCCAGTAGTCTTCATTTTTAGTAAGTTCTACTGATTCACCAGCTACGATATTTTCAATTTTAAATGGCCCGATTCCGATTGGAGTGGAACGTACCCATTCAGATCCTGACATTTCAGCAACTGGCACATCGCCCATTACTGATTCAGGAAGAGCATATACCCAAAGGTTTGTTAAGTTGTTTACACGTGCCTGATCGAAAGTGATTTTGATTTCATAATCACTTACAACTTCAATTCCTGAAATCGTATCAGCTTCACCGTTGCGGAAAGCTTCTGCTCCTTCAATTGTTTGGACGTTCGTGTAACGAGGACCATCGTAATCTTTGTTAGCGATTGTTTCTAATGCGAATACCCAGTCATTAACTGTCAGTTCTTCGCCGTTATGCCATTTAACGCCTTCTTCGAATGTGAAAGTGAAGACTTTATTGTCTTCTGTTTCCCATGAAGCTACGTTAGGAATTGGTTCCAGGTTTTCGTTATAAGTAATTAATGGCTCATCATAAAGATCGATTACTTCAGCATCCGTTGCGATGCCATAAAAAGCAGATGAGAATAATCCTTCTGGTGGAGCGTCAATGCCGTACACCAATGTTCCGCCTGCCTGAGGCTCTCCTTCAGCAGTGCCTTCTGTTTCTGTTTCAGTTTCTGTTTCAGTTTCTTCTTTTTTGTCTGCATCATCCGAGGACGATCCGCTGTCATCTCCGCCGCATGCTGCAAGGAACGCAGACAGGACAAGAATCAAAGCGAAAAGCCATAATAACGATTTGTTCTTTTTCATGATTTTCCCCCTACTATTTTTTTTGATCAATACAAGACGCAGGCAACGTGATGGCCAGGCCGCACTTCTTTTAATGGAGGCTTTTCTTTCGAACATACTTCCATTGCCATCGGGCAGCGCGTATGGAACGGACAGCCTGTTGGCGGATTTTGCGGGCTTGGAACATCTCCTTCAAGCACAATCCGTTCTTTCTTGATCGCCGTATTTGGTTCCGGAATCGCAGAAATCAGGGCTTGTGTATAAGGATGCAGCGGCTCCTTGTATAGATCTCTATTTGAAGCAACCTCGACGAGATTGCCCAAATACATAACACCGATCCGATCGCTCATATGTTTTACAACGCTGAGATCATGCGCGATAAACAAATAAGTGAGATCGAATTCAATCTGCAATTCCTTAAGCAGATTCAAAACTTGCGATTGGACAGAAACATCCAGTGCCGAAACCGGCTCATCTGCCACAATCAACTTTGGATTCAACGCGAGTGCCCGGGCTATCCCGATGCGTTGACGCTGGCCGCCTGAAAATTCATGGGCGTATTTATAATATGCCGCTTCCGGCAGTCCAACCTTGGTTAATAAAGATTTGATTTCCTGCTCCAGCTCTTTCTTGTTGCGCTTCTCATAATTGAGAATCGGTTCAGCGATAATATCGCCGACCATCTGCGTCGGATTGAGGGAAGCATATGGATCCTGGAAAACCATCTGGAAATCACGGCGGGCCTTTTGAAGCTTTGATCCCGAGATTTTCGTGATTTCTTTTCCTTCAAAAAGGATTTGGCCGTCTGTCGGTTTCAGCAGCCGGAGAATCGTCCTTCCGGTTGTCGACTTGCCGCATCCTGATTCACCAACAAGACCGAGTGTCTCGCCTTTGCGGATAGTGAATGAAACATCATCTACGGCTTTTACATGCCCAATGGTCCTTTTGAAAAAACCGCCTCTTACTGGATAATAGGTTTTAAGGTTCTGGACCTCGAGAAGCACGTCCCGATTCTCAAGGCTGTCGATTCTGTCTTGGATAAAGTCTCTAGTTGTCATGCCATGGACGCTCCTTCTCTATAAGGTTTTGTGCCTTCTGGCCAGCTTTCGTCATACAGCAGGCAAGCCGTTTCATGATGCGAAGCCACTTCTCCGAGTTTAGGCGTCACTGTCAGACATTCGGGCATTGCCGATGGACAGCGGTTCGCAAATCGGCAGCCGACTTCAGGCATATTCATCACTGAAGGAACCAGGCCATCAATCGTCGCCAGAACTTCAACATCTTCATCCATTCTCGGAATGGCCTTCATCAACAGGTCCGTATAAGGGTGCTTCGGATTGTTGAACAGTTCATCAACTGTCGCTTTTTCCACAATCTTTCCTGCATACATGACCAGAACTTCATCACAGATTTCAGCAACGACACCCAAATCGTGGGTGATCAGAATAATTGCCATGTCATTCGCTTCCTGTATGCCTTTCAGCAAATCAAGAATCTGGGCCTGCACTGTTACATCGAGTGCGGTTGTCGGTTCATCCGCAATCAGCAGTTTGGGCTGGCACGCAATGGCCATCGCAATCATAACGCGCTGCCTCATTCCGCCTGATAATTGGTGAGGATATTCATCCACAATTTTATCCGCACGGGGTATGCCTACACTTTTCAGCAATGACACCGAACGGAGGCGGGCTTCTTTTTTCGATATTTTTTCATGGTTCAGAATGACTTCTTCTATTTGGTAGCCGATAGTGAAAACCGGGTTTAAGGAAGTCATCGGTTCCTGGAAAATCATTGATATATCTTTTCCGCGTATATTATTCATTTTTTTATCAGACAGGCTTGAGATATTCTTGCCTTCGAATTTAACTTCGCCACCGCGGATTTTTCCGATTCCAGTTGGCAATAATTGCATGATTGACAGTGACATTACACTTTTCCCGCAACCCGACTCTCCAACTACGCCTACTATTTGCTTGCGCTTTACTTCAAACGACACTCCTTCAACAGCATTATGGAAGTCGCCATCGATTTTAAAACCGGTTTGAAGGTTCTCGACCTGCAAAATTGGTGTCTGTGTAATTGATGTATTTTTAGCTGACATGCGAACACCTCAAAATTCTTTTTTTTCTGTTAATTCAACTTTCATAAAGTTTATTACAAAAACATTACATAATCAATCACTTTTTTGTAATTTAAAAAATTTTTTGTTAATTAAAAATCAAATAAGGGAATATTTCCTTGTACCTACTGGGTTTTCCATATCCTAAAAAATATTTTTTTATTTCTTGAAATGTTTTCAAGGTATAAAAAAACGCCCCGCAATAAATTGCAGGGCATCATTTCATTATTCATATTTTTTAAATACGAGTGAAGCGTTATGGCCGCCGAAACCTAGCGAGTTGCTCATGGCATAGGTGAAATCCGCTTTTCTGGCTTCATTCGGAACGTAGTCCAAATCACATTCTTCATCTGGGGTACTGTAATTGATCGTCGGTGGCATGATGCCTTCTTTCAGCGCCAATGCTGTAAAGATGGCTTCGATTCCTCCCGCAGCACCAAGCAAATGGCCAGTCATCGACTTAGTTGAACTCATGCCAAGCTTGTAGGCATGCTCGCCAAACACCGATTTTACCGCCATTGTTTCAAACAAGTCATTATAAGGTGTGCTTGTTCCGTGCGCATTGATATAACCGATTTCCTTTTTTTCAATGCCCCCGTCAGCCAATGCCTGCTCCATAGCGCGAGCCGCGCCTTCTCCGCCTGGTGCCGGAGCCGTGATATGATGGGCATCGCCTGTCGAACCATAGCCGATGATTTCAGCATAGATTTTCGCTCCGCGGGCTTTGGCCATTTCGTATTCCTCCAGGATCACGATGCCCGCCCCTTCACCGACCACGAAACCATCACGGTTTTTATCAAACGGGCGTGAAGCGGTAGTGATATCGGTATTTGTCGTCAATGCTGTATTGGCTGTAAAACCTGCAACTGATAATTGTGTGATCGGCGCTTCTGCTCCGCCTGAAATCATTGCATCCGCATCTCCGCGCTGAATTACACGAAACGCGTCTCCGATCGAGTTGGTTCCGGAAGCACAGGCAGTCACCGAACAGGAATTGATGCCTTTTGCCCCAAAATAGATGGATACTTGCCCTGAAGCCATGTCCGGAATAATCATCGGAATTAAAAACGGGCTGATCCGGCGCACGCCTCTTGTATTTAAAACGTTCATCTGATTTTCAATCGTTTCCATGCCGCCGATGCCTGAACCGATCCAGACACCCGTGCGCAATGAGGTTTTTTCATCAAGTTCCAGACCGGAATCTTTCATCGCCATAATGGACGCTGCAAGCGCATAATGCGTAAAGCGGTCCATTTTTCTGGCTTCTTTTTTCTCGATATATTCTTCTATAGAAAAATCTTTTATTTCCGCTGCAATTTTTGCGCTATAATCGTCAGGATTAAGCCGAGTCAATGGACCGACACCTGACTTGCCTTCTTTTATAGCTTTCCACGTTGTTTCAATATTGTTTCCAAGCGGTGTGACCGCTCCAATTCCCGTAATAACTACACGACGATTCGCCATTCTGATCTGTCCTTTCGCATTCCTGATTATTTGCCCCATCGCATTGCAATGGCGCCCCAAGTCAATCCCCCGCCAAATCCGACCATCACCACAACATCATCTTCTTTGATTCTTCCTTCTTCGACATCTTCAACCAAAGAGATCGGGATGGAAGCAGCCGAGGTATTGCCGTATTTATGGATCGTTTTGGACATTTTCACAACAGGCAATTCCAAACGCTGCCTGGAGGCTTCCATTATTCGAATATTAGCCTGATGCGGTATTAAAAAATCGACATCTTCTTTTACAAGTCCGGCTTTTTCAATAACATTTTCCGCTGATTCACCCATTTGGCGCACAGCAAATTTAAAAACTTCCCGTCCGTTCATGACAAGATAATCATCCTGATAAAGATGTTTGCCGCCGCTTCCATCGGCCCCAAGCTCAAATGACAGGATGCCTCTGCCTTCAGAGACTTTGCCCATAACAGCAGCACCAGCTCCATCTCCGAAAAGAACCGCTGTATTCCGGTCTTCCCAATTCGTGATTTTCGAGAGCTTTTCAACTCCCACGACCAGCACATATTTATAAACATCCGAATCGATGAATTGTTTAGCTGTAACCATGCCATACATAAATCCTGCGCATGCCGCCGAAATATCCATTGCCGCTGCATTTACCGCACCGATTTCCTGCTGGATTACACAGGACATGGAAGGGAACGGCTGATCTCCAGTGACAGTCGCCACCAATATCAATCCGATTTCTGTTGGATCAATACCAGCCGCATCTATTGCTTTCTGCGCGGCTTCACGCGCCATATGTGATGTATCCTGTTCGTCTCCTGCTATCCGGCGTTCTTCTATTCCCGTCATTGTCCGGATCCATTCGTCAGAAGTATCCATCCGCTGTTCCAGTTCGAAATTGGTCAATATGGTTTCGGGTAAGCAACGGCCAATTCCCAATATGCCTGCATTCATATTTTTCCCCTCATTTCACCTTGCTTTAAATGTTTAGTACCTGGTGTTAATAATACGTCATTGAAAAGATTTATTCAAGTTGCCGACATATTTCCGACAAAATCTTTCAAGAATGATGAAACTTTCTTTCTGCAAAGCGGAAGCTATGCTATTATTAAGCTAGACATTTTATGCAGAGGTGAAACAGATGCAATTTATCGGAACTTTATTCTGGTCAGCTTTATTGATCACAACACTAAACTACGTTGTAAGTGCTGTTCAGAACGTAGACTTTAACTTTATGTCGGGAATCTACATGTCACTTGTTGTTTCCGTTCTAATTTTCATCATCGGTTCAATCATTCCTGAATCACCGGCACCAGAGAAACACTAAGTAAGAAAAGCGCAAGCGAGAGTTGACCGCTGGAGTCTGTACAATGAAAAGCGACACAAAAAAAAGAAGCGCAGGCCGCCACGGCTTACGCTTCTTTTTTTGTTATCTTCAATTGATTGTCTTCGCCCATTTCCAAATACATGGTCGTATTCGGCATAATATCGCCTTTGATCAATTCACGGGCTATTTTGGTTTCGATTTCACGCTGGATAAAACGTTTCAGCGGCCTTGCCCCGAAAAGGGGATCCGTTCCTGCTTCCAGCACATAGTTAATGACTGAGTCATCCGCTTCCAATGTGATTTCCTGCTGCTGCAAACGATCAGCCAATTCATTGATCATCTTCTTGGCGATGTGATAGAAGTGGCTGTTGTCCAGCGCATGGAAAATGACGATATCGTCAATTCTGTTTAACAGCTCCGGTTTAAAATGCTTGCGCAATTCCGCCATGACTATATCTTCTATATCATGTTCAGTATCTTTTGCCTGAATGTGGGCAGAACCGATATTGGATGTCATGATGACAACTGTATTTGAAAAGTTTACTAAACGGCCCTGGCTGTCTGTGATGCGCCCGTCATCCAAAATCTGCAGCAAAATATTTGCGACATCCGGGTGCGCTTTTTCGATTTCGTCCAGCAGAACAACCGAATACGGATTTCTTCTGACCGCTTCCGTCAATTGCCCGCCTTCCTCATAGCCGATGTAGCCTGGAGGCGCTCCCACCAGACGGGATACACTGTGCTTCTCCATATACTCCGACATGTCGATCCGGATAAAATGATCTTCCGAATCAAACAGGTTCGCAGCCAGCGATTTGGCGAGTTCAGTCTTGCCGACTCCCGTTGGGCCAAGGAAAATAAACGAACCGATCGGTTTTCTTTCATCTTTTATTCCCGCTCGGGCACGCCAGACCGCTTCAGTCACAAGCTCAACAGCCTTATCTTGCCCGATGACTCTCTCTTTAAGCGTTTCATCAAGCCGAAGCAGTTTCTCCCGTTCCCCTTCCACAAGTTTTGTTACCGGTATGCCGGTCCAACGAGCAACGATGCCTGCGATTTCTTCTTCCGTCACTTCTTCACGGAGAAGGCGCTCTGCTCCGCCTGCAGCCAAATCAGCTTCCAAGACGGCCAATTCTTTTTCGAGTTCAGGAATTTGTCCGTGGCGAAGAACAGCTGCCGCATTCAGGTCGTAATTATTTTCGGCTTCTTCAAGCTTGCGCCGTAATTGGTCAAGCTGCTCGCGTTTTTCCTGAATTTTCTTCAAGGATTCTTTTTCTTCATTCCATTGATTTTTCATGCCTGATGAAGAATCCTTCAATTCCTTGATTTCTTCGCGCAGTGATTCCAGACGGGTTTTGCTCGCTGCGTCTTTTTCTTTCATCAAAGCCTGTTCCTCGATTTCCAATTGCATCAGCCGGCGCGTCACCTGGTCGAGCTCCTGCGGCATTGAATCGATTTCCGTACGAATCATGGCACATGCTTCATCGATCAAATCAATCGCTTTGTCAGGCAGGAAACGTTCTGTTATATACCGGTCTGACATCGCTGCCGCGGCAACAATCGCCCGGTCATGGATCCGCACGGCGTGATGCAATTCAAATCGTTCTTTTAACCCGCGCAGAATTGAAACGGTGTCTTCGACAGACGGTTCACGCACAAGAACTTGCTGAAAACGTCTTTCAAGAGCCGGGTCTTTTTCAATATGCATGCGGTATTCATCTAGTGTGGTTGCCCCGATGCAGTATAATTCCCCGCGGGCGAGCATCGGTTTCAGCATATTTCCGGCATCCATCGCGCCTTCCGTTTTACCGGCTCCAACGATTGTATGGATTTCATCAATGAACAGAATGATCTGCCCATCACTGTCTTTGACTTGTTTCAGCACCGCTTTCAAACGCTCCTCAAACTCACCGCGATATTTTGCGCCTGCTATCAACGCGCTCATATCGAGTTCATAAATTACACGGTCTTTGAGGCCTTCAGGTACATCATTGCGGACTATCCGTTGTGCCAGTCCCTCGACAATTGCTGTTTTACCGACTCCTGGCTCACCAATCAGTACCGGATTGTTTTTTGTCTTACGCGACAGGATGCGGATGACATTGCGAATTTCCTCGTCACGTCCAATGACCGGATCCGCTTTCCCGGACTGTGCCTGCTCCACCATATTTCGTCCATATTGCTCCAAAGGCGATTTCTGCTCTTCATTATTAGCTGCGAATTGAACCATAATTATCCCCCTCTATAAACTTTGACCTTCTTTGACTAATTTAATTATAGAAAAGATTTTCTGATTGCGCAACTTTCAGCTCTTCAATAAAAAAACCTTTCCGGAGTTTAAATTCCGAAAAGGTTTTGTACATCTTATCTTACGCCAAGCGCCATTTTAGCGTATCTTGACATATGTTCTTTGCCCCATACCGGCTGCCAGACGATTTTTACATCGACTTCCTCAATTTCCGGCAATTCATACAAAGCTTGTTTGACCATTTGAACAATTTGAGGTCCCATCGGACAACCCATTGAAGTTAAAGTCATTGTAACCACTGCAAATCCGTCTTCAGATAACTCAACATCATATACAAGGCCCAGGTTGACGATATCGACACCCAGTTCAGGGTCGATTACAGTCTCGAGTGCTCCCATCATGCTGTCTTTCATCTCTTGATCCATGACAATCCCTCCTTTTTCTATTAAACCCATCTTAACAAATTTCAGGATAGAATGAAATCGACAAGCTTATATCCCCAAGTTTTCCGACAGCCATTCAGTGGCCGCAAGCATGCCGGGGCGGCTGACGGCGTGCCCGGTTTCCTTTTCGCGGAGAAACTGCAGCTTGTCCCCAGCTTCTCCATAACTAAGCTTCAATTTTTTATAGAAATCATAAGTCGGTCCGAAAGGCACGATGATGTCCTGTTCCCCGTGCCAGAAAAATAACGGGCGCTTATTATAAGTCTCCATTTTTTCCGAGCCGTCGAACTGTCCGAGTGTCCGGAGCATATTGGCACGTTCTTCTTCCGTAATCGGCAAAGTGAAGCCGCGTGATTCAAACTGTTTCATTTGAGCACTCGCCAGCTCAACATAATTTGCGGCACCCATCATGATCGCAGCCGATGGTATCCATGGATACACTGTCAAAGCTCCGAGAGTAGTGATTCCGCCCATCGAAGTTCCAGCCAAAGCTGGCTCGCCTTTTATCAATCGTTTTTCTTTCGCTAATTTATGTATTTTTCCGACCTCTTCGATTGAAGTCAAAACGATTTCCCAGAATCTCAAACTTAATTGGACCGCATCCTGGCCTTCTTCCCTTTCACCATGCAGATGCGCATCAGGCAATAAAACACGGATGCCTTTCTCTGCAAGCTGGTAAGCATAATGGAGATTATGTTCTTTCGCGCTCATATGGCCATGTAAAAAAATGACCGTTGGAAGTTCATTCCCGGCAGCATCATCCGGCATGACGTGCAACAATGGGATGCCTTCCCACATTTCTTTAATAATTTTCACTTGCCGCTTACCCCCTTTTTTTCTAATCCTACCAATATTCGCCTCTTTTTTCATATGATAAGTCCCGATAAAGATGATAAATTGAATGCATTGAACTCAAGATTTTTTGACTAACCCTTCTCATTATCGCTAAACTGTATATATATAGAAAGGAGCCGTTTACATGAAACAGCATTTGATCGTTCTCGACCTGGACGGAACTTTATTGACAGATCAAAAAGTCATTTCCGAAAAAACGAAAAATACTTTGGCGAAAGCGATGGAGCATGGCCATCAGGTAATGATTGCGACCGGTCGCCCTTATCGTTCCAGTGAGCCTTATTATAAAGAATTGGGCTTGAAAACCCCAATTGTCAATTTTAATGGCGCGTTTGTCCATCACCCGGCTGATAACAGCTGGGGCAGATTCCATACACCTATCGGGTTGGAAACAGTGCACGAAGTTGTGGAATCGATGCATGATTATAATTTCCACAATATTGTCGCCGAGGTTTTGGATGATGTGTATGTCCATCATCATGATGAAAAGCTGATGGATATCTTCAAGTTCGGAAATCCTTATATCACCACAGGCGATTTGCGTAATTATTTGAAAGTCGATCCCACATCGATGCTGATCCATGCACCTTATGAAAAAGTCGGTGAAATTCATGACCATTTGAATCAGGTGCATGCTGAAGTTATTGACCACAGGCGCTGGGGTGCCCCGTGGCATGTCATCGAAATCGTGAAGAGCGGGCTCAGCAAAGCTGTCGGCCTGGACCAGGTTTCCAAATCGCTCGGCATTGCGAAAGAAAACATCATTGCTTTCGGTGATGAAGACAATGACTTGGAAATGATCGACTTTGCAGGAGTCGGTGTAGCCATGGGCAATGCCATTTCGCCATTAAAAAATATAGCCAATGAAATCACTTTAAGCAATAATGAAGATGGAATAGCAGAATTATTGATTGACCGCTTAAATTTAAAATAAGAAATGGGGGATTGGAATGAGATTATTCGCAGACAGCGCATCAGACTTACCTAAAGAGTTCTTTGAAAAAGAAAACGTGGAATTATTTCCGTTACGCGTGCATATCGGCAACGAAGAGTTCGAAGATATCCGGACCATCCATTCGCAGAAAGTTTTTGACGCCATCCGTAATGATATACGCCCTAAAACATCGCAGGTATCACCGGATGAAATGCTGAATGCCTTTGAACAATTGGCGAAAGACGGCGAAGAAGGATTTTATATCGCCTTCTCTTCTGAATTGTCCGGCACTTATGGAACGGCTATGATGGCATCTGAACAAATCCGTGAAGAATATCCGGATTTGAAACTCACAATAATGGATTCAAAACTGGCTTCGCTTGGCTATGGCATGCTTGTTAAAGAAGCCGTTAAACTTCGTTCACAAGGGCATCCCTTGAAAGAAATCATTGAACGTGTCCGTTTTATGGCTGAACATACTGAATCTCTGTTTACGGTCGAAGACTTGGATTATATGGCAAAAGGCGGCCGTATTTCAAAAGGCAGCGCGTTTGTCGGCGGTCTATTGAATATCAAGCCATTGCTTCACGTGGAAAACGGCAAACTGGTGCCGATTGAAAAATTGCGCGGCCGGAAAAAAGTTGTTAAACGCATTGTGGAATTAATGGAGGAGCGCGGTGAACAGCTTGAAAAACAAATCATTTCGATCAGCCACGGTGATGACGAAGAGTTCGCCAACTTGATGAAAGAAGCGATCGAGGAACAATTTCACCCCAAAAACGTGGAAATTTACATGATTGGTTCAGTTATTGCAGCCCATACAGGACCAGGTACTCTTGCGGTCTTCTTCCAAAATAAATTAAATTCCTAAAGGGGTGCTTTTGGATGGAAAAGGTACTCATCGTCGGAGCAGTTGGCGGAGGCGCCACAGCCGCAGGCCAATTGCGCTTTTATAATAAGGAATCAATCATAAAAATTTTCGACCGTGATTCCGTCATGTCCTACGCTGCGTGCGGCACGCCTTATGCTATCGGAGAAGTCATAGAAGACGAAGAATCACTGTTAATGGCCAATCCGGAGCAATTCCGTGAAAAACGCAATATCGATGTCTATTTGAAACATGAAGTGACTGCTATCGACCGCGACAATAAATGCATTCGTGTTAAAAACCTGAAAACCGGTGAAGAGTTTCAGGAAAGTTACGATAAACTGATACTTTCACCCGGAGGAACTGCAATCCTCCCGGATATAAAAGGCAGCGAAACAGCCAATATTTTCACTCTGCGGAGCTATAACGATATGCTCGGCATCAAAGATTATATTCGATCGAATAATCCGCAAAGCTGCACCATTTCAGGCGGCGGCTTCATTGGCCTTGAGATGGCTGAAAACCTCAAAGAGCTTGGCATAGATGTCCATCTGGTCCATAAATCAGACTACATCATGTCAATCCTGGATGAGGACATTTCCCGGGAAATTGAAAAGGAATTGTTATTGAATGAGATCCACCTGCAGACCAATGCTTATATCATGGAAGTAAATGGACGTTCGCAAACTCTGTCAAATGGGGATGTTCTTGAAACGGATTTCATCATCATGAGTGTCGGTCTCGCCCCCAATATCAGTCTGGCTAAAGATGCCGGACTGGAAATCGGGAAAACCGGCGGCATCGTAACAAATGAATATATGCAGACTAATGATCCCGCCATCTATGCAATCGGAGACGCATCAGAAAATTTCGATATGGTCACGGAAGAACCGAAACGCGTGCCTCTTGCCTGGCCTGCACACCGCCAGGCATATATAGCCGCCAAGCATATAAACGGTGAGCCGATTGCTAAAAAAGGTCTTCTTGGCACTTCAATCGTTAAAATTTTCAGCTTAACGGCTGCAATGACCGGTTTGAACGAAAACAAATTGCGTGAGCTTGAAATCCCTTCGGTTTCTCTGATCCATAACGGCAATTCCAATGCGGGCTATTATCCTGATCACGGCAAATTGAAACTGAAGATCCATTACGATCCTGACACCAGAGAAATCTTTGGGGCGCAGTGCTTGGGCACAAAAGGGGTGGATAAACGCATAGATGTCATAGCGACAGCGATCTATGCCGGCCTGACTGTTGATGATCTTCAGGCGCTTGAACTCTGTTATGCCCCTCCCTATTCCTCACCAAAAGATCCGGTGAATATGGCTGGCTATAAAGCAGATAAAAAATTATAGGTAAAAACGGCACAGAAGATTACTTTCTGTGCCGTTTTTCTATATCTTTTTTAATTATTGCCCTGCTTTTCATTAGCTGTTTTGGCCGCTTCATCAGCTTTCCGCTGGCGTCCTTTTTTCCAGACTACCCAAAGGAAAATCATAAAGACTACGTAAAGAACGATCAAAGCTGCTATATAGGCTTTATTGAATCCGCGTTCGTCGATGACATGGAAAGTCTCGGCGATTTCACGATCCAATGTTATTTTATAATCGCCATTCGCTTCCTGGCGAACTATATCATTCTCGAACAGGCCTTGGAGCTGTTTATCACTGCCTATTTCCTCTGCAGACAGCGAGAAGTTCCTTGTGCTTGAGGAGTTATTGATGGCAATAATCCAAGTTTCCTCATCATTTGATCTTTTGTAGATCAACCAGCCATCTTCTTCATGAAGAACTTCAAATTCCCCAGTCCGCAATGCTTCTGAAGAATTGCGCAAGGAATTCAAGTTATTGATATGATCAATCAGTTCCTGTTCGACCCCCATATTCAACAATTGATGGGATTCTGGCAATGCTTCACCGTTCATCGCTATCTCCGAACCATATTGGACTACTGGAATTCCAGGCATTGTCATTAATTGTGTAAATAATAACCGCATGCGCGTCGGCGGGAACCCTTGAGCCTCCACGATATCAGATGTAACACGCGAGCTGCGGAGTGAATCAGCCTGAATCAATTTGCCTTCGGCATTTTCCATCAACTCAGGCAAAGCAGCTGTATCCTGGTCAAAGTTCTTATAGGTATTGCGCAGGGTTTCTTCGATCCCAGGCAATACAACCGCATCAAGACCATCTGCAGACTCCATTTCAGCGTCGCCGATCAGATAAATATTTCGGATTTCTTTGATTTCTTCTGAAAAACGCTTAATGAAACCCGGATCCAAGTTTTCTGTTTCCTGTAGCCTTAAGCCGTCTATTTCATATTGCTGAATAAAACCGCTGCCAAATTCTATTAAAGCATCTTGTGCTTCGGTGTTAGCAGTATCCAATGCAAAAGTGCCATCTTCATTTTCTGTAAACCATTCTGGATTTTCATTTAGCCAGAAGTGCTCGCTGCTGACCCGTTGAGTCGGAATATCGATCATCAATTTCATATCGTTTTCATGGACCGTTTCCAGTAGATCCATAAAATCCTCTTCCGTTCCAAAATGCCTTTCAAACTGGCTGTAGTCAATCACTTCTTTGCCATCATATGTAGCAGAAGCAAATACCGACCCTATCGACAGGACAGTAAAGCCCATCTCTTTAATGTGCAGAATTTCACTTGCCAGCCCGGCAAAATCTCCACCGTTAAATGCGGAAGGGTCTGTTGCACTTACATCAAAATCATTTGAAATCAGCTTATTGAAGTACCGGTCGACCAGTACGTCATAAATACTTTCATCTTGTAATTCTCTTGTTTCATCAGCTGATGCCGGAGCCGCTAAGCCCAGTAAAAGCATCATGCTCAAGATACCGGAAATCCATTTTGCTTTCAATCCTATGTCCTCCTTCAATGAGGGTTTATTGCATGCCACTCGGTCTATTTTAACAAACTCCGGTCCCGCCTGCTATTTAAACATGGATGGATTCGCTTTACGGTTCAATAGTTTCGTCTAAACTGTGAATGCGAAAGAGAAAAACATATAAAAAACGGATGCCACAAGGACATCCGTTTTTTGCATTAAGCTAAGAAATTAAAGCCGATCGGCAATTTGAAGCCGTAGAACATCGTTACCAGCAGGAATACAGCAAACAGGATCCAGAACATTGTCACGGATTTCCCTTTCTTGCCGCGTACCAATACCATTTCCATCATACCGATGGTCAATACGCCGAATAGGAACTTCAGTCCGTATTGCATGGCATCTGAAGAAGACCATTCGATGAACAATGCCAGACCAGTAATGATGATCAGGATGTAGAACAAGCGCAGAACCATGTGGACGATCTTGCGTCCCTTGCTTTCAGGGGCCATGAACGCCGCTATTACAAACAGCAGAATTGCGATAACCCAAGTCGTGATGTGCAAATGAGTAGTTTCAGTTAAAAAGTCCAAATCGTCACCTCTTTTGATATAGTTCTCCTATAGTCTACCATAATTTACCCTGTTGGCAGCAAGAAGGTGCTATGACAAATGTGTGACGAGTGTTCCGATTGATTCGATTGAAACCTTCACTGTATCTCCGGCTTTCAGGAATTTCGGCGGGTTGAAGCCTTTTCCGACACCAGCCGGGGTACCAGTCAAGATGACATCCCCCGGTTCGAGCGGTGTGTATTTCGAGATTTCCGAAATCAGATCATCCACTCTGCGGATCATGTCTTTCGTATTGCCGTTTTGGCGTATTTCTTCATTGACTTTTGTGACAACCGACAGATTCTGAGATTGTGGTATTTCGTCTTTTGTTACGATATAAGGTCCCATTGGACAGGATTTAACCAAGCTTTTGCCCAGGAAATACTGCTGGTGCTTCGATTGGAGATCACGTGCTGTCAGATCATTGGCGATCGTATATCCGAAGACGTGGTCATAAGCCATCTGTTTCGGAATGGAACTCCCGCCTTTTCCGATTATCACAGCAAGCTCGCCTTCATAATCATAGGAATCCGTTAAGCCGCTATGGACTGGCACGGTTTCGTGGTCAGCAGCAATGGCTGCAGGGGATTTCGTGAAGACGACAAGATCAACCGGAGCCTCCCCGCCCATTTCTTTCGCATGTTCAGAGTAATTTCTGCCTACGCATAGTACATTTTTCGGTGTGCGCGGAACGGGTGCCAGCCATTCGATATCCGAAAAAGAGTGTTTGAAATCATCAGGATTTTCCGAATGGGCTGCAGCGTCCGCCAGCTTGCGGATTTGCTCAACAAATTCTACTCCCTGTGAAAGTCCTTCAATCAGCTGTGCCGGAAAAGACGGAAGAACCCCAAGTTCATCCTGGATTTTTAAAACATCCCAAACGGCTTCTTCTTTTTTCACTTTTGGTCCAAATGCTTCTTTTCCTTCATAGCGAAATGATAACAGCTTCATTTAGTAAACACTCCTTTTCTTTGATTCCATTAATTATACACATTAATTATTCGATTTGTTGCTTTTTTCTAAATTTAATCCGTACGTGATTTTTCTCCATAACATTTCCAGCGGCCCTTGGCTGAACTTGGTCAGCCAGATTTCAGCAAAGATCAATTGCACAGCGAAAATGCCCAGCGCCATCAAAGTGCCGGTCAATAGACTGACCTGTCCGTAAAGGCCCAATCCATACGAATAAAAGATTGTTGTCGCAATGACTGACTGCGTAATATAAGTTGTCAGCGACATCCTGCCCGCTTTGGACAAGGGGCGGAGCAGTTTCGAGATGCCTGCATTTTGCGCCAGCAGCGCTATGATCGCTGCGTAGCTTACAGCGAGCAGCGGCCCGCCGAAAATTTCCTGTAAATAAGTCATCGCAATATTAGGCTCAAAAATATAAGGCGCCAACTTCAGCAGCAGACCGATAATCAGCCCTCCAGCTGCCAGTCCAATCCACATTTTCTTCAATTCTTTAGCCCGTTCGATCAGCCGCCATTTGGCTGCAGCCGCGCCGACCATTGTGAACGGCAGGATCGTAACGATCAAAATGATGTAGTTCAACGGATTATTGCCATACATCCAGTCATCAAAACGCTGGCGGAAGATTTCCGCAAACGTTCCTCCGCCATAGGCGGCAATCGAGTTCTGCACTTCCTGTATACCTACATAAAAACTTGAATCCAGTGCCACAGCGGCAAACATTATGAGGAGCAGTAATGTCTGAGGCACCGCATAAATGATGATCCCCAGCCACAGCAGCCATTTTGAATCAAGGCGGATCATCCCGATCAGCAGAAAGCCCATCACCGCGTAGGTGATCAGGATATCGCCATACCAAATGAGAAAGGCGTGCAGAATCCCAAAAGCCAGCAGGACTGACAAGCGTTTTGCCGCCATCGGTGCGAATGTTTTTTTCCGAGCCTCCGCTCTTAAAAACTGTATACCTAATCCGTACCCGAAAAGCATGGCGAATAACGGATAGAAACTGGCCTGGATAAATACATCGAGAAAGGAAAATGTCGCTGTGTCTCCAGGAGCATCAAACCATGTATACGGGTCAGTATAATAAAGCGGTGAATGAAAAGCCAGCATATTGATGAGAAGGATGCCCAGCAAGGCGAATCCTCTCATCAAATCGATCGCTTCCACCCGTTCATCCAGCGCAACCGGTTGTAATCTCACAAGAATCCCCCTAAATTTTTACCTCTTTTTCCGCTGCAAACAGATACAGCAGTTTTTCTTTGATCGGTACTTTCAAAATCGCTTCCACCGCTTCAGTATAGACTGTCAATTGGACTTCGTAGCGGGCAGACATCTCCGACTGGACGTCTTCTATTTGATATAGCCGATCCGTCTTGTAATCCAGAAGCACCCAGCCGTCTTCTTCTTCGAATAGGCAATCGACAATCCCTTGGATAATCTGGTAATCGCCTTCCGCGTCTTCCTTCGCATAAGTAAATGGAACTTCCCGTTTAATTTGTTTCGCCCCCATCAGCCTGCGGGCAGTATCACTTGAGTAGAACGCTGCGATTTCACGCACCCTTATCGCCTTGCCTTCTTCAGCTGACAGGATTTCCATGCCGACGAGCGTTTCAATCTGTTCGGTTATTTCTGCTGCGGACAATTTTTTATCCAACGGAATATGCTGCATCAGCGAGTGGACAGCCGTCCCGATATCGGAGGCGGCCAGTCTTTTTTCCTGCAGAAAATCAGGACGGTCATGAAGAGTCCGCTTGGAAGGTCCGATACTTTGGATAAACGATTCCGGTTCATCGATGCGCTGCAGCATCTGCAGGCGCTTCATTTCCGAGACAGATTGTTTGGAACGCTTTTCGACAGATTGCTGATGCGGATAGCGAAAATCGAACCTGTTTTTAATTTCACTTTCAAGGTTCAGCATTTCGCCTTCCATAGGCGCCAATTCCTCAAAAATCAACGGCGTCGGCAGCAGTGACTGGCTCTCAACCAGCTCGACCCGGAACTTCGAGTGATGCGGCAGCAGGATCCCGGAACGGTTCATCAATTCTTCCGCATCCGGATGGCGCGCAATTGCAGGGCCGATCCAATCCAGGTACCCCTTTGCGCGCGAACGGACGAAATCAGGCAGTCTGACATCAGGTGCCGCCGTTTTCCAGCGTTCGAAAAGTGTTTCCGGATCTTTCACGGAAGCTGTAAGGAACAGCCGCTCTTTAGCCCGTGTCATCGCTACATATAACACTCGCATTTCTTCCGCTTTCATCTGCAATTGCTTTCTTTCCTTAACGGCAAGAAACGGCAAGGATGTATATTCGACCCGGGTCTCCGGATTGACCGCTTTGACGGCTAAACCATAATCCTGGTCGAACATATAGGATTTGCGGAAATCCATTTCATTGAAGGATCTTCCTGTTCCCGCGAAAAAGACGACCGGGAATTCAAGGCCCTTCGATTTATGGACTGTCATCAGCCGGACCACATTTTCTTTTTCGCTGAGGGATCTGGCAGTTCCGAGATCATCTCCCCGTTCCCGCATCCGGTCGATAAAACGCAGGAAGCGGAACAGTCCTCGGAACGAGGTTTTCTCATATTCCAAAGCCCTGTCATGAAGTGCCCGAAGATTGGCCTGCCGCTGCTTGCCGTTCGACATGGCGCCGGCCATCTCGTAATAATTGGTGTCCAGATATACCTGCCAGATCAATTCAGCCAGAGAGCCGCGGCGGGCAAGATTCCGCCAGTCTTCCAGTTGCAGCATAAAGCGCTGCAATTTTTCCGCAGCCGCCCTGTCGATGCCGGTGCCGTTCCGGATGAACGTTTTGACGGCATCATAGAAAGTCGCCTGAGGAGCTGCCAGCCGTATTTGAGCAAGCTCGTTTTCGCGCAAGCCGATAAATGGTGCCCGCAATACTGAAACAAGCGGCACATCCTGGTACGGATTGTCGATGATCCGAAGCGTATTCATCATGATCATCACTTCCAGGGCATCGAAATAGCCTCCCGCCAATTCTGTATACAAAGGGATCCCAGCCATTTTGAATTCATCGTCAAAATCACCGGACCATGTCATTGAGCGCATAAGCACTACAATATCACGGTATTCCAGCAGCCGTTTTTCGTTGGTCCATGGGTCATGTACATAAGTTTCCTTTTCCATCAATTCACGTATTTTCGCGGCGATGAACCTTGCTTCCCATTGGGATTTCGCCAGATCTTCCGATTCTTCAGCCTGTTCTTCTTCCATTTCCGGTTCATGGATCAACGCCAATTCAATCGGTGTTTCATTGTCAGGATAAGGTGCTTTATGTTTTAAAGCGGCTGCTTCGTCATATTCGATCTCACCGACCCGTTCCCCCATTATCTGAGAAAAAATATAATTGGTGCCGTCAAGAATCTCTTTTCGGCTGCGGAAGTTGGCATTGAGGTCGATGCTCATGCCTGTCCCTTGCGCATCTTTGGTGAAACGGCCGTATTTCCCCAGAAACAGCATCGGTTCAGCCAGGCGGAACCTGTAGATCGACTGTTTCACATCTCCGACCATAAACAGATTGCCGTCCTGTTCCCCGCCTGATTTCACCAGACCCAGTATCGTTTCCTGCAGCATGTTCGTATCCTGATATTCATCAATCAGTATTTCCTTGAAACGGCTTCGATATTCCTTGGCAATAGCGGAAGGTTCCCCGTCTTCACTTAGAATTTCAAGCGCATAATGCTCCAGATCGGAAAAATCCACGATGGCGCGGTCCACTTTTAGCGCTTTATATTGTTCAGCGAAACGGTTCGTCAAGTCCACAAGTGTCTGCATCAATGGCGCCATTTCGCGCATTTCATCCAATAGCCTGGAAGGCTTGCGGATAAAATAAGCATCCGTTATGCCTTTTACCGTCTTCTTTACTTCATTGCGCAGCGCTTTCGCTTCATCCGCCAGGACAGGGTCGCACGAATCCTTCTTGATGCTTCCCGCTTTTTGCCAGATGATGCGCTGTGAAAATTCATAGATATCATTCCATGAGCGGTCCAGTGCGGCAATTGCCGACTTGATCAATTCCGAATCCGTTTCAAAAGTATCGGCCAGGATTGCCGGTCCATCCGGCTGCAAAGCGATATCAATTCCATCCCTTGTCAGTTGCAGCGCTTCTTCAAAGGCATGGCGGATGGTCATTTTCAGATCACCGATAAACGGCAGCTCGTCGATCACCGCTCCATCAGGAACATCGTAGAGCGCCGGAACTTGCTGCAGCCAGTATTCAGGATTGGGATGGACACGTGAATAGTCATATAATTTGCTGACGAGCACTTCCATCGCCTGATCACTGCGGTCAGATGTGAAACTGTCTGCCAGTCGATAGACGGCATCAGCATCCTCACCCTCGTAAGCTGTTTCAAGAACAGCTTCGAGCACATCGTCACGGAGCAGCGCCGCCTCTGTATCCCCTGCAATCCGGAACCCAGGGTCTATTTCAAGAAGATAGGCGTATTGTTTCACTACCGAAAGGCAAAAAGAATGGAGTGTGGAAATCTGCGCTTTGTTAATCAGCCGCAGCTGCTGCCGTAAATGTTTTGATTCCGGATTTTCTGTTACCGCTTTCTCCAGCGCTTTCGACATGCGATGGCGCATTTCAGCAGCTGATGCGTTGGTGAATGTGACAACCAGCAATTCATCGACTGAAACCGGCTCGTTCTCGTCCAGCACCTTTTCAATCATCCGGTTGATCAGAACAGCCGTTTTGCCGGAACCGGCAGCTGCCGAGACCAGCATATCCTGCCCTTTCGCCCAAATGGCCCGCCATTGTTCATCGGTCCATGTGGCATCATTCGGTTTTGTCGGAATCATGTTCGCCAGTCTCCTTTCGAATCAATTCAACAGCCTTGTCGGATGATAAAGAAGGCAATTTACGGTAGGTCTGTTCCGGGTCTGATGGGTCAAATTGGCAAATCGACCGGTAGGAACAGAATTGGCATGGTGTATCATCTTTCACTTTATAAGGCGTAATGGAAGTGACGCCGTCCAAAATGCCATTGCCCGCATCCTGATGTTTATTCCGCACGAATTGGCGGATGACTTCCATATCATCTTTGCTGACTGTACGCGACTGGGATTTTGAAATGCTGCCGTTCTTATTCATCCGCACCGGGATGATATTCGAATAGCCATCGATTTCATTGTCCATCGCTTTGATCACTTCTTCATCTTCAACGACCAGACCGTTCATCTTGAATGACCGCGCCATTTCTTCTTCCACTTCTTCGGCTGTCATCAGCCTCGTCGATTTCAGCATCGGATTGTGCATATGGAAATACAGCACTCCCGCCGGTTCAGCCTGCTCGCCAAGCCAACGGTCGGAATGCGTCAAGGCCACATCCAGATACGTAAATGTCTGCAGGGCGATGCCGTGATAAACTTCACCAAGATCAAGTCCTTGTTTGGAAGATTTATAATCGACTACACGGATATAAGGCTTGCCATTGATATCCGTCGAATCGATGCGGTCAATTCGGCCCCGGATATTCATCTTGCGTCCCCTTCTCAGCGGAATATCCAATGGCGGAATCGTCTCTTTCGTACCAAATCCGACTTCCAATGCCACAGGCGCAAAGCCGGTGACTTTCGCATGCTTGCTCAGCATGAAAGCTGTCTGGCGGATGATCGCCTCCAGTTTATGCTGAATATAACGATAGCGGTGTGAACTGATCAGAATATGATTGACGAAGTAAGGGGATAATTGATCCATCGCCTGTTTCGCCAATTCACGGCAGTCTTTATTGGTCAATGAATACCAGGAAACATCCAGCCTGTTCACTTCATCTGAAATCCATTTTATGGCTGCATGGAACAGGTCACCCATCGCAGGCGGCGCCAATTTATATTGGCTCCGTTCCTCCAGGCGCAGCCCATAGGCGGCAAAATGGGCGTAAGGGCAGCCATAAAACGTTTCGACCCGCGAGACACTTGAAGAAATAGGCGAACCGTATAAAGGTTCAGCTATATCTTCCCGAAGCTGATCGGCTATATTCGGTTTCGCCGGTTCCATAATCCGCTCCACCACCGATGACCAAAGCGGATCTTCCTGATAGTAAGAAAGCACCGCCTGCCATTCAGGCGACAGGGAGCCACTGCGGATCTGTGAGGACAAATACGCCAATGTCGCGCGGGGATGGGAAATATAGCTCAAATGGTCAGCTTGTTTAAGTTCCTCGGGATCCGCTACTGCCGGTGTCAGTTCCACGCCAAGCATATCAATGAATTTCTGGATATACATGGAAGGCAAAAGCGCTTTCCCTTCCTCATCAGCAATCGGATAAGAGATGGTCAAATAGTCAGAAGCCGATGTGAAGGCACGATAGGCCATGAATGTTTCATCCAACAGCCTCGTTTTTGTACTGGGTGCCAGTTCAAAGCCGATTTTCGCAAACCATTCGCGGTCCGCGTCTGTCAGCAACCCTTCCTGCTCAATTCGCTTCGGCAAAACACCGTCGTTTACGCCGATGACAAATACCGACTTGATATCCATCAGCCTTGCCAAATCGATCGTTGATACGGTAATTTCATCAAGTGAAGGGGGAATCCGTGAAAACTCCAGGGTTTCAAACCCTTCGTCCAGGATCCTTACCGCAGACGTTATGTCGAGTTCCTTGTCGCCGAACATCAGCACGAATTGATCTAAAACACCGATCCATTGCTTCCATGCCTGCTCATGTTCCGCCGCAGCCAATAATTTATGCTCTGACTCCTCACGCTCTTTCAAGTCGAGAATTTTATCATAGACGCCCATGTCTTCTACAAAAACAAACAGGGCTTCCGCCATCTCCCTGCCTGTCGAACAGCTTTCCAATTGTTCTTTCAGCGCCGAAAGCGGCTCTCGGACCATATCCCTTACCGCGTGAAGTTCCATCTGAAGCGCCAGTTCTTCATCGGTCTGGACACCTGTATGAAATTCCAGGCCCCGGTATTTTTTATAGAACCAGCGTTTTTCATCAAACCAGCGCTCCCCATAGATGCCATTGGCAATAACGAAATTCTCTAGAACGTCGCTGCGTTCCCGCCATTTCGCCACACTTCCCTGCGGAAAGAACAGATCGGTTTTAATCGCCCGAAAAACCGGCTCATAGGAATAATTCGATTGAACCGCTTCAAGCACCGAACGGCAGAATTCAATCAAGGGATGGTGAAGCATCGATTTTTTCTGGCTGATGAAATACGGTAATTCGTATTGAGGAAAAATTGTATTGATCAATTCATCATAAATTTCGGGCTGCCGGTACAGTACGGCAATATCTTTATAGCGCATACCGCTCCGGATCTGTTCACGGATGGAGCGGGCCATTGCATGGACTTCCGCTCGACGGCTGGCGGCTTCAATCAGGTTTACATGACCTTCGGTTTCTGATTTCTGAAGCGGATAATCGTCAAAATGCCGTTCAACATGTGCCAATTCCGCATTGGAAAAACGTTTAGCGGAAGGCAGATGAACCGCATTCTCCACTTGGAGACCTTCCTTTTTTGCCTGATCGACCAAACGCCGTGCCGTACTGGCGGATTGGAAAAATAATGCCTGTTCGTCATTCGCATTAGCCGTTCCGTCCATCGGCAGCGCAATCGTTACCGATTTGGCGTGTCTCATCAATTCAAAGATGATTTCATATTCACGGGCGGTAAATGTGACGAATCCGTCAATATAGATATCGGATTGCTTAACCTGATCGGAAAAACGGATTTTTTCGGACAATAAAGCCAGATGCCCTTCCGAGTCAACGAATACCTTGCCCAGCCTGTTCTCAATCTCCGCCAATATCAGTTCAAGATCAGAAGCTTTATCCAGTAAGGTCCGCGGAGCACCCGCTTCAGCCAGTGACGAACGGATTTCCGTCAACTCGCCACAATCGACGCAATATCTTGAGAATTCTTTGATAAGCTGCTCGATCTGATCAGTAAAGCCCCGTTTTCCGGCAGCTCGCCGGAACAGCTGGAACTCGTCACGATGTTCTTCAAGCAGGCTGCGGATCAGCATGCGGTAGCCGAAGCTGTCCACTTCTTTTCGGCTGATTCCACCGGCTTCCTGCAGCACCCGCCAGGCAAGGCGTTTGAATGTGACAGCCTGCGCGCGGATCATCCCTTTCATGCCATCTGCGGATGACAGCCGATACTCGGTTGAAAAAGACATTTGGTCCGGTACAATGAAGAAAATAGGGTCTCCATCTGCATTATCTTTTAATGTCCCTACTATTTCATCCAATATAAGAGAGGTTTTTCCGGAACCGGCACGTCCATAGATAATTCTTAAAGACATCTGAACACCCTTCCTTCCAAAGAACATTTGTTCTTATTTTACTATATTCAGAACTTGCGAGCCAGTTTAAGGACAATCACACAACTCACTGTTCTTCCGAACGGTTTCTATTTGCCGCCTGGCGGAAATCTTCTTCAACTTTCTTATTCAATCTTTTTTCAATGATTTTCCCTACTATATAAAGAAGTATAATAATAATGATCACGATGATTGTTCTGACAGGGTTATTGAATAATGCACGAATATCGTAACCCACATATGTAATCATGAAGACCATCACCGTCTTGCCCGCTATCAAAGTCCATAAGTAATAATGCTTGCTGATGTTGGATAATCCAGCCACCAGGTTCACCAAAGCCGACGGTGTGAATGGAAAACAGAGAAGCAGGAACAGGGGGCCGAAACCGTTCCGTTCCACCCATAGGATCAGCCTCTCAACTTTCTGGTGCTTGGTCATGAAGTTTAAAAATTTTGCCCTGCCATATTTTCGGATAATCAGAAATACACTGTAGGAACCCGCCACTGAACCGGCAAGGGATATTAAAAAGCCGAACAGAAGACCGTATGCTCCCGCATTTGCAAATACAAACACGAAAAGTGGAAGAAACGGAAGGAATGCTTCGATGAAAGGAAGCAGGAATCCGATGAACGGCCCGATGGAACGATAGGATTCATATAAAGCTGTAATATTTTCCTGTGAAAAGAATTCAGACATATGCTCATTCCTTCAATTTACGATATTTTTCATTGCCGTATTCAAAACCTGGGTATTTATGTGTCCAGACTCCAGCGCCCAGCTCTTCGGGTCATAAGCCGCTCCGGCTTTGCGGCAAGAACACGCCGCTCCGCCAGATCGTCTTATGCCTTTCAGAGCTTAGCGGGCGCTTACGCTTTTCGGTGTCCAGACTCCAGCGGCCCAGCCCCTCGAGTCGCTTCGGTCTTGGCAGTTATGGCAAAAGCGCTGCATGATTTAGTGGTCATGAATGCTGCTCCTGCATCGCTGCGCTGCTTCGTCGCAAAGAGCGGTCCGAAAAATTTCGGCCCGGCTCTTCGCTTCCGCATTTCTTATGCTATGCTATTATAACTACTTTACACTCTTTGCCCGTATTTGGAAAAGAGAAATACTTTTATATAAGGAGAGAGGAAGATGGAACAACGCGGATTTTCTGCGGGGCTAAAAGCTGGAGTCAGTATCGCCATCGGCTACTTTCCGGTGGCTTTGACGTTCGGCCTTTTAGCTAAGACTACTGGCCTGTCGCTTTTGGAGGCCACTGCCATGAGTATCTTTGTTTTCGCGGGAGCAGCACAATACATATCATTGTCTCTGATCACGGCGGGAGTCGCCCCTGCGGTGATTATCCTGAACACATTCATAGTGAATATCCGCCACTTTCTTATGACGGCTTCGCTCAATGAAAAGATGCAGCCCGATGCCAGATGGAAGAAGGCGCTTTACGCGTTTGGCATTACGGATGAATCTTTTTCTGTCCTGGCAATCCAAAAAGAGGATAATCTCCGTACATCTTTTGCGGCTGGAGTCATCTCCATTTCCTATGGCAGCTGGGTGGTATTTACCGCGCTCGGCCATCTTATCGGAGCCAATCTTCCTGAATTTCTGCAGGCCGCGATGTCCATTGCGCTTTATGCCATGTTCGTCGGGCTGCTGGTTCCGTCCATGCGGGGCAACCGAAAAGTTGTAAGTCTCGCTGCTATCGCAGCTATATTGAATTCCCTCTTCTATTTTACCGGCTGGCTGACGACAGGATGGGCAATCCTTGTCTCCACCTTAGCTTCCGCAATCATCATTGAATTAATCGCTTCGAAAGGAGGCCGTTCATAATGGGATCATGGATTTGGTGGACAATACTTGGCATGGCGCTCGTTACCTATATCCCGCGCGCCATTCCGCTGACTTTTCTGGAAGGACGCGAACTGCCGCCTTCAATTCAGAACATTTTAAGGAATATCCCTTTCGCTGTTCTCGGAGCGCTGATTTTTCCGGCGATCTTTTTCATCCAGGAGAATATCTGGTTTGGTGTGATCGGAGCGGCAGCTGCATTCGGCATTGCATTGCTTGGAGCCAATGTCATGGTTGTTGTCCTGGGATCAATCGCCGTTCTGGCCGTCTATAGCTTATTTTTATAAAAAAATAAAAGCCGTCATTCATCTTTATGAATGTCGGCTTTTTTGCTGCGTTTGAACATATTCGTGGCATACCAGAACCCCGCGGTCAATGAAGCCGCGTTGACGATATAAAGAAACCATGTATTGGTATAGCCGGCATAGACGGCGGCCGCAATCAGCGCCACCGTCAGAACCAGGCCAACAATATGATTGAAAGTCACTCGGGTGAACAGGATGACGAGAAGCCCTGGAACCAGCAAAGAGAGGAAAAATTTAGTGATCATCGATTCCATGATTATTCCCTCCGTATAAGACCCTTGAAATATGGTGCTGTCATAATAATTTAAACTACTATCAAACCAAGCCGGTAATGGTCATGCCTGAAAATGACATGCTGCCTCAGCCGCATTTCTTTATTGTGGTCCAGCACTTCAAGCCTGCAATGAGCAGCGTTGACCTGGATCGCTTCGTAAAGCTCAGCTTCATTCGTGACTGTCAGACCGTTCACTTTGCGGATGATTTCTCCGCGGACAAGCCCCATTTTCTCTGCCGGAGAATCCGCGAGTACGTCCACGATCATCACGCCGGTTGTTTGCGGCGCAACTGCATGATTCCCTTTATTTTCATTCATCAACATGATAATGGAAAGAATTGCGCGTCCTGCTGCACCTGCGAGCAGCGCAACCAGCGCCATCGGTTCCCAGAGGTAGGAAAACAGCGCCAGGACAATCATCAGCAGTCCAAGCATCCAGAGACGGAGGCCCAGCTGAGGATAAACATAAGCCGGCAAAGTTCTGCGCGCTTTGCCCTGAAAACCGATTACTGCAGGAAATAATATAAATGAAAAATCGCTGCTTCCGATTGTAAATTGTGGCCAGTAAGGCAGGTAGGCTTCCAGCAGATCACCCGGCACAACCAAAAGCAGAGGAATCAGCCATAACCGTTTCGCTTTATAGAAGACAGCTGTCCCTCCGCGTGACGTTTTTTCAATCCTTGGCGAAGAAGATTCCTCTCCCCGGCGCGCGACAAGCCGCCCCTCCAGAAAAACCATCGCTCCAGAAATCAGTGCGACAGGCAGCAGCCAATTCCAAGCCACGACGTATCCGCTGAAATCGAACAATCCAAACGGAATCGTCCATCCATAATTCGCAAGAAGCCAACCGAGTCCAATTGCCCCTAATGCCAGATAAACAAATGAAGCAAGATAATATATTCCGGAAATCACAACTGCAGCACTAACTAAACTTAATGCCACGAGCCATTCCAATGAAACTGTAAGTCCGATTGCCGAAAACAGGATTGAAAGTACAAGGGCGTACAGAATTCCATCTTTAAGCAAATGGCCGAGTTCCCTCCAACCCCAGACAATTCGGGTACGGAAAAGCTTCCTTTCCTTTTTGACCCTGAAATAACCAAGTAAAATTGCTGCAAGCAGCGCTATGTATAAAAGTGGATTGACAAAAATTCTGCCGATATCCAATAGAGCTTCCATGACCATCCTTGTTTTCACCATCCATTCACCGGCTATTGACGCATTATCTTCCATTGTACCAAAGAACCCCTGCAACCTGTACTCCTTTTTGAACCAAGCGCGGCTGAAGATCTTTCAGCCGGTGCTTTGCGACGAAGCTGACGCAGCGATGCGGGAGCCAGCTTACCGATGTGACTCGAAAAAATGCTTCTATTTAAATGCTGTACCCAATTGTTCCAGAATATCCCCAATGCCTTCGATTCCTGCAGATAACCGGACTATGCGGCGTGTGACACCGACTTTCGCCTTTTCTTCTTCTGACAATGCCCGGTGGGATGTGCCATAAGGATAGGAAACCGTCGTTTCAACACCCGCAAGCGTCGGCACGATTTTTATCCAGCCCAGGGATGTGAAGAAAACGGACACATCGATTGTTTCAGGAACTTCAAAACTGACGATGGCACCTTTTCCCGGATACCAGACTTTCGTTTTTTCGTTGAGGAAATCTGCAATTGCCTGTGCATTTTCAGTTTGCGTTTTCATTCGCAGCGCCAATGTCTTGATTCCGCGGATGGTCAGCCACGCTTCAAAAGGGCTGAGGTTCAGGCCCATATTAACGATGCGTTTTTCAGCAATCGCAATTAGCTCCTGGTCCCCGACCAATACACCAGCCGTCACATCACTGTGGCCGCCAAGGTATTTCGTGGCACTGTGGGCAACCAGGTCTGCTCCATTTTCATAAGGTGTCATTGTGTAGGGAGTAGCAAATGTATTATCGATCATCACCTTAAGACCGTAATGTTTCTTTAACCGGTCAAGCACTTCCAGATCTTCCACGCGCAAAAATGGATTGGTGATGGATTCGCTGAATATCAACTTTACCTCGGGGTAATCGATGAGGATCTGTTCAATCGCGCTAATATCAGAGAAGTCAGCGAAATGAACCTGGATTCCCATTAGAGCCAGTTCTTCTTTTAATAGAAGAAACGTGCCGCCGTAAACATCTTCCGCCGCAAGTATATGATCTCCGCTTTTGACGACCGACAGAATGCCCGCGAGTATGGCAGATGTCCCTGAAGAAGCAGCGACTCCGTTCGGTGCGCATTCAAGGTCGGCAACTGTCTGTCCAAGTGCATCCGTATTCGGGTTTGCTGTTCTGGAATAAAGGTAAGTGCCATTTCCTTCATAATAGCCTTCCAGTTCTTCCAATGATGAAAAAGCGAAAGCCGAAGTTTGGTAAACCGGCATAACTTTTGGCTGGATGGTCCGTTCTTTCATTTGAGCAGTGTGAACTGATTTCGTTTCAATGCTTGTCATTTTCATACCCTCCTATTCCATATCGGCGATAAATTCTTCCATCATTTCTTCATTCATTGGACCAACGATTTTTTGTTGAACCCGTCCCTCCGTATCAATCATGTACGTAGTCGGAATACTTGCTGCCTGGTAAAGGTCGCCGATGTCACCTTCCGTATCCATCGGAATGGGGAAAGTTAAACTGAATTCATCAACAAATGCATCGATCTTATCCATGCCTTTATCTTCCGTCGTCAGGTTCACAGCCAAAATTTCAACGTTTTCACCTTCGGCCTGCTCATCATAATATTTCTGCATGTCCGGCATTTCAGCGCGGCATGGAGGACACCAGGTAGCCCAGAAATTCAATATCACTTTTTTCCCTTTATAATCAGAAAGCTGTACAGCTTCTCCGTCCAAGGTCGACAACTCGAAATCCGGTGCCGCCTTCCCTTTTGCCAAACCTTCTTCTGTCGGAAGAAAATCCACAGCGCTGCCTTCATTTAAACGCTCAGTGGCCTGCCTCTCCTCAACATTCTTCTGAACGATACCCACTACCAGTATGACAATCAATACGCCCACCAGCAATAAGCCCAATATCTTCTTCATAAAGTTTTCACTCCATTCGGATTTAATCATACGACAAAACCAGGCATATCCGCTACTTTGCAAGATGAAAAAGCCATAAATCCCCATGAAAAAACCGGCATCTGTGACGATGCCGGTCAAAATATGATCAGTTGATATAATTCATAGGGTTGACAGCGTTTGAACGTGCGCCATTCCAAGATCCGATGTGGATTTCGAAATGTGAATGAGGTCCAGTCGAACGGCCTGTACTGCCCATTGAAGCAATACGCTGGCCTTGTGATACAGCTTGTCCGACAGAAACATTGATTGAACTGTTATGAGCATATACAGTCGTATAAGCCTGTCCATTGATGGAATGCGTAATCATGACCACGTTACCATAAGTTCCCATTGCACCTGCATAGGATACATATCCAGCTGCTGATGCAACGATTGGAGTACCAGTACTGTTTGCGATATCAACACCCCGGTGGTTCTCATTTCCTGCTCCGATATTGCGTCCGCCGTAGTTGGAAGTTAACCGGCCAGCAGCAGGACGGATGAAACCGGCACTGTTTTTAACAGGTGCGCTGTAAGTTGTGACAGATGAGCTTGAAGACTTGCTGCTTGCCGCCGCTTTTTGGGCTGCAGCTCTTTCAGCTGCTTCTTTGCGTTTGCGTTCTTGTTCAGCTTTTCTTGCAATTTCCTGTAAGCGCGCCTGTTCGTCAGCGATTTTTTTCGCTAAAGCATTGCTTACGCCAATCGCTTCAGCATGCTCTTTTTCCAAAGCGGATTTTTCTTTGGCAAGACGTTTTTGCTCTGCTTCCAAATCTGCTTTCAAGCCTGCCTGTTCTTGCTTTTTGCTGTCAAGTGAAGATTTTAATTCTTCTAATTCTGCACGGCGTTTTTCCTGCTCCGCCAATTTCTTTTCAACTTCCGCTTTTTGTTCAGCCAGAAGTTCTTTGTCTTCCGCTTGTTCGCGCATGATATCACGATCCGCTTCAATCAGCATATTTACCGCTGAGAAACGGTCGATGAAATCCACGAAACTGTTAGCTCCAAGCAATACATCGATATAGTCAACTGACCCGCCGCTTAATTGGATTGCGCGCGCGCGTTCCTTAAGCAACTCTTCGCGTTCAGCAATTTTACGCTCTAATTCTTCGATTGACGCCTTCAATTCATCGATTTCCACGATTGTTTTATCAATGTCAGCTTGCACTGAATTGATTTTATCCTGAGTTTCAGTGATCTTGTTTTCCAGCTCATTGATTTGTGCAACGATTTTTTCAAGTGTAGATTGATTTTCGCTGATCGCATTCGCTTTTTCATTGATATTCGAATTTAATTCGCTCTTTTTTCTTTCAGCTTCCTGCTGTTCCTTCTTCAGGTCGCTCAAATCATTAGCGCTTACTGATGGGGTCACCATCGTAATTGCTAATAATAATGAAACAACAGACAACATCCATTTCGACTTCGAGTTCAAGTTCGTGTTCCCCTTTCGGCTTTACGTTCTTTTCTATCTGTCTCTTTTTCTCTCTACGACTCTTTTTTATATAATATTTAATTTATCTACTATATTAAACACGCAGGAATTTGCGGATTGACATGAAACTTCCCCAGATTCCGATGAATACTCCCATAAGGAGGATCAATGCGCTTACCTGGTAGATGAATGGCGCGAAATCCAGCAGCTGGATCATTTCGCCGCTCAATTTAGGCTGTGCGAATTCAGTAACGTTATAGTAAAGCGTTACAATCAGGGCGATCGGCAGAATTGAGCCGAGCAATCCCAGCCACATTCCTTCAAGAATGAATGGAACACGGACGAACCAGTTCGTCGCTCCAACCAGTTTCATAATTTCAATTTCATGCCGTCTCGCAACAATTGTGATTCGGATTGTGTTTGAAATCAGGAACATTGCGGTAAATAATAAGGCAAGGATTAAAACGAGGCCAACGTTTCGGCCTGTGTTCAGGAATGTGAACAATTTCTCGATTTTTCCTTCACCATATTTCACTTCTTCAATGCCTTCAAGCTGTGAAATTTCTTTTGCGACATTTTCAGTTTGCTGCGGCTCGGTCGCTTTTACATAGAAAACATCAAGTAATGGGTTGTTCTGCTCAAACAGGCTGAACTCATCACCGAAATCCAATACTAAATCAGAAAGTTCTTCTTCTTTAGTGGAATAATTAACCGATTCTACACCGGACATACTCTTTATCGCAGTTTCCATTTCTGCCAAAGTGGCTTCATCAGCTTCCAAAGAAACGAAAGATTTGATTTCCACATCGTTTTCCAGGTCATCTGCCACTTTGTTTAAGTTCATCATAATCAGGACGAAAACTCCGACCAATAATAATGTGACTGTTACTGCGCTGACTGACGCAAATGTCATCCAGCCGTTGCGTCCAAGGCTCTTAAGGCTTTCACGGAAATGGCGTGTCATAGTTCTAGCCTTCATAGCCGTAGTCACCTCCAACTTCGTCACGGGCGATTAGCCCGCCTTCGATAGCGATGACACGGTGTCTCATTGTATTGACGATTTCCCGGTTATGTGTCGCCATCAAAATTGTTGTCCCGCTCGCATTGATGCGTTCGAAAAGATTCATGATATCCCAAGAAGTTTCAGGATCGAGGTTTCCGGTAGGCTCATCGGCAATCACCACTTTCGGTGTGTTGACGATTGAACGGGCAACTGAAATCCGTTGCTGCTCTCCCCCGGACAGTTCTCTCGGGAACATCCGCGCTTTATGCTTCAGTCCTACAAGATCAAGAACTTCCAGTACCCGTTTACGGATTGCTTCGGGTTTTTCTTCAATTACTTCCAGAGCGAATGCCACATTCTCATAAACATTCAGTCTCGGCAGCAATTTGAAGTCCTGGAATACGACGCCGATTTGGCGGCGCAGCAAAGGGATGTTCTTTCTTTTAATCTTTGCAAGGTCTATACCATTGACCAGCATCTGTCCTGAGGTCGGGCTTTCTTCACGATACATCATTTTGATGAAAGTAGATTTACCGGCACCACTTGGACCTACTATATATACAAACTCACCTTGCTTGATCTCAACGTTCATACCGTTAAGAGCAACGATGCCGTTTGGATATTTTTTATAGACGTTCTTCATTTGTATCATCTATTATAACCACCTATATAAATTGTATTTCACAAAAACATTAAGTGTCTTAAAAAACCAGCAAACCCATTGTAGCACTTTTAAAACCCATATTATATTACAGTTCTGTATCAAATATAGTCAGTTATTGCAACAATTCATATGCTTTTGGATACACTTTTGTAAAATTAGTAAATCAAAGGACCTAAAAAATATTATTTTTTTATAAAATTAACGCTATATCTTAATATAATTTTCAGACACAAAAAAACCGACTTTTCAGTCGGTTTGCCCTGCGCTTCCACACTTATTGCTGTTCAGATAACCAGGCAGCTACTGCTTCAGCTTCTTCACCCTCGATAATCTTAGCTGGCATGGCGTTCTGCCCTTCAAGAATGACTGTCAGGATTTCGTCTTCCGATAATCTTGAACCCACATCATTCAGCGGCGGGAAATTCCCTTGTCCTTCAAGGTTTTCACCGTGGCAGGAAATACAATTTTGTTGCACGACCTGCTCGGCATCAACTGAAGACTCTTCACCTGCCGGAGTTTCTTCAGGTGTTTCTTCAGGCGGTTCAGACTCTGTACTTTCGCCGCCTCCACAAGCCCCCAGAATGAGCGTTGTACCGAACAATAATGCCATTAAGCTTTTTTTCATCCTAATTCCTCCTTTTATTCTATCCATTATTATAAGTATACCTGAGCTATGCCCGTTTGAAACCTTCGCCCAATACTTCCGATGCATCAGAAACAATGACAAACGCAGCGGAATCTATGGTTTTAACCACCTGTTTCAATTTTGTGAACTCAGTTTGATGGACGACAACCATTAAAATTGGACGTTCAGAATCTGTATAGCCTCCAGTTGCAGTGAGCTTTGTGACGCCACGGTCCACCTCTTCATAAATCGCGTCGCGAATTTCCATTTGCTTCGTTGTAATAATATAGACAAGTTTCGATCTGCCAAATCCAACTTGAACCAAGTCAATTGTTTTCGAAGTGACATAGAGGCCGATCAGTGCATAAAGCCCTCTTTCGATATCAAAAACTACTGCCGCTGCCAGGACAATCATCCCGTCGATTAGCGCAATGCTCGTTCCAAGTGTCAGACCGGTGAACTTTGTAATAATTTGTGCCGCCAGATCTGTCCCGCCTGTTGAAGCTTTACCACGGAAAACAATCCCCAGTCCAAGTCCAACCAGGATTCCTCCAAATAACGAACCCAGTAACGGATTCATCGTCCATGCTTCCCAGTCCTCTGTCAGATAAACGACAAATGGAAGGAAAATGGTTCCGACAGCGGACTTCAGCCCGAAGTTCTTCCCTAAAAGAATGACCCCTGCAATAAACAAGGGAATATTGAATGCCCATTGCACGAATGCCGGTTTCCATTCAAAAAGCCCAAATAGGATTGTACTGATCCCGCTGACTCCCCCTGATGCCACTTCGTTCGGCAACAGGAATACATTAAACGAAATCGCGACCAGCGCCGAGCCGATTATGACATATATGTAATCCATGAATTCTGTTAAAAATGGATGCGCTTCTTTTCTATTGCGTTGATTTTTCTTTCCCATAAAAGTGTGTTTCCTCTTTCCTGTACTTTATTCTTTTCGGCAAATGTAAATGATAAGCCCTGTCAGAGTATACCAAAGCGGACGCCGCTTGTGAACTTCATCGAGATAAAGCAAAAAGATCCCGCAAGCAAAAGCTTGCGGGATTTCAAACTTATAGTCTTCATAAGCGCTGTCGCTTTTCTCTGTCCAGACTCCAGCCGCCCAGCTCTTCGGGTCATAAGCCAACCCAGCTGCCGTGGCAAAGAGCGCCACTCTGCTGGTCTGTCTTATGCCTTTCAGAGCTTAACGGGCGCTGTCGCTTTTCTCTACTGCATCTTCGATCTTAGCAACGAGTTGATGAAGCCGTCGATGTCTCCGTCCATAACGGCCTGGAGGTTGCCTGTTTCATAATTTGTGCGATGGTCTTTTACCATTGAATATGGGTGGAAGACATAAGAGCGGATCTGGCTGCCCCAGCCGATTTCTTTTTGTTCGCCGCGAATTTCAAGAAGCTGTGCTTCCTGTTCTTCAATCTTCAATGCATAGAGTTTAGCTTTAAGCATCTGCATCGCTTTTTCACGGTTTTTAATCTGTGAACGTTCCTGCTGGCAAGTCACCACTGCACCTGTCGGAAGGTGAGTGATGCGGACCGCTGAGTCAGTCGTGTTAATGTGCTGTCCACCGGCGCCGCTTGCCCGGTACGTATCGATTTTCAAATCTTCCGTACGGATATCGATTTCGATTTCCCCAGTGAATTCAGGCATGACTTCACAGGATACAAATGAAGTATGGCGTCTTCCTGAAGAATCAAAAGGCGAAATGCGGACAAGGCGGTGAACCCCTTTTTCCGCTTTTAGGTAACCGTATGCGTTATGGCCTTTTATGCCAAGTGTAACTGACTTGACCCCTGCCTCTTCACCTGCCAGATAATCAAGTGTCTCCACTTTAAAGCCGCGTTTTTCAGCCCAGCGCGTGTACATGCGCAGCAGCATTGAACACCAGTCCTGGGATTCTGTGCCACCTGCTCCTGGATGCAATTCAAGGATTGCGTTGTTTTTATCATATGGCTCACTCAAAAGCATCTGGAGTTCGTAATCACTGAGTTTGGATTTGAATTCCTTCAACTCTTCACTCAGGTCTTCATGCAATTCTTCATCCATTTCCTCGCGCAGCAATTCCAGTGTCATCTCCATGTTTTCCTGGGACTCCACAAAATCGTGGTAGGTGTTCACGATTTCCTTCAAGCCATTCAATTCTGAAATGACGACTTGCGCCGCTTCCTGGTTGTTCCAAAAATCGGGATCGATCATCATTTCATCCAATTCCTGGATTCTGGCCTCTTTGTTTTCTAAGTCAAAGAGACCCCCTGAAGTCCGCCAGCTTTGCGGAAGATTTGTCGAGCTCGTTTCGAATATCTGCTAATTCCATCATAATTAATTTCCTCCTCGTAAGAAAAGCGCAAGCGCTTTGTTGCCGCTGGAGTCTTGACAGTGCGCCGCTCCTCCAGAGCCGTATTCAATATTGAAACTTCACATTTTTTCCGTAAATAACACCGAAGAGCGCGAGGCTCTTCGGCAAATAGGTGTTCTTTATACAGTTGCACCATGGCAGTTCTTGAATTTCTTGCCGCTGCCGCATGGGCAAGGGTCGTTTCTTCCGATAGTCGAATCGTTGCGGACCGGTTCTTTTTTCTTCTTGACCGCCGAGTCGCCTTCTTTCGGATTGACAGCCTGCCCTTTGGCAACTTCTTCACGCTGCAGATTATTGCGGATTTCCGCTTTCATTGCATATTTAGCTACATCGTCCTCAATGGCTTCAACCATTGCTTCGAACATCGCGAATCCTTCATGCTGGTATTCACGAAGTGGATCATTCTGTCCATAAGCACGCAAGTGAATACCTTGGCGCAGCTGATCCATTGCATCGATATGGTCAATCCATTTTGTGTCGATTGAACGGAGAAGCACGACTTTTTCAAATTCACGCATACGCTCCGGCGTCATTTCAACTTCTTTTTCATCATAGCGTCTTTCAACTTCAGCTTTGATGAAATCAATGATCTCTTCCTGTGTCTTATTCTGAAGATCGGCTTCTGTCACCGCATCTTCAGGCAAGAGGTTAGCAGCAAGCACATCAGCAAGTGTTTTCAAATGCCAATTTTCCGGTTTTTCGTCAGTCGTATGCGAATAAACGACACGGTTGATCATGTTATTGATCATGTTTTCAACCAATGCACGCATATTGTCTGTTTCAAGAACTTCCATACGTTCTTTATAGATGATTTCGCGCTGCTGGCGAAGGACATCATCATATTGAAGCAAACGTTTACGGGCATCGAAGTTATTCCCTTCGACGCGTTTCTGCGCAGATTCCACAGATCGTGTAACCATGCGTGACTGCAACGGCTGTGAATCATCCATGCCGAGTTTGCCCATCATATTGCGCATTGCATCAGAACCGAAACGGCGCATCAAATCATCTTCCAATGAAAGATAAAATTGCGTCACACCCGGATCTCCCTGACGTCCTGAACGGCCTCGCAGCTGGTTATCGATACGTCGGGATTCGTGGCGCTCTGTACCGAGAACAGCTAAACCGCCTGCTTCGACCACACCTTCACCGAGTTTGATATCCGTACCACGGCCGGCCATGTTGGTAGCGATCGTAACAGCGCCCTTTTGACCGGCATTTAAAATGATTTCCGCTTCATGTGCGTGATTTTTCGCGTTCAGCACAGAATGGCGGATGCCTTTTTTAGTCAGATAATTCGAAATTATTTCTGAAGTTTCAATAGCGACAGTACCTACCAGCACCGGCTGCCCTTTTTTATGGCGTTCAGCGATATCTTCGCCTACAGCTTTATATTTCCCTTCAGTTGTCGCGTAGATCAGGTCAACCCGGTCATCCCGGATAATCGGTTTATTGGTCGGAATTGCAATAACGTTCATATTATAGATATTGCGGAATTCCTCTTCCTCAGTTTTTGCCGTACCTGTCATGCCTGACAATTTATCATACATACGGAAGAAGTTCTGGAACGTGATTGTTGCCATTGTCATCGATTCGTTTTGGACTTCCAAACCTTCTTTAGCTTCGATTGCCTGGTGAAGACCGTCAGAATAGCGGCGGCCTTTCATCAAACGTCCCGTAAATTGGTCAACGATGACCACTTCCCCGTCCTGGACCACGTAATCGACATCATTATGCATCGTGACCTGGGCTTTCAGGGATTGGTTGATGGCATGGTTCAAACGCACATGGCTGATGTCGAACAGGTTATCGATCCCAAATGCCTTTTCGACTTTTTCGATGCCATCTTCAGTTAAAACAACGCCTTTTGTCGTTTCATCGTAAGTGTAATCCGTGTCTTTACCCAGCATGCGGGTAAAAGCGTTCGCTTGCATATAAAGCTGGGCCGATTTAGCCGCCTGTCCGGAAATGATCAATGGTGTACGCGCTTCATCGATTAAAATCGAGTCAACTTCATCGACTACGGCAAAATTCAACGGTCGCTGGACCATATCTTCTTTGTAAAGAACCATATTATCCCGCAGGTAATCAAAACCAAGCTCATTATTCGTGCTGTAAGTGATGTCAGCCAAATACGCCTGATGTTTTTCTTCTTTTGTCATGCTGTTCGTGTTCAAACCGACAGTCAAGCCAAGCCATGTGTACAGTTTGCCCATTTCTTCAGCATCACGGCTAGCCAGGTATTCGTTGACCGTAACAACATGTGCGCCTTTCTTGCTGACGGCATTCAAGTAGACCGCCATTGTTGAAGTAAGGGTTTTACCTTCACCGGTTTTCATCTCGGCGATATTGCCTTCATGCAATGCCGCTGCTCCCATGATCTGTACTCGGAATGGATAGAGGCCCAGTACGCGTTTTGAAGCTTCTCTCACTGTCGCGAACGCTTCAGGCAGTAAATCGTCAAGCGACTCGCCTTTGGCGTGGCGGCTGATGAACTCATCTGTTCTTGCTTTTAACGCGTCATCGGAAAGTGCCGCAAAATCGGATGCCAGAGCTTCCACACTGTCAGCAATTTTCTCAAGTCTTTTTAAATCCCTTTTATTCGGGTCAAATACTTTGTTCAATACTCCTAACATTTATACCGCTCCTTGCGCAGTGTCCGGTTCTGTAATGTAACCGGATCGCTATTGCTGTTATTTATGTGTCAATTGGATTGCAAACTTCAATAATCATTAATTTCTGCGGAACATCCATTGATTTCCGAAAAATCTCACTCCTCATTTTAACACTGCATATAAAAGCGTGCAAACAAAGAAGAGCATAGTAAATAGAAGGAACTTGAGAAAATCACAGCGGATTATCATCAGCGGACTGTGAAAAATCAAAAAAGAAAAAGCCGGACAGAAAGTTTCTTCTGTCCGGCCTTGTGCTTCTAAAGCTTATATTCTTTTAAATTCATGAAGAACTGGTTTCAATCAAGCCGTAGCTTCCATCTTTACGCTTATAAACGATGTTTGTATCGTTTGTTTCGGCATCTGTGAAGACGAAGAAATTATGTCCAAGCATATTCATCTGTAGAACCGCTTCTTCTTCATCCATCGGTTTCAGGTCAAATTGCTTCGTGCGGACGATTGTGAAATCTTCTTCTGTATCCTCTTCGTAAGTGCCGTTGTTTTCATTTTCATAATTCGCAAAAGCCTGCCCCATCGGTTCACGGTCACGGAATTTACGGTTTACTTTCGTTTTATATTTACGGATTTGACGTTCGAGTTTTCCGACGATCAAATCTACAGCTGCATAAAGTTCATCATGCCGTTCTTCAGCACGCAATGTCAGGTTCTTCATCGGGATTGTTATTTCCACTTTGGATTGGCTGTTATTGATTGCCTTCAGGTTGACCATAGCGTTCGCATTGGTTCCTTCAGGAAAATAACGTTCAATTTTTTCAACTTTCTTCTCGATGTGGTCTCGAATTGCTGGAGTTACTTCGATGTTGTCACCTTTAAAATTAAATTGCAGCATATTAACTCCTCCTTCTTAATCTCTTGCACTGTTACACTTCTACATGTTCCCTAACGAATCCTTCTTAAAACTTAAATAGTTTCAGCAAAATGAATTTAAGGTAAACTATATGACAAGGAGGTGTAGGCGATGTTTACAAATAAACTCGTCATCGTAACGGGAGCCGCCCAGGGAATCGGCAAAAGAATTGCCGGCCATTTCAAAGAGCAGGGTGCTAAAGTGATTGGCCTGGATATTCAAGAAGTGGATATCCAAGGCGTGGAATTCATGAAGTGCGATGTTGGAAATTTCCAGCAGGTGACCGATACGATGAAGAAGATCCATGAAAAATTCGGAGCGATCCACGTGCTGGTCAACAATGCCGGTGTTTCAAAATTCCAATCTCTTTGGGAGATTGAAGAGGATGATTGGAACAGCATTTTGGATACCAACCTGAAATCAGTCTTCATCTGCAGCCGTGAAGCAGCCCGGTATATGTCGGAAGATATCCGATCCATCGTCAATATGGCTTCAACCCGCGCATTTATGTCTGAGCCGCATACGGAATTGTATTCCGCTTCAAAAGGCGGAATTTATGCGCTGACACATTCGCTTGCCGCCTCACTCAGTGAAAATGGCATCCGCGTCAATTCCATCGCGCCAGGGTGGATTCACACGGGTGAGAAATCAGAGCTGAGGGATGTCGACCATGAACAGCATTGGAGCGGCCGGGTCGGTGACGGTTCCGACATTGCGCGGGCATGCATGTTTTTATGCAATCCCGAGAATTCCTTCATAACCGCTGAATGTCTGGCGATCGACGGCGGGATGACTAGAAAAATGTTATATGAACATTGATTGGACGGGCTCTTGCAGCCCGTTCTTATTCAATTTCAAGCACGGATCAAAGCTATGAACGAGACCCTTTCCGCTCCCGATTCTTTCAAGACCTTAGCGGCAAGCCGCAGCGTAGTGCCAGTCGTATACATATCATCCACGAGCACAATATTCTTCGGCACCGGATTGCCATTCCACGTAAATAAGTTGCGCGTAGCCATTCGCTCTTCCTTAGTCTTTTCACCTTGGATCTCACTGTTTTTCTCCAGAAGATGGATATAATCCACTCTGCCGGCATCCAGCATGCTGTCGACTTGCGAAAAAGTCCGCTTCCTTAATTTATCTTTATTCATCGGAATGGGAACAGCACTCGCTTTCGTTTTTCTTATGGCTTTTGCCAGTTCACCCGCAAAAACTTCCGCCAGTACCACATCCTGCAGAAATTTGAATTGATGGAAATAATCTTTCATCGCTTCGTTATAGGCATATAAGCATTTGCCCGAATCGATGGCACCTCGGAAACCAGTCGTTTCCCAGCGGCTGCATTCCCCGCAGATTTCCGTACCGCCGGCTCCGCAGATTCTGCACCCGTTTCCGCAGCATTCAAATCCTTCCCTGCAGTTAACACAGATTGTTTCTTCTGGATCCAGGAAAAACAAGTCGCGCCAGGAAGGTTTCAAATCCAGCCGATTATCGCATAGATAACAGTTCATCGGCCTCCCTCCCGGTTATAGGAAATAATGAGATTCCGAGCCTTATCCATTTGCCGGGAGATGCCATTATGGAAGAAAACAACTTCCCCGTTCGGGTAAGCACTGGAACGCCCCGCCCTTCCCGCCATCTGAATCAATGCAGATGCTTCAAAAACCTCTTCATCAGCTCCGACAACTCCGACTTGTATATTTTCTATCGTTACACCTCTTTCCAAAATTGTTGAAGTCAATACACCAAGTATTTCACCGTTTCGAAGCTTCATCACTTTTTCTTTTCGGTCCTCATCTTTGGAATGGACAGCTTCAATACCATTATGGATCGATTTGAATAAAGGCTCTGCCTGCCGAATCATCTCAATGGTCGGGAAGAAAAGCATAAAAGGTTCATTTTTTTCAAGCCTTAATTTTATCCACCTTTCCAATTTTTCCGGAATTCTTTTAGTGTTGAAAGATTTCCGGTAATTCCATAATGATCGGAACGCAGGCACAGGAAGCTCATGCCCGTGAAAACGACGGAAGATTTTTGACTGGTTCGGAACAGTTTTCAACAAGTTGCGTGAAGGCGTCGCGGAAACATAAATGATGGGCGCATCTTTTTTCAAAGATTTGCCGACCGCCCTTGCCAGCGCCGGGTCAAATGAATAGGGGAAAGCATCCGCTTCATCAACAATCACGAGGTCAAATGCTTCCCGGAAACGATATAGCTGATGAGTCGTCGCTACTACCAGCTGGGCAAAACCTTCTTCAAAAGTTGCACCGCCATATAAGGCATGAATGGCCGTATCCGGAAAAACCGCCTTGAGCCGTGGCGACAATTCAAGCACGACGTCAGTGCGCGGGGCTGCAATGCAGATGCGTTTGCCTTCGGACAATGCTTTGTACAGCGGCGGATATAATAATTCTGTTTTTCCTGCGCCGCAGACGGCATAGACCAAATGGGATCTGTTTCTTCGCAAGCTTTCTTCCAGTTCATAGGAAGCTTGCTGCTGGAGGTCAGTGAGTTCGCCATTCCATGTGAATGAATGGGAATAAGGGGATGATGATAGAGGATCTTTCCATGTTATCAAGTCTGTACACGAGCTGACTCTGCCCATCCTGATGCAATGCCTGCAATAATAACAGACAGCTTCACATTTCGCGCAATTATAAGAAACAATTTTTTCAGCCGAATGCTCGAGGCATCTCACACATTGCAGCTCTTCAGTGATGCCTTTTTGTACCACAATAAACCCAGCGTCTATTGCACTTTCAATTTCTTTTTGTGGAAAAGGCGTAAAATCACGCAGCCAGATTCTGCCGCTTAGAAATTCCCGGATAGCTTCCATATTTCATCTCCTTTAACTTTTCCGATTTTTCAATCAGACCTTTTTAAAAAAAGTCCTGGCCGGTTATTTCTTTACCCAGCCAAGACCCATTGATCCTTCTCCTAAATGGACACCGATAACCGGACCAAAATAAGAAATCTCGAATTCCACTGAAGAAAACTGCTTTTCCAGTTCCTTCTTCCATTGCAGAGCATCCTCTTCACGATTTGCATGTATTATCGCCGCTTTGAACTGTCCACCGGATTGCACATCGTCTTCCAGCAACGACACCATCCGGTTCATGGCTTTCTTGCGTGTGCGCACTTTCTCAAACGGCACAATTTTCGTTTCATCAAAATGAAGTATCGGCTTTATCTGGAGCATTCCGCCTACAAGTGCCTGGGCACCTGACAGCCTTCCTCCACGTTGAAGGTGTTTCAAATCTTCTACCATGAAATAACCGCGCAGCGACTTTTTCATCGTTTCGAGTTCCCGCAAAATTTCAGTTGCGCCGGCTCCTTGATCAGCCATTTCCGCAGCCTTCACCGCATAAAACCCTTGCATCGCACACGAAATCTCAGAATCGAACGCGTAAACTTTTGCATTTTCTGTCATTTCCCCTGCTTGAATGGCTCCGGCAAAGGTTCCGCTGATGCCACTTGAAAGGTGAATGGTCACAATTTCATCGTAATCCAAAGCAAGACGCTTGAATAGATTGACGAACTCCCCAATTGGCGGCTGAGAGGTCTTCGGCAATTCAACTGCCGATTTCCTGTAAAATTCATCAACGGTCAATTCCTGCTCTTCTTCAAAAGATTCCAGGCCGAAAGTGACTTGCAGTGGAATCATATGTATATTGAGTCTTTCACGGACATTTTTGGGCAGATAAGCCGTACTGTCCGTAACTATCGCTGTTTTCAACATAAATCATCCTCCTCGTCCAGTTTACCAAATAGTACCCCAACAAAACTACATAAAAAAATCTTCCCGCAAAAACGGGAAGAAGTCCATCAATTTCCTATAAAATGGAGCCCACTGACTTTCCAGCCAGCATCTTCCTTCTTGAATATCACTACCTGTCTTCCTGATTGTTCAGTTTTCGCACCTGTTTCTGCCACAACAGAAACTTCAATTTCAGCAAACACTTCTGCGCGGTCCGATGCATATTTCACAATTGTCTCGTTCGACGGCGTGTATTCCGTATCATAAGCAGCGAAAGCCTCTTCTAAAGCAATCTGGTCTTCAGCGCGGTCAAAACCTTCCGGCTCTTCAGCGATTACAGTCATATAGCGGTCCAGGTCTTCCGCGTTGAAAGCTGCAATGTATTCGTCATACGCTGCAAAAATCGCTTTCTCTTCTTCCTCAGGGACCTCAGCTTCGAGCACTTCCCCGTCGCTGTCCACTGTAAATCCGGCAGATTTATCTTCCATGCCGTGGTCTACAGCATTATTTTCATTTTCCAGATTACTGTCGTCAACTGAATTTGTATTCTCGGCAGTACCGCCTTCCTCTGAACAAGCAGACAATAAAAGCAGCATACCGGCCAGCAACATCATTTTTTTCATGGGGCACTCCTCCTGCGCTTCATTTTGACACAGGGCATTTCATATATCAATGAAGAAACTGTGTCATTTTCCGCAGATCGCATATAATCTTCCACTGACAATAAAAAAACGCGACAGCACTTGGCCACCGCGCGGAAATTTAATTATCTTACTTCAACCCAGCCGTTTTTGATAGCCGTCACAACTGCTTGTGTACGGTCATTCACCTGCATTTTTTGAAGTATGCTGGAAACGTGGTTCTTAACTGTTTTTTCAGAGATGAACAAAGTTTCACCGATAATCCGGTTGCTCTGCCCGTCCGTCAATAATTGCAGTACTTCGCTTTCACGTTTCGTCAAGAGATGATATGGACGGCGGATTTCTGTTTGATGGAAAGACCCCTTATTCTCCCGCTCACTCAGACGACGGAATTCCATCACAAGATTGCGTGTAACTTTCGGGTGAAGGTATGAACCGCCCTTCGCCACGACTTTGATGGCCTGGATGATCGCTTCCGCATCCATCTCTTTCAGCATATACCCCAACGCGCCGGTCTTCAGCGCATGCGTGACATATGATTCGTCATCGTGAATCGACAGCATAATGACTCTTGCTTCCGGATGTTTTTCCATCAATTCGCCTGTAGCTTCGACACCGTTCTTCTGAGGCATATTGATATCCATCAATACGACATCCGGTTGATTTTCTTCATATAACTTGATGACTTCAGTACCGTCGCCGCCCTCGGCAATAACTTCAAAAGTCTCTTCAAAATCTAAAATCCTTTTTACACCTTCACGGAATAGCTGGTGATCATCTACAATAATAATTTTCGTCATTATGTTGTCCTCCTCAAATACCGTTCTTATATACCCATTTCATAGGGAATGTGAAACATTAGGATAGTTCCTTCCCCCAGACTTGAATTTATGATGAAATCCCCTTTGATCAATTCGATTCTCTCTCGCATCCCAATCAACCCGAAAGATTGATTCTTTACTATACTCTGATCAAAGCCGGTCCCATTATCACTTACACTGATGCTTACATGTTCTTTCAGCCACTCGAGCTTGACCTCAATAGCCGTTGCCTTGCCATGCCGGATCGCATTTGAAATAGCCTCCTGCACTAAACGGAAAATCGAAGTCTCGAAACTGGAAGGCAATCTTCTTTCGGTCCCATTCGATTCAAAAGCAAGTACTGTTCCCGGGTTATAGTCACCGGTAGTTTCCATGTATTTCCTCAAAGTGGGCACTAATCCGAGATCATCCAGCGCCATTGGCCGGAGATCGTAAATAATCCTTCTGACTTCTGTCAAGGCATGGCGCACCATTTCCTTCAATGAAGAAATTTCCCGGAATGCCTGTTCCGGCCCTTTCTCCCGGTAAGTCCGTTCAATCAGGTCAGATCTCAGCAGGACGTTCGCCATCATCTGGGCTGGTCCATCATGAATTTCACGGGACAGCCGTTTTCGTTCTTCTTCTTGCGCTTCGATGATCCGCAGGCTATAATCGTGATTTAGCTGCGGCTTTTCAATCGCATCTTCAACCTCTTCCAAATCGGATGAGAGATAATTCATAGTAATGTTCAATTGGTTCACGAGCTTTTCAGCGCGTTCGATAGTTTGCAATAAGGTCTGCAGACGCCGTTGAAGGCGATCCCGCTTTTGGCGGTATTTTTTTTCTTCTGATCTGTTGGCAGACAATTGCAGCTGCAAATCATTGGCATTTTCGTAAGACTGGCGTATCTGCTCTTCCGAATAGGAGTTGAACGACCCCGATACTTCGGCAAGACGCCTCCTTGCCGCCCTTGTCTTTTCTTCCAATAAGTCACCGGTTTTGATGATAGCCGAAATATTCAAACGGACATCTTCGAGTTCATCCTTCATCTCTTCATAACCTTGGCGACTTTGCTCGCTTATAATGAAAATATCTTTTTTTGACTGCTCCATTTTTGCCAGCAGCTCATCATAAATGGAATCAAGTTCTTTTCCATCGATTTTTCTGGACATTTAAAAACCGCCTTAGATAATCTTCGTACAATTGGTGAATTCCTTGCATCTTTATGCCTGTGTAGGCTTTTACAAGTATATCACTATATAAGTAAGCTAATATTAAATATACATTACAAATTATCTGATTTCATTTTACAACAGGGGGGTTCAAATTGCGAGAATCTTACATGACTGCAGGCAGTTCGGCCAGTGCTGAACTGCTTATACAAAAATCGCGTTTTATCGGTTACGCCGCAAGAGCTGAATCCGAACAGGAAGCTCTTGACTTTATAAATTCCATAAAGGAGCAGCATCGTTCGGCTAACCATAATTGTTCCGCTTATATGCTGGGGGAACATGACTCCATCCAGAAAGCCAACGATGACGGGGAACCCAGCGGAACCGCAGGCGTCCCTATACTGGAAGTCCTGAAGAAGAAACAATTAAAAGACACCGTCATAGTCGTCACCCGTTATTTCGGAGGCATCAAACTTGGAAGCGGCGGGTTGATCCGCGCTTACGGCAAAGCTGCTTCTGAAGCTCTGGCCGCATCAGGCATAGTTGAAAGACGGCTGCATTCATTGATGAAAGTGACTATAGATTATACTTGGCTGGGCAAAGTTGAAAATGAAGTCCGTCAATCTGAATACCCTTTAAAAACAATTGAATATACCGAAGGAGTTGACTTGTACGTTTACGTCCCTGTCGCAAAGGAAGAGAACTTTTCTGCCTGGATGGACGAACTGACGAACGGACAATCTTCCTTTATTTGTACTGCGAAGGAATATCTGGAATTCCCTGTTTCCTGAGCAATTTTATTTACTCACCCTCCAAAACACTGTATAATAAGTTGATTAGAATACCTGCTTTTTGATTTTTAATAATTCACTGCCATATAGGAATAATTCTGGAAAAACCTGAATTTGCAAATCGGTTAGTCCATTCCCAATCAGAGGAGCTACAACCATGAACCGTAAAAAATACCGAAAATCCAAATCGTCCAAAAAGCGGACGATCATCAAAATTTCCTTGACACTCGCAGTGTCTCTGCTGATATGCCTTTCTGCGTATGGCATTTTCTTAGTTAAAAAGGCAGAAAATGCCGCGAATAACGCCTATGAAACAGGTGATCGCGAAATGTCCGAATTGCGCGAGGAAAAAGTGGAGCCTCTGCACGATGACATTTCCATCCTATTTATCGGGGTGGATGACAGCAGCAAACGCGATCAGAATTCAGGTAATATCCGATCGGATGCATTGGTTTTGGCTACATTAAACAATGAAGATAAATCAATAAAGCTGGTAAGCATTCCGCGCGACACTTATACTTTGATACCTGATGCAGGCAAGGAAGATAAAATCACCCATGCCTATGCATATAATGGACCCACCTCCACCATTGAATCAGTCGAAAATCTTTTGGATATCCCTGTCGACTATTACGTGAGAATGGACTTTGAAGCTTTCATCGATGTAGTCGATGCGCTTGACGGCATCCGGGTTGATGTTCCTTATGACCTGGAAGAACAAGACGAATTCGATAACGCTGGCGCCATAAGTCTCGAAGAAGGAATCCAGACAGTTGATGGAAGCGAAGCACTCGCTCTGGCACGAACTCGCCATTATGACAATGACATCGAGCGGGGCAAACGCCAGCAGATGATTTTGCAGGCTATCATGGATAAAGCTTTATCAGCGGGATCATTCACAAAATACGCTGATGTAATTGATGCAGTCGGCGATAACATGAAAACGAATCTTTCTTTCAAAGACATGCAGGCATTTTTCGAATATGCCAAGGACGGCAAGCCTGATGTCGAAACCATCACACTTGACGGTTACGATGATATGTCCACCGGCATCTACTACTGGCAGCTGAATGAAGAGTCATTAATGGAAGTACAGGACGTCCTTCAAAGCCATTTAGGTTTGAAGCCTGATACATCTTCTTTTTCAGATAACGGATCGAGTGAATATGGAAGTGAATACGATAGTAATCAGTGATTTAAAGAGACGTCCAATCGAGGGCGTCTCTTTTTCTGTATTCGATTTCAGACAAGATAAAAAGACTGGCCACAAATCCGAAGATTTGCAGCCAGTCTTTTATTTACCTATCATTTTCACCAGATTGATCAACGGACGGTAGTTCTTGCCTGCCAGTCCGACCACCTCAACAAACAGCTCAATTGCCAGCAGCATTACACCCAGCAGGAGTATGCCACCCCATAAAGTAGCTTGTGAGAATAACAAAGCGGCCAATCCGAATAAAGCGGCTATTCCATAGATGATCAATACTGTCTGGCTATGTGAGAAGCCAATGTTCAGAAGACAGTGATGCAAATGTGATTTATCCGCAGCGGATATCGGCTGCTTTTCACGGACGCGACGAACTATCGCAAAGAATGTATCGGAAATCGGTACACCCAGCATGATGACCGGAATGATAAGCGCCACCATCGTAACATTTTTAAAGCCCATCAAGGCAAGGACCGAAATCATGAAGCCCAGGAACAGCGCCCCTGTGTCTCCCATGAAAATCTTTGCCGGATGGAAATTATAGAACAGGAAGCCGATTGAACTGGCTGCCAGAATTGCGGCTGTTGACATGACGAAAATATCGCCCATGATAAACGCCATGACGGCCAAAGTGATTAGCGCTATTGACGAAACGCCGGCGGCCAAACCATCCAGGCCATCAATCAGGTTAATGGCATTGGTGATTGCAATAATCCAGATTATAGTCAACGGAATACTGAAATACCCGAAATCGATTTCTCCGCCAAACGGCAGATTGATAAATGATATTTCCAGTCCGCCGCCAATAACCACAATCGCTGCGGCCAGCAGCTGGCCCAGCATCTTGGCTTTGGCAGTAATTTCGAGCATATCATCGAAAACGCCGGTAATGATTATGATAAATGCCCCGATGATGATGGCAGATGTAATTGGTATAAAAGCAGGTTCAACTGCATTGGATATAGGATCTACTGGCCTTAATATAAAATATCCGATCAAAAACGATCCAAAAATGGCTAGACCACCTAAACGCGGCATTATGCGCGCATGGACTTTCCTGTAGTTTGGACGGTCCACTGCGCCCACCCTGAAGGCAAGGCGTTTGACCAGAGGCGTCAGGACAATAGAGGCAATGAATGCCACAACCAGCACGAGGTATAACATACCTTTCCTCCTCAAAAATTCTTCTGCACATAGAAATTCAATGCTATTATAGCACAGAACTTCAATGAATCATATTTATTCCTTGTTATTCCAATTTGACGTTATCAACCTATAAAAGTTTCACAATCCATCACCCTGTTTTTATGATTGATTGAATTTTCTTCTTCTGTTCTTCACTGATGCCGATTTTCAGTTCGTAGCTGTATGCGCCTTTTTTCCACATCCGGACCGAATCTGCGGTATCCGCTAAACCGCGAGGCTTCCAGCCCGTTTCTTTGGCCTTATAATTATCGGCAAGAATGAACCCTTCCGGATGCTCTTCGCTTTCCGGAATCCAAAGAGGAAAGTCAAAAGGCTTGATTCCGGCTTCCAGCAGAATCCGGTCATCTACCCAGACGGGATTCACATCAGCAGAAGCGAGAGTTTTCACAAGCTCTTCCATAGTAACCGGATTGGCTGTGAGATTAAACGTGCCGTTAGTTCTATTTTCAACATTCATGACTATGAAGGCAGCGAGGTCACGGGCGTCTATCCATTGTACTTTCCTTAATCTGTCGCCGGGAATCATCGCTTCTCCACTTTCATTTAACTTGAGTGCCCAATAAGTAAACCGGTCTGTCGGATCATGGGCACCGGCAACAATGCCTGGTCGTATGATCAATGCATTATCCGGGAAATGTTCCTTGACGATTTTTTCACATGTGACTTTTAAAGGTCCGTAGGTTTCGCCGGTCACTGTATCGCCTTCAGCGCTTTTATGCAAAGAAGCGCCTTCATCCACCGGCCCCTTACTAAAATCATCGTATACAGAAATGGTAGAGATAAACGTATAATGATCAGTGGTAACATTACTCAAAACCGGTATCAGGTCTGATGGAGTATACGCGGAAGTATCAATGACCGCATCCCACTTTTCTTGCTGAAGTTTATCGGCATCTTCTCTTCTGTCACCAGTTATGCGGATTAATTCAGAAAACAGGCCCGGGTTGCTTTTCCCTCTGTTGAATAAAGTAATGTCATGCCCTTTTGCCGCAGCTTCTTCCACTATATGCCGTCCGACAAAAGATGTTCCGCCCACTACAAGAATTTTCATAATTCACCCTCCAGAATAAGATTAATTTAGTAGCAATTTAGGTTAGACCTGTTATAATACAATGTAGTTAGAATATTAAAAAAACATAGGGGTGCAAAACAGCATGAATGGCAATCTGCAATTTTACACAAAGTTAACGGATTGGACCGGTTGGGATGAAGCTGCAGTTTTGAAGATGCAGCCTAGAGAACGTGCCAAACTCGCCAAATCCATTACTTGTGCAGGATTACTTGTCGACTTATCCATGGACCAGCATGCCGAAGTAAGGGAAAACGTTGCAAAAAACTCTTTTACACCCCTTACCACTTTAAACCGATTAGCGGAAGAAGACTTATGCATCACCATACAAAGAGCGGCAAAAGAGACCTTAGAAGCAATTTACAGCCAGCCTGTACCTAAGAACTTTCAGTGATAACTGAAAGTTTTTTTATTTCCGCTAATCTTGCGGTACGTTTAAAATACCCCCAAAAGGCTATACAGATGATAAGCCATTCATTAGGAGGAAACGAATATGAGCAAGGACGGATTTTCAGATAAAGTCAAAAGCGCTGTCAGTAAAGGCAAAGGTGAACTGAAAGATCAGGTCGGCAACGCCACTGACGACAAACAAAAACAGCGTGAAGGCAAAATGGATAAAGTAAAAGGCGAATTCCAGGATGCTGCCGGCGATTTTAAAAATAACACCAATAAGAACTGATGATAAAGGACCGGTCGATCTGACCGGTCTTTCTTTTTATATTACTGCATTAAAAGGGCTCCGCTCAATAAGATGAGCGGAACCCTTTTTGCGTCCTTTAATGATGGATACCGGACGCTGACCGCAGCTGTTTAAAAAAGTCTTGGTGTAGGAGGCGTCGATGTTTTCTTTTCCAGATCTTCATGGAACGGTCTTTCATCCCGCGGATTGTGGCGGTTATCTACGTCATCATGTCCATCCAGCATGTGTTTCGGGTCGTCATGAGCGTTTCTATTTCCATTGTTTTGATCGTCATTGTCTCTGATTAAATGTTCTTCCTCGGAATCTCTGCCGAATGGAGCCGGCCCCAGATTGGGATCCACACCTGGCGATGGTTCATCCTGCCTGCGGTTCACGCCCTCTTCCCGATTAAGGTCGTCTTCCTGAGCTTCAGTTTCCAATTGGGGCTCATGATCAAAACTCTTCTCTTTTAACGATCCCTCATCTTCAGGCTTGGCATCCGTAGTTGGATGAATGTTAGCCCCTTCCAATCTTGAATCTTTGGATTTATTTGCATATCCCGGATCACCGTGCTGATCTTCACGGCGAACTTCCGACGTATAAATTCTCTCAGAATCTTCTGCGATGGTACGCGACGACAATCCATCCGGGCGTGTATCATCAACATCATCTGCTCTGACATCACGATCTCTTATCTTTTCATCATTGAATTTATTGCCATCCCGTTCGATATCCCGGCCAAATGGTGTAAAGGCTGTATTTCTCTTGCTCTCATCAATGTCAACATCTCGGGTATCATCTCCGAATGATGACGTGTTCTCTCTTTCCCTGCTGAGGGAATTGCCATCAGTATATAAAAGGATTGCTCCTTTTTTTATGTCTTCACTGTATCTGTCAATGGAGGATGAATCCAGATCCAGATCATTCAGCTGGGTGCGGACTGTATCTTCTCCACTGAAGAATGACTTAAACTTGCTCGAAAAAGATTCAGCTTCATGTTTGTCGACATCCGACTGGCTTTCGTATGAATCGAAAACTTCCTTATCTCTGGCCAGGACATGAATATCGTTTTCACTGTAGCCATGCATCTTCAATTGTTCTATGCGCTGTTCCATCTCTTCTTGGCTATATACCAACTCAAATTCTCTATTAGTCTCTTTCATTTTTGATCCAGCCTCCTGTTTAATCGTCTTAACTAGTGTTTACCCGAACCTTCAGAAAAATAAAACCTGCTTCCTCTATTTGTGTTGTTTCTTTACCGAATTTTGACTGCAAAATTAAAACCCCTTCCTTTTTTACAAGGAAAGGGTTGAAATATTATCGATATTTTTTATCGCTCTTTGTATGTTTCTCAGCCTCGCTGGTGCCGCCTCTTGCTTTTTCGACTTCCGGTTTTTCTTCAGTCGTGAAAGAAACATGCCGTTCATCTTTCACAAGAGTGGGATCTTGAAGGAATGTTTCGCCCCGGGCAAACCTGTCTTCCTGTTCATCAAAATTATTATCTACCGAATTGATGAACTGTTGACGTTCTTTATCCTCAGGGGTCTCGGTTCCCCCGTTATTCTTTAATTCACCTTCTTCGACAGCTTCAAGTATTCCCGCGCGTTCTTCTTCCGTATAGAGCAAGATTCCGCCTTTAGCAATGTCAGCTGTATAGCGTTCTGTCTCCTGATCATTTAAGCCCAGAGATTTCACGCCTTCCCTGACGCTGCCTTCACCACTGATGAAGCCTTTAAATTTATCCTTAAAAGAATTCACTTCTTCCCCTTCCGCTCCAGTCCGGTTTTCAATTAAGTCTAAACGATCTCCGTCCTGAGCGACCAAATGGATGTCGCTTTCTTTATATCCCTGGGTTTTCAAACCCTCAATTTTCCTCATAAGATCATCTTCGGAAAATACTACAGCTAAAACTCTCTTCTCTTTATCCATAATCAGAACCTCCAAAAAAGAAATTTGTCGTTATCTGTACAATACCCAAATGCCTGGAACCGTTAAACTTTCCAGAAATTCTGCCGATAAATAGATGAGTATTTCTTTACCTCAACTATATTTGAGTATAGGTATTTTTTACCTTTATATTATATTTATAATAAAGCATAATAAAAAAGCAGTTAATTTAGAAAATTGATGATAAGATGGTAAAAAAAGAGATATAATAAAGTATACTTAAGATGTGGAGGCGGAAATTATCGTACTTAGCAATCTATCTACTTCATACTTCTCCAATGCACCGGAGAAGTTTGAGAGTAACTCTCCTACATGGATGATTGAAGTTCTGCCCATGCAAACGGAAAGGAGAGAATCAATGGACACTGGAATGCGGATCAAATATCACCGTATGAAGAAAAAAATGAGCGTTGAAGACCTTGCTTCCGGAATCCTTCTTCCGAAAGAGCTGAAAAAAATTGAGTCCGGCCTAAAAGAGCCCGGCCTTAAAGAATTAGAGGCTTTGTGCAAGAAATTAGGAATATCGCTTGCGCCAAAAGATAATCCGGTAGGTAAAGTACTAGTTAAGAATTTTAAATCTTCATTATTGCATCCGCAGAATAAAGCGAAGATCATGGAGCAATATGCAGATATTCACGATCACCCCTTATTGCGGAATGATGAAGAAATTGAATTAGAGTACAATATTCAAGAAATAAGATTTTTTATAATTACCGGCGATTTAGACAGTGCAGAAGAGAAAATGAAGGATATCGATCGTTTCAAAGAGTTTATGAATCAAGAACAATTTTACCTTTTCCATAAATATTTAGGAAACTACCATTATATCCTTGATGAATATGAATTGGCGTTAAAAACCTATCTTATGGCTGAGAAAATATCGCCGTCTACACTACCAACCTCTGAGTTGGGTGATTTGTATTATTCTATAGGCATCTCAGCATCACAATGTTGGGAAATTCATTTAGCTAATAAATATTCAAGTATGGCACTTAAAATTTATCAGCAAGAGTTCGTACCTAAAAGAATTGTTGAATGCCATTTGAATATAGCTATAAACGAACGTCGAATCGGAAATTATAGAACTGCAAAAGAACATTTTAAGTACGCTTTTACTATCGGAAACAAAATTGATAATGATTTTCTGAAGTTTAACACAGAGTACAACTATGGATATTACTATTACCAATTACAAAATTTTCAAGCTGCAATAACTCACTTAGAAAATGCTCTACAGTTCGTTCCAGAAGAGTATACTTCTGATCTTATTTTAGATTATTGTGTTTTAATTAAATGCTATATTGAGTTAGAGGATTTCGAGTCTGCAAAAGAAATTCTTCGAAAAGGCGAAAGTATAATAAAAGAACGGAATATCAGTGTAAATTCACCTTCAAATAACCAATTTAAGGAAGTTTATGTCGAATTTATGTGTCTAAAATATTTCGTAGCAAATGATTTCGATAAATTTGTAAGTTGCCTTGAAGAAAATTTAGTACCAATTTTAAAAAACCATAATAAACATTTTGAAATAGGTTTTTATTATGGGCATTTAGGTAATACTTATATCAGAATGGGAGAATTTGAAAAATCTGCATATTCTCTAGTGAAAGCAAAGAAAGCTTATAAAGAATTAATGGCCATTAAAGAGGAGTGAAAGTAATGAAAAAAATGTTAACGTTGACTTTTGCAGCAGCAATAACTATTACAAGTATCGCTGGATTTAATTTGAATGATAAACAAGACCTGACTGAGCGCATCCCTGAACCTTGGTCTATTGAGTTTACAGAACGCATTCCTGAACCGTGGTCACACTCAAAAGAATTAGCAGAACGCATTCCTGAACCGTGGTCACACTCAAAAGTATTGGCAGAACGCATCCCTGAACCTTGGTCACACTCAAAAGTATTGGCAGAACGCATCCCTGAACCTTGGTCACACTCAAAAGTATTGGCAGAGCGTATTCCTGAACCTTGGTCACACTCAAAAGTATTGGCAGAGCGTATTCCTGAACCTTGGTCTGTAAAAGACAAAGCATGATATATTTATAATCCAGCCAAAAAAGCTGCTCAAATGAGCAGCTTTTTTGAATTCCTATTATTCGCTTACTATTGATTTTGGTATTTATCTTTCAAACATTCATCGACGAATCTTTCAAAGATGTTGATGGATGCCTGATCGTCCTGTAAAGCGAATTCTTCCGGATGCCATTGGATGCCCATTACGAATTGATGGTGGTCACTTTCCAAAGCTTCAACCAATCCGTCAGCTGCACGTGCGGCTACTCTCAATTTGTCAGAGACTTTTCGCACGCCCTGATGGTGGAATGAGTTAACATGGAATTCCTTTACTCCCATGATGTCATACAGACGGCTGTCTTCTTCCAATTTGACGGAATGTGTACGGTGAGTACGCATCGCCAATTGAAGGTGTTGATAAAGTTTGCCTTCAAATTCAGCTTCCAGATCCTGATAATTAGTGCCGCCAAGAGTTATATTTAACATTTGCAGTCCACGGCACATGCCTATGAACGGTTTATCCAGTTTTAGGAATTCAGTGATAAGTTCTTTTTCATATTCGTCACTGCCTGGATATACTGCGCCCAAACTTGGATGTGGCTCTTCACCGTATAAGGTTGGATTGATGTCTCCTCCGCCGGTTACAATCAGCCCATCGAGTCTTTCGCACAATAGTGGAATATCCTCTTCATCAACAATCGGGACAATCAACGGAAGTCCGCCAGATTGCAGTATAGCTTTCGCGTAAACAGGGTCTAATGTATAAGTTTGATCTTTTTCTACTCGTGCTGTAATACCGATGACCGGTTTTTTTCTATTCGCCATGAATGAGTACCTCTTTCCTATAAGCAGAGTTCTACTTTGCTTATATACCCCTGACACTTCTACGATAAAACATTTTGGATTATTCGGTCTCCTCCAGTGCTCACTGCACCGATCGTATTCCAACTATATTCGATCCTCACCTGGATCGAAGCGGAAGCGACGCAGGTCGATTTTCGCCCCTGAGAACTCAACACCTTCACTTTGCAGTAATTCTTTCTGCATTAAATGGTGTTCTTTGTCCTGGATTGAAATGACACCAGCCGCATTTACTACACGGTGCCAGGGCAGTCCATATTTTGCACTCATACTGTGCAGCAGCCGAGCCACTTGCCGCGCTCCTCTTGGACTGCCCGAATGGGCGGCTATCTGCCCATAGGTCATTACTTTTCCAGGCGGTATATTTTGAATCACTCGTATTGCATTCAAGGTGAAAGTTTCCATTAAAATAATATCCTTCAATCTGGATTTCCATTCCTTCAGCTTTCAATTTGAACTTCTTTGGCCAGATCACCCTTCTTATAATCGACAATCAGCGATTTGCTGAATTCATATAAAGGCAATTTTGCTGTTTGCAGAGCTAAGCCATCGCTTGCATAATGGATATGTTTATAATAACCGATTAAGTTATCCACCACATCCTCCAGTTCATCTATTGTATTTGACGGTGCTGCAGTAATTCTTGATTTGGAATAAATTCTGTCAGCCGGTTCAGCATAACGCTCCGTCAACTGTGTCAGCTCAGCTGCAGTTCTGTCAAACAGCATTTGGCGATCTTCCAGACGGAAGTAATGTCTCCAGTAGACATAAATTTTCTTGGCGACCCCCAGTTTTTTCGCACCCTCAACGGCATTCAAATTTTCACTGACACATAACTGATGCATGACTTTTTTTAAGGACATTTTATATTCGCGTTCCACTACCCCTTTATATTGAAGATATCTCAATTAGATCCCCCCTATGAATGGTTTCCGTCAGTCTTCGGTCATAAAACTGGATTTAGAGATTTCCGTACCTTCTTATCAATTCTGTCTGTTCCAACGGGTGTATTGTTTTGTATATTTCTTTATCATGCACAAGATGGCTGATGAAATATGTTGATGTGCAAAGTGATAAATCACTCTTGCCCAAAATCGATATTTTTGTATTCTCGTCTAAAGCATTGGCGCCCAGATGGTAAAAACGGTAATCATTTTCCGCTCCCCATACAGCAATCCTTCTTTTAAGCTCATTTTCCGCTTCAGGCGCCTCTTGCCCATCTGCTCTGCCACTCAAGTGATGATAGATCACATCACCTTTCGCCAGGATATAATAGGCAGCAATTAGCTTATCATCTTTATATGCACCGAAAAGGTGGAGGTTCGGCCCGAGCGCACTGACCAGGGATTCAAAATAATCATTTGTGAAAAAATAATAGCTGTCCGTGTCTTCATTCAGACGTACAGTCGAATAATAAAGCACCAGAAAATCAAACATATGCTTGACGGTGCCAAGTTTCTTAACGGTGTATTCCTCAGTTCCCCCGTCTTTGTTTGTATTGTTTTGAGGCGAAATATTCTGAAGCGGAAGTGTGTATGTGTCGTAAACGGAGATGAGCTCCAACTCATCTTTGAAGAATTCGGCGTTGTTCATCAAAGGGTGGAAGCGTATGAATTCAGCCACAATTTTCTCCAATTGGCAATACTCAGAGAAGCCAGCCAGAAAATTAGCGGCCAATTTGTAACCGTCCCCTTTTATATTCAGGACTGGCCCACCATAACCAAAAGGAGTCGTAATATCGTAAAAGAAAAAGCCTTCATCCCTCAGCTCACGTTTTATGAATGGATAGGCAACTTCTCCTTCGCCTCCATCATCCACAAAATAGAAAAGAGCCGCTTGTCCAGGATCCAATTTAAGTGCACTTACCAAATATTCGCAGGAATAATAAATATCCGAGATGTTAAAAAGATCCAGAATTTGCTGCCAGCGATTTGTTTGGCTGGCAGAAACCAGCTCATACATTTCAGTTCCCCCATTCAAAATCATGATTACTTGAATACTGTCTGAAAATTGGACTGTTTTCTTTTCCGTTCCAAAATACCCGTGCGAAACATCATATTAATAAGTTCCGCGATAAAGGCGACAAGGATTCCCACGATTGCTCCAAAGATGCCGCCGATCGCCAGCACATAAATACTGTTTTCCGCAAGAACGGAAGGCACTTCTTCAACGGAGGCCATTGAAATAATCTGCAGGTTATCGACCTTCATAAGCTTCCACCCTTCTTCTACTGCAAAATCAGCTAATGAATTAGCAAGTTCACCCGCTGTTTTTCTATCTTTATCTTCCACAGTAATATTCAGCACCTGTGAAGCAGGCACATTTGAAACTGTAACTTTTTCAAATAACTGGGAAGGAGTCAGTGAAACTCCCGTTTCTGTGATTGCCGAAGACAGAACTTCCCGGCTCTTGATCAATACACTGTAAGCTTCAACTACTTGCGGATCCGCAGATTTCTCCACTTGCCCCGCTTCCGGCAGACCTGCAGTCGGCTGCACTATGTAGAGCTGGCTGGTCGCCTGATAGTTCGGGGCCAGTATAAATGCCAGAAGCGCCCATATAGCACCCATCGAAAGGATGGATATACCGGCAATCAATTTTACATGATTCTTTAGACTCTTCAGGATATTAAAAACCATGACTTTTTCCGCCATAAATATTCCTCCTTAAAAAAAGAAATAGGTTTATGCTCTTTTGTATCTAAATATTCAGATTATTATAGTACCTTTATATCACATTAATCTGAGCACTTCTACTATTAAATTAATAAAAATGAAATAAAATTAGTTAATTATGAGTATAAAGTCTTCTAAGATAATTACAAATATTACGATTATTACGTCAATAGGTCTAAAGAATCCCTATGACAGGTAAAAAAGACAATATAAAAAAGCCCTTTCCCATAGGAATAGAGCTTTTCAAGTGTCTGCCGCTTCCGAAAATTAAAAACCGGCTCAAGTCCTCTGTAATATTAAACTGCTGAAGTCCTCGGTATTTATATTGAAATACTAAAAAAATCACGATAAATTTTTACTGTTTTATTCTTTCCATAATCCTATAATGCCATTTCGCCTATAAATGATTTTTTTATCTTCCAGAACTTTCAGGACTTTTGACAAAGACTGATGCGGAATATTTATATCGCGGGTAATTTCTTTAATCGTTTTGAATAAGACACCATCCGAAGATGCGTTATCCACAAAATAGTGGATGAACTTCTTTCCCATTTCAGCAATACGCTCTGATTCTGATGAAAAACAGTCATTGCATATCTCTTCCACCCTGTGGTCAGTAAAGGGACCGGGACCGGATGCTGTGTTTCGGCTGTCGCTTACTTTCATCAATCTCAACCTCCTGCTCACAGAATTGATTATTTCCATTCTTTACTACTTATACCCTGTCTGTTTTGAATTAGACATTTCTGCGCAAAAAAGTACAATTTTACGTTTTTTTCATTCTGCAGGCATTAAAGTTTGATATGCCAATAATATTGCTGCAAACTCTTTTTTATTCCATAGCAATTTAAATTTCATCCAACAGGGTATAACATTGGAGTAGATTAAATTATCAAGGAGGGTATTTTCAATGGAAGGCAAACATTATATCAATGGTGAATGGTCCACTTCAGGTGACGGTGTCATCAATGTCATGAATCCGGCGACCGGCCAACAGGTGGGGACAGTTCCCAATGGCGGCGAAGATGAAGCCACCGAAGCGATCGAAGCTGCCGCTGCCGCTTTTCCCGAATGGTCAAAAACGACCGCTTACCACCGTTCGGAGCTGCTGATGAAATGGCATGATCTGTTACTGGAAAACAAGCAGGAAGTTGCGGAAATCATGACAAAGGAAATGGGCAAGCCACTCGCTGAATCAATCGGTGAAATCGAATATTCTGCCGCTTTCATCTCCTGGTTCGCCGAGGAAGGCAAGAGGGTCTATGGCCGGACCGTTCCGGCCAGCAAAGACGGCAAACGCATACAGGTGATCAAGCAGCCGGTAGGTGTAGTCGTTTCCATAACCCCTTGGAATTTCCCTGCCGCCATGATGGCGCGCAAAATGGCGCCCGCATTAGCCGCCGGATGCACCTTTGTGGCAAAACCCGCAAAACTGACGCCCCTGACAGCGGTGCGCATCTATGAACTGGCTGAAGAAGCCGGCTTCCCGAAAGGGGTCATCAATATGGTGACCGGGAGTGCCAGCAAAATCGGAAAAGTATTCACCAGCCATCCGTCAGTCCGAAAATTGACATTCACCGGATCCACCGAAATCGGCAAGGAATTGATGAAGCAAAGTTCTGAAACGATGCTGAACCTGTCGCTTGAGCTTGGCGGCCACGCACCAATCATTGTCCTTGATGACGCCAATATTGATGAAGCCGTAAAAGGCGTAGTTGCTTCCAAGTTCCGCAACGCCGGACAGACTTGTGTCTGCGGAAACCGGATATATGTTCAGGAAAGTATTGTCGAAGAATTTTCGCGCAAGCTGCAAGAAGCCGCTTCGGATCTGAAAGTCGGCAACGGTCTCGATGAAGGTGTGCAGATCGGACCACTAGTCGACAAGGACGGCTACGAGAAAGTCGCGGAACATGTGAAGGATGCTGTCGACAAAGGAGCTAAAGTGCTCGTCGGCGGCGATGGAAAAGCAGAAAACGATGCCTATTTCTATAATCCGACAGTATTATTGAATGCGAATTCCGATATGCTCGTCATGAATGAAGAAACATTTGGGCCAGTTGCGCCGATCATGGCATTCAAAACAGATGAAGAAGCGGTTAAATTGGCCAATGATACCCGTTTCGGATTGGCTGCTTATTTCTTCACCGACAGCATGACCCGGGGAACCTATATCGCAGAAAATCTCGATTACGGGATTGTCGGCTGGAATGACGGATTGCCGTCCGCCGCCCAGGCACCATTTGGCGGTATGAAAGAAAGCGGCATCGGCCGTGAAGGCGGTCTGGAAGGGCTCGAAGCTTTCCTGGAGACGAAATATATTTCGGTTCAATTATAAAAAGAAATATCCCCTGCACACAGTAATTTGTGGGCAGGGGATATTTTTTGTCCAAATCAGACTGATATCGCATTACTTATGACCATTCTTTTAAAAGCGGCCCTTCATCGCCATAGACCGGATCTGTCTGCGGCAAAGGGGTATTTTGGATATCTTCCAATACATACGGCCGTTCATCTATATTGCCGACTTTCTTATTCGGACTGACGCCTCCGGGATAAGCACCGACTATCTGGAAGTCATCACTTGCCGATACTTTCTTATGCCCTGTCCCTGCAGGCAAAACTGCAACATCGCCCTCTTTTACTTCCACTTCCTGGCCGTCTTCACCGCCAAGCATTATAATGGCCGAACCCGAGCGCACACCCAGCGCTTCATGTGTATTGCTGTGGTAATGGTGGTAATCGAATACACCTCCGGTCCAGCTGTTCGTCCAGCCATTCTTATTGAACGTCTCTTCAATCTTTTCCGGATTGTCTTCGAATGCTCCCGTATAAATTGCCACACCCAATGATTCGTTATTCGGTATCATGCCATCATCTTCAAAATGAATGAATTTCGTTTTTTCCATCGGTCCATCACTCCAAAGCTTTTTACAGGACTTTACCCGGCTGTCAGGATATTAATCAATCGTTGCTGTTTCAAAAACCCAGGAGTTCCCGGATTGCCCCCGCATAGTTTTGGCTTACCGGCAGCAGCGACCCATCTTTCATTGTCAGAACATAATTTGAAGATACGTCGCGTGCGATTTCTTCTATAAAATTAATATTTACAATAAAAGACCTGTGAACAGGAAGAAAATCAGCAGGCAATTGATGTCTCAGCTCTTTCAATGTATAGATTGTGCTGTAAGCTTCTTCGTCGGAATAGAACCAGGTCTTTTTCTGGTTGCTTTCGATATGGGTCACACGATTGACCGGCACCGGGCGCCAGTTATCTTCCAGCTTGCCTGTCAAAAAACGGAGCTGCGGCTTTCTGGCCAAAACATGGTTCGGAGGCAGCATGACCACTAACGCCGCTGCTTGGCCGGCATACTCAACAGGATAACCGATGCCGTAATAAGGAATTCCCAGCGGCGAATTTTCCACCAGTTTTTCAACTTTCCCTTTCTTTTTAAAAGTCAGTTCCGCCACACTGCCCGCTGGAACAGGGTCACCTTCCTGAATATGCAAATCTGATTCCCCCGCTTTAAAGTACACATACGAATCCCTTACCGCGACAGCGATCGATGCCGCTTGGGGCAGCCAATCCCCCATGATCAGGCTGATCTGTTCCACTAATCCTTTTTCCATCCTTTCCTCCCCTTCCCGGCATTTGTCAGGCCATATCCCATTTTGTCGCCAAATAAAACCATTCATCTAAATAATAGGACATTCAGAATTATCTGTTATATATTAATATACAACAACACAAACTGTATTAATACAGTAAATTAAATTTTTTAATCGAAGGGAATGGTTGGATGGTCAGCAAGCAGCAGCAAATTGAAGAATTGAAAAGAAGCTGGGAACAGGATAGCAGATGGAACGGCATTACCCGCCCTTATTCGGCAGAAGATGTAGTGAAACTCCGCGGCTCTGTACAAATTGAATATACGCTCGCAAAACGCGGTGCGGAACGTCTTTTCCGTTCCATCCACGAAATGGATTTCGTCAATGCACTTGGAGCGTTGACTGGCAACCAGGCAGTACAGCAGGTCAAAGCTGGCCTGCAGGCGATTTACTTGAGCGGCTGGCAAGTGGCGGCGGATGCCAACTCGGCTGGACAGATGTATCCGGACCAAAGTTTATATCCGGTCGATTCCGTGCCGAACGTCGTCAAGAAAATCAACCAGGCATTGCAGCGCGCCGATCAGATCGATAATGTCGAAGGCACAGAAGGCATCGACTGGTTCGCGCCGATCGTCGCAGATGCGGAAGCTGGATTCGGCGGCCCGCTGAATGTTTTCGAATTAATGAAAGCGATGATCGAAGCTGGTGCAGCCGGCGTCCATTTCGAAGACCAATTGGCTTCGGAGAAAAAATGCGGCCATCTCGGCGGCAAAGTATTGCAGCCGACACAAAACGCGGTGCGCAACCTGATCTCAGCAAGGCTTGCAGCTGACGTACTTGGTGTTCCGACATTGCTGATCGCCAGAACAGATGCGGATGCGGCAGACTTGATCACAAGCGACATCGATCCTGCCGACCACCGGTTCATCACCGGCGAACGTACACCGGAAGGCTTCTACCGCACGAACCCTGGCATCGACCAGGCGATTGCCCGCGGTCTTGCTTATGCGCCGTATGCAGATTTAGTATGGTGTGAAACTTCGCATCCGAATCTCGAAGAAGCTCAAGCATTCGCGGATGCCATACATGCTGAATACCCTGGTAAGCTTCTTGCTTACAACTGTTCTCCTTCATTCAACTGGAAAGCGAAATTAAATGAAGTAACGATTGCGAAGTATCAAGTTGAACTAGGCAAGATGGGCTATAAATTCCAATTCGTTACATTGGCAGGCTTCCATGCACTCAACCACAGCATGTTCGAACTTGCGCATGATTATAAAGACCACGGCATGGCCGCTTATTCTAAATTGCAGCAGGCTGAATTCGCTAGCGAAGAAAAAGGCTATACGGCTACACGCCACCAGCGCGAAGTCGGCACAGGCTATTTCGATGAAGTTGCTCAAGTCATTTCGGGTGGAACAAGTTCCACTACCGCTATGAAAGGTTCAACTGAAACAGATCAATTCCAGACGGTGAAAGGGTGATGCAGTTTGATTACCAAATCGGATATTAAAATCACTGCCGACATTACACCTGATATGGAAAAGATCCTGACGCCGGAAGCGCTGGAATTCATCGAGAAGCTTCACGTGAATTTCGACCAGCGCCGCCGCGATTTACTGGACCGGCGACAAGTGAGACAGAAAGAATTGAACGCCGGCAAGAAACTCGATTTTCTGCCGGAAACGCAGCACATCCGGGACAGCGACTGGACCGTCGCTCCCCTGCCGGATGATATGAAGGACCGGCGAGTGGAAATTACAGGCCCGACGAACCGCAAGATGCTCATCAATGCCTTGAATTCCGGAGCGAAAATGTTCATGGCGGATCTGGAAGACGCCACTGCGCCGAATTGGTTCAATGTAATCGACGGACAGGTGAATTTATACGATGCTGTTCGCCGTCAAATCGATTTTGAAATTCCTGAAACGGGCAAAAAATATGCCTTGAATGAAAAGACCGCTGTATTGGTGGTACGGCCCCGCGGCTGGCATTTACCTGAGAAGAATATCGAAATTGGAGGGCGCGCCGCTTCCGGCAGCCTGGTCGATTTCGGATTGTATTTCTACCATAACGCGAGAGAATTGATTGCCCGCGGTTCCGGCCCTTACTTCTATTTGCCGAAACTCGAAAGCCATCTCGAAGCGCGTTTATGGAACGATGTTTTCGACTTCGCGCAGCAGGAACTCGGAATTCCGCATGGTTCCATCCGCGCAACGGTGCTGATCGAAACGATTCTTGCGGCGTTTGAAATGGATGAAATCCTGTATGAACTGCGTGATCATTCCGCCGGCCTCAACTGCGGCCGCTGGGATTACATCTTCTCTGTCATCAAGCGGATGCGAAACAATCCGGATTATATTTTCCCGGACCGCTCCCAAGTGACGATGACTGCACCATTTATGAGAGCCTATACTCTGCTCTGCATCAAAACCTGCCATCGCAGAGGCGCACCGGCAATGGGCGGTATGGCTGCCCAGATCCCTGTCAAAGGTGACGATGCTGCCAACAGCGCCGCTTTTGCGAAAGTCGCTGAAGACAAGCGCCGCGAAGTGACGGACGGCCACGATGGCACATGGGTCGCCCATCCGGGAATGGTTGCAGTTGCGATGGAACAGTTTGATGAACACATGCCTGGGGCGAATCAAATCAAGCGGCAGCGGGACGATGTTCATGTATCTGCTGCGGAACTTGTTGAGGTCCCCCACGGCACGATTACTGAAGATGGCTTGCGCTCCAATATCTCCGTCGGCATCCAGTACATCGCGTCCTGGCTGTCCGGCAACGGCGCCGCTCCCATCAATAACCTGATGGAAGACGCCGCGACCGCTGAAATTTCCCGCTCCCAGGTCTGGCAATGGATCCGCCATCCAAAAGGGGTCCTTGAAGATGGCCGTAAGATCAATGTGAGTTTATTCCATGATTTTCTTGATGAAGAAACCGATAAGATCAAAAATCTGGTCGGTGAAGAAGTTTATGTTTCCGGTAACTATGCCGCTGCCAGGGAATTATTTGCAAAACTGACATTGGAAAGTGATTTTGCTGAGTTTCTGACACTGCCAGGGTATGACAAACTAAACTAATTTATTGGAGGAGATCGTTATGAAAAACTTGCAGACAACTTACGGGACACGCACTAAGAAAGAATGCCGCGAATGTGGAGCAGAAATCCAGGAGCAACGCGAGTCGATCGTCTACGAATGCGAACGCTGCATGGGACATGGCGAGGAATAGAATTTAGATGGAAGGAGGTCCGCTGGGTGCGGACCTCCTTTTCTATGGGAAAAATTGGTTCCGGACAGTATTTTGCTTTTCCGGACAGTATTTTTCGTCTGCGGACAGTATTTTTCTTCTGCGGACAGTATTTGAGTGATTCCGGACAGTATATCCAAATAACTGGAAATCACCCTCTTCAACCCACAATAAAAACCGGCCGCAGATCACCAATCTGCGGACGGCCCCTATTCTCATACTCCCATCACATACTCAAAATGCTTCACAGTTTTCATTTCAGCGCCTAATTTACGTGTATTCCAGGTCATTTCCGTGAAAATTTCAGCAAGCGGCACATAAATGCCGCCATGCTTCTCCGCCCATTCCAGCGCGACTACATTTTCAAACAGCCGCGCCATTTTCTGCATCAAGATTTTCGCTTCAAACGTCTGCAAGTCAGCATCAAAGCCGGCAAAAGCAGTTAACTCACCCTGCAGATCCGCCAGCTTTCCGCGCACTGCTTCCACATCAGCAGTCGCCGCCAACTTATCCAAGCGCAGTGACAAATGCCGGATAAACACTTCATGTGCACTGAATTTATTGACGAGACGGATCAATTCGAGGCCAAGGATATTGGCTGTCCCTTCCCACACCGTCAGCACCTGGGCATCACGCAGCAGACGCGGTGTTACGAAATCCTCGATGTAGCCGTTGCCTCCGTGCATTTCAATCGCCTCATGGGAGAAATGGATGGCCTGCTCGGCCGACTCTTTTTTCAGGATTGCGATCAGCAGCCGGTTCAATACCTGCTCTTCAGACGAAGCTTCACCTGCTGTGACGCGGTCATACAGCGAGATCAAGTCAAAAATCGCGGCTGTTTCAAATTCCTGTTTGGCGCGCAGCTTCATCAGACTGTCCTGCACCATTGGAAATTCCGTCAGCTTCCGTCCAAACGCATCGCGGCGATCCGCATATTCCGCGGCTTCGTTAAGCCCTCGTTTCATGATGCCGATGGACGCCACCGCATTGCAGATCCGCGACAAGTTTAAAGCCTCCATCATATACTTCAGCCCCTGTGCCGGATCTCCGACCACGAAAGCTTCCGCCCCGTCGAATTCGACTTCACCCGACGGTACAGCCCGCACACCCAATTTGTCCTTTAACCGCCGGATCTTAATGCCATTCAATTTCCCCTCGACACGCCATGGCACCGCGAATAAAGTCAGTCCCCTCGAACCTTCCGGCGCCCCTTCTATTCTCGCAAGCACCATCGCCACACCTGCCATGCCGGCATTCGAAGCGAAATATTTTTCTCCGTATAAACGGTAACCTGATTCCGTTTCGACCGCCTTTACCCTGTTGGCTCCGACATCCGATCCGCCTTGCCGCTCCGTCAGAAAAGTGGCGCCTTCAAACAATTCCACGTCCCCAGTGGCACAGACATGCGGCAGGAATCTCGCCTTCACTTCTTCATCAGCAAAATGATCCAACAAGTATGCCGTCGCCATCGTCAGGGTCACCGGGCAATAAAATCCGGGTTCCGTTTGTGAGAGCAAGTAGCCTTGCGCAAAACTGTAAACGTAATTTCCTTTCCTCCCCAGTTCCGGTATTTCCTTATGCACATAGCCGACAATCCCTGTCGCATAAGTTTCTTCAACTGTCCTCTTATAGCCTTCATTGACCCAGACATGTGATATATCTTCACCGAGCCTGTCGTATTTCTCCAGTTTCGGCGCGCCTTCCCTGTCCGTGTGACGTGCGCGCTCATCGATTTCATTGGCGGCCAGCCTGCCGAATGAAGACAGCTCCCGATGTGCGTATGCCTGGAAATCCGCCGGCAATAAATCAACCAACAGCTTTTTCAATGTCTCATCTTTACTATAGAAATTCCGTTCACCCACCGGTGCTTCACCTTTTAATACGACCATGTCAGACACCTCTTTCCCGCAGCGGCTGTTTCAGTATTTTACCGGATGCGTTTCGTGGCAGAGCCTCCACTTGCTCAATTAATCTGGGCACTTTAAAGCTGGCTAATTGTTCCGCCACGAATGATTTTATTTCCTCTATCGTAAGTTCCCTGGAAGCGGCAAAATAAGCTTTGACCGTTTCGCCCCATTCCGCGTGCGGAACGCCGATGACCGCTGTTTCATGAATATCCGGATGGCTGAGCAGCACCTCTTCGATTTCTTTCGGATAAATATTCACCCCACCTGAAATGATCAGATCCTTTTTGCGGTCGATGATCCAGATGAATCCGTCTTCATCGAATTTCGCCAAGTCACCGGTTTTCAGCCAATCACCGTTAAAAGCCGCTTTTGTCGCTTCGTCATTTTTATAATATCCAAGCATATTCCCTTCGCCGCGAAGCAGGATTTCTCCCACTTCACCAGGTTCCACATCATTGCCTGAATCGTCTATAATCCGAATTTCCGTGTGAAGCGCAGCCCGCTTTCCGATGCTCCCTGCCTTTTCGGCGTGCTCAGGGCCTGTCATCAATGTCCCGCTCGGCCCCGCTTCCGTCAATCCGTATACACAGACCAGATTGTCCGTGCGGAAAGCCTGCTGCACGAAATTCACTTCTCCGGCAGATAATGGCGCACTGCCATAAATCCACCATTTCATGGAAGACAAATCACGTTCGGCAATTTCAGGATGCCTGGCTGTCATCAAGTAGGCGACCGGTGCGCCGAAGAAATGCGTCGTGCGTTCCTTTTCGACTGTATCCAAAAGTAAATCCGGCGTGAATGTCGGCACCAGCACATGCTTGGCTCCAACAATCATGCCTGCTGCCAGGAACAGATGCAGCGGCGCTGAATGGCTGAGCGGCATCATATGAAGCAGCCGGCTTTCCGGTTTCATTTCCATTTCCACACAGATCATCTGCGCGACCGTCAATACATTGCGGTGGCTGAACAAGACCCCTTTCGGCTGTCCCGTAGTCCCGGATGTATAAAGGATTGTCGACGGCTCGTCTTCTTTCGCGCCAGAAGCTATCCCTCCAGAAGAATGATGTTCCGCAAAATCATCGAAACTTGCCCAGACGCCGGCCGCACCGCCTGTTTTTATCTGTAAAAGCCCATCCGATTCGATCCCCTTAACGGCTTCGAACAACATTTCATGCACAATCAAAGCCTTCGCATCCGAATGACCAAGGATATATTCGACTTCTTTTCTTGAAAGCTTGGCATTGATCGGCACAATCACCGCGTCCAAGCGCTGTACCGCAAAATAGCTGAGGACGAATTCCGGCACGTTCGGCATGAACAGCACTACTTTGTCTCCTTTAGAAATTCCCTTTTCACGCAGTGCATGCGCAACATTATTCACCGTTTTGTCCATATCCATGAATGTCAGACGCTGTCCCATGCCAACCAGTGCTTCCGACTGTGGATACTTCCTCGCGTTTCTCTCCAATAATCCCGAAATATTCATTTTCCCATCCCCTTCAAGTTTTCAAGCTTAGCCGAAAATTCATCGAGCAGAAATTCCATCTCCTTTTTCATGCTTTCCAATTCTTCAATTCTCTCCTCCATGGCCCCTATCTGCTTCCTGCCATATTCGATTGTCCGCTCCAATTGCTTTTTCCCCGAACGGTCCACATCGAATAACAGCACCATCTCTTTTATTTCATCGAGTGTAAAGCCATATTTTTTGCCTCTGTCGATCAGCTTCAGTTTCGCGATTTCAGCATTGGAATAAACCCGCTGCCTGTTTTTCAACCGTTCCGGTTTCAGCATGCCAAGCTCTTCATAATAGCGGATTGTCCGTGTTGTCATGCCAAATTCATCCGCCGCTTCCCGAATCGTTTTCATTTCCCGCCTCCCTGTCAGACTTTTTTGATAGTTTCAGTTTACCATTGACGTTGACGTAAATCGCAAGCGTTATTTTAATGCTGTTTAATTTATAAAAAAATGTCTGGCGCTGATTATTCTTTACAAATCGTCCATCAAAAAAACCAGGCATCATCTGCCTGGTCTGTAAAAATCCTAATGCTGTTTGGATGCTTTGATGCGGTAACGCGAATCCTCTTCGAGCTTGTTGAATACTTCGATGTAGCGCATGCCTTTGCCGCTTTCTTCTTCCGGCGCTTCATCGCCGAGCATATCCTTCAATGGCTCTTCCTGGGGTTCGATGACTTGAGAGTCGTAATCGTCCATCAATCCCTGGAGTTCCGCATAGCCTTCGATTCCTTTATCATTGCGCACCTTCTCGAAAAGCCGCTCTGATTCTTCATCGGTCAATTCCACATATCCTACTGTAATACGCTGCTTCTGCATCTCTTTTCCTCCTGTCTCTGATAACTGCTTTCTTGTCCTATACCCTGCCCAGGAAATCCCATAAACATCTTCCGGGAACTGGAAGACATCGGCGGTTTCCGTTATGATGGAGAAAATAGATTTAGCGAAACCGGAGTGATGAGAATGCGTGTAGCAATATTTGATTTTGATGGAACGCTGTACTCGAAAGAAACTTTCCAATTGATGATGTCGCATCTGAAGAACCACCCTGAACACAATTTACGCTATCGCCGATTTTACCGCGCAATCATGCCTCCTTATTTAGGCCATAAATTAAAAATTTATCCGGAAGCGAAAATGCGCGCGCGTTCCGTGCAAGCCTACCTTCTCGCACTCGAGACTTTCAGCCGTAAAGAGCTCGAACAGTTTTTCGCGGAAATCGCCGACAAGATGCACGATGATATGAACAGCCGGGTTGTCGAACGGCTGCGCCAGCATGTGGCTGACAATGTGTATGTAATGCTTGTATCCGGCGCTTTCATGCCATTGCTCCATGCAGTTACGGAAAAAATGCCGATTGAAAAAATCATCGGCACGGAGATTCATTATAAAGATGATATCCTCGACCACCGGACGCCAGTCACCCACATCCAGGGTCCGTTAAAAACGCTAAAGATCCAGGAAGCACTGGATGGCCAGCAGATCGACTGGCCGAACAGCTTTGCGTACGGAGACAGTTTTTCTGACTTGCCTGTGCTTGAACTCGTCGGCAATCCTGTTGCTGTCCACCCTGAACCACGGCTCCGCACGATTGCCGAGAAACGCGAATGGGAAATTATTCAGTAAAAAAAGACCGGTTTCAGGGAACGCGCCTGAAGCCGGTCTTTTTTGCTGTCAGCTTTCTTGAGTGCCTTTGCCGCTTACTCTCCGATTCCTGACAATGCCGTAGAAAACAAGTCCCATCATAAAAATAGAGAGCAAGATGAATACGATTCCATAAGCAGTTTCATTGGCGCTGAAATTCCGGAAGGCGTAAAGCGCCATGGAAATAGAGCTGAACAGCAGCGACACAAGTATCAAAGGATGAATTTTAACTTTCTCCAAAATACCCCTCCCCGCAAACTTTCTCTTATTGTTATTGGTTAATTACATTCGCTTCATTGTCGTTTGCAGCCGTTTCCGCCGCCAAAACCTCTAAACAAATCCTTATGCCTTTCACCAGATCGCGATGAGGCCAGCTCGGCACATTGCCATGTTCAATTGCCAATTCATGCGAAGCCGGCATATGAATAAAACCGGAAGGCACGTCCTTCTTATGTATGTCCATATAATGAAGTGCTTCGTACATGACATTATTGCATAGATATGCGCCAGCTGTATTTGAAATATCCGCCGGCAATCCTTCTTCAATCATCCGGCTGATCATGTGGCGGATGGGCAATGTCGACAAATATCCCGCAGGACCATTCCTCTTAATCGGATCGTCAACCGGCTGATTGCCTTCATTGTCCACTGGTCCATCCTTTATATTGACGGCTATCCGTTCAGGCGTCATTTTGAAACGGCCTGCAGCCAGTCCCAATGAAACCACTGCATCCGGCTCGATTTCCTCAATCAGCCCAATCAATTGGCTTCCCGCTTTCGTAAAGTCGACAGGCAGAATCCTCCCCATCACCTGGTATTCGCCGACAATGGCATTATCCAATTCTTCCACTACTCTCAACGTTGGATTTACGGAAAAATTCAGAAACGGTTCAAAGCCCGTCAACAGCAATTTTTTCATTGCCCAGCCTCCCCTCTGTTTACAATAATACAGGAAACCACTGAAAAATGCAGAATAATCTAAATACATATTTATTCATTAAAATGTATTTTTAATCTTTACATTGCATATTTTTTGACTTAATATACATATTAACGAATAAAAATAAGATTATTGGGGGAATCATTTATGAAAAAGAAATCATTATTTTTCGGTTTATTGGCATCAGCCGCTTTATTGCTGGGTGCATGCGGGGATGATACATCAGCAGACACGGAAGAAAAGAAAGTGCTTGAGATGGGGACATCAGCTGAATTCCCTCCTTTTGAATCCATCAATGCTGAAGGGGATTTCGTCGGCTTTGACATCGACCTGGCAAATTACATAGCAGATGAACTGGGCTATGAACTTGAAATTACGGATATGAAATTCGACGGCCTGATTGGTGCCTTGCAAAACGACCGCGTGGACATGGTTATCTCCGGAATGTCAGCAACGGATTCACGCCGCGAAAATGTGGATTTCTCCACAGAATATAATCATTCCGGCGAAATGTTCGTCACACCAGCCGGTTCCGATGTCAAGAGCCTTGAAGACCTCGAAGGACTGACAGTCGGTGTTCAGCTCGGGACTATCCAGGAAGAAGGCGCGAACAAGATCCTTGAAGAAGAAAACGTCAATTTCGAATTGAAAGCGTTGGATGATTCCGGTGCTTTGATCCAGGAAATCCTCTCCGGCCGCATCGATGCCGCATACATGGACAAGGAAGTCGCGCTCGGTTACCTGGCACAGCAGGACTTGGAAGCTTTTGACGACCCGACGACCAGTTCCCCTGGCATGGCCGTCGCCTTCCCTAAAGGCAGCGATTTGGTTGATGAAGTCAACGAAGTCCTGGCAAAAGCCGAAGAAAGCGGCTATCTGAAAGAGCTGCAGGACAAATGGCTGAGCGAAGAAAAATAAGATACTTCCGAATCAGAGGAAACATTTCCTCTGATTCTTCCTTTATCAAAAATCTGAAACCGGAAAAGAGCTGGCTCCCATGAACCTCGATTTTTCTCAAATAGTCCCATACATACCCTTCATGCTGAAAGGGATCTGGACAACGATCCAATTTGTCATCGTCTCCATTATAGTAGGTTCCATATTGGGTACGGTGCTTGCCCTGTTTAAAATCGGCACAATAAAGCCCCTGCGCTGGTTTGCTGACGCCTACACGTCGATTTTCCGTGGCACACCCTTGATCCTGCAATTGATGATCATCTATTATTCTGTCCCCCAGTTAACAGGCTACGACATCAATGCATTTACATCGGCTGTTCTTGCTTTCGGCCTGAATTCTTCCGCCTATATTTCCGAAATCATCCGTGCCGGCATCCAGGCGGTCGATAAAGGGCAGATGGAAGCGGCCCAGGCTCTCGGCATCCCTTACCGGGCCATGATGAAAGACATCATCTTGCCGCAGGCCTTGAAAAATATCCTCCCTGCTCTGATGAACGAATTCATCACCCTCACAAAAGAATCCGCCATCGTGTCGACCATCGGCTATCTCGACCTGATGCGCCGCGCACAGGTTGTGGGATCCGACCTGTTCCGGAATTTTGAGCCGCTGTTATTTGTCGGGCTCATTTACTGGTGCATGGTCATGGGACTCACAGTGCTGGGCAGAATGTTTGAACGGAGGCTGAAATTAAGTGATTAACGTACAAAACCTCTATAAGAAATTCGGTTCCAATCTGGTGCTGAATGATATATCCGCGACAATCAAACAAGGGGAAGTCGTTTCGATCATCGGGCCATCAGGTTCCGGCAAATCGACATTTCTCCGCTGCCTGAATCTGTTGGAGACACCGACTTCCGGAACGATTCTGATCAATGGGATGGATTTGACTGCCAAAGGGGCGGACCTCCATAAAAGCCGCCAGCAGATCGGCATGGTGTTCCAGCATTTCCACCTTTTCCCGCATTTGACGGTGCTTGAAAACCTGACATACGCGCCGGTCAAAGTCAAGGGCTTGAAACGCAGTGATGCCAACGACAAAGCGCGCCTCCTGCTGGCCAAGGTCGGTTTATCCGATAAAGCTGCCGCTTATCCTTCAAGTTTGTCGGGCGGCCAGAAACAGCGTGTGGCCATCGCCCGCGCACTGGCAATGGAACCTGCACTATTGTTATTCGACGAACCGACTTCCGCTCTTGACCCTGAAATGGTCAAAGAAGTGCTCGATGTCATGAAAGACCTGGCGAAGTCCGGCATGACGATGGTCGTCGTCACCCACGAAATGGGCTTTGCGCGTGAAGTGGCAGACCGTGTCATTTTCCTAGACCATGGCAGCCTTGTCGAAGAAGGGGCGCCTGCCGCTTTCTTCGACAATCCGCAAACGGACCGTGCCAAAGCTTTTCTGGAAAAAGTGCTTTGACCGAAGCGAATAATATTTATGAAACCAGTGGATCAATCGCTTCCACTGGTTTTTTGTTCCGTTTCTTTAACGTTCATCTATTGCTCAAATCTGTCCGCCGCGCTGGGTTCATTGGCGTGATATAATCAAAGCAATGCGTTCAAACGAAATAAGAGGTGGAAATTTTGTTCAGAAAACTGATGATTTTACTGTTCGTTGTATTTTTCATGGCCATGATCATCTTCACAGCGGTCATATTCCTGACGAACGAAGAAACGATATATGACGAAGACGGCGCGACGCTTACCATCAAGAAACCGACGTTCATCACACTCAGTGAACCGGAAATGACAGAACAGGATACGGACACAATTGCCGTCCGTGAAATGACATTTGTCGGCCTGGATGTCGGCACATATACGATGACGGAGCGGATATTGGAAAATGGAGTGACCATCATTTTTGATGAATTGCATAATTCCGGCTGGCTTCCTTTTGCCGTCACACTGATTCATAAGCGACTTGAAAATCCGAAGATCAATTCTTGGAATCCCCGTCCCGTAAGCAATGAAACCGATGATGTGTTCGGCGAAGATCCGACCAGCAATCCGTTCGGCACAATCACAGCCGGCGGCATGCACTTCCTGCAAGGCAATTTATACGTGTCGCGTCTAATTCCACAGGACAATGGCGGACAGGCGCATGAACTGCGGACTGAAAATCCGAACTTCACCATTGAAGAAGGTGCCATGGAGAAAAGTTTTTGGCTGCCCCCAAAACATTACCTCCACACCTGGCTGATGATTGCTGATGAACCTTTTTTTGAAAACGGGGAAAGTGAAGAGGAGTGGATCGAGTTTGCCCTCGACAACCGTTATCAGCAGCTGAACTGGCTGACGCCGGATGGCCCGCTCGTCAAACTGCCGATTACCGATGACCCGCGTACACAGCTGGCATACGGCTATATCGAAGAACGAACAGCAGATCCCGCATCCCAGGAATGGAATGAAACATCCCCTTCCTTGTATTTCGAAACTATGCTGTTGAATGCTGAAGCATCCCAAAACTAATGAAAGCCCTGCTAATCCAGATTAGCGGGGCTTTCTGGCGCTTTCAGCCAGTCGTATATATATCCGCCGATTTCCGCAATCAGCTCCTGGCCGCTGTGATGGTCGGGAGAACCATCAGTCAGCACAGCTGCATAGACTTTATTGCCGCGGTATTCAAAAATCCCCGCGTCGTTCACTACACCTGGCAAACTACCCGACTTTGAAGCGACCGAGACTTCATCTTCTTCTTCAATGCGGCCATGGAGACCCGAAAGAAGCTGCTGTTTCTTCAGGATGTGAAGCACGCGTCTGCGACTGTCTTCCGACAGCAATCCCCCTGAATCCACCGCTTTCAGCATAGTCACCAAATCCGCCGCTGATGTAGAGTTCTCAAGTCCCTGGAGGGCTGAAAGAACATCCATGAATTTGCGTTCCAGCACAGATTCATTGCAATCAAGTTCATCCAGAAGCTTATTGACGTTATCGAGTCCGATAGTTTGTATAGCAATATTGGATGCCGTATTGTCGGAAACGATGATCATCAGCGTCAGTAAATCCTCAAAGGAAAGTTCTTTTACAGAACCCAGATGGAATAATACACCCGATCCTTCCGTAAAATCTTCCGGTCCAAGTGAAATCGTATCATAGGGTTTTATCAGATTTAGGTCCACTTGCCGATAAGCCTCCAGCAGAATCGCCAGCTTGATCGTACTTGCCGATTTCATCTGCTCATGGCCCCTCCATTCTATCCGGCCGGTTCTTGTTTCAATCACCAGAGATACTTTTCCCGGAAACCGATTCAACGCAGTTTTCACCTGTGTTTCAAGTATTTTATCCACTTTCATTCGGCTACCTCCCTTCTTTGATTATAAAGTATCAAAAAGAAAATTTAAGTAAGACATTCCTCTTTTAAATAAACTGAAAAATCAGTATACTTTAAGTGAAGGGATGCTCTTCTTCCGCCGGTGCTGCATTTTAATTCAGAAGGAGGCTGATAATTATGGAACGCAAGTTTTCTGATATGAGGGAAATGGAACGTCGAATGGACGAGGATTTCAATGCTGCGTTGAATATGATCGGTGAAGGAGCCCCTGATTATGCACCGTATAATGAAGAAGATGATGCTCCTGCTGAGCAGAAACGCAGTGATGATAAAGCTAGGGACCTTCAATAATAACTGACAGGTTTCAGCCATGGAGTCCAAGATTCCTGAGACTCTAAATTTCCACAAGAAAACCCCGCTGCTGTGGCGGGGTTTTATCTGTTACTCCATCATCTCTGCAACGATTTCGTATGAGCGCAGACGGTCTTCGTGATGGAAAATCTGAGAGTTGACGATGATTTCGTCAGCTCTTGTTTTATTGATGAACGCTGCCAATTTTTCACGGACTACCTCCGGCGTTCCGACAATTGTCGATTCGGAATTCATCTTCTCACGGTAGATGGCGATTTCACGCGGCGACCAGACTTCTTCGATATTGTCGATCGGCGCACGGAAAGTTGTGGGTTCCCCGCGCATCAGACTGAACATCTGCTGCTGCTGCGAAGTCGCAAGCCATTCCGCTCGTTCCTGCGTATCAGCCGCAATGATATTAACGCCAAGCATCGCGTATGGTTTATCCAATGCTTTCGAAGGCTTGAAGTTCTGATGATATAATTGCAGCGCCTGCATCATATAATCCGGTGCAAAATGGCTGGCAAATGAAAACGGCAGGCCTTTCTGCGCCGCCAGCTGCGCACTGAAACCGCTCGACCCCAGAAGCCAAATCGGGATGTTCAAGTTAATCCCCGGATAAGCTTTCACGCGGCCAACAGGATTCGTTGAAAAGTAATTCTCCAGTTCAGCCACCAGCTGCGGGAATTCGTCGCCAGTGGTGCCCAAAGTCCGCCGCAGCGCATAGGCTGTGCCCTGATCACTGCCTGGTGCGCGCCCCAGCCCCAGATCGATGCGCCCGGGATAAATTGTTTCGAGTGTCCCGAACTGCTCCGCAATAACAAGTGGCGCATGGTTAGGAAGCATGACGCCACCTGACCCGACCCGTATGGACTCTGTATGGCCGGCAATATGCCCGATTAACACAGAGGTCGCTGAACTTCCGATCCCCGGCATATTATGATGCTCCGCAAGCCAGAAGCGGTTAAAACCGAATTTTTCAACGTGCTGCGCAAGATCCACACTATTTTTATAAGCCTGTGCTGTTTCATCGCCTTCATTGATCGGCGCCAAATCCAGCACTGCTAAAGGTATATGATTGAATTTCTTTATTGGCATAATACATTTCACTCCTTCTCAAACCAATTGTAGCGAATTTGCCAGAAACAGGCATCTTTCCGGCTCATGGAAAACATCTTTTCCGCAAGAATGTTTTTCTAAAAAAATAAAACCGGTGCAACTGCACCGGTTTTCGCTTTATTCAATAACGAGGCGGCGTTCAGCAAGCACTGTGGCAAGCGACGCTTCAAAATGCATGTCAATTGGGGTTCTCAAGGCATGCAATTGTTTGGCATGTTCCGGCTTAACTCCTGTAACAATAGTGCCGATTCCCATTACCTTGAATGTCTGAAGCAGTGAATTCAAATAATCCATGCCGTCTGAATTGATTTCATCCATGGCTGTTAGGTCCAGAATAACCGTTTCAGCATGCTTTTCATAAACATCTTCAAGAATTTGATTTTTAATGGATTCTATTTTTCCGGCATCCAAATCACCGAAAAACGGAATCAGCAATAGTCCAACCCCTAATTCGATAGAGGGAGCCGATAATTCCCTCACCCGCTGAAGCAATTTCTCGGTCCGTTCCTTTTCGAGCAAGAGGTCGTAGTTCGTTTCGTTCAACCGATGCCGAAGACTTGAAAGTTGAGCTGAAATCTTAGCTACTTGATTGTCCTTCGGCACTGCAATTACGTTCAGAAGGAATTCACTGTCCCATTTGCAATGAAGATCACACAGCTTCAATTCGCCTGCTGCCGTTTTGAAGTTCACTTCAACCGGTTCTGAAAATCGGTCTGACGACAGAAAATCCGCAGCCTTCGAAACGCTTCCTTCATCAAGGAACTCCAAAAACAACTCTGATTCCCCGAACATGGATTGCGCCTTTTCCGAGTATTCAACAATCTCAAGTTTTCTATTCAGTTGAAAAGCCGGCAGCGGCCAGCTGTCAAATGGAGATATCGAGGTCATCTTCTGCTTCCTTTCCGGTTTGGAGCCATTTTTTTAATTGGGGAAGATCTTTCACAACGAGTATTCCTTCACCACGGATTTTTGAAATATCCGCCGAGGCAACGGCACGTCCGCCGATAAGGATAGAGGGTTTGAAATCCAGCTCCTGAAACGCTTGTGAATAGGCTTTAAGGGCGGGCAGGCGATAAGCGAGAGCCGCTGACATGGCAATAACATCCGGCTGCCAGCGCCGCGCGGAGTCGAGTGCCGCATCGAGCGGGAGATTGGGCCCCATATATTGAACCTGCCAGCCATGTTCCTTGAAAAGAGATGAAACCATTTTAAGTCCAATGTAATGATCTTCACCTTCCGGTCCAAGAACCATCACTTTGCGCTGGATGCCGTTTGCAGGCTTGCGCTTCAGTTCTGCAGCCGACACCACAAAATCACAGATTGCCGTAGCAAGATGTTCATCTGCAACTGAAATAATGTTTGCCTGCCACCAGTCACCGATCAAATACATCGCCGGCGTCAATAAATCGTGATACATCTCGTCATGTGAATGATTTTCCAAATATTCCAGTACAGCTTCCATCGCTTTTTCATCTTCACCAGCCAAAAAAAGTTCAGCCAGTTCCCTCGCTTGCATTTTCATGCCAACCCCCTTTTGCTTACGCCCGGCCTAATAGCTTGTTCGCATTTTTCAAACAGCCAAGCATAAACGCTTCTTCATCCTCCGACACCTTGCCGGGCAATATCGCAATCAGCCGGTCAAAATTGTCTATGATCAGATCAGTTTCAATTCCACGGCTTGTAAGGACCGTTTCAAGCCACTTTGTATAATCCATAAAGATGGCCTCATCTTCCATTGAAAAAGCTGTCTCCAAATGGTCCAGATGATGATGGTTATCTTTTTCAGTGTGGATAAAACCTTTTTCTCCAAAACGATCCCATAGATCCGGGTATGCCCCGTAGATGCTCCTAGCCGTTTCAGAAGCTATCAATTGCTTTGTTTCACTGTTCATTCGGCAACCACCTCGTACTGGCGCACAGTCGGGATGATTCCCGCAAGTTCCTGATCAGGATAATTCTTTTCCATATCATGGATCTCCTTGAACTCCTGGCTCTTGACCCAAGCCATATACGCTTTCTTCGATTCCCATTCCATATGGACAGTCAGTTCATTTTTCTTTTTTGTATTCTGGATCAGTTTAAATGATAAAAATCCTTCATTTTCATCGACACGCCTCGAGCGCTTCCGATAAATGCCGATCACTTCATCCGTTTTTTCCGGAGAAACCACTACCGTTGATGTAACTATATACATTTTCTGGGCCTCCCCCTTTTTAATTTCGATTATAAAAGTATAACATTACGCCTTACGAATTAAAAGAAGCTGCCCCCTCAGAACCTGCTTTCAAAGCTTATAAAAAGAGCCTCCGCTTAAGCAAAGGCCCACTCTTTACATATGGAAGGAATCTTCATAGATCGGCTTAACATGGAGATCATAATGTTTCTTCACTTCTTCGATCGGATAGACAGCTCCGGCTGATTCCGGTTTTTCAAGTTCCTGGATATGCTCCATGACCTGATCCGCGAAAAATTTGCCGCAGGCGACATCATTCGGATAAAGTCCGCGCGCCTTGGCAATAAACTCTTCATCGATCATCTGGTTGAACGCGTAGTACAAAGCGGCATTGATAATGGTCAGTGAATCGCCTGAAGCGTTCGAGACAACATAATAATTGCCGTAATCATCTTTAAGCATGTCCCGTTCTGGTTGAATGTCCATGAAAATCTCCTCCTTATCTACTACCGTTATACCCTGGAAAGACTTTCAAAAAACGCATTCAATCTAAACAGCCACCAGATCGCCGAACAGCGAAATAAGCAGCAAACTGATGGATCCGACCGCGACAGCCGCTATCAGGCCAATGTAAAATGGGGTGATGCCCATGCCTTTGAAGGCTTTTAAATTGGTGGACAATCCGACCGCCGCCATCGCAATTCCGAGCATATATGTCGACCCGAACGAGCTCCAGAATCCATAAAACCCTTTCCAGGCAGCAGGTGAAAATAAGCCGAATGCCTCCCCGCTGCTTGAAACTGTCGCATCACCGATCGAGCGTATCAGCGACAGCAGCAGGAAACCGAGAATGAACAGCGGAAAGAGTTTATACCATTTCGGCAATTGCCCCGCCTTCCCATCTCCGTTTTTTCGTGCGTTGCGGAAAAACAGATAGGAGACAAAAGGAATCACTGCAATGATGAAAACATTGCGTGTCAGTTTCGTAATCGTCGCGACATCAATGGCTTCGTCCGCGTTGAACACCTGGGCATATATCAAAGCCGCTCCGGCGACCTGAGCCGTATCATGAATGGCGGTTCCAAGGAACAAGCCTGCTTTTACCGGATTATCAGCAAAAAAGAAATTGGCCAGATAAGGGTAGAACAGCATACCGATCAGACCAAAAATGGTGATGTTCGCGACCGCGTAAGAAATTTCGTTCTCTCGCGCTTTGATGACGGGAGCTGTCGCCATGATGGCTGTGACACCGCAGATACCGGTTCCGACAGCAATCAGTGTGCCCAGCCTGCTTGATTGATTGAGCTTACGGGTGAAGTAAAGTGTAACGAAAAGACCTGTGGAGATGCAGACGATGATCAGCGGCACGCCCCACGCCCCCAGTTTCAAAGCCTCTGTCAGGCTCAGGCGCAAACCGAGAAGTATGATGCCGGCGCGCAAAGCGTATTTTAACGCAAAATCGATGCCGGCATCTAAAAATACAGGCAGGCCGATTAGATTGCGAACCAGGATTCCGATCAGGATAGCCGTAAAGATTCCGGAGATCGGGCTGGCGCTCCCTTCCGGCAATATATCTGCGGCGCTCAGCAGGAACGCGATCATTTCCGCCGCATAAACTCCCGCCAGCATGACTGCGGCACTCAGCAGCAAGCCAGGCAAAACGCCCATTATCCGTTCCATCTTTTTTCCTTTGCCCGCCATTTGATCGTCTCCCTGTTCCAGTCCAACTTATACTCTACATATTATCATCATTGGCGGTATTATAGCTGAAGAAAAAGCCAGCAAAAATAAAACCGGTCCCTCTCAAGGCCCGGTTCTCTGATTTTGCAATTTGGCAAGACGGACGACGCATTTCATCTAGGCGAGCATTTTTCTGATGCTTTCAATGACCCTCGTCTGCTCATCATAAGTCATATTGGATCCCGATGGCAGACATAGCCCGTGTTTGAAAAGCTTTTCGCTGACAGCTGCTTTGCCTTCATGCCGATAAAACTTTGCCGTTTCAAAAAGCTTTTGCGTATGCAGCGGTTTCCACACGTAACGGGCTTCAATATTATCCGATTCCAATGCGCGCTTCAGCCGGTGAGGGGTGATGCGTGTTTCCGCAGGGTCTAAAAGCATCACGGTCAGCCAGCGATTAGAAAAACTGCCATCGGTCTCTGGCTGGAAACTGACTGCAGGCAAATCTGCCAATTCTTTTTCATACCGCTCATAAACTGCGCGCCGTGCCGCTACCCGGTCGTCAATCGCTTCCAGTTGGGCTCGGCCGATCCCTGCCAGTATATTGCTCATACGGTAATTATATCCGACTTCGCTGTGTTTATAAAAAGGCGCATCATCCTTTGCCTGGCAGGACAGGAAGCGAGCTTTCTTTATCGCGTGTTCGTTGTTTGAAACCAGCATGCCGCCGCCAGACGCCGTAATGATTTTATTGCCGTTGAATGAAAATATTCCGAACTTGCCGATTGAACCACTGGCCTTGCCTTTATAGGTCGAGCCCAACGATTCAGCTGCATCCTCAATCACAGGTACCCGGTATTCGTTGCAGATAGCCATGAGTTCATCCATTTTGGCGCTTTGCCCGTATAAATTGACAATGATGACCGCTTTCGGAAGTCTCCGTTCTGCAAGCGCATCGTCAAAGGCCCGCCTGAGTGCTCGCGGCGACATATTCCATGTTTCTTCTTCCGAATCGATAAATACGGGCTCCGCCCCCAAATACAAAATTGGGTTTGCGCTCGCAATGAAGGTCAGGGATGCGCAGAAGACCGTATCCCCCTGCTTGACGCCAAGGAGGTTCAGCGCCAAGTGGATGGCTGCTGTACCCGAACTGAGAGCGGCAGCTGATTTGACCCCGGCATAATCAGCCACTTCTTTTTCGAATCTGTCGACGTTGGGACCCATCGGCGCAATCCAATTAGAACGGAATGCGTCTTCAATATATTTCATTTCATTTCCTGTCATATGGGGAGAAGACAGAAGGATTTTGCTTCCCCCTTTTACCGGTACAGGTGACGGGGCAGTAAATGCACTTTCAGCTGAAGGCAGGATTTTCATAAGACATCTTCACCTTTACTGCTTTGGAATATCAGGATGGCAGTTGAACGATCTCGACGTAATTTCATCAAAGCACCTCAATTCAATAATTATAGTCCCCCATAAGCTCCCTGGCCCAGGCGTCAATCGGCTGCGTTTTTCCCGGTGATGGCTGAAGACACGGACTGGCCTTCATACTGAAATAGAAAAAATCCCGTTCTGAATAAATGGAATTTATTCAGTTCGCTCGGCACATGCTGAATGTCGTCCGGGCTGTAATCTGCCGATATATTCCCCCGGTTGACAGAACTGGGCTGCTGGAATGGACGTGCATGAATTTTCTTGAAAATAGGATGGACAGACCCACATTCACAGCGTTCACTCATTACAGGCAGCTCAACTCTGTCTCCAATGTCATAGCGGATCAGCGGCGTTCCGTAATTATTGAAACTCGTGACAATCATATTACCTTCTTCTGTCGTTTCAATTATTCCCGAGTACAGATTATAGTGCATTTTGCCTTTAACACATTCCATCACAAGCGGTGCGGCATCTGAAGAACTGTAACGGTCCCGCAGAGGGCAATCGAAAGCTTCCTCAATTTCCTTGCGGCAATCGGGCTGAACAGCTTCCGCTACCGAAAAGATTGCCACCGGCTTGAATGTGAGGATAAGCTTATTGCGATTGATGAACTTCGCCAATTCGTAAATGGCTGAAGGCAGCCCATCGATGAAATCCGGTTTGTATTTTTCCAGATCCTCGATATAGGCCGCCGCATTCTCCGGCGTGCAATGATAACTCGAATAGATCCGCTGCCTGACAAAGTAATTGTCTCTCCAAAAAATTTTATTGGGCTGATTGTCCGGAATGATCCGCCTCGAACTGAATGAGGCCCTTTTCATCTCCAGATTTACTGCGCCATGCTGTTTTTTAAAAAAATCAAGAAACGCTTTTTTCTTCTGTACATCTTCCTTTGTATAGAGCATTTTAATGACATTCCCATTTTCAAAACTGTTTTCACTTTCCGCCGCCGCACTTTCCGCGACAGTGTATACATCCTGGATGTTGTGAAACAATAATTCCTTATTCAGGACCGGCAATGTTTTAAGGTCCGCCAGTGTTTTGATTTTGCCAATATCGATATTTTTATAGAATTCTTTATAGAATGGACTCTTTCCAATTGCATGGCGCAAAAGACGCTGAAGTTCCTGTTCCTGATATTTTTTTGCATGATGTTCGTTTAGATATTGCCGCTTCTCCAATTCAATCAGGAAGGAATAATACAGGTTGCCGTAGCGGCTGCGCGAATTACGGTAACCGTTCCAGCTGGTCAAAAGATTTTGGATGAAGATTGGTGTATTTTCGTATATTTGACTTTGCAGGTTACGCATCCCATTTCCTCCTAAACTGATTTGAAACCCAGAATAAATTACAAAAAATGGATTCAAGCGAATTCCTCTTTGGGGTTCCACTGTTTCTCATTACTTTCGAGATTTTCTTCCACAGATTGCGATTTCCGGTTAGCCAGACTGAGAAGTTTTTCCTTCACTTCCTGCTCCGACATTTCCGGCAGCTTATCCAATACAGCAGTCAACTCGATGTCACTGATGGGAGTCGCTTTTCCAATATAGATTTTCGGAAAGACTTTTTCAGATTGGCGTTCACTCGAATCCAGCAATTCCTCAAATAGTTTTTCTCCCGGACGCATGCCCGTAAACTGGATTTTGATTTCTTGTTCTTCATAACCCGAAAGACGGATCATATTGCGGGCCAAATCGACTATTTTCACTGGCTCACCCATATCCAGAACAAACACTTCGCCGCCTGAAGCCAGCATCCCCGCTTGGATCACAAGTCTTGAAGCTTCCGGAATCGTCATGAAATAGCGCGTCATTTCCGGATCTGTTATCGTGACAGGCCCTCCCTTGGCGATTTGTTCCCGGAATAACGGAACAACACTTCCCCTTGAGCCAAGCACGTTCCCAAACCGCACAGCCGCGAAAGTCGTCTCGCTTTTCTTAGCGAGGTTTTGGACAACCATTTCCGCAAATCGTTTTGTTGCCCCCATTATGTTCGGCGGGTTCACAGCTTTGTCGGTTGAAACCAGGACGAAATTCCCAACACCAGCCGCATCAGCTGCTTCTGCCACATTTTTTGTGCCCAAAATATTGTTCTTAACCGCTTCTAATGGATTTGCTTCCATCAAAGGCACATGTTTATGTGCCGCGGCATGATAAATAATATCCGGTCGATAATGGCCGATGATGTCAAAGATTCTTTTTCTGTCCTGTACATCCGCAATGATCGGGATTAATTTGATGTTCTTGGGAATTTTTGACCGCAGTTCCTTGTCGATTGTATAAATGGAGTTTTCACCATGACCGAGAAGCAAGATGCTCGCGGGCTTGAAATTACTGACCTGTCTGCAGATTTCAGAACCGATGGAACCACCTGCACCTGTCACCATAATCGTCTTTCCTTTTAGCTTCTCTTTGATTGCATCCATCTCCAGTTTGACTTCTTCCCTGCCCAATATATCTTCGATTTTCACATCCCGAATATCATTGACAGTAACTTTTCCAAGCATCAGGTCTTCTATACGCGGAATTGTCTGTGTTTTGACTCCCGAATTGATGCAAAGCTTTGTCAGCTCAGACATTTCCTTCCGCGACATCGATGGGATGGCAATTACAATTTGATCGATTTGATAAGGGCTGACCACTTCCGGGATATCCTTAAGATGCCCCACTACTGGAAGGCCATAGACTTCAAGCCCCCATTTCCGGGGGTCATCGTCCACAAAGACGACTGGATTTCGGCCCCATTCAGGATTTTGCTGCATCTGCCTTACAATCATTCTTCCAGCCTGGCCGGCTCCAACGACCAGCGTCCGGCTTTTATCAGTCTTCTCACGGTTCGTCATCCAATCGTTATAAATACGCAATGACATCCGCGACGCGCCCAATAATAGAATCAGCAGCATCCATGTCAGCATCAATGTTCTTGTGTACAGATGTCCTGAATAGATGAATTGCATGATCATCGCCACGAACAGAGTGAATGAAACCGCTTTTACCACTGATTTCAGCTCTTCGATCGATGCGTAGATCCACATCTTTTTATAGAGGCTGTAATGCCAGGCGAATGAATGATAGCCAATGAAAAGCGTCGTCGTGCTTATCAGCAGTATTTCATTGCTGAAGACGCTTTCGTATGGATAAAGGAACAGGAAACAAAGAAATATGGATGAAAGAAGAATCAGCGAATCAATTGTGAATAATAAAAGATACCTTTTTTTAATCGTCAATATCATTACCTCATCTCGTCCTTCATTTTCACCGCTTAACTGCCGTAATTTTGGTAATACAAATGATTTTTCGCCAAATCGAAATTATTCAGAACCACGCCAAGCACGAACGCTTTCGCTGTAACCAGAGCATCTCTCGCTTTTACAACACTTGCTTTTTCTGTTTTTCCTGTATTGACAACGAGTACCGACCCATCGCATTTATTGGCCAGTATTTTTGAATCCGCCACTGCCAGAAGCGGAGGCGAGTCGATAAGTATAAGATCATAAATCTCCCTCAGGTCTTTCAACAGCATATCCATTTCGGAAGACTGCAGCAGTTCGGCTGGATTGCCTGGAATTTGACCGCATAATAATAAATCCAGATTTTTAATCCCGCTCCTTTTTATCGTATCCGCCAGGCGCCCTTTCCCCAGCAGCAAATTGGAAAGTCCCGATTTGTTGCTCATATGGAAAGTATGGTGCAAAGTCGGGCGACGCATATCAGCATCGATCATCAGCACTTTCTTGCCGGATTCGGCGAACACGACTGCCATATTCGAACAGGTCGTCGATTTTCCTTCCTCTTTGGAAGGAGAGGTGAAAAGGATTGTTTTCATATCATCCGCTGGCATGGAAAATAGGATATTGGTACGGATTGTGCGATATTGTTCTGTTGAAATTGATTGCGGATTAGTACGTACCACCAATTTTCGCGCTGTTTGCCGGCTGGATTTTTTCTTGTTCGACATATACTTCCAACTCCCTTCCTATATAAACTTCTTCTGCCTTCTTGGGGCTTTTGGTGTCCGTCACTCTGCTGACGATTCCCAGTATTTGAAGACCTTGGATTTCTTCGATGTCTTCTTCTGTTCGTACAGTAGTGTTAAGCTGATCGATCAACACAGACACCCCTGCTCCAACAAGAAGTCCCAGCACTGCTCCAATGGCCATATTCATCAGCGGATCCGGTTTTATCGGCACTGGTTCAGGCGGCACTTCAGCCGATGCCAGAATATTGACATTGTCGACTTTCATGAGATTCTGAATTTCTTCCTGGAATATGCTCGCTGTCGTGTTCGCGATCAGTACGGCATTTCCCATCTCCGGATCAGTCACATCAATAGTTATCACCTGGGTGTTCTCAATATTGCTGACCGCTATCTTATCGTTAAGCGATTGGTAAGTTTCATCCAAATTCAGCTCCGCTATGACCTCGTTCAAAATCACCTTGCTTTTGATGATAAGGTTATAGGTGCTGATCAATTGAATATTCGTATTGATATCCTGGGTGGTGAATTCCTGTGGCACAGTATCATTCTGATTGATAAGAATTTGGGTGGATGCCTGATAGACCGGCTTCATCAAGGTATAGCTTACGGCTCCGCTCGCTGCGATAAAAGTTATAATCAGCAGCAGGATCAGCGGAACCCGTTTTCTGATACTTTTCAAGACCTCCAAAATGTTCAATGGGTTTTTCATCTCATGCACCTCTGGTTTCAGTTTGAGTTAAAAATTCACTGGGGACACATCATAAGTGTTTATTTGTAAAATCACTGATATAAATCATTTTCGAGTATTTCCCTTTATAAGCGTTCAACATCAAAATGATCCAGAGCACGAGGCCCGCCGGCGCCAGGAACATGCTGGAGAGCCAGCCGATGATCGGAACCATGCCAACCAGCAGATACACGGTGACAAATACAATTGAAATATAAATTGATTGAAGCGCATGATACCGTACAAAATGATTTTCACGCTCCACCAGCAGCATGATGAAGCCTGAGATGAAGCCGAATAAATAAGTGAGTGATCCCGCGATATTTTCCGATAGTCCGAGGGATGTTTCGGCGGGAATTCTTATGTCCGCGTGTTGCGGCCGTTTGAAAACAGTCTGGCTCTCAAAATTCTGAATCCGTTTTTCTTCCGGCAATTTAATATTGTTTTCAATCACGATAGTTCCTCCTTTATCTCTCATTTTTACTCGTTCATTAGAGCCAATACTAAATAGACAAGGTTAAAATCAAGTTAAATTAGTTTAACAATTCTAATAATTGGGGAAATCTAATCCAATCACTGAAAAACACAAAAAAAATAAGCTGTGGAATAGCTCTCCCCAGCTTTTCTTCAGTATATTTTCAATTGACATGCATATTGCGCTGACTCAGTCACTGCACAGTAAACTTATAGCCGAATCCTCTGACTGTGTGGATATAAATGGGCTTGGCGGGATCCTTCTCCACTTTCCTGCGCAGGTTGCTGATATGGACTTTGACGGTTTGAATATCTCCTTCCGAATAATAGCCCCAAACGTGATCATATAATTGCTCTGCGGTCCACACCCTGTTCGGCGTCTGCGCCAGAAGCAAAAGCAGCTGAAATTCCTTATGGTATAATTTCACCGGTTTTCCAGCAACATAGAGTTCCCTGGCGTCAAGATGGATTTGAAGATCATCATATTCAAGCACAGACAGTCTGTCTTCTTCTCCATTCGACCAGCCATTGCGTCGGAGTATCGCTTTGATGCGGGCTTCAAGTTCATTGAAATCGAAAGGTTTAGTGATGTAATCATCGCCCCCCGCATCCAAACCCTGGATTTTATGGTTCAAATCCTTCAGGTAACTGACAAAAAGAATCGGCACTTTTGTCTGAAGGCGAATTTGTTCGCATGTTTTCAAACCATTCATACCCGGCATTTCTATGTCCAATAGAATCAGGTCGACATTTTCTTTCGCCAATTGGTCCATTGCTTCATAACCGTCTTCCGCTTCAATGATGCGATATCCTTTTTTAATCAGAAATAACCGGATCAATTCGCGGATGCCTTCTTCATCCTCAACAATCATCACAGTGGCTTCGCTCATATTATCCCTCCTGAAAATCTTTTAAATCGTCAAAGGAAATGCGATATAGAATGTGCTTCCTTTCCCCACTTCACTTTCCGCCCAAATTTCGCCTTTATGCGAAAGAATGATTTCTTTGGCGATTGCCAGACCAAGTCCGCTTCCCTGCTGCTTATTGGGGACATCCATTTTAAAGAATCTGTCAAAAACGTGCGGCAGGATATCTTCGGGTATGCCGTTTCCGGTATCTGAAACCTTTATAATGACTTCACCGTCAAAATCCTCTTGGCCAAGGACGGCCCCTTCCTTGCCGCGGCTGATGATCTCTGTGCTGATGGAAATTTTGCCGTCGATGGAAGAAGTATGCTTAACCGCATTCCAGAGTATATTTGAAAAAACTTGATCCACCCGGTTTACATCAATGGATAAATAATAATTATCCTGCCATTCTTCTCTTCCGGTTTCGACGTATTCGAATATCCTGCCGCTCTGGGTCACATCCGCTTCCATCCCTTGGATCAGCCTGTCCAGCCAATCTCCGATGCGGACATTTTCGAAGCGCAGCGTCATATTACCCGATTTATATTTCGCTAATTCCACCAGGTCTTCCGTCAGCCGTTCCAGCATCAATAATTTATTGTGTATCATATCCAGGTATTTCGGATTTTTTTCATCGATGATGCTTTCCTTAACCGCCTGGATATAGCTATGGATAAGTGTGATGGGAGTACCCAGCTCATGGGAAATTGTCGATAGCATTTCATTGCGTGATTTTTCGATTTCCTGTATTTCATCATTCACTGTAACAAGGTTCATATTGGTGATTTCAAGCGCCATCGTCCGTTCTTTTACGTTGCGCTCCAAAAAATAATTCAAACTTGTAATTTCCTGTGTCAGTGTCCGCAGATTCGCCAGGGTATCCACTCGAAGCAGAAATTCTTCTTTATCACAAGGCTTCAGGAGATAGTCATTCGCTCCGGCAGTAAACGCCTCGGTTTTCTCACGCAATCCCGTACGTTCTGAAAGCATCAGAATCGGCAGTTCTGTCAACGTATAATCCTTGCGGATATGGCGGCACAGTTCGTCTCCGCTCATATCGTCGAGCGACCAATCGAGAATTACCAGATCAATCGGCTGATTCTCCAATAACCGGATAGCTTCGATCCCTCCGCTCGCGCCATAAACAGAATAACCTTCCTGCTCTAATTGATAAATCAGCATCTGCCGGTTGACTTCCACTTGGTCCACTACCAGCACGCTAATCTGGGTTCCGATTTTTCTGCGGGCTGTTACCGTTTCAGTTATTTCCGCCGCACTGAGTTCTTCTATCGTCTGTACCTCCGGAAGAACAATATGCTCATTATCATTCGGCGAATAGACAGGCAATGTAAAGCTGAAGGTTGAACCGGAACCTGCTGCTGATTCGACTTTCAGCCACCCTCCATGAAGTTCAACCAATCGTTTTGTAATATTCAGCCCGATGCCAGTCCCTCTCTTATCAGTATTCTCTTCCGTTTTATGGAAAGCTTCGAATAATGTCTGTAATTTTTCCTGTTCAATTCCTTTTCCAGTGTCTCTGACAGAGACCAAAATCTGCTTGCCTGATTTTTTTGCGGAAATGACGATTTCTCCGGATTTCGTATGATTTATCGCATTCTCGACCAGGTTATAAAGAATCTGCTGAAAACGATCCGGATCCGCAATTGCTTCAGGCAGATTATGCGGCACAGTCTCATATAGCCGAACTTCGTCATTTTTCACTAATGGTTTGCATATTTCAAGAACATTCTCTGTCAGTTTATGGATTTTCACAGGTTCAACATGAATATCCAAAGAATTCTGCTTCAACTTGGAAAAATCCAAAATGGAATTGATCATGCGCGCAAGTTTCTTGCCATTTTCAGCAATGGCGCCCAGTTGCTGATGCACTGCCGGCGATATTCTTCCGGTGTTTGACTCCTGCAAGGTTTCAGCGATTCCGATCATCCCATATAAAGGAGTGCGCAAACCATGTGAAGTGATAGCCAGCAGTTCATCTTTCCTTTCATTTGCGTGTTTCAGCGATTCCATTGCCAGGCGTTGCCGTTCGACTGCTTTCTTTTCTCTTTTTATCTTATCGTTAATCTTAGCCGCTTCCTTATCTGATAATGACAGCGCAGCCAGGAAAACTGATACTCCAATTGAAAGGTATACTGAATTTTTCGCCTCGAAGCTCAATGGGCTGATCCCGAACATCTGTAAAACGGCAGTGCCTGTACCGACCAAAAAGAGAACTGATCCCGCTGTATAGTACCGGGCATATTTAATCCCTTTATTCCAGCTGGCGGCAGAGATTGCAAGCATCAGGACAGCGCTGGCCAACAGCGACCACGGCATGATCATCCTGATGATATTTTCAAAGAAGAACAAGGCGGTAATCAGGGCCCCGTTCATCCATACCAGCCCTTTAATGATATTTCTTGAGGCAGGAAAATGGCGTCTTGTATCCAGAAAGCTTTCGGTATATAACAGTGTAAAGATGCTGGTGATGCCTATACTTGCATATACCAATTTCCCATCCATCCAGAAATATTCCGGCCAAATATAGGAAAGTGTCAATCCGGCCATAGCAGAAAGTCCATAGGAGACCGATAAGGCAAAAACCATAAAATACAGATAAACCCGTTGCCGATGTCTTATAAACTGGCTCAAATAATAAATTGAAAGCACGATGCCGATGCCCCCCAGCAAGCCGACCAAAGCTGTCGTCCCCCTAGTCTGATTCTCAAAAGCCTCTTGCTCCCAGATGGTCAAAGGCAGCTGCAATGGTCCATCAGATACCACCCTCAAAAAGAAGGTCGCTTCCTCCTGGCCTGCAAAATCCAGATTGAAAATCAGGTTGCGGTGATAATACTCCCTTTCATCCAGCGGAACCTCTCTGCCGATTTCATTTGCAGCAAAAGATCCATCCTCTGAAGGTGAGTAAAGGGTAGCCTGCTCCAGCGTCGGGACAGGCAGTTCGAGAAGCCAATCATCATTCGGCGACCGATTCACAATATTGAATTGAATCCAGTAGGAAGAATCGGTAAATCCCTTATTGAAGATACCATCATCATTCGGCATGAAACTCCATTGGAGCGGCGGCTTGGCAACTTCTTCAATTGAATAGGCATTCCCGGGATCCTTCAAACTGAAAACAGAGTGATCCACATGAATTTTATCTGCTGATCCAGACAAAACCACCGCACCATCCACCGTAGCCGGCTGTGCCGGTTCTTTTCCCGGCTCCGCCAGCAGCAACAGCAGCAGCAGGGCCACAAAAACTTTTATTGGAATCGGATGCTTTATGTAAAATTTGGACACTGCTAAACACCTCAATTATCTAAAAATTCAAATAATTTAACACAGTAATTTCCAGTTATTATTATCTGTAGCTTTAAACCGCTGCATTACTGGTTTTTGAATACTTCTCAGGAAATATTTATGATTTTATAGATATATTTTATGGTAATTTAGTAGGCATTATAATTATTGATATCATACCATTAAGCTTACTCTTTGTGAATATTTTTCAATCAGAAAATTCTAATAATTCTTTTTTACTAATATACTGTTTATTATTAACCAAAAAATAGACCGTCCGAAGGCAGTAAGCCCTAGTGACGGTCATCTTCAAAAAGTCGTTTTTTTTAAATTTTTCTCTTCATACATCGCCTTATCCGCTTCTTTGAGAATAGAAGATAAAGTCGAATGTTCATTTGGCATAGTCATACCGATGCTTGTGGAAACGGATAAAATAATTTCATCCATTTCCCACTCGCGCATCATCGAGTGTCTGATTTTATTCATTACATGCAGAGCAGATTCTGCAGAATCGATGCCATTCAACAGAACTATGAATTCATCGCCTCCCAGACGCGCAGCCAGATCGTCTTTATAGATGCCGCCTTTTAGCCTTTTGCCGAATTCTTGTATGACAGCATCGCCGGTTTCGTGTCCCCATTTATCATTGATGCCTTTGAATTTATCGATATCAAGAAGGAGCACCGCAAAGTTATCCCCTTTTCTGTGGTAATCAGAAAGCGCTTTCTCAAGTGCTTCCTGGAAATAGCGCCGATTCGGCAAGGCCGTCAAAGGGTCATGGTATGCGTAAAACTCCAATTTGGTTTCGTAATCCTTTTGTATCGACACATCCCGGACAATCATCACCATATGGCTGTAGTTGCCGTCATCTTCATATACAGGGGTGCCATGCAATTCAGACCAGATCCAGTGTCCATCGCTATGACCGACACGGACGCGCATTTTACAGATTTCACCATTTTTGATCGACGCACTTAAAGTGCCGTACAATTTTTCGAGATCCTCGGGATGGACGTTGTGGAAAGGCTCCTTTTTTTCATATTCTTCTGGAGAGTACCCAAAGATATCTTCAAGCGATGGAGATATATATAAATACTCTTTCCGATGGTTGATCAGAATGATCACGTCATTGGCATTCTGAGCGATAATCCTGAAATTCTTTTCGCTTTCCATATACAATTCGACCATTTGATCGAGTTCACGCATGTCTTTTAAAATGACATAAAACCCTGCAGTTACTTCCTGGATCTTTATCGGGATAAATTTCACCAGTGCACCAAGCCGATTATTATCTTTTTGGTTGATCGTCACACGGAAATTCGTATAAATTCCGTTTTTCGCTTTCCGGAAGTTCTTCAAAGTTCTCCGACGGTCTTCAGGAACGACAAAATCCAGCACCCTGCGTCCGTGCAGCTCTTCCATCGTCAACTGGCTGAGCATCTGTCCTACAGGGTTAGCGCCTTTGATATGGCCTTTCAAATCCAGTGTCAGTATCGCATCCGCATTATGTTCAAACAGTGAATGGTAATAGGAACGGCTTTCTTCAAGTCTCTTCCACGCTTCAACACTTTCCTGTTTGGCAAGGACTTCGTTGGTGATATCCTGGACGACACTTACAATATGGCTGCAGGTTCCTTCCTCATCGAACATCGGAGTCAGCCGGGTTTTTGAATATCTGAAATTCCCTTCAGGATCCACATAACTGTCTTCATAGATGACCTGCCGGCCGCTTTCCAATACTTTTAAATATTGGGAACGCACCCTGTCCGCCAAATCTTCCGCCTGAGTTTCATGGAAGCTTTTGCCGACCGCGGATTCATCCAATTCCGTTTTTTTCATGGCCGACTGATTCACAAATTCATAAATCATTTTTCCATCGTCCACACGGACAACGAACACCATTTCCTGGACTCCATCCATCAAGGCTTTTTCCAAAGATAATTGCGCTGCATCCTGAATCATATAAAAACCTCCATCCCCGTGCTGATGTGTTCGGAATCATACTTTCTGTCTCTAGTTCCAGTTTAACAGATTCTATTATAAATTAAATCTTTAGACCCATAAAATTTTTGGTTTTTTCATCATATCAGCGTAGATATCGCAAGGTATTTTTCTTCGAATTCATTGACATGTAATGGTCTGTCGTAATAATAGCCCTGGAATACTGTGCACGAATTTTCTTTTAGGAATAAAACCTCCTCAGGTCTTTCTACCCCTTCGGCCAATAACTCGCACTCGATGCTTTGAGCCAAGTGGATAAGAGATTTCAGTACCGCCTCGGATTTAGCGTCTTCTCCGATTTTCTGAATAAAATACCGGTCAATCTTGATTTTATTGATTGGAAATTGGGTCAGATAGGAAATCATGGAAAAGCCTGTGCCGAAATCGTCAATCGCAATGGAAATTCCTTTCTCCCTGCAAAGTTCAAGATTTCTCATGGTGGTTTCTGAATAAGCCATTTCGGCATGTTCCGTCAATTCCACTTCAAGCAACGAGGGGGCTACACCGTATTGCTCCAAAAGTTTAAAGAATTCTTCAAAAAACACCGTATTGGCCAGGAGTGATGGAGTCATGTTGATGGCTGTTTTGACATTCCAGCTATAGAGCTGCTCCCACTTCTTAATGACCGTCAATACTTCATGCAATAAATGAGTAGTCAAATGCGCGATGGTGCCGGACTGTTCAGCAATCTCAATGAATTCCAACGGCGATAATTCACCCAGCTCTGGATGATTCCATCTTGCGAGCACTTCAACTCCCGACAGATTTATGCCGCCTCCTGAAATTTGTGGCTGCACTGTGAAATAGAAACCGGAACCTTCGAGACATCCCATCAGACTTTTTTCAATCAGCACACGCCGTTCCCGCTGAGACCTCATTTTGGGCCGATAGAAAGAATATGAGGACCCTTTTTCTTTTTTCGCTTCATACATGGCCGTTTCAGCAAAAGACACCAAATCCCGAAGCCTTTCCGTGTCGAAAGGAGTGCAGGCAATGCCTATGCTCACTGTCACATAAGCTGATTGGAAGTCAGCGAGCAGGAAAGGTTCCTCAAAAAGATCCATCAGCTTTTCCGCAAAAATCTCCAGTCTTTCACCAGGCGCTGATTCACGTATGACTATGAATTCATCCCCTTCAAGCCGGCCGATATGGCAGCGGTCATCTGACAATGTTTGAAGCCTCTCAGCCACACTGATAACCACTTTATCCCCGGATGCATAATTGTAGAGCGCATTTATGAATTTCAGGTTATCAAGATTTATATAGAAAAAGGAGAACCTGCTTTTTTTCTCTTTCAATGAAAAGGCGATTTCAGTCATCTTCCGCCGGTTCGGCAAACCTGTCAGAAAATCGCAGTAGGCAAACTCTGTCAATTTTTCTTCCAGCTGCTTTTGCTGTTCGATGTTTTGGAAGTAGATCGCCAATCCCCCATTTTTTAATGGAATCATTTTAATATGCGACCAGCCGTCATAATTCCTGAAATTCTCATCAAACTCAATGTTTTCCGTGGTACGCAAAGCGCAGAGCAAATGCTCTTCGACCCTGCTGCCACGAATATCCGGAAAGACTTCATAAACAGACTGCCCGACTATATCATCACGTTTTTTGCTGATTATCTTTTCGGCGACTTCATTTATATAATTGAATCGCAGTCGATCATCCAGAAGGTAGAAGCCGTCTGTCATGCTCTCTAAAACGGTTTCAACAGTAATCGATTGTATGCCGCTGTCCGCCGCAGGGGAGTGAAAGATTAATGCCCCCGCCGCTCCGCTCGAATCCATTTTCATCGTCTTGATTTTCACATTGAACCATATTGGTTCGCCGTCTATATTTTTATAGGTATATTGTGTTTTATATTCCGGAACTTCAAGTTCCATAATTTCTTTGATTGTGTCAACAGCTTTGGTATCGCTGTTCTGGTTCAGTAATTCCAGATAATTCATTTCCTTTTGAATTACCGCTTGATCTATATTGCTCTTCCTGCAATAGTCTCTCCATGCCTGATTGACCCTGACGATTGTGCCATTATTGTCTATAGCGACAAGCAAATCATCTATCTTATCGAACCATCCTTGGATCTCATCTGTTTTGCTCTCCACTTTTGCACACTCCCATATCCTTGGCTGAAATTCTATTATCAACAGATTCTTGAAGATGATTATATCTGTGAAATATAACGTGAATAGTAATTATATACCTAAAATAAAGAAAATAAACGGTAATTTATACCTATTAATCAATAAATATTATTATATTCAAATAAGTTAAACCACAGAACTGTTTTCTTCACCCTTCCTTTTATATAATGTAAACAAAAAGGAGTGGGCTCTATGTGCCTGATCAACTTTCAATATAAACAGCATCCTGAATATAAATTGGTCGTCGCGGCAAATCGCGATGAATTTTACGGGCGCCCGGCGCGGGAAGCTCACTTTTGGGATGACATCCCATATATTCTGGCCGGACGGGATTTATCTCAGATGGGCACATGGCTGGGCGTTACAAAAACTGGCCGTTTTGCTGCCTTGACCAATTACCGCGACCCTTCCTTGCCGGAAACGGGAAAAATTTCCCGCGGAGCATTGGTCAAGGATTATCTTGCTGCTGATTCGGATCCGGAAACTTTTCTGAAGTCACTTGAACCGGATGCTTATACAGGATTCAATGTGTTGCTGGGTGATAAGGAAAAATTATTTTATTTTAATAATCTAGAGCAGGAGATTGTGGAAGTTTCAGCAGGCACACACGGTTTAAGCAACCATTTTCTGAATACGCCCTGGCCAAAAGTCGTCAAAGGCAAATCCGGTTTGCGGAATTATCTAGAGGAAAGATCTGAAGCAGATCCGGATGACTTGTTTGAAATATTGCGGGATGCTGAACAGGCCGCTGATCCGCATTTACCGGTGACAGGCGTCGGCTTGGAGTTCGAGCGCGTCCTGTCGCCGATTTTCATCAAAACACCTGATTACGGCACTCGATCAGCGACTGTCCTGCTTGTCGATTACGAGAACAATATTACATTCGCGGAACGTGTCTATGAAAAAGGTGAATTCGCCGGCCAGCAAATATTCAAATTTGCTGCTGTTTGATTGCAGGAAATGGACTGACTGTCTTTAAAGGAATGGGTAAATTTACAGAATAATGAAACTATAAGCCTTCTAATCCGTATCCTATATATAAGGTATTTATTGGATTGGATTTTAAAAAGAGGGGGATTTATTTTGAAGAGGTTCATTTATTATTTTGCTTGGACATTAGCGATTGGATTCATTGTTTATATAGGTACGATAATTGAGGCGGAAATTGCTGCAACTGCCCAAGAAACTTACGATCTGTTTCCGCGTCTCTTATTCATTTCCATATTTCCTGTGATACTCGGTTTTATAATGCGTCTGCCGAAATTTTTGCTGGAAATGAAGCAACAAAGATCCGCGGGCTTCGATTTGTTTAAATTTCTCGCAGTCGGCGTGCCTTCCCTTTACTTTGTTTTAATGACATTTTTACCTTTCACTTCCCTCGGTATTCAGATGCCGTCTTTCATGTTGACAAGCGAAACCAGCCTGACTGCCATCGCTTATACTGCGGGGATAGTATTTGGCTATGTGCTGCTGGACAGTTTCCATAAACCGGAAGTGTCTCATAGTAAAGACGTTTATTAATTAAAGATGAAGTGTGATTGGAAGGAACCTTCTATAGGTTCCTTTTTATTTTGCGGAAAATGGTTGACCGCACCTCAAAAGGTGAAAAGCGCACCTCAACTGCTCATAACCGCACCTCGCGGACCGATTTCCGCACCTCAAACCGCAATTTCCGCACCTCGACAATTTTAAATAGAAAATTTTCCCAAACTAAAACCCGTCCATCCCAATGGCCGGGTTCATCTGTTGATTCTATTCAAATTCTACTGTCATGCTGTTTAGCAGGCGCTTATATTCTTCATGCCAATGCTGCCATTCAGAATCGCGGTCGATTTTTTCATCATTGAAAATCGCTTCTATGGCATCGAGGCAGACATGCCAGCCAGCAAGGTCTTTGGCTGTCTGATCAGTGATGCGCTCAATCGTTTCAATCAGGCGCAACACGCTTTTTCCTTCATTTACTTCTTCCACTTCAAAACGCACGTGGTCGTCCCACCACTCAAATGCAAGGACTCGCCCTTCTTCATAATCAGTTATGGCCAGTTCCTCAATATTTCCGTCACCCATATCAAAGACGATTTTTCCGCCTTTTCCTGTTTCCGAAATCCGCAGTTCATCGAACCACAATTTCAAGCGGCTGTTATCGGCCAGCATGGCCCAGACTTCATCTGTTCCGTGTGCCAGTCCGCGTTCGAATACTGCTTTATAGCCTATTTCCTGTTTTGTAATTTCTGCCCTCATCCTATGCCCTCCATCTCCAACTTTTTATTCAGTATACCCTTGTGCACGGATATTGTAACCGGGATCCGGGTATACAATGGGCAAGGAGTTGAATGGAATGAGATTAGGGTATGCATGTATGAATACAGAATTGAAGACGGTTTTCCGGACATTGCGGGTCGCGACCGCTGAAGCCGAAGGAGTCGGGAAGATTAAGGAACTGGCATTGAAAAATATGCAGACGACATTGGACATCATCAACTGGAATCTTGCTAATGATATTTATTTTTACCGCGCATCGAGTTCGATTGTGCCGCTTTCCACACACCCGGTAAATGACTGGATCTGGTGGGAAGATCCCGAATTTTTGTTTATTGCCGGGCAGATTCGGGATATTGTCGAGACCCATCAAATGCGTGTTTCGGTTCATCCCGGACAATATACGGTGCTGAATTCACCGAAACCGGAAGTGGTCGAAAAATCCATCCAGGATCTTGACTATCACGAAAAGCTTATAACGCTTATGGGAGGCAACGATATCATCATCCACACAGGCGGCGCTTATGGCGATAAAGAAAAAGCGAAACAGCAATTCGCCGATACGTATCTGAAATTGCCTGAACGGATCCGAAAACGGATCCGTCTTGAAAATGACGATAAGACATTTACGATACGCGATGTCTTGGATGTCCACAAACTTTGCGGTGTGCCAATCTGCTTCGATATTCACCACCATAATTGCAATAATGATGGGACCGCTGTGGATTTTGCTGAGATTTTGGCTACATGGGAAGGATATGGTATTCCTAAAATCCATATCAGCACCGGCAAGGAAGGTTTCACCGACCTTCGCCATCATGAACTTGTATCCGAAAAGGATTTTGAGGAATTATTGGCTTTGCTCGGCGGCACCGATGCGGATATCATGTTTGAAGCCAAGTTGAAGGAGAAAGCCGTCCTTCCTTTTCTTAAACTGCTGAAGGAAAAAGCCGATAATTGATGAAACATAAAAACCGCCTGAGAAAAATCCTATTTCTCAGGCGGTTTATTTTGTTCACTCAAGCTTAGGGAATACCAGTTTAAAGACAGTGCCCAGCCCTTTTTCGGAATTGACGGTAATGGCGCCTTTCATTTGGTGGATGACGCTGTAAGTGACCATCATCCCGAGGCCAGTGCCTTTGGTTTTATTCGAGAAATACGGCTCTCCCAGCCGCTCGACTTCTTCTTTTGTCATGCCCACGCCTTGATCGGCGACTTCCACAATCACTTTTGCCGGCAGCACTTTTATGCGCGCTATAATTTCGCCGCCATCAGGCATGGATTCGACTCCGTTCCGGATGATATTGACCATCGCCTGACGAAACTTCTGGCGGTCGCCCCGGATAAAAATATCGAATTCCGCTGGATGGCAAAACAGCTCTGCGCCGTGGCTGTTCGCATATGGCCCCAGAAGTTTCAAAACGCCGCACACTTCATCATTGACTGACATGCGGTCAAGCTCTCCGTAAACCGGCTTGGCGTAAATCAGGTAATCATCGATCAGACTTTCCGCCGCGCTGATTTCGCTCAATATGGTTTCATGGAACTCCAATTGTTTGTCACGGCTGTAATCGTAAGCCTGCATCAGCTGGATAAAGCCTTTGATGCTTTGCATGGGATTTCGCAGCTCATGTGAAACCGCAGCCGCGAAATGGCTGACGCTTTCCATCTTTTCGTGCTTCATCAACGTATTCAGCAATAATTCCTGGCGGATGATATGTTCAATCAATAAAGCCGTCAGGACAATCATCAGGCCCTGATTCAGCATGAGCATAAGCCAAATATTGATTATGTCATGCACCGGATCACCGAACAGTAAATAACCGGCAATCATATTGAACAATAAGGATAAAATCGAAATGATGAAAACTGTCGCGACTTTCATGCCTCTGTTCATCCGCATATAAGCTGAACGGAGAAACGGCACGCCGGCTGCGACTACAAACAGGTTGAGGACGGCGATATACATCCCATCGCCGCCGATGATGATCCGGCTGATAGCAGAAACCAGAAACAGTACTGCGGAAATGACCGGTCCGCCGTACAGGGCACCGACTATCAACGGCACTTGACGCAAATCGAATATATAGTCGTCTGTCAGAAATTGATAAGGAAACACCATACATAAAATAATGGATATTGAAAACAGGATCGTCATTGTGACACGGTAATCAACAAAGAAATTCCGCTTCCCCGCCCCGGCCAGCATCTGGTACAGCACAATCGGGAAAATGATGAAAAATATATTATTGATCATCCCGGTCATCATTTCGAACAATACTTCCACCTGCTTTCCATAGGGCTTATGCGGAATTTATTATACAGGAAATTCGGGATCAGAAAACTTTTTTCCGCTAAATAAATATCGGCTGTTTTTTAGCATCGGTTCAAAAAAGCGTCGCTTTCCTTTATCTTCTGCAGCAGACGGGATTTTTTCTTTTTCATGCCGGCCACAGAAACACCATAAAGCTCCGCCAGCTGCTTGATTGCTTTGTCTTCTACGAATAATTCCTTCAAAAATTTCCGCTCCTTTTCCTTCAAAGGAATTTCCAGCACCCATTCAGGAAGATTTTCTTCCTTTACAGGTGCTTCCAGTTCATCAAAATCGCCGCCATCCGACAGCATGAATAATTTCGCGTATCGCGCCTCCCTCGACAGTTCATCCAATAACGCTCCGTGCACCGACTTGAAAGCAAACGGCGTAAAATCCCCTTTTTCTCCATCAAAACGCATCCACGCCTGCCAAAGCGCAACTTTCCCCACTTGCCGATAAATATCATGATCCCGATAAATGTGCACTTTGCGGATCAGCGCTGAAATCATCGGCGCATACTGTTCTTCCACTTCTTTGAAATCGTCCATTCCAATAAAATCTTCCATCCGCTTTTCCTTCTGAACGTTCGTTTATTCCCGGGTAAATCCAGAATAGGTCAGCTGCTTTTTTATAGCTAATCACCCCGAAAACAGTTTGCTCCAGTGAAACTGGAAAGTTGCCTTAAAGCGGATTCATAAAGGATAAAATCAAATTATCAGAATAAACTATTTATTGCACCGAAAAATATTTCCCTGGATTCCGCCTGCAAAAAGCATAAAAAAAGGCGCCGGCACGCGTAATTCCGCTGTGCACCGATGCCTTGTTGCATGTTCTGTTAAGCCGCGTCGTCCCTCATCAGAAGAAAAGCAATTTGTATCGTCATTTCCTCCAGCCTGCCTGTGCCCGGTTTGTCCAAGTAAAATTCGAAGCGCCCATTCCATATCTCGGTTTCGCCTTCATAGCGTTTGTCGAGTTCGAGACCTTCATCCACCGCCCACCGCTCAAGCGCGTGCAGTGAATCCTCCAAATAATCCGGATGACCTTTATGCTTTGCTGTTGCGTAATTTCCTCCGGGAATAAAACCTGTAATGACTCGCTCATCCCCTGAAACCATTCTCCCGATCGGAAAACCTACTTCAAGATTGAACTCCTCTTCTATTCCCCCAATCACCCAATAGCGGTAGAATGGTTCGCCGGCCGGCTCTATTTTGTGCTGTTCCAGCCATTTGTAAACATCATCGATCAATCCGCTGACCTGATCCCAGTCCAAAAATTCCACTTCAAGAGGGATTGCTGCATAAGGCTGCTCCCTTCTTGTTTCCACTTTTGGCCCTTCACTGATTTTTGCCGTCATATCACATCCCCTTCCTTATATTCACGATTTTATTATAGAAATACCCTCATTTATGGAAATTAGTCTTTTATTTCAGCGGCCAGTCGCGAGCCGACCTTGCATATTTCAATGGTATATAAATCCATAAATCACAGTCACAGAATCTCCATATTTTCAGAGGCCAATCAAATTGACTTTGGAAATTAATAACTTTAAGATTTAATTTATGACCGGACAGTCACTATTCGTGACCAGCCAGTTACAAGGAGGGATCCAATGGACAAAAAGCAGGAATTGATGAATGCGGCGGTACATCTTTTTTCCATAAAAGGTTTCCACCAGACATCGGTCCAGGAAATTGCCAATGCTGTGGATATCTCAAAAGGTGCTTTCTACAAGCATTATGATTCCAAAGAGAGCTTATTGGTAGGCATTATGAAACGCTACCAGGAAGAGACGCTGAGGGGACTTGAGCATTTGGAGATTTCTGAGGGTCTTTCGCCGAAAGAGGCGTTTGCAAGGAAACTGGCATTTGAGCTGGAAAGCATTCTTGGCGACCGGGATTTCTTCATCATGGTATTCAAGGATATGCCGACCGACGGCAATGAACAGTTGACATCCCTTATGCAAGAAATGCGCGGTTCATCTTCAAAATTCCATAAAAAGATGCTGCTGGATGCGTTTGGCCCTCGGATTGAACCATTTTTGGAAGATCTGACAACAGTTGTTGAAGGAATTCAAAAAGAGTATCTGGTTACGATCATCCTTGAAAACCGGCAATTGTCCATCGACAAATTGAGCCGTTTTATCGCTTCTTCCATTGAAGCGATTGCAATGCAGCTCGACTCGATGGAAGCTGTTCTTACACAGATGAGTGAAAATGGCTTTTCGCTCGACAGCCTTTTCGCCGATATGGAGACAAAGATCAAGCTGTATTCAAAGAACACAGCCCGATTGCTGGCATCGCTGGATTTATTGCGCCAGGAAATGCAGCAGGAGGAGCCGCGTGAATTTCTTATCGAAGCGCTGACGGAATATCTGTCGCAGGAAAAACAAATTGAAAAAGAAGTTCTTCTATTGAAGAATCATCATTGAGGAGTGTCATAGTTGAAGAAGATTATCGATTTTTCAGTAAATAATAAGTTCGCCATCTGGATTCTGACCATCATGGTCGTCGTGGCAGGACTTTACGCGGGATTGACGATGAAACAGGAATCGATTCCGAGCATCACTTTGCCGGCCGTTACTGTTGTAACCGTCTACCCGGGCGCTGCACCGGATGAAGTGATGGAAGAAATCACTGTTCCGTTTGAACAGCGGATCCAGAATATGAATGGTGTTGAACTGACGACATCCACTTCAATGGCGAACGCATCAACCATTCAAGTCCAATACGATTTTGAAGTGGATATGGATGAAGCGACCCGCGAATTGGAGGATGCCTTATCGGAAATTTCACTTCCGGATGCAGTCAATGAGCCACAGGTATCTCGTTTAAGTATAGATGCTTTCCCAATCCTGACATTGAGCATCAGTGATCCAGAAAGTTCACTGGAAGAATTGACTGCCAGCGTGGAAGACAATGTCCTCCCAATGCTTGAAGGAGTCGAAGGCTTATCGGACGCTCAGGTTTCCGGTCAGCGCATGCAGAAAGTGAGCATGACTTTTGACGAAGCGGCGCTGGCCCAATATGGGTTGACTCAGGAAACGATCCAGCAATTGATCCAGGGATCGAATCTTACCTTCCCGCTCGGCTTGACCGAATTTGGCGGCGAAGTGAAGAACCTGGTCATTGACGGCAATATCACCACAGTTGACGATCTGCGCAATCTGCAGATTCCGGCAATCCCGCAGCAGGCACAGACGCCTGGCGCCGGAGCACCTGGTGAAACACCTGCAGCTCCTGGCCAGACACCGGAGGCACCGCCGATGGAAGCGCCAGCTGAAACGCCGCCTGCACCGCAGACACCTGCCGCTGCCGGCGTACCGACTGTAGCCCTCAGCGAACTGGCTGACATTGAAGTTGTCAGTGAAGCTGAATCGATTTCACGCACAAACGGCGAGGAATCAATCGGCATCTCCATCGTTAAAGCACCTGATGCCAATACGGTGGAAGTCGTCAATGACGTCAAAGACATCGTTGCCGATGTTGAAGAAGAATACGGCTTAACGGTTGCGACAACGTTTGACCAAGGGGAACCAATTGAGAAGTCGGTTGAAACGATGCTCAGCAAAGCCTTCTACGGAATCCTGTTTGCTGTCGTCATCATTTTGCTGTTCTTGCGCAGCTTTAAAACGACGCTGATTTCCATCATCTCGATTCCTTTATCTTTATTGATGGCAATATTCTTATTGAACCAAATGGATATTACACTGAACATCATGACGCTTGGCGCATTGACCGTCGCAATCGGACGGGTAATCGATGATTCCATTGTCGTCATTGAAAACATATACCGCCGCATGGGCTTACCTGGCGAAAGATTGCGCGGCAAAGAGCTGGTCCGCGAAGCAACACGGGAAATGTTCCTGCCGATTTTCTCATCAACTGTCGTAACGATCGCGGTGTTCCTGCCGCTTGCACTCGTCAGCGGACAAATCGGTGAATTATTCCTGCCATTCGCGCTGGCAATGGTCTTCGCATTATCCGCATCATTGATAGTAGCGGTAACGATTGTGCCGATGATGGCGCATTTGATGTACAGCAAGCAATTGAATACTCTTGATGGCAATAAAACATCGAAAAAAGAACACAAACCCGGCAAAATGGCAGCTGGTTATAAACGTGTATTGGAATGGTCTTTGAACCATAAGATCATCACTTTCGGCGGAGCCACAGTGCTGCTTGCCGCAAGTATGTTCCTGTTACCGATAATCGGCGTCACTTTCCTTCCTGAACAGGAACAGAAAATGGTCATGGCGACATACAGCCCAGAACCCGGTCAGACACGTGAAGATGTAGAAGCTATCGCACTTGATGCGGAAAGCGCAATCGACGGCCGTGAAGGCGTCACTTCGTACCAGTATTCGCTAGGCGGAGGAAATCCGATGGCAGCAATGGGCGGAGGCGGAGATAATTCCGCATTATTCTATATCGAATACGATTCTGATTTTGAAGAATTCAGCGATGAAAGCACAAAATTGATCGAAGACTTGAATGCTTCGACTGAAGCCGGCGAATGGAGCAGCCTCGACTTTGCTGCCATGGGCGCCAGCGGATTTGAATTATTCGTCTACGGAGACAATTTGGAAGATATCCAATCAGCCATCGATCAGATCCAGCCAATCATGGAAGACCATGAAGGACTGGAAAACACGGAGTCGAGTTTGACAGAAGCATACGATCAATTCACTTTAGTGGCAAATCAGCAAGCCTTGAGCGAAAACGGCTTGACTGCCGCGCAAATCGGCATGGCTTTGAGCGATGTCGGCGAAGCTCCTGTCTTGACGACAGTTCAGTATGAAGACAATGAAATCGACGTATATATTGAAACAGAAGAAACTGAGTACGCTGATATCGATGACGTAACAGGCATCGAAATTCCAACTGCTCTTGGCACAACAGTTACAATCGGCGACGTGATGGAAGTCGAAGAAGGAAAATCTCCTGATACGATCAACCGCAGAGACGGCCAAATGTTCGCTTCCCTGTCAGCTGAAGTACTCGGCAATAACGCGGCTGAAATCACAACTGAAGTTGATGCGGATGTAGCTGATCTTGATTTGCCGGCAGGCGTAACCATCGACCACGGCGGCATCACGGAACAAATCAATGAATCATTCTCGCAGCTTGGCCTTGCAATGCTTGCAGCCATTGCCATCGTTTACTTCGTATTGGTTGTAACTTTCGGCGGGGCACTTGCACCATTCGCGATCCTGTTTTCATTGCCATTCACTGTAATCGGTGTATTGGTAGCATTATGGATTACGGGAGAAGCATTAAGTGTCAACGCATTGATCGGTGTATTGATGCTGATCGGTATCGTAGTCACCAACGCGATCGTCCTAATCGACCGTGTCATTCATATGGAACAAGCGGGACTCACTACGCGTGAAGCACTTCTTGAAGGCGGCGTCACACGTCTCCGTCCAATCCTGATGACAGCACTTGCGACAATCGGCGCGCTCATCCCTCTTGCCATTGGCGCAGAAGGTGACGGCGGCGGCCTGATTTCCCAGGCACTCGGCATCACGGTCATCGGCGGACTGATCAGCTCCACTCTGCTCACATTGGTCATTGTACCGATCGTTTATGAAGTGACAGCCAAGTTCAGACGCAAGGATGTTAAATAGGATTGAAGTTTTGATAGAGATAGAGATAGAGATTGCGAATCCGAATGGATTCAAGTTCAAGTTCAAAAGATAAGATGGATGGAGCCCTCCGGTCGGAGGGCTCCTATTTTTGTGGGGTGATTTAGGATGGGGTTTGATGGAGGGCGGAGATTGGGAGATTGGGAGAGTGGGTCTTGGAAAGTTCTTGGATGGGATGGAATTTATGGATTTATTTTTATGACCACAACTATATTGTCAAGTTCCGCAACTATTTGGGTGAGAACCGCAACTAATATGTTAATATCCGCAACTAAATTAGTGAATCGCGCAACTAATGAGTTTCCGACTGGAAATATAAAACAATTTTTTTATGAACAGCTCAAAGTTGAAGGATTTTACTCTGAGCGCACCTCAAATGCGTCTAACCGCACCTCAAATGGTTCAACCCGCACCCCAGACGTCTCAACCCGCACCTCAGCGCTTCCAAGCCGCACCCCAAATCATTACACGAATTATTATAGAAAATATTCCCATAAAACTCTGCCACTCTTCATTTCCAGCCCCCTCTCACAACCACCCTCAAAACACAAAAAAACCGATCAGCCCTCAAGCCGACCGGTCCTGCGATAAAATCCATCCTCTTTAGTCTTCTTCTTTTTTATTTCCGCAAATGCTCCAACACCACTTCGTCGATCAGGCGCTCTTCGGTCCAGCGGTCATCGAAGTTTTCGCGCAGAGTGAAAGTTTTCAACGCTTCCTTGACTGTATCGCTGTAGCCGGCGTGATCGGCTGATTCCAAAAGCCCGTGACGAACCAGGTGGCCTTTGATTTCATCGAAAAGGTCGCCTTCGATGTCCAGCTGTTCGTCGGTGCTTTCACCGAAGATTTTATGAAGTTCGTAAAGGCGGAGCAATTCTTCGATCGGCTCAGGATGATCGTCCACGCGAAGGTCCACTTTGACATCATTGTAGCCGCCGTAGCCCGCGCCTTCCTGCAAAACGTAGACGGCGGCGGACTGCTTGCCGCGGCTGTCACCGCCGGCATGCTGGGCTGCGGCCAATGCTTTGATGAGGCGTTCGGCGAGAGGGTCGGTCGATTGCTCGAACGAATGGCTCATTGCCGTGACAGTTTCTTCGCTGACGAGGATGTTGCCCTGCGCCGAATGGTGTTTGCCGATTTTGTGGCCGGCCCAGTCGAAGCATTCTTCACCAGTGAATGCACTCGCTTCGCCGGCCGCATTGATGACTGCGACTTGCCGCAGATTGCGGCCCGAATCGTCGGCCACCAGTTTCGCGATGACTTCATCCGGCGACAATCCCTGCTCGAGAAGTTCCAGCCCTTCCGGCCCAAATTTAGTATTGGCCCAGGACTGTGTCGCCACGGCGCCCACATTCGCTTTTGCCCATGGAACTACGGCGCCGACAGCCAGAAATTTCGATTGCACGGCAATCCCCACTTCCCCGGTTTTCGGGTCGGCACCCACTATCGAAAAAGTTGCCACCAATTTCTCTTTATTTACCTGATATGTCATTCCAGTCCCCCCTTTTCTTCAGTTTAACCTATTTTTTAAAAATTATTACAATAAAAAAACTGCATCTGAACCAGTCAGATGCAGCCTTAAGTCAAATATTATTTTTTTCGGAGAATTTCAGCCAGTTCTCTTTTTCACTTCTGCGATTAAATTTCAAAAGCAGCGGCAGCAGCAAGAACAAAGCGACCAGTGAAATGGCCACAGTGCGGGAAATATTTTCCCGGCTGAAAGGCGTGGCAGCATCTTCAGACTGGCTGACTGCTCCTGCTTCCTCGCTCCCGGTGACAGTGAAGTTCTCTTCATAGAAGAATTCCTTTTCATCAGCCTTTCCTTTGATCATCAGGACATATTTGCCTGTTTCAAAAGCAGAACTTTTCAAATCGATCGGAAAGTTGATCTTGGAATTTGGCGCCATGGCAAAAGGCTCCATTACCCCATTGACAATTACTTTTCCTTCTTTATCCATAATTGAATAGGTCCCCTGAACATTTTCCAGGACAGCGGGCTTGCTGTTGTTCAATTTTATGGACAAATGCTTCTCGAATGCATCAAATTTGGCTTTGCCCAATGAAAACCCGGAAGCCGCTTTTTCAGGAAGATTGACCTTGATCGCCATCAAACGTTGACCTGGCTGCTCGAAGGTGTAATTGCTTCCGCCTTTATTCGATGGCTCCATTGACAAATCATCTGGAGCATCCGCGGATGTCAGCATAATCCCGCCTAGAATCGTGCCGCTCGCGGTATATGGGATTTCCAAATGGAAATGGACAGTTTCGACTGATCCCGGCGCAACACTTATCGTGTCCTGGACATCAACCAATTCAGAAAGACGAATCTGGTCCATTTTTTCCTCGTCCACTTCAGAGCTGTAAAGGATCCCGCCTTTATCAGCGGTATGCGCATCAACTGCCTCCGCGTATAATTTGATTGGTTCATTGGTGCTGTTCGTTAATTGGAATTCAAGATACAGATTTTTACCAGGTTCTGAATCCACATGGAAATAACCTTCTGAAAAACTATTGTGGCCTTCGGCAGGCAACACTTTCACATCAAAATCATTGGCAGAATCTGCCGCATTCACCGTAATTGGAATAAATAATATCATGAAACACATTATAAGAACACGCAAGTACATACTGTTCCCCCAGTAGATTATTCTTACAAAATAAATAGCTGTGCCAATATGACACAGCTGCAATTTAAAATGTAATTGTAAGTACAGCCTAGCAAAAATAGTGAGCTTTCTATTTATCTTAAGTTCATCTTAATTGCAGTCAGCTTTTATATTACAATTATATTACAACGAATGTAACAATAAATCAAGCTTTTTACCTATTATTTGTCATGAATGCTTTGATTCAAATAATTTTAATTAAAAGAATTCATATAAAAGTAAATTGACAGAAAAATCTAACTACTTATATTATATTGCATAATCCTGTGTTATAATTGAGTTAACCTATTATACTTTCAAAATTCCTTATAATTATACAAAAACATAGACAATGTTGCCCACTCGAATATGTACATACACTAATGCTTCATTAGTGTAAATAAAAAAGGGGTGAGTTTAGTGGGCACGAAAATCGGCAAAATTGCAGCAGTCATGTTATTGATTCTGTTCAGCTTATTTTCTTTCAGCAGCCAGTCGGACGCAGCGAGTTCGGTTTATGTAACCAAAGGCAACACGTCCAGCAAAGTTGTTGCTCTGACTTTCGATGACGGATCTGATGGGACGAACATCAATAAGATTCTGGATATCCTGTCAGCGCATAATGTCAAAGCAACGTTTTTCCTGACCGGATCAGGCGCGGAAAATCATCCGCAGGCGATTAAAAACATTGCAGCCAAAGGCCATCAGCTCGGCAACCATTCCTACTCCCACCCGGATTTCCGTACATTATCAGCCGCCCAGATGAAGTCCCAGCTCGACCGGACTGAAACGATCATCAAAAATCTGACCGGCAAATCGACCAAGCCCATTTTCAGGGCACCATATGGTTCGGTGAATGCCAGCGTGTTGGCTGGAGTCGGGGCTGCGGGATACGGCTACACCATCCAATGGAATATCGATACCATTGACTGGCGGGGAGATTCGGCCACCACTATCACCAATAAAGTGGTGAACAATATCGTGCCAGGCACCGTCGTGCTTATGCACACTGGAACCGGAGCTTCCGGCACACCAGCCGCGCTGCCGAACATCATCACCAAATTGAAAGCGAAAGGCTATTCGTTCGTCACTGTTTCCCAATTGCTGAACTTGCCGGCCTCCCCGCCAGCGAGCGGAGGCACAACGTATACCGTTAAAGCCGGGGATACTTTATATTCCATTGCCAAGCGCTTCAATACTACTGTCGCTAAAATTGCAGCCGCCAATAATATCGCCAATGTCAACCTGCTCCGGATCGGACAGGTTTTGAAAATCCCAGGCACAAGCACTGCACCAACACCGCCGCCAGCCACTTCAACAACCTATACTGTAAAAGCCGGGGACACGCTTTATTCCATTGCGAAGCGCTATAACACGACCGTCGCGAAGATTGCAGCCGCCAATAATATCACAAATGTCAACCTGCTCCGCATCGGCCAAGTCCTGAAAATCCCAGGCACAGCCACTGCACCGCCGCCTGCAGCAACGGTCAAATACACGGTTAAAGCGGGCGACACTTTATACAGCATCGCTGTTCGTTACAATTCGACCGTCGCGAAAATCGCTGCCACCAACAACATCACGAATGTAAACTTCCTGCGCATCGGGCAGGTGCTTACCATTCCACGTTAATCAATGGCAAAAGGTAAAAGCCGGGCATTAAGCCTGGCTTTTACTATGGAAAAATATATTAAGCCTTCACCCGGCTGAGTGAAGAGCTCCTTACTTAAACTACACGCTCCTCCGCTCCCGCTTTCTGTAGAACCTGAAAATCAGCAGCGGAATCAGCACCACGAATACAATCGCCAAGAAAGGAACAAGAAAAATCGAAATCGGCACCAATGTTGCCGTGGCGTCTTCTGCCGCTGCCACAGCAGGACTGAGAAAAGCCGCTTCGCTGACACCTTTTACAGCGGTGACCGCGGTATGAGAAGCGGTTGCCGCGCCGCCACCCCCAATGATGGCGATGCTCCATTCTAGCAGCGGATTCATATCGCCGATAAATGACGCTGTCAGAAGAATTCCGGCGATAGCCGCAAGCGGAGTGGCAAGGACTTTCATGAACGATCCGACTGCCGGAATGTAGTTTACCGCAACTTCAAATAATGTGGCTGCGCCGAATGCGACCAGTGCCGGCGTGCTGCCAATCCAGCTGAAGCCTTCCGACAACGTGATCCAGTCGGCTCTGACAAAAATGCCGGTTATCAATAACGGCGTAAATATTCGAAAACCGACAGTCGCACTTAGAGCGAGGCCGATGCATATTGCCAGGATTGTCTCCATGACTCAAAATCCTCCGATCAGGTATTTTATTTCTATCGCGAAATGTTCATTATCCCTTTACCCTGATAATGAAAAAGGCAAGCGTTGGCCGGAAGCAGCCGGCTTGCGCTTGCCTTATTTATTTTCTAGAGTCTCCATAAATTCAATGATTCCGGCAACTTTTTTTTATCTAGAACACTTTTGATATCAAACACGATCGAGGATTCGTTTTTCAAAAGTCCCCGGATGGATTTCCAGCCTATATCCCGTATTTCCTGGTGAGGAACAGCAAGAATCACAGCATCTGCAGGTGCGAGCTCCTGCCAAGGTGTCAGATGAATCCCGAACTGAAGCTCTACCTGCTCCGGATCTGCCAGGCTGTCAGCCACTTGGATTTGAAGGCCGAATTGCTGCAGCTCTTCGATCATGTCAAAAACCCTCGATTTTTCAATAATTGCAGAATCCTCTTTAGTGGTGACACCTATTACCACTACCGCTGCTGATTGCAGCGGCAGATTGAGCTGGTTCATTTCTTTTATGATGGAGTTAGCGATGGAATGCCCTAAACCGTCATTGACCCTCAAAGCTGATAAAATGATTTCCGGATGATGGCCGGCTGCAAGTGCGCGGTGAGTCAATTGATAGGAATCCTGGGATTTTCCGTGATTGCTGCCGAAGCCAGGGCTGAATCTTAAAAAATCTTTTTTCACCGCTGCAGTCCGCAGCACCTCCTGGGTATCGATATCCATCAATTTGAAAATTGCAGCCAGCTCATTCATCAAAGCTGCATTTACGGTCTGCTGGACCGTGTTGACCAGCTCCGCTGCTTCAGCGGCCTTGATCGACTCTGCTTTGTGGACCCTTTGCCCAAATACATTCATATAAACCTCCGAAATGTAATCAAGCACCGAAGGATTCTGGCCAGCAATTATTTTGGCGGATTTTGGGGCAGCGGGGCTTTCAAAGTATTCGCGCAAGTCATCGGGAGAATAACCTACGAAAAATTGTTTGCCCGCCTCCAATCCTGAAAAACGTTCCAGTACAGGGATGCATTTTTCCTGTGTAACGCCGGGATAGACAATTGATGAAATTACTACAACCGCCCCTTTTTTCATATGGCTGCCGGCAACTTCACAGGCTTTCAGCAACAAGGATAAATCCGGATGCTTGCTGACGCTGATGGTGACCGGCACTGTTATGATCAATAATGCAGCTTCTGACATCTTTTCCGGCGTATTCAATATTTCAATTGTGGATCCACTAATTAAATTTCCGGGTGACAGACCAAAATCCGGGTCTCCATTAAATTCCTCTTCCAGATCATAGACCAGCACCGGATACATCTTCGCGAAGTCATTGGCAATCGGCAATCCGGCATGCCTTAATCCAATAACGCCTATTATTAAATTTTCCGACATCATGCAGGATTTGTCCCTCCTCCAGCCAATTGCCCTGACTTCAAATGTGCCGTCAAAGCTGCCGTCATTCTTTCATGATCAAGGATTCATTCAATTTGTTTTCAAAAAGTTCCAACAGTTTATCGCGCAGCTCCGGGCGTTTCAGCGCAAACTCGATTGTCGTCTCGATATATCCGAATTTCTCTCCGACATCATAGCGCTGGCCATCGAATTCATAGGCGTAGACCTGCTGTTCCTCATTCAATTTCTGGATTGCATCCGTCAATTGGATTTCGCCGCCGGCCCCAATTTGATGTTCCCCCAGGTATTTAAAAATCTGAGGATCGAGAACGTAGCGTCCCATGATCGCACAATTGGAAGGCGCAGTGCCTGGTGCCGGCTTCTCAACGAAATTACGGACTTTCATGAGCTTGCCTTTCCGCTCAAGCGGATCGACGATGCCATAACGGCTCGTTTCATCTTCAGGCACCTGTTTTACCCCAATGATGCTTTTGCCGGTCTGTTCATATTGATTCATCAATTGAGCAAGGCACGGCTCCTCATTGACGACGATATCGTCGCCGAGCAAAACTGCGAACGGTTCATTGCCGATGAATTTGCGTGCTGACCATATGGCATGGCCGAGACCAAGCGGCTGTTTTTGGCGGATATAGTGGATTTCCACCTGGGAAGTTTCGGTGACCGAATCGAGCATATCAAGCTTGCCTTTGTTCCGGAGCGTATCTTCGAGTTCATAGGCATGGTCGAAGTGATCCTCGATTGCACGCTTCCCTTTACCGGTGACAATGATGATGTCTTCGATTCCGGAAGCGATTGCCTCTTCAACGATGTACTGGATTGTCGGCTTATCGACAATTGGAAGCATTTCTTTCGGCAACGCCTTTGTCGCTGGCAGGAACCGTGTGCCGAGCCCCGCAGCCGGGATGATGGCTTTTCTGATTTTCATAATGATTTCCTCCTGGCATTTTAGATTTTTCCTTGCTCAACTGCCGTATCCGCTTTGCGCAGTTTCTTCTTGATCTCATCTGCAATAGTGCTCACATCATCTATTTTGGTGAATAGGATGACTGTAAAGTAAATGGCTGCACCTGCGGCAATCGCCAGCAGGAGCGCTATGTCCTGGTGGACGATCAGCAATAATGATTCGAAGATCAGTTTGGCGCTGATGCCCATGACAATGGAAGCGAAGCCGATTTTGGCTATTGATATGACAAGCTGTCTTGCTCCAAGCGGCCCGATCTTGCGGCGGAGACAGAAGAAGATCAACCCCGCTCCGGTCAAGGCCGCTATGGAGGTTGCAAGCGCCAATCCCCCGACTCCAAGAAACCTGGAAAGTATGATATTGAATACTATGTTTATCGCCACTGAAGTCGACGAAATCAACACCGGTGTTTTTGTATCCTCCAATGAATAGAATGCTTTCACTAAAGTTGAGTGGATGCCGACGCCAATCATTCCTAAAGAATAGAAAAGCAAGGAAATCGAAGTCATTGCGACCGCTTCTTCTCCAAACTCGCCTCTCCCGAATACCAGTCTCGTTATGGGCTGGGAGAATACCATCACCCCCACCGTCGCAGGAATCACGAATAAGCTTATGGCGGTAATGGATTTCGATAATGCCTCTTTCATTCCCTTGAAATTCCGGACAACGGCCATTCGCGAAATGCTCGGATACATGACGGTCACAATACTCACTACGAACAGCCCCGTGATGAAAGTTTCGATTTTAAAGGCGTAGTTTAAAGCAGAAATGCCGCCTACTGCAATCTGTGAAGCCAGCGTCCTGTCGATAATGATATTCAGCTGGTAAATGGATGAACCGATAATCACAGGTATGGAAAGTGCAACCATCCGCTTCAGGTAAAAATCCCTGAAATTCACTTTGAACTTATAGTAATACCCCTTTTTATAAGCATAAACGATTACAATCAAAGCCTGTACTATGACGGCCAGCACACTGCCATAAATCAATATGTAGACACCATAAGTGGCGCTTAAGGCAATGGACGCTGTTGTTATCAAAATCATCGGGATGACAGCAAGCTGTGGAACTTTATAGGCATCATTCACCTGGAGATTGGCCTCCATTATATAGAGCATGCCTGTAAAATAGACTGAGACGATGCTTATTCTTGTAAACAGGATCGCCAATTCGAGCGTTTCCCCTTTAAACCCCGATGCGAACAGAAAGATCAGCTGTTCTGTAAAAAGGAACACTGCTCCAACGATGGCCGTACACAGCAGCAGGATAAAGTTCAATACATTATTAGTGAATTCGATTGCTGCATCTTTCCCCTGCTCATTGTCGATCTTGCTGTAGAGAGGTATATAGCCGGTCGCGATGCCTGCACCGATCAGCGCGAAAATGACTGCCGGGATCGTCAGTGAGATGATATATGCATCTGTTATATTGGAAGCCCCGTAATAATAGGAAAAAACGATTTCTTTGATCAGGCTGGTGACCTTCACGATGATGGTCACCGCCATAAGGGCGATGATTGTCTTTTTCATATGCGCTCACTTCCACTCTATAGCTTGTGATTCATTAATTTCGCCTCGGCATGTCCGGCAGTACATCAAGTGAAATTACGTATTCCATGAATTTCCGGTATTCGCCCCAGATCCAGTCCATATAGCCATCATCCGCGTCCAGCCATCTTCTGACATACATATTCAAGAAGAAGATATTGAGGTATTCCTGTTTTCGGCCTTTATCGAATTCCAGATTGAACAACTCAAAGGAATGTTCAAAATAGAAATCGTATTCGCCTTCCATGTAATACCTGATGAAAGAATAGTTCTTATTCACAATCGCTTCGTTCCACATGAATACGAAGAAATCATAGAAAAAATACATGTCACCCGCCATTTCCCAGTCGATGAAATAGATTTTTTTCGAATCTTCCTTATCCAGGAGGATGTTCGGTGACCACAGATCGCCATGCACCGGCAGCATGGGCAAAGGTCTCTCCAAAAGCTCCCGGCTGATGCCGAGTTCGATTTCTTCAAGGAACGCGCTGTCTGATGGAAGCAAACCCGCTATTTCAAATGCCGGAACCCAATCGGCTGTTCCGTTCGATCCCTGTTCTTTAAAATATTCGAGGTAGCGGCGGAAGACTTCATTGATGATGAATTTCGTGTCATAATCATCCCATTGAGCGCTGCTCTTATACTCGATATACCGTTCAATGATCAATTTTCTTTTCTCATCTTTATCAAGGATGGAAGGAATCGGAAACCAATTCTTGAACTGACTGTAGGCATCCAGCTTTTGCTGGAAAATTTCCGTCTCGCTGTAAGTGATCAATACTTCCTTTTGGCTGAAATCGAATATCTTCACGTCTTTTCCATTGCCGGCCGGCAGATATACAGTGCCTTTATCAGCTTCTTTCGTTTTCCGGTCGATGAACAGCTTTTTATTGAAATAAAACCGAAGTATCTTGGTAACAGCTGTTTTCACAAAAAATCCGCCATTGGCAAAATTGATGATGTGCAGGCCCTGGCTGAAAAGCTCTTTCGACTTCCTCGAAATTTCCATATCGTCCAAATGGATATAAGTCATCGATTCATCGAATTGATAGCTGCCGGGTGACAAGAATTCCTTTCTTGCCTCGAACCCCTCCACAAGCCGCTTTTTGTGGGCGTAATAATTGGACAGGCGCTTCATTTCATCTCCCCCTACTTTACGAACCAGCCGCCTAGAACAACAGTTGTACACGCATTTTCAAATACAGAAGCATCAGCTTGATGCTTCTGATCCCGTTCGACAGATTGAATATGCGGATAAAATCGTCATAATTGCTGATAAGCTTTTTGAGATCTTCCTTATGGAGCAGGCTGCTGTTAAGGTCCAGCCGATAAAGTATGGCACCGGCAATGCGGTAGAAGTCGATGGCTGCAATGGCTTCGCTTCTTCTTGCCGAATCCTTCACCCGGCTGTAAATATACTGTTTAACCGCTTCCATCCATTCGATATCTTTTTGTATTTTGTCCATCGAATTCTCACTCAGGCTTCCCGGCTGCCCGATATGATATTCAGTCAGGTAATCCTGCACAGCCAGCACTTCCGTTTCGTTTACTAGCACCTTGGAGAAGAAAATCATGTCCTCCCCCCAGCTGACTCCGGGACTGAAGCGGATGCCGTGCTCATCAAGGAAGGATTTTTTGATAAGCCACGAATTCAAATGCGGGTTGCATGTGTTGAGCAGGAATTTCTCCAGGATATCCCCTTCCGCGAAATTGATCCTGGCTTTCTTCCTGCCCTGTTCTGTCACGTAGGAATGGCCGCAGTAACAGACGTTTTCGCCGCCGGCTTTCCATACCATCTTCGACAGGAAATCAGGATGCAGAGCATCGTCGGCATCCAAAAAGGAGATATATTCGCCTCTTGCCAGGTCGATGGCATTGTTGCGGGTAACGGAAACTCCTTGGTTGCGCTGTTTGAAATAGACGACCCTCGAGTCTTTCCTCTTATATTCGATGGCGATTTCATGGCTGCTGTCGGTGGATCCGTCATTGATCATAATCAGCTCGAAATCTTTAAAAGTCTGCTGGAGCACAGACTCGATGCTGAAGCGGAGCCTGCCCGCTTTATTGTATACAGGCATTATCACTGAAACTTTCGGCACTTTCCTCACACCTTCCGCTTTTAGATGAATTGCTAATGCCTTATCTGGAATATCGTTTTATAAGGAACATAGGTATCAGAACCGACATTTACGATATAAAGGAAAATCACAATGCAGAAAAGGGAGATGCCGACTTTAAGCAACACACGGTTGCTGTCGAGATTAAACAGTGACACAATCTTCGGAATCAGCAAAAGCGAGAAAAATGTGCCATACAGTGATAACCGATGCCCCATCGTCCCCTGGGAAAAGAACATCAGGTAAATCCCCAGCCCGACAAAGTAGAAGTTAAAATACATATTGGCGATCCGGTCGTTTTCCAGGATCCTGTCGCGCAGGAACAGGGCAGCAACCCCGATCAGCAAAAGAACGAAAATCGCCTTGGTTCCTTCCTGCCCTGCCGATGCTTCCGTATACGGTGCATAAGTCGGAGAATATTTAACAACAAGCGAGTTGATCAGTCCGCCGACGAAAGGCAGTGAAAACAGGACAATCACAAGTTTGAGGATATCCAGTTTCACATTGCGTATGAAATAGAAAGCGATTGCCACGAATGCTGACGCATGGAACATGCCGGCTAATGCAACGGCAATCAGATACCTGACCAGCTGGCCCCGCTCGATGAATTTAAATGCATAGAATGTGATGGCAAGAGCTGTGAAAAGGCGTATCACACTCAAGGAATTCAGGAAGAATAACGGGAAGCATACAAAGAAGATGATGCTGATCCAGTAATCCTGGCTGTACCTTTTCACTGTCAAAGCGACAAGAGTGACTAATATCAGTGAGTTGAGGAAAAAGTACAGGTTCGTCATATCCAGATTCCGCGCGAGATCGATCAGAAAAATGGTCGCCAGTTCCCCGTTGCTGACGATATTCGTAACGAGGTTATAACGAACTGTTGCATAATAAGCTTTATAATCCCAGCCGACATTATAGCGGAGCGATGAAAAAAGGAAAATCACAGTCCAAGCCAGAATCAGGGTCACCGTATAGGTGCCGCCGGCTTTCTGCGGCACTTGCTGCGGCACCCCGTCAGCCAAGGGGGAAGTTTCAATGAATCTTCCCTTACCGAGAGACAGGTTTCCGCTATAGGACATCTTCCACGTAGCCACCAATTCGAACAGCAATAATCCGAATATGACACTTAAAAAAGCAATGTATATGATCATAGCCAGCCCTGCCATTTCTTTAAGAAGTTATTTTAGAATCCCAAAAACTTATTGACGCTGTCCCTGAACAAGAGATTATCCTCCACGACTTTCTGGAAAAAAGCCTTGCGCTTTTCCTTATATTCCTCATAATTGAATTCCGCTAAATAATTGCTGACTTTCTTTTCCAGGTCAGCCAGCGAATCGACAGCAAGTCCAAGTCCATATTGCTGGGTCAGCTCTGCAAGATAAGAATCCTGGGCCACGATCAGCGGTTTGCCGTGCATGGCTGCATTATATAATCGATTCGGAAGCAAAGTCCTGCAATTGATGTCTTCGTTGTACCGGAGTCCGTGGATCAGATCTGAATCATCATACAGACTGTTTTCCTGCTCTTTTGTATAGCGGCCGGTCACAGCCACATTCCCGACTTTATTGCGGACAATATATTCTTCGATATCCTTATTGCAAAGGCCCTCTCCATGATAGACAAGTTCGACTTTTTCACAGTCTTTGACTGAATTGATGAAATCGATGTTCACCTGGTAATCGGATAATGCGCCGATAAAAGCGATTTTCACTTTATCCTTCTGGAGAAAAGTGCTGTTGCAATCCTTCAGTTCCTCGACTTTATCGATGGTGGTGTTATGGCTGATTAAATATTTTTCGCTGTCTGGCAGCCATTTTTTGAAGCCCGGTGAAGAAAGGACCGTATATGCCGAACCTTCCACCACTTTCCGGATATCATATGCTTTCAGGATCTTGTTGTGATCGCGGATATCCAGGATGTAATCGCCTTTCTTTTCTTTCAAAAGGTAGGATTTCAAAAAATACGATAATTGGATGCCAAAAACGATTATTTTATCGTAATCATTCTTTTTAAGGATCCTCAGCGCGAAATTCCGGAATTTAACGTAATCGATAAACCCGCGCTGCAAGGCGGTCTTATTATCCCGGAACTTCAAAGGGTTGTTCCGTTCTTCAGTGCCGTTGCGGTCCCAATTGATGACGTCATATTCTATCCCGCTGTCATCCAGCACTTTAGTATAATTTCTGACATATGGCATAAACAGCATATTGGATGGGCACACCAGCGCAATCTTCATCTGCGGACCTCCTTCAGTATTTTTACATCGTCTTTTCGAGCAGGATCCCTGCGTGGACTGAATGGCTGGCAGCCAGTTCCCTGCGGGCAGCTTCCAGCACCTCAGCTGTCTCATCCGGCATGACAGTTTCCAGATAATGGGCAGCCTGCCGCGCACTGTCGCTGGAATGGATGATATTTTTAAAATATTTGTCGCGCATATCTTTTTTGACATCCGCAATCCGCCGGTTATCGAGCAGCGGATATTTATTCTTCAGTTCGCTCGAAGGTTCAATCGGGTTGAAATCGATCGCTGTGACGAGCATCGCCGGCAAACCGCCTGACAGCACACTCGTTTTCTCTCCCCAATTTCCTCCCCGCAACTGCTGGGCAGCATGCTGCTTTTCCTGTTCGTTCAATTTTTTGCTTCTGAGGATTCGGAACCCGTGTTTTTCGAGTCCTTCTTTCACATCCTGTTCGTCAGCCGGTGAAGCCGCCGCCTCGCGGATGATGAATACGGCCAGTCCAGGGACTTCAGGCATATCCTTCAATATTTCATCAGCCAGTTTCGCACACCATTCGTTGTCATGGCCCAGTTTTTCGAGCATATCCAGCGTCGGCCGCCACCCTTTCTCCTCTAATAACGCATCAAGCGCTTCCATATTGATATCAACCGCTATTCCTTCCTGTTCGGCCATTACCTTTAAGACAGTCTGGAAATCGTGGCCTGGGTCACTTACTTTCGGAGACTGGATGCCATCTTCCGATAATCCTGATTCATACCCCTTATGGTAAAGCGCGTGGAACACGAGACTATAGAAATAGTCGCTTTCAGAAGGAACTTTAGCTCCGGAATTATGCTTTACCGCACGCTCCAGCAATTGTTCGGCGATAACTGGCGGATAATAGGCGATATCTTTATAGGCATAACTTGGCAATCCACTGACGCTGTAGACATCGCAGGGGATACCGCCTTTACGCGGCGACCAGGTCAGTATACTGTCCAGTATGGCCGCATCATCGTCATGGACGAGAAGATCGATATCCCCTCCGTATTCAACATGGGGCAGATCTTCGAACCATCGGAGTATGACGTATCGGCATCCTTTTTTATTCAATTGTTCGATGAACTGCGCAACCGTCATATTTCTCGGAAGCCGCCGAAACCTTCGGTCGTTGTGCAGAATCTGCTTGACCTTGACCAAAAAAGTCCAAAGCTTTTTTCCATATGCTGAGTTTTGTGCGAACTTACGGAGCAACTCTTTTAATCGATACACGCCAATGCCCTCCCTTTTTTGCCGTTCTTCTGCCAAACTGTCCGATTTACATAATCAGTGTAAGAAAGGATGATGCGCAGCACTTTGTCAGATACATTCGGCATACTGTAATCCGGCACTGGCCTCAAAGTTTGTATTTCCTGCGTTTCCAGCACTGCCAGCCCCTGGAGAATCCGTTCTTTCCGAAGCCCGGCCAGCATGACACTGCCTTCTTCCATGGCTTCCGGCCGTTCATGCGCCTGTCTTATATTCAACGACCGCAAGCCAAGAATGGATGATTCTTCGCTGATTGTGCCGCTGTCACTCAGCACTGCTTTTGCATGGAGCTGCAGGCTGATGTAGTCGATAAAACCAAGAGGCTTTGCCGTCTTCACCAGTGGGTGGAATTCCGTTTTTTCCGCTTCAATCATCTTGCGTGTCCGGGGATGGGTGCTGACGATCACCGGAAGAGCATATTTCTCTGCTACGGCATTCAGGCTTTCCACCAAGTCGCTGAAGTTTTCCGGAGAGTTGATGTTTTCTTCCCGGTGTGCGGATACAACGAAATATTCCCCTTTGGCGAGCTGTAACCGTTCGTGTATATCTGATGCGTTTATTTCTTCTTTTCGTGATTCGAGCACTTCGAACATCGGGCTTCCCGTCTTGATGATGCGATCGGCCGGCAAACCTTCCCGGAGAAGGTATTCACGCGCAATATCGCTGTAAGTCAAATTGATATCCGCGACATGGTCGACGATTTTCCGGTTTGTTTCTTCCGGAACCCGCTGGTCAAAGCAGCGGTTGCCGGCTTCCATATGGAAAATCGGAATTTTTCTCTTTTTGGCGGCAATGGCGCACAGGCAGCTGTTTGTATCTCCGAGTACCAGAAACGCATCAGGCTTTTCCAGTTCCAGCACCGGATCGATCTTCACGAGGATGTTTCCGATCGTCTCTACGGCGGCGCCGTTTGCGGCATCCAGGAAATGATCCGGCTTCCGAAGATTGAAATCTTTGAAAAACACCTCATTCAATTCGTAATCGTAATTTTGTCCGGTGTGGACAAGTACATGGTCGATGGCTTCTGAAGCTTCGAGTTTATTGATGACCGAAGAAAGCCTGATAATTTCCGGCCTTGTGCCCACCACTGTCATGACCTTCAATTTCTTCATATGCTAAACCTCCATATAATACGTATCCGGTTTTTCCGGATCAAACAGCTCATTCGCCCACATGATGGTGATCATTTCAGTGTCGCCCAGGTTTTCGATATTATGCGTGTAGCCGACAGGTATATCGACCACTTCCATATCATTGCCGTCGACAAAGTACTCAATGACTTCATCTGAACCGACCTTCCGCAAACGGATGACCCCTTTGCCGCTTACCACCAGAAATTTCTCGTTTTTCGTATGGTGCCAGTGGTTGCCTTTGGTGATGCCCGGTTTGGAACGATTCACCGATACCTGGCCATGTCCTGCTGTGCGGAAGAATTCAGTGAACGATCCCCTATCGTCACTGTTCACTTTCAATTGGCAGGAAAAGCGCTCTTCCGGCAAATAGCTCAAATAGGTGCTGTATAATTTCTTTGTCAAAGGCTCTTTCAACTCCGGCAGGAAAAAATTTTGCCGGCTTTCTTTGAAAAGCCTGATCTGGCCAGCCAGTTCGCCGACGGTTATCGTATGCGTTTCGGGCACCCGGCAATAGTTTCCGTCCCTCGTCGGATGCCCTTCCAGGGCCCGTTTAAACTCTTCCAGCACATCGTCGATATAGCATAATCGGAGTTCCGCCCCTGGATCATTTACCTGCACTTCCAGGCCACGGGCGATATTATGGCAAAAGGTGGCGACGACCGAGTTGTAATTCGGCCGGCTCCATTTACCGAATAAGTTCACCAGCCGGTATACAAATACGTCGCCCCCTGTTTGCCGGCCATATTCAAACACTGCGTCTTCCCCGGCTTTTTTGCTGCGGCCGTACGGATTATCCAGTTCAGCCTGAATCGATGAAGTGATCAGAATCGGCGGGTTTTTGCCGTGTTTTTTCAGAAATGATATTAATTCTGAAACCAGATCATGATTGCCTTTCTGGAAATCCTCTTCTTTTTCAGGACGATTGACCCCCGCCAGATGAAAGACGAAATCACATTCCTGTGCAAACCTCTCCAAATCGGCGGCTGTATTCTTTCTCGTATAAAGCAATAAATCGTCGTGCCCTCGATTCTTCAGTTCCGCGGCCAGGTTCCTGCCGACAAAGCCTTCCGCGCCGGTAACCAGGATTTTCAACTTGGAATACCGTAATTGACAGTGGCCGGCAATGCCGGATTAATGGCCTTCAATTCTTCCTGGATGTACGGCAGTCGAAGCAGCAGGTCCTTGATTTCACTCACACTCAGCCTTGTGGTGTTATGGGAGTTATACTCTTTTTCTGTTGAAAGTTTTTCGTCGCCTTTATTGAAATATTTTTCGTAATTCAAGTCGCGGCTGTCGGCTGGAACCCGGTAAAAGCCATCCAGGTCCTCGGCAACAATATGTTCTTCGCGGGTCAGCAGCGTTTCGAATTCCTTCTCACCGTGGCGTGTACCGATGATTTTGACTTCATTGTCCGCATCGAACAGCTCTTTCAATGCCTGAGCCAAATCTTCAATCGACGAAGCGGGTGCTTTCTGCACCATGATGTCGCCGGCATTGGCGTTCTGGAAAGCGAAGACGACCAGCTCGACAGCATCTTCAAGGCTCATCAAGAAGCGCGTCATATGCGGATCGGTCACTGTCAGCGGCTTGCCTGACTTGATCTGTTCCACAAACAGCGGAATCACCGAACCTCTGGAACACATCACATTGCCGTAGCGCGTGCCGCAGATCAGCGTCTTCTCGGGGGACACCGTCTTCGCTTTCGCCACAAACACTTTTTCCATCATCGCTTTCGAGATGCCCATCGCGTTGATCGGGTAGGCCGCTTTGTCTGTCGACAGGCAGATGACTTTTTTGACGCCGCAGCCGATTGACGCGTTCAGGACATTTTCGGTGCCTACGATATTCGTCTTGACCGCTTCCATCGGGAAAAATTCGCAGGAAGGCACTTGTTTGAGCGCCGCTGCGTGGAATACATAATCCACATCGTTCATGGCATACTTCACGCTGGCCAGATCCCGTACATCGCCGATATAAAATTTAAGTTTGTCGTTGTTGTAGCGTTTTCTCATGTCATCCTGCTTTTTCTCATCTCTTGAGAATATTCGGATTTCCTTGATATCCGTGAACAGGAACCGCTCCATTACGGCGTTTCCAAAAGACCCTGTGCCGCCTGTGATGAGTAATATTTTGTCTTTGAACAATATTCCCCACTCCCGTCTTTGATAAAATGCTGCATGATGATATCGTATGACTCGGTTACATTAAACTCCTTCTCCAGGTATCTGCGTCCGTTTTCTCCAAGCTGCACCAATCTCCCGCGGTCCCGTTTGACCTGTTCGACGGCATCCCTGAATTCCGCCAGCTCCCCCGCCTCCGCGTAATAACCGCATCTCGCGTCGTAAAGGATATCTTTCAGGTCGGTATTCGGATCGGTCACTGCAAGTACCGGCTTGGCGCGGTCCATATAAGCCATAAGGCGCGAAGGGATGTTCGGGATCGTGAACCGCCGATCAAGGTAAATCATCCCGATATCCGCCGAATCCACCACCTTGTCGTAATCCCCTTTTTCCATGAATTTCTCCAGCCGGATATTTGAAGGCTTCCGCTGCTGGACATAGTCCTCGATTTTCGGATATTCCGTACCGGACCCGACAATCAGGAAGAACACATCGTCCTGGTTGCGGTAAAGGTCAATCGACCGGATCAGGTAGTCGATGCCCTGCGGTTTTCCAAGGTTGCCTCCATAGAGGAACAGCAGTGCGTGTTCCGGGACTCCCAGCTTCCTGCGAATATGGGTGCGCCCCGCCTTCTTGGCCCTGTCAGCCGGACGGATCGAATTCGGGTTGATCTCTACTTTATCTTCCGGAATATCCGGATTATGCTGGAGCACAAAGCGCCGGTTGCCATCCGACATGCAGCCGATCATATCGCTGATTTCGTAGAGGCGTTTTTCTTTTCGCCGGAAATAACTGTGCAAAAGACTGTTTTTCTTCAGCATGCCGATATCCACCGCGTTCTGCGGAAATATATCTTTAAGCAATAAATACGTCATCCCGTCGCCGTGCATATTTTTCAGGTATTTAATGACCCGTTCAAATGTGATCGGCGGTGTCGTATAAAGAATGAGGTCAAATTTTTTGCCGCCGAGGTATGTCCGGATCGCGTTGATGAATTGGTCTTCCAGAAGAAGCGTGCTGATGCCTTTTTCCATCAAGCTGGTCTTCGTGACATTGCCTGTCCTCACTTTCAGTATCGGGATGCCTCCCACTTCTTTCAGCTCAGTCCGTTGGTTATGGCGCTTTTCGGTCTGGCATACGACGGTGACCCCATGCCCATTGCGTTTGAATTCCTGCATAAGGTCGTAGTAGAGATCACCATGCCTGCCGTTGTCGGGATATCCCAAAGTGACGAAAATAACTTCCATACTACCGCTCCTTTATAAACCATAAATTTTATAATTAAGGCTTATGTTAAGGAGAACAGGTTAAAAAGAGGTTAAGGAAGATTAAATTATTTGAATTTAACAAAAATATTCTCTGCAGAAAAAGCCAGTACAGGAAAAAGAATTCCTGTACTGGCTTTTGGATCATTATATTTTTATGACAGACAGCCGCTATTTCTGATGGCCGCCGATCAGCCTGGTGCGGGCGATAGCGGTGCCCGCTTCAGTGCCGGAGACTGCGCGGTAGATGGCGGAATAGCCATACTTGCTGCGGATTTGGTCCATCGCTGCGCCCAGGCGCCGCTTTTCCCATTTTCGCGCTTCGAAAAGACTCAATTGCATGGAGGATTCTTCTTCAAGGCTGCCGATCGAAATCGAGATTTGGCGTACGGGCTTGTTTTGAAAATGCTCGTTGAAGATCGTTTGGCAGACTTTGTAGATCCGGAGGGTTTCGTTGGTGGCTTCCTCTAAAGAACGCGAACGGGAAAAACCTCCGCCGAACGCGGATTTGCTGTAGCCGACGCTGAGGTGGATGGTGCGTCCTGCCCTTCTTGCCTGCCGGGTCCGCATCGCGATATCTTCGCACATTTCGAGGATGATGGTCATGATATCTTCAACTTCTGTGTAATCGCGGTAGAGAATCTGCCCTTTTCCGTAACTGACCTGCCCCGCCACAAGCGGTGAACCGATGCCGGACAGATCGATGCCGTTTGCGTGCTGGTAAAGCTGATGGCCGAGGATGCCGAAACGGTCCTCTAATATTTTGACATCCGTACAGGCAAGGTCGCCCACTGAAAAAATGCCCATGCTGTTAAGGGTGTGTTCAGTCCGGGAACCGATTCCCCACATTTCGCTGAGCGGCGTGAGCGGCCATAATTTTTCCGGAACATCGTCATAAGTCCATTTGGCAAAACCGGTTTTTTTGCCTTCCTGATCCAGCGCCAATTTAGCCAGCAGCATATTGGGGCCGACACCGACCGCGGAAGGCAGGCCGAATTGGCGCAGCAAGGCGTCCTGGATATGGGCGATGAGCGCCTCGGTCTCCCCCCATAAGGCACCGACATCGGTAAAGTCGATGAAACTTTCATCGACACTGTAGACATGGGCAGCTTTTTTCGGCACGAATTCCGTAATGAGTTCAGTGATGGCCATTGAGACCCGCAGGAAAAATTCCATTTTGGGTTCAATCAGCCGAATCCGCGGATCGTCTGGAATCTCGAACAGACGTGTGCCGGTTTTCACGCCAAAGTCTTTTTTCATCCGCGGCGATGCCGCAAGCACGACACTGCCTTTCCGTTCCTGATTGCCGACAACCGCGATATGGGCTCCAAGCGGGTCCAGCCCCTCCTGGATGGCGGCACAGCTGGCGTAGAAGCTGCGCATGTCAAGGCAGGCAATGACCCGCTCAGGCAATCCCTTCGTTTTCACGATAGCCACCTCCTGGAATAAGAACGTTTGTTCTTATTCTATACCTCGAAATCTTCCCGAACAATCCTCTTTTCCGTAAAAAAGTAAATTCCATCAAAAAATAATCCAAATATCGGATTTCCATCACCTTATTCCATTCATGGAAGAATGCAAAAAAGAGTTGAGCAGGGACTGCATCAACTCTTTCCGTATTTCCTGTCAGCTGCGGCAAATTTCAATTGACTTTCTCTTTGATCCGCAAGTTCTGCCGATATGCCGGGAAGAAGGAACTTCCGGTTTCCATATCAACTTCCCGGCACAGCCGCCAGTAAATTTCCGTGTTCCAGATTCTTCTGCCAATATGGAACTCAAGCTCCTGCGCCCGGCCGTATTTCTTTTTATACAGATACAATTTATCATCAGGATCATTCGTCCGGCCGCCGCCGTGATGGATCAGCCTGATATTGTTTTCCATCCCCCACTGGAGCAGCGCATATTGGAGGATGTTCGGCGCGTATAAATGGTGGTAATTTTCAAGGCTGCCTGCCAAGTGGACATGCAGCAGGCCATCACTTACAAAGTTCAGGCTCATTGCGATGACGGTCTGCTGAAAGCTCACTTCAACGACAACCAATTGCGGACGCAGCAAGCTGAGGCATTTACTGAAATATTCTTCATCGAAATAATAATATTCATCCGCTTTATTTCGTTCCATGGTCCGGAGATATAATTCCTGGAACTTATCGAGATTGACCGGATTTACATAAACCTTATACTCGACGCCTTCCTTCAGGGCTTTTCGGATATAGCGTCTGACTGAAGGCGTGTATTCGCTCATCAGTGGATCTTCCGTAGCTGCAATACGGGTCTGGATGGTAGGGCGCATGAAGACAGTGTCATAGAATTCCCTGAAATCCTCGGCATTCCTCAATACCGGATGGAACCGGATAAATTCGCTGACAACGTTTTCCCGTATGCAATATTGCTCGAAATCCAGCATAAAGGCCTTTGCCAAATCCTTTTTATCCACTCCATGCACAGGTTCCATCACCGGTCCGCCGTAGCCATAGGGCGTGACAAGATCATAATACACCCCTCCCCCCGGCAGCCGTATCGGGATTTCCCGTTTAATGAAAAGATGCCGGACCGATCCAAGCGCATTCCGGAATTCATAGCATTCACATTTTCCATTTTCAACCTCTTCATAAAGCATTCCATAATTTTGATTGAAATAAATATCCTTCAATGTTTCCACCTCCCAATCCAGGTTTACAGTCACTGCAACCAAGCAAAGTTTTTGAGTTTAATCGTCAATTCCGAAACCAGGGTAAAAAATTGGCTAAAGGAAAATAAAAACGATAAGATTATGATAAGAAATGAAAGCAGGAGGTCTTTGACATGGAATTACATAAATGGAGCGGCCATATCGATCAGGCTATGGGTTATATCGCCCATATGCCGAACGCGCGCCTAATCTATCTGATGAATGGGCAGGATGCAGTCCTGTTGTATGAAACGGAAGGCGCTGCCCTGCTGCAAGACGTTGATGCCTATCAGGTGCTTGACGCAAGCGGAGATATCAATGCCGGTTTTTTTGCGGTATTCAATAATATCCCGGTAACAGAAGAAGGCAAGGAGCGCTTTGAAGAAAGATTCAAAAACCGCGCGCGCAAAATCGAAGATGAACCCGGATTCAAAGCGATACGCGTCTTACGTCCATTGAATTCGGATACCTATGTGATCCTCACGCTGTGGGAAGATGAAAAATCATTCAAAGACTGGCAGCAGTCCGATGCTTACGGAAACGCCCACGCAAAACGCGGAACGGCGGAAGGCATCGACAAGGTCCCGAATATATTTCCCCGGCCATCCTACGTGACAACTTACGTCAGATAAAAAACGGAAATGCGGAATTGATTTGCATTTATCAACTGACGCCGTTTTGGATATTGATTTAAAGCTCTCCAGAAAGCCTGCCTGCGAAATTTCGATTTTCCAGGCAGGCTTTCTGTTTCCTTTCGGGATCTTCAAATAGTAGCCACGCTCTTTTCGACTCTCCCTCTGTATAACGGAAAAAAATCACTGTTCATGTCTGCACCGATGCGGTTGCAAAGAGCAGAATAGATCTTCTTGTCCCATACTTTCCTGCCGATATGAAAAGGGAATTTGGTATGTTTGCCAAACTGCTTTTTAAACATATACAGACTGTCATCCAGGTCATTGGTCAATCCTCCGCCATCATGCAGAAGATGATAGCCGTTATTCTTGCCCCACTGTGTGATGGCAAATTGCATGACATAAGCCGGATAGAAATGATGATATTCTTCATAAGTTCCTGAAAGATGCGTATGCAGGTATTGGTTGTGCCTGAAAGTAAGCGCCATCCCCAGGGTTTCTTTTTTATAACTTGCTTCAGTGATCAATATCCGATCTCCGTAAGCATCCAGCAGGCCCGCAAAATACTCTTCGCCGAAATAATAATACTCGGCTGCGTTTTTGCGTTTCATGGTCGTATAATAGACCTCTTTAAATGCATCAAGGTTATCCGGGTTTTCAATCACTTGATATTGGACCCCTTCCCCCAGTGCCCTGCGTATGTTTTTCTTGGCAGTTTTCGAGAATTCCCTGGCTACAGGGTCATCAAATGCCCTGAGATTCGTTCCAACTGTCGGCCGCATATAGCAGACATCATACATATCCTGAAAATCTTCAGCATTTTTCAATACCGGGTGAAAACGGATGAACTCACTGACAATCTTCTCCCTTTCACAGTACCGGGCAAAATCTTCGTAAAATGCTTTTGCCAAATCTTTGCGGTTATCCGGATGGCATTCCAGAATTAATGGTCCGCCGTATCCATATGCAGTTGTAATGTCATAATACCTTTCGCCGCCAATCAACTCAGGGATTTCCCGTTTAATGAACATATGCCTGACTTTCCCCAGTAAATGATCATATTCATACACTTCGCATATTCCATTTTCCAAGTCTTCATAAAGCTTGCCGTATTTTTCATCAAAATATAAATCAACCAATTCCATCCCCGCTTTCATAAGAAATTGTCCTTTTGACGTTCGATAAGCCAAGCGTAATATCAGCAGGTTAAGTAAAGGTTAAAAATTCCTTCTAAAAAAAACTGTTTCCGGAAGCCTGATAAACCAGGCTCCTGAAAACAGTTCTTACTATTTTTCCAGCTTCTTTTTCCTTATCAGCAGACCAGCGATCCAGCATCCGGCAATGCCGGTTGCCGCGCCTGCACTGTCGATCAGCACATCACGCACTTCACCGCTTCTCCCTTCGATGAACAATTGATGGAATTCATCCGATGCTGCGTATAAGACCGCAATGGCGAATGCGGACAGGAGCGGCTGTACGCTTAAATTTCCCCAGCGGCCAAGTGCATTAGCCAGTAAAACACCTAAAATCAGATAGGCGATGAAATGGGCGTTTTTCCGGACTAAAGTGTGAAATCCTTCGGCCTCCGCAGCGCTTCCAGGGAACAAATCAGCGATCGTTCCAAGCAGAAATTCAGTGATCCCTGAACTGAGCCCGCTTGACACGGACGCCGGCTGATGTGACAGGATGAAAATGATGCTCATCCAGCCGATAACCGCGGCCCAGGCCAATTTTTTATTTTTCATTCTTGTACATCCTTTTCTTTATCAATTAAACAGCTGTTTTCTATTATATCACCGCGCAAAACAAAAGGCTTCGCGGATGCGAAGCCTTTTGTTTAGTATGGCAAGGAACATTGGATGCCGCAGTAATTTTCGCTGAACCGGACTGTTAGCCCATGCCGGCATAGATATCAACCGGTTTGAGGATGATTGGGAATTCCCATGCCGCAACGGCTGTTTCTTTGAGTTCGCCTGCCAGTTCTTTTTCTTCGATGACAGGAACATCAAAACGCCGGCAGATTTCCTTGAACCTGTTTTTATCCGAAGTGATATCCAGCTGCTCCTCAGTCGCATAGAATGGCAAGCCCATTTTTTTGCACAGGGCAACAGCATTCCATGTATTTATATCTTCAAAAGCTGTGAGTACACCGTCCACTTCCTCTTGACGGACGATTTTCGCCAGCCCTTCAATATCCGCTGTACTTGTATTGAAAGATTTGTCTGCGCAGCTTTTGGCCGGTGAACCGATGACATTATCGACTACAATCGGTGACATGCCCTTCCGTTTCGCGGTTTCCACCACGTTAATCATGTGTTTTGTGCCACCCAATATAAGAATTTTCTTCTGGTCAACCTTCTTCATTTCCCAGACCTCCCTGATTTCACATGAACACTTTCAATACTGTCGTATTTAAATCCTTTAATTTCCCATAAATGGGTTAAATAGACCTAAAAAAATACTGTATATTCAATAAAAATTCAATGGCTGAGCATCTTAATAACTATTAAACTAACAAGGAAATATTGAAATGTCAATAAAATTTCTGAATTTTACGATATTTTGAGAAATTTTACAGAATTGGCCTCAAGTAAAAAACCGGCTTCTCAAAAGAGAGCCGGTTCCGTTATGGTTTTGCAGCGATTTTCGATTGTCTGTCAAGCGCGTTCTGACGGTATTTCTTCTTCTCTTTTTTGGACATGTTCTTGAACTCTTCAAGGAACTCTTCGTAATGCGACAATACTTCAGAAGCAGGCCCGTATTCTTTAACGACCCCAAACTCCAGCCAAAGGATCTTTTCGCAGAATTTTTTCATCTGGGAAATCGAGTGGCTGACAAAAAACATCGTTTTGCCCTGTTCTTTGAATTCCATCATTTTGTTCAGGCTTTTTTCCGCAAAAGCTTTATCCCCTACTGATAATGCTTCATCGATTATCAGGATATCGGGGTTGACACGGACTGAAATCGAAAAGCCAAGACGTGACTTCATCCCGCTTGAATAGGTTTTAACGGGCTGATCGATAAATTTCTCAAGCTCGGCGAATTCGATGATTTCTTCTTCCATCGCATTGATTTCCGTTTTCGAAAAACCAAGCATGAGAAGCTTCAATTCAATATTCTCTCGCCCTGTGAGTTTATTGTCCAGTCCCGCATTGACAGCAATCAGGGATATATTCCCGTTGCTCTTGACCTCACCTGACGTAGCCGGAATAACTCCGGCTATAATGTTTGCCAAAGTGGATTTCCCTGAACCATTGATGCCGACGAGGCCGACAATGGAACCTTCTTCCACATCGAAAGAAACATCCTGCAAAGCAAAAAAGGCTTCGCCGTATTCCTTATGCGGAATCAGCAGATCGAGCAGCCGTTCAGAGCTCTTTTTATATAATTTATAACGCTTTGACACGTTTCGGACTTCGACTGAATTAGGCATATGCTTCACTTCCCATTTTAAAGGAAATCAATAAATTGACTTCTGAATTTCACGTGCAGATAAGCGCCAATGAGGAATGTGATTAATACGATTCCACAGAAATAGAGGGTATAAATCGGATTTTCAAGGAAATACCATCCTTCTCCAAGCAGGGAGTACCGGTATCCTTCAATGATGTAATAGAAAGGGTTCAGTTTCATATACGGCTGCCAATTCTCCGGCAGCAGCGTCGGTGGCCAAAGTATCGGTGAAAGATACAGCAGCATCCGCATAACAGACTGCAGCAGCATCTGGACATCACGTACGATGGTGGCCAGTGTCGATGTAATAAGCGTCAAGCTGAACAGGAACGCCAACAGGCCGATAATATATAATGGCAATTGCAGATAGTAAATCGATATTGGATAACCGATGAACTGCAGGAATATGGTTCCGAGCGCCAACAGGATCAGATGCGGATAAAACTGGGCGAAAATCACATAACTCGGAATGACACTCATCGGGAAATTCATCTTCGCAAGCATTTTAATCTTACTGTAAATCGATTTTGTGCCTTTCATGACCCCTTGCGTGATGAAGAACCAGGCCAGGATGCCGGCAAACATCCATTGCAGATACGGAATATCTCCGACTGGCTGGCGTTCACGGATCCCAAAACCGAAGACGAACCAGTAAATCGTAATCTGGATGGCCGGATTGATGATTTCCCAGGCCATGCCCAGGTAATTGCCGCTTGCCATGCTGCGCAGTTCATAAATCGACAGTCTTCTGACAAGATAGAAGTATTGAATTTGCTCCTGTAATACCTTAAAAGCTGATTTCATAAGAATTCCTCACCTACTCACATTTTATCATACTACTCGAGGAAGGCTTCTACCACTCGTTGAGCAGCATGACCGTCTTCCAATGAGGAAAATCTGTTCCGGAAAGCATCGAATTTCGGATTGCCGCGGATATCCGTATCCTTCAGATCATTGATCGCTGCGAATAAATCAGCTTCTGTCTGGACAATCGGTCCCGGTGCGTCCTGCTCGATATCGATATAAAAGCCGCGCAATTGGTCGCGGTAATTTTCGAGATCATACATGAAGAAAACAATCGGGCGGTTCAGAATCGCATAATCGAAGAACACTGACGAATAGTCAGTGATCAAAAGATCCGAAATCAGATACAGATCGCGTATATCGGGGTACGTGGAAACGTCATACACAGTTCCCGCATGGGCTGTAAAATCGAAATTCTCTGCTACAAGATAATGCATTCTTGACAGCAGAACCCACTCATCACCGAACTCCCGTTTCCACCGCTCCAGATCGAACTGAAATTCAAACCGGTATTTCCCTTTTTGATAAAACTCATTGTCCCGCCAGGTCGGTGCATAAAGCATGACTTTCTTCTCTTCCGGAATGCCCAGTTCTTTCTTGATGCTGCTGAGCAGGGTATCCGAAAAATTGGACAGCACATCGTTCCGGGGATAACCGGATTCGATGACTTTGCCGCCGTACTCGAAAGCACGGGTGAAAATTTCAGTGGAATAGGCGTTCGGTGATACAAGATAATCCCATTTGCCCGCTTCCATTACGAAATTGCGTTTATAGCTTTCCGTATCCGTTCCCGGCATATGGATTTCTTCAATGTCGGTGCCAAGCTTCTTCAACGGCGTCCCGTGCCATGTCTGGATATAGACCGTATTATCCGGCTTCGGCATCCAGTTTGGCAGGCGGACATTATTGACCCAGTACTTGGCGCGCGGAAATTCCAGGAACCAGCGCAATGTAAAGCGCCGGATATACGGCACACCGAAACTGTCGAACAGCGATGCAGCCTGTTTATCGACACTCCAAACCAGCTGGAAATCCGGATGATGTTCTTTCATATATTCATAGATAGCCCTCGGGCTATCGCTGTATTGTTTGGCATGAAAGCTTTCGAAAATCACCAGTCTCCCCTTTTTCGGCAAGCCACCGAGAAGGACGAAAATGATGCGGAATAGTTTCAAAACCAGTGCATTGTTCTTTAAACGTCTAATCACTGCCAGCCCTCGATTCTGTCTCTGGATAGCGAATCCTGCCGACGGGAAGGATCCGCCATCAGTTACAGGATATCGTCTTTTTTCAGGTATTCAATGATCCGTCCGGTATTCTGTCTGTCTTCAAACGAATTGATCTGCAGGTACTTGTAGCGGATCTCTTCATCCAATTGATAATTCCGGCTGATGGCGTTTTTGACACTGGCCATCAATTCATCGATCGTATAGGCAATCGCTCCTGGCGCATTGTCATCGTTGACCGGCGGAATCGCTTTATATTGTTCGATCAGGTAATCTTTTTCTTCCCAATAGAAGATCGGATAGGCACCGCGGAATGTCGCATCATAAATGGCGGAAGAATAATCCGTGATGAAAATGACAGCTTCCTTTAAGGCTTCCGAAGGATTTGCACTGATGATATGCTGGTATTCTTTCATATTTTCATAAATGTGTTCCGAGAATTTATTGTGCGGGACAATCAGCAGGCGGTCCAGCAGTCCATGCGCTTTGAATGCCTCAATGACCCGCATGATCTGGCGGTAATAACTTGTCTGTTCAATCAGCCCCCGGTAGATAAAGCCTTCTTCCCAATAACGGTAAGTCGGCATGAACGCGATTTTATCTGCGCCTTCGTTGAGTCTGGCATGATCAAAAGTCGCCAGGCCGGTTAACAGAAGATCCGAACGGTCATAGCCCATTTTATAGAACTCGCCAGCCTCCAGCTCTGAACTGATAACCGATTTATGCATATTGAAGACATTCTTGTCTTTATGGAATCCAAAAGCCATCGGATTATCGACAGGTTTTGCAAACATTATACCATGCTGAAGGAATGTCAACGGAATCGAGTTGATGCGCTCCCGTATTACATCAATATACAGACGGTCGTTCAATAGATGATTCGACAATTCACTGGAAATTAAATTCGAAGCACGGAATGTAAGCAAATAATGGCGGAAACTATGCTTTTTGACAATCGCTTTTTTATATTTCGCCTTTAATTCTTCATAATTTGAAGCTTCATCACTCAGAATGAAATAGTTTTTCGACCGGACTTCTTTGTCCTGCATCACTTTCTCAAAAACGCGGATGCTCGATTCGTCCGCTTTCATGCTCTTTTTCTCGAAATACAGGTTGATTTTCGATTTCTTATTATTAAAGAATTTGGAAATCACTGAAGCCGCATAGATTTTATTGCGGTTGATGAACGAATACTCCGGCGAGAAATTGATGATGGTCGATGTGATGTCCCCGCGCAGATTGGTGCGGATGACATTGACCTGATCGCCGTTGACGGTAAAGTCGAGTGTTTTCCCCTTCCTTGGGAAGGTTTTAAGCTTCAGGTTATGCAGGATTGCTTTGTCATCGCCCAAATACAGGTTCGTATGGATGCGATTATTGACGTGCAATCTGTCCACAGGAACTTTAAAGTATCCATAACGTCTAAAGAATTTGATATTCAATGGCCGTACAAATTTTGCGATCGGCTCTTTATGGTCGCCGATATAAAGATTATCGTATACACCGTTCGCCTTATAGGCATAATGCGTATTACGCCCTGCTATATAAAGGTTTTTGCCGACGAAACGGCTGATCATATCCGAACGGAATCCCGAAATTTTCGTCGGTTTCGTGCGTGTCAAATAGACGCCGGCAGTCTTGTTATGAATAAAGTATTTTGCGCCATTGACTTTAAATACGGTTAGAATATGCTTATTCCGGTATTCCTGCAATTCACCTGGTTTAAACAGTTTCTTCCCTTTTGAAGTGATCTTTTTGAGATTGATGACAGTCGGTTCACCTTTATATGTAATCTCTAATGTTGAAAGATCCGTCAATTCGAATTCAAAATCTGTGATATCAGAAAGGAAAGACAGCACCACTTTGTTCAAGGTCAGCTCTTTACGGAACAAGTCGTAGACGATGAACATATTGAACTGGCCGTACTGCACTTTGCCCAAAGTCAAAAAGCGGTAATCGATTGTAGTCAGCCCAAGGTCAATCGGATATACATGCTGTTCCGTTTGCGCAGTCACCAGGTCATGGATGGTAAACAGGCTATTGCCATTTTGGTCAAGTACCGTAAATGATGTTTCAGCTGTCTGTTTATAGGAAACTAAATCAGTATAGCAGTCAAATTCAAAATGGAAATGATGCGGTTTGTATTCTTTTGTTTCCGGAGCTGTTGCCGCTGCCCAGATTTCACCGTCGGCAATATAGACGATGACAGTGGATTCGAAGATCTCCCTTGTCAGCAAGATCTGGTCCGGCAATGGGTATGTCCCCAACAGAATCGGCTGTTTCACTTTTAAATCACTGAATTTCACATGATACAGTTCTTCGCTGTCCATCAGCAGGAAATCGATGCTTTCCCCTGATTTATCCAAAAGTTGTACGCTTTTATTATATATTTTCAAAGCTGTTCCCTCTTTACTTTAAATTTCATTTTAAGTTCTGATTTTAACTAACAATAAATTATCTTATCATTTTCCGAAAGATAAAGGAATAGAATCAAATTTATATAAATTTTGCGACTTTTTTATCCTAGAAACACATAAACCACTTATCGCCACGGGGAAGAAGCCGCAGGCCAGGATTGGGTTCTTATTAAAAATAGTTCTTCTTTCGAGCCTTATGATACAATAGCGAGTAGGCTGAAATCACGAATGGAATTTGTGAACGGTTGATGACAGATCGGACCTTCAACAGCCAAGAGGAAGATCGTATTTGCCGCGGGAATATTTTCTTTGCAGACGAATGATGATACTATACCTTAAGCGGCAAAACATATACGAGATGTGGAGTGTAGAAATTATGAAAAAAGTCATAACTTACGGTACATTTGATTTGATTCATCACGGGCATATTAATATCCTGAAACGCGCAAAAGAGTTCGGCGACTATTTGATCGTCGGCTTATCTTCTGACGAGTTCAATGATATTAAAGGCAAAGCCGCGTACCACTCCTACGAAGAACGGAAATTGATCCTTGAATCCATAAAGTATGTAGATGAAGTGATACCAGAAACGAATTGGGGTCAGAAAGTGGATGACATCCGGAAGAACGATGTGCAGGTTTTTGTAATGGGCTCTGATTGGGAAGGCAAATTCGATGAATTGAAAGAACATTGTGAAGTCGTGTACCTGCCGAGGACCGAGGGCATTTCGACTACCAAAATCAAAACGGATCTCTTTAACAACCAATGAAAAGTGAACTGATCATCTCCATATACCTGTTTTTCTTCAAGATCGCTTTTTCCCTTTTCAATCTTCTGCCCTTGAAAAACAAAACGGTGTTCCTGTCCTCTTTCGGAGACAATGCTTTTTTCATCGCCAATGAATTGGCGTCATCCAGCAGCCATCGTCTCGTTTTCGTAAACCAGACCCGGTGCAAGATGGATTTTTCAACAATTCCCACCGCCAATAAAAAAATATACACATTTGAATCACTTAATATAGTAGATACACTATTTTCAATCTATCATCTGGCAACATCCAAGTACGTTTTCGTAGACAACTATGCGGGTGTCCTGTCGGTCATCGAGTTTCGCAAGGAAGTCAAATGCATCCAATTATGGCATGCGGCCGGAGCCATCAAACAATTCGGCTGGCGCGATCCCGAAACCGATGCCAGAAGCTCACGCGCGAAAGTCCGGTTCCAGGAAGTATACGACCGCTTCCAGTACATCCCTGTCGGATCCCGCCAAATGGCGGAAATCTTCTCGGAAGCGTTCCAGGTTGATATGAGCCATTTCCTGTATACCGGAGTCCCGCAGACCGACTTCTATTTCGATGAAGAGCTGAAGGCTGCCGGACTGAAAAACGTGTTGGACGCCTATCCTTCGCTCAAAGGGAAAAAAGTTGTGCTGTATGCGCCAACTTTCCGAAAAGATGAATTGCAGCGCATGACCCTCGCGTTCGATATCCAGCTTTTCCTGGAAACCCTGGGCGAAGAATATGTATTACTGGTCCGGCTCCACCCTTCCGTCCATGCCGCAGCTGAAGTACCGGATCACCCGAGAGTCATCTTGGCCAGCGACTATCCGCACATCAATGAACTGCTGCTGGTGAGTGACATACTGGTTTCTGATTATTCGTCGATTCCAGTTGAATTCTCCATGCTCGGCAAAAAGATGATTTTCTTCACCTATGACATCGAAGAATATAATCGCAAGCAAGGTATCTGGCAGGTCAATGAGTTGTTCTTCCCGGGCCCGATGGTCACCAGTACAGCGGATGTGCTCCAGCATATCGTCGATCCGGAAATAGATGTGGAAAAAATCGGGCGGTTCAGCGCCCACTGGAACACATTCTCAAACGGCCGTTCCTCCAAGCAATTGATCACTGCGATTTATAATCCGGAAGATCTTTAACAGAATGCTTCATGATTAATTCCATATGGAATACAAAACTAAAACCCCCGACATCTCAAAAGATATCGGGGGTTTTGTTATGGAGTTGAAATCAGCCAATTATTCCTGCAACGCCGTTTCCATATTGAACAGTTCTGTTTTGCTGAGCACTGCTCCGTGCGAATTGAGGACCGCCAATTGAACATCTGCACCTGAATCGATGAGATCCTGGCTGACAGAAAAGGCAGCTACCCCCTCTTCCGCTTTTCGCCAGGCAATTTCTTCGATCGGTTCACCATCGACGAGAAGCTTCGCGTACTTCGGTGCGCCTTCCACAAAAATTTCATAGAGGCTGCCTTTTTCAGCTACTTTTTGGACTGTCATTTCGGGATAGAGCCCCAAATGGTAATCGGGGGCCGCTTCAACTTTCAAGTTCGGCAGCAGATCAGCGGTGTGGCGTTTGCCATGGAGCCAGTCATACTGGACGATTTTCAGGTCTTCCATTTCTTCGGAATTGGATCCCATCTGTGACTGCCACTGGGCGTATGGAACAACCGCTTCATCTTTTTCACGCATGCGATCGAGAATCGCGGTGATCACGTTCCCTTCCACTCCGGCCATTTCCATCGTGATCGGACCGAATTGATTCGGCGACAAATCGAGTTCACGGGCTTCATTGCCATCAGATTGCCAGATGAAATAAGGAACTTTATGCGTGGCCAGGTAATCGTCATAATCGTTCAGCATGTCGTCCACCACGCCCGCGCCATTTTCGCCGTATAATTCATTGCCGTTCGGGAATGCCGGGAAATGGTCGCCGAAGAATACGACAATCGATGGCTCATCCCGCTGCTTCAGATTTTCGATCAGGCGGCCGAGCTCTTTATCGACATTATTGACGACGGCTGTATAGTAATTCAGGTAAGGCTGGGTTTCAGGCGGCAAAGTGCCTTCTTTCAGAAATTCGGACTCTTCTTTTTGCCAATACGGCACGTGCCCTTCCGCAGCCACCGCATGGATAAAGTCGGGACCTTCCGTGTAATCCAACGTTTCCAGTGTCGAGTCGGTGATGTGCTTATCTTCCGGGAACGACTGCGACGGATCGTTCGGACGGTCAAGGTCCATAAAGTCACCGGAAATGAATTGATCGAACCCTAATTGTTTGTAAACCGATTCACGTTGATAGAACCAGCCGAAATACGTGTGGATCGCTGTGGTTTCGTAGCCCGCTTTTCGGAATGTATGGGCGGCTGAGGGCAGCGGCTTCTTGACGAATAGCTGATAAGGAACGAAATCCGCACGCATGAACTGCATGCTGAAACCGGTCAATGCTTCAAATTCCACGTTGGCCGTCCCTCCGCCAAACTCAGGCGAATACATCGAACCGTGCAGCGATTCATTATAATACTTACGGAAATTCGGAATCGGATCCTGCTTGAAATGCTGTTCACCGAAGAAATACGGGTCGGCGAACGATTCACTCATGATGAAAATGACATTCGGCTTCACGGAATTCCCTTCAGCCGGAGCCGGCTCATATTCCGCGCCGATCTCTTCAAGCTTATCGACCGAATAGCCTTCCGGCGGTTCGACTTCCGCCTCCTTCGCCAGCATGACAAAATTGCCGAGTACCCCGTTCTGCATCAGCGCTATTTCAAGCTTCCACCAGGAAGTCTGGAAATTGGCCTGTTTCATCGGTGAAAACGGCTTGTCTGTCCATAGGGCGAACAGGAAAAGCGCAGACAATAAAAATACGCCTGCCTTCAGCAGCCAATTCTCTTTTACACGGGGGATCACCAGGAAAATTGCAGCAAGCAGCAGCAGCAAACCGACTCCCGCAAGCGCCAGTAAGGGCATATTAAAGTCGACCGGCAGTTCGAAACCGCCAAGCTCATCCAAAAGATAGAAGTCACCGAGTGCCACAGGCGAACTGCGGAGTTCCATTTTGATCTTGTTCGCAACCGCAAAAATGAGCAGCAGGATGCTGAGTATGACTCCCGACAGCATGAACCAGCGCCGCGGCAGGATATAGAACAGATTGAACAATGCGACCACGAGAAACGCATTGACGAAGACGCGCTTGTCAAACTCAGTGAACCATTGGCCGATCGGCATCGTCAGCACCTGGCGCACTATCAGTTCTGATACAATCAACGTTGCAATAGGCAAAGCGAACATGAAAAGGATGGTTAGAATCCGGGTCGCCGTTTTGTTAAGTTTAGGTATTTTCATGGTGACTCTACACTCTTTTCTTCGTCTTTAATACTGGTATTGCAGTAAAAATACGATATTTTCCTGCTATTGTATCATTTTTGGAGTTGGCAGTCACCCGGTGTCCGGGGAATCGGGCGTTCAGGAATTTATTCGGGCGTTCAGCGCGATAATCGGGCGCTCAGGAATTTATTCAGGCGTTCAGCATCGAAACATCTATTTTCCATCTAATTCAAAAAACGGCATCCACCAGTTCAAGTGGATGCCGCTTTTTCAACTTTCACAATAGCTCTTATTTTCCTCTGACGTTCAAATACTCTTCCAGTGTTTTGCCGGAAGCTTTGATTTTCGGTGCTTCACCCGATCCGACATAGCGGAAATGCCAAGGTTCGAACATATAGCCAGTGATGCTTTCCTTGTTTTTCGGGTAGCGCAGGATGAAACCGTATTTATGCGCGTTCGCTGCGAGCCACTTGCCTTCAGTGGTATTCGCAAACGATGATTCCAGCCAATGATACTGATTCGTTCCGCCGAAATCGAACGCTAAGCCGGTTTGGTGTTCACTATGGCCCGGCCGCGCGCTGTAACGATCCGCTGCCGCCTTCCCGTCACGCTTCACATAATTATTATAAAGCGTATTCTGATAGGAATATGAACGGAACGAGCTGATGACACTTAAATAGACACCGTCTTTTTTGGCGGCTGAGACCATTGCATTGACGCCTTTCTGCGCAACCGGTATGATTCCCGGATTATAGTTTGAAGGCAATGCATAGACTTTATTGACGACCAGAATGCCGCTGACATATTTCCCTGGTGTATTCGTTGACGGCGCTGGGTACTTCGGAGGAGCCGGTGCCGGCGGCTTTGGAGCCGGGGCTGGCGCAGGTTTTGGCGGCGGCGGAATGACCACGGGACCAGCCTGGAATTTGGCCGGATTCAATAATCGCGCCATGAACACCGCGAAATGCTGGCGTTCAAGGCTGCTTTCGGGTCTGAAGTAACCGCCAGGGAAACCATCCGTCACTTTAGCGGTAGCCAATCGGCTGATATACGCATTCGCCCAATGCCCTTTGCTCACATCGACGAATTTGACTTTATTATTGGAGTTGAGCGCATAGGCTTCAGTAAGGATCTTAGCCATTTCCGCACGCGTCAACTTGCCTTTGGGATCAAAAATCCTCTTCCCGTCTTTGGTCGTTTTCCCATTAATAAATCCGATTTCCACAGCTTGTGCCACTTCCGCATATCCTTCGGTTTTCGAATTCATATCCGCGAATCCTGGATCAGGGATATCAGCAGTTTCCATATCCATCTCACGTAAAATCATCCGGACCGCGTCCAGCCGTGAAATATTATTTTTGGGACGGAATGTTCCGTCAGGATATCCGCGGATAATTTCTAAACCGGTCAGATAAGAAACTTCCGCCTTGAAATCCTTCACGTCCGGAAAAGTTGCTGCGGCTTCCGCTTTATTGGAACCGAATCCTGATTGGCCGATAGTCGGCATCAGCGGCAACAAGAGCGCTGCGGCAGCTATGGACAAGGCGATTTTTTTGAAGATCGTCTGCTTTTTCATGATTGTTTTCTCCTCATTTCGGCTCTCGATGAATTGCTCTAATTGAAGTATATAGCAGCAGTTAAATAATAACCATATTTTCCTAGATGTTTTCTTTAATTTTAAATCTGTAATTGATTGCCTCATCATTTAGAGTGAAACCTTCACAACTTTCACTCGTATTACTAAGCAAGAGGTGATGGATCATGACAGGAAAAAAATTATTGCCATTTCTGCTCGCGTCCGTTCTGATGCTGCTTGTGATGCCTGCACAGGCACTGGCTGTCGACTTTGAAATTACCGAAGTCCGGATTGATGCCCAGTTGAATGAAGACGGCACGGCAGACGTAACCGAAAATTTCACTTATCAATTTGAAGACGATTTTGAAGGCATTACGCGCGGACTGATCGAAAAGACGGGCACCACCATCGAAAATTTCTCGGCGACGGAAAATGACAATCCGCTGAAAGTCGAGACCGAAGACGGCGTCTATAAGATTTACCGTGCCGGTGAAGATGATGAGACCATCCAGGTTGAATTGACTTACCAAATTGTCGGAGCCATAGAGAAATTTGAAGATGGCGCCCAGTTTTACTGGTCATTCATCGATGAAAGCAACGAAAGCGAATACGGCGATATGACGATTTCCGTCATTCCGCCTGCAGAATCCAGCAGCACTGAGGCACTAGGATACGACGAAGCCTATAACACTGAAATGATTACGAACGAAGGCAGCACTGTTTTTGAAATGGGCCATGTACCGGACGGGGAGAACGTCACTGTAAGGGCGATTTTTGAACCGGAACTATTTCCCGCGCTGCCCCAGCAGGATGGAACAATCCGGGATGATCTGGCGGCAGACCGTGAACAATTTGAAAATGAAGCGGCGATCTTCGCCCAAAATCAGCAAACCGCAAAAAATATCGGGATTCCGGTTATTGCGATTGCCGGTGCTCTATTGCTTGCCGGAATTTTACTGGCATGGCTGCGCTCCGCTCAGCGAAAACGGAAGATCAATAATTATCCATATGAATTTTTTGTGCCGAAAGGGTCGATGAGCATCCCTGCGCTGCTCCATTTCACTAATTCCATCTACCTGTCGCCAAACGTCATTTCGGCGGCGATCTTGGAACTGATGCGAAAAGGCAATATCCGTCAGCTGTCAGAAGACCATTTTGAGCTGATTGGCCGCAACACCGACCATCCGCACGAAGAAACATTGATCGGCCTGCTGTTCGACCAGATCGGTGACAGCCGTGAGTTCACACTCGAACAGGTCGAAGCATATACGAAAGACGAGGACAACCACGACGCTTATAACGAAGCGATTGATAAATGGACTAAAGGCATCAGCGCCGAAGTGAAAGCAAAAGAGTTTCATGAAAAACATCCGGTGCTGCGCTGGACTGCAGGAGCCTTGAGCGTACTGTTTATCGGACTTGCCATCTACACAGGCATTTACGAAATTTTCCCGTGGATGGCGGCATCCATCGCGCTTGCAATGCTGGCGTTCGGCTTTGCGATCGGCTATTCGCCGATCACTTTTGAAGGACATGAAGTACGGCGCAATTGGAGAAAATTAAAAGTGGCGATGCAAGAATTGCCAGCCGAACAATGGAACCGCTTGACGAAAGATGAAAAACAGCGGGCCTATGCCTACCTGCTTGGCAGCGACCAGAAAACTGCTGAACGCAAAGCGGCAGTTTTCACATCTGCCGAATCGCAGATGGACGGTTCGAGCTTCGTCATGAACCCCGTCTTCATGACGGCCATCTTCGTTTCCGCCGGAACGGCAACCAGTGCCAGCGCGAGCGGCGGCGTTCCCGGATCAGGAACAGGAATCGGCGGCGGTGGCGGCGGCTCGGGTGCGTTTTAGGATTTGGGCTATGGGATTTGAGATATGGGTTATGACGGAAGACTCCGCTGAGGCGGGGTCTTTTTCTTATTCGTGCGAGGGCAGAAATATCAAAATAATATTTAAATAGACTATCTAATAAGCGGAAAAGTATCACTGCGCAAACAAATTCAAATCTGCGCAAGTAAATCCAGATTACCGCAAACAAATTCGATTCTTAGCAAATAAATCTGATTCTGCGCAAACAAATCAATTCCGTCAGCAGAAAGCTGTATCTTTCCGCTTTTCACACACTCAAAAAACCGATGCCAGCAGATTTCAATCCGCGGGCACCGGTTTTCTCCCTGATATTTATTCAATTCACCCCTGATGCTTTCCTAAAAACTCCAGCATCCGGCTGTAAACTTCAATTTCGTTCTCTTTCCGCGAAAAGCCATGCCCTTCGTCATCCAACACCAGATATTCCACGTCGCGTCCGGCTTCCTGCAGCTTCGCCACAATCTGGTCGGACTCTTCTTTGACGACACGCGGATCCTTCGCACCTTGAATCACCATCATCGGCTTGACCATACCGTCGAGATACGTCGTCGGCGTATCTTTGATGAAGCGTTCTTTATCGCGCTCCGGATTGCCGATCCAGCGTTCCATCATCGGCTTCCAATGTTCCGGCACCGAGTTATAGAACGTGAACAGATCCGAGACGCCGAAGATGTCGACGACAGCTTTGAAATATTCCGGATGGCGTCCATGCAGCAACAGCGCCATATAACCGCCGTAGCTTCCGCCGACAAGGAATAATTTCTCGCGGTCGCTTATGCCTTCTTCAAACAGCCATTCGATTCCCGCCAGGCAGTCGAGCCGTGGCCCTTCGCCCCAGTCCTGCTCCACCAATTTGACGAACGACGCGCCGTAGCCGGTGCTGCCGCGGAAGTTTGGCGCGAAAATCGTGTACCCCCGGTTCAGGAAGCACTGGAACATCGAGCGGAAAATTTTGCGCTCCGCTGCCTGTGGCCCGCCGTGTGGCCAGAATATCGTATGGCCATTATCGTTTTCCGGCTTGGCTCTGAATAATAAAGCCTCGATTTCCATCCCGTCAAATGATTGATAAGTGACCACATCCGGTTCCACCATATCTTCGGATTCCAGACCAAGTACATTATTCTTCGTTAATTGCGTCCATTCTGCCCCATCTTCCGAATGAAAAATATTATGCGGCACAGTTGCGCTGCGCCCGAGCAAATACAAGGCACCGGACTTCGTCACCACCACTTTATCGATACTGGCCACGGGTGCTTCCAACTTCACGGGATCTTCCATTTTCAAATCCGCACGGTAAAGATAATCGGTGACGCCTTTTTCCGTCGTGATATAAAAAGTTTCGCTGTCCTTATGCCACTTCAAACTTTCCACGCTTTCATTTTCAATCGACATTACACTTGAGAACTGTTTCGAATCGATTTCAAATTTCGCAATATAATTATACTCGCTGTCATAATTCGTCACGAAATAGACCGTGTTATCATCCGTGAACACTGGGTCCGACGCAATGTGCACCTGCGACGCATCCGGCGTCAAGTTATACGTTTCATCGCCGATTTTCACGAATGACGTAACGTAAGTGTTGGCGAATGCACGCGAATATACAAATGCCTTTTCATTGTCAGACACAGCGGCAAGCTCCGTAACCCCTCCTACTCCTTCAAGCAAAAGGTTATCGGAACCATCTTCAAGATTGCGGACGCGCGTATTCAGGTATGTTGGATTTCCTTCCGAAGTCATGTAATACAGGCGTTTGCCGTCATCACTCAAATGCGAAAAGAAATACTTCTCGTCCGGCTCGCCAGTGACCAGCGGCTGCGGCAGCCCGCCTTCGTAAGGCAGCGCATAGATCTGATGGTTTTCATCGCCGTCCTTATCGTAGCCGGCCAGCACAAAACGGTTTTCCGGATCGATTTTGATGAAACTTACAGATTCATCCCGCTGCGCGAATAAATACGGAAATCCATTCGGCAAATCCATTGCCCATAAATTCACATTGCCATTCAGATTCGAACTGAAAATCAATCGTTTCTCATCGCGGCTCACCGCAAAATCAGAAATCGTATATGTACGGAAGAACTGCTCTACTGTCGGTTTAGGAAAATTAATCACTTGGTTGCCCCCTGTATATTTAAAATTTTTCAGAGATGACTGAATCTTATGTACTTATATTTATAATACCGTAATTGAGGAAACGAAAACAGCCACCAAAATAAATACCACACAATTCTGATAATAGTTGGTGACCCGCACCTTGATTTTCGTTACAATAATAAGTGAAGGTGAAAACGTGGCACCACGAATCTCTTTAAATCATGCAACACACACCCAAGGAGGCTTCCCCATGACGAATTTACAGGCAATTGCCCAATCCGAAGACTATGGGCAATTTGAATTGAAGGAATTATACCAAGCGACTCAAATGCTTTTGCAGGAGTTCCAAAAGACGAAAACGGAACCTGAAAAGCTGCAAGATATAATCAGCCACTTGAAGAAACGCCTCGAAGGACAAGCGGCTTATCCGCTTGCTATTCTGCTGGAGTCCAGCCAGCTGGGCATTCGCCACCAATTGCAGAAGGACTGGAACAGCCCGATGAAGCAGCGCCAGCTCTTCCTATTCGAAAGCCTGTTCTTCCAGTTCCGCGGCAAAGTGCCACCTACAATCTGGAATCAGATTTGCCTGAACTATGCAGAGGTGCTTATTTATGTCGGCCGTTCAATAGATGGCATGCACGTACTTGAGCAGATGGCCGAACACGAAAATGATGACCCTTCCTATCAGCGGAAAGAAGCGGAACGCGGCTGGGGGCTGCTGTTTTATTCCACATTCCTGACAGGCAAAGAAGAAAAAGCCGATGCGCTCCATAAATCGCGGGAATTGCTGAGCGAGGGAGCGGAGAAAATCGCCGACGCGAACGGCAGCGCACTTTACGCGGACCGCCTCAAGCTGGCGCAGAAAATGCTGGGCGAAATCGGGCCGGTCGATATCACGGCGAATTACAAGCCGAACTTTTTCGAAGGCCGTGAGAAAGAATACCGCGACTGGTGCGCGAAACAGCATCTGCTCCTTAATCATGACAACGAAGTCGATCCGGAAGGCACGATGAAACTCGATACGCTGCGCTACCGCTACAAAGGCCAGGATAAAGACCGCGGCGTATTCCTCGAGGCTTTCATGGATTCACTCATTGCCGAATTTACTACACACCGTGAAAAATTATATGATGCGCTCGAGCTCGACAAGTCCGATCCGATGCGCAATGAGCAGCTGAAGACCGTGTACCGCGAGTCATTTACGCTATTCAATAAAACCGCTCAATTCATCAATCATTATTACAAACTCGAAATCAAAAATCAGCACGCGGTCATGCAGCGCATCTGGTTTGAAGAAGAACATCCTAAAAACGAGCTGAAGCCGTTTATCCGTGATACCAAAAACAGTGCCCTTAAGGCATTGTACTGGTTATCCAAAGAAATCTATGGCTATGAACGCTCTGAATCCCAGAACCTGGCCATGATCCGTTCACTTCAAATCCGTGATCAACTGGAACGCAGTTTCGTCCAGGTCATCACGAAACAGGAAGAAATCGCGAAAACAGGCGAGCTCCGCAAACACCAAATGACACAGACTGAACTGGAACGCCTGGCATTGTCCACTACATTCAAAGCGCGCAACGCTTTGATGTATCTGGGATTTGCAGTAGGTATAGAAAAGGAATAAATCAAATCGAAAAGCCATCCCTCTGCGTGAGGGACGGCTTTTTTCGCTTTTATCAGTGGATGCTTAATGAAATTCAATATTGTCCATCGTCAGAAGTTCCACAATATTGTCATCGGGATCCCGTCTGTTTACGGTCCGAACTTCCATCTCCGCCTTGCCTGTCTGATCATCGAGTGTTGTGAAAGTAACCTGGACCGGTTCTTTGTCCAGCTGACTTGTCCGAAACATCTCATATTGGACAACATTCTTAAGAGTCATATCGAAAAGTTTCTTCCCTTCCAGTTCACTTTCCACCAAATAGCCATGAACAAAGTCGACTGACTCCCCGCTGCGGGTCATCTGCACATCTTTCAGTTCATGAACAGCCATCAAAAAATCTCCCTTCTTAATTTTATTTCTTATCTATGTATTTTTACGTTTTACTGGAAGCCTAAACATTGGAAAGGGCGAATATTTCCCGGGAAATTTTTTGGGGGGTTGTATTTTTCATTGCCCCGCTTTCTTTTATATGGTTCTAAAAAGACCTTCAGGATGAAAAAGCTTTCGCGGACCGCGAAAGCTTCCTTTTAAAGATTGGACGGTTTTCGCTTTGCGAAAACCATCCGCTAAGGGCTTGAGCTTTTTCGCATTTCGCCTGGGTTTGGCGAAATGCATCCATTAGGGGGCTTGACCTTGGGTGGAGGGAAGCCTTGGTAAACAGCAGTCTCCGGAGGATGAAGCATTATTATCATTTTGAACATATAGTTATTTTGTTGAGCATAAAATGGCTTTTCCCGCGCATAAAGTATCGTCTCCCGCGCACAAAAATCCAACCACCAAAAAGCCCTTCCCAACAGACGCAAAAGTCTGCCGGAAATGGCTTGAAGGCTATTATTTAACTCTTACAGTACGCTATTGGGATGCGGCTTCGTTATATCCACCGCATACACATCGATTTTATTGACGATCAAGTCGCGGATTCCGTAAATCGGACGCTCGTTGCGCTCCGTTTCTTCTATATAAGCATTGACCTTTTCCTGCAGCTGGATGCCGACCGGCTTGCCCCCGCCCGCATCTTCAAAGCTTTCGCGGAAAGCCTGCTCGTACCATAAGTTCGACACTTGGATATTCTTCAAAGTGCCTTCCTCTTCGTTCGTTCCCACCACCAGGTAATGGTTGCCGTATTCGTCCCTCACCAAATCGTTGGTCTGGATATTCTGCATACTCATTGTTTTCTCACTTCTCCTCTCGTAATTCTTTTTCGACATATATGTATGATGTCCTCCCTATTCTGTATTCTCCAAATCGCTTCCCCGTAAACCTGGAAGTTGAAAAGCAAAGAAATTCAAGTCTGTCCAAATTCATTTCCAGCAAACTATATTCGAATAAAACCTGTTCTTTCCTATTATATTGTTTTATTGCCGGCGGGGAAGGGAAAAGCTGAACAGAATGAGTTAAATGAGGAGGGATTGGATGAAAGTTTTCGTATTTGGCGGAGGCGGAGATGTCGGTGAATATATATTGAAGAAATTAGCGGCGGAAAATCACGAAGCGGTGACGGTGGCCGAAACCGAAAACCGGGCGGAAGAGCTTCGTATGATGGGTGCGGCCAACGTAATTGTGGCCACTGATCATAAGTTCGTGGAAGCGATGAAGGGGTGCGAAGCTGTTATTTATGTGGCCGGCGCAAATCCGACTGCGGGCGAGAACAAAAATGTGCTCGTCGATAAAGACGCCGTCACCAGCGCCATGACGGAAGCCCGCAAACAAGGCATCGAACGGGTGATTTACCTGAGCCCGGCCCGCATGGACGAGTCGGATGAATCACAGCAAACAGGCGACAAGAAAATTCCTGAAGAGCTGATCAAGCTGGATACTTTTACTTATACGATTGTAAGTGCGAGCCGCGGCGTCGACAAGCCAGGCAAAGGAGTGGTAAGCGCAGGCAATTTCAACCGCGAAAAAAACGCAGAAATTCCGTATGAAGATGTGGCTGCCGTTTTGGTCGAGTCCCTGTCAAACGAAGCTACATACAATAAAACATTTGAACTTGCGCCGGGAGATACACCAATTGACGAAGCGCTGCAAAAAATTATTAAAACTCGATAACAATATTTTTGAAAAGGTGGTTTCTATGGGGAAAATAACGAAATACTTGCCATCTGCAATATTGGGATCGTCCGTAGCGGTCCCGCTTGCATATATTGCCTACATTTATCAGAAAGATGACCGCCAGAAGCAGCACGCGATTTTACGCAACTTCCCGTTGCTCGGACGCGTCCGCTATATGACAGAAAAAGTGGGGCCGGAGCTTCGCCAGTATTTATTCGCCGCGGACAATGAAGGACAGCCGTTCTCACGTATCCAATACCAGGATGTCGTAAAAGCCGGCAAATACAATGAACGTCTTGTCGGTTTCGGGTCCAACCGCAATTTTGCGGAAGAAGGTTTTTACATCCGCAATTCTTTATTTCCTAAATTGCGTACCGAACTGAAAGTCGATAACAGCGAAAAAGTGAAAACGTATCAATATATTATCGACCATGAAGGGCTGATGTCACGGAGAGAGCACCGGGAAGAAGTTCTTACCGACCCCTACTACCTCCGCGATGAAGATGCCGTCGTCCTGGGTGAAGGCTATTGCCGGCAGCCGTTCCGCATTAAAGGACAAGTCGGAATGTCAGCCATGAGCTACGGGGCATTGGGTCAGAACGCTATCAGTGCGTTATCGAAAGGGCTTGGTGTTGCAGGCGGTACATGGATGAATACGGGTGAAGGCGGAATTTCCGACCACCACCTGGCCGGTGACACGGATTTGATCATGCAAATTGGCCCTGGCCTGTTCGGCGTCCGGACGCCAGGCGGCGAATTTTCGTGGGAAGCGTTCAAGGAAAAAGCCGCGATGGAACAAGTGAAAGCTTTCGAAATCAAACTTGCCCAAGGCGCCAAAACACGCGGCGGCCATTTGGAAGGCCAGAAAGTAACCGAAGAAATCGCGCGGATCCGTTTGATCGAACCGGGCAAGACAGTCAACAGCCCAAACCGTTTCACGGAGTATGATTCATTTGAAAAATTATTTGATTTCATCGAAGAACTGCGCGAAGCCGGCGGCAAGCCGGTCGGCATGAAAATCGTTGTCGGCGATGTGGAAGGTCTGGAAGAAATGGTCCAGATCATGAAAGACAGCGGCAAAGGCCCTGACTTCATCTCCATCGACGGCGGTGAAGGCGGAACCGGCGCGACTTATCAGGAGCTGGCGGATTCAGTCGGCTTGCCGATCATGACTGCGCTGCCGATTGTTGATGAACTTCTTCGCCAATACGATGTGCGTGACCGCGTGAAACTCATCGCATCCGGCAAACTGATCACGCCGGATAAAATCGCGATTGCGCTGTCGATGGGTGCCGATCTCGTCAATATCGCGAGAGGATTCATGATCAGCGTCGGCTGCATCATGGCGGAAGTCTGCCATACGAATACATGCCCGGTTGGCGTCGCGACGACCGATCCCGAACTGCAGGACGGCCTCGTCGTCGGCGAAAAAATGTACCGCGTCGCCAATTACGTCATGTCTTTGCGCGCCGGACTGTTTAATGTCGCAGCGGCTGCGGGAGTTGAATCCCCGACGATGCTCGAGCGAAAACACCTTACGCATAAAGACATCCAAGGGCGTATTTCTTCTGTCGGCAGCATGATCCATAAAATTGAGCAGGAAGAACGGAAAGAAAAAGATGTTGAAGAACTGCCGGATAAAGAGTGAATCGAAAATTAAAAAGCAGCAGCGCAAACCGGATTGGTTTGTGATGCTGCTTTTTATGTGTGGAAATTTCTTTTTCGCTCATGAAATCAACTCTCCGCTTCTTCCCCACTCTTCGGATAAACCACAACTTTCCCATCTTCTTCTTTCTTCACTTCAGCCTCGGCGCCCCACATGCCGACTTCGTGTTCAACCAGCTCGATGCTTTCATCTTTCCCGTCAATGATATGAAAAACTTTATGGCCGTTCGCGACGAGCCAATTGCTGATCAGAAACCGGTGGCAGCGCGAAGGATGCCGCTCCGAGCAGCAATATGCCACTCGCCGCTCCGAGGCAATTGACAGCAGCTCATCGACGCCTTCGTTGAATTCACCAGTCAATGTATAATCGGCGTAATTATGGAACGAACGGTTATTCCATCCTGCATTTACCTGATTTTCGATTTCCTTTGATTTACGACGGCGGCCGCCGAGCTTTGGAAAGTGCTGATAGGTAATGTTTTCCGCTTCCAGCCATTTCGGAAAAACATCCTTCGAAAACTGCGGCCATTTGCGGCTGCCGGGAAAAGCCCGCACATCCGCCAGCACTTCAATTGAATTCTCCTTGAGCATCTTCTCGAAGAATTCCTTAGAATGGCTTGAATGGCCGATCGTGTAAAGTTCCATTCCGTTCCCCTCCCACTAATGTTTCTCTTATACTCATTCCTGTCAGCCACTGGAATTAAACGACACATAGCAAAAACCGCCTGCGGAATTTTCTCTACAAGCGGCTTACTACTAATCTATTTCAATTTCCAATTCTTATTATCATTTTTAATGAAAGTTTCTTCACCTGTTTCAGGATCTCGGATGATCTTATCTTCCGTCGGCACGTCTTCTTTGCCCTCGTCCGGTGCATTTTCATGCTCGTTGCCGATTGAATGCTTTTCGTTGTGTTCATGACGATGGCGTTCACCGTCTATATTTTCTTTTTCGTTCACGCTATCCAGAATTTTATCGATATATGAATCATTGCCGCTGTCGCCTGTCCCTTTTCTTGTCATTACAGATTCCTCCCATAGAAACGTTTTCTCTTTATTTACCCATTCGGCTGTAAATTAATCCGAGCCTGCAATTGACGGCAGCAGCCGATTTTATTTCCTTTACAATTCTTAACACGGTTGTTTCAAACGCTTTACATCCAATGGGGATAATGGAGTTGGCAAGAGAATGAAAGGAGCTGGAGAAAGCATGAAAATTGCAGTGATTGGCGACTTGCATTATCCGACGGTGAAAGAGGAATATGCATTGTCGCAGCGGGAACGGCAGGATTTTTACGAAAGCTTCATGGCGCATTTTTTCTCGGTACCGGCTGACCTCTATGTATCCATCGGTGATTTGACCAATTTCGGCACGCAGGATGAACTGGAAGGCATCTACGCAATCATCGACCAGCACCAGAAACCGTTCGTTCATGTCCTTGGAAACCATGATGTCTATGCGATGCCACGGGAAGAAGTCCTGAAGATCACAAAGCAGGACCGCTTCCATTCCCTGTCGACAGAATCTGCGGTGCTGGCCTTTCTCGACACGGCGCAGGAACAGAATTATGAAGACTGGGGCGGAACCTTAGATCTCGAACAGCAATTCTGGCTCGCGGATGTCGTTGCAGATTCCGGCAATCGCCCTTTGCTCGTCTTTGGCCATCATCCCGTTTACGGCACCACCAAAAACTCCAGCAAAGAAAAACGTTCCATTTCACCCGATATTCCCATGTGGGATCTTTTGAATAATAAACAAAATGCCGGTCTGTACGTGAACGGCCATAACCATTTCAATTCCATCGCGGCGCTTGAACAATGGACATTCCTGCAGATAGCGGCTGTGCTGGATGAACAGGCCGTCCGCGTCATCGACATTTCAGAAGCCATGATTTCCATCGATTATGTCCCATTTGTCGATCCCAATCTGCGGCAACAGGCCCGAAACATCGGCAATGCCATTGATCATTTCAGCCTCAACACACATCGGCTCGGGACAGAAGCCGACGTGAAATACGCGATCCCATTGGCTGCGCCAACCATTAAAACGACGTAAGGAGGAATTCAGATGGAAGACAATAAAAAACATCGTTCCGAAGAGGAAGCCACACAAGCAAACCTGGACATCCAGGAAGAATTAGACGACAACGAAAACGGCCATGACGAAACTTCTTCGCCGGTTCCCTTTGTCGCCAATAATACTGCACCATTAATGCCGAATAAAAAGAAGAAAGAGAAATAAATAGCCAGCACACTATAATCATGAAACTGTGTCAAAGCACCCGCAATTGGAGCCGCTGCTCCTGCAGGTCGCTGAAGGGTTGACGGTATCGCGGTTTATAAAATGAAAAATCACTCTGGATGTGAAATCCAGAGTGATTTTTATTATATTAGCGGAAATTCTCATTTAGTGCTCGAGCAAGGAATACTGAGTACTCCGCTCGTGTAGTAGGTTCCTCAGCACGGAAAGTCTTATCCGGGTAACCAGTTGTAATGCCATTTTCGAAAAGACCGGAAATATAGCCTTTTGCCCAATAGCCGGATTTAACGTCATTAAAATGGTTGCTTTCACTTGCTTTCAGCTCATAAGCAATACTGATGATTTTAGCCATTTCTGAACGCTTCAGTATTTTGTCAGGCGCAAATGTTCCATCAGGATTACCATTGAATAGTCCTGCTTTAGATACAGCAGCAACATAATTTTTCGCCCAATGCTTGTTCGTTACATCTTTATAACCTGAAGAAGTATCTGGAACTGGAAGATCCAGTGCTAACGAGAGCATTTTTGCTGCCTCTGCACGTGTGGTGTTTTTCTCAGGCTCGAATTTCCCATTCGGATAACCGCCAATAATCTGATCTTCACCCAAATACATTATTTCATCTAAAGCCCAGTGAGTTAATTTCAAATCAGGATAATTGCCGTCCACAACCGCAATTGAAATGGCTTCGCTGACATTCCCAGTTGCATCCGCAGCAACAACAGTCAGTTTAGCGCCAACTTTTTGCTTTTCAATAACCACTTCATAAATTCCTTTTGCATCAGCTATTGCTGTGCCAATCGTTTTTGTTCCTTCTTTTACAGTAATAACTGCATCAGCTTCAGAAGTTCCAATAATACGAGTCGAGTGATTTGTAACCTTACTCGTCAATGAAATCACTGGAGCCACACCGTCAAATACTATAGTTTCTGCTGCTTCACTGATATTTCCTGCTTGATCGGCAGCAGTGACTGTAATAACTGTTCCAACTTTTTGCTTAGCAATCGCTACTGAAAATTTGCCGTCTGTTCCTGCAGTTCCAGTATTTAAAATTGTCTTTCCTGCTGTGACAGTAATTTTCGCTCCCACTTCCGCTATTCCTGTCACAGTTGTATCTGTATCAGTCACAGCTTTTACTTGTGGTAACGAAGGTTTTGTCACATCAATAACTGTAATCGTTTTGGATTCGCTGACATTGCCAGTTGCATCCACAGAGAAGATTTGCAGTTCAGTTCCTGCAAATTGTTTGGCAATGGTGATTGAATAATTCCCATCAGCGTCTACTTTTCCAGTTGCCAATTCTGCGCTATCAGATTTAATTGTAATTGTCGAAGCAACTTCCCCTGTCCCTTCAACTTTGGTTGATTGGTCTGTAACTTCTTTAACCGTTGGAACTGAAGGGGCAGTTTTATCTTTCACTACTACTTTAGCCGCTTTACTTACCACTCCTGCTTTGTTGCTGGCGACTACACTTAACTCAGTGCCTGCTTTCTGAGGATCAATTACAACATTGTAATTCCCTGCAGTATCGACTGTTCCGGCACCAATAACAGTATCAGCTTTTTTGACTGTAATCAGTGTTCCTGGATAAGCTTGACCAGTGATAGAACCATCTTTCTCGCTTACTGAATTGACAACTGGCTTGGACAGCAATGTAGTTTCATTAACTTTGACAACTCCGCTTTTATTAGCAGCCTGATCAATCGATGCAATAGTAAATTCATATGGGGTTCCTTCTTTAAGCTCAGTAAATACATAACTAGTAGACCCCGCTGGAACCGTATATGTTGTATCGCCATTCAAAGACAAAATATATTCTTTTAAATCGCTCTCTTTATTAGCAGCCCAACTTACATGAACTTCAGTATTCGTGGTTTTTGTAACAGTAAATCCAGAAACTGATGCTGGCGCTAATACATCTTTAACCGCAATATCCTTGATCATATCATTTCCGAAAATATCTCTTAGATTAAATTGCAGGCCATCTGATGTTATGTCTTCAGCAGTCACTTTGAATGATCCATCTGCTTCAAGCGCAACTGGATTTCCCTGCAATGAAACATCAAGGAAAGGCAGAGTTTTTCCTTCTATTACTGCTGTGCCCATTTCATTCGTAAGATTTTCATTGTAGATTGCAAATGGAACATCATAAGGCTGATTTGAAACGATCATTGAACCAATTGAATTCTGCCCGCCGACAATTCGGACCGCTCCTGGTGAAGCCGAAGAATTGGAACCATAAGTTACCGACTTCGCATTTAAATCACCTTGAATCGTCAATCCACCATGGCTAATTAATGTTCCATATACATAAACGTTTCCGGTTATGGTGACGTTATCGTCAATATACACTGTTGAATTGGGACCTATATATAAATCCTTATTAATCACTTTATTTTGCCAAGCCTCAGTTTTAGTTACTACTGAGTAATTCAAACTTGGATCATTTACAATTAAGTTGTCTAAATCACTTTCTTCGTGCTGAATAGTAAAGTTTAAATTACTGCCAGAATAATTGAAGGTTTCTTTGTAATAAAGTTCACCGTTTGAAGCCCCATCATAGGCTGAAATATAACGGAATACCCAAACACCTTCTTCATCTATTGCCTTTACGCGATATGAACCTTCGTATAGAGCTGTATTTGGGTTGTATAATAAGGTGATAGTAAGGGTTCTTGCTTCAGACGGCGAATAAAACTTTGCTCTCACAGAATTTATTCCTGATGGATCGTCTTCTACTTTCGCCTTAACTAGGACTTCTTCTCCTGCCGCTACTTCTTCCGCACTCACTTCCAGCGAAGTGATGACAGGAGCTTCTCCGTCACCAGTTTCATTAACTACAGTGAAATTCAAATTGTTTGAAAAGCTATCAGCGTAGTATAATTCTCCGTTTGAAAAATTGTCATACGCATAAATATAGCGAAATTTCCAAACACCTCCCTCATCTGTTGACTCTACGCGGTATGAACCTTCGTATAGAGCTGTTTCAGGGTTGTATAACAAGGTGATAGTGATCGTTCTTGCTTCAGACGGCGAATAAAATTTCGCTCTCACAGAATCTATGTTTGATGGATCGTCTTCTATCTTCGCCTTAACCTGGACTTCTTCTCCCACCGTTACTTCTTCTGCACTCACTTCCATCGAAGTAATGACAGGCGCTTCTCCGTCACCAGCTTCGTTGACTACAGTGAAATCCAAATTGTTTAAAAAGCTATCAGCGTAGTATAACTCTCCGTTTGAAACATTGTCATAAGCATAAATATAGCGGAATTTCCAAATACCTCCCTCATCGGTTGGCTCTATAGTGTACGAACCTTCGTATAGAGCTGTATTCGGGTTGTATAACAAGGTGATAGTGATTGTTCTTGCTTCAGATGGCGAATAAAATTTTGCTCTTACAGAATTTATACCTGATGGATCATCTTCTACTTTCGCCTTAACCAGGAGTTCTTCCCCAACTGATACTTCTTCGGCACTCACTTCAACTGAAGAAACTACAGGAGCATCTCCATCTCCATCTCTACCTTCCGCAAACACCGGACTTATCCCCCCGACTAACTGAAACACCAATAAAAATACCATTAATGCAGCTAACTTTTTCTTGAACACAGGTCTTTTGACCATAAACACCAATCCACCAATCATTTTTTTAGTACTTTCTACTACCTTTATTATATAGCGAACAGTTATATAATATAAGGTAATTATGAAATAAATTTGGTAAATGTTTGAATCACTTTCGTTAAATTTAGTTCATCTAATTCACAGACGATATGACTATTTACAGTTTAAAAAAATCCGCAAAATACGAGCCCATAAAAATACCACTCCTGCATAAAGCAGGAGTGGTAAAATATTCATCTTAAATTCCTCGTCCACAACACTTCTTATACTTCTTCCCACTTCCGCACATACACGGATCATTGCGTCCCATCTTCTGATCGCTTCCGCCCATGGGGCGCTGCTCTTTAGACAGCGGCGACAATGGTTTCAATCTTGATATTTCGCGAGGCGTGTGGCCGCAATTGGCCCACAGTCGCTGGTTATTGGCGAAATTCATTGCTTTCTGCGCGACTTTATTGACGTCTTCCATATTTTCAAAAGGTGGAAGATGTGAAAGCATAGCGGTCATCGCAGTATTGAAGGAGTCAGCAATCTGCAGATCCATGGCGAAGTTCCATAAAACCTGATCCACATCGACCGGTTGCAGTTTCGAAAAATTCGGTTTTAAAGCTGTTTTGAGCTCCTCATAAGGAATATTTTTTTCGATGTACCCACTGGCAGTGTATTTCAGTAGTTCTTCTTTTTCTGGCATATACCAGTCTTTCCCTGCCTGTTCCTGTCGAATTTTCTCTGGAGATCCCAAATCCTGCAGCAGCGGATGGACGAAACTCATCCCTTCCCTCAGCACAGCGCCATCCGTTTGTTCTGACCATTCTTTCGAAGTGACCAAGCTTACAAAAGTATTCAGCTTTACATACATCTGCGGATTCTGTTTATTAAAAATCGCAAGAACTTGTTTATCAGGCACGATGCCATAGAGATTTGTACAAGCTCGGACGTAGTCATAAAATAGGGCTTCATCCAAGCCATCCGGCAGTTCTGCATGCTCTTTTTCGTCTTCTATTAAGTATTTATCGGAGATGATTTCATGATTCACGTGATTGATTTTATTCCATTCCGTCTTCTGGATTTTTAAATGCTTCAATATCTGATTGGTCCATTTCCGGTCGTATGTACGGAAATTCTGTTCTTTGCTCCACCACAGCAAATGGTCATGTTCAGGATGCTGCGGGTCGGCCAGCACTTGTTTCATATGAATAAAACCGGGAACGCCGCCAACGTCTTCAGGTGGCGCATCCCCTGCTCCGTCCAATAAAGTCGGATAGCCAAAATGATAATCGTCAACAATTTGCTCCAACTCGATTACAAATTGCCAATTGTCGCCAAAGTCATATGTATAAGACAGTGAGCGGTATTTCTCCAAATAAACATCAACTTTCAGGGACTGCGGCTTGCGTACTTTCAGCTGGCCTTTCTTTTTCCCTTTCGACTCCTCGTAGATAATGGGTTCATCCGTCACGAGCAAGTTTTCCTCCGGCAAGCGGAATTCGTGGAAATGATAAGGAATCTGCATAGAAGAGCTTTGAAAGTTTGTCGACTCCTGAATAATGGCATGCAGCTTCTGAAACGTCGCTCCTGCCGGTAAAATGATGCGCCGCCAAACCTGCGGCTCCAGTTCCAGCATTTTAATCTTGACGATATACGCCTTCATCTTAACACCTGCTTTTTCTTTTCAGCATAACATAAGAAAAATACACAGGTTATAATACCCATGCATTTCCGTTTAGCTCACCTTACAATATTCCGCTTCTTAATCGCCCGAATCCAAAATCCTCCGTAAATCGTTTTCGCGTCATAAGCCACGATAAACGCGTTCGGATCCAGTTCCTTTACCGTCTTATAAAGATTGACTTCCTGCTTTTTCGGCATCAGGATCTGCAGCGAACTGCGTTTGCCCTCAAAGCCGTTCGTCTCCCAGTCTGTCACGCCATAGCCCCGCTCGCGCAGCTGCACTGCAAGCGCGCCGCTGTTGTCCTGTGAAATGACGCTGGCTGTAACATATCCCAGGCTCAGCTTATCTTCAATCTTCGATCCCACTATGATGCCGGATGCAAATCCAAGCGCGTAAGCCAATAAATTCTGGACATTGCCGACGTTATCCAGAACCATTCCAAGTCCCAGCAAATTGATGATGACTTCCAGCACCGACAATCCAGCCGCCGAATATTGATATCCTTTCAATGTCAAAATCATGCGGATCGTCGACAGGGTGACGAAACTTAAACTGATACTGAAAATGATGACAATCAAAAGAAGAGGATGCACATCCATCTCAAATTCCTCCCTCTGTAAATGAAATATTTTCCATTTTTATTTATTCGATATAATATCTTTCCCCTGTCCAAAAAGAATAAACGCGTTAATAGGGAATTGCGACATATCTCATAAGTAAATTGTGAAGGACGCAGCCTTTCACTCCTCCACATAAAAAAAAGGTGCAGTCCAGGACCAAATCTGGTCCCGGACTGCAGCTTTCCTTATCTGAAATTCTTCTCGACGTATTCGGCTTCCTGCTCGGCGGACATGAACCCTGTTGCCCGTCCCACAGTGCCGTTATGCCAGTTCCAGATGGTATTATGGACCGACACGGCATTGCTGAAATTGCCATCCTGCCAAGACATCAGCGTCTCTTCGTAAAATTCGCTATGCTCATAATAATCATAGTTCTCCTGGACAATCTTCAGCAAGTTCCCGATATTTTCTTCGGACATCTCGAGTGCGCCGCGCTTTTTATCCGCAGTGATTTTCTGGTGAGTCATCTGGTGAAGAAAAATCTGCACGCGCTCTTCTTCCATATCGACATCCGCATTATCAACGGTTTTTGCAGCCTCTGCTGTGCCTGTCGTCTCAGCGCTCACTTCGCGCTGGTCGATTTCCTCGGCAACTTTACTGATTTCTCCACCGTCGTCCGCTAAAAAGTCCTGCACGAACCAATACCCTGCACCGCCGAGCACCAGCAATCCTATGATTGAAAATAAAATCGTACGAAATAATGTTTTCATGATTATCCCCTTTCTGTTCCTCATCAGCACGGCTGGAAAATTTTATAATTGCTATAAACTGTATATGCCTATGCTATATGACCCATCCAAGTATACAGAAAAATACTCACGAATACTTCCATTTTGCCTGACAAATTTTGGAGCCGCACACATCGGCTTTATTCAAATTAAATGCCAGAAAAAAGCTTATCGATTAGAATTAAATTGTAAGTTTTCATTAGCAGGATTAAAATGGAAAAGGAGCAATGCCAGATGAATTTTATTACATTGAATAATAATCTAAAAATGCCTCAGCTCGGTTTTGGCGTGTGGCAAGTTGAAGACGCGGAGGCAACGAAAGCTGTAGCGAAAGCGCTGGAAACAGGATATACTTCCATCGACACCGCCATGATCTATAAAAACGAAATCGGTGTAGGCAAAGCTTTGAAAGAAACAAAGACGCCCCGGGAAGAGCTGTTCATTACAACCAAAGTCTGGAATAGCGACCAGGGCTATGAAAATACCTTGCGCGCATTCGATGAAAGCCTTGAACGGCTGGGTCTGGATTATGTAGACCTTTACCTGATCCACTGGCCGACGCCTGAATTCGATGACTATATCGATACATATAAAGCGATGGAAAAATTGTATAAAGACGGACGCGTCAAAGCGATCGGCGTCTGCAATTTCGAAATCGAGCATCTGGAGCGCCTGCTTGCGGAATGTGACGTGCCGCCGGTATTGAACCAGGTGGAATGCCATCCATACCTGGCGCAAAATGAGCTGAAGGCATTCTGCGCAAAGCATGATATTTACGTGGAAGCATGGAGCCCGCTGGATCAAGGCGGCGAAGTCCTGGAAGACGAAACGATCCAAAAGATTGCCGCGGCACACAGTAAAACGCCGGCGCAAGCGGTTCTTCGCTGGCACCTCCAGAACAATACCATAGTTATTCCGAAATCTGTCACGCCATCCCGCATCGAAGAAAACTTCAACGTCTTCGATTTCGAGCTGACACCGGACGAGATGGAGCAGATCAATGCGTTGAATAAAGACCGCCGCAAAGGCGCGCATCCTAATGAGATGAATGTGAGATAATAACAGGAAAAATCCGGATGAGTGATCATCCGGATTTTTTTATTTTGTTGAGAAAGTCAGGAAACCGATATTCCGCGAAACAGCTATGCTTTCCTGGGGGCTTGCGAAAACCTGTGCTCCTGTCTCTGCATCGCTTCGCTAGCTTCGAGACATGTAAGGGCGTTGCATCGCTGCGCTAGCTTCGTCGCAAAGAGTCGGCCTTACAAGCTACGGGCAACTCTTAGCTAACAGAGATTTCCAGCATAAATTGTCTTCTTCACGAAGCAAATTCAAAGGAAAAATTCAATAATTATTTTTCATAATATTTCCAACCAAAAAACCCACACACCATCTCCCCTACTTAAACCACCCTAACCTTCTGAACCACCCAAACATCGCCACCGCCAGAACCACCATGACCACCAAGGTCAAAAAGTAGCCATACTGCCAGGTCAGCTCCGGCATGTTCTCGAAATTCATTCCGTAGATTCCCGCGATGAATGTCAGCGGCGCGAAAATCGACGTGATGATGGTCAGAACTTTCATGACATTATTGGTCTGATGCGAATTCAGGGAAAGATAGCTGTCCCGGATATCCGCCGTCAGTTCGCGGTTCGACATGACCATTTCCGATAGCTTCAGCAAGTGGTCGTAAATATCCGAGAAATATTCGCGGCGGTCCTGAATTTCATTTAAATGATGGGAATTCAGCATCCGGTACAATAGATCGCGCATCGGATTGACGGTCTGCCGCAGACTGAGCAGCAGCGAACGCGAATCGAAAAGCTCCGTCATGAGCACGTCCATCGATTTCTGCTGTGTGTTGTCCTCGATTTTCGCCAGGCTTTCCTCGATTTCATAAACAAGCGGGAAATAATTATCGACGATTTTGTCGAGCACTTCGTAAAACACATAGAACGGATTCCATTTATCCAGATTCCGATGTGCCAAAAGCCGCTGCCACACCTGGCTCACTTCCTTCGACGCATGCCAATGGAAAGTGACGATAAACGAATCGCCCACAAAGAAATCCAATTCCTCCTTCACCAGCTCCATCTCTTCTTCCCGCACATTATGCGTGACAAAGAATGTATGGTCATCGTAATAATCCAATTTCGGCCGCTGCAGCCGGTGAATGCAGTCCTCGATCGCCAGCGGGTGGAATCTGAATGTATACGCCAAATGCTGGAGCTCCTCATCCGTCGGCTGGTCAAAGTCCGTCCAGAACCATTGATACCGCGAAAAATCCACTCTTTCAAGCGGGATATCCGCCTCTAATTTATTGTCGTGGGTAATGCCAATCACTTTGATCATCTATGTACCACCTCTTGCCCTCGAAATTCTTCTATAATATATACTACCCGTTTTGGCAATAAAATAAGTCATCTTTTTAAGATGGACACTTCCCAGTCATCCGCCAGACCCGAATAGTGTACACTGACATTAGGATTTTATTAATCAGCAAAGGGGCATACAGATGGAAACGACCACATTCGCGGTAAACGAAACGACAATCAATGAAATCCAGAAAGCGTTCAAAGAAGGAAAACTGACTTCCGCCCAGCTGGTGCAAAGCTATCTTGACCGGATTGAAAAATATGATAAGAACGGTCCGAGGATCAATTCGGTGCTGTCCCTCAATCCCGACGCGCTGAAAATCGCAGCCGAGCTGGATGAAATGCGCGGACAGGATGGCCAGGGTCCCTTATACGGCATTCCGGTCCTCTTAAAAGACAATATTGAAACAGCGGACGCGATGCCGACGACAACCGGCGCCATCGCGCTTGAAAATAATTTCGCGCGGGAGGATTCTTTTGTGGCCTCCCGATTAAGGCAAGCAGGCGCCGTCATTCTCGGCAAAGTCAATTTGAGTGAATGGGCTTACTTCATGTCGAAAGAAGGGCCAAGCGGCTACAGCGGACTTGGCGGACAGGTCCTTAATCCATATGGCGTCAGCACGTTCAAAGCCGGTGATGTCGGTGGTTCGAGTTCCGGGACCGGAGCCGCCATCGCATCGAATTTTGCGGTGGTCGGTGTGGGCACCGAAACGGCGGGATCGATATTAAGCCCTGCCAGCGCCAATTCCATTGTCGGCATCAAACCGACAGTCGGCCTCATCAGCCGCTCCGGCATCATCCCGATTTCCGAAAGCCAGGATACACCTGGACCAATGGCGCGAACTGTTACTGACGCGGCAGTTATGCTGGGTGTATTGACGGGCGTCGACGAACGCGATCCGGCCACTCAGGCAAGCGCCGAAAAAGCATTGGCCGATTATACGCCGCACTTAATAGCTGACGGACTGAAAGGTGCCCGGATCGGTGTCGACGTTTCATTCTTAAATGACGAAGAGCCGGAAGAACGCTTAATCATCGACCAGGCAATCGAACAGATGAAAGCGCAAGGCGCCATCATCGAAGAAGTGACGATTCCCGTCGAACCGTTCCAGTCAGACGTTCTTTGGTACGAATTCAAACGCGGCGTCAATGCGTATTTGCAGACCACATCCGATGAGGTCCCTGTCAAAACGGTGGCGGACGTAATTGAATTCAACAAACAGGATCCCGATCGCCGCATGAAATTCGGCCAGGCGGAATTGGAGAAATCGCAGTCGATGAGCGATGACCCGTCAGACCCGAGATACCTGGAACATCGAGAAACCGATTTGCGGACGGCAAAAACCGAAGGCATCGACGCTGCTATGGCGAAATACAATCTGGACGCCCTTTTATTCCAGGACAATCGCGGCGCCGGCATGCCAGCAAAAGCGGGCTATCCGTCCATCACGGTACCAGCCGGCTACACGAGCAATGGCCATCCGGTCGGCGTGACGCTCAGCGCGCAGGCTTTCAGCGAAGCGCGTCTGATCGAACTTGCCTATTCTTACGAGCAGGCTTCCCGGAAACGGATTGCCCCGAACCTTGAAACTTATTGAACGCATAACAAGAACACCCTCTGCTGACAAGCTGGTATTGAAATACCGGCAGCTCAGCGGAGGGGGTTTTCAGGTTTTATTCGAATAAAGGACTGACAGGCTTTTCGTTATGAACATGTTCAATCGCTTCCGCCAATAACGGCGCGACAGAAAGAATCGTGATTTTCGGGGTCTGTTTTTCTTCAGGCACGTCGATGGTGTTTGTGACGACGAGCTCGGTCAAAGCCGAGTTCTCGATGCGCTCGATCGACCGGCCGGACAGCACAGGATGCGTACAGCAGGCGTAAACGGCTTTCGCGCCATTTTTCACGAGTACATCGGCAGCCATTGAAATCGTCGTTGCGGTATCGACGATGTCCACAATGATGATGACATTTTTGCCTTTGATGTCACCGACGATATTCACGGTTTCAGGTGAACCAGGCTCTTCCTGGCGCTTATCGATGAAGCCGATCGGCACGTTCAGGTGATCCGCAAGCTTGCGGGCGCGGCCGAGCCCCCCGTTGTCCGGAGCTACAACGATCGCGTCTTCGAGATTCTTGTCAGCGAAATGCTTCTGAAGAATTTTGCCGCCTCGCAGCTGGTCGACCGGCAGATTGAAGAATCCCTGGATTTGAGGGGCGTGAAAATCCAGTGTGATGATATGCGTCGCGCCAGCTTTTTCAAGCATATTGGCGACGAGCTTCGCCGTGATCGGTTCGCGGGAAGCCGCTTTCCGGTCCTGCCGCGCATAGCCATAATACGGAATTACCACGTTGATCGTGTTTGCGGATGCCCGTTTCAACGCGTCAATCATAATGAGGAGTTCCATGACATGCTCATTGCCGGGCTGCGAAGTCGACTGCACGAGGTAGACATCCGCGCCGCGGACGCTTTCTTCGATATTGATCTGGACTTCACCATCACTAAAGCGGGTAATGGAGCTTTTGCCAAGTTTGACGTCGAGCAGACCGGCAATTTCCTGCGCTAGATCGGGGTTGGAATTCAGGGTGAACAATTTGAAGTTTTTGCGTAATTGATAAGGCAATGGGTGGGCCCCCTTCTTAAAAATCTTAATTGTAGATAATTTTATGATACCGTTTTACGGCCGCAATAGCCAACGGTTCGCGGGTATTTCCATTTTTCATTGTATTCGGGTAAATGGGCTGGCGTTCTTTTCTTTAAGGCATTATGGTTATAATAAATAAAAAATGAAAGTGGGAAATTGAATGTCGTTTACGGATTTATCGATTGCTGCTGATGCGAAGATTTTGCCCATCCGGGAAATTGCGGAACGAGCCGGAATTCCGGATGAAGCGCTGGAGTTATATGGAAAATATAAAGCCAAAATAAATGTGAATTCCTTGCCGGCGCCTGCCGGTTTTGGGAAAGTCGTGCTGGTGACGGCCATCAGTCCGACACTTGCGGGCGAAGGCAAGTCGACGGTGACAGTCGGTCTTGCGGATGCGTTTAAGCAATTGGATGAATCGGTGATTGTGGCTTTGCGCGAACCTTCACTTGGGCCAGTCATGGGCGTTAAAGGCGGCGCGACGGGCGGCGGATTTGCACAGGTGCTGCCGATGGAAGATATCAATCTGCATTTCACCGGCGACATCCACGCTATTACGTCAGCGAATAACGCGTTGGCCGCTTTTATCGATAACCATCTGCACCAAGGCAATGCACTGAACATCGATCCGCGGCGGATTACGTGGAAGCGTACTTTGGACATTAACGACCGCGCGCTGCGCCAAGTGACGATAGGGCTGGGTGGACCGGCTGGCGGCATCCCTCGCCAGGACGGTTTCGATATTACGGTGGCTTCTGAAATTATGGCGGTGCTGTGCCTCGCGACCTCTTTGGAAGATTTGAAGGAACGGCTGGCGAGCATGGTTGTTGGCTATACGTATGACAGAATGCCGGTCATGGTGCGCGACCTCGGTGTTGAGGGGGCGCTGACTTTATTGTTGAAAGAGGCTTTCAAACCCAATTTGGTGCAGACGATCGAAGGCACGCCTGCGATTATCCACGGGGGACCATTTGCAAACATCGCGCACGGCTGCAACTCGCTGATGGCGACGAACACGGCGAGACTGCTGGCGGACATTGTGGTGACTGAAGCAGGATTCGGCGCGGACCTGGGTGCGGAGAAATTCATGCACATCAAGTCGCGCAAAGGCGGCTTCCATCCCGATGCGGTCGTGATCGTGGCGACGGTGCGCGCGCTGAAGATGCACGGCGGTGTCGTGAAGTCGCTGCTGGGTGACGCGGATGCGGACGCGGTGAGACGCGGCATGGTCAATCTGGCGAAACACGTGGATACGATTCGCCAATTCGGCGTCGAGCCAGTGGTGGCGCTGAACCGTTTTGTGACGGATAGTGAGAAAGAAATTGCGGAGATTGTGTCCTGGTGCGAGGCTTCTGGTGTGCGTGTCGCGCTGACGAATGTGTGGGAACAAGGCGGCGCCGGCGGTTTGGAACTGGCCGCTCTTGTGAAAGAAGAATTGGAGCGGCCGAAAGACTTTTCTTTATTGTATGAGGAAAGCGATTCTGTGGAAGAGAAACTTCGCGTGATTGTGCAGAAAGTATACGGCGGCGCTGATATACAGCTGACCGATAAAGCGCAGAAGCAGCTGGTCGAACTGAAGAAATTCGGCTGGGACGCGTTGCCGATCTGCATGGCGAAGACGCAGTATTCGCTGTCCGACCAGCCGAAACTGCTCGGCCGCCCGGAAGGCTTTACGGTGACAATCCGCGAGATCATGCCGAAACTTGGCGCCGGCTTCCTGGTGTGCTTGACGGGCGACATCATGACGATGCCCGGATTGCCGAAGCAGCCCGCGGCTTTGAAGATGGATGTTGGATCTGATGGCGAGGCTGTTGGGTTGTTTTAGGATTTGAGGGTGAGTTTTTTTGTGTCCCCGGGAGCTTCGGCTTTTGGGGATTTTTTTGTGGGGTGGGAGTGGGATTTTTGCTGAGCGCCTGATTATTTTTTTGAACGCCTGATTATTCTGCTGAACGCCTGAATATTGTTTTGAACGCCTGATTAATTTGCTGAGCGCCTGAATAATCTCCCTGAACGCCTGAATATCTCCCTGAACGCCCGATTAATCCTCCACGCCCCTTTTCAAAAGTAAATTCGTCCGCTCTGTTATCGGTTAAGGAGAAAAAACCACTCCCCCTAACTCAAATACTGAAAGAAAGTGACAAATGGATGCTTTTCGCAGCTGCGAAAAGCGAAAAACCCCCACCAAAAAATATTTTCTTAATTTTTAAATAATTACACTTCAGAATGCTATAATTTATTCACATGGAAGAAAGAGGTGGCGATTATAGAGGGACCGATTGAGCTTTTGCCGCTTGGACAGGCTATTCAATATTTTATTGCAAGGCTGCCGGAAAAGCATCCGAGGAAAGAATATCTGGAAAATCAGCTGCATCGTAAAACGGCCGGCGAGCGCGGGGAAAATAAGATGCGGAAGAAATTCCAGGAGTTTCGCCTGGACGAAAATTTTGCGGCCTTATGGGACATCGGCCTGGTGGACGGCGATTGGAAGACGCAGTTTGACGGGCTGGTGCTGACGGAAAAAGGCATCATTATTCTCGACTCGAAGAATGTCAGCGAAGATCTCCATTTCGATGAGAAGACGGGTGAATTTATTCGCATGGATTCGAAGGGGCAGCGGCTGATTCTTGATGATCCGGTGTTTCAGCTGAACAAGAATATACAGTTTTTGAGGCTTTGGCTCGGGAAGCGGAAAATCGATGTCCGTGTGAAGGGCCTGATTGTGTATACGGCGAATCAGTGTCTGTTCCACTCGAAGCCATCCGGCGCGCCGATTTGCAAAACGTATCAGATGAACGAATATCTCTACAACATCCTGCGCTCCCTTCCTCCAGATCCTGCACCTTTGAAAATAAATAAAATCAAGAGGCTGATCGAGGCTAATCACTCACCGTATGTGCGAAGGCCGCTTTGTGAAACATACCAAATTGCATATGGTGACTTGAAAAAAGGCGTCTACTGTGTCGATTGCAAAGGATATCAGGTGGTGCGGTTGAAAAGGAATTGGGTGTGCAGAGGATGTGGGGCGAAAAATTCGGCTGCCCACCATTTCGCGCTGCAGGAGTATTTTTCGTTTGTCGATGACAGTGTTACGAATAAGGAATTTAGGGAGTTTTGTTTGTTGGAGAATGCTGATGTAGCAAAAAGGATTTTGGTGCAGTATGACTTTGAAGTGTTTGGTGAAACCAAGTCACGCCGATATCGAATAAAAGAAAAATCATGATTCGCCGTCTAAAAACGGCGTTTTTATATGCCTGAAATGCTGAGCGCCCGATTATTCTTCTGAACGCCTGATTATTTTCCTGAACGCCTGATTATTCTCCTGAACGCCTGATTATTCTCCTGAACGCCGATATAATTTCCAACAACTATTTTCCCTCCCCAAAAACATCCTCCAACCCACCTCTCTAAGCTAAATCTCCTTCTCACACCCAAACAAAAACACATTTTGATGCTTTTCGCAGGCGAAAAGCGATGAAAACCTTCGAAAAACACTCAAAAGCTTCCGAATATCTTGACGGCGGTGAATTTGATCCGTCGATCGACGGCATCACGCTGATCCAGGAATATATCCAGGCGCCGGAACCGTTCATCACGCGCTGTGAGTTTGTCGGCGGGAAATTCGTTTACGCGGTGCAGGTGGATACTTCGGAAGGGTTCGAATTGTGCCCGGCTGACGCCTGCCGCATCGACGACCTGTTCTGCCCTGTCGGCGAGCAGCCCGAAGAGACACCGAAATTCCAGGTGGTCGAAGGATTCGATGATCCGATCATCGCGAAGTACGAGGAGTTCCTTCGCCAAAACGACATTGCCGTCGCGGGAATCGAATTCATCCGCAATGCAGCGGGCGAGATTTTCACTTACGACGTCAACACCAATACGAATTACAATTCGGACGCGGAAGCTGCTGCCGGCAAATTCGGCATGCTGGAACTGGCGAAGCTGCTCGGCAAAGAATTGGAGAAATCGAAAGTTACGGTTTAACAGCAGAAAACCGGATGTCCATTTCTTCATAGAATACTAAACTGAACGGCTTCGAGTTAGTTAATCGCAACTAACTCGAAGCCGTTTTTTATATCGCACCCTATTAGTTGATTTCAAAAACTCCACTGCTAAAATGAAAGATGCAGGATAAATAGATTAAAAATTCCGATTACAAAGGAGGAAAAAGTTTTGGGAAGATTACAGGATAAAGTGGCAGTGATTACAGGTGGTGCCGGAGGAATAGGTAAAGTTACAGCGAAGCGGTTTTTGGATGAAGGGGCTTCAGTCGTATTAGTGGATCTTTTCGAAGATGCACTTGCTGAGGCAAAAAACGAACTGGGCGACAATGTATTGACCGTACAGGCGGATGTTTCCAAAGAAGAAGACGTTAAAAACTACGTTGCTGAAACTGTGGAGCATTTCGGCAAAATCGATATTTTCTTCAATAATGCCGGCATCGAAGGGAAAGTGGCTCCGATCACTGAGCAAAAAATCGAGGATTTCGATAAGGTCCTGTCGGTGAATGTGCGCGGCGTCTTCCTGGGATTGCAGAACGTCCTCCCGGTCATGATGGAGCAAAAATCGGGAAGCATCATCAATACCTCTTCTGTCGCTGGCCTTGGCGGCTCACCGAATGTGTCGCCTTATATCACCTCCAAACATGCGGTTGTCGGTTTGACGAAAGCCGCCGCTGTTGAAAGTGCGGCGCATAATATCCGGGTGAATTCCATCCACCCGTCACCGGTCAATACAAGGATGATGCGTTCGCTCGAAACAGGACTTGAAGTCGATGAAGCGACACTCGCCCAATCGATTCCGCTTGGCCGTTACGGGGAATCCGGCGACATCGCCAATCTCGTGCTGTTCCTTGCCTCTGATGAAAGTACGTTCATCACCGGTGTCCAGTACCGCATCGATGGCGGTATGGGTGCTTTGTAAGAATAAAATCAGTGTTAATTTGATAATACAGCTCGGAATCCATTGATTCCGGGCTGTTTTTCATCCGGATGATGTTCATTTTTAAATGTCAATATTTTATTATTTATAACAATAATATAATACTTTTAACAAAGAATATGTTACACTGGAAGCAAACAGGGAGGGATTGATATGAAGACGGTTTTGTCTTTAATCGCTGCTGCCATCCTGATGTTCAGTTCGTTTTCGTCTCCTGCCAAGGCGATCGTGTTGTTTGATGACGTGCCCGGTGATCACCCTTTTGCCTTTGAAATTGCGTTTCTGCATGAAGAAGGAATCATCAATGGGTATCCTGATGGCACCTTCCGGCCAGATGATCCAGTCAAACGGTCGCATGCTGTCGCCATGATCGGACGCGCATTGAACCTGGATGACACGCCGCGCGACCCAGGTTTCCGTGATGTGTCGGCCAGCCACGAGTTTTCCGGTTATATCGCTTCTGCTGCCGAGGAAGAAATCATCTTCGGTTATCCGGGCAATTATTTCCGTCCGGATTGGACTGTGACACGCGCGCAAACAGTGGCCATGCTGGACCGCGCCCTCTACTTCCCGGATGCACCCGATAATGATTTCCGGGATATGAGCGAAAGCCATTACGCGTTTGACGCCGTTTCCCGACTGGCTGACCAAGGCGTAGCCCGCGGTTATCCGGACAATACTTTCCGCCCGGACATCGATGTGACACGCGCCCAGTTTGCGGCGTTCCTGGCACGGGCCATCGAACCAAGTTTTATTCCTGAAAAGCAGGACTTGCTGATGACCGCCAATGACATTCTGGCAGAACTGCAGGCCGAAGACTTTGACGATGTCGCCGCTTATGTCAGCTCCTCCGACGGATTGACATTCTGCCCATATGCCGGCGGCTGTGTCGACAATGGCGGTGTCACTTTCTCCAAAGCGCAGCTTCCCGGCTTCATGAATGATGCGAATGATTATTTATGGGGATATGAAGACGGAAGCGGTTTTGAGATCAATCTGACACCTGCCGAGTATTACGATGAATATTTGTTGGATGCCAATTACACCGCCAAAGAACGTTACGGCCGGAACTATCCGACAACCACGGAGTTTATCCACCAACTATATCCCGATGCGACAATCGTCGAATACTATTATCCAGGCACAGACCAATACGATGGAATGGACTGGCAGAGCCTGAACATGGTATTCGAGAAAAACAGCAATGGTGACTGGATGCTGATCGCGATTGTGAATGACCGCTGGACGATTTAGTTTATGGAAGCAGACATAGGAAGACCCGGCGGACATGATTCCGACGGGTTTTTTCCTTTATGAGTTACTGCGGCAGTTTGCTGCTTACTCCAGAATATGCATGTTTCTCTGCCCTCAGATCAAATTCCCTTATAAAATGCAGGACGGCTTGACGCGGTATGCCAAGTTCCCGCGCTGTTACTGACGGGCCCTCATCTCTTCCGATGTAAATCTGCCGTATGACTTCATCTACATTCATATTATATTCCTGTTCCAGTTTCTCGATATAGTTCTGATAGGGATGCATAAGTATCATCCTACTTTCCAGTCAGATTTTAAATGTGTACTGAATTTTCAGTATTTTTATAGTTAATTGATTATACCTTTATACCGTTTTTAAAACCAGTCTTTTTTGAAATCAAAAGGTGGAAAAGCCATGCCGGAAACGATCGGTTTCCGGCATGTCTTCTGTATTCCATCTTCAGTTTGGCCAATGGTGCATGAAAAAATAGGACAAGATGCCAACAACCGCTAAGATTGACAGGATCAGCATTGGTATCAGTCCGAAGGTGGCTTCCATTGGTTTCCCCTCCTCCCTTGCCCTTCATCTCTTTAGCTATATCATAAACCTGATACGTGAAAATTGACAGAAATAAATCTGATTATTCAGTCTTTCATTCCTTTAAAAGCGCTGCCCCGTGGCTTTGGCATCGAGGCGGGCAGGAGCTGAATTGAAAAAACACTCTTATTTGATATTGCCCACATTCCTCCATTTTCAGTAATTTTTCATAAAACATCAAAACAAGCATAGTATCGCCATTAAACATACAAATTTATACATATTTTTTTGTGGTATACTTATATTGGCAATTATGCGAATATAATAAATAGACCATTAAAAGGAGACGCATTTATACAATGAAATTAAATAATGTTCGTCAAATCGATGTATTAATCATTGAACCGCATCCCCTTTTTCGCGAAGGGTTAAAGCGTGTCCTGGAAGTGGATTCCAGGATAAGGATAGCAGGCGAAGGCGAAAGCGGGGAACAGCTGCTTCCTTTATACAAGGAGCTTCAGCCTGATGCTGTCATGATCGAGTTGAACCTGCCGCAAAAAAACTCAATTGAATCCATACGTGAACTTATTCAGCAATTCCCGCATGCAATCGTTTTGGTCTTTACAGTCGAAGATGGCTTCTCTCACGTCTCCGAAGCTATTAAATCAGGAGCTTCCGGCTATCTGCTGAAAGAAATGGACTCAGCTTCCATAATCGATGCCATAAGGACAACAGTGAGCGGCGGCATTTATCTCCACCCCAAAGTTACAACGGAATTTCTGTTGGAGCTGAACAAGCTTTCCCGTCATGAATTCACAGGTTCCTTTATTCAAAAAGATATCATACTGCCCTACCACCTCCTCACTGCCAGGGAAACGGAAGTACTCCAATTGCTGGCGGACGGCCTCAGCAATAAAGCATTGGGTGAAGCTTTGGACATCAGCATCAAGACAGTCAAGAACCACGTTTCCACCATCTTGCGGAAAATGGGTCTTAAAGACCGCACTCAAGCAGTGGTCCATGCCTTGAAGAATGGCTGGGTGGAACTTCGCTGATGTAATATTAACGGCTCCTGCTCAGATCCAACAATATATAAATATTCTTCCATAATTTTCTATACATAATTTAATGAGGTATATACATGGCTGTTCCCTTCCGATTAATGCTCTTCTATACCGGCTCATCCCGGGTGGAAGAGCCGTCCCCAATAACTTATTCCCCCCTCTTTGTCATGCTCCCATTTATATCTGTAAAACTTATCAAAATTTTATTGATACTTCCATAACATTTCGAGTATAGTAAGAGAGTTAAAATATCACTTGAAACGTTATACAGGAGGGCGTCATGATTTTTTCCCAGCTATTTTCGGGTCCTTATGGCCTGATAACCGCTTTTGTATTTTGGTATCCGTTTATGATGGCGCTTTTTTGGATGGCTGGATCGATTCTTTTCATCCGTACAAAAGAACCGAGAAACGATGCATTGAATTTCGATGGATTCGATTGGCCGATGATCAGTATATTGGTCCCCTGCTATAACGAAGAAGAAACGATTGAAGAAACTGTCCGGAACCTTACCGGACTGTCATATCCTAAAAAAGAAATCATTCTGATCAATGACGGATCGACAGACCGGACGAGTGAACTGATAAAGGAATTATCAGAGCAGCACGCCGGTGTAAGAGCCATCCAATTGATGGAAAATCGCGGCAAAGCGAACGCCCTGCAAGTCGGCTTATTCGCATCCCGCTCTGAATACCTCGTCTGCGTGGACTCGGATGCCTTATTATCCGATTCCGCGCCTTATTACTTGATCCACCATTTTTTTAAAGGCGGCGAAAGGCTGGGAGCCGTAACTGGCAATCCGGCGATCCGCAACCGCAACAACCTGCTCAGCCGGATGCAATTGGTCGAATACGCCTCCATTATCGGCGCGATCAAACGGACGCAGCGTCTGCTCGGGAAAGTGATGACCGTCTCGGGAGTGGTTGTCGCATTCCGGAAAAAAGCCCTGGTCGACGTAGGCCTATGGGACCGTGACATGATTACGGAAGACATTGCCGTCAGCTGGAAACTCCAGAAGAAGTTTTGGGATGTGCGTTACGAACCACGCGCCATTTGCTGGATGCTTGTACCTGAAACCCTGTCCGGCATATGGAAACAGCGCGTCCGCTGGGCCCAAGGCGGACAGGAAGTCATTCTCCGCCATTGGCGTGTCCTGTTCACCTGGAAACAGCGGAGAATCTGGCTGATCTACCTGGAACAATGGATCAGCATCATCTGGGCCTTCTGCTGGCTGTTCGTCACTTTGCTGCTGCTGTTCACCGCTGATACATTGCAGCAAATGTTTATCTGGTTCACCATCACTTCGTTTGCCCTGGTATTCATCAGCCTGATCCAGTTATTTGTCGCGCTGCTGATTGATTCCCGTTACAACCGTGTACTCAAATACTATTTCTGGGCAGCGTGGTATCCGGCCATCTACTGGATGGTCAACACGGCCGTCGTCATGGCAGCCGTCCCGCGCGCCATTTCATCCCGCCTGAAAGGAGGCTATGCAGTATGGCACAGTCCAGACCGCGGCATGAAGAAGAAAAATTCCTGATCACCGGCAACCGTTCCTGGTTCCGCGCCTGCATCGACTTCCTGTTCACTTTGTTTTTCTGGGGATACAGCCTGCTGGTCGTCATCTTTTTCCTGTCAGCGACGTTCGGTTTCAGTAACAGCCTGACACGGATCGTCAATGCCACCTTCAATACGGTCAACAGCGATATCCGGAACCTGGTGATCCTTGGATTCAGCATCTTCTTGGTCTTCTATGCAGTTCTCTATGTGAACAGGCTGTACAATAAAAAAAGGTTCGGCAGCCTGAAAAGGCGCAATTATCCCGCTGCCGTCAGCACTTCAGAGCTTGAGTCGCTGGGATTAATGGACAAAGGCACCATCGCGCAGCTTCAACGCGAAGATTATATCGTTTTCGAGAAAAACCCGATCATTCCATTGAGCAGTGAGAATCAATGATGAAAAAATTATCAATTTGGCTCATCTTCACTGCTGTAATCATCCTGTTCGTCTTTTCACGGAAAGAGCTGTTCATTGAAGCATTGTCAGCCGATACACCGGCCATGTCTTTTCCTGCAGAATTGGAAGAAGGATGCCTGGGCTTGAATTACCACCGTGTGCTCGACGACAGCTTGCTGGTCAAATCAGCCAGAAGCCTGCTGCAGCCGAAAGAACTGGTGCAGTACAGCGTGCTTGAGAGCGAGTTTCAGCAGCAAATTGATGCCATGAAAAATGCCGGCGCTGTTTTCGTAAGCGAGCAGCAGCTGTTAACGGCTAAAGCCGATAATACGTTTCCCGATAAATGCGTATGGATTTCATTTGACGACATCGACCGCTCCGTATACGAAAATGCCTTCCCTATATTACAGGAAGCCGGCATCCCCTTTACAATGTTCGTCATCGCCGGACATGTCGGGGACAAAGACTTCAGCAACCTGGATATGTCGACATGGGATGAACTCAGGGACATGAAGGACAGCGGACTGGCCGAGTTCGGTTCTCACACATTCGATATGCACCGCTTCGAAGATGAAACGCCCGTCTTCCTGCTGCCTGAACAATCACAGGCATTCAAGAAAGACCTGGAAAAGAGCATCAAAACAATCGAAGCGGAACTGGGAGTCATTGTCCAAAGCTTCGCCTACCCATATGGCAACAGCAACGATCTTGTGGCCGGCCTGGTAAAAGAGCAAGGTCTTGCTGCCGGATACATATTAGCACCACAGGCCATCCAGCCATCAGACAACAATTACTTGATAAACCGGATCATCGTCAACCAGACGACGTTTGACGATGTACTGATGCCTTACCTGGAAAGATGACCGGATTGGAATAAAACATGAAAAAGCCGCATCCAATATTCCCGGATGCGGCCCTTTTCATGTTATTCTATTTTTTCAGCTTCACTGAAGCCATTTCCGTATTCAATGCTTTGAACAACGCAATGACCATCAGGATCATAACAAATGAAAATGGCAGCGCCGCTATGATGATCGTGTTCTGTACAGCCTCGAGTCCGCCAACCCATAACAGGATCGCAGCAACCAACGACTGCGCAACACCCCATAGGATTTTAATCTGGTTGCTCGGCAGCAGCGAACCGTTTGTGGACTGCATCCCCAAGACGAAAGTCGCCGAATCGGCGGACGTGATGAAGAATGTGCTGACCAGCAGAATCGCGAGAACAGACAGCACCATCCCCATCGGCATTTCACTGAACATGCCGAAAAGCGTCTGGTCGATCGGCAAAGCTGTCAAGTCTACGCCGTTTTTCTGGATATCGACTGCCGTAACGCCAAAAGCGGCAAACCAGAATGAGCCGAAAATGGTCGGCACCAGCACCACACCGATCAGGAACTCGCGGATGGTGCGGCCTTTGGATACACGCGCGATGAACATACTGACAAACGGTGCCCAGGAAATCCACCATGCCCAGTAGAAAATCGTCCAGCCATCAAGCCAGCTGCGGTTATCCGCATTGAGCGGCGCTGATTGGGTACTTAAGCTGATCAGGTTCTGGACATACCCTCCGAATGTTTCGGTGAACATATTCAAAATCAGAATCGTCGGCCCGAGAATCAATACAAGAATCAATAAGGTGACAGCAAGAACCATATTGGTGTTGGACAAATACTTGATTCCTTTATTCAATCCAGACCACGCGGATATGATGAATAGCAATGTGACGACACCGATAATCAGCAATTGCATCCATTCCGTTTGCGGCGCGCCGAATAAATAAGCGATTCCGCCATTGATCTGGATAGCGCCCAAACCGAGCGAAGTCGCGACGCCAAAGACGGTTGCGAAAACAGCCAGGATATCGACTAATGTGCCGAGCGGTCCATTCATCCGGTCGCCGAAAATCGGCTTCAATGTGGATGAAATCAACGCAGGCTCCCCTTTGCGGAATTGGAAAAAGGCAAGGGATAACGCGATGATGCCGTACATCGCCCAAACATGGATGCCCCAGTGGTAATAGGTGCGCTGAAGCGATTCCTTGAACGCGGCATCTGTTCCAGCTTCTGCAGTGGCAGGCTGACTCGCAAAATGCGATAGAGGTTCAGAGGCGCCGTAAAAGACGAGGCCGATCCCCATACCAGCTGAAAACAGCATAGCCATCCAGGTGATCGTTGAAAATTCCGGTCTGTCGCGGTCTTTGCCGAGACGCAGCTTGCCGTATGGGCTGACGATGATGACAAATACAAGGATCAAAAGGACAGCCATTATGACAAGGTAATACCAGCCAAATGCCGTGTTGATGAACGATCTGATATTGCCTGTCGCTTCCTCGAACGCGCCAGGTGCGGCAACACCGAAAACGACCGTTAAAATTACCAGTGCAAACGTGATATAAAAAACTTTTGTAGCTTTCTTCATGTTGCCTCCTGTTAAAGATTTATTTCATACATAGTTGTTAAGAATATCGAAAAACAACATTATAGTCAAATAGCATAGAAGCTTCTCGCAGTTCAAGCAGCACTTCTGCCCCTTTTAAACAGGATATAAAAAAGGCAAGAAGAACCTTCTCCATCATAGGATTTCGAAGTCTCTTCACGCTTTTCTTTCAATTAATGCATATACTTAAAAATATTTTTTCTTTTACTATACTTTTATAGTTTCGTAGCCGCTCTTCCCCCTTCTTTGATCCCATCATTCCTGAATACGCACACAACAGTCCACACCAGAATCTTCATATCGAGCATGGCACTCATGTACTCGACATAGCCCCCGTCGATCTTCGCTTTCAATTTGATCGGCAGTTCATCTCTTCCGTTGATCTGCGCCAATCCGGTCAGGCCCGGAAGAACTTCATTGGCTTTATAAAGGTCCCGTTCCGCAATCAGATCATATTGGTTCCACAAAGCCGGCCGAGGACCGATAAAACTCATTTCCCCCCTCAGGACATTCAGGACTTGCGGGAGTTCGTCGAGACTTGTTTTGCGAAGAAACTTGCCTGCCCGTGTTATGTACGCATCCGGTTTATCCAGCAAATGGGTCGGCATATCTTTCGGCGCATCGATTTTCATTGTTCTGAACTTCAAAATATGAAATTCACTTTTTCCGATTCCAATCCGTCTTTGCTTAAATAGAATCGGCCCCGGTGAATCCAGTTTGATAATCAGGCAAACCAGAAGAATAACAGGCGACAACGCGACAAGAACCGCCGCAGCCAATAAGACGTCGAAAATCCTTTTATAGACTGGGAACATATTCAGCACTCCTTCTTTGTAGAGTCCTTTATTCAAAAAACGAAATAACTTTAAAAATTGAATATTCAAATAAATAAAGATAATCATACCATGACTTTTACACTGTGTCACTCTAAATATCACTTAAATAAAGGAATATTAATAGGTAATTTAACATCTGTAGGTATATCTGTTTTGTATATAAGGCCAATAAAAAAAGCCCGGCACAGTACCGGGCCCACGTTCAATCGATCATACCACTCCTTCACAGGACCGGATTCCGCAGCGCGCGGGTTTGGCAACGAGGCATTCGTAATGCGGATATTTTTCTTTCAATACCGAAGCCAGCTCAAGTTCACGTCCCGGTTCAACGGCGATAAACAAAGATGGCCCGGCACCGCTGATTGCCGAGCCATAAGCGCCATTCGCTCTGCAAACCGCACGTATATCGTCAAAGTCCGAAAACCTGCCTTTCCGGAATGGTTCATGGAATTGATCATTTTCCATCATGCGGCCTGCGGTTTTCCAATCACCGCCAGCGACGGCAGCGGAAAACACATTGGCCGCTGCACTGCTTCTGATCGCTGCGGCATATGGAAGCTTTTCAGGCAATAACCCTCTGGATTCGGCAGTCAGAAATTCAACCGGCGGCACCAGGATGATGGCAGCAATGTCCACGTCTTTAATATGGCTGATTGCCAGCTCTTTTCCGTCCCAATGGGAAATCGTCAGTCCGCCAAGCAATGAAGCCGAGATATTATCCGGATGGCCTTCCAATTCCGTGCCGATGACCAGCTTTTCATGCATCGGCAATTCCAGTGCCAGCAGACGATCCGCGATTTCGATGCCTGCGGCGATGGCTGAAGCGCTGCTGCCAAGTCCTCTCCCGAGCGGAATATCGGTGGCCACTTGCAGTTTCGCTGCCGGCATTTCTCTGCCATAACGGTCTGCTGTATATCGGATCGTCGTAACGAGCAGATTATCGGATGCGCCGGATAAGGATCGATAGCTTTCCGTTAAATATTCCACCGACCAGGCGGAAGCCCGGGTGACATGGACGGTCATGTAAAGGTCCAGTGCCAGGCCGATTGAATCAAATCCCGGTCCGAGGTTGGCAGTGGAAGCCGGGACACTGACTGAAAAATCCTTCCCGCTCATGCTTCCACCCCTTTCTTTAAAGCCTCCCAAAAACGTTCCATATCTTCCGGTACAAGGAGTGCTTTGTCTTTATTGATCGAAATCGCCGTATCCGGATCTTTCAGGCCGTTGCCTGTCAGAACAGCCACCACCGTTGAACCTTCAGCGAGCGCGCCATTTTCCACTTGTTTTTTTATGCCGGCAATCGAAGCGCACGATGCCGGTTCCGCGAAAATCCCTTCTGTCGCCGCAATCAATTGGTAGGCTTCCAGAATTTCTTCATCTGTCGCCGCTAGGATAGTCCCTTCTGATTCCGCCAATGCATCCAACGCCAATTGCCAGCTGGCCGGATTGCCGATACGTATTGCCGTCGCCACTGTTTCGGGATTATCGACCACTCTGTTATGGACGATCGGAGCTGCCCCCGCCGCTTGCACACCGAGAAGCGCCGGGCGTTCCGCACCTGTTTTTGCCGCGTATTCACTGAAGCCTTTCCAGGAAGCCGAGATATTGCCGGCATTGCCTACAGGCAGCGCAAACACATCCGGCACCCCGTCCAGTTGGTCGATCACTTCGAACGCTATCGTTTTTTGGCCTTCCAGACGATACGGATTGACTGAGTTCACCAGCGCGATGCCCGCTTCCTGCCCTACTTCCCTGACCATGCGCAGAGCTTCATCGAAATTGCCTTTGATTTCCAAAATTTCCGCGCCGTACATTTTGGCCTGCGCCAATTTCCCGAGCGCTATACGCCCTTCCGGAATGACAACGATTGTCCGCATGCCTGCCCGCGCCCCGTAGGCTGCAGCGGAAGCGGATGTATTGCCTGTCGAGGCACAGATTAATACCGTCTTCCCTTCTTCTTTCGCTTTAGCCACCGCCATCACCATTCCGCGGTCCTTGAATGAACCCGTCGGATTGGCGCCTTCAAGCTTAACGTACAGTTGAATACCCCATTGTTCCGATAATTTCTCCAGATGGACCAGCGGCGTATTCCCTTCCTGCAGCGTCAACGCCGGTGTCTTTTCTGTCACCGGCAGCCATTCTTTATATTGTTCGATCAATCCTGGCCATCTCATGCTGTTTCCTCCCCTTCGATGCGGTAATGGCTGATAAGGTCTGCCGTCCCTTCTATATCCCTGAGTAAATCCAGGTGCTGCTGCCTTGAAATCCGGTGGGTCAATAAAATAATCTCCGCTTTGCCGTCGACTGCCGCCGGATGCTGCATGACCGATTGCAGGCTTGCCCCATTTTTACTGTAAATGGCCGTCAGCTCGGATAATACTCCCACTTCGTCTTTCACAAGCAAACGGTAAAAATATTTTGCATAGCAGCTGCTGTCCGGTTTGATGGCACGTTCATGCTGCGCGGCGTGGGCGCGTTTGCCGTTGACCCCTAATTGCAGGTTGCGGCAAGCCGCGATAATATCCGAAACGACCGATGTCGCTGTAGGAAGCGATCCGGCGCCGGGCCCATAAAGCATCGTTTCGCCGACAGCGTCGCCGTGTATGTAGACGGCATTGAATTCGTTATTAACTGCTGCAAGCGGATGCGAGTCGGGCAGGAAAATCGGTTCCACTGCCACTTCGATGCCCTCACCGTTCTTCTTGGACGATCCGACCATCTTCATCGTATAACCGAATTTTGCCGCAAGCTCCAAATCGCCGTCACATATTTCTTTCATGCCGCGCACTTTCACATCATCCAGATGGACGACTGTCGAATAAGCCAGCGACGACAGAATGACCATTTTCCTGGCGGCGTCCAATCCATCGACATCCGCTGACGGGTCCGCTTCTGCATAACCCAGCCGTGTCGCTTCCGCCAATGCCGCTGCGTAACTCATATTTTCTTTTTTCATTTTCGTTAAAATGAAGTTTGTCGTGCCGTTGACAATCCCCATCAGACTTGTAATACGGTCTGAAGCCAAGCCATCTTCCAGTGTGCGGATGATGGGAACGCCCCCTGCCACACTCGCTTCATAGAATAAATCGCATTTTTGCTCATCGGCAAGCTTCAGCAGCTCCGGTCCGAATTCCGCCATGACATCTTTATTGGCTGTGACCACCTGTTTGCCCGCTTGGAGCGCTTTTTCAATGGCGCCCTTGGCCTCTTCGATCCCACCCATCACTTCTACAATGATGTCCAATGAAGAATCGGTTAATATCTCGTCAATATCAGTCGTAAAGACAGAAGGATCAAGAACAGCCATCCGTTCCTTTTCCCTGTTTCTGATCAACACTTTTTTGATGGCAGCTTCCGCGCCCAGTTTGTGGCGCAAATCCTGCTGGTGCTGGTGCAGAATCTTTGCCACTCCTTCTCCCACTGTTCCAAGCCCCAATAAACCGATTGAAATTTCGTTCTTCATTGACCATTCCTCCCAAATTATGTACACCTAGAAAAAACACTTGTCTTTTCCATAAAGACATTATAGTATTGTATCTAATTTAAAACAACCCTCAATCCATTACGAAACAGATGGGACTTGATAAAATGAAAGTTTGTAAATTCGGCGGAACTTCCGTAGCAAGCGCAGAACAGATCAAAAAAGTGGCGGCGATCGTCCAAAGCGACTCAAGCCGTAAAATAGTCGTTGTATCGGCTCCCGGCAAAAGGTTCAGCGGTGATATCAAAGTCACCGATCTTCTTCTCGAGCTGGGCCGGGCGTCACTTGCCGGTGAAGAGATAGAAGCGCCGCTTGCAAAAGCGGTGCAGCGGTATGCGGAAATCGCAGAAGAGTTAGGCCTTGAGCCCGCAGTTATCCAAGCCATCCAAGCCGATTTCCGGAGTCGCTTGAACGCGGATAAACACCATCGTGAAATTTATATGGACCGCATCAAAGCGGGCGGCGAAGACAATTCCGCGAAACTGGTTGCGGCTTATTTCGCTGCTGCCGGCTTACAGGCCGAATATGTAAATCCGGGTGATGCAGGATTGATCCTCAACAGCTGCCCGGAGCGCGTCCAGCCGATGCCGGAAGCATACGGCCGTCTTGCCGCTCTCAGGAGCAATGAAACCATCAGCGTATTCCCCGGATTTTTCGGCTTCACTAAAAACGGCACGTTGCGCACGTTCGAGCGCGGCGGCTCCGACATCACGGGTTCCATCTTAGCGGCTGCCGTGAAAGCGGAACTCTACGAGAACTTTACCGACGTCGATTGCGTTTTTGCAGCCAATCCGCATATCGTAGCCAATCCCGTCGAAATCGAAAAGATGACCTACAGGGAAATGCGCGAGCTGTCCTATGCGGGATTCGCCGTTTTTCATGACGAAGCCTTAATGCCCGCCTTCAAGGCATCCGTTCCCGTGTGCATCAAAAACACCAATCACCCTGCCGCCCCCGGCACGATGATTGTCAAAGAGCGCGATTACAGCGAACGGCCCGTCACCGGCATTTCTGCTGACAGCGGATTCTCCACATTGTACGTAAGCAAATACTTAATGAACCGCGAAATCGGCTTTGGCCGCAATTTGCTGCAAATTTTAGAAGATGAAGGGATTTCGTACGAACACATTCCGTCCGGCATCGACAATTTATCGGTCATCATCCGCAGCCATCAATTGACCCCGGAAAAAGAAGCGCGCATCGTCCAGCGCATCCAGTTTGAAATGCATGCCGATGATGTCCATATCCGCAGCGACTTTTCCATGGTCGTCCTCGTCGGCGAAGGCATGAACCATACAATCGGCCTGGCAGCACGCGCCGCCAGTGCAATTGCCCGCACCGGTGCCAATATCGAAATGATCAACCAGGGTTCCTCAGAAGTCAGCCTGGTATTCGGCGTCTTGAAACACGACGAGACCAAAATCCTGAAAGAACTGTATCAGGAGTTTTTTGAGCCGGCGCTGGTGAAATAGGAAAAACACAAACGCCTGTTAGCCCTGACAAGCAATAGATGGTTCAAAGGTAATTCAAGCCATCTATTTCAGGCTGTCAAGAAACCATCAACTTCTATAATCATTCCGTTTTAGACGGAAGCTTTCCGCGGGGAGCGGCCTAAGCCTCCTCATCGCTTCCAAAACCATGTGCTCCTGCAGCGTTGCACGCTTCGTCGCAAAGGTTCGACCGAATGACGTTCGGTCAAACCTTTCTTGCGGGGTCTTAGGACACGCTTCGCTCCGGCGCAAGCGCCGTCACTGCTTCCCGCAGGAAAGACATTGGCCGAAGCTTGCGAGGACACGTCTTTGCGACGAAGCAGCGTAGCGATGCAACGTTCCACCATGTCTCGAAGCTAGCGTAGCGATGCAGAGACAGGAGCATATCTTTGCCTTTCACCGTCTGTCACTTCATTCTGATTCTGTTCAGAAATATAAGATTTACTTCTATAATAGAAACAAGGTGAAACGATTATCTTATATAGAAAGTGATTGAAGATATGGAGCAAAACAGCGAAGACGCCCAGGTGACCAAGCGAAGTGCTGAGATCCACTCGGGCGAAGGGTACTGAGCACGAGTTAGCTCAGCGCAAGCAACCAGGCAAGCGAAGCTGTTTTGCGGAATATCGGTTCCCTAACTTTCTTTAACACTCGTTAAAAAACTACTAAATTAAATAGATATACTTTCTTATCCATTGAAAAAGCCGCGTCCGAAACCCTTGCATCGGGAGTTTCGGACACGGCTTTTAATGTATATATCTTTGTTTTATTACGTTTATCGACTGCTTAATTTGCAGCTTCCTCGAAACCTTCGAACTGCATCGCTTCAATGCTCACAGCGGTTTTCTCCAGTTTATACTGTTTATATCCATTGATATATTCTTCATACATTTCTAAATACGTTTTTGTCAGGCCATCCATTTTAGTTTCTTCATTTTTGATTACAGTCATCCGATTCATCCTCCTAAGTATGGTCTTTATAATCATTTGGCATAAAGGCAGCAGTCCATTGCTTTCAACGAGACAGTGTTTCAGGTTCTTGCCATTCGAAATGCGATTTCAGCTAATGATTTTCCTACTTGTGAATTTCCAGTGAGTCCGGATCACCGTTCCTTTCTTCTATCCCAATTTACGAAGCGCCGCACAAAGGCGTGCAGTAAAATCTTCATAAGACTCCTGGGACTTTAAACGAATGCAATAAATTCCACGCTCCATTGACAGGTGCTGCGAGAAATTGATAGGAAGTAAAATCGGATGCCGGATGAGGGCCTGTGTAAAAACAGGTAATTCTTTCGGAAGAAGAAAAATTTCAGCTTCGTTGACAGCTTCCGGTTCATCACGAAATATTTTCAAGGGCATTGCGAGTTCCAGTGACAATTCTGCCCGCTTATGAGAACTTTTGCGTATTTTGATCAGCCGTTTCTTATGAAGCTTCAAAAACTCAGCGTTCAATTCCATCTCGGTGCCCATAAATCCGTTTCCATTCTCAGCCGTCAATGCCAGGGAATCCGTTCCTGCCATTTCACCCACTCCTTCTACTTTTCCTTCTTCTCAAAAAAATGATCCACTGCAAAAATATATGAAAAAAGCAAACAATTATCAATAAAGAGCAAATTTGTATAAGCAAAAAGCTCGTTTACCAATACCATTAACCTATATCACGGTCTAAAATATGTAAAGTAGCTTTCGAAAAGTCTTATAATTCAGAAAATAATTCGTTTTTCTCGTATACTTTATTCCTCTAAATCGTTCAGAGACATTACTGGCTACCGACTGGAAATCAGATTTTTCCCCTCTCTTTATGCCTGCAAAAAATCTTTCCGCCTTTTTTCTTCAACATCAATAACCGTATGGAACCAACCGCATTTCCATGAAATGAATGGATATTCAATCGAGTGGACAATGAGGTCTTCAATGGCAGTTAATGGCTGCCTCAGCCAATTCTTCAATAAATATACCCCTCAAGAAAATAACTATAATATAACTTTTTTTCCGAAAAAATTTTTGAGGAATTCAAGAAAGATTTTCAAACTTGCCTTTAATTATGATAATTTACTTTAGAGCATAAAAATGCATGAAGAGAACGTAATCTTTAAAAGAATACTTCTTCTTCATGCATTTTCATTGTATATATTCGATTTTTAACGGCTGCTTTAAGGGAGGTCTTACCTTGCCTTAGCCGCTTTTTTCTCTTTCATGTCTTTCCTGTAATATTTATCCGAAGTGAAAAACTCCGTTTTCAGCTGTTTCACTTTTTTGCTCAGCAGCAAAATGGCGATCAAATTCGGTATGAGGATAGCCGCAAGCATGATATCCAGGAAGCCCCAGATCACTTCGGCTGCTCCGACAGCCCCCAATATGACAGCCAGTACATAAACCACTTGTATCCCGTACGACGCTTTCAATCCGAACAGGAACTCAGCCTGCTTCGCGCCATAAAAGATGACAACCAGAATGGTGGAAAACACGAAGAAGATAAGCGCAACCGTCACCAGGATGCCGCCGAATGTACCGAAATACGATTCAAACGCCAGCGTCGTCAAAGCCGATGAATTCTCCATCGCCCCCTCTTCCATCCAGACACCTGAAGACAGGACCACAAATGCTGTAGCTGTACAGACGATCAGCGTATCAACCACCACACCGATAACTGCCCAGAATCCCTGGCGCACCGGATGATCCGTCGTCGCAGCCGCATGGGCAATCGGCGCGGTGCCGAGTCCCGATTCATTGGAATAAAGGCCGCGTGCAAAGCCCCAGCGAATCACTTCCACAATCGCCGCTCCGGCAAAGCCGCCCATGACGGGAGCCGGAGAAAACGCGTTGCTGAAAATCAGCATGAAGAACTCAGGAACAGCGCTGACATTCATCAATAAAATCAAAAATGCCCCGCCGACATAGAACAATGCCATGAACGGCACGAAAATTTCAGTAACCTTCCCAATCCGCTTGATGCCGCCAAAGACGACAACCGAAACCAGAAGCGCACTCGCAATCCCCGTCCACAGCGGCGGGATGTTAAACGATGCTTCCACGGTATTCGCAACCGAATTCCCCTGCACCATAATGCTCGGTATCAACTCAATCATCAACGCGAATGAAAACCAGACCCCGAGCCATTTCATATTCAAACCTTTCGTCATGTAATACATGGGTCCGCCCACATACTCGCCGTTCCCATTGATTTCGCGGTACTCGACCGCCAATACGCTCTCGGAGAATTTCAAAGCCATGCCTATCAATGCGATAACCCACATCCAGAAAACCGCGCCAGGCCCGCCAAACATGATGGCCGCCGGCACCCCCACAATATTAGCCGCACCGATTGTGGATGACAAAGCCGAAGTCAGCGCCTGCAGCGGCGTAACCGTCCCTTCACCTTTCGGCTTCTTGAAAATGCTGCCGAATGTCTGCCCTACTATGTATCCAAAATAACGGAACTGAAAAAATCCAAGTTTAAAAGTCATGAACAGACCCGCTCCCAATAACATGGTAATAAGCGGAATCCCCCACAGCCACGCTGAAAAATCAGCGACTCCCTGTAAAAATCGATCCAAAATACTTCCCCCTCAAATATGTACGATAAGAAATACTTCCCGGATTGGGGAAGCATTAAACAGTAAATGGAATTTCCAATCAAAAAATGTCAAAAAGTCGCAGAGAGGTGACAGGCAATAGCGCAAATAAGACTATTCGCCATTACGCAATAAAAAAGGCCAGCCGCGGGGGGGACTGGCAACTTTTCTTATGATTTTTTCTTTTCTTTTTCGCTTTTCGCCTGCGAAAAGCAGGCATTTCGGGTTTTGATCTTAATATTTTTGGAAAAGCCGACCTCATAAAGGTTAATATCGGTTTTTTGCAGCTATTTTTCGCATCTTGCCGGATGCATATTATCAGATATCGGCGTTCAGCGATTTAATCGGGCGTTCAGGAAATTAATCAGGCGTTCAGCGACTTATTCAGGCGTTCAGAAAATTAATCAGGCGTTCAGCGACTTAATCAGGCGTTCAGAAAATTAATCGGGCGCTCAGCGATTTATTCAGGCGTTCGCCATTTTTACCCTGACTATCTCCGCTCTTTTTCGCTTTTCGTCAGCGAAAAGCATCATTATAAGGTTTTGATTTTGTCAGTTGGAGAAAGGTGGGGTGAGATTGGCTCCTTCAGCTGCTATTCCCCTTCCCCTTATCTGCGAAATGGCGGATATCAACGTTCACCCCAAATCACCCCGATCCGGTCTCAGCCCTTAAACCGCTTCAGCCACTCACCTGCCATCTCAAGCAAACCGCCTTCAATCGGCTGCTCAAGCCTCCCCCCCAACAAAATCCCCTAATCCTTTAAGCCCAATATATTACATATCCGCTAGTCTAAACTGTTTATTTTTCTGAATAATTAGTTTTCTGTTTGCTAAATTCCTGATTTTTACTTATTTTAAATGAAGGAACGAAATTTAAAAGGAGGAAATTCATGAAAACTTTTTTCAGATCGACCGGTTTCATGCTGCTCATTGCCGTATTAGTCATTGGAATGTTCACACCAACAGGACTCGCAAAGCACAAAGCCATCGATTATGACAGCTACGATGAAGTCGCTATTGCACAAGACGGGATGGTCGCGACCGCCCACCCGCTGGCTTCTGAAATTGGTGCGGAAGTATTGAAAAAAGGCGGCAACGCAATGGATGCCGCGATTGCCATCCAGTTTGCGCTGACGGTCACTGAACCGATGATGTCCGGGATCGGCGGCGGCGGATTCATGATGGTGTATGACGCTGAAACCGGCGAAACGCAGATCGTCAACAGCCGCGAACGCGCTCCGGCTGGCGCAACCCCTGACATGTTCCTTGACGATAACGGGGATCCGATCCCATTCGGTGAACGCTCTACCGGCGGAACGGCCGTGGGTGTGCCGGGAACAGTCAAAGGACTTGAAGAAGCACATGAACTCTGGGGTACGAAGCCTTTCCAGCAACTGATCAACCCGGCCATCAAGCTCGCGCATAAAGGTTTCCCTATCGACTCGGTACTCGCTGAGGCGATTGAAAGCAACTCAGATAAGCTAAGCCGCAGCGCGGCCGCAGAAGTGTTCCTGCCGGATGGGCAACCGCTCGATGAAGGCGACTGGCTCGTCCAAAAAGATTTGGCCAAAACCTTGAAACTTATCCGCTCCCACGGCGCAGATGCTTTCTATGAAGGCAAAATCGCTGACGCTTTGGCTGAAACCGTGCAGGATTTTGGCGGTTCCATGACAGCAGACGATTTGGCAGATTATGAACTGTCTATCGATGAACCGATTTGGGGCGAATTCCAGGGCTATGATATCGCTTCAATGCCTCCCCCAAGTTCAGGCGGCGTCTTCCTGCTGCAAATGCTTGGCATTTTGGACGGCTTCGACCTCTCCCAATATGACGTCAGATCTTGGGAGAAATATCATTTATTAGCTGAAACGATGCACTTGGCCTACGCGGACCGCGCAGCTTATGCCGGAGACCCTGATTTCGTCGACGTGCCGCTTAATGGTTTATTGCATCCCGACTATATCGCGGAACGCCGCGCATTGATCGATCTGGATTCAGTCAATGAAAATCCGGAAGCCGGCGACCCGTGGCAATACGAAAATGGCACGCCTGATTATGAAGCAACCGAACAGCCGGACCAAAACCAGTACGGCGAAACCACCCACTTCACGGTAGCTGACCGCTGGGGCAACGTCGTTTCCTACACTACAACGATTGAGCAGGTATTCGGTACAGGCATCATGGTTCCGGAATACGGCTTCATGCTCAATAACGAGTTGACCGATTTCGACGCGGTGCCGGGCGGTGCCAATGAAGTACAGCCGTTCAAGCGCCCGCTCAGCTCTATGACACCAACCATCGTCTTTGATGGAGACGAACCGGTGCTGACAGTCGGATCTCCAGGCGGACCGACGATCATCACATCCGTGCTGCAGACGATCCTCCATGCAATCGAATACGACATGGAGCTGAAAGCCGCGGTGGAAGAACCACGCATCTACACGAACAGCCTCAATTCCTACCGTTACGAATCCGGCATTTCAGCCGATGTGTTAGAACAATTAAACAGCATGGGACACTCATTCGGTGATTCTCCTACTGTCATCGGGAATGTCCAGAGCATCCAAATCAATCCGGAAACCGGTGAATTCAAAGGTGTCGCCGACTCCAGCCGAAACGGAGCAGCCATCGGAATCGATCTGAAGAAAGGAAAAGATAAAGGAAAAGGCAAGGGCAAAGGCAAAGGTAAAGGCAAAGGAAATTAAATAGAGACGCAGCAAAGGCCCGTCATCCACTGACGGGCCTTTTTCCATTCTTCTTCACATCTATTACTCCGTAAAAACTTCTTCCATACTTCCCATCCTTTGCGAATCCTGGCATTTACACCAAGACATCAAGCTAAAAAGAATTCAGGAAATGGACTCCAGCACCGACACAATGCGTTTCATATCATCTTCACCGTACCGTTGATCACATGGGATCGAGAGGATCTCGTCAAAAACCGCCTTGGTGGTCCCCAATTTTTCAGTTTCCAATTGCGGCGGCAGCGGCCAGTGGATCGGACAGTAGATCCCCTCTTCAGTAAGCCTGCCTCTTATCCTGCCCCTTTCTTCCTTCTTTATCATCACCGGAAAGAAGAGCGGGCATACACGTTCATCTGATAATGCGAAAAGAGGTTTCACTCCTTGAATATTTTGTATCCCGCTGTACAAAGCCAGATAATTACTTTTCCGCTTTTGCTTTAATTCTTCGGCATCCAAAGCCGAAATTATTTCCATGGACAACCCATCAATCTGCCAAGGAGAAAAATTCTCTTTCAATAATTGCTCCGCTTCAGAAATCTTTCTTAAAGCTGCGGTTTTCAACTCCATATTTTTAGTTCTGATATACTCCCCTTTGGTCAATAAAGCCGCTAATCTTTTATTGGCGAAAGCAAAATCCTCTTCCAGCGAAGCATCAAGCTTTCCAGTTGACGCAGCCAAAAAACCGCCGCTGGGCACACCGAGCCATTTCCTGATGCTGCCGATGTAGAAATCGTTTAACCTTGAAAGTTCATAGTTTGAAAAAAGACTGTGCGTAACGTCTTCTATTATCAATACCGATTCCCTTTTAAAAGCTGCCAGGACATCGCTCAAATTAGCGTTCACAGGAAAGCCGAAATAGCCCAGGTGCAAAAACACCCCGACCTCTTTACGCGACTTGATACTTTCGATATCCGGCATCAGGTTTTCATCCACTTCGTAATAATGGCAAACGTACCCTTCCTCCAGAAACGGTTCGATGACGGATTCACAAATATAGGCAGGCAAAAGAGCCGTTTTGCTTTTCGGCTGTATTTGCCGCAATAAGAGCGTCAGCGCACTCGAGCCTGAAGCTGTCAAGGCGATATCCCCATACCTCTTCAAGTATCCGGGCAATTCCACCGAAGTCTGTTCGGGTAATATATCAAGCCAAAACTCACTGCCTATCTCCATCGACTCACCTCCCATTAAACTTCATATTCCTGGCCGGGTTCCATAATCTTTTTCCTGTGTACATCAAAATCGTCAACCCCATCCGTTCCGCGCTCTCCGATATCACTTCTTTTGATCGCCAGTGAAATGGTTTTGAAAATGATTGACAGATCCGCTTTGAAACTGATGTTTTCAACATATCGGATATCAAAATAAAACCGCTCCTCCCATGGCACTGAATTCCTGCCGTTAATCTGAGCCAGGCCGGATAAACCGGGTCTCACCGAATGCCGTACCCGCTCTTCATTTGAATAATAAGGCAGGTATTCTTTCACGAGCGGCCTTGGCCCGATAAGCGACATATCGCCTTTCAGGATATTGAACAGCCCCGGAAGTTCATCCAAAGATGATGCTCTCAGGAACCGCCCAAACTCAGTCAACCGGACACTGTCGTCCAATAAATTCCCATCGGAATCCTTCTCATCCGTCATTGACCGGAATTTATACATCTCAAAAATCTCTTCATTCAACCCTGCCCGCTCCTGCCTGAATAAAACCGGGCTGCCCAGCTTCAGCCGCACCAGCGCCGCCACGATCAAAAACACAGGGCTGAACACAATAAGCGCGCTGAACGAAAGCACAATATCCATCGGCCTCTTCACATACCCGCTGTAGAAACTATCCATTTTCACACCCCTCAGAAATTCCATTATTATTTACTTTAGAATAACCAGGGCAGGTTAAAAGGAAGTTAAATCCTATAGTATTCTGCGCAACTGAAAAGATATCTGAATAATCTGTTATACTAGGTCCAAAGTATGTTATAATTTCATGGAATTGCTTTATTTATGTATATCAGCTCCGTTAAACAATCTATCCAGGGGAAGTGACTGCATGGTGAATCTGCCCGATATCTATTTCCTGCCGGAATGGGGGAAATCCTATGAAGACAAAGAACAGGACGGTGAGCAGCGGGTATTCGAACTGAAAAATGGATGGGGCCATGTCTATTACCAATTCATCCTCCGTACAATCCCGATCGATTTGCACGGCGAAACCTATTACGACATAATCACGCCTTACGGGTTCAGCGGCCCCGTCATCCTGGAGTGCATGCCAGACAAGCTGGACGAACTGCAGTCCGCGTTCGATGATGCCTTCCAAAAATATTGTGATGACAATAAAATCGTCGCAGAATATATCCGCTTCAGCCCGTGGATCAAGAATGCGGAGAATTTCAAGGAAGCCTATGAAATGCGGAATCAGGGAACCACCATCTACATCGATTTGGCTGTAAAGGATTTCTTTATGGACGAATTCTCGTCTTCCACCAGAAGGCAAGTCCGCAGGGCGCAAAAAAATGATGTGGAAATCGAATTCGATTTTGAAGGCTCCACAATCGGCGAATTCCATCGTTTGTATGAGCTGACTGCGAAGAAAACGAATATGGACGAGTATTATCTATTCTCGAAAGAGTTCCTTGAAGATTCGTTCCGCCAGTTAAAGGACAACTCATTTCTTATCAACGCCCTCCACGAAGGCAAAATCGTTTCGTCCTGCCTGGTGGTCCATCACGGCGACCATGCACATTATCACTTGATGGCGAATGACCCGGAATACTATCACCTAGCCGCAAACAGCCTGATCATCTATGAAGCCTGCAGCTGGGGCGCCGAGAACAACAAGAAAATGTTCCATCTGGGCGGTGGCGGCGGAGACGTGCACCTCGACCGATTCAAACGCAATTTCACCAAAACAGAGCCGCTTGACTTCTTTGTCGGTAAAAAAGTAAGAAATGAAGCAGCTTACGAAGAACTCGTGGAATATAAAAGAAATAACGGAGGCATCGGGAGCAGCGGCTTCTTCCCTCTATATAGAGGCTGAAGAGCTGATTGTTGCAGGAGAAGGCTCAGAAACCGATATTCCACAAAACAGCTTCGCTTTCCTGGTGGCTCGCGCTGAGCTAACTCGGGCTCGTTCCACTTCGCCCGAGTGGATCTCAGCACTTCGCTTAATCACCTGGGAGTCTTCGCTGTTTTGCTCCATATCTTTGCTTGGCTTCTTAAAATGGAGTCGCAAAACAGGTATACATAAGCAGAAAGATGTTTATATTGATTCTGCCCTAAACCAAAACTCAAACGCTAGGCGGTGAGGGGCAAAAAAATGCGATCTCAACGTAATGAAGAGAATCCGAACACCCCTTTTTTTTACTAACACAAAAATATAAATAAAGACCCGCCATTAAATGACGGGCCTTCCCTTATCCAACTTTTCCACCTAAACATCTTTAACCATCTCCAATATCCACTACCCCCTTGACACAACCTTCCCATAAAGCCGATCCAGATGCCCAAATCCGACATCCGTATCCACTTCGCCATCAACTTTCTTCACACTCAACTCTTCACCTTCCAGCCAGCTGTCAAAATCAAACACCACCGGCTCCCGGTCGCCGCCCAGCGCAAACCACGCCTGTCCCTTCTCCGGCAAATAAGCAGACGTATGGATCGTCCCCGCCCAACTCTTATACTGCTTCGCGAAAACTCCCCCATCGCTGTCATTCAACAGTCGGAAAGCCCGCGCCACATCCGCCGTATCATCAGGCCGAGCAGCCATTGCCTCCAGCCGTTCATAAGAATCCTTCAAATAATTGCGATTCTCCGCCTGCTGGATCTCGAAATGGTTCGTGCATACATTCGCCGACCGCACATCGACAGCGCGCGGACTCGCCTCGACTATCGCACTTTTTCCCGACCGGTCCTTCATTACATAACTGAACGACCCGCGGTGCGGAATCTCCATCAACAGCGCCACCGCTTCATCCACATCTGCGCACGTCTCCAAAATGATCCGGCCGATGGTATAACAGACAAATCCGTCCCCCGGCTTTTTGCGGTGCGTGAAATTATAGCCCATCGCCAGCCCCTTCTCGTTCATGCCGTCCATCCTGCCGGTAATCCGCTGCGCCGGACCGATTGTCGCATAGCCCTGGCCATCCGTCGGCTGAAATAAAACATAGCGTCCCTCATAAGTCTGCGGGTGGAAATCATAATTGCGCACCAGAAAATCATCGCCCACAACAATCGAACACCCTGAGGGCATCGCGTCGATCCGGTAGCCCCCGTAATCACGCAGCACCTCTTCCATCGGCAGCTCCAGACTTTCCTGCATGCCTGTCAGCTCATCCCACACGCCAGGCGCAAACCGCCGAAACGCATCCATTGTTTCAGTCACATCGATTTCAAACCGCGGCCGCTTCGCCGTCCATTGCTTCCTTCTGTTTTCAAGTGTGATCGAACCCTTCAAATATTGCCCGTGCAAATATCCCAAATCGTAATGGCTGCCCCGGAACTGCACAATATCGCTATGTATCTTCTTCATCGTCTCCACCCCATCGCCTCTTTTTACTCCAATCATCATATCAATATCCGGAACCGGAATGACAGAATTTTGTTTCACTTATCAATTCTTCCATTTAGAAACGGATAAGAATCACTCCACCAATGGTACGGAATCCAATAAAACGCGTCAGCAAATGAAGACATGCCTTATTAAAATTCCCCTGAAAATAAAAAAGCACTCCCTATAGGAGTTGCTTCGCTTCGTTATTACTCTTCACCCAATTCTTCCATAAATCCATTTTCTTCAGCCGCGACTTCTTTTAAAGTTTTCGCAAACTCTTCCTGGCTCTTGCAGAAAATGATCTGCTGCTCGTCCATGTGTTTTGCCTGAGTTGTCTTGTTCATACGATTACCTCCAAATTGAAATACTTCTCTTATCTTGAGTTAGCATCAGCTATTTCTATCGTCTTTATTCCCTTCCTGCCTGGCTATAAACATCCGGCATACCTAAAATAGAAAAAACCACCTCATCCCTGAAGTGGTTTCTCCTGTCTTACTGCCGTATGAACAGCTGCGTATGGTAAATCCCGTACGAACCACCTTTATAGATTCCGACACCCAAATGCGTGTAATCCTCGTTCAGGATATTCGCCTTGTGGCCTGGGCTGTCCATCCATGATGACATAACCGCCTCAGCGCTTCTTTGTCCTGCTGCAATATTCTCGCCTGCCGCAGTGTAGGAAATGCCGCGGGATTTGATCAGATCAAACGGACTGCCGTATGTCGGGGATTGGTGGCTGAAATAATTCTTGTCTGCCATGTCTTTCGATTTGAGAATTGCCGCTTCCTGCAAGGCTTTATGCGCCTTAAGCGCAGGAGCGCCGACTTTCGCTCTTTCTTTATTGACCAGATTCAGCACTTCTGTCATCATTGCCGCCTCTCCAGACGGAACTCCCGGTGTTGCCGGGCTTTCCGCATTCAGGCTGCGGTAGATGAATACGGCCATCTGCACACGGTCGACGTTGCGATCCGGGCTGAATGCCGTTTTCGATGTGCCGGTCGTAATATCGTTATGGACCAGTGTATCTACATAAGAGTAGTACCATTTTGACGACGAGACATCTTTAAACGCCTTGATGCCTGAACCCGATCCTTTCAGATCGAACGCCTCCACCAGAATCTTGGCAACTTGTGCGCGCGTCGCCGGCTCTGTCGGATTGAAATTCACGTCTTTTGAGAATACTCCCAGATCAACCAACGCCGCGATTTCGGCATAGCCCGGTGTTTTTGGCGTTACATCCTTGAAATTCGGATTCGGGCGGTTAGCCGTAGAAATATCCAACGCCCGCGCAATCATCATCGCGCTCTGCGCACGCGTCACAGAATCATGCGGACGGAAAGTGCCATCCATGTGGCCTTTGATGATACCTTTGTCCGCCAGTTCCGTAATCTCCGTATGCGCCCAATAATGTTTCGACACATCCGAGAAAGACGGTGCGGCCGAAGACGGCGATGCCGCTAACATAAAGAACAGCAAAGCTGCGGTAAGAATGAAACCCAGTTTTTTCAAATGGAAATTCTGTTTGTCAGTCATAGTTGTCTCCCTTGCCATAAAATTTATTTCTTCAACGAAATTCATTATATCGTGTCTGTTCATAAAAATAGGCATTTTATCAAAATAGTAATAAATGAGATGTTCCTGTAATAATATTTAAAATGACACGATTTTAAGACGTTAAAATTGCCCAAAGAGAAAAATTGCCCTTTGTGCATTTTTATGATATAACTTTAACGTTACATAAACGAGGTGAAGAAATGGCAGAAAGCAGTTTGCGTGATAAGAAGAAACTGGCAACACGGAAGGCGTTGGCCGAGGCTGCATTTGAACTTGCGGCCGAGCGCGGAGCCGACGGGTTTGTAGTGGAAGATATTGTGACGAAGGCCGGCTATTCGCGGCGTACATTCGCCAATTATTTTTCCTGCAAGGAAGAAGCGATAGCAAACTCCTTGCATCTGGAGGATTATCTGGAGTCGGATGAACATTATGCATTTTCCACAAAAGAACATACACCATTAAGTACCATTGAGATCTACATCCGCCGCAGTTTCACAATCAACAAACTGAAACGGCTGAAAGGGCTGATTTCATTGTCCCGGGAGTATCCAGCGCTCAGGCTGTATGTGACCGGCGCATTAATGGAAATGCAGGATTTTGCAGGCCGCGGCATCAGTGAAGAATACGGAGACGCTTATCCGAAGGAATATTATCATATTCTGATCGGTGCGGTGTTCGGAGCGATTTTGCCGGTCCTTGATGAAAGCTTCGACGTGCATTTGCCGGAAGATGAAGAAACAGGTAATGAGTTCAATCAATACATGGACACCGTATTTGCTCATTTGCGAAAAGGATTCAGCTGAACAAAATTAAAACAACCATAGAATGGAGTTGCACACGTGTCGAGATTTTTTTACAGCATAGGAAAAACAGCATACAGCAAGCCCTGGCTTTTCATTGCCGGATGGCTGCTCATCTTAGGGGTCATCATCACCGCCATCGTAACGAATGACGTGAGCACAAGCAGTGAAACAAGAATTGACGGAACCGCCGCACAGGACGTGCTTGATGAGCTGGCGGAGGAATACCCGGCAGCGTCCGGTGGCCAGGGAAGTTACCTTTTTGAAATACCTGAAGGCGGAGCCATTGACGATCCCGCGAACGCGCAGGCTCTTGCAATGGCCGTAAACGAGATTTATGAATTGGGTCACGTCGTGAATCCGATGGATATGATGCAGGATCCGGAAGCAATGGCCCAGATGCAAGAAATGCAAGGCATGCTGAGCCAGCTGCAGACAACTGAAATTGCTCACCGTCCGTTAGTGATCCAGGATATGCCAGTTCCCGGCGTCCAGATTTCGGAAGACGGTTCAGTCGCGTTATTCCAGTTTCAACTTACTAAAACAGCGGAAGACCTGAGTGAAAGCGAACGCGAAGAACTCGCTGATGCCGCAGCCATCGCTGAAGACGGCTCTTCCATCACTGTCATCCCGACAGGCACGCTGCAAGGCGTCGATATTCCGATCGGCGGCACGCATGAAATCATCGGACTCGCAATCGCCGGCGTCATCCTCGTCGTCACACTCGGATCGCTTATCGCTGCCGGTTTGCCGCTTGTTGTCGCCTTGATCGGCGTCGGTGTAGGTGTCGGTGGTACATTCGCCTTGTCGAACCTGTTCGAGATCAACTCTCTGACACCGGTGCTTGCGTTGATGATCGGCCTCGCAGTCGGCATCGACTATGCGCTGTTCATCGTCAACCGCCAGCGCAATCTGATCATTTCACAAAAATTGCCGGCTAAAGAAGCGGCAGCCCGGGCAACAGGCACAGCAGGAAGCGCCGTCTTCTTCGCCGGCCTGACGGTCATCATCGCGCTCAGCGGATTGCTCGTCATCGGCATCGGATTCCTGAGCAGCATGGCGCTCGTCGCCGCGCTGACCGTGTTCATCGACGTACTCGTCGCATTGACCCTTCTGCCTGCATTACTGGGCTTGATCGGCGAACGCATCGTTTCGAATAAAACAAGAAATAAACAACAAGCTGCAACAGCTTCCAAACCAAGCTTTGCACAAGGGTGGATCACCGGCCTTCTGAAAGCGAAATGGGTCGCGGTCCTGCTCGTCATCGCGGTTCTCGGCACATTAGCGGTTCCGGTCGCACAGATGAATCTCGGCATGCCGTCCGGCGCCAGCGCCAATAAAGACACACCGACGAGACAAAGTTATGATGTCATCGCTGACAGTTTCGGCGAAGGCTATAACGGCCCGCTCCTCGTCGTCGCAAAAGATCAAGACGACGCCGCTGTCGATCCGCAGGAATATTTCCAGCTGCTGTCCAATATTTCACAGCTTGACGGCATAGCGGAAGTATCGCCAGGCGGATTCAACGAAGACGGTACAATCGCCATCATCTCGATTATTCCGGAAAACGGACCAACGGATGAAGCGACGAAAGAATTGGTTGAAAGTCTGCGTACAGACGCGGCTGTCACGGAAAGCACTAACGCTGAAATCGGCGTAACCGGCATGACCGCGATCAACATCGACATCTCGGAGAAATTGTCTGAAGTGTTCCCTATTTATATCGCGATCATCGTCGTGCTGTCACTGCTGATTTTATTAGTGGTATTTCGCTCGATCCTCATCCCGATCAAAGCGACTGCCGGCTTCCTGTTGAGCATCATGGCGACATTCGGCGCAACAACGGCCGTGTTCCAATGGGGCTGGCTGGGTTCGATGTTCGGCATTGATACAGGCGGTCCGTTACTGAGCTTCATCCCGATCATGGTTACCGGTATCCTTTACGGCCTCGCCATGGATTACCAGGTATTCCTTGTATCATCCATGCGCGAAGCCTATATCCACGGTGAAAAAGGCGACAACGCCATCGTCACCGGCTACAAAACCGCCAGCAAAGTCGTCGTCGCCGCTGCCCTGATCATGGTCTCCGTATTCTCCGGATTCATCTTCACGGATGACATCATGATCAAGCAAATCGGCTTCGCCCTGGCATTCGGTATCCTCGTCGATGCCTTCCTGATCCGCATGATCTTCGTTCCGGCCGTCATGTCCATGTTCGGCGACAAAATCTGGTACCTGCCGAAGTGGCTCGACAAGATTCTCCCGGATCTGGACATCGAAGGAGAAAAGCTGCTGCAGAAGTTGGATAAAGAAGAGAAAATCAGAGTGAAGAATACTGAAGAAAATACGATTTGATGATATTTCAGACCGCCGGGAAGGTTTTTCCGGCGGTTTTTTCTTTTTGGCTGGCTCTATTACATAATTAAAAATGCGTGAAGAATCCGCTCCATTGCTGGGGATAACGGGCTCTTCACGCATTTTTTCATTTAACAAATTGCAGTTCTTATTCACTTAAGCCTTCTTATTGAGCATCTGCCGGACAAAATTTCGGCCATCCAAAACTTCTTCCGCGAATAAGAAAAGGAGCAAAGCAAACATTCCCGCTCCCCCGGCAAAAAGGATGATTTGATTGTCCAGAAAAACCACCGCAATCACCCAGATCAACAAACAGAAAATCAAGAGCAAAGTACGCAGGAGTTTCACGTCAAAATAGAAATGCTTCATCCCGAAATATGTGCGCGACAGGTAAAAGACAATATAGGAAAGGGCAATAGACAACGATGCGCCTTCCATGCCGAATAACGGTATCAGCCACCAGCACAACAGAATATTGGCTGTCAACGCAATTCCGGAGACAACGATATGTAAATAGGATTTTAAGGAAAAGACTACCCCTTGTACCGTGGTTTCTGACATTGTGTACATGGCAGGCATCAGCACCAGCAATGCAATAACAGAAGACGCTTCCCTATAAGCTTCTCCTAAAAACAACACCAGGATATCTTTCGTTAAGACTACCAGAATACAGACAGAAATCATGGTGACTGTTATCATTTTGGATATGCGGCTGTAGAATTCTTTATCCTCCGGGTTCTGCTGGTAATGCTCCAGGCTTGCGGGCGCCCAAAATAACGTAAATGAAGTTTGGATGACATTCAGGATGGCCACCAGTTTAAAAGCGGCGGCATAAATGCCGAATTCTGCGCTGGTGACCCAAGCGTTTAAAAAGAGTTTGTCCAAGGTTTGAAACAGCACTGTCATGAGAGCCGCCAGAAGCAGCGGCAACGAATAAGACATGACTGGTTTAAAGCTGATTTTTTTGCGCACTTCATCTGCTGGATCCCAAAAAGAACGGGCCATGAACAGCGAGACGATCGATAAGATAAATGAGGCCAGAATGCTGCTGAAGATCAATGCATATCGATTCGGAAAAAAGATGAAGGCAAAAGAAAGAACAAACAGCAAATCCAGCAATCGCTGCAGAACTTGGATAAGGGAATAACGGTAACCAAATTGAAGCATCCTTAAAATCAGCAAACTGAAGCGAAAAAGAACCATGACCACCACATTGATGGTCAGCAGAATCACATAATTATCATCAGGGGAAATATAAGTGGACAAAGGCTCGCCAAATAAGATGATGGCGGCTATGCACACACCCATGCTGCCGATGCAAAAAAACAGGCATTTCCTTAACAGATCCAACCTGTCCGATTCATAGAAGAACCGGATAAAGACCTGGTCTATCCCAGCAAGCGCCAGGATTCCGAGTACGCTGCTCACTGTCATAAAGATCGCAGCTATACCAAACTCTGCCGGCTCGATTATTCTCGTAATGATGGGTGTACTGACGAGCCCGATAAGCAGCCCAAGCGTACTTCCGATTGAAAATGAAAACAGTTTTTTTAGGAGATTCAAAATATCTACCCGCTTTACTCATTCGATTTTCCTAATTGTAGGCTTCTGATTTCTGTACTGTTTCGTCATCCAGTGAAAGATCGATGAATTCCTTCCATATCTGCACTTCCTTATCCACGCTGTCTTTCTTTAGGTGGCTATTCACCTTGACCCTTGTTCCATTTTCCAAGATACGGACCACTTTTCCAGCAAAATCTTCGATGAAATCTTCCTGGTCCATGGATACCAATAATGACTTGTCAGCTATCGCTTCCGGGATTCCACCAATATCTGCGCCAATGACAGGAGTTCCGCAAGCCTGGCTTTCGCTTACCACATTTCCATAGCCTTCTTTTCGGCTTGGCAATACACCGCAATCCATCAGATTATAATATTTCGCCAAATCCTTTTGAGGGATGTTGCCGATCAGCCGGATATCCAATCCGGTTTGCGCGGCTTCTTCCTGTATATCTGCTTTCATAGGACCTTCACCGATAATAAAGAAAGTAATTTCCTTATCTGCCTTCAATTGAATCGCTTTGAACATGGGGACCAGGCAATCTGCTCTTTTTATATAATTCAGGTTGCCGGCAAACCCCACAACATATGGATGAGTTTGCAATTCTTTTTTCATGCTTCTTCTTTCAGTTTCATTGTACGAATTAAAAATCCTGACATCGACAGCATTATTGATGACATGAGCCCTTGAATACTGATTTTCAAACCCGATTTCCTCAGCCAGTGCAATCAATTGCGGGCTGACAAAACAAGCTGCATCCGCTTGATTCATATTTCGCACAATCAGTTTCTCTCTCCCTTTGCTCTTTACGGAATGAACGTCGCTGCCATAAAGCGACAGTGCATAAGGGAGATTATGACGCTTTTTCAAGTAATTGGCCAGACTTCCCTGCGGGTCGCCCCAATGTGCCGAAGTAAGGTCGTAGTTACTTGTTTCCAATAGAGCTGCCGGTTTCCGGTAATACAGCGAATCAAATCCAAATTTCTTCAACAATTTCAAGGTTAAAGTCTCTTTCACATATAAAGTTCTATAAAGTATACCTCCAAATTCATATTCAGGTGCCAGACGGCCAATTACTTTTCGATTGAGTTTTTTCTTAAGGAACGACAGTACTTTTCCGTCGTAAACAGACAAACAGAATACATCTGCGGAAAAGTCTTTGTATTCTTCAAGCAAGGTTTTGATTTTATCGTGAGTCGTCAAAAACAATCCACCGCGCATACTGCCGTCCATTTCGACAATGAACAAGACCTTCATAGCGCCTGCCCCCTGTTTCCGCATTATTTTCTTTCTTTGAATGTCAGTAAGTTTTTACTGGAAATGAACACACCATTGATGAATCCAAACAGGTTCAAGCGGTAAGCATACAGCTTTATCTTCCCTTTTACCGGCAGTCCACGTCTGGCCAACGCTTTTTTTGCGTAGGCCCAGCCATTTTCCATATCACCTGCCTGAAAGAATGCTTCCGCCAACACCAGCCAATGACGTGAATAAATCCGGTTCTGTATCGACACGTCCAAACTGGAAATTTCCCGCTGAAATTGCTGCAGGTATTTATTTTTTATCATCACCTGCTGTTCCGGTGTTTTTTTATTCACCTGATCGTCAGCATGGACATTGACCAAGGATTCCTCGCATAATGCGAGTTTGTATTTTTTAAAAAAACGCAGCAGAAACTCCCAATCCTGATGCCTTTGGAAACTCTCATCAAAACCAGCCAATTCCACTGCGGCTGATTTTGTGATCAATAATGTGGAACCGGCGCCGATCTCATTTTTCTCCATTAATAAATCTGCGGTCAAATCGCCTTCATCCCGTTGATATTTATGTGCCGTACTCAACGAGAATTTCCCTTTACTGTAGCGCTTGTAATTGCAATAAACGCCGCCGACACCGGTCCCTTCCGTTGCCCGCATTCTTTGCACCTGCTTCTCCAATTTGCTGGGCAAAAATTCATCATCATCATCCAAAAAGGCGATATAAAACCCGGATGCAGATCGTATGCCGGTATTTCGCGCAGCAGAACCGTTTTTATTATAAGGATGCTTCAAGTATTTCACTTTTTCATTGTCCCGGTATTCTTCCATCAACTCTTTGGTCTCTTTTCTGCTTGTGTCCCAAGGGTCATTATCGTCCACCACGATTACTTCCACATTCGAATAGGTTTGGCCAAGCACACTTTCGATTGTACGCCGCAGCATGACTGGGCGCCGATAAGTGGGAATAATGACAGACACCAATGCTTCATCCATAGGAAGTCTCCTTTTTCATCACTTGCTCCATTTCGGCAAGCGCTTGGCCATAGCCGTCGATCACCAAATGCTTCGAGCCTTTTTCAGACACCACTTTGCCCGGGATACCCCCAATAGTCACGTTACTCTGCACATCTTTGAACACAACAGCGTTTGCACCGATTGCGACATTGTCTCCAATCTGGATGCCGCCAGCTATTTTAGCACCAGGCCCCATATAAAGATTGTCACCGATAATCGGTGCTCTCCCGTCACTTTCCCCAATATTAGTCGAAGAATGGATGCGGCAATTTTTCCCTATTTTTGCGCGGCTGCTGACAACAATACTGCCGTAATGAGGGAGCCCCAAACCCGGGCCGAAGACATTTGGCTTGATCTGCAGACCCAGCTCGACCGACTTTTTATAGAAGCAGTATTTTAAAAACCAAAGGTATAATCGACCGAATAAACCTTTTTTACAGTTTTTGTAATACTCTACTTTGCGCAAAAGCCGCTGGTAGGAACGGACCGGTTTGGTGTAATGGTGATGCCACCTCCATTCCTCCATATTATTCGCCAGTAAATCCGCTCTTAAATAGAACAGGTAATCCTGTTTGTTCCTGATCATTTTTTCACCCCTGATCAATCAGATATTCAATCGTCTGAGCCCATTGTTGTTCGTCGTCATAGGTGCAATAAGCCACTGTTTGCTCCGTTTCGCCGATCACTTCGCGGTATAGATCCAAGTCCGAAGCAATAATCGGCAGACCGAAAGCTTTGGATTCCAGCAAAGGCATCCCGAACGTTTCTACTTTACTGGGAAATAACAGAACATCCACCGTAAGGTAATAACACATCACTTTCTCATAAGATAATTTACCTGTTAAAATGATGTTTTCTTCGACTTTGTATTCCTTCATATAACGCCTGGCCATCACATTGTTCTTGTCCAACGTAAAATAGAGAACGATATCTTTTCTTTGCCTGGGACCGTTTACAAGAATATTCATCGCTTTAAAGAGGATTTCATGATTTTTATAAGCGTAATCATCTGCCGGAAAAAATAATCGCTTACTGCCTTTCAAACCTTCAATTTTGCTGTAATGACCAGGGTCGATGTGGTTAAATGCCGGCTTATCAACCAGTACCAACTCTTCATCAATCCCTGTTTTTTTAATGATTTGTCGCTTGAACCAATTCGTCTGAACAATGACTTGCCCAGATTTCCGCACACTGCTTTTTATCAATTGATAGTAGATATTTTGATAAAACCAGAGCTTCCGTTCCTCATTTCTGAAAAACCGCCACTTATAGTCAAAAAAAGGAATTGGTTGATGCAGATACAAGCGCTTAAAAATTTTTCGGCTATTAAAGCCGAAGGGATAATAATTTTGAAGGGAGAAAAGCTCATCCACTTCAATATCTTCATGCTTTACCCACTTTTTTAAACCTCTTAAATTCCAGTAATTACGATTTCTATAGAAAGGGTTATCTTTGTTTTTATGGCAATGGATATGTTCCTGAGGATGATGCTCTTTATAAGTATCGGGTACGAATACGTAAAAAATTGTTTCTTTGCCCTCATATTCTTTGGAAAGATCCGCCATGAATTGATTCAAAACTGTCAATCCTCCGCCTGAAGCCAGTGAAGTGGCATTGACCAGAATATTTTTCCTGCTCATTAAATCACCCCGCTTTTAATCAGTCCGTCTTTTACCGAAATCCTTATCCATCGAAATGATCTTTTTACGAATATGCCTTTTTTCAGAATTTCCATACAAACTGAAAAACCGAATACCCTGCACAATATCGCTGTCATATTACCGGCAAGACTGTTGGGAAAAGCCAATAACTGCCGATGTTCTTTCATTATCGCAAGGAGTTCGTTTTTTTCTGCGGCTTCAAGAAATCCCGCAAACCAGATTGTAACGAAGTAAGAAGTCATGAAATTTTTCAGCAGCTGTCTGTTCAGTTTCCTCTCCAAGTCGTACTTCACCAACTCCTTATGCCAAAAATCCGCTGCGTACATACTGCCTTTCAAATTTTCCATTGAAAAACTGGATGTAATCTGCCCTTCCCTTTCCAACCGGTAAACATAAACGGACTGCTCAAAAAAATTGACTTGTTTTGCCTTTAACAGAACTTGCGGTGTCCAAAGGATATCTTCATAATTCCTTCCTGTCTGAAAGAACAAGTTATGTTCCAGCAGGAATCTTTTGCTGATGAGTCCTTGCCAGGCAAACCAGTTGAACTCCTTGTCTTCTTGCAGAAGAGCTGCCAGAAAAGCCTTCCCGCTGCTTCCATTCAGCTTGCCAAGCCCTTTTCCGTGACGGGTCTGCCCAAATACTCCAGAGGTTTGATAGAACTTTTTATAGTTGAATAAAATATAATCAAGTTCAGGATTTCGACGAACTTGTTGCATCAAATCCAGAAGAAAATCACCTGCCCAGTAATCGTCGGCATCCAGAAATACGATGTATTCTCCAGTACTTTCCAGAATTCCTCTGTTCCTTGCATCCGACAAACCGCCATTGGGTTTATTGATTACGCGGACGAACGGATACTTTTCTTCATATTCCCTGCAAATTACCAGACTGCCGTCCGGAGAGCCGTCGTTTATCAGCAATAATTCTATGTCAGGGTAAGATTGATGGACGATACTGTCCAGACACATTCTCAAATACTGTTCCACATTATAGATGGGGACAATGATGCTGACCTTCAACCCCCTCACCTCCTTAAATAGCTGAAAAACCATCCTATCCTAGAGCGCGGTAAGACCCAAAGCAGCAATATAAGATTCAGCAATCTGATGTGTGCCATCTCCCAAAACATACACTAAATCGTGTTTCTTTTTAATAACGTTGCGTGTATCGTATACCGGCACCCCAAACTTCAACATGTCCGCATGATCTACTTCCGAATGGGCAGTCAGGATGACAATACAATCATAAGAGTCTAAATTTTCAAGATCCTTTATGCTTTCGATTTGCTGATTGCCAAAGGAGATGGATGGGACGTGGGAATCGTAATAGGACACTTTTGCCCCTTTATCAAGCAAATGACGGAAAATCTTCAGATTCGGAGATTCCCTGTAATCTTCAGTATCCTGTTTATAGCTGATTCCCACTAGAAGGATTTTTGAATTCTTCAGTGATTTTGTTTCTTCATTCAGAATCTCAGTAATCTTTGAAATCGCATGGAACGGCATATGCAAATTCGTTTCCTGAGCCAGCTCGATGAATTTGCTGCCTGCATCATGATTTTTCGCTGACCACTGTAAATACATTGGATCAAGAGGTATGCAATGTCCCCCGATGCCTGGGCCAGGATAAAATGGCATGAATCCGAATGGTTTGGTTTTTGCCGCTTCAATCACTTCCCAAATATTCAAATCCAATTTTTCACATAAGCCCGCCATCTCATTGATGAAAGCGATATTAACACTCCTGAATGTATTTTCAAGCAGTTTCGCCATTTCCGCTGTCCGGGGAGAAGAAACTTTCACCAATTCGTCTATAAACGTTGAATACATCAATTCCCCAAGTTCCAGGCAGCGGCTTGTGCTGCCTCCGATGATTTTCGGCGTGGTTTTTGTTGTGTAATGAGGATTGCCAGGATCAATCCGTTCAGGAGAGTAGCAAAGAAAATAGTCTTCTCCAGCTCGATAACCTTGCACTTCAAACCGTTTTTCGATCAATTCTTCCGTTGTGCCGGGATATGTGGTGCTCTCAAGTATAATCAGCACCCCTTTGTGAAAGGCATTTTCAATCGCATCAATTGCACTGTTAATATAGGTTATGTCAGGCTGCTGATCACGGTTCAAAGGAGTAGGCACACAGACGCTTATAATATCCATTTGCATTAATGTATCCATGCGGTTTGTCGCATGCAACTTTTTATCTTCAACAGCTTTTTTCAATACCGCTTCGTTAATATCCTTAATATAGGAATTTCCGTTATTTATTATTTCGACTTTCCCGGGGTTCGTATCAAAACCGATTGTTTGAAAACCTGCCTTTGCCATTTCCAAAGCCAAGGGCAAACCGACATAACCTAGACCAATTACACCAGCCAATGCTTTTTTTCCCTCAATCTTCTTTTGGAGCTGTGTATAATAATCCATAAGCAAATCAGTCCCTTCATATTACAGAAAGTTTCCATTTTCAGATTACATGGTCTTGTTTTCTCTGTTTCGGTCATTCTATCAGGATTAATCATTAAAATAAACAAATTTTTATAATATTCTGTAAATTAAATTTAAATAAACTTATTCTCGAATTCCTTTTCCAGCAGTCTCCCTTTTGCAAAAGCGCTTTTATATACTACAAGCCAAAAGCAGATGCTGATAATTATTTCCGGCCTGACTAATAACGATTCAAAAGCACCTGCATATATTCCACTGACGATGAAAGCAATGTACTGGCTCTTCTTTATATCGACTAAGCGGAAGATTGCCTTAACAATAAGGCCCAGCACCATCAAGGAAAATAAAATTCCCGTGCTGAATAAGATAAGCAGGTAGCTGTTATCTTTATCCGCGGCAGTTGTGCCGCCAAACAGAAGATTTACCACACCGTTATCCCCTATATATTCTGTAAACCTCGTCAGCCTTCCGCTTGTCAATATGTCCAATACTGCAAATTCAGAACTAAGGAGCGGTGACAGGAATGTAATGCCTATCGGGAAAAAAACAAGGAGCAGCAGGAACGATTTGATCAATCCATTCAATTTGTTATCTGCCATTTTAAATAGGAATTGCAAAATGATGTGTACCAGTAAAAAAATTAAACATGCCACTGTGACAGTCCGTGAATCCGTATAGCTGTAAATAACAATTACAAAAGTAAGTACAAAAATATAATGTTTTATCAGTATTTCTTTCCTGGACAATAAATAAAGAATCGCAAAAGCGTAAACCAAATTACTGAACGCGTTTACATTTGTAAAACCGAGAGTATTTCGGGTTCTATCGCCAATGGTGTAACGCATATTTTCAGTCAAACCGAATTGCAGTAAAACCACGACTGAAACCGCGCTGATGATCATTATGTAAAAACTCTTGTCCAAAACTTCCTTCAACGAATATTCCCTGGCGACAATTAAAATCAGTATGATATAAAAGAAATTAACAATATTAGGCGTGATGTTAAAACTAAGAAATGAGAAACTCAATAAGTACAGAAACAATAGATCCGACCATTGTACTTTAATTCGATTTTTAACCAACAGCAAAGTGAACAGGAGCAGCGCAATAACTAAGAATCTGATGCCATTCTTATAAACTTCATCGATGCCTATAGAATTATAGAGAATATAGTTGATATGAAGAGCGAATATGCTGAAGAGTATTATGGAATTCCTCATTTTCCTCACCTTCTAACTTAAGCTGAAATGAGTTGCATACCTGCCGATTGCCAGGTGATATCAGCTTCGTTTTTTCTTTTCTTCTATCTTTATTTTTTGCAGCCATCCCACGGGTTCCATCCGGAAAGCCCGAACAGCAAGTGAATTGCATTTCAAAAATTGATAATAAGTTCATACTAATTTCCAAAGGTTAAAAGAAGGTTAATGTTCTTATCAATAAAGAAAAAATGTCTTTCCGGTTCCGGGAAGACATTTCGTTGTTAAGATCCAGATTCAGACTTTAGTTTGGAATTCATCAAAATTCTCGCTCTTGAAGTTCTTCTCAAAATTCCAGGCATCCTGGCACAGATCCCTGTCATTCCGTTTAGCTGACCAGCCCAGTTTCCGCTCCGATTTTTGATACATCAGCATAGCAGGAAGCAATATCGCCGGGTCTGCGTGCTGTAACTTTGCACGGTATCCGTATTTCATTAGCTTCCTCATATGCCCTCACTAATTCTGCACATGGATATAGTCCCTGATCCATGTGCCAGCATGTACGTCATCAACAAATTTAATCCGTTTTCTATTTATACAAAGTATTCATTTTTTATGTACTTCCACTTTGATACTATTTCCCCAACCCTAATCACGTGTAAATCCCCCTCATTTCTTATATCCTTTTAATTGACTACATTATTGGAGGGATTTAACCATGAAGATCGAAATGTGGACCGACTTTGCTTGACCGTTTTGCTATATTGGCAAACGGCGTCTGGAAGACGCCATTCAGAAGATTGACCATCCGATTGAAGTGACGTACAGAAGCTTCGAGCTGGACCCGACGATAGAGCGGGATATAAAAGAAAATATGCACGAGAAGCTGGCCAAGAAATATGGCATGAGCATCGAGCAAGCGAAAGCGAATACAGAGAACATGGTCCAGATGGCGAAAGAGTCCGGGCTGGACTACCGGATGGATACGCTGATTTTAACGAACACGTTCGACGCCCATCGCTTAACGATGTTTGCAAAAGAACATGGCTTGATGAACGAAATGACCGAACGGATCCTGCATGCCTACTTTACTGAATCCAAGCATATCGGCGATCACGAAACCTTGACAGAGCTCGCAGCGGAAGTCGGCCTGGACCGTGAAGCGGTCAGCCGGATGCTCGCCAGCGACGACATGGCGGATGCCGTGCGCGCGGATGAAAATGAAGGCAGTCAGATCGGAGTCAACAGCGTGCCGTTTTATCTGATCAATAAAAAATACGCGTTAACCGGTGCACAGCCGACAGAAATATTCGTACAGGCATTGCAGCAAGTGATTGCTGAGGATGAGTAGCCTGCTGAGTAACCATAGTTGTTGAAAAAAGAAAAGCTGTCTCCAAAAGCCTGTGGGCTTTCTGGAGACAGCTTCTTTTATTTGCAGTTATTGTGAGCAAAATGAATTGGCTCTGACACAGGGGCACGATTTCTTATCGCTTTTCGCCCGCGAAAAGCATCAATTCAAGTCTTTTGATCTTTAAACTTGGAGATATTGATGCCCAATAGAGGGAAACATCATTTTCTTACATTGCTTTCCTCATTCCAGCGTCTGAAAATCAGCGTAAATCGGCGCTCTGGAGGTAATCGGGCGTTCAGAAAATTAATCAGGCGTTCAGCGATTTATTCAGGCGCTCAGGAAAATAATCAGGCGTTCAGCGATTTATTCGGGCGCTCAGGAATTTAATCGGGCGTTCGACAATCTCTCCGCCAAAAACACTTCACCCCGCCCACTCATCCAAAGTGTCCACCACCGAATAGAGCGGAATCGAGAAGCCAAAAGCATTGTCATCCGTGTAGCCCAGGGAATTGATTCCGATGACTCGGCCGCTCGCTGCATCGATCAACGGTCCGCCGCTGCTGCCCGGCGCGATCTGGGCATCGATCTGATAGATGTCCTCGTATTGGTAATCAGATGAAAAATCCCGGTCGACGCCTGTCAGGTAGCCGATGGAAGCTGTATTCTCCAAGCCTTTCGGACTGCCGAGGGCGATGACTTCCGTGCCTACAGGCGTCTCTTCCATCTCAGATGCGAGCGGCGCCTCGCCTTCGAAAGCTTCCACGTGAATCATTGCAATGTCTTCCACATCCGAAATACCAACGACTGTGCCCGGATACTCTTCCCCGTCAACATTGCGGAGCACGACGTCGGTATAACCCACAACGACATGCGCATTGGTGACGACCATTCCCGACTCGTTATATAGAAAACCGGATCCCATGCCGCCGCCAGTCAGAACCGTATAGACTTTTTGCTGCGTTTCCTTGATGAGTTCCGTTTTCGGTTTATCGCCAGCCGCTCCCTGTTCTTTTTCAGGAGCTTCTTTTACCGGTTTCTTTTCTTCCGCTTTCACTTCAGCTGAATCTTGCACATCATCGCCAGCCGCAAATTGCTGGAAACCGTATGCGCCTCCTCCAAACAAAAGAATTGCCGCCAAGCTCCAGCGCACGACACCTCTGCCCGGCTTCTTATCTCCCGCCTTCAGCGACTTCCCGCATTCCGCACACTTCTTCGCGCTGAAATGATTTCCTCTCCCACATTTCGGACAAAACATTCTTCCCGCCCCCTGTTTTTACTTATACTTCCATTATATGATTCATAGTACAAAATTACTATGCAAATAAACCCAAGGTCCACCAATAAAAATCAATCAAAAATCTAGGCAACTTCTGCAACCAGGAGTATGAGGAAGATAAAAATAAAGGTTTTATTCCTGGGTTATGTTCCCAGTATTCGGTGCACTCTTATCTTTCCATATAAAACCCAAAAGACCGTATCCAACAACCTCCTGGTTTCCGGACACGATCTTTTTAGCATGCAATTATATTAACCAATCCGAACCGGTCTTACGCAGGCGCGTATAAAAAATCACCTACTCCAACGCCGGCCCCTCTACATAATTCAGCTTATCCCCATTCTTAAACAAATGATACGACATCCCGCTCTCCATCGCCTTGCCCTCAAACTGCTGGGACTGCGCCTGCATCTTATAACGCAGCTCATACGCCCGCTGTATCTTCTTGTCAAAAGTCTGTTTGCTGACGTCGATGGTGATGGTGCTTTCGTTGCTCAGCTCGACTTGCGTATGGCCGATGCCGACGTTTTTGTAATTCTTCACATGGCGGAGCGACAGCCATACACAGTCCGGCCGGAACGGTGAGCGGCACGGAAACAGGATGATGTCCTGTTCGCGGTCCAGGATCAGCGGGTTCATGTTCTTTTTCTCAAGGATCGCCTGGGCGCCGTCCATCGCTCCCCGCATGCTTGAACCGCGGTAGCGCAAGTTCGTGTCGATCAAGTCAAGCGGGCTCAGACCGGCATTCGTCACGCCATCCTTTTTGCCCAGCAGAGACGTCAAAAAACCATTCTCATCATAATTGGGAATCACCATGATCGTTTCAGAACTGATCGCGTATTCCTGTTTCATCTTTATAATCTCTTTTTTCTTCATCCCATTATCCCCTTTTTTAAGTAAATGCTTAAACTTTCCCTAAAAAAGGAGTATACTAACAAATAGTTGGTATACTCCAGCTGCTTCCTCCGGGTGATGTCCCCACGACTATCACACCCGGAGGTTTTCTATTGCCACCGCTTTCGCCTTCACATCCTGCTCACCTCCTTTATGCTCCATTCGATCCATTAGTCCTATTTGAAATTAAACCGTTCCTGTTCTGTTCTCTTTAATGGCCGCCCCTTATCAAGCGCTTCCTTAACTCACATGTTCTTCCTTTGCGACCTTACTTTGTTAATTATATAGGTACATATCCTTAATTGTCTAATTATTTTTTATTATTTAAATACTTCCACAAAATACTTGAAATTCAAGCCGCAAAGCCGCTCAAACCTTTACATAGCACCGCTAATCCGCTATAATTTCATTTTACTTTTTGGTAGTTATTATGTTCATAATTGTTTCTTTCCCTGGGACGATAATTTCCAGCAGTTCCCAGATGTTCCCTGTGTCCGGCGCAGTTATCACTATTTACTGTTCTGGATAAATATAAAGAAACTTCTTTTGAAAACCATTGCAATTTCTAGAGGCGGCTTCTTTGAAATTCAATAGTAGTGAATATACTGAATTGAGCCTGACACAGGGGCGCGAATTCCATTCCTTCATAGACAACTGTATCCATGCACTGTTTAGCCGACGGCCGAAACGGGAATTTAAATACCATACTCTTCAAGCGAAAGGAGCTGCCGGAATGAGCGATAAGAAGAAGCGGGAGGAAGACATGACCGGAGACGAAATGGATGTCAACGCGGCTCAGCAAATAGTCTCAGGCGCGAAACAGGCTTTTTACAAAGAAGATTACAAGCCGAAAGATGATGAAGAAAGAGAACGGAAAACCGAAGATGAAGATAGAGAATAGCAAAACATCCGAAGCCAAGAATGCAATACTCCTGGCTTCGGATGTTCTTTTTCTTTCAATCCATATTCGTACCGGTCACTTCAATACCCGGCTCATCAAAACTATGCTGCTTCACTTCATGCTCCACCCGGATGTTTTCTCTGATGCTGTTCACCGCACGGGCGGCCAAGATCGAACTGCCGAGAAGATACAGCACATTGCCATAGAATTCCGCTGCTCCGAGAAAATTGAGCAAGCTGCCGAACACGAAGAATATCCCGACGAGCAAATCATTGATCGTCCTTGTGAGTTTGCACTGCTTCGTAAAAATCACCCGCGAGGCTCCAGTTGTAATTTCGAGATAATCTCCTCTGTCTTTCATGCTCGGCATAGGTATCCTCCTTTATGTCCAAAATCTCCTGCTGCATAAGTCCAGTGGCTCCAAGGATATCAGCACCGATTGATAGAAGTTAGTTTCTCCGTACATAACCGATTCTCCTTCTTCTAAATCTTCTTTTACAGAAATAAAATAAAAGTAATATTTATGAAAATAACTGCAGACTATCAATAGTCTCCTTAAAAATAAACAACCAACCCCAGAAATGTTGCATTCCCGGAATTGGTTGTTCTTAGATATTAAATTGCAGCGTATAAATTAAAGACAATTTTCAATTTGCCCACATGAATCCTTACCTCTTATCACCGGCAGTGACACACCCAACCTTTGTTTCATTACCTGGGAAAAGAATTTACTTATTTTTATTTCAGATGATCTTAACAAGTCCAGTTCAACTAATAGACAGTTTACTTGAAGAATGGATAGTATAGGTTAAACAAATAATTTAAAAATAGATACTAAAAGGAGCAGGTTCATAATGGAAAAGATTACTCCATTTTTAATGTTTCAAGAGGGCAAAGCAGAAGAAGCGATGAATTTTTACACATCACTGATTGAAGATTCAACAATTACAAATATCGTTCGATATGGTGCAAATGAAAGTGGGGATGAAGGAACTGTTATGCAGGCAACTTTCACCTTGAAAGGACAGGAATTCATGTGTATAGACAGCAATTTAAAACATCAGTTTTCCTTCACACCTTCGTTCTCACTATATGTTACGTGTAACACCGAAGAAGAAATTGACACCCTTTATCAGAAACTGAGCGAAGGCGGCCAAGCACTTATGCCATTAGGTGATTATGGATTCAGCCGGAAATTCGGCTGGCTGAATGACCGTTATGGAGTTTCGTGGCAACTGAATCTACCCAAATAACAGCAAGAGTTAACTCCAGATCTTCCCTGCGTCCGGTACTATTATGACTATTTACGATCTCGAATAAAAATAGGAAAGCTGTCTTTGGAAACCGCTGGGGTTTCTGAAGACAGCTTCTTTTGAATACAAATTGTCGTGAATAAATTGAGTTGTGTCTGACGCAGGGGCGCGAATTTCATTGGAAATAGATTATTATACTGGATAAATTTAGTGAATTAGTTTCAATCAGATGATATACTGTTTAAGGCAATAAAGCTTATTGGACCCGTAGAGATAGAGAAAGTGGTTTATGATTACAAGGGGGAAGTCATCTAGTGACTATGCTGCGTGAAATTTCTTCAAGCACTGCTGTATACAGTAGTGAAGGAGCTGGTACATACAAATCAAAACTCGAAAATTATGGCAGAGGTTTAAGGGTAAAGTATCATCGCATTGAACAAGGATTATCTTTAAAAGAACTTGCTGCAGGAACCCTTTCGCAAGAAAATTTGCGACTGGCCGAAATGGAGCAATTTCCGTTAGAAGACAAAGTATATAAAAAGCTCTGTCTCCGATTAGGAATTCCGTTAGATCCTTTCGTACTGCCTTTAGTGGAAAATGGGATTCTGGAGTTGAAGTCATTACTGACACACATCAAGAGCCGCTCGAAAATGATTGAAGCGTTCGACTTTGTGCAAAATCAAAAAAAAGAGCATTTGAAAGAAATTTACCGCATTGAGTTATTGATACATACAATCCGATACTACGTCGTTACTGGTGATGTAAGTGCCGCTTTGGAAACATATGAAAATGCTTGTAAGTTTAAAGATCTGATGAATAGTCAACAGTTATTCTTCCTAAACAAATACAGAGGAAACATTTATTATTCTGAAGGTGATTATCAAGAGGCGATGAATATATATAAGGGCTGTTTGACATCTGCCCCTTTGGATTTGCCTTCGCCTGAAATGGCAGACCTTTATTATACGTTGGGTATTACATCCGGACAACTTGTAAAACCACGGGATGCGGTATATTTTGCGGAAAAAGCGCTTGAATTGTATCATAATATGTTTTATCCAAAGAGAATAGCAGAATGTCATGTTTGTATTAGTTTGGCGGAGCATAGAACACGTAATATCAAAAATGGTCTTAATCATTTACAAATGGCAGCGAAGGTAATTGAAGAGGTCAATCTGCCGGAACTTGAGTTTATTGTTGAGTACAACTTTGGTTATCTTTACTTTCTATCCCAAGATTTCGAAGCGACGATACGTCATACGGAAAAGTGTTTGAGAATTATCGAGTCAGGGAGCATCATCGAGGAACTTCGTTGCTATACAACCCTGATCAAAGCCAACTGGGAATTGGGGAGGAAAGACAAAGCCTTGAAATGGTGTGAACGCGGTACGCAGACTACGTATGAAATGGAAGACAGTATTTTATCCAATCAGTTTGTCGCTGAAGTATTCAATCAATTCCACTTGATGAAGGCAATGTTGTATGAGAACCATGAACGCTTTGAATATCTTGCTGAAATGGAAGTGCTACCACATATTTTTGCCAAAGGCTATGATATGGATCAAGCCTACTATTGCACACTCGTGGCTGACCATTACCGCAGTGTTGACCAAAAGGAAAAAGCAATGGAATTATATCGGAAAGCCGGAGCCATTTACAGAAAAGCAATATCTATTGAATAATCAAAAAATGGGGGGAATATCAACATGATAAGAAAAGTCGGTTTAACATTAGCGGCAGTTACATTCGGATTGGCTGGCGTTCTAGCAAACGACGGGTTCACTACATATGAAGATAATAATTCAGCTACAATTAAAGGAGTTTCTGGAGTAACAGTCGAAACAGCGAATCCGTGGTCTATTAAACACGATGTGGCGATTCTTTGGCCGCAGCCTTGGTCTATTAAACGTGATGTAGCGATTCTTTGGCCACAGCCTTGGTCTATTAAACGCGATGTAGCGATTCTTTGGCCGCAGCCCTGGTCTGTTAAACATGATGTAGCGATTCTTTGGCCACAGCCTTGGTCTGCAGGAATAAAAGCATAATATAATTTACGATAAACCCGGGAATGCAATCGATTCCCGGGTTTTCTGTTTGTTAATGCTATTTCAAAATGTCCATAAGTTGACGGTATTTTCTGTCCAACGCAATTTTGATAATTTACTCTTCCAGGGATTCGGATTTGGAGAGCAATTCCTTGTTAAGGAGCTGAAAATTAGTCAATATTGTTATAACAATTAGAAATAGTTATAACTGTTGGTTAAAATGTGAGGAGGACTTCCAATGGCTGTTTCAGAAAGACGCATCATACAAATCGGCAACTCACTGGGATTGACGCTTCCCCATGAAACACTGAAGGCTTTGAATGTCAAAAAAGGCGACGAGGTACAGGTTGAATTGGGCGGCAATCAGGTGATTATTAAAAAAGTCCCTCAAATGGTTGAGTTGCCGGATGGCATTCCCGTTGATTTCTTTACTTTGCTTGAAGAAGAGATGGAAGCTCATCACGAAGCATTAAAAGGGCTAGTTGATCGATGAGCCTTTTTTTCCATAATGCCGAAATGGCTATTCTCATCAATCAGAAAGTCATACTGGAACATTCTGCCGATGAACAATCAGGTGTGAAAGACCATGCCTTATTGGATTCAGCGTTAAAAAGGCCGCAGCAATCGTTGTTTGGCGAGGACACTTACCCTTCCATTCATGAGAAAGCGGCTGCTTTGCTGGAGTCACTCGCTCAACACTACGCCTTCCACAATGCCAATAAACCAACGGCGCTTATGTGCACGGCCGTTTTTTTCCGATACAATGGCTACTGTCTGCGCTTTTCGTCTCCTCAAATGGAAGAGGATTTTGTGGTGGATGTGGTGAACCATCGATATACTCTGGATGATATTGCTGCCATACTAGAAAAGAATACGGAAGTTCTATAAGGTGCACCCAGCCCTGCGTATTGCTAAGCATAGTCGATACATTTAGTGAATTACCAGCAGTTCCCAGAATGTCCCTGTGTCACACACTTTTATGACTATTTAGAGTTGCGGATAAACATAGAGAAGCTGCATCCGAAAACCGTTGGGGTTCCTGGATGCAGCTTCTTGTGCATACGATTGTCGTGAATAAACTGAGTTGTATCTGACACAGGGGCGCGAATTTAAAGGTAAGGTAAAGTCTTTGACGGTTTTTAAAAAAGAGATTATCTTAGTATCAATAAGTGATACCACTGAACAACAAACAATCAAAAATTTTAGAAAAAATATTTGAAGATCCAGTAAAGTCGGATATTGTATGGACTGATATTGAGTCTTTATTTAAAGGTGCTGGAGGAAAAATCACTGAAGGAAGAGGTTCTCGGGTTCGTGTTCTTTTAAATGGGGTTAAAGCTGTTTTTCATCGTCCACATCCTGAGAGAGTCACAGACAAAGGTGCTATTAAATCTGTTAGAAAATTTCTAGAGGAAGCAGGTGTTAAAAATGACGATTCTAACTTATAAAGGCTATACAGGGAAAGTCCAAGTCGACCTAGAAGCAAATATATTACACGGTGAAGTTATAGATTTAAAAGACGTAATTACATTTCAAGGTGAGTCTGTGCCTGAGGTAACTAAAGCATTTAAGGATTCTATTGATGATTATATTGAGTTTTGTGAATTAGAAGGCGTGGAACCAGAGAAACCTTTTTCGGGGAAATTTATTGTTAGATTAACTCCAGAGCAACATAGATTAATAACAGTGGCAGCAGCATCTTCTGGTAATAGTTTAAACACATGGGTATCTAAAAACTTGATGAGAGATGCTATTCATGATTTAGATGAAACTGGCATATCTAAAGAACAGATATTAGAAGAAGTTTAATAGTTACGAGGCTTATTTGGTTATAGTTTGTCCTTCCCCATTTTTCTCTTATCGATTCCCAGCAGTTCCCAGATTGTCCCTGTGTCCGGTGCAATTATGACTATTTACAGTTGCGGATAAACATAGAGAAGCTGCATCCGAAAACCATTGGGGTTCCTGGATGCAGCTTCTTTTGCATACAATTGTCGTGAATAAACTGAGTTGTGTCTGACACAGGGGCGCGAATTTTTTATTCACCCTTCGTCCTCCTTTTTTGAATGCCACTTCCAAGCACTCTCAATTATCTCTTCCAACTTAAACTGCGGCTTCCAGCCAAGTTTCTTTTCTATCTTCTGAGAAGATGCCACCAATACGGCTGGATCACCAGGACGGCGATCTGCGTACTCGATAACAGCTGACTTGCCGGAAATTTTTTCACAAATATCAATGATTTCTTTGACGGAATAACCCGCGCCATTGCCTAAGTTAAATACCTCATTCGATACTTTTCCATTAACCATGCCTTCATAAGCCAAAATATGTGCATTAGCCAAATCAGTCACATGGATATAGTCTCTTATACAAGTTCCATCTGGCGTATTATAATCTGTCCCGAAAACAGATATCTTATCTCTTTCACCTAATAAGTGCTGTAAAACGATTGGAATCAGATGAGTTTCTGGATCATGGCTTTCCCCTATGTCTCCAGATATATGTGCACCGGCAGCATTAAAGTATCTTAATGCCACATATTCGAAATTATGTACTTTAGAAATATCAGCTAATACGTCTTCTACCATTAACTTGGATTTGCCATACGGATTAATCGGATTTGTATTTGTTTCTTCTGTTATTAACTCAGTGTCAGGAATTCCATAAGTCGCAGCAGTTGAAGAGAAGATGAACTTGCCAACTCCATGTTCAATCATTTTCTCTAATAAAACGACCGTTGCATTTACATTATTTCTATAATACTTCAAAGGATTTTGTACTGATTCTCCCACCAAACTATTTGCTGCAAAGTGAAATACTGCATCGATATCATACTTGGTGAAAATTTCATCTAGGACAGCTTCATCTCCTAAATCACCTTGTTCAAAAATTGCATTGTCATCTAATAAAAAAGGATAACCGGTAGTTAAGTTATCCAAGATGACGACTTCATATTTACCCATTAGTTCTTTAACGGTGTGGCTGCCGATGTAACCGGCGCCACCACATATTAGGATCGTCATATTATTCTCCTTTTTTTACATAGGATTCTTTCAATTTCCGTTCAAACAATTCTAATAGCTGTTCTCTCAGTTCTGGACGCTTCAAAGCAAACTCGATTGTTGTCTCGATAAAGCCGAACTTCTCTCCAACATCATAACGGCGGCCATCAAATTCATAGGCATAAACCGACTGAATCTCATTCAACTTCTGAATCGCATCCGTCAATTGAATTTCCCCACCGGCACCTAATTGATGTTCACCCAGGAAGTCAAAGATTTCGGGAGTTAGTACATAGCGCCCCATGATTGCATAGTTCGACGGAGCAGTGCCAACTGCAGGTTTTTCTACAAACTTGTTAACTTCGATCAGCTTGCCATCCACTGATACTGGATCAATAATGCCATAACGCTGCGTATCTTCATCAGATACTTGCTTCACGCCAATAACGCTTTTGCCAACCTGCTCATGCTGCTTCATCAATTGAAGCAAGCCGGGCTCGTCGTTTTCGACGATGTCATCACCCAACATTACTGCAAATGGTTCATTACCAATAAATTTGCGGGCTGACCAAATTGCATGCCCCAATCCTAAAGGCTGCTTTTGGCGAATATAATGAATTTCCACTTTGGAAGTTTGCAAAACAGATTCCAACATATCGGTCTTACCTTTTTTCAACAAAGTTTCTTCAAGTTCAAAAGCATGGTCGAAATGATCTTCTATTGCACGCTTCCCTTTACCTGTTACGATAATGATATCTTCAATCCCAGAAGCAATTGCTTCTTCTACTATGTATTGGATAGTCGGTTTATCAACAATCGGTAGCATTTCCTTCGGCATTGCTTTTGTGGCAGGGAGGAAACGGGTTCCTAGACCTGCAGCTGGAATAATCGCTTTTTTCACTTGCATTTACAGCACCTACTCAATCTACGTTATTTCTTATTATAGTATTCACAATACCAATCAGTAAACTTCTGCAAACCGTCTTCTATAGAAGTCTTAGGTTTAAACCCTACGGCTTTTTCAAGCAATGCTGTAGAAGCATAAGTGGCTGGCACATCACCTGGCATAATCGGTTCAAACTTTTTCTTGAACTCAGTGGTTCTACCTAAGCTATTGCTTAAACATTTTTCCAGAGTTCCAATAAAGACCATCAACTTCTCTGGGTTGCTATTGCCAATATTGTATACTTTATGCGGCACTTCTCCTTCTTCTTTGAAAGGATTCGAAAGAAGTCGTTCAATACCTTCTACAATATCATCAACATAAGTAAAATCACGATAGAGATCATTATTAAAATCCCCGTTATTAAAGATTTTAATTTCATCTCCCTTGAAATACTTATCAGTAAAACCAAAGTATGCCATATCAGGACGCCCCAACGGTCCATATACAGTAAAGAAACGTAACCCCGTAGCTGGAATTTTATAAAGATGACTATAGGTATGGGCCATAAGCTCATTAGATTTTTTAGTAGAAGCATACAGCGAAACCGGCTGATCTACAAAATCCGTTTCTTCAAATGGCACTTTTTTGTTCGCCCCATAAACTGAGCTTGAAGACGCGTACAGAAGATGGTCTACTGGGTAATGTCTGCAAGCTTCCAAAATATTATAGAAGCCAATTATGTTGCTTTGGATATAAGCATCGGGATTTACGATAGAATAACGAACCCCCGCCTGTGCAGCGAGATTCACTACTATATCCGGTGTATATTCTTTAAATAGATTCGTAATCGTATCTTTATCTGAAATATCGCCTTTTATAAAAGTGAAATTTTCGTGAGGCTCTAATCGATTTAAACGCTCGAATTTTAGCTTCACATCATAATATTCGTTAACGTTATCAATTCCAATAACCCTGCAGCCTTGGTTCAACAGTTTTTGAGATAAATAATAACCAATAAATCCCGCTGCCCCAGTTATAAGGAATGTCTTATTAACGTCTAGCTGCTTGTATCTCAAGTCTTTTCAGCTCCTTCACTCCGCCCTTGTTTGCTGGAGCTCTTCCGACTGAATAGTATTCTACTCCTGCTTGTTCCATATCTTCTATTCCATGAAGGTTTCTGCCATCGTAGACTAAAGGAGTTCTCATCAGCATTTTGAATGCTTCAGGCTGAACTGTTTTGACTTCTCCCCATTCAGTGAAGATAAAGCATACATTGGCATCTTTTAGTGCTTCTTCCGCATTTTGAACATAAGTGATTGTTCCTCTTCCGTTAGCTCCCTCCGGATATACCTTCGCAAAGTTACCTACTCCTACCGGATCGAACGCAAAAATATCTGCTCCCTGTGCTAACAATAATGGAACGTTTTCAAGTGAAGGAGCTTCTCTCAAATCGTCCGTTCCTGGTTTAAAAGTTAGTCCTAATACAGCAACTTTAAGCCCGTTAAATGTAATTAAACGGTTACTGGCCTTCTTGTATAATAAAGTCTTTTGATCTTTATTCACCTCTATAGCTGCTTTAATAGTTTTTAGTTCGTAGCCATTTTGTGTCGCCAGATAATCTAAGGCTTTTGTATCTTTAGGGAAACATGAACCTCCATACCCAATACCGGCATTTAGGAACTTACTGCCGATCCGATCATCGAAACTCATTCCTTGTGCAACATCCTGAACATCGGCGCCGACTAATTCACATAGATTAGCAATATCATTCATATAAGAAATCTTCAACGCAAGGAAGTCATTGGATGCATACTTAATCATTTCAGCTGACCTTCTATTAACAGCGACAATTGGTAAATTGAAGGGATCGTAAATCTTTTTAAGGAGATTTTCAGCCCATTCACTTTCAGTACCAATTATGATGCGTTTAGCATATAGGGTGTCATGTACAGCAGATCCTTGCGCTAAAAATTCAGGGTTTGAAGCGACTTCAACTCTTACATCATTTACTAAGAAATCATTAATAAACTGTTCTACTTTATCATTAGTTCCAACTGGAACAGTGGATTTAACTACAATCAAACAATCCTTCTCAACATTTTCAGCAATTTGTCTTGCAACAGTCGCTATGTATGAAAGATTGGCAGATCCATCTTCATTTTCTGGCGTACCTACACCAATAAATACTGCATCGGCATCTTTATAAGCAGCCTTATAATCTGTCGTATAATTCAATCTACCTGCTGCATAGTTTTTTTGCATCAACTCTTCTAAACCTTTTTCATAAATCGGAGATACCCCAGATTGCATCAGTTTGACTTTGGATTGGTCAATATCTACGCACATCACTTGATGACCCATTTCTGCGAAACATACACCGGCAACTAAACCTACATATCCCGTACCTGCAACTGCCAGTTTGTACATTTAATCATTCCTCGTCTCTTTTTAAAATAGCTATTATAAAATTTGGCACTTTATTAAGCAAAAGTTAATTCTTTTATTGTATACATCACTTACAAGTATTCATTTGTAAATTTATCTAGTAATACAAAATTCCGTTGTGCACTATATCTAATATTTTCATTAAGTGTTATCTCTTTTGAAATGTTGTTTAAAATCATATTTTTTGCGTCATTTAAATTTAACTCAAATAGTGATTTGCAATGTTCTGGGTATCCAATTTGATGGTAATATCTTTCTGTTTTTCCTGGATGAATAGGAAAAGAAACAACTGGTTTTCCATAAGTACTACCTAATATTCCTACATGTAGTTTTGGAGTTATTATACTATCAACGCTTTCAATAATATTTAAAAAATCTATAGGATTTTCAAAGTTGTATATAACCGTTCTATTTTCAGGAAATTGCTTATATATGGACTTTAAATAGCTAGGGTCAACAATTGAATCTGTAGTTAAAATAAATCCATATTCTTCCTTTACTCCAAGAGTTTCTAAAATTGCTTTTATAACGATGTTATTGTATAAATCTCCACCACCCGTTGTATTTAAGTGAACTAATACTTTTTTTCTATTATTTAACTTTACATTATCAAAGAAGTAGTTTTTAGAATTTTTGATACCAAACTCTTTAGTATCGATTACTTGAGCTGAATCAGAAGTAACTTCAATGGCATTCTTAACACCATAACTCAACATATATTCTTTAGAAACATCATCTCTAACTGATACAACTTTTGCTTTATTAAAAAGATTTACTGCCGCTTTTCGTAAAAACTTTCTTTTAAAAGGACCAGCTCCTACTCCTATAATAGCAATTGGTTTTCTTTTTATAATCATTAAAAGACCATACGAAAAATATCTTCGAAATCTCTGTACAGATCCTTTCAAAGTCTCTTCATGAGACTCTCCAAAATATCCACCAGAAATATATATCATGCCTTCGCTATTTAGAATATCTTTAAAGCTTGCAGCTTCAATATTTAACGTTTCTTTTGAATGTTCAGATGCTTGTGTAAACAAAATATCAAAATCTTTGCCTGAGTTTTCTAAACTTTTTTTGAACATATATACAAATAATGAATCTCCAAAATTAGAGCCATGTGACGCCCCACATAATAATACTTTTTTCATTCTTTTCTCCCTTTCCAACTCAACTGTTATTAGACTTAATGCTATATTCATTGTCACATTTAAAATATTTTAATATTAAATACACTACAAGAAAAATTTTATATTAATAATAAACCAAACATAGAAAAATTAAATACTTCTACTAATTTATTAAATATAAATCTAAAAAAAACAGCGCTTATAAGAATTATTGACACAGATATAAAGGAATATTTAATGTATAAAAATCTAGATAACTTCATAATATATAGCAGACGACTGAGGTATATTATGTGGAACGTTATATAGAAAACAGACATAAAAATTAGAGCTAGATAAATATTTTCATATAAAAGCGTTCCTATTAAAGCACCAACAATAAATCCAAATACTTGTAGCAAGCTAGAAATCATCGCGAGATTTTGTTTTTCTAAAACTGTAGAGATTCCTTGAACTGTATTCATAACAAACATAAAGAAAAACTGAATAGCCAAAATTTGAATAAAATAACCAGCAATTCTCCATTCTTCCCCAAGAAAAATCAAAACGATAATATCGCCAAATGCTGTTAATAAGAGAATCGGAATGGCTGCAATAAACATTCCTCGTTTTAAATTTCTACAAACGTAAACTCCCAAATCTTTTCCTTCTTTTTTTCTTATAGCTATCGTTTGAAAAAACACCCTGCCAATTGCATTTGCTATAAGAGAAATAGGTATTTGTAATAATTTTACTGTTATCGAATAATACCCTAAAATAGTTGTTCCCCATAAAAACTCTATTAATAATATTGGTAACTGATTTTTAAAGTTGCTTAAAATATTAGTTGGTAATTGAAATTTTACAAATCTGTTATTTTTAATTAAAACATATTTAAAATCACTAAAATTGAATGTAAATAAAGATTTAGGAAGATTTTTCTTCATATGGATCAAAGTACTAATTTGTCCTATACAATGACCAATAAGGTAACCATATATACCAAATCCCAATAACCCTAAAACAATAGCTACTAATGCATAAATCCCATTATTAATTAGTGGATTTTTCATTAGAACATTATATTCACCGATTCTATTCAACCACGTATAAGAAACTTGAACTTGTTGGGTGGTAAAAATTATAATGAATAAAAATATTAATAAAAAGTACGGGTTTATAGTGACACTAGAGAATTTCAACAGGAATAGAGTTACAATTATTGAGGATAATATACTAAAAAATCCAACTAAAGTAGTGATAACCTTATACGTTTGAAGTATTTCATTTTTTTTTTCTAACATTAAAGAATGAGACATTCCTAAATCTGAAAATGACTTTACAATCATAGCTGATGAATTTATCAAAGCCCAAAAACCAATAGCTTCAACTCCATATAGTCGTGTAATAATTGGTAAAGAAATTATAGATATGATTTGTCCTAGCATTGTACCACTTGAGATTTTTGCTACATTTATCTTATTTAAAGAAATTTTTTTTTTGAATTTTGCCAATATAAATCCCTACGCTTTCTTTAGCCTCTAGCAAAATTTATCTGATTCTTACATATTATAACTTATTCCCACAAATTAATGATACTTTGCATTTTTAAGTAAAAAAATAAGAATAGCCTTAATAGAGATAAATAAGTTACATATTCATCATTTTTTACTTGTTAAAGTGAGTAATATTCTCTTTTTTACTCCAAACTATTAGAAGCGATATTAATACAATGATAAATGGATTATAATATGAAACTGTAGCAAAATCATAAAATAAAACAAGTATCAAAATTCCCCAATAGAGACCTTTAGAAGAATTTTTTACACCTTTTTGTTTTAATAATCTATATACGATTAAAATTATGATTCCATAATAAGTAATAAAACCTACCATACCTAAATTAACCAAAACCTCAATATAGTTATTATGTGAATATGTATCTTGACCAATTAAATTACTATAAGCACTTGCAAAGTTGTTAATACCTACACCAAAAATTGGATTATAATAAAAAAACTCTAAACCAGATTTAATCATAAACATCCGTCTTTCAGTAGAATTATCATTACCGCTATCGTTAAGAAACTCATTAAACATTAATTCTAGTCTATAACCTGCTATCTCATAAATAAATGAGTTATAAAACAGGATTATATATCCAGTAATTAATATTAATGAAAGATATACTATGTTTTTAATAAATTTTTTTATATTATTGGTATACAATAAGTATACAAGAAGGAAAATAAATATACCTAAAATAGCTTTTTTAGATCCTGAAAGAGTTACTGCTGTAAATGATACTGAAAATGCTAGAGTATTAAATAAAACGTTTTGTTTAATATAGAGTTTATAAAAGGCAAAGCAAGCTGAAATCGAAAAAATAAGACCAACTTCATTAGGGTTAATTCCATATTCAGTACCTATTCTTAAGTATGAACCCGATGTAACTGAGGAAGTAATATGAATTACTCCTACAACAAATCCAGAAATAATAAAAGCATTTATTAGAGAGTTAATTCTAAGAGGTTGGTTTATAAAAATTGCAATAGCAAAACCCAATGCAAATGTAACTACTACCCTGTTAATACCTAAAATTGCATGGCTTTCTGAATTCGCATAAAGAAAGGATATTAAAGACAAAAGAACAAATATTCCATACCATATCGTAAATATTAACGGAATTTCTTCTTTAGAAAAAATCAGCTTTAAAATTGCTACGAGAATTAAAGAATAAAGAGATAGTTGAATTAAAATGTCATTAACATCACTAGTTGTATTCACAAAAAATGTAAATACATATAAAAAAACCAGTCCTGAAAAAAATATATCTTTTGAATATGAAGAGTTTTTATTCAATAATAACTTTTCCATTTACAATATTCCTCACTTCAATTATTTACCGTCTTTCTAATATATTCTTCCCATTTTGGCAAAATGACATTGGGATGATAATTTTCATTTATCTTCTTAGCTTCATGTCCAAGTGCATCGGCAAAGTCAGGGTTATTAAGAATTCTTATAATTGCATCAGCTAATTTCTCTTCATTATCCCTAGGTACTAGAAGGCCATTTTCTTGATCTTTTATCAGCAGTTTTGCTCCACCAGGACTACAATCAGTAGATACTACTGGTAAGCCAAGAGACATTGCTTCCATCAAAGCGTTAGGAACACCTTCATAATCAGAAGTCATTACGAAAAGTTTCGATTTAATTATAGATTCTTTTACTTCCTTTACAACTCCATTAAAATTCACTTGGTTGCTTAGACCCATCTTATTAACGAGATTTCTTAAATATTCCTCGTCTGGCCCACCACCATAAAAAACTAATTTCATATCAGGAAAAGCTATTGAAACCCTTTTGAAAGCTTTAATCATTAAATCTTGTCTTTTTTGTTTTATGTCAAGACGTGCTACAAAAGCAATTTCATTTTCTCTCATTTCGAAGGGAAGTGCTTTCTGTGAATAGTTATTAATAAAGTTGGGTATTACAACACTTTTAGTTATAACATTTTCCGGGAAATAGTTGGCTGCTCCTTCTGTTTGAAAAACACAACCATCGGCAAGTTTATATCTTGTATGCATTGTATTTTTTCTGCCAGGAATGTAATTGTAGGGATCTAATCGTTCTGAAATTATCATCTTACTTTTTAACAATATCGTAGCAGTTACTCCCATTAATTTGGCAGTGTTATCAAATGCAATCAAGACATCAACGTTATTTCTTTTTAGAATTCTTCTCAATTTCAACGTTTGACCTATCCTGCGTATCCCTCTTTTTTTATCAAACACCGTATATATATTTAAAATTTCTATACGGTCATCTAAAATATAAAATCTTTCATCATTCAAATATGTAACTATTCCTACTTTATGATTTCTACTTACAAGAAAGTTAGCTATATCTACTAAAACTTTATTAGCCCCGCCATATCTCATACTGTGAATCAAGAAATATATCTTCATTATTTCACAACCTTATTTTTTTATACAATTTCATTTTATTGAATATGTTAATACAAATTTTTTAGTTTATTCATTTCTACTGCAGCATTCTCAATTTTAAGTGATATTTCTTCTGCAAGTATTTCTTTCGTAAAATTGTTATAGGAATTTATAATATTCATTTTAGTTTTTTCATTCAGTATTTGTTCAATAAACTTTATTAAGTTATCCTTTTGATAAGAGATCTTACCAGCATTAAAATCTATAACAAAATATGAATTACTGTTTAAAAATCCTTTTAAACCTGATGCTTCTGCCACGCTGTCGGTTACTATAAGTCCTAAACCGTTAGACAAATAATCTATCACTTTAAAAGGGGATGCAGAAGAATTTACTATGCTTTTGTCTCTTATTATAATTCCAACATCATACTTTCTTAATTCACTATTCAATATTTCTGGATTAACATATTTAACTTTAAATACCTTGAATACATTATATTTTCTAGCAAGTTTTTCAGCATAATCAAAATTATTTTCAAATGTTAAAACACTAAATTCCACACTTTCATAAACATTTAACAAGCTTTCGAAAGTTTTAAAAACTAATTCTATATTTTGCCACTTTGAAAATCCCCCTGAATAAACAATTTTTAATGGAGATCTTTCTTTTACTGTACTCTTAAAAAGGCTTTTTTCACTAATTTTCAAATTTGGTAATATTGTAGATTTAATGTGCTTATTCATTAAAATACTTTTGTATTTATTAAAGTAATGTGCTTTTTGTGTGTCACTTAGAAAAATGAAATAATCGACTCTTTTAATAACTTTTCTTTCAATAAAATTTAAAATCTCTCGTTTCACTAAATTTTTCTTTTTATAGTAGGATTCTTCCGGTACGATACCTCGAGGTCTGAAAATATAAAAAGTGTTTTTATTTTTATACTTCATTAAATAATTGCCATCTAAAATATTTAGAAATAATATGCCCTTCAAGCCAGGACGTTTATGAAATTCTTCAAAATTTGTATATTCTATCTTGCTATTCGATAAAACTTTTTCCCATTCATAGTCTAATACAATAGTAGAAATGTCTAAAAACGATAATAAAGTTTCGACTTGCCTCACTGACTGTTCTGAAAAATCTTTATTGAAAACAAATATTCTCATAAAAATCCTTTCTTTTACTGTGTTTATTGCAATTTAGTTAGAAGATCATAAACTACAGACTTTCTATATTTTAAAATCCATTTAAACTATTTTGTAATCTTTGAAATAATATCAAACAAATAATTGTCTAATAAGTATTTTTTACTTGAATAAAGAGCCATCGAACTCATTTTCTTTAAAAGATTTCTGTCCATATGCAATTCATAAATAGAAGTAGCTAACTGAAATGGTGTATTCTCTTTTAAAACAATTCCATCTAATTTATGTTCTATGATTTCTGCGTTGTAATTTAAATCACTTACTATAGCTGGTAGAGCGACCATTTTTGCCTCTACTAATATTCCAGGCACCCCTTCTGCTTTCCATTTTGATGGGAACAGTAATAAATCATATTCTTGTAATTTTGTGTATAAATTTTCTGTTTCAGGTTGAAACACTCCATGGTACTGCACATTAGGTAATAAGTTAACATTTGATAAAAATTGTTCTCTATAGTTTGGTTCAATGTGGCCGTAAAAATCAATTTCAAAAGGAATATTTTCTTTATTTAATTTTTTGGCTGCGTCGAGGACTATGTCTGCCCCTTTTTCTGTTGAAATTTGCGAAAAGAACAATAATTTCAAATCACTTTTAACGTTTTCCCTAAATAATACTTCACTAGGTTTTTCTCTACAATTAGGAAATATAGATATATTGTTTAATCCTTGCTGTGTTAATTCATATTTCATACCCTCTGTCTCAACATAGATCTGCTTATATTCTGAAGCCCACTTTAAATATTTTGGATTCGAGGCGATTTCTTTAGATGCTACTCCCCCCATTACTATCAACAAAGAACGCTTTAACGTTTTTTTATTAAAATAAAACAAAATTCTAGTTAATAACTTTCTATACTTTCCAGAGGCACCAATAATTAGTATCTTGTTCGGCAGCATAATACTCATTAGCAAATCTTTAACACTCTTAAATTTAAAATTTTTTACCGAACCTAAATTTAACTTTTCTATTAATATATATTTTGATAAATTATCATACAACATTTTATTTTTTATTGTTACCCCTCCATAAGGGGGAGGAAAACTGCCAATATAAATTTTCTTCATAAATTTTACCTCAATTACTTATTAAAACTGACTTACCTTTAACCTTTGGTCTATTATTGAATATTTCCCATTGGGCTTTAGTGGTATATTATCAACTAAGTCAATTCTGTATTTTATTTTTCCTTTAGTTTTTTCATCGAGTTCTTTTAAAATAACCGAATAATCTTCATTTGTGAAATCACGGTTGGCTAGTATTTTCATTACAACTTCACCTTTTACTTCTTGAAGAAATTGGTATCGAATAACTTTATCAAATACATCTGAATGCATATTAATTGCTGTTAGAGAGACAGGTGCATTATCGCTATTAATCAATACATCTTGTTTCCATCTCCCATGTACTTTAGCTAAGCGTAAATGTGGCCTACCACATTTACAATCATCTTTATTTGACCAACTTGCCAAATCTCCGGTCCTATATCTTAACATCGGCATGCCTTTATTACAAAATCCTGTTGTTACCAATTCGCCTACGCTACCGTCATTAATTGAATTTCCATCTTCATCGATAATTTCGGCGTAACCGTAAAGTGGCTCTATATGGTACTCAGTACTATATTCACATTCTCCAGCTATTACCAGCCTCTCTGAATGTCCATAAAATGAAAAAACTCTTGTATTAAGAATTTTTTCAACATACTCTCTTTGGTTATCTAACACATTTTCACTAACAGCTAACACTGCTTTAAATTGATGCTTTAACTTATTAGGTCGAGACTCTATATATTTGCATAGTATAACAGTGGCAGACATATAACCATGTATAAATTCTGGTTTATATTTTTCTATAGCTTTGCAATAGTCTTCTAGATTATCATTATTTAAATCAAAGATATTACAGCTTAATTCCCTTCTCAATGCATCGTATTGCCAGTTTTTAGACTTATTCTTTTGTGCCCAAAAAGTTTTTCCTCTTAAAAGAAGTCTCGAACTATCGGGTCTATATCCCACTCTTTTCCATAGATACAAAGTATAGGCCCATTCTTTCATGGTGCTATCTTCATCTACATAAAAACCAACTGGATTACCTGTGGATCCTGAAGTAGTTATGTATTGTAATTTACTCTTATCTACATGTCTTGATAACAATTCTTCTTTATTATCAATCAAATTTTCTTTTGTTAAAAAAGGGATCTTTTGAATATCTTTAATTTCCTTTATAGAAGAAATAGATATATTTTTTTTATCAAATAAATTTTTATAATAGGGTACATTCTCATAAGCATCTTTAATAGTTAATATTAATTGCTTATTAATTAAATTTTGAACTTGGTCTTTACTATAACTTTCTACTTCTTCCAATTTTTTTAGCTGACTTTCAAATACAGTTCCATAACGCTTCTTTTGAGGTATCATGTAATAAAAAGGTGCTAAACAGTCAGTTACCCATATCGGTATATTAGTATAATACTTTTTTATTTCATTAATTAATGCCATAGCCTAGCTCCCTGTATTTTAATTAATTATATTTAACTTTAAAGTGAATGGCCTATTGCACTTATGAAATCTTTCTTGTCCCTTACTCGTAATCGAAATAATATTTTCTAGTATCGTTTTAAATACTTGAAGATATTTTCTTCGTAGTAATATTCAAAATTATAGTATCGGCTACTGTACTCTCTAGCCAAAAGTGCATTATCACGAACTACCAACTTGAGTATTCGAGTGTGTTGTTTAATTTTCTATTTAACAATATTAATTAATGTGCGTTATGATTTTATAAAAAGTTTCTTTCAACACTTCTATTTTTTATGGTTTGCTACTCAACAAAATTTAGATTTTTTCGAAATATTACGAATTATTTTGTAATTGAACATCTACAATATTCTAGCATATCACTTTAATGTTAAATCTAATTAGTATTGGTGATTATTATATATTTCATTTAGCTTCTTTAAGAATAATGTCGTTGTACTTTTACTTACTTTATCGATTTTACCAAGTTTAAAAGAGTGGATTTAGTTTAAACTAGCTTTAAATGTAAATTTTTTCCTTTTTTTAGAGTCTTGTACAGGTTACCAAAATTGATATATTCAACGCTATAATTAATTTCTTTAACTGCATTTTTAGTATCAAAAACCATCTGACTGTTCATCAATTCTAATGGATAATGCTTTAAATTTTTAAATTCATTGTGATCTGTAAGTACCAGAATTAAATTCGAATTTTGAAGGGCAGCATCGATATTTTTTTCTACAAAAGGTTTCTCTACATGAGGGTCGTAACATCTAATTTCATAATTCGTCTCTGTTTCCAACAACTGTTTAATATCCATAGCTGGACTCTCACGAATATCATCAACATTTCCTTTGTATGTTAAACCAAAAATAGTAACTACTTTATTAGAACTTTCCCCTAATATTTTTTTTACATTTTCAACCACAAAATGTGGCATTGAATTATTAGTTTCCCTTGCAAGATTAATTAATTGTGCTTGTTCTGGCGCTTTAGCTACAATAAAATATGGATCTACCGCTAGGCAGTGCCCACCAACACCAGGTCCTGGTTGATGAAGATTAACCCTAGGATGCTTATTCGCCATTCCAATTACATCAAGTGCATCAATTTCCAGTTCAGTACAAACCTTAACCAATTCATTTGCCAAAGCTATATTAACATCTCTAAATGTATTTTCCATCAACTTGGACATTTCTGCTGTTTTAGCATCGGTTAGTATAATTTCTCCTTCTACAAAAGTTTTATATACTTTTTCGCCAGCTTTACTGCACTCTGGAGTGACTCCACCTACAATACGATTATTATGTGTTAGCTCATACATAATCTGTCCAGGTAATACTCGTTCTGGACAATGCACTAAAAATATATCCTTACCAATTGTAAATCCTGCTTCTTCAATTAAAGGTTTGATTTCATCGTCCATACTACGTGGTCCTATAGTTGACTCCACTATTATTGTATTACCAATTTCAAGCAAAGGTAATATTGAACGTACTCCACTAAGCACGCTGGATAAATCGCACGACCTATATTCATCATTTAAGTTAGGAGTAGGAACAGCAATAATAAATGCGTCAGCTTTTTCGGGTTTCAAACTAGCTCTAAAGGTTTTTTCTTCTAAAACAACTTCTAGCGCTTCTTGCAATCCAGGTTCTTCAATATGTATTTTCCCTGAATTTAATTTATTTACTGCTTCTTCTGCAATATCTACACCAAGTACATTAACACCGTGACTTGCAAACATAATTGATGTTGGAAGTCCAATATAGCCTAGACCGATTACTGTTAATTTCATTTATTCAATTCTCCATTTCTCGATATAATTTTTTAGTAAAAATAGCATTTATTTAATAGAGGTTTAAATTATTCCCTTTTTCTTCATAGACTCTATTTCTAATTCAATACCTTTTTTGAAAGTACGAGTTTCAAAACTAAAATCTATAACTGCATCAAGATGTTTAAAATTTTTATGTTCATTTAATCTCAATACTTGTTCAGCTTTCAATATCGGTTTTTTTGATACTTTTTCGTAACCGTTAAGTCCTATCAAAATTGGTTTAACAGGCAAGTGAATCCTTTTTACTTTTTTGTTTAATAGATTACTAATAGTATTAATAACCTCGTTATAAGAAAGTTCATCTTTACCAGATAAATTATATGCTTTATAACTTGTATTGTTTGATTTATAAGCTTTAACTATAGCATCCGCCAAATCCTCAACATGGATAGGTTGCTGAAGATACTCCCCTGTACCGAATACGGGGAATACAGGAGCTCTATCTAAAAACTTAACGAGCCTAGACATATTTCGATCCTTTTCAGTCCCATAAATCATCGTAGGTCTAAGAATTGTATAATTAATACCTGATTCTTTAATTGTTTTCTCAGCTTCTTGTCTTATAACTTTTGTAGATGCATTAAGCTGAGTAAACATAGCTGTAGTACTTATAAATATAGCTCGCTTTACTCCTTTATTAACACAAGCTTGGACAATGCTCGGTCCATGACCAAAACCTAAAGAAGCAATGTTAATAAGCGTGTCAACTCCTTCTAGTGCATTCTCGAAAGTTTCAATATTATCGAATGAACCATAGACCAATTCAATATTTGAATAATCTTTTAAATATCTTATATCTGACGTTTCTCTGACAAAGCATCTAATTGTCTCATTAGACTCTTCTGCCAACTTCGGAATTGTATGTGTCCCTAAAAAGCCAGTAGCTCCAGTAACTAAAATCATTAACTAACCTCCGATTTCAATACATCTAAATACTTCTTAGCGAGTGATTCCCGAGTGTAATTCTTAATAACATAATTACGCCCATCTTCACCCATACTATTACGTTTTTCCGGAGATTTTTCTAATAACGATACCGCGCTTGCAGTTCCACTCATATTTTCTGGTCCAGTTATTAATGCTGAATTGGATCGTTTTAGTATCTCTTCTGACTCGCCTTCTAGACTAGCTATAATAGGGCGGGAATTGCTCATAATCTCAAACATTTTCGAAGGAATGAATGTTTTGAACAATTCAACGTTTCTTAATGGGATAAAGCAGACATCCGCCAATGAATAGTAATCAGTTATATATTTTTTCTCTTGCCCGTCTATGAATCGCACATTCAAAATTTTCTCTGTTTCAGCTTTTTTAATAAGTTTTTTCTTTTCAGCACCTTCTCCTACAAATAAAAATTTTATATGGGGGAGTTCTTTAGCAACATCTAGCAAAACATGAAGAGATTGTGACAAACCGTGCGCCCCTATATATAAACCAATGAAGTCGTCATGTCTGTAACCCAGTTTTTCCCTTAATTTTTTTCTAGCTTTTTCACTATACTTAAATGCTTTAGTATCTACCCCATTAGTAATTACTTCAATTTTTTCTGAAGGGATACCACGATCTATCAAGTTATCTTTAAATGAATTTGTAACTACAACAATTTTAGCTGCTTGCTTATAAAATCTCTTTTCAAAAAATTCTAAAACGTTAATGATAGTTTTATTCTTAAGAACACCTAATTCCACTATAGCTGCAGGCCATAAATCTCTTATATCTAAAACCAATTTCGCTTTTTTGAATATAGAGTAAAAGGAAGCCGAAAACATAGAGAAATAAGTAGGAGAGCTTACAACTACTATCTCAGGTTTGCCAACCTTAAAAAAGCTTTGTAAAACGCTCGAAAACATAAATGAGATATGACCAAGTGTTTTTTTCACAAAACCTTCATTTGGAGTCGCATATACATAACTCCTCAAAACTCTAATTCCATCCATATTTTCTTCCATTGAAAATTTACCCCTATATTCTTTAGGAATAATGCCTGTTGGGTGATTGGGGAAGCCAGTTAATACTGTTACTTCATGTCCTTCTTTAATCCATTCTTTTGCCATTTCATATAATCTGGCTGAAGGTGCTCCTATTTCAGGAGGAAAATAATGTGAGATTAATAAGATATTCATAAAGTTACTCCATTCTAAGGTCCACTTGTTTTTGTTCATTTCCAACTATCGTTATTTTTTGATCAAACATTGATATTTTATTAAGTCCATAACTAAAATAATATCCAAATACCGCTTTCTTTATAGGAGTTACAATAATTTTTTTCGTAACTTCTTCAAGTCCAAACTTTGGATGATAAACAGCTTCTTCTATAGAAAAACAAGAGTTAATTGGTTTCAGCTTAATTTTACCGCCAAAGAAACTCAGTTCGTCTCCATCTAATTCTACGTCGATATCAGGATGTAAATGAATATAACTTTCTACATCTTCATTTGTATCAACCTTATCTAGGACTAACAAAAGTTCATTAAGTATATGGACATATTTTCGTGAATGGATTACATTATACTTCTTCTTATATCCATCATGAAAAGCTAATATCTCTACAGTTTCATTATCTTCAGTATATTTTTGGATTGTCGGATATCCTCTTCTAGCTACTCTAAAATTGCCCCAAACTTCTGATTGATTCTCTCTATTGATACTGAGTGTGTTATGGGCCACTGTAGACCTATCATAATCTCGTTTAGCTCCTGAGTATTCATAAGTTCCTGTGTCAACCACAAAGCGTTTACTATTAAACGATAATTCGTAAGAAAAAATATCAGCATGTGCATGGGCTGGCAAATAATCTGGACAAGGTTTCCCAACGTCTAATATAGAAAATAAATGTTGATCTTGAGACTTAAGGTATCCAGAATCTTTAGCGTAAAATATATCTTTGTTCAAAGGTAATGATCTCAGATCTTTAGATTGACCATTCTGTTTTATAATTAGATCCAATAATGTTAGATCTTTATTTTCTTTTTCATATGCATAATTCAGTAAATACAGAGGTGTTTCAGAAATGCCAAATGCAGCATCATTAAATAATGGAATCTCTCCATCCGGATGTATAATATTCGCTAAATATTTATAAGCTTTGTCTTGAACTTTAATAATTTGAATTGGAATTTCAAACTTAAGATTTTTATATAAATAGGATAGTTCTGTCAAACCCTTCAATAAAATACTGTGATACATTGCACTTAACTCGAAGTGCCCGCCATCTTCATGGAATTGTTCTTCCAACTGCTTAATCAGTTCTCGTTCTCCGATTTTTTTAGATTTGCTACCAATTGAACTTGAATTCAAAAACATTCCACAAACTATTAATGTTTTAAGATTTTCAAATATGTGATTTCCTACTACATCATATTCTAGGTTACTTAATAAAAACTGGTTTTGAGAAATAATACTTTTTAAAAAATATTTTTTAAAATCTTGGTCATCATCTATATATTGCTTAAAAGCACTATAAGCAAAGATCCAATTTATTAACCGTAATGAAATAGTATAAGGATGCCATCCATCTCCAAGACCTACCTTGTCGTTATTTGAAACCCAACTTTCTACATATTTCTTAAGTAAAATAAAATTTTCAGGCGATGACTTAATTTTTTCGATTTCTATTAAATCTCTAAAGTAATTAAAATAATGAAGATTATATCTCCATAACTGTGGTAAAGCAGGATCATTCCAACCTAATTCATTTTCAAAAATTACTTCTTGATTCAAAAAAATAAATTGCTGTTTTTCAAGTAATATTTTACGTTCGAGCACCGACTCATATAATTTAAAGTTGATATTAAATCCATTTAAAGAAATAATATTTAATTTGTTATCTAGGACTTCGTTAAAATTTGCTTGTAACGTTTTATCAAAGTTCCTTTTCCAAAATATCGATTTAAATATCCTTTTTCTTTTTATCATAAAATTTCCACGATGGTAAAATTGAGTAGGTTTTAAGTATTTCAAAGTATTGATATAAAGCTTTAATTTATTATTACTCAATTAAATCACCGTGTCCTTTTAAATTTCTTGATATTTCCAATTCCCTTTAGCTCTTTCCCTCTTTAACCCCATCACTCTTCAAAACACTAAACACAGTCTTCACAAATATCTCAGCATCCAACCCAGGACTCTTCTTCTCAACATAATCACCGTCAATCTTCGCTTTCACTTCAATCGGCAATTCATCTCGCCCGCTAATTTGTGCTAACCCAGTTAACCCTGGAAGAACATCATTTGCTCTATACTTATCACGCTCAGCAATCAGATCATATTGATTCCATAACGCCGGCCGAGGTCCAATAATGCTCATTTCCCCTTTTAGGATATTTATCAATTGAGGCAGTTCATCCAAACTCGTTTTTCGAAGGAATTTGCCTACCCGAGTTATGTATGCATCAGGTTTGTCGAGTAAGTGGGTAGGCATATCATTAGGAGCATCAATTTTCATCGTTCTGAACTTGAGTATATTGAACTCTTTCTTATCCTTGCCGATACGTCTTTGTTTAAAAAGAATCGGTCCCGGAGAATCCAGTTTGATAATAATACATAATAGAAGGAAAACAATCGATAACCCTATAATAATTGCTAAAGATAATGAGAAATCGATGATTCTTTTCATAACCGAGAACATCCTTTGTTCCCCTTTCATTTTTCAATATCACTATAGAATGAGTTTAAACAGTGGAAACAGCAGATTTCCTGGATTCCACATTCTTCCTATTAGCCAACCCAATCAAAACTTCCTTGACTTCCTCACTACTCATCTCATGCAGCTTCTCCATCAACAACATCAACTCAAGCTCCGCAGCCGGATTCGCTCTCCCAACATAAATCTTCGGAAATACCATCTCGCTCTGGATTTCGTCCTCATTCAAAAGTTCTTCAAAAAGCTTTTCACCAGGACGAATACCCGTCTCTTTGATCGGTATATCCAACTCAGTATATCCGGATAATCGGATTAAGTTGCGAGCGAGATCGACGATTTTAACAGGTTCGCCCATATCCAGCACGAAGACTTCTCCGCCTTCTGCCAAAGTACCAGCTTGAATTACCAATCTTGAAGCTTCAGGAATCGTCATGAAGTATCTAGTCATTCGTGAATCCGTGATTGTAACCGGACCACCGGCTGCAATCTGTCTCTTGAACAAAGGAATAACACTTCCCCGAGATCCAAGAACATTACCGAATCGCACAGCCGCGAATTTGGTATCACTGCGTTTCGCCAGATTCTGTACAATCATCTCTGCAAAACGCTTCGTTGCTCCCATTACATTCGGAGGGTTAACGGCTTTGTCAGTTGAAACCATTACAAAGTTTTTTACTCCGCTAATATGAGCTGCATCCGCGACATTCTTAGTGCCGAAGATATTGTTCTTGACTGCTTCCATCGGATTTCCTTCCATTAAAGGAACATGCTTATGTGCCGCTGCATGATAAACAACATCCGGCTTGTACTGATCCATAACGCTAAACATCCGTTCCCTGTCCTGTACATCCGCGATAATCGGGATGATTTCAGTATCAGGCGTCAGCTTCTTACGCAATTCCATATCGATCAGATAAATCGAATTTTCACCATGCCCGAGAAGTAGAAGCTTTTTCGGACCAAAACGCATAATCTGTCTGGAGATTTCAGAACCGATCGAACCGCCCGCTCCAGTCACCATAATCGTCTTACCTGTCAATTGATTCGCGATTTTAGTCATATCGAGCTGTACTTCATCGCGCCCGAGAAGATCTTCGATTTTCACATCGTGCATATCAGTAACCGATACTTTTCCTGTCATCACATCTTCGATCATTGGAATCGTCTGTGTATGGATACCGGTATCCACACAGCGTTTCATCAGTTCAGCGCTTTCCTGTCTGCTCAAGGAAGGAATCGCTACGATGATTCGCTCGATTTCATTATCTTCTATAATTTCTTCAATGGAATCCGTTCCAGAATTCGCTACCCGGATGCCATGGATTTCATATCCGTGCTTTTTCGTGTCATCATCCAAGTACAGTACAGGTACCAAGCCGTTTTCCGGATTGTTCAAAAGTTGTCTCGCAACCATCTGCCCTGCCTGGCCTGCGCCCACAATCATCGTCGGTTTAAGGTCTCCCGTTTTAACGCGGTACTTCGAATCCCTGAAAATGCGCCACGATAAACGTGATCCGCCAATCAGCAAAAGATGCAGCATCCAAGTGATCGCCAATGCCCGGAAAAGGACATCTCCTCGATAAAGGAATTGCACAACACCTACTGCCAGGATGGATAAAGTGACCGCTTTAAAAATCAGTTTCAGTTCGCCGACCGAAGCATATTCCCACACTTTGCGGTAAAGGCCGAAATAAGTGGCAAATGCATGGTGAGCGGTAAAAATTGTTATAGCACTCGCTATAAGGAAGTTGCTTTCGAAAGGGTTCTTCCAAGGGTGGAGGAGGAAATAGCCGATAAAAATGGAGAAAAAGACAATTAAGGAGTCCACCACAGCGAGTAACGAAGTTCGGTTTTTCAAAGTCATACAATCGCTCTTTTCTGTCATGAAATAATATTTTTTTGCATAAACAGTGAATATCTAACAAAAACTTAGTTTATCGTAACACGACTATTCTCCTAAGTCACTGTCGAATTGTGTCGATTGTGTCGAGAAAATACTAGAATGAGCTGAAAACGCCAGACATTTTACAGCCCATTTAAAAAACAAAATGTAATGTAGGTAAAAAGCCATCTAAAAATTTCTCACTATATCACGAAAATATTTTCCACCATTTACCCTTTTGAACAGTCTGCGGTTCCAGCACATGAAGGTTTTCATCGAGCAGGATCCGGTCGTTGTTCTCCAAAAAGATATCGACAAACTCATGCAGATTCCTTTTCTCCAGTAAATCCAGGCCAGCATTGAAATGGTAAGGACGTTTATCGATGCTATGCACGTCCGAGCCATATACATGGATCAGATTGGCTTCGATCAAATCAATTGCCGTTTTTTGGATCGCTTTTCCAAAATGACCGGATACGGAGCCGGCTGTGACCTGCGCCATCGCTCCGTGTAGCAACAGACGGTTCAGGCGTTCCGGTTTTTCGATGATGCCCTGATTCCGCTCGACGTGTGCGATAACCGGCACATAATTGCGGGTGATCAATTGCTGGATGATCGGGACCGTATATCCCGGCACTCCTGAGGAAGGCAGCTCCAATAAGACATAACGGGATTCCGCCATGGTCAATGCTTTGCCTTCGTCCAGAAGGTCAGGCAGTTTTTCTGTGAGGCGGCATTCCTGGCCGCTGTAGATTTTAAGCGGGATGTTTTGTTCCGCGATGTAATTGCGTGTAGTTTCAAGCTGTGTTTTTAATTTTTCCAAATCGGTTTTGAAATTGGGGTGGAAAGCGTGAGGAGTCGCAATGATGCCCGTAAGCTGTTCATCTATCGCTTTTTGCAGCAGCGCTTTTGTCTCGTCCATGTTCTGCGCGCCATCATCAAGACCTGAAAGTATATGTGCGTGTGTATCGATCACTCGGTGTTCCTCCTTATATATGCGGTTTTTTGATTACCCGAAGCGTAAAAGTGCGGTGTCGCTTTCTCTTTGGGTGCCGCTTTTTCGGTTCCCAGCGTCACTCAAGGAGTTGTCCAATGCAATTTGGGCAATTCCTTTGCGACGAAGCTAGCGAAGCGATGCAGGAGCAAGTTTTTTACCTTCTATATAGCTCCAAGGTTGTCACTGTGACGCCTAAAGTAGAGAGAAGTCTTTCCGCTCTCTTTCTTTCGGTGAGAGCGGTGTGGAAATGAGTTCGTTCTCTCTTGCTCGGAGCGTATAAGTGCAGCTTCACTTTCTCTTTGGGTATCGCTTTTTCGGTTCCCAGCGTCACTCAAGGAGTTGTCCCTTCGGGACGACTCCTTGGTGTCACTGTGACGCCTAAAGTAGAGAAGGGTTCTCCCACTCTCTTTCTTTTCATACGAGCTGTGGAAAAATGAGTTTCTTCTATAAATATAGTAGTTACATTGTATGAATTTTTACTCTTAAAAATTTTTACCAACTATTTCCTTATTGTTTCAAAAGAAAGAGTAAAAAGAGTCGCCTCTCTTTACTCTGTTTGTCCATAGTACTGATAATAGTGATTGTCTTTCGGAAGCTCGAAATTATTCAATACAGCCCCGATGATCCGGCTATTCGAAGATTCGATCGCTTCTTTCGCTTTCAACGCCATTTCCTTCTCGGTATGTCCGGAATTGATGACGAGGATCGTGCCTTCGCATTTATTGGAAAGAATCTGTCCATCTGTTACAGACAGGACTGGCGGTGCATCAAAGATGACGAGATCATACATGCCAGTCAATTGGCGGATCAGCGTATCCATCGATTTTGAAGAAAGTAATTCAGCCGGGTTCGGTGGAATCGGCCCGCAAGTTAGAAGATCCAGGTTTTCCACTGCCGTCGGGCGAATTGCGTCTTCTGCCGTTGTCTGTCTTGTCAAGACACTTGATAAGCCTGTCGTATTCCCTGTATGGAATGTGTAATGTGTCGTCGGTTTACGCATATCGCCGTCTACAAGAAGAACTTTTTTACCTTCCTGCGCAAATACCACTGCAAGGTTTGCCGAAGTAGTCGACTTTCCTTCTGAAGGCGCGGCTGATGTTACGACCATCGTGCGAATGTCCGCATCCGGGGATGAGAACGTTATATTGGTCCGGAGCGTCCGGAATTGTTCCGCTACATATGAACGGGGTGTTGTATAAGCAATGAGTTTACGAGCTGTCTGCTGGAGAACTTTTTTCTTTCTGGCCATTTCTTACCCCGCCCTTCTTCTTGATGTCGTTTTGTTGTCTGGTCCAAGTTCCGCTTTTTCAATGATCGGCGAAACAACCCCAAGGACCGGGATACCAAGAATGTCTTCTATATCCTGCTGGTCTTTTATCGATGTATCCAGATATTCGAGAAGGAATACGATTCCGACGCCAAGCATCAATCCGACCACTGCTGCGATTGCCATATTCAACATCGGGTTCGGTGCAACCGGTGAAGGATTTTCTTTCATTACAGCCGGTGACAGAATTGTAACGTTATCGACGTTCATCAGGTCCTGAATATCGTTTTCAAATACAGATGCCGTTGTGTTGGCAATATCAACTGCCATCGCGGGATCTTCGTCCTGCACAGTAATGTTAACTATTTGTGATTGATCAGCGTTGCTGACGGTAATTTTATCAGTCAGCTGAGCTGTTGACATATCCAAGTCCATTTCCTCAACTACTTGATCGAGAATTGCCGGGCTCTTGATGATGCCGGAATATGTATTGATCAATTGTAAGTCTGTTTGGATGTTCTGGTTCGTCAATTGGCCGGTTTCTGAAGGGCTCTGATTGACTAAGATTTCTGTCGATGTCTGGTAGACAGGCGTCAGAACAAGGAATGAGATGACTCCGGCAACCGTGATCGCCAAAATCGTGAGTAACGCAATGAGGCCGAGACGCTTGCGGATCGTCTTGAAGAGATCCTGTAAACTGATAGTTTCTTCCATTTAGGTGGTAGCTCCTTTAAGGTCTTTTTTAAACAACTTATGTTAGTATAGCATAATCCGTGACTATGTTAACTTCAAATTTATAAAAGATTTCTAGGCTAATAGACGGATTTATGCTATCTTTAATTTTATATATAGTGAATTGGGAAGGAGCAATTATTGTTTTGAAAAAACTTGGCATGTTACTGTCTATAGTGTTATGTGGAATTATATTGGTTTTCAGCTATACCTCCTGGAAAGAGAAACTCGCTTCTGCAGGGAAACCCGCTGAACAAAGCAGCACTTCATCGGCCGCTCCTGTGGAAGAAACGGAAGAAGATACAGATGTGGCATCAGATGAAACCGTTGATATCGATCTGGAAGCTTTGACGGCTTCAATGGATCCACAGGTCCAGGAAGTCTTTTTTAATAGGAAAGAACAAGGCGAGAAGGTCCAGTTTCTGATCGTCGGATCTGAAGCGATGGACGAGGGACAACCGGGATACGCCGAATTGCTCAGTGATGCCTTGGAAAGTTCATACGCTGGATTCGTTGAGACGGAAGTCATGCCGTTCGACGGGACTTCAGAAGAGTTTTTGATGAGCGGACCGGAACTTTCAGCAGGCTATGACGTCGTATTGATGGAGCCTTTCACGTTAAAGAATAATGGAGTCGTTGAAATCGAGACGGAACATGTACATATCCAAAACGTGTTCGGTGAAATCTTAAGCGCTGAAAGCGACGCTGAGCTGGTCCTTCATCCGCCGCAGCCGATATACGGTGCGCAGTTCTACCAGACGCAGGTAAATGCTTTGCAGCAATTTGCAGAAATGCGGAATTACGCGTATATTGACCATTGGGCGGAATGGCCTTCAACAGAAGACTTGACGCTCAAGGAATATTTAACGGAAGACAGCAACCCTAATAACACAGGTGCCGCAGTGTGGGCAGATGCATTAATCGCTTATTTCACCGGCAGCTGACGGAGGAAACAACATGAAAAGAAGCCAGAAAAAGGCTAAGAAGAAAAAATGGCCGTGGATCGTCGGGATTTTAGGACTGATCGTCATTGGCGTCGGGATTTACCTGTTCAGTATCTATAACAGTTTTACGAGTACGCTGGATGAAATCCACGAACCGATCGACCGCCCTGTTTCGGATATGCGCGTTGATGAAGTGAAGCTGAATGAGAAAGATCCGTTCTCTGTCCTGCTCCTTGGAGTGGATGAGCGTGAAGGCGACCGCGGACGTTCGGATACGATGGTCGTGCTGACGGTCAACCCGGAAGACAAGACGACGAAGATGGTGTCGATTCCGCGTGATACGTATACGGAAATCATCGGACGCGGCACGATGGATAAGATCAACCACGCTTACGCGTTCGGCGGCATCGAAATGTCGATGGCCAGTGTAGAGAATCTGCTTGATATTCCGATTGACTATGTTGTACAGGTTAATATGGAAGGTTTTAAAGATATTGTTGATGCGGTGGATGGTGTGACGGTCAACAGCCCGATGGCTTTTGATGGTTATTCCGCTGGTGAGATCCACTTGGATGGTGATGAAGCTTTGGGTTATGTGCGTATGCGCAAAGAAGATCCACGCGGAGATTTCGGCCGCCAGGATCGGCAGAAGCAGGTTATCCAAGGGATTATGCGTGAAGGCGCGTCGGTCAGCAGCCTAGTGAATTATAAAGATATCTTTACGGCGCTTGGCAATAACGTGCGTACGAATATGGCGTTCAGTGAAATGATGGATGTGCAGAAGAATTACCGTGATGCTGTTGGGCAGGTTGACCAGATTATTGTAGAAGATGGTTATGGTGAGACGATTAATGGTGTTTGGTATTATATGATGGATGAGAATGAGTTGGCTGAGATTAAGTCGACTTTGAAGGATCATTTGAATATGTAGGTTGGTTGAAACCACAGGCAGCTTGATAAAGCTTCTGTGGTTTTTTGCATGTTAACAATCGATATTCCGCACAACAGCTTCGCTTGCCTGGGGGCTCGCGCTGAGCTAACTCGGGCTCGGTGCCCTTCGCCCGAGTGGATCTCAGCACTTCGCTCGAACCGGAGTTGGAAAGCCAACTCCGGTTCTATTCCCTTGGGCGTCTGCGCTGTTGTGCTCCATATCTTAGGGAGTGCTTTAATAGGTAGAATGTTTGAGTGGTGCAGATTAAATTCTGCATCACTTTTTTTGTTTTTTTGATAGAGGTATTGGGCTATTCGGCAGAGACACAATTGTTCTTTAATTGTGGCTCTGCCTATTTCGCCCCTGTGTAAGACTCAATTGTTCCCCAAATTGTGGATTACACAGGGGCGCGACGAAAGGCTTGTCCTTAGTGGAAAGGTTTTGAGTAAAGGGGTTAGTTAGTTTGTTTGGGTTTGGGTTTGGGTTTGGGTTTGGGTTTGGGTTTGGGTTTGGGTTTGGGTTTGGGTTTGGGTTTGGGTTTGGGTTTGGGTTTGGGTTTGGGTTTGGGTTTGGGTTTGGGTTTGGGTTTGGGTTTCATCTTAGATCTTGTTGAGTGATGCAGTTCAAGTACAGTATCCACCACTTTTCTCGCTATTTGTTGGACCAGTACTACGAAAACACGTCCCTGTGTCAGCCCCAAATTGAAAAACATTTGGGTCCGACACAGGGACGGTAACGCACCAGCCACAAATTGAGGGACATTTGTGGCTGGTGCCGGCAAGTTCTTCTCCCCCCTTCTTACAAAAAACTGCCCCAGTCATCTTTCGTGACTTTGGGGCAGTTCCTGTGACGATTGGAGCGCGGCTTGCAGGTTACCGAGCGAAATCGTCACTTTTTTTTTTATATTCTGGTGTTTTAGCGGCCGAAGGTTATATTCATAGATGAAATGCAATACGGCTTTACGCGGGATCCCCAGTTCCCTGGCTGTGACAGAGGGACCTTCATCCTGAATGATATAGTACTCATGAATGATGTCTTTTATGTTTTTGTTGAGTTCATTTTCCAATTTTTCTATGTACTCCTGGTATGGGTGCATTCTCATCATCCCGCTTTCTAGTAATATTCTAATGTAGGCATTAGGTCCTTTTTCTATATCTTGAATTAAGTATAACGCCTTATAGTCTAAATGACTAGTCTTTTTAGCATAAATTATACATAAATTTTTGATTAATTGATTGAATATTGATGTGACGCTGTTTTATACTGATTTAAACAATCATTTCTTATATTTCTTTAGGTTTAATTTAAATTTGGAAATTGTTTGACCGCTCCTGAAATGGTAAATAGATAAGTAATTGATGTTTCAGATAAGAATATTCAATTCGCGGGGAGATGAGGCTATGATCGGTTCGAGGACATTAAAACGGGTACGGAAATATCTGGTCAAGAAAGTGGAAGCTGAGCGCCATTATCTGACGGATGAACATCTGGTGTTTGAGTTCAGTTTGACGAATTTCCTTTTTTTCAACGAGATCCATGCAGAGTTCTGGAATAATGACGTACATCATCCCATTCAGAGTGAATTGACGGAGAAAGATAAATTGAAGGTCCATATCCCCCTGGTGCTGCTGGAAACGATTGAAACCGGCGCCAAGGTGAAAGTGTTCATCAATAAAAAAGCGGCTTGGCTGACGGAACATCCTTCCTATAAGGAAGGCGATTTTAATGAGAGCCTGCTGATCAATGAGCGTTATTTGACGACGCGGGTGAAAAAGAGCCTGCTGATCAGCAACCGCTTTTCAGAGTTCCGGTTTTCAAGTGAGGAAGTGGCAGCTTCTATCGCCAGTGCGGGTTATGACAGGCTCGCGCTGAATCTCGACGGACCGGTTATTGCTGCGGATAAACCGGTTGAACTTTATGCATTCAAGAACCGGCAGTTCATCATTCTTCGCGGTGACCGGGATGAGTTGACGGGGCAAGCCCGCATACGGGATTTCTCGGAGCTCAGCATGGGCATCTGGCGCTTGTTCGTCCAGCTGGATGACACGCTGCATCCGCTCCGGGTGGACAGCCGGCAAATCGAGCCTTTCGCTTCCCTTCGGCATAAGATCCGGCCGATTCGCCGGGCACATTCCTTCTATCTGGAAGTACGGCCGAATGCTGTGCGGCCTGAAAGTGTGCAGATCGAGAATCTGGAGAATGGCCATTTCCGCATTTCGGTCGGCCTGTCGCCTGAAGATGATGTGGCGGACGCTGAATACGCCTTATTGGTGGATGACCAGAAAAGCGGCCGCCACGACAGTTACGCGTTTGTTAAAGAGGACGGCGCCTTGCGGACAGATGTTCCTCTGGAGGGCCTGATCGGGACTTTATTCGCGAAGCGCTTCTTCCTGCTGCGGCAAAGCGAAGAGCCGAAAGTGTCGCAATTCCTGCTGGATATGCAGCAGCTCAGCCAAAGTGCTGTGCGGTTCAAAGTAATCGCCGATTCGCAGTATGTGAAGTTGCGTTTCTATAAACGGAAGGATAAATCGCTCGGCCTGAAGATTTCGCGGCCGAAGCTCCGGAAAGCGATCAGCGATATCGACGGGTTCCGGGTGGACGGCACCATCGGATCGACGGATGAATTCATCGATGCAACGGCCTACCTCCTGCTCGAAGACCGCTTTTCGCTCGAATCAAGGCAAGTTCCGATCCATGATAATTTCAGGGTCGACCTCGAAGAATGGAACCTGATCGGCCTGAAGAGCAAGGACAAGACGATTTTCGACTTTTTCGTCGTGGTGGAGACGGATGCCGGCGAAGTGATCCGGAAAGAGAAGATCAAATACCGGAAAGCGGATTATAAGAAAGATGCGTTCTATAGCTACAAGGTGCTGCGGGATGAAGAGGACAACGAGCACCATTTCATGTTCACCACCACTCCTTTCAATAATCTGAAGATCGAGACGTTCACCGTGCCGGCGGATATCCGGATTCCGGCGGACGTATCCGTTAAAGATCCGAATGTCTGGCTGGTCGGCGAGCGCAGCAATACCGCGCAGGATAACGGCATCGTGCTGTTTCACTGGCTTCTCGAAAATACGGATGTGGAGGCTTATTACGTCATCGAAGGCGACAGCCTCGATTACGAGCCGATCCAGCATCTGAAGAATGTGCTGGTCTTCGGTTCGCCGAAGCATTTCGAAGTGGCGTTCCGAGCGGGGGTGCTTTTATGTACGCATGATATTGAGAACATCCTGCCGTATAAACCGGCGCGCGGCTTCTTCGGCTACGAGAATACGAAGAAGATTTTCCTGCAGCACGGTGTGCTCGGGCGCAAGAATGTCGAGTACCATAAGCGCAATTACGAGCTGCCGTTCGATTTGTTCATCGTCAGTTCGGAGCCGGAGAAAGAAGCGGTTGTCATGGAAGAGATGGGTTATTCCGACGAGGAAGTGGCTGTTACAGGACTCGCGCGCTTTGACCGCCTTGTGCAGAATAAAAAGCCGCGTGACATTTTGCTGATGCCGACTTGGCGCGACTGGATCAATACGGACGAGGCATTTCTGGCGAGTGAGTATTACCTGGCGTATACGAATCTGATCCAGAACGAGAAGCTGCTGCGGCTGCTGGATGAGCATGATATCAATCTGAATTTCTATCCGCATTACCGGGCGCAGAATTATTTCCAGAACGGGATACGCGATCTGCATGAGCGGATCAAGTTCATCCCGCTCGGTTCCGTGACCGTGCAGCGGCTGCTGATCCGGCATGCGCTTCTGATAACGGATTACAGTACAGTGAGCTTCGATTTCACGCTGCTGGATAAGCCTGTCGTGTTCTACCATTTTGACGCGGAGCGCTTTTTCCGGCGCGGCATTCTGCGGCCAATCGACGAGACGTTCATCGGCGGGATTGCGGGGCATGAAGAGGAGCTGGTGAGCATCATCGAGGACCGGATCCTGCACGATTTCGCGAATTTCGATATCGATATATCGGGCATCATCAAGTATCAAGATCAGGATAATTGCCGGCGGATCTATGAGAGTGTGCAGGGGCTGCTTGAGGGTGAGCGGGTTGCGGAGGCGGTTGATGGTGAGTTGAGTTGAGTTGAGTATAGTGAGGCACCCATTCAATTGGGTGTCTTTTTATTTTCGCCATATATTATGAAGTAATTATTAACTTTGGGAGTTTTTTTACAAACGAACTGGGAATCATAGTATACTTATTTCTTAGTGGGGTTTTATTTTATGAGTTGTATTAAAAGACTCTAGCAACCGATATTCCGCAAAATAGCTCCGCTTTCGGGCCCACAGGATGTGGGTCATGCAGCCGGCGCGACAGGACGTCGCGCAGCCGGCTGCCGAGGGCTAAACCGGTGCTCCTGCATCGCTGCGCTAGCTTCGTCGCAAAGCGCCGGCCGGAAGGTCTTTGGCCGCGCTTGGCTCGCACTAAGCTAACTCGGACTCGTTTCACTTCATCCGAGTGGATCTCAGCACTTCGCTCGAACCGGAGTTGGCTTTCCAACTCCGGTTCTAATCCCCTGGGAGTCTTCGCTATTTTGTTCCATATCTTTAGAAACCCTTCCCATTGCAGGGACGGTTTGTAGAAGCTATTTTTCTACAACTTATTTAGATAGTAAGTTATCAAAGATACATAGGGGGAATTTTACGTTGAAGAAGACTATTATTGTGGCGTTTCTGGCATTTTTGCTGGGGATAGGCGCAGCTACGGCTTATTTTTATTTTACGGATGACAGCGGCGGCGGTCAGAAGAGTTCGGCGGGTCCGACGACTGAGCAGAAAACGCTGGTTGAGCAGTATCAGCCTCCGGAAGAGATTCCGGAACTGGCGGAGGAATATGATGTTGTGGTGATCGGCGGCGAGCCGGAAGGTGTGGCGGCTGCGGTTTCGGCGGCGCGCAACGGCTCTTCGGTGCTGCTGGTTGAGCACCGTCCCGGGCTTGGCGGCTTGATGACTTATGGCATGCTGAACTTTATTGACATGGTGCAGGGCATCGGCGGTGACAGCGCGGTTACGGGCATCTTCAAGGAATGGCATCAGCTTGTCGGCGGCGGCAGTTCGTTCGATATCGAGCTGGCGAAAGCCGCGTTCTTGAAGCTTGTCGAGGATGAAGAGAATATCACTCTGGCGCTTGAGACCGATTACACTTCGGCGATTGTCGAGAACGGGACGGTTACCGGTGTGGATTTGGAAAATGAAAACGGCAAGTTTTTGGTGAACGGCAAACGTTTTATTGACGCTACGCAGGATGCTGATTTTGCAGCGGACGCAGGTGTCCCCTTCAATGTCGGCGGTGAAGATATCAATTTGAAGGACCGTCTGATGTCGGTGACGCCGATGATCCACTTGACGGGGCTTGATTGGGACGGCGTTAAGAAAGCCGCTGAAGATGAAGTTTTCGGTTACGGTGAAGTGACGCCGATCGTGGCATGGGGCTTCGGCGACTTGCATACGACGTATCCGGCGGTTGAAGAAAATACGCGCCTGCGCGGTTTGAATCTGGTGCGTGTGCCGGGCGATGAAGACCAGTATTACATCAACGCATTGCAGGTGTTCGGCGTTGACGGCCTGGACGAGGAATCAAAAGCGGAAGGCCTTGAACGAGGCATCCGCGAAACGGAGCATATCGTGAAGTGGCTGCGTGAAAACTTCCCTGGCTTTGAAAATGCGGAAATCGCAAGTTTCCCTGACGAGATGTATATCCGTGAAACCCGCCACATGAAGGCGGAATACATCCTGCAGATGTCCGATATCTGGACAAACGCGGACCACTGGGACAGCATCGGCTTCGGCGGCTATCCGGTCGATGTGCAGGCGACTTCTCCAAATGACTATGGTTATGTATTGTCGAGCCCGGTCCAATATGCGGTTCCGTTCCGCTCACTGGTACCGCTTGAGATCGACAATATCCTGGTTGTCAGCCGCTCAGCAGGATACTCTTCCCTTGCTGCCGGCAGCGCGCGCATCATTCCTACCGGGATGGCCGCTGCTGAAGCTGGCGGTGCAGCTGCTGCCCAGTCCATCGAAGCGGACATGAACTTCCGCGAATTGTCGAAGAGCGAAGACGCGATTGAAGAATTGCGCACGACGCTTGCCGATCAAGGCGCGAAAGTGGAACACTTCGATATCGAGTACCCATACGAAGGCGAATGGTTCGACGGCGCGGTCCAGTATCTGATGGATTACGGCCTGGCATTCGGCGGCTATGACAACGACCTCCAAGTCGACGAGCCGCAGGGAGCTCTCGGCTTCCTGAAAACATTGGGCACGGGCCTCGTCCACACAGACGACCGCCTCAATGAGCAGTATGGCGAACAATTCGAGGAAATAAAGTCCGGCGTCACGTCGGCTGACGAAATGCTGACACGCGACGCTGCCGGCAAGTATCTGGTGGAAGCGTTCAGCGATAAAGAAGCTTCCGGCTCGGCTTGGGACCAGGCTTTCGAGCTTGGCCTGATCGACGAAACCATCCACTCGCGTGTGGACAGCGAGCGCGAGCTGACGCGTGCTGAGGGTTATTATTTGTTGTATAGTGTGTTAGTGAATTTGAATGAGGGTTTGGAGTAAATTGAAGAGCCAGTGCAGAGAAGTTTCTCTGTGCTGGTTTTTTTATGTTGATAATATTAACTTATAAACTTGGATAATCGATATTCCGCAAAATAGCTTCGCTTTCGGGCCCACAGGATGTGGGTCATGCAGCCGGCGCGACAGGACGTCGCGCAGCCGGCTGCCGAGGGCTAAACCGGTGCTCCTGCATCGCTGCGCTGCTTCGTCGCAAAGAGTTGTCCGAACTTCCTTCGTCCAACTCTTCGCTATTTTGCTCCATATCTCAGAGAGTACATTAATAAATAGAATGTTGAGTGAGGCAGTTTGAAATTTGCGTCGCTCTTTTTTTATGAAATGCTTTCATTGTGTATTATTCAGGGATGCAGCAGCAAGTTGTCGTATAGATACGAGTTGGTGACGGATAGGATGATTTTGTTGTCGTATAGCGGTGAGATGTTGACGTATAGAATGTGTTTGTTGTCTTATAGCGGATTTAACTTAACGTGAGGATTTAGATGGGGGTTTTGCCGAAAGAAAAGTGCATTTGTAATGGAAAGCAGTCCGCCTGCGGACTGCCCAGTGGGCGGCGGTTGCCGCCCAATCTTGGCTAATAGTGGGTTGACTCGCTTGGGTGGAGCTTGAGATGCCGTATAGATGCGAAATGGTGACGTATAGACTGTTTTTGCTGTCGTATAGCGCAGAGATGGTGACGTATAGCGGATTTTGCTTAACGTGTCGATTTTGCTGGGGCTTGCCCCTACAAAAAAAGCACATCACCCGTTAAGGGATGATATGCTTGGCGCCGGGCACTTTTCTTAGTGTCCAGACGATCAGGAATGAAATTGTGAAGATGAGTATCCAGACGAATGGCACGCCTATTATCGGGTTGACCATTGTTTCATTGATGCCGAAGATTTTATTCAGATAGAATTGCACCAATGGATGGATTACGTAGATGCCGAGTGTGGCCAGGCTGATCTGGGTGATGATGCGGCTGGGTTTGATGCGCGGCTCGAGCTGCTGGAATAAGGCAAAGATGAAGATGCTGATGACCATTTGCGTCGGGCGGTAATGTTCGTAATAGAATTCGTCGAGTTCGCCTTGCTGGACAGTGAGATTATGGGTGCCGTAGACGGTCGCAAGGTACGAGATGACGGACAGGCCAAGGAGCGGCCATAATGCTTTTTTCGGCAGCGGGTAGCGCACGAGATAAGCGCCCAGCAGGAAGTAGCCGATGTAGGGCTGGAACAGGCCGGCGACAAGCGCGGGTTCGAAGCCGTACATTTTTTCCGCGAATGGCAGGAGTCCCGCGAAAAAGAACCAGATGCCCAGAAAATAGAGGAAGGTTTTCTGGTCCATGTTTTTGACGAGTATTTTTAAGAACGGTGCCATGATGTAGAGGCCGATGATGACGTACATGAACCACAAGTGGTAGTAGACGTCGTCGACCAGAAACAGGACGACCATTTCCCACGGTGTAAACGACTCGCCCTGCTCGAACACTTTATAGGCGATGTAGACGCCGCTCCAGAAAATCAGCGGGATGATGACTTTAGTGAGCCGCCGCTTCAGGAATTCGCCGATGGGGTCTTCCCTTTTCAGATTGAGCAGCAAAGCGCCGCTCAGCATGAAGAAGACCGGCACACACCAGCGCAGGCCTGAATCGATCCAATTGGCGAGCTGCCATTCCCATTCGCCCGCATCACCGTTATTGATGATTTTCGAAACAACGTGGACGCCGACTACGACGAAAATCGAAATCGCCCGCAGCCAGTCCATATAATCGTGTCGTTTTGCCATAGTGGACTCCTTTTGAGAGATATAAATTTTTATTCGAGTTTATTGCAATATTCCCCTAGTAATAAAACCTGAAACTCTTATAACTCCATATAAAAATAAGCGCCGGCTGGCATGATGCCCCGGCGCTCGTGCTTATTGTTCCTGGTTGGTGATTGCTGCGATCTGGTAGTCGCCGAAGCGGTCAATGACGATGGTGTAGACAACCGCATGGCTGATGGAAACGAGTTTATCGTCTTCCTGGTCGTGGAATGAGAAGGTCGCATTCGCGGTGATGTAGGCTTCATCCTCACCGATTTCGACATTGGTGATTACCGGGTCTACAGCCTGGAATACGCGGTGTTCGCCTTTCAGCCCTTCAACCATTTCGTTGCCGGCCATTTCACCCTGGCTGCCTGACAGCAGGAAGAATTGGTAGAACGTGACTTCGTCGTCGTTGAGTGAATATGGAACCAGTTCATAGAAATCCGAGATGAATCCGCGGAGCGCTTCTTCTTCGAAGCTTGCATCCGGAACTTCCGGCTGCCACGCATCGCTTTCAGCCGGAAGCGGATTTGCCGCCCATTCCTGCAGCTGATCGTTGACTGTGTAAATCGGGATCGAGTAACCGATGTCCGGGTTGTCAGTCAGTACGATCGAGTTGATGCCGAGGATTCTGCCGGATTCCGCTGAAATCAGCGGTCCGCCGCTCGATCCTTGTTTGATCTTCGCGGTCATTTCATATAGATCGTCGTATTTATAGCCATCGAAGAAATCCATCCCTGTAGCGGTGATTTCCCCTTCAGTCGATGTATTATTGATATTTTCCGGGCTGCCGAGCGCAAACACTTTCGTGCCCGCTGACACCGGCTGCATTTCCATTTCCATCGGCGCTTTGCCAGCTATCTCCGGCACGCGAATCAAAGCGATGTCCGTCGTTCTGGAAAAGCCGATGACCTGGCCATTGAATTCCTGGCCGTTGCTGTTTTTAACCGTAACGTATTGCGAGTCTTTGACGACATGGGCGTTGGTGAGGATGTCGCCTTTATCGTTGAATAAAAATCCGGATCCCTGATCGAGATTGGTGTATAGCGTATAGACGTAAGTTTTAGCATTGGCGATCATCGAAGAAAGGTCCGGCTCCGGAACGACTACCATACTGTCATCCGGCTGGTCCACTTCTTCCACGGTTTCGTTTTTGATCGTGTCGCTGCTTTCTTCTGTTTCCGCGGCTTCTTCTTCAGAAGAGTCATCTTGTTCCGTCTGATCCGTGACTGTGCCCGGTTCAACCGTTTCCTGCTCTTCTTCGACTACGACGCTGACGCCACCGCCACCTTTGTATTCACGCTCAGAGAAAGAGGTCTTTTCCAGCGACTCCGTTGTCGCTGGCTCTTCCGGACTGGCGATCATCAAATAGACGCCCGCTCCGACTGCTGCCAGGAATAAAATCGTGACAAGGGTAATCAGCCAATTCTTTTTCTTGGGTGTCTTGCTGTTTTTCATATCCATCCGTCTGTTCAATACTATCAGCTCGCTTTTTATTTGCTTTTTATATAATGTTTTTAGAATAAATAAGGACTTTGAAATAGGTGTGGCTTTTCAGAGAAAAGCGGGCGCTTCCGCTTTTCTTTGTCCAGACTCCAGCGGCCCAGCTCTTCGGGTCATAAGCCACTTTGGCTGTGCGGCTGCAAACACGCCACTTCGCCAAATCGTCTTATGCCTGTCAGAGCTTAACGGGCGCTGTCGCTTTTCTTATCACAATGCTCATTATATAGACGGATGAACCCTATGTATAGTTTCATTAAGATTGCAAAAATATTACGTGTCTTACCTTTGACAGATATTTTAAATAAGGAAAAAACCGATATTACGCAAAACAGCGAAGACTCCCAGGCGACCAAGCGAAGTGCTGAGATCCACTCGGGCGAAGTGGAACGAGCACGAGTTAGCTAAGAGTTGGCCGTAGCTTGCAAGGTCAACTCTTTGCGACGAAGCTAGCGAAGCGATGCAGGAGCACGGGTTTTCGCAAGTCCCCAAGGAAAGCGAAGCTGTTTTGCGGAATATCGTTTAAAACATTTCTACCTACATCTAAACATAAGAAAAAAGCCGAGAGCATCCGCTCCCGGCTTTCCTCATTATGATTCTATTCCAATTCGCCGAACAGCAATTCAAGAGCACGGTAAACGACTACCGCAGTCTCTCCACGTTTGATGTCAGCTTTTGGAGCAAAGATGTTGTTGTTTTTACCAGTCATCAAGCCAAGTGCGTAAGCTTGTGAAACTGCTTCTTTAGCATAGTTCTGAACTTTGTTTTGATCCGCGTATTTGTGAGACAGATCAAGGTCTTCAAGAAGTGATGCATCCTCATACTCAACTGCGCGGATTACCATAACAGCAGTATCCTGACGAGAGATGGCTGTGTCCGGTTTGAACGTGCCATCAGGCTTGCCAAGAACGATTCCTGCGCGTTCAGCAGCTTCGATGTATTGTGCTGCCCAATGTTTAGCAGATACATCTTTGAACGTTCCTTCGTAGTCCTCAACCGGTAGGTCAAGAGTACGAACTAGAAGCGTCGCGTACTGAGCACGAGTCAATTGAGCTTCTGGAGCATACAGGTCAGCTGTTTTACCTTGGATGATTCCAATTGTTGCAAGAGCTTCAATTTCTTCTTGAGCCCAGTGCCCTTGGATATCAGCAAACGTTACAACTTCTTCTTCTTCTTCAGCGTCTTCTTTAACGATTGTGAAGCTTACTTCTGTTTCATGTCCTGCAAGGTCGACAACTTTCATCGTATATTCGTTAACGCCATCTTCAGTAACCGGAACAGTTACAGTGATGTTTTCATCGAAGCCGTCCATTACGTAAGGCTCAGACAGAGCGTTATTATATACTTCTGAATCGAACAGGTATACAGCAATTTCATCGAAATTATCTTGAACGTTCAATGTAACTTCGACTTCTTCTGTATCCAGGCTGACAACTTCCGGAGCTTCTACTACTTCGATTGCAGCAGCAGTTGCATCAACGAAGAATTGGCGGCGGATTTCGATTTCATTGTCGAACTCATCGATTGCTTTCACTTTGATGTATTGAACGCCATCTTCAAGAGTCAGCGTGTGCTCAAAGGTTGTGCCATCGAATTTCTCAACTTCTTCACCATTGATTGTCAAAGATTTGACCAATGAAGCATCTTCAACGTGGCCTTTGAATACCACTTCACCATTATCGTGGATCGAGAATGGTGCAGGTGTGTCAAGGAAGATCGCAGGTGCAGTATCTTCTTCAGCGTTCACTGAAAGTTCAACTTCTGTTTTATTGCCAGCTACGTCATAGAACACAGCCGTCAATTCATCAGTTTTGCTAAGTGTTGCAGGAACCGTAAATTCAGTTGTTGATGGAGCCAACGAGAAGTCTGCAGGTTTAACATCGCCTTCAGTCAACTCGACACCGTTCAAGTAAACTTCCCAGCGGTCTGCGCCAGAGCCGTTTTCGTTGTCCACAAAGTCAGCAACTTCCACTGTCTGAGTTGCAGCATTGTAATCAGCTTCTGCTTCAGGAGCTACTGTATCCACGATAATCGGGAATTCAATAGACTGCCATTCAGCATTCGGATAATCGATTACAGCGCGAAGCTGAAGTTGATATTGTCCGTCTGCCACTGTTTTGCCTAGTGCTTTACCATCCCATCCGTTAGCCGGGTTGAATGTGTAAGGAAGATCTGGAGCAGTTGCAGAATAATGTTTCGTCAGGTTTTCAGCTGTTTTGATCGTACGAAGCTTTTTGCCTGATTCATCCAAAACATTGATCTCAAATTCTTTTGCATTCCGCAGCAATGAATAAACAGGGATCACTTTATCAAGTGTTCCGTCACCATTTGGTGAGAATGCGAAATGTTCTGGTGCGTAATCTTCTTCGATATGCGTTCCGCCAGTAATATCCATACCGTTTTCGTCAGTCAAAAGAGTAACGCCATAGTATGAATTAGCATCCCAAGTGAAGTAATCGAAGATTCTTGCATCGTCCCATCCGCCATTAAAGCCGAAGTAAGGAACGATTAGTGATGTGTTGCCAGTTACTTCTTCATTTTCGTCAGTCAATGTTACGAAACCGTCAACGAAGAATCCGTTTGTGAATAATTCATATTCCGGCTCGTCTTTCAAAGCTGAAACATCAACAGTAACTTCAATTGTTTCTGTGCCATTCGCTGGTACAGTCACAGTTGCTGGAGCGTCGATGTCAACCAGGTCAGATACTACATAAGATCCAACGATATTTGGAACTGTTACGTTAATTCCTGAAGTAGTAATCGGATAATCAGTTTGAACATTTACATCAACAGCATAAGTTGCTTCTTCATCAGAGAAGTTTTCAGCTTCCAGAGTGAATGTGAATTGATCGTCTTCAATTTCTCTCAAAGCGACTTTCGCTTCGCCTGTTTCAGCGTTCGTCACCATTACATCAGTTGACAGCGCATCATGCAATTGCATAAGGCCAGCACCTTGACGGCGTGGTGAAATATACTCGCCAGCAACCAATTCAACCGGGTTGGCAGTGTTCATCATCAAATTCTTAGCAAATTGGACGCGGTCTGCGCCAGTCAGATTGAACTCTTCATCAACGCGCTCGAATACTAGTGCCGTACCGCCTGATACGTGTGGAGCCGCCATAGACGTTCCGCTCATAAGGCCGTATTCATCATTGTTCAAAGTAGAGAATATATTTCCGCCCGGAGCAGTGATTTCAGGTTTGAAATCAAGGTTCGGAGTTGGACCCCATGAAGTGAAGTCACTCATTTTGCCCGCTGACGGGTTTTGAGTTTCAAGGTAATTTCCTTCAAAAGAAACGGAAACAGTGTTGCCGTTGTCGATTTGCGCTTTCAATGCCAATCCGTCTTCCTGCAATGCAGACATATAAGGAATTTTGATGGCAGCATCGGAAGCCATGTTGATTGTTCCAGCTGTGTTGTTATAGATGATTACACCAGCAGCGCCAGCAGCCTGTGCATTCAAGCCTTTATCCACGAAGCCGATTTCGCCGCGTGATACAAGGGCAAATTTACCTGTGAAATCTTTGCCTGCAAAATCAGCAGGCAGTCCGATGCCAGCGTCAACTACTTCATATGAAGCATTTGGCAAGTCACGCGGATCTGCGTCATTTGCAAGAAGGTACATTGCCTGTCCTGCTTCTTCACCATTTACCTGGTAGTTGAAGCTAAGCGCAGTTACAATATCATTTTCAAAAGATGCTACGCCAAATGAATCTTCAGAAACACTTGGAGAACCTGTCAAAGCATAATCCTGGTTTTCAGCATATGGATAGAAATAGCCTGATCCAAACATATCCGAGTTACCAGCAGAAATTGAAACTAGAATTCCGTTATCCGTCGCTCTTTCAACGGCTTGCTGTTCCGGATGTGAAGAATCAACAAATCCAGCTGTAGAACCCAGTGACATATTGATGACATCTGCGCCAAGTTTGATTGAATCATCAATCGCTTTGATGTAGATATCGCCAAAAGTAGATGGGAATGCCGGATCATTTCCGAACACTTTCAAAGCCAATAACTGTGCTTCAGGAGCAACACCTTTAAGGCCGTATTCTTCGCCTTCTTCATCGCCATTCGCCCCTACAGTACCGGCAACGTGCATACCGTGCATGGAAGCTTCCGGCCCAAGGTCAAGAATTTCGTTGTTGCCGTCCATATAGTTCCAGCCGAAAGGAACTTTAGCAGTGAAGTATTCACCATTATCGATGGAATCGTCAGCAAGCAATGCCGACACTTCTTCTGCTGTGATGTCTCCAGTGGAGTCATCAGTCAAAACCATATCTTTGTGGGAAGGATCGATACCTGTGTCGATTACGCCGACAACCATTCCTTCACCTTTGAAATCATATTCGCCCCAAGCTTTTTGCGCTTGAACCAGCTCTTTCGAGTGGATCATTTCAGGCTGTACAGAAGGACGCTGATATTCTGTCGCTTCATAAACCTTTTTCACGCCTGCAAGCTTGCCAAGTTTTTCAACTTGTCCTGACTCAACAGTTGCAGAGAAACCGTTGAATGCAGTTGTAAAACTTTGCAGATATGTAATGCCTGGTGCAACCTTTTTAGCGGCTGCCTGGACTGTTGCCTGATCAGCAACGACTGCCGTTTCCAAAGCATTTTTCTGTGCTTCCGGCAATTCTTTGTAAAGAACGCCTTTTTGAGTCGCCGCTTCGATTGTCGGAGCTTTTTCAAGTTCCACAATCACACGGACTGTTTTGGATGGGTCTTCCGGATTCACGAATTTTTCCGGAACTTTTACAGCTGGCTTTTCAGCATTCAAAGTCGGAAGGTCCGATGCGGACTTGGTCGTCGCCGCGGATACGCCGGTCAAACCGAAGACAGCAGAGCTGAGCGTCATCATTACGACTAGCATCGTAACTAACGCCGTTTTAAACTTCTTCAATGTTTTTCCCCCTTTTATTGGTTTGTAATTGTGCAATTATTCCTAATTGCATAACACTATTAAATTTACCATAAATTTTCAATAATGCAAACGTATTCTTAATATTTTTTAGAATATTCTGCTCTTTAGAGGTGAATATAGGTTTAGGAATTGCTGGAAGCTGGATGTATTTTAGAGGCTGAAGCCAATGATGGTAAGGGTTTATGGGTTGAGGATGCTTTATATATCCCTAATTTATTTCGGATAAAATATTTTTTGAGTTACGAAATAAATTGTTGGAAATATGGAAAGAGAATTGGAAGTGGGAGAAGAGATTTCTATTGGGTTGGCTGGATTGGGGTGGGAGTTGTCGTATAGCTCGAATATAGCGACGTATAGCGAGTTTTACTAGAACATATTAAAAATCGATATTCCGCAAAACAGCTTCGAAGACATTAGCCGAAGCATGCGAGGCTAAGTCTTTGCGACGAAGCAGCGCAGCGATACAGGAGCACGGTTTTTACATCTAGCTTTGGCAGTGTTTCGTCCGAGTGGATCTCAGCACTTCGCTCGGTCGCCTGGGAGTCTCAGCTGTTTTGCTCCATATCTATGAGAGTGCATTAATAAATAGAATGTTAAGTGACGCAGTACGAAATCTGCATATTTCTTTTTTGCGGATCGCTTCGGCAGAGGAATCGGGATAGTCGGCAAGTGGCGGTGATTGTCGCCCGATCATTCTTATAAGTGGGTTGACTCGCTTGGGTGGAGTTCTATCTTACGATTTTGGGCGGCTATCTTATGATTACGTGTTTTTATCTTACGGTTTTCGAGTTGTATCTTACGGTTTGTGGTTCTTATCTTACGAACTCATATTTGTTTCAGCTCTCACCTAAGAGAAAAGTGCATGGGAATGGAAAGCAGTCCGCCCGCGGACTGCCCAGTGGGCGGTGGCGAATGCACCGCCCGATCATTCTTAAGAGTGGGTTGACTCTCATAGGTGAAGTTCTATCTTATGGTTTGCGGAGTCTATCTTATGATTACGTATTTTCATCTTACGTTTTTTTGAGTTTTATCTTACGGTTTGCGATTCTTATCTTACGAATTCACTTTTTCTCCGACTCTCACCCAAAAGAAAAGTGCATTCAGATGGAAAGCAGTCCCCGCCAGCGCGGACTGCCCAGTGGGCGGCGATTGCCGCCCGATCATTCTAATAATGGGTTGACTCTCATAGGTGAAGTTCTATCTTATGGTTTTGAGGGATTATCTTATGATTTTGTGTATTCATCTTTCGGTTTTTGAGTTTTATCTTGCGGTTTGTCATTCTTATCTTAATGAATTCATATTTCTTCCGGCTCTCACCCATGAGAAAAGTGCATTCCAATGGAAAGCAGTCCGCCTGCGGACTGCCCAGGGGGCGGTGGCGAATGCACCGCCCGATCATTCTTAAGAGTGGGTTGACTCGCTTAGGTGAAGTTCTATCTTATGATTTTGGGCGGGTATCTTATGATTTTGTGTTTTTATCTTACGGTTTTCGAGTTGTATTTTACGGTTTGCGATTCTTATCTTACGAACGCACATCTCCTCCGGCTCTCACCTAAGAGAAAAGTGCCTTCAAATGGAAAGCAGTTCGCTGGCGGACTGCCCTGTGGGCGGCTCTGCCGCCATCCGTTCAATCTTTCACTTGTTAGTGTTTTGTTGTGTTATGAAGATTTTACAGCTTTTCCGCTGGAGATTTGACTCACTTCCTGCCACACATCCCAATTGTTTCTACTATAATAAGTAGAATCATTACCATCTTAAAAACTACCTTCACAAACCCACTCCCCGATCTCAAAAAATATTTCCCGGGAAATAACTCACCCTCTCTCTCTTAACTCTATGTTTACCTTGACTTTACATATTATTTACAGAAGAATATAGAGAGACAAAAATATAGAGATTCCTAGGTGGGTAATGATGAAAAAAGAGCATATTAGAAAGTTTTTGACGAGCCATTTATTTATAGTTACCGCAATACTTGTCCTTAAGATAATTTTCCTCCGCTATCTGCTGTTCGGCGAGGCGGATATTTCGCAGGCACTCGTGCTTGAGTTGAGTTATATCCTTATTTTCACTACGCTGATCGAGTTGATCGCAGGTAAATGGAAGCCGGGCGCTTTTCTGCTGCTCAATCTGATATTTTCGACGCTGTTTTTGGCAGTCGTGATGTATCACGCTTTCTTTGGCCGCATTGTGACTTATTTTGCGCTGTTCCAATTGGGGCAGGTCGGCACAATCAATGAAAGTGTCAGTGCTTTGATTAAGCCGATTTATTTCCTGTTCTTCGCGGAGATTATCGTGTTGACCATTCTGCTGGTGATCCGCAAATATCCGATCAGCAATTATTCGCTTAATAAGAAATTTATCGTGCTCCCGCTTCTTTTATTGGCGATTATCGTTTCTTTCGTTAATTTTCAGGCGCATAAAGATGAAGCCATCTCGAATAACGTGCTGGCGGCGCAGGAAAAAGGCATTTTGAATTACGAAGCGCTCGAGATTTATCTTGGGCCTGAGGGCCAGTCGACCATTGAAACGGATATTTCGGTTGAGAATTCCGCCGAATTGATGGAAGAAATCCGCAATTTAAAAGGCTTGGACTATATCCCGCCGGACGAGCGTAAGTTTTTTGGCGCTGCGGAAGGCCGCAACCTGATTGTGATCCAAGTCGAGTCGATGCAGAGCTTCCCGGTCGGGCTGGAACTGGATGGCAAAGAAGTAACGCCGAACTTCAACAAACTTGTTGAAGACAGTTTCTATTTCCCGAATACAGCGCAGCAAACCGGCCCGGGCAATACGTCCGACGCTGAATTTATCATCAACACATCACTTTACCCGACGGCATTCAATCCGACGGCCCAGACTTTCGCTGACCGCTCGTTCCCGAGTCTGCCGCGCCTGCTGAAAGGCGAAGGCTACACGACTTCGACATTCCATGCGGACGATATCAGTTTCTGGAACCGCAGCGAATTGTATCCGGCGCTTGGCATCGAGAAATATTATTACGGTGAATTTTTTGGCAATGAAGACGTGATCGGCATCGGACCATCCGATGAAGTGATGTTCAATAAAGCGTTGCCGGTTCTCCGCGAATCACATATGAAGAACAAACCGTTTTACACACAATTGATCGGCCTGACGAGCCATCACCCGTTCCACTTACCGGAAGAGCACCAGCAATATGAATTGCCGAAACACTTCGAAGGCTCATTGACAGGCGAATATCTTGTTTCCATCAATTATATGGACCGCGTCATCAATGATTTTATTGAAAAGTTGAAAGAAGAAGGTATTTACGAGAACTCGGTCATCGCAATCTACGGCGACCATTTCGGCCTCCAGCAAAGCGCGATCGAACCGAACGATGTGGATTTGGTGAGCGAATTGCTCGGCAATGAATACAAGACGATCGACCGGTTGAAGATTCCATTCATCCTTCACGCGCCGGGCATCACTGATGAAGGCGAAACCTTCGACCAGCAGATCGGCCAGCTCGATATGATGCCGACGATCGCCAATCTGCTCGGTTTAACTCTCGATGACATGGTCATTTTCGGCCAGGATGTTCTGAACCACCAAGAAACGCTTCTCGGCGCCCGTTACTATCTGCCCGTCGGCTCATTCTGGAATGAAGAGATTCTCTTTATCCCGGAAAAAGGCTTTGATGACGGCACAGCTTATGATCTTGAAACCGAGGAAGTCATCCCTGATTTCGAGCAATACCGCGAAGATTACGACCGCGTGCTGCATCTTGAATACTTGTCAGATGAGTATATGAAGACGCTGCCTGTAAGAGAATAATCCCAAAAACCGCTCCCCGCCTCGTTTGGCAGGGGTGCGGTTTTTTTGTGACGTAACGTTATAGTTTCCCTTCTACTCTACATGCCACGCAAATGAAAGATGCCCTCTCTTCTTAACTCGGTTTTCTTGTCGGTTTTTCGCTTTTCGCCTGCGAAAAGCATCCATATCCGCGCTTTTTTATAGAAGGAAGCTAAAGTTGGGTGCTATTTTGCCTGGCAATCAAAGAATTATAGGCAGTTTCCCGGTTGAGGCATGCCTTTTTTGGCAGATATCGGTGTTCAGGAAATTATTCGGGCGTTCAGCGAGATAATCGGGCGTTCTGGAAATTATTCAGGCGCTCAGCGTGATAATCGGGCGTTCAAAAATTTATTCCGGCGCTCAGGGAAATAATCAGGCGTTCGCTCAATTCTTCATCATTCTCCCCCACAAAAAAACGAGACCCCCATTCCCAGGGGGCCTCGCTCTTTATTTGAACCGCATCCTTATTTAGATGCGTACGGCAGGAACAGCGAGAACATCTTCGCTGCTTCTTCGCGGGATGTTGAACGGAACGGGTTGAATTTCCCTTTGTATCCTTCAACGATTTTCTTGTCGTGAAGCAATGTGATGGCTTCTTTTTCCGCTTTCGTCTGTTTGCTCAAGTCAGAGTAAGGAGCCATTTTGACGATTTTGTAATCGCCGTTTTTCATTGTGTAGACGCGGTCCAGCAGCAATGCGAAGTGAGCGCGTGAGATGAACTCATGCGGTCTGAATTCCGTTGCTGTTTTACCTGTGATCAAGCCTTCAGCGTAAGCGGCATTGATCTCGTTTTGGCGATCTTCGTGCAATCTTGAAATATCCTTGAACGGAGATTTCGGTGCATTTTCAGTATCCAATTCAAGGATACGAGTCAAAATTGTCACTGCCTGATAGCGAGTCAGACTTCTGTCCGGCGAGAATGTCGTTTCAGTCGTACCGTTTACAATCCCTCTGTCGAAAAGATCTTTGATGTAAACGTATGACCAGTCAGTCACTTTCACATCTGTAAACGGCATTTTCTTGATTGGTTCTTCCGGCTCTTCTTGTGTGAAGTCGATCTGGATCAACACTGGGTCATGGTCAGATGCACGTCCGTGCTCTTCCATGAACATCGAGTTGATGTGGACCATATCGATTTCAGTCTGTTCAGCAATATTTTTCGTTACAAGCGCATGGTCAAGGACCTGCGAGTTGCCTTGGTAGTAATAAGAGAAACGGTCGTCAAGCGGCACATCTTCGACTTTATTCACCAGAATATCGCCTTTCAATGCCTCAAGAGCCGGTGTGAATTCGAAATCGTTCATGTCGCCTGTTACGACAACATTCAGATCCGGATCCTGTTTTTGGCCTTCAACGATGAAGTCGTTGATCATTGTCGCAAGACCGATTCGTTCTTTTTCAGATCCAAGGAATGGAGGCTGGTTCTGTCCGAATAAAGGCTGGTCGCCGCCTTTAGAATTCAAGTGAGCTGCGATGACAACGACTTTCTCTCCTTGGAAATCAAATTGAGCAGCAAGCGGTTTGCGCGTGCCTGGTTGATTTTTTGGATCGATGCGTCCAGGATTCAAGGCCAATTCGCCGTCCACCCAAGTGTTGTCCTCATCAAATGCGCCTTTTTCACCTTCAGCAAATGTTACGCGCTCAGGGTTGTAAAGGAAGCCTACACGGATGTTACCGCCTGGCTGTCCGCCGTCTTGATTGTATTCAGGAGCGATGTCCGTCCAAGCATAAGTCGGTCCGCCTGCAGCTTCGATAGCCGCAATCAGACGCTCATAGCTCTCGGATGCATCGCTGTCATTTGACTCAATCGGTCCATCATTGTCCTGGACTTCAACCAATGCAACAACATCAGGAGAGTTCAAGTTTTCAACGAATGATTCACCGATGCGTGCAGCTTTTTCGTCCGATGTATGGCCAGGGTCAGCAGAGAAGTTCTCCATATTATACGTGGCTACTGTCAATTTCTCTTCGTCAGCAGTGATCCACGTCGTTTCTGGAGCAGTGTCGCCTTCTACAAACGTCGGAAGGTTTTCTTCTTTTGTCCAAAGCTTGTAGTTGCCGAAGCCGAAGCCCATAACGCCAGTAATTGTCCCGTCGAATGAATCGCCAGCTTTTGCAACGAAGCTCTCGTTGTCAAAATCAACTGTGATTTTTTCAGGGTTGTAATCATTTTCAGAAATCAAAATTCCGCCTTGCTTATGGAATTCAGTTTTCGGAGAATTTTCAGCGACTACAACCACTTCGCCGTAGTTCTGCGGTCCGACAATTTGTGCATTCGGCACTGCAAGATACATCAATTCAAGAGATTCCCAGAAATCGATTCCATCTTCAGTTGGGTCGAATGAAGTCAATTTGTCGTCGTCGATATTTTCTGATGGAGGCATAACGTCTTCACCGATTACAATCGGTTCAGGAAGGTCAGCTGTTCCATCTTTTGATACGTCAGTAGCGCGGATGCGCGTAATCGGTAAATCGTTGTCGCGCATATCCGAATAGCCTTCCTGGAAATGCTCTTCAACAGTACCTGCAACAGTGACAAGGTCACCTACAGCCATTCCGTTTGAAGGCATGTTGACCATGATTGCTTCAGAAGTCGTCAAGTCATCATCGGCATTAACATCTTGAATGACAAAGTTTGCTGAGTTATAGAGATGTGTAACTACGCCTTGAATTTCCTTAACATCTGCACCTTCATAATCCGAGTAATGCCCATCTCCCTGGATGTCACGGATTTTAAGGTCTTCAGTTTTCAATACAGTGTATTCGAACGTGAAGACATCAGAAGTTTCGCTTCCTACAGCAATCGCTTTGATCGTTGTATCTTTTGAAAGCGTGATTGGTGCCGTGTATTCCGTGCTTGAAGCTGTTGGCGTGCTGCCATCAACTGTGTAATAGATTGTGACGGATTCCCAGCCGGACTGAAGAACGATTTCAGTGCCTTCAGAAACAACACCCGGGAAAACATCTGCGTAAACAGCAGGTTTATTCACAAGGTCAAAACTTTCAAGACCAAGCGTTTTCACTTGGAATGTAGAGTTGAATTTCGAAGCGATCCCTGTAACGTGGATTACGTCGCCATTCTTGTATTGCTGTGTAAAGCGGTCAAACAAAAGGCCATTGCGGTTGTCGTTGCGGACAACAACAGCGTTGCCGTCTTCGTCAGTCGCTGTAAATTCGAAAGTTCCGTAATCATTTACAGCTTCCAAGCCTGAGATCGTTACGTTTTTCAGTTCAATCAATTCACCTTGCGTGTCTTCATTGACTCCTGTCGGGTCGATTGACTGTACTGCAGGCAAGTCGTTCCCTGAAGAAACGACTTCAACCGTATTCGGCTGCAATTGCAATTCGCCGCTATACTCGGAAACCGAACCTGTCAAAAGTACATTGTCGCCTATTGCTACATCTGCGCTGCTTGTGTAGACGTAGATACCAGCAGTGTCATCCTGGACGTAAAACGCGTTTCCGCCCCAGAATCCCATGCCAGTTGTTACTGTTGCTTCCACTTGGATCAATTCACCGACTGAAGCGCGTGCTTCCAATACTGAATCTACAATTGTAGGTTCAGGTGGAGCTTCGCCTTCGGAAAGGATTGAGAAATCGGTTGGAGATTTAAGGCCTGGAACTGAGAAATAAGCTTCAAGGTTACCAGTAATTGTTACTTCAGCTTTGAACATATTTGGGTTGTCCACTAAGTTCAATGCTTTTCTTACATCAGAATTTGATGGCAATTGAACTGTTAGAATTTTCGCCGGATCTGTTTCATCCGGTGAATCCGCCAGCGCCAAATTTGTGGCACTTGTGAACGGAGCTTCCTGATCATAATTTCCACCGCTGATGACAGTACCTACTATATAACCGTTGACTGTAGCTTCACCGCTGTTATTCGCAATCGCGTCCGCTACTGAAATAGCTTCAGCCGCATCCGCCTGTGTCGCCGCATATGGCAGGACTGCGGAAATAACCAACAGGAAACTTAGAAATAATTTACCAAACGAACTTTTCGTCAATGATTTCACTCCTCAATGTTGTGAAAGATTATTACAGTTATCAAATCCAAAGGTGAATAAATGGAAATCTACCAGTAAAATGCAGCCCCTCCTATTGGAAGAGGCTGCTTTTCTAACTAGATAAGAAAGTATAAAAAATTTTAAAACTTTTTAATAGCTTTGGAAGAGCGAAGCTATGTCCAGACTCCAGCGACCCAGCTCTTCGGGTCATAAGCCAGCCCAGCTGTGAAGACATTAGCCAGCCCAGCTGTGAAGACATTAGCCGACGCTTGCGAGGCTGAGTCTTTGCGACGAAGCAGCGAAGCGATGCAGGAGCATGGTTTTAAACTGCCCTCTTGCAGTAGCAATCCACCTGTACTCCGCTATTCTGTCTTATGCCTTTCAGAGCTTAACGGGCGCTTCCGCTTTTCTAAGCTTATCGCCTTATTGAGCTGTGTAAGGCATGAACAATGAGAACATTTTAGCCGCTTCAGCGCGAGTAGCGTTTTTGCTTGGCATGAATCTTCCATCGTAACCAGTTGCAATGCTGTAGTTGTAAAGCATTGTAACAGCTTCCTGCTCTTCGGCAGTCAATTTGGCTGTGTCGCTGTATGGAGCATTTTCATCATATTCAGCATCGCCATTGATGTCTTCAAATACACGGTTGATCAACAATGCGAAATGCTTGCGTGAGATATTGGCGTTCGGGTTGAATTTCGTGTTTGCTGCGTTTGTGCCTTGGATCAATCCAGCTGCATACGCTGCGTGGATTTCATCCTGGCGCTCTTGCGGCAAGTTCGAGATATCAGTGAACGGTGAATCTTCGATAACCAGATCTTCGTCAATCAATCCTGGAACACGAGTCAGGATTGTAACAGCCTGCCAGCGCGTCAAGTTGCGGTCTGGAGAGAACGTATCCAATTGCGTACCGTTCATGATTCCACGGTAGTACATATCTTTAACGAATGGGTATTCCCAGTCTTTCATGTTGATGTCTTTGAATGGAACTGTCGGGTTGATGCGGTTTTCAAGCATCGGTGAGATGACTTCCAATTCAGAAACATAATCGATGAACATTTCGTAATCGATGAAACCTGGCTCACTTACACGTCCGTCAGCATATGCTTCAGCGAATGGTGTATAACCGTCACCGCCAGCAGCTGTGAATGTGTTTGTAGCAACTTTGTAGTTTTTGCTGTCTTCGATTTTCGTGCGCAAACCGTCTTCAGAAATTACGTTTGCTGAAGTTACACGGCTTCCAACCGGCTGTGATGGATCAAACGAGAATTCCATTCCAGACACATGCAGGAACCCGCCGCTTTCAGCAGGGAAATCTTTTACGCTGTGTTCCAAAGCTCTTTTCAGCTCAGAACCTGTCAAATCCATGATTGCCAATGAGTTACCGAAAGGCATAACTGTCAATACTTCACCGTAAGTGATGTCGCCCACGTCGATTGAAGCGCGGATACCGCCGCCGTTTTGAACAGCGATTACAGTATCAGGATCAATTTTTTTCGCAGTGTGCAGCATTCCGTCAGTGATGACGTTCCCAAGGTTTGTTTCTGAAGAACGGACTCCGCCTTCATTGCGCCCACCATTAAGGAATACTTCCGTAGAAGCTTCGATTGATTCATTTTGGAATTCATCTACTTTTGTTTTGTAATCTGCAAGAATAGCAGTCGCATCAGCGTCAGCTTCAGCGTCAGCCACCACGTGCAATGTTACAGGATGTGTTTCGCCTTCAGTTGAAGTGATGACACCTTCAGCGTTGAAAGTCACATCAATTTGTCCAAGGTTAGAGTTGTATTGGCCAGTTTGAACGATTACTACCGGCTCGCCGCCTGATTCAACAACTACGCCTTCCGTTAATTTCGTATGTGTGTGTCCGCCAACGATAACGTCAATGCCGGCTACGCCTTGAGCCAACAACAGGTCATTGTCGAATTGTGCGGAATCGTTGTAACCGATATGAGTCACTGCAATGATTTTGTTTACGCCTTCAGCTTCAAAAGCATCAACCGCTTCTTCTGCAGCTTCAATGTAGTTGGAGAATTCGATTGCATCCGGGCTTGAAATCTGTGCAGTTTCCGCAGTTGTCAAACCGAAGATGCCGACTTGTTCGCCGTCGATTTCCTTGATGATCCCATCATAGATTTCGCCGTTTCCATAATCAGCTGTGTAGACATTGTGCTGCAGGCCATCAAATTTATCGTCGCCTGAGAAGTCAACGTTTGATGCTACGAACGGGAATTCAGCGCCTTGGACGAAATCAGCCAATGCCTGATGTCCAAATTCACTGCTTCCAAGGTCAAACTCATGGTTACCGAAAGTCATTGCATCGTAACCCATATAATTCATAAGTTCCAAGTCAGCCATACCTTCAAACAGGTTGAAATAAAGACTGCCAGAGAAAACGTCACCAGCATCCAGCAACAGGCTGTTCGGGTTTGCATCGCGGATCTGCTTCACAAGAGTCGCGCGTTTTGGAGCATCCTCCAAGTTCGCATGCGTGTCATTCGTATGCATGATCGTTAAATCGAAATCCCCTTCAGCTGCTTCTGCAGCCAGCGGCGCTTGCAAGCCCACCATGCTCACTGTCATTGCAGCGGCAATCGAAGCTTTAAACATCTTATTACCTTTCATTCGGCACCATCCTTTATATTTTGGTTTGACCGGCTTTCATTTTCTGGGAATAAAGTATGTAATTCTATGCGTTGATGCAATCGTCAGTCCCAAACTTGAAAGCGCAATCATACGTTTTCAGTTTAGCATGTATGGAATATTTGAACAATATATTATTCGGAAAATTAACAAATTAACAAAGACTTTACAATGCAAAGTCCCGTCAGAGCCCTTCTACCCACACCCCTCTGGTCCACAATTCCTTATTTCAGTAAAGTAAACTGCGTTATTGTTCGTGTTTTGTAAATTTTGATGGCTGAGGGTTTAACCCGGAGCAAGTTAGTATATATGATAGTAGAAGAAAGTCAGGTGAAACTCATTGAAGGTCAACAGAAAACATTTGGATGAGATTCAATTCGCGCGCGCAATCGCCATTTTCGCCGTGCTTGCCGTCCATGCATCATCAACCGGAGTCGGCTTTACCGAACATTCATCTCCAGCATTCTCAATTTATGCCTTTTTCAATTACGCCGGAAAACTTGGCACGCCCACGTTCATTTTCCTGAGCAGCTTTATCCTGTTCTATACTTATTACCACCGCGAATTGACGATGGAACTGTTCAGGAAATTCTATAAAAAACGCATGCTTTATATTCTTGTGCCATACCTTGTCTTTTCGATATTCTATTTTGGAATTGCAAGCTATATGAATACGAAAGTCGGCGTCCCGTTTGTGCCAGCTGAAGCTTTGCCGGATTTCCTCCGGGATTTTTTCACCGGGGATGCTTATTTCCATCTTTACTTTGTCTTTGTCAGCGTCCAATTGTATCTCATGTTCCCGCTGATTCTATATCTGTTCCAGAAGTTCGCGTTCATGCGCAGGTTCGCCATCCCGATCGGCATCCTAGTTCAGTGGGCATGGGTCTTCGCCAATTCTGAAATCTTCCAGGTGGCCAATAAAGGCTCAGTCTCCCTGTCGTATTTCATGTTTTATTTCTTCGGCGCGTTTCTGGGCGTCTATTATGAAAAGATTGCCGGATGGATTTTCAATTGGCGCAAAAGCTGGCCGGGCCTTGCGGCAGTGTTCGCCGCTTATCTGTCGATGGTTTGCCTGTACGTCGGCATCAATTACCTGACCCTGACAGGGCAAGCTAGCTTTTCGACCATGCTCCACGAATTCGCCTGGAGCACACACGCTTTCACCGCCGCAGCGACGCTGTTTATCTTTGTCCACCTGATGCGTCTGTGGAAACTGCCGAGGCTCAAAAACTTCCTGACAGAAATCGGAACCGTTTCGTTCGGCTTCTATTTGATCCACCCTTTGTTCCTGCTGATACTCCGGCAGATGCTGCCGAGCGGCGAAGGCCTGATATTCCATTCATGGCAGCTCGCCACCATGGCCATCACCTTCTTCGCCAGCTGGTTCATCGTCCGGCTCTTTTTCGACTTCGTCCCGCATAGCTGGATCGTGTTCGGAAAGGGGAATAAAATCTTTGGGCATGTGAAGACGGGCAAGGCGTATGACAATTAATAAGGAATCTTGTGTTAAGCGGCTGACAGCCAGCTCAGGTGCGCCTGCTTTCTGTCATAAATTTCCTCCGGACAGTATTTTCCGTTTGCGGACAGTATTTCTCGTCTCCGGACAGTATTTTCATTCTGCGGACAGTATTATGGCTGTTCCGGACAGTATGTCCAAATAATTGGGAATTACCCCTTCTTTCCAGCCAGGAATTCAACGAAATGAAACATTAAATCCATCTATATTCTTATTAATTAAAAAAACCGGCAGACGATTCACGCATCGTCTGCCGGTTTTCGTTCATCTATTTTTTGTTTTGGGTGAAGCTACGACGTATTCGCGCTGTTTTTCAATTTTAGCGCCTGTCAGCAAAAAATCAATCACCTGTTTTGCGGTGTCATTCGCTTTTTGCTGCAGCGGGATGACACTTTCCTCAAGTTTCTTGATTTCATTCGGGTAATCCGCCAGAATCTCTTCAATGGACGACGCGATATCCTCCGCGCTCCAGTCGTCCGAGCAGACATTGCCAAGCACTTTCTGGTCAACGATTTCCGCGAAGGAATCAATCTTCGGATCATAGGACAGCGCCACAAACGGCGTATTGCCGACGCTGGCGAAAATCAATGCGTGAAGACGCATGCCCAGCAAGACATCCGACTCCTTGACGGCCGCCATTTTTTCTTCTATTGAACTGTCGTACGGGAAGATTTCGGCTTTATGCTTCATCATGCCCGCGACATTTTTAGATGTTTCGTCATCGTACCTGCCGTGCATCGGAACCATCAGGATTTCATGTCCATTGCCAGCGAGCTGATCGAGGCCAGCCGCCACTTTTTTCAGATAGGACAAGTCTTCCGTCCAATTCCGGATAGAAACGGAAATGACGCGTTTATTCGCATCAGTACCTGTCGTCAAACCGCTTGAGAAGCCGCTCGCATCAATGCCCATGACCGGATCCGGCACCAGCTGGATCGGTTTTGAAACACCGATCGACTGAAGGAAGCTTTTGGAATGCTTGTCGCGCACAGTGATCATTTCTGAACGCTGGAGCACATGCTTCATGATCTGGCGGTTGAGCTTGCTTTTGACCGGCCCCATCCCCTGTGCATAGATGATCACAGGCTTCTTAAGGAACTGGGCGATTTTCATGACGCCCGAGTAGTAAGAGATGCTTTTCATGCCGGTTTCGTCCTGCAGCAGGCTGCCTCCCCCGCTGATCAGGCAATCCGATTCTTTCAACGCTTTTCTTACGTCGTTAACATTCCATCTATTCACTGCATCGACCTGATAAGTCGACGCTGTTTTTTCAGGATTATTGGACAGGACTGTGAGATTCACTCCTGGATGATACTCTTTCAGTGACTGGATGATGGCAAAAAGGATAGCTTCATCACCTACATTGTCAAAGCCGTAATATCCGGATAAAACGATTCTCATCTCTGCCACCTCCTATTGAGCTCTGTGATAATTTTCTGACCTGCCCACCTATACAAGAATACCAGAATCAGCCCGATTAACAAGCCTAAAACAACGCTGTATCCTGTACGCAATAAAGAAATGGACAGTGGAATGTGGAAATGTGTGAACGTATTGACCATCGACAGGAAGCCGATGACCCCCGGAATCAGTAAGAAAAGGCTGATCGCTTTATGCGTTTTCGCCACATGCAGCGCAAGGACAAAGAGCGGCAGTCCGATCAAAAATTCCTTCGTCCGCGGACGTACATATAAAAGATCTTCAAGGAACATGCGGATTTCGAGTTCGTATGGGATTGTAATGCCGGCATTTCCAGTACGGCCAACATAGAACATTACCACCCCGGCTATTATGACCATAACAAACAAATGCCAAAATTTCACATTGGCTTTTAAGAATGTTTCCAAGCTGCCCCATAGCGCATACAAAAGAAGAAATGCGATTGGCAGGACGTAAACAAGCTTAACACCACGGAACGCGTCCATACCCAGAATGAAGGCATTCCCATTCAATAATGCAACGATCAGCCAGACACCGATCAGTGTGACGCCGACAGCTTTAAAATAATCAACGATCAGATAATATTTCGATTCCGTATTCTTTTTGAGCAATACAGCAAATACAGGTGTTGTAACTGCCAACCCAAGCGCGAAAAACTTCAATATGAGCGTCATATCCGTTACCAGATAAGCAAGTGCGATTATTGACAGTCCAGCGATTGCAGCTAATGACAGTTTCCGGTTGCCGAATACGGTTTCAGCAGCCCACGCAAGAAATGCGATCGCCCCGATCAAGCCGATGGCAATTTGCCACAGCGGGACAGGTATTTCCCCATATACAGTCGCTGAGTCGCGTACGAACGAGGAAGGCAATTGTTTATCGATTTCTTCCTGCAAATTTCCGATAGCCATTTCAGCGTCAGCATATTCAGGAATATCCAGGTTTACGAAGAATGCACGGATATTCCGTTCTTTTGCTCCCCGTGTAAATTTATCTGCAATATCAAATTCATTGTCTTTCGTAAGTGTTTGGCTATGCAAACGGATAACATCCATATCCATTGTATAAGCTGCAGTCTGGAAACCGGCCATCTCCGCAAACTCCACACTGAATATTGAAAAACCAGCTTCAGAGAGGCGTGTACTGAAATCTTTCAATCTCTCAGGTTCAGCATAGAATGGCGAATTCAGTCCCATGAATAAAACCTTTTCGATTCCAGGCTGTTTTAATTCGAGCAACTCATTCGCCATTCTTTCCGTGTCTTCTGTATTGATCGAGTCGCCGATTCTAGGAACCACTTCCATCCCTAAATCCAATACAGTTTCTATAACCTCTGCATCATAGCCGACAGGAGTATCATAAATCTCTTCCAGTTTCCCCGAGATATAAGTATAGTCGACACCTTCAACAGTAATTTGCCGGGTATCATCAAAAACATTTCTCGTGATGTCACCAAAGGAAGAATCCTGATTAACATAAAGGAAGACCCCTTCCTTATCAAAAGGATGCATCAACGGCTCCATCTGATTAAATATCAGCAACTCGTTCATCGTAGCTACACTGAGCACCGTCACGTCGCCTTTTTGCTGCAAAGTACTCAAGGTATCAGGCTCCATGCTGATTGTATCAATGCCATACTCCTGCAATTGGCTCAGGATACGGCCCTGGTCCAATTCCGGATCTTTGAGCATCCAGTCCATTATATATTTATAGGGCACGATCGTTTCGACTGTCTTATTTGATTCCTCTACCTGCACACGCTCATATATAGAAGGAATCGTTAAAATCATCGCGGCCAGGATTATTCCGATTAACACTTTCTGCACTTGCCTACACACCCTTACAATTACTTTGAATTCTTACTGCCAGTGGCGACGTTATTAGAGTAGCTAATTGATATTAGTTATATTTCTTATTTTAGAAATCCATCAAATTTTAAAAGCTAGCTGAGATATGGAGCAAAAAAGCGAAGACTCCCAAGAGAAAGAATAGTGGGTAAGAACCGTGCTCCTGCATCGCTGCGCTGCTTCGTCGCAAAGACTTAGCCTCGCTAGCCTCGGCTAATGTCTTCGGAGCTGTTTTGCGGAATATCGGTTATAACAGATAATTATTACTAACTTCCTTCTATTATATAGACAAAAGCCTTTGTAATTCGTCAATTTGCGAAAAATTAACATAACTGTATTATTTAAAGATTTTATTTGCCAACGGCAATCCGCTCAATAATTCTTTGTCGACGGCTTTCCCGGCAAACAGCAATACGGCATAAATTACAGCGCCAATTGCGATTGCGGCAGTCAGGTAAAGCAGCGCGAATATGCGTGACGCCACTTCAAAGTCAAGGAACAGCGTCGGAATCCCGATTACCGCTCCCATCACCAGCGAAGCGGATACGATGACGACAGTTCTTTTATTGAATGAAACGAACTTCGCGTGCTTCTGGATAAAGTATAGGTTCGCCAAAAACAGCAGCAAATACACAAGAGCTGTCGAGATAGCCGCTCCGTCCAGGCCGAACCCTCTAACGAAGATGATATTGAGGACCAATTTCACGCCCACTCCCGCAACGATGATCCATGCGGCAAGGCGCGCTTTATCAATTCCCTGCAAAACGCCGGTGCTGAGGATTGTCAATGACGTGAACAGTGAGCTCAGGGAAATGATTGCCAGCACACTGCTGCCGGCCAGGTCCGTAAACAGGCCAAGGTTAATCGGATAAGTCAGCGCAAAGAGGCCGATTGCAGCAGGTACAGTCAATAGATAAGTCAGGAAAAAGGTCTTTTCGATGACTTTCTGCGTGCCGAGCCGGTCATTCTGCGCCAGTTTCGCTGAAATATTCGGGATCAGCGGCAGGATGACAGAGCTGGCGAATACGGTGACGATCTGCACGATCGCCAGGCCGCGGCCATAAATCCCATAAAGATAATTGACGTTTTCCGATGTATTTTCATAAGCTTTCAAGGCACCCGGAATCGTGATGGAATCCACAAGATTCAATAATGCCATGGTGATGGCGCCGAAAGCGATCGGTATGGATATGAAAAGGATGCGCTTAGCGGTCCTTTTAAAATGGCTGAAGTTATAAGGAAGCGATTTTTTGACGCGCACTTCCGAACGCGAATAAAGAATCCGGAGATAGATCAATGAAGCCAGTGCCCCGAAGATGGAGCCGATCATGATTCCGCCGGCCACTTCACTGTCCGTGTAGAGGTTCCGGACCAGGTATATTGCCGCCAGAAGAATCAGGCCGACCCGTATGAATTGCTCGATCACCTGCGACACGGCAGTCGGGGTCATATTTTCATGCCCCTGGAAATAACCGCGGTACACCGCCATATACGGCGCAATCAAGAGCGTTGCGGAAACGATGATCAATGCCGGACGCGTAGAACTCCCGCCCAGGATTTCGGCGATCTGGTAAGAGAACAGATACAGCAGCAAGAAACTGCCGATGCCGAACATAGCGGCAAGGATTCCGGAAGTCATGAAGATATCTTTGACTTCCTGCTCGTCGCCGCGCGCCCGTGACTCGGCGATCAATTTCGAAATGGCGATCGGAATGCCCGCGACCGACAGGATCAATGCGACCATGTAGACGGGGTACACTAAAGTAAAAATTCCGAGCACCTCGTCCCCCGCTATATTCTGCAGCGGGATGCGGAAGAGGCTGCCCAGAATCTTCGACAGCAAAGCGGCTGCCGACAGGATGATGGTGCTTTTCAGTAAAGTGCTTTTCATCGCTTGTTCAAAGCTTTCTTCCGGATGACGGTCAAAGCGAATTTTGGCAGCACAAGCATGCGTCTCCAGCGCGACGGCTGTTTGACTAAGCGGTAGAACCACTCAAGATTGAGTTTCACCCATGCGTCCGGTGCGCGTTTGACGTTTCCGGAGAACACGTCGAAGCTCCCCCCGATGCCGATGAAGACCCCTTGGTCAAATTGGCCGATATGGCCGCCGATCCAGTTTTCCTGTCTTGGGAAACCGAGCGCCACAAACACAAGGTCCGGTTTGGAATCTTTGATCATCTGCGGCAGCACTGGGTCTTTCCAGTCGAAAAAGCCGTTTTGCGCTCCCGCGATCTGGATGCCCGGATAATCGGATTTCACTTTCGCCAGTGTTTCCTGCAGCACATGGTCCGCGGCTCCCAGGAAAAAGACGCGATATCGCTTTTTGTCCGCGACTTCCAGCAAATCCATCATCATATCGAATCCGCTGACCCGCTCCGGCAATGGCTGGCCGATCAATTGCGCCGCCTTCACGATGCCGATGCCGTCCGCTGTAATGAAATCGGCTTTTTCGAGCGTCTTTTTATAGGCGGCATCATTCAATGATGCCATGACAATTTCAGGATTGGCAGTGACGACAAACGTTTTTTCTTTCTTTTCTATTCTATCTTGCAGAGTCTGGATGAAAGCAGCTCTCGTCGTGTTGATAAATGGCACGTCCAATATTTTCACGAATTGTGGGGTCATATGTATTCTCCTTATAATGAGGCAAAATATCTCATCATAATATAACACAAAAAAAGGATGCTGTGTTAAGGAGAAAAGACCCTTAAACAGCACCCTGCCTGCGTATTCAGTTGGTTATTTTGCCAATGGCAACAGTTTGATGTACGTACCGAGTGAACCGGAGCCATAAGCGAATGCTTCGTTATAAGCTTTGTCCTCAGAGATTACTTTGTACCACTTGGCACCTGAAACAGTCGATTCACCGAGGATGACAACCGGAATTCCTTCCAGCTGTAATTTGTAAAGTACTGTATCATTTCCAGTTGCCCCTGCTGCGTTGCGGAAGTTCAAACCAGGAGTGTTCGTGATCCCAAGTTTATATGCATACAGATCTTTTTTCCCGAGGAATTTATCGGCTCTGTACATATGCCCCGCAATTTTCTCTCCCCATAAATGGTCAGATGCATAACGGACGTTCATGCCCATTCCTTTATTGCCCAGGAAAGAACCATTGTAGTTTGTGCCCGTCACTTTCTGGTAGCTGCCATTTACATGCTGGGCAGCGTGGACGATGGACTCTTTATAATCAGCGTATTTTTTCGCTCCATTATATGCGTCACCATCAACGGCATTCAAACCGAATAAATTGTTTTTGTCCTGTGCGATCAGGCTTGTGCCCCATTGGCTTTCATGCAATGCATGCGCCATTAAATAGAAAGCATTCACTTTGTATTCTTTTTCAACTGCTTTGAAGAATTCCCCTGTTCCGACCAGCGGGCTTTCAGTCCACACTTTGCCGTGCACTTTTTTATTGTAATAAGGGAAAGCTTCTTCAAGGTAGCGATCCAGCTCTTCAGCTGTGTAGTTTGTTTTTGTCGCAAGTTGCAATTTGTTGAAGTACTGATGGGATTCGGTCACTTTCTTGCCAGCGGCATCCGTGAAATTCGCCCCATCCCAGCTGTAATACTTCGCGCCGGCCTTGAAAGCTTCCGGTGCAACGCCGATGACTCCGGCAGTCGCATATGCTTTTGTATTGTGGTTGTAAATATAATGAATCAATTCGCCGTTAGTCGTTGTCTGGTAATAAGACTGTCCTGTCAGCAATTGCTTCGGAATCAGATTTACGGTATTCGCCGGCACATAGCCCACTTTACCAGCCAATTCCACTTTCACGTGCTTATCAGTCGCGCCGAGGTATTTCATTTCAGCGTTTGCTGTCACGTACGGACGGTATTTTGTATTCCAGTCCGTTTTCAAGCTTTCCGAAGGGAAAACTTCTGTGAATTTATTGGCTACAGCCAAGCCTTCGCCTTTCATCCAGACGATTTGGCTGCTGCGTTCAACCACTTGGGCTGTCGAGCTTGCAGCAACAAACTTTTTGGCTGCATCAAAAGTTTCAAACTCTTTTACTACTGTTGTTGCTCCGTTTTTAATCGTTGAAGCCTGAAATTCCATCGACTTTGGCGGGAATACGATATCACGGCTTCTCAGCATAAGCAATGCCACCATCCAACGTTCAGATTCTCCTTTAGGATCAAAGGTATTGCTTTCCTTCCCTTTGATGATTTCCAGATGCGTCAGGATTCTGACATCCTCTTTGTGGTCGTTATGGATTGAGGCTGTATCTTTGAATGCAAGCTGCGGAACATCTTTCAGGTCCGTAACGATTCCCTTGGCCTTCATGGCACGCGATACCATACTCGCCATTTGCTGGCGGGTAATCAGATTATCCGGTTTAAAAGTGTTATTCGGATAACCATTTACAATACCGGCTTTTACAGCATCCAGGATAGGAGCAGCAAACCACTTATCTGCAGGTACGTCTGTAAATGTCAAATCAGCTACAGCCGCGCTTGTAAATTCAGCGCTTTGCACTTCCGACTCCAATTCGAAAGATTTTACGACCATTTTAGCGAATTCCGCGCGTGTTACTGCGCGTTTCGGCTGGTATGTACCATCGGGATAGCCGTTCAACACGCCAAGTTCGATCAGCTCACGCATTTCGTCCTCGTATAAATAACCCGTTAAATCATCCGCAGCACTCGCTTGCAGCGGAGTGAGCGACGAAAGGACCAGAAGCGCTGCGATTAAAAATACTATAGTTTTCTTCATTCTCTGATGAATCCCCCTTTTTTCTTTATAGACTGATTATCGGCACGTTGATGGTTTCCTTAATAGTCTCTTAACACTTTATATCATTTTTCTGCGGCAAACTATACACCTATATATCTAAATTTAACCAATTATTCATATAGATATGACCAACGCCTAAAAATGAGTATAACATCTAAAAGTCATTAAAAGATGATAAACCAACGACTTTTTTATTAGAAATAAAAATTTTTTCTTTTATATAGAAGGAGAATATTTCAATTTAAAAAAATATATAGAATTCCATAAAATAGTGATAAAATAGTCTTAGTTCCCAGAATGGCTTTTTGATAATTGACTTTTAAACCAGACTTGTTGCTTATTTTATAAAAAAATACATAAAATAGCATAAAAACGTGCTAATATCATCAGAGACAGAAAAAAATTAAAGAACCGGAAGGGGAAAATGAAACAAAAATGAATAGTTTTTTTAGCAAGGTTATGTTATTTCTAGTCGCTGCTGTTTTGGTGATTTCCAGTATAGGGCTCAGCCCCACATCCGCCGCAACACCATTCAAGGATGTATCTTCAAGCGATGAGGAAGTCGATTACCTCTATAATAAGGGGTATATCAAAGGGATTTCCGACACTAAATTCGGACCTGACCGTGCAGTGACACGCGAACAGGCGGCTACATTGATCGGCCGCGCACTTGGATTGAATGGCAAAGAGAGAAAAACCAAGTTTTCCGATGTGAGCGCGACAAGCTACAGCTCAGGCTACATACAATCAGCAGTCGATAAAGGGATTATCACCGGTTATCCCGACGGAAGTTTCAGACCGAAGCACACAATGACACGCGGAGAAATGGCATTCCTGTTAAGCCGCGCATTCAGTTTGTCGAAAACAAGCACTGTGTTCTTTACAGACATCAAACAAGATTCAAACAGCAAAAGCTTATATACAGCCGTGAATAGAATCGCGACTGCCGGCATTTCCAACGGGACAGGCGGCGGAAAATATTCACCTGATAAAGATTTGATCAGAGAAGAATTCGCTATCTTCCTGGCCCGCGCTTTGGAGCCGAAATTCAAAGTCGCTTTCCAAAATGCCACTATCGACAAATTATATTCCACTACTGACAACTTGAATGTCCGTTCGGGCCCGTCTACAGGCTATAAAGTAGTCGGACAGATCCATAAAAACAAAGAAGTGCAAGTATACGGCTACAGCGGCAACTGGGCTTACGGCAAATCCGGCAGCCTGACAGGCTATTTCAGCCTTTCTTATCTTGCAAAAGCTACAACTAAACCATCACGCGTCATGGTAATCGATGCCGGCCACGGCGGAGATGATCCAGGAGCGGTGGCAAATGGGCTTAAAGAAAAAGATGTTAACCTTGATGTTTCCCTTCGTGTTGAAAGAATGCTGAAAGCTAAAGGAATCAAAGTATTGATGATCCGTAAAACCGACGTATTCTATTCTCTTGATTACCGCGCTGCATACGGCATCAAGAACGGCGCAGATGCTTTCGTCAGCATCCATGCCAACGCTGCTTCACCAGGGGTAAGCGGTTCTGAAACGTTCTACTCGGCATCTGTTGCAAACGACAGCAAACAGCTTGCCACTTTCATCCAAAACCGTTTGTATAAAGCGATGAACCACAATAACAGAGGCGTAAAAGAATACGGTTACCGTGTTCTTGCATCCAACCCGCTTCCAGCCGCTCTTGTGGAACTTGGATTCCTTACAAACTCAAGTGATGCCTCTAAATTGGCATCATCCACTTATAAAGAACGTGCAGCTTCAGCAATCGCTGAAGGAATTGAAGACTATTACGACTGGAAAGAAAGATAAAAGAGATCTTCTTCCATTGAAAAAGGATAAAAAAATATTATTTTTTCAAAAAACGGACTTTTAAAGTCCGTTTTTTTTGGGAATTATTATATACTGTACTTACAAACAATGTTTAGGAGGAAATTAATTGAAGAAAATAATGATCACTTTTGTTTTATTGGTATTGCTAACTTCCATCGGCATTACACCAACACTTGCAGCAACTTCCGACAATGATCTTGAAAAAGTGATCATCACATTTGAAGACAGCATCGATTACCAGGCCCTTGAAGGCATGGGCGCTGAAATACACAGCGAACTGGATGCCATATCATCTGTCATTGCAACCATTCCTTCAACTAACGTAATGAAAGCCGATACAGAAGTATCGGTAAAGCCCCTTCCAGACGAGCCGATTTTCACCGCAGCTGCCCAGCAGCCGTCATGGGGCTATCACCAAATCAAAGCGCCAAGCGCGTTAAAACTTGGCTATACAGGTAAAGGCGTAAAGATTGCCGTAATCGATTCCGGCATCAATTCCAAACATCCTGACCTGACTGTGGCAGGCGGCGAATCCATGATTGATGGTTCATCAGCCTTCACTGATGGCGCCGGACATGGCACGCACGTAGCCGGTGTCATCGCTGCGAAGAATAATTCAATCGGCGTTGTGGGCGCAGCCCCTGATGCTGAAATCTATTCAGTCAAAGTGCTTGCCAGTACAGGAGCGGGGACACTCGAAGATGTCCTCGACGGCATCCAATGGGCCATCGACCAGAAGATGGACATCATCAACCTGAGTCTGACAACCGGTTATTATATTCCTGAATTAGAAGCAATACTTAAAAAAGCCAATGACTTAGGCATCATCGTCGTTGCAGCAGCCGGCAATATCGAAACAGTCGATACACGCGGCAATTATATCCAAGGCGACGGCGACGTTTTATATCCCGCGCGCTATAAATCAGTTATCGCAGTCGGATCCACTGACGGAAACAATAAACTTTCCGGTTTCTCATACCGCGGTCCTTCGGTGGAATTGGTGGCTCCAGGTGAAGACATTTACAGCACCTTCTCTGACATCAGGACCACTGGACACGATGATTATAAAGCCAGCGAAGGAACTTCCGTTTCGACTCCTTTCGTCTCCGCGGTATTCGCCCAATATAAAGAAGCTTATCCGCACCTGTCGAACACCCAGCTGCGCGCGACAGTCAAACGCGCTGTAGTCGATTTGGGACCTAAAGGCAAAGATAACCTGTACGGAAACGGACTTGTGCAGTCCCTGCAATCGAAAGTTGCGTTGTTCCCCGATCTCCGCACAAATTACTGGTACACTGATTCAATCCAATACATCTTTGACCAAGGCGTCGTCACCGGCTTCCCGGACGGCACATACCGACCTGAAGCAACAATCACGCGCGCCGAGGCCATGACTATGATCGGCCGTGCACTTGGATTGAAAACAAATGCCACGAAGCACTATTTCAAAGATGTAAAAAAAGATTCATATGCCGCCGGCTACATCAATAAAGCCTACGAACTCGGCTACATCAAAGGCATAACAGCAACCAGCTTCAAACCAGATGCACCGATTGAACGCGGCGACATGGCCATCATCATAAAACGTGTATTCGAGCTGAAATCTTCAGGCGGCAACACATTCGATGATGTCGACCCGTCCAAATATTACGCCGAAGCCATCCAAGCCGCATACGAAAACAACATCGTCCAAGGCTACAAGTCCGACAACACTTTCCGCCCCGAAGCTTCCATCACGCGGGCTGAAAACGCCGAAATCCTAAGCAAGTCCTTGCAATTGAAATAAAACATAACAAAGAGAGCCGCGCGGTTGTGCGGCTCTCTTTGTTTGTGGGTTGAGTGTGGGTTGTGCGGCGATGCTTGGAGCGATGTGCGGGGCGTGTGTTAAGCAAATCTGGTTATATGACAGCAAACCGTCGCTATACGACAAGAAACAGAATTTATACGACACTAAATATATGTTATACGACATTATTTATGCCTTATACGTCATCATACCTCCACCCCAGCGAGCCAACCCACTGTCGGCCAAGTTCGGGCGGCGACCGCCGCCCACTGGGCAGTCCGTTGCTAGCGGACTGCTTTCCATACAAATGCCCTTTTCTTTTGATGAGAGCTGGAGGAAAAGTCGACACGTTAAGTAGAATGCGCTATACGTCAGCATATCTTCGCTATACGTCACCAAATAGAATCTATACGACACTAAATCACAGCTATACGTCAGCATCACCCACAAACCCACTCAAAAAACCCCCAAAAACACAAAAACCGCCCGCCCCATCCGGGACAAGCGGTTCAATAATTTATTGGTTGATTGAGTTGTAGATGAATTGAGCGAATTCCGCTCTTGTTGCAGTGTCATCTGGTCTGAATGAGCCGTCTTTATAGCCCTTAGCCAAGTTGCTTGATGCAACTTTAAGGATAGAAGATTCAGCCCAGTGGCCTTTGATGTCATTGAATGACACTGAAGAGTTTGAAGCTTTCATTGCATAAGCTTTAGTCAGCAAAGTGCTGATTTGAGCACGAGTGATTTTAGCATCCGGCGCATATTTGCCGTTTCCGATTCCTTCGATGATGCCTTTTTTATGAATTGCGTTGATGTAGCCTGATGCCCAGTGTTTAGAAGATACATCGTTGAATGATGTTCCTGAAACTGGCGCGATTCCAAGTGATTTAGCGATCATTGTCGCCGCTTCCGCTCTTGTTACAGAGTTTTGCGGTCTGAATTCGCTGTGGTCGTAACCTGTGATGATGTTTTTCATGCTCAATTCAGTGATTGGGTTATAAGCCCAGAATGATTTAGAAACATCGTAGTACTGGCCTTTTGGAAGATCAGGTTTTGGTGCTGGCTTTGGAGCCGGCTTCGGTTTTGAAACTGGTTTTACTGCTTCTTTGACGCTTGACAAACGCTTAGCGCCTGCATATTTAGGAGCCCAATATGGGTTAGTGTTAATATTCGAGATTTCAATTCCGCCGCTTTCAGCTGAAATGACATTGCCATTTCCTAAGTAGATTCCTGTGTGTGAGATTCCCGGCTTATATGTATTCGCGAAAAATACTAAATCGCCTTTTTTAAGGTTACTCTTGGAAACTGCTGTGCCTACGTTAAATTGTTCTGCTGATGTTCTTGGCAAGCTGATGCCAAAATGTCCATATACGTATCTGATATATCCTGAGCAATCGAATCCTGAAGGTGTCGTTCCTCCGAACTTGTATGGAACGCCTTTAAATTTAAGAGCATATTCTGCAATTTGGTCTGGTGTTGCTCCACTGGCTGCGTCGGCTTCACTAGTCATCATTGGTGCTGCTGAAATTAATAGTACAGCAATCATCATTAGCATTATACGTTTCTTCAAATCGTCACCTCTATAAGTTAGTGGATTCTGGATGCTGATCAGACACCGAATCGAATTTCTTTTTTTAAAATACCTTTTTGGCATATTTAGATATTAACAGAATAAACATCATAAGTAGGTTACAGTTGTATTACAGTTATGTAACAAGTGCTATTACTATGTTTATTATTGGAAGAGAAGGGTATTTATTAACGTTTCGAAGTCAATTCAACTTAAATAAACCCCGGTTTTATTGCAGTAAAAAAGCCCTTCAGACGTTGATCTGAAGGGCTTTCTCTATATATCATTATAATTAATCCCGATCTTCTCCCCAACATTCCGTATTTTTCAATCCTGGAATATCTTTTGCGTAAAATTCGGGATTCTTTCCTGCTTTTCGCTGTTTTGTGTAATCATCGAGCACTTTGAAAGCGGTATTTCCTAACAGTGCTATAACAACTAAGTTAAGAACAGCCATGAGGCCCATGAACAGATCGGCCATATTCCACACGAGGCTCACTTGCGCCAATGCGCCGAACATCACCATTGCCAATACGCCGAAACGGTAAGCTGTAAGCCAGCCGCTGTGCGCATTGATGAATTCGATATTCGTTTCACCGTAATAATAGTTCCCGATAATCGAGCTGAATGCAAAGAAGAGAATTGCAATCGCCAGGAAGTAAGGAGCCCAGTCGCCCACGTGCACACCAAGTGATGCCTGTGTAAGGAGAATCCCTTCCTGCTCGCTTGTCCCATACAGGTCGGCAAGGATGATGATGAAAGCTGTCGCCGAACAGATGATGATCGTATCGAAAAATACGCCAAGGCTCTGGACAAGCCCTTGTTTAGCCGGGTGCGATACGTTCGCGGATGCTGCAGCGTTCGGTACAGAACCCATACCGGCTTCGTTTGAGAAGAGACCGCGGCGCACGCCTTGCATGATGGCGGCACCGATACCGCCGCCGACAGCTTCTTCAAGGCCAAATGCATTTTCGATGATCAGCATGAAGACTGCTGGAATTTCTGTAATATTCGTGATGACAATGAAGATAGCGACAATAAGATAAAGGATCGCCATAACCGGAACGACTACTTGCGTCACTTGCGCAATCCGTTTAACGCCGCCGAAGATGACGACAGCCGCCAGCAGCACCAATCCCAATCCGACCGTCCAATCCGGAATATTGAAGACATCACCGAACGATTGCGCGATCGTGTTGGACTGCACCGAGTTGAAGATGAACCCGAATGCCAGCGTCAACAGGACCGCGAATATGATACCGAGTTTCCGGTTGCCCAGCGCTTTCTCCATATAATAGGCCGGTCCGCCGCGGAACTGCTCGCCGTCGCGCACTTTATAAACCTGCGCCAAGGTACTTTCGATGAATGCTGTCGCCATACCGATCAGCGCAACCATCCACATCCAGAACACCGCTCCCGGTCCGCCAATGGCAACCGCCAGGGCTACCCCTGTAATGTTCCCTGTGCCGACGCGTGATGCCGTCGAAATCGTGAAGGCCTGGAATGCCGAAACCCCTTTTTCGCCATCTTTCTTTTCACTGATGACGCGGAACATTTCGCCAAAAAGACGAATCTGCACGAATTTGGTGCGGATTGAGAAATAGATGCCCAATCCCAATAACAGGGCGATCAATATGTATGTCCATAACAAGTTATTTCCTTCGTCAACAATCCACGTCAACGCGTCTAAAATTGCATCCATTGTTAAAATCCTCCTCTAAGTTGAACCAAACTTATTTTCTATACCCTTAATGGCAGGCCAGAAAACCTGCGCCGGGTACTGGTATCCAGCAGAAGGAAATCATCAAAGATTCAAACATTTTTCAGTTGAAATTAATAAAACCCTCTTTTTTCAAGAGGGTTTTTCCTTCTGCTCTGTCCACTGTAGCAGATTAAAATTCTTTGCGTCAGTGTCCTAAGCATTAATTGCATCATTTATTTCCCGGGAAATGTTTTCAGGCGTTCTTCAGTGTTTCCGCCAAAACACGCGCGCCGATATCGAGCGCGCCAGTATTGAATGTCATATCCGGGTGATGAAGGCCCGGCGTCAAATCCGCTCCGATGCCCACCATTGCCGCTTTCAGTTCCGGCTTGCGGATCGTATAGAAATGGAAATCATCCGCGCCTGGCGTATGCAGCGGATCGGCTGTATTTTCTTCGCCAACCACATTCCGGATTGCGGTCCGCGCAATTTCCATCGCTTCGTCCGACACTTCCGCAGCCGGCGTATAATCGGTCCATTCCCAGTCGATCCCGACATTATAAAGTTTCGAAAGTGAAGCGAACCCTTCATCGATGCGCTTCCGCAACTCATCCATCAATTCGTTCGACTGCGAACGGACATCGAGCGCAAACGTCGCGCTGCCCGGAATGATGTTCAAGCTTTCGCCGCCCATCTGTACATTCGTCAGCTTCGCCGAATAGGACTCGAACGGTGAAAAATAAACCGATTTCACGAACTGATGGATCGCCGCAATGACGTCCATCGCATTTCTCCCCTGATGCGGACGTGCGCCGTGTGCATCGTCTCCAATAATTTTCCCGCGCAGGAAAATGCCCGCGCCGTGATGCAGCGCCGGCGACACTTTGCCAAGCGGCAGCTCTTCAGCCGGACGGAGATGGACACCGAAGAGATGGCTCACACCTTCCACCGCTCCCCGCTCGATCATCGACAGCGAGCCGTTGCCTTGCTCCTCCGCAGGCTGGAAGATAAAACGCACACGTTTCGTCAGTGTTTCATTCCGCAAATACAGCAGAGCACCGAGCACCATCGCCATATTCGCGTCGTGGCCGCAGGAATGATTCGCCTGCATCGTCCCGCCGACTTCCTGCCAAAGCGCGTCGATATCCGCACGGACCGCCACGATTTCATCACCTTCCCCAATTTCCGCAATCAAACCGGTGAGGTCGTCGAAAATATTATAGCGGACACCCAGTTCATTCATGATATCCTGCAATTTCCGGGTCGTCTTGAATTCTTTCCAGCTGACTTCCGGATTCGCATGGAAATGATCAAAGTATTCCTGGATCTGCTGTTTGATTTCCATTGGTTTCATCCTTTCACAATCGCCGATTTGGCAGTAAGTTTCTCTAATCTGGCTGTATCGACATCCACTCCAAGTCCGGGCCTGCCACTCAATTTTACATAAGGCGGCTCGTACTGGAGGCTGCCGATCTCTTCCGCAAATAAAAGCGGGCCCGTCAGCTCAGCGGTTTGGATATTCTTGCGCGACATGACCGCGTGGTAGCCCGCCGCGGAACCGACTGAGGACTCGACCATCGAGCCGATCTGCGCAATGATTCCCGCCGCTTCGGCCGCTTTCGCCATCTGAATAGCGGGGAAAATGCCGCCTGCTTTCATCAGTTTGATGTTGATATAATCAGCTGCTTCCAGACGGATAATCTCGAGCACATCTTCCATCGTCTGCACGCTTTCATCCGCCATAATCGGCGTCGACACTTTACGCCGCACTTCCGCCAGTCCGCGGATGTCCCACATCCGGATCGGCTGCTCAACCCAGGTGAGATTCGCTCCTTCGAGGTAATTGATCGTCTGCACCGCGAGCCCCACCGTTTTCCATCCCTGATTCACGTCAATCCGGATCGGCACTTCTTCGCCCACTGCCTCGCGCACGGCATAAATCCTCTCGATGTCGAGTGCTGCATCACCCAAGCCGACTTTCAGCTTCAAACTGGCGAACCCCTCTGCCACCGCTTTTTTCGCTTTCTCCGCCATGATTTCCGGCGCTTCGATGCTCAGCACTTTCGGATACTGCAGATTGTCATGCGCCTTCCCGCCAATCAAATTATAGACAGGCTGCCCCGTCGCTTTGCCCATCAAATCATAGCAGGCAATATCAATGGCGGCTTTCGCTGCCGGATTCCCAGAAATGGCAGCGTCCATCAAGTAATGGATATGCTCAATATCGAACGGACTCTGGCCGATAATCCGCGGCACCAGCACATGCTTCAGAATCTCAAACGCCGCATCCGCCTGTTCGCCGGTCACATGCTCATCCGGCACCGCCTCCCCATATCCAACGAGTCCATCATCCGTCTCAAGCCTGACAATAATCGCCGCCATGCCCGGATAGCTGGCATACGAAATAATGAACGGCTCTTTCAATGGAAAGTTCACCGAATAAATCTCTGCTTTGCTGATTTTCATGTAGCTCCGCTCCTTTGGGTGGGTGTTTATATATGATTGTATCTTTATTTGTGGGGGGTTGCTAGGGAGTTGGGTTGTGGCGTATAGCGGGGAGTTGGTGACGTATAGATTCTGTATGTTGTCGTATAGCGTAGATTTAGTATCTTATAAGAAGTTTTAGTTAACGTGCCGACTTTTCATACGGCTCTCATCAAGAGAAAAGGGCATCTGAATGGAAAGCAGTCCGCCGCCAGCGCGGACTGCCCAGTGGGCGGCGGTTGCCGCCCGATCTTGGGTAATAGTGGGTTGAGTTGCTTGGGTGGAGGTGATGTTGACGTATAGCGGTGATTTAGTGTCGTATAGATTCTGTTTAGTGTCGTATAGCGAAGATATGCTGACGTATAGCACATTTTACTTAACGCGCCGACTTTCAAACGGCTCTCATCAAAAGAAACCAACCAAAAAAAGCCCCCTTAAAGGCGGCTTTTCACTGGTATTGCCAGAATCATTTCCTCCAGCAGGGCTGGCATCTGCTCGAACGCGTTTTTGATGTGGAGGCGCTCGGTTCGTTTATGGGCGTCCTTGCCAAATTGGCCGATGTTCAGGACGGGCGCTTTCAATTGCGCCATGGCCTGGAACGGGATGCTGTAGGAATCGCCGTAGACCGGCGTGTTGCTTTCGTAAGTGATCCAGCCGTCTTCCTGGTCCCCGTAATTGACGTAGCTCAAATCGGATATGCCGTTGAAGTAATGGATTTGATTGAGCTTGTAGTCGAATTTCTCCTTGGCGTTTTCCGTGATCTGCTCGACACAGCGCTTGACCAGATCGTCTTCAGACGAGTTGACCGCCGGATAGTAGGGCGGCGCGAACATGATGACGATCGCCGGCGTGAGCTCCTGGCAATTGAGCAGCAGGATGTCGGTGATGTGCATCGATTTTTCGCGCACATCCCATTCCGGATGCATCAGGGTATCACGGATCAAGTCGTTGAAATAATCCAAGCCGAATTTCTCGAGAGCGTATTTCACCAGATTTTCATAGCGCATAACCTGGATTTCCCCTACAGGCTCGATGTTTTCATTGCGGCACATCGAACGGTAATCGGCCATGCAATGGTCAGCGGCATCATTTGCCACACCTTCGAACAAGTCGAAAACTTCTTTGGCGCTGTGTTCCATCGTGAAGACGTTGTACATCGCATAGGTGCGGTACGGCGTCTGCGCCGAATAGGAATTCTTGATATCACGTTGCGTCAGGGTTACCGGCAGCGGTGTCGTTTCGCCGAAAACGGTCTCCTTGAACGACGGATTCCATTCCATCCGGTGCGTCAGGTATGTCGAAATATAGCTCGAAGTGATGCCCGACAACGGTTCGCCGACATGCGTCTCTTTGCCGTAGAACATGGCGGACGGCATGATTTTGCCGATCGACCCGGTGTAAATATAATGGTCCTGGTCCCCTGGCTTCTGCGCGAATGAAGGCTCGCCGTTCAGGAATAAAATATATTCGAGTCCATATTCCCGTTCGAGATCCAGCAATTTGCCGACACTGTAACGCATGCCTGCGGAATTGACTTCTTCGTCTGGAACGGACAATAAAACCAAATTGATCCGCCATTCATTTGCGGCAGCTTTTTCAAGCATTGCCATGTGCATCGCAAGACCCGCTTTCATATCCATCGTGCCACGGCCGAAAAGGTATTCACCGGAATCAAGGTCGGCCTGAGCGTATTCGTCCAATTCATCGCGGAAATCCTTCAATGCTTCCGTCAACTCGACCGGTTTGCAGGCAAGCGGCTCCAAATCGCCGTATTCCTCGGTTTCAACCGTATCAAAATGGCTCATCAGAACAATCGTGTCCGTCGCTTCCGGGTGTTTATATAAAGCGGTGACGTATTGGCGGTCCCAATTCACTTCACCGAGATAAATCTTTTCCGGATTTTCCTGGAAGTAAGGGATCTGTTGCAGCTTTTCCTTCAATTTATAAGCGAATTCCACTTCCCCTTCAGACAGCGTAATGCTGTTCCAACCGACCATTTCACAAAGCAAATCCTTCAATTTCTCCGGTGTTCCCCATAAGAGATCCATAACTTATCCCCTCTCCGCCACTTGCACAGTTTTCAGCCACTCGGCCATCCGCTCCATCGCCTGCTCCAAAGTCGGCATCGCATATGCGTACGAAATGCGCAGGAAACCTTCCCCGTATTGGGTAAAAGCTGAGCCTGGCACGGCCGCAACGCCCCCTTCTTTCAACAGGCGTGTAGCGAATTCGAAAGATGTAAGGCCGAATTTTTCGATGGACGGAAATATGTAAAAAGCTCCGGTCGGCTTGACGACATCAAATCCCATTTCGATTAATTTCCCATAGACATAATCACGGCGCGTTTTATAGGCGTCGTTCATTTCATCCGGCACAAAACGGTTATTCCGCAGCGCCTCGATTGCCGCATGCTGGCTCGGCAGCGACGCGCACACCGTATTATACTGATGCACTTTTATCACATGCTGCATATATTCTTCCGGCCCGAGCAAAAAGCCCATCCGCCAGCCCGTCATCGAATGCGATTTCGACAGGCCATGCACCAGGAAGGTCCGGTCTTTAATGGCTTCATAGCACGCGAATGAAAAATGCTGCCCCTCGAAGACATTCTCCGAATAGATTTCATCCGATATGATGAACACTTCATTCTTTTTCAACACTTCAACCAAAGCATCCGTTTCTTCTTTATTCAAGCTGACCCCGGTCGGATTCGAAGGGAAATTGAATAGCACAGCTTTTGTTTTATTCGTGATGGCCGCTTCCAGACGCTCCGGATCCGGCACCAGTCCTGTATCCGATGTATCGAGCAGGACCGCTTTGCCGCCGTTCAGTTTGATGAGGGGCACGTAACCCGTGTAGCAAGGCGCTGGAATGATGACTTCGTCGCCTTCTTCGATAATGGTGCGCAGCAGCGAATCCAGCCCTTCGCTGGCACCGTTTGTAATGATGATTTCCGTCTGCGGATTATAGGACAAACCGTATGTGTCACCGAAAAACGACGCGACTTCCTGGCGCAGCTCAATCAGCCCCGCATTATGGGAATAGCTGGTTTTATTGGCTGCAATGGCCTCCATACCCGCCATCTTCACCGCTTCCGGCGTGGGAAAATCGGGCTGTCCGATCGTCAAATTGATGGCATCCGGATAATCGACCAGCTGGTTGAAAAACTGGCGGATGCCTGATATAGCGAGCGCTTCCGCCCGCGGATTAAGGGATAATGTCATAATAATCTCCGTTCCATTCATGTTTTCTTCTATTATATTCTTTTCGCGCTGGATAATAACAGGGCGGATACTCATAAGATTGTTGTTTTAAGCAATAAACCATCGGCTTGCGCCCCGATTCCCGCTGTTGTCTTCATCATAATTAATAATGCGTGATTGGACAAGGGAAAACGGTTGGGTTGCGTATGAATAAAGACTGGTTCCTATTTACGTGTCTCTTCTTTTGATGAGAGCCATTCGAAAAGTTGGTTCGTTAAGTAAAATGCGCTATACGTCAACATATTTTCGCTATACGACACTAAACAGAATCTATACGACACTATCTCGCCGCTATACGTCACCATATCTTCACCCAAACGCGTCAACCCACTATTATCCAAGTTCGGGCGGCGTTGCGCCGCCCACTGGGCAGTCCGCGCTCGCGCGGGCTGCTTTCCATTCAGATGCACTTTTCTTTTGATGAGAACCGGAGGAAAAGTCGATTCGTTAAGTAAATTGTGCTATACGTCACCAAATCACAGCTATACGACACTAAACAGAATCTATACGACACTAAATCTCCGCTATACAGCAGCAACCCCTACCCAAACGGCACAACCCACTCCCACAAAAAAAACGCCTCAGCATCAGCTGAACCGTTTCCTTCTTTTATTTAACAGATCTTCCGCCGCACCTGAGCCGAACAGGACGCCGATGACGATCAGCACGAAGCCGCCCAGGTGGCCCGGCAGGATGGTTTCATTCAGAATGATGGCCGCGGCGACCAGTGAGAACAATGTGTTGAGGTTCATGAAGATGGCCGCTTTTGTTGGGCCGGCCTGGCCGATTGAATAGTTGTAGAGCATGTGGCCGACCGATGTGCCGAGCACGGCCGAGAAGACGAATGCCAGCCAGAACATGGATGGGACGTCCGCGAACGCCGCCATGCCGCCCGGTTCCTGCACGAGCGAGATTAAGAACAGCACGACGCTGCCGGTGATGAACATATAGCCGGTCATCAGGCGCGGATCGAGGTTTTTCGACGCGTTGGCGATGACGATATAGCTGAGCACCTGGGTCAGGATCGAGATGAAGACGAAGAGGTCGCCGATATTCATGCCGCTCGCCGGACCGCTCCCGACACGCACGGTTATGACAACCCCCGCAAGGCCGATGATGACACCAAGCCATTGCAGGCGCGACGGATAATTGCGCATGATGAGCGATACGAGCACCGCTGTCAGCATCGGACCTGTACCGAGAATCAGCCCGGCGTTTGTGCCGGTCGTCAATGTCAGCGCGTTCGATAGGAAATAATGATGCGACACCACGTTCAATAATGCGCCGAGCAAGATGTATTTCCAATCGACGCGCGTTGGCCAGCGCAGCAGCCGGAAGTACGCGAGAATGACGAAAACTGAAACGCCTGCAAGGAGAATCCGGAAGGCGGTCAATGTGACAGGGCCGACAAATTCGACCATGTATTTAACTGTTGCGAGATTAAATCCCCAAACGATCATGACGCCTGTCAGGATCATGTATACTTTCCATTGCTTCAATCCAGTCATGCCTTCTTTCGGGTTTCGAATAAATATTTATTTTACGCCCAGTTTAATGGATTGTAAATAATTATCCCGCATAATCATAGGCTTTTCGCCCAATCAGCAAACTGAATGCGATGAACGCCGCGAGCGACAGCAGCACCGGAAACGTCACGGTATGGACGCCTAGCAGATTGCCGTATTCCTGGTTATAGAAATGCAGCGCGATGTAGGTGCCGATTCCCGTTATCATCGATGCGATGGCTCCGTATTTATTGCCCCATTTCCAGTAAAGGCCGAGCACGACCGGCCAGATAAAGGCCGCTTCCAAGCCCCCGAACGCGAATAAATTCAGGAATATCAGCAAGTCCGGCGGATCGAGTGCCAATAGGAAGACGCCGATTCCGAGCATCGCCGTTACGCCGAACGAGATGCGTTTGATGGTTTTCAATTCCGCTTCCGGTTTTATGTAATTCAAATAGACGTCCCGGACAATAGACGAACTGACGATTAAGAGAAGCGAATCGACTGTCGACATGATTGCCGCCATCGGTGCCGCAAGCACAATGCCGGCGAGCCAAGCCGGCAAGGTTTCCAGCGCAATGAGCGGAATGACTTTATCGCCGACATCAATGCCTGGCAGGATCGGACGCGCGAAAACGCCGATAAGATGCATATTGAGCATGATGATACCGGTGACAAGCGTTCCGATGATCAGCGCGCGGTGCATCGAGCGCGAGTTTTTATAGGACATCGCCCGCACCGCAATCTGTGGCAGTCCGACAACGCCGACACCGACCAGGATCCAGAAAGACGACACATAAGCCGCTGACAAATTGCCTTCCGCACCATATGGCGTGACGAGGTTCGGGTTTTCATTGATTAAATCCTGGACGATGTTCGGAATCCCGCCGCCCGCGAAAATCACCGCGATGAGCAAAATCAGGGTCCCGACCAGCATGACCGCTCCCTGCACAGCATCCGTCAGCGCGACCGCTCGGAATCCGCCGATGGTGACATACACCAGCACGGACACCGCGAACAGGAATAACGCCGAGTTATACGACAGCCCCGTCAGCGATTCGATCAGCCGCGCACCGCCGATCCACTGCGCCGCCATGGCGGAGAATAAGAAAATGATGATGCTGAGCGCTGACAATAAAACCACGGCTTTGCTGTCGTAGCGCGCTTTCAGGAAATCGATCATCGTGACGGCTTTATAGCGGCGGGCCATGATGGCGAATTTCTTGCCAAGGATCATCAGCACGAAATAACCGGTGACCACTTGCGTCATCGCGAGCAGCACCCAGCCGAAGCCCATGGTATACGCCGTTCCGGGACCTCCCAGGAAACTGGACGCGCTGCCGTAAGTAGCGACCATCGTCATCGCCAGCACAAAGCCGCCAAGTTCGCGCCCCCCGAGGAAATAATCAGCGATGAAATTCGAGGACGACGCCAGTTTGCGGCTCGACCAGTAGCCGATAAAGAAGATGAGGATCAAAAAGATGATCATTGGAATCAAAACAGCATAATTCATCGTTTCTCCTCCTCTTCCTCGTCAAACGGCACTTCCACAAAAAAGAATTTCACAATGACGATCACCAGCACCGCGATGACCAGGAATCCCACCACACAGCTGTAGAAGAACCATGCCGGCAATCCAAAGACATATGTGTATTCTTCCACTGATGCCGATCCCATACCATAGGCAAAGCCAAACCACCAGACAAAATTGAACAGCGCCAACCCCACGCCGATCAGCGCTTCCCGGTGGGCAATCTTAAACCGCCAATCCGTTCCGTTCATCTTTCCCACTCCATTTCTGTACCTATCTTTTTTTATCGTACCATTCTTTTCTAAAATGAATAATGGGGTGTGGAGATTTTTTGTGCTTTTACTTTAGATAGCCCTTCTCTTTTGATGAGAGCCGTTTGAAAAGCCGGCACGTTAAGCAAAATCCGCTATACGGCAACAAAACTTCGCTATGCGTCACCAAAAACAATCTATACGACACTAAACGCCAGCTATACGACAGCATAACCTCCACCCATATGAGTCAACCCACTATTGGCCAAATTTGGGCGGCAACCGCCGCCCACTGGGCAGTCCGCCGGCAGCGGACTGCTTTCCATTCAGATGCACTTTTCTTTCAATGAAACCCGCAGGAAAATTCCGCACGTTAAGTAAAGCCCGCTATACGGCAGCAAAACTTCGCTATGCGTCACCAAAAACAATCTATACGACACTAAATCCACGCTATACGACACTATTCCCACTCTATCCGAAAGCAAGCCCAAAAACCCACCCAAATAAAAACCCGGAAGCATCCGCTTCCGGGTCCGAAAATCTATCTTGCCAATAGGTATTCAACATATTTCCGCCAATAGGTTTCCTTCGCATGCTCGATGTCCGGCTGGATGCTCGGGAACGGCAGGAATGCCTGTGGGGCTGAGGAGAAACTTCTCAGGATTTTATTGTCGACCACCGTTGTACCCGGCGCCACGCCTTCACTCAATACGGCTTTGCCGTCGAGGTCGAATGCAATGGTGACTGGCGCTGCTTCCGCACGCCCGTCTTCATTCAGCACGAAGACATTGCCTGTGCCGTTGAAGCGGTCGAAAATCCAATTGTCTTTTAAGGCGACCGCGTCTGCCGCTTCATTGATGATGATTGATGCATTCGCGGTTTTGCCGTAAGGAACAGCGTCTGTGATCGGTTCATCTGTCATGATAAGGACTTCGTAGATCGCGATCGGATTGTTCTGGTCTACCGGATCAAGCGCCCGGTAAGCTTCAAGCCATTTCGAATCGTCAGCCGGCAGCTGTGATTTGCGCAAAATTTGGCCGGGCATAGCCTGAGCGATGCCGTCGACATGCAGGAACACACGGTCGTCGACATTGACTTCAAGCCATTCTTTTTCGATGACATAAGTCGTGAACAGTTTTTCGCTCGAATATATTTCAATGCTCATCGGACTCGAACCTGCGTCGATTTTGCCTACGACACCTTCAATCGGACTGATCAGGGCAGGTTTTGCCGTGTTCTGTTCCAATTGGGCTTCAATAACCGCGAGTTGGGTTTCGAGCGCCGCTATGCGCTGTTCCGCTTCCGCAGCACCCGCTGCATAAGAGCCGTCCTGCGGAACTTCGACTTCCAATTGAACGTTCACATCGAGTTCAACCGTATCACCGTTCGGAGTCGTGGCTGTATCGCTGTTGGATGATGAGCCTGTCGTTGGACGCGACTGGCGGGACTGCGCCGATTCGAGCTCTCTCAAAACGGTGCGGACTTCGCGCAATTCGTCGTTCAGCGCATCTTCTTCCGCTTCCCAGATTGCGCGCTGTTCCTCGCTTTCCGCTTCATTGAGCAGCGCGAGTTCAGTGCCAGGTTCAACATAATCACCTTCGTTGATGATCCATTGTTCGACAGCATCCGAATCCTGGATGAAAATCTCTGTGGCGGCAAGCGGCGCCGTTATCGCCTCTTTAGGTAATCTTTCTGTATAACTGCTGGTATAAGCGCGTTCGTAGTCGTCAATATAAAGCTTCTTCTGTACAGTGCTTTTATCGCTGAACAATAAAATCGCGTTTATTGCCAGGAAAGCGGTGATGGCTACGGATAAGCCGATCGTAAAGTATTTATTCACCCGGAACCACTCCTTCCGTGAAGCCTTCGATCATGTCCGCAAGCGGCACGAAACTAAGTGCCCCTATTGCCAGCGCGATCAGGACGTGCAGCAAAATCAAGCCAAACAGCAGCAATTTCGGTGAAAAAGTCACGTAATTGCGCAGGAAGCGGTATTGGATGGCAATGATGAGCGAGGTGAAAATCGTTAATTGATTGAAGAAAAGAACGATAAATGAATGGTTAAAAAGCAAAGCCGCCAGCGGGCCGAATGAAAACAGCGATAAATATGTGGTGTAGCCGAGCACCGCGAACAGGAAGAACAGCAGGGCTTTTTCGATGATAAGGATCGCCGTTACATAAGTCTGCATGACCAGCGCAGCGCGCCAAGGAATCTTTAATATGCGGCTGAACAGGAACGCCGCTCCATATGTATGAAAAGCTAAATAGACTCCGGCCCAGATCAATGTGCCGGCAAGAGAGGTCCAGCGGGCAAGCGTGTATGTATCCATGTCGCCTGCCACCAGATACGGTGTCAGGGAAGCGCTGTTCATGCCCCATATTTCACGCAGGGCAAAAAGAAGGATGCCAAGTGCAAATATCCAGCCGAGCCGCTTATTGAAATGACGCATTTCCGAATCTTCAAGATTATGTATGAGCTGTCCCTGTCTGGTGAAGTAATGCCAGAACTTAAAATCAAATATCATAAGGCCTTATTCCCTTCATGGCGATTGAAATTCCGCGTATGTGAATCTTCCCTTACTTTACCAAAAACCGATGGACTTTGGAATGCTAAGGCTGGTACAATTTTCAAAAAATATATTGTCAGAATCTTTCCGGCAGCTCTTCACGTATAAACGGCAGAAAAAAACTCCCGCATATGGCGGGAGTTTCAGCTGACTTACTCGATAGGTGTATATTTCTTATGTGAGATCACGGTCATGTTCGAAGCTGCACCGATTTCTTTTGCATCTTCAGGTGAAATTTCAACAATCACCGAGTTGTCCATGATTTTAAAGATGGTGCCATTGACGTCAACGCCGTTGCGGTTAAAGGAAATCCATTCCCCAATGCGGCGAGCCGCTACGAATTCAGATACTTCTTTTTCATGTGGTTGGAATGCCATTGTTATTCACGCCTCTCTTTTAGAAACAATATCTATCTATTATATCATAAAAATACGGAAATATCACCTTTTAACACAGGTAATGTTCCTGCCAAAATGTATTTGCTATACTCCTATTCTATAAGAGAGCGAGGACAGTCACGGTACCATGGTTCATTACTCCACGCCAGGCAATATCGTCAGCGTCATGTCAGTGGCGTCAAGTCTCGCCATCACTCCAAGGGGCACAGAAAAATGCGGTTCGCAATGGCCGATTTTAAAGCCTTTGACCACTGGAATGCCGAGGTCTTTGAAATAATGGTCGAATACTTGGGCAAGGCTCAGTGATTTCTCCGGATTTTCAGGTTCACAATTTTTGAAATCGCCGATCACCACTCCCGCCAGCTCTTCGAATTTCCGCGCCATGCGCAGCTGATTGAGCATTCCGTCTATTTCATGCGGCTGTTTTTCAATATCTTCGATCAATAAAATCTTGCCTTTCGTATCGATTTCAAATTTCGTGCCAAGACTGCTGCGCAGCAATCCGAGGTTGCCGCCTGCCAATTCGCCTTGCGCCACGCCTCTGCTGACTGGAGTCAATGTAGAGATTCCCTCATCATAATGCAGCTCAAACGGCGCGAATAATTGTCCGAACATGCGGCCGCTCCGTTCATGGAATTCGTCCTTGCCCACATCGGGTGCGAGCATCGGACCATGGAAAGTCACGAGTTCCGCATACTGCCCGATTGCCGTATGCAAAAATGTGATATCCGAATATCCCCAGAATACTTTCGGATTTTCCTTGATCATTGCGTAGTCAATACGGTCTGCAATCCGGGCGGCTCCATAACCGCCTCCCGCGCAGATGATGCCTGCGATTTCCGGATCTTCGAACATGGCATGCAGATCCGCCAATCGCTCCTCATCAGTTCCCGCAAGATAACCTTGCTTCGCTTCCACGGATTTACCCATCTTCACTTTCAAGCCCAGTTCTTCCAGGAAAGGCAATGCCCGTTCCAGATTCTCCAGGTTCGGCGGGCTTGACGGCGCGATGACGCCCACCGTATCCCCTTGTTTCAAACGTTTTGGTAATGTCCGCATCTGTATCTACTCCTCTTCGGATTTTCTTCTATTCAATATAGCAATGGTCTCGCCATTCTTCAAGCTGACACTATCGTGCATAATTACCCGTATAAACTAATGCTTATTATATTCGAATTATTTAGAATTTTTAGTAATAAAGTATCATGACAAATTTTTGATTATTTAATAGAATGAAATCAAGTTATAAATCCACTAAGAATTTATAGCTTACACGCAAGGTCTTCTATACAAACTCAGAAACTGCAAAAGGAGCGGATTGGTATGAATTTTGACAAAGTACTTGAATTGGGATGGGAAGATCTTGCACTGGGAATCGGTGGCTCAGCAATCGTTATGCTGTTCGTCAACTTTTTCACAATGATGTAGAGGTGACTCATGTATACTTACAAGACATAAAACCCCTCCTCCGGATTGTCAGGAAGAGGGGTTTTTGCTGTTTATGGATAAATGCAGGCAAACGAAAACGCCTCCCCTCTCCTTGCCGGGCAGACGTTGTCATTTGAATATGAATTTCACCAGACAGGCTTCAGGCTTCACTTGGCAGACCTCCATTTAGCTGCTGTTGCGCCATAAGTTCATGGAACATCGCTTCATCCCTTGACTCAAGCGCATAGTCAATCATCCGTTCAAAATTTTCCTGCTCCAGAAATTCGATCGCTTCCATTGCTTCAGTTCTTGCTTGATCCGGAATTTCTGCAATGCCTGCACTTTCCCCCTGCAGGATGGATTGCAGATGCATATGAATATCAGAGACCAGCAACAGTTGATAGAGCGGCAGACGGATAAACCGGTTCCCTTTTTGGAAAACGAATACTTCAGACAAATTCTCGACCTGGAAAGTATTCGTATTGACTACAATTTCTTTCCCTTCGACCGGGATGAAATGAAATAATTCATCATCTTTCATAATTGAGAGGTACTGATAGGCAAAGACGAATTTCACTAGATGATCTTCTTTCTTTGTATAGAACGGTTTCATCATTTTGACGTGCAACATGACGGTTACCCCCTCTCTGATTTTAGAATATTCTGTTTAGTTGATCATACCATATAATACCCGTTTCGTAACTAAAAAAACACAAGAATCATCTTCTTGTGCCGAATCCGTTTATTTTAGTTTTTTTAGCTGTGGCCAAAAATTGTATCCTGTCTTCTTTCACTCGTACGAACAGTTGGGAAAGCGCATCGAATAGGAATTCTTCAAATTTCCCGTCGTTTGTTCCGCCTTGGTTGAAGACGATTTTCTTATTGTCGAAATCGATTTGGACCGTCGATAATACTCCATTGCATGCCTCGACATTCCTGAATGTATAGCATCCCCCGTCACTGGAAACTTGAAAGCGGATTTTTTCATAGCGTTTTTCAGCAGTCAATAAAAAAAGTTCCCATACCGCAATATCTTCCTGATTCAAAACCAGCTGCAAATCAGGGATCCCCAATTCGTATACATTATCCAAATTTCTACTCCGTTCTGAATTTTATAGGTATTTTGTCGTGTACTTTATCCATTATAATCTATCTTCCCTCAAAAAAGAACTGTCGCTGAAAATATATTTACAAGCCGGTTCAAGCGCTAACTTTTCTTCTTCATTTACGGACCCGGCTGGAAATAGTATAATAGAAGGAAAGTTTTATTTTGGGGCGATGCAAATGGCTACGGTTCAATCCCTGGCACAACAATATGAAGATACTATACACAATTATATGGCTGCTATCGAAAGATCCCTCAATCCCGCGCGTGCGATGGATGAGGAAATGGTTCGAAAAGCAGTCTTTTTAGTGCGCCATGACGGGGTACAGATTCAGTCATTCAACGAAGAACGGCTGCTGCTCGAAGCGGTTGTCAAAGACGCACATTCAGTTAAGGTCGTATTGAATTTTGATAAGCTGACGGCTGTCTGCGCCTGCCCGCAGGAAGATATGTGCCGGCACCGGCTTGCTGTGATTTTCGCTCTGTACCAGAAAATCGATTCACTGTCCCAATGGGTGGCCGATTGGCGCGCCCAGGAACAGGAGCAGCTTTCCACTATTGGCAATAAGCGCTCACCACAGCAATGGAGAAAAGTGATCCAAAGCGTCTGGCGTGATCCGATTCCCGATTATACGACCAGAAATTATTTCTATTATGAACAAATGTATGAAGGCCGTTTGAAAAACGCCTTGTCTTTCGTGCCCCTTGAACGGGAATGGAAGACGCTTTTCCGCGCCTATGCCCATTTCATTTCATTATCCGAAGTGTGGGGCACCTATATCTCCGGCACCAACGATGTCCACCATTCTTTCTTTAAAACATGGTTCGAGGATGAACTCCACGATCTTAGTGACTTGCTCGACCAATTGCGCGGACAGCACCGGACATTCGAATCGGATGCTTTTTTTGACTATTTACGGGACATGGTGCGTGATTTCGCTTCAATAAAAGACGGTTCCTCGTCCCAGCGTTTTACGGTCTATCAATTGTTCTGGACACGCCTTTTCACGAATGACCGATTGCGGAAGCAGGAACTCGCAGATTTCCCTCGGCCGGATGAGCGGATTTCCGCCTTTTTTGCCATTCTGTTGAAAGAGCCGTTCGAGCTGAAAAAAATTACCCCGAACGAAGCCAATGACTGGATCCAGCTGGCGATCCTTGCCGAAGAAGAACAGAACCGGCAGGCGCTTGAAGTTATACTATCGGCGGTCAAGCCGCATGTGAAGACATTTCTGTTCGAAGGCCTGTATACGCAATACCGCCATCAATATGTCCGTACATTAAGCCGCCTGTTTTCCCTGATCCATTTGAGTGAAAGGGACTGGGAAGATCTGTTCCGCCAATTCGGCCATTACGGGCTTCCCGCCTATTCCACATATCTGATCGAAAAAGGCTTTTATAAACAATGGGCCGAACTTCATCATATGCATAACTCTCCGCTGTATTTCGCTGAAGAATGCGGATTGAAGGAAGTGCATGACGCTGCGCCGGATTACGCGCTGCCGCTGTATCACCGCTACGCGATGGCACATTTGGATGACCGCAGCCGCGCCAGCTACAAACAAGCGGTGCGCATCTGGAAAAAGATGAAAGCCGCTTGCAAGAGGAGCGATCAAATGGAATTTTGGAAATCCTATATAAAAGAAATCCGGACACAGAATAAACGTCTCCGCGCTTTGCAGGAAGAGATTGAGAAAGGAAATTTGGTATGACTCAATTCCAGACAGAAGGAAGCCGCATCTATTATTTAAAAGTCACCAAGGGAGAAAGCTTCCGGATTCAAGCCATCAATGAAACCGGCAATCGGATCCCCCCTGAAATTTGGACCCCTTTTCTTTATTTCATGGACAAAGACAGTTTCTTCGGCTTGAAATCTGAAATGGATGGTCTCGATCTTGTGCTGTCGCCAGCCGATTTTGTGAGGCTCTTCAACGGCAATGGCCACCATTACGTCACCTTCAAAGGACAGACGGACGCAGATGTCGCCTGGCTGCAGCTTGCTGAAAAAGTATCGGATTCATTGAACGACCCGAATTTATGGGAACACGTCAGCGTGGACGGCGACGACCTCATTATCGACAGCAAATATGGCGATGCTGATATACAGGCGTTCCTGAGTGACACCATCAGCCAGCAGCTTCGCCAAAAAGGACTGTCGACGGCACAGCTTCCGTATATTCAGCATTTTATCCAGCAAACAGGCTGGGACGGGCTCGAAGCCGCGGAAGATTATGTAATCGCTGTCCAATTGAGCGAACCGGACGAAACACCGGAATGGTCATTTAAAGTGGTGCTCCGCTCCAAACGCGGCAGTGTCTACTGGACGCCTTCCAAACGGCGGATGGATGAGCCGCTTGAAAAGGTGCTGCCTGAAAAATGGCGCAGCCGCCACGGTGAAATAGCAGAAAAACAGGCACTGATTTTGAGTCTTTGCCCATCTGTTGACGGTTTCGATGAAACGAAACTTTACCACGCGGAATGGACAGATGCCGAAGTTCTTGAATTCCTGCGCAATGATACGGAAATCCTGCAGGCATTCGGCATCGAAGTATCCATTCCGTCCTGGCTGCAGGCTGTACAGGAATCGAAGGTCCGCGTAAAAGCCAACGTCCACTCACCGGCCAAGAAAGCGTCGGTTGTCGGACTCGATCAGATTATCCGCTTTGACTGGCAGTTCTCACTGAATGGCCACGAACTCAGCATGCAGGATTTTGAAAGGCTTGTATCCGAGAACAAGGAATTTATCCGCATCGGCAATGAATGGGTGCGGGTCGATTCGAACCTCCTGATGCAGCTGCGTAAAATGATTGACGAAGCGGACGATGCTGACTGGACCATCAAAGACATGCTGTTCCAGAATGTGCCGGAAATCATGCTTGAAGAAGCCGCTGAAGAAGATGATCCGCTTGTTGAATTCAATTTGAATAAATCACTGAAAGTCCTGTTGGATAAATTGCTTGACAAACGGGACCTGCCTGAAACAGCGATTCCGGAAAACCTGAACACTGAACTTCGCCCTTATCAGAAAACAGGCTTCGACTATCTCGTGTTCATGCGTGAAGAAGGATTCGGCCTTTGCCTCGCGGATGATATGGGCCTCGGCAAGACGGTTCAGCTGATTGCCTACCTGCTTCATGTCCATTCGGAAAAACAGGCACAGCCTTCGCTGATTGTCTGCCCAACTTCTGTACTTGGCAACTGGCAAAAAGAGCTTGAACGTTTTGCGCCGGATTTGAAGGTCTATATGCATTACGGGCCAGTTCGTCCGAAAGCGGAGGAATTCGCGCAATACCTGGAATCCGAGCAGCCTGATGTGGTGTTGTCTACGTACGGCATCGCTTCTTCCGACGCTGAAGAAATGCAGGATGTCCCGTGGACCAGCATCACGCTTGATGAGGCACAGAACATCAAGAATATGTATACGAAGCAATCGCGCACGATCCGCCGCTTCAAAGGCCAGCACCATATCGCGCTGACCGGGACGCCGATTGAAAACCGCCTTTCTGAACTGTGGTCGATTTTTGATTTCATCAATAAAGGCTATCTGTACCGCATCAAGCAATTCCAGGAAACGTTCATGATCCCGATTGAACGCGATGACTCGGAAGAAGCGAAGGAAAAATTGCGCCAGCGCATCCAGCCTTTCCTGCTGCGTCGCACGAAGAAAGATCCGGAGCTTCAATTGAATCTTCCTGAAAAACAAGAACAGCTGGAATATTGCCCATTGACTCCGGAACAAGCCGCCCTATATGAAGGCCTGGTACAGGATACTGTTGAAAAAATGGAAACCTTGTCCGGCTTCGAGAAAAAAGGGCTTGTGCTGAAAATGCTCAGCAAACTGAAACAATTATGCAACCATCCGGCTTTATACTTGAAAGAGCCTTATACGTCAGCGGAAGAGATTCTTCCCCGCTCCCAAAAACTGGAGCGTATAGTCACGCTAGCCGGTGAAATTGCCGAACGCGGTGAACAATGCCTGATTTTCACCCAGTATATCGGCATGGGACATCTGCTTCAGCAGGCTATCAATGAACTTTACGGACATGAAGTGCCATTCCTGACCGGCAACATGCCGAAAAACCAGCGGGATTCACTGGTCAATTCTTTCCAGCAAGGTAAATTCCCGATTTTCATCCTTTCTTTGAAGGCCGGCGGAACAGGATTGAACCTCACAGCCGCAACGCATGTATTGCATGCGGACAGATGGTGGAATCCGGCCGTTGAAAACCAGGCGACTGACCGTGCCTATCGGATTGGCCAAACACAATTTGTGCATGTCCATAAATTCGTGACCATCGGCACCATCGAAGAAAAAATCGATTCGCTGCTGACGCAGAAGCAGACGATGTCTGAACAGTTTATCCAGTCAAGCCAGTGGATGACGGAGCTTTCCGACAACGAGCTGAAAGAGTTGTTCACGTATTCACTTTAGATGCCGATATTCCGCAAAACAGCTTCGCTTTCCTAGGGGCTTGCACTGAGCTAACTCGGACTCGTTGCACTTAATCCGAGTGGATCTCAGCACTTCGCTCGAACTGGAGTTGGAAAACCAACTCCAGTTCTGATCCCTTGGGAGTCTTCGCTGTTTTGCTCCATATCTAGAAGTGGACCCTATCGCCGAAGCGATCTATAATAACAACTTTCTCTACTCTAATTATATAGTTTTAATTCCAAAATGAGCATGGTCGGGTCCCCACCCTTCCATGCTCCCCCTTTTCCAACATTAGAATGAAACCGCCTCAAACTTTAGTGACGGAACGGAAATGCTCCTTCAATTCACTTAGCTCCCGTTCCGCCTCTGCCAATCGTCTATGGAGCAGGGCTGTCAGGCGGATCAGCTGCTCCATATGCACTTCAAGTTGCTGCTGTATGTCTTTCGGCATGGCTAAGTGCCTCCTATTTTCAAATTTGATATTATCCCGTATTAACGGTCAGTTAGGCTCCCGCTTCTCCAATGAGCTGTCAACTGACCGTAAAACCCGATTGGATCAACTAATATTCATTGGGGGATGAAGAAAATCCCCGCTGAATGAAGTTTCTCTTTACGCGTTAATTGGTTCCGCTCCCGGCACAGGGAAATCAAAATCTGCTTCAGATTCTGGTTCCTTCTGCAAGGGGGCGGTTTCTTCTTGCGCTTTTCTCCGGTCAAGGAAACGCACCTGATCGCCGAGAATCTCCGTAACATAAATTCTGGTTCCGTCTTCTTTGTCATAATGACGGGATTGCAGTCTGCCTGAAACCGCTACAAGCGATCCTTTTACACAGAACTTCGCAACATTGACGGCCGGCCTTCCCCAAGTGGAACAAAGCACGAAATCACTTTCAATCTCTCCTCTTTGGTTCTTATAATTCCTGGAAACGGCGACGATGAAGGTTGTATGTACACGCCCTTCGCTTAATGTCCGCGACGATGGATCTTTTGTCAGTCTGCCCACCAGTCCAACTTGGTTCATTGTTTCTCACCTCCTTTCTGTAAAGCAAGCATACTAAATAAACTGAATTTTAAGCAAAAGGCGAAAAACAGGATTTGATAAGTTTTCGTATATCCATATTCCATTTTTCATTTCATACTAAAATTATATTTGATTCACCAGCCTTGCCGGAGTTGGGAAAACGGCGGTGATCAAGCTATCGGCAAAACAAATTTTTAAAGCTTTTCAGAACTATTTCTTCATTCGCTTGGAAATTCTCAGCTATGCTATACTGGAAAAAAGATTGTTTGGGGGTATTAAAGATGAAAACCTTTAAAATGCTGTCGATGGGGCTTGTCGATGAAGAGGAAATTATCAACTTCCCTCTCGAAGACGGCATTATCATCAATCAGGAAAACAGCCATCGTTCCTGGGTTCTTGAAATGCTGATGGATTTGTCTCACGAGGAAAGATTCAAAAACATGATGGATTCCGGGAAAATTTACGATGTGAAAGTGGTTATTTCATATCCGGAGAACGAACCGGCGACCTTTGAAGTCGGCATTTATGGAGTTAAGAAAATCGGTGATCACATTTCTGTGCTGATGAAGGGCACATTGAAACGGGCACGCAGGAAATATGCTGAAACGCTGCTGTCTGAGCTGCTTGAAGACGGCTTGGAGGGCGAACAATTGCTGACGCGTTTCGAAAGCGATATGCGGTCGCGTCCTGTGCTCCGCAAAGACGAAGCCAATAATTAATATTCTGAAACAGGAAAAAGCAGTGCAGATAATAGTCATCTGCACTGCTTTTATTTTTTTCTATTTTTTTGCAACCGGTCCTAAAGCAAAAAGGATGTCGCATTCGCATGCAATTTCGCCGTCTACTGTCGCAATGGCATGGCCTTTGCCCATTGGGCCTCTCAGCTTCGTCAATTCCACTTCGAGCCGCAATTGATCGCCGGGTACAACCTGGCGTTTGAAGCGGCAATTATCTATCCCTGTGAAGAAAGCAAGGCGGCCTTCATTGCCTTCCATTTTCAAAACGGCAGTGGCTCCCACCTGAGCAAGAGCTTCCACAATCAGAACGCCCGGCATAACCGGATATCCCGGAAAATGGCCGTTGAAAAATTCTTCATTGGCGGAAACGTTTTTCAGTCCAACCGCTCTTTTTCCGGCTTCAAGCTCAAGCATCCGGTCCACCATCAGAAATGGATAGCGGTGCGGCAGGATAGCCTTAATCTGTTCAGTCGTCAACATGAGTCCAACCCCTTAAAAATATGATGGCAAAACAGCGGCAGCTATTTCTTGCCGCTCATTATGTCGATGATATGCTGCCATGTTTCCCATTTAAGCGCGTCTTTTGGCTGTCCGTCTCCAATTACGCCATATCCGACCATGACGCCTAATGCGGCGGCAAGGACGATTAGGCCGATAACCAGTATGATGCGAAGCCATATTGGAAACAGCCGGATTTGCACCCACCAGGTTTTTTTCTCCTGCTGTTCACCAGCTGTTTCTTCATTTTTATATTCTTTTCTTTTGGATACTTTTTTAGTCGGCTCAGCCATTTCAGTCGTCAACCTTTCCACTGATGCATACCCCTATTGATTATGTAAGAGCAATCCACATCCACAATTCTATTGCGATTCCGCGCTAGCACGATTTCACTATGTTGCCATTATACTAAAAAAATGCGGTTGCTGTACATAATTAAAAACGGAAGGATATTATCTTGATTTACGTGAGAGACTATCCAACATGATGCCTGTGCCGATGGCTACGCTATTCATCGGATCTTCAGCCACGAATACAGGAACTTTCAATTCTTCGGCCAGCAATTGCTCGATTCCGTGCAGCATTGCGCCTCCGCCTGTCAATATCACACCTCTGTCGATGATGTCCGCCGATAGTTCAGGCGGTGTCTTTTCCAAAACGTTTTTAGCAGCAGCCACAATCATATTGACTGACTCGCGGACCGCCAATTCAATTTCTTCTGAATGAATGGTAATGACGCGTGGCAGTCCGGTAACCATATCACGCCCGCGGATTTCCATCTCATCTTTGCGGCTCCCTTTGAAGACAGTGCCAATTTCGATTTTAATGGTTTCAGCAGTGCGTTCCCCGATCAATAATTTATATTGTTTTTTTACGTATTGAAGAATATCGTTGTCGAATACGTCCCCAGCCACTTTAATGGACTCGCTGGTTACGATATCGCCCATCGACAGAACGGCGACATCCGTTGTTCCACCGCCTATATCCACTACCATATTGCCGGTGGGCTGGTAAATGTCCATTCCGGCTCCGATTGCGGCGACTTTCGGTTCTTCCTCAAGATAAACTTTTTTGCCGCCTGATTTTTCCGCAGCTTCACGGATTGCCTTTTGTTCAACACTTGTTACGTTGGTCGGGCAACAGATAAGAATACGGGGCTTATTCATGAAACCTCGCACTTTCAATCGTTCTATAAAATACTTCAGCATAATTTCTGTTACGTCAAAATCTGCGATGACCCCTTCTTTCAGAGGTCTCACAGCAACAATATTCGCCGGTGTGCGGCCGATCATTTTTCTCGCTTCTTCCCCAACTGCGATGACCTGATTTGTTTTCCGGTCCATTGCGACGACCGAAGGTTCATTTAAAATGACCCCTTTGCCTTTAACATAAATCAGAACGTTGGCCGTTCCTAAGTCAATTCCTATATCTCTTGAAAACAACATTCCTGCTACCCCTTCCGGTAATGGTACTTCTATTATGTATCTCTATATAAAGACTCTCCTAACTGAATATTTTAACACAAAGAATCTGTCTGCTACATAATATTTTGGACGAATATATGCTATTTTAAGAAAATATCATTTTTATCGATTAATATTCTTTAATTGTTTCTTCCTTTACTCATTTTTCATTACCCGGGAAATATTTTTTCCAGGACAATATAAAAATCCGGAAGCATTTCGCTTCCGGATTTGAATTTATAAATATGGAATTAGACCGTCTGTTCTTCCATGACTGGTGCTTCTTCTGTGGTGACGCGTTCGATGTCCGCGCCAAGCGATGCAAGTTTCTTATGAAAGTCGACGTAACCGCGATCTAAATGCTGTAATTCTTTTACCCGTGTAATTCCTTCTGCGGCAAGGCCTGCCAGGATCAAGGCAGCAGCTGCGCGCAAATCTGTAGCTGATACTTCAGCTCCCTGCAATTTGGAAGGTCCCTCCATGATAACTGAACGCCCTTCGATTTTAACCGAAGCATTCATCCGGCGGAACTCTTCAACGTGCATGAAGCGGTTTTCAAATACTGTTTCCGTCAAAATTCCGTTTCCTTTAGCCGTCAGCATCAATGACATCATCTGTGACTGCATGTCAGTCGGGAAACCTGGATGAGGCATCGTCTTGATATCGATGGAGCGCAGCGGGCGAGTAGCCTGGATACGAAGACCTTCGTCAGTTTCTTCGATTCTTACACCCATTTCACCAAGTTTGGAAATCAATGCCGCCATATGCTCAGGCACTGCATTTTCGATTGTAACGTCACCTTCTGTAATAGCTGCCGCTACCATGAAAGTGCCGGCTTCAACCCGGTCGGGGATGATGTAATGCTCAGCGCCTTTAAGTTCTTCAACGCCTTCGATGCGGATTGTATCCGTACCGGCACCAAATACTTTACCGCCCATTTCATTGATGTAGGTAGCCAAGTCAACGATTTCCGGCTCTTTCGCCGCGTTTTCGATGATTGTTACTCCATCTGCCAGCGCTGCCGCCGTCATGATGTTTTCAGTTGCTCCTACGCTTGGGAAATCCAAATAGATTTTCGCTCCGCGCAATCTGCCATTTACGTCCGCTTCAACGAAACCGTTGCCGAATGTGATTTTAGCGCCCATCGCTTCAAAGCCCTTTAGATGAAGTTCAATTGGCCGTGATCCGATTGCACATCCACCTGGAAGCGCCACACGTGCAAAACCATTGCGTGCAAGAAGCGGTCCCATAACCAAAATTGAAGCTCTCATTTTTCTTACGTATTCGAATTGAGCTTCACTAGATAAAGTTGAAGATGAATCGATATGCATTTCATTCTTTTCCGGGAAGTATTCGATGCCTACGTTCAAGCTTTTCAAAACCTCTTGAATTGTATAGACATCCGCCAAATGCGGAACTTCCTTTATGATGCTTTTCCCTGAACCCGCGAGCAATGCGCCGGCCAGGACGGGAAGAACTGCATTCTTTGCCCCTTCCACTCGTACTTTACCGTTTAATTTGTTACCGCCTCTTACAATGATCTGTTCCACTGAAACGCCCTCCATGTGTAAAATAATCTGTAATAATATCTGTAAAATGTATATAAACCGTTTAAAAGTCCAATGTCATTATTTAGAAACAAAACCTTTACTATGATACCCGTATTTTATTAAAATAACAAGTATCTAGCAGATTATTTTTCTCAAATATTTTCTGCTTGTTTATATGATTCGTATTAACTGTGTGGTTTGTGTCCGTCGACTTCCACTTTATATTACATTTTGATTACAGTGAATATTTTCCCCGTATATAGGAAAATAAACATAGTTTGTGAATTTATTTCCCGGGAAATACCTAAGCTTTGGTAAATTGGCCTGTTCCCACCAAGTGGAAACACGACAATTTACCAATAATTAAAAGAGATACGGCAATTGTCTTGACCATGCTGATATGTTCAAGAAGAACGTCGAAACCATTGTACCTAAAGCAATACTAAGGAAAATATATAGTATTTGCGCCTGCAGCACGTGATTTTTGCGGATCCAATTTTCGAAAGTCATAGCGCGCAGCGCATAAAAAGCTACACCCGTAAAAAAGATATGGCTAAAGATAGAGATTATTGCCTGTTGGCCAATCATTTGTTCCATTTGAATCCTCCTTTGCTATTGAATAGTGCTAATCCGTAAAGAAAAAGCGGGCAAAAGTTTAGATAACTTTTGCCCGCTTTTCACATTGTCCAGACTCCAACTGCCCAGCTCTTCGGGTCATAAGTCAACTCAGCTGCGTGACAAATACCGTCACTTCGCTGATCTGCCTTATGCCTTTCAGAGCTAAACGGGCGTTGTCGCTTTTCTTTGTCCAGACTCCAACGACCAACTCCTCGGACTTAAGCTGCCCTTCCTATGCGGCAAAGAACGCCGCTTCGGAAGTTCATCAAACCCTTAATGCTCCTGCAGCGCTTTGCGCTTCGTCGCAAAGAGATATCCCAAATTTCATTTGGGATATCTCTTGCCTGTCGGAGTTGTGCGGCCGTTTCCGCTTTTCTATATGTTACCCTCATAAACGTTGATACGATTCATCGCACGCTTCAAAGCAAGCTCAGCCCGCTTGAAGTCGACATCATCTTTTTTCGCCTGCAGCAACGCTTCTGCTCGTTTAGCTGATTCTTGTGCGCGAGCAACATCGATATCAGTCGCCCGTTCTGCTGACTGGGCAAGAATCGTTACTTTTTCAGGACGAATTTCAAGGAATCCGCCGCTTACAGCAACCAATTCCGTCGAGTTTTCTTTCTTCAATCGGACAGCGCCGATTCCAAGAGGTGCTACTGTCGGGATGTGACCGGGCAGGACGCCCATTTCACCGGAAGCTGTAACCGCTATTACCATGGAGACTTCTGAATCGTATACCGGGCCGTCGGGAGTGACAATATTGACTGTAATGGTCTTCATTTTTTTCCCTCCTGGTCCCTGATTTTAGACTTCTACGCCCATGCTTTTGGCTTTGGCGATTACTTCTTCAATGCGTCCTACCAAACGGAAAGCATCTTCAGGCAAGTGGTCGTATTTACCAGCAAGGATTTCCTGGAATCCTTTGATTGTTTCTTGAACCGGTACGTAAGAACCTTTTTGACCTGTAAACTGCTCAGCCACGTGGAAGTTCTGAGATAGGAAGTTTTGAACGCGACGCGCACGGTTAACCGTAAGCTTGTCTTCATCGCTCAATTCGTCCATACCAAGGATGGCAATGATATCCTGAAGCTCACGGTAACGCTGAAGCGTTTCCTGAACCTGACGGGATACCGCGTAGTGCTCTTCACCAACGATTTCAGGCGACAATGCGCGTGAAGTCGAAGCAAGTGGATCCACCGCAGGGTAGATACCCATTTCAGAAAGTTTACGCTCAAGGTTAGTTGTTGCATCCAAGTGGGCGAAAGTTGTAGCCGGAGCCGGATCCGTATAGTCATCGGCTGGTACATAAATTGCTTGAATCGAAGTAACGGAACCAGTGCTTGTAGTCGTAATACGTTCCTGCAATTGACCCATCTCAGTAGCAAGTGTCGGCTGGTAACCAACGGCAGATGGCATACGGCCAAGTAGCGCTGATACCTCAGAACCTGCTTGAGTGAAGCGGAAGATATTATCGATGAACAATAGTACGTCCGCGCCTTGTTCGTCACGGAAGTATTCAGCCATTGTCAAACCGGACAAAGCTACACGCATACGTGCGCCAGGCGGCTCGTTCATTTGGCCGAAGACCATTGCAGTTTTCTTGATAACGCCGGAATCGCTCATCTCGTGGAATAAGTCATTTCCTTCACGCGTACGCTCACCAACACCGGCGAATACAGAAAGACCGCCGTGCTCTTGAGCGATGTTGTTGATCAGTTCCTGGATAAGAACTGTTTTACCTACACCGGCACCACCGAAGAGACCGATTTTACCACCTTTGATATAAGGGGCAAGCAAGTCAACAACTTTAATACCTGTTTCAAGAATTTGAACTTCTGTTGAGAGATTTTCAAATGTAGGGGCCGAACGGTGAATCGGATCGCGACGCTCTGATGTCGGAATTTCTTCACCTAAATCGATTACTTCGCCAAGCACGTTAAATACGCGGCCAAGTGTTACTTCTCCAACTGGAACAGTAATAGCGCTGCCCAAATCGGTTACAACAGATCCACGCTGCAATCCATCAGTGGATTCCATCGCGATTGTACGAACAGTATCGTCGCCAAGGTGCAATGCTACTTCTAAAGTCAAAGTAACCTGAGCCTGACCGGGACGATCAATATTTACAGTTAGGGCGTTGTAGATTTCTGGAAGATGGCCATCGGCAAACTTGATGTCTACAACCGGACCCATAACTTGAAGAACGTGTCCTGTGTTCATGCTATTCCCTCCTGTCTTACTTTTATTGAAAATATATCTTTATTTAAATTAATATCTTTATATTTCGATATTCCGCAAAACAGCTACGCTTTTTAAGAAAACCGTGCTCCTGCATCGCTGCGCTGCTTCGTCGCAAAGAGTTGCCCTCGCAGGCGTCGGTCAACTCTTCGCTGTTTTGCTCCATATCTTTGAGATTTTTTCAGTGCCGAAGCGAAATATAAGGTATTTTATTCAAGTGCCGCTGCCCCACCAACGATTTCAGTGATTTCCTGAGTGATCGCTGCCTGGCGGGCACGGTTGTATGAAAGTGTCAATCCGTCGATCAATTCGGACGCATTGTCGGTCGCGCTCTTCATTGCTGTCATTGAAGCCGCATGTTCACTTGCTTTGCCGTCAAGAACGGCACCAAAAATCAGGCTTTCTGCGTATTGTGGAAGAAGAACTTCCAGGATCGCTTCAGCAGATGGATCGAATTCATAAGAAGAAGTCGCTCCAGTCGGCTTGATATCCGTCAAAGGCAGAACCTTCGTTTCAGTGACTTCCTGCTGAATAGCTGAGACAAAGTGATTATAGTACATATAAACTTCGTCATATGCACCTTCTGAGAACATACCAACAGCTTTGCGCGTAATTTCTTTGATGTCCGCGAAAGAAGGATGGTCCGGAAGCGCGATTGCGCTTTCCAGGATCGTCATTCCCTGCTTCGCAAAGAAATCCCGACCTTTACGGCCAATGCTAAGGATAACAAATTCATCATTTGACGTATGGCGTTCACGGATTTTATTGCTTACAGTACGCAAAATGTTACTGTTGTATCCGCCAACCAACCCACGGTCAGATGTGATTACAAGATATGCGGTTTTCTTCACAGGGCGCGTTGTCATCATCGGATGGCTTGCGTCATTCGATCCGGCAGCTATGGAAGCTACGACGTCCTGGATTTTCGCCATGTAAGGGACGAACGCTTTTGCGTTCACCTCGGCACGGTTCAATTTTGAAGCGGAAACCATTTGCATCGCTCGTGTAATCTGGCTTGTTTTCTTCGTTGACGTAATTCGGTTTTTTATGTCGCGTAAAGATGCCACTGGTATTTCACCACCTTATTATTTTTTCTTCTGATCCGTTCGAATTGCTTACTCTGATTTTGCGAATGTGCGTTTAAAGTCGTTGATTGCCGCGCCAAATGCTTCGTCAGAAGGCAAACCTTTCGTAGTGCGGATAGTTTCCAAAATTTCTGTGTGGTTTGTATCCAACCAGCTAGTCAATTCAGCTTCGAAACGGGAAATATCTTTGATTGCGATGTCATCAAGGAAACCTTGAGTCAACGCGTAGAAGATAACAACCTGTTTCTCAACTTTAATCGGGTTGTTCAAGTCCTGTTTCAGCACTTCAACTGTCCGTTTACCGCGCTCAAGCTTAGCAGCTGTAGCAGCGTCAAGGTCAGAACCGAATTGAGAGAATGATTCAAGTTCACGGAATGCCGCCAAGTCAAGACGCAGCGTACCCGCAACTTTCTTCATCGCTTTGATCTGGGCTGAACCACCAACACGTGATACAGAAAGACCGGCGTTGATCGCTGGGCGTACACCCGAGAAGAATAGGTCAGACTGAAGGAAGATTTGTCCGTCAGTGATCGAGATTACGTTTGTTGGAATATAAGCAGAGATATCGCCAGCTTGCGTTTCAACGAACGGCAATGCTGTGATTGAACCTGCGCCAAGAGTTTCGTTCAACTTCGCTGCACGCTCAAGAAGGCGTGAGTGCAAGTAGAAAACGTCACCTGGGTAAGCTTCACGGCCCGGAGGACGACGAAGCAATAGTGAAAGTTCGCGATAAGCAGATGCTTGTTTTGTCAGATCATCATAGACGATAAGAACGTGTTTGCCGTCAAACATGAATTCTTCGCCCATAGTGATACCGGCATAAGGAGCAAGGTACAATAATGGTGCCGGCTGTGAAGCTGATGCCGTCACGACGATTGTGTAATCCAACGCGCCATTTTTACGGAAAGTTTCAACTACGTTACGTACAGTTGATTCTTTTTGTCCGATAGCAACATAGATACAGATCATGTCCTGGTCAGCCTGGTTCAAAATTGTATCGATCGCTACAGATGTTTTACCAGTCTGGCGGTCACCGATAATCAATTCGCGTTGTCCGCGACCGATTGGCACTAACGCGTCAATCGCTTTGATACCAGTTTGAAGTGGTTCATGAACAGATTTACGTGCCATAACCCCTTGTGCAGGGCTTTCGATTGGACGGGATTTCGTTGTGTTGATCGGGCCTAAGCCGTCAACCGGTTGTCCAAGCGGATTTACTACACGTCCGATAAGTTCTTCTCCTACCGGTACTTCCATAATGCGGCCCGTACGACGCACTTCATCGCCTTCTTTGATGTCTGCGAATGGCCCAAGGATGATGATACCAACATTATTGGCTTCCAAGTTTTGTGCCATACCCAATACACCAGTAGAGAACTCAACAAGTTCTCCAGCCATGACGTTGTCGAGGCCATGAGCGCGAGCGATACCATCACCAACTGTGATTACTGTACCGACGTCGTCAACTTTCATCTCTGATTGGTAATTTTCAATCTGCGCTTTAATCAGACCGCTGATTTCTTCAGCTTTGATGCTCATGTATGTCACCCTCTCATAATTTCATTAATTAACCGATCAATTGACGCTGCAGGCGAGCCAATTTCGTGCTGACGCTGCTGTCATAGATACGGTTTCCGATTTGAAGACGCAATCCGCCGATTAACGATGGATCCACGATGTTTTCAATTCGCAATGCCTGTTTACCTACTTTTTGTGCAAACACAGTGGAAATCGAAGAACGTTCCTCTTCTGTCAAAGGACGAGTTGAGTAAACTTTTGCATCCTGGATTCCTTGTGCATCGTTGGAAAGGCTGATGTAAGCATCGACCAAGTCCCCTACTTCATTTAAACGTCCGCGCTCAGCAATCAATTGGATTGTGTTAATCACGTATTGATTGCCTTGCTTGAACAATTCATTGATCAGGTTGATTCTTTTTTCAGATGATAATTTCGGTGAAACCATCAGTTGATAAAGTTCAGGAGTCGTAGCGAAAACTTTTTTCACTTCACGAAGATCCTGTTCTACTTCAGCAGTAACCTGATGTTTCTGTGCCGTTTGGAACAATGCTAATGCATAGCGCTCTGCAGCCTGACTCATTGCACTTCGCCTGCCTTCGCAATCGTTTCGTTAATCAACTGGCGGTTGTCTTCCTCAGAGATTTCTTTTTCAAGCACTTTCGTAGCTGCAAGCAATGACAATGCCACAACTTCTTCACGAACTGCCGAAATCGCTTTGTCTCTTTCGTTGGCAATCTCAAGAACTGCCGCATCTTTCATGCGTCCAGCTTCAGCGCGTGCCGTCGTGATGATTTCCTCACGCGAAACTTCGCCTTGCTTTTTGGCGTTCTCGACGATTTCCTGTGCTTGTGTGCGCGCATCTTTCAGAAGGTTGCGCTGTTCTTCAAGCATTTTCTTGGATTCCAGACGGCTGTTTTCAGCAGTTTCGATTTCACTTGCGATCAAGTCTTCACGTTCCTGCATTACGCCCATCAAAGGTCCCCATGCGAATTTTTTAAGTAGCAACATCAATGCGATAAACACGATCAACGTTGCCGCGATATCTCCAATATTCAAAAACTCCCCGGTAGCACCGAGTACGAGGTGATCAAAAAACACGATTGTTTCACTCCCTTCAAGAGCCTAAAAGTACGTTTCTTCTATAGTAAGATCTTTAATTGCTGCAAGATGATTTTTCGGTTGTAAATTGATTCATACAAGCATAAATGGCGATAAACATGCCGAAGCATTCTCGCCATTTAGCTTTTTTATCATTAAATAAATTATGGACGGTTCATAACGATGAACGCGATAACTACCGCGATGATAGGAAGTGCCTCTACCAAAGCAACACCGATGAACATTGTTGTTTGAAGAACGCCACGAGCTTCTGGCTGGCGAGCGATACCTTCAACTGTTTTTGAAACGATAAGACCGTTACCAATACCTGCACCTAGTGCTGCTAAACCTACTGCAATTGCTGCTGCTAATAAACCCATTTTAAAATGTCCTCCTCAGGATAATTGTTTTTTTGTTTTTTGCCTGTTAAGGCGTTTTTATGTCAATGGTCGTCGGCAACTTTATGCGATATATAGACCATTGTTAACATAACGAAAATGAATGCCTGGATAGCCCCGATAAAGATCGAGAATCCTTGCCATGCCATCATTGGAAGCGCGGCGGCGGCAAATCCGAAAATACCCGCTCCACCTAAACCTGCAAGCAATCCCAAAAGGATTTCCCCGGCAAAGATGTTCCCGTAAAGACGCAGACCAAGTGTCAGCGTATTCGCAAATTCCTCGATGATTTTCAACGGGAACAGGAATGGCATCGGCTTCAGATAATCCGCTCCGTAATTTTTCAAACCTTTTTGCTTGATGCCGTAATAATGGCTCAAGATGATGATTGTTGCTGCGAGTGTCATTGTGACAGTCGGATCAGCTGTAGGTGATTTCCACCAGAGATCTCCGTTGACAATGATTGAGAATGGCAGACCCAGCATGTTCGAGACGAATATGAACATGAGCAGCGTAATTCCGAGTACATGGAATCGTCCACCGTCTCTCCAGTCCATATTGCTCTTTATGATACCCTTCACGAAATCCATGATCCATTCCATGAAGTTTTGCATCCCGGTCGGTTTCAGCTTTAAGTTCCGCGTTGCAAAGAATGCGATGAGGAACACGATAAGAGCGGCTACGAGAAGCATCATAACGTTGGATAAGTTAAACCAAATACCGAACAGCGGATCTTGCCACATTGGAGCTCCATGATCCACGATAGTTTCACCTCTCTTTCCACATTCTTAATGGTGTTTCACGTGATAGATGATCCGTTCCGCCAACAGCAGAATGTAAGGAATCATCAATCCAATTACCGTACTGACCAAGTGAATGTGCTCTGCGAACAATATCGCAATCGCAACAGCTGCAACACCTGATGCAAACCGTAATGCCGTTCCAAGGGAACGAACTTTCGAGCCTTCAGCCACCGCCCGGTCAAATTTGTCCATCCGGCGAACCAGAATCCACATATTATAAATGCCGAACAAAGTTCCGATGATCAGACCGGCAAAGATGTCCTGGTATGAGGTAAATCCCCAACCGAGCACGAATATTGCCAGGATAAAGATAATTATCCTTTTAAGTCTTATGAAAATCTCCCTGAGTCCATCCATTTTTTACTTGTCTCCTGATTCGAATTTTCGGACAGTCTGAAGCATTGCCCAGACGCCTGCTGTGATGCCTGCGAGAAGGCAGATGACCAGATATAGCGGGGCGGTTCCGAACTGATCATCGAGCCACATACCTGTGAACGCACCGATGAGTACGGACCCGACAAGTTGTGAGAGGATAGCGCTGTATAGCGCCATCGCTTGTAAGGGACTTTTTTTCGGGTGCATGATAAACCCCTCGAAATTCGTTGATTTGACATTTTACCCCTAAAAAAGAGCAGTCGCATCAGGCTTTTACCATAAAAAATTATGTAAAAAAACCTTCTCATGCATACCCTTTGTAAGCATACAATAGGGGTAAAATCATGTCAATTGATAGAAGTGAAAAACTTCACAAGCAAATTTGCCCCGACATATTGTGGACAAAAAATCACATTTTTTATTTGGCGCTGAAATACTCATGAAGCGCTTCGACAATCCGTATCGACGCCTTGCCGTCCCCGTAAGGATTTGATGCATGTGACATCGCTTTATAAGCCGCTTCATCTGTCAACAGTTCTTTCGCCAGGCCATAAATCGTCTCTTCGTCTGTGCCCGCAAGTTTCAATGTGCCTGCGTCGATGCCTTCAGGACGTTCTGTCGTATCGCGAAGCACCAGCACCGGTTTGCCGAGTGACGGCGCCTCTTCCTGAATGCCGCCTGAATCCGTCAATATAATGAAGGAACGCGCAGCGAAGTTGTGGAAATCCAGCACTTCAAGTGGTTCGATCAAATGGATGCGCGGGTCACGGCCAAGCACCTCATCCGCTACTTCACGTACGGCCGGATTCATATGAACCGGATAAACAACTTGGATGTCATCATGTTCTTCTATCAGGCGTTTGATCGCACGGAACATATTGCGCATCGGCTGGCCCAGATTTTCACGGCGGTGCGCCGTCAACAGGATCATCCGGTCTCCGCCGATTTTTTCAAGAATCGGATGCGAGTAAGTTTCTGTTACTGTTGTCTGAAGCGCGTCGATTGCCGTGTTGCCTGTAATATAGACAGCTTCTTCTTTTTTATTCTCAGCCAAAAGATTCTGAGCCGACTTTTCTGTCGGTGCAAAGTGCAGATCGGCGATGACGCCGGTCAATTGGCGGTTCATCTCTTCCGGATAAGGCGAGAATTTATTGTGCGTCCGCAGCCCTGCTTCCACATGGCCGACAGCAATCTGATTATAGAATGCAGCCAGGCTTGCGACAAAAGTCGTTGTCGTATCGCCATGGACCAGCACGATGTCGGGTTTCGCTTCTTTCATCACTTTATCGAGGCCTTCCAGAGCCCGGGTTGTAACTTCTCCAAGCGTCTGGCGGTCCTTCATGATATTCAAATCGAAATCCGGTGTGATTTTAAACGTTTCAAGAACCTGGTCGAGCATTTCACGATGCTGGGCCGTCACTGTTACCAGTGGCTCGATCGTTTCAGGATGCTTCTGAAGCTCGAGTACAAGCGGAGCCATTTTGATGGCTTCCGGACGCGTACCGAATATAGTCATCACTTTCCATTTTTTCGTCAACTTTATCAGCCTCGCTTTATTATTATCTAATCTTCAGCAGCCCAGCTCTTCGGGTCGTAAAGCAACCCAGTGTCTAGTCTCCAGTGCCTAGCTCTTCAGGGTATAAGTCAAACCAGCTGCGTGGCAAAAAGCGCCACTTCTCTGGTTCGCCTTATACCTGTCAGAGCTGAACAGGCACTTCCGCTTTTCGGGACTGCGTGGCCAAGGCCACTTCGTTGTACTGTCTTACGCCTTTCAGAGCTTACCGGGCGCCTTCGCTTTTCTAAATTATTTTGTTCCAAATAAACGGTCTCCAGCGTCTCCAAGACCTGGAATGATATAGCCGTGATCGTTCAATTTTTCATCAAGCGCCGCGATGTAGATGTCTACGTCCGGATGCGCCTTCTGCAAAGCTTCCACGCCTTCCGGTGCCGCAATGATGCACATGAAACGGATTTTGACCGCTCCGCGTTTTTTCAGCGAATTTACAGCTTCGATAGCTGATCCGCCCGTCGCCAGCATCGGGTCGACAACAATCAGTTCACGTTCCTGAACATCAGAAGGCATTTTGAAATAATACTCGACCGGCTGCAAAGTTTCCGGGTCACGGTAAAGACCGATGTGCCCGACTTTCGCCGCTGGAATCAATTTCAGGATTCCATCAACCATTCCGATACCGGCGCGAAGGATTGGAACAACGCCCAATTTTTTACCGGCCAATACGTTTGCTTTAGTTTTTTGCACTGGCGTTTCCACTTCGATCTCCTGGAGCGGAAGATCTCGTGTAATCTCAAAAGCCATCAATGTTGAAATCTCATCCACCAATTCGCGGAACTCTTTCGTTCCTGTCGACTTATCACGGATGTACGTCAGTTTATGCTGAATCAGCGGGTGCTCAAAAACATGTACTTTTCCCACGGCGTATCTCTCCTTTTTCCACATTATCTCCAATAGTATAACAGAAATCGAAGGACTCTGAACTTCCATAAGAGCATTGTAATTTTTCTGACTTTTCCAGAACAGCGGCCGTCCTGATTGTGCCATTTCGAATTGTGGCAATGTTAATGTATTTTTATCTTAATGAAATAGGCTTCACGGATGCGAAGCTTTCCTTTGAGTATTAAAAATATTATGCAGCAAAAAACATGCGCTGTTGTAATTGTATTTTTAGTGTAGTGGATTTATTAAAGGCTGTTTTTGTTCGAGGTCCATATAGGATGAATCAGGAATGAGGTCATCAAAAAAACATTATTTTCAACGATAATACATTAAGTTGAGCACAACCTGTATTTTGCCGCGCATAACCATCGCTCTCCCGCGCATAAAATCACCTCTCCCGCCCATAAAATCACCTGTCCCGCCCACAAACTATTGGAAAAGGAAAATCTCTCTTTTTCCGAACAAAACTTTTAGAGTATACAGGCAAATTCTTCTCTTAACCCGATATATCTTGAGATGAAAAAGAAATAGGCTTCGCGGATGCAAAGCCTTCCTAACAGGCATTAAAGTTTTTCACTGTTGGTCTTGAGCTTTAGTTATGAAGGCCGGCCAGGGGATTTCGCTGGCATATATATGGCAGGCATCACAGTATAAGTGGAACTGCGCACATTTATCCAAGAAGGCTGGAAAATTCTTTTTGCCATACTTAACTTTCATTCGCATTTTCGTTTTAAATCAATCAAAAAAATCCAGAAGAGCAAATCGACTCCTCTGGATTTCAGTATAAAAATTTCTAAGAAAAACCCCTACAAAAGGTTGGCATCTTCGAGCGGCATCGGCCGGTAAAAATAATATCCTTGGCCGACATGGCATCCCAGATCCAGCAGCAGCTGCTTCTGTTCTTCCGTTTCTACACCTTCAGCCACTGCCGTCATGTGGAGGTTTTCCGCCAATTGAATAATGGTGCGGACAATGGCAAGCGTATCCGTTTCATGCATTTTAGAAATGAATGACCGATCGATTTTAATTTCGCTGACCGGCAGCTTCTGCAGGTAGCTCAAAGAAGAGTAGCCGGTGCCGAAATCATCCACTGAACTGGTGAACCCGTATTTCGTCAATTGCTTGAAGATTTTCCGGGCGGCTTCGATATCGACAAAGCCGATGCGCTCCGTGATTTCAAGCTGGATCAGGCGCCGGTCGATATTGTATTCCGCCGTCATATCCACCAGGTTCGGAACAAACGAATGATGGAAGAAATGATCCGCGGAAATATTGATGGCAACCTGCTGAAGAGGCAGGTTATGCTCCTGCCGATTTTTCAGCCATCCCATCACCTGTTTCAATACATTCTGTTCGAGGACCCGAATTTTTCCATTCTTTTCAGCGGCCGGTATGAAAACATCCGGAGCGATATTGCCAAGCTCCGGTGAATTCCAGCGGGCCAAGGCTTCGAAGCTTAAAATTTTCCCCGTGCGCATATCCACTTTCGGCTGGAGGTGGACTTTTATTTCTTCCCTGCGCAGCGCAGCGGTCAGCTCATTGGCGATGCGAAGATTTCGCATCATGTATTCATCGTGTTCGTTTTCGTAGTAGCAGATGGACTCGCCCGCACGGAGTTTCGCTTTCGACAGCGCACTGTCTGCATAGCGGATGAGTTCTTCCACATCCTGCTGCATCGCCGTTATGATTGAAACTCCTGTTTTAAGTGATAAGAACAATTCCATATCCCGCACAGTGATCGGCTCCGCCAGTAATTTGCCCAGCTCTTCCAGGTAATCAGGAATCCGGTCCAGTGGCATGAGGCTGACAAGTGCCAGCGTCGAATCGGAAAAACGCGCGATCAACGCCTCTTTTGAAGATGAGGCCATGCCGAAGCGCTTGCCAATTTCCTGTATCAATTGGTCTCCCGCGCGGTGCCCGTATTGATCAACCACTTTGACGTATTCATCCACTGACAGAAAAGCGACCAGCCCTTCTTTGTTTTCTTCCAGCAAAGAAGCCAATTCGATCATGAAGTAATTTCGGTTGCGAAGTCCCGTCGTTCTGTCGGTATAGGCAAGCTTCAGCATCTCTTCCTGCTGGCGGGAATATTTGACTGTCAGGGAAATCGTCGGGGCGATTCTTTCCAGGAATGCATAATCCTTTTCGTCAGGTATCGTCGTAGAGGGAAAATAAATGCCGAGTGTACCGATTGCGTTGCCATCTTTGTCAAGGAACGGAACGGACCAGCTGGATTTGAAACCATATTCCTTAGCTTTGTCCCGGAATTCCTCCCATAGCTTATCTTCCATCATATTTTCGACGATGACAGACTCACCTCTGTGATAAGCCGCACCGCATGAACCTGATTCAGGGGTTGCTTCCTTGCCGTCGATAAAGTCACGGAAATCCTGCGGCATCGACTTGCCTGCGCCATCACGGAATTTATTGTTTTCATCGATGAACAGGATGGTGCATGTCGTTCCATCTTTGAAGAAAGATTCAATGATCCGGCAGACATTTTCGAGCAATGAACCAAGCATATAGCCTTTTTCGATGCCGGTATATGCTTCCTGCTGAAGCTGGATCAACGCTTCTTCCCTTTTCCGGTCATTGATATTTTTCATCAGCATGAGCGTATATCTGTGTTTGCCGCCGTCTACGCTGATCGGCTGGACAGTGATTTCATTCCAGAACGGATTCTTGTTTTTGTGGTAATTAATGATTTCGAAAGTGTCGGCTTTATCGGACAATGTGCATTCCCGGATTTTAGCGCTGATTGCCCTGTCTGTTTTTTCTCCATGCAAAAACCGGCCGTTTTTCCCCAAAACATCGTTTTCGGAATATCCGGTCATGTCGTAGAATGCCTGGTTCGCATAAAGGATAGGCTGCTCGTCAAGCTGTGAATTCACGATGACGAAGCCGGTCTGGAATTCGACACCAAGACGGCTAAGCCAATCAACAATTATGTATTTTTCTTTTTCTATTTTACTGTTTTGCATCCGGCACCCCTTCTTTCATAATCTATGGGGAGAAAAATGCAGCTGACTGCCTTTGCTGGACAGCAGCTGCATTCCCTTATTTATAGAGCGGGAAGCTGGCTGTCAATTTAGCTGTACGTTCAGCCGCTTCTTTTTTCGCTGTTTCGTCTTCTGGGTTTTTAAGAAGCATCGCAATGATTGATGCGATTTCCTTCATTTCTGGTTCTTTAAAGCCGCGAGATGTTACCGCAGGCGTTCCGAGACGGATCCCTGATGTCACAAAAGGACTTTCCGGATCGAATGGAATTGTGTTTTTGTTTGTTGTAATGCCGACTTCATCCAGAACTTTTTCGGCCGTTTTGCCTGTCAGGTTCAGCGAACGCAAGTCAATCAGCATCAAATGGTTGTCAGTGCCTTTAGACACGATGTCAACGCCTTCAGCCATCAGGCCTTCCGCAAGTGCGTTGGCATTTTTGACCACTTGGTCGATGTAGTCTTTGTATTCAGGCTGCTGTGCTTCGCCGAACGCTACCGCTTTTGATGCGATGACGTGCATAAGCGGGCCGCCCTGGATTCCCGGGAAAATCGTCTTGTCGATTTTCTTGGCGAATTCCTCTTTGCAAAGAATCAGACCGCCGCGTGGACCACGGAGAGTTTTATGTGTTGTAGAAGTGACGAAATGTGCATGCGGCACTGGATTCGGATGAGCTCCGGTTGCCACAAGACCGGCGATATGAGCCATATCAACCATCAGGTAAGCGCCGACTTCATCAGCGATTTCACGGAATTTCTCAAAGTCAAGCTTGCGCGAATAAGCACTTGCTCCCGCTACAATCATTTTCGGTTTATGTTCAAGCGCGGCTTCACGCACTTTATCGTAATCGATCAATTGTGTTTCTTCATCCACGCCGTATTCCTGGAAATTATACTGCATGCCGCTGAAATTCACTTTGCTGCCGTGCGTTAAATGCCCGCCGTGGTTCAAGTTCATCCCAAGGATCGTGTCGCCTTTTTCAAGAACCGCAGTATAAACGGCCATATTCGCCTGAGAACCGGAATGCGGCTGGACATTGGCATGGTCCGCGCCGAAAATTCCCTTCAGGCGGTCTCTTGCGATGTTTTCCACTACATCAACGAATTCACAGCCCCCATAATAACGTTTGCCCGGGTAGCCTTCCGCGTATTTATTAGTCAATACAGAGCCTTGCGCATCCATGACGGCCTGCGACACAAAGTTTTCTGATGCAATCAGTTCGATATTCGCTTCCTGGCGTTCTTTTTCCGCATTCATTGCTTCATACACTGCCTGGTCTTGCGCTTTAATCAAATCCATCCTGATTTCCCTCCTGTAATTGAACAAACTCACGATTGTAGCTGGCGCGTTCACCGCCGATCAGTTTCGGACGGGTGGTGGCCGCAGAAACAATCGCATCCCCTATTAGTTTAACAGATGTACGCACCGGAACGGCCACTCTTTTTAAATGCATGCCGATCATTGTCTGTCCGATATCGATTCCGGCGTGCGCTTTGATTTCCTCGACCACTACTGGATCATGCATGGCGCTGAATGCATACGCGCTCATCGATCCCCCAGCTTTGGCTACCGGAATGACAGATACCGGCTCCCAGCCGTATTTCTCAGCTGCATGCCGCTCAACCGTCAAAGCGCGGTTAATATGTTCACAGCCTTGGAACGCCAGAAAAATCTTGTGGCGTTCCGCAAATTTCTGCAATGGTTCATACAAGCTTTCCGCAATATCCAACCCGCCTCCGGTGCCGATATGCTGTCCGAGTACTTCGGAAGTTGAACAGCCGACAACAAAAACCTGGCCTTTCCTGAAATCGATCGTCTGTTCCAGTTCATCCAATGTTTCTTCCAGCTGCAATTGCCATAAACTTTGCATGCCGACCACTCCTTATTTTTCTAAGTCTGTGATTTTTTGAACCCGTTTCTCGTGGCGTCCGCCTTCAAATTCTTCTGTCAGCCAAGTTTTTGCGATTTCACGCGCCAGACCTGCTCCGACAACCCGTTCACCCATTGCGAGGATATTTGAATCGTTATGCCCTCTGGTCGCTTTGGCGCTGAAAACGTCATGCACAAGGGCACAGCGAATTCCTTTTACTTTATTGGCTGCAATCGACATCCCGATACCGGTTCCGCAAATAAGGATACCGCGGTCCGCTTCCCCTTTTACTACTGCTTCCGCAACCGGAGTCGCATAATCCGGATAGTCGACAGAGTCATCTGTATGTGGTCCAAAGTCCTGATATTCAATGCCCATCTCGTTTAAAAGATTGACCATTTCTTTGCGAAGATTGTTGCCGCCGTGATCAGAAGAAATAGCGATTTTCATGTATAACCCTCTTTTCTTTTCTATTCTGTTAGTGCATTGAGCCGTCTATGCTTTTGCACTTTGATTTCATTTTAACATCTTTATGCGAAAAAACATATAAACACTGAGCTTGCAGTTTTGAAAGCCCGGAAAAATCTGTGGATAAGAAAAGCCACCCACATGAAGTGAATGGCAAAATCTATTTTTCCTGCAGCAGTTTCTCCTCGAGCCTGCCGATCAATCCCCGCAATTCATCGAAAGTCTGCTGATAAACCGAAACGGAACCGCCGTAAGGATCGCTTACATCATCCTCTGAACCTGTCACATATTCCTTCAGTGTATATAGTTTCCCGGTCACTTGCGGATGCTGCTGACGGATTAGCTGCTTATGCGAAAGTGTCATTGTCAAAATGATATCTGCCCAATCCAAATCTTCCGGCGACAATGGCCGTGAAGTATGGTCGAAGTCAATTCCCTGTCCGGTAAGGACGGCTCCGGCATTTTTGGAAATCGGCGAGCTGCCGGCAAACACGCCTGCTGAACGAACCTCGATGCCCTCTATTCTTTTGGATTCCAAAATCGCTTCGGCCATCGGGCTTCTGCAAGTATTTCCTGTGCAAACAAATACAATTTTCATGCTGTCACCTGCTTTACAAGAATTCTTAACTGAACCATTTATGGTCTGCCGCTTTTTCCAGGCGGTTCATCATAACGTCATTGTCATCACGTTCGGCCGGCACGCCAGCCAGGATCAAATCCGCATCGGTCATATCGCATTTACGCAAACTGCTGTATAAAGTCTCCGGGCTCAATGGAAAATAAAAATCCGCTTCCGGATATTCAGTGCTGCTGAGAACAGCGATTTTCTTTCCTTTGCCCTGTACATGTTCGATTGCTTTATGAATCATCTTGCTGTCATCTTCTATCAGATAAACCGGTGCATCCGGCGCATAATGCGTATATTTCATGCCGGGAGATTTCGGTGCGCTGCCATGAAGTTCAGCGGATAATCTGATGGTGCCTATGACACTTTCAATCTGTTCTTTCGTCACATTGCCCGGACGAAGGATCACTGGCGGCTCGCTGGTCATGTCCAGCACGGTCGATTCGATGCCGATTTTTGTCTGTCCCCCGTCAAGGATCAACGGTATCTTGTCCTCCATATCATGATAGACATGTTCAGCAAGCGTCGGGCTCGGTTTGCCGCTGGTATTGGCGCTCGGCGCTGCAACCGGCAATTGCAGCCGTTTCAAAAGATTCAGCGCCACAGGATGATTCGGCACACGGATTCCTACTGTATCAAGACCAGCAGTCACATTCTGCGCAAAAATATGCGGCTTTGATTTCATGATAAGCGTCAAAGCTCCCGGCCAGAACGCAGCCATCAATTTCAAAGCCTTTTCTGAAACTTCATCCACATACGTAACAGCCGTTTCTTTTGAATCTACATGTACAATCAGCGGGTTGTCAGCCGGCCGCCCTTTTGCCTCGAATATTTTCCCTACCGCCTCGGCGTTGGTGGCATCTGCCCCAAGACCGTAAACAGTCTCGGTCGGGAACGCCACGACGCCTCCCTGACGGATTATATCCACAGCTTGTGCATAAGTTTCTTCTTTATTCACATTTTTATCCACAAGAATTACTTCTGTACTCATTTCAGCAACTCCCATTTCCTCAGGTTTCTGCGGTTCTATCCACAAATTGTGTGTAACTGTATCATCATTATATCCAATTTGTGCACAAGTCAGGCAATAATGCAGAAAACCATCCGGTCATTTTTGTTGATATCTTTTTTGCAGTAAACTTTCGCCTGTGGAAAAGCCTCTTTCAGCATCTTTTCCACAGCTTCTCCCTGTAAATGTCCGATTTCAAGTCCGATAATCCCCGGTTTATTCATTCTGTCAGGCAGATCTTCCATCATTTTACGGTATAGAGCAAGACCTTCCTGCTCCGCGAATAAAGCCGAGTGCGGTTCAAAATCCTTTACGCTGTCGGACATCGCATCCGCTTCAGCATAAGCGATATACGGAGGGTTCGACAGGATGACATCCCATTTCTGCCCTTTTAGCGGATCCAATAAATCCCCCAGCTTAAAATCGATTTCAGCCTTAAGCTCCCCCGCATTTATCTGAGCAGTCTCCAGAGCTTTTTGTGAAATATCAGTCGCCGTGACTTTCGAAGAAGACATTTCCAGTTTCATTGTAATGGCAATGATCCCGCTGCCTGTTCCAATATCGGCAATTGACGGGGATGGACCCGGGATATGCCGCTGGATCAACGCCAAAGCTTCTTCGACCAGTTCTTCCGTTTCTGGCCGGGGAATCAGCACATCGGGATTCACAGAAAACTTCCGTCCATAGAATATTTCATGCCCGGTCAGATGCTGGACAGGCGTCCCTTTGGCATGCTGTTCAACCAGTCTCCAGTATTCTTCAAAACTGGCGCCATTCAGGTCATCGCGCATTGAAGCCAGAAGGCCCGCCTGGCTAAGCCCAAGTGTATGCTGCAGCAAGATCCTGGCGGCCGCTTCTTCCCGCCCATTATCCAGTAAATAAGAAGAAGCCCGGTTAAGGGCCTCAAAAATTTTATGCGGTTTATGCATTGTTCAGGCTTTCCATTCTTGCAGACTGCTCTTCAACGATCAATGCATCGATCAATTCGTCCATTTTCCCTTGAAGAATCTGGTCGAGTTTCTGGATTGTCAAACCGATGCGATGATCAGTTACACGGTTCTGCGGATAATTATACGTGCGGATCCGTTCAGAACGGTCGCCGGTTCCAACAGCGGATTTACGCACAGCGTCATATTCAGCCTGCGCTTCCTGCTGGAATTTATCGTAAACACGCGCGCGCAGGACTTTCATGGCACTCGCTTTGTTCTTGATCTGTGATTTTTCGTCCTGGCACGTTACGACCGTATTCGTCGGAATGTGCGTCAGGCGCACCGCTGACATCGTCGTGTTGACCGATTGTCCGCCGGCACCTGAAGACGCATAGGTATCCACTCGGATATCATTGTCATGGATTTCGACTTCCACTTCTTCCACTTCCGGCAGACAGGCTACTGTCGCCGTCGAAGTATGGATGCGTCCGCCTGATTCCGTTTCCGGAACACGCTGCACGCGGTGAGCGCCGTTTTCGAATTTCATCTTGGAATAAGCGCCTTTTCCGGAAATCATAAACACGATTTCCTTGAAACCGCCAAGTCCGGTAGCAGACGAATCCATGATCGTCACTTTCCAGCCTTTCGATTCGGCAAAGCGGCTGTACATGCGGTAAAGGTCGCCTGCAAACAGCGCGGCTTCGTCTCCACCCGCTGCTCCGCGGACTTCCATAATAACGTTTTTATCGTCGTTCGGGTCTTTCGGTATCAATAAAATATGGAGACGCTCTTCAATGGCTTCCACTTTTTCTTCCAATTCGTTTACTTCTTCTTTGACCATTTCCCGCATGTCAGCATCCATCTTGTCATCGAACATCGCTTTGGCGTCAGCCAATTGCGCATTCAGGTCTTTGTATTCGCGGTAAGCTTCAACTGTTTCCTGCAAATCAGATTGTTCCTTGGAATACTCGCGCAGTTTATTGGTGTCGCTGACAATTTCGGGGTCACTTAATAATTCATTCAAACGGTCGTATCGATCTTCAACAGCTTGCAAGCGATCAAACATCGCCGTCACCTCAATTTCCTGTTACTATTTTAAATTGCTTCTATATATATAAGATAAAATATTAAAATACTCAAATACCGCTTCGGCGCTAGATAAATCTCTAGAGATATGGAGCAAAACAGCGAAGACTCCCAGGGTGCAGTGGTAAATAATCTTGCTCCTGCATCGCTACGCTAGCTTCGTCGCAAAGACATAGCCTCGCACGCGTCGGCTAATGTCTTCGAAGCTGTTTTGCGGAATATCGGCTATTATAAACATGTTTTCAACTTACTTATATTATATACGATACCATTTTCATTCTGAAACAGTAACGCCTGATGGCACTTCGTGGTGGTGGCGGCATCTTGGTTCGTATGCTTCTGATGCGCCAACCAGGATAGTCGGATCGTCAGACCCCGCCGGTTTACCGTCAATCAGGCGCTGTGTGCGGCTTGCGGGAGAACCGCAAACTGTGCAGACTGCCTGCAATTTGGTAACTTGTTCAGCAATCGCCAGCAATGACGGCATTGGGCCGAATGGCAGCCCTCTGAAATCCTGGTCCAATCCGGCTACAATGACGCGGAAGCCGTGGTTGGCAAGTTTTTGGACGTTCTCGATGATGCCGTCGTCGAAAAATTGTGCTTCGTCGATCGCGATTACATCGAATTCATCTGTAATGTATTCCCACATTTCTTCGGAATGCGAGATCGGCAGCGCAATCACTGTCGTGCCGTTATGGGATACGACCGCTTCTTCACTGTAGCGATCGTCGATTTTCGGTTTGAATACTGCGATTTTCTGTTTGGCGAATTGCGACCGTTTTACACGGCGGATCAATTCTTCCGATTTGCCGGAAAACATGCTTCCGCAAATCAGTTCGACCCAGCCTGTTTGTTTCATTACATACATTTAAGGGACCCCTTTCAAACACTTGGTTAGTTACCTTTATATTTTTATAAAACCGATATTACGCAAAACAGCTTCGCTTTCCTGGTGGCTTGCGCTAAGCTAACTCGGGCTTGTTGCCCTTCGCCCGAGTGGATCTCAGCACTTCGCTAGGTCGCCTGGGAGTCTTCACTGTTTTGCTCCATATCTAGTCATCTTTCTCAGCACCGGTAAGTTAGGAACTAACGAAAGCTTTAAATCAGATATCACTTTGTTATAAGCTTCTATTTAGACAAAACGACAAATCAACGTAATTACTCATGATGATTTATATAGTATTAATAATACCTAATTTCGGCATGCATTACCGCATTTTCTTGTAATTATGTATATGGATTCATCGATAAAAAAGCAAAAAAAATCCTGCCCGGCGATTTCGCGCAAGGCAGGTATTTTTTTACACTCTTACTCTTCAGAGTTCGGGTTTTCTTCTTTAAGACCGTATTTTTTGTTGAAACGGTCAACGCGGCCATCAGCTGCTGCGAATTTTTGACGTCCAGTGTAGAATGGATGACATTCCGAGCAAAGCTCTACGTTAATATCTTCTTTTACAGATCCTGTAGTGAAAGAGTTACCGCAAGAGCAAGTTACTGTAGCTTGTTTGTATTCTGGGTGAATTCCTGTTTTCATGTGTTTTTCTCCTCTCGCCCTGAACCATCCGGAACAGAGTTTAATCTATTTTACTATTGCCTTACACGGCTCTTTAGGCCGTATATGCAATAGCTTTGCTTTTGACTCATTGATACTATCTTAACAAGATTTGACGTCTATTGCAAGAAATTAAATCGTCTTTTTTGATGCACGATGAGCTTTCATTTCTGTGGTCAGTTGCGCGAAAAAGTCTTCGTTTGTTTGTGTCTGGTTTAATTTTTTCAGGAAACGTTCCGCAAAATCGTGGGTATCCGAGAATGTTTTACGGATTTTCCATAGTTTATCAAGTTCTTCTTTGCCAATCAACAATTCTTCCTTGCGTGTTCCCGAACGGCGAATGTCGAGTGCCGGGAATATGCGGCGCTCAGCCAGGCTTCTGTCAAGATGAAGCTCCATATTGCCGGTCCCTTTGAACTCTTCATAAATTACTTCATCCATCCGTGAACCGGTTTCCACTAATGCTGTCGCCAATATCGTCAAGCTGCCGCCTTCTTCAATATTGCGGGCAGCGCCGAAAAATCTTTTCGGACGATGGAAAGCCGCTGGGTCGATCCCTCCTGAAAGTGTCCGTCCACTCGGCGGGATTACGAGGTTATAGGCACGTGCAAGACGCGTGATAGAATCCATCAAAATGACGACATCACGTTTATGTTCAACAAGGCGCATAGCACGTTCCAGAACCAATTCAGCAACTTTCACATGGTTTTCCGGAATTTCATCAAAAGTCGAAGACACCACATCCGCATTTACTGAACGCTCGATGTCTGTAACTTCTTCAGGGCGCTCATCGATGAGCAGCACAATCAGTTCAGCTTCCGGATGATTGGTAGTGATGGAATTTGCGATTTCCTTCAACAACATCGTCTTGCCCGCTTTCGGCGGTGCAACGATCAAACCGCGCTGACCAAATCCGACGGGTGACACCAAATCCATGATGCGGGTCGATAAATGATCGTGGCTTGTTTCCAGACGAATATGGCGGTCCGGATACAATGGCGTCAATCCGGGGAAATGGACCCGCTCTTTTGCAACTTCAGGATCTTCCCCGTTTACCGCTTCTACCTGAAGCAGGCCAAAATAACGTTCATTTTCTTTTGGCGGACGAACTTTGCCTGAAACCTTGTCCCCATTACGCAAGTCAAAACGACGGATTTGCGACGCTGAGATATAGATGTCCTGTGAACTCGGTGAATAATTGATCGGGCGCAGGAATCCAAAACCTTCGGATTGAATGATTTCAAGAACGCCTTCCATGAAGAAAAAGCCTTCCTGTTCTGCCCGGGTTTTCAGTATCGCAAAAATCAGCTCTTTTTTCGTCAGTTTGCTGTAATTGACGAGCTTGTATTCTTTCGCTAAATTATAAAGTTCCTTTAAGGTCATATTTTCCAATGCGGATATAGTAATCGTTGACATGTATGAGGACACCACTCTTATTCTGATTTTTTTAGGAAATAAATTGAGGTTAACAATTGGAAGATTTTAAAGAAGGAGCCCGGCTTTTAAGCCGGACCCATTTTGAAGTTCATTCATTAATCGTTCATCACAAGATTCGGTTTTTTCTTCAGACTGTGGCGCCCTTCCACAAAGCGTACCGTGCCTGACTTCGCGCGCATGACCAGTGTGTGGCTTTCTGCAAAGCCGCCCTTTAACTGGATTCCGCGCAATAATTCGCCATCAGTGACACCGGTAGCTGCAAAAATTGCGTCGTCACCTTTTACAAGGTCGTCCATCATAAGGACCTTGTCTACATCGATGCCCATATCGATGCATCGTTTTCTCTCTTCATCGTTTTGCGGCATAAGCCTTCCTTGAAGCTCACCGCCAAGGCATTTCAAGCCCACAGCAGCGATGACGCCTTCCGGAGCTCCGCCTGAGCCGAATAGAATATCGACGCCTGTTTCATCAAAAGCTGTGTTGATGGCGCCAGCCACATCCCCATCATTGATGAGTTTGATGCGGGCACCGGCATCACGGATCTGTTGGATGATTTCAGCGTGGCGTTCACGGTTCAGGACTGTCGCAACCACGTCTTCGATATCCTTGTTCTTGGCTTTTGCCACAGCACGAAGATTGTCGATGATCGGGGCATTGATATCAATTTTCCCCACTGATTCAGGGCCGACAGCAATTTTATCCATGTACATATCGGGTGCGTTGAGCAGATTGCCGCGGTCGGCAATCGCCAACACGGCAAGTGCATTCCAGCCGCCTGCCGCTACAATATTCGTTCCTTCAAGCGGATCGACTGCAACGTCCACTTCCGGACCGTTGCCAGTCCCAAGTTCTTCACCGATATAAAGCATCGGTGCTTCATCCATCTCGCCTTCGCCAATTACGACGACTCCCTGCATGGGAATGGTATCGAATACTGTCCGCATGGCAGTCGTTGCCGCATCGTCCGCTTCGTTTTTGAGGCCGCGGCCCATCCATTTCGCGGAAGCGATTGCTGCCGCCTCTGTTACACGCACTAATTCCATTGATAAACTGCGTTCCATATTATTCGTTCCTCCCGTTCGGCTAACTTTGATAGTTGAATAAATAACTTATTAAATACAACTAAACTAAATATATGTCCCTATGATTGTAACATATATTGTTAAGCCAAATCCGGGTTAATTCGCGTCTGAGCTAAGGTCTGACCTCGAACTTGTTACCGGGTCGATTGTTTCTCTCCGGATGTCAGCACCTAATCCGCGTAATTTTTCAATGATCTCGGCGTAACCGCGTTCGATGTGATAAATTTCACGGATTTCTGTTTCACCCTCTGCAAGCAATCCGGCAATCACCAAGGCTGCACCGGCGCGCAGGTCAGAAGCAACAACGGTCGCAGAAGTCAGCGGCGTCGGACCGGTGATGATGGCCGCTCTGCCTTCGACTCTTCCGCTGGCGTTCATCCGCCGCAATTCGTCGATATGCTTGAATCTGGCGGAATAGATGGTGTCCGTAATCATCGATGAACCTTCCGCCTGCGTCATCAGCACTGAAAATGGCTGCTGAAGGTCTGTCGCAAAGCCAGGGTAAACCAGGGTTTTGACGTCTATCGCCTGCAATTTCTCTGGTTTCGGAATATGGATCGATTCTTCGCCTTCCTGCACCTCGACACCCATCTCACGCAGTTTGGCTGTCAATGCTTCCATATGGAATGGAATGACGTTATCGATCGTGATGCCGTCACCGGCAGCAGCCGCAAGGATCATGAATGTACCCGCTTCGATGCGGTCAGGAATGATTGTGTGGTTTGTGCCATGCAATTCTTCAACACCGTCGATACGGATAACGTTAGTTCCCGCACCTTTGATTTTCGCGCCCATATTGGTCAAAAGCGTCGCAACATCGATGATTTCAGGTTCTTTCGCCGCATTTTCAATCGTCGTCTGGCCTTTTGCCAAAACGGCTGCCAGCATGATATTGATGGTAGCGCCGACCGATACGACATCCAGGTAGATCTTCGCTCCGCGCAGTTCATCCGCGCGAAGATAGATGGCACCGTGTTCATTCGTCACTTTGGCACCCAGTGCTTCGAAGCCTTTGATATGCTGATCGATAGGACGGGGTCCCAGGAAACAGCCGCCAGGCAGACCAATGGCCGCATGTTTGAAACGTCCGAGCATTGCGCCCATCATATAGTAGGAAGCCCGCAATTTTTTGACATTGCCATTTGGCAGCGGCATGTCGATCATGTTTGTCGGATCGATGCTCATCGTGCCATCTTCAAAACTGACTTCGCCACCGATTTCTTCCAAAATATTCTTTAATGTCCATACATCAGAAATGCCAGGCAAACCTTCAATCTGAACAGGTGAATTCGCCAAAATCGATGCGGGGATCAAAGCCACCGCGCTATTTTTTGCTCCATTGACTTTTATCGTCCCAGACAGGCGTTTTCCGCCTGTAATTTTATAAACGTCCATCAGTATTCTCCTTTATCCTACTTTCAAGGCTGTCGCAAACGGCTGCCGCCGCTCCTCCGATAGCCATGAAAGTCCGATTGGCCCAGTTTGCCTTACACATTCCGGACTCGGTTTCCTAATTATATTATTTTTCAGTCCGTTTTTCCCAGTCAGCCAAAAATGCTTCGATTCCTTTGTCCGTCAGTGGATGCTTGAACATTTGCTCCATCACTTTAATTGGCATAGTACCAATGTGTGCACCGTTCAAAGCTGCTTCCGTCACGTGTTGAGGGTGGCGGATTGAAGCCGCGATAATTTCAGAGTCAATGTCATGGATCGCGAAAATTTCTGCGATCGTCGCAATCAGGTCCATTCCGTTATGGCCGATATCATCAAGACGGCCCAGGAAAGGTGATACATAAGCTGCTCCAGCACGTGCCGCAAGCAAAGCCTGGTTTGCGCTGAAGATCAATGTAACGTTGACTTTTTTGCCTTCGCCAGCAAGAACGGCACATGCTTTCAAACCGTCTGGAGTCATTGGCAGTTTCACTGTGATATTTGGTGCAAGTGCAGCCAGTTCACGGCCTTCTTTAATCATGCCTTCTGCATCAAGGGCAATGACTTCGCCGCTGATCGAACCATCAACCAATTCAGCGATTTCTTTTAGGCGGTCGTGGAAAGAGACGTTTTTCTCTTTTGCCACCAATGATGGGTTAGTCGTGACACCCGATAGGATGCCCCATGAATGTGCTTCTTTTATCTCGTCAAAGTTTGCAGTATCAATGAAAAATTTCATAATTTATTTCCTCCTGTAGTACGGAAAAAAGAGAAGGCGACTTTTTTTCGCTTCTTCTCTCTTCCATCTATTTGCATTTTGTCTGTTCCCGTATTAACGGTCAGTGGGATGCCCCCACTGAAAAAAGCTTCTCTTTATTACGCTTTGCCTGAACTTCCGAATTCACGCATTTTGCCGATTACTGTGTTTTTAATGGCTTCACGTGCAGGCCCCATGTATTTACGCGGGTCGTAGACAATTTTGTCGTTATCCAAGACTTCGCGGACCGCTTTCGCAGAAGCGATCTGGCTTTCTGTATTAACATTGATCTTCGCTGTTCCAAGCGATACGGAACGCTGGATATCTTTGACCGGAATTCCAGTGCCGCCGTGAAGAACAAGCGGTACATCGCAAAACTGCGAAATTTCTTCCATCTCCTTGAATCCGAGATTCGGCTCCCCTTTATAAGGCCCGTGAACCGAACCAAGGGCAGGAGCCAAACAGTCAATTCCAGTCTGCTCAACCAATAGTTTGCATTCCTGGGGATCTGCGTAAATGACGCCGTCAGCGATGATATCGTCTTCTTGCCCGCCGACTGTGCCAAGTTCCGCTTCCACAGATACATTATGTTTATGTGCATACTCGACAACTTGTTTCGTTATCTCGATATTTTCTTCGAAAGGATGGTGGGATGCGTCGATCATGACTGAGGTGAAGCCAGCATCGATTGCTTCCTTGCATTTTTCAAAGCTTGAACCATGATCCAAATGAATTGCCACTGGCACTGTGATCTTATAATCGTGCATCAGGCCTTTCACCATGTTTACAACTGTTGTGAATCCACCCATATAACGGGCTGCTCCTTCTGAAACCCCACAAATGACCGGAGAATTCTCTTCTTGTGCAGCCTGAAGAATCGCTTGAGTGAATTCCAGGTTGTTCAAGTTGAACTGGCCGATTGCATATCCTTCTTCTTTACCTTTTATCATCATTTCTTTCATTGAAACCAATGCCATGACAAACTTCCTCCTCAGCGGCTAAATAAAGCAAATACCTTCCTTATCATAACAAAATCTGTATCTATCCGCCACTTCCTAGTGTATCAGTCCTCTAACAATTTCTTTACAGTCTCGCGCAGTTCAAATACATCGAACGGTTTTGTAAAATGGCGGACCGCTCCCCACGTCTTCGCTTCTTCGATCAGATTCAATTCACCATAGGCGGTCATCATGACTACTAGAACACCTTCACATTTCCGCTTCATCTGTTTCAGGATTTCAATACCATCCATCCCCGGAATTTTCATATCCAGCAGGACCAGCTCCGGCCGCGTCTTTTCAAAGATATCCAGCGCCTCACGCCCTGTGCCGGCCGATAAGGTCTCGAATCCTTCTTTCGAAAATACTTCTTGCAATAACATCCGGATCCCCGGCTGATCGTCCACAATCAAAATCGTCTTCATTTAGAATCCTCCTAAATCCGGCCTTCAGCATTTCTGCAAGCAAGTGGAAACCGGACAGCATTTCAACAAGTGCAGACCGCGTCTTCATTCTATCAAAAAATGATGAAAAGGATGAACTGGCAGGCCGGCTATCCGACGCCGCCATCCCGTCTGCCACGCAATAGCCGCTTTATGCGCCTGTTAAACTTTCATAGTGGTGATCGACAGGATGCTTGCTGAAGGATCCATAAAACGCAAAAGCCTTTCCGGTCTGTAATTGCCGGAAAGGCTTTTGGGTTATAGTCATTTAATTACTTATTATTAATGGATGCTCTGACAAATTCACGGAACAGCGGCTGCGGACGGTTCGGGCGTGAGATGAATTCCGGGTGGAATTGGCATGCCACGAACCATGGATGATCAGCGACTTCGATGATTTCAACCAGGCGGCCATCCGGGCTTGTACCGGAGAAGATAAAGCCGGCTGCTTCGAATTGCTCGCGGAATTCGTTGTTGAACTCGTAGCGGTGGCGATGGCGTTCGTATACTAAACTTTCGCCGTATGCTTCATGCGCTTTCGAGCCTTCTTTCAATTTCGCAGGCTGCAGACCGAGTCGCAGCGTGCCGCCAAGATCTTCGATGTCTTTCTGCTCCGGCAATAAATCGATGACCGGATATGGAGTCTTCGGATTCAGCTCTGAAGAATGGGCGTCTTCCATTCCCATCAAATTGCGCGCAAATTCAACGGATGCCAGCTGCATGCCTAAGCAGATTCCGAAGAACGGCACTCTATTCTCACGGGCATATTTCGTAGCGGCGATTTTCCCTTCAACGCCGCGGTCACCGAAACCGCCGGGAACCAGGATTCCGTCGCAGCCGCTCAATTTCTCTTCAACGTTCTCGGCGTTGACGTGTTCCGCGTTGATCCAGTCCACTTCAATATCCGAATCAAATGCGAAGCCTGCGTGTTTCAAGGATTCCACTACTGAAATATAGGCATCCTGCAACTCGACATATTTGCCAACAAGACCGATGCGGACTGTGTCCTTAAGTGATTTCACTTGTTCCACAAGCCCTGTCCATTCCGTCATATCCGCTTCAGGCGCTTCGATGCCGAAATGATCCAGTACGATCTGGTCCATATTCTGCTCCTGCAAACGGAGCGGCATTTCATAAATCACATCAACGTCACGTGATTCGATGACTTCTTCCGCTTTAATGTCGCAGAATAGCGCAATCTTATCTTTCATATCCTGCGGCACCGGATGTTCCGTGCGGACAACGATAAGGTTTGGCTGGATACCCAAACTGCGCAATTCCTTAACGCTGTGCTGAGTCGGTTTTGTTTTCATTTCTTTTGCTGCGCCGAGGTAAGGAATCAGCGTACAGTGGATGTACATGACTTCTTCGCGGCCCAGGTCGGATTTCATCTGGCGAATCGCTTCAAGGAATGGCAAGGACTCGATATCCCCTACTGTTCCGCCGATTTCTGTGATGACTACATCCGCTTTTGCTGTTTTTGCTGCGCGCAATAAACGATCTTTGATTTCGTTGGTGATGTGCGGAATTACTTGGACTGTTCCGCCAAGATAATCGCCGCGGCGTTCTTTTTGAATAACAGTCGAATAGACTTTCCCCGTCGTCACATTCGAATATTTGTTCAGATTGATGTCGATGAAACGCTCGTAATGCCCCAGGTCCAAATCTGTTTCTGCTCCATCATCCGTTACGAAAACTTCTCCGTGCTGGTAAGGGCTCATCGTGCCCGGGTCAATGTTGATGTATGGATCGAATTTCTGGATTGTGACGTTCAATCCTCTGTTTTTCAATAAACGCCCAAGTGAAGCAGCGGTAATGCCTTTTCCGAGTGACGATACTACGCCGCCGGTTACGAAAATATACTTGGTCATGCTTGTTTCCTCCTCGATTTTTGAAGACGTGCTTTGTAATTTGCATAGGTGTGTAATGACAGATAGCCCATGCTTTGCTACCCGATATTCCGCAAAACAGCTGCGCTTGCCTGGTGGCTTGCGCTGAGCTAACTCGTGCTCAGTACCCTTCGCCCGAGTGGATCTCAGCACTTCGCTTGGTCACCTGGGCGTCTGCGCTGTTTTGCTCCATATCTCTTAAGATTTCTCCAGCGCCGGCGCGTCGCCGGACTGGCCGGAGCTATAAGACAAGTGGTCTTCTTGGCTTATAGCGGGAGGCTTGTCCAAAGCGCCGAAGCGACTCTTTAAAGTATTTTCTTTATTAAATAATTACCCGGAAAAAAATAAAAAGCGCCCCTTCTGCTGTGTGCAGAGGGAGCGCATAAACTGTACGAATCATTTCTCCTGTTTTTAAGGAGCCCAGTAAAATCTTATCCAGTCCTGCGATTAAAGTCAAGGTAAAAAATGTTCCGATTACTTCAACTCTTCGTCTTCTTCATCTTCTTCGTCTTCATCATCAATGATGTTGCCATCGATGTCTTCGACCAGTACGTCAACATCCTCTTCATCCTCGTCTTCGTCCGTTTCCGCGTCGAAATCGATCACTTCCACTTCGTCGCCGAGTTTAGGCGTCACGTCTTCATCGTCTTCTTCATCTTCGTCGTCAAAGTCATCGAAGTCGAGTTCATCTTCCAATTCAAGGTCCATGTCTTCGAATTCTTCGTCGTCCGCAACTTTCGCTTTCTTCTTGCGTGCTTTGACAGTCGGAGCGGATTCTTCTTCGATCTGTTCCACCGGATACCATTCGCGAAGGCCCCAGCGGTTTTCACCCAGGATCAGGAAACGCCCGTCAATATTCATGTCCGTGTAGAATTGAACAAGACGCGCTTTCATATCTTCTTTTGAAAGGCCAAGCAAATTCTCAATTTCCTCGACGATTTCAGGATATGTTTTTGTTTCATGGGTTTCAGCCAATAATGCGTATGTTAAGTCTACAAACGACTCTTCGATTAGTTCTTCTTTGGATAATTCACGTAATTTCAATTGTCGCACGTCCCTTCTTCTCTCTTAACTTAATTCATTATATACAAAGTCTCTTCAGTCCGCTACCGTGACTTGTTTTTTCTTTTCCCCAATTCCTTCCACCCGTAATAAAACAGGTACAGCGACAGGATGATTAACGGAATGGAGCCCAATGCTCTATTGTACAGGAAAACAATCAATATGATGCAGACAACGATTATCAGGTAATTTACGTACTTTGGCATAGTCAATCATCCTTTATAGCCCAGGTGCACTTTCTTCCATTATAACTGAGTTTCCCGAATATATCGAATAGCTTTAACGGATCAATCCGGAGAACAGATGTTACTGTTTCCTGCATATCCAGCTCCATGCAGATTTTTGCTGAACGCACGCAAGCGGACGTTAATCGCGCGCAAAATTTTTTAATCGCGCGTATTTCTTTTTAATCGCGCGCAACTTCCGAAACGCATCGAATCCAAGCATGAAAAACCCGCCTGCAGTGGCTGCAAACGGGTTTTCACATAAAATTTTACATATTTCGGCGATATTGGCCGCCGACTTCGTATAATGCGGTCGTAATTTGGCCAAGACTTGCCACTTTTACGGTTTCCATCAATTCTTCAAAGATGTTGCCGCCGTTTTTCGCGACGTGTTTCAAACGCTGAAGTGCTTCGTCCGAATCGTTGCGTTCCTGGAAGGCACGCAAATTGGTGATTTGCGTCTCTTTCTCTTCCTTTGTGGCGCGGGCGATTTCCATCGCGTTGATGTCGTCGTCCGATTGCGGATTCGGGTTCAGGTAGGTATTGACTCCGATAATCGGCAATTCGCCTGTGTGTTTCTTCATTTCGTAATGCATCGATTCTTCCTGGATCTTGCCGCGCTGGTATTGTGTTTCCATAGCGCCAAGCACCCCGCCGCGGTCGTTGATGCGGTCGAATTCCTGCAATACCGCTTCTTCCACCAGCTGCGTCAGTTCTTCGACGATGAATGCCCCTTGCAGCGGATTTTCGTTTTTCGACAAGCCATGCTCTTTCGTGATGATCATCTGGATCGCCATTGCGCGGCGGACAGATTCCTCAGTCGGAGTCGTGATGGCTTCATCGTAAGCGTTAGTGTGAAGCGAGTTTGTGTTATCCTGCAATGCCATCAATGCCTGCAATGTCGTGCGGATATCGTTGAAGTCGATTTCCTGCGCGTGCAGGCTGCGGCCTGAAGTCTGAACATGATATTTCAGTTTCTGGCTGCGTTCGTTGGCGCCGTATTTATCGCGCATCACGATAGCCCAGATGCGTCTAGCCACGCGTCCGATCACCGTGTATTCCGGATCCAGGCCATTCGAGAAGAAGAACGACAAGTTCGGCGCGAAGTCATCGATGTTCATGCCGCGGCTCAAATAGTATTCCACATAAGTGAAGCCGTTCGACAGCGTGAAGGCCAATTGTGAAATCGGGTTTGCGCCCGCTTCCGCGATGTGATAGCCCGAAATCGATACGGAATAGTAATTGCGCACTTTATGGTCGATGAAGTATTGCTGGATATCGCCCATCATACGCAATGCGAATTCAGTCGAGAAGATGCATGTGTTCTGTCCTTGGTCTTCTTTCAGGATATCCGCCTGAACCGTCCCGCGGACCACTTGCAGCGTCCCTTCACGGACTTCGGTGAATTCTTCGAGCGTCAATGTGCGGCCAAGTTCTTCTTCACGTTTCTTGACTTGCTGATCGATTGCCGTATTCATGAACATCGCAAGGATGATCGGTGCCGGCCCGTTGATCGTCATGGAAACGGAAGTGGACGGCGCACAGAGATCAAAGCCGTCATATAATTTTTTCATGTCGTCCAGCGTACAGATGGATACACCTGACTCGCCGACTTTACCGTAAATATCAGGGCGGTGATCCGGATCTTCTCCGTAAAGTGTTACGGAATCGAATGCCGTCGACAGGCGTTTTGCGTCGTCGTCTTTCGACAGGTAATGGAAGCGGCGGTTTGTGCGTTCCGGCGTCCCTTCACCCGCGAATTGGCGTTTTGGATCTTCTCCCGCGCGTTTGAACGGGAAGACACCAGCTGTATAAGGGAATGAACCCGGTACGTTTTCAGCGTAAACCCAACTGAGGATTTCTCCATAATCAACGAATTTCGGCAATACGACTCTTGGAATTTTCAATCCTGACAAGCTTTCCGTGCGTAAAATCGTACGGATTTCCTTGTCGCGGACAGTGGTCACGAATTCGTCGCCAGTATAGGCTTCTTTCACTGCTGCCCAGTTTTCCAGAATGCGTTTTGATTCATTCGTCAATTGATCACGGACACCTTCTGCAAGGGATTGGAGTGAATTTACCAATGCGTCGTCCGGCGATTTTTTCTTCACTTCGTCGATTGCGCCTTCCAACTGGAAGAGGCGGCGGGCAAATCCTGCCTGCTCTTTTGATTTCGCGTGGTAGCCGCGGACAGTATCCGTCAACTCACGCAAATAATAACGGCGGTCATTCGGGATGATCAGGTTCTCTTTTTGCGTTTTTGCGAATTGTTCGTAATCCGTCACCCAGTCGGTGCCGCATTTTTCATTGACGGTCGCAACCAAAGCCGCGAACAGGGAGTTTGTTCCTTTATCATTGAACTGGCTGGCAATTGTGCCATAAACCGGCATTTTCTCCAAGTCATCATCAAAACGCATATGACTGCGCTGGAACTGCTTTTGAACCTGGCGCAACGCATCTTCCGAACCTTTACGCTCGAATTTATTGATGACAATCAAATCCGCGTAATCGATCATGTCAATTTTTTCCAACTGAGAAGGTGCTCCGAACTCACTTGTCATGACGTACATCGAAACGTCCGAGAAGTTGGCGATTTCGGCATCCCCTTGTCCGATTCCGCTTGTTTCCACGACAATCAGGTCAAAACCTGCCGCTTTGATGACGTCAAGCACATCTCCAAGTGCTGCGGACAGTTCTGTACGCGAGCCGCGGGTTGCCAGGCTTCTCATGAAAACGCGTTTGTTGAAGATTGCGTTCATGCGGATCCGGTCACCGAGCAATGCGCCGCCTGTTTTTTGTTTGGTCGGGTCGATAGAAAGGATCGCAATGTTCTTACCTGGCAATTCAGTCAGGAAACGGCGGATCAATTCATCCGTCAAAGAGCTTTTCCCCGCTCCGCCTGTTCCGGTGATGCCCAGGACAGGTGTATTTTTAGAATGGCTTTTCACAAAACTCATCAATTCGGATGTGTCGCCGCCGCGTGTATGCGCTTCTTCAGCGGCAGTAATCAAGTTCGCGACAGTTACCGGATTTTCCGGAGATAAATTTTCAACAGAAAGTTCATCTTTGACTGTCGAGAAATCACATTCTTCAACGATTTCCGTGATCATTCCCTGCAAACCTTTTTTACGGCCGTCTTCCGGAGAGAAAATGCGGGCAATGCCGTATTCGTGAAGCTCCATGATTTCACGCGGAAGGATAACCCCGCCTCCTCCGCCGTAAATGCGGATATGCGGAGCGCCTTTTTCCTGCAATAAATCATACATATACTTGAAGTATTCGACGTGTCCGCCCTGGTAGGACGAAATCGCGATCCCCTGTACATCTTCCTGGATTGCAGCATTCACCACTTCTTCAACCGAACGGTTATGTCCGAGGTGGATCACTTCAACACCAGTCGATTGTAAGATACGGCGCATGATATTGATCGATGCATCATGTCCGTCGAACAACGCTGAAGCCGTAACAAAACGGATATGGTTTTTCGGCTGGTACGTTTTTGTTTCCTGGATTGTAGCCATGTATATTTAGCCCCCTGTTATCGAGATTTTTTCTCCTGCCATCCCCTGCAGAAGGAACTTCGTTTGCATTTCGATGAATTCCTGAATTGTGAAATCGCGCAGGGCCCAGCGGCGGAATGCCCACATCTGGCCCTGAACGAATAAATGATGGGACGCCAAAACGATTTCCTTCGGCGTCAGATCCACCTGTCCGCGTTCGGCGCATTCGGTCAACAGGCGCTCGAAAAGGGAAACCATTTCCGTTTCCTTTGTCAGTACATATTGCAAAGCGTCTTTCGGCAATGATTTCGACTCCTGGTACATGACGACGAATTCATCCTGCATATCGTCGATCAACCCGTAATAATGTTCGAGTGCCGTGATCAGCACTTCCCATGAGCCGTTTTCCATATCGATCGTCGCAAGGCGCGAATGCACTTCGTCGTAGATCGAGTCACAGACCAGATAGAGCACATCTTCTTTGGTCCGGATGTATTCATATAAGGTGCCGATGCTGAATCCCGCTGCCTTGGCGATTTCTCTGGTTGTCGTGCGGTGAAAGCCCTTTTCTTTAAAAAGCGTGACAGCGCCGCGGATCATTTGCGCTCGGCGCTTTTCGATCAGGCTTTCATCTTTTACGGAAGACTGTATTGCACGCTTTTCATTCATAGGCCTGCCTCCGATTATTTTGTGACCATACGGGAAATGACCAAACGCTGGATTTCCTGTGTGCCTTCATAGATTTGAGTGATTTTAGCGTCGCGCATGAAGCGTTCTACCGGGTAATCTTTCGTATAGCCGTAGCCGCCGAATACCTGCACAGCTTCAACAGTAACTTTCATCGCTGTATCGCCGGCCATCAATTTAGCCATAGCTGATTCTTTGCTGTACGAGTATTTATTCGACTCGAGCCAGGCAGCCTGGTAAGTCAATAAGCGTGAAGCTTCGATCGAAGTAGCCATATCCGCCAATTTGAATGAAATCCCTTGGTTTGCAGCGATCGGCTTGCCGAATTGCTCGCGCTCTTTCGCGTAATCGATTGCAGCATCCATTGCGCCTTGCGCGATTCCGACTGCCTGTGCAGCGATGCCGTTGCGGCCGCCGTCAAGCGTCTGCATAGCGATTTTAAAGCCTTGTCCAAGTTCGCCGAGCATGTTTTCTTTCGGTACACGGCAGTTATCGAAAATGATTTCAGTTGTAGGGCTTGAACGGATTCCGAGTTTCTTCTCTTTCTTGCCGACAGAGAATCCTTCGAAATCTTTTTCTACGATGAACGCAGTCGTCCCTTTGTGTTTTGAAGTCGGGTCAGTCACAGCGAATACGATGTAGATATCCGCGATGCCGCCGTTTGTGATGAAGATTTTTGAACCGTTAAGGATATAGTGGTCGCCGTCTTCTTTAGCGGATGTTTTCATGCCGCCAGCATCAGAACCTGAAGCCGGTTCAGTCAAACCGTAAGCGCCGATTTTCGAGCCTTCCGCCATCGGACGGAGATATTTCTGTTTCTGCTCTTCTGTCCCGAATGTGTATACCGGCCATCCCGCAAGTGAAGTATGCGCGGATAGTGTTACACCCGTTGACGCGCAGACGCGTGACAATTCTTCAACCGCGATGCAGTACGCCAAATAGTCGGATCCGATTCCGCCGTATTCTTCCGGCCATGGAATACCAGTAAGGCCGAGTTCAGCCATCTTGTCGAAAATTTCACGGTCAAAACGTTCTTCTTCATCACGCTCTTCTGCTGTCGGCGCCACTTCTTTGTTTGCAAAATCGCGCACCATTTTACGGATCATTTCATGTTCTTCGCTTAATTTAAAATTCATTTTCATTTTCCCCCTGCTATTTTAATAGTTGCTTGCTGATTACGATTCGTTGGATTTCACTCGTGCCTTCGTAGATTTCCGTCACTTTCGCGTCGCGGAACAAACGCTCCACCGGATAATCTTCTGTATAGCCATAGCCGCCGTAGACCTGGATCGCTTCAATCGCGATGTCCATGGCAGCTTTCGATGCGTACAGTTTCGCCATCGACGCTTCTTTATTGCAGTCCTTGCCTTCGGAATAAAGGCTGGCAGCGTTATACACAAGAAGTTTCGCCGCTTCGACTTGTGTCGCCATATCCGCGAGCTTGAACGCGACGCCTTGCTGCTGGGCAATCGGCTTGCCGAATTGCTCACGCTCTTTGGCGTAGGAAACCGCGTACTCATATGCCGCTTCCGCGATGCCAAGCGCTTGTGCCGCAATACCGATGCGACCGACGTTCAAGTTGGCCATGGCAATGCTGAAGCCTTTATTTTCCTGGCCCAGCAAGTTTTCAGCCGGCACCCGCATATTGTCGAACGTCAATTGCACTGTGCGGGAACCGTGAAGCCCCATTTTCTTTTCATCCTTGCCGATAACGAGGCCCGGAAAATCTTTCTCGACAATAAAAGCGGAGATGCCGCGTGAGCCGGCTTCAGGTTTCGTGGAAGCGAAGACGATATAGGTATCCGCTTCGCCGCCATTTGTGATGAACACTTTTGAACCGTTCAGCACATACTCGTCGCCGTCACGGACAGCTCTCGTCTTCAAACTGCCTGCGTCAGAACCGGCAGCCGGCTCCGTCAGGCAGAATGCGCCGAGATACTCGCCGCTGGCAAGTTTCGGCACATATTTGGCGATCTGCTCTTCCGTCCCGAAATGCAGAATCGGATTCGTGCCGACTGACGTGTGGACGGAAAGAATGACGCCGATGACGCCGCTTGCTTTCGATAATTCATGGATGGCTGTGATATAGGAAGTGAAGTCCATTTCCGAGCCGCCGTATTTTTCGGGAGCTGTAATGCCCATCAAGCCAAGTCCAGCCATCTTGTTCAGGATTTCACGAGGAAATTCCCCTTCTTCCATCTTTTCGATGAAAGGTGTAATTTCTTCTCTCGCAAAATCGCGCACCATATTGCGCATCATTATTTGTTCATCTGTAAAATGTAAATCCATTGCGGGTTCCTCCTTGATTAGTTGTATTCGTAGAATCCGCGTCCTGTTTTCTTGCCAAGCCAACCGGCTTTCACGTACTGGCGCAATAATGGACTTGGGCGGTACTTGCTGTCGCCAAAACCGTCATGCAGAACTTCCATAATGTAGAGGCAAGTATCGAGTCCGATGAAATCAGCCAGCTCCAGCGGACCCATCGGATGGTTCATGCCCATTTTCATGATGCTGTCGATCGCTTCTTTCGTCGCGACGCCTTCCTGAAGCGTGAAAACCGCTTCATTGATCATCGGCATCAAAATTCGATTGGATACGAAGCCTGGGAAATCATTGCATTCCACCGGTGTTTTCGATAGTTTCAATGTCATTTCTTCGATTGTTTTATAAACTTCGTCAGTTGTTGCGAGGCCACGGATGATTTCAACCAGCTTCATGACAGGCACTGGGTTCATGAAATGCATACCGATCACCTGCTCCGGACGGTTCGTCACGGCAGCAATTTCAGTAATCGGAAGTGAAGAAGTGTTTGTCGCCAGGATCGCGTGCTTCGGCGCCACTTCATCAAGCGTCTTGAAGATGCTGTGTTTGATTTCCATATTTTCAACAGCTGCTTCGATGACGATATCGACGTCGTATGCGTCATTCAAATCGAGTGAAGAAGTGATGCGGCCAAGAGTTTCTGACTTTTCATCTTCTGTCATACGGCCCTTCTCCACATTGCGGGAAAGGTTTTTCGTGATGTTCGCGATTCCGCGATCATATGCTTCCTGCTTCATATCGTTCAGTTTCACATTAAATCCTGCCTGTGCGCAGACTTGTGCGATGCCGGAGCCCATTTGGCCGGCGCCGATTACCATTACGTTTTGAATTGCCATTCTTATTTTGCCTCCTTAGGTACTTCGATCATGATTGCATCACCTTGGCCGCCGCCTGAACAGATTGCCGCGATACCGATTCCGCCGCCACGGCGTTTCAGCTCATATGCAAGTGTCAGGATGATGCGTGTCCCGCTTGCGCCAATCGGATGTCCAAGCGCTACAGAGCCCCCGTTGACGTTTACTTTTTCTGCGTCCAATCCAGCGATTTTCGAACTCGCCAAAGCTACAGCCGCGAATGCTTCATTGATCTCGAATAAATCGATGTCATCCAACGATTTGCCAGTTTTCTTCAAAAGCTCGTTGATGACAAGACCCGGTGTTTCAGGGAAACGGTGCGGTTCTACCGCTACTTCCGTGTGGGAAAGCACATAAGCTAATGGCTTTTTGCCGTCTTTCTGCGCTCGTTCTTCACTCATCAGGATAAGTGCAGCCGCACCATCATTGATGCCAGGCGCGTTTCCGGCAGTGATTGTGCCGTCTTTGCCGAATGCCGGTTTCAGTTTTGCCAGCGCATCGGCAGTCGTGCCTTCACGCGGCGCTTCATCCAACTCAACTTTAATCGGATCGCCTTTACGCTGTTTCACTTCGATCGGCGTGATTTCTTCAGCGAAAAAGTCTTTCGCTTTGATGGCGCGCTCATGTGAACGGACAGACCATTCGTCCTGTTTTTCACGGGTTAAGCCGTGCTCTTCAGCAGTCGAGTTTCCGTATGTGCCCATGTGGACTTTATCCGGATGGAATGAACACGACAATCCGTCATGAACCATTCCGTCGATCATTTGCGCATCGCCCATGCGCAAGCCCCAACGCGCTTTCGGCAAGTAGTAAGGCGCGTTCGACATGGATTCCATTCCGCCCGCTACAATCACTTCCTCGTCACCAAGGCGGATAATCTGATCGGCCATCGTTACTGAACGGAGACCCGATGCACAGACTTTATTGATTGTTTCCGATTTAACGTTATATGGAATGCCTGCTTTATAAGCCGCCTGTCTTGAAGGAATCTGGCCCTGGCCAGCCTGCAGCACGTTGCCCATGATCACTTCCTGGACATCTTCCGGCTGGATGTTCGCACGGTTCATCGCTTCTTTGATTGCTGCAGCACCAAGGTCACTTGCTGTAAGCGAGCTCAGCCCGCCTCCAAATTTCCCGAATGCTGTTCTTGCGCCATCAATGATAACTGTTTTTGCCATGATAAATTCTCCTCCCGTGTTGTAAACGTTTTCAATTGAAATAAAAAAATATTTGACGTTGCTTGTTTTCCGGAATCGACGATAAACGGTTGGAAATCGACGATAAATACCAGAATCGCTGATAAACCTCTGAAAATCGCTGATAAAATTTGTAAAAAGGGTATTACGCTATGTTCATCGCAAAACATTGCCTCTGCATCGTTCGGCTCCGCCTCACTAGCTTCAGAGAGTTACCGTTTCTAGAATTTGAGACCCATAATACTTGCTCCTGCATCACTGCGCTACGCTCCGTTGCTTCGTCGCAAACATTTCGGGCGAATGCAGTTCGCCCAAAATGTTGACTGAACGCTCGCTCGGCAAGTTCTCGTGAAAAAAGGGAGCGTTTACACTCCCTCTTCTTAACTCTCATATTATAGAATTATCCCACTTTTAGCAATGTTTATCCCGTTTTAATGGTTAGTAAGGCTCCCACTTTGCCAAGCGTGAGCTCAACTGACCCTAAAAACCCGAATGGATCAACTAACATTCAGCGTAAAAATGGACTCCGCTGAATGAAGTTTCTCTTTATTGAACAAGAGTCTCTTCCGGCATCGGTGTTTCGTTGCCGAAGATCGACATTTCAAGAAGCTCGGACAAGTCATAAGTGCCTACTGTTTCTTCAACTTCTTTCGCTTTCGTTCCGTCTGACAGCATTGTCAGGCAGTACGGACAGCCGGAAGAAATCATTGTAGGATTCACTTCGAGTGCCTGTTCGGTGCGGGCAACGTTGACGCGGTGTCCGGCATCTTCTTCCATCCACATCAATCCGCCGCCGGCGCCACAGCACATTCCATCCTGGCGGTTACGGACCATTTCAACCAATTCGACGCCTTCGATCGATTTGAGAATCTCACGCGGTGCGTCGTAGACATCGTTGTAGCGCCCGAGGTAGCAGGAATCATGGAACGTGATTTTTTCATGTACCGGGTATTGCGGTTTCAGCTTGCCTTGCTGCAATAGTTCAAACAGCATTTCGGTATGGTGATAGACTTCAGCCTGGAAGCCGAAATCAGGATACTCGTTTTTGAAGATATTGTATGCGTGCGGATCAATCGTAACGATTTTCTTGATATCCGCTTTTTCGAACTCTTTGATGTTCGCTGTCGCAAGTTCCTGGAACAGGAATTCGTTGCCGAGGCGACGCGGTGTATCTCCGGAGTTCTTTTCTTTATTGCCGAGAATTGCGAATTTCACACCCGCTTCGTTCATCAGACGGGCAAATGACAAAGCGATTTTTTGAGAGCGGCTGTCGAATGAACCCATTGAACCGACCCAGAACAGGAATTCGAATTCTTCGCCGGCTTTGTTCATTTCTTTGACAGTCGGGATATGAACGTCTTCACGCGCATCTCTCCAGTTTTCTTTATCTTTGCGGTTAAGGCCCCATGGATTACCCTGCTTCTCGATGTTTGTCATCGCGCGCTGAGCATCTTTATCCATTTTCCCTTCAGTCATGACAAGGTAACGGCGAAGGTCGATGATTTTATCGACGTGCTCGTTCATTACCGGACATTGGTCTTCACAGTTACGGCAAGTCGTACATGCCCAAATTTCTTCTTCTGTGATAACGTCTCCGATAAGGCTTGGGCTGTAAAGATCATCGATGCTTACGCCTTCAGCGCCAGCAGCCATTGCCAGCTGGTTCCCTTGTGTGTTGCCGAATGCCATTGCCGGCACCCAAGGTTTTTTCTGGGTCATCACTGCACCCGTGTTCGTCAAATTATCACGAAGTTTTGTAATCAGGTCCATCGGCGACAGCATTTTCCCTGTACCTGTTGCTGGACACATATTGGTGCATCGACCACATTCCACACATGCGTAGAAGTCGATCATCTGCCCCTGGTTGAAGTCTGTGATCTTTCCGACACCGAATGAAGGCATGGCGTCAGGATCATCTTCATCCGCTTCTTCCATCTCTTCAAAGTTGATCGGCTTCAAGCGGCCGACGTGATCAACGCGGTGGAACCAGGTGTTGACTGGTCCGAAGATCAAGTGAGCATGTTTTGATTGTGGTACATAAACAAGGAATGTTAGCAGGAACAATAGATGTGCCCACCACATAATATAGAAGATCGTTGCAGCAGCTGTTTCAGGAAGGCCTGCGAAAACCATAGCGAATACAGATGCTACAGGCTCGGTCCAAGCTGTCGGGTGATCTTGCCAAACCATTCCGGCGCCATTGCCGACTAGGACTGTAACCATCAAACCGCCGATGAAAATCAGCACAAGACCGGATTTCCAACCGCGTTTCAAGCGAACCAATTTTTCAATATAACGTCTGTAGAACGCCCACACGACGGCAACCAGAATTGTCAAAGTCACAATCTCCTGGAAAAACGTAAATGCTGGGTATAGCGGGCCTAATGGTAAATGTGATCCTGGCGATAAGCCTTTGATAATAAAATCGATAGCACTTGCCTGAACTAATAGGAATCCGTAGAAGAACATGACGTGAATTGCTCCACTTTTCTTATCCTTCAATAATTTCTTTTGACCAAATACGTTGACCATGACTTTGCGGACACGTTCGTTGAAATTGTCCTCAAACTCCACTTTTTTCCCCAATTGGATGTAGTCATAGCGTGACTTCAGCAAATAAACGAATAGATAAACCGCGTATAGCGTCACAGCCAGGAACAAAATCCAGTTAGCAATGAGCAATGGCTCCATTGATATTCCCCCTTAAAATATATTCCAAAAAATCCTTATTCAAAGTTTACGTGAACTCCCATCGATTGTCGATGCTTAGTTCTATATTAAAATATGAATGAGCATTCAGTCAATAGTTCTATTGAAAGGGTTTTCATCTATTTTATAGTTTATCGCTTTTTCCGCAGCCCCATTCTTAAAAATAACAAAAAAAGCACCGCTCAATGCGGTGCCTGGCTGCGATAGCGGCGGATGGCTTCTGTCGTCGCTTCGAAAACAGTTTTGCCGATATGACGGCCGAGTTCGGATATCGGGCCGGCGTACTGAAATTCATTTCCCTGCTGTGTTGAACTGACCAGCACACTGTCCGTCGGTGTACCGGTGGCAATCGTGCCAGTGAACGGGTCGAGCACTTTTTCCTCTTGAAAAGCTTTCGCTTTCGCTTCCGTCGCTGTCATCATCGCCTGAAGAAACGCTTCCTCAGCCAATATGCCGTTGACGAAAATCCACGTATTGACGGTGCCGACCTTTTTTATCCGTTCCTTCTTATGCGTGAGCGAAACGTCCGTCCCATTTCCCGCTCCGGCGGTTACTGCCACAACAATCGATCCGCCTTCAAAGCCACACGATCCGAGCACCACTTGTCCGACGTCGACTGCGGTCATCATCGCCACAGTATCAGTAGGCTTAAAACCTCTCTCTTCAATAAAACCGGTCAACTCCGCCACTGTATCATCAACTTCATAATTTTCATCGACACGCCGGTTCATGAATGTGGTAAACCACCCCGACCCGGCGTTGATGACTGCAGAAGAGACAGTCTTCAATGGAATTTCACTTCTGTACAACACCATTTCCCTGGAAATCGTGAAGTCTTCTTTACGGACTTGCTGATTCTTCACTTGCCGCTTGATGCCCGGCATCAAAGTAATCTGAGGTTTTGGCAGCTCCGGATGCGGGTGCGTCGAAATCCTGGTCCCGTATACCTTTTTGATTCCCTTTTCTTTCACCACTTCATGCGGTTCGCCGATAGCCGCTACTCGCCCTTGTTCAAGCAGCAAAAGTGAATCGCAATACATCGAAGCCAGATTGATGTCATGGAATATGGAGATGACCGTCAGATTCTTCTCGATAGCCTGCCGCTTGATGGTATCGAGCAATTCTTTTTGATGGTTGATGTCCAGGTGGTTTGTCGGTTCATCCAACAGGAGGATCGATGCATTTTGAGCCAGTGCCTGGGCAACAAAGACACGCTGCTGCTCGCCGCCCGACATTTGGTCGATCGGTGTATGCTCGTAGCGCCCTATATCCATCAATTCCATCGCTCCCGCCACCGCTTCTTCATCTTCCTTTGACCACGATGAAAACCAGCCGCGCTGATGAGGATACCTTCCCAGCGAAACAGTTTCACGAACACTGTGGGAAAACGCATGTGCATGAAGCTGAGGGAGGACAGCCATTTTCTTCGCCAACTCTTTCGCAGCGTAATCCTTTAAATCTTTGCCATCTATCACGACGGATCCGGAAGTCGCTTCCAGGATTCCGCTCATTAATTTCATCAATGTGGATTTGCCGCTGCCGTTCGGGCCTAAAATACCCAGCATCTTGCCCTCTTTGACAGTAAAATTAACATCAGACACTATATTTTTTTCACCATAGCCGCCGCTCAGGCGATTCACTTTCAACATTTCACGCCACCCCTTTTCGCTGCCGGAAGAAGATGAATGCAAATACCGGTGCGCCGATAAATGCGGTGATGACCCCAATCGGCAATTCAGTCGGGGAAATGATGGTCCGTGATACTAAATCACAGATGATCAATAAGGATGCGCCGTTGATGAACGACAGCGACAGCAGATGCCGATGGTCCGCCCCCCACAGCATACGCGTGATATGCGGAACCACCAAACCGACAAATCCGATTGTTCCGGAAACCGCAACCGCGGCGCCAGTCAAAACCGATCCCCCGATCAGGATAACCATTTTCCGCTTCCGCACATCGACTCCCAGATGCCTTGCCCGGTCCTCGCCAAACAGCATGGCATTTAATTCGCGGCGATTCAGCCATAACAGAAATGAACCGATCAATATGAAAGGCAGCGCCATCTGCACATACGGCCAGCCGCGCATCGAAACGCTTCCGAGAAGCCAGCCGATGATCTGGCGAAGCTCTTCCCCAGTCAAAGCGATCATCAAAGAAATGATGGACCCCAGAAAGGAACTGAAGATAATTCCTGTCAAAATGACTGTCTCCATTTTCATCGAACGGTCCACCAATTTCGCGAAGCCGATGACCGCCAGCATCGTCACCAATGCGCCGGCCATACTCATGACCGGCAAAGTGAAACTGCCGAGAAATGGAACCGAGATTCCGAAAAACAAAGTCATTACCGCGCCAACTGAGGCTCCGGAAGAAACCCCTAATGTATATGGATCTGCCAGCGGATTCCGCAATAGACCCTGAAAGGCGGCGCCTGCAATCGCCAGCGCCGCTCCCACAAGCCCCGCAAGGACCACTCTCGGCATGCGGATATTCCATAAGATATTGGCAGCTGTTTCATCTGACGCCGGATTCCATAACACTTCGGGGGAAATGGACACTGTGCCCACTGTAACCCCCAGCATTATTGCAGTTCCCAGCAAAAGAAATGAAACAATGTACGCTACCCAGTTTTTACTCACTGAATACCTCTGGGTAAACAGCCTGCGCCAATTCAAGCAATCCCGTAGTCAAACGCGGGCCTGAACGCGTTACGGCATCAGAGTCGAGATTGTAGACAGCATCTTCCTGTACAGCAGTGACATCCGCAAAACCGCTGCGCTCTTTGATCTGCTGCACGGCATCCGGCTTATAAGCACCTTCAGTTGTGACAATCACGTCCGGGTTTCCTTCAACAATCGCTTCCGGATCCATGCTGGCCCAGCCTTCCTGATCGCCTGCCATATTTTCAGCGTTGATCATCGTCAGCATTTCATCGATGAAAGTGCCGCTGCCGGTCGTATAAATGTCGGGTTCGCTTCCCACTTCAACAAAAACGGTTTTCGGCTCTTCAATCCCCTGAGCCTGTTCAGTGATTTCATCCACCTGAACCTGCATTTCTTGAACCAGCGCATTCGCTTCTTCTGTCGCTCCAGTCGCCTGGCCGATTATCGTGATGGAATCATACACTTCTTCAAAACTTGTTTCGTTATTGACGACATATACAGTGAGCCCGGCGTCGCGCAATTGCTGAAGGCCCTCTTCCCATGTACTGATCCCGGATTCATGTGAAATCACCAGATCCGGTTCAAGGCTGATGACTTTCTCGACATTGAACTCCTGTCCGCCGATTTTTTCTACGTCAGCCGTCTCTTCCGGATAATTATCGAAATCGGACAAGCCGGCCATTTTATCTCCGAGACCCAGTTCATAAGAGATTTCCGTTGTCGAAGGGACCATGGACACAATCGTCTGCGGCTCTTCTTCGATTACTACTTCTTCACCAAGCGCATCCACCAATGTCACAGGGAAATCCGCTTCCGCGACTTCCTCAGGCGGTTCAGCCGGTGTTTCGATTTCCTGTTCTTCATTCGCCGCGTCTTCTCCGCCGCATCCTGCGAGCAGCATTGCTGCGATTCCTGCACTCATACCGAATTTCCAAAATTTCTTCATGTTGTTTTCCTCCAATGTGTTTGTTTGCGGTTCAGCACCGAATCAGCGGAGGGGGTACCGCTGATTCGAGGCTGAACCGGCTTTTCGAACTAAACGGGCGCTGTCGCTTTTCGAGTGTCCAGACTCCAACGGCCCAGCTCTTCGGGTCATAAGCCACTCTGGCTGTGCGGCTGAAAAGACGCCACTTCGCCAGATCGTCTTATGCCTTTCAGAGCTTAACGGGCGCTGTCGCTTTTCGAGTGTCCAGACTCCAACGGCCAACTCCTCGAGTTGTAAGCCTCACTGCCTAAGCGGCTGAAAACATGCCGCTACGCCAGTGCGTCTTACGCTTGTCGGAGCTGAGCGGCCGTTTCCGCTTTTCTACATAAATAGACCTCCCACAAAAAAACTGCGGGAGGTCTGAAAGGACGCCATAAAAAGACATGCGCATCCAGCCTGTCCTCGCAAGCTTATGGGTGTTTCATAAAGGCAGGTCTCCTGGCTCATGATCATCGCATTCTGCACCTTCCCGGAATCATGTTCCAGTGGCATTTTACAGATAGCTCACACTTACAGTGGCGGGACCGCGCCGGAATCGAACCGGCTTCCCTTTTAACTCATGTTCTTAGACATAAGCACCTTTATGATTGATATTAAATTTACTTTCCACTTCATTATACAGAAATTCCGTGAATTGTCGCTTACATTTTTTCCGGTGCAGATACACCGACTGTTTTCAATGCATTTGCAAGCGTCGTTTTAACTGCTGTAATCAACGCAAGACGTGCGCGGGTCATTTCTTCATATGATGTATCGAGCACTTTATTGGCGTTATAGAAACTGTGGAATTGTGACGCCAATTCCTGGATGTAAGTCGTCACACGGTGAGGCGCGCGCTGTTTCGCAGCGTCCGCGATCACTTGCGGGAAATCACCGATTTTCTTCAGAACATCAATTTCCTTTTCATCCGCCAATAAATCCAGATTGTCGGTTGAAGGCGTATAGCCCTGTTCTTCAGCCTGGCGCAAAATTGATGAAATGCGGGCATGGCCGTATTGCGCATAGTAGACAGGGTTTTCATTGGACTGCGAAACTGCAAGATCCAAATCGAAGTCCATATGCGAATCGCCTGAACGCATCGCGAAGAAATAACGTACAGCGTCCAAACCGACAAGTTCGACCAATTCGCGCATCGTTACCGCTTTACCGGTACGCTTGCTCATCTTCATCTTCTCGCCGTCTTTGTACAATTGCACCATTTGGATGATGCTCACTTCAAGCGTTTCGCGGTCATAGCCAAGCGCTTCGATCGCCGCCTTCATCCGCGGAATATAACCGTGATGGTCCGCTCCCCAAATATTGATCAATTTGCCGAAGCCACGTGAAATCTTGTCTTCGTGGTAAGCGATATCCGGCATGAGGTACGTGTACGATCCATCATTCTTGATCAGCACGCGGTCTTTGTCGTCGCCGAAAGTCGTCGAACGGAACCAGGTTGCGCCGCCTTCTTCATAGATGTGGCCGTTGTCGCGCAGTTTTTGCAGCGCTAAGTCGATCTTGCCATTTTCATAGAGTGAAGTTTCCGAGAACCAGACGTCGAACTCGACGCGGAAATCAGCCAAATCTTTCTGAAGTTTCGCGAGCTCCACTTCAAGTCCATGCCTGCGGAATTCAGCGTAACGCTCTTCATGCGTCATATTCAGGAATTTATCGCCGTGTTCAGCAACGAGGCCTTTGGCGATGTCGATGATATCCTGGCCGCGATAGCCGTCTTCCGGCATACTGTCGCCTTTGCCCAGTTCCTCGAAGTAACGTCCTTCAATGGACAGCGCCAGGTTATTGATTTGATTGCCGGCGTCATTGATATAGTATTCACGGGATACATCATAGCCTGCAAAGTCCAGTACGTTGCAGAGTGAATCGCCGACTGACGAACCGCGTGCGTGGCCGAGGTGAAGGTCTCCAGTAGGGTTCGCGGATACGAACTCGACCTGGATTTTTTCGCCGGCGCCTGAATTGGTGCGGCCGTAATTTTCCTGTTGATCCAGAACCGTTTTCACAACATCCAGAAGATAGTCTTTTTTGATCGTAATATTGATGAATCCAGGACCCGCGATTTCGATCTTCTCGATATTTGCAGATTCTTTGTCGATGTTCGAAACAATCGCTTCCGCAATCACTTTCGGCGCTTTACGTGCGATGCGCGTCAATTGCATCGCGATATTCGTCGCGTAATCGCCGTTAGCTTTATCTTTTGGCGCTTCGAGGTGGACATCCACCGCTTCTGTCGTCAATTTCGCTTTTTCCACCGCTTCCGCTATCGCCAATTTAATAGCGTGCTGGACTTTTTCAACTGCATTCATTTTGTAGCCTCCATAAATTGAATTTCCATTTCATACTCGCCGACATGTTCAGCGCCGAGCGCCAAATCATATCGGACTTTAAAATGAGTTCCGCTCACCGATAATTCATGGGCGGTCGTCGTCAGCATAAAAGAACCCTGCGCATTCGTCAGGTTTCCCGTCTGCTCTTTATGCAATAAAAACGGTAGCCTCATCTGAAGGCCGCCGCTTCTCATAATCACCGCTTCTTCTTCATTGAATTTCACAATTGTCCGAATCTCAAGCTCGTCCTGTTGCTCCCGGTACTGGAGATATTGGCGGTTGTTCTTTTCCGTCAACGTCCCGTGGGAATGCAGTTTCATCACTTGCTCTTCCATATCCGGCTGGCGGATGGTCGTCGTCAGTTTGATATCCACTGATTTTTCCAAAGCTGCCGCCTCCCCGTTCAATAATAACCTTTATATTATAGCCCGAGTCAGCAGGATTTTTCAATTAAGTTTCTATTTTGACACAATCTAAAAAGCCGGCCCTTTGTCAGATCCAGAAAAGATGGTTCAGACAATGAGCCGGCAGATTGGATTGGCAAGTTAGTGCGCATCGTTATCCTGTTCTTTTTGGTTGAGGCCAAGTTTCGCGATCAGCGGTTTTATTGTCAGCCCCTGAACGATTAAGGAGAACAGGACGACAGAAAATGTCAGCAGCAAAATCGTTTCCCTGCCTTCGAAACTCAGCGGCAGACTAAGCGCCAGCGCAATGGACAAACTGCCTTTCAATCCGCCCCAGTTCAGGAGGATCCGTTCTTTCCGGTTGAGGCTTTTCGCCGGCATCGTCGAGATGAAGAGTGCGATGATCCTGGCTCCGATAACAATCAGAATGGAGTAGAAAATGATATTCCACTGGCCCGCAAAATCGATATTGCGGATTTCCAGACCGACAATCAGGAAAATCAATGAGTTGGCGATCAAGGTGATAACATCCCAGAACGAATTGATATTCCGTTCAGTCGTCGCAGACATCCCGATTTTCCCGCCGTAATCGCCGAACACAAATCCCCCGGCGACCACTGCGATTACTCCCGATACATGAAGATGTTCCGCAATGAAATAACTGCCAAAGAACAAGAGGGCCGAGATGGCGATTTCAAACGGATAGTCGTCGTAAAAGCGGATGATTTGCGAGAAGATAAAACCAAGGATGACTCCGACCAATACGCCACCTAGCGCAAAGCGTAAAAACAGCCACACGCCGCTCCCTACGCCCGCCCATCCCATCTCTATGTATGTCAGAAGATAAATGGATGAGATTTGGAACAGGACGATGGCGATTCCGTCATTGAAGAGGGATTCCCCTTCCATGATGGTGGACAGCTTTTGCGAAACGCCGGCGGACTTGAAAATGGACAGCACACTGATGGGATCCGTCGCACTCATCAAAGCTGCAAACGTAAAAGCGACGGCAATCGGCATGCCAATCAGATAATGCGCTGAAAAGCCGATAATGATGAACGACAGAAAAGTTCCTCCGAGCGCCATGCCGATTACTGTATTTTTCTGTTGATATAAATGATGAAACGGCAGCTTGAGCGTCGCATCCCCCAGTAAAATCGGCAGAAATAAAGAAATGATGATGACTTGGAACACTTCCGATTGGGTGATGAATTCTTCAGCATGGTCAATCAGCGGAAATGGCAGATTAATCACTCCCAGCAATAGGCCCACCAGCACCAGCGCAATCGTATCAGGCTGATTGATCTTTTTGGCAACGCCGACGACCGCGATAGCAATCGCCAATAATATGAGGATTTGAATAAAGACTTCGTTAAAGTCATGCATAGTGCTCCCCCCTTTTTTGCTTATTAGGTAACCATTTCTCTAAAATGGCGGGAGTAAACATAATTACGTATTCTTTCCGATGGGTTTTCGGCTTATATTTTGGGTTATACGCGGCTGGAGGCTGTTTATCCGCGCAGCCTAAAATTGCGCGCAAAAAAGACGGTCCGGAAATTTTTCCGGACCGCCTTTCTATAGTGTAGCTTTTCTCTTGTCCAGACTCCTGCGGCCCAGCTCTTCGGGTCATAAGTCAGCCCAGCTGCGCGGTCAGGACCGCTACGCTGTTCCGCCTTATGCCTTTCAGAGCTTAACGGGCGCAGTCGCTTTTCTCTATTTCACCCACCCAAGTATCATTTCACGGATCAGCTTGCTCGCTGTATTCGCTGTCTGGTCGGAATGGTCGTATACGGGTGCCAGCTCGACCAGGTCGAATCCGACAACATTGACGCCGGACGCAGCAATGGCGTGGATGGACGCCAGCAGCTCACGCGATGTGATGCCGCCTGCGTCGACAGTCCCTGTACCCGGTGCATGCGCCGGATCCAATACGTCCATGTCGATTGTCACGTAGACATTGCGTCCTTCAAGCGTCGGCAATACTCTTTTCAACGGCTCGAGAACTTCGAATTTCGAAATGTGCATACCCTGTTCTTTTGCCCATTCGAATTCTTCTTTCATTCCAGAACGGATGCCGAATGAATAAACATTCGTCGGTCCGATATGGTCCGCGATTTTGCGGATCGGTGTCGAATGGGAATATTCTTCGCCTTCATAGTTTTCACGAAGGTCGGTGTGTGCGTCGAAATGGATGATGGCCAGGTCGTCGTACTTGCTGGCGACAGCTTTCATCACCGGCAATGACACCAAATGCTCGCCGCCCATGCCCATTGGAATTTTATCATCCTTCAATAAAGTATGGACATAAGTTTCGATTTCCAGCAATGATTTTTCCGGATTGCCGAATGGCAACGGAATATCGCCCGCATCAAAGAACTTCACGTCTTCCAGTTCGCGGTCAAGGTACGGGCTGTATTCTTCCAGGCCTATCGACACTTCACGGATTTTATTCGGGCCGAAACGGGAACCGGGACGGTAGCTTACTGTCCAGTCCATCGGCATGCCGTATAGAACCGCTTTTGACTCTTCGTAATTCGGATGGCTTTTAATGAATACTTTGCCTGAATAAGTTTCGTCGAATCTCATGTTTTATTCGCCTGCCAAATCTTTCACGAATTTAGGGAGCGCAAACGCCGCGTTGTGCAGCTCCTTCGTGTAGTATTTTGTTTCGATATCATGGAAACGCTCAGCCGGAACAGTCAACGGATCGTATTTTTTCGAACCGATCGTGAATGCCCACAAGCCGCTCGGATAAGTTGGGATGTTGGCCAAATACAATTTCGTAATCGGGAAGATTTCACGGACGTCACTTTGCACCTGCTTGATCAAATCGCCTTTGAACCAAGGGTTGTCAGATTGAGCGACAAAAATGCCGTCTTCCTTCAACGCTTTTGAAATGCCGGCATAGAAGCCTTTGGAGAATAAATTCACAGCCGGGCCGACTGGCTCAGTCGAATCGACCATGATCACGTCGTATTCGTTTTCCGATTCCGCAATGTGCATGAAGCCGTCTCCGACAATCACTTCCACGCGCGCATCTTCAAGGCCGGACGCAATCGATGGCAGGAATTTCTTCGAGTACTCGATCACTTTGCCGTCGATATCGACCAGCGTCGCTTTCTTAACAGAAGGATGCTTCAGGATTTCACGGATTACACCGCCGTCACCTCCGCCGACAACCAGCACATTTTGCGGGTTCGGATGCGTGAACAATGGCACGTGCGCAACCATTTCATGATAGACGAATTCGTCTTTCTCAGAAGTCATGACCATGCCGTCAAGGAACAGCATATTGCCCCATTCAGCGGTTTCAGCCATCTCCAAATATTGAAAATCCGTTTGCTCCGTGTGAAGCGTTTTGTTGATCTTCATTGTAATACCGAAATTCTCAGTCTGCTTTTCTGTGTACCAGAATCCTGCCATCTATAATCAAACTCCTTTATCTCTTATAGTAATCACTTAAAAAAGTATAAGTGTTTTAGACGAAAGTGCAATACAATTTTTCATACAGTCTCCTTTACCCGACTGGCATAATATTATTCTTCAAATTAAAAAGGCTTTCTGCACAGAGAATTTTTCCCTGCACAGAAAACCTTTTTAATCCTGATAGGCGAAGAAAGTGACATGAGGCATTGGGCTTGGGTTTGATCCAATCGCTCACGCCACTTGCTTGCCGACAGGTGTCCTAGCTTTCTATTCAAAAGCTGTATTCCTAGTGTACTTCCTTTTCAGCGCAACTTCAACTGCCTGTTATACCCATTTTCAAAAGTCATAGTTTGTTCAAAAATAATAAAAAAATACGGTCGACAGCAAATTAATGACTTCCCATTTCAGCAGATCTGTGACTTGGATAAGTGTTGAGATATTAAATCAGTCAAATGATGCGTTGTATCTGTCCATGCAGATTCTTAAAGAACTTTATGAAAAAAAGAGCTTCAGCCCGAAACGGCCAAAGCTCTATCCCACTCCATTTACACATCCAGCTCGGCATGCAGCTGTTCGGCACTGCGCTGCCACATTTCCGGGTTGTGGCTCCGCAAGTATTCAGCCAGGACGCGTTTAGATGGCGCGTCCATATTATCAACCAGAATCTTGCGTTTCATCGATTTGTCCATGCGGTTGACGTGATCGGCCAGGATTTTATAGCCTCGGCGCTTCTCACGGTTCACCACCATTTCACAAGCGGTTACGCCTGCGTAATAAGGGCCTTCCGGGTTGAAGTCGATGGTGATCCAGATCAGCCAGTAATCCTTGCCGCCTGCTGAATCTTCACGGTTCGTCGTGAATTTGATGCCCTTCTCCACCTGGCTGCGGGCGTGCATGGCGCCGATATCGAGAAATGCCTCCTGTTCGGCAACATCGATAAACAGCGGCGAGACGTTTTCCAATGAAAGAGACCCGATGCCGTAGCCTTTATGGCCGTCGGTTGGATCGTCTTTTATAATGGTGAATCCTACTTTTTGTTTTGGTTTTTCATTGTTCGACATGTGTACATTCCCTCCATTCTGCTATGATAAGGCTAACCCAAAGAAAAGGAGCTGTGTCCATTATGCCATACGTAACTGTTAAAATGCTCGAAGGAAGAACGGAAGACCAGAAACGCGCACTTGTAGAGAAAGTCACGGAAGCTGTTTCCGAAACAACCGGCGCGCCAGTCGAGAACGTTGTCGTTTTCATCGAAGACATGAAGAAAACCGACTACGGCACGAAAGGGAAACTTTTTTCTGATCAGTAATTAAGAAAAGCGACGGCACCCGTTTAGCTCTGTGCTCCTGCATCGCTGCGCTAGCTTCGTCGCAAAGGCTTGACCTTGCAAGCGTCGGTCAAGCCTTGGTCGCCGGAGTCTGGACACTAAGAAAAGCGACTGCGCCCCGGCTTCCTCCCCTGGAAGCCTATTTTTTGTCTAAAATGAAGTAATAATTCTACGTAACCGATATTCCGCAAAACAGCTTCGCTTGCGGGCCCACAGGATGTGGGTCATGCAATCGGCGCGACAGGACGTCGCGATGCCGACTGCCGGGGGCTTGTGCTGAATAAGTTCAAAACTTGTGCTCCTGCATCGCTGCGCTGCTTCGTCGCAAAGCGTCGGCCGAACTACCTTCGGCCAACACTTCGCTGTTTTGCTCCATATCTCAGAGACTCTCTTTACCAAAGATAATCGCACAGCGTAGGTCCAAAGCGCCGAAGCGCTTTTTATATTAATTTGTTGGTTTAACTTTTAATAAGTCACTGCTTCAACTCTTCTATAAAATCGAAGGCTTCCGTAATTTCTTCCTCTGTAAAATTGAGCTTGCCTTTGACGCTGTGGAGTTTGGCAATCTGCTCATCCCGCTCCAAATCATCAAAGAACAGCAATGTCGCCGTCAATTCCAGGAATCTGGCGCTTTTTCCGTTCAACTGGATAGCGTGTTCACTGTTTTCAAGCACCGGCTTGCCAAGGGCATTTCGGAATTCGAGCCCTTCCGCCGTAACTTCATAGCGATATTGCACATATGAACTTTTATCTTCTTTCTGCTCGAGAATAAAACCCATATCACAAAGTTCTTCGATGCGCGCCGTCAGTTCCTCTGAATACGGTCCGTAGATATGGAATTCGTATTTTTCCTGAAACGGCACGCCGATCTTCTTCAATATGTATATCATCTTCTGCAATTTCTTGCGTCCGGTTACACCTTCCGCCGTGGAGATGAAATCCACTATTTTTGCGTGTTCCTGGAGCAATCAAACCCCTCCTTCTCTTAATAACTCAAGTATTTGCTGTTTTATTTCCTTCTTTTTGCCATCAATCAGTAATTCCGCAGGGAAATATAATTTATAATCGGTGCGGCGTTTGCCGGAGATCCCGTCAACGATCTGGGACAGACGCGACAATTCCTTGATGTCGCCATTCGGCATCAACAGGTGGATCGGCAGGCGTTCCTCTTCTTCGCCCGGCCGGTAGAAATCGTAAGGCAGATCCGATGTTGAATCATCTATTAAATAGTATTCCGGATCGATGCCGGCTTTTTGGAATAATTGCGCCAGTTCGCCCAGTTTCTTATAATCCTTGCCTGGGTCGAAATCGACGTATTGGAACAGACGGCGGTTGACGAAACGGTCGCAAAGATCCGAAAGAATCGGGTCACGTTCTGTAATCCACAGCTGGAAATACGTCATCAGCACGCCTTCATCAAGCGCCAGATAATCCTTCAGCGTGAAAGATCTGTCGAAAAAGGCGAGAAAATGCGTCGGCGGCTGTTCGAATTTATAGCCATGGCCGCTCAAATATTTGGCGCGCTGAAGAATCTTCCGAAGAATCACTTCGGCACTGCGCGCAACCGGATGGAAATAGACCTGCCAGTACATCTGGTAACGGCTCATGATGTAATCTTCAACCGCATGCATGCCGCTCGATTTGATGACGACCTGATCTTCAAAAGGCCGCATGACACGCAGAATCCGTTCCATGTCAAAATGTCCGTAGGAAACCCCGGTATAATAGGCATCCCGCTGCAAATAATCCATCCGGTCCGCATCAATCTGGCTGGATATCAGGGAAACCACTTGTTTATTGGCGTAGGTTTTGCCGATCACTTCGGCCACTTTCTTCGGAAAGTCCGGCGCGACTTTTTTCAGGATGCTGTTGACTTCTGTATCTCCCTGCAGGATTTCACGCGTGAAATCCTCATGGTCGACATTGAATACTTTCTCGAATGAATGCGAAAACGGGCCGTGGCCCAGATCGTGCAATAAAGCCGCGCACAGGACGACAAGGCGTTCACTTTCATCCCATTCGGGACGGCCATGGAATATATCATCAAGGATCCGGCGCACAATTTCATAGACGCCAAGCGAGTGGCTGAAACGGCTGTGCTCCGCCCCGTGAAATACAAGGTAGGATGTGCCGAGCTGTTTAATGCGGCGCATGCGCTGAAATTCCCGCGCATTGATCAAATCCCAGATGACTTGGTCGCGTACGTGGATATACCGGTGAACCGGATCTTTAAACACTTTCTCTTCCGCTAATTTCTGATTTGCATAATCCACACACGCACCTCCAGATTTTTCTAAACAAGCTAGTAATTTAATATATTATAGCCGATATTACATAAAACAGTTCCGCTTTTCTTGGTCTCAAGCTAAACTAGCCAAAAAACCGTGCTCCTGCATCGCTTCGCTAGCTTCGTCGCAAAACTTGCCCTCGCAAGCGTCGGTCAAGTCTCGCTCAGCATTTTCGCGTTGCGCTCCACTACACGCTCGAGGTAATAGCCGTAGCGCTCGGTTTCTTCCGGCTGGAGCGGTTTCATCTCCGGTTTTTCGAGCAGGTTATATAAGTCAACTACCACTTCTGCTACGGTGATATTGCGGCCGAGCAGCTCACTGAGTGAAGCCATGGTTTCCGGTTGGATGGAAGGATAAGCGAATTTCGTTTCTTCTCCTTTTAATCCCTTTTCATAAAAATCACGGATCAGTTCCGCACGCTCCGATCCGCTGCCTTCGACGCAAAGATAGACTTGAACGGCGATGCCTTTACGGATGCGGCGCTGCGAAATTCCAGCGAATTTCCGCCCGCCTATGCTGAGGTCATACGAACCCGGGCAATAGGAGCCGACGATTTCATAAGCTTCGATTTCCGCTTCCGGGAACAGCAGCCTGACAAGGTCGAGCATCATTTCGTAGCCTTCCGGAATGTCGATGGCGCTTTCCTTTTCAGACAACACGACAGAAATATTCAATACACCTTCGTCGAGAACCACCGCGAGTCCGCCTGAATTCCGGACAATCGGGTTGTAGCCCCGCTCTTTCAGCAATTCGATTCCTTCATTGATATGCGGCAGCCGGTGGTCCTGGATACCGAGTACGACGGTATTGTCATGGACCCATGTACGGATCGCCGGGACGCTTGCACCGGAGCCGACCAATTCACATAATAAATCGTCCGCCGCAAATGATTCGAGCGCGGATCTGTTTTTTGCGCTCAGGGACTGGTCCCAGAAACGCCATTCTTTTTGATCTGTAAATGACGGCATGATTTTTCTCCTCTTCAAAGCTGTTGCTTGGTTTCATTTTACATTACAGCCTGGCTTGTGAAAAGGAACGATGGTCATGTCAAATTGGTGACAGCCATTTCTTTTGAAGGAACTTGAGGGATGGGTATGATAAACTGGGTTTGAGAGATTTTATGATTAAAAGGAGTGTTTCACAGATGAATGAAGCAGCAATCACTTTAGACGGCTGGTACGTCCTCCACGATTTCCGTTCAATGGACTGGGTATCATGGAAAATGCTGACGGACGAAGAACGCCAATTCGCAATCGACGAATATCAGGCATTTATGGATAAAGTAAACCAGGCCGATGAAAATAAAACCGGCGCACACGCATTGTATTCAATTGTTGGCCAAAAAGCTGACTTGATGCTGATGCTTTTGCGCGAAACGATGGACGAATTGCGTGAGCTTGAAACGGAATACAACAAGCTGACATTGGTCGCTTACACGGTTCCGACATACTCTTACGTATCTGTAGTCGAACTTTCCAACTATCTTGCAGGCAAATCAGAAGAAGATCCATACCAGAACCCGCATGTCCGCGCGCGTCTGTATCCGGAACTTCAGCGTTCACAATACATCTGCTTCTACCCGATGGACAAGCGCCGCGATGGCGACGACAACTGGTACATGCTGCCGATGGACGAGCGCAAAGATTTGATGCTGTCACACGGCAAAATCGGCCGCAGCTACGCAGGCAAAGTAAAACAGATCATTTCCGGCTCTGTCGGCTTTGACGATTACGAATGGGGCGTAACGCTGTTCGCAGATGACGTTCTCCAATTCAAGAAACTGATCTACGAAATGCGCTTTGACGAAGTCAGCGCGCGTTACGCTGAATTCGGTTCGTTCTACGTCGGCACACGCCTTGATAAAGAAAGAATCGTGAAGTTTTTGGAAGTTTAAATTGTTAGATGAAGAAAGCCGCCTTTTTGGGCGGTTTTTTTTGTAGGATTTATTTTGGGGGAGGGCGGTGGAGATTTTTTTTGTGAAAATTAAACAGAAATTTTCTGACCGCACCTCAAATGGACTTTTCCGCACCTTAGAAGCAAATTTCCGCACCTCAAATTCTGCGATTAAAATTTATGGATTTTATTGGCTAAATTAGCGCTTAAATCTCGGACTTTTCGAGACTTTTTCCACTCAACCGCCACATCCCACCCTCTCTATTTCCAGTTTTCTGGATATACTGTCCGGAAACGACCAAACACTGTCCGCAAATTAAAAATACTGTCCGGAATCCCACATTTACTGTCCGCAGCGATTCCAATCCAATCCAACCCCTGATTGCCTACAGTTTGCCCCGGCAAACTGCTTCGGTCCGTGAGCGCTCCGCCGCTCACTGCCAACTGTCCTTTTTTCGCCATATTCAATTCACCATTTTCTGACTTCTTTCGATATACTAAAAGAAAAACGGGGTGTTTGTATGTTCGTGATGCGTCAGACAAACTATGCAAAATGGGCTCTTGCTTTACTTGTACTCGTATTGGCCAGCAATTTCATCCTTTATCGTTCTTCCCTCTCCTCATGGATCATTCCGGAAGAAGCTTCGCTGCTCGTGCTCGGTTCCCTTCTCGACTTTGCGGTGGTGGCCCCTTTGCTGCTGCTCGCCACATTCCGCCTGACCGCCAAACAGTTTATCGGCTTCGTCGCCGGCGGTTTCATCCTTGCGCGCCTGCTTGTGCCGTCTCTCTATTTTGAACCGTTCGCTGTTTTCTTCTATGTCGGCATCGGATTGGAAGCGCTTGTTTTATTCGCAGAAATTTTACTCATTGGGCTATTGATCATCCATATTCCGAAAATACGCCGCTCGATGAAGAACCAGGCGGGCAGCCCGCTCTTCACCCTGTTCCCTACAGTTTTCGAAAAAATAAAACCGAATCCGCTCATCGCCATCATCCTGTCGGAAGCACTGGCCTTCTATTATGCGCTGTTCAGCTGGAAAAAGAAGGCGCCTGAAGGACCGGCAACGGTGTCGCTTCATAAAGACACCAGCGTAATCGCGATGAACATCATGCTGATCCATGCAGTAGTGATCGAAACCATCGGCCTCCACTGGTGGTTCCATGAAGAATCCCCTCAGCTGTCATTGATTCTTTTGATCATCAATATATACACGGTAATTTATTTCCTTGGTGAAATCCAGGCGATCCGTTTGAACCCACTGACAATAAAAGAAGGCAACCTGAACGTTTCCATCGGGCTGAGCAAAAGAATCAGCGTGCCGCTTGAGGCTATCGAGTCTGTCCGCTGGGGAGACAAAGTGGATAATAAGGTTCCAGCGTTCATGGCGAAGGATTTCGAAGAGCCTGTGCCGCAAGTTGTCATCAATTTTAAAACGCCGCAGCAAGCGACATTATTTTATGGCAGAACCAAATCGGTGTCACAAATCGCTCTGAAAGTCGATGACCCGGATAAATTACGAGCATTATTGGAAACGGATATCCAGGCGACTTGACCGGTTTTATCGCAGACGATTTTCCACCATCATCAAAAAAGCTGTCCGCATCGAACATGCGGACAGCTTTTCCAATTCTTATAAGGCTTTCATTGCAGCGATGATCAGCATGACCCAGCCAGCGATGAATGCGACGCCGCCGATCGGCGTGATGGCACCGAGAATGCTGATGCCGGTCAGACTCAGCACATACAGGCTTCCCGAGAAAATGATGATGCCCGCAAGCATCAAGTAGCCTGCCCAGCTCAGCGATCCCAGTGGACCGATTAAAGTCGTGCTCATCAATACAGCTACCACTATCAGTCCGATTGAGTGAAACATCTGATACTGGACGGCGGTTTGCCATGTATCCAAGTATTTATCAGCGACGCGGCCTTCCAGCATATGCGCGCCGAACGCACCGAAAGCTACGCTGAGTAACGCGTTGACAGCTCCGGCAATCAAGAAAAACTTCATGTTCTATTCCTCTTTCCCGTTAAAATTCAAAAAGTGAGTCGCCGTTCGCCCCGTCTTCTTCCAGTTTCTTTTCTGCCAGTACAGGCTGCGGCGCGGGGGAGGCTGACAACGGAATCGCACGCGGCGCCGGTGCAGCGGGCTGCTGTTCATCATTTTCAAGCAGCAAGTCGCATAGCGCACGGATTGCCGCGACTGATTCGCGCATCTTTGCGGAATCGCCTGAGCGGGCCTGCCGCGCATGCTTTTCGATTTCAGTGATGACGCGTTCCTGTCCAATCGCCATTTTAAATCCCCCTTCCTTTTTCATATCGTCCCTTATTTTAACATGCTCGCCTTGAGCACGTCAGTCCAAACAGAAATCAATCGGCTCTTCGCCGCGCTTTTGTAACAGGCTGTTCACTTTTGAGAAGGGCTTGCTGCCGAAAAAGCCGCGGCTTGCACTGAACGGGCTTGGATGCGGCGCTTCGATGACGTCATGGCGCTCCACATCGATCAGCCCTTTTTTCGTCTGTGCGGGTTTGCCCCATAAGACGAAAATCACGGGTTCCTCACGGGCTGACAATTTACGGATCACTTCATCCGTGAATTCTTCCCAGCCTTTGCCCCGGTGAGAGTTTGCATCCCCTTTCCGGACCGTCAAAACTGTATTCAGCATCATGACACCCTGGTCCGCCCATTTGGTCAAAGTGCCGTCAGAAGGCTGTTCGCAACCGAGGTCATCGTTCAGTTCCTTGAATATATTGCGGAGGCTTGGCGGGATCCTGACCCCCGGTTTTACTGAAAAGCTTAAGCCATGCGCCTGTCCTTGGCCATGGTAAGGATCCTGTCCAAGAATGACAACTTTTACGTCTTTGAAAGGTGTGTGTTCAAATGCTGACCAGATTTCATCCTGCGGAGGATAGACTGTTTCATTGGCATATTGTTCTTTTAAAAACTCACGAAGTTCTGTGTAATAAGGTTTATCAAATTCATCCCCAACTGCGTCCTGCCAATCGTTGGATAAGATTTTCTTCGCCATGATCATCGCTCCTCAGTTTTCAAACTCTATCGTTACATCATAGTCCACCAATTGGAACATTTCTTCAACCGACCGGGCAGCATTCGTTTCCGCCAGCTCCAGCACGCCCTGGCCGCGGGTTTCCTCAAGCATCATCTGCTTGGCCTCTTCAGCGAGTTCGTAGGCTTCAGGGAAATCTCTGCCGCCGCTTAACAGACCTTCATTCGAATAAATTTCCACTTTATCCATGAACAATTCGGGACCGCCCAGGAAATCCGCGTTCGGCAATGTAAGTGTCGCGGTTTTCGCTTCTTCATCCACCTCAATATCATCTTCCGTGATTTCCGAGAAGTCGATCCCTGCACGGACAGAGCCTGGAATCACTACCAGCAGCTCCCGTTTCGTGCCCGGGATATCCAATCCGATGTCCTTGCCGAAAATCTGATTGTCTTCCTGTTTAATGATGACTTTCGAATAGGCTTCCGCTGTTGATAATTCGTTCAGGCCCTGCATCCTTTCGAGGAAAGCGCTTTTGCTTTCGGTCGCTGTGCTGCCCTGCTGGATCATCCACCAGGTGCCGAGCGGCAATGCAATCAATAACAGCAGCCCTGCGATGATCAATATTAGAAATGAATTGCGGAAGACGCCCATCATCACTTTCATCGATTTCCAGAAGCCTGATTCCTCGGTCCCCTTTTTGCCTTTCATCTCTTCGAGCAAGCGTTCCATTTCCGTAATTTTCGGATCCTTTGCCAATTGACATCCCTCTTTCTATTTTTTTCAGCTGATTGTCATGTTACGATAATTCTATAAAAGGAGCGATGCCCATGGCTGACTGGCTTGATAAAATCAAAACCGTTTCTTCAACTAAAGGCGAAACTGCTCCCGAGAGCGCCAAAAGCGCGGGTGTCGGCTGTCTTGCTGCCGTAATTGCAATTGCTACTATTCTAACATTCCTGATAGCATTTGGTCTTTTCAGAAGCGGCCACTGGATCATGGGAAGCTTCGCTTTATTGTTTGCGGCAATCGGCGCGCTCACTTCAGTGCTGCTGCTATGGCCTCAAAAGCTCAATAGATTGTAAACGCAGGGCTTTTTCCTTAAAATGAAACATAGCAAACATTCTATCTATTAAAGGGGTTATATACATGTCACTCAAAAAGACCTTAACAATTGCAGGATCCGATACATCCGGCGGTGCCGGCATTCAGGCTGACCTCAAAACTTTCCAGGAACACGGAACATACGGCATGAACGCTTTGACGGTCATCGTCACTATGGACCCGAATAATAATTGGAGCCACGGGGTCCACCCGATTCCGGTTGATACTTTAAAAACGCAAATGACTACCGCTTTTTCCACAGGCATTGACGCGCTGAAAACAGGTATGCTCCCGACAGCTGAAATCATCCAGACTGCCGGAGAAGCGATTGCCGCTTCAGGCATCAAAGATGTGGTCATCGATCCGGTTATGGCCTGCAAAGGGGAAGCTGAAGTCATGTTCCCTGAAAATGTCGATGCCATGATCAAGTATTTATTGCCGTACGCTAAAGTCGTTACACCAAACCTGGTCGAAGCAGGCGAATTATCGCGCCTCGGCCGCATTAATACAGTTGAAGAAATGCAGGCGGCTGCTGAAAAAATCCATGCAAGCGGCGCAAAATTCGTTGTCGTCAAAGGCGGCAAACAATTGAAGCATGAAAAAGCGGCTGATTTGCTGTTCGACGGCGAGAAGCATTATTTGCTGACAGCACCAAAAACAGACACGAACTACAACCACGGCGCAGGCTGCACATTCGCCGCAGCCATTACAGCCAATATCGCCAACGGCCAGTCTGTAAAAGACGCCGTATTGAACGCTAAAATTTTCGTATCGGCTGCCATCGAACACGGCTGGAAGCTGAACGAATACGTCGGCCCGGTAATGCACGGCGCCGCCAATAAATTCCCGAAAACAGAAGTTGAAGTTGTGGAATTGTAATTCTTCCGGATTCTTCAATAGAAAAGGAGGACGCTGAAAAATGCGTCCTCCTTTTTTTATTTCTTCAGCCCTTTTTTCATAAATACCTGCGATATATTTTTCTCAAACCCTCTATCCTGCAGAACCTTGCAGGTCATGGCATTTGCTGACACAGGCACATTGACCGCTGTGCGGCTGATTGCATCTGCGAAATTTTCAAAGACGCTGTCTAAAAGCGCATTTGTAATTTCTTCCCTCGCCTTTTCATCCGGCGCGGTTTCGCATTGATACAGTACCGTGCGGGAATGATTTCCTTCCTCATCGTTCAATCTCCTGTAAAACGCATATCCTGATGGCTTGCCTTCTCCATCCAATGCGACCAAGCCTTCGCCGTCCCGGACACTTTGCCATTGGATCTGCCAGGGAAAATCCCACCTGTAAAATGGCAGCTGCCCGATTTCTTCCGGATCCGCTTTCCGCAGGCTGTATTTTTCAGGCGCATCATTCGACTCGCCTTCCACTGCCCCGTCCAATTTCATGAAATGAAGTTCATCCACAATTTCATAGCCAAGCTTCTTATATAATGCGATTGCTTTTTCATTGCCTGAAATCGCTTCAAGCGTGGCCACTTCCACATTCTCTTCTTCCAGGATTTCGAGCGTCTTTTCCATCAATTGCATGCCGACGCCTTTTTTGCGAAAAGACATCGCTACGCCCGTGCCGCCATTCCAGCCGATTTTTCTTCCTGCATATTCCCTGATTCCATTCAGCACAAGGCCCACCGGTTCCTCGCCGTCAAACGCTACCACAGAAAATTCTCTTGAAAGCCCTTCCTGTTCCATTCTCTTTTCAAAGGCTTCCGGAGTTGTCGTCATATCAAAATGATAGCCTTCAAATCCTTTATTCCACGCCTCTGTCCCTTGTTCGATCGTGCATTCCGACAACCTTCTGATTTCAACCATCTTCATATCCCCTTTAGCCTGATTACTTCAGATTAATAAATTCGCTGTTGTGCATAAAAGTTCCTTCTCCTTCAACGCTACCTTGCTTTACAAAGTAGTTGACTCCATTTCAATTGATATGCTATATTGTATTACAACTTAGCAGTAAAACGACCCACTATCTTGCTATACAATCTAGAGAAAGAGGTGAAGTGATGTCATCAAGTCAGATGCTTAAAGGAATTCTCGATGGCTGCCTGCTGGCGATCATCAATAAAGGCGAAACATATGGCTATGAAATGATTGAGAAATTGGAGCTTTACGGTTTTCGGATGGTCAGCGAAGGAAGCATCTATCCGGTGCTCCTGCGGCTGCAAAAAGAAGGCTTTGTAAAATCGGTCATGAAAGAATCACCGAGTGGTCCAAAACGAAAATACTACACACTTACGCCAGACGGTGAAAAAGAATACCTTGAATTCAAAGAACGGTGGGAAAGTTTATCCATGTCCGTCAATCGACTTGTAAAGGAGGAAATTTAGATGACGTTATCGAAAGCAAGCGAAGACTTTATCGCCAACTTGAGGCTTTACTTAATGACTTCAGGCAAAAAAGATGCAGAAATCAAGGAAATTGCCGAGGAGCTGCGCGCCCATCTGGAAGATGCGGAAAACCGCGGCAAAAATCTGGAAACTGTTACGGGCGGATCGCCTGAAGCTTATATGAAAAATATCAGCAGTGAAATGACAACAGACTTTTACGGACTTATCAAACTTATGCCGATGTTCATCCTGCTGTTAATCGCCTATTTCGTTACAGGTTCAGCCATCAGAGGTGATTTGAGTTTTTCCTTGTTGAAGTTGATCGCATTCCCATTGATCGCTGCGGCAAGCATCGGCGCATATATTTTCACGTTCCGGAAGATCGCTGGGAATACATGGTCAAAGAAAAAGGAATTTACCATCTTCATCGGCATCCAGCTGATTACTGTTGGCCTGATGTCTGCAGTATTGCTGCTTGATATTTTCTATTTCCAGCCGTTCTACACGCCTTCAAGAGCAATGATGTGGGTTATTGCGGCTATGGGAGTCCTCATTTTCTTCATCGGCGCCATCTGGTCAAAAACATGGATCACAATCATTCTTCCACTGTTTTTGTTTGGCCCTGATTTTGTCATGAGTTTCATGGACGTCGATGAAATGACAGCGTTGTATGCCAATATGGGTGTCTTTGTCGCCGGCTTCATCCTTTTGATGCTGTATTTACTGTTTCAGAATAAAAAACAAAACCCTCACTATTCGTGAGGGTTTTTAACGTCCTGTTTTATTTCAATTGATTTTTTTCCTTTAATCTTACCATCCCTGCCCGCAATTGCTCACGGTTCCATTCAACCAATGGTTCTTCGGCTTTCCCTTTCTGCATTTTTTTCACTTTCGGATTTTTGGATCGCAGATAGCCTTCCATCATCAGCGACACCGCGAAAATCGTCAGTCCGATGAACAGCACAGGCGCAAGCGGCAGCCATGGCGCACTTTGGAGATAACGGAATGTTGAACCGAATAATCCCGCCCACTCGTAGGAAATCGACATTGGCGGATCGCCGAACATCGGATCATAACTGACCTTTGTGCCTCCCAGGAACAGTTTCAGAAGCCCAAGGTGAGCGAAAACGATGAATGTCTCCATGACCTGCTGTCCGTACAGCACCGCAATCTTTTCACGCATTTGCGGATACAGGTGTTTGCGGATAATCCGGAACCGTCCAGCTCCGAGTGTTTTCGCTGCAAGGATGAATTCTTTATCACGCAGCAGCGCAGCTTCGTTGGCTATTAATATTGCGACAATCGGAACCGTCAACAATGCCATGATCAGGACCTGTATACCGATCCGTTCCCAAATTGTATTCGTAAAACCTTCCGGCGGCATCCACAGGACCGGAGTCAATACAAACGCCGCGAACAGTGTAAGCGGAATATAATGCATCGAGTCGGCAAGACTCGATATCCACTTGCGGTGCTTATCCAGATAGGTGCCGAGAATATAGCCAAGCGGCACAGCGATCAGCATGCGCAGAGCCCCTACCGCCAAAGCCGCAAGAATCGTATATTTCGCGCCTAGCATCAGCTTGCCCAGAAGGTCATAGCCGAATTCATCCGAACCCAGCGGGAATTGCCAGTTCGGCGAAATCGGCGCGCCTTCCACCGCACGTCCGCCTTCCATTATGTAATAAATCTGGCGTGGCACATTGCCCCATATCCATTCATAGATAAAACTTCCTGCAAGGAAGAAAGCGATAATGCTGAAGCCGATGACAAAATAAGGCTGCTTCCACATTTACACCGCCTCCTTTCCGCGCATGCGGCGCACGAAATACCATTCGCCCAGGCTGTACAAGAAGAACATCGGCAAGAAAAAGCTGAATACTGTAACGAGGAAACCGGCCGGATACATATTATCGCGAAGAAACAGCATGATGCCGGGCAAATTGAACATCAGCTCTAGAATGAACAGATTCGACAGCATGAACCACATTGTTTTCTTGGACTGGAAAAAAACACTTATGATGGCATTGCGGAACATATGCACCAGAACGATATAGACTTTCGAAAAGCCAAGCGCACGGGCAAGATCCACATACATCTGGCGCTCTTCTTCCTGAAACGTCAGCATCGCCAGACGATACAATTGAATGGTCGGCAGAATAGCCAGGCACAGCACCGGAAGCCAGTAAATCCGGTCGTCCCCTACCGCGGCTATTTTGGAAATCAGAATCCCTGTTTGTTTGAAGAACAGGACAACTGCCAGCTGAGCCAGCATGATGATCAAAAGGTCTGGAACCGACTCCAGAAAATAGAGAGCCATCTTTACTCTTTCCCGAGCTTTTTCTGAAAGCAGCATCGTAATGATCGTTAACCCTAAAGAAACTATCACTGCCACCAGCAAAGCCAAAAACAGGATTTGCAGCGAGTAAGTTATGTATTCAAAAACATTTGGAAATAACGGCATCGGCCTTTGCGCACGGTAATTGAAAAAAGCGATTTCGTTGATCGGCCATAATTCCTGCAGGGTCGTGCCGATGGATTCAAAATAAATATTCCATCTCCATTGCCCTTTTAACCAGCCGGCTATCAGAACCGGCAAACTGCTGGCAAGGATAATTCCTGCTACAGCAATAAAAAACTTCAGCAATAACTTCATGTGCCCCATCCTCTTTTGTTGGAAAATTCTCTCTTTCATTATTCTACCATTATTTCGGAACCCGTAGAGCTAACTAATCGCAATCTCGGTATTTTTTCCATATACTTATAAGATACGGATTGTTTGAGGAGGGTTTTATCGTGGAATTAGTCGAAGTGAAGAAATTGCAGGTCCAATTGGATGCGTTCGCCGGGAAAGATGTTTATCTTCACCTGGAAACCACGAATGGATCCTATGCCAGCCATTTTAATGAAGCATTCTTCAATGCCGGAGCTTTTATCCGAAATGTGGTCATCAATTATGAATTAGGCAAAGTGGTCGGCGACAGCCCGCACCGTGTCGGCCTGAAATTGCCGCATGGCTGGGTTTACGCGCAGGGAATCACGCATTACGAAATGGATGACCAGGGACGCCTGCTGCTTGCAGGGCATGACGGATCAGGCAAATTGGCGGTGGCGCTGCAAATCAGCGAAACACCGTTCAGTTATTAAGGGGGAATCGAGATGACGATACCAAAAGAAAGACATGTACTGGTGGTGTTCCCTCACCCGGATGATGAAGCGTTCGGTGTGTCCGGAACGATGACTACACATATTAAACAGGGTACGCCGGTTACATATGCCTGCCTCACACTTGGTGAAATGGGCCGGAACTTAGGAAACCCGCCGTTTGCGACACGGGAGTCACTCCCGGAAATCCGCAAAAAAGAATTGAAAGCCTCCGCCGAAGCCATCGGTTTGACCGACCTTCGGATGATGGGGCTGCGCGATAAAACGATTGAATTCGAAGACGACGAAAAAATGGTCGGCATGATGACGGATCTTATCGAGGAATTAGATCCGTCTTTGATCATTACGTTCTATCCGAAGTTCGCCGTCCATCCTGACCATGAAGCGACAGCACGCGCTGTAGTACGGGCTGTCCGGCGGATGGAAGACCGTCCGAAACTTCATTGCGTGGCGTTTGCCAATAACACGCTGGAAGTTCTCGGCAATCCGGATATCGTCTATGACATTACACCGGTCAGAGACCATAAAATGGCTTCTATGAAAGCACACATATCCCAAACTGCCTGGATGCTGGAAGAAATGGAACATAAACTGGCGCAGGGCGATGCCGAAACTGAAAACTGGCTGACGAAAGAGCGCTTCTATACTTACCGCTGGGAAGATGATTTTGAATCGTCTTTCTGAGTAATTTGCACCCTGATTTTCTTAATTGAAAATAAGGGTGTTTTTTCTTTTGCTTCTACAATAGTATGAACTTATAAGTTTATTGAATCTTAAGAAGCAGAATGGCTGTGTCCAGACTCCAGCGCCCAGCTCTTCGGGTCATAAGCCAGCCCAGCTCTGCGGTCAGGACCGCGCCGCTGTTCTGTCTTATGCCTTTCAGAGCTAAACGGGCGCTTGCGCTTTTCTTCAGTCCAGACTCCAGCGCCCAGCTCTTCGGGTCATAAGCCAGCCCAGCTCTGCGGTCAGGACCGCGCCGCTGTTCTGTCTTATGCCTTTCAGAGCTAAACGGGCGCTTGCGCTTTTCTATTGTTGTCAGATAAAATAAACAATATTACTGAAAGCGTTTTTAGGGGAAAAATGCTGTATAATCAGTAGTTATAATGTGTTTTTATGCACAAAGAAAAGGGGAAAATCAATGAAAAAATTCTCAACATCAACATGGCTCTTATTTCTCATTCCATCATTACTGGGTATCCTGCTTTTCTTGGTTCCGATACCTACCACCAATGCTGACGGCGATACGGAATGGATGGTCACCATCGCTGTACTCGCTAACTGGATGGCGGATAACATCGCTTCAGTCGTACCATGGATTCTGCTCGTCCTCCTGTCTATTGCGGCCATCGGATCATTGGCGTACATAACCAAAAAACCGAATAAAGACGAGAATGTCCCGTTTTTTGACAAGCTCTTCAATGTCAGCCTTTTTTGGACGATTACACGCGTTGTAGCTGCAGTATTCGCGTTTATGGTCTTGTTCCAGATCGGACCGGAAGCAGTCTGGAGTGGAGATACAGGTGGTCTCTTATTAGATGGTGAAGATGGATTATTGTCATTCCTGTTCACAATCTTCCTGTTTGCGGGACTGTTATTGCCCCTGTTAATGAATTTCGGACTTCTTGAATTCTTCAGTTCCATGATGATGAAAATCATGCGTCCTTTATTCCGGCTTCCAGGCCGTTCTTCCATTGATGCTTTGGCTTCGTGGGTAGGAGACGGGACAATCGGAGTACTGTTGACAAGCAAGCAGTATGAAGACAATAAATACACACAGCGTGAAGCGGCAATTATCGGAACAACATTCTCAGTTGTATCCATCACTTTCGCGATTGTTGTTATCGGCGAAATCGGTTTAGCAAGTTATTTCCTTCCTTATTACGGAACAGTTATTCTTTCGGGCGTCATTCTCGCATTGATCATGCCCCGCATCTATCCTTTGACTCGCAAACCAACAACTTATATCGATGGTTCTGAACAGGAGTCCCAAACGGAAGATGTTCCTAAAGGCTATAATGTAGCAACGTATGGTTTGGAAAAAGCGCTTCAAAAAGCTGACCGCAACCGTTCAGTCAGCAATTTCCTCAAAGATGGTTTCAAAAATGTGCTGGATATGTGGATCGGTGTTGCACCAGTTGTTATGGCATTCGGAACCATTGCCTTAATCCTGGCTACATATACAGATCTTTTCGTTATTCTTGGCGCACCGTTTGTTCCATACCTGAATTTGCTTGGCATTCCAGAAGCGGCTGAAGCGGCCCAGTTGATGGTTGTCGGCTTTGCCGATATGTTCCTGCCAGCTATCCTTGGGTCAGGCATTGAATCTGAAATGACCCGTTTCGTAGTAGCAACAATGTCTGTCACTCAGCTGATTTACTTGTCAGAAGTCGGCGGAATCCTGCTCGGTTCGAAAATCCCGGTCAATATCCTTGATTTGATCGTCATTTTCCTGCTTCGCACAATTATCGCATTGCCGATCATTGCCGGAGTTGCTCATCTGCTATTCTAATAAAAAGAGAAAATGCCATCCGCGGTCGCGGATGGCATTTTTTCAGCTTGTTTAGAAAAAGGTAAAGATAAGTAATCGATATTGCGCAAAACAGCTTCGCTTTCCTTGGGGCTCGCACTGAGCTAACTCGGACTCGGTCCCCTTCGCCCGAGTGGATCTCAGCACTTCGCTCGAAACGGAGTTGGAAAGCCAACTCCGTTTCTGCTCCCTTGGGAGTCTCGCTGTTTTGCTCCATATCTCAGAATTACTTTCTATAAATAAGTAATCCAACTCTTTTGGTTTACTGAGAAAAATATTCACATGTTTCTACAGGTATAAAATGTAGCAACCGGCGGCGAGGGACAAAGATGCGCTCCTGCATCGCTTCGCTGCTTCGTCGCAAAGAGATAGCCCAAATTCTATTTGGGCTATCTCTTTGCTGTCGCTTTTCTCATTCAAGCATTTTGCAATTTCGCTTTTAACTTATCTAACATATCCGCTGTCATCGCATCCAGATCGTAGGCTGTCTTGAAGCCCCATTCTTTTTTCGCAGCTGATGCGTCGATGCTGTCCGGCCAGCTGTCTGCAATTGCCTGGCGGACCGGATCCACATCATAGTTCATTTTGAAATCAGGGAGGTGCTTGCGGATTGAAGCCGCAATCTTTTCCGGCTCGAAACTCATAGCCGTCACGTTGAACGCGTTGCGGTGTTCAAGTTTTGCAGGGTCCGCTTCCATCAAGTCAACAATTGCCTGAAGAGCATCCGGCATATACATCATATCCATGTAAGTGCCTTTATCGATATAGGAAGTGTAGCTCCCTTGCTCCAAAGCTTTGTAATAGATATCTACCGCATAATCAGTCGTGCCGCCGCCTGGCTGAGCCACGTAAGAGATCAGTCCAGGGAACCGGACGCCGCGTGTATCGACGCCGAATTTCTGGTGATAATAATCACACAATAATTCGCCTGCGACTTTATTGACGCCGTACATGGTCGTTGGGCGCTGCAAGGTGTCCTGTGGTGTGTCCATTTTCGGGGTGGATGGACCAAAAGCTCCGATGGAACTTGGTGTAAAGAATTGCATGCCAAGCTCACGCGACGCTTCCAATGCATTGACGAGGCCGCCCATGTTCAAATTCCAGGCAAGCAGCGGTTTCTCTTCCGCAGTAGCCGACAATAGCGCCGCCATATGCATCATCGTATCCGCGCCAAAATCCTTGGCCAGGTCGTACATTTTTTGTGCATCCGTTACATCCAGGATTTCAAATGGGCCGCTGGTGTCATCAGAAGGACGGATGTCCGTTGCCAAAACGTTTTCCGCTCCGTAAATACCGCGCAATTTCCCGGTCAATTCCGACCCGATCTGCCCCAGGGCACCTGTAATCATAATTCGTTTCATCTTATAAGCTCCTCTCGAATAAAACATTTGTCCTCTGCATAAACACATTTATTTTAAATCAAACATTGATATAACAGCGTTTGCCATACCGACATTATAAATTGTTCGCTTAAAAAACACAACGACTTTAGGGATGCCCAGGGGTAAATGTTTTTGATATACTGTTAGAAAGCCTATTGGGCAAGTGTTGCAGTTCGATTTAACAATTGTATTTATTTTCAGCGGAGGTGGACCATGATATCCCTGCGATTGATAATGCTCTTTCTTATTGGAATGGGCGTCACTGGATTTTTATTGTCCATCGATACCCCGCGCTGGCTCGTATTTGCCATCGTTATCATTTTCTACCTTACAGTAATGGTACTGCCGGGAATGTATGTTGCGTATTTCTCCAATTCACTGCGGCAAATCGAACGTTACATCCACCGGAACCGGCATAAAGCCATTTTCGCTTTCCCATACGCACTTGGACATGGAAATGAACAGGATGTTGAACGATCCATCGAACGGATTCTGATGACTCATAAACAGCCGGCGATGCAATCGATCTACCGGACGATGCTGGCCATATACCGGGGACAGCCCGGCATTGCCGCACAGCATGCGGAAGGAATTGACCGTGAACCGATGCGCAGCTATTACCTCGCCCACATCGCGGCATCTTCCGGAGAATTCCAGCGTGCAGCAGAGCTTAACAGCCGGATAAAAGAGCCTTGGATGAACCATTCGATTGATGCGCTCATTGCTTTTGAAAACAATGACACCAATTTTCGGGAATATGCAGAGAAAAGTGTGAAGGCAGCACGCGGCATCCAAAAATACACATTGGAAAAGAGCTTTAAACGGATGAAGCCGTTACCATAAAAAATCGCCCCACCGGAAATTCCGGCGGGGCGATTTCTATTATTTAATGATGTTAAGCTCTTTACCAACTTTTTCATAAATGGAGATTGCCTGATCAAGCATTTCTTTTGTATGGGCAGCAGTCGGCATATTGCGGACGCGTCCTGTGCCTTTTGGAACTGTCGGGAAGACGATGGATTTTGCGTAAACGCCTTCTTCGAATAGACGTTTCGAGAATTCCTGTGTCGTTTTTTCTTCGCCGATAATGCAAGGTGTGATCGGTGTTTCAGATTCTCCGATATCAAATCCGAGGTCTTTCAAGCCTTTTTTCAGGTAATCGCCGTTCTCCCATAGCTTATCATGCAGCTCGGTTGAATCGATGATCATCTGGATTGCCGCCGTGATTGCGGCAACGTCCCCTGGAGTAACAGCTGTGGAGAACAGGAATGGACGTGAACGCACTTTCAGCCAGTCAATCAGGTTTTGCTTGCCCGCCACATAGCCGCCGACAACTCCGACAGCTTTCGATAGAGTCCCCATTTGCATGTCGACTTCTTTTTCGAGGCCGAAATGCTTCACAGTTCCTTTGCCTTTGCCGGTAACGCCTGAACCGTGCGCATCATCTACATACGTGATCAAGTCGAATTCTTTTGCAATTTCCACGATTTCCGGAAGTTTCGCGATATCTCCATCCATCGAGAAGACACCGTCTGTGATAACCATTACTTTATTGTATTGGCCGGATTCAGTCGCTTCTTTCGCTTTAGCGCGAAGGTCTTCCATATCCGAGTGTTTGTAGGCAATGATTTTCGCTTTCGACAAGCGGCATCCATCAATGATCGAGGCATGGTTCAGCTGATCCGACAGAATCGCATCATTTTTATCCATGACAGCGGAAATTGCAGCCATGTTGCAGTTGAATCCTGATTGATAGGAAATCGCTGCTTCTGTCCCTTTAAACTCAGCCAGTTTTTCCTCCAGTTTCACGTGAAGGTCCAATGTGCCGTTGATTGAGCGGACCGCTCCGGCTCCAACGCCGTATTTATCGATTGCTTCTTTGGCGATCTTTTTCAGTTCGTCGTTTGTAGCCAAGCCCAGATAATTGTTTGATGACAAGTTGATAAGGTCTTTCCCTCGAACCTGGATAATTGGTCCGTTCGGTCCTTCAACCGGGTCGATTTCATTATATAAGCCTTGCTCTTTAAGTTCGTTAAGATTCTCGTTAAGGAAAGCATCCAGTTTTTTCGACAAGTTAATCTTCCTTTCATATACCTGAATTCTTCTACCTTCTTATCATAACGCAATTTTACCCAAAAGAAAAAGCGGACCGCAGTCCGCTTTTAAATCAGTTCTTGTTATTCCCTTTTCCATTGTTTCCTTTATTGCCTTTGCCGTTATTATTGCCTTTGCCTTTGTTCGGGTTGTCCACTTTGTACTGAACTTCATAAGTGAACTCTTTCGCTTCTTTTTGGCCTTCTTCAGCCGCGTAAGAAGTGATCATCTTCACATTGCCTTCACGAAGCACTTGTTTAAGATCCAATGCATCTTCATCGGTTACATTGAACGGATCCACGTGGAATACGCGCTGCTTGCCGTTTTTCTTCGTTTGGATGAATGTCGTTGTGAAATCGACATATTTACCTTTCAATTGGCCAAGTGACTGGAATGCTTCTGTCGAAGATCCGTCATTTAAGAAATCGCCAAGCTGTACATCTTTCACAAACCAGCCTGGATTATTTGAGCCCCAGTCCGTCAAGTTGCGGAATGAAACCAGTACATCCTGTCCAGCATAAGCTGAAAGGTCAAACGTTTCTGTAGCCCAGTCGCCATTTGTTCCTGTGAATCCTGGTACGTTCTCTTTGATTGTCGGGTAGCCTTCTTCAACTACATCACTTCGCGTGTTTTCATTTTCAAGTGAAGTCCACGTTTCGCCGTTGTCGGTTGAAACCTGCACCATGCCGAAATCCCATTGTTCTTCGATGTCATAGAAATGGTCGAACGTCAGTGTCGGGTTTGCCGCTGGTACAGTTGCTCCGAAGATCAATGCCTGGTCCGCTTCATCACCATTGTTCGCATGAAGAACCTGTTCACCAGAACCTTTAGGGTCTGCAACTGTGCTCCATTGCAATGGAAGGAAATCTACGCCGTCAAATTCAAGGCCGCGTACATCTTTTCCGAAGTTGAATTCCTTAAAGTCGCCGCCCCAAGCCGGAACGCCTTCTTTTTCAAATGTTTTTGCACTTTCAAAGTCTACAGTTTTGCCGCGTACGCCATCGCCAACCGGCAGTTCACGCAGGTCGATGCTGTCGATATTATAGTCGCTGCTTACATCAGAATTATCCAGCGTCAACGCTGTCATGAAATTCTGGTAGACTTCAGTGAATGTTTTATTCGTGCCGTAACTTTGAAGTACTTTGTCTACGCTTGCCATACCTTGGCTCGTGCCATCAGTTGCAAGTTCACGGATGAACTCCTGGCCGAATTTGTCATACATATAAAGAGTGAACAAGTAAACTTGTCCGTAATCCGCGATTGTTTCCGGACCAGTTGCTGCTGTGCCATGCTCATCCCAGTTTACAAGCGAGTTTTCAGGATGATCCAGGTAGAAGTTGATCGACCCTTCACCGTGTCCGTATCCTCCAAGATATTCAGAGAATGTCGACATCCCTTCGTTCAGCCAAGTTTCTTCAGCACCATCGTTATCAGCCTGGATCAAATGCTGAAGCTCATGGATCGTTGTTCCGAAGAAAGTGGACTCAAGGCGGGTTTCCCATGAATTGGTATCGATTGTAATGATGTTGCGGTCTGTATAGTTTTCAAGCGTCTGCCAGAAGAAACCGGCAACAAAGAATGGATAGGTTGGATCGTTCCAGCCTTCATCCTGCACGTTATCAACAAGCATGATCACTTTATCGGAACCTTCATAATACCCTTCGGGAAGGCCAACCATTCCTGGCAGCGGAGAGTTTGTGCCATCCAAGGAATCCGGTGTCCCGAAGAAGTCAGTTGCTACCGGATAGATATTGCTGTCAAACTCATCACGTAATTTATCGACTTGCTCCTGCGTAACGACATCAGCGGGTTTCGGATTGTTCGGTCCGTATGCCAAATCGTTTGCTACCCAGATTTCAACATTGTCCCCAATGCTGCGAAGTGTGAATTCCTTGAATGCCAGATTGCGGTCAAGGAACATTTTTGTTCCGTGATCTTCTGTAAATGCTCCATCAGCTGCAGTTTCGCCGCCGCCAGCAGTTTCGCCATCCAAAGCACCAGCTTGTGCTTTGATCTTAGCTTCCGCTTCTTTCTGGAAATCAGCGTCATTTGAAAGCTCATTCAAGCTTTGGTCTATATCGATTCTGTCGCCGTACCGCGCTTCATTCCAATTTGATGGTGATGGAAGCGTTTCTGCTGGAGCCGCCAAGGCCGCCGGCGCCATCAGTGATAATGTTAGAGCACTTGCTGATAATATTGAAACCCACTTGCTTTTGATCATTCGTTTTTCCCCTTCCAAACTTATCAGAATTTTATTACTTGTGAAAATCTTAACACGTCTGATAATTCAGAAGAATAGGGTATATAGATTATTTCGTAACCCGAACTATTAGGCATATAGTATAGACATTTTTTCCACCAATGCCTATATATTACCTAATTGCTTTTTTATGAATAAATTAAAAAATCCGCCATATAGGCGGATTCTACTTTGTTTCACATATCTTTTATTAATTTAATGCCTGTTCAAGATCTTCGATCAGATCTTCTACATCTTCAATGCCGACAGAGATCCGCACCAGGCCTTCCACGATGCCAAGTTCGCCGCGGCGCTCGACTGGAATCGAAGCATGCGTCATCTGTGCCGGAACTGAGATCAGGCTTTCAACCGCGCCCAGGCTTTCCGCAAGTGTGAAGTATTTCAACTTCGCCAACAGCTCGCCAGCTTTTTCCTTGCTGCCAACGTCAAATGAAATCATGCCGCCAAAACCAGTGGCCTGTTTTTTCATCAATTCGTGGCCTGTATGGTCAGAGAGGCCTGGATATATCACAGTGCCGACTGCCTCGTGGCCTTGCAGGAATTCAGCGATTTTCTGAGCATTGCTTCCTGTCTCTTCCATGCGGATGCCGAGAGTTTTCAATCCGCGCATCAATAGCCATGAATCCTGCGGCCCTAAAATTGCGCCAACCGAGTTTTGAACAAAGTGCAGCTCAGAGGCGAGTTCCTCTGAATTCACTACGACAAGCCCAGCTACAACATCGCTGTGCCCACCGATGTATTTCGTTGCGCTGTGCAGCACGATATCAGCGCCGAGTTTAATCGGGCTTTGCAAATATGGTGTCATGAATGTGTTGTCGACAATTGTCAGGAGGTTTTTCGTTTTAGCGAATTTCGCCACCGCTTCAATATCGGTCACTTTCAATAAAGGATTTGTCGGTGTCTCGATGAAAATCGCTTTCGTATTCTCTTTGACTGCCGCTTCCACTTCTTCCATATTTCCGGTATCCACAAAAGTGAACTCCAAACCGAACCGGTTCAGCACTTTATTCATGACACGGTAAGTTCCGCCGTAGACATCATCAGTCAGGATGACGTGGTCTCCAGCCGAGAACAGCATCATGACAGATGAAATGGCCGCCATACCGGAGCCGAATGCAAATCCGGCATGTCCGTATTCGACATCCGCGATCAATTCTTCAAGCGCATGGCGCGTCGGATTGCCTGTACGTGAATATTCATAGCCTTTAAATTTGCCGACCGCTTCCTGTTTATACGTACTTACCTGGTAAATCGGCGTGGAAACGGCACCTGTCGCTTCGTCCCCAAAAATGCCGCCGTGGATCAATCTCGTCTTGGCTCTCATTAAATTTCCTCCTCGAAGGTTTTATTGTAAATATCCTGGCTCATATACCGCTCGCTGGAATCCGCAAAAACCGTGACGATATGGCTGCCGGGTTTGGCGGTTTCCGCTTCTCTCAGCGCTGCAGCAAATGCGGCGCCTGAAGAACTGCCGACCAGCAATCCTTCCCGTTTCGCCAACTCCTTGAAAGCGGAGAAAGCTTCCCGGTCGGTAATCGTATGGATCGCTTCGAATAATGAAGTGTCCATATAATCCGGCAAAAATTCCATGCCGATGCCTTCCGTCAGATGCGGTCCGGATTCGCCGCCGTTCAAGATGGAGCCTTCCGGTTCCACGATCACGGTTTTTATGTCAGCGTTTTGCGATTTCAAGTAACGGGATGTCCCCATAAACGTGCCGCCGGAACCTGCCCCCGCGACAAATATATCGATTTCACCATCAAGTGCTTCCCATAATTCAGGGCCCAGTGTGCGGACATATGTTTCCGGATTTGCGGGATTCGAGAATTGGGACGGTGAAAAAGCCTGCTCGTCTTTTGCAAGCTGCCGCGCTTTTTCAATTGCGCCTTTCATCCCTTTTTCAGTCGGTGTATTGATGACTTCCGCGCCAAGTGCGCGCATCAGCCCCTGTTTTTCCTGGCTGAATTTTTCCGGAACGACGAACTTCACCTTATAGCCTTTGCCGATGGCGGCAATAGCTAAGCCGATGCCAGTGTTGCCGGCAGTCGGCTCGATCATGGTGCCTCCGGGCTTCAATACGCCGCGGCGTTCGGCATCTTCTATTAAAGAAACACCTAGGCGGTCCTTCACACTGCCGCCTGGATTAAAATACTCAAGTTTAGCGAAAATCCGGCACTTGTTCGGAATATCCATATTCGTTAATTCCAAAAGCGGGGTTTCGCCGATCAATTCCTGGATGCCTGTAGCATATTTCATGGCCATTCTCCTCAGACAGTTTCTTCAGCGAACACCTGGTGCCACTCGTCTTTTTTCGCCAGCATTTCACGCGCCAGTTCTTTCGCGCCTTCTAAGCTGTGACTTGCTGCCCAGCCGCATTGCACTTCATTGCAGGCTGGAACTTCATCTGCTTCAATAACATCTTTTAATGTATTTTCGATGATGCGCAATACATCTTCGTAATCATCGTGGTTGATCAATGAAAGATAATAGCCTGTTTGGCAGCCCATTGGCCCGATGTCGATGATATGGTCTGAATGATTGCGGCTGTGTTCTGCCATCATATGTTCCAACGAATGAAGGCCAGGCATTTCCATGTGTTCTTTGTTCGGCTGTTTGAAACGGATATCGTATTTGCGGATCGTATCTCCGTTCGCCCCTGTTTTTTCTCCTGCAAGACGTACATATGGCGCGACTACTTTTGTATGGTCGAGGTTAAAACTTTCAACGTTCATTTTTTTCAATGGGATCGTCTCCTTTTGGTCTGATTAGATTTGAATCAATAAGCTTTTGCATTCGATATTCCGCAAAACAGCTCCGCTTTCCTGGCTGCTTGCGCTAAGCTAACTCGGTCTCGTTACACTTCGCCCGAGTGGATCTCAGCACTTCGCTTGGTCGCCTGGGAGTCTTCGCTGTTTTGCTTCATATCTTTAGAGATTTCTCTCAGCGCCGGCGCGCCACCGGTCTGGGCGAAGCAATAAGACGAGTGGTTTTCTCGGCTTATTGCGGGAGCCTTGTCCAAAGCGCCGAAGCGGCTTTCGCATGCAAGTTGTTTGTTGTTTTTAAATATAATTATTTTTTGCTGGCGTCAATCAGCCAGACATAATTGTTCAGCTGGGTGAACTCTACTGTGAATCCCGCCTGTTCAATCAGCTCTTTCATCACAGGCAAAGTCGTGTAATATTCACGGTTTAAATCTTCTACAAGGTTATCATGACCGCGTGACTTTTCAAAGTCAATCACTTCTTGCTGCGCTTCTTTTGACTGGAATAATGTATCCGCGAATACCACTTTCCCGCCCGTCGGCAGCAGTTCCGCGTACAAATTGAACGCCTCGGCTTTTTCCGCATCCGTCAAATGGTGGAAAGCATAGGAGCTGACCAACGATTTCGGCTGCAGCGGCAGATCGAATTCCAGGAAGTCTCCATCTATGATTGCCGCATCCTTCAATTTCTCATTTGTCACTTCGCGCATTGCCGCGTTCGGCTCGATGCCGGCGACTTCATATCCCTTGGCAAGCAATTTTTCAGTCAGGTTGCCTGTTCCTACACCGAATTCAATCACCGGGCTTATTGCCGCATTGGCAACAGCCTGCAGTATATCTTCATATTTAAAGAACACATCTCTGTATTCCGCATCTTTGCCGCTGACTGATTCATCATAAGTATGAACCCATTCATCAAATATCGTTACGAACTCGCGTCCCATTAATTTGCTCCTTTTAGGTTTCATTGCTAATAAAACCAATAGTTTTACTCGGCTTTATTTATAACATAAAGAAGCGCCGGTTTCAAACTTTCAAAACCGGCGGCAGTTCATCTTTCTTTTCGATGATTCTTTTCAATAAAGCTTCGGCTTGCGGCAAGGTGAACTGGACGATTCTGCCGGTCAAAAGAGCTACGGCAATCGTGCCGATACCCACTGGACCGCCAAGCGCCCAGCCAATCAATGCAGCCGTGATTTCAATTCCCGCGCGCACCACTGTGACGCTTAGCCCTGTTTTTTGCATCAGCATGAGCATCAGGCTGTCTCTCGGTCCCGCTCCGATTTTCGGCGCTACATAGATGCCGACGCCAAAACCCGAAACGATGATGCCGCCAATCAGTATTAAGACCTGTCCTGTAATCGAAGGAATATCGGGGATAATGAAATAATAGATATCGATGAATACGCCAATCAGAATCATGTTAAGGAATGTGCCGACCTGCGGCAGCCTCCGCTGTGAGATGGTGGAGATGATGATTAATATAAATGCCACGAGAATCGACCAGGTGCCGATTGTCAGCCCGAAATTCATGAACAGGCCGACATGCAGCACATCCCATGGCCCGATGCCTAATTTATTGGCCTTGATGATCATCGTGAATCCGAGTGCCAGTATTATTAATCCGCTGAGAAAGAACAGCCAGCGGTAAAACAACGTTCTCATCATTAAGCCCCTTCTTTCGCTGATTGTTCATCATTCCTTCCGGCTTAAGAAAAATCCACCCATTTGATGAATGGGTGGAAATCCGGATCAATCGTCTTTCGCTGTCAGTTCTGTGTACCGTCCATCAGTGACTTCCAGCAATTTAGCGGGATCAATCTTAATCTGCATGCCGATTTTCCCGGCGGATACGATGATCTCTTTCTGCTCCTCCGCCTGCTGGGCAATAAAAGTGGGAAACGGTTTTTTCATGCCGACCGGCGAACAGCCGCCCCGCACATAACCGGTCAGGGCCTGGATGTCTTTAACCGGCGCCATTTCAATTTTCTTTTCACCTGCCGCTTTTGCGGCTGCCTTTAAATTCAGTTCATCGGCTACCGGAATCACAAACACATAATGCTGCTTGGATGATCCCACAGCTACGAGCGTTTTATAAACCATTTCTTCCGGATGGCCGATTTTGGCAGCGACGGATACACCATCCACCAAACCATCTTCAATTTCATAATGGATGATGTCGTAAGGGATATTTTCTTTATCAAGGATTCTTGCGGCATTGGTTTTTGCAATCTTTTTTCCCATGGCGGCGCTCCTTATCTGGTAACTGTAATCATAAAATCAGCTTACCACCATTTTCAAAATATTTCTAATCGTTCTGGTTCAATAATTTTTTCAGCGCTTCGGCCATCGCCGTGTTTTGCGGCGGCTCGTCCTGCTGCTTCAAGTATTTATTGACGTCTTTTTTCGTCGCTTTCGACTGGCCTGATTTCTTCCGTTTTTCAAACGCCGACAATTTCTCGCGGTGTCCGCATTTGCAGACGAAAATCTTGCCGTCGCCTTCACCCTGCATTTCCAGTTTCTTATGGCAGTTCGGGCAGCGCGCGTTCGTCAGCATCGCCACTTGTTTCTTGTAGCCGCATTCGCGGTCCTGACAGACATTCATCTTGCCGCGTTTGCCGTTGACTTCAAGAAGCGGCTTGCCGCAATCCGGGCACATTTTGCCGGTGACGTTGTCGTGCTTGAATTTCTTGTCGCTCTTTTTAATATCGGAAACGGATTTTTCCGCGAATAAAACCATTTCTTTCATGAAAGCTTCTTTCTTCATCTGGCCTTTGGCGATTTTCGTCAGCTGCTGTTCCCAGTCAGCTGTCAGTTTCGGTGACTTCAGATCTTCCGGCACCAGCTCGAGAAGCTGGCGGCCTTTAGATGTAATTGTTAAATCCTTGCCTTTTTTCTCGATGAGGAACGTATTGAACAATTTATCGATGACATCGGCGCGGGTCGCTACCGTACCGAGTCCGCCCGTTTCGCCAAGTGTCTTGATCAATTCCTTCGATTCACCCGCCATGAACTGCGCCGGGTTTTCCATCGCGCCAAGCAGCGTTCCTTCATTGAAGAAAGCGGGCGGTTTCGTTTTGCCTTCAGTTAAGGAGATGCCTTTGATTTTCAGCGTCTGGCCTTTTTCAAATTTCGGCAAAGTCGTATCCTTGTCTTCATCGTCATCCAGGTAGATGCGTTTCCAGCCTTCATTTCTTACCGTATTGCCTTTCGCCTGGAACGTTTCACCGCCTGCAGTCAGTTTCACCGTCGTCTGGTCGTATTCATATTGCGGATAGAATACCGCCAGGAAACGCTTGACGATCATATCGTATAATTTATGCTCATTCGCCGACAGTTCGTGCAGCGGCGGATTCTCCTCTGTCGGGATGATGGCGTGGTGATCCGACACTTTGGCATCATCGATGACACCTTTTTGTGCTGTTACCGGCGATTTCAGAACTGTTGCCGCAAGAGATCGGTATGGCCCAGTCTGCACGGCTTTGATGCGGTCTTTCAATGTATCTTTCATATCGGACGTCAGATGCTTCGAATCCGTCCGCGGATACGTCACGATTTTATAGCGCTCATACAGGTTCTGAAGCGTGTTCAGCGTCTCTTTCGCCGACCAGTCGTAGCGTTTATACGCTTCTTTCTGCAATTCGGTCAAGTCGAATAAAGGCGGCGCCGGCTGTTTTTTCGGCGTGATTTTGATATCCGTCACGTTACCTTCAAGCGTATTGTCGAGCTTCGCGAATAAACGATCGATTTTCTCCTTATCAAACGACTGCGTTGAATTGCCGTCTGTCCACGTGAACGCGGCCTGGTCCGTAATCGCCTGCATGCCGTAATACGGCTTCGGCTGGAAATTGCGGATCTGCCGCTCACGCTCCGCAATCATCGCAAGTGTCGGCGTCTGCACGCGTCCTGTTGATAATTGCGCGTTGTATTTTACTGTTAACGCACGAGTGGCGTTGATGCCGACGACCCAGTCAGCCTCTGCTCTTGCGACTGCCGCCTGGTAAAGGTTCTCGTAGGCTTTGCCGTCTTTCAGATTATTGAAGCCGTCTTTGATGGCTTTGTCCGTAACCGACGAAATCCATAGACGTTTGACCGACTTTCTATTGCCGGCTTTCTCGAGGATCCAGCGCGCAACCAGTTCCCCTTCCCGCCCGGCATCCGTCGCGATGATGACTTCTTTGACGTCACCGCGGTTCAGCTGGGCTTTGACTGCGTTATATTGTTTCATTGATTGTTTGATCGGCACGAGCTTGAACGGCTTCGGAATGATCGGCAGATTTTCCATCTTCCATTCCTTGAAGTCGTTGTCATACTGCTCGGGCTGCGCGTGCGTCACCAGATGGCCCAGCGCCCACGTCACAATATACTGCTTTCCTTCCAGGAACCCGTTGCCTTTCTGATTGCATCCGAGCACCCGTGCAATGTCGCGTGCCACCGATGGCTTTTCTGCTATTACGATTGATTTCATATTATTCACCCTCATTTCTCATTTGGCTATTATAACATTTTCTGTTTTGCCGGTGGTGTGGAGTGATTGATTTACATAGTTTTCGAGTAGTCGGAATTTTCTTGCCACGCAATTTTAGTTCAGCTATATTGAGATTAAGGAGATGATAATTATTGATTTTAAAAGACCGCAGTGAACCACCTGAAATTCTGCAGCTGGAAAGCCTGCTGCAACGCACCCCCATCGTCCATCCCCGATTCCCCCAATGGACGGAACAGCTTCGCCGAATGTCTGCCGGCTTCCACGGCGAACAGCGCGTCGACTCCCTTTTCTATGAAATTCCCATTGAAAACCCTCATTACTTTATACAAGATCTCTTTATCCAAAAGCCCAAGTCCTCCCATCAGATTGATACGGTGCTCATCACCAGCCGCTTCGTCCTGCTGCTTGAAATCAAATCCATTTCAGGCGAACTGAATTTTGATCCCCAGCTGCGCCAATTCTCCCGTACCAATAAAGACGGCAGCATCGACGGAATGAACAATCCCGATGACCAGATCCGCCGCCATGAAAGATGGATGCAGCAGTTTTTGTCGGCGCAAAAAGTATCGCTTCCTGTCATCGGCGTGATTGTATTCACATATCCGTCATCCATTGTAAACAGCCGGCCGAAAAACCGCATCATCATTCAGGCTTCCGGCTTGCCTTATTTAATGGACCAGCTGCTGGCGAAATATCCCGATGAGCTATTGACTGCGCGCAAAACGCGGCATCTGGCTGGCAAGCTTTTAGAGAGGCATTCGGAAAGGGAGTTGCGGCGGATAGAGGTTCCGGCGGAATTGAGGAGGGGGTGCTGTGCACGAAATGCCCTGGCTCTAAACTGACATATCGCTACAAAAAATGAACATGCCAAAAATGTTCTTTGATTGATCCACACGCTCACCTGCGAACACTTCAAGAATACCGGGTATTAATCAATCCGCTCATAAGCAACCGGGAATTCAGAGACTTCACTGGCATTGAATCGGTTTCTGTAGCTTCCAAACTTCTAACAGATTCGAAAATGACTTTCCAGGGAAGTTTCAAGGACCGAGTTTATATGATTCCGGAGTCATTTGATGCTCCGGACAGTATTTGATCTGTTCCGGACAGTATTTGATCTGTTCCGGACAGTATTTTTATTCTCCGGACAGTATTTGGTCTGCTCCGGACAGTATTTTCATTCTGCGGACAGTAAGCTCTTTTAATGGAAATCACTTTTTCATAACTGTTAATAAAATCCAGCAAAACCCTCTACATTTCCAATTGCACCATAGATTCTCCTGGATTTCAGCCCATTATCTCATCCGCCATTCAAATTTCGGCACCCAAGCGACTCTTTCACGACCAAATCACGACCAAATCAACACCTTAAATTGAAAAAATCTTCGCCAAAGCGAAGATTCCCTCAAAACAGGACGTTATCGCCTTGCGAAAACGTCCGCTGTGGTCTTGAACTTATGGTTTTCTGCTTTTCGCCCGGCCTTAGGCGAAAAGCATCCATTTTTCTTTTGATCTTAAATCCCGCACACAATCTCGCCTATCGCAGCCTAATACAAAAAGCCTCCCACAGGAGGCTTTTTCATAAGTGATTTTAGTGTTGGTCGAGTGTTTCTTTTGAGAGATGCTTGCTCATTTCGGCGTACTGCACGAAAACGCGGGCCAGTTCGCGAAGGCGGTCGTGGACGTCCTCACTGATGATGTTGTTGTCAGCATCGAAATGGCTTGTGTGCGTGTAGACATAATTCGGTGTCACCAGGCAGCGGAAGTAGTCGAGAATCGGCTTGAGCTGATTCTCGATTACCAGGTGATGCTGGTATGTTCCGCCGTTTGCCACGATTGATACCGGTTTGTAGCGCATCGTACGCGGATGGAGCAAATCGAATGTGTTTTTCAGCACGCCTGGAATAGAGCCCTGGAAAATCGGCGACGCAATAATGTAGCCGTCCGCTTCGTTAAAACGGCGGGCAAGATCCTGCATACTGCTGTTATATTCGCCAAGCGGGCGTCCGTCGACAAATTGATGTTCGTAATCAGCAAGACTCAGAATATCCAACTCCATGTCGGGCCGGAATTCCTGGATGTACATATTGACCTGCTCCAATACGGCGCCTGTCTTTCTCCCGACAATTGTGCCGTCCACTAATAAAACCTTCATAAAACTGTTCCTCCTCGAGTCCATATATACTGGGCAGCCTGACTGCCTCTCAATGATTTTTTATTCGAATCCAAAGGAAAAATTCCTTACCGGACCCGACTTTATTCCATCATAACAAACAGCGTATGCGGATACGTATCGAAAAACCTTATGAAGTCGAGATTTCATTCTTTAGGCTGAGGGATATTGTTTTTTGCGCGCTTGTTTTCCAGGCGTTCCTGGATACGGTCAGATTGGCGGGCCGGCGATGTAAAGCTTACCACCGTATCACCGAGCTTCGGTTCAGGGAAGTTTTCACTTGTGAAGAATTCAATTTTCCCTTGTTCACGGTAAATGAACAGCAAAATCGTGTCTGCACTCCACTTTTTCTTATAATCTTCATAGGTGTATTGTTCAGTCAATTGGGTTTTTCGTATTGTATAGCCTTCTTCAGCTTTCATGTCCAGTTCATGGATATTCCATTCATGGCCGAAAAGAGTCTTGCCTTTCAGCGATGAATGATAATCACCAGGGTCGCCTTGGTGAATCGCTGTCTTATAGAGGTTTTCCCTGCCGAATTCAGGAACATAATTGTTCGTGACGAGGGCATTGTAAGAATCGATTTCCGTCGCCAGAATCATGGTTTCATAAGGGGTCATATCCAGTTCATATTCCGTGTGCTCGGAAAGGATTTCTCCCGTGAATGTTTTCATTCCCGCAAGGCGGGCAGGCTGCAGCCTACCCCAGGAAGGGTCCATGATCAGAACGTTTTTATTGTATTCGGAAAGGGCTTCACCGAGTTTCAGGACAAAACGGCCAACTCCTACAACAATGATGCCGGGATCGTCGCCAGTCGCCAAATCCAATTTGCGGCCAAGCCAGCCGATTGTAAAGCCGTGGACGACAACGGTTGAGAAGACGAGCGCGAATGTCAGCGCCGTCAGCAGCTCAGCATCCTCAAACCCCGCATCCAGCAAGACGCCCGCAAAATAACCTGAAACGGTCAACGCGACAATTCCGCGAGGCGCAATCCAGCCGATGAGCGTCTTTTCCTGACTGGTAAGGTCCGTCCCGATCGTCGACAGCCAGATGGATAGCGGCCGCACAACGAATAAAGTTGCCAGTACGAAGGCGACAATACGCCAATTGAAGATTTCAATCAGCACATCCAGACTTAGAGATGCTGTCAGCATGACAAAGATACTTGAAATAAGCAGCACTGAAATATTTTCCTTGAAATGCCGCATATCATTGATGGATGCGATATGCATATTGGCCATCACCATTCCCATGGCAGTGACCGCCAAAAGTCCGGTTTCATGCATGACGATATCCGACAGGACGAATGTGAGCAGCACGACGCCGAAAACGATCGGTGCTTTCAGGAATTCCGGCACCTGCCCTTTTTCGAACATCCAGCCAAGCAGCCAGCCGACGCCTGCTCCCAGCGCCACAGCGAATAAGGAAGCCAGGAAGAACAGGCCAAAGGCTGCAGCTGTCTCATCGCCAATTGCGAACAGCACGAATTGGAACGCGAATAAAGCCAGCAGCGCGCCGAAAGGATCGACGATGATCCCTTCCCATTTCAGAATTGCCGCCGGGCGGGCTTTCAGTTTGGCCTGCCGCAGCAATGGCAGGATGACAGTCGGGCCTGTAACGATGAACAAGCCCCCGATGACAAATGCCACCGCCCATGACAATCCAGCTATGTAATGCGCGGCAAGCGATCCGGAGATCCATGCGATAAAGGCGCCGAATGTTACGATCCGCCAGACCGGTTTATTGAAGCCCCGGATTTCCTTGAAGTTCAAGTTCAAGCTTCCTTCAAAAAGGATGATGGCAACAGCCAGTGAAATGACGGGCTTGAATAAGTCCCCGAAACTTTCTTCCGGATGGATGATGTTTAAAATAGGTCCGACAAGCAAGCCGGCTATGGACATCAAAACAATTGCGGGCAAGCGAAAGCGCCAGGCCAGCCATTGTGAAATCACCCCGAGAAAGATGATTAACATCAGATCAAACAATAAAGTATCGATTGGCTTTCGCCTCCTTTTAATCTTTTTTTCACATTATACGTTTTTTATTCCCTCAATTAAAAGCCGTAAGCCAAAACGAAATGATTTTAATTCCACCAAATTATGCTATAATGAAGGAAAAATGCAGGTGATTATGTGAACAGGCAGGAAATCGAAAACGAAATCGCCGAATTGAAGATGGATTACGTTCGCCATCAAGGTGATATCGAGAAACTTGAAACGACCGGACACGCCAAAATGGTTGAGAAGGCTGAACAGCGACTCGAACGGATGGAACAAAAATTAGCGGAATTAAACCAAAAACTCGCGGATTTGTAACCGCGGTTTTTTTTTGAGTGTTTTCCTGATACCGATTCAGGGATACTGATATATCGAACACTGTGGACGGGCGCTTATAGATCTTGTTCTACAGCTATAAATGGAGGAATTACTTACATGAGTTTATTGACAGTAGAAAATTTAAGCCATACATTCGGCGACCGGACATTGTTCAACGATGTGTCTTTCCGGTTGGTTGAAGGTGAACACGTTGGCCTGGTGGGCGCGAACGGTGTCGGCAAATCGACGATGATGAATATTTTGACGGGCAAATTGATCCACGATAACGGACGTGTCGAGTGGCAGCCGAAAACGCATTACGGCTACCTCGATCAGCACACCCAATTGGAGCCTGGCCGGACAATCCGCCAGACAATGCAGGACGCTTTTTTGCCGCTGTATAAAAAAGAAGAGGAATTGAACGAGATCGCCATGAAGATGGGCGAGGAAGATGCCGATTTAGAGGCATTGATGGAAGAAATGGCTGAAGTGCAGGACGCGCTTGACGCCGGGGATTTCTATACACTTGACGTAAAAATCGAGGAAATTGCACGCGGACTCGGGCTTGACGCGATCGGGCTTGAGCGGCCGGTCGAAGCATTATCCGGCGGACAGCGGACGAAATTGCTGCTGGCCAAATTGCTTTTGGAGAAACCGAAAGTCTTGCTGCTGGATGAGCCGACCAACTATCTGGACGAGGAGCATATCCAGTGGCTCGTCAATTATCTGAAAAACTATCCGCATGCTTTCCTGTTGATCTCGCATGATACAGAATTCATGAGTTCGGTGACGGACGTCATTTTCCACTTGGAATTCTCACGTTTATCCCGTTACACAGCCACTTATGAGAAATTCATCGAGCTTGCAGAGCTTGCCAAAAAGCAGCACTTGGATGCTTATGAGAAGCAGGAAGAAATGATCAAGAAAACCGAGACATTCATTGCGAAGAACAAAGCGCGCGCTTCGACAACAGGACGCGCGAAGTCACGCCAGAAACAGCTTGACCGCATGGACCGCATCGACAAACCCGAAGTTGCGGCAAAACCGCAATTCGCTTTCAAGGAAACACGGAGCCCGAGCCGCTATGTAGTAGAAGCTGAATCATTGTCCATCGGTTATGACAAACCTCTATTGCCGCCTTTATCGTTCATGATAGAACGCGGCGAGAAGATTGCGCTGGTCGGCATGAACGGCGTCGGTAAATCGACGCTGCTGAAAACGATGCTCGGCAAAATCAAACCGCTCGACGGCGATGTGATCCGCGGCGAATATTTGACACCGAGTTATTTCGAACAGGAAGTCAAAGCACCGGACCATACACCGCTTGACGAAATCTGGTCCGCTTACCCAAGCATGGACCAGGGCCAGGTGCGCGGGGCATTGGCGCGCACAGGCTTAAAGAACGAGCACATTTCCCGTTCGATGAAGCAATTGAGCGGTGGCGAACAGGCGAAAGTCCGTTTGTGCAAGCTGATGCTTGAAGAAAGCAACTGGCTGCTGTTCGATGAACCGACGAACCACTTGGACATCGATGCGAAAGCTGAATTGAAACGCGCTATGCAAGCTTATAAAGGCACAATCGTATTGGTCAGCCATGAACCTGAATTCTACGAAGGGCTTGCCACTAAAGTCTGGAATGTCGAAGAATGGATTGCAGCCGGCCAGGAGCCGCAAATCAAGTAAATAATAAAAGGTCTCTTCCAATTGGGAGAGACCTTTTATTATAATTCGATCTTTATAGACGTTTTCGCTTTTCTACTCAGTATGTGGTTAACTTAAACACTCTCTGGAAGCCATAGATTCCCCGCTGCCAGAATGTAAATGTGTCCTGGTAGGCATCTGCATCCAATGTATAGAGCGCGTCTTCGTTATCCCACAACCGTTCGAAATAAGCGTCCATTTCACCGACCAGTTCACTGTCATTCGGCGCGATGATGCGAAGGTTGTTCTCAAGATTGTAATTCTTGAACGCCCGCTCCGTGAAGTTGGTGGAGCCGCCGGATATATAACTTTCTTCGGCTGTTTGAATCATGATCGATTTTGTATGGAATTGCCCCACTACCGTGTTATACCAGCGGACTTCAATTTTTCCGTCACTGTTTTCAAGCATTTCATGGACAACAGGGCGGTTCGGCAAACCTGTTTTTTCGGCACCAAAAGCATTTTCATTGGGGTCGAGCACCATTTGGACATTCACACCGCGGTTTGCCGCGTCGGTCAACGCCTCGACCACATCCCCATCAGCTATATAGAACATAGCCAGGTGGATACTGTCGCCTTCTGCTGTTTTTCCGATATCCTCCAATAATGTATCAAGGACTTTCTTCTCTGTTACGTACTGAACCTGATAATCGCCGCTTTGCTCTTCGGCCTCCACACGCGGCAATTCCGGTCCACCGGAGAATAATGATACCGCTTCTTCCGATTCCAGTATATCGTTCAATATTGGCCCCGTTACTTTAAAAGCCATATTGCCATGCAAGCCGCTCGCATTATGAGGATTAGCGGAACTGATGATTGCTTCATTTTCAGTTATGACCGCTTTGCGGTGATTCGCTTTGATGTTCATCATTTTCAAATAAGAGGAAATGGTCAAATCAGGCGCTTCGCTCGACATGCCATTCGGCAGCCACCCTCTCCCCCCTGCATCAAACCATTGGAAGATTACACGATACAGACCCGAGTACAAGGGAGTCGAATCCCGGAGCTTATCCAGATCCGTGACAATGACCTCGATGCCTTCGTCTTTCATAGTGCCAAGCAACTGGCTTTCATACGATCCGTAACCGAAGTTCAGCGGATCAGTTATGAAATAAATCGGGAAGTCAGGATTCGCTTCTTTTTTCGCCAGCAGCTTGTCGGTCAATGTTTCCGCGACTGCCGGAAAGTCAATTTCCTGATCTGTGTAATTATCGAACAGGAACAAATCGATGACCACGAACTCTTCGGCATCCTCTATCATTTCATAAATTTCATCGAATATACGCAGCTCGTGCTTTAAATTAACCCCTTTTTGATTCTGTGCAAATGACAGATCATAAATCATTTCCACATCCTCCACCTCATGAAGGCCTCCCGCATAATCGAGCCCATCAGGCAATGGTTTTATTGTGTGCCATACAATGACTGCGATATACATAAGGGCGAGCACCCCTAGGGCACCTAAAATTATCCTTTTGCGCTTGCTCCAGCCGCGCACTCTTTTTATCATTCCGAAATCCCCCTCATCTCTTCTAATCTTAATGCAGATGAAGAAAAATTTCTTTAAATTTTTCCCAAAATATTTTTCCCATAAAATCCTCCATTAGCAATCTTTTATTCGATTGCACAAAAAAGGTGTACCGGATATCCGGTACACCCAAACTTTCTCTAATATAGAAGAAGCAATAATTTTCACTGATTAAGCCGGCAATACATACTCGCGCGTCTGGACGTCTTCAAGCAATAAATCCTTAAGTCTCTGCTTGCCTCGGAAAAGACGTGATTTGACTGTGCCGATCGACACTTTCATCGCATCCGCAATCTCGATCAAAGATAATTGATGCACATAGAAATAAACAATCGTCGTCCGGTAAATCGAATCCAGCTGCGAGATTTTGTCCTGAAGCAATACGGAAACATCCTGCTGTTCCAATAGTTCAGGTGCTCCTGCGTTATCCGATGGAATCAGGTCAAGCAATGAAATATCGAGACCTTCCGGCTGCTGCTGGACATGTTTGCTGCGGCGCACATTTTTGCGGTAGCGGTCACGGAAAGTATTCATACAGATTGTCGTCAACCAGGCTTTGACATGATCCACGTCCTTGATCGAAGCTTCATATCGAACCACTTTAAGCCAAACTTCCTGCATAAGGTCTTCCGCTTCCACCTTATTGCGAGTAAGTTTCAAGCATAAATGATAAATGTAGCGGTTGTATTCTGTATATAAACTTTCCATGTTTGGTTCCTCCGTCCGTTTTTCTTGTTGACCTTATTGTGCCGGAAAAGAACCTTTCACTCTATCGCTTCCGCTTTCATTTGGCTTACAATAATGTAAGCAAACAAAAAACCCGCCAACAGGCAGGTTTTAAGCAAATACTTCTTCTTCTTTTTTAGTGATCGTCAAACGCACGATGCGGTTGCGGTCCATCTCGTTCACTTCAACATGAAGATTTTCATAGGTGAACTGTTCGCCCTCATCCGGTACATGGCCAAGCTGCTGCATGACAAATCCGGCAATGGTGTCGTGGTCGTTCGGCACTTCCACTGAGAACATTTCATTCACATCTTCTATTTCAAGCCGGCCATGGCATGATAATGTATTCTCAGTCATTTCGAATACGAGTTCATCATCTTCCTCGTCCGTCTCGTCCTCGATGTCCTGTCCGATCATTTCTTCAATGATGTCTTCATGTGTAACGATCCCCAGCGTACCGCCGTATTCATCCAAAATAACGGCCATGTGTTTTTTCTTGGCCATCATCATTTTAAATACTTTTTCAACGCTGACTGACTGCACAACGAACAGCGGATTATCATCCATCAATTCCTGCAGGGTCAGGTTAGGGTTCATTGACCATTCGATCAATTTTTTCGAATAGAACAGGCCGACCACGTTATCCATGCTTTCTTCATAAACCGGATAGCGGGTGTAGGAAGAATCCAGGATTAAATCACGGACTTCTTCGTAGGTTGAGTCTATGGCGATTCCGACGATATCCGTCCGGTGCGTGGACATGACGTCAGAAACGTCTTTATGGGGAAAATCAAGGACTCCCTTGATTCGTTCAGATTCGTCTTCTTCAAAAGTCCCTTCAGTCGACGCAATGTCCACCATTGTCCGCAATTCTTCCTTAGTCATCGTCGCTTCCTTGACGCTGCCTTTAGAGATGATGCGGATGAAGATATTGGTGAATTGCGCGAGCAGCCACGTAAGCGGCTTGAATAAAAAGACAAGCACACGGATTACCGGGGCCACTACATAAGCGACCTTGTCAGCAAAAGTGGCTGCGATGGTTTTCGGCAGGACTTCACCGAAAATGATTAAAATTAAAGTCAAAACCGCCGTGGCAAGTCCGACTTCCCACCCTCTGTCGATTGCAATCATGGTGACGAGGGTAGGCAGCATGATATTGGCGATATTATTTCCGATTAATATAGTAGTGATCATCCGGTCCGGCTTCGCGATCAATTTTTGCAGGTTCTGTGCTTTTACATCCCCCTGCTCAGCGCGAAGATGGACCTTCATCCTGTTAACCGCAGTCAATGCCGTTTCGCTTCCTGATAAGAAGAACGACATCATTAAAAATAATATTAACGCTATAAACAAAATTGTTTCCTCCAGTGTCTAAAACACAAAATTTTTCGAGCTATTTCCGTGCCTATAATTATATCATAGCGATTTTCCATCTGTCGAAAAGTATAACTTCCTTATGGTATACTTTTTTCATTGTAAGAATACTTAGCGAAAAGAGGTTTTTCAGAATGGATGCACAGCAAATCGAACGTTATTTCCAGCAGCACCGGGGAGATCATTTGGAAGAATTGGAATCTTTCCTCCGTATCCCATCCGTCAGTTCTCTGTCAGAGCATAAGAAAGATATGCTGGCAGCGGCAGAATGGCTGGTCAGCTCTTTTGAAAAAGCGGGGCTTGAGAATGTCAAAATCGACGAAACGGGTGGTCATCCGCTGGTGTATGCTGACTGGCTCCATGCGGAAGGCAAACCGACAGTTCTGGTCTATGGCCATTATGACGTCCAGCCGGTCGACCCTCTTCACTTGTGGGAATCACCGCCTTTTGAGCCGCAGGTACGCGACAATAAATTATATGCGCGCGGCGCAAGCGATGATAAAGGCCAGACCTTCATGCACATCAAAGCGGCTGAAGCTTTATTGCAAATGAATGGCGAACTTCCGGTCAACATGAAATTCATCATTGAAGGCGAAGAGGAAATCGGCAGTCCGAGCCTCCCCGCTTATGTAGAAAAAAATAAAGAAGCACTTGAAGCCGACTTGATCGTCATTTCCGATACAGGCATGCAAGGGCCCGGGCGCCCGGCAGTCTGCTATGGCCTTCGCGGCCTGGCAGGAATCCAGATTGATGTAAAGGGACCAAAAGGCGATCTGCATTCCGGTCTATACGGCGGCGCTGTGCAAAATCCGCTGCACGCCATCGTTGAAATCCTGGAAAGTTTCCGGGACAAAGAAGGCGTCATCCAAGTGGAAGGATTCTATGATGACGTTCTGCCGGTTTCGGATGAGGAACGCGCTGAATTCGCTTCACTCGAGTTCGATCTGGAAAATGAAAAGAAAGAACTGGGCATCACAGAAGATTTCGGTGAAGCGGGTTATTCATTTGTTGAACGCACATGGATCCGTCCGACACTTGAAGTCAACGGCATCACAGGCGGCTTCTCCGGAGAAGGCATCAAAACTGTCCTTCCCGCCGAAGCGAGCAGCAAAATCACTTGCCGGCTGGTTCCCAACCAGGACCCGGATGACATTGTCGCCAAATTGAAAGCGCACGTCGAGTCACATAAACCGGCTGGTGTTTCTGTCGAAATATCAGAGTTCGATAAAGGCAAACCGTTCCTGACACCATTCGATCACCCGGCGATCCAGGCAGCAGGCCGTTCATATGAAAAAGTATACGCTGTGCCCACAGCATTCACGCGCATGGGCGGCTCGATCCCGATTGTCGCAGCCTTCGATGAAATCCTGGAGCGCCCTGTCGTCCTGATGGGATTCGGTCTTGCTTCCGAGAACTTCCACGCCCCGAACGAGCACTTCCATCTTGAGAACTTCGATAAAGGGCTGCGCGTCATCTGCGATTACCTGTTTGAAGCTTCTGCATTGAAATAAAATAAGCTGAATTCCAGCCTTCCCGCCTCCAATGGCAGGAAGGTTTTTTTATCGTACGGTTTCCTTCCTGTGGAAAAACTGCTTTACTTATAGACAATAGATCAATTTAACGGAGGCCACTGAATGTTACTTTATTTTTTATTTTCCTATCTGATTGGCACCCTTATGACTGCCTGGCTCGTCGGCAAATGGAAAGGCGTCGACCTCAGAAAAGAGCGCAGCGGCAATCTGGGAGCGCGCAACGCAGGGGCTGTCATCGGAAAGCGGGCATTCCTGCTGACTTTTTTAGGGGACGCCGGAAAAGGGGTTCTACTGGTTTTTGCGGGATTCCACTTCAACTTCCCTTTATGGGCGATTGCCGTTTCCGGCCTTTTGGCGGTGCTTGGCCACCTGTTCCCGTTTTGGCTTCGCGGCCGCGGCGGAAAAGGCATCGCCGTTTTTATCGGGGTTACATTCTTTTTGACGCCTGAACTTTTTCTCGCCATGTTCGTCATGTTCATCGCTTTCTATCCTTTCTTTAAAAGCGCTACTTTATGTATGCTGAGCGCGTTCACCGCTTTTATTGTGCTGGCTGTGGTTCTGCAGGTCATCCCTGTTGTCTGGCCGCTGATATTGGCCATAATTATTATTGTCTATAAGCACAGATTTGATATTGAAGAGTCATATACCAGACGTTTCGTTAAGACTTGACGCGGTGCTGCGGGCAATCGGCATTTTCGTGCGCTGCTGCTCTATCCGCATAAAACTATTCATGTTATAGTTTTATTATTCAAAAAATTAAAAGATGGGATGTTGAGTTATGAAAAAACCGATTGCATGGGTAATGGATACTACAGGCTACGTAACCGAAGAAATGAAAGCGCATCCAGATGTCTATATTGTGCCGTTGAATATACATTTTGGTTCTGAAGAATTTATTGACGGAGTGGATCTGACGCAGGCCCAGCTTTACGAACGCATTAAAGCGGCTCCGGAATTCCCTAAGACTTCCCAGCCGTCCGCAGGTAAATTTGCGGAGCTGTATGACAAGCTTAAAGAGGAATATGAATGCGCCATCGCCGTCCACGCTTCCGCGAAATTGAGCGGCACGATCGCTTCTTCGACTGCCGGTGCGGATATGTCGGATTTTAAAGTTTACGCTGTCGACTCACTTGCGCTTTCGTACGGGCTGTCGGGTTTGCTGGAACGCGGCATGGAACTGGAGAAAGAAGGGATTGCTGCCGAACAAATCGCACAGAAACTCGAAAAGGAAACGGCTGATTTCCGCAATTATATCCTGATCGGCAATCTCACTCAATTGTATAAAGGCGGCCGCATGAGCGGAGCCCAGTATTATCTCGGAAGCCTGCTTCAAGTTAAACCAATCGTCCAGATCAGCCCGGAAGGCGAATTGAAACCGATTGATAAAGTGCGGTCCCATAAAAAAGCGGTAAAATACCTGGTCGACCACGCAGTTGAGGACAATAAGGAATTCGGCGTGGACACATTCCAGATCATGCACGGCAATACACATGAGGAAGCTGAAAGTTTAAAGCGGGAAGTGTTGAAAGTCATTCCCGAAGCTCAAATCGTCATCGGTGATTTAAGTTCGTCTCTGGCGGTCCATGCCGGAGAAGGCACTCTGGCGTTAATGTGGAGAAGAAGCCCCCAATAATCGGGCCTCCTCACAGAGGTCATAGAAGATATCCCTTGTTTCTTCTGCTACAATGAAAGCAGAATGACGGCGAGGTGGTATATATGCAGCACGTTGAACGAGAGATTTTCAATTCTGTAGAACTTTGTGATGCAAAAGGCCAGTTAAACCCAGAAGCAATCGGGTTTGCGCGGAAGCCCTTGATCATCAGCAACCTTAAAGGCAATTTCATGCGTAAAAAAAAGTGGAATTATTGGTGCGTTTTTGGTGAAGAAATCATGTTTTCCGCAACCATCAGCCATTTGGATTACGCGACAGTCTGCTTTGTTTATTTCCTTAATTACGAATCTCAGCGTTTTTATGAAAAAACAGTTGTCATGCCATTTTCCAGAAAACGAGTCATCGCGGATGATTCTCTTGATACCTGTAAGTTTGACCATCCGGATATGGCGATCGAATTCCTGTACAGCCAGAATTCAACCCATATCACCGTTCACATCGATGATTTTGATGGTGAAAAACTGAATGCCGAACTGAACATCAGCCACCCTGATAATCACGAGTCTTTGAACGTGGTGATTCCTTGGAACCGGCAAACTTTCCAGTTCACCGGCAAGCACTTGTCACTTCCTGCAACCGGAACAGTGAAAATTGGTGCGCATCAATATAATTTCGAACCGGTTGACAGTTTCGCCGTTCTGGATACTGGCAGAGGCGTCTGGCCAAGAGAGTCTTCGTGGAATTGGGCGATGGCTTCCCAGCGCTCGCTTGGCAAAACCATCGGATTGAATTTTGGCGGCAAATGGACGGACGGCACCGGAATGACTGAAAACGCATTTTTTGTAAACGGCAAGATGAACAAGATTCACGAAGATGTATTATTTCAATATGACAACGAGGATTATAAAGCCCCCTGGCGGATTGCCACCAAATTTTCTGATGATGTGAAATTGGAATTCACTCCTTTTTTTGAGCGCGTCTCAAAAAGTGACATGAAACTGGTGAAATCCGAAGTGCATCAGCTGTTCGGCTATTATAACGGCTATGTACGCTACGAGGATGGCAAAAAATTAAAAATCAGCCAATTGCTTGGCTCCATTGAAGAGCATTATGCGAAGTGGTAATAGAAAAGACGCCGGCGGGATGCCGGCGTCTCTTTTTGTATTCTACTGATTTACAGGGTTTTCCAGTTCCGCCAGCATCTTTTCCGGGAAATCGGTGAAGATGCCGTGTATGCCGATCTGCTGCAATTGCCGGGCGTACTCGAGTTCATTGACTGTATAGACGTAAACGATGGCGCCTTTGCGCAAGGCATCGGTAGCCATACGGCGAAAAGCAGCCGGCAAGGACATGTGGATACGGTCTGTTCCCACTACCCGTGCATAATCATAGACATCAACATAAACATCTAAAGTAAGAATCGCGGATTCAACTGATTTTTTTCGGCTTACCGTCTGGATGTCTTCATGGTTAAACGATGAAATCAGCACACGGTGCAGGAATCCGCGCTTTTCTGCGGCTTCAAGCACCTTGTCGACCAGACCTTCATACGGGAATACATCCGTTTTCAATTCAATATTCAAACGGTGGTTCGTTTTCTCGAATACATCGAACACCTCATCAAGTGTAGGTATTTTTTCGCCGGCAAACTCTTCCGAAAACCAGGAACCGGCGTCGAGCTTCCTCACTTCACTCAAGTCCATATCCTTGATATAGCCTTTTCCGTCCGTTGTCCGGTTGACTTTTTCATCATGGATAACCACTATTTCCCTGTCTTTTGTAAGATGGACATCAATCTCCACTCCAGTGATCGGCAATTCTGCTGCCGCTTTGAAAGCTGCTAATGTATTTTCAGGATATGTACCTGAACATCCCCTATGCGCGTAAATTCTCATTTGGCCCCTCCTAAATTTCTGTTCTGATATCCCAAAGTTCAGGGAAGAAATACTGGTCTAGCACCTTTTTCAGATAATGGACACCGGAAGAACCGCCTGTCCCCTGCCTGAACCCGATGATGCGTTCGACCGTCTTCATATGGCGGAAACGCCATTGCTGCAGCCAGTCTTCAATATCAACAAGCTTTTCAGCCAATTGGTACAGTTCCCAGTGTGTATCCACATCCCGATAAATTGCTTTCCATGCTTCCCTCACACTGTCATGCGGCTCATAAACGGTTGTGATGTCGCGCTCCAAAACTTCCTTATCAATGGCAAAACCACTCCGCGCCAATTTCTTTATTGCCGCGTCGTAAAGACCTGGAGCTTCAAAAGCCGCAGTAAGTTCTTTCAGCAGAGCGGGATCCTTCTCATATATTTTCAGCACATGCTTCGTCTTATAACCCAGTGCGAACTCGATCATCCGATATTGGTACGACTGGAAGCCGCTCGCATTGCCCAGGTCATCACGGAATTCCATATACTCTGCCGGTGTCATCGTTGCCAGCACATCCCACCCATTAATGATCTGGGATTGAATTTTCGACACGCGGGCCATTTGCTTGAACGCCGGCTGAAGATCATCCGAGTCAATACTGCGGATGGCAGCGCGCAATTCATGCAATATCAATTTCATCCAAAGTTCCGATACCTGGTGGATGATGATGAACAATGTTTCATCATGATGGCCGCTGACTCCATCCTGTGCCGTCAACAATTGGTCCAGGTGCAAATAATCACCGTAAGTCATGCTCTCTTTAAAATCTGTCCTGATGTTTTTTTCGGAAGCTGCCGCAATATTTTGGCCGTTATTGTATTTGTCCACAAATATAACCCCTTTATGCTCTGCTTTTCCTCTTCTCGGCTTTTGCAATAACTCCGCTGCTTAAAATCAATCTCTATTGAAAAAAGCTTATGTCTTGGAAATTCGGGAATAGAATAGACATAAATGGAAATTGAAAGGGATGAGTATAATGATCAATAAGAAATTTAAGGTTGCAGCAGGATTCCTTTTTTCATCCACACTCATACTAGGCGCCTGCGGCAACGACGATCAAGTGACAGAACCGGTTACAGAGGAAGCCTCCCAAACAGCCGACGGAGTTGAAGAGGCTAATCCTGAAGGCGGTCTTTCCGAAGGGAATGTCGGCGGTGAAGTGTTCGGCTTCACAGATTTCGATCTCGATGTCGATTATCCCGACCAGGATGATGCTTTAGACGTTTCCTATGAAGAAGATAAAGATCGTGTGGAAGCTGAATACGAAGACAAAGTCTCCAATGAAGTACTGGAAGGAAATGATGCCTTCGATAAAATAGAGCCTTTATTGGCTGAACTTGAGCTGACTGAAGACATGTCCGAAGAAGAAGTCATCAATAAGGTTACGGAAGTATTCAGCATTGAATCGAATTTTGAATCCATCGATGTTGAAGTGACTTACCCCGGAGGAACAGAAAAAGATTATCAGGCATCAGGAAACTGATGACGGATGGGCCGCCCGGAAACGGGTGGCTTTTTCATGTTTTTTTCCAATATTCGATGATATGCACAGGAATAAAACCGGATTTCCGGTAGACAGCCAGCGCATCGTTGTCAGTTTCAACTTCGAGGACCACCCTGTTTTTCCCCTGCGATAAGGCGTAATGCCGGCACCATAATAAGAAGGTCCTGCCATAGCCTTTTCCCTGTTCAGACGGATCAACTGCAAATGCGGTAATCCACAAACCATTATCTTCATCCAGAAGCGATGCGCTTGCCACCAGCTCTGCTTCACGTTTCATGATGAATACTTCTCTGTCCGTTCTTTCTACATTATAGTGGACAACAGGAAGAACCTCTTCATCAAATGCGGCAATCATCAGTTTTTCCAGCTTCTCTAATTCTCCATCATAGGGAATGACAGATATTCCCTCCGGCAGATCGAAATCAGCCAACAGTTCTGCCTCCAGCTCAATTTCCTTGAAACCCGGCTGATAGCCCAAGCTCGCTATAAAATCTTTTGCCCCTTCTTCTTCTATAAAAGCAGCAAGCCCCTCTACAGCCTGGCGCTGTTCCAGTCCATAGGAAATCCCCTCGGCAAGTGCCGTCCCAATGGTCATCCTTCTGTATTCAGGATGCACAAACGCGGACCATTCGTATGAATCCAAACCGATAATATCCACAGCCACGGCAAAACCAAGCAATTCATTTTCATCTGTATAGGCAAGCACAGCAAAACCGGAAATATCCGCTGCACCCCAGCCGGAATCAAACAGGGGCTTGCTGTAATCCGTCTCAGCCATTTTCAATAATCCCTGCATATCCTGAATCGTTTCGGAATCCAAGGGAAATGAGGCAATCGAAAGAGACAATTCCATCTCCGCACCACCCATCCTTTTTTTATAGTTATCGTATCATACCTGGCATAAGAGTTGTTTATGGAGAAAAAAATCCCAAAGGAGAAATTCTCTTCCTTCGGGAATCCTATTATAGTTTCGCATCAGAAAGCATCGTGGCGTACAAGCCGCCTTTTTCAAGCAGTTCATCCTGAGTTCCCGCTTCCACGAGTTTACCCAGTTCCATTACAAATACGAGATCCGCCTGGCGGACAGTATTCAAACGGTGGGCTATGACAAAACTTGTCCTGCCTGCCATCAGCCGCTCAAGTGCTTCCTGGATTTTCAATTCGGTAACAGTGTCGATGCTGCTGGTAGCCTCATCAAGAAGAAGAATGACCGGATCCGCGATCAAAGCACGCGCAATGGACAGCAATTGCTTCTGTCCCTGCGAAATCATGGAACCGTCTCCTTCGAGAATTGTATCGTAGCCATTCGGCAGTTTTTGGATAAAATCATGGGCGTTGGCTTTCTTCGCAGCTTCGATAACCTCTTCTTCAGTTGCATCGAGCTTGCCATAGCGGATATTGTCGTAAACAGATGTTTCGAATAAGAATGGATCCTGCAGCACAAATGCGATTTGCTTTCGAAGCGTTTCACGCGGCATCGATGAAATCGGCGTGCCATCTATCCTGATCTCGCCTTCATTGGCGTCGTAGAATCTTGCCAGCAATTGCATGATAGTCGTTTTGCCTGCACCGGTTGCACCCACTAAAGCCGCAGTCTGCCCGACAGCGACCGAAAAGCTGACATCGCGTATCGTCCATTCTTCTTCAGCGCCTTCATATTTGAAGGAAACATTATCAAATTCAACTTCGCCTGAAAACTCTTTGTCCACATTTTTCACCAAATCATCTTTTTCTTCCGTTTCGTCCATGATGGCGAAAACCCTCTCCGCTCCAGCAATCGCCGACAGGACGGTATTGAATTGGTTAGCCAGGTCATTCAGCGGTCTTGTGAATTGACGGGAGTATTCCGTGAATATCACAATAACCCCGATCGATACTGCTCCGTTCAAAGCCAGAATACCTCCGACCCCTGCCACAATGGCAAAACTTCCGTTGTTTAAAAAGTTCATTACTTTTGGTATGAACCCGGCATAGGTCCACGCCCAGAAACCGGCACGGCGGAGACGTTCGCTTTTCACGAGAAAATCCTCCATCACCCGAGGTTCCTGCGAAAATGCTTTGACGATTTTTTGGCCAGAAATGGTTTCTTCAATCATTCCGTTCAAATCGCCGACCGCCCTTTGCTGTTCTTTATACAACCGCCCTGTCCTTTTTGTAATCCACTGCACAGAAACATACATGAGCGGGATGATGATAAACGTCAATAAAGTCAGCAGCGGGCTCAGCAGGAACATGACAACCGCTGTGCCCGTCAGCGTCAGAATACTTGAGAATACCTGTATGAATGATGTGTTCAATGTGGCGGAAACATTCTCGACATCATTGGTCATGCGGCTCATCAATTCGCCATGCTGGCGCTTATCGAAGAAGGTCACAGGGAGTTTCTGGAAATGGCTGAACAAGCCTGTGCGCATCCGGTAAATCACCTGCTGGGCAATCCCGACCATCCAATAATTCTGCAGATACAGCGAAACGGAATGTCCGACGTAAATTAATACAAGCCACGCAATAACAACACCCATACCGCTGAATTGTTCTGGAATGATGTATTGGTCGATCAATACCCGTCCGACCAGATAAGGTCCCAAGAGGGCTAATGCCGAACTGACAAAAACAAGGGCAAGCACTGTAATCAACAGGAAACGCTGCTCATCGACCAATTTCCAAATCCGCAGCAAGGTGGATTTCCAGTTATCGGCACGTTCTGTTTTCTTATCAGCATCTTTTTTCAAATCTTCTTTTTTGATCAAAGGCTCATACCCGAAAGGGCGACGAATGGCATCAAACATATTCATCCACCTCCTCTTCCTGTTGTGATAAAGCAATTTTTCTGTACAGCTCCGAGTCTTCGAGCAGTTCTTCATGCGTACCGTAAGCGGAAATCTCCCCTTCTTCCAATAGGAGGATATGGTCAGCGCGCATTGCTGTGCGAATTTTCTGCGTGACTACAAGCATCGTCGCTTTTTCCTGCTCCAGCTCCTGCCATAATGCGGCTTCAGTTTTCACATCCAATGCGCTTGTGCTGTCATCCAATATTAGAATGGATGGCTTGCGCACCAGAGCACGCGCTATGGACAGACGCTGTTTCTGGCCGCCGGAAAGGTTTACGCCTTTTTGGCCGACACGCGTGAAATAACCTTTCGGGAAACGTTCCACGGTGTCATGGATCTGTGCTTTGACAGCCGCATCCGCCAGCTCTTCCTGCTGTGCCTGTTCTTTGCCCCAGGAAAGATTATCTGAAATGGTCCCAGTAAACAGCAGGGACTGCTGAGGAACAATACCGATTGTTTTTCTTAGAGCACTTAGCGACCACTCTCTTACATCTCTCCCGTGGATCAATACCTGTCCGCCACTGACATCATAGAAACGTGGAATCAGCTGAAGCAAAGAAGATTTCCCTGAACCTGTAGCACCCATGATAGCCAACTTTTCATTGGATTTAATATGGAATGAAAGATTCTTCAATACGGGAATCGATGTCCCAGGGTAAGTGAATGAAACATTGTCGAAGACAATATCGCCTCGGCGCAGCAATTTCTCCTCGCCTTTCGTATCTTTTTCACGTACATCTTCAGCCAAAAGAATTTCCTCGATGCGTTCAGAGGAAGCTTTCGAGCGGGCAAAAGCCATGATGATAAACGAGAACATGGAGAAAGCGCCCGTCATTCGCATCGCGTAATTGACGATGGCCACCAATTCCCCGATTTGCGCATCACCACTCCGGATTTCAAAAGCTCCAAACCACAATACAGCGAGCAGCGATAAGTTCATGCCGAATAACAAGATTGGCAGAATGATTTCCATGATCCGGAATGCTTTAACCGTATCGCTTTTTAAAGAGCCGGCCACTTCTGAAAATCGGTTGGCTTCATATTTGCCCCGTAGATACGCTTTGATCAAACGGACAGCCTGCAGATTTTCCTGCACCATCCGGTTGACACGGTCCAGCCTTTGCTGCACAAAACTAAAATAAGTGACGCCTTTTTTCACCATTATATAGAGGAAAGCCAGAAGAATCGGAAAAACGACTACCAGATAAATCGCCAATTTGGGATTGACCACAAAAGCCATGATCATGCTGCCGATGACCAGCAGCGGAGCGCGCAGCATAATACGCAAACTCATGAACAAAATCTGCTGTACCAGGGTGACATCACTGGTGAGCCGAGTAATCAGCCCCGATGCCGGGAATTTATTGAACATCGCAAGCGAAAACGATTGGATGCGGCCATAAACCGACTTCCGCAGATCAAACGAGAAACTCTGGGATACATGAGCCGCGAAATAGGAATTGGCGACCCCTGAAGCAAAGGCGATCAATGACAGCACCATCAGCAGAATACCGAGCTGAATAATCATATCGCGATCGCCGGCTACAATGCCGTTATCGATAATGCCCGCGATAACAAGCGGCTGCATCAATTCCACAGCCAATTCCAATAACATGAGTATTAATGCGATGACTATATAAAATGTGTAGGGTTTAGCGTAGGAAAATACAGTTTTCAACAGAATTGCCTCCTGAACATTTCGAAACTCGAATCTTTTATGTTGACTATTATTACATAATATTTTGATAACGGGTAGTTATTTAGTTTAATCCATCGAAAACCTCTCTTGTATTTTGATGATTTTTGGAAAAACGCCAAAAGAAATTAACTATTAAAACAGCCCAAGGTTAAACTTAGGTTAAAAAAATCAACCTAAAAAATAAATGATGGAATATTCTTTTTATTCAGATAAAATACTTTATTTTGCATTTTTCTATGTTAATATGGTTAAAAAGATTTACAATATCTTGTATTTCTTTTTAATTCTTTGTCCATTCATTTCTTTTGCCTCAAGTCTCACCCGATTACCTGCTATTCCATCAAACACCTTTAGGAGGATGAGTATGAAAAAAATTCTTACCGTTTCATTGGCAACGGTTCTGGTTGCCTCTACTTTGCCATCATTATCTTTCGCTGCCACTAACACCGGACCCGGAGAAGTTTCCAATGTCACACCTGCAGACTACGCTAAAAACGTTGAACGCAATGCAGTACTCGAAGCAGTGATTAATGATTCAAATGGTTCGTCTTTGAAAACCGTCGATTTTATGAAAGGTTTTACATATGACTATGCCAGCGGCAACAAAATAAATGGATTTTACGGCAGCTCTGAATCTGATCCGCTAACCTCTCCTCTCGGCGGCAGCGCATTCACCGATGCCAATAAAGGAGACGCCGCCGCGTTCGATGAAAAATACGCAATTACAGATGCTCAGGGAGCCTATCCATATCATCGATTCGAGGTTGACGTTTCCAAGCATTTGGAATCCGGCAATGAAATCGAATTGAAGTGGCAAGGGAAAACTTTGGCAAAGGGCAAGCTCATTCTTTCCGCTTGGGACTATAAAGCTGGAAAATGGGTCGCATTGGAAGAAAAAGCAGCCAACGACACTGGAAAGATCTCATTTTCCAAAGTCGTATCCGACAGCAAATTCCTGGAAAATGGAATATTGCAGGCAATGGTGCATGATGCTACACCAGCTGCCGGTGCCGTGGCTAGTGATGAGCCGTTTACAATGGCGTGGTTTACTGATACGCAATTTTATGCAGCTAATAAGCCCGAAGTCTGGACTTCGATGACTGATTGGATGATTCAAGAATATAACAATAATACTTTTGAATATGTCATCAATTCGGGGGATCTTGTGGATTTATCCACTGACATGGAACAATGGGCTATAGCAGATGAAAATCTTACCCGCATGGACAACGCTAATATTCCTTATGGTGTACTGGCCGGGAACCGTGATGTGGTAAACCAGGATACAAGTGAAATCGATTATACGAATTATTGGACATACGCCGGCGCACAACGATTTGAAGGCAAGCCATGGTACGGTGAAGGCATGGATAATAACCGGAACCATTACGATCTCTTCTCTTTCGGAGAACATGATTTCATCTTCCTTTATCTCGGTTACGGAAAAGTCCAGGAACCGGATACGATCAAATGGGCTAATGATGTTCTGAAAAAGCATTCCGATAAAAATGCTATTCTAGTTGCCCATAATTATTTATCGCCAGGCGGCTACAGGTCGAAAGATGGCGATTATCTGCATACTAATGTAGTTAGACCGAACAGAAATATTAAAATGGTGGTTGGTGGACATTATTTTGGAGCTGACCGCGCAGTCAGAACACTTAACTATTCTGATGGCTCAACCCGGGAAGTATTGGAGGTACTTTCCAATTACCAAGGCGGCATAGGGGCGGAAGGTTACATGCGGATCCTGACTTTTGATCCTGCCACTGACACTGTTGATTTTGATACTTATTCTCCTTACCATGATGACTATAATTATTTTGATGGAGACCAAGACGACTTCACAGCCAATTTCAAATTGGAACCGGTTGACACTCCTGAAGTTCCCGCTGACCGTCAAATAGCTACCGATTATGTAGCAGTCAATGTCTTTACCGATGAACTGATCGGATCAGTCGGCAATTTAGCGAACGGAAGCAAAGTTTCAGTGAAATGGAAAGAACTTGATGCTTTAACGCAATACTTCTGGTACTTGAATTACACTACTGCCGAAAACCAGAGCAAAACATCGAAAATTTACCGATTCACGACAAATGATGCTGCCCTTCCAGATCCGGAAGAACCTGGTGAACCCGGCGAACCCGGCGAACCTGGCGAACCTGGTGAACCCGGTGAACCCGGCGAACCTGGCGAACCTGGTGAACCTGGTGAACCCGGCGAACCTGGCGAACCTGGTGAACCCGGTGAACCTGGTGAACCCGGTGAACCTGGTGAACCTGGTGAACCCGGTGAACCTGGTGAACCCGGCGAACCCGGCGAACCTGGTGAACCCGGTGAACCTGGTGAACCCGGCGAACCCGGCGAACCCGGCGAACCTGGCGAACCCGGCGAACCCGGCGAACCCGGCGAACCTGGTGAACCTGAGCCAGAACAGCCAATCGAGCCTACATTCCCGGATATAGCAGACACCAAATATGAATGGGCATTGGAAGAAATCGAAGCTATGGTTGAACGCGGAATCATCACCGGCCATGAGAGCGGAACTTTCCAGCCAGGCAACAGCATCGAAAGACAGCATGTCGCCTTGATGTTCACCAGAGCAATGGATTTGAACAAAGTTGTTGCAGCTACGCCATTCACTGACGTACCGAAATCCCTTCGCTACTATAAAGAAATTATGGCTGTGCAGCAGGCTGGAATTGTTGAAGGATATCAAAACAAATTCCGTCCTTACGGAAAAATGACACGTGCTGAGATGGCAAAAGTACTGGTTGTGGCATTTGGTATCGATAAAGGTGGCAAACATCCATTCACCGATGTCCCCGCTGATCACTGGGCAGCAGAATTTATCGGACCACTTTACGCAGCAGGCATCGCTGAAGGTGTTGGCAATAACAAATTCAACCTGGATAAAGAAGTAAATCGGGCAGAGTTCGCTGCATTCATGTACCGGGCTTTGGAATACAAAGAGAACAATCAATAATATTTCACCGATAAATCAGCAGCTCGCCGGACAATGCCGGCGCAGCTGCTGATTTTTTCATTTCTATGGATTTTCCCAGTCATAAAATCACTATTTCCCTAAAATAAAACATGAATGTTTTGAAAAGGATGACGGTACGACTTTTCTACCCTATAATGAGATTAGACTTAGGAAAAGGAGCGCTATGGAATGAGTGAATTGCAAGAACTGCTGGCTGATAATCTCGTTTTCAACCATATCCCTTTTCCCATAATCATTATGAACGAAAACGGCCAAACCGTTTGGTGCAGCCGCCATGCAGAAAGAGTTTTTCAAATTGAATCGGATTCAGTACAAGGCCAGATCAACCCTTATATGAATCCCGATAAAGCTGCTCTATATAAGTGTTCATGGGAAAAGATATTAAACAGTAAAGATCTAATACGCCTTGAGGAAGTTGAAATCGAGCTTGGCAATGGGACACTGACATATACTACAGTCGTGGCTAAGGTTTTCACGTCTGGAAGCAAGAAATTTATACTGACTATTTTTGAGATGGATGAAGCCCAGCAAGCCGACTCCCCTGCAAAAGAACTTGACAGTTTGCGAAGCGGCTTGGATGATTCCTTCATGATGCTTTATTTCGATGAGGAATTCCTGATTACCTATGCCAACCCGCACTTTCTGAAGTTGAGCAAATGGACCCCGAAAAGGATTCTTGGAAAGCCGATCTGGCAGATGTTCGGTGATTCGGAAGAGGACCATCAAATAATTGAAGAAATGATGGAAGCCTTGAAAAAAGGGGAAGTATGGAATGGCGAAGTCAAGAAAGTGAAGAAAGACGGCGACTTTTACTGGGTGGATTTGACAGCCATCCCTATGATACTTACCGGGGCTGAAACCTACTACATATTCTTGGAAAAAGATATTACAGAGGCTAAGGAAACACAGCACCACCTCGAACAAATCGCATTTATCGATTCGGTCACCGGATTGGAAAATCGCCATCGCCTCGAACAGGTGGTCAACGAATTCATCGAAGAACGCAAACATTTTTCTTTCGTCTTTTTTGATATTGACCATTTTTATACATTACGCGATGTTTCGAATAGTGATACAGAAAAAGAACTGCTCATAGAATTCACAAAAAGGCTCCGGATGTATTTCTCGGATTCCCTGATTACAAGAACCGGTCTGCATGAATTCGCATTGGTCACCCCTTTGAGCCAATGGTTCATCGAGGGCTTCCTTGCCTATTTGCAGCAGCATCCGATTTATATCCAAGGAACCGCAATTCCATTAACAGTAAGCGGCGCGGTTACTCGCTACCCGGAAGACCAGCAAACTTTCGTGCACCTTATGAAAGCTTCCAACGCCACAATCAAGAAAATCAAAGAACGCGGCGGCAGTGCCATTTCAGCTCTGACAGCCGATGACCATGAGCGCTTGAACCGTAAAGCGCTTATCGAGCGCCGACTCATCCACGCACTCGACAAGAAAAACCTGGAAGTTCTTTACCAGCCGCAGATCAACCTGAAAACCGGTGAAGTTGAAGGCGTGGAAGCGCTTGTCCGCTGGCAGGACACTGAAGCCGGAATTGTATCGCCTGATGAACTGATACCGATTGCCGAGGAAAATGGCATGATACACGAAATCGGTAAATTCGTTATTGAAACTGTCTGCAGGCAGCTGAAAGACTGGGGCTCCCGTGATATTCCGATGAACGTCAGCATCAACTCTTCCATCCGCGAATTCCGCGATAAGGATATGGCGCGTTTGTTCATGGAGCATTTGACCATCAATGGCTGTGACGCCAACCGGCTGACTATTGAAATCACGGAGAAGTTTGCTCTGGAAGCGGAAGCCGAACACTCGATTGTCCGCCAAATGAAGCAATTGCATCAAAAAGGGATTTCATTCTCATTGGATGATTTCGGAACCGGATATGCTTCATTCCGATATATGCTGCTTCTTCCGATTTCCAGTCTGAAAATCGACAAGGATATCATCCAATCGATTACTCAGCAGGAAAAGATGCAAAAGCTCATAAACGGGATGATACAATTCGGTAAATCACTTGATTTGCAGGTGGTCGCCGAGGGTGTTGAAACCAAAGAACAGCTTGAGTTATTAAAAGTCATGGATTGCGACAGCATCCAGGGGTATATTACAGGCCACCCGATGACTGCAAACGAATTGGAGACCTGGCTAAAACATTCTTAAGTAAATAAAAAATCGGTATGCCCCGGATTCAACTCCTTGTCATACCGATTTTTTTTTGCATTCTTTTCGCCTGCTGATTAAATACTATCTGCATGAGAACTTCCGCAAACACCAGCCCCATCGCAATTGCCCCCGAAATCATAAGTGCATCCGCAGCAAATGAGATAGCTTCCAAATAATTATTTTCCACTATGCTGCGCATCGAATTGTATGCCCGGCTTCCCGGCACCAAAGGAATAATTCCGGCAATACTGAAAACAATCATCGGCATTTTAAACTTCTTGGCAAGAATATGGGCGACTAACGCCACTGCAAACGCGCCTGCAAAAGTCGCCTGGACCGAATCATCAAAAACGAGGTAATACATCCGGTAGATCAGCCAGCCGCTCATCCCGACCAACCCACAGCTTACCAGTGTCCTGCGCGGAGTATTGAAAACGACGCCAAATGCGCCAGCAGCCAAAAAACTCAAAAAGGCTTCAAGTGGCCAGTTCATCCAATTCCTCCTTTAAAATGAAAGTACTAATGCAATTCCTGCACCGATGGCAAAAGCGGTGAGAAAAGCTTCCGCGCCTTTGGACAACCCTGAAACAAAATGTCCCGCCATCAGATCCCTCACCGCGTTTGTTATCAACAAACCCGGAACAAGAGGCATGACGGATCCGATAATTATGGTATCCAGATCCTGTCCGAGCCCTGCGTATATAACCAGCGACGCCAGCAACCCGATTGCCAAAGCACCGATGAATTCCGCAAAAAATTTGACTCGCGTCTGTATCAGAATCGTTTCAACTATATAAAAGCCGGTGCCCCCGATTATGAAAGCGAAAGGCAAGTCCTCCCATCCTCCACCAAGGAGGATGAGAAAACAGCCACTGGCCACAGCAGCAGCCAGTACCTGAATCTGTATCGGAAACATATAATCCGTCTGATCAATAATCAGCATTTCATCATATGCCTGTTGCAGTGTCAGCTCACCGGCCACCAGCCTCCTGGAGACCGCGTTCACCAAAGCCACTCTTTCCAGATCTGTTCGCCTGCTGTTAATGCGGACAAATCTGGTGGCCATCTCGTTGCTTGGAGAGAACATGATACCTGTGGGCGTCACAAAACAATGGGAATCCATCATTTTCTGAGAAACCGCCATGCGGATCATCGTATCCTCAATGCGATACGTTTCAGCTCCGCTTTCCATCATGATCTTGCCAGCTAAAAGGAAACAATCAAGTGCCAGTTCCCTTCTGGTTTCTCCTGCCTGATTCACAAGAGCTCCCCCTTTCTCTCTACACTTGCCCTAATGATACAGCACCCGGGCAAAAAATTAAACGCTCCGCATGTGCGGAGCGTTTATAATGCCTCTATATTCACTTGTTTAAGGTTTCAATACTACTTTTGTACACTCGTCTGTATGGTCGTTGAAGATCTGGTAAGCTGCGCTTGCCTGTTCCATCGGCATTACATGGGAAATGATTTCGCGCGGATCGATTTCTCCGCTGTTGATCATTTCAAAAATCCTTGGCATCAGGTGGACTACCGGCGCCTGTCCCATCTTCATCGTTACATTCCGTTCGAAAATATTGCCAAGCGGGAACATATTATAAGTCAACCCGTATACACCAGTCAGTTGAATCGTACCAAATTTGCTGACCGCGTCTTTTGCAATATCGATGGCGCTTAAGGTACCGCCTTGCAGTTTCAGTTTCTGCTGCGCCGCTTCCATCGGGGATTTCTTGCCGTCCATGCCGACACAATCGATGACTACGCGGGCTCCGCCTTTTGTCAGGTCATGAATGAATGCGCCTGTATTATCGTGCTGGCTGAAATCGACGATCTCTACATTGTTTATTCTCTTAGCCTTTTCCATACGGTATGGCAGTTCATCAACTGCAATGACGCGCGAAGCACCTTTCATCCAGGCGAATTTCTGCGCCATCAACCCTACTGGGCCACAGCCTAGAACGACAACAGTGTCGCCCGGTTTAACGCCTGAGTGCTCAACACTCCAGTAGGCAGTCGGCAGAACATCAGACAGGAACAGCACTGATTCATCTTCGAGTTCCGATGATTCCGGAATGACAAACGGCATAAAGTTTGCATAAGGTACGCGTAAGTATTCTGCCTGGCCGCCAGGATAATTGCCGTAGCGTTCCGTGAACCCGAAGTATCCGCCGGTATCGAAGTGCGGATTGCTGTTCGAGTTGTCGCATTGGCTCTCCATTTCGTGATTGCAATAGAAACATTCACCGCAACTTACGTTAAAGGGAATGACGACACGGTCCCCTTTTTTCACTTTTGTCACTTCAGAACCGACTTCTTCTACAATCCCCATCGGCTCGTGGCCGATCACATAATCTTTATGGGTCGGCAATGCTCCCTGATAAATATGCAAATCGGATCCGCAAATCGCTGTGGAAGTGACTTTAATGATGATATCGTCTTTTTTCTGGATTTCCGGATCTTTGACCTTTTTCACTTGAATATCTTTTGCTCCTTGAAAAGTTACACCCTTCATCTGCTATCCCTCCTGTGAATTTTCAGAATACTATTGTTCTTCCCTTTTCTGCCAATATAAAAACGTGCCAGGGCAATTTTCCTGGCACGTTTCTTCGGTATCTCAGTATTCGATGGTGTCCCTGATTTCAAATGAATTCAAGTCATAGCTCTTAATTTCGCTGTTGGCGATTGTAAACAGGGTATCCTCAATATAAACGAGGCGCTGGACAGTGCTGTTCCAATCCTCATATTGGGCGGAACTTTCCTTCACCAAATTTGCTGTCTGTTCGATGCCTTCCGTAGTAATGGTATAGATCATCGCCCCTTCCCCCTCAAATTCGATGTAATCACCGTTAGTTTCACTGTAAAGAGAAATTGGGAAACCAAAGAGATTTCTTTCCTGATGAGTGAACAATGCTTTATGGTCGTATTGCAGGGCGGAGCTCGTTCCCTGCCCTCCAATCACTTCAGTATCCTTTTCTACCGGATTATTGAAATCACTGACGTCGAATAAAGAGATTTTCATGCCACCCATAACCACTCGCGCTTCCCCTTCTTTCGAGGATTCCACTTTTGTATCGGAACCAAAACCGACAAGGTGGTCTTCACCCAATGGATGCAAATAATTGGAGAAACCGGGTATTTTCAATTCTCCCAGCACCTTTGGAGAAGAAGGCGCTGCTACATCAATGACAAACAAAGGATCTGTTTCCTTGAATGTCACCATATAAGCTTTGTCACCCATAAAGCGGGCTGAATAGATTCTTTCACCTTTCGCCAGGTCTTCTACTGAACCCACCTGCTCCATACCGCCATCCAGAATGAAAAGATGGTTTTTTGAAGGGGACGCTTCATCCCATGCAACGCCTTCAGTAGTCACAATTCTGAAGAAGCCGTTGTATTCGTCCATGGAAAATTGATTCAGCAATGAACCTTTCACTTCACTGGACGCAAGGAAAGTGATATTCGTTTTATCCAAAGCAAATTTAAAGATTTCGGTGTTTGCCAATTGCGGAATCCAAATGTCCATGGACATATTGTCGTCCGTTTCTTCTTCATCCATCGGCACATAAGCCGAAGCCGTCAGATATAGGTTTTCCTTTGTCATATAGAGCTGCTCACTGCCGCCGAGGAAGCCTTCTGTCGACACTTCATTTTCTTCCGCGTCAGACAGATCTATTGCTGAAACAATACTGTAACTGCCTTCCATCGTCCCCGGCAAAATGGAAATCCGGTCATATGGCAAAGCTGAAAAGTTTTTGCCGTTTTTCGAATCGAAGATCATCGGGCGAAGTTCGACATCATCCTCATCCTCCATCATCCAAATATCCGGATAGTTATTCGTGACATAATAGAGGATGCCTTCAGTCAGTCTTGCTCCGTTCAGGCTGCCTTCCGTTCCGACTTTCCGAAGAAACTGCGGTGAAGCCGGATCGCTGATGTCATAGAGGGAGACACTGGTCATCGATATATGCGGAGCTGCTTCCGCGCTTACTTTCCCTTCCATCGGCGCTGTGCCGTACTGGCTGCCCATTACCACTAAAATATCTTCTGACAGGAATAACTCCTGCGGATACATTTCCGGCTCCAGCAATAATTCCGCTCCTTGCGTCAAATCATCGGGATTACGCGCATCCGTTATCAGGACTCTAGAATCGCTGATCGAATAAATATATGAGCCATCCGTTTTTACGAGATCCGCTTCATCGACTCCTTCCACCTGGTTATTGGTGGAAGAGTGATTGCCGCTTTCGCCTGATCCGGATGAGTCACTGGCAGCGGATTCTTCAGCCGCCATCCCTGAGCCCTCACCGAAAGCTCCATAACGCTCATTATTCTTCTGCAATTCAAGCAATTGGTTGAAGTATGCTTTCAACTCTTCTTCATTCGATAAGGCGGTAATTTCTTCCTGGACCGAGAATTCCACCTGATTGTTTGCGAGGCTCTTCAGAAACTTCCCTTTAATCGCAGACTTTTTAACATGCAGTATATATTGCCCGGTTGAAATTTCCGGTATTTCAAGCGTCTTTCCGTTTTCTCGCAATGTCATTTCGACGTCGACAGGTTCTTCTTCTGCATCCGTCAAATAGATATGCCCTTTTTCAATTGCATCAGAATGGAGTGGGGAAGAAAAGTTGGCTCTCCACCCTTGTTCTGCCAATGCAATGGATGAGGCGCTTATCGACACTTTATCAATCATGAAAGCAAAACCGATTCCTACAGCTGCTATAAGCGCAGCCGCAACAAGCCATAAACTTCTTTTCTTCATGTATCATCCACATCCTTTCTGCCTGCTTTTACTTATTAGACAGACATGTTACAGAAAAGTTACAGAATTTATGTAATTTTTTCGACTAAGTCCCGAAACGCAGCGGAATATGCATCCAGTCCACCTTTATGCCTGATGCCGCCCTGCGCCAGATTCTCTTTTCCGCCCACGTTGCCGCCAGCGTCTTCCAGAATTTCGCCAAGCACCTGCTTCATGTTTCCAGGCGCATTTTTGCCTTTTGCACAGACAAAGCGGGTATTTTCTTCTTCAGAAATAAAGAACAGCAAATATGATGAATCATGCTTTTCCGCTGTCAGTTTCGCCAATTGCTGCACATCTTTGAACGGTCGCCCACTGAAATCCCGGATTATCAAAGTTTCCTCAGGTTTCATGTTTTCCGCTTCAAGCTTCATGTACTCCAGCGAAATATTTTTCAATTGTTTATCCTTGGCTTTCCTGTCGTTCAAAACAGCTTCAGCCGCTTCAGCCAGACCAGCTGCAGGAGCATTTAAACTTATTGTCAATTGATCGGTGACTGATTGCAGCAAATCAAAATGTTCCATTGCGCGTTTGCCGCTTAAAAAGTAAACGCGGGTACCGCCTTTCGCTTTTTCGGTGCGGATGATTTTCAGCAAACCGAGTTGAGCTGTATTGCTCAAATGGGTTCCTCCGCAGGCATTAATATCAATATCCGCTATTTTCACCAGCCGGATATCTCCGTGGACCGCCGGTTTTTTGCGCAGCTTCATCCCCATAGCCTGTTCCTGCGCAACCCACTCCGTCTCTATCGGAAGCTGGCTGTAAATCAATGAATTCACTTGTTTCTCAACTATCTTTATTTGGTCTGCGCTTATCTTCGAAACATCCAGGTCTATCGATACCCTTTCCGTTCCCAGATGAAAGCTTTTCGTCGGCATGCCCAGCTCATCTTCAAAAATCGCGCTCAGCAAATGCTGCCCCGTATGCTGTTGCATATGATCGAAGCGGCGTTCCCAGTCGATTGAAATTTCGTATTCGCCCGCTTCCAGTCTACCGGCAATGTAATGACGAATTTCTCCGTCGAGTGCCTGGACATCAGTAACTTCAGTTTGCCCGATCACTCCTTTATCCGCAGGCTGGCCCCCGCCCTCCGGATAAAAGCAGCTGCGGTCCAGCACTGCGTAATGCCCTTTTGCATCTATACCAGTTTCCAGCACATTTGCCATCGCTGTCTTTGCTGCCGCATCCTGATAATAAATCTTGTCTGTCATCCATCTGCCTCCTAAACTGTTTTCAAACAGTATTATTTGTAGTTTATCGGTACGCTTCCAGTGGAAATATAAATAATAAGAGCAGTTATAAGGAGGATTTACTGTGCCGAGATTTAAACGTTCAATATTATTGTATAACGGACAAGCGGGAGCGTCCACGGCGGACTCGGTCATCGCTATGGCTGTGCCCGCTTTGGCTTCGGTTTCAGAAAAACTGGAACTGGTCCAGACAAACAGCCCGGATGAATTGAAAGCCGCGTGCAGAACATTGGCTGTCGACGCCGACGCATTATTTGTCGCCGGAGGAGATGGCACAATCCATGACGCTGTACAGGCATTATCAGATGTAACCGCGCCTCCTCCCCTTGGAATAATTCCCAGCGGCACATGCAACGATTTTGCGCGGACACTTGATATTCCAATGGACTTGACCTTGGCTGCCGAGGAATTGGCTGCCGGAACGATAAAGGGAATTGACACCGCAAGTATAAACGGCCACTCCTTCCTGAATTTTGCAGGGATCGGGATCATTACGGACGCTTCTACAAACATTGATATCCAATTTAAAGAACGTTATGGAAAATTGAGTTATTTCATGAGCGGGCTGCAGTCAATGCGGCAAACCGAACCGTTTTCCATCCATTTGACCGTTGATGGCGTTGAATACGAAGAAAATGGCGTCCTTGTACTTGTCATGAACGGCAAATCCATTGGAACCCATTCTTTCCCGATGGATTCAATCGATCCTTCCGATGGGCTTCTGGATATCTTCATCGTTCAGACTTCCTCGATTGCCGCCATATTGGAATGGTTTTCATTATCAAAACCGGATGTGCCGATGGAAGAATTAGCTCATATCCGGCATTATCAGGGGGAATGTGTAAGCATCACGACAGATGAGCCGATGGATATCGACACGGATGGGGAAATCTATCTGAAAACTCCCGCCGATATTGAAATCCTTCCTCAAAATCTGAAAATGTTTACACCTAAACTACCGGAAATCATTGAATAGACAAATAAAAAAGGCCGCAAAGAAGAACCCCCCTCTCTTTGCGGTCTTTTTCATTCAGCTTCAGCAATATTCCTTAATCCTCAAACGGCCATTTGGGAAGCATTTTATTTAAATTCCTATCCTCTCTCATACCCAATACATATTCCGCCTGCATAATTGTATGGATTTCACGGGTGCCTTCATAAATTACCGGCGCTTTCGAGTTCCTCAAAAACCGGGCTACAGGGTATTCATCGGAATAGCCATATGCACCGTGTATTTGGACTGCGTCATCAGCTGCCTTATTGGCGAAATCACAAGCCTGCCATTTCGCGAGAGACGTTTCTCTGGTGTTCCTGATTCCCTGGTTTTTCATCTCTCCCGCCCGGTATACCAACAAGCGGCTCATCTGATAGCCCGCCTCCATGCGCGCGATCATTCGCTGCACCAATTGATGCTCACCAATCAATTTTCCGAATGTCGAACGGGTGCGGCAGTAATTCACACTTTCCTCGATACAAGCGCCGATCAAGCCACAAGCTCCCGCCGCTACGGTAAACCGCCCGTTATCCAGGGAAGCCATCGCGATCTTGAAACCTTCCCCTTCTTCACCCAATCTATTGCCGGCTGGTATGCGCACATCTTCTAAAAATATTTCTCCTGTATTTCCCGCGCGGATCCCGTACTTCCCTTTGATCGCTTTGGATGAAAATCCTTCGCGGTCACGCTCGACGATAAAAGCGCTGATTCCTTTATGTTTTTCAGCTTTATCCGTATAGGCGAAAACGATAAAATGATCGGCCGAATCACATAACGATATCCAGGTCTTTTGTCCGTTCAGGATATACTCTTCGCCATCGCGGACCGCTGTACTGGAAAGTGCCGCCACATCTGACCCCGCGCCGGGTTCGGTCAATCCGAAAGCACCGATTTTCTCGCCTTTCGCCTGCGGCAATAAAAATTTCCGCTTCTGTTCTTCCGTCCCCCATTGAAGAATCGTCATCGAATTTAATCCGGTATGGACTGACACAGCTGTCCGAAACGCCGTGTCCCCTCTTTCCAATTCTTCACAGACAATCGCAAGCGAGTTATAATCCATCCCGCTGCCGCCATATTTTTCAGGAATACAGACGCCCATCAGCCCGAGCTCAGCCAGCCGTTTCCAAATTATCGGATCAAAGCCGCCTTTAGTATCCCATTCTCCGATATGCGGAAGGATTTCATTATCCACAAATTGCCTGACCGTCTTTCTTAACAGTGATTGTTCCTCTGAAAAACTGAAGTCCATTTCAAAACCTCCCGACGCCTTATTTCTTATTGCTGAAACGCTGTCCGCTGCACTGTTTCTTTGATTTCAACTCCGCGCTTCGCCATTTCCCTGATATATTCATCTCCCGGCACAATAAGTTCCGGCGGATATGAACCCCGCTTATCGATCAGACCTGTTCCGATCATCTGCGCTACTGCGGAAATGGTAAAAGCGGTAGCCCGGGCCATCGCAGTCACGCCTGACTGACGATCTTTTTTGGTTACCATATTATAAATGAAAGTCAGTTCCTCATTATCTTTTGTGCCCGATACAGATATCCTCAGCACAACCGCGTCTTCTTTATCCCCCAATTCTGTTATCGGGGTTAAAACTTCCCGCAGAACATCACGGGTCCTGACTTCCTGTCCGTCTACCGTCACCTTTTTCTCACGGTCTGTGAAACCGAGATCGACAAGCAATTGGAATTTTTCAGCATGTCCTTTATAACGAAGCGTTTTATATTCCAGATTGTCGATGTCACTGAATGTATCAGTCATTGTCGATGTCCCGCCGGATGTGTGGAACGCTTCCAGCTCACCGAACTCTTCAAATTCAACATGCTCGATTTCAGAAAGTGAAGGAACTTCCAATAGTTTTCCGTCCCGCAGAACGTGTGACGGATCTGTGTAATGGTCAAAAACCCCATCCAATGAAAAAACATGATTGTACTGAAGAGGCGGTTCAGGATGGACGGGAATGCCGCCTACCAATATTTTGATGTCACTGACACGGTCAAGTTTGCCGGCCCCATATCCGGTAATGATGTTGATCATTCCAGGAGCTACCCCGAGGTCCGGTATAAGCGTCACTCCTTTTTCAAGAGCTTTTTCATGAAGTTTTAATACCGCATCGGTAGCACCGCCGATGTGCCCACCCAGATCAACAGCATGGACGCCGCATTCAAGCGCGATTTCCGCTGCTTTGACATTAAAAGTGTAGAAAAGGGCATTGATCATCACATCCGCTTTGGATATAACCGATTTCAACGATTGATCGTCATTCGCATCCAAATAGAGCACTTCCAGCTTGTCACTGTTCAACGTTCGCTTAAAGACTTCCGCTTTGCCAGTGTCGACATCCGCAAGATAGACTTTTTCCACTTTATCATTTTGGATAAGGTCACCTGCAGCCTGCTTGCCCATGAGTCCCGCACCTAATACAGCCACTTTCATCCCGGTCATCCCCTTTTCGCTTTAAATTTCATTGTCTATCTGCGCCCGCTGCAATTTTCCGCTGAAATCCACATAAACAGATTTCCATTCAGTAAATACATCGAGTGCTGCAACACCTGAATCACGGTGGCCATTGCCAGTCCCTTTTGTTCCGCCGAACGGCAAGTGGATCTCCGCTCCGGTCGTTCCCGCATTAATATAGACAATTCCTGTGTCCAAATCCCGTTGAGCTTTGAACGCCCGATTTACATCCTGTGTATAAATGGAACTCGAAAGTCCATAAATGACGCCGTTATTCACTTCGATGGCCGCTTCGAAAGAGTCTGCTTCAATCACAGAAATGACAGGACCGAATATTTCTTCCTGTGCTATGCGCATGGAGGCCGTCACATCCGTAAACAATGTCGGTGCGTAATAGTTTCCTTTATCGTAGTGGCCGCCAGTCAGGATTTCTCCCCCAGCCAGGAGCACAGCGCCTTCCTGTTTCCCGATTTCAATATAGGAATGAATCTTTTCAAGAGCTTTTTTATTGATCACTGGCCCTACTTTGATGCTTTCATCTGTACCATCGCCAATCGTCAGGCTTTTCATTTTTTCCAGAAGCCTGTTCTGAAGTTCCTCTTTCACTTCCTTATGCACAATTACTCTGCTGCAAGCGGTGCAGCGCTGACCCGCAGTCCCAAAAGCACTCCACAATATGCCTTCCACCGCCAGATCCAAATCCGCGTCTTCCATGACGATCACGGCATTCTTGCCGCCCATTTCCAATGAAACTTTTTTCAGGTTCCGCCCGCCGAGTTCCGCCACTTTTCTGCCCGTATCCGTCGAACCTGTGAATGATATGACCTTAATATCCGGATGCTCGATCATGGCGGTCCCAACTTCTGATCCTGTACCGAAAACGATATTGGCAACGCCGTCCGGAATACCGGCTTCAGCAAAGATCTTGCTCATCTCATAGGCCATCATTGGTGTCTCTGTCGCCGGTTTCCATATGAAAGTGTTTCCCGCTACGATAGCCGGAAACGATTTCCATGTGGCGATTGCCACCGGAAAATTCCATGGGGTAATCAAACCGACAACTCCAATCGGCGCACGCACACTCATTGCAAATTTATCCGCCAGCTCGGAAGGCGTCGTTTCACCAAATAATCTCCGTCCCTCGCCTGCCATATAAAAAGCCATGTCGATTCCTTCCTGTACTTCGCCCCGCCCTTCTTCAATCACTTTGCCCATTTCTTTGGTCAGGACTTGCGCCAGATGCTCTTTTCGTTCTTTCATAATCCGGCCGATTTCATATAAATACGACGCCCGCTTCGGCGCCGGAACTTTCGCCCACAATTTTTGTGCCGCTTTGGCTGCCTTTGCCGCTTCATCGACAGCTGAGGCATCAGACAGCTGGACTTCCGCCAATTCTTTCCCGGTCGCCGGATTCATTACAGCTGTAAATTGAAGACTTTCAGCATCCTGCCACTTCCCGTTTACATAGTTTGTTAACTTCATTTTCAATCCCCTTTCATAAATGGCTGTAAATAAAGAAAGCGCTTACATACCCATTATTTCACATTAAGATGTAAATTCACAGACAGTTTTAAAAATTTAATAATCTTTCCGTGGAGATGAATTTAAGTTTATTTTATTCCTGATTAAACGGGTTAATTTCCATGCAAAAAGTATCATTTTGTTCAGCAAATCTGAAAAGGTGTTGACACTTACGGAACGTCATAGTCTAATCAAATGAAAGAGGTGATTAATATATGTACAAAGTACAGGAAGTAGCTACAATAGCAGGAGTCAGTGTCCGCACTCTCCATCATTACGACAGCATCGGTTTGATGAAACCATCGAATATTGGTTCCAACCGATACCGTTATTATAATGACGATGATTTGAAACTGCTCCAGCACATCTTATTTTTCAAAGAGTTAGGATTTTCACTGAAAAAAATCCAGGAGCTGGTAGCTGAAGGTTTCGATGCCACTTTTGCCTTGACACAACACGCGGAGTTATTGCGCCAGAAAAAACAGCGAATCGAAAAATTGATAGAAAATGCTGAGCTTACTCAGCTGGAATATGCCGGCGTGCAGGAATTGACCAATGAACAGCGTTTTTCCGCCTTCGGCATCAAGAAGACAGACGATAACGTCAAGTTATATCTTGAACCGCCTGCCCAAGCCGAAACTGCTGACGAAGAAACAGTGGAAACGGGAACGGTGGAAGAAGATTTCGCCGGCCAGGATGAAATTCTTGAAGAAGTAAATTTCACTGAACCGGAACCTGAGCCGGAAGCTACAGCGATTGAGTCAGAGACTGCGGTTGCAACCGCGAATGCAAAACCCGAAAAAGAAGAAGAGGATCTCGAGGAAATCAACCGGGAAGGCGATCGGATTTACAACGCCGTCTCCAATTTGATGCACCTGCCACCAGAGTCACCTGAAGTCCAAGTCGAAATGCAGGCTTATTATACACTGCTGGACCGTTTCTACAATTGTTCACCGAAAATGTTCCGCGGCCTCGCCGATCTGTATGCCAACGACAGCCGTTTCGCCAAGAATATCGATCGGCACGGAGCCGGCTTATCGAAATATCTGCGTGAAGCGATGTACATATTTGCTGAAGGTTTGGCAGATGCTTGAGCTGATTGGAACTTGTTCAAATTGCGGGAAGGAAGTTTATTGCCGTGATGGATTTCTTGATGGGGCTTATATCGAAGGTGTCCTTTACTGTTTCAATTGTGCAGAAAAAGAATTTGAAGCATAAGAAATACCGGGCAAATTGCTGCCCGGTACTTTTTTGTTTATCGGACTATTTCTTCTGTCATGCTTCCCGTCGCTTCTTTCAGGCTAGATCCGGGTATCCTTTCGGTGGTCCGTATACAGCACAATTCCGTCATTATCGAGAATATCGTGGAACTCATCGATTTCTGTCTGGCTTAAATTAAGTTTAGTCAACTCATCCCGCACCGCGTCTTTGCCCGTGAAGACTGACTTGAACTTATCGGTAATGGTTTCTGTTTCGTGTGTGTGGACGCCTTCCTGCGTTTCAACGGAGTTAAGGATATCCGCATTGTCCGCCAAAACATGTATGTCGTTTCTGTTATAGCCCCACGATTTCATTTCTTCCACTTTTTCTTCAAGTTCCCTTTCCGTATAAACCACTTCAAATTCACGATTTGCTGATTTCATGCTGATCAACCTCCTTTTAATGTCTTACTCTTATTTACCCGAACAGCCAAAAAGCTAAAACTTGGATCATTTTATGGACACAAACAGAAAAAGCACCTCCATTCAGCCGCTATTGCTGCATACGGCGTTGGGGTGCTTTTTCCTTGTTTCATTTTATCGGGCCGCGCTGGCGGCTTTTTTGTTTATCTTCTATTTAAACTTCAGATGTTTCTTTTAACGCGTCAAGTCTTGCCTGTACTTCCGCACCAGTCAATCCGTGCTCGAATGCATAGCGGTTGCGCGGATGCTCACGGCATTCGTCACTGCATGAACGCATGTACTTATGCTCGTTTTCTTCAGAGCTGAGGATTTTCTTATTGCATTCCGGGTTTGCGCAGTTTACATAGCGCTCACATGGTTCACCTGTGAAATGGTCTTTGCCGACTACTGTATGTTCCACTTGGTTGACAGGCACTGCGATGCGCTCATCGAAGACATACATCTGTCCGTCCCAAAGCTGCCCTTTCACTTCAGGGTCTTTGCCGTAAGTTGCGATGCCGCCGTGAAGCTGCGCCACATCTTCGAAGCCTTCCCGTTTCAGCCAGCCGGAGAATTTTTCACAGCGGATTCCGCCTGTGCAATACGTCAAAATTTTCTTGCCTTCAAACATCTCTTTATTTTCTTTGACCCATTCCGGCAAATCGCGGAAGTTCTCAATATCCGGACGGACAGCACCGCGGAAATGGCCAAGATCATATTCGTAATCATTGCGAGCATCAAGAACGATTGTGTCCTGATCCTGCATGCGTTTATAGAATTCAGCAGGTTCCAGGTAAGTGCCAGTCAATTCGTTTGGGTTGATATCTTCTTCAAGACCCAAGTGAACGATTTCTTTTTTCGCGCGGACGTGCATTTTTTTGAATGCATGGCCGTCAGCTTCGTCGATTTTAAAGACGATATCCGAAAAACGCTCATCTTTTTTCATCATATCCATATATGCTTCCGTTTGTTCAATCGTTCCGGAGCATGTGCCGTTGATGCCTTCTTCAGACACCAGGATGCGGCCTTTCAATCCGAGCTCCTTACAGGCTGCCAAATGCTCAGCCGCGAAAGCCGCAGGATCTTCGATCGGTGTATACAGGTAATAAAGTAAAACATTGTGTGTATGATTTTGCATGAATCATACCCCCTATTCTTCTATTTGCTTCTTCAGTCATCGTGACTTCAAAACCTCAACCATTTTACAATAAAACAGGCTATTATTCAACTTAAGCAAAACAAAACAGCCGCAGAAACGGCTGTTTTTGCAATGCAGTTGATGCTCACTGAATTACTTAACGTTCAACATACCCTGTTTTTGATTGATTGCCCTTCTAAACATGCCGCAATCGCTTCTGCGTTCAATGCCATCATTTTTAGCCTTGTCCGGATGCCGGCGCTGCCGATATGCGGAAGGACTGTAAGGTTATCAAGTTCAAGCAGCTTGTGGTCGAGCGGAAGCGGTTCCTGTTCGAAGACATCCAATCCCGCCGCCCAGATTTTCTGTTCTTTCAGGGCGTCGTATAAAGCGTCTTCATCCACGATGCCGCCCCTGGCGACATTGATCAGACAGGCTGTGTTCTTCATCAGCTCCAATTCCCGTTTGCCGATCATCCCTTTGGTTTCTTCCGTCAAAGGTGTAAGGATCATAACAAAATCGGATTTGGAAAGCAGCTCATCCAGTTCAGCATACTCCACATCTTCAAGGCTTCTCCGGGTACGGTTATGGTATATCACTTTCATATCAAAACCGCCGGCTCTTCTGCAGACTCCTTCTCCAATTCGGCCCATGCCGATGATTCCAAGTGTTGCGCCGTAAACGTCCTGTCCGGTCATGCCCATCGGCGTCCAGGATTTCCATTCACCTGAACGGACCGTTTTTTCCGCTTCGATCAGCCTTCTGGCAGTTGCCAGCAGCAAGCCGAACGCCAAATCCGCCGTCGTCTCTGTCAGAACTTCGGGTGTGTTCGTCACAGCAATTCCCCGTTCCCTTGCTGCATCCAAATCGATGTTATTATAGCCCACCGCCAGATTGGAAATGATTTTTAAATCCGTCGCTGCTTCTATCAATTCCCTGTCTATCTGGTCGGAAAGCATCGTCCAAAGGGCTGATGCTTTTCCTGCTTCTTCCATCAGAACTTCACGCGGAACAGGTTTCTCTTCTTCCTGCCACATCCGCACTTCATAGGAATTTTCAAGACCCTTTATTGCTTCCTCCGGCAATTTCCGGGTAATATAAACAATCGGCTTCATAAAAAACATCCTCCAATCTAATTGTCTAATTATTATAGCAATTTATACGGACAGCTTCAATTTCAAGCCGTTTCCATCTATTTCTTGTGCCTTCTCCGGAGGAAGTACCATATTCCCGCAACCGCTCCCAATGCCAATAAAACATATACAACATTCGAATAGATGTCCAGCTGCCGCATAATCGCTTCCCGGTTTTCACCAACCGCCGCTCCAACAACCACAAGAATGGTATTCCATATCAACGTTCCGGCAATTGTAAATAAAAGGAACACATTCACTTTCATGCCTGACATGCCTGCAGGAACCGATATGAGGCTTCGCACCACAGGGACCAGCCTGCCAAAGAAAACGGCCCAGATGCCATAGCGGTCAAACCAGGCATCCGCCTTATGAAGATCCTCCTTTTTAATGCGGAGCCATTTACCGTGCTTCTCCACGGCTCCTTCCAAGCGTTCCACGCTCATCCATCTGCCGATATAATACAGAATCACAGCTCCCGCAACCGAACCGGCGGTCGATACCGCAACGACTCCCACCAGGCTCAACTCAGCGGCAGTCGTCATGAACCCTCCGACAGTCAGCACAATTTCAGAAGGAATCGGCGGGAAAATGTTTTCGATTAAAATCAAGAAAAATATTCCAGCGTATCCATAGTCCTCCATTACGGCAGTGATCCATGCTTCCATCAAAACCAACTCTTTCAATTAATTATTTTCGAATTTTATCCGCACCGCCCATAGTTCCGACCGGCTGCCTATGCGGAGAGGCGGTCCCCAAAAGCCGAAGCCCGAAGAAACAAGAAAATGGGTTGCCTCTTTTAAACGGTACCCATAATCGAGCTCGAATACTCTTTTGGTGATCAAGTGATTGGGCCACATCTGCCCTTTATGTGTATGGCCCGAAATATGAAAATCGACGCCCAGTTCGACCGGCGTTTTTAAATCAGACGGTGTATGGTCCATTACGATCCACGGGAGACTGCCTTCAGGCTTCAGATTTTCGAGGGCCGTCCTTTTGCCATTTGTCCGTTCTTCCCTGCCGGTCAGATAAAATTGCCCTGCAATTTCAATTGTTTCGTCCCTTAAAATCTTTACGCCGGATTCTTCCATGACACGGACCAGAAGCGGAATCTTCTTCCCGTAATACTCGTGATTGCCCAGTACACCGAATACCCCGTATTCAGTCTTAAGTTTGCGCATCACTTCAGACATCCCGTATCTGGCATACCAGACCGGATCATCGTCCACTAAATCTCCTGCAAGCAATACCAGATCGGGTTCGAGTTTATTGCTCAAATTCACGAAACGCTTCAGATGGCGTTTGCCAGACAGAACGCCGAGATGAAAATCAGAAGCAACGACGACATTCAAATCTTTGGCGCTGCCTTTCACAATAAATTCTTTCCTGCGCACGACAGGACTGTAGGCAAGAAAAGTTCCGATGCAGAAAATCAGCAAAAAGAGGACCGCCGCCAATGCGCCCGCAAACTGAACAGCCCGAGGGTGGTCGATCAAGACAACCAGCAGATTGGCAACCGGCACTATCAAAAGTGCGTATTGAAAAAAGGCAAGCCAGTACGAACCGGCAATCGTGAACCCCAGCCATTTATGGCCCAGCATGCCGATAAAATAGCTGAAAGCCAGAACTGTCCAGAGAAATGAGAAGAACCCTCCGTTAACAGGCATTGAAATACTGATCAGCCATATAAAAACAGCCCATCCTATGTATCCTGCGAGAGCGCAATAAATCATCAGCATCAACAGCCCTGCAGTTATCTGTTTCAAGATCCCACCTCTTTTCCGGTTTCTTTCCATTATACCCTTCCAGTCGCTTCGGCTAACTACCCGATATCACCTAAGCCTCGGGTCTGAGTAAAAGATGCAGTGGCAGACCGTGTTGCGGTTTCCGGAGAATTGATAAGATTAAGTTACAAATTGAGAGGAGGAAACAACTTGAACAAATTTTGGATGACAGTCATCGGCATCATCGCCGGAATTATCGCCCTTTCGAATCTTGGGCCAATCATCGGCCTCGCTTTTTCAGGAGTGATCATCTATATCGGTGTTCATTATTACCTGAGAAGCATTTCAACAGGCGCCAAAATCTGGTGGGGCTTTGTTGCAGCAGTGGGAGCGATATCAGCAGTTTCCAATGTGCCCGCGATCATAGGGGTTCTGGCTATTGCAGTATTATGGTATATCTACAAAAAATGGAACGAAGAGGAAGTTACAGATTCAGTTAAAAACGACCCTTTCAACAACTTTGAAAGAGAATGGCAAAAGCTAAACAAATAAGGAGGAAATTACATGACAACATTATGGCAGCGTTTAAAATTCGCGGTGGCAACGGACATGGATGCTATACTCGACAAGAAAGAGGAAAAAAATCCAATCAGCCTATTGAATAAATATATCCGGGAAGCTGAGAAAGAAACAGAAGCCGCAGGCAAATGGCTTGAGCGTCAAACTAGCCTGCACAATAAACTCGAAAAAGAATTGCTGGAATCTGAGAACCTCCTTGAAAAACGCCAGGCACAGGCTGAACTTGCCCAGGCTGCCGGCGAAAGCGAATTATCCCGATTCGCTGAACAGGAAGTTGCCGCTTATAGCGCCCGCGTTCATGAGCTGCGCACGACTCTTGACGAAAATGCAGCGGAAAGTGTTGCGCTTGAGCAGCGCTATGAAGAAATGAAACATAAAGTAAAAGACATGAAAGTGCGCCAGCTCCAATTGATGGGCAAGGAAAATGCAACCCGCGCCCATTATCAGATGGATAAAATCCTAAACCCTGAACTGGTTGCTGAACGGATTGGTTCGTTCGATGATATGGCCAGCTATATTAAATCCCTTGGTGATAAAGTCGAAGAGCGCCATGAACGTTCGACAATGGAACGCCGTCTTGAAGCGCTGGAAAAAAACAGCGCGAAATCCAAAGAAATTGTGTAAGCTAGAGTAAGAGGGGCAGACTTCCCTCTTACTTTTCTGCTGCAAAGAAGGAGGCAAAAACTGCGATGAATTATTTCTCTACCAACAGACAGGCATTTTTTGCCTTGAGCGCATTAGTTCTTATATTCGTGGAAGCTGCCTTTTTTGGAAATGGCAGTGTGTTTTTGGTTCTTCTTGGCATCGGACTCATCTATTATGGCAATAAGAACAGCCCTAAATACCGGCAGTCCTATTTCTGGCCCGGCTTTATCCTGATCGGCATTTCGATCCTCTCCATGTGGAGCCTGCGCCTGTTCATATTGGCCGCTGCCATATACCTTCTGATCCGTCTGTGGAAAGGTGAGGAATGGCAGCAGGAAGTCCCGCTGAAAGGCCAGCTTGACAAAGGCTTGATCCAAAACAAATTCTTTTCAGCGCAGGCTACGCCCATTGAATCCTACGAATGGAAAGATATCCATGTGCAGGGCTTCGTCGGCGACCTGCTGATTGATGCAACGCAAACCGTTTTACCGAAGAAAACTTCCCTGATTTCGATCCGACAGGGATTCGGCAGGGTTCGCCTGATCGTCCCTTACGAAGTGCCGGTCCGCATCTATTACTCCACCGTTTTCGGAGACGCCCGCTTTTTCAACGGCAGCAAGCAGCGGATCTGGTACGGCTCAGTCCATACTCAGGACGGCTATGAAAATATGGAAGATGCGAAAACAGAATTGATCGTTTCCGTTTCCACCTGGATGGGAGATGTCGAGGTGATTCGCCGATGAGACAGATTCTGCCGCGCAGTTTATTTTTCATGGCTTTATTCGCAGCGATCATCTTCAGTATTTTACTGGCTCTTCTGGGCCTGCCCGCTGTAAATACCTGGTCCGTTCTGTGGGAGGATTTTGTTGCGGGACTCCCGTTCGGCGTCTGGCTGTTTGTTTTGATGGTGGCTCTGTCTGCCGGAATTTCCTGGTGGACCGAGTCTCTGTCGCGTTCGAAGGTCCAGGATATCGAAGAGATTTTCCAGGCTCTTCTGCGCAATGAAGATCAAACCGCCATCGAAGCCGCGCAAATGAAAACATTGCCGGCTCAACTTTCTGCATCGATACTTAAACTCCAAAAACTGTTGGAGTCACAGCGTAAAAGCCTGACACGCATTGCCAACGAGCGGGCTGAAACACAGGACCAGATCATCCAGGAACGGCTCGTTATGGAACGGCAGCGTCTGGCTCGGGAATTGCATGATTCCGTGTCCCAGCAATTATTCGCGGCTTCCATGCTTCTTTCATCCATGACTGAAGGAAAAGAAGTCTCAGCCGGATTATTGCAGACTGAAAAAATGGTCCAGCAGGCACAGCTCGAAATGCGGGCTCTATTGCTTCATCTGCGGCCGGCGGCTTTGCACGATAAAAGCCTGGGCCAAGGTTTATTTGAATTAGTGTCCGAATTGAAGGAGAAAGTCTATTTTACAATTGAACATAAACTCGAAGAAGTGCCTTTGCAAAAAGGAGCCGAAGACCATCTGTTCCGCATTGCCCAGGAAACATTGTCGAATACATTGCGCCATTCCAAAGCCACCGAAGTCCACATTCTTTTTATCGAACGGGATAATTTCGCCATTTTACGCATACAGGATAACGGCGTCGGTTTTGAAAGCGAACAATCTAAGTCAACTTCCTATGGGTTAAAGCATATTGAAGAACGCGCCATTGAAATCGGTGCCACAAGCAAAATCGTTTCAGTCCCTTCCGAAGGGACTATCGTTGAAGTGAAAGTACCTATTGAAAGGAAGATGCCGGATGATACGAATTCTGTTAGTTGATGACCACGAAATGGTCCGGATCGGTGTATCCGCTTATCTGCAGGCGCAGGAAGATATGGAAGTCGCCGGTGAAGCGGCGAATGGCGAAGAAGCTGTCAAAATGGCGCTTGAATTGCGGCCGGATGTCATCCTGATGGATATGGTCATGCCGGTCATGAACGGCGCGGAGGCGACCGAACGGATCATCAGCGAATGGCCGGAAGCGAAAATCATGATTGTCACAAGTTTTTTGGATGATGATAAAGTATATCCTGCACTGAAAGCGGGCGCCGTCAGTTACATCCTGAAAACATCTAAAGCTTCGCGCATCGCCGATTCTATCCGGGAGACGATGAACGGCACTCCAGTGCTGGAGCCTGAAGTGATGAGTAAAATGATGAAGCAGATGCGCCATGAACGCGTCCCGCATGAGGAATTGACCGAACGTGAAATGGAGATTCTTCTGCTGCTTGCCCATGGCTATACCAATCAAGAGATTGCGGATGAGCTATACATAGCAGTAAAAACAGTGAAATCCCATGTAAGCAACCTGCTGGCGAAACTGGAGGTCCACGACCGGACGCAGGCGGTTATCTATGCTTTCCAGCATAAACTGGTGGCTCCGAAAGATTGATAAAGACACATACAAAAAAGGCGGCCGCGGCCGCCTTTTCTTTTTGTGCTTATTTATCGTTGAACGGGTCATCCATATTCCGGTTACGCCCGTTCCAGCTGTCATGTGCATCTTTATTGAAATTCTTCGGGAAATCAGTTGATGGACCTTTTGTATCTTCTGTCCCTTCAAATGGATGTCTTTCATCAGGTGAAGTTTTTTCTACAATCGGGTCGACCGCCGCTTTTGCTTCTTTAGCCAGGCCGACTTTTTTGGCCTCCTGCTCCCTTTTTTTCTCTTCCCATTGTTCTTTGTCGACTTCCGTCTCTTTCAGGCTGTTCTCCATCCGATCCAAATAACGTGAAGCATGTTCTTTGCCTCCCAGTCCGAAAGCCAGACCGAAGGCGAGAGCTGCTCCGCCAAGAATCAGGATGAACGCCGAATTTATAATCGACGCCGCAATCCCCAATTGGTCAAGCGCCATGAAGAATGCGAATGCCAAAATTGCATATTTTGCAACATACCGGAGGACATGCGGACCGCCTGAAGATTTTTTGAATACACTGCCGATGAAATCTTCAGCCAGATTTGCCAGCCAGAAACCGACAGCCAAGATGATCAATGCCGCAATGACTGCAGGAATGTAAGCAAAAATCCCGCTTGCCAATGAAACCATGAACTCAAGATTCAGCAATTGAAGTGCTTCAACGGTAAACAGCAGGACGATCAATGCCTGTGCCACTACGCCGATTATTCTGGCCAATGAATAAGCTGAAGGATCTGTGTCGGGATCCGGGGTTTTATTCATGCCCATTTTTTCTGTAAGTGAATCGACACCAAGGTTTTTCATCAGCTGAACCACAAAATCCTTGATCCAGCGGCCGATGATTATTCCTGCAAGAATCAACAGGATCGCTACAATAATATTCGGGATCATTGTCAGGACATCATTCAGCATCGCGATTGCGGGGCCGGAAATTCCACGCAGCGCAAGCACTTCAAGTGCCGCTATCGTAACAGGCAGCATAATCAGGATGAATGCGATGCTGCCGATGACGTTTGATACGCTTGTGCCATTAAAGAATTGCGAAATTTTCAGTTTTGCCGCCAAACGATCCGTCCCTATCGATTCCAGGAATTTGGAAAGGATCTTTTTAACGATAGTCGCCGCAATCCAGCCGATTGCGAAAATGATTGCCGCTGCAATAAGTTTCGGTATGAAATTCAGCACACTTGCGAGCATGTTTGAAAACGGCTCGCTGAGGCCATCGATGTTCAATGCGCTCAGCACTGCCGGCAAGAACAGCAGCAGGATCAGATAAAATGCGATATTCGCCGCCGTTTCTGTCCATTTCACCGTGTCTTTTTTGGATGCCCCTGTCTTTTCAGTAACTTTGCCAAAATCGAACTTTCTGCCTGCCACTAAAATTAGGCGTTTTACAACTGTAGCCAGCACCCAAGCCAATAAAAGAATCAAGGCGGCCTTTAGAATGCTGAGGAACGCACCAGATAAATTATCGAAGATGCCCAGGAATGGCGCTCCGATGGCTCCAAGATTCAGGATATTGAAGAATAATGCCACTGCGAAAAGCAGAATCAGTACAAATACAATTTTGCTGATGATCTTCGACAGGCTGTATTTCTGCTGTGCCATGCCCGCTTTTTCGTCAAGCTTAGTTTTGTCCAATAATTTATAAACTGCTTTCTCCACCAACTTGGCTGCAATATAACCGATAATAAGTACGAGAATCGCCAAGAGAATTTCAGGAAGCGCGTTCATGAAATTATTGAAATAACCTCTGGTGTCCATATGTCGACCTCCATTCAAATTTAGTGTGTTCTTAAGTCCTATCCCCTTGCTCCGCTTTTTCAAAACCTGCTATCCTTCTATCCGGCAGAAATTGAAAAAAGGCCATGTCCATGCGGACACAGCCTTCCAACTCCCCTTAAATACTCTGCAATGAAACCGTGACTTTGAACAAGTCCCCGTCCACTTCAATTTTCATCATGCCGCCGTGGAGATCGACAATCGACTGGGCTATGGCCAGCCCGAGTCCGGAGCCCTCTGTCTGCCTTGCTACATCTCCCCGTTTGAAGCGTTCAAATAACTCATCTGTGTTCTCACCCAACTCGAAACGGGTGACGTTTTTCATGATGAATTCCGCTTGTCCATCCCTTTCTTTCAGAGTGGCAAACACCCGTGTTCCCGGCAGCGCATACTTGATGGCGTTCAAGATTAGATTGTCCAGCACGCGCCACCATTTTTGGCCATCCGCCATAATATAAACGGGTTGCTCGGGTGTTGAAATCCGGAAATCGAGGCCAGATGAAGAGATGTCTTCCGCATGTTCGGCAAATGCCTGCGTCGTCAGCTGCGTAAAATCGACACGCTGGCGGTGCAATTCCATATTCCCACTTGCCATCTTGGAAACTTCGAAAAGATCTTCTATCAGCGTTTTCAGCCGCTGTGATTTTCTGTCCAGAATGTCCGCATACATCAATCGGTCTTCCGCCGAAAGATCCGGTGTCTTCATCAGATCCGTGTAAGTGATGATGGAAGTCAGCGGAGTCCGGAGGTCGTGGCTGACATTCGTGATCAACTCCGTTTTCAGCCGCTCACTTTTCGCCTGTTCCGATACAGACTGGCGGACACCTTCCTTCAGCCGGTTCAACTGAATCGCGTGATGAGCCAGAGGAGATTTCCCTTTGACAGGAATCTGTTCATTCAAGCTGCCGTCCGCAATCGCCCGCGTACTGTCCATCAGCACATTCAAGTAACCGAACCGCTTCATCATGAACAGCAATACCGGCAGTCCGATGAAAAGAGTCGACGGCACCCAGATGATTATTATTGCCGGGAATATGAACAACAGCATTGTCCCGGCACCCCAGAAGAATATGACAATCAATAAAATCAGCATTTGGACACCGATCGATTTTTTCAGAAATGCGTAACGCGCCATCTGAAGTGAACGCTGTAAATAACTGTTCCTGAAATCATCCACCAGCTTATCCGATTTATTGTAGAAAGCGTAGAGCCAGATTCCCTGAAGAATGAGCAATCCCAGAACCACAGCATTAATCCCGAAGTTCTTTACAGTGTTCCAGATAAAAGAGGCTGGACCGTCATAGACGGTATATTCCAGTACCCTTAACGAGTTCGCCACGCCATACGGCAAGGCGAAAAATAAGGTGACAGCGAAAAGCCCAAGTTTTATTTCCAGCGGCCATGCCGACCATTTCCTGAATAGAGGCGTCTTTAAAAATGCGTCTTGAGCGAATTTCAATTTTGTAAAGAGCAGGACGATTCCTGCAATGGCCAAAGCCCCCAACAGATACAAAGTGTTTTTGATATATTCATGCCCAACGATACCAGCGCCCTGATCGCTGGCAGCAAGAAGGGAACGGTCAATTTGGACGGTTCCTGTAAACTCTGCGTCTGATGCGGCAATCGTCATTTCCGTATCATTATAATTGGTGTAATACAGCTCTTCTTCATCAGTTTGAAGCGGCGCCGCATCCGTATATTTCCTTTCATAAAACGGACGGCTGCCCAAATCGCCTTTCTTGAATTTTTCACCCGTTTCCGTGTTGGTCAAATCGTAGACATAATAGGAGAACCTGGAATTGAAGTTTCCATCTTCGGCCATTATTCCATTCAACGCCACTTTTGCAGCACGCTGTTTATCTTCAAGAATTTTTTCCCTGACGGTTTCATCATCCGCAAAATTATCGCGGATCGCCTGTATTTTGCCATCCCGTTCTTCCGTCAATATTTCCACCAGACTGTTATTTTCACTTTCGCGCGCGAATTCTATATCCGGATTATATTGATCCTGGATGCTTTGGATCTGCTCAGCCAATGTGCCGTACCTGGTCCGATATTCCTCTATTTCTTCCACCGATGCTGTAAAATCAGTTTCCGCTTCTGGGGGATCCAGTTCAGTGACAATCAGCCGGTTGACGAAATACCTGTATTCCTCTTTGAATTCGGAAGTCTCCAGATAAGATTTGCCAAAATATTTAGGACCCAATTCCATTACGCTGAAAATACTGATCAGTACTATTGATAAAGTTGTAAGCCAAAGCCATTTTTTCATTTTTAAATTTCCCCTTTGGACACCGTTCGAAGTGATGCCAGTAATTCTGTCGCAGGACTATAAAAAACGGTTTCCACAAAGAACGACAAACAATAAAGAAGCGTAAACAATGCTATCGTCACGGCAATAATCGACCAGACATCATTTTTCAATTTTGTAGCCAATGCCCCACACCACCTTCAAATACCTCGGATTCTTTGGATCCGCCTCTATTTTTTCGCGGATTTTCCGTATATGGACAGCGACGATATTTTCCGCGTTATACGCCGGTTCATTCCATACTCTCTCATAAATGTCACGTATGGAAAAAACCCTTCCCGCGTTCACCATCAGCAGCTCAGTGATTTTGAATTCAATTGGCGTCAATTTCACAGGATCTCCGTGAAGCAGAACTTCTTTTGCGTCCGAATCCAATACCAGACCGTCAATTTCAATACGCTGCGCTTTATCCTGATATGTGCCAAGACTCACGTAACGTCTTAGTTGGGATTTAACCCGTGCCACGAGTTCCATAGGATGAAATGGTTTCGTAACATAATCGTCCGCCCCCACCGATAAGCCGTGTATCTTGTCCGAATCCTCCGCTTTCGCGCTGAGCATGATGATCGGGATATTGCGCTGTTCCCGTATTTTAAACGTAGCCGAAATTCCGTCCAGCCGCGGCATCATAATATCGAGAATGATGACATGCACCTCATTGGATTCCAATAGCTCGATCGCCTTCTCACCGTTTTCAGCCTTCAAGACGCGGTAACCTTCATTTTTCAAGTAAATTTCAATGCCATCCCGAATGTCCTGGTCGTCATCTGTCACCAATACCGTAAATTGCGTCATATCATCGCCTCTTTTCTCACTATACTCATCATAAAGTTTAAATCTTAAGTGGATACTAGGATAAAACTGAAGAAATTCTTAAGAAAAGCGCACTCTTCCGTTAAGCTCTGAAAGGCATAAGACAGAACAGCAGAGTGGCGTCTTTTGCCACGCAGCTGGTTTGACTTATGTCCCGAAGAGCTAGGCACTGGAGACTGGACTGACTTATGACCCGAAGAGCTGGGCAGTTGGAGTCCAGACACAGAAAAACTCCTTTATAGCCTCATAAAATTAAAAAATGATAGCTTGTCATTCATTAAGAAAGCTCATAATTGTCTTCAGCCTTTCTTTTCTTGCCCATCGTCAGGACTAAAATGCCGCCAAGCAATAAAACAACACCAGTCCACGAAAGCCCGCTCAGGACTTCACCCACCACCAGCACACCGAGTATCGATGCAGTAAGCGGTTCTGCTAAAGATAAGGTGACGGCTGAGGATGATGGTATTTTCTTCAATCCTTTGGAAAATAATATATAGGCCAGACTGGTAGTGGCAAAACCCAGATAAAATATAATTCCGGCATCTCCTGGGATCAAAATATAGGAAATGTCAAAAAAGAATAATGAAGGAATCAGAAATAGAGCCGCAACGGAAAAAATGAGCGCCACTGCCGGCACCGCCTCCATCGATTCCAGGACGTTCTTGCTGGCAATGGCATACAACGCAAACGCAAGTCCCGCACCAAGCGCCATTGCTACACCGAGCGCATCAACATCCGCAGCGCCTTTATTGGCAAACAGTAAAATACAGCCGATGATCGACAGCATCGTAGCTATAGTCCAAATGCGGTCAGGACGCTTCTTCAAAAAAAGCCATTCAATCATTCCTGCCAGCACCGGTGCACTTCCGATTGCCACAACAGTCCCGATTGCGATGCCGGTCAATTGAACAGACGAAAAGAATAACGGCTGAAATAATGCCATACTGGCGGCTGACACAAGGACAGCCGGCCATGAAACATTTCGCAAAATGAAACTTTTCGTTATTAATGTAAAGAGAAGAAGTGAAAAACCGCCAATCATCAACCGGAACGCACCGATTGTCAGCGGATGCGCTTCTCCCGCTATAAAATTTTGTGCTGTGCCGGTCGTACCCCAGAGCATCGCAGCAAGCAGCACCATTATATATGGTGTCGCATTCATATTCTGCACCTCGAATTCCCAGTTATATCAAATACCATACCATTATTTCAATCGTTTGAGATACTGCTCTTCAGGGATTATAATAAAAGAAAAAGAGGAGGCGATCGTATGTATATGACAGTCCCGGAAACTGCTGCTTATTTGTCCATGCCGCAAGAGCAGATTAACCGATATATACTCGAAGGACGTATCAAAGCAGTCCATGATGGAGAACAATACATGGTCAACACCTCTCAATTCGAAACGCATTTTCAACAGCTCGAACTCGCCAAACAGCAGCTTGAAGAATGGAAAGCCACCCCTATTCCCGATGACGTGGATATTAAGGATGAAGATTGAATAAAGAAAAGCGAAGGCGCCCGTTCAGCTCTGAAAAGGCATAACCAAGAAAAAAGCATCCCAAAAGCGGGATGCTTTTTCTTGTTCCATTTATTATCGGGCCATCCTAAGCTGCTCATCCTGTAAAAATTCCCGGACAGCTCCGCTCCACTTCTCGAACTCCACCAGAAATCCATCATGCCCAAAATCCGTTTCGACGATTTCCCAACGGGCTTCAGGCTGTTGTTTCAGCCAGGGAATCATCAGTTCAGCGGGATAAAGCAAATCATGTGTGTATGAAACGGAAAAAATCGGGACATTCATTTTCCTATCACCTAAGTCATGGCTGTTCATGGCCTTCAATAAAATCAAATAGCTATTGGCATCGAACCGCCGCGCCAGCTTCCTTCCCTGATAATCCAAGTAGGCTTCCACTTCAAAATTCTTTTCATTTGCGGAGCGTCCGAAACGGTCGTTGAACAGTTTGCCGCTCCTGTAACTGATCATACCGGCCATCCTTGCCAGATGGAATCCGTTGAAATCGGGTGATCCCACGTAATTTCCATTTTGGAAATCAGGGTCATTCTCGATGGCCCGAATGCCAATATGGTTAAAGGCAAGCGCATAGCTGCTGAAAGCCGGGGTGACGGCGAGCGGAACAATAGATTCGGTAACATCCGGATACAATGCTCCCCATTCGAGTGCTTTCATGCCCCCCAGCGAACCGCCGATTACGGACTTCAATTTATTTATTCCCAGCGCCTTCAATGCCTGATACTCGGCATTTACCATATCTCTGATCGTTAGCAAAGGAAATTCTGACAGATAAGGTTTATCAGTAATTGGATTCAACGATAGCGGTCCCGTCGAACCATTGCAGCCTCCAAGTACATTAAAGGAGATTACTTGGTATTCTTCTGTATCGATGGCTTCTCCAGGTCCGGCCAAGCCGCTCCACCAACCCGGACTCTCTGCATCGCCGACAGCATATTGATCCCCGGTAAGCGCATGGCAGATCAGGATGGCCGGAGCAGCAGGATCACCGCTTCGCTCATACGCCAATTCCGCCCCTTCCAGCACGTGGCCCGATTCCAACACTAAATTCCCGATGTATACTGTCCCCATAGTTTCTCCTCCTATACTTCCTGGACTGCCGCCGCTTTAATGGCCTGCTCCAGGTCAGCAATCAGATCTTCCGGATTTTCCAGTCCGACCGATAAACGGATCAACTCTTCTGTAACACCAGACTGCTTCAATCTCTCTGCGTTTAATTGCTGATGCGTTGTTGAAGCCGGGTGGATGATCAACGATTTGGCGTCTCCAACATTCGCCACATGCGACCATAAACCGACGCCGTCGATTACTTTCCTGCCTGCTTCCCTGCCGCCCTTGATACCGAAATTGACGATGGAACCAAATGTGTCTTTCAGGTATTTCTTCGCTAATCCATGAGAAGGATGTTCTTCGAAGCCGATATAATTAACCCATTCGACCTGTGGATGGTTCTTCAGGTAGTCCGCGATGATTCCCGCATTACTGCTGTGCTTCGGCAAACGCAAATGCAATGTTTCCAAGCCCTGCAAAAATGCGTGGGCACTGTCCGGGCTAAGCGACGGTCCGAAATCACGCAATAATTGAACACGTAATTTGGTTGCGAAAGATGCACCTTCCGCATCTATTCCATAACGGATGCCGTGGTAGCTGTCATCAGGCTGGGTATAATTCGGGAATCTTTCGTGGTTCCAATTGAATTTGCCGCCATCCACCGCGATGCCCCCGATTGTTGTGCCGTGGCCGCCAATCCATTTTGTCGCCGAATGGATAACGACGTCTGCTCCAAAAGCTATCGGATTGCTGCCGTATGGAGAAGCGAATGTATTGTCGATCAATAAAGGAATATTGAATTCATGCGCAATTTCCGCCACTTTCTCTATATCGAATACATTTAAACTTGGATTGCCGATCGTTTCACCGAAGAAAGCCTTCGTTTGATCTGTAACGGCAGACCGGAAATTTTCCGGATCCGTACCGTCGACGAATTTCACTGTAATGCCGTAGCGCGGCAGGGTATTGGCGAAAAGATTGTAAGTGCCTCCGTAAAGGTTGCTGTCAGCAACGACTTCATCGCCAGCTTCCGCAATGTTGAGGATTGAAAACGCGATTGCGGCCATTCCCGAAGACAAAGCGACTGCCGCTGTGCCGCCTTCCAGAAGTGCCACGCGCTGCTCAAATACATCCACCGTTGGATTCATGATGCGCGAATAGATATTTCCCGCCTCTTTTAAGCCGAACAGATTCTGCGCATGCTCGGTGTCACGGAATACATAGGAAGTCGTTTTATGGATGGGCACTGCCCGCGATCCTGTTACAGGGTCAGGCTGCTGTCCGCCGTGCAGTAAATTTGTTTCTGCTTTGAAATTCGTCATTTTTCATTCCTCCAGTAATTTTAATAGATGGACCTTAAAGGAGATGAGGGAATAGAAAAAGGCCCCCTTCTAATAAGAAGAGGGCCGCTATACACGGAGTTTCCTCCTCTCATCTTCCAGACTGTCTTTCCAGTCTGTAGGAATTAGCACCTTTCCAAGCCGGATTGCTTGGTGGTTGCCGGGCATCGCAGGGCCTAGTCCCTCCGCCACTCTTGATAAGAGTATTCAGATTCAGTTTTCCATCTTGTTGAGAAGTATAAATAATGATACGATATTTTGTCAAGAAGCTTGTTGGATTATTTCGAAACTTCCTCTTCATCCAAACGTTTAATATCTATAGAAAGGCAGGGGCAATTTATGAATCTTTGGATTTTTTCCGCACTTATTTCAGGTTATTTAATCGGCTGCCTCCACGGCTCCCTTGTCGCCCAATTGCTGTCCGGCACCAATATCAAGTCAACAGGCGTCAAAAATTCGGGCGCTTCCAACGCTGCAATCGTCCTAGGCTGGAAATACGGGGCACTCGTCGCATTCCTTGATATCTTCAAAGGGTTTGCCGCAGTTATGGCGATGCGTCTGTTCCTTGGCGGCAGCAGTTTGTCCACCGAAACGGTCTGGGCGATTTTATTCTTTATCGCAGCCGGAGTCGTGCTTGGCCATAACTTTCCGTTTTATATGAAGTTCAATGGCGGCAAAGGCACCGCGGCCGTGATCGGCGTAATGATCGCACTGGACTGGCAACTTGGCCTTCTCGGCCTCGCACTTCTTATCGCAATCGCACTTGCCACAGATTACCTGGTCATCGGCGTACTGGCATTATATGCCGTTTTTTTGCTGATCGCTTTCTGGCCAGCGGATGGCTCTTGGCCATATGTCATAGCACTTGCCTTGATTGCGATGGCGTTTCTAAAACATCTCGAGAATATCCGGCGGATAAAAGACGGCACCGAAAACAAAGTGTCATCTGTATTGCGGAAGAAAAGCGCAAGCGCCCGGTAAGCTTCACGCCATTTGGAATCGTCAGCCGGCAGCTTTTTCAAATTTCCTGTATTCTTTTCATTCGTGGTAAAATAGAGACAGTACATACTTCAGGAGGTCTTTATACATGATTGAAACTTTGATCGAACGATTGATCCGCTATGCAAAAATAGATACACAATCCGATTTTGAAAACCACGAAACACCTTCCACTCCCGGCCAGTGGGATCTGCTGCATGAATTGGAAAAGGAAATGAAGGAAATCGGCCTGGAAGAAGTCCAAATGGACGAATACGGCTATCTTTTCGGTACCCTTCCAGCCACTTCCGATAAAGAGCTTCCGGTAATCGGCTTTCTTGCCCACGTTGATACAGCTACTGACTTTACCGGTAAAAACGTCAACCCGCAGCGCATAGACAATTATGATGGAAAAGATATTCCTTTGAGTGATTCTGTCACCATGACAGTCAAAGATTTTCCGGATCTGCAGAATTATATCGCTCACACGCTGATTACTACAGACGGCACAACTCTTCTCGGCGCTGACAATAAAGCCGGTGTGGCTGAAATAATGACAGCGATGGAGTACCTCATCCAGCATCCTGAAATTGAACACGGCAAAATCCGCGTGGCCTTTACGCCGGATGAAGAAATTGGACGCGGTCCCCATAAATTCGATGTTGAACGCTTTGGTGCCGAATATGCCTATACAATGGACGGCGGTCCACTGGGTGAACTTCAGTATGAAAGTTTCAATGCCGCTGCCGGTAAACTGACAGTCCAAGGAAAAAGCGTCCATCCTGGTTCAGCCAAAGACAAGATGGTCAATGCTTCAACGATCGCCATCAAATTCCAGAATGCCATGCCTGAAAATGAAGTTCCTGAAAAAACGGAAGGCTATGAAGGCTTCATTCATCTGAACAGTTTTAAAGGAGACGTGGAGCAAGCGGTATTGAGTTATATCATCCGCGACTTCGACAAAGAAAAATTCGAAGCGAAAAAAATGCATATGCGGGAAACGGCCGAGAAATTGCAGGAACAATATGGCGCTGACGCACTGACACTGGAATTGGAAGACCAATATTACAATATGAGAGAAAAAATCGAGCCGGTCATGCACATCGTGGACGCCGCTGAAAATGCCATGAAAACACTTGGCATTGAACCAAATATCGTACCTGTCCGCGGCGGCACCGATGGCTCCCAGCTTTCCTATATGGGGATACCGACACCGAATATCTTTACAGGCGGGGAAAATTACCACGGCAAATACGAATTCATCTCTGCAGAAAACATGGAAAAGGCGACAAAGTTAATCGTCGAAATCATAAAATCTCAAAAATAAACAAGCAAAAGCGCCCTGAACTTCAGGGCGCTTTTCCTCTGTCCAGACTCCATCAGCCCAGCTCTTCGGATCATAAGTCAATCCAGCTGCGTGGTCAGGACCGCTTCGCTGGCTCGCCTTATGTCTTTCAGAGCTTAACGGGTGCTTGCGCTTTTCCTATATAATGCTTCTCCCGTTCTGCGCGAGCGCAAAATGGATGCCGTGCTGCAAGGTCTGGAAACAATCGAATTTCGAGATATCAATTCCACTTTCAGAAATCACCATGCTCATTTTCGGAGAAATCCCCACCAGAATCGTTTCTGTTCCGATGAGCCCCGCTGTTGCTCCAAGTTTTTCGATCAGCGCGGCAGCTTGCTGAGTGAAATTATCATTCAGTCCAGTCAGGTCCAGAACCAAATACCTCGCTTTATAAGTCGGCAGGTTCTGCAATGTTTTGATCAATAGCTCCTCAGCCCGTTCTTCATCATAGGTCCCCAGCAGCGGCACCACTACAATACCGTCCAATACCGGAATGATCGGCGAAGATAATTCTTTGACCAGCATGGTCAATTCCGCAGTCTTTTCCTCCACCAGGTTCTGCAGCTTTCGAATTTCCAGTGCTTCCTTGGAACGCGCTAACCGATGGATATTCTCTTCGATGGTTTCTTCTGAAGGAAAATAGCGGATGACAGTTTCGCTGAAACCTTCCAATTGGAAATGATCCACTTCGTACCAGATGTTTTCATCAAAAAGCCTGGTGAAAATCCCGGCATAATGAGCAGGCAGAAATCTGCCGCCAGTCTTTTTATTCTGCGCAATATTAATGCTGTGCTCCCAGCTATCCTTTAAATGGACTTCAATGGTTTTGTTTTCAACGTCCAATTTATGTGTTTCCGCTACTCCCCAGCCAGCTGAAGCATATGTATTGGTGATCAGCGCCGCCGCTTCCGCTACATTTACATTTTCCATCCGCGAAAAATACTCGGCGACCACTATTCCCTGGCGATAACCCGCAGTTTCCATAACTACCTCCGCCGCGTCTTCTCCTGCTATTTCTTCTATCGTATCAAAAAACATTTTCAGTGCTGTGGCAGTCCAAAACAGAACGGAATTCTGTCCTTCGAATAAAAACTCGCCTTTATCGAGGTTCCATTCAAAACTCAGTCCACCAACATTAATGGAAGCTTGTGTGCTCATGTAAAAACTCCTCTCGTACAGTGATTCCATTTTACCATATAATTAAACAGATTTTACTCCTGAGCATTCAGGTACATGACTGGTTATTATATACTTCCTTTAACAAATGCTCAATGTTTTAAATGTATTGATAACAGGAATACATTGATAAGACTAATTGAAAGAGGTGTTCCACTATGTCAGACAAAAAACATTTCACTGAAGATGACCGTGAAGAAAGAAAAGGGGCTCCAATGGACAACCCCGAACAATATAAAACTGATAAAGAAACACTCACTGAAATGCATGAAGAAGAGATGAATGTAGATACGATTCCTTTGGAAGACCTTAAGCAGGAACAACAGGAAGAAAAAAATCCGCGTGATACGAAAAGCGATTCTTCCAGCGAAGAAAAGTATCCTGGATCTTAAAAGGTCCTACACAGCTTTAAAAGTCAAAGATCCGTTGCGATAACGGATCTTTTTTATGTTTATTCGAAGTTTAAAAAGGAATAAGGAGTTTAAAAGGAGTGATTTCATGAATCAGCAAGAGTTGAGGGAAGCCGCTTTGAAAATCTTGAACGACAGTTATGTTGGAGTGCTTGCTACAATCACCGAAAACAAACCGCATTCCCGGTACATGACTTTCTTTAATGACGAATTCACATTGTACACGGCAACAAGCAAAAAAACGCAAAAGGTTGATGAACTCGAACAGAATCCTCACGCACATATTCTTCTCGGTTATGAGGGCGAAGGTGTCGGCGACACGTTTTTAGAAATTGAAGGGGAAATGTCCGAGCATGACGACCGCAGTATTCTGGAAAAGTTGTGGAATGACCATCTTTCCGGCTGGTTCACCGGTCCTGATGACCCGAACTTATTAATCATCGCCATTAAGCCGACGAGAATGCGTCTGATGAATAAAAAAGGGGAAGAGCCGCAGAATATCAAGCTCTAATAGGAAAAAGCGGCTCATATCTTTGAGCCGCTTTTTATATGGGCTGCAGAATTTCCCGCAGTCCTTCCCTATTGAACAAGAGGTCTTCCAGTGTATATTCATCGAGGACCGCCAAGTAAGCGTGAAGCGCTTTGCCCAAGACTCCGCGCAGTCCACAGACAGGCGCAATCGGGCAACGGTTGTGTTCTCTGTCAAAACACTCAACGATGTGGAAATCGTCTTCCATCTTGCGCACGACTGTTCCGACATTGATGTTCTGTGGGAGATCTGCTAATCGAATGCCGCCTCCCCGCCCTCTGACGGTTTGGATAAAGCCAGCTTTGCCAAGCTCAAAAGTAACTTTCATCAAATGGTTTTTCGATATATTGTAAGCGTCTGAAATTTCCTGAATCGTCGTCAATTTATCCTGTTCTTTCGTCCCAAGGTAAATCAATACGCGCAATGAGAAATCGGTATACATTGTTAACCTCATTATTTTCACCTTCCCTGCTCACTTATTATACCGATTGCGAAGACTTCTAGAAAGCAATTGGATCTGATAAAAAGCAGTGACTTCCTATATACTAAGCTGACCCGAGGATAAAGCAGCTTTTTCTGTGTCCTTTCTGTGAAACCAAATGTGTCCAAAATATTAAAGAAGTATTTAAAATATATCTTTAATCTACTTTTGGGTTTATAGTCAAACTATAGAAAACAAAAGGAGAGATTGAAATGTTATCAACAGAAACAAAAGCAATCATCAAATCCACCGTCCCTGTATTGGAAGAACACGGAACCGCCATTACAACCGTCTTTTACAAAAATATGTTTGAAGCACATCCGGAATTATTGAATATCTTCAACCACGCCAACCAGAAAAAAGGCCGCCAGCAAGCCGCTTTGGCCAATACCGTTTATGCGGCAGCAGTGCATATCGATAACCTGGAAGCGATTCTTCCGGCAGTCGTCCAAATTGCAAATAAACACGTCAGCCTCGGCATCAAACCAGAACATTATCCGATTGTCGGCGAATACCTGCTGAAAGCGATCAAGGAAGTTTTGGGAGACGCTGCAACAGATGAAATCATCAATGCGTGGGCTGAAGCTTACGGTGTAATCGCCGATGCGTTCATCGGCGTGGAGCAAGGAATGTATGAGAAAATGGAAAGCCAGGAAAATGGCTGGAAATTCTTTAAAAACTTCACTGTAGCGAGAAAAGAAAAAGAAAGCGACAATATCACTTCTTTCTATTTGAAGCCTGCAGACGGTTCGAACGTTCCAACCTACGAACCAGGCCAATACATTTCTGTACGTTTGACTATTCCGGGCGAACAGTATTTATTCAACCGCCAATACAGCCTTTCACAGGCAGCAAAACCGGATGAGTTCCGCATTTCAGTTAAACGCGAAAGTGACAACAATCCAAATGGCCGGGTATCTGTTTACCTTCATGATGAAGTGAATGTCGGAGATGTCATCGAAGTCAGCGCGCCGGCTGGAGAATTCGTTCTGGATGCAGCGAAAAAATCGCCAGTGGCGTTTGTCAGCGGCGGAGTCGGCATCACACCGATGATGAGCATGTTCGAAACTGTCGCAACAATGACGCCGGACCGTCCGACAGCTTTCCTTCACGCAGCACGCAACGAAAGCTTCCATGCGTTTGATAAAGACATCCAAAAATATGTGGATACTATGGACAACGCTAAATACAAAACACTGTACTCTGAGCAGCCGGAAGGATTCATCACTCGTGAAGTGCTCGAGGAAATGGTCGATGTGACTGGAGAAGTTTATGTCTGCGGACCTGTTCCATTCATGGAAAGCATGATCAACGAATTGCGCGCCCTTGGCATGACCGACGAGCAGATCCATTTCGAGTTCTTTGGACCGGCAGTTGCACTGCAATAGAGAAAAGCGCAAGCGCCCGTTTAGATTTGAAAGGCATAAGACGATTTGGCGAAGCGGCGTTCTTTGCCGCACAGCCAAAGTGGCTTATGACCCGAGAATCTGGGCGCTGGAGTCTGGACAGTGCAACACTCTTTTTAAGAATCATTTGAATCTCAAAAGTTATACTTTCGATTCCATAATAAAAGGCCTGCCGATTCGGCAGGCCTTTTTGCTATTTCATTTTCTTCAATAAATACAATAGATATGGCGTCCCGATCAAAGCGACAATGAGTCCGCTTGGAATATCGTTTGGCGCAATCAGTGTGCGGCCGATGAAATCCGCTGTCACGAGCAGCAGTCCTCCGATCAGACCGGAAGACAGCATCAGCGGCAAATGGCGGAAACCGACAAGTCGCCGCGCGATATGCGGCGCCACCAGTCCGATAAAGCCGATTGTGCCGACTATGGAAACTGCGGCGGTGGATATAGCAACACCCACGACAAGCGCCCAAACGCGGGTTGAACGGATATTCAAACCGAGTCCTGCCGCGACATCATCCCCGAAGGTCAATGTATCCAGGCTGCGTGTGATGTAGACAGCCGGCCAGATGAACAGCGCAAACAGGATCAGCGCGAATTGCACGTCATCCCAGCCCTTGGCGTATGTGCTGCCGGACAGCCAGACTAACGCGCTTGCAACCGCAAGCTTCGCTTTGACCACGAGTATTTGTGTCGCCGCGGAACCGAATGCTGAAATGGCGATCCCCATCAAAGCGACAAGCATCGGCTGGAAGTTATTTTTCCAGGCCGTCAGCAATATGATGCCGAGCGCGAGTGATGCCCCCAGTGTTGCGCCGAGCGGCAGGAACGCCGGTGGAATTGCCGGAAATACGACCAATAAGAGCATCGCACCCGCTCCGCCCATTGACGTTACGCCAAGTACGCTGGCATCCGCGAGGGGATTTCTTAATACCCCTTGCAGGATCACACCGGTAATCGCCAGCATGACGCCAACGATGAAGGCAGTCAATACACGCGGCACCCGGAATTCCCACACAACCGGTGAAAGCCAGTCGAAATTCCAGGCACTGCCGTTGAAGCTTAATGCCAAAGTGGTGACAATGATAATCGCCGCCAAAAGAATCGGGACCAGCATTTTCAAACGGACCGGTTTGGTGGTGCCGCCCATCTGACGTTCACCGCGTTTCATGGATCTGGCTGTTTTCCACGCCAGATACAATAACCACGGACCGCCGATCAGCGCGGTCATTGCGCCGGCTGGCACTTCTTGCCCCGGCTGGATCAGGCGGCCGAGAACATCCGCGCCGATGAGCATGACGCTGCCCCACAGGAATGAATGAAGCAGGATTTGAAGATGTCCGCGGATGCCCATCATGCGGACGATATGCGGCGCCATCAATCCGATAAATCCAATTGGGCCCACAACACTTACAGTTGTCGCCGCTAATACGATGGCCACGCCCCATGCTGCCAGCTTTACCATGCGGACATTCTGGCCAAGCGAGGAAGCGATATCTTCGCCCAGCGACAATATATCCATCGGCTTGGCAAGCAGCAGGGCAATGGCAAATGTAACCAGTATGACAGGCGCTGCAAATTGCACGCCTCCCCAGTTCAATTGCACCAATGTACCGGACCCCCATAAGAAGAGGCCATTAGTTTCATTTTCAAAAAGCAATTGCAGCGTCCCGGTCATGGACGCGAACAGCAGGGAAATGATCATACCGGTCAATGCTACACGGACAGGGTCCATCTGCTTGCCGGCAAGCCCTATGACGAGCAACGATGAAACGACTGCCCCTACTAATGCTGTCGCAAATGGAAAGCCGCCTGCGAAGCCCGGGAAAAAGATCGTGCTGAGCACAACGAAAAAGAAAGCGCCAGCGTTTATGCCGAGTGTGCCTGGAGATGCAAGAGGATTATTCGTCAACGTCTGCAGAACTGCACCGGATACCGCCAGTGCCCCACCCGCCAGAATGCCGACTGCCAGCCGCGGCAGGCGGAGGCTGACGACAATATCCTGAATTCTTCCTTCAGCCCAGACGCCTGTAAGCAGATCCGATATGGAATAATCCGCCTGTCCCTGAGTCAAATGGATGACAGATAACGCGAAAAGCAGGAAAAAGCCCCCTGTCAAAGAGACAAAGGACTTCGCTTTCAGTTTGCCTTGCATTAATTATTCACCATCACATCTGTAATTTGGTTCATCAATGTCTCAGCTGATAAAGGTCCGCCGTATAACCACGTGTCCGGCCCCAAATCAAATGTGCGGCCTTCCTGGACGAAATTCAAATTTTCCCATACGGCATTTCCGGCAAGCTGGTTTTCGTAGATATTGTCTTCATCCGGAACAGTGTAGAGGTAATTGGCATCTTCGTACTGCACCAATCCTTCCACGTTGAATGTGCTGGAACCGAAAACCTCGAATTGATCCGGTTCGTGAACATTATTCAATCCAATGCGGTCAAGAATGATGGAAGCCATGGAATTCGGTGTGAATACACGAATCTCCGGAGCCTGAGGACCTGAATAAGCAAGCGTCAAAATGACGTCATTGGTTTCAAGATTGGCAGCTTCGATTTCAGCCGCGCTTTCCTCATATTTTCCTTCAAGATCTGCAAGAACCTGATCGGCCTCTTCCGTTTTGTCTACGGCTTTGGCAATTTCAAGGAATGTCGTTTCCATTTCCTGATAAAGATCGATGCTTTCATCTTCCGGATACGGATTGAAAATGACAGTTGGCGCGATTCGTTCCAATTCTTCAAGCATCGCAGTATGGCGGAAGTCGACCCCGACAATCAGATCCGGGTCGATCTCTGCAATAGCTTCCAGGTTCGGTTCCTGGCGTCCGCCGACATCGACAACTGTGTCATCCAATTGCGGTTCGATATTTACGTAATCACCATATGATTCAATATCAGCCATCCCTGCAGGCTGCACGCCTACGGCCAATAAATCTTCAGCGTATGTCCATTCAAGGACCACCACTTTTTCAGCTGGCTGGTCCAGAGTGACTTCCCCGTTTGTCCCCTGGATCGTAACAGATTCGCCCCCGTTTTCTGTTTCAGTTGCTGTATCTTCTTCTCCTGACGAACATGCCGTCAGGACTAGCATAATTGCTGCAAATAAAAATAATGTCCACTTTTTCATGATGTAACCTCCAAGGTTATTTGATAACGATTCTCAATACGTCCTTATTTTAGGACTTCCTGTCACATTTGTAAAGGAAAAACTCAAATTAATAGTGAAAATCGTTCTCACTTATCATTAATTTATGATATAGTATATTTATTGAGAAATTCTATCAGTTAGATTTATGGCTAAAGATGTGGAGGAATTGAACGATGACTATGGCTGTCAAAACCAATGACCTATCAATCGGATACAATGAAAAACTTCTTTTTGAAAACTTGAACCTTTCTATACCGAAAGGTGAGATATCTGTTTTTGTGGGAAGCAACGGCTGCGGCAAATCGACTCTTTTGCGCTCGATCGCCCGTTTGCTGAAACCGCAGGAAGGTTCGATTTTACTGGAAGGCAAAGAAGTCCATAAGATGTCTTCCCGGGAAGTCGCGAAGAAGATGGGAATCCTTCCCCAATCCCCGGTTTCACCGGAAGGATTGACTGTACACGATTTGGTCAAGCAAGGACGTTATCCACACCAATCATGGCTGAAACGCTGGACGGAAGAAGACACGGAGAAAGTGGAAGCCGCGATGAAAGCTACACGCGTCGATGAATTCCGCGACAAACCGGTGGATGAACTTTCCGGCGGCCAGCGCCAGCGTGCATGGATTGCGATGACGCTTGCACAGGACACCGACGTTATACTTCTTGATGAACCGACCACATATTTGGATATGACCCATCAAATAGAGATTTTGGATCTTTTATTCGAATTAAACGAAATACACGGACGCACAATCATCATGGTGCTGCATGATTTGAACCTTGCATCGCGCTACGCCCATAACATCATCGCCATCAAAGACGGCGAAGTGTTTGGCCAGGGAACGCCTGAAAATGTCATCAGCTGTGATTTGGTCCGTTCTGTTTTCGGAATGGAATGCCAGGTTTCAAAAGATCCGCTTTTTGGAACACCGCATTGTGTGCCATTCGGCAGAGGACGCTGCATCGTTCCTGAAATCCGTGAAGCGCTGGGGTCCTGAGTTATGAAAGAACTTGAGCTTTTTCAGGTAAAGGTCCGAAATGGCGCACATGGCTTCATGAATCTAAGTGAAGCTATGGCAGGCCGCCAGCCGGAGCTTATGAAAGAAATCGTTCACGCAACCGGAGCACCAAGTGAAGCCGTAGCTGCATCTGTCTTCATGAGGCGCTTCGGTTTTTTCATTACAGCACAATTCTATTTATTGGCGCACGATAAAATGTGGGACGGCCCACTGGATGAAATCCATCTGGAAAATACGGAAGGCATTATCAGTTTTGCGGTCGACGAACGCTTTATCCGCGAACGCCGTGAAGGCGACCTCGAAGCCGTATTGAAAACATATGCCTTTCCGGTGGTTGGATCATTCAGCAAAACCGGCCATGTTTCAAAAATAATCCTGTGGGAAAATCTATGGGGTTATATGATCTGGATGTACGGCATGCTCGACAGCGAACAAGCGGAAGATGACATCGCCGCCTTGATGACGGATGAAACATGGCAGCCGGAAATGAAAAGATCCTTTTTCCGCCAGTTTTTAGGCGGCCGCAGCTTTGAAGAAGCAAAGGCCGATTATAAGCGCATCACCTGCTGTTTGTATAAGGAGTTGCCGGAAACCGGTAAATGCCCATATTGTCCCCTGCAAAAATAAACGCTCCGCGGCGATTGCCGTGGAGCGTTTTTGATTGGATTTATGCTTGGACGTCTGCCGAATAATCAAAGAATTTGTTTTTCCGCTCATAGAACTTATTTCAAAAATTCCAGCCGGTTTCCGAATGGATCGGATACGAAAAACCGCTCGACTCCCGGGATGCTGTCATCGACAGTGACAGTGATGTTCTTTTCTTCCAAATGGCTCCGCAAACTGTCGTAGCCGGAAACCTTGAAAGCGGGATGCGCTTTTTTCGCCGGATTAAACGGTTCTTCAATTCCGACATGCAATTGAAAATCATCGAATCCAAACCAGACTCCGCCCCTTGCTTTCAGCGGTTCGGGTTTTTCGATTTCCTCCATGCCCAACAGCCCGCTGTAAAAAGCGATTGCTTCCGCTTCGCCCCCTTTTGGCGCCGCTACTTGAATGTGATCGATTTTCCCAATAGAAAATTTCATTCCCCCACCCCTTTCTTCATTAGATTACCTAAAAAGCGGCTGAAAAGAAATGCGCTGTTTACTATCGAGCTTTATAACTTCCCCTTATCACTTTGCATTTACTCGCAGTTTTCAGTAGCATAAAAGAAAAAGGAGTGCGGCTGCATGGAATTTCCCGACCAATTAAAAATAACGCTGGCATCCCAGTCGGTTGCGGTTGACCGGTCGCCAGCGAAGCCCCTATCGCGTGATACCGAAACACGCATTGAAGAGTTGAAGCGCTGGAGCGGTTCGGATAACAGTGGTGTCGCTGTTTCCTATTTCTTCAGGCAATACGCCCTGTTCGCCTCCGCACAATTTCACTTGCTCACTTACCATAACGGTTATTTCGAATGCGCGGGTGAGGATCTGGCTTTTAACCGGGTCCATAATTACGGCTTCAATCTACTCGAGGCCCATGTCTCTTCTGCGCATTTCAAAAGAGTCGGCGCGAATGAAAGATTTTCCGCTTTTCATTACATAGTGCATGAGCAAACAGCACGGCTGATTGAAGAGTTCCGCAGCCATGTAAAAATATCCCCGCTTATTTTATGGGACAACGTATTAGGCTCAATCATCTGGTTTTATGCCAATCTGGAACAGCGTGATACCAGACGGGCGGCAGCGGATTTGGACTGGCTTATGGATGCCGCGAACTGGGCGCCTATGCGGAAAACACAGTTAGCCCGGCTGCTCGGAGACGCTTCGCTTGGGCAAGCCGTGTCCCGCCCTTTGCGAAAAACATGTTGCCTTTACAAGGAACTGCCGCATTTTGATACGTGTACGTTCTGTCCCCAACCAAATTAGCACGTGAATTCTTTGTTTTGAGGATTTATCGGCGATTTTCGGAGGTTTATCAGCGGTTTTTTTCTGTTTATCAGCGATTTCCGAAGGTTTATCAGCGATTCTCCTTAATTCCATAACAAAAGCCTCAGCATCTGCTGAGGCTTTTCGTTTATTTTTCAAATACTTCATGCAGGATATTGGCCGGTGAGCTGTTGATCAAGTTTTTATAAACACAGCTTTCCGGTTTTTTCTGCAGCACTTTCGAGAATGATTTCGCGTGTTCTGTTTCGCCGACAATATGAATTTCATCCCAATGGCGTTCTTTTTTCAGCTTTTCAATTTTACTGCCCATGTCTTTATAGAAGCGCTCAAGGTTTTCTTTTAATCTGTGATCCAAGTCATCCGCATGGCTGCCGGCGTTGCCGCCCAGATGAGCACCACCTGCGATGGCATTGCTTCCTGGTGCTCTGCCTGATGAATGGACACCTTTTTGTTCAGTCCATACTTCGAGCCCGGAATCGAACTCATAATAAATTTCTTCATTTATAATCCCCATCGATGTATCCAGAACCCGAATCCCTTTAAAGCTCGGAAGGATAACGCCGGCATAAGGATAGGCTTTATACATATATCTCAGTTGATCAAGCGCCGGTTCAGTCTCCCAATGTAAATTGGTTTTGACCGGGACCTGCACGTAATGGACAGACCAAAGATCTTTATGCGGAGATGCAAAAATAACGACACCCTTTTGGAGGTCGTCCTGGTTGTCATTTATTTCTCTTTCCACTTTTTTCTTCAACGACTTATAGTTTTTGATTTCATTTTCATCGTTAGAAGCTTCCAGGTACTCTTCAATTCGCTTAAGTCCATTTTTCAGATGAATTCGCCATGCCCCATTTTGCGCGTTTAAATCTGCAGGGTTCGTATTCAGGTAAACACTCAAAACACAGCGGTCTTCACATTTGAAATTCTTTAACTCCTGGATTTCATCGTATAATGTCATGCATTCATCATCCTCCCTATTTCCTTACTTCTTACCTGAATACCCGAACACTTTTGTTTTAAACAGACCTTTTTCTAAATTTAAAATTATCCAAAAGTTTATCTTTTTATCCACGTGGTAAACAGAGACTAGCAACAAAAATTAAAAGGAGCGTGTTATAGAATGGAAAACGTAAATAAAAAAGTTGATGAAAAACTGAAGAATTTTGATGATGAAAAAAAAGAAGATATTCTGGCGAATTTCAATCAGTTTAAACAATATCTAAACGATAAAGTTGAGATCGGTGAAAAAATGGGCTTGAGTGAAGAGCGTCTTGCACAAATCACTGAAAAAGTGGCAGGTTATCTTGCTAAAAATGAAGAGCCGAAAAACCGTGAAGAGCATCTTCTTCAAGAGCTGTGGAAAGTCGGCGAAAAAGAAGAGCAGCACATGCTGGCTCATATGCTATTGCGTATGGTGCAAAAAGAAGGTTAATCACCTTTCCATGAAAAAGGGCATCGGAAACTTTTCCGATGCCCTTTTTATATTGAAATCTTCTTATTGATCCCATTATGCAGCAGAACGTTTTTCAAACGCCCTGAACATCAACAGGTAAACTGCGCCGCTGAGCATAGCGACGATGCCCAGTATTCCGAATGTCCAATCAAACCCGAACCAGGCTGTCATGGGAATCGCGATCGGCGCGATCATCCGGCCGATTGTATAGCGCATACTGGCAGCGGCAAAATACTGTCCGCGCATATCTTCCGGCGCCAGTTTCGAGATAAAGCTTTGCTGGATGCCGACAACCATCAATTCCGCGAGGGTGAAAACCCCCATGGCAATGACAAACACCCAGAAAATTGAAGTGACCGGGAATAACAGCATCGCCAAACCATATAATATTGCGGAGGTGAAAAACACCCATTTTTCCGGATATCGTGTCATCCACCGCGTGATAAAGACTGTAAGCAAAGCAACCAGCAATCCGTTTTCAGCCAGCAGGATACCGAAAGAGGTTTCTCCCGTAACTTTCCATTCCATGCTGAAAAATGAAGCGATGGTCTGGCTGTCGATCGTTTCCTTCAGGTAGACAGGAATCAGGAGATCCAGCTGCATGAAGGTCTGTGCCCCCAGCACACCGGCAATGACAAACAGCAGGAATACCCGGTCTTTGAAAATAATGCCGTATTCCTTGAATTGTTTGGATACCGCACCGACCCAGCCGGTCGCTTCTTCTGTCGCCCATTTATCCACCATTTTTTGTGATAAGGTCTCGTCTGTAAACAACCGAAGAACCAAGCCGAGAAGCAATGAAATAACCGCAACGACAAGCAATAATTCAAAACGATAGGAAAAGAACAGTACGGCGCCAATCAGCGGCCCTACGACAACAGCAATATTCAATGTGGTATAAAAAATCGCAAACACATCGCTCCGGTATTTTTCCGGAATAACGTCAGCTATCATGGCCTGACTGGCTGGCCAGTACAAGGACCCGCCCATTCCGGCAAGCGTGAAGGCGATAAAACCGATTTCCGGTGATTCCAGCCATGGCGAGTTGGCGAGAGCAAAGAGCAGGAACGCAAAGCCCTGCCCAATTGATGCGATGATCAGCATGCGCCTTCTGCCATAACGGTCCGCAAGATAACCCCCGACCAGATTGGCTGCTACTGAAAAAACCTGTGAAATGACGAGCAGCAAGCCCGCCATGCCTTTTCCGAATTCCTCCGCAAAATAGATTGCAAGGAACGGAAAAACCATCCAATAACTTGTGTTCATGAAAAACTCGCCTACAAGGCGCACTTTTAAACTTCTGTTCCAATCTTTGATTTTCATCTTCATTTCCCCGCGCCCTGTATTTTGAACGCCCCGATGCGTCATTCTTATCCGTTTATCAACTCCAGCAACTTATAGCTGAGACAAATATCGATCATCAGGTCCTTTCTTTCTTTTGCAAATTGGATTGAAATCCGTTCGTGGTCCCGCTCCACTATTTCGCCGACGCCAAAGACACGATGGCGCACTGTTGCCCCCTCGACCAGAGATTCCTGGTCGCCGACAGCATTTGGATTATCGGGAACTTTCACTTTCACCGGTGTGGCCGCGATTGCCCGTTTCGGCGCCCGCACCGTTTTTTCGGGCAGAATAATATCATTCACTTCGTCAATAAAACGGGATCCGCTGCCATAGCTGATCAACTCCAGCTGCTTTTTAGCGCGTGTCATGCCGACGTAGAATAGACGGCGGGCTTCTTCAAGTGTATCCGGTTTTTCCGCGTCTTCTTCTGTCGGAATAACCCCTTCCACAAGATCAATCATATAGACCCGTTCAAATTCGAGGCCTTTGGCACTGTGGAAAGTGGACAGGGTCAGCATATCATCGGTTTTTTCAACTTTCGCCTGCTGGGTCACCGCCTCCAATTCCTTCAATCGCTTCGCAAATTCCACCATGGACGAAAGCGGCTCGGCAATCTGTTCGAGCGTGACAAGGATCTGGGAAAGGTAATTCAGCCGCATACCGAATTTTTCAGCCCGGCTCGAAAGCATCTGGTCATAGCCGAGATCCGCCCGTATCGTACGGATGACTTTCAAAGGTTTCATCGTACGCATGGCTTCAAACCATTTCTTCTGTTCGGCGACTATTTTCAGCTGATAATCCTTCATCGTGACGCTTCTCGGAATTTCATCCAGCGCATGCGTGCTTCCCGGTTTCATGCGGCTCAGAAACCGCAATTGGCTTCCGGACCAGTATGCGTTCGTCTTGGAAGCAATCTTCGAATAGATGTCGACACGTTCCGGCTTCAGGCTGAACCGCATGAAATTGAGCATATCTTCCACAATCCAATGGGAGAAAAAGCGGTTGTCCGCATCTTTCATATAAAAAGGGATGCCCAGGCGGTCAAGTTCACTCATCAGGAGAGTGGAAGATGAATTATTGCGATAAAGAACCGCCACATCGCCGAAATCATCGAGCTGCGTAAGTTGCTTCATCAGATATTTCAGCTGGTCTTCTTCAGAAGAAAGCCGTTTCACCAGAATTGGAGGTCCTTCCTCCTGTTTGGTGAACATGTTTTTGTTATGCCGTTTTTTATTGGCTTTGATGAAGAGGTTCGACGCATTGACGATAGTTCCGGAAGACCTGTAATTCCGTTCCATTTTCATAATGTAAGCATTGGGATAAACGTCCTTGAATTTCAGCAGATACGTCGGTTCCGCCGCGCGCCATGTATAAATCGACTGGTCGTCATCCGCGACGACACAAAGGTTCTGGTGCCGCGCGACCAGCTTTTCCACAATCGAATGCTGCACCAGCGAAGTATCCTGGCTTTCGTCAGTCATGACATAATCCCATTTTTTCTGGTATTTGGACAAAATCGCCGCGTCTTTTTCCAGCGCTTCGTTGGCCAAAGTCAGCATGTCATCAAAATCAACAAGGCGGGTATCATGGTTTTCCTTGAACGCTTCATAGGTTTTCAGGATTTCCGCTGCTCCGGTAAAAGGCTCCTTCAAAGCAGACCATCGTTCCCTTGGAAGCATCTTGTTCTTGACAAAACTGATGAAAGACATGAGCTCATCCAATTGATCTTCCGTCGCCGGTTCATCGTTTTCCGTTTGATACATTTCCTTCAGCAGGCGCTTCTTATGGAGACCGTTTGTTTCATTGCCTTCAATCATCATATAGCTGGAATCCGCCAGATATTCCCGGGTTATCCGGAACGCCAGACTGTGGATGGTTGAAAAATCCACTGGTGCGAGTTCCGGAAAAAAGCGCTTGAAGCGCTCCCGCATATCAACCGCGGATGCTTTGCTGAACGTTATCGCCTTGATCCGGTGAGGAGCGATGTTTTTCTCTTCAATCAGATAACCTGTGCGCATGATCATCGTAGTCGTCTTTCCTGACCCCGGACAGGCAAGCAGAAGGAGCGGCCCCTCTGTCCGCTCCACCGCTTTCCGCTGAATCTTATTCAATTCTACGCCAAGCTGCTGCTTTTTCCGTTCAAAAAAATCAGTCATATTTTGTGCCTCCGAATTTTTTCAATACTGCTATTCTACCACAAAGGAAAAGCGGAAGTGCTTGTCCGGTTCTGACTTTCATCCAGAAAAAAAGGACCCTGCTGAACGGTCCTCTTTAGCACTCCATTTAAAATTTTTCTTCCGATTATACATCGGATTTTTTACTGCTGTGCAAGTCACCATCTTTTTCCCCTGAATAATGATGATCATCCAATTCAACTTTTTCTTCCCGTTCTGCAGCAGCAGGAGCTGCATTTTCCGATTGCTTTTTCCTGTTCTGCAGTTCAGTTTTTTCTTTTTCACCCAATTTGAATGAATCGCCTCCGACTTCTTCGAAACGGGCTTCGTAATCCTTGTTCACATATAACAGCAATTTGCCGTCTTCCACTTCTTTGTGATAAGTTTCCGCTTCGTGTTCAGTAAGCTGCATATTTTCAAAAGCCATTTCCATTTGGTTATTGTCAGTCAGAAAAGAGGTGAACCGATCCATCCAATTCCCTTGTTCGGCATGGGCATCAATATTCGTCCGCCCTTTTACCATGGATAATTGACCGTCTCTTTCCGCTATAATATACATATCGCTTTCGGAATAACCTTCATTCTTCAATTTTTCAACTTGCCGCATAAGCTCATCTTCGGTTTCATAAGTTTCGATAAAGTGTTTATTCAAAGTCATCACTCCTTGAAGCAGAATACCGTTCAATATTTCATAATGCTGGCTGTCGATGCTTATCTGTTCTTCTTCACTTTCATCAAATAATAAATTATGTGAAGAGGGAGCATTGCTGTCATGCGGAAACTGTTCCGGTTCCCCCTTACCGGTTTTATTGCAGAAAAATAATAGTTCCCCTTCCGAGAGATGTTGATATAGATCAGCAATTTCCTGAGCTTTGACTTCATCCTCATCAATACAAGAAAAGACATATCTTTTTCTGATCAACGCGCCAAAACGTCCCATGCCTTTTCCTTCTGCGGCATGATGCGCGACATTGGTGCGTGTATGGATTTTCGTTAACTGTTCACTCGACCTCGCAAGCACATACATATCGGATTCAGCGTATCCCGCTGCTTTCAGCTCTTCGATTCTGCGGAGCACCTCCCGCTCGTCTTCGTAGCTCTCGATGAAATGATGATCCATCTTTTCCACTCCACTCTGTAGGGCTGCTCTATATTACCCCGAGCTGAAAACCTGCAAACACACTGCTACTTCGCCTCCAATATCTCACAGACCCGGCCTACCTGGCCATCTTCCAGACGGACTTTGATGCCGTGAGGATGTGTCGCTGAATTGGTTAAAAGATCTTTGACGACTCCGCTGGTTTTTTTGCCGCTCCGCTGGTCTTGTTTCAGTATTACATTTACAGCCATACCCGGTTTAATATCGCTTCTTTTCTTTCCGTCCATATACAATCACGCCTTTCTTGTCTCCATTATACTCTTAATCAGGAAAATGAAAAAAGGCGGGAATATCCCGCCGGCTGAAGTTTCATTTCCGTTCATTGTCATCATTGCGGCGCGTTCTGTCTGCGGCATTTTGTGCCAGATGCCCGGTGGAGTCAGACATGCTTCGGTCAGCGTCCGGCACATCATTCGCAGACGGATCTGCTGGAGGAACTTCCGATTCCGCCTGGTCATTTGCCGGAAGTCCTTCATCAGAAACATCGATGCTCGCAAGATCATTTATAACCGAATCGGTTTTTCGGATATTTTCTGCTCCTTGTCCTGTATTTATCGGTCCCGCATCCGCCGCATTCGGATCGTTTGCAGGCACGTCTTCGATTTGCCGGTCCATCATCGGAACTCCTCCCCGGTTCCGTCCGGTTTTTGCCTGATCCATCAAATTTTCACCTGGCGCGGCCAAATCATCCGTACGCTGCCCGGTATGAATGCCGTTGCCGGTTTCTCCATCGCCTGTGCCCAGATTTCCGTCAGGATCCATGTGGAATGGACTGTCCTTTTCATTTCTTTCCACCGGCTTGCTCTGTTCTTTCCGTGTATTCTCTTTTGGATCGCCATAAGCAGCGCCTGAATTGAACCCTTTTTCCTGCGCGTCATTATTATTCTTTCTATCAGTCATCTTCTGTTCCTCCAATCCCATTAAATTTATAACCCGGTAAATACGGTTTTCCATTCCCCTCAAAATAATATAAGACTAAAAGAAAAAGACGGAGGTTCTCCGTCTTTTCTTGTCAGTACTGAATTATCAGAAGCGGTCACGGTTGTCACGGTCACGTCTTCTTTCTTCATCAGTCAGGTTAACGTCTTCGTCAATATCAGCTTCCTCACGGCGAACTGTGTCACGGACCGTTTCGGTATCTTCGACTTTGCGTTTGCCGACAACGATTTCTTCGCTGACTACATCGTTTTTGGACACATTCACACGCTCTTCCGATACAGGGATGTTAATATTGTCTTTTTCGTTGAACCCTGCGTCATGCGCATCCGTTGAATTTTCGTCAACCGGGCGGCGTTCCACATAAACTTCTTCGCGTTCGACCGGTACATCGACTGAACGCTCTTCTTCTACCACATGCTTATCTACATTCACTTCTCCGGTTTTGACCTGCTCTTTATCAACATGCAGGCGCTCTTCATGCAAACGAAGTTTTTCTTCATCCGTCTGGTCTCTGCCCATTGTCGTGTCGTTGCCAGTGCGGTCCCGGTCCAGGTCCCGATCACGGTCGGCATCAGAATAATCGGTTCCTGCGGTAGGAGAACCGAGGCCGAATCCTGTGCCGCTGTCACGGCCGACGCCCGCGGTCTCATCATCGTCTCTGATGGAACGGTCCATCGACTCGCCTTCACCAAGTGCATCTTCTCTTCTGCTATTATAATAAACGTCATTTTCATCATTAGTATCCACTGTCAATCCATCACGGGCCACTGTACCTGTTTCTACATATCCCGGAGATGTTGGATCTGTAACATCGGATTCTGTTCCAGTTCCTGTTCTGCCGTATGCCTGGTTATCATATGGCGCTTTGCCTTCATAGTTGGCACCGAATTCACGGTCTACGAACAAGAGTATTTTACCGTTTTGCACTTCATTGTAGTAACGGTCTGACTCGTCTTTGTCCAGACCCATTCCTGAAAATGCTTCGCGGGTGGAATCGTCTCCAGACAGGAATCCCATGAATTTGTCCATCCAGTTTCCTTCAGACGATTTGTAGTCGACGTCGGTGCGGCCTCGGACCATTGAAATCTGGTCTTTGTCACGTGCCATTACATACATATCTTCTTCTCTCGATCCTGTTGCTTTCAGCTCTTCAATTTTCTGAAGAACTTCTGATTCCGTCTCGAAAGTACCCATAAATTTATTGTTGGCCATTTTCTATTCCTCCAATTTTTATGATTCTGCTGATAAGATGTATCTACTTGTAAATTTACCCGCACAGCTCATCCTGAAACCTTTCAAGACTTCAATAATACTTTTGACTTATTTGTAACACATCATAAATACTTATGAATGGAGATGTTTATTTCTTTCTGCGGCTTTGAGGGAATAAAAAACCACGAGCCGATTTCAGACCCGTGGATTACATTAAAATATACTCAAATCCCACTCTTTGGAGATTTGGCGAAGCATCATCGTGCCAGCAGCACTGTTGCCTTGGACATCGATTGCCGGTCCGTAAACGCCTATTCCAGCGCCTGCGCGGAATTCGTATGTCTGTGAATGCAATTTCGGCGGGACTGCAGCCATGATGCCGCCGGAGACGCCACTTTTTGCCGGTATGCCGACGTGCGCCGCAAAATTGCCTGAAGAATTATACATGCCGCACGTCACCATAAGCACTTTAGCTACTTGCGCAATTTCATCCGAAAAGTGCTTAACTTTAGTAATCGGATTATAGCCATCATAAGCAATAATTAACCCGATCAATGCGAGGTCTTTTGTGGATACTTTGATGGAGCATTGGCGGATGTATATATCCAGCGCTTCTTCCACTTCAATTTCGAGGAAATTCGCTTCTTTCAAATAATAGGCCAGCGCCCGGTTACGGTGCGAAGCTTTCCATTCAGAATCATAAACTTCCCGGTCCATTTCAAGCGGATGGCCGACCAGTTCTTCAAGGAAATGAAGCAGATATTCATATTTCTTCTGGCTGTTCTGGCCTGGCAGCAAAGCCGAAATGGTAATGGCCCCCGCATTGATGAACGGATTAAAAGGCTTGTTCGGACGATGGATCTCAAAAGGGATAATTGAGTTGAAAGCCTCTCCTGTCGGTTCAACGTCGACACGTTCCAAGACGAATTCCAGGCCATAATGGCAGCTCAACGCAATAAACGTCAAAGCTTTTGAGATACTCTGCAGTGTAAACTCAATGTCAGTATCCCCCGCGCAATAATAGTTTCCTTCTTCGTCGAGCATGCAAATACCCAGTTTGCCCGGATCTGCTTTCCCAAGTTCCGGAATATACTGAGCTGTCGTGCCGAGTATCACGTGTCCTCTGTTTTCTTCAACCCATTTCTGAAGCTGTTGTTCTATTTTCGGATTGGTTTGCACACGATTCCTCCTCTAATATCATATTGTGATTTTATTGTGCCTGAAAAATGGCTGAAACGCTAAAGAAAAGCGACGGCGCCCGTTAAGCTCTGAAAGGCATAAGACGATTTGGCGAAGAGGCGTGTTTTCAGCCGCACAGCCAAAGTGGCTTATGACCCGAAGAGCTGGGCCGCTGAAGTCTAGACAATAAAGAAAAGCGGAAGCGCTCGTTAAGCTCTGAAAGGCATAAGACAGACCAGTGTAGTGGCCTTGGCCACGCAATCCCGAAAAGCGAAAGTGCCTGTTCAGCTCTGACAGGTATAAGGCGAACCAGAGAAGTGGCGCTTTTTGCCACGCAGCTGGTTTGACTTATATCCCGAAGAGCTAGGCACTGGAGACTAGACACTGGGCTGGCTTATGACCCGAAGAGCTGGGCCGCTGAAGTCTAGACAAAATTATCCCCCTGTACCCTGCAGGGGGATAATTTCCCTAAATTTCGCTGTACCAAACTTTGGCCGCTTCGACTTCAGGCATCGTGAGCTGATGGCCCTGGTTTTCCCAGTGCAATTCGACCTTGGCACCGGCGTCCGCCAGCAATTTTTCGAGGTCTTCCGATTCCTGCGCCGGGCAGATCGGATCATTTGTTCCAGCCGCGATGAAGACAGGCGTGCCCTGCAATACAGGTAATGCCGTCTCTCTGTCGGGCACCATCGGATGATGGAGAATGGCTGCTTTTAATGCATCATCATAAGTGAACAACAGATTCGCAGCGATATTCGCTCCGTTCGAATAGCCCACAGCTGTCACATTTGAACGGTCAAAACCGTATTGTTCAGCGGAATCAGCGATAAATTGATAAAGCTCTTCTGTCCGTAATTTCAAATCTTCCATATCAAATACGCCTTCAGACAGCCGTTTGAAAAATCTTGGCATGCCGTTTTCCGAGACATTTCCCCGTACACTTAATACAGAAGCCTCCGGGTCAATATGTGCAGCAAGCGGCAACAGATCATTTTCCGTGCCGCCTGTTCCGTGCAGCAATAGCAGAACCGGTCTCTCCGGATTTTTTCCAGCTTTAAAGATGTGTTTCATAAAATTACCTCCCGTACGATTTCGTCTTTTAATAAGTTCCCATCTTAAGGGTAAATGAAACTTATCTCGAATTCAAGATATTTATCTTTAATAAAAAGACCACCTGCTTTTTTGCAAGTGGTCCAATCCATTACTTCGCTTGTTCCAATAGGTTCTCCAAGTTTTCTTTGGAGAAATGATATTTTTCATTGCAGAAATGGCATTCAGCCTCTGCCTCACCGTCTGTCTCGATCATATCGGTAATTTCTTCAGAACCCAGACTGGTGATGGCATTCGTAATGCGTTCGCGTGAACACTGGCACGTGAATGCGACCGGCATTTCATCCAAAATCTTCACATTTTTCTCTCCAAGAACTTCATGAAGAATATCTTCCGGCGTCATGCCCTCACTGATCATTTTCGAGATTGTCGGAATCGACGACAACCGCTCTTCTATCTCCACGATGATATCTTCAGGAGTTCCCGGCATCAATTGGATGATAAATCCGCCTGAAGCCAAAATGGTATTGTCCGGATTGACGATTACACCTACCCCGACCGATGAAGGCACCTGTTCGGATGTAACGATATAATGTGTAAAGTCTTCGCCGATTTCACCTGATACGATCGGCACTTGTCCGATGAATGGCTGAAGCAGGCCGATATCCTTGGAAACAGATAAGGTCCCTTCCGTGCCGACTGCCCGGCGTACATCAAGTTTGCCGATTTCATTCAAGTCGAAATGAGTCTGCGGTTTTGATACGTAGCCTCTCACTTCGCCTTTTGCGTTGGCGTCCACCAGAATGTTCCCGATTGGTCCGCCTCCGTTGATGCTGATCGTCAATTTTTCTTCGCCTTTCATCATGGCCCCCATCATGACACTTGCTGTCATTGAGCGGCCAAGTGCTGCCGAGGCGGTTGGCCATGTATAATGGCGTCGCTGTGCTTCACTTACCGTGTCTGTAGTTCTTGCTGCATATGCGCGAACCTGGCCATCAAAGGCTAGGGCTTTAATAAGATAATCTCCCATTTTTTCTCCCTCTCATCTAAAGTATCCTGCTGATTTACTGCGCCGGACACTATGTTGATCTATTTAACAATAAAAGCGTAAAGTTTTGCTTCATCTAGATTAAAACCTCTGCAAATAAAAGTAAATAAATTTGCTTGAAAGAAAAGCGACAGCGCCCGTTAAGCCCCGACAAGCGCTGGAGGGCTTGCCGGTAATGGCGTTCTTTGCCATTGTCGGCAAGACCGAAGCGACTCGAGGGGCTGGGCCGCTGGAGTCTGGACAATGAAAAGCGCAAAAAAGCCATCCGCAGATTGCGGATGGCCGGAATTTAAAAGAAACCTGTCAGGGCGCCGTATGCCAACGCCATAAGAATTACATAAGCCGGATGCATTTTCCGGATTTCCAGCAGCCAATAACTGATGGCAATCAGCACGACAGTCTGGATGCTGCCCGATGTTTCATAAGAAGTCATAAAGAATTGAAGTGCCATGGCGCCAAGAAGCACTGCTATCACAGGTCGAATCATCTTAGTTATGTTCTTCACTTTTGGTGAATCTTTATATTTTAAAAGGGTGACCATCAATCCGATCATCAAGATCAAAGAAGGCGCCACCGAAGCAAAAAGCGCTACGGCCGAACCAAGGATGCCGCCTTCCGTGTAACCGATATACCCCGCCATTTTTGTCGCCACCGGGCCCGGAAGCGCATTGCCAAGCGCCAATACTTCCCCGAATTCCTGCGTAGTCATCCAGCCGTAACGGTCCACAACTTCCTTTTCCACCAGCGGAATAGAAGCGGGGCCGCCGCCGTATCCCAATATCCCCGGAATAAAGAAAGCCATGAATATTTGCCAATAAATCATTTCGGCTCACCCTCCTTCCTGAACGGAAGAAATACAATCACCAGTATCGCCACAATCAGGACAGCAGGGTGAACACCTGCCACTTCCATCAAGATAACGGAAATCACTGTATAAATTACAGCTCTCATCCAGCCGAGGGAATCGCCGGATTTCTTCAGAAAATCCAGTGTCAGAATGGCAAGCATCACACCAACAACAGGAACGACAGCTTCAGACATGCCATCTACCCAGGCGACATCCTTATATTGCTGCAGCACCCCTAAAAGTATGATCATCATAAGAACTGTGGGTACTACTGAAGCAAGCAAAGCGACCAGGCAGCCCGTAACACCATTTACGCGGTACCCGATATATCCAGCCATCTTTGTCGCCAGCGGCCCCGGCATCGTGTTTGCCAATGCGAGGGTATCTCCGAATTCATCACTTGTCATCCATTTATACTTTTTTACTGCTTCCTGTTCAAAAAGAGGAATCGCAGAAGGGCCTCCGCCGAACCCCAGCATGCCGACACGGAAAAAAGCGGCGAACAAATCGGTATTCTTATTCACTAAAAGCCCTCCTTTCCCTTTCTGCCCATGTTTCTACCAAGCAGCAATCGATCCGTCTGTCCGTGATTCAGTGCCGCCTGATAATACACCGGTTTCAGGATTTCTCCAGATTATTTGTCCGCGCCCGAAACTTCCACTATCCGTCGCAACTTGAATCGAATGCCCTTTTCTTGCTAGAGCCTGAGCCAGATAATTCGGGAACTGTGGTTCAACCAGAACGGTTTTGCCTTCCATCCACTGCCAGCGCGGCGCATCAAGTGCAGCCTGCGGATTCAGCAGATAATCAATCGTGTTTGTAACTGCCTGAAAATGTCCCTGCGGCTGCATGTAACCGCCCATAACACCGAATGGCCCGACCGCTTTGCCGTCTTTCGTCAAAAATCCTGGAATAATTGTATGGAAAGTCCTCTTGCCGCCCTTCAGAACATTCGGATGGTTTTCATCCAATGAAAAATCAGCTCCGCGGTTTTGCATGCTGATACCGGTTCCCGGAATGACAATGCCCGAACCGAAGCCCATGTAATTACTCTGGATATATGAAATCATATTGCCTTCTTCATCAGCCGCAGCCAAATACACCGTACCGCCCTTCGGCAATTCGTATGGTTCGGGATCTGATGCCGTTTCTCCAATTGCCGCACTGCGTTGTTCCGCATATTCTTCGGATAACAGATGTTCTGCGCTCACTGGCATAGCTTCAGGCTCAGTAATAAATGCTTTGCCGTCAGTAAATGCAAGCTTCATTGACTCGATTTGCTCATGCAGCGTCTGTACCGATTGCCATTCCGGCTTTTTCATTTTTTTGAAGATATTCAACGCCATCAAAGCTACCATTCCTTGGCCATTCGGCGGAATCTCCCATACATCATACCCTTTGTAATGAGCAGAAATGGGTTCTACCCATTCGGGCTTATAAGCGGCCAGATCCTCTTTCGCCAAAAAGCCGCCATGCTGTTTCATATATGTATCAATTTTTTCAGCGATCGGGCCTTCATAGAAAGAACGTGCGCCGGTTTCACCTATCTCTTTCAATGTAGCCGCATGCCCCGGCGATGACCACATCTCACCGATCTCAGGAATCTTGCCGCCAGGTGCGAATGTATCGAACCATGCCTGATACTCTTCAGAAGTGAAATTTTTCTTAAAGCTCGTATAAGCGGCTTTCCAATACTTCCCAAGAATCGGTGTCAGCGGATAACCGTCTTCAGCATAACGGATGGCTGGTTTCAATGTTTCTGCAAGCGACAGTTTTCCGAACTTCCGGGATAATTCCGCCCAAGCGGCCGGAACCCCCGGTACCGTAATCGGCACCATGCCATGGACCGGCATCTTTTCATGTCCCAAAGCTTTTACTGCTTCTGCTGAAATACTTTTAGGCGCAGGACCTGAACTGTTCAATCCATGAAGCTTGTCTTTTACCCATACCAGCGCATAAGCGTCTCCTCCGATGCCGTTCGAAGTCGGCTCCACAACCGTCAAAGCCGCAGCGGCCGCGATTGCTGCATCAATGGCGTTGCCACCTTTTTGCATGATTTCCAGCCCCGCCTGTGCTGCGAGCGGCTGCGATGTTGCCACCATCCCTTTTTTCGAAAATACGGTATGCCTCTTGGAAGCAAACGGATGATTTAAATAATCCATAACTATTCCTCCAATCCATTATATGAATCTCATTTTTTGAGAATTGTACAGAAAATACCAGGCGCCACTTCAAAATCCTCTGACTCGGTAAATCCAAAACTTGTGTACAGATTTTTAGCCGGCTTATTCGCTTTGCCAGTGCTGACGATAAATTCCATTCCCTCAAAAGCTTTTGTTAAAGACGCCAGCAGTTCTCTTCCGATCCCTTTTCGAAAATGCCCAGGGTCGACCACCAAACGGTGTATGTCTATTGTATTATTTTCTTTTTTATAGGAAATGAAACCCTTCAGCAGCTCCTGTTCGAAATATCCCAGAAAAGTTTCGCCGCTGTTTTGAATTTCAAGGACGGATTCTTTTAATTGCGGGATGCCTTCGAAGCCCATCAATTCCGCTTCCACCAAATAGGCAGGCCGTTGAATCCGCTGAATTTTTTTTGCTTCAGCGTCATTGCGGTGGTCGATTTCTCGAATCAATCAAAGTCACCCCTTTTTAATAGTAGCATAATTCAAAAAAAGAGAGAGCCATTTACCAGCCCTCCCTCACCAGTTTCCAGCCGGTCGATTCAGCCTATTTTACGGATCAGGTCCGGATTATTATTTTTAGGAGAATTAACTTCATCCGATACTTCATAAGCTTCCAATTCACTGTCGTCATAAGGTTTCAACAGGCTCTCCAGCAGCTTGAAATCCTGAACATTCGGATCCAGCCAGATTTTTTCGGCTTCCTTGGATAAAATGACCGGCATACGATCATGGATGGAAGCCATTATTTCATTTGGCTTGGTGGTTAAAATAGAGCAGCTATGGACTGTCTCGCCTTCAGGAGATTCCCAGGATTCCCACAAAGCGGCAAACGCGAAAGGTTCGCCTGATTTCATCTTGATCAGCATCGGTGTTTTTCCTGTTTCTTCTTTTCTCCATTCATAGAAGGAATCTGCTATTACCAGGCAGCGCTTCTTCTTGAAGGCATTGCGGTAACTCGGCTTTTCTGCCGCAGTTTCCGCTCTCGCATTAATCATCTTATAACCTATCTTCGCATCTTTTGCCCAAGGCGGAATAAGCCCCCACTTCAGCCTGCCCAAGCGGTTTTCATTTCCGTCGCTGACAATTGCGGCTATCTGCTGGGAAGGTGCAATATTATAACTTCGCTCATATTCATCCTCTCCAAACGATGCCTGGTCAATATCAAAGCGTTCCATTATCACCTTGTAATCTGCATATAACGCAAATCTTCCGCACATATCAACCACCCTTTCGCGAATATTGTATCTTGTTTTCTGACAAATTAACAGAAATGCCATTTTTATAGTTTAGTGACATTTTTTTGTGGTAAGGAGCCTGTAAAGAGAAAATGTTAAGGAGGATTTCACATGGACACTGATAACTTCACTGGTGCTGCCTCTGAATTTCTACCCACACATCGCCCCCCTGCTTTTGGAACTTCCGGTGCAGTCGCTTCACCTCACTACCTCGCCACACAGACTGGGCAGGAAATCATTAAAGACGGAGGCCATGCGGCAGACGCCGCTGTCGCCATGAATGCCGTTCTATGTGTAGTTTACCCACATATGGCGGGGTTAGGTGGAGATCTATTTTCCCTAATATGGACCAATGAAACCGGCAAAGTGGATGCAATCAATGGCAGCGGCAAGTCTGGAGAAAATGTGACGATTGATTATTATCGGAATAATGGGCATGAGGAAATTCCTGAGCGCGGTCCACTTGCCGCCAACACTGTTCCTGGAACAGTTCACGCCTGGTGGGAAATTCACCAGAAATATGGCAGAAAGGAATGGCAGTCTCTATTCAAATACGCTATCCGTTATGCAGAGCATGGTTTTCCTGTTTCACAGAAATTCAGTGAATTCATTCCCGAAAAGAAAGATGTTCTTGAACTTCATGAAGAAACGAAGAAAATATTTATGAAGGAAGGCAATATCCTTAAAGAAGGCGACCTCTTCATACAATCCGATCTTGCCCAGTCACTGAAACTGATTGCCAGTGAAGGCCCTTCTGTTTTTTACTCGGGAGAAATTGCCGAAAAAATTATAGCGAGTTTAGAGAAACACGGCGGTTTATTAACCAAAAATGACTTGAATTCCCATAAATCCGAATGGCAGGAGCCGCTTCGATCCTCTTACAGGGAATACGATGTTTATCAAGTCCGGCCGAATACACAAGGACTTGCTTCCCTCATCATATTAAATATACTCGATGAATTTAATTTGAAAGAGCTCGGCGATAATACAGCTGATTATTATCACCTTATGGCCGAAGCGACCAAACTCGCCTTTCTTTACCGGGACGAATGGGTGACAGACGAAAATTATATGGACCGTGAGCCTGATGAATTGATTGCTAAGAAGATTGGCAAGGAATTGGCTCAGCAGATTCAGTTCGACCGTGTATCTCCGGCGCTTGAACGCCAGAAATCGCTTCCATTATTCAAAGAAAATAAAGACACGACCTATATGTGTGCTGTGGACGAAGAAGGCAATGCCTGTTCGCTTATCCAAAGCATCTACCATGAATTCGGCTCAGGTTTCGTACCGGAAGGAACAGGTTTTATCCTGCAAAATCGGGGATCTTTTTTTGAGCTCGACCCTGAACATCCGAATGCCCTTTCACCTGGCAAAAAAACTTTCCATACAATAATTCCCGCGATGATGCTAAAAGACGGAAAGCCATTTATGCTGTACGGATCAATGGGTGGAGAAGGTCAGCCGCAAACACAGGCAGCCATCGCTACTCGAGTAGTCGACTTTGGCTACAATATCCAGCAGGCAATCGAAGCACCTAGATGGCTTCACGGAAAGACCTGGGGAGAGGAAAGCAAAACTTTCAAACTGGAAGGGCGAATCTCCAAGAATATCATGGATGAATTGGATAAACGGGGACAGCTCGTGGAACGTATGGAAAACTGGACTGGTACGATGGGCCATGCGCAAGGAATCATTATCGACAGAAAACGAGGTGTACTGAGCGCCGGTGCTGATCCAAGGGGAGATGGCATTGGACTCAGCTGGTGAATCCATAAAAAGGAGTTGAGAAGATGGATCATAATTTACCCATCACACTTGTCTACTGGCTAATCGCATTGTTGCCTTTAGCAGCCCTGCTTGTCATGCTTGTGCTGCTGAAATGGTCTGCACCGGTTTCCGGTGGAGTCGCACTGGCAATTGCATTGGCAACTTCATTTTTACTTTATCAAGCCCCTTTCAATAACGCGCTGGTAGGCATCGGAAAAGGAGCATGGGATGCATTCTTCATCCTCCTTGTCGTTTGGCCGGCACTTATTCTCTATCAGGTCACTGATAAGGCCGGCGCATTCCAAGCCATCCGAAAGGGCATCCAAAAATACAGTAAAAATTATTTGTTCCTGGTACTTGCTTTCGGTTGGGTATTCGCTTCTTTTCTGCAAGGGATCGCCGGGTTCGGCACACCAATCGCGGTTGTCGCTCCTTTGCTCATCGGGATTGGCGTAAAGCCTGTGACGGCAGTCGTTATCCCGCTGATCGGCCATGCCTGGGCGAATATGTTCGGCTCCCTTGCTGTAAGCTGGCTGGCAACCATTAATATAGTCGATTTTGAGAATCAATCTCTGGCGGCCCTTTATATGGCTGTCCTGCTGTGGATTCCAAACATTGTCGCCGGAATTATGATTTGCTGGCTATTCGCTAAATGGAAGGGTGTTAAGCAAGGAATCTGGGCTGTATTGATCATTTCACTTATCCACGGGGGCGGTCAGCTCGCCCTAACCCAAGTCAATCCGACGCTAAGTAATTTCATCCCTGCTATCGTCGCGATCGGCGCGCTTTTTGTTCTCGCAAAATGGAAGCGGTACAGTGAAGATGCCGGACTCAAAGAAGAAACTGACGTATTGCAGGAAGATGAAAATGACGAAGATGAGGATGAAAAAGATACGGACCTATCCATGAATCAGGCCTTCATGCCGTATTATGTGCTGACTGTCTTATCTGTATTGGCACTGGGAATCCCTTTTATACAAAGTTTCCTTAGCCAGATTGAATTTGGCTTTCCATTCCCCGGAGTCGGGACTGGTTATGACTACACCGTAGAAGCGGTCGATGCTTATTCACCGATTGCCCCCTTTACTCACCCGGGATTCTATTTGTTGGTTGCGGCCATTTTCGGTTACTTCTGGTTTAAATCAAAGGGAGTTTACGAAGATGGTTCACTTAAGGAAATCCGTAAAGAAACAGTCGATAATGGAATAGGTTCCTCACTGGCTATTCTTGCCTTCCTGACAATGACTCAGGTCCTTGAACATGCCGGCCAAACCACCGTATTGGCTCTTGGAATCGGAGAAGTATCACCCCCCGTCGTCTATGTGGCGCTAGCAAATATCATCGGCATCGCCGGCGCTTTCATGACGTCTTCAAATACTTCTTCGAACATTCTCTTCTCCCCATTGCATGAAAATGTCGTGCAATCCATGGATGGATTGAATTTATCCCATGTCATTGCAGCACAATCTGCGGGCGGGGCAATAGGCAATGCAATTGCTCCTTCAAATGTAATTTTAGGGACGAGTACTGCAGGCATTAAAGGCAAGGATTCTGAAGTATTCAAACCGACTCTTGTATTTTGCCTCATTACCGGGCTGCTTGTTTCAGCGGTTTCCATAGTTCTGCACCTCTTTTTCCCAGGCTGATGAATAATAGCAGAAGCAAGCAAAAAAACAGATAATTTTTGCTTGCTTCTTTTCTTGATGATATCCGCATATTATTGTCACAGAATCACTTACGCATTATGAAAATTCAGATTATTTTACATAAATTGTTAAAGATCTGCTGATTATTTCTTGAATACCGGTGATCTAGTGGGTTCTAAACCCTTTCCTAAGGAAAGAGTGTTATAATAGGTATACAATGATTTCTGTAAGGAGGAATAACATGGCTACTGCACGAGAAATGAGTCTAGTCAATAAAGATTTTTTGGTAGAAGAACTCGGGCTGAAGCAACAGGGCAATTCGGCTGTATTTACAAATGAGGATACGTTTGTATTATCACCGTCGGTCCAGCGATACGAAAAAGGATTTGACGTCAGCGATTTTACATTGGCGAAATACGATCCGGAAAAACAACAGGGATTCTTGATAGTCCGCTACATGGATACCTTTCTCATGGCCAAGCTTGAAAGCTTCATTGATAAAATGATGCCTCCTGAGCTGAAAATCACGAAGAAAAATACCAAGCCTCATTGGAAATTTACTGTAGCCGAAAATCCGGCTTACCATATTGTAAACACACAGAATAAGGAATTGCGCTATCGTTTACAGGAACCATCCAAAAAGCAGATCCTTTCTTTCTTCAATAAAATGTAAAAAGACAGTTCCCGTATTTTACCGGGAACTGTCTTTATTTTATTCTTCTTCATTTTCACGGACGGGAATCTTTTCATCGCCTACGCCGGTATCACTGTGTGCCCCTTCTTTCCGAAGCTCTTCTCCATCACGCTTTTCTGCGTTCTTGCCGCCGAAACTGCCATGATTCTGGCCGCCTCTTCGCGTGCTGCTTTTTTCTTGTTCCCGATCAGAAAATTCCTGCTTGCTCAAGTTGATCCCTCCCAAGAAGATTGTCTTATCTATCTCTTTCCCCAATCCATCCAAAGAAAACACCTGAATCGATTATGGTTGAGCCATCATCCGGAACGACGTAACAAGCTGATTTCCTGATCAAAAATTCAGATCAAAAGCCGCCAGACCAAAATAGACGGACAACAGGGACAACATCGCAAAAACTATATACTCTGCCGTTCCCCCAGTTTTTGCTGTTATAGGGAAGCGGACTGTGACTTTAAATGGGAATAATAACTTTATGCCATTCTTAGTTGCCATATCCAATACCAGATGGCTGGCCATTCCCACCAGCAAACCGGCTGAAACAGCTTCATTCGGCAAGAAGGCATTGAACAATAACGCCGCCAGCAATAAAAAAACAAGGCTGTGAGTGAATGTCCGATGACCGAAAAGCGTATTTATGACTTTCGATATAACGGGAAAAGTCCGCCCGATTTTGCTGCCACCGTGGCAGATATCCGGTATCAATGCTCCGACTGCTCCAGCTCCAAGAAGAAGCACCGGTTCATAATTTGTGATTTGTGCAAAGGCAAGACTTGCTGTGATGCCGCCAATGATGTGTGTTTTACCTGTCATGCTGATTCTCCTTCTCTTCTATACTCTTTTATTATACTGAAAATAGGGTATGGTGAAGATATAGAATTATAGAAAAAGGAGTTTTAGCTATGGGAATCCACACATTTTTCAACTCTTTAAACGACTTGGAGCGTATCATCCGGGCTCCGGGAAGATTTAAATTCGAAGAACATAATGTGGCCGCCCACTCGTGGAAGGTCAGCCAGTACGCCATGTTTTTCGCCACGATCGAAGAACGCGCCGGACGCGAGATCGATTGGAAATCACTTTATGAAAAAACCATCAATCACGATTTCGCCGAAGTCTTTATCGGTGATATCAAAACACCGGTTAAACACTCTTCCCCTGAGCTTAAGGAAATGATTGCACAGGTGGAAGAAGGAATGATGGAAAAATTCATCACACGGGAGATTCCGGAAGAATTTCAGCAAGTGTTTTTCGACCGCATGAAAGAAGGGAAAGATGAAACAATTGAAGGCCGGCTGCTTGAACTTGCGGATAAACTGGATCAATTCTATGAATCCTTCAATGAAATGAAACGCGGCAACGCCGACCCGGAATTTGCTAAAATGTACCGTATTGCTTTGACGAAACTGCTTAACATCCCGCTCGAAGCCAGCGTCAGCTATTTCAAGAACATCCTTCTTGAAGATGTGATCAACGAAGACAGCGTGATGGATGTTAAATCGATTACACTTCAGGTACTTGAACGCCACAAGCATTCACCATATATTTCATAATCACCTTGTGGTAAATTAGATATAGAAAAGCGACAGCGCCCGGGCAGCTCTGAAAGGCATAAGATGGAACAGCGAAGTGGCGCCAGCCACACAGCTGGACCGGCTTATGACCCGAAGAGCTGGGCCGCTGGAGTCTGGACAGCAGAAAAGCGACAGCGCCCGGGCAGCTCTGAAATGTATAAGCCAAAGAGCCGGGCCGCCGGAGCCTGGACAGCAGAAAAGCGACAGCGCCCGTTCAGCTCTGAAAGGCATAAGATGGAACAGCGAAGTGGCGCCAGCCACACAGCTGGATCGGCTTATGACCCGAAGAGCTGGGCCGCTGGAGTCTGGACAGCTACTCACATATTCAAAAAAGATGCAGACTAAAAATCTTTACTTTTTTAAACATGTACAAATTAACCCGGAGGTGAATCCCTTAGTCAAGGGAATTTATTGGACCCCATACTTTTAGTGAATTCAGCGTTATTCGTTTTTTTAATTTTATTTACAGCCGTATTTGTCGGGGCGGAATTTGCCGTAGTGAAAGTCCGGATGTCGCGCATTGATCAGCTGATCGATGAAGGAAATAAGCGGGCCGGAATCGCGAAGAAAATCCTGGATGACCTCGACTATTACCTGTCAGCGTGCCAGCTCGGGATTACGATGACCGCGCTTGGACTTGGCTGGCTGGGCAAACCGGCTGTCGAACAGCTGATTCTCCCATTTTTCAGGGATTTCGGTTTGTCTTCTTCATCCGCTTTGATCATCTCCTTTATCCTTGCATTCTCGCTGGTGACATTTCTGCATGTTGTCATCGGTGAAATGACGCCAAAATCACTCGCGCTGCATTCGGCTGAGCGTATGACACTCGCGCTCGCGCCCGTCCTTTATGCATTCGGGAAAGTGATGGCGCCATTCATCTTCGTAATGACGGGAGCTTCACGGCTGCTGCTTCGCATTTTCGGCATACAGCCTGCCCAGGCGGAGCAAGGCCATTCCGAAGAAGAATTAAAGATCATCATGGCGCAGAGTTTCCAAAGCGGCGAAATCAACCAGACAGAGCTCTCCTATATGCAGAATATCTTTGCCTTTGACGAGCGCAGCGCAAAAGATGTAATGGTGCCGCGCACCCAAATGATCGCTTTTCCTGATTCTCTGAGTTCAGACGAATTATTGGAGGAAATCCGGGAACACCGCTTTACACGGTATCCGATCGCCCGCGACGGCGATAAAGACGATCTGGTCGGCTTCATCAATGCCAAGGAAGTTCTCACCCATTACGCAGTCAATGGATCAGTCCAAATGACTGAGCTTATCCACAGCTTGCCGTATTTCCATGAAACAACCCCTCTTCAGACCGCTTTAGTGAAGATGCAGAAAGACCGTACACACATCGCTCTTGTAATCGATGAATACGGCGGGACTTCCGGTTTGATTACAATGGAAGATATTCTGGAAGAGATTGTCGGAGAGATACGGGACGAGTTCGATGAAGATGAGGAAGCGGATATTATTAAAGAAAACGAAAACCGTTATTTATTGAATGGCAGGGTGCTGCTGAAAGACCTTGAAGAGCGTTTCGGCATTGAATTTGACGACAGCGAAGATATTGATACGATTGCCGGATGGGTCCAGCATCAGCTGATTGAAGCTGAAACCGGAAGCACATTCGAAAACAACGGTTTCCGCTGGTCTATCCTTGAAATGGAGAATCATCATATCCTGAAGATTTCCCTTGATATTCTGGGGGATTAATCAGATAAAACAATAAAGCAGTGAAAGGAAGCAGCCAGATTTCCTTTTGCTGCTTTTTTGTGTGGATCATATCTTCTATACCATGTACGTTGTGTTCAGCCTCCATATGAATGATATTCCCCCCACACTCGCCTTAATTATGCTTTTTTAGGATTAAGCTGCGGTTCCAGAGGGCATATAAAAGATAAGGAGATTAAAAATTGGAGGTTGAAGATATGGGAAAAATGAAATCCTTCGGCAAAGAGTTCGGGGCTAAATTCAAAGAAGACAATGCAACGATTCTTGCGGCAGCACAGGCTTATTATTATTTACTAGCTATCGTGCCATTATTGATCCTGCTGCTGGCCATACTGCCGTATCTGCAAATCGAGCCGCAACGTGTCATGGACTTTATGGGTACGATCCTTCCAGGCGAAGTTGCATCGACATTTGAAGAACAAATCGTCAGTGTTGTCACAACACCAGCCGGCGGTCTGTTGACAGTCGGTATCCTTGGTACATTATGGTCTGCATCCAATGCGGTCAGCGCATTTATAAAAGCGACCAATGAAGCTTACGACGTTGAAGAAACAAGATCATTCATCGCGCAGAAAGGCATCGCAATCCTATTGACTTTGTTCATGCTGGTTGCTGTCATCGTAGCGCTTGTACTGCCGATTTTTGGCGGAACAATCATCGATATGATCAGTTCATTCATGAACTTGCCGTCACAGACGGAAATTTTGTTCCAGGTGCTCCGTTGGGTCATTTCCATTGCGGTAATGAGCATCGTCCTGGCATTCATGTACAAAATTGCGCCAAATAAGAACTTCCCATTCAAAGAAGTTATTATCGGTGCGCTGATAGCGACAGTGCTATGGCAGCTTGTCTCTCTCGCATTCTCATTCTATGTGTCTAATTTCGGCAGTTACAGCGCCACATACGGCAGCCTTGGCGGTTTGATCGTCCTGATCCTGTGGTTCTTCCTGACCGGTCTGATCCTGGTGATCGGCGCTGAAATCAATGCCATCATCCACAAACACAAAAATACAAAGAATGAACCAGCAAAAGTTCATTGATACCAAGGAAAGCGCTCTGCCGCAGGCAATTGCCTGCGGCAGAGCGCTTTTTATAATTCACGTCACTCCGGCAAATGTGCCAAAAAGTTCCGGCAAGCAAAACCTTCCACTTCTGTTTCAGAATAATGCTTCTGTAATTCATTGATCAGTTTGGGATAATCACCGGCGTTTTTCAAGTCCTCGATAAAGAGTTTGATGCCATCGAAATCCGAGCCGAACCCGATATGTTCCACGCCCCCCAGCGAACAAAAATGGTCGATATGGCGGATCAGATCCGAAATAGTTGCCCGGTCACTGTTGGCGTTGATGAATGGAGGGTAAAAAACGACGTTTATCATCGCTTTCTTACCGAACATGGCCGATGCCTGCCCATCAGTCAAATTGCGCGCATGGTCGCATAAGGCGCGTGCGTTCGAATGGCTGGCAACCGGAAAATCAGCCAGCTCCATTACATCCCAGAATGCCTTCTCCGACAAATGCGAGACATCCGTAAAAATCCTGTTTTCATTATTTGCGCGCACAACATCTTTACCGAACAGTGTAAGTCCAGCTCCTCTTGGTTCACCCGCACCGTCTGCGCAGAGATTTGCAGTATTCCACGTCAGCCCGACAGACAGAACGCCTAAGCGAAACAGATGGCGCAGCTTTGCGGGATCGTTGCCGATCGGCTCTGCCCCTTCAAGCGTCAGCACCGCACCGATTTCATCCTCTTTAAGCTCGTTGATATCCTGCCACCTTTTTATGTGGCGCATCTGCGGATTCTTCCCGATTATTTCAGAATGGAAGAGATCAATCTGCTCGAGTGCATGCTGCCATTTTTCATCAGAAGGCAATTCCGGATGGAGGAAAATCGCAAAAAACTGGACTTTAACGCCTCCTGCCTGCAGCCGGCGGAAATTAGTATCCAACTCTTCTCCATCGATGAAATCCAAAAGCGGCTTATGGTAAAGTGAATCCCTTTTCGCCACTTGCATTTTAAACAAGGCATCGCAGTGCATGTCCATGATTTTCACTTTACCACCTCCTCTCTTTTCGTAAAGAAACTCATCCTTCCCATGCAATTTCCGTTGAATAGATGAGACTGTCCCCTATAAAAATCCGGCATTTCGTATAAAAGCAGCTCCATCCCAATGAAACCTTTATTTCCTGGAATTCCCCGTTGTCGTCCCGCAGTTTCCCGAATAAGCGTGAACTGAGCGTAAACCCGGGCTGATCATCCTGTAGAACTCCGTCCACCCATAATTTCTTTTGGTCCCATGTGCTTTCAATCCGAATACGATGTGAAGAATGTTTGATTTCCCATGTATCTCTCATCGTCACGCCTCCGTTTCATCTGTTAGGGACAGTATAGCAAATTTTCGGAATCGTTTCTTCAATGGAACAGCCGGCGCCGTCTGAAAGACGGGCCGGCTGTTGCTCTAGTGGATTCATGAAGCTTTTTTATAGATATACGCTCCGTCTTCAATCCGGTCAAGCGTAACTTTATCGCCGATAGCCACATCTTCTTCCATACGGGAGGTCACTTTGGCGTCCGCTTCATCCAAATCGACAAGTACGACGTTGTAAGGAGCGATATGGGCAAATTCAGCTGGTGCAATGTGAATTTTGGTAAAGCTGTACACGGTTCCATTGTCACTGACTTCTTTTTCTTCAAATTCCGATTTGCCGCAAACTGCGCAATTATATTTTTTCGCAATTGAATCATTGCCGCAGCATGAGTAGATTTTCATCGCTTACACCCTTTCTAATATGTGGACAGTCGAGTATGAACCGGTGCCCCCTAAATTTTGGGCCAGTGCGATGCGGGGAGTGCCGTCCACCTGGTTGGCCGCGTTGCCGCGAAGCTGGCGCACCAATTGGTAAACTTGCGCAATTCCGGTAGCACCGATCGGATGGCCGCGTGACAATAATCCGCCGCTTGTATTCACGGGCTTTTCGCCATTGACTTGAGTTCTGCCTTCTTCGACGGCTTTCCAGCCTTCCAATGGATTGTAGAAGCCCAATTCCTCGATTGCAATGATTTCAGTCATCGAAAAACAGTCATGGATTTCAACAACATCAATGTCTTCCGGACCCAAACCAGCTTTTTCGTAAGCAAGCCTGCCTGATTCACCGATTGCCGGAATAGACAGCAGATTGACTGCATCCTGCATTTTCGTCGGTCCTGATACTTGTGAACTGGCTCGCACATGGATCGGAGATTTTTTTCTGGAGATGACAATAGCTGCGGCTCCGTCCGTCATCGGCGAACAGTCAAACAAACCCAGCGGATCCGTAATCATACGTGCGGCCATAATTTCTTCCAGCGTCGTCGGCTTTGGAAATTGCGCCAGCGGATTGTTGACGCCGTTTTGCCGATTCTTTAGCGCTACCCGGGCAAGATGCTCTTTTGTCGCATCCGTTTCGTGGAAATAGCGATTTGCCAAAACCCCGAAAAACCCCGGGAATGTCAAGCCTGCATTTTTTTCAGTCGTCGTCGTATCCATCGCGGCGTTGATCGCTTGCGTAACGTCGGCCGTTTCAGCATGTTTCATCTTTTCAGCCCCTGCCACAAGCACAGTATCATACTCACCGCTCATGATGCCAAGCAATCCTTGCCGCAAAGCAATCCCGCCCGAAGCACAAGCACCTTCGACTTTTGTCGATGGAATGTAGCCAAGACCCAGATCGTTTGCCACAATGGCACCAAGAATTTCCTGATTCGAAATACTGCCCCCCATGAAATTCCCGACATAAACAGCATCAATTTTCGGGCGTCCCGCATCGTTCAATGCCTCCGTACAAGCCTCAAGCAATAATTCCTTTAAAGACGATTCCAGTTTCCCGAATTTCGTCATGCCGATTCCATGGACATATGCACCGGTCATTGGATCACCTCCACATGCTTTTGTTTCATTTCACGTTTCAAAATTTTGCCGTATGAACTTTTCGGCAGTTCATCCACTATAAAAATCTCTTTCGGTTTCTTAAAGCTCGCAAGATTATCTTTGCAAAGTCCGATCAATTGCTCGACTGTGACTTCTTCTGTGCCATTCGGCACAACATAGGCCACTACGCATTCTCCCCATTTATCATCAGGTACACCAATGACACATGTTTCTTTAACACCTTTATGGAGGTTCAGCACTTCTTCCACTTCACGCGGATAGATATTGACACCGCCTGAAATAATGACGTCCTTTTTCCGGTCGACAATATGGACGAACCCTTTGGCGTCGCGCCAACCCAGGTCTCCTGTGTAAAGCCAGCCATCTTTCAGTGTATCGGCAGTCGCTTTTTCGTTATTCCAGTAGCCCTTCATGACGAGTGATCCTTTAGCGATGATCTCACCTACTTCGCCGTCAGCTACTTGACGGCCCTCTCCATCAACAATTTTCACATCAACAAATGTACCGATGCGGCCGCAGGAATCAAGACGGTTGCGGATTTCATTTCTCGGCATCATCGTGATGCACATCGGAGCTTCCACTTGGCCGTAAGTCTGGATGAAAATATCGCCCGCTTTATCGAGTGCTTGCTGTAATTTTGAAGCGGCAATCGCTGAGCCTGCCATATTGATCGATTTGACGGTGGCAAGTTTGGAGGCATCAAAACTCGGATGCTGAATCATCAGGTTCACCATGGTCGGCACCAGGAACATGACCGACACTTTGTCTTTCTCAAGATGATCGAGAAACTCCTCCGGCTCGAATTTGCTGTAGACCACTTGGGTCAATCCATATAGCCAGGCAACGTGGCTCAGGAAGTTCGAACCGTGCGTCAAAGGTGCCGCATGGCCGATGATGTCTTCATAATCCACTTCACATACCTGTGCCAGCGACAATGCACCTGAGATGATATTGCGATGGGACAGCATGACGCCTTTGGGATTGCCGGTTGTTCCGGATGTATACATGATGGCGAAAAGATCATCTTCCTCCACTTTTTCGCTGAATGTCTTGCCCAGATAGTTTCCGATGACAGCTTCATAATTTTCACCGACATAGAGGATCGGCAAATCCGGATTTACGGCGTCGATCAATCCTTGATCGCCAATAATCAGACGGAGGCCCGCGTCTTCAATCATGTATTGATGTTCCTTCGGATGCAGCCGGTAGTTCAATGGCACTTTGATCAGACCTGCCAATGCGACGGCCACATCCAATTCAATATGTTCCAGACGATTTGACATGAGAATACCGATCCGATCGCCTTTTTCTAAGTTCAACTCATGAAAATAAGCTGCAAGCGCCTTTGCCCGTGCGATAAATCCTTTATAGTCGAAAGTTCTGTTCTCATCTTTTACAGCTATTTTATCAGGATATGCATCGGCTGATTTAACTGCTAATTGTCCTAAAGTCTCCATTCACTGCTTCACTCCTTTTCTGTAAATTGGAAAGCCGGCAATGACCAGTGAGGATCGATGCCGCGTTGTAGATGCACGCCTTTTAACGGAAATAAAATAAATTCAATTGTCACTGCAACGGGATTTTCTCCAGCTAAAAAGTGGCCGCCATCAATTTGCTGGTCGCAGTCAATGAGCATTCCATGAAAATGGATATCCAGCTCTCCCGCTTCATCATAGCCGACAAAACCGGTGCCCGACAGCAGCTCCACGGCTGACTGCGATACCTTCTTGCCCGAATACCTGACTGCGCCTTCTGTATCGCCCCGCTCAATTTGAACATAAGTCGCATATTTCAACGACCCCAGGCATTGGAAGTTTGCAGCTTCCACATTAAAATGAGTACAGACTTCTTTTATACCTCCGAACAAATCAACATCCTTCATCAAGCGTCCCACAATCCGGTGCGAAGTTTCATCGTATACCGCCTGAATCCGATTCTTATCCAATGCTGACGCCTCCATCAACTTTTAATACTTGAGAAGTTGTATACCCTGCTTCTTTTGTAGAAAAATAAAGCACGGCATTCGCGATATCATTCGCATCGCCCATCCGGTCGATGACTTGATTGCTGGTGTCATATTGGACACCCGCTGTAATTGCTGTCAACGTTGCCCCTGGTGCCACTGAATTGCAGGTGATGCCGTATTGCCCCAGCTCTTTCGCCACCCATCTTGTCAAAGCGATGACGCCTCCTTTAGAAGCGGCGTAAGCTGGACCGGAGCGTCCGTTCTTTTCATTTCCCCCTGAAGTTACACCGCCGTTGATGCCTGACACCGAACTGATATTGACGATGCGTCCATAACCTGCTTCTTTCATATGAGGATACACAACAGCCTGTGTAAACAGGAACGTCGCTTTCAAATTCGTATCAAGGTCACGGTCCCACATATCCAATGTCATATCTTCCAGATCCAAACGGCTGCAGGTTCCCGCATTATTTACAAGAACGTGGACTTCCCCGTATTTTTCGACAGTTCTGCTGACAGTCGCTTTGACAAATTCCGGGTCACGGATATCACCGAGACATTCAAGGTATTCTGCTCCATTCAAAAGGCCAATTGTCTTTTCACATGAATTCAGATCGACGAGCACCACTTTGGCCCCTTCTTCTGCAAATTGGACCGCTACTGCCTGTCCTATTCCGCTTGCTGCCCCAGTAATGATTGCTACTTCGTTTTTTAATCTCATATTTTCAGCCCCTTATTTGATATTTAATAGATCCGGCAGGAATGTCGATAGTGCCGGAATGTATGTCACCAGCATCAATACGATGATTGCTGCAGCCACAAAAGGCAGTACGCCTTTGGAAATATCCACTATATTCGTTTTCGAAATGCCGGCAGCTACATAAAGGTTCAGTCCGACAGGCGGTGTAAACAGCCCGATTGCAAGGTTGACAGTCATGAATACACCGAAGACGGTTGGATCGACTTCAAGGAACAGCATGATCGGCAGCAGAATCGGAACAAATATATAATAGGCCGAAATTGCATCGATAAAAGCTCCCGCAATCAACAGCAGAACATTCACGAGTAAAAGGATAATGATCGGATTGGTGGTCATGCCCATAATCCCATCGGAAATATCACGGGCAATCTGCTCGGTTGTAATTATGTATGCGAATACCGATGCGGCGCTGACAATAATCATAACTACCGCTGTCTGGAGAGCCGCCTCGATAAAGATCGTATAGATCTTTTTAAAGGTGTTTTCACGGTTCATGAACATTCCCACTAATAAACCATAAACCACAGCTACCACCGCAGCTTCAGTCGGAGTAAAGAATCCTCCGTAGATTCCTCCAAGGATAATGACCGGAATCATCAATCCCGGCAGAGCTCTCAGGAACGCAGTCCACCGTTCTTTGCCGGTCGCCTTTCTTGTATCCAGTCCTCCCGGAATGATAAAAGCACCTTTTTTCTCTTGTGTATAACGGACGATCATGGCTGCAACGACAAATGCCAGACCCATAAGAATCCCAGGAACCACACCCGCCATGAATAGCCGGTTGATTGTCACCGGAATCTGGTCGCCCGCAACTACAGCAAATACGATAAACGCGATACTCGGCGGAATGACAATTCCGATAGCGCCCGAACTTGCAACAAGTGCGCCAGCTGTTTCTTTTTTATAGCCGTTCTTGACCATTGCCGGAATCAGTATGCCGCCTATTGCTGCTACTGTGGCAGGCCCGGAACCGGAAATTGCTGCAAAGAATATAGCTACAATAACTGTTACAAAAATAATACCGCTTTTTCTGTGTCCCACTAATGTCTGGGCAAAATCGATAAGCCTTTTAGAAATTCCGACATGTTCCATGATGACTCCTGCCAGGATAAAGAAAGGAATCGCCAAAAGCGTGAATTTCGCCACACTTGTGTACATAATGTCGGTTACCATCTCAAGACCGAATATTCCACTGCTGTAAACCAGCACAGCTATTGAAGATACGCCTAGAGAGATGGCGATCGGAACACGCAGAAACACCAGAAGGAAAAATAATCCAAACAACATTAATGCCATCATCCGGCTTCATCTCCTTCCACAGCGGCTTTGCCGATCATCTTCATTTCTTCTATAAATACTTGTACAGTCCGGACAACGCATAAGAATGCACCTGCCGGCAACGCCGAAGACATCACCCATTGTGGCCATCCAAGAGCTGGTGTTTTCTGACCCATTTCCATCTGGAACGTTACCATCTGAATGCCATACCAGAATAGAATCCCGAAGAGAAACAACCCCATCAAAGTTGAAAAAATAATCAGGATCCGCTTAAACAGCAAGTTCATTTTATCGAATAATAAAGTAAAGCCGAGGTGTGCATAACGGCGCACACCTACAGCTGTTCCAACAAACGTTAACAATACGAATAGATTAATGGTAATTTCCTCGGTAAAGGAAAGGGACGCATTCGCCACGTTCCGTGTCACTACATTCGCAAAAGCGATGATGGTCATGACCAGAAACGTGATAAACAGTATGATTTCCTCCAAATGATTCAATACTTTCATCATTGCCCCTCCTTACTCACCCTTGAAAGCTTTTAACAGATCAGCACCCCAGATATCTTCATATTTTTCATATACCGGCTGTACCGCTTCTTCAAATAGAGCCAGCTCTTCTTCTGTCGGATAGTAGAATTGCATTCCGGCAGCTTCCAGCTCTTCTATTTGTGAAGCTTCTTTTTCACGTGCGATTTCAACTTGATACTCAGCGGCTTCTTTACCCAATCTGTCGATAAGTTCTTTGTCAGCATCGCTCATTGAATCATATAATTTTTTATTCATCCCCAGTACAAGCGGATCATATGAATAGTTCCACATTGTGATATAGTCCTGGACTTCAGCCAATTTTGAAGAATAGATAACATCGATCGGATTTTCCTGACCATCAATCGTTCCTTGCTGCAGCGCTGTAAACACTTCAGAGAACGTCATCGTCTGCGGGTCTGTCCCAAGTTCACGGTAGAGATCTGTGTACATCGTGATTCCCGGAATGCGGATCTTCATCCCATTCAAATCTTCAGGCGCTTTGACTTCCTGTACACTGTTGGTGATCTGCCTGAAACCGTTTTGCCCATATCCGAGTGCGTGAACACCTTTTTCTGCAAGGATTTCTTTCAGCATGTCGCCGCCTTCACCCGCGAACACCGGATCAACTTCATCTGTATCTGCGAATAGGAACGGTGCACTTGCCACACCAAAACGGTCATCAAGGATTGAGTAGATGATCGTCGAGTTGAATGTCAGGTCGATTGATCCTTTTGCCAACCCTTCAACGGCTTTCCCTGAATCACCGCCGGATAATTGTTCATTTGCATAAAGTTCGATATTGATACGGCCGTCACTTTCCTCCGCCAAGTCGTCACGCAGTTTTTCAGCTGCTTCGTACCATGTGGAAGAATCCGATACCGTTACGGACATCTTCAAATCATATTCTTTCGCTTCATCTGCATTTGCTTCTGATCCCGTATCTGAACTGCAAGCTCCCAAGACTAATGCTGCCGACATGCCAATTGCTGCAAAACCGAATTTTTTCTTCAACATTTTCTTCACCCCTGTGTTTGATTTTGGTGGATCGCATCGTAAAGGAAATCTACGATGTGTAGCGCTCTCATTTCTTTTTCAAGTCCCTCATTTTGAATCCCCATTTGCATTTGCATGAGGCAGCCCGGGTTGGACGTAACCACGACAGCCGGCTGCAGTTCCTTCACCCCTTTCATTTTTGCATCGAGAATGCGTTTCGCCATTTCCGGTTGAAGAATGTTATAGATGCCCGCTGACCCGCAGCAACTTCCGGCATCGATCAATTCTTTATATTCAAAGCCTGGTGCATCCTGAAGGAGCGACCGTGGCTCTAAAAACACTCCATTAACATTGCGGAGGTGGCAGGAATCCTGATAAGTAACAATCGATTCTTCTGCGCTGCCCATTTGCTTCAGTTTTGAATTCAAGCCCAATTTGATGAATAGAGAAGATATATCAATCGTCTTACGGGAAAATTCCGCTGCTTTCTCAGCGTACTGGGGATCCTTTTCCAGATGCTTGCCGTATTCAGAAAGGAAAGCACCACAGCCCCCTGCATTATTGACGATATAATCAAAGTCATCAGAATCGAATGCTTTAAGATTGGCTTTAGCATTTCGCAGCCCTTTCTCCATTTCGCCGCTATGGCCGTGCAAGGCGCCGCAGCATTGCTGTTCTTTTGGAAGGACCACTTCAGCTCCAAGCCATTCGAGCATTTCAATCGTTTTGCGGTTTGTCTCCTGAAATAATGTGTCCATAAGACAGCCGGAGAAGAATGCCACTTTCAGGTTGCCTGGTTTTAACACCGGTTCCCGCTTTTTCTTGGATTCAATAGTTGGCAGTACTGCTTCCATCTGTTTCATAAAGGGTGGAAACAAATTCAGGAAGCCAATTTTTCTTGTGGCTTTCTGCAGCCCCGATTTCTGATAAAACTGAACCAGCTTTACTCCGGCGGCCATTTTCTTCTGATCGGCGAATACTCCATCGAAGGTCGTTTTGCGGACTGCTTTTCCAGCTATGCTGATCGGCTTAGCCTGCTGTACAGCAACTCTTGTTTCTTCAATCAGGACACCGTATTGAACACCAGCCGGACAAGCCGGTTCACAGGCCCGGCATCCGAGACACATATCGAATGAGTCTTCAACTGAACCGTCCCAAACGACGTCTCCGTCCCGCATGGCTTTCATCAATGCAATCCGTCCTCGGGGCGAATGGGATTCGTCCTGATTGGTGGCCAGATAGGTCGGACAGGCAGGAAGGCAAAAGCCACAGCGCATACAATCCATCAGCAGTTCTTCATCAACATGTTCAACAAATGAATCCTGCATACGTTGCTGCAATTCACTAACCATTATTGATCACCAGCCTCATCTTCGTTTCCTTGGCAAACATCTTGCCGGGATTCATGATGTTTTGCGGATCGATCGACTGCTTGACCGCCTTCATGACGCGAATGCCGCTTGCTCCCAGTTTCCATTCCAGATAAGGAGCTTTCATTTCCCCAACACCGTGCTCCCCTGTAATCGTCCCGCCAAGTTCAATGGCAACATGAAAGATTTCAGCAAGCGCTTGTTCCACACGGAGCATTTCTTCTTCGTTTCTTACATCCGTCAGACAAGTCGGGTGCAGATTGCCATCTCCAGCATGGCCGAAGGTGCTGATATGGACATCGTATTTTTCAGAAATCTGCTGGATCGCTTTAACCATATTGGCTATCTCCGACCTGGGAACCGTCGCATCTTCCAGAATGGTAGTTGGCCGTTTTCTTGCCAATGCAGATAAAGCTGCACGTCTTCCGGTTTTCAAAACTTCAGCTTCTTCATTCGAGGATGCAAGCGCAGTTGAAGTTGCTCCGTTGAGTTCCGCAATCCGGATCATCTGCTGAATATCCCGCTCCACTTGCTCTTCATTGCCATCCTGTTCCATCAACAGCATGGCTTCGGCATCCCGCGGCAAGCCGATTTTCATAAAGTCCTCAACCGCTCCGATGGTACCTTTGTCCATAAACTCGAGTGTTACCGGAATGATTTTATCGGCAATGATCGCCGACACGGTTTCTGCTGCGGCTTCCAGGGAATTGAAATAAGCGATGCCTGTTTTCTTTGAAATCGGCAGCGGAATCAGTTTAAGCGTAATTTCCGTTATAATCCCAAGCGTCCCTTCTGCTCCGACAAACAACGACATCAGATCGTATCCCGCGACGTCCTTTGCAAGCTTGCCGCCAAGCTTCAGCGTTTCCCCATCCGGCAAAACGACCGTCATCGCTTTCACATAGTCTTTTGTCACTCCATATTTAAGTCCCCGGAGACCGCCAGAATTTTCACTGACATTTCCGCCAATCGTCGAAATTTTCATCGAGCTCGGATCAGGGGGATAAAATAAGCCGTTCCCCTCTACAAAATTACAGATATCCTGGGTAATGACCCCCGGCTGGACAGTGATTGTCAGATTTTCCTTATCCAATTCGATAATCTTATCCATATTATTGAATAAGACAATCAACCCTCCCTGGCTGGGCACTGTGCCGGCTGCCAGATTAGTTCCTGACCCCCTCGACACGATGGGGATTTGTTCTCTTGCACAAATCTTGACTATTTCCGCGATTTCTTCAGTGCTTCTTGGCGAAACAACCAGATCCGGTTTCGCCTGGAAATTGGCTGTTGCATCATATGAATAAGCAAGCAATTGAGCCTGCGTATCTTTGACGTTTTCTTTTCCCACTATTGAAACTAAAAGGTCTTTGCTGTGTACTGTCATTTTGATCACCACCTAGTTGATAACGCTTTCATTTATTATAATATTCTTATAAGTCATCAATCTATGTAGCATCTATACAAATTTATATAAAATTCGGACAATATTTTTGGACAAATAAACAAAGACCTTTGATTTCTCAAAGGTCAAATTTTCCGGTAGAGGCGAAGTGCCGTGTAAATAGTCGCCAAATCGTTATTGTCAGCAAAGCTGATGGATAAGATTTTTTCTATTTTATTGAGTCTGTACAGCAATGTGTTCTTATGTATATGCAATTCATCTGCTACTGCCTGGACAGAGGATTTTTTCTGCAGGAATACTTCCAGGTTGTAAAGAAGCTCCGGTTCATCCAGCAATGGAGCGATTGTCCGGCTGATGAACTCTTCCTGCACCTCTTTCGGAATCGAGTAATACAGAAGCTCCAGTTTAAGATCTTCTTCAAATACAATTTGTCCCTGTCTTGCCGAAACCGCATGAGCCGTTTCTGCCTGTCTGAAGGAATCTTTAAGCTGGTTGAAATCTCCTGATTTTCCAATCCCCACAGGCAAAATCGAATTTTCTCCGCCTGCGACATTTTTCGCCAGTTTCTGTAAACCGAGTGTCAATTCCCTTTTGGAAATATGCGGCAACAGGAAAATCAGCCTTTCAAGTCCCCAGCGGATTATCTTCATTTCCGGATGGATTGTCTGAATCCGCAGCAGATTTTCGACATCTTCAATTTCATATTGCCGGTTGGTCTGCATCATGGCTATTCGCTGATACAGCGAGGTATCGATATTTAACATCTTCGCCCGGCCTTGAAGACTTTCCAAAGAACTGTCCGAAGTGACCAGATCAAAAAAGAAAAACTCGATTTCCCGGATACCCCTCTCTTTTTCCTGTCTGGAAATTAGGTCTGTAATAAATAATTCGGCAACTTTCTTAACCAATTTTGCGTACTTCTCGACTTCGGAAGGCTTTCCGGTGACACCCAATACGCCTATCGGCAAATCTGAAATGATGATGGGCATGACAATACCCGGCCGGACACCGGCCAAGTTCTCACACATTTCTTTGGTCATATGGAGCGGCTGCTGGTTTTTCATCGCAAGCGTCGCTCCTTCATGGAACGTATTGAGGCGCGCCGGGTCCGTGCTGGCGATTACAATCCCGTTTTTGTCGGTAACCAGCACTTTTTTGTCGATCAAATTGGATAATTCATCAACAATATTGGCACCAAGCACCTGAAAATCAAACATCTTCCCATCCCCTTTTAATTTCCCCTAAGCTTTCTATATAACTGAATCTTGAAATCCATAATACACGAAGAATGACTTTTGCGGGTATAAAAAAACAGCCTCCAATTAAAAAGGGCTGTTTCTCCTGTCCAGACTCCGGCGACCCAGCTCTTCGAGTCATAAGCCGACTCAGCTGCCGTGGCCAACGACGCCACTCTGCTGATCCGTCTTATGCTTGTCAGAGCTGAACGGGTGCCGTCGCTTTTCTTTGTCCAGACTCCGGCGACCCAGCTCTTCGAGTCATAAGCCGACTCAGCTGCCGTGGCATACGACGCCACTCTGCTGATCCGTCTTATGCTTGTCAGAGCTGAACGGGTGCCGTCGCTTTTCTTATCTTCGTTATCCTAAATCAACATTGTGATAAACCTGTTGGACATCTTCCAAATCCTCGATGGCATCGATCATTTTTTCAAATTGCGCCTGCGCATCTTCCGGCAACTCCACATCATTCTGCGCCATCATTGTAAGCTCAGCTACAGTGAAATCCGTGATGCCCGCTTCTTTGAAAGCTTCCTGCACCAAATGGAACTGGTCGGGCTCTGCATAAACGATGACCGCGTCTTCTTCTTCGATGACATCGCGGACGTCAATATCTGCTTCCATCATCATTTCGAGCACTTCATCCGCCGTCTTCTGCCCTTCGATCCCGATAACCGCCGTTGGATCGAACATATAAGCGACAGAACCGCTGACCCCCATATTGCCGCCGTTTTTACCGAAAGCCGCGCGTACATCCGAAGCTGTACGGTTCACATTGTTCGTCAATGTGTCCACGATCACCATGGAACCGTTCGGCCCGAATCCTTCGTAGCGAAGTTCGTCATAACTTTCTTCCGATCCGCCTTTGGCTTTTTCAATCGCCCGGTCAATGATCGCTTTTGGCACACTGTATGTTTTGGCCCGCTCCAATACGACTTTCAGCGCCTGGTTCGATTCCGGATCCGGCTCGCCCTGTTTAGCGGCTACATAGATCTCCCGTCCGAATTTCGCATAGATGCGGCTTGTGTTTGCGTCTTTTGATGCTTTTTTCTCTTTGATATTATTCCACTTGCGTCCCATACTGTTTCCCACTTTCTTTCAGCTTTGAATGTGAAGAACGTTCACTCCTTCTATTATATAATAAAACCCGCCGCATATTCGAGCTATAGGGCAGGAAAGCCGCAAAAAGAAAAAGCGCCGGAAATAGAACCGGCACTTTTATGATTTTGTTTTATCGACGCGGTGATATTCTGAAATCTGGGTAACTCTTACTTTGCCCGTGTCCAATTCATGATAAATCCCTCTGCTGTCGGTGAATGAAATATATTGGTCCCGCTCACTTTGCACAAGCGCTTCCGCCTTTTCCTGTGATTCCACAAAAATAAACCGGCGGATATAATGTTCTTCATCAAAAAAATAAGTGACTTTGAATTCTTTCATGGTTTTGCCCCTCTCGGGAATGGTAAGGTGCTTTTTGATAAAAGAAGTTCGGCTTGACGATGTCATTTTTATAAGGCTTATGGAAGATATGCGTGGTGGCCGGTGACAGCGGCGGAATAAGCCACGCCCAATTACCAGTGACCTTACGACCGGCTGTTTCTTCCTTCCGTTCAAAATTTTTGAACTGTTTGGCTGCTGTATGGTGGTCGACGATGGTAACTCCGGCTTCCGCAAAGGATTCCAATACAGCTATATTCAATTCAACAAGAGCTTTATCCTTCCAAAGCGACCGGTTGGATTTGGTATCGAGGCCCATCTTCTCAGCGACTGCCGGCAGGAGATCATACCGGTCTTCGTCGGCAAGGTTGCGCGCTCCGATTTCAGTGCCCATATACCACCCGTTGAATGGCGCCATCGTATAATGGATGCCACCGATCTCCATTTTCATATCCGAGATGATCGGCACGCCGTACCATTTGGCTCCAAGTTCGGCAAAACCTTTAATTTCAGGGTGCCTTATTTCCACTTCCATCACTGCGTGTGATGGGAGTTCAAAGTATTTAACACCTTTCCCTGCTTCTTCGATGACAATCGGAAGAAAATCAAAAGCAGTCCCTTGCCCCTTCCAGCCCAGTTCTGCGCATTGCTTCGTAAACTCGACAGAGGACGAGTCACCGACAATTGTTCCATCCTCTACATAGCCGGCGTAGCGCAAAAGCTGGTGGTTCCAGAGGCGAAATTTTTCTTTGCCATTTTGCTGTGCGGGGAATACGGTCAAGGCCGGACGGATTTTTCCGCCATTTGTGGCGAATTCAATATGGTCCACCAAAACCTCAAATGCGTCTTCCGCTGTTTCAAGATTTCTCGCGTCAAAAACGGTCAATGTATTCCAGAACAGCCTTCCGATGCAGCGGTTATTATTGCGCCACGCCATGCGTGCCCCATGTTCCAGTTCTTCGAATGTATGTGTATAGGTTCCCGTTTCTTCGACTTCTTCCATGATGCTGTTCATCCGATTGTGAATTTCCGATTCATTTTTTCCCAATTCGTCGTAGCAAGTCTGAATGAAATAACCCGCTTCTTCGATTAAAGGTCGATTGGCCATGGCAATTTTCATGAACTTCACTCCTTCTCCCAACATAATAGCATCTTCCAAATACTTCAGCAGGAGCAATTGTGTCGACTCTATGATTTCCGGTGAAGGTGCAGTACACTTGAAAAAAGCCTTTCAGGAGTTGAGCTGTTTGATTAAAACGATTATATTCGATTTGGACGACACATTATTATGGGATAAAAAAAGCGTTGAAACAGCGTTGCGGATGACTTGTTTATACGCTGAAAAAGAATGCGGAACAGACGCCAGCGAGCTTGAAGAGGCCATCCGCTCCGAAGCGGCTGCCGCTTACGCTGAAACGGAAGTTTATGAGTTCGCCAAGTCCATCGGCATCAACCCATTCGAAGGATTATGGGGTGAATTCGACGATGAAGGCGAACAGTTCCAAAACATGAAAATGCTTATGCCAGCGTATAGGCGTACAGCCTGGACAAATGCGCTTAAAAAAATCAGCAGTGAAAATGTTGGGCTCGCTGAAAAACTGAGTGAATATTTTCCTGCGATGCGGCGGAAAAACCCTTTTGTCTATGAGGAGACATTCCAAGTCCTCGATCATTTGAAAGGCCGCTGTCAACTAGTGCTGCTGACAAACGGCTCACCAAGCCTCCAGCAGGCCAAGCTGTCGATGACACCCGAAATCGCACCTTATTTCGATGTTATCGTCGTTTCCGGCGACTTCGGCATCGGAAAGCCGGATGTTTCCATCTTTGAATACGCATTAACACAAACCGGCTCCCATAAGGCAGAAACTTTGATGGTTGGCGACAACCTGCTGACCGATATACTGGGTGCTAATCGAGCCGGCATCAAATCGGTTTGGGTGAACCGCGAGCAAAAAGCAGCGCATAAATCCATTTCCCCTGATTTTGAAATAAGGCATCTGCAGGAATTGATACCGTTACTGGAAAAACTTTAAATCAGCGAAGAAGCAACTACTATAAGTCCACCGCTTTCACCTTGTCGATCTCCGCCAATTCCTCCAATTGGCGGAGGCTTTTTTCTTCAGCTGGCTTATCTATCGACAGCATCATGATGGCGGCCCCGCCTTCCGCTGAACGTCCCACCTGCATTGTCGCTATATTGACGCCTTCCTGCCCAAGAAGCGTCCCTACACGGCCGATGACGCCCGGGCGGTCATGATGGCGGATAAATAACAGATGCCCTGCCGGAACTACATCTACAATATAATCATCAACTTTGACGATACGTGGGCCTTGGCCATTCAATAAAGCCCCGGCCGTTTTCCGTCTGCCTGTTGCCGTCAAAACTTCCACAGAAATAAGATTGGTGAAACCTTTGGATGAGGCAGACTTGCTTTCATTTACGGTAATGCCTTTCTGATGGGCAAGAAACATGGCATTCACGTCGTTCACCCGATTTCCCAAATGGCGTTTGAGCAGCCCTTTCAGGACGTTGCGTGTCAGTGGACCGACTTCAAAATCAGCCAATTCTCCCGAATAACTGATATTCACTTCAGTTGCAGTGCTGTCCGAAAGATCCGTCAAAAAAGCGCCTAACCTCTCAGACAGATCAAAATATGGTTCGATTTTCTTCATGATTTCTTTTGGCACCGATGGCAGGTTTACCGAATTCCTCACAGTTCCGGTGCTGAAATAACTTGCCACATCATGGCTGACATCAATCGCCACGTTTTCCTGCGCTTCAAAAGTACTGGCGCCAAGATGCGGAGTCGCAACGACCTCAGGCAAGTCGAGCAGCCGGAAATCCACCATCGGCTCCTGTTCAAATACATCAAGCGCCGCCCCTGCTACTTTGCCCGATTTAATGGCGTCATACAAGGCGTTTTCATCAATGATGCCGCCTCTGGCACAATTGACGATCTGCACACCAGGCTTCATTAATTCAAAAGCTTCCGCATTAATCAAGTGCCGGGTTTCCTTCAATAACGGAGTATGCACTGTAATAAAATCAGAAGCCCTCAACACTTCTTCCACTGTCCCGAACCCGATGCCGAGTTCTTCAGCCCGCTCTTCCGTCAAAAAAGGATCATAAGCGATGATTTTCATCCGCTGGCCTTTTGCACGGGCGGCTACTTCTGCTCCAATGCGGCCCAGACCCACAACACCCAAAGTCTTTCCTTTCAACTCGACACCCACAAACGATTTCCGGTCCCATTCCCGGTTGCGAAGCGCTGTAAAAGCTTGCGGAATCTTGCGGGCCATCGACATCAGCATCGCAATGGTATGCTCCGCAGCGGAATTTGTATTGCCGTCCGGCGCGTTTACCACAATGATCCCTTTTTCAGTTGCCGCCTCCAAATCGATATTATCCACTCCGACTCCTGCGCGTCCGATAATTTTCAGCCGGTCGGCTTTTTCAATCAGCTCCCGCGTCACCTGCGTTTTACTGCGCACGAGCAGGGCATCAAAACCGCCAATTTTTTCCGCCAGTCCCTGCGGTGTGAGTTCGGTATCGAATACCACTGTTAACCCTTCTGCGTCGCTCAGAGGAAAAATCCCTTCTTCACTCAGCGGATCACTGACCAAAATTCTATAATTCTTCATCATCCATTCACCCCTTTCAGATACTCCTGCTGCGCTGCCCTGACACCGCTGCCAAGCTGGATCTCCCCTCCCGCTTTGGCAATGGCGATTTCGATCACGGCTATCGCCTGCAGCAGATCCGCCGGTGAACAATAGCCCATATGTCCAAGGCGGAATATTTTATTCGCCAGAACTTTCTGGCCTCCAGCCACTTCCATGGCAAACTCCTTTTTCAGGACATTGCGTAAAACTTCAGCTTCAAAGTCTGCCGGCTGAACGGCCGTTACAGTGGGAGAAGCATCTTCGTCCACTGTCAAAAGCGGGACTCCGAGTGCTTTGAAAGCGGACCTCGCCATCTTCATCAGCAATTCATGTCTTGTATATACATTCTCAAGCCCTTCTTCTTCCATCAGCTCAAGCGCTCTCTGCAGACCGAAATGAAGTGACAGCGCCGGCGTATAAGGAGTGGTGTCTTTCAGCAGATTGTCTCTGTGCTTTTGCAGGTCCAGGTAAAACCGGGGCTGAGGATTCGTTTCGATTTTCTTCCAGGCGCGTTCGCTGACTCCGATAAACGCGAGTCCCGCCGGCAGCATGAACGCTTTCTGGGAGCCGCTCACCACAATATCAAGTCCCCACTCATCCATTTTCGTTTCCACACCGCCAATGCAGGAAACACCGTCCACAATGATCAGCGCTTCGGATTTGCTCCGGATTTCAGCCGCCAATTCCTTTACCGGATTCAAGACACCTGTAGACGTCTCGCAATAAGTCATGAAGACCGCCTTGATGTTCGGATAAGCCTCAAGCGCCTCAGTGATATCAGAAACAGCTGCCGCTTTGCCCCATTCTGTTTCGGCGATATGCGTTTTAATATGGTAGGTCCGGCAGATATCCGCAAAACGCTCCCCGAACGCTCCGCTTACAATGACCAGCACTTCATCTTCCGGCGCCACCGCATTCACCACTGCTGCTTCCAATCCCGCAGTGCCACTGGCCGTTAAAATCTGGACTTCCTGCGCCGTGCCAAAAATGCGTTTCAATTTCGGGCGGATATCAGCCAGCATGTCCGACGTACTCTGTCCCCTGTGGCCAATCATCGGCTGCGCCATAGCCCGGCTGACACTCGGCGGAATCGGGCTCGGTCCCGGTATCCTCAGAATCTGCTGATCGATCAACATAAAATCTCCTTCTTCCTTTTGAAGTTTGGTATTCGATTTCAAAAATGAACGAAAAAAAGGCCTTTCACTCCTCACATAAAGATGCAAGGGGCGAAAGCCTTTATTCGCGGTGCCACCCTATTTCGCTGCAGCTGCGCAGCCTCATTGGTCCACATGCTTAACGCGCACGATACGGAAAGACCTACTGTGATTCGGCCCATCTATTCAGGAGTGCTGATCCGGGAGGAAAACGCTGATTTTCACCATCCATCAGCTCTCTGCAGATTCCCACGCCCACACCTTATCTCCGTCTAAATAATTTTCTGTATTGGAATTTAATCCATCATATACAGACAAAAAAAGATTGTCAATAAAATCTTATTATTCTGAAATTTAAGGAAGCGTTTTCATTGTTATGGACTCCTCGTCCAGACTGATTAAAATTTTTTTGCGCAAAAAAGACCGTCCCTCAAAAGAGGAACGGCCTTTGTTCTGTTTACGCCAAACCGAAATCATTTACCAGTGCAGCAAGGCCGCCCTGGTAACCGCTGCCGATTGCATTGAATTTCCATTCGCCGCCATGGCGGTATAATTCTCCTACTACGAGTGCAGTTTCAATCGAGAAATCTTCCCCAAGGTCATAGCGCAGAATTTCTTCTCCGTTGCTTTCGTTCATGATGCGGATAAAGGCATTCGATACCTGTCCGAAATTCTGTCCACGGCTCTCCGCTTCATGAATCGTAACAGTAAACACCACTTTATGAAGGTCAGCAGGGACATTCGGCAAGTCGACGATCACTTGCTCGTCGTCGCCTTCGCCTTCACCCGTCAGGTTATCCCCTGTATGAGTTACTGAGCCATTTCCGCCAACCAGGTTGTTATAGAAGATGAAATCTTCCGGCCCGCGGGATTTGCCGTTTTCAGCTACTAGAAACACCGAAGCGTCAAGGTCGAAATCTCCGCCGCCGCTATATTTGTTCGTATCCCAGCCGAGCCCGACTGTCACTTTTGTAAGTCCCGGATTTGTTTTTGTTAAGTCGATTTTTTGGCCTTTTGACAGGTTGATTGATGACATTAATAATCTCCTCCGATAAAGTTATTTTATAAGAAAGCACACATTTCAGCTTGAGATGGCTTCAAAAGAAGCGTTTCCTTGTCCAGACTTCAGTGCCCAGCCCCTCGGGACATAAGCCAGACCAGCTATGCGGCAAAGAAAACCGCTCCGCTGTTCCGTAAAACCTTATTGCTCCTGCATCGCTGCGCTAGCTTCGTCGCAAAGATATATGCCAAATTCCATTTGGCATATATCTTGCCTGTCGGAGCTGAACGGGCGCATCCGCTTTTCTTACTTTCTTTGCGTATCTTCGTACTTCTTCTGTAATTCTTCGATGCGCAGACGGCCTTCTTCCCGCATTTTACGGTTTTCGTCTTCGATGGCACGCGTATCATTCATGCCTTGCATAATAGTCTCCCATGTCTGCTCGATGGTTTCAATCTTGATGCTTGGCTGGCCGGACATCCGCGCGATATCAACCGACTGCCTTGAAATGTCGTTCGCGTTGTTCAGCAGCATTTCGTTTGTGCGGCGATCCAGTTCGCTCATCGATTCAGCAACCAAATTCTGGCGTTTCGCTGCGATGGCATTGATCAGGCCGGTTTTGAAAATCGGAATCGTTGTGACGAATGCCGAATTGATCTTCCCGATCAGCTTCGTATTCCCGCGCTGCAGCATGCGGATTTGCGGAGCCGCCTGATAGGAAACCTGCTTCGCCATCTCCAGATCGTACACGCGCTGTTCCAGAAGTTCGATGGCATTCTGCAATGAATTCAATTCCATTAGCGCCATCTGGTCCCCTGTTTCCGCCTTCTTGCGGACTTCCGGTTCCTTCGCTTTCAGTTCTTCGACTTTGATATCACCTGCTGCGATGTACTTCTCCAGCTCCATGAAGTACTGGAAATTCTGATCGTAGAGGTTTTCCAATGTCGTCGTCGATTTTTTCATTTCAGATTCATATTTTGTAATTTCCACATATACCTTATCAATTTCAGTGCCCATCGTCTGGTACTTATTGAAAAGCTGTTCGATCATTTTATTGCCTTTATTGAAGATTTTGTTTAAGAAACCTTTCTTCTCGACAAAATCCTTTTTATCGAATTTATCCATGATTTTGCCCAGCTGTTTCAACAGCTCACTGGATTCCTCCATGCTGTTGGCTTGTACGGAATTCAGGACTTTTCCTGTAAATGCGGAAATTTCGTTTGCGGGTTCGCGTCCGAATTCCAGCAATTCGATCTGATTTTTCGGATCGATTTTTGAAGCCAATTGCAATACTTCAGGATCTTTTTTCAATTGCACTTTCAATTGATTTTCGTCTTTCATGACGAGCTCCTGCTGTTCAATCTGGTCTGGCATCGTATTCATCATTAACCCCTCCTTTGTTATTATAAGAACCTTCCGAGGAATTTCCTGACTGCTGAAGGTTCCTGGAACGGCTCATTGAAACTCCGTTCATCGAGCCAATGCACGTCAAACGACTCTGTATCCAACCAGCGTTCGATATCCTGATGCCCCTGCGGATTGATGATGATATTATCGAGGCCGAAGCTGTGGATCAATGCTATGGCATTCGCATCAGCCCGGCTCAATTCGCCGTCCTTCTCTTCATTATAAAACAATAAAGTCGGGACAAACTGCGGATAATCAAATAATTGAATCAATTGTATGACCGAATCCGGAAGTGTCATGGACTGGGAGAACGCATACAATTGAAGATCTTTAAACGACTCGCCGTTCTGCGGCAATAGGATCGGTTTCTCAACGTGTCGCGCTATAGCGGCGCCAATCGCTGTCTGAACTCCGTCCGGCAGTTTGCTGTAGCGCCACCAATTGGATTTCTTCATCTTTTCGGGATCCAGCTTGCCGTTTTTATCCAGCGCCGCGCGGTAATGAAATTGCTGATTGCCTTTGCGCTCTTCGATGAACGGGAAGCTACGCACTAATTTTGTGTCTTCGCGTTCCGTCAATTTGTGGATATTGTCCCAGAATCGCTTCCGGTCCTTTTCAATACCCATGACTTTAGCAAATACGACTGGGATGTGGACGACGCCGCGTTCCACTGAAAAAGACGGGCGAACCATCGCTCGCTCTTTCGCCAGCATAAAAGCTTCATCAATCGTCGTTTTCAGGCGAATGGAATGCGTGACATAGGATTTAAACTGAAACGGCTTGTAGAGGCCTGAATCGTCATGATGCAAAAGCCGATCCACTTCCTGCGTCGCACGGTAAGCCACGGTTCCGACACGCTTCGGTTTTTCTTCCGGAAAAGGCGGCGGCGTTTCGGCATTCACCTGAAAACTATGGCTATGCAAATTCTCTTCACCGGCCATTTTACCGAACCATTTCTCGCCTGTCGGATCGTAAACTACAATATGGAAACCATAAGCCGCAGACAGCTTCAAAAACCATTTTTCACTTTCTGTGGCATCGCCGTACCAAAGAAAACCTGGAAGCCCTTTTTCAAGATTCAATTTTATAAGCTCCGGCTCAATGTGATTGAATGTCCATTTCACAAGATCAGTCGAGACCCTTCTGAAAGAAGACTGCACTGTGCTGCCGCCCGATTGCTCCTGAAACGCTTTCAGCACATCAATCATGACCAGCCGGATGCGGCGGTTCAAGCCGGCGTCTTTCAGACGGGGCAATAATCCTTTGCCATCCAGAAACGCGACGATCCGGCTGGCGGATAAGCCGTTTTCTTTCCGGTTCATTTCGAATAGATCCTGAAGCGCTTTCAGCCGGTCCTGTTCAATATTCTTATTCATCCGCCCAGACAGGCGGATCAGTCTTCCATCCGCTTCTTCCATCGTTTCATAGATAGACGCGAAGTAATCATCTTCATCCAGCGGCAATCCGGTGAATTCACCGAGAAGCTGCGGATAGGTGATATCTTCATCTTCCACTTTCGTTTCTGTATGATTAACGACAGGCTTATTCAGCCATTCGCCAACCTTCTCCGGATCCCATGTTCTTACACGGACCGGATGCAATTGAACCATGGGTTTCCCCCCTTGCTATTTGCTTTGCATGGATATATCAGCGACTTTCGCCAATATTTCCTCGCCTGCTTTTATTCCCTGCTCTTCTGTCACGATTATATGCTCAGAAACATCGGCATCCCTTTTGGCTGCTTCTCCGTGGGCAGCCAATAAACCGGTATCCGCGCTTTCCAGAAGATCCAGATCGAGCAGCGAATCTCCGGCAGCTATCACGTAATCCGCATTGATGCGGTCTCTTACATATTCCATCGCTGCCGCTTTTGTTATACTTTCAGGCATCAAATAAAGCTTTCTGCCCTGCAGCGATATTCCCCATCCGATTTCATGAAAAATCTCTGTATAATACTCAAGCTTTTCTTCCGGAAAACGGGCCCTGTCTACAATCAGATACACAAACCAGTCTTCCGCCTGCCTCACGCGCAACACCCATTCTTCATTGAAGTGCTGTTTGATCACCGGCATCAATTCTTCGATGACCGTTTTCCTGCTGACACATTGCCGCCGGATATCAGTCGACCATTCCTTAATCGGTTCACCGTTTTCAAGAATGACAGCGCCATTTGAAATGATGGCGAATTGCGGCGGTTCACTGCCTTCATAGATGCCGGTCACGCGTTCGTATTGTTCACGGGTCCTGGTCGTCACTGGAACAAAAATAGTATTTTCTTCCAGTTCCCATAACGCGGTCTGGCTCTGTTCGGTCATAAATGATTGCGGCTTTCCTTCAAAGCGTTCGACTTCGATCAATTCTTCCGGCTTTACTTCGTCGCCCATGGACCTCCGTGAATAAATCAGTGTCTGGTCAAGATCGCTCGCAAATAATACCGTCATATTTCTTTCCCCGATTTGATCAGTCCGATCGACCGGTAAAATAAATTGGGCACTTCTTCGACCGGGACGTCTTTTTCTTCCGCAAGAATCAGGATGTGCTTTACATCCGGATGTTCCAGATCTCTTACCAGAACTTTCCATGGGTTTCTTCTAAGCAGCACACGCGTCGTTTCGCCTACACCCGGCTTTACCAGATGGTAATCCGTTTCGGTGTACATGCTGCGCCCGATTTCTTCGACTTCCTTCATGCCTTCCCAAGTGCGGTCGGCAGTAATCGGTGTGCTGTAAGCTTCCTCTTCGGATGCTTTGCTGGTATCCGCAAAACAGCTTGTCACCTGATCCACGAAATCATTCGACAGATCTTCTTCTATTAATTCGCCATAAAATTTCGCGCCGTGATAATCCTCAGGGCCGATATAGCGGTCGTTCAAAATCGTTCGGCTGACAAGGCCCGAAACCGTGGAATTCAGGCACGCACTTGGAATCAAAAAATCTTCTCTCGTGCCAAACAATACGGCACATGCCCCTGGATCGGCTAGAACAGCCATGTCATCTTTCAGATCAGTGCCATAGTCACGATTGAACGACTGGAGCGATTTCGTCAATTCCTTCTGAATCGCGCCTTTTCCTGTCCAGCCGTCAATAAATTGAATACGGCTGCCGGGGTGCGCTTTCAAAATCGTATCAATCGCTTTTTCATCTATGCCCTTATCACGCAGAATCGAGACGCTGTAATGCGGCCAATTCATACCCATCATCTGTTCCGCATAGCGTTTGATCAATATGCCGATGGGGCTGCCTGCACGCGCAAGTGAAACCAGTACAATATCTTCCGTTCCAGCGTTCAATTGAATCTTTCTTGCAACGACCCCGATAAGATGGCTTAATTGTTCTTTCGTCTCTTCGACCGATTGATGGTAAAGCTTTGTGTATTCTTCCGAAGGACGGTACTCTACCGGCAAACGCTCAGCATAATGGCCCCCAGTCTGGACAGCTTTTTCACGTTCTTCCAAAGAACTTTCCTCAAAGTCATCTGTCACATCTTTCAATAGAAATGTAATGTCATTTTCGGGATAGCTTGTTTTCACTAATCCGGCAGTAATCATCAGGCCACCTCTTTTATTTTTCATCTGTAAGTGCAAGCCACTCAACAGGCGCTTTTTGTTCAAGATATGAAATCAAAGGCTGCCAGCTTGCTTCGTCCGCAACCGATTCAGCTAATAAATAGATTCTGTCTGCATCGACTCTGCTTATATTATAAAGGAATTGATTGACATCCTCAGCATCCGGCAACTTAAAGCGGACTTTTTCTTTAATGGGATACCCCTCTTCTTCCGCAGCAAAAATCGGGCTTCTTGTAGTTGTCTGCACCAAAGCATCCTCACCCAGCGCCAAAGCGAACCGAAGAGGCAGATACATATTTTCACCTATTCCGATCACCAGCGGTTTTTTGGCGGCCGGCACTGTCGCCGCCAATTGTTCAGCCCATTTCCCGATTTCCAAATGGCTGCTGCTTGATAATCCGAACCGTCCGGTGAAAGGAAGATAACGCTGTCCAGTTGCTGATTGCAGATCCATTGCCTCAACTTGCATTGAACGGCCAGGCTTCTTTTCACCTGGGCCATTCAACTCTGGAACTTCTGTTTCGTCAGGGGATTCACTGTGCTTCAAATCGAATCCGCCTGTAAGCAATGCAAGGACATCGACGGTCAAATTATGAGCTGCCGCCATGTCATCAAGCTTTCGTTTTTGGCTTTCGCTGCGCCAATCCAGAATGGAGAGGGATATGTAATTCTTGCCTGGAAATTGGGAATCCAATGCGGTGATCAAATTCAATAACGTATTGCCTGTCGAAATTTCATCATCAATCAGGACGATGGCTTCTGCTTCCTCCAGCATTCCTGCAGGCGCGTAAACCTTGTGGGAAGTAGCGTGGGAATGCTCTTCCTCAAATACAAAAGCGGGAGACTCACCGATGATTTCTTCCCGGGTCGTGTGGATATATGCCGCTTCATCAAAATGATGGAAAACCGCATGTCCGAGACCGGTGGCTGTCTCCGCCATTCCGATAAAAACCGTTTTCTCAGGCAAAGCCGTTCGGTAAGTGAGCGATTCATGGCTTGTTTTGAGACAGGGTTTACCTGACTTAATCATTTCAACAATTTGTTTAGCTTGCGGAATCGGACGAAATCCATATTTTTCCATCAATAATGAAGCAAGCAAACTTCCGGTTCCAAGCGCTATCGACGGATGAACCGCCAAATGCTTGGCAATCAATTTGCTGACAAATAGAAATTGCCGCTTTTTGTTTACCCGAAGTGCCATTGAAAATAAGGATTCCATTGGCAAATTCCCGTAACTGTCTGTCACAGTTACCTCTATGTCCATTTTATCCCAGTATTTATACCTGGTTTGCAAGTTGTTTTGCCCGCAGATGATTGAGGACGTCGATTGGTTTGTAGTATTCATTCAGCACCCCATATATTTCCGCTTGAGCAGCTACTTTCTTCGCCCAGCTCAGGTGCGGTTTTACTTCATTCATTTTATTGCGCTGCGGACTTTGCAGGATTCCATTGAATGTATCACTTTTCGCTAAAATGAGCATCGCGTCTTCATAAGTCTCGTGGGAAATGATGTGTCCTGTGTTCACGATCGCGATCTGAGAAGGATGAATGCACGTTTTCCCTTTGAATCCGTTCAGGACATCCAGCTGCACTTCTTCCCAGAGAATTTTCTCCGGTTTTGAAGAAAGCCATGCATCAGTTTCGGCCGTGAAATATTCATAAACAGGTCCTGAGACTATAAAACCGTCCTCTGCTTTTGTGAATTTATTCAATATTGAAATCAGGCAGTCCCTGATCAGGTGAACATCATAAATCGTTCGTTCCACTGGACGCCGTAGTCCATAAAGGCTCGAGAAGTCAGTGGCGCCGACCCTGATCGTCAAGATCCGGTCTTTTTCATGCCGTAATTTGCTGTAAATACCCATTAATGCCTGTTCCCGAGTTTCAGCGAACAGTACTTCTTCCGTTTCAAGAAGAGGCAGAGCATACAATTTTCTGCCGGCACTTTCGCTTGCGCGGTCAAGAGCCCGGAAAAAAGGTTCAAGATCCGCGGCCTGCACTTTGGGCAGCACGATGCCGGTCAGCATGCCGAGCGAACTGCCCGCCAGTTTTGTCAATTTATCCAATTGATCGGAATTGCGGATACGCAAAAATAATAAGGGGCTTTCTGCAATATGTGATGCAGAAGCTTGCTCAAGCTCTTTCAGTTGTGAAACAACATTCGCTTCCGCTGATTCCAGTTCGGTGTCAGCTACTGCGTCTTCCAGACAGATCATCAATGTCGCCAATCCGGAAAATGTGTCCCGCCGATAACTTCCGGCTATAATCTTAGCTGCGAAATCAGGTCTTGAACCCGGTGTATAGAGCGCTGCCCCCAACGCCAGTCCAAGTTTTTCCCGATCCGTATCTCGATTAAATTCTGCCGGGGGGTATTTAAAAAACGTTTGTAATTCAGAACCATCCAATGCGTTGAAATGTCTCATATGAAATCCTCCCGGCACAATTATAAAGAAAAGCGTAAGCGCCCGTTTAGGTTCGAAAGGCATAAGACGTCTGGCGAAGCGGCGTGTTTTCAGCCGCTAAGCTAGAGTGGCTTATGATCCCGAGAATCTGGGCGCTGGAGTCTGGACACCACATCCCTGCTTTTCAAGACCCCTCAGAAAAAAAAGTTCTTACTTAATAGTCATTTACTCATTTCCATCAGAATTGAGAAAAAAAGCAAGGAGCCCAGCCCCTTGCTTTTTCAACTTGCCAGATCAGCTGTCGAGTCCAAAGTCCTTAACAAGCGAACCAAGACCGCCTTGATAGCCGCTTCCGATTGCATTGAACTTCCACTCTCCACCGTGACGATATAGTTCACCTACGACGATAGCAGTTTCGATGGAGAAATCTTCTCCTAAATCGTAGCGGATCAATTCTTCATTTGTATCTTCATTGACGATACGCACATACGAATTGCTTACCTGCCCAAAATTCTGGGCTCTCGCTTCCCCGTCATGGATAGTGATGGCAAAAGTGACTTTTTCAATAGATGAAGGAATGGATGAAAGATTGACTTTCACTTGCTCGTCGTCCCCTTCACCTTCACCTGTACGGTTATCGCCGGTATGTTCAACAGCACCGCCGGCACCTATTGTATTATTGTAGAAAACAAAATCAGCTTCTGATGAAGCTTTGCCTTCAGCATTCAAAAGGAAAACTGAAGAGTCGAGGTCAAAATCTTTGCCGCCATCATACTTATTGGTATCCCAGCCCAGGCCAACGACTACTTTCGACAAGCCCGGATTACTTTTGGTCAAATCCACTTTTTGCCCTTTTGATAGATTAATTGCCATCCAAAATCACTCCTTATGCATATTTATTGGCGATTGCGCCGATATCTGAATCCGTTGTTGCTTCCCCTACTGCGGAGAATTTCCATTCGCTGCCCTGGCGGTACAATTCACCAGGAATCAGGGAAGTTTTCCCAGAGTAGTTCTCTGTCAGATTATAATGGACAAGTTCTTCTTTGTTCTGGTTATCGACCAGGCGGATAAAGGCATTTTCAATCATGCCGAAATCCTGTTTTTTCTGTTTCGCGTTATAGATATTCACCACAAAAACCAAACGATGGATCGACGGTGAAATGCGTTTAAGATCGATGTTGATCGTTTCATCATCGCCTTCACCTTCACCTGTGAGATTATCCCCTGAATGGACAACACTGCCGTCACGGCTTTGCTTGTTTCCAAAATAGATCAGGTTTTCTTTGCCTTTCAATTTGCCGTTTTCATCAAGCAGGATGACCGAAGCGTCACAGTCGATATCTGAACCGCCTCCTCCACCGCCAAGAAGTGAGCTCAGGAAGCCGCCGCTCTTCTTCGTTTCTACAGGATCCCATCCAAGTCCGACCATAATGCTTGAAAGAGATGAACGTCCTTTTGTTAAATCGATCTTTTGACCTTTAACTAAATTGATAGCCACTAATAACACTCTCCATTCATCTTTATGTATTCTATTGTTAATACTATTGATAGTTGCGGAAAATTTCAATTCTAAGGGTCGAGCCGCCTGATTATGGCGCACTGTTTCCAAGCTTAAACCTAGCATCTTCCATTTTACGTGTCAATCGGTTTAAGCGGAATTTTCAGAAATTTACAAGCGTTGAATCCATATTTTCCGCCTTCATTAGAATAATACGTCCGACATCTAAGAAAGTTTCATATTCCATAGTCCAAAAGATTGGGAAAATGTAAAATCATCTGCTCATATACACATATTTCAACTCTGATTCGGGTATATATCGCAAGGAGCTACTATCAATATATAAATTAGGAGGAGAGCCCGGACATGAAGCTGATCTCTATCATAGTGCCAGCCTACAACGAAGAAGAAAATATCTCTCCCATCTTTGAGAAATTAGTTCAGGAACTTGCAGCTGTTCCTTACAGATATGAAATTTTATTCGTTAATGATGGCAGCAAAGACAGCACGCTGAAAGAAATACTCAGACTCGCCGAACAGCATAACAGCGTGAAATATATTTCATTCACCCGAAACTTCGGCAAGGAAGCCGCCATACTCGCCGGACTGAAAAGGGTCAAAGGAGATGCCGCGATTTTAATGGACAGTGACATGCAGCACCCGCCTACTCTTATTTCAGAATTGCTTCAGGGGTTTGAAGAAGGTTTCCATCAGGTGGTCGCAAAACGGACCCGGACAGGCGATCCGAAAATACGCACTTTCTTATCCGGCCTGTATTATAAACTGATCAATTCAATTACTGATGTCGACCTGGCGGATGGCGAAGGGGATTTCCGCTTACTGAGCAGAAAAGCGATTGGCTCGCTGCTCCTGCTGAGTGAAAATAACCGTTTTTCAAAAGGTTTATTTTCCTGGATCGGACTCAGCAAAAAGACCATTTGCTACGAGAACGTTCTTCGCGAAGGCGGCAGTTCGAAATGGTCGTTCGGCAGCCTGATCAATTACGGCATCGATGGAATTATTTCTTTCAACACAAAGCCCCTGCGCATTTGTTTTTACACAGGGTTTATCGTCCTGTTCCTTTCCCTTGTTTATATCGCCTACACTTTATACGGCATTTCCCAAAGAGGGATCACCGCGCCCGGCTATTTCACGACCATCACTGCCATTCTGGTGCTGGGCGGAATACAGTTGATCAGCCTCGGCGTCATCGGCGAGTATATCGGAAGGATTTATAATGAAACGAAACGGCGGCCGAATTTCCTTGTGGATATCAGCAATGTGGATGAGTATCATGAGTCTTAAATCACTGAATACCGAGTTTACACGTTTCCTGTTCGTCGGTGTCATCAACACCTTAAGTTATTATTCCATCTATCTGATTCTGCATAACCTTTTCTCGCTGCCATACATGCTCGCGCATATAATCGGTTTTCTGATCAGCCTGAACGTGTCCTTTTTCCTGAACACTTACGTTACGTATAGAGTGAAGCCCACTTTGAAGAAATACCTGTTCTTTCCCTTGACGCAAGTCGTCAATATGACGGTATCAACCATTCTGATTTTCATATTTGTTGAGTATCTGAAGCTGAACAGCAATATTGCTCCTTTTGCGGCTGTGATTTTTACAGTGCCCATCACTTTTATCGTTTCCAGTAAAATCATGAAAGATCCTGTACGGCAGAAATAAATTAAAGTCGGTGAATCCATGTTAAAAAAATATCCATACTGGTCGCTGCTGGCAATCAGTTTTGTGCTTGCTGTCCTGTCCCACGGTGTCTTTCTTTATCAATGGACACAGGGACAGTATATGGCTGGCATCAATGACGGCCTGTCACAGATGATGCCATTCAAACACCTTCTATATGAACAGTATACACACGGGGAATTTTTCTATTCCTTTGATTTCGGATTAGGCGCAGGCACATTCAGTGAACTGGCGTATTATTTTTCCACGTCCATTGTCTTTCTGATAACCGTTCCGATTATCCGGCTGCTGGACGTTGCCGGCATTATCCGGGAACCCGACGTGTTGTTCTGGGCAAACGCGGCGGTTTTCATCAGTGTAATCCGAATGGCTTTTGTGCTTTTCATCACATCCCGCGTTTTCATGTACATGAAAATTCCGTATTGGCCGGCATTGATCGGCGCTTCCGTTTACGGGATATCAGGAATGTTTATCCGGCACACCGTATACTGGGAATTTTTCGCTGATGCATTCTTGTGGCTTCCCCTTCTTATATTGGGGATCGAGAAAATATTCAGGGAACAGAAACCGGGCTGGTTTCTGTTGGCGGTTTCCATATCGTTCTTTGATAATTTCTATTTTGCCTACATCAATTTTCTGCTGGCCGCCATCTATATCCTTTTCCGCCTGTTCATCCCACTGACTTCCGCTGAGACGGACAAAAAGAAAAAATTGCTGGCATTCATGGGTACTGGCATCATCGGGTTCGGCATAGGCGCAGCAGCATTCATTCCTGCGGTGTATGCGTATTTGAATAATCACCGCCCGCCTTTCCAACAGGAAATTCCGATTTTCGACCCTTTTGACAACATCCTGTATACAAGCCGCTATATTATTTTGCCTGCGCTTTTTGTGCTGTTCTTATTCATGTTCTGTTTTTACGGCAATAAAACATTCCGCCTGTTTGCGCTGCTGGGGATTGCGGGGATAGTGATGCATTTAAGCCCGCTTGTAAGCAGCGTATTCAACGGATTTTCCGCCCCGCAGTACCGCTGGGAATATTTTATTTCCTTCGCAGCCGGCGGAGCGATTGCCAGCGGACTCGGGATGCTGACAAAAATTTCACGCCGCAATTTCTTTGTTGCAGCAGGGTTCACGGGTTTCATCTATATCATTTATGCGCTGCTGGATCCTGCTTTGGAATTCGACTGGATGGAAACGGGACTTGTTCTTGGCGGTCTGCTTCTGACAATTGCCGCTGTCTGGGCAGCGTTCCGTTTCAATAAATCCGGGACGATGATTTTTGTTGGACCTGTTTTATTGGCGTGGCTGATCGTCTTCGCGAATTTCTATCAGTCGGACAAAATACTGGAGATGGGCAACGTCGATCAAGTCAGCAAAGAACTGATTACAGGCAAAGATTATGACGATCCTGAAGTCCGCGGCCTGCTCGAACAGATCCATAGCCGCGACAATGACGAAATGTATCGCATCGAATGGATGCAGGGCGTTCGCAATAACACACCGATTGTCCAGGATTTCCAGGGGCTGAGTGCGTATTCCAGCATTTTGAATAAAAACCTGCTGTATTTTTATCTGTATGATATGGAAATCGATATGGGCCGCGAGAGTGTCAGCCGCTATGCGACACTCGGCAATCGCGCGAACCTCTTCAGCATGGCGCGCGGGAAATACATCATCCGTCCAGCTGATGACCGTAACATTCCATACGGATTCAATGAAATTCTTGAATCAGAAAATTATAAGGTATACGAAAACGAAAATGTCCTGCCCTTTGCCCGGGGCGCAACCGAATTCTATTCAGAAGATAAACTGTCAATGCATCCGCCTTTGGTCCGCGAACACGCTATGCTTAACGGCATTGTCCTGAATACGGAAGAAGAAGGCAGTCCTATCCAAGTAACAGGCGATATAACATCAAAATTCACCATCGAAGAGAAAGAGGCACGCTATGACGATGGAATTTTGGAGGTTACAGGTGAAACTGGCGGCATCGATCTCGTTTGGGAAAATCCCGCTGCAAGCCAGGGTGACCTCTATGTGTCATTCAATTTGGTGAACACCGCTGAAGATGAAGGTTTCAATCTGACAGTCAACGATTATGTCACTTCCCGAAAATCAAATCAATCGGTATACAAAACCTACGTGGATGATCTGACAATCCGGGTGCCTTATCAGGAGCGTGCAGAGATCCGCGTACCGGAAGGGCGATACTTTTTGACGGAAATCCAATTATTCGAAGAAGATTACGACACTCTGGAAAGAGAAGCAGATGAGGCTGCGGGGCTGAAGAAGCTCGAAATAGACGGCAGCCGTGTTGAAATTCTGTATGACAACACGGCTGGTGACGATTACCTGTCTGCTGTCATCCCTTATGAAAGAGGATGGAGTGCAACGGTAAACGGTGTCGACACTGATGTACTGAAAGCCAATTACGCTTTTGTCGGCGTTCCGATTGAAGCGGGTGAAAACCACATCGTCTTTACTTATCGCCCTCCGTTTTTCGTCCCTTCATTGATACTGAGCGTCATTTCGCTCTTCTTTGCGATTTTTTGGCTCTTCAGAAGAAAAACGCCTAAAACTGAACAGCGTTAAAGCGTTTAGCTGAATGAGCAGCGGGAATAGGAAAGTCATGGAATCAACTTTTAGGAGGAGACAAAATGGCTAAGGATAAATATGAAAAAATCGATGAAGCAATCGATCCACAGGAGCAGGGACAGCAGCCGGGAGTTGAAAAACAGATGGACCCTGAGCCCATCTATGACGATAAAGATTATAAAGGCGCCGATAAATTGAGAGGCAAGACTGCTCTGATCACGGGCGGTGACAGCGGCATCGGCCGGGCAGTAGCTGTGGCGTTCGCAAAAGAAGGTGCGAACGTCGCGATCGCTTATCTCGATGAAAACGACGACGCGGAAGAAACTGTAAAAGCTGTCGAGTCCTATGATGTTAAATGCATCAAGTTTGCGACAGATATCAGCAAAGTTGAAAACTGCAACCAGCTGATCGTTGATGTCATCGGAGAATTCGGCCAATTGAATGTGCTCGTGAATAATGCCGGGAAACAATTTCCGCAGGATGATTTCCTGAATATTTCCGAAGACCAGTTACGCGAAACTTTCGAAACGAATATCTTTTCGATGTTCTTTTTGACACAAGCGGCAATTCCGCACATGCAAAAGGGAGATTCAATCATCAACACTTCATCGGTGACCGCTTACCGCGGATCTCCGACGTTAATCGATTATTCAGCGACCAAGGGCGCTATAACAGCGTTTACAAGATCCTTGTCAGCCAATCTTATCGATGATGGCATCCGGGTCAATTCGGTTGCACCGGGACCAATATGGACACCGCTGATCCCGGCTACATTCGACGCCGAAAAAGTCGGCGAGCACGGGGGCGATACACCTATGGAGCGCCGCGGCCAGCCTGCTGAATTGGCACCGGCGTATGTCTACCTTGCCTCTAAAGATTCTACCTATGTAACAGGTGAAACCATCCATGTAAACGGCGGCGACTTCATCAGCTCATAACAGGAAAACCCTCATTCGGGGGTTTTTCTTTTTTTCGTCCATAAACGATTTTTTCGCACAGAAAAGAGTATACAGCGAATAACATAAAAATATTCCAGGAGGTATATCAGATGAAGTATATTGAGGCATTGCTTATCAAATTCGCCATGATTTTCGCGGTTCTCTTTGTTATTCTGGGACTTGCATATGGAGTAGAACTTTTTGAAATATTCATCATAAGCCTTATTATCACAGCAGTTGGATTTGTCGGCGATCTGGTCATCTATCCGAAAACATCGAATAAGATTGCGACTGGCGGAGATTTCGTCATCGTCTTTCTTGCGGTATGGCTGTTGGGGATGTGGCTGATTGAGAATCCTGATTTCTCATTGGTCATGGCGGCACTTTTCTCTGCTTTGCTTGTAGCAGCCGGCGAATGGTTCTTCCACATCTATCTGACAAAACGAGTTTGGGAACAAAAAGAAACTTCCCACACTACGCAGCATGACGAGCCGAGACAGTCTTAAATAGGTAAACCCCCGAAACCTCAAAGGTTCGGGGGTTTTACTTTTCAATTACAGGCGGGAAAAAACGCACTTTTTTCATTTCCGTGTAATGTGCCATCGGTTTTCCGCTTTTGAAATTCACTCCAAGGTACGGCGCCATTGTGTTTTCAGTTAGTTCTCCTTGGACGTACTGCAGTTGCCATGAAGCGTGGGCTATATCGAGCCGCAGTAATTGCTCCCCCGGTTTTGTCCAAAGGCAATAACGCTCTGTCAGCCATTTTTCAAGACTGGTTGAGACCGCTGGCTGCGGCAAAACACGATACTTCAAAGCAATCTTCTCCTGTGGCCCTTCTTTTCCCCTGGTTTCACTCATAAAACTGATATGCCCACTTTTTTTATCGAATGACATCCTGGCCATTCGGTATGGAAGAAAATTTCCAAAAGAAGCAATCTCTACTGCCATTTTGCTGTCTGCATCCAAGCTGAAGAAATAAACACCGGTTTTATTTTTGTATTTGACATAGGTTCTGACATTCACTTCAAGAAAATTTGCAGACCCAGGTATGGGCGGCATGAATCTCGGTCTCGTTCCCCGGGCTTTGAAAAGTACGATGCCAATCCACGCCTGGTTATCGTACAGATCCAATTCCAATCCATCCGGAATATACTTGCGGATTATCGGCGGATCAACCGGCCAGTGGAGAAATAAAAGGTCATGCCACGTCTGCGTCATCATCCATAATTTCCTCGCCATCTTTACCACTCCCATTAAAAGAAGCCTCTTCCGCAAAAGAGGCTCCATTAACTATTAATCATTTTCACCTGGTAAAGTGTCATGTGCTTCTGGCGGTGCCGGTTTTAGTACTGGAATTCCACCCATCGCTTTGCTTTCTTCAACTTTAAATGGCTGGCCGTCCGGCGCAGGCTGTTTTAGGAAATCAAGCTGTGAAGCAGTGCTGTCTGCATTCGTATACAAGGTATGCGAAAATTCTTTCGCTTCCCATTCTGGCGGTATGGTCGAAGGAACGATCACGCCTTCTTTTGCTTCCATTTCTTTGATCGCTGCCAGCCACTGGTTTTGGTGCATAGTATCACGTGCAATCAGGAAGGAGAACAAATCTTTTACGCCTCTGTCATCCGTCATGCTGTAAAGACGAGCCACTTGGAGACGCCCTTGGGACTCCGCATTGACGTTGGCACGGAAGTCAGCTAAAAGATTGCCGCTTGCTACAATATATCCGGCATTCCATGGTACACCATTGCTGTCTTTCGGCGAAGCTCCCAGTCCATGAACGATGGCGTGCTGCGGATTCATGCCGCCCATAATTGCGCCGACAACCGGATCTTTCGCCGCTTTCTCCTGCTCATAGACAGGTGCGCCTTCCAGTAAACGCGCAACCATCGTCGCAAGCATTTCGATATGTCCGATTTCCTGCGTTCCTGTATCCATTAAAAGGTCTCTGTATTTTTCATTGCCTCTTGTACCCCAGCTTTGGAATAAGTATTGTAATGCTACCGACATTTCACCATACTGGCCGCCGATCAGTTCCTGTACCTGTTTCGCGAACACCGGATCCGGAGCATCCGGTTTCGCATGATATTGAAGCTCTTTTCTGTGGAAAAACATATATACACTCTCCTGTCAGTTTTAATTTTCGTCTGAATCGATTTTTCCTTCGCTGTCACTTGAACTGTCTTCGGGATGGCCGCCATCGTAATCCGACGCGTTTCCGCCGGCATTAAACGCTTCATCCCCGATTTCATCCTTGCCATGCTGGCGTCTGGCATATTCTTCGCCGCTCTTTATCCGGCCATCGCTATCCGACTTACTGTCTTTCGGATGTCCGCCGTCGTAATCGGAATCGTTTCCTCCAGTATTGAAATCAGTTTCTTCTGTTGCTTCACTTTTCCCGCTCTGTTCCATCCTCTCAGGATCGAGATTACGATCATTCTGCTTGTCAGTCATTACGGCCTCCTCCTTCAAAAATTTTACATACATACTCTGAATACCCCGGTCGTTCCAAACAAAACATACTTTTTTGATAATTAAACACAAAATTGCGGCAATTCATTTCTTTGCCCTTTTGTCTTTATTCCTTTCATGCCAATGCTCCATCCGAGTTTGTGTTTCAGTATTGCGGTGAAGGGTAAATGAAGAAATAGAGAACTTAATTGTTGAGGAGGAAAAAGCATGGCAAAAGTTTTGGCCGTTCTATCAGGCGGATATACTGATGAAGAAAACGATTACGTCACGGGATGGTGGGCGGAAGAATTATTCGCTCCGGCTATGGAATTGGAAAAGGAAGGCCACACTGTCGGCATCGCTTCATTGCTTGGCGGCAAACCCGTTGTAGATCCGTTAAGTATTTCAAAAGATTATGACCCCGAAGGCAAATACAAAAAATTATATGAATCCGGACTCGCTGATAAAACGACTCCGCTTGTGGATGTAAAAGCGAGCGACTATGACGCTATTTTCATAGTCGGCGGCCACGGGGCAATGTTTGACCTTGCACACAGCGAAGAACTTCATAATATGATCAATATTGTCTATGAACTTGGCGGTATTGTTTCGGCTGTCTGCCATGGCCCTGCCCCATTAATTTACGCAAAGACAAAAGAAGGCCGCCCATTCCTGGAAGGGTTGGATGTGACAGGCTATCCGAACGATAAGGAACCTGAAGAAGTCCGTGGCTTGCTGCCATTCAGCCTTGAAGATGAATTGAACAGAGTCGCCAATTACTCTAAAGCGGAAGACCAGGATCAATATGCGGTTTGGGCAAATGAACGGATTCTGACTGGCCGCGACCCTCATTCATCAGAACTTTTCGGCAGAGAATTGGCAAAAGCTCTAACCCGCCGCGAACTGGAACAGGAAGAGAAGTATTTTGATTAATGCCCTGCGTCTTAGGGTATACAGATAGAAATATACAGAACGGGGAGGTAGTATTTGTGAGCGACAAAAACAATAATGAACCACAAGAACGCAAAGATTATATAAGAGACACCAAAGAAAATATGGATCATCCTCCGGAGAAAAAAGAAGGGCTGGAAGAACCCAAAGTAAAGGAAATGCCTAAGATCAAAATCGGTGTCGCCATCTTTGTAGTCATCGTCCTGATTATTCTCGCATTAGGAATCGGTTTTGATCTGTTCGGGTTAATGGACTGACATTTTTCCGAATAGCTGACTTCCATAGAATACAAAAACTCTCCCGGTAAACAGGGAGAGTTTTTGTATGGCTAAAATTCTTATATGCCTTCTGTCAATTTCACATCTGCTTCCATCAGTTCAGAACCGCGATAGAATTTAATATTCAAAGTATCGCCGACCTCCGCTTTTGTGTACAGGTGTTGACGAAGTTCGAGCACGGAGGTGATTTCATCTCCCCCAATTTCAACAATTACATCACTTTGCTGCAGGCCGGCAGCTTCTGCACCGGAATCTTTAGCGACAGATTCAACTGCCACCCCTTTTTCCAATTCAGCCGGTAAATTCAATTCATTTTGGCGAATCGGAGCTGGCACATTTTGCAGATCTAAAATGGAAACACCCAGCGCCGGTCTTTCAACTTCGCCTTTTGTTTCCAAATCTTCAATGATCGGGATAGCTGAATTGATCGGAATGGCTAAACCGATTCCTTCAACTGAAGCCTGTGCGATTTTCATCGAGTTGATCCCGATCAGCTGGCCTTGGCTGTTGATCAATGCGCCCCCGCTGTTTCCTGGGTTGATGGCTGCGTCAGTCTGCAATACTTCAGCCTGCCAGTCTTCTGTTCCATCTTTGTTGATATCAATCGGGATTGAACGTTCAGTCCCTGAAATCACGCCCGTTGTCACTGATCCCGAGAATTGCAGCCCAAGCGGATTGCCGATCGCGATAACCGGTTCGCCTGCTTTAAGGACTGATGAGTCACCAAATTCAGCCACGTCTTTGATATCAGCCGAAGAGGTTTTCAAAACCGCTAAATCTGTCCAGACATCAGTGCCAAGGACTTCCGCATCGATTTCTGTTCCATCTGACAGCGTTACTTTCACTTGTTCCGCACCTTCAACCACATGATTATTTGTAACGATGTAAGCAGAATCACCTTCTTTTTTATAGATGACACCCGATCCCGCTCCTGCTTCCTGTGGCTCACTGCTGCTTTGGCTGAACGGGTTTTGTTGTGCAGACTGCAGATTTGTTACGCCGACAACTGATGCTGAAGTGGCATCCACTACTTCAGTGACGTCCGAGGTGACAATTGAAGATACATTTTCCACTCCGCTGACGTTCTCTGCCTGCTGTGGTTCTGCGTCTATCCCCTGTTCCGTATCTGTAAATCCTGGCAGAACAATCCCAGCTAAAACGGCGCCTGCCAATATGCCAGCAAATCCTGAAGCGAAATTGCCTCTATTTTTTCTTTTCGGTTCGGTCGAATCATAGTATCCCACTTTGAATTCCTCCTGTGTTATAGTTTTCATCATACTTCATGCTGCCGGCTTGGATATCAGCGGAGGCAGTCTTGCTTGCCGCTCTACTTTTGCCGTTGTATAAAGAGTAACAATCAAATATGAATAAACTATGACCGAAGCTTTAAATAATATGGAAACTATTAATCCCGTCTAAAGACAGAAAAAAGCACAAGCAAAATTCGCTTGTGCGTCATTTTTCATCAGGGAGCCGAATAATGAATTTCGTTCCTTTCCCTTGTTCACTATCTACCCGTATGTCCCCCCCGTGAAGTTCCACTAATTGTTTGACGATGGATAACCCCAGGCCGAATTGCCCGCTCCCCCTGGAAACATCGGATTTGAAAAACCGCCGCCAAATCAAATCAATCTCTTCCACATTGATCCCGCTTCCTGTGTCTTCCACTTCAATAATTGTAAAACCCGGTTCTGAATAAGAAGATAACCGTATTTCTCCGTTATCGGTGAATTGTATACTGTTTTTCACGATATTGGTCAGCACTTGAATGACGCGGTCCATATCCACAAAAACTTCTTGATCCTCCGGTGCCTCAATTGTGATTGTATTGCCTTTTTCAGCAGCCAGAAACTCCATCTGGTCTTGAATGATTTCAAGCAATTCTTTCGTTTCCACCCGCTCTTTCAATAAAGTCACTTGATTCGAACGGATTTTTTCATAATCCAGATTTTCATTGACCAGGCGCATCAGCCTTTTCGTTTCTTCACTGACAAGACGTATGCCTTTTTCGCGCTGTTCTTCTACAATCATATTGCTGCGAAGCCCTTCAATGACGCCCGCTATAGTAGTCAAAGGCGTCCTCATTTCATGGGAGACATCAGCCATGAACTGGCGCCGCCGATTTTCAAGACGTTCGATTTCCTCATTGGACGCATGAAGTTTAGCCGTCATGTTATTGAAGTCTTTTGCCAAATCCCCGAATTCATCAGAAGCGGATTCAGGCAATTTGACATCGTAGTTCCCTTCACTGACCATCGCTGCCGCTTTCCGCATTCGCTGCAGCCGGCTGACATGCAGCTTGGACAGCAAATAGCTGAGCAATAACGCGATGGCCAGCGCAGCCAGCATAGCCGTCAGCAGCGTCCGGTTCAATTCGAAAATCATTTCACTGGTACCGCTGACCGGTGCAGCCAGCAGCACACCCCCAGCAAGCTGATTGCCTTCCACATACGGCAGGGCCACAAATGTCACGGTATCTTCAAAACGCTCAACGTCCCGTTTGACGACAAGCGTTTCCCCTCGCTCAATGGTATTCCATTCCCCGGGTGAAAGCTCCACCGGCGGGAACGCTTCTGAAATTGGATACAGAATCCGGCTTTGCTGATCAAAAACGATGAAATTGATATTTTGAGCCTGCAGAATGGAAACATACTGTTCCAGATTTGCCGCTGGCCTCGGCCCTTCCAAGTCTCTGAGGATCTGCTCCCCATAGTTCTCCAGTTCCGCCGCTTTATCCTGGTAGGCAAAATCTTCGACGAAGCGTATGAACAGAAGACTGAGAATAAGGAAAGATATCAGCAGGATGCTCAGATGGCTGCCCATCAATTGATAGAAATAATTAATCCGTCTGTTCTTCAAATTTATAGCCAACTCCCCAAATGGTGTGGAAGTACTGTTCACCACCGGTTATTTTTTTGCGGATCCGTTTAATATGGACATCGACAGTCCGTTCATCACCGTAGAATTGATAGCCCCATACCCGTTCCAGCAGCTGTTCGCGGCTGAATACCTGTTTGGGATGCTGCAATAGAAAGACCAGCAAGTCGTATTCCTTCGGTGTGAGATTCTCAATCACAGCGCCATCCTTCTGTACTTCCCTCGTTGTTTTATTGATTGTGAAATGCTTTGTTTGTATACGGTCTTCAACAGCCTCCCCTTTTTGTGAACGCCTTGCAACAGCTTTGATCCTTGCCATCAGGGTAAGCGGGCTGAAGGGTTTTGTGACATAATCGTCCGCCCCCATCTCAAAACCGATCACCTGGTCCGATTCACTGTCTTTTGCCGTCAGCATGATGATCGGGATCTGATCTCCCTGTTCGCGGATTTTTCTGCATAACGCGATGCCGTCCATGCCAGGCAGCATCCAATCCAGGACCAGCAGATCATAGTCATTTTGCTGATATTTATTGAACCCTTCGATGCCATCAGAAGCAAAATCACCGGTTATACCTTCTTTTGAAAAAAATAATTCGAGCATTGAACTGACGCTCGGATTATCTTCGACAACTAAAATATGCATCCCGAACCTCCTCTGCCTTTATTTTCTAACGGTAAAACAATGCTGTCTTTAAAGCAATACAATAAAAGCCACTCAGGGTTGAGCGGCTCGGATTTTCAGGCTTTCTTCGCCTTTTGTTTATATTTCTCAAACAAATCACCGATCATATCGTAATCGATGTCAATATTATTTTCATATGCGTATTTCACACCATATCCAAGGGCCACAGTCATTGCGGTCGCTACTGTTCCGCCAATAATTGACCCTGCACCCGGAATGAATTTCAGGGCCTGCCTGTAAATCGTGTGGCCGACTGTCTGAGTAGCCGTAATGACAATCATATCCCTCGCAGCTTTTTTCGTTAAAGGCTTATCATATAATTTCGACAGCTTGATGATCAGACCCACTTGAAGAGATGTCAGCGGCACCACATCTGAGCCGGGAATTGGTGATGCACCGATGATTCCGGCTGAAACACCCGCGCCGACTATCCATCTGGTAGCTGCCGCCGATTTTTCTTTCATGCTTTTCGCAAAAAGCAGGTCCTTACCTTTTTTTTCAAGGATCACGAGAATCTCTCTTTTCAGATCTTCCAGGTTTTCACCTGTTTTCGAGGAGATTGGAATCACTTTGTATTTATTATTGGTATGGTTTTTAACGAATTGGATTAAGGATGGAATATTTTCTGCGGCATCAATTTTATTTAACACTATAAGGATGTCTTTGTTGTTCTTCTCGATGGCCGTGAATTTCTCTTTTTCGCTGTCGGAGAATACGGTTCCCGCAGCATTCAGGAAAAATAAAACGACGTCTGATTTCTGGACGAATTCAAGCGTCTTTTTCGGATTTTCATCATTCGGATCGTTCAAACCCGGTGTATCCATAAACTTGATGTTTTCAAGCCCCCGCATATTATACGGATCGACACTGACCGTTTCACCCGGCATCGGGTTGGTGCTGGCAATATCTTCACCGATGATTCTGTTGACGGTTGAAGATTTTCCTGCATTGACTTCGCCGATCAGCGAGATCAGCAAATCCTGCTCCAGCATGTCGTTGACTTTCTTCATTTCGTTTTCGAACATCTTATTCATCGTCTGCATTACTTCATCTTCGAACTTCTTCACCAAATCCAGTCGCCTCCTTAAAGAATATCTGCTTCTATTATAATCGTTTCACCCTTTTCTAACTATTCTAACGCCGTGCATAATAATTCGCGCAAAGGGAATAAGGAAAGAGACCAGCAGAAAAGGAGTGATCGCATGCAGAATTTAAAAGCTTTATTTCTTAATACTTCACTGAAAAGCACTGCAGACCCTTCCCATACGGAAGGCTTCATGGAAGATGTAAAGGTCCATTACAATCAGCTTGGAGTGGAATCTGAAATTGTGAGGCTTGCGGATTACAATATTGCCTATGGGGTTCAGGAAGATATGGGAGACGGGGATGAATGGCCGCAAATACTGGAGAAAGTGATGGCGGCTGATATTTTGATCATCGGCACACCAATCTGGCTTGGAGAGAAAAGCTCGCTTTGCACGCAGGCAATTGAGCGTCTGTACGGCAGCAGCAGTGTAACCAATGATAAAGGGCAGGCTGTTTTCTATAATAAAGTCGGCGGGGCTGTCGTCACTGGCAATGAAGACGGCGCCAAGCATTCCGCCGCTTCAATTCTTTATGGTCTGTCGCATATCGGCTTTACGGTACCGCCGAATGTGGACGCGTATTGGGTTGGTGAAGCGGGGCCGGGAGATTCCTATATGGATGCCGGCAGAGACAATGACTTCACTAAGTCAACAATTGAACGCCTCGCCTATAATACGTATCATTTCGCCGGAATGCTCAAAAATAATCCCATACCTGCAGAAGGCAATACATTGGAATAATTAAAAGCCCGGAACACAGGTTCCGGGCTCATTTTTATTTCCACATTCTTTTTACAGAAGTTTTTTCGCCTTCAATAGTCAGAACGTAAACATCCGGATTCGTTAAGGCTTTCCATTCCTCGAAACCATATGCTTCTTCAAATTTCTTCAGCAGCAAACCCATCATGTTCCCATGAGTCACCAGCACTGCGTTGTCAGGTGCCTCAGCCAGCACAGCAGCACCTCTATCAGCAGCTTCGGCAGCGGATTCGCCGCCTTCGAATTTCAATTCGAAATCATTGAAGGACTGTTCAATTTTATCCATCCAGTCCGGCAAATCTTTTGTGCTGAGCACCCGCTCTGCCAGCCTGTCATCGATCTGGATCGACAACCCGCGCGCTGCTGAAAGGGGTTCGATGGACTGGATGGCACGGGTAAACGGACTGCTGATGATGTGGCTGATTTCGATTTCTTTGAAAAAAGCAGTCAGCGTTTCAGCCTGTTGCCTGCCTTCCGCTGTCAGTACAGCGTCAGGAGCCTGGCCCGCCGCTTTGCAATGCCTGACTAAATGGAGTTTTCTCATCATGGGCTCACCTCATCAAATAGATTTCACTCTTATTCCATCACTGGATTTTTTTCATCAGATTGGCCATTTCAATTGCGCCTGCCGCAGACTCCCAGCCTTTATTGCCTGCTTTTGTTCCCGCTCGTTCAATCGCCTGCTCGATGGAATCCGTCGTCAATACACCGAAGATCACCGGAATATCCGACTGGTCACTGGCGCGCGAGACGCCTTTAGCCACTTCACTGCAGACATAGTCGAAATGCGACGTTGCCCCGCGGATGACCGTGCCCAGTGTGATAATGGCATCGTATTTTCCGCTGACAGCCATTTTTTTGGCAACCAACGGAATTTCGAATGCGCCGGGAACCCATGCGATTGATACGTCTTCTTCATTTACACCGTGTCTTTTCAATGCATCTTCAGCACCACTCAGCAATTTGCTTGTGATGAATTCATTGAAACGGCCGACAACGATCCCAATCTTTAATCCTTCTCCGTTTAAATATCCTTCATAATGTACAGTCATATTCATTCTCCTCCTTCGCCTCGGCTTGAGCCTTCAGCTGCTGATTTTTGCCGGTAAGCAATCAAATCTTTTATCGTCAAAATTCCAAGTCCCAGTTTTTCAGCCACTTTTACCAAATCGGGGACTCTTGCCATCGTTCCATCGGCATTCATGATTTCACAAATCACACCCGCCGGAGCTGATCCCGCAAGCCTCGCCAAATCCACCGCCGCCTCTGTATGTCCGGAACGCTCAAGTACACCGCCATCTTTCGCTATTAGCGGAAACACATGGCCAGGACGCTTAAAATCAGAAGGCTGCGCGTCTTCTTTGATCAGATTCAGTATCGTATGGGAACGTTCAAATGCGCTGATTCCTGTAGTAGTATCTATATGGTCGACGCTGATGGTAAATGCTGTTCCGTACTCATCCGTATTATCATCAGTCATCAATCCGACTTTCAGTTTTTTGGCGAGGCCTTCTGTGACGGGCACACAGATCAACCCTCTGCCTTCGGTCGCCATCAGATTGATGTTTTCAGGCGTGGCATGTTCAGCCAATGCAATAAAATCACCTTCGTTTTCACGGTCTTCGTCGTCAATAACGATGACTGCCTTGCCTTGTTTCAAATCTTCCAATGCTTCTTCCACTGTATAAAACAACGTTACGCCTCCCTTAGAATCCTTGCTCCGCCAGCCAGCTTCTCGACATTTCCGGTTTGTCAGCCTGATGGATCCGTTCTGTATATTTCGCTAAAAGATCGCATTCGATATTGACGCGTTCACCAATTCCTTTTTCGCCGAGCAATGAATCTTCCTGCGTAGTGGGAATCAACGAAATGGTTATTGAATTTTTGCCTGTCGAAAAAACTGTGAGAGACGTTCCGTCTACGGAAACAGAACCTTTGACCATCATGTATTTCATCAATGAAGCGTCCAGTTCAATTGTTTTGGTCACTGCATTCGACTCTTTTTTCACCGACCGGATGACTCCGACGCCATCAACATGGCCGCTTACAAAATGACCGCCGAATCGGCCGGTCGCCGGCATGGCCCGTTCAAGATTTACACGCGCTCCGGTCCTGAGGCCAGACATGGTCGAAGATTTCACTGTCTCTGGAATGACATCGACTGTAAAAGAGTCCTGGTCATAAGTTGACACCGTCAAACAAACGCCATTGATTGAAATACTGTCCCCTCTTTTGATGTCTTCCAAAATAAGAGCGCAGGCGATCGTCAATTCCATAGCTTGAGGTTTTGCGCTAAGCGCAGTGACATGTCCCACTTCTTCCACAATTCCTGTGAACATCAGACACACTCCTCTATTTGTTTATGGGCTTTGTTTCCTGTTTGTTTCAGTTTATGATAAGGGTATTTTTCCACCATGGGGCAAATGGGTGGTGGGGATAGGGCTGCAGAGTGGTTTTGAGATGATTTTGCTGTTGCCGATGTGCCAAACTTCTTTTCGTGAAATGCGGGCATACAAATTTCAAGCGTGCCCAAATAACCCTCTTTCCCGAGGGTTGGTGACAGTTTTCTTTTAAATTGTGAACCATAAAAACTGCGGATTTTCTGTAAACTTGATCGTTTCATATAAATTCCTCCTTCCGATTCGGCTATCGAAAAGAAGAGGCACATAACAAATAGAACATGAATTCTTCTCCCATCCAGACTTTAACTGTCGGTGCCGGATTCTCACCAGCTCCACCGTGTCCAAAGGATGGCAATGCTATTGCCATCCTTTGGGTACGGGTCACGGACTTACAGCAGGGCGCTGCTCACCGCCGGTGGGGAATTTCACCCCGCCCCGAAGAATTCAATTCGATTATTTGTCTTTTCCATAGTAGCATAGGAGAAAAGAAGAAAACATTAATTCATGATTAAAAAGAGGAGGTTATTATATGGCGCACACTTTACCAGTAAAAGGCATTGACGTTGACGAGGAAACCCGCTGCTTCCATTATCATTCTGCCATCGACCGCATCGCAATCAAATTTTATTGCTGCGGCGATTATTTCCCTTGCTTTGAATGCCACCAGGCTGCAGGCTGCGGCAGTCATCAGGTTTGGCCAAAAGAAAATTTTGATCAGAAAGCTGTGCTCTGCGGGTCCTGCGGTTATGAACTTACTGTAGAAGAATATTTGCATTGTGCATCTTCATGCCCCAATTGTTCGGCAGCATTCAACCCCGGCTGCAGCCTTCACAAGCATCTTTATTTTGCATAAAAAATAGCACGAGGCGCTGCCGCCCCGTGCTATTTTTCAATTCTCATGCACATCACAATCTGTTCACCGCTTGTGCGCATGAAACGCCTGCCTGTATCTTCAAATCCCGCTTTTTCAAAAAGCATCTTTGCCGGTTTATTCCGCGCATTCACACCAAGGACGACTTCATTAAAATCGGGGAATTCCTCGCGGATAAAATCCTGTAAAGCATATATCGAACCGGTCGCAATTCCGCGGCCCTGAAATTTGGGGTTGACGGAAAATCCTCTAAGCAATAAAGCATTCGGATTGTTTGAATATTTTTTCCGGTCTTCTGATTCATCAAGTTCAAGAAAACCCGCTGTTTCATTTCTTGCCTGAATGATGACAAGATGCTTCAAGGGATTCTCTTTATCACGGTCGATGATATCCTGCGGCATGCCCGAAAACTCCAATTGTTCAGCAGGCAATTCATATGCCACAGCAATTCCAGGATTATATAACCTGAGGGAAACTTCTTTCTTCTTGATCATAATTTCTCACCTTCTCCGTAGCATTGTGAAAAGACGGGATTATTCAGCTCTTTCCAATGTAACTGAAACTATTTCAGGCAAGTTCAGTATCCGCAAAGGAAAACCGCTGTTTCCCAGTCCTCGGCTTAAAACAAGCTGTGTATCTCTGTTCTCGAAAACCCCTTCGGTCATTCGCGGAAACCAGCCCTGGCCCGGAGCGAACAGTCCGCCCAGTCCCGGAATCCGGACCTGACCGCCGTGAGCGTGTCCGGAAAAGACGATATCAATTCCAGCATCCGCATATACAGGCATCTGTTCGGGACGATGCGCAAGAAGCAAAGTGAAATCATCTGTCAGCGAAGCTGCCTCTATCGCTTCCCTGGTATATTCTTCATCACGATAATACATATCCATCAATGGATCATGGATGCCGGCAATCTGCAGGGTTTCACCGCCGGCTTCCCATTCCACTGCCTCATTCTCAAGAAACATGACTCCTCGTTCAATCAGAGCCGCTTTTATATCTTCCAATTTGTTGACAGCCACTTCGTGGTTGCCTGTAACAAAATAGACTTCACTCATTTCCACTAAAGCATCCACCAGAACAAGAGCGGCGTCCAGATCGTATCTTTCGCTGTCAATCAGGTCACCTGTGATGAAAATAGCGTCTGGCTGGGCTTTTTCTATTTTATCGATCAATGATTTTTGGTTTTTGCCGAACATCGCGTTGTGCAAATCTGATACCTGAACAATTTTCTTCCCATCAAAAGCAGCAGGCAGTTCATCGGAGGAAACCGTATATTCCGTAGTTTGTATCCAATTATTGCTTCCCCATACAAAAAGCCATATCAAGGCCGCTGTTATTAAAAACACAATCAACTTCTTCATTTTATCAACCTACTATTCTATTTGAATCAAATCTATCGGCGTTATGATTCCTGTCAGCGTTTCATCTTTTCTGCCATTTCGCGTGATCAGCAGCGCTTCCAGCTTATGCCCCGATAAAACCGCGTTCTTGAATATCTCCTCGGCTTCGTATACTGATGTATTTGACGCAATAAACCGATATGTGTTCCCGTTTTTCTCGTATTTCAGAATGTCGTCCATTGTAGTTATTTCCCGGGAAATAGTCTTCTCTTCCACTGTAGCCGCAAGCCATCGCATTATGCCGCTGGCTGTAAGAAGACCCAGGAATTTATCTTTATCATATACTGGAATATGTTTGAACTTCTTATCTCTCACCTTACGTAACACTTGACTTAAAGTGTCATTTGACTGGAATGTATGAACTTCTCTGGCAAAGCTGGTCCCCATTGTGACCGGCTGTGACAGCAGCTTTTCAATATGCTCGATCAATTCCACGATTTCGGTATGCGGTTCTGCGATAACATACTCAGTTTCCGTCCGGTGATGGACAATCGCATTCCGCAAATCTCCAAATTCACGCAGTTCGTCTTCATATTTCCTTATTGTGGCGTGCTCTTTCTTTGAAAGTTCAATCGCTTTAAAAAAACTCAGATGGCCGTTTCGATCGACCATGCCTTTCATTATCTTCTCGATTTTATTGAATGCGACCAAGAACCGTTCGGAATTCCGCTTATCCATATTAGCCCCCGCTTTCCGATACTGCTACTTCGATTTTCAAACGATCAGGATCTTCCATGAATACGGCATATGTTTCACTGCCTCCGGCATAAGGATGGCGATCCTGGTAAAGGATGCTTACACCTGATTGTCGCATTTTTTCTGTAATTGCGTCCACTTCAAAGGATGATGCCGCGTGAAAGGCTATATGATTCAGCCCCGCAGCCTTTCTATGGTAATCCACTTCCAAAAATTCAGGCTGGGTCTGGACAAAGACGATATACTCTTTGCCCTTCCTGTAACTGAAGCCCTCCGTCCATTCCTGGAAAAAATGATAGCCGAGCAACGGAAGCAGATAATCATAAAAAGTTCTTGTACGTTCAAGATTTGAAACATTCAATTCGATATGATGGATCATAAGCTCTCCCCTTTTCCATAACAGCAAAAAAATATGCCGCAAGCCAATTCCATAGCCGCGGCATCCAGATTAAACTTTTGTTGATGCCGCTTTTCTGGACGAAATGAAAATTCCAAGCAACAGCAGAAAGGCGATCAGCACCACAGCCAATCCCGCTGACCACCAGAAATCAGCCATATCCGGTCCATTCTCAAACCATGACGCAGCGTATACGGACAGCTTCAACGGAGAAATTGGCCAATAAGTTCCAAGCAAACTGTCCACCACCTGGCTGATAATAATTATGCCGAGTGAGGCTGCCGCCGCAAGCCCCGCATTCGGCATCCAGGCACTGGCAGCAAGCACAATTGAAATTACCAGCAGGACCCAAAGGCTGTAAGTGAAGACAAATCGGAGCAGATTCATAATGTCGATACTGCCAAACAACAGGTATGTATAATAATAGCCAACCAAAAATCCGAGCCAGACACTCAGCAGCGCAATTATTTGGGCCATTACCCATTTACTTATAAAATACGCTGAAAATGACAATGGACGGGCGTAGAGCAGCGTGGCAGTTCCGCTTTTCCGCTCACCGGCTATTGTACCCATATATGCAAGCACCAAAATCAGAAGACCCAATAACTGATATTGCCCCATTATTGCAGCCATCACCTGTTCAGGTTCCGGAACCGGAAATTCCAATACGGTGCCTTCCGGCAAGTTCCCCACCGAATCCAGGATTTGCGGCAAAAAATAATTACTGACAGGTTCCATGATCCCTAAAAGGATGAATACTGCCGGAATCCAGAATATTTTATAGTTCCGCAGGTTTTCTCGCCATTCTTTTTTCAGCAACACACCAAATTGATTCATTTATTCCCCGCCACCTTCAGAAATATTTCTTCCAGCGAAGCGCTCTGCCTGTCTACTCCGGCAATTCCGCTTTCTTCATTGGCCAAAACCGCCAGCACCTGCTGCATCGTGGGACCTTCACCCGATAAAGGAAGCGCAATAACGTTCCTATCTCTGTTCATTGGCCAGAGTTTGCGGTCTTCAAACCGGGCAGCGGCCTGTTCCGTTTCAAAGCGCAAGCGGATCCTCGGCTCCGCATAACGGCTTTTCACTTCTGAAAGCGACCCTTGTTCCACCAGTTTTCCTTCTTTCAGGAATAATAATTGATCAGTCATTTTTTCCGCATCATTCAGGATATGTGTGGAATAGAGAATGGTTGTATCCTGCTGCAGCGATTTCAGCAGATCCATAATTTCGCGGCGCCCGGTTGGATCCAGCGCAGAAACCGGTTCATCCAGCAATAATAATTTTGGCTGATGCACAATTGCCTGGGCCAATCCCAGCCGCTGCCGCATCCCGCCAGAAAAAGTTCCCGTCTTTTTATTGACCGCTGAACCGAGCCCTACAAACTCCAAAGTTCTGATTGATTGCTGCCGAGCTTTTTTTCCATCCACCCCGCTGATTTGCGCTGCCATTTCTGTAAATTCCAAAGCACTCAGCCACGGGAAGAATTGTGGATACTGCGGCAGAAATCCGACGCCTGATTTGAAATCCCTCTGTATTGAACCGCCTGATTCCTTTAAGAGCCCCGCAATCATCGACAGTGTCGTCGTTTTTCCGGAACCGTTCGGACCGATCAATGCAGTAGCCGTTCTTTCTTCCAACGCGAAAGAAACGCGGTCTACTGCCAAGTTGCCTTTATAGGATTTTGTCAGACCTTTCACTTCCAGCAAATTCAATAGTTCCGCCTCCCAATAACAAAGTATAGAATCGGACCGATGATGTTTACGACGACAATGATAACTCCCCACATCCATTTGGGTCCGTTCGTATAAGGGATTTTGATCAGATCAACCAGCGCAAAAATCATTAATCCCAATTGGATAATGAAGACCGGCAATAGCAATAACAGCAGCTTCGACTCTTCCATTTCTATGTCCCCTTTTTATAAACTGCATTTTATTTGTTAATACTAATAATAGAACAAAGTATTGCTTATAGCCATATCTTGCCGACTGGCAGCTCTCTTCAATAATGACCGCATCCCGATAAAAAACAGTCCGCGATTGGCTCAGCGGACTGTTTCAGAAAATCACCATTTAATTGTCTCCAATTTATTAAGAAGCAATTCTTTATCTTCTTCTTCAATATTCCAAAACGCTATTTCGTTCTTTAATGTACGCAATTTCCCATACCCTTTGACAAATCCGTTCAATCTTGCTGCAAAAGTCGAATCGACAAGCAGTTCCGGCTTCGGGAATAGTTCCTGCAATTGTTCCAGCGTATTCGGATACCGCTTCAAATAATATTTTTGATGCCGTCCATCCGCCAATGTGAAATTTTCATATTCCGCAATTTCGGTTTCTATCGTTTCACCCAGACTATTTTCCATTTCTTTGCGAACTTTTATTATCGCTTCTTTTTGCTCTGCCCCGCGGTAACGGAGCATCGATATATACTGCCGGCCTTTATAATTTCCACGATTCGGGTAATGATTCCGCCAGAATTTCCTCAAAATTTCTTCGTAGCTGATTATACTTGGATCGAAATCAATCTCGACTGTTTCAGTATGATCTCCCATATGCCGGTAGGTCGGTTTCGGAGAACTGCCTCCCGCAAAGCCTACCCTTGTCCTTAAAACGCCGGCCATACTTCCGAACATCGCTTCAGGCCCCCAGAAGCAGCCCATGCCGAAAGTAGCCGTTTCTACTGCTGAAGCTTGTGGATTGAACTTTTTGACCATGTCTTCGACCGTCTGATAACCTTGGAACATATTCACCACTCCTTGTATATTTTATTCCCCAAATTTTGAGACTTAAGCGGCTGAATTTAAGTGAGGCCGAGTGCAAGGGACATTACAGGACAAGCACAGGAGCTTTTTATAAAATGGTTATAGTGAATATTTTTTCATGACAGGCTGCTACTTCCAAAAAGAAAGCGGGTGTTGAACATGAAAAATAAAGAACAGGACATCAGAACTTATTTCAACAGGCTCGACAGAAGTTTTTTCATGGACAGCTTCAAGGAGATGGCTTCATTCGACGAAGCAGTCCCGATCGGGCACGAACAAACTATATCCCAGCCATCACTTGTTCTTGAAATGACTATCGCCCTCGATCTTGACAGTGATTCAAAGGTATTGGAAATAGGAACCGGCTCCGGATTCCAAACCGCTTTATTGGCTGAATTCGCGGCACAGGTCTATACCGTCGAACGCATCGAAGAACTGCATTTTCGCGCTAAAGAGCGGCTTGCGGAATTGGGTTTCGGCAACATCTCCTTCAAACTCGATGACGGCAGCATGGGGTGGGAGGAAAACGCCCCTTACGACCGGATCATGGTGACAGCCGCGGCTTCGACGGTTCCAAACGAATTGCTCGGCCAATTGGCGGCAGGCGGTAAAATGATCATTCCTGTCGGTTCTTCCGTCAGCCAGGAACTGCGGCTGATTGAAAAAGATGAGAACGGCAAAATCCAATCCACCTTGCTGAACCACGTCCGCTTTGTGCCATTGAAGGGGAAGTATGAGTGAACCGAAAAGCGACAGGGCCCGTTTAGCTCTGAAAGGCATAAGGCAGATCAGCGAAGTGGCCTTGGCCGCGCAGCTGAGTTGACTTATGACCCGAAGAGCTGGGCCACTGGAGTCTGGACAACGAAAAGCGGAAACGGCCGTTCAGCTTCGACAAGCGTAAGGCGCTCTGGCGTAGCGGCGTGTTTTCAGCCGCCTAGCCAGAGAGACTTACGACTCGAGGAGTTGGCCGTTGGAGTCTGGACACCGAAAAGCGACAGCGCCCGTTAAGCTCTGAAAGGCATAAGACAGACCAGCAGAGTGGCGTTTTTTGCCACGGCAGCTGGGCTGGCTTATGACCCGAAGAGCTTGGCCGCTGGAGTCTGGACACCGAGAAAAGCGACAGGGCCCGTTTAGCTCTGTGCTCCTGCATCGCTGCGCTAGCTTCGTCGCAAAGCCTTGACCTCGCAGGCGTCGGTCAAGGCTTGGCCACTGGAGTCTGGACAACGAAAAGCGGAAACGGCCGTTCAGCTTCGACAAGCGCAAAACAATAACATGATAAAAAGCTGCGCTCCAGTCCTCGTTTCACAGGACCGGAGCGCAGCTTTTACATGTCTTTCGCCATCGTCAATATTGCACAACACTGTTATTTGCGATGATTCTCTTTTTTAGTCTGCAGCACCATCAGCAATCCAGTCAGCAGAAAAAGCCCCGCACTTATATACCAGGCAATATCATATGGAATAATATCCATATCGTAGCGTATTTGATGGAAGCCAAATACTTTATGGACAATAAACCCATCAAAAAGCAGGTATACGCCCGATCCCACCAAAGCCGATCCTACCCATCTTTTTGGCCATAAAGCTTTTCTCCTGCGGAGTCCGGAAAGAAGAAATAACCCTGCAACAGTGGCAATCCATGAAAACAGGTTAAGCAAACCATCTGAAAAGATTCCAGTTTCTTTGTCAGAGAGGTCATAAAAATGATTCCATTGCAGTATTTGATGGAAAACCGTCCCTGTTCCGAACGCCATAATCCCGATTCCAAAAAGAAGTCCCGACCAAAAATTGCGGGCGGCGAAAACTGCGCGATTCTTTAAGTTTCCATAAGCGATCGTCTTCTCCGAATTGACTGCCATCCCATCCTCCTCCGCAAATGATAATCGAGATAAAAAATTAAATCTTGCCCTATGACCGGAATAGAATTTATATCAAATACAGAATGATGATTCAGCGTTTTATAATCAAAATTTCTTTATTCTAATTACTTATCTTTCATAAACCTCTTTTAGGATAAAATACCCTCTCAATTTACTCTTAAACAAATAAATATTATTATTGTTCATTTTTTAACAATCACATAATCAGCTGTGGAGTTTGGCAATGCGAGCAAAAGCTAAAACCTTCTGCGGTTTCCAATTTTCGAATATAGTCTTCGGCAGCTGTAAATTCCCGCTCTTCCACGGGTGTGTCCAAAAACCCGCATTTATCTCCCGCAAACCGCTGGAAATGTATTTTTTTATTTTTATGGTCCACAAAATAAGTAATGTAGAGAACCCCCTTCTTTTCCGGAAATAGAAAAAGCCGAAAAGAACCCGTTATAGGGGCTCTTTTCGGCTCTGTCGTCAGCTCTATTGTCTGAAACATTTTGCCAATAGATGTATGTGGGCTGTAAGGCCAAGGCTGCGCCTTGATGATTTATGGATAAAATATCAAATGGAAATGCTAATTGTTTTCCAAGTAGCTTCACCTTACTATAGATACTTTTATCCGTAAAGGAAAGTGTGCTTTTATAAAATATGAAAGCCTTCAACCTGAATCCGCTGAACAATCTGTTCTTCGGAAATCTGATTTTCGTCGAAAGTGATTTTCACTTCTCCATTTTCCACGTCAATCAATGCTCTTTCGATTTCCGGGACATCCGCTAAAATATCCTCCAGTGATTGAATCGGTTTTTCTGCCGTCGCTTCTTTAATATGGACAGTCATTGTCTGCATCAAATCATCCTTTCGTTACGGCCTGATTTTACAGCCTTTTATCCTCCAATTTTTTTAAGTCATTCCGATGGCCCATGACCACAAGAATATCTCCCTTTGCGATAACGTCTTCCGGATGGGGAGCGATATTTACATCCTGGCCCCGTTTGACTGCCAGTGTAATGCAATTGAATTTTGTTCGGATATCCAGCTTCATCAGCGTTTTGCCGGCGATTTTCTCCGTCGCCGCCATTTCCACGATACTGTAATCATCTGAAAGATCGATATAATCGACGATTTTTTCAGAATCGACGTGATGAGCCACACGCACGCCCATTTCATATTCAGGCTGGATCACCCTGTCGGCGCCGACCTTTTCGAGAATTTTTTTGTGCTGAAGATCGCGTGCTTTCACCCATATTTTTTCCAGGCCGATCTCTTTCAGCATGAGCGTACATAAAACACTTGCCTGCAAATCATCTCCGATGGCTACGATAGCCTGGTCGAAATTCCTGACCCCTAAAGCTTTCAGCTGGGATTTATCGGTGGCATCCGCTACGGAGGCCTGCGACGCATATTCAGCTATACTCTCCACTTTGTCGGGATCCATATCCAATGCCATCACTTCATGGCCGAGTTTATATAATTCCCGGCATACACTGCTGCCAAACCTTCCCAATCCGACAACCACAATTTGCTTTTTCTTCACTGTCTCTCCTCATTTCCAATAAAAACTAAAATTCCATTTTCAGCTTGCCTTCTTCCAGAATCAGCTTAGCGCTGAACTTTTTGCCATTTTTTGATACGAAGCCTTTCATGACAGGCGTCTTGCCTTTCGTACATAAGTATTCAACCGTTTTTGCTGTCAGCCTTTTTTTCAGGAATGTCCCCGGAAACGACTGCTTGCAGCCATTGGCATATTCAGTACAGCTGAAGAATCCTCTATTCGAGACAATACTCCCTTTTTTGCAGCGGGGACAAAGAGCGATCGCATTTTTGCTGTTGTTCATTTCCACACGGTCCGGCAAGCCATTAGTCTGAAGCTGAGAAGGAACATCCGCCAGCAGCTTTTCGATGAACTTTCCGATTGTAGCCAGAAATACTTCCGGCGAGCCTTCTCCGCGCCCGATCTTCTTCAGGTAACTTTCCCATTTAGCGGTCATGGAAGGGCTGGACAATAAATTCCCTTCAATAGCCTGGCATAAAATCCGTCCCTTTTCGGTCACCGATACAATGTTCTTTGTTATTTGAATATATTCGTGCCTTTTAATGGTTTCAATAATACTGCTGCGTGTGGCCTCTGTTCCCAAGCCTTCCACTTCTTTCAAAATTTCACTGTCTCCGGCATCTTCCGCGAACTTGCCGCAGGTTTTCATCATTGCGATCAACTGTCCTTCTGTATAAGGCTTTGGCGGTGTTGTCATGCCTTCTTTTACAGCCACTTTGGCTGCCACCGTCTCCTGTTCATAAAGTTCCGGAAGCGCAGGTTCTGATTTACTTTCTTTCCCCACAGGAAAAAGTTCCTTCCAGCCTTTGTCAATTTCCGTTTTTCCTGTAGTGAAAAAATGCAGGCCTTTGACATCGGTTGTCACTTTCGTCTCCGCATAGCGGTAATCCTTATGGAACATCGCAAGCGTCGTGCGCAGCACCTCTTCATACAGATTCCGCTCATCCCGCGCCAGCCATTCCAGCTTTCTCGCGGTCGGAATACTTTTAGTCGGGATAATAGCATAATGCTCCTGCACTTTTGAATTATCCACAAAACGTTTTTTGGGCGTCATGGACGCAATGGTAAATTCCGCACCGATCAGTTTCTGGTAAGATTCCACTTGCTTTGCCAAATAACTGAATTCCGCGTTTGTAATATGCTGAGTATCTGTGCGGGGATAGCTTACCAATTTCTTTTCGTAGAGAGTCTGCATCACCGACAGCACTTTTGACGGGCTGTATTTCCACTTTCTGTTTGCCGCGGCTTGAAGTGTCGACAAAGAATGGAGCTGTGGTGCCGGCTGCCGTTTTTCAGCCGTCTTGACCTGCAGCACTGTCCCTTCCTCTTTCGGATCAATGGCATGTTTCGCGAGAAGGTCTTCAGCTTCCTGCCGAATTTTCGATTTAATTTTCGCCTTGCCTTTGTATTTCCCCTTTTCCGCCTGGAATTCACCTTCGACTTCATAAAAAGGTTCCGGCACAAACGCTTCGATTTCTTTTTCGCGCTGATAAATCAGATAAACCGTCGGCGTCTGCACCCTGCCAATAGCGAATACTTCACGAATCCCTTTTTCCTGCAGCAGCAGTGAGTATAAACGGGAACCGTTCATACCGACCAGCCAGTCGCTGATCTGCCGTGCCCTTGCCTCTTGATACAGCAGCAAATCTTGTTTATTATCGCGGAGCTCCTGGAATCCTTTTCTCACTTCATCCGCTTCGAGCGAATTGATCCACAGGCGCTTGATCGTTTTTCCTTTTGCGCCTGTATGATAATAAATGCTGTAAAAAATATTCGATCCTTCTCTGTCCACGTCGCATGCGTTAATGACCGTATCTGTCTGCTGGATCAATTTCTTGATGATATTGAATTGCTGGTATTTCCCCCGCGCCACTTGGAATTGATAGTCCCCCGGCAAAATGGGAAGTGCCGCAAGCGACCATTTCCCCCATTTCGGATCGTACGCTTTCGGCTCCTTCAACTCCACCAGATGGCCAATTCCCCAAGTGATATAAGCGCCTTCCGGAAATATCGCATCCGGCATGATCTCCAAAAAACCTTCCCTTTTAGCTGTCTTGAATGCTTCCGCATAAGCTTTGGCCTGGCTCGGCTTTTCAGCCACTATCACTGGTTTCATCAATTTCTTCCTTCCGTAAACTTTCTTTTCCTTTATTGTACCCTGCCGGTCAATATTTCATACCCAATAGACATCGGGAGAATGTGTAGATTACGGCTGTAAGCGGTATAATAATAAAAAAAGAGGAGGCATTGCCATGACTGGAAAATCCGCATTGATCGCAGGAGCAACAGGCTTGACCGGCAGCAGGCTGGTGGAGGTCCTGCTTGATCATCCCGAGTATGATGGAGTAACTGTTTTCGTCCGCCGTCCATTGGCGCTGGAACATCCCAAACTGAAGCAAATCCACGTCGATTACTACAGGCTCGAAGATTATAAAGAACATTTCCAGGTGGATGATGTATTTTGCTGTCTGGGGACCACTATTAAAAAGGCGGGTTCACAAAAAGCTTTCAGAAGAGTGGATTACGATTATCCTGTCGCTTTGGCACAGCTGGCGAAATCAGCAGGCGCAAAGAATTTCCTTGTCGTCTCTGCAATGGGCGCCGACTCCCGCTCCAATATTTTCTACAACCGTGTAAAAGGCCAAATGGAGGACAGCCTCAAAAAAATGGAGCTTCCCGCATTACATATTTTCCGTCCCTCTCTTCTGCTGGGCGACCGCAAGGAATTCCGGCTCGGCGAAAAAGCCGCCAGCCTGATCTCCCCTGTTTTCACTCCGCTGCTGCGTGGCGGCATGAAAAAATACAAGCCGATACAAGCTGAACAAGTTGCGCAGGCGATGTGTGCTGCAGCGCAAAGCGAAAGTGGCGGCGTCCACATTTATCCGTCCGATGAAATTGCCGAAATGGCTGAGCAATAAAGCATTTCGGTCTCTAAATCTTTCCATTCCCCCAAAAACGGTGCCTGCCAGCACCGTTTTTTCTGTTTTATTCATTTATTACAATGATTTCGTATCAGAAATTTCCAAAATAAGGATTTACTGTCCATTACAAAATTTGACCGAAAAACAGAAGAGCCGCCAGCTGCATAAGTCGCTGACGGCTCTTCTGTTATTCGGCTGCGGAAATATCCGCTTCCAGTTCCACTTCCACATTGCCTTTGATGGCGCGTGTGATCATGCAGGAGCTTTCCGCTTTCTCAGCCAGCTTCCCAGCCAGTGAAAAATCTTTTTCGGAAGCATCCTTTTTCAGCACCAGCTTTGGCCGGTGAATGATTTTTTTATAAGTGATGACGCCATTGGTGACATCGACAAGCCCTTCCGATTCCATCGTCAGCGCTTCTTTTTCGATTTTGCTGCGCTCGAGCATCGCAGCAAGCGTGATGATATAGCAGGTCGCCGCTGCACCCAGGAGCATCTCGTCCGGATTCGTCCCTATACCTGGCCCGTCCATTTCTGGCGGAATAGATATTTCCGTCTTTAAGTTGCCGGTTTCAATCGTCCCTGCATCATTGCGCAGACCCGGCCAATCCGCTTTTAAATGAAAACTGTGAACAGCCATCCAATCTCCTCCATTAAATTCGTTTACCACCTGATCCCGCCTTTCATTGCGCGGCTCCGCAATGAAATCGGTATTTTCCAGTGTGGACAGATATGCTTAAACTCTATAAGATTTGGGGTAGATGCGCAATTATTTAGAAAATGAGGGAATGCATAATGGAATTTTCAAAACGCTTGCAGCAATTGCCGGAGCAATTCTTTTCGTCTCTGGCCGCACAGACAGCGAAAGCCGCTGCTGAAGGACGCGATGTCATTAACCTGGGCCAGGGGAATCCTGATCAGCCGACACCTGCACATATCATCAAGGTGATGCAGGAAGCTGTCGCGGAACCGAGAAACCACAAATATTCACCATTTCGCGGGATAAAGGAAATGAGGCAGGCCGCTGCTGATTTCTATAAACGAGAGTATGATGTCGATATCGATCCCGATCTTGAAGTTGCCCTTCTTGCCGGCACGAAAATCGGGCTTGTAGAGCTGCCGCTCGCATTACTGGATCCAGGCGAATCACTCCTGCTTCCTGACCCTGGCTACCCGGATTATATGTCCGGTGCGCCGCTGGCAGGAATCGATATGGACCTGATGACATTAAAACCTGAAAACGGCTATCTTCCGAATTACAGCGAATTGGAGCAAAAAACGCTCGGCCGGGCTGCGATGATGTACCTGAATTATCCCAACAACCCGACCGGCGCAGTCGCCACCAAAGAATTTTTTGACGACACTGTTCAATTCGCGAAAGCCAATGATATTGCTGTCGTCCATGATTTCGCTTACGGCGCCATCGGGTATGAAGGCGTGAAGCCGCCGAGTTTCCTGCAGTCTGAAGGAGCCAAAGACATTGGTATCGAGATGTACACCTTGTCGAAAACCTATAATATGGCCGGATGGCGCATCGGTTTCGCTGTCGGCAACTCGAAAATGATCGAAGCGCTGAACCTGATCCAGGATCATTTATTCGCCGGGCTTGCGCCTGCGCTTCAGCATGCTGCCGCCGAAGCGTTGACCGGAGATCAGTCCTGCGTCGCAGAACTCGTCGGGACTTATGAAAAACGCCGCCAGGTTCTGATTGAAGAATGTGCCCGCATCGGCTGGGAAATTGAAGCGCCTAAAGGCTCGTTCTTTGCCTGGCTGCCGGTGCCAAAAGGATTTACCAGCATCGAATTCGTCAATCACCTGCTGAAGCATGCGGATATTTCCGTTGCGGCCGGAAGCGGATTCGGCGGAAGCGGCGAAGGATTTGTGCGCGTCGGCCTGCTGGTCGATGAGGAACGAATTGCGGAAGCTATCCGCAGGATTGAAAAACTGAATTTATTTTAATGCCATTCCTATAGCATGAAAACCAGCAATCCTTCTAAAGGGTTGCTGGTTTTTTAAATGATTTATTGACATATTCATAATTTGATGTAATATATAAATTACATATGTAAGATATATATTGCAAACAGAGGGTGAATCAATGAAAAATAGAGTGAAAATAACACGGATGGATTTAGCGATCACCCAGGAGCAATTAGCAAAGAGCGTCGGGGCGACCAGGCAGACAATCGGATTGATCGAAAAAGGGGAATATAATCCCAGCCTTCATCTTTGCATGGCGATCGCAAGGGAATTGGGCAAAACTTTGGACGAATTATTTTGGGAGGTCGAGTAATCATGAAATCATGGATAGCTGTATTATTGCCGGATGACGAATACAAAGAAAAGAAGATGCTGCAATTTCTCTCTGAAGGGGCCATCCTCCTTTTCCTTTCACTGCTTGCCACGCTCATTTTCAGCCGGTTCACTTCCCTGGACACAGAAACCGTTCTCTTTCTGCACGCAGCGCTGTTCGTGGTTTACGTGCTGGGACGATATATTGTATCGGGCATCGAATTCACGAGTATAGCCACTGAACAGGAATACCGGAAAGAATTGAAATCGATTGTGATAAAATCTGCCGGTTTCACTCTCATGTTCAATCTGGTCTATCCGCTTATTAGCGGATGGCCTGCGGGCGCTGGTGAATGGTTCAGCATTTTAGGGCTCTCCTCACTGGCAGGCCTGATGATGTTTTTCATCAACTACATTTCTTTGAAGCGTTCCTATGGCAAAAATAAAGAATTAGCCTGAGCCTGATTTGTAAAATTGTAAAAGGACTGCGCATGAAAATCACTTTTCATGGGCAGTCCTTTTTCGTTCTATTAGCTTTCTCCTCAAAAAATCACTTGAAGAACTGGCCGATCAGGCGAGGGATGAACAATAGGAAATCCGATAAAGAAAACGAAGATGCCACTTATTTTTCTTATATCTGAAATTCCCCGCTCAGGAAACCACACTCTTCTTGACGCCCAGATAAGCTTCCTCCAGCAAGAATGCCGCAATCCGCTCGATATCCGGATTGAATACCCGGTCTTCATCAATCGGCCCCGCAACTTTGCGGATAGCTCCGAGACGCTCGGCCGTGCGTGGAGACATTCTGTCCGCCCCCCGATACTCGACTGCAGTTGCCGCACAGAAGGCTTCGATCGCCAGCACACGCCGTGCGTTTTCCGTAATGTCGCGGGCATGGCGGGAGCCGATCGTGCCCATGCTGACATGGTCTTCCTGGTTTGCGGAAGACGGAATCGAATCGACGGATGCCGGATGCGCCAGTGTTTTATTTTCCGATACCAGGCTTGCCGCTGCATACTGCAGAATCATCGCGCCGGACTGAAGCCCTGGTTCCGGACTGAGGAATGCCGGCAACCCTTCATTCAATGCCGGATTCACAAGACGCTCGATGCGCCGTTCCGAGATATTCGCGAGTTCAGCCACTGCAACTTTCAGGAAATCCATCGCGAATGCAATTGGCTGTCCGTGGAAGTTGCCGCCGGAAATGACCACTTCACCGTCTTCGAAAATCAGCGGATTATCGGTTGCCGCATTCATTTCGATTTCAAGCTTTTCTTTCACGTAGGCGAGCGTCTGCCAGCTGGCGCCGTGAACTTGCGGTATGCAGCGCAGCGAATACGCATCCTGGACGCGTTTTTCTCCCTGCACCGTTGAAAGACGGCTGCCATCCAGCCACCAGCGCATGCGTTCAGCCACGGCCATCTGTTCTTTATAGCCCCGCGCTTCGTGGACTGCCGGATGGAAAGCATCCATCACCCCGAATAGCGATTCAAAAGTCATTGCCGCAATCCATTCGCTTTGAAGCGCCAGCGTTTCCGCTTCAATATAAGTGACGACGCCTTGTGCTGTCATCGTCTGGGTGCCGTTGATCAATGCAAGCCCTTCTTTTGCCGCGAGTTCAACCGGTTCAAAGCCAAGATCCTGCCAGACGTTTGAAGCATCGGCAGGTTCACCGTCTTTCCAGTATTCGCCTTCTCCGATCAGGACCAGCGCCAGATGCGAAAGCGGCGCCAGATCTCCCGAAGCCCCCAGCGACCCCTGCTGCGGAATGACCGGATGGATTTTTTCATTGACCATCATCGCCAAGCGTTCTGCCACAAGCGGACGGATCCCGGAGAATCCTTTCAATAACGCGTTCAGCCTCAGTACGACCATCGCCCGTGAGACGGATTCCGAAAATGGTTTGCCGATGCCGCACGCGTGTGAACGGATCAGATGAAGCTGCAGCGGATTCACGTCTTCTTCTGAAATACTGACGTCACTGAATTTGCCGAACCCCGTATTGATGCCGTATACCGTCTTATTTTCTGCGACGATCCGGTCAACGGCCGCTCTGCTTTTCCGCACACGCTCCATGGCAACTGTGTCCAGTTCAATCTTTTCGTTTTCAAATAAAATTCTTCTCAATTGCTCTATCGTCAAATCGTTCCCAGTCAATGTGATCATTCGATTCCCATCCCTTCGAAAAAAGATGCGATAGCAGCCGCTATCGCATCTTGAGTTACCCTCAGTATAAGTTTCAGCTAACCAAACCTCAAGTATTAATTACCATATTTTAACAAGATGCAGTGGTAACGTATCAGTGCGTTAAAGGATCAGATAAGCGATCGGCGTCACGAAAATCAATGTCAGAATGACGCGCTGCACCCAAATGACAACCATCTTTGGAATCGATAATGGGATATCTGTTGCCACGACACATGGCACCAGTGCCGAGAAAAAGATAATCGAAGAGACGGATACGACAGCAATGACGAATTTGACCATCAATGCCGCTTCCGTTACAAACAGCGCCGGCAGGAACATTTCAGCTATGCCAAGAGCGCTGGCTTTTGCAATAAGCATCGGTTCAGGCAATTGAAGTGCCCAAGTGAACGGATAGAAAACATAGCCGATCCAGTCGAATATCGGCGTAAATTCCGCCAATACAAGACCCAATAACCCGATGGAAAGAATTGTCGGCAAAATGGCCATCGTCATCAAAAGACCATCTTTAAGATTTCGGACGACATTGTCAACCAGTTTCGGAGCCTGATCAACAGTTTGCTTCGCTTCTTTCCAGGCGGCGGCAAAACGGTTTCCTTTCACTTTTTCTTCAGGCTGCGGAGTTGCGTCCGGATGATAATCGTCTTTGATTTTCGATAATGGCCAGATTCTGACCGTCACCATCGTCACCAGGAACGTAACAACGAGCGTAACCCAGAAATAAGTCAGCCAAATGTCCATAATATCCAGCGCTGATGCGACCACGACCATGAACGTAGCTGAAACAGTGGAAAAGCCGGTCGCAATGATCGCCGCTTCTTTTGCTGAATATTTTCCTTCTTTATAAACACGATTCGTAATCAGTAATCCTAGTGAATAGCTGCCAACAAACGATGCAGCAGCGTCAATCGCAGAACGGCCGGGTGTCTTGAAAAGCGGGCGCATGATCGGCTGCAGCAGCACTCCGATGAATTCAAGCAGGCCGTAGCCAACCAATAACGCCAGGAACACAGCACCGATCGGCACCAGTAAACCAACCGGAATCACCAGGGAATTGAACAGGAACGGCCCCATATCCGGATCGAACAGCCATGCCGGCCCTGTTTGGAATACAAGCATGACGCCTACAACGAGACCGAAAACTTTAAAAGCTGAAAACACGATATCGATTGCACTTTTTTTCCAGCTTCCGGTGATCAATGGATAGACTGCTCCCGCCGCAATTACTGCAAGGACGTAATAAGGCAAGGCTCCGCTGATGTTTGTGCGCAGAAACGTAACAATGTGATCGAGCATGATCGTGCTTTTATCCCCTATTGTCACCGGCACAAAAAACATGAACGCGCCGATAAAACTGTAAACGAAGAATTTCCACATACCTGTGTTGCTTTTCACTTCTCTAAGTTCGTTTCCTTTAACCCCTTTTGTGACCATTTTCCCCATCCCCTTTTAATGGTTTATGTTCTCATTGCTACCCCTGTCATAAATTGCAGCCACGCATACACCCCTGTTTTGACTGTGGCTGACACATGATCATCTTTTTGCGGATCCAGGCAGACAAAATCGATATGTCTCACTTTCTCCGATTTGCCTATTTCCAATAAAGCCTCGAACAATTCTTCCGATTTCATTCCGCCCGGTGTCGAAGCCGGAACTCCGGGAGCCACAGAAATGTCCAAAACATCCATATCGATTGTGGCGTATATGCGATCGACATCACCAAGCGACCGGATGGCTTCCTGGATGGTTTCAGTGAGGCCTTGTTTTCTTGCCTGACGCATCGTCACCATTTGGATGCCTTTTTCATCCGCATAATCCACCAGCTCTTTCGTATTGAAATAGCCATGGAGGCCGATATTCACGACATCTTTCCCCTTGACCGTTTCACCATCGATCAATTGGCGGATCGGCGTGCCATTTGCCGGACCCAATTCTTTCGGATCCCGGACATCCAGATGGGTATCGAGCTGCAGAATGCCGATCCGTTCACCGGAAAATGCTTTCTTCACCCCTCTGACAGCGCAAGCCGTCGTCGAGTGGTCCCCCCCGATCATGCACGTTATTTTGCCGTTTGCGAGGCTTTCTGCCGTGTCTTCGATGCGGCGGTGTGATTCTTTGATGTTCGTCGTATGCATGGCGACGTCTCCCGCATCGCGGACAGAAACCTTCGTAAGATCGATTCGCTCATCCAGGTTATATGCGGCGAAGCTTTTCCACATTTTCCGGAAAGCTTCCGGGTATTCGGAAGCCGCAGAAGCGGAAATAGAGGAACGGGACAGCGGCGCGCCAAACAAAATGACGTCCGCTTCCCCTTCCTGTTTCACCCAATGATGCACATGCGTTATCCGCTCTGCGGGTTGCCAGCTCCATTCCGGTTTCTTCAGATAAATCATCCAACCACCCTCTCACCATTTTTCCAAACTGATTTAACATGGTTCACGCCGAATAAATACTGGAGCTCCTGATAGGATTTCACTTTCCATAAAACGATATCCGCCTGTTTTCCGACTTCAATCGAACCTGCACGTTCTTCACGTTTGATGGCGCAGGCAGCATTATAAGTGGCAGCCACTAGAGCTTCTGCCGGTGTCAGGCGCATCGAAATGCAGGCCAGGTTCATGACAAGCGGCATGGAAACGGTCGGCGATGAACCCGGGTTGCAGTCAGTCGATATCGCAACCGCTACTCCCGAATCGATCATCTTCCGGCCCTGCGCCGCTTCCTCGCGAAGATAAAGGGCTGTTGCAGGAAGAAGGCAGGCAATGACACCGGCATCCGCCATCGCCTTGATGCCTTCATCCGAAGCTTTTAATAGATGCTCCGCTGAAATCGCGCCGACTTTCGCAGCCAGTTCCGCTCCGCCATAGGAGACAATTTCATCGGCATGGATTTTCGGAGTCAGACCGTATTTTTTGCCCGCTTCCAGAATCCGCTCGGACTGTTCCGGCGTGTAGACATTTTTTTCGCAGAACACGTCATTGAATTCAGCGAGTTCCGCCACTTCCGGCAGCATCGCATCGATCAGATAATCAACGAAGTCATCTTCTTTCCCTTTGTATTCAGACGGCACCGCATGCGCGCCCATGAATGTTGGCACAAGGTCAATCGGATGTTCCGCATTCAGCTTCTTCATCACTTTCAATTGCTTCAGCTCAGTTTCCAGGTTCATGCCATAGCCGCTTTTCCCCTCGACCGTCGTAACGCCGTGTTCAAGAAAGGAATCGAGCCGTTTCGTCGTCTGTTCAACAAGTTCCTCTTCCGTCGCTTCACGCGTCATGCGCATCGTGGCATGGATTCCGCCGCCGGCATTCATGATGTCCATATATGAGACGCCCTGCAGCCGTTTTTCGAATTCGCCTTCGCGGCTTCCGCCGTACGCAACATGCGTATGCGGATCCACCAGCCCTGGCGTCACCAATCGCCCTTCGGCATCGATGACTTCAGCCTCCGCTGATCTTCCAGCAAATTTCTCTTCCAATTCGGCGGTTGTGCCTACAGCCGTTATTTTCCCGTCCTCCAGCCAGACACTGCCGTCTTCGATCAAACCAAGTTCACTCATCGCTTCTTTAGATCTTGGGCCTTGCTGGCCTTTAATGGTTGCAAGCTGTGCATGCTTAATCCAAACTGCTTTAGTCATTTTTCTGGTTTCCACCTTTCATCATCGGAATGTTAACGCCTTTTTCACGCGCTGTTTTCTCGGCGATTTCGTAGCCGGCATCAACATGGCGCGCTACTCCCATTCCAGGATCTGTCGTCAATACTCTTTCCAAACGCGCTTCGGCATCTTTCGTGCCATCCGCAACTATGACCATACCCGAATGTATGGAGTAGCCCATGCCGACACCGCCGCCGTGATGAAGCGAAACCCATGTCGCGCCGCCGACCGCGTTGACCATCGCGTTAAGGATCGGCCAGTCAGCGACAACATCCGAACCGTCTTTCATCGATTCGGTTTCGCGGTTCGGCGATGCCACAGAACCGGAGTCCAAGTGGTCGCGCCCGATAACGATCGGAGCGCTCAACTCGCCGCTCGCTACCATATCGTTGATGATTTTGCCGAAGCGGGCGCGTTCGCCGTACCCGAGCCAGCAAATCCGGGCAGGCAATCCCTGGAACTGGATTTTCTCCTGCGCCATCTTGATCCAATTGCAAAGATGCGTGTTGTAACTGAATTCACGTAAAATCACTTCATCCGTTTTGCGGATATCTTCCGGATCGCCGGATAACGCCACCCAGCGGAACGGGCCTTTTCCTTCACAGAATTGAGGGCGGATATAAGCCGGCACAAACCCAGGGAAATCGAAAGCATTTTCGACGCCTTCGTCTTTGGCGACTTGACGGATATTATTGCCGTAATCAAATGTAATGGCGCCTTTTTCTTTCATTTCCAGCATTGAACGAACGTGCTGCGCCATCGACGCTTTCGACAGCTTGACATATTCCGTTGGGTTGGATTCGCGCAGAACAGCTGCATCCTCCAAGGACATTTTTGACGGGATATAGCCGTTCAACGGATCATGTGCTGAAGTCTGATCCGTCAGTACGTCAGGGGTGAAACCTCTTTGGATCATTTCCGGCAAAACATCAGCTGCATTGCCCAGCAAGCCGATGGATAACGCGCGCCCTTCCTGCTTCGCTTCTTCAGCCAAGAGGATCGCTTCATCGAGTGAATCGGTTTTCACATCTGTATAACGGGTAGCGATGCGCCGATCGATGCGCGTCTCGTCCACTTCTATGCCGATGCAGACACCGCCGGCCATGGTGACCGCCAACGGCTGTGCACCGCCCATACCGCCAAGACCCGCCGTCAATGTAATCGTCCCTTTCAGCGACTCGCCGAAATGCTGTTTCGCCAGCTCCGCGAAAGTTTCATACGTCCCTTGCACGATTCCCTGTGAACCGATGTAAATCCAGCTGCCCGCTGTCATCTGTCCGTACATCATCAAGCCTTTCTTATCGAGTTCATGGAACGTTTCCCAATTCGCGTAAGCCGGAACAATATTTGAATTGGCAATCAAAACCCTCGGCGCATTTTCATGTGTCTTGAAAATAGCGACCGGTTTGCCCGACTGCACCATAAGTGTTTCATCGTTCTCAAGTTCTTTCAGCGACCGGACGATGGCGTCAAAACTCTCCCAGTTTCTTGCCGCTTTGCCTATGCCGCCGTATACAACCAGATCTTCCGGACGTTCCGCCACATCGGGATCCAGATTATTCATCAGCATGCGCAATGCCGCTTCCTGCTGCCACCCTTTTGTATTAAGTTTTGTACCTGTATATTGGATTACTTTTTGTTCTGAAACCGTTTTCATTTTGAGTTCCTCCTTTTTGTATATTTTCATTCTATATGAAATATTTAGTTAATTATTTATAATTTATTTCATTTATTTTGTTTTATTTAATATCCTTTCGAATAAAACAGTCTTTTTTAGAATCATTTTATGATTACTGCATCTTTATTGATTCTAAACAAATTTAAAACGGCCTTCCGAAGAAAGCCGTTCAGTTCAATAAATGAAGTTCCCCCTGCCGATACTGGGAAGGGGTCAATTTTTCATGTTTCTTATATACCGCGCTGAAATACGAAGCGGTGCCAAAACCGCTGAGCCGCGCCACTTCATCGAGCGGAATATCCGTCTCTTTCATCAGCCGGTTGGCCTCGCGAATGCGGATCTGCAGCAGCAACTCACTGAACTTCCGGCCGTTCTGCTTTTGAAATCTGCGGCTCAATGTGCTCTTATTCATCCGCAGCTGTTCAGCACAGGCCGATAGATTCCAATCCGGGTTCCAGTAATTCGCTTCCATCAGTGCCCGAATTTCCTCCGAAGCCGGGGATTCCCCGCTTTCCGCGTTCTTAACAGCCGCTGACACCACATTCACAATGAAATTCAATGTTGACTGGGCAATCTTATAAATAACTGGATCTTTGACGATTACTTCAAAAATTTCATGATAACGCTGTTCCCATTGCTCATCCTGCAGATGAACTGATTTCATGTAGCGGCGCGCCTGGGCCAGCACACTTGTCAGCCGGACACGGATCATTTCAGGGTCCGGATAAGGACGCGAATAGGAAAGAAATTCATTTTGCATCCAAGCGTGGATGGCACGCGTATCTTTTTTCTCGAGCATTTCTATCCATTCCCGCTGTTCAACTGGTGATAAAAACGGATCGAGCGGCTTCCAGGCAATCGGTTCGTGTTCGATGACAGAAATATCATAGCCTTCGTAGAAAATCAGCGAAGTCATATCCCTCGTACCTTGGTAATAATCTTTCAGCCGAATTTGCCGGTTGGCGTTGACGAAAATCGACAGGTCTTCATGGGTCTCCCGCTTCCAAGATTCATAGAACATCCGGCTTTCTTCGATACAGGATTGCTCGTCGTCCGTCAGAAAAGCAGCCAGTACAAAATCGGAAAAGGCAAATACCTCCGCTCCTTTATGGAAAGGATAATTTTTCAGCTGCTTGCTCAATAATGGGTAGCCCGCTTTGTCAGGCAGCACAAAAGCAGTCAGAGTCACAGCGGGCGTCAAAACTTCAGCATCAAAAAAATCTTCGTATCTGAGAAGCGTATGCTTCAGGCTTCCTTCACTTGTTTTTTCATTGCGCAGCTGGAAACGGATTTGCTGCAGCTGTTTCACAAGAAGCAGCGGATCGAATGGCCGGAACAATAAATCAGCCGCTTTCCCCTTTAAAGCCCGGTAGGCCGTCATGAATGTCCGGTCGGATGACAAGCCGATCCAAGGGATATTGCGCTGTTCAAATTCCTTTTCGAGTTCGTCGTTCCACAAGTCCATATCGATCACCATGCAGTCTGCCGCGTCCGCTTTGGAAAACGATACTGCAACGCCGTTCATATGGGATTCCATCACCCATTTCAACCCTTGGGCTTCCAGCTCATTTTGCGAGATAACCACAATTTCCACAAAGTCACCTTCCTTCTCCTGCCCCTACTTCACCGGTCCCAAATGTTCAAATGGAGAAAGTCTGAACTTCACTTCTCCGATAACATTTTCCTTTTTGATAAATCCGAGCATCCGTGAGTCGACACTATTCAAGCGATTATCGCCCAGCACAAAATAATACCCTGCAGGCACGGTGACAGCAGGAAAATCTTCCGTCAGCTGATTGTATCCAAATCGTTCAGCCACTTTCCTGTTTTGTTCCAAATAAGGTTCTTCTTTCTCTATACCGTTGATATACAAATGGTCGTCGGTCATTTCCACAACGTCTCCCGGAATTCCAATAACCCGTTTCAAGTAATTTCTGTCTTCTGCGACTCTGAAGACAATCATATCGGAATGTTCGATTTCACTGATTTTCATCAGGATGATCCGGTCATTTTCCTCGAATGTCGGCATCATGGATTTGCCATGCACTTCAACCGGTTCGAATATGAATTGCCGGGCGCCCAAAAGGACCAAAGATGCCAGAATGATTACTTTCATCCATGCAATCAACCGGTAGGAAGGTTCTTCTATCAACTCGGATTCCTCCTTAACACCAAATCATTTTCTCTCATCATACTATACTGCCGAACTGCGCGCACCCTGGGTTTTGCTATTCAAAGGGGCAGTTGCTACAATTGACTAAATAGTAAGAAAAGGAGTGGTTCTCTGTGCATAAACTGTCCAACGATGATGTCATTTATTCATTTTCAAGAAAAAACTCTCCCGTACTCCGGGTACAATCCGGCGATACGGTCAGCATTGATACCTACGATTGTTTCACCAATCAGATCCAGTCCCCGGACCAGGAAGTCGCAGCAATCGACTGGGACCGGATCAATCCGGCAACAGGGCCTGTCTACGTTGAAGGGGCTTCGGCCGGCGACTTGCTCAAAGTGACGATTGATGAACTGGAGATCGGAGATCAAGGCGTCATGGTCACAGGGCCGGATCTTGGTGTCATGGGCCACCGCCTGGAAGAGATGGAATCCAAAATCATTCCGATTAAAAACGGCAAAGCCATCTTCAATGAAAAATTGCATCTGCCGTTGAACCCGATGATCGGCGTCATCGGCGTTGCACCTGAAGGTGAACCCGTTTCCTGCGGCACGCCTGGAGCCCATGGAGGAAATATGGATACGAAGCACATCACACAAGGCGCTACTCTCTACTTACCAGTCTTTGCAGAAGGCGCATTGTTCGCTCTTGGCGATTTCCATGCTGCCATGGGTGACGGAGAAGTCAGTGTTTCCGGCATCGAAGTCCCCGGCCGGGCCACAGTGACTCTTGAAGTGGTGAAAGGCTTCCATTCCAAATTCCCGGTGCTGTTCAACAGCGAAGGAGTTTCGCTTTTAGTATCAGCAATGACACTGGATGAAGCAGTGAAAGTTGCCACCGAAGAAATGATCGATCTTTTATTGCCATTCACTGATTTGAGCGTCAGCGAAATGACGATGCTCATGAGTGCCGCGGGCGAGGCGCAGATCAGCCAGGTTGTCGATCCACTGGTGACTGCCCGTTTCTTTGTGCCACAGCATATATTGGACGCTTTGGATATCAGGTTGTTCGAATAGATATAAAGGCCTGCAAAACCGCTGTTTCTATATCAAATGAACGTCAGAATCGTCGGACTTTTGAGCGAAACCGCAATGTATGGTACACTCAAGAAAAAATGTAGGTGATTAGAATGGTAGGAAGAAACGATCCATGCCCATGCGGCAGCGGAAAGAAATACAAAAAATGTCATGGGAAAGAACAGTCTGTCTCGGTAAACGACTTGGTGAACGAGGAACTATTCAAAGTGCGCCAATTGTTCTTTTCAGAAAACCCGAATCAGGAACAGCTTGCGGATTTCCGTGAATTACAGCAGGAATGGCAGCCACGCCTGATGAAGACAATGGCAGAAACCGATGCACAGGCGTTTGTCATCGAGAACTTCCTGTTCATGAAAAAACCTGAACTTTGGCAGGAGCACTTGGATAAGCAGATTGAACTTTCCCAGCGTCCTACCACTCAGGATGTATTGAAAAACTGGAGCGACGTAAAAGTTTTTGTCGGCCAATATATTAAAGGCGACGAGAGCTCCGCGCAATTCAAAGATGCCTTCACAGGCGATATGTATACGATGGCTGACCAGCCTCCGACAGACATGGAAGACGGACAGGGCTTGCTTGCAATCCTGCTGCCTGATTCACGCGTCGGCGAAGAAGGCGCTTTATTCCTTAACGGCTATTTGACGATTGTCGGCGAATTCGCTCCTTTCTTTGAGCAATTAAAAGCCGATATGGCTAAAGAAAACGCGACTGACGGCGAACAATACGTCCGCGACAACTATTTAGCGGTTGTGGAAAGCATCGTCAAATATTCTACAGGCACTGTTGACGAAAGCATCGAGCTTTCACCCGAACATCAATCCGTCATGGACGAATTGAAAAAGCACGTTCAGGAAGCCGACTTTGACGTGGAAACGGTTGATAACGTGACCAGCATCATGAACAGCTACCTGGCGAGCCAGCAGCCAAGCGTCCAAAAACCGGAGGCACTTGTCGGCGGTTATTGGAGATTCCTGCAGGACCATGAACTGATTAAAGGACCAATGCTTGCACCTAAGCAATTAAGCGAAAAATTCGGCGTTGCTTCAAGCACGATCCTGAAGCGCTCGAAGGAATTCGGTTCTTATTTCGAGGAGTTATTGGCTAAAAACAAATAAGTTTATATGGAAAAAGAGCAGCTTTGGCTGCTCTTTTTTTATTAAAGTAATTTCCGAGGACTAATCCTACTCAATATATCCTTCTGAAGCCCCTGCTTCTGTCTCTGCATCGCTTCGCTAGCTTCGTCTCAAAGAGTTGGCCGAACTTCCTTCGATTGAACCCTGCTCCTGTCTCTGCATCGCTTCGCTAGCTTCGAGACATGAAAGGGCGTTGCATCGCTTCGCTAGCTTCGTCGCAAAGAGTCGGCCGAACTTCCTTCGGCCAACTCTTGGCTGCTCTTTTTTTTATTTCCTTCTCCGGAATCTGACCAGTATATATGCAAGGATTCCAGTGACCGCAAGGAACAGATAGAGGCGGATGAAGGCCGGTTCAAACCAGAGGACTTCAGTAAATGAAATAAAATAATTGAGTATGGCCGCCAGCAGCAAGAGGATCGCCAATCCGAAAATAACCAATCCGGTATAGCGGATGATATTCAGGAACACTTCCACCCCAACCACTCCTTTTTTTTTTGGTTTCTATCTTTTATATACCCTTTTTGCAATTTCTATGCTTGCAGAACAAAATCTTCTGTTGCTCAAGCGAGGTGATTTTCTTGATTCCGTTTGTTTGAAGGCAGATGGGGAAAAGATGGAATACGGGAAAACTTTGTGCATGATGGGGGTAACTCTGCTTTTATTCGGCCGAAATGAAACAAGGCAGACTTATCAACATGTTAATAAGTCATAAGGCAAATATCTTTTCCACAGGGAGGAGTCGAAGGAATGTTTGAAATTACCTGGGACAGTTTTACACGGATTGTTACAGTCGGTTTTTTGGCTTATATCGGCCTGGTCTTCTTTCTGCGAATATCCGGAAAACGGACACTGACTAAATTGAACGCGTTTGATCTTGTTGTGACCGTGGCTCTCGGTTCCACTTTGGCTACAATTTTACTGAACAGCCAAATCAGCCTTTTGGAAGGGCTGACCGCATTCGCGCTATTGATCGGCGGCCAATATGTAATCACATATTTGGCAGTCCGCTCGAAGAGTTTCAATAAATTCATCAAATCTGAACCGAGGTTATTGTATTTAAACGGTCAATTTTTGGAAGATACAATGCAAAAAGAACGGATCAACAGAGTCGAAATTCTGCAGGCCATCCGCAATCAAGGAAAAGGCAGCCTGGAAGAAGTGAAGGCTGTGGTCCTTGAAACCGATGGCAGCATGTCGGTCATACAAGGAGAACCCGGCAATACATTGGCGAATGTGCAATCTTTGGAGAAAGATTAAAAAAGGTTCCGGTTTTATGCCGGAACCTTTTTGCTTTTCGGAATCATCTTGGTGTCTTCGCTCTTTGCTTGCGGTGTTCCCGGCGCGCCGGTGCCGTTTCGAAGAACAGCTTCTCCCCTTCTGATTCAGGGATGACAGCAGGAACCGGCGTCGGCTTGCCATCGTCGCCCATCGCCACCATGGTCAGGAAGGATTCGGTTGTCAGCCTCTCTTCTCCCGTCTGCAGATTTTTCGACTTCACTCTTACATAGACTTCCATGGACGTGCGGCCTGTTGATGTGACATTCGCTTCGAGCTCAAGCACATCTCCTACATGAGCCGAAGACAGGAAGTCGACCGAATCGATGGAAGCTGTCACTACAACTTGCCGGCGGGCATGTTTCATTGCTGTAATCCCTGCGATTTCATCGATATACGCGAGAACTTTCCCTCCAAAGATCGAATTCATGTGATTCGTGTCAGGCGGAAGCACCAATTTTGTCTGGATTGTCCGTGATTCTTTCATTAACCTTGCTTCCATACTCTTCACTCCTGCTCTTTTTATTGATATATACTAATGCTATACGCAATATTTCAGGCAGGCAACTTTTAACTGTATGATATATTGAATTCACAGGAGGTGCTCCATGACAGAGTTAATGAGCATTTTAAACACACCCGAGTTCCAGTCAAAAAAATCGTTAAAAAGACAGTTAAAAGAACTTGGCATCCATAAAGGAGATCAAATCATGGTCCACTCTTCGCTGAAGTCGATGGGATGGATCGCGGGCGGTGCCCAGGCAGTCGTCGAAGCCCTGATGGAAACAGTGACTGGCAGCGGCACCATCGTAATGCCTTCGCAATCCGCTGACAACTCGGATCCGGTTTATTGGATGGAGCCGCCGATCCCTGAAAACTGGCACGCTGATCTGCGGGATAGCCTCCCTGCTTATGATCCTCATCTGACGGGGCTCAGAGGCATGGGGAAAATCGCAGAGTGTTTTCACAGGCACCCTTCCACCATCCGCAGCCCGCATCCGTCCCATTCTTTTATGGCCTGGGGTGCTGACGCCGCAGAGTGGATGCGTGACCATCCTCTTGAAGATTCTTTTGGAGAAGGTTCGCCGCTTGCGAAAATGATGAAGGCTGAAGTGAAAATCCTGTTCATTGGCGTCGGCTTTGATTCGTGCACCGCGTTGCATTACGCTGAATTTGCACAGGACGATCGGACAGCTTCTCCGCAAGGCGCTGCTGTTATGCTGAACGGCGAGCGGGTATGGCAAAGATTTGAATGCGTCGATATGGATGCGGACCGTTTTCCTGAAATCGCCAAAGATTTTGAGGGTGACATCAGAACCGGCAAGCTTGGCCAGGCGGAGGTCAAACTGGTCTATATGAGGCCATTGGTGGAATTCGGCATCGAGTGGCTGCGGGAAAATAAAAAACAATAAAACCATAGGATCGCCGCTTTTCAAATGCGGCGATCCTATGGTTTTATCATTTCATCAAGAAGATTTTCCAGCCGGTCGTTAGTGGAATTGAACGAATCCACGAATGCATTGATGATTTCAGCTGGTCCTGCAATCTTTTCCCAATCGAGCTGATAGCCTGCGTTCGCCATCAATTGGCGCGCAAATTCACGGACCGTCCGCCCGTTGCCTTCCCTGAATGGATGCAGTGCGTTGAGTTCCGCAAGATAATGCGCCAGCCGCTTGATCATTTTATCGCGCGGGAGGTCCTTTAAATAATTCTCTTCTTTCAGTTCGTTAAAAATCCGGTGCATCTGCACTTCGATATGATCCGGATGGGCAAAGGAAGAAGAGCCTTTGGAAATCATCTCTTTACGCAATTCACCCGCAAACGGATAGACATCCTGAAGAATGGTCCGATGAATTTCGATAAAAGCGTCCATATCCAAAGGATCAGCCGGCTCTTTCAGCTTCAGTTCGGAGAGGCGCAGCAAAGAGTACACCGTTTCCAGCTCTTTCAGTTTGTTGTCATCCTGGATGGAAAAGTGATTGATCAGAACATCCGTGCCCGGATAGCAATACATGGAAGAATGCTTATACCTAGACATCAAATCTGTTTCGAATGGCCTTATGGAATTGAGCTTCCGTTTTTTCCCCTGTCAAAACCGACCGTACAAAGTTACAGTCCTCATGTGTCACATCAAAGCCCTCGATATGGAGCGAATGTGAGGCATAGGAAATCGCATGTTCGGCTTGTTCAAAAGAAATCCGGTTAACTAATTTCGTCAAATTGATGACCACCTTTCATTCTTCCATTATACCATTTAACAAGCGCGGAATCTATTGACAGCAAGCGTTTTTGAATAAAAAACACACTTTGTCCGGCTTGATATTCCACGCTTTTTTCCGAAATTCAGATTGAATGAAAACCTTCTCGATTTTTCACTGCAAATTCTTTACAGAAATAATTTTTTATAGATAATCAGATGCTATTTATCTACTAGTTCACGGTTAAAAAGAAGGCTTCCGTGAATGGGGTCAGTTCCTATTTGTATAGAATTATCTCCCGGACAGTATTTTTCGTTTGCGGACAGTATTTTCGATCTGCGGACAGTATTTGGGAAGTTCCGGACAGTATATCCATTTGACTGGAAATTAATTCAGGGTTTTTTATAGAAACATAGACTTTAAAGCAGATTTGGACTTTATTAATTCTAAAACCCTGAAATTCAGTCCACAAAAAAAAGACGGGATTGAAATCCCGCCTTCTCTTTAAATCTGTTCCTGCAATTCCTTCGTTTCTTCCGTCGTAAACGCCCGGGATCTTGTCAGGAACCGTTTTCCTTCGACGCCCTCAAGAGAAAACATTCCTCCGCGCCCGGGCACTACATCAATGATTAATTGAGTGTGGCGCCAGTAATCAAACTGATTTTTGTGCATATAGAATTTACTGCCGCCGATTTCACCCATGAGCACATCCTGGTCACCGATAAAGAGATCACCTTCCGGATAGCACATTGGCGAGCTGCCGTCACAGCAGCCGCCTGACTGGTGGAACATCAGAGGGCCATGCTTCTCTTTTAAAAACTCGATCAATTCAAGGGCGGCATCAGTAGCTATTACGCGTTCGACCATTGCAATCCCTTCCTTTCAATGAAGAAGGACCTTTTCTTTCGATCAAAAGAACCCTTGCTTGTCCTGGCTGTAGCTGACCAGCATGTTTTTCGTGTTTTGGTAATGGTCAAGCATCATTTTGTGGTTTTCACGGCCGAAACCGGACATTTTGTAGCCACCGAATGCAGCATGGGCCGGGTATTGGTGATAGCAGTTTGTCCAGACGCGTCCCGCCTGGATTCCACGGCCGAAACGATAAGCTGTATGCGTATCGCGAGTCCAGATGCCGGCTCCAAGACCATATAATGTATCATTGGCAATTTCCATCGCTTCTTCTTTCGTTTTGAAAGTTGTTACGGAAACAACCGGTCCGAAAATCTCTTCCTGGAAAATCCGCATTTTATTGTTCCCTTTAAATACGGTCGGCTTGATATAGAATCCTTCCGCTAAATCGCCTTCAAGCACATTTCGTTCGCCGCCTGCAAGGACTTCCGCGCCTTCCTGCTTGCCGATATCCAGATAGGACATGATTTTCTCCATCTGCTCCTGCGAAGCCTGCGCCCCCATCATTGTTTCCGGATCCAGCGGGTTGCCGATTTTGATTGCTTCAACGCGCTTCAATGCACGTTCCATGAATTCTTCATAAATATCCTCTTGAATCAATACACGGGACGGACATGTACATACCTCTCCCTGATTCAGTGCGAACATGACAAAACCTTCAATTGCTTTATCAAGGAAAGCGTCATCCTGGTCCATAATATCCTTGAAGAAGATGTTCGGTGATTTTCCGCCCAGCTCCAAAGTGACTGGAATCAGGTTTTGAGACGCATATTGCATAATCATGCGGCCTGTCGTCGTTTCACCCGTGAACGCGACTTTGGCGACACGCGGACTGGATGCAAGCGGTTTCCCTGCTTCAAGGCCGAAACCGTTGACGATATTCAGTACGCCAGGCGGCAGCAGATCACCGATCAGTTCAGCCCATACCAGGATGCTTGCAGGAGTCTGTTCCGCCGGTTTCAGTACGACACAGTTTCCTGCAGCAAGTGCTGGCGCCAGTTTCCAAGTTGCCATCAGCAATGGGAAGTTCCATGGAATAATTTGTGCAACCACCCCTAGAGGCTCATGGAAATGATACGCAACAGTATCGTCATCCAGCTGGCTTAGCGACCCTTCCTGCGCACGGATAACTCCTGCGAAATACCGGTAATGATCGATTGCCAATGGAATGTCGGCATTCAGGGTTTCCCGAACAGCCTTCCCGTTGTCCCAGGTTTCAGCGACCGCGAGCATTTCCAGGTTTTGCTCCATCCGATCAGCGATCTTCAAAAGAATATTGGCGCGTTCAGTAACCGATGTTTTGCCCCAGGCATCCTTGGCAGCATGTGCCGCATCTATCGCGGCTTCCACATCTTCCGCGGTCGAACGTGCGATCTCTGTGAATTTCTTGCCGTTTACAGGTGAAACATTATCGAAATACTGTCCCTTTGCCGGGGCTTTCCATTCACCGTTAATATAATTTTCGTACCTTTCCTTAAATGAACTCTTTGCACCAGCCGTATTCGGAATTGCGTATTCCATTACCATTCTGTTTCCTCCCCTTGTTTTGATTGCCGTTATGTATGCGCTTTCATTATACCTGTAATTGTCTGCGCATAATGAAACAGCTTACCTCTTATATTGTCAAATAAATTAGAAAATTGCAACATATTAAACCTTCTTTTTCTTTACTAACCGTAATTAACGCTTCGTTTTGTTCTGTCCCATTTGAGGGTATAATGGAACCACACAGCAAATTCTACAAATCGAAGGGATTTTATTATGCGAATCAATAAGTTTTTAAGTGAAACGGGAATCACCTCCCGCCGCGGTGCGGATAAATTTATCGAAGCAGGCCGCGTCACCATCAACGGTGCGCCGGCGGAACTCGGCAGCAAAGTGCAGCCGGGTGATCAAGTGCATGTCGACGGCAAGCTGATCAAGCAGCCGCAGCAGGAATACGTCTATATCGCCTTGAATAAACCTGTCGGCATCACGAGCACAACTGAACGTCATATCAAAGGGAATATCGTTGATTTCGTCAATCATCCGGAACGGATTTTTCATGTCGGACGCCTCGATAAAGATTCAGAAGGATTGATCCTGCTGACAAACGACGGCGATATCGTCAATGAAATACTGCGGGCAGAAAATGAACACGAAAAAGAATACATTGTCAGGGTCGATATGCCGATCACCGATTCTTTCCTGAAGAAAATGCAGGAAGGCGTTGAAATCCTGGACACGGTCACGCTTCCGGCAAAAGCTGAAAAACTGACCAAATATATTTTCAAGCTGACGATCAAACAGGGATTGAACCGTCAGATCCGCCGGATGTGTACAGCACTCGGCTATGAAGTCCGCAGCCTTCAGCGGATTCGGATCATGAATATCCACCTTGGCGATTTGCCTGTAGGTGAATGGCGTGATTTGACCGACGATGAACGGGGTGAACTATTCAAGCAGCTCGACTATAAACCCAAACGCTGAGGAGGAATCTGCATGCTGACGATGATGAGCACACCGAACCACACCGGTGTAAAGATAAGCGGCGATTATTTCGACCTGGATGAGTTGAACCAGGCTTTTTACAAAGTGATCGGCAAAGAAGACCAATACCATGGCTACGAAGGTTCCCGCCGGCGCATACTTGGAATTTCATATGAGATTCGGCACGCTGCACAAGGCGACCGCAATGTCGACTTCGTCTTCAACGGCCTCCATGAACACACGATGAAGCAGCACGGATTTATCGCGCCGGATAAAAACATCTATTTTTCCGTGGAAATCCTGTGGCCCGAATTGATCTACGCGGCAATTGCGCTTAAAGATTTCGTGAGCCTGTATCAGAAGCGGGTATCACAATCCATATGGGATGTGCATCTCCCAGTCATCTACCGCTTTCAGGCGCTTGTCCTTGATTGTCTTCAGGGGCATATTCCCGATGAGGAATACGAGACGATTTTAAAAGGCTTCAACCAGCCAGTCACAGTGGATGATTACGCAATCCAATACGTGGACCTGATGAACCTGAAGTATATCGGCATGACGAAAGAGCAACGCGAAAAGAGCCTATCCACAATCGCTCTGAAACTGGCTGTTCAGGACAATGAGTATCAGGCATTCCGCAAGCAGGTCCTGGCCGCCGCAGCTCCTGGCAAGAAACAGATTCACGAAATCGAAGTATCCGCGGAATATCCCGAGGATTTTGAATGGTGATATCAGGAAAGTTGCAGTGAAAGCATGATAGACAGACCGACAAATCCCAAGCCTTTTGGCTCGGGATTTTTCTATTGCTTAATTTGAATAACCAGGAAATCTGAATCTTCCACCGCCTTCAGACTGTGTTTTTCTTTCGGCGTCATTCTCATCAAGACACCTGGAGATAATTCCGCGATCGTCCCTTCTACTATGAATTCGACACGTCCGCTGTTTACGACAATCAGGACATCCGCGTCCGCGTCGTGTTCAGGAATCTCTTCCCCTGCCGCCAATTGCATGTTCACGATATTGGTTTTTTCGAAATTCGCGACTTTCTGCACATGCTTCCTCTTATTGTCCAGTTGATAGGACATTTCAAATAATTCCATGTCTGCACTTCCTTTCTATCTTTACTTGTTTCATTCGACATGGCATAAGAAATGCCTGCCGTTTTAAAAATCCGGGAATAAGGGTATATTTCCATAATGATCAAATTTATCACACTGGAGTGATTAGGATGAAGAAATGGTATTTGCCGATTGGTGCTGCATTACTGCTATCAGCCTGTGGAGGCGAGGAAACACCTGAGCTTGAAGATGAATTCCAAACGGAAGTTTCCGCTCCTGAAGGAGATCAACTCGATCCAACTGATCCTGAAGAAGTGGAAGATGCCGAAACCGCCACTGTTTCAGACCTGGCTGCAGGAAATATTGAAGAAGGCGCCGCTGTCAAAATTTCCGGTACAGTTGAGGAATTGGCGGACGACGTGGCTTTCCCTTCCTTCATTCTCGTCAATGGCGAACAGCAGGTTTATATACGGAATATGGCTGAAACCCCTGTCGAACCGGGCGACAGCGTACTTCTTGAAGGAATCTATGATGGCAATGCCGAGGAAGATATGCCTCTTATTTCGGCTTCAGTGATTACAGTCGAATAAAAAATCCCAGCTTTCATATTAGAAAAACCGGCCAGAATAACGGCCGGTTTTTTGCTTAAGATCTTATTCTTACTTCTCAGGTTCAGCTGGTTCTGAAACTTCATCCAGTGCAATGTCTGCATTGCCATATGATTTGTCTTTTACCGCTATATCGCCGAGCGACACGATTCCAACAACTTTATCATTATCAACAATCGGCAAACGGCGGATTTGGTGGTCAGCCATCAGTTCTGCTGCATCTTCCACAGACATGTCCTTGTTTCCAGTCACCATGTTCTCCGAAAGGATTTCAGAAACCGCAGTGTCCAATGACACATTATCGGCAATGCCGCGGATTACGATATCCCGGTCAGTGATGATACCGACCAGTTTGTCATTATCAATTACCGGAATTGATCCGACGTTTATTTCCTTCATTTTGGCGGCTGCTTCCTGCAAAGATGATTGAGGCGTGCATGTGTCTACTTCTTTTGTCATTATATCTGCAATTTTCATTTGAAAAGCCTCCTTTTATATTTTCATCATATTCCTTGTTTATCCTTTCTGAATTCATCGAAACCTGTTTACTAAAAAGAAAAAAACGACCCCGCTTTAAAAACGGAGTCGCTTCAGCTGAATCACTCAACCAATTGGATAAATTGTTTAGTGCGTTCATTCTGTGGGTTTTCAAAGAAATTCTTGGGATCCGCGGATTCAATGATCGTCCCCTGGTCGATCATGATGATGCGGTCCGCCACTTCTTTGGCGAATTTCATTTCATGGGTGACGACGACCATCGTCATGCCCTCTTCCGCAAGCTGCTTCATAACCTGCAGCACTTCGCCGACCAACTCAGGGTCAAGAGCGGAAGTCGGTTCGTCAAACAGCATGACTTTCGGCTCCATCGCCAATGATCTGGCAATGGCAACGCGCTGTTTCTGGCCGCCGGATAATTTGCTCGGATAAACATCCGCCTTATCTTCAAGGCCGACCTTCCGCAGCAGATTCATCCCCAGCTTTTTCGCTTCTTCTTTTTTCATTTTTTTGACGGTGACTGGCGCTTCAATGACATTTTCAAGAACAGTCTTATGCGGGAAGAGGTTGAAATGCTGGAATACCATTCCGACCTCTGCCCGAATTTTGGCTAAATCCTCTTTTTTCGGATTAATCGTATGGCCATCAATGGTAATTTCGCCGCTGTTGATCATTTCCAGAAAGTTGAAGCATCTAAGAAGTGTACTTTTTCCGGATCCACTGACACCGACGAGAACGACCACTTCCTGAGGCTTGACATGCAGATCAACACCTTTTAGCACTTCCAGATCGCCGAAGGATTTGTGTATGTTTTTTCCTACTATCATGTTTGTCCCTCCTTAGGCTTTGTCCACATCGAGTTTATTTTCATACAAGCGCAGCAGGAATGTAAAGATCATTACAAGTACAAGATAATACAACGCTACAACCAGGAATGATTCGAATGGCTGGTATGATTGTGCCGCTTCCCTGTTCGCAAGCGAGAAGATTTCCGCCACCCCGATAATGTAAACAAGCGAAGAATCCTTCAATGTAATGATAAATTGGTTGCCAAGCGGCGGAATCGAGCGTCGCAGAGCTTGAGGAAAAACGATTCGCTGCATTGTCTGCTTCCGGTTCATCCCCAGCGACAGACTCGCTTCACGCTGGCCAGGGTCGACTCCCTGAATGGCGCCTCGGAAAATTTCAGCAATATAAGCCCCGTTATGGACACCCAGAGCAATGGCTCCTGCCCAGAAATTGGACATAGTATAAATTTCAACAATCCCGAAATAAAGGAACATGATTTGAACAATCAATGGTGTCCCCCGTATTACTGTTATATAGAGATTAGCGATCCCTCTAAGGATTTTCGATCCGGATATCTTCATCAGTGCAAAAATCAAACCAATAAGAGTACCAAGAATGACGCCGATCGCCGTTAGTTGAAGTGTGACGACTGTGGCTTCCAAAAAGCCAGGGTACGTTCGCATAAAGACATCATAAACGTCGATAAATAAGTCTGGCATAAGTTCTCTCCTCCAATTATCCTTCTTAAAACGGCCAATAAGAACCTCATATCCAGCTGGCAGAGGTTCTACTGGTCTTAACTGTTTGAAACAACTGACACTCTATGGAAGAAAGACAATTCTTCGGGAGTGAAGGCGAGCCATACGCAGATGGCCCGCCTTTGCGACGAGCAGTGCGCAGGAGCTGTATTTCAAAGCGGATATTTTATTCGACTCAATCTCGTTTCTATTCGAGAATTTCCACACCTTCAAGATCTACTTCAAGGAGGTTAGTGCCAAACCATTTTTGAGAAATTTCATCATATGTTCCATTTTCGATGATGGCATCGAGTGCATCGTTGATGGCAGCAAGCAATTCTTCATCGTCCTGGCGTACTGCAATCGATGGCTGCTCGATCCACAATGGATCACCGACCATTTCGATTTCCAGCCCTGCGTTTTGCGCTTCAAAACCTACTACGTCCGCTGTTATAACTGCATCCAGCCGTCCTTCAATAGTTAAGTCATTCAACGCGACGACATCACTGTCATAATATTGGATATTGTCCTGGTCTGTATATTCAAGTGCGGCTTCTTCATAAGTACTTTGACCGACTACGCCAATCGTTGCGCCTTCCAGATCTTCTGCGGATTGTATTTCCGTATTTCCTTCACGGACGAAAATGGCTCCCCCAGAATAGTAATACGGGTCTGAGAAGCTCACTTGCTCCTCGCGCTCTGCCGTCTTGGACATCGAGCCGATGATTGCATCATAACGGTTTGAATTCAACCCTTGTATAATCGTTTGGAACGGAGACGTCACCGGATTCGGCTCCAGACCCATTTCTTCTGCGATCGCATTTCCGATATCAATATCGAAACCTTGCAAATCGCCGCCTTCTTCAAAACTGAAAGGCTTGTACAAACCACTCGATGCAGTCGTAAATTGCCCTTCTTCCAACAGATTCAAATCACTGCCTGAACCTTCAGATCCCGTACCTTCTGAACCACCGGAGGAATCGTCCTCACCGCAAGCGGCCATAATCATCCCTGCTGATAATACTATTCCTAAAAATGGATATTTCTTTTTCATCTTGTTCTCCCCTTTTCGTTTTATGATTCACCAAAACGCCTGGGCGTTCCGGGGCTTGCCTTTACATTGGGTTTAATCAGATGAAAACTTCTTTCTCCGAATAAATGGCTTCCACCTTCGCCAAATTCCGCTTTACTTTTGAATGCTCTTTAACATAGACAAAGCGCATAACAGATGCGATCAGCGCATGAACTGCGGTATAAGAGTCAATGTTCAGGTTTGAATTGACGTTGACTCTCAATGAAATATCAGCGTACTCTGCCGCGGGAGAATCTCCGGCATCCGTAATCAGCACGATTTTGGCTCCCAGTTTCCTGGCAGTCGCCAACGTGTCGATAACGGATTTTGTATAGCGCGGAAAAACGAAGGCAATAATGGTATCATCCGCAGTCAATGCCGATAATTGCCGGTAATATTGCCCGTCTCCATGCATCATCAACTCCGCGTGGTCCAGTGTCAGATTCAGCCAGGACGTCATGAAATGAGCGAGTCCGAAATCGAAAAAATTGCTTGTTACATATATATTCTTTGCCTGGCCGATATAATCCACTGCCTGAAGCAATTGGTCTTCATCCATGGACTGCTTCAGTTGAACGATACTGGCGATATCCGCATCCAGCAGATTTGCCAGGAAAGATTGTTCGACTGCCGGCTGTGTGTCGGATTCCTCCACTTGTTCAAAACGTTCTTCAGCGAGCTTCCTTTGCAGCACATGCTGAAATTCCGCGTAACCCCGGTAACCTAATTTCTGTGACCATCTGATCACGGTAGATTCACTGACATTCACTCTCCTGCCTACTTCAAGTGCCGATGAAAAGGCAAGGAAGATCGGCTCTTTGAAAAAAAGATCGCCAATCTTTTTTTGCCCGGAACTAAAATCTTTATACGAATTTGAAACATTTCGCAGTAAATCCTGCATATTTTACAGCCCCCAATGTAAAAACAAGCTTTTATACTATCGCAAGTATACTATAATGCAGGATTTCCTTCAATAATTAACCGAATATTCTTTAAAGAAAGTAAAAAATGAATAATTTTTAAATCTTTTTCCCCATCTAACTTATATCTAAACTACTAAGGAATTTTTAAATGCCCCAAGCCGGCACCCTCTTCCTCTCTCTTCAAGAAGTTTTCAAGTATACTATTTGTATAACTTGTAATGGAGTGATGATTTTGACATGGGAAGATAGGATTTATCGTCTGTTTTTGATTTGGTATGCAATCGGCATTATACTGCTCACTTTCGATTTATTGCCTTCCTGGCTTGAATGGGCAAATGCCGTGTTCCTCATACTGGCGGGAACAATAGGATTTATATATTTCATGAAGCGCTTCGGCAAGCCTGCCGGAATCACCATCGGCATAACGATATTCTTCTCCACTTTCATCGTTGAGGGAGCAGGGGCGAATTCCGGATTCCTGTTCGGCTCATACGATTACACAGATCATTTTGCTCCAAACCTGTTCGGTGTGCCCATCGCCATCGGATTTGCCTGGCTGATGGTCGTTGCAACGTCCCATGTGCTCGCGCGCTGGATTTTTCCGAACGGCACGTTCGCTTATGCTGTGACCGGCGGAATCGGGGCGGTGATTATGGATCTCATAATCGATCCTGTTGCCTACCGAATAAAAACTTATTGGATTTGGGAAGACACCGGCTGGTATTACGGTATTCCCTGGACCAACTTTTTAGGCTGGTTCATTGTCTCTTTCGTTCTTCATCTGCTGATCGATCAGGTGATGCGCCGTAAATCGATGGCAATTTCCAATGACACAGCCGAGCGCAGGCTTGTGCTGCTGTATCTGCTGATGATCGGCATGTTCGCCTTGCTGGGCGCTCTCGGGGGATTATGGCTAGCTGTCGCAGCCAGCACGATTCCGGCAGTGCTGCTTGTCGCTCTTGCCTGGAAAAGGAGGCCTATATGATAGCAGCGAAAAAAAGCCGTTTATTTGAAAAAGGATTCGCAGTCTACCTTTTGCCTTTGCTTCGCAGATCGTTTTCCCATCTATTGGGACGCGATATCCAAAAGATTCCCGAAAAGCCGGTGATCTTCATTGCAAATCATAGTTCGTGGTGGGACGGACTGCTGTTTTTCTTTTTGAATCACACAGTTTGGAAGCACGATATCAACATGATGATGCATGAGAAGAACCTTAAGAAATATATTTTCTTCCGTTATCTCGGCGCTTTTTCGATCGATAAGCAAAATCCGAAAGACATCATCCGTTCCCTGCAATACGCCGAAAAATTGTTGGCTGAAGGCAAATCGGTGGTGTTATTTCCACAGGGCGATGAATATCATCAGGAAATCCGTCCCCTCGCTTTTTCCACCGGAATCGGTTACCTGGTTGAAAAACATCCCGATGTGCCGGTGGTCCCAATCACGTTCTATTATTCTTTCCGGCACGAACAGAAGCCTGAAGTATGGATCCAGCAGAGTTCACCTTTATCCATAGAAGAGATTGCTGGAACTTCCAGAAAAGAGCGCACAGCCTTTTTACAGGAAACTGTAACCCATCAGCTGGATGAGCTTAAAAAAGAAGCCATCGCCGAAAACGTGGCTGAGTTCAATGATTTACTGGGAAAGGAGTGAAGTAAAACAATGCTTATCTGGATTTTCATTCTTTGCCTGACCGCTTTTCTGATCTGGACAATCTTCAATAGTCTTTTCATGCCGCCACTGCCCAAAAATCCGGCAGTCAGCGGTGATCCCTTGCTGTCTGTTCTGGTGCCCATGCGCAATGAAGAGCGGAATGTCAAACCGCTTGTTGCTTCACTCAAACACAGTACATATCCGAACATTGAATTCATCATACTGAACGACCAATCCACCGACCGGACGCAGCAATTGCTTGAGGCAGCGACCAGTGGCGACAGCCGTTTTACGCTTTTGCAGGGAGTCGAACTGCCAGCGGGCTGGGTGGGGAAAGTCCATGCATGCCACCAGCTTCAAAAAGCGGCTGCCGGCGAACTGTTAATGTTTGTGGATGCAGATATCAATTTCAAACCGGAAGCTTTTGAACAGTCGATTGCACTGATGCAGCAAAAAAAAGCGAAATCGCTGTCAGGTTTTCCCGCCTTCGAAGTCGCGCCATTTTTAAGTAAATTGCTTGTTCCGATGCAGCATTTCGTTGTCTTCTTCCATTTGCCGCTGGGATTGGCGAATTATGCCTCATTTCCTGCAGCGACAGCAGCGCACGGCGCATGGATGCTTTTTGACAGAAGAACTTATGACGAGATCGGCGGCCATCGTTCGGTTCAAAACTCCCTGGTGGAAGATGTCCACATTTCCCGGGAAATAAAAAAAGGCGGCCATCGCATGCTGCTGGCCAATATTACGGAGTCCGTCAGCAGTAAAATGTACGACACCAATAAGGAAGTCTGGGAAGGCTTTTTAAAAAATAGTTATACAGGGATTGGACGCTCGCCAGTGATGGCAATTTTACTCACTTTATTTTATGTATCCTTTTATTCATTCCCTCTAGTTTTGGCTGTCATCGGCATTTTCATGCTCGAGCCGCTGTTCTTTTTGCCTTATGTTCTCGTATTTCTGCAGCAGTTATATGTAATGATCAGGACTCGCCAGAATCCTTTATTGGCATTCCTGGTGCCTCTTCAGGCCGGCGCGATGATTGCCGTGCTCCTCCACGCGATGCAAAAATCCCGCAGCAAGCAATCTTACTCATGGAAAGGCAGGAATTATTTATGAGCAAAACTATCATCATCGGCGGCGGTCTCGGCGGACTGTCCGCAGCGGTGACTCTTGCGAACGCGGGGATGGAAGTTGAGTTATATGAAAAAAATGATCATTTCGGCGGTAAGCTGATGCCGGTCCAGCTGGGCACCCATTCATTTGATTTCGGGCCAAATACGATCACCATGCCGGAAGTTTTTAACGCGGTTATCGAACAGACCGGTGAAGCCGCTTCCGATTATTTCGATTTGGCCCCTTTGACTGCACATACCCGAAACCATTTTCCCGACAGCCGGCACCTTGACTTTTCTTCCGATACGGACATCATGCAGGCGGAATTGAACCGAATTGCTCCGGACGACGCGAAGAACTATACGCGTTTTCTGACTGAAATCAGCCGGATCTATAATTTGGCGGAACGCTATTTCTTCCCTTCCACTTTCCAGTCATGGCGTGATTATTTGTCTCCTTCACTGGGCAGAGCATTGCTGCAGGTACGGCCGGTCGAAACGATGGACCATTTCTACAAGAGGTATTTCAAAGATCCGATGTTGCTCCAGGCATTTGGCCGTTACGCCACCTATATCGGCTCATCTCCCTATAAAGCGCCAGCCACTTTTTCAATGATCGCATACTTGGAATTGGTCGGCGGGGTGTATTACGCTAAAGGCGGAAACACTCGCATAGCGGAAGGGTTTGCCGCTGTCGCTAAAAAAAGAGGCGCACGTCTCTATTCCGGGGCGCCTGTCAAAAGAATAATTGTTAAAGACAGTAAAGCGACAGGGGTAGAGCTGGAAGACGGCACATTATCCCAGGCGGACGCGGTCATTTTGAACGGCGATCTGTTGACGGCCTTCCCTCAACTGACCGCTGAAAGTGAACGGCCATCATTCAGCAATGATAAGAGCGAATCCTTCGAGCCTTCCATTTCCGCGTTTGTGATACTGGCTGGTTTGAATACACGGTTGCCTGGACTGAAGCATCACAATGTTTATTTCTCCGGAGATTACCCGAAAGAATTTGATGAGCTCTTTGAAAAAAAGAGCTATTCCGAAGAGCCAACCGTCTATATCAGCAATTCATCGGCAACCGATCCCTCCGTATCGCCTGATGGAGACAACCTGTTCATCCTTGTCAATGCACCTGCGCTTACTCCGGATGGCAAACTACAGATTAACGCGGAAACCTATAAAGACAGGATATACGATTTTCTGGAGACATATGGACTCGATATCCGAAGCCATCTTACAGAAGAAAAAATTTTCACTCCTTCTTTTATAGCTGAAAACTTCAATGCTTTTCGCGGTGCGTTATACGGCCCCTCGTCACACCGGAAAAAAGATGCGTTTCTGCGTCCGGCAAATGCCAGCCCCGATATTAAAAACCTGTACTTTGTTGGCGGCAGCACCCACCCAGGCGGAGGATCTCCGATGGTTACGATGAGCGGACATAATGTTGCCAAACGTATTTTGAAGAAGTTTGATCTCTTTTGACGAAAAAATGTTTTCAGGATAAAAAAGACAAAAATAAAAAAGATATGTCCCAAGCGGGCATATCTTTTTCTTCGTGTGGGGGCTAAACGGGCGCTTGCGCTTTTCTTTGTCCAGACTCCAGCGGCCAAGTCTTGACCGACGCCTGCGAGGTCAAGACTTTGCGACGAAGCTAGCGCAGCGATGCAGGAGCACAGAGCTAAACGGGCGCTTGCGCTTTTCTTCTTATAGACAAGCCAGAATCTGCTGCTTGGATTGATCGGGCACAAAGTGCTTTTGGCCGAAAACGTTATAATCTTTCTTCCTGATGGTGGTCAGGATTTCGCGGTACACCAATCCGGCGCCTTTCACCGGAATTCTTGAACTGACCGGATACTCGTTTATGGTTTCAAATGCTTTCTGGTAATAATACTCCGCTTCGGTGGCCATCTCTTCCCATACTGAAACAAAAGCGGGAGTTACAGTTTTCCTGCGGAGATCCTCTTCATTCAAATTGTATTTCGCCATCAAATCCGAAGGCAAATAGACCCGGCCCAAACCAAGATCTTCATCAATATCCCGAAGAATATTGGTGATTTGCATGGCGTAGCCGAGGGCAATCGCCCCTTCTTTCAGAATTTCCGTTTTGCCCGGAGCAAGCACCGGCAACAGCATCAGGCCGACAGAACTCGCTACATGATAACTGTAATCCAGTACGTCATCCACCGTCTTATAGGGTTTCATCAGCAGATCCATTTCCTGGCCCGCAATCATGCTGGCATAAGCTTCATCGTCCATATCATAATTCCTGAAGACATCGGAAAGCGCCACCCACATCGGATTTTCACCGTCAAAATTGCCTGCCAGAAAATCATTGAACTCCTGTTTGAAGAGAGATAATTCACGGACGGGATCCGCACCTTCGTCCACAATATCATCCACCGTCCGGCAAAAAGCGTAAATAGCCCATACGGCTTTTCTTTTTTCCTTTGGAAGCATCGAAAAACTTTTGTAGAAACTTTTGGAATTGGCTGCAATAACTTCTTCGCAAAAACGATAGGCTTTATTTAATTCCATTAGAACCTCTCCTCTCACTTAAGGAATCTCGTTCAATCTGCTCGGCAAGCAACTTTGCACCTTGCATCACGATCGGAATACCGCCGCCAGGATGGACGGAAGCTCCGACTGCGTAAAGACCTTCTGTATTGAAAGGTTTGACTTGCGGACGGAAAACGCCTGATTGCATCAGAGTCGGACCAATCCCGAAACTTCCTCCCCGGAACAATCCAAATGTTTCAGCATCCGTTGGAGTCCTTACTTCCATCCACTCGATAGCGTCTCTCAATCCCGGGAATGACAATTCTTCCATTCTGTCGATCACTCCGTCGATCCACTCTTTTTCATTCGCCCAATCGACTTCCGAACCTGAAGGAACAGGAATCAGTGTATAAAGCACCCCTTTTCCTTCAGGAGCTAAAGAATCATCGATTTTTGATGGATGGAATGTATAAAACGCGGGATCTTCAGGTTTTTGCTTGTCGGTAAACACGTCTTTCATGTGCTTCGCATAATCATTTCCAATAAAGAATTGATGTACATTTACTTCATCATAGACTTGATTCAGACCAAAATACAGCAATACACAGGCTGAAGATGGAACAAACTTCTTCTTTTTCCGCTCCGGCAATAAGCGGGATACTGTCGGAAAGTCACCGTTATATACCACGGCGTCAAAATCTTCTCTGCCCGATTCCAATTCCACGCCGGTTGCTTTTCCATTTTCCACAAGAATCTGTTTCACCTTTTGCCCTTTTCTGACAGAGACATTCGGAAGGCTCAACAATTCTTCTTCAAGCAGCGGCACGATGCTCGCATAACCGCCCTTCAAATAATGGACGCCGTGCTCATGTTCACTGAAAGACACGAGTGAATACATGCCGGGAGCACTGTACGGATCTCCACCGATATAGAGCGACTGCAGCGTATATGCCAATTGAAGCCGCTCATCTGTAAAATAGCGCGCCATCAATTGTTTAATGGACAGCTGGGGTTTCAATGCCAATAAATTCTTTACATTTCCTGGAGTGAAGAAAGTTTTTTTATCGACGAAAGAATGTTCAAGAAAAGCGGATTTACCGATGGCAAACCGAGCACGCCCTTCTTCCATAAAACGTTTGAAGCCTTCTTCCTGTCCCGGGAACACCTTCGCCACTTCTTCAATCTGCCGTTTGCTGTCGGGATATTTCGTATATACTTTTCCATCATTGAAACGAATGGTATACAGCGGATCGCACAGCAATAACTCATATCTCTCTTTTGAAATTCCCGCTTCTTCCAATAGTTCCTGGAACATCTCAGGCAATAAAACGATTGTCGGCCCTTCATCGATTTTAAACCCGTTACGCTCAACGAAGTTCATGCGGCCTCCTAGTCGGTTTTCTTTCTCAAGAATCGTCACTTCATGGCCTTGCCTGTTTAAATATAATGCCCCCATCATGCCGCCGATGCCGCCGCCGATTATTGCGATTTTCATGCAAATCCCTCCAGTGCGGGCAATGGAAGGATCGGAATTCCGCCGTTTCCATCCTTTTTCAATATACCGTTAGCGGTGATGCGGGCGGATTCCAGTATGGTCGGCAAGCCGCTTCCCGGATGTGTTCCGCCGCCCACCAGCCAGCATTGCTTAAGTTCTTCGAATTCATTGTGCGGACGGAAGATCATCATCTGCGACAATTGATGCCCCAGATTGAAGGTTGCTCCTTTGTAAACGGAATAATCCTGTTCCCAGCCAAACGGCGTCAACACTTTTTCCACTTCGATATGATCGCGCAGATTTTTGAATTCCGTTTTCTCTTCAATAATATTCAAGACAAGCTCCCTGAATTCCTGCTGTTCATTGTCCCAGCCGATATCACTGAAATTATTCGGGACCGGCGCCAATATGTAAAGTGCTGATTTCCCTTCAGGCGCAAGTGTCGGATCGGTAACACTCGCATTCTGGATATATATAGAAGGATCCGCCGATAACAGCTTCGAATCCGTAATCTCTTCCACATTTTTCTTGTAATCCTTGGCAAAGACAATTGTATGATGGGAAAGATCAAACTTTTTATCCAATCCCAAATAAATCATGAAAGTGGAGCAGGAGTATTTTTTCTTCTCCAGCTTTTCAGGGGTATATTTCTTCAAAACCCCAGGTTCGACAAGGTTTGTCATGACATGCGCAAAATCTCCGTTAATGATGACTTCATCAGCGGCTTCACGGCTTCCATCCTCAAGATCGACGCCTTTGACCGTACGGCCTTCAAGCCATAATTTTTTCACGCCTTTGCCTGTATGGATTGTGCCGCCAAGTTCGCGGATCACTTTCGCCATCGATTCAGAAAGCTGATTGACGCCGCCGATCGGATGATAGATTCCGTAAGCGTGCTCCATATAAGATAAGATTGTAAAAGCACCTGGACATTCCCACGGTGACATCCCCAGATATTTGGACTGGAAAGCAAAAGCGAGCTTTAGCCGTTCATCTTTGAAATAACGGGAAAGCACGTCATAAAGGCTTTTGTTCACTTCCAATTCCGGCAATGCTTTAAGCACTTTAGGCTGGATCATGTGTGAAAACTTATCCATCCTCGTCTGCAGGATCGGTGACAATGCTTCCAATTTGCGGCCCGTCTCCTTCATGAAACGCTCATACCCTTCCCCGCCGCCTTCAAAATCTTTGTCGATTTTAGCTTTCATCTCTTTCGCATTGCGCGTCATGATTAATTTTTGATCCTCAAAAATCAGCTCATACATCGGATCCAATTCGACAGGTTCCATATAATCGGCAAGTTTCCGGCCGGCAGCCTCGAACAGTTCTTCCACAATATGCAGCATGCTTAAAAAAGTCGGTCCGGTATCGAAAGTGAAATCTCCGAGTTTTAAAGCCGCATTACGCCCTCCGACGCGTTCGTTTTTTTCATATATATCCACTTTATAGCCTTTGGCCGCCATCAGCATGCCCGCTGCCAGACCTCCCGGACCAGCGCCAATAATAATAATTCTCTTCTCCATATGATTACCCCATTTTTGGTTCTTTAGTTATACATTATTTATATAAAAATTATACAACAAGCGTTTTAAGAAAACTAATTTTAAGCTTTCAAAAATCGACTCAAAATTCAGCCGAGTTTTTTAACAGATTTTTTAATTGGAAATATATTATAGGTCTACCCTAATTCATATAAGAAGTAACACCAGAAAACGTATGAGGGATTCAAAAATCAACAGGCAATGCCAAATAGGATTTTATATACAAAAAAACCGCCTCAAAGAGACGGTTTCCTTATTTTTATTTCTTCGCTTTATGCACTTTCAGTGTTTTTCCTTTGATGGTCTTATTTTTCATTTCCTTCAAGACCATCGGGCCTTTGCCGTTCAGGATATCGATATACGTCACCGTATCCTGGATTTTGATAATGCCGATGTCTTCAGCTGTAACACCCTGTATGCTTGTCAGCGTTCCGACAAAATCAAAAGCGCGCAATTTCTTCTTTTTGCCGCCATTGAAATAGAGCTTCATGATATCCTTGTTTACCTGTTCGTTCTTATTGCGTTTAAGCTGTGGACGGCTTTCAAGCTTTTCAGTGAAAGCCTCTTCCGCTGCACGCACTTCCCCTGTTGAAGGGGCCGTTTCTTCCGGAATTTCAAATCCGATATAGTCCTCGATTTCAGCCAGGAACTTATCTTCATGCGGCGTTACAAAGCTGATCGCTTTACCCGTTTTCCCGGCGCGGCCTGTGCGGCCGGCCCGATGGACATAGCTTTCTTTCTCTAACGGTATGTCATAGTTGATGACATGCGTAATGCTGTCGATGTCGATGCCTCTTGCCGCTACATCTGTCGCGACCAGATAACGGAATTCTCCGCGCTTGAAATCATTCATCACAGCGAAGCGGTCTTCCTGCACCATGCCGCCATGCAGTTTATCGCAGGTATAATAATGCTTTTCAAGCTGTTCCATTACGAAATCCACATTATCTTTCGTCCGGCAGAAAATGATGCAGCTGTCCGGATTTTCAACGATTGTCACATCATGCAATAAAGCGAATTTCTGCTTTTCCGCAACGCGGATCATATAATGTTCAATCTGGTTTTTCAGTGTTTCAGTTGAAGCAATCTCAATATGTTCGGGCTGATCCATATATTTTTGCTGCAGTTTTTCCACGTTTTCAGGCAATGTCGCAGAAAACAGCATGGTCATTCGCTGTTTCGGCACTTTATTGATGATGGCTTCCACCTGTTCAATAAAGCCCATATTGAGCATTTCATCCGCTTCATCCAGCACCAGAAATTCGATGCGGTCGAGTTTCAGCGTACCGCGCTCGATGTGGTCGAGCACCCGTCCAGGCGTACCTACAACCACATGGCATTTTTGCTTCAATTCGGCCTGCTGATAGGCAAATGGCTGCTTGCCGTAGACTGCTGCCGCTTTGATGCGTTTGAAACGGCCGATATTGGTGATGTCTTCTTTGACCTGATCCGCCAGTTCGCGGGTAGGTGTCAGAATCAACGCCTGTGGTTTGTTTTCTTTCCATTCGACCATTTCACAGATCGGTATGCCGAATGCGGCGGTTTTACCGCTCCCAGTCTGTGACTTTACAGCGATATCCGTTTTCCGCAATGCAACAGGTATCACTTTTTCCTGCACTTCTGTAGGCTCTTTATAACCAAGCCCCTCGAGTGCCTTTAAAATCGGTTCACTTATTTTATAATCTTTGAAATCCTTGCTGTCCATGTATAATTCTCCTTCTCCGTCCATAACGCCAGATAATTCCATTATGGCATGGATTTCGAGCAATCTCCATTAAAGAGAAACTTCAGTCAATGGGGTGCTTTGTCCTCCTTGACTGAAGTTGAGCCAATCTGGTTTTTGCGGCCAGTTTTTATTGATCCAGCAGACTGACGGAAACTTTGACGTCAAGGGACTGGCTGCCCCCGCGGTATACGCCTTGCACGGGACTTACATCATTGTAGTCGCGCCCCACTCCAACACGGATATGGTTTTCGAGTGCTTCCACATTGTTTGTCGGATCAAGGCCCACCCATCCGACTCCCGGCACCATAAACTCTACCCACGCGTGGCTTGCCGCATCACCGACCAGCGCCGAATTTTCACCGACATACAGATAACCGCTGACATAACGGGCTGGGATATGCTTGCTCCGTAAAATGCCCAGCATAACGTGGGTGATATCCTGGCATACACCTTTGCGCAAATTGAAGGATTCAGACGCTTTTGTCGATACATCCGTCGACTCGCCGTTGTAGGTGAAGTGATCGTGAATATAATTCATTACATCAAGCGCGTATTGGACAGGGTTGTCGAATTTCCCTAGCTCACGGTCGACTTGATCGATCTGTTCCGGATTCAAATAGGTATAGGCAGTGTTGCTTAAGTATGCCAAATAATGCTCTCCGAATAATTTGGAATGGAAGATTGCGCGCATTTCCGGTGAATAATCGATCTGGTGGATGAACGGGCTTTTTTGGATACTCACGATGGAAGTTGTTTTCACTTCAAGATGCTGATGGTGTTCCGCGATAAAAAACGTCTCCACGTTATTGCCCCAAATATCGATATGTTCCTTTGTCAATGAAGCCGGTGTGATATCAGCGCGATAAGACAGCAGCCTCTGAACTTCATCTGTCCTCGGTTTCAAACGGATGGAGTTCATGCTTTGGTCTACAACCGTGTCGTATTTAAAGATATTGGTATGCTCGATTTTATATTTCATAGAGGTGATTCCTTTCGCACTCCCCGTCTGGGTTTGGGTGCTTGTGTAGTTTTCGCTGTCGGGATCGATAAGGTAATATGTCTTGGAGAAAATCTGGCCGATTTCATTGCAGCCGTTCTGGAATTCATTTAAAAAGTTCATCATATCTCCCTGTTCAAGTTCCTGGAAATTAAAATTATCGAAATCAGCAGTCAGCTGGTCAATTTTCGCAAACAGTTCCCAGGAGTAATGGGACACTTTGCCGCCTTCCAATTTGACGATGGCTTCCCTCATATGGTCCAGGCAATACCGGATCGAGCGTGGGAAATTTGAATTCGAAACAAGAAATGTCAGCACTAGCGACGGATCCATTTTCGGCGGATTCGCTTTCAGGTAAGCATCATACCCATTCGTCATGCGGAGAGCCGCCAGCCAGTAATAATAATCTTCCGATTGCTGCGCCTCTTCCCTTGCGAGTGTCCGTTCACATACCACATTAAGGATCCGCGCCGTTTTTTCAGCGCGTTCCAGCCACTTCCCGATTTTGATCATCTGGTACTCGACACCTCGCGACATCGAAGATTCCACGATGCCTTGCGAAGTTAAGGCAGTATTTTTCACTTTCTGGAGAAATTGCTGCATTTCACGAACAGTAAGGTTGTCTGTCTCCATGTCCTGCAGCTCCAAATAGCACCTGTTCCAGACTTCCCAATAATCGTCTGTAATATGGTCCCGGCTGACCCGCGCATTTTCACGGATGAAACGGACACAGCTTGCTACGGAATTGAAATTGTTCTCTTCCATTGCAAGATAATGAACCAGCCGATCTTCATTATAAGCAGGCAAGGACTTGATATATTCCATCATATCCGTTGAAGCGCAAATTTCATATATAAGTTTCCAATCATCATCCCTGACCAATTCTTCATCAGATGCTTCAATCATCTGCAATAATTGCACATCCAGGATTCGCGCGTTATTCTCGGCGCGTTCCGCGTTTCTTGACATCCAGTATAAGGAATTCGCGACTCGGCTCAGCATTCAGGAATCTCCTCCTTCTTCTTTTTTCTTGAAGACCCATGTATCTTTTCCGCCGCCTCCCTGTGAAGAGTTGACGACCAGCGAGCCTTCCTTAAGCGCGACGCGGGACAGGCCGCCTGGTAGGACATTCGTTTCTTTTCCACGCATTACAAAAACCCTCAAATCCACATGGCAAGGATAAAATTTCTCTCCCTGATAGGCCGGTGCACGGGATAATTTGATTGTTGGCTGTGCGATATATTGATGCGGTGATTCAATAATCTTCTCGCGGAAAATCTCAATCATCTCTTTGGATGCATGCGGACCAACCAGCATATCGTATCCGCCGGACGCGCCGACGTTTTTTACAACAAGCTCTTCCAGATGATCGAGCACCCATTCCCGCTCTTCTTTATTTTCCAGAAGATAAGTTTTTACATTATCGATCAATGGCTCCTCGTCAAGATAGTATCGGATCATTTCCGGCACATAAGCATATATGGCTTTGTCATCAGCGACCCCGTTGCCAATCCCGTTAAGAATGGCAACATTGCCGTTGCGGTAAGCCTGCAATAAACCCGGTACGCCTAATGCGGAATCCTCATTGAATGCTTCCGGATCAAGGAAATCATCGTCGATGCGGCGGTAGATGATATCCACTCTTTTCAAGCCGCGGATCGATTTCATATAAACGATATTCTTCTTCACGACCAGGTCACGCCCTTCCACAAGATCAATGCCCATTTGCTGCGCAAGGAAAAGATGGTCGTAATATGCCGAATTGTACATTCCGGGTGTCAGCAGCACAGCGAAAGGCTTGCCTTTCTGAGTGACTGGCGCATGATCGAGGATGGCCTGATGCATATGGGTCATTTGATGTTCAAGGGTCTGAACGGAATGTTTAGCAAAGAATTCAGGATAGACTTGCCTCATTACATACCGGTTCTGATATACATAGGACATCCCTGATGGATTGCGGAGATTATCCTCAAGTACATGATATTTTCCGTGTTCATCCCGAATCAGGTCGATGCCTGCCAGGAATATATGGTTTTTCAAAGGAATATCAATTCCTTTTACCTGTTTTTCATAATAATAAGGATTTTCTTCAATCAGGTTTCTTGGGACAATCCCTTCCTGAAGAATCTTTTGTTCCCCGTAGACATCTTCAAGAAACAGATTTAATGCTTCTGCTCGCTGAATCATCCCTTTTTCGACGATTTCCCATTCTTCAGGCGGGATGATGATCGGCACAAAGTCAAAAGGCATGGTTCTTTCCGTTCCTATATTATTATTGTAGACAGTGAAGGTGATGCCTTGCCGGAGAAAAGATAATTGAGCGGTTTCATGTTTTTCGCGCAATTCCTCTTCACTGAAATGCTGGAGCAACTGAAAGAAATTTCTATAATGCGGCTTCGGCTGCTTATCTTCTTCAAACATTTCATCATAGAAAGGTTTTACTGTGTATGATTGAAACATAATTGCCCTCCTTTTTAATTTCGGAATATTCCGTCATTTTTGTGGAAAAAAACTACCACTCATTAACTGCGAGTGGTAGCTGCATGATGGATCGCTTTATTTGTCGAACGTTGTATCGCTCTTATCCTTTTTCGACGAATCCTCATCGATTCCCTTTTTTAAGGAATCGCTGTATTCGGTGCTGCCGCCAAATGCCCCGCCGCTTGGAGTCGAGTCATTGGAGGCGCTGCCTGTTTTATTGGATCCGTTCTGCTTTGAAGTATCTGAGCCGCTTGACGTGCTTGAGCTGCCTTGCGAATCCTTGCCAACTTCATCCTGAAGGGTTTTATCCGCTTTATCCAGCATATCTTTTTCCTGGTCCATCATTTTCTGCTGGCTGTCGATTGCGTTTTTGACCTGTTCAACCGCTTTCGATACATATGGCTTGGCTTTATCAACCATCCCGCCTGATTGCTCGTTGAACCGGTCCAGACCTTTCTTCACGTTTTCCTTCATATTGCCGGATTGCGAAGATCCCGAAGTCCCGCTGGAAGTGCCGTTGGAATCCACTTTTTTCTGAGCCATAGCGGAACCGATCGCAGCCCCTATACCTAATAAAACTAATTTACCGAACATGCCGCCTGAACGTTTTGCCATTGGAATCTCTCCTTCTCAGTATTTGAATACACTGTGTTCTTATTATTTACTATTTCAGGGTAACCTAAACATTTTCCCTACTAAAAAAGACACGCTGATTTTTTGTCAGGTGTCTTGTGCAGGGAAATTCATCCTATTAAATTTTACCTTCCTGCCGCAGAACTTTTTCGAATGCATCCACAACTTCGGGGTCGTATTGAATTCCTGAAAGTCTGCGGATTTCTTCCATCGCGTATTCCGGAGTAAACGCTTTGCGGTAAGATCTGTCTTCAGTCATTGCGTCAAACGTATCACAGACACCGATGATTTTTGCCTCCAGCAGAATTTCATCAGCTTTCAACCCGAAAGGATAGCCTCTGCCATTAATCCGCTCATGATGCTGTTCAACAATGTCAGCCAGTTTCTTATAAGCAGTTTTCCGGAGCATATCCGCTCCGTCCCCCGGATGTTTTTTTATCATATCGAACTCTTCATTCGTCAATTTACCCGGTTTGTTCAAAACTTCTTCAGGAATATTTATTTTACCGATATCGTGAAGAATGGAAGCGATGAAGAGGTCGTCCATTCTTTGTCTGTCCAATTTCATTTTCTTGGCGGTTTTAACAGCAAATTGGGACACACGCAAACTATGTTTATGTGTATATTTATCTTTTTTCTCTACTAATCCACCGACTCGTTGAAGCTCTTTTATTTCTTCGCTAATCGAATGAAAAACCAATGAATTAGATAAAGAGAGAATAGAAACTTCTGATTTTGCCATCATTTGAACTGGTTCGTCCAAATCATTTGTTGAAATCAAGTCATCTGGGCCAACATGAATAGTTTCACCATTGACCTGTAATTCCAATTCACCTTTCAGTACATAGAAAAATTCATGGATATCTGGCTCTTCACTAGGAAAAAGGATCATGAGCTTATCTTTTTGGACAGTTTGCTTCATTAATTCCATACCGCCACCCCGCCCAAGCAGACTTAAGGTAGTTGATCGGTTTTGGACTGTTTCAAGGTATTCATTTCTCTGTATATCCAAACCTTTCACCAATACACGCCCCTCCTAAAAAAAGCACTATGTGAAGTATGCAAGTGCCATACTCTCATAGTACTTTAATTGAGCCTTTTATGACAATAGGTTTTACCAACCAATAACTTTAATCGGATCGATCTTTCTTTCACGATCAGCGAATTGAACGGGAATCCATTCCACTTCAACAATAAGGCCTGCTGCTTCAGCTTTTTCAATGCCTTTTGCAGTCATACGTTCTGTCTTAGTCTGAAGCTTAGCTATTTCCGCTTCGATTTTTTCATCATATTTATTCCATGCTTTATTTTCTTCTGCAATATTTTTTGCGTTATCTCTTTTGGAGATGTAATCTGCATACATTTTCTCGGCTTTTTCTTGCACTTTAACGATTTCCGTCTCAATTTCTGTGTTTACCCGGTCTACATCCGCCAAGGCTTCGGCGATTTCAGGGGATAAAGCAGGTTCTGGCGTTTCAGCTAAAACTCCGCCTGTAAACGCAGTAAAAATCAGAAGTAACGAAAAAAGCGCAGTGATTGAATATTTCTTCAACATTCTATTTCCTCCCTTTTCTCTTTGGATGCCTGAATATAAAAATGCGTATCTTTTAACCACATCTTTTATACTGCAAGCCATTCAATATAAAGTATAAATGAACCAGGTCCAAAGAACAACGTTACGTTATATTTCTCAACAAAAAAAATAAGCCGGAAAAATCCGGCTTATCATTTATGGCAATACTGTCGCACCCATTAAATAGCGATCGCACTCTCTTGCAGCTTCTCGTCCTTCATTGATGGCCCAGACAATCAGGCTTTGTCCCCGGCGCATATCACCGGCAGCAAAGATTCCTTCCGAGCTGGTCGTGTACTTGCCATATTCAGCTTTTACGCATGAATTCGGCTCGACCGCCACGTCCATCTGCTGAATAAGGCCTTGTTCGGGTCCGCTGAATCCGATGGCGATCAAGACAAGATCCGCTTTCCAGACTTTTTCAGTTCCCGGAATTTCTTCCCTCACGCGATTGCCTTCTTCATCGATGCGCAATTTCACGTTTACTGTATGAACTTCTTTCACGTTGCCCGCTTCATCCCCGACAAATTTTTTCGTCATGACAGCATACGCTCTCGGGTCTTCCCCGAAAGCGGCAGCAGCTTCTTTATGGCCGTATTCCACCCGATGAATTTTCGGGTATTGCGGCCACGGATTCCCCTGCTCATCGCGTATTGCCCCTTTTTTGTCATAGACATCAAATTGGACGAGGCTTTCGCAGTCATGGCGGACAGCTGTAGCGAGACAATCTGTTCCGGTGTCGCCGCCTCCAATGACAATGACATTTTTGCCTTTAGCTGAAATGAAATTGCCGTCTTCGAAATTCGAATCTAGTAAGCTCTTTGTGCTGGCATGCAGAAAATCCATTGCATAATGAACGCCGCCAAGTTCCCTTCCTTCCACTTGGAGGTCACGGTGGACCGTTGAACCTGTGCACATGATAATCGAATCAAAATCCTCTTTTAACTGGTCAGCTGCATAATTTTTGCCGATTTCAACATTTGTTTTAAAGGTGATGCCTTCCTGTTTCAGGATTTCCACCCGGCGAACCACCATTTCATAAGGCAGTTTCATTTCGGGTATGCCATAAGTCAGCAAACCCCCGACCCGGTCATTTTTTTCAAAGACGGTAACCCAATGGCCCGCTTTGTTCAATTGTGCCGCAGCTGCAAGTCCCGCCGGACCCGAGCCGATGACCGCCACATGTTTGCCGGTGCGCGTCTCGGGCGGTTCAGGAACCACCCAGCCTTCTGCGAATCCACGTTCAATGATCGAACGTTCGACAGTTCTGATGGCTACCGGCGGCTCATTGATGCCCAGTACACAAGATCCTTCGCACGGCGCCGGGCATGCCGTCCCTGTGAATTCAGGGAAATTATTCTTCAAATGTTCACGGCGCAGCGCCTCTTTCCATTGCCCTCTGTAAACCAGGTCGTTCCATTCCGGAATCAGGTGATTGACCGGGCAGCCGGTCGTCACATTCTCCAATTCCATGCCGGTGTGGCATGTCGGCACACCGCAGTCCATGCAGCGCGCCCCTTGTTTCTGAACTTCTTCATTGGTTAGCGGAATCGTATAATCATTCCAGTCATGCGTCCGTTCGGCGGGGTCACGTTCTTTCAGCGTCTGTCTGTCATATTCCATAAATCCAGTGCTTTTCCCCATCATATCCCTCCCTATAGAATTCTTTTGAATACTGATGTTCTATTTTATGCTTTCTGACATTTTACTTTCTTCAAAGGCAGCCATTTCAGCATCGAATTTTGTCATGCCGCTGTCCTGTAATTTGCTGATGCGGTCATTGATCTGCAAATAAGCTTTTGGAATGACGCGTACGAATTTGGCGGAGAATATTTCCCAATGCTCCAAAATCCGTTTAGCGTTCAAACTTCCGGTATACCGGAAATGACTATTGATCATTTCACGAAGCTCTTCTATTTCCTGCGGTTCCGCTAAAGGCTGCAGATAAACCATATCCGTATTGCAATACTGGCTGAAACTTTCACTTTCATCCAGTACATAAGCGATGCCGCCTGACATTCCAGCCGCAAAGTTTTTGCCCGTGTTGCCCAGAATCACGACACGTCCGCCGGTCATATATTCACAGCCATGGTCTCCGACGCCTTCAACCACGATATCAGCGCCACTGTTGCGGACAGCAAAACGTTCTCCGGCTATGCCATGGATGTAAGCTTCCCCTGCCGATGCGCCGTAGAAAGAGACATTTCCGATAATGATATTCTTTTCAGGAATAAAAGTAGAATCCGCTGCAGGTTTTACGATTATTTTCCCTCCCGATAAGCCTTTTCCAACGAAATCATTTGAATCTCCGATTAACGTCATCGTCATACCCCGCGGAATAAATGCGCCAAAACTTTGTCCGGCTGATCCCTGGAAATTCAATTTGATCGTATCTTCAGGCAGCCCTTCGGCACCATAGCGTCTCGAAATCGCACTGCCGATGATTGTGCCTGTGGCCCTGTGGATATTGCGGATCGCTGTTGACACTTCAACCGGCTCTCCAGCTTTTATTGCATTGCCGCAGCGCGGGAGAAGCTCCTGATAATCCAGCGTCTGAATCAGGCCGTGATCTTGCTTGACTGCAGCGTAGCGCCCAACTTTATCCGGGAGATCCGGCTGATATAACAGCGCTGAAAAATCGACGCCCTTCGCTTTCCAGTGGTCAACTGCCTCATTCACTTCAAGTACGTCCGTTCTGCCGATCATTTCGTTGATTGAGCGGAATCCGAGCTGAGCCATTAATTCGCGTGCTTCCTGAGCGATAAAGCGCATAAAGTTGACTACATGTTCAGGGTCTCCCCCATATTTTTTGCGAAGCTCCGGATTTTGCGTCGCAATGCCGACAGGACAGGTATCCATATGGCAAACGCGCATCATGACGCAGCCGAGCACAACGAGTGGCGCTGTGGAAAAACCATATTCTTCTGCTCCCAAAAGAGCAGCCATAACCACGTCACGCCCCGTCATCATTTTACCGTCCGTTTCCACTACAATACGGTCACGCAGCCCATTCAACAGAAGAGTCTGATGCGTTTCCGCCAACCCGATTTCCCATGGGAGACCGGTGTGTTTCAAACTTGTCTTAGGTGCTGCACCGGTACCGCCGTCATAACCGCTGATCAATACAAGATCCGCGCGTCCTTTTGCGACACCTGCCGCTATAGTCCCAACGCCGACTGCAGAAACCAGTTTTACACTTATCCGTGCATAGGGATTGGCATTTTTCAGGTTAAAGATCAATTCCGCCAAATCTTCGATTGAGTAAATATCGTGATGCGGCGGCGGAGAAATCAGTTCTACGCCCGTCGTCGAGCCACGGACCTCCGCAATCCACGGGTAAACTTTCTTGCCCGGTAAATGACCGCCTTCACCCGGTTTTGCTCCTTGGGCCACTTTAATCTGAATCTCGTCCGCATTCACCAGATAATGGCTCGTGACGCCAAAACGGCCGGAAGCCACTTGTTTTATCGCGCTTCTGCGGTTGGTTCCGTCTTCGTCCGGGATGAAGCGGGAAATCTCTTCTCCGCCTTCACCGGAATTGCTGCGTCCCCCGATTTTATTCATGGCGACAGCAAGCGCTTCGTGCGCTTCTTTGCTTATCGAGCCATAAGACATCGCGCCGGTCTTGAAGCGCGCACAGATTTCCTCAACAGTCTCCACTTCTTCCAGTGGTACTGGTGTACGATCCTTAAACTTCAGCAATCCGCGCAAAGACTGGAGATTCGCTTTTTCATCCGTCAAAAGCGCCGAATATTTTTTGAAGACATTAAAATCATTGGTTCTGCAGGCTTGCTGCAGCGTGTGGATCGTTTTCGGATTGTATTGATGGTCTTCACCGTTCTCGCGGTACTGGAATTCATCACCGGATTCAAGTTCGCCGTCGCTTCCTTCCTGCTCAGGATAAGCTCTGGCATGGCGCATGAGCACTTCTGTGCCGATCATATCGAGACCGATGCCGCCCAGACGGGACGATGTCCGTGTAAAATATTTTTCTATGACATCAAGCCGGATGCCCACAGCTTCAAAAATCTGGGCTCCCCGGTAACTTTGGATCGTAGATATCCCCATTTTCGACAGCACTTTGATGATCCCGTCAGTAACCGCTTTGACATAGCCGGTTTCAGCCTGGAGGTAATCACTGGCTTGGATGTCTTTTGTTTCGATCAAGTTCCGGATGGTATCAAACGCCAAATACGGGTTGATGCCTTCAGCGCCATATCCAATAAGCACCGCAAAATGATGCACTTCTCTTGGTTCCGCCGATTCCAGTAAAATGCTCATTTTCGTACGGATCCCTTCACGGATCAAATGATGATGCAAACCGGATACTGCCAGTAAGGCAGGAATCGCTGCATATTCTTTATCGGCTCCTCTATCTGACAGAATTAATAAGACAGCACCGTCTTTATAAGCGGCATCCGCTTCCGCAAACAAAGCATCAAGCCGTTTTTCCATGGCTTCTGCTCCGCCGGAAACAGGAAATAAAATTGACAGTGTCACTGCTTTGAATTCACTCAGCGGATTGTATTTCAATTTTTGCAATTGCTGATTTGTAAGCAGCGGTGTTTCCAGCCTTATATGGCGGCTGCTTGCCGGAGTCGGTTCCACGAGATTGCCTTCCGCTCCGATTGTCGTCCGAGCCGCTGTAATGATCTGTTCACGAATTGCGTCAATCGGCGGATTTGTGACTTGAGCGAATAATTGTTTGAAGTAATTGTAAAGGAGCTGCGGTTTCTTGGACAATACGGCCAACGGTGAATCATAGCCCATTGAACCGACCGGATCTTTGCCTTCGGTGGCCAGTGGCTTTATGATTTTTTGGACTTCTTCCATCGTATAACCGAATGCCAATTGTTGTTTTATCAACGATTCCGCTGCGTCATAGTTTTCTTGGACTTCCGGATCCGGCAAATCGTCCAAATCGAACATATTCTGTTCTACCCAATCTTTATAAGGCAGTTCCGCTGCAATCTGCAGTTTGATCTCTTCATCTGGAATGATTTTCCCTTCATCCAGATCAACCAGCAGCATCTTGCCCGGACGCAAACGGTCTTTGTAAATGATATCGTCTGAAAAAATATCCAATGCGCCGACTTCAGACCCCAGAACGATCATGCCGCTCTTGGTCACATAATAACGCGCCGGACGGAGGCCGTTGCGGTCAAGACAAGCAGCAATTTGATTGCCATCGGTAAATACCAGCGCGGCAGGGCCGTCCCATGGCTCCATTAAAGTGCTGTGGTATTCATAGAAATCCCTTTTCTCTTTTTTGATGGTCGGATCATTCACCCATGGCTCAGGAACCATCATCATTGCCGTATGGGCAAGCGACCGTCCTGATAAATGAAGAAATTCAAAACAATTGTCGAACATCGAGGAATCACTTCCGCTTTCATCGATGACCGGCAGCACTTTCTTCAAGTCTTCATCATTAAAATATGGCGAACTGCATAAGGCTTGGCGCGCGCGCATCCAATTGACGTTGCCTCGCAATGTATTGAATTCACCATTATGTATGGAATAACGGTTCGGGTGGGATCTTTGCCAGCTGGGAAATGTATTGGTGCTGAAACGGGAGTGGACTAATGCCAACGCCGATTTGAATTCGGGATGGTTGAGGTCGATGTAAAATGAATCCAATTGTTCGGGTATGAGCATCCCTTTATAGACGATTGTCCCAGCCGACAGACTGCTGAAATAAACATCTTTGAAATCAGGATCAGAACCCATTTCCTGTTCGATTCTCTTGCGGATGATGTAAAGCCTTCTTTCAAGGTCCATCCGCCCTTCAAGATTGTCGGCCGCTTCAATGAAAACCTGCCTGATGACCGGCTTGGTTTTTGTAGCCACTTTGCCGACAAATGAATCATTCACCGGAACTGGCCGCCACCCGAGACATTGCTGGCCTTCTTCTTCGATGATCCGTTGAATGATTTCTTTCGATTTCATCCGGATATCGTAATCCTGCGGCATAAATATCATGCCGATGCCATATCTTCCTTCAGCCGGAAGGATAATCCCCTCTTTTTCACATTGCTTCTGGAAGAAGCGGTGAGGAATTTGCGTCAGGATCCCCGCTCCGTCCCCGGTGCTCGTATCAGAGGACTGCCCGCCTCTATGTTCGAGGTTGCAAAGAATATTTACCGCATTTTGGACAATCGAGTGAGATTTTTCACCATTTATATTTGCAATCATTCCAATGCCGCAAGCTTCATGCTCCTGATCAGGATCATAAAGGCCCTGGGCATTTGGGTACTCTCTTTTATTCATAATGTTTCCCCCTCTAACACAGTGAAGTGTCATAATATTAGGATAGTATATCATAAAAACTGAATAAATATAAAATTACAATTAATTTTAATAGTCGAAAATTACTGCAAGCGCTTACATTTTTATGATATCTGCAATAAAAAAACGCCCCTGTCCGAAGACAGAAGCGCTCAATTATTTACGGGTTCGAAAGAGCGGATAGCGGATAAAAAAGCTTCTCCGTATTTTTCAAGTTTATTGGCGCCGACTCCGTTGACTTCAAGGAATTCCTCAGCCGTTTTTGGCCGTCTGGCACACATATCCTGCAAGGATTTATCCGAGAAAATAACAAACGGCGGTACGCCGCCCTGGTCGGCAAGTTCTTTCCTGATTTTGCGCAGCTCTTCGAAAAGAGGATCATTTTCGGCAATCTGTTTCGTAATGACGGCTCCTTTGCGCAGAACCTTGCGTTTGCCGAGAAGTACATCTCTTCCCCCATAAGGAACATAGATGGTCGGGAATGAGCCTTGTTCAACCGCCAGCAATTCCTGGGAAATCATGAATTCGATCAAATTCGAAACTTCTTTGGCACTGTGATGTTTTAGAATTCCATACGTCGATAATTTATCGAAACCGAAATCCAGAATTTTTTTGTTGCGTGATCCTGTCAGCACCTGTGCCGTCATCATTTTGCCGAATTTCTGGCCCATGCGGATGACGCATGACAGCACCATTTGCACATCTTTTGTAACGTCCAGACTTTCCCGGTCATCCACGCAATTTCCACAATGCCCGCATTCTCCGGCTGCTTCGTCACCAAAATAATGAATGATGAATTGCTGAAGGCAATTTTCGGTATGGCAATAATCGACCATGCCCTGCAGCTTGACCAGTTCTCCCGGAATCCGGCTCGGATCCTGTGCCTGGTCGATCAGGAATCGCTGTGTTTGAACATCCTGCGATGCATAGAGGACGATACACTCACTTGGCAGCCCGTCACGGCCTGCCCGCCCCGCTTCCTGATAATAGCTTTCCATGTTCTTCGGCAGCTGGTAATGCACAACGTACCGGATATTGCTTTTGTCGATACCCATTCCGAAGGCGTTGGTGGCCACCATGACCGTCACTTCATCATTAAGGAATTGCTCCTGGCCGGCTCTTCTCTGGTCGTCCGGCATGCCGGCGTGATATTTCGCTGCTTTGATGCCTTTTTTCAAAAGCATTTCATAAACAGAATCCACCGTTTTACGGGTCGCTGCGTAGATGATGCCCGCTTCCTTATCATTTTTCTGTACATATTCCTTAAGGAAACGCTCCCGGTCCTGCCCACGGATGACGGAAAATGTCAGATTCGCACGTTCAAAGCCCGTCATGATGGTATGGCGCTCTTCTATATTCAGAATGCGGCAAATATCTTCACGGACTTGCGGCGTAGCGGTTGCCGTCAGCGCCAAAACTGTCGGGTTATTCGGAAACAGTTCCATCATGCGGCTGATCAGCCGATAGCTCGGGCGAAAATCATGTCCCCATTGTGAAATACAATGGGCTTCATCAACAGCGATCAGCGGCACATGAACTCCCTGCAGTTCGTTCAGGAACATTTCATTGTCCAGGCGTTCGGGCGCAATATACAATAATTTCACAGCTCCGCGCTGCACATCGTATAAAGTTTCCCGAACTTCGTCAAAATCCATCGAACTATTTATATAAGCAGCCGGAATTCCAGCCGCCAGCAATGCATCCACTTGATCTTTCATCAATGAAATCAATGGAGAAACTACAATCGTCGTCCCTTCCATGACCATAGCGGGAATTTGGTAGCACATTGATTTCCCGCCGCCTGTCGGCATGACGCAAATCGAATTCGAGCCCTCAAAAACTTGGGAAATCGCTTGTTCCTGCCCGGTCCGGAATGTTTCATAGCCAAAATAGGTCTGCAGTAATTCTCTTGCTTTTTCCAACAATAGTTAACACTCCTAAAACTCGATTCGTACTGCTTACCTTACCATATTTCGGCCACTTTTTCCTGCCCGAGAAACCACAAAAACGCCCAAGGCAACAGACTTCGGCGCTTAGTGGACTTTTATGCAATTGACTAAATTTTTCGGGACTTCAGCTCCTCAGATTTCAAGATCCCAATGCATCGCTTCTTCCTCTTTCATCTGCTTCTCGGTTTCCTGCGGATAGACTGTACGGAATTTATGGTTGTCCTGTGGAATCACTTCCACCATTCTGGCGATCATATCTTTAGCATCGTATTGGTTTTCAAGCGCCTGGTCGGCTTCTTCCATATCTTCTTTTTTCGTGAAATGAATTTTTTCATCATACCATTTCCATTTTGCTTCCGCACTGCGGTCATTAAAGCCAGTGTCAAAAGCGCCTGGATTGATCGTCGCCACTTGTACGCCAAACTCTTCCAGTTCTTTTCGCATCGTTTTTGCGATCGCTTCAATGGTATGTTTGGTTGCGGTATACGGGCCCACATACGGCGTTGACATGATGCCGGCCATCGAAGACATGAAAATGATTTTGCCTTTTCCTTTCTCAACGAATTTCCGGGCGGCAATCTGCGCCGTTTCAAGAGTGCTGAACACATTGACTTCAAAGAGTTCGCGGAAGTTCATCATCGGCACTTCCCCGAGCGGTCCGCCTTCATTGATTGCCGCGTTGGCTACAAAGATATCAAAATCATAGTCATGCATCTGCGCAAGATCCTGTGGATTTTTTATATCCATTTTAAAGATTTCCAGTTTTACATTTTCAGCTTCCGCCGCTTCCATTAATGACGTGACTTGCGGCGCAGTTTCAACCGGCGCGATAACCCGGTAGCCTTTCTTCGCCAGACCGATCGCTGTGCCTTTAGCCAGTCCGCTTCCTGCCCCTGTGATAAAAATCGTTTTTGGCATGAAAAATCCCTCCTGAGTTTTCTTTTCCTATTGGATATCTTCCCTTCAGAAATCGGGCTAAACTAAAAAATCCGGCGAAATGCCGTATAAGCATTTTGCCGGACCGATGGGCAAAATCATTTCCCCCAGTTCTTATTATCAAATTCAGCTGCATATTTTGCGTATTTCGCCAATGCATTACGCAGGGCCTTTTCATTTTTCGCCAGCATCCGCTCTCGGGTCTTTTTCCGTTTAAAACGCATGCCGTAAGCCCTTTGCGCTTCTTCATTAGCCTCATTCAATGCCCGGAATTCCCATGCCACATCACCATCAGGATCTTTCAGCAATGAAGCGAGCAGGGCCGTTTTCCTGTAAAGTTCTTCAGTCGTGTAGTTGTCCTGATCTCTATGTAATAAGCCCACAATGATACTGGCCGCAAGCTCATCGTCCACCCCTTGGGAAAGATCAGTCAGCAGCTGGAGCATCGTGCGTCTGTCACTCGCAAGCGACAGGACATAAAACACGTGGGGAATATCTTCTGTTGGGGTATTTTCGATGAAATCGTCCAGTTCTCCTATTAAATCTTTGGGCTTAAAATGGTCGATGAGGATGCCAAGCCGATATGTTTGGTATAAAGTATAGCGTTCCATGGATTAATCGCCTGCTTTTCAAAAAAATAGCTGATTCATCTAAGCATTTTAAAGATGCCGCTCAATTGAAATGCTTTTATCCTACTTTGACTTTATCACATATTAAAGCAATTCTGACAGCGTTAGACGCCGGTGAATATAAGCCAATAAAAAAACCCATTCCAAACACCGGAATGAGTAGCCGTGACAAAAGCCGCCAGTTATGAAGTTGCCAGACCAAAGCTTCCCATGCGCCGTTTCACTTTAATATAAGATGCCGCTTCCGCTATTTCATCGTGGTTCAACGGTTTATTGTCGAGCAGCAGGTTATAGTCTGCAATACTCGTCAAGTTTTGAAGATCCAGGTCGACTCTCCGTTCTTCCCTGTCCAGTAAATTGTCCACCGATACGTCGAAATAATCTGCCAGGCGGGCCAGGTGGCTGACAGAAATCTGTTTTTTACCGCTTTCATATGCCCAGACAGTGCTTTTGGCAAATCCAATATCTTCTGCAAGTTTTTCGGGGGAGATCCCTTTTTCTTCACGTAAGTTTTTTATCTTTTTGCTTAAATCTTCCATTTCACTAATGCTCCTTCTTCGCTAAAATTCTAACTATTTAAAATATACTGTACATTAATGATATTTACAATATCTTTGTATAATATTTTTCGATGTTTTTGAATATTGTGTGAACTTTTCAGACTGATTATTGCCTTTGAATCCTAATAACCACAACTAAAGGTTTAAATCTGTGAATATTTATTGGTTAAAACTGTTCATATAAAAATTATATTAATAGAAAATGATATTTTAATGATAAAATTTAAACGAATTAATAAATGTTTAATATATCCAAAATAAAAAGAAAAAAACAGCAGCTTTCGCCACTGTTTTTACTGAACGTCACTTATTAATCGTCTTTTATTTGCATGCCAAGCTGCCGGGCAAAAGCCAGCGCCTGATTAGGCGAAACTGTACATCCCGCCAATTTTTCGATTGTCACCTGAATATTTTCAAACCGGTTGGTGCTGAGATCGACGCCTTTTAGATCTGTTTCAGCAAAATTGATGTCGTCCATATCGCATCCTGTAAATTCTGTTTCATTTATCTCAGCTTCATAAAAATCCGCCTGCCGCATTGAAGAGTTCTCAAATTTTGAAAAGGTACAGAGCGAAAATCCGAATGTTGCATAATTCAGCACGCAATCGGCAAACAGCGTGTGCCGGACGCCGGCTTCTGCAAAATTGGTCCCCATAAGTTTGGAATTACGAAATTCCGTACGGTGGAACACGCAGCGTGTAAAGTTGGAGTTCGACAAGTCACAATTGATGAAGACAACATCCACAAATTCACTGCGCGGCCAGTCGATTTCCTTAAAAGTGACATTTTCAAAAATCACTCTGTCCAAATGCAGCGGACCCTCAGCCTGATAATCGATCATCTCCTGATTGATCCGGCAGTTGCTCATGTAGTGGTCATCGAGGCCTTCAAAAAATGAACTTTCCGGCAATTGTTCCGGAATGATAGGGGCGTTTCTTGATTTCTTTTTCATCGAATTCTCCTTCCTGCATACAGCAACAAAGCGGCTGCCTCTTGTAGCGAAGCAGCCGCAGTCTTTGTTGATTCTTTATTTATTCACCGGCACATCATCGATGCATTCATCAACAATTGCGGGTTTTACGATTACGTCATCAGTTACTTCCAACTGAAAGATTTTAGCATCTTTCATAAATTTAAAGACGCCATTATTAAAATCAGTGCCGATTTCCTTAAAGAAAATCCCTTCTACCTGACAATCTTTTCTTTGTGCAAAACTGATTTTATAGTCTTCGCCTTCTTTAATGAGATAACAGCGGACTCCTGTTTCAAATTCTTCCGTTTCAGCGCCCTTGATGGTGCGGGTGACAGAAACAACATGAAAGTCCGCAAAAGGTATTTCACGAAGCAGCGAATTCATGAAAGAACCTTTCGTAATTTCTTCCCAACGGCTGCGTGCCGTCTGTCCAATAACAATTTGTGTAATGTTGAATTGATTGGCAACTTCCGCAATAACTTTTGGGGAAGGACGTTTCTCATTATCCCGGATAACGAAGTCATCTGCTTCCAGCTCTTCAGCCAAATCTTTCCAGTGTTCGATATAAGATGATTTTTCTACATCAAATTCATCCAGCGGCAAGGAATCCACAGTTAAAATATATAATGGGCAATCCAGCATGCTGGCCAGTTTATGTCCCCGTCTAATGAGGCGCTCACCATTAGGACCGTAAAATACACAAACCAGAATACTTTCATCCATACGTCCTTTAATCTTTTTCATACTATCTCACCTCTCCAGGGATTTTTCACCAGCCTGCAATTCAAAACCATGAAATTATACTGCTAACAAATAGTAAAATCAAGTTTTTAAAAATTAAAATTCATCAAACTTGCTATTTTCTTCTGTACACGCTGCCTGACAAGTGAAAAAAAACGTTGAAAGCTTTATAATTTAATAGGTATGCACTTATTTTTATATTGTCCAGTCTTAATTGCCAGGTTAAAACCCCACCGGTATTTTTTCACCGCAATGTGCAACTCCTCGCTTACTAAAAGCTCATAATTCGTTAACACTTTAAAATAAATTCTGACTCAGGAGGTTTCTATGTGTATTTGATCATCTCTGCAATCTTACTTCCTTTCGCAGCAGCAGCGCTAATTCCTTTCATACATAATAAGCTGGGCCGTCTTAATATCGGCTGGCTGGCCTTGGCAGCTCCCTTATCGCTATTCGCTTTCTTCCTTTATCAGATTCCCGCTGTTTCAGCAGGCAGAACTTTTAAGGAAACTTTACACTGGCTGCCGTCCATCGGCATTGATATGACTGTCTACCTGGACGGACTCAGCTTAATCATGGCGCTGCTGATAACAGGGATGGGAAGCCTTGTGATTCTGTACTCCATCTATTATTTATCGTCAACGGATTCCTTGCCGCATTTCTACGCCTATCTGATGCTGTTCATGGGCGCGATGCTCGGCGTTGTGCTTTCCGATAATTTAATGGTGCTTTATGTTTTTTGGGAACTTACCAGCATTTCTTCTTTTCTGCTGATCGCTTTCTGGTATCATCGGAAAAATTCTCGAGCTGGCGCACAAAAATCATTATTGATCACCGTTTTTGGCGGTTTCGCCATGCTTGCCGGATTTTTAATGCTCCATATGATGACCGGCACATTCAGTGTACGCCAAATTGCAGTGGAACTCACCCAATACACCAGCCATGAGCTGTTTTATCCAGCGATGTTCCTGGTTCTGCTGGGTGCTTTCACAAAATCCGCGCAGTTTCCTTTTCATATTTGGCTGCCTGACGCGATGGAAGCGCCAACGCCTGTCAGCGCCTATCTCCATTCAGCGACGATGGTTAAAGCGGGCATTTATCTGGTGGCGCGCTTTACACCGGTCTTCGGCGGCAATTCAGCCTGGTTTTGGACGGTCACGCTTGTCGGCCTCATCACTTTATTCTGGGGCGCTTTTTGTGCCATCCGCCAAACTGATTTGAAAGCATTGCTCGCTTATTCCACCATCAGCCAGTTAGGTTTGATCATGAGTTTATTGGGCCTTGGCTCTGCCGCTATTCATGCGGGCGACAGTACAGAAGGAGCCATCTACGGACTTGCTTCTTTTGCGGCGCTGTTCCATATGATCAATCATTCTACTTTTAAAGGTGCTTTGTTTATGGCTGTCGGGATTGTCGATCATCAGGTCGGTACCCGGGATATTCGCCGCCTTGGCGGATTGATGGCATTTTTGCCATTTACATTTACAATCGCTCTTATCGGGAGCATGTCGATGGCGGGACTTCCGCTGTTCAATGGATTCCTGAGCAAAGAAATGTTTTTCACCGCTTCGCTGCAGGTATTGGATATGGAAATATTCGGACTCGGAAACTGGGGATGGATTATTCCGGTTATTGCCTGGACGGCCAGTGTTCTGACGTTTGTCTATTGTGCCATTATTGTCTTCCGCACATTTTTTGGCGCTCACAAACCGGAGAAACTTGATAAAATTCCAGTTGAACCGCCTATGGGAATGCTCATATCTCCTGCTGTTCTGGCCATTTTAATCGTCGCCATCTTTTTCTTCCCCAATGTTCTGGGAAATCATCTGCTGCGGCCCGCGCTCAGTGGGGTGCTGCCAGGCATAACCGGCGCCGCACCGCATATTGAAGCGTGGCACGGCTTTATCCCGGAATTATGGATGACAGTTGGAATTATTGTCTTTGGTTCCATTCTATTCATTTCATTCAGAAAATGGAAGGGAATTTACAATTTAATCCCGGCAGGCTGGACATTCAACGCAGCTTATACCAGTTTCCTTAATAACCTGGAAAAAAATTCCCGTTATTTTACGAGTTCTTATATGACTGGCCATTTGCCGCATTATTTCACATATATTTTCAGTTTCTTCGTTTTTGTGGCCGGCGGCACTCTGATGTGGTCCGGCGCTTTCCATATCGATGTTTCAAATGATTCTCCTCTGAGTGTCTATGAAGTATTGCTGGTTGCAGTAATGGCCACCGCTGCTGTCGCAATCCTTTTTGCAAAATCAAGAGTGTCAGCTATTCTGCTGAACGGCGTTTTAGGTTTTTCGATTGCCATTTTCTTTGTGCTGTTCCGGGCACCGGATTTGGCGCTTACGCAATTAGTAATTGAAACTGTCACAACCGTTCTGTTTCTGGTCTGTTTCAATCATCTGCCGGATTGGAGAAAAGAAAATTCACTAAAACATGTCAAAGTACGAAATGCGATCATAGCTGTTACCGGCGGTTTGACAATAGTATTGATCGGTCTGTCCGTAAACAGCACCGATATGTTTGAAACGATTTCCAGCTTCTATGAAAATTCCTATGAATTGACTGGCGGAGATAATATCGTCAATGCGATTCTCGGTGATTTCCGGGCGTTCGATACGATGCTCGAAGGCCTTGTCCTGTTTATAGCGGGGATTGGTGTGTTCTCACTGATCCGGCTCAAAGTGAGAAAGGGGCCAAAAAACGATGAAAATTAATGACGTCATTTTAAAAACTGTGGCAAAAGCTGTCGTTCTGGTTATTATCACTTTCGGAATTTACTTATTCTTTTCCGGCCATAATACACCGGGCGGCGGATTTATCGGTGGTCTGGTTTTAGCTTCAGCTTTTGTACTGTTGTTTCTTTCATATGATGTGGAAACTGTCAGTGAAGGCGTTCCCATTTCATTTAAGAAATTATCCGCGTTCGGCGTATTGCTTTCTTTATCAAGTGCTTTGGCACCTGTGTTCTTTGGGAAGCCTTTCCTCAGCCAGAGTTTCGGCTATTTCGACCTCCCGCTGTTCGGAAAAACGGAACTCGCAACAGTTACCGTTTTCGAAGCCGGCATTGCACTCACCGTTGTCGGTGTTGTGGTCAATATTATCCTGAGCATAAGTGAGGGGACGAAATAATGGAAACGCTAATTATCATTCTGGTCGGTGTTCTGACTGCGGTAGCCATCTATTTGGTGCTGTCCCGAAATCTTATCCGGGTTATTCTCGGCACGGCCATTTTATCCCATGCTGTGCATTTGCTGATATTAACGATGGGCGGTTTGAAAACAGGAACCGTTCCATTATTGGGCGAAGCAGAGACAGTATATGTAGATGCTTTGCCTCAGGCGCTGATTCTTACAGCTATTGTCATCAGCTTTGCCGTAACAGCTTTTATCCTTGTTCTTGCATACCGCGCGTATCAGGAACTCGGCACCGATGATTTAGAAGAAATGCGAGGTGCCAATGATGAATAATATCCTTGTATTCCTAATGGTTTTGCCGATTTTGGCAGGGATTATCCTGATTTTTTTCCGGACCAACAGAAGGGTTCAGATTGTCGGCAGCCTTGGTACAATGGCTGCCGTGGCAATAATATCCATTTATTTGCTGAATAAAATTCAAAACACGGGCATATTGCGCCTGGATTTCGGAGGCTGGGAGCCGCCTTTCGGCATTTTATTCGTTGCGGATTCTTTCTCGATGTTATTGGTCGTGACGACCAGCATCGTATCATTAATCTGTTTGCTGTACGCCGTCATAGCGGCAGGCAAGCAAATGAGCACGCTCTATTTCCATCCTTCGGTGCTGTTTCTGAATGCCGGAGTCATCGGCTCTTTCATGACGGGCGACATGTTCAATTTGTTTGTGTGCTTTGAAGTGATGCTTTTGTCTTCATATGTCCTGCTTACACTTGGCGGATCCAAACGCCAAGTGCGGGAAGCGATTAAATACGTCTCAATCAATATCGTGTCATCCTGGTTCTTCCTGGTGGCGCTGGCATACCTGTACGGTTCGGTCGGAACGCTGAACATGGCGCATCTGGCTGAGCGGGTTGCCGAAGAAGGGCAAGGGCCGCTGTTGACTACGGTCAGTATCCTGTTTCTTCTGGTCTTCAGCTTAAAAGCCGGTTTGCTGCTTTATTTCTGGCTGCCGGGATCTTACAGCACGCCGCCTGCCGTCACCTCTGCATTATTCGGAGCATTATTGACGAAGGTCGGAATTTACGCTTTGTTCAGAGTCTTTTCACTGATTTTCCCTCACCAGCCGGAACTTACACTGTCCCTGATCGGTTTCATGGCTGCAATAACATTGATCGGCGGCAGCTTAGGAGCAGTTTCAACAAATGATATACGCAAAATCGCTGCTTATAATGTAGTGATTGCTGTCGGTTTCATCCTTGTCGGGCTCGCAGTTTCAACGCCGTCCGCTATCGAAGGGTCCATCTATTATTTAATACACGATATGGTGGTAAAAGCTCTGCTGTTTCTGATTATCGGCGCGATGATTTCACTGACGGGGACTGCTCAAATCGGGAAAATGAGCGGCCTTATGAAAAACTACCCGCTGCTGGGCTGGTCATTCTTCATAGCGATGCTTTCGTTGGCCGGTGTGCCTCCTTTCAGCGGCTTTATCGGCAAAGTCCTGATTTCTGAAGGCGCGATTGAAAATGGGCACCTCTTTCTTCTGGCAGTATCGCTTCTGTCAAGTCTTTTCGTCCTGTATTCGCTGCTGCGGATATTCAAAAACTGTTTTTGGGGAGAAACAATTATCAGTAAAGACGAACAATTGCCTTTACATAAAGGAATATTGGTCCCTTGTGTGATACTGGTATTATTAACGGCAGGAATCGGGCTTGGCGGTGAAGGCCTCTCCGTTTATGTAGCTGATGCAGCCAATACTTTGCTGAATCCTCAAATTTATATAGATGCGGTTTTGGGTGAACAGCAGTAACGAAAAGATTTTTATGAATGAAAATTCTTATCCATGAAAGGAGTGACTGCGAATGCCGGCTCAATTTCTGATAAATATCACCATTGCCTTTCTCTGGACGCTGCTTATGGATGAAGAAGCTTTCTATTTAAGCACTTTTGTTACCGGTTACTTGATCGGCATCGGAATTGTCTTGCTGATGCAGCGTTTTTTTGGCTCCCAATTTTATTTGCGCAGGGTTTATTCGGCCATAAAGCTGCTTTTCATCTTTATAACCGAATTGTTTCAATCCAGTTTGCTCATCATGAAACAGATTTTGAGTCCGAAACTTAATATCCGTCCCGGAATATTCACCTACGAACATAATATGGAAGGCGATTACGAACTGACTGCTTTGGCTTTGCTGATGACGCTGACCCCAGGTTCTGTTGTAATGGAAGTTTCGCCTGATGGCAAAGTATTTTTTATTCATGCGATGGATGTTGAAGATTCACGGGAATCGCTTCTGCGTTCAATCAAAACTTTTGAGAAAGCAATTATGGAGGTGACAAGAAATTGATCCAGACTATTTTAACGGTTGCTTTGTCCCTCTACATTGTCTCCATACTGCTCGCGCTTTACCGGGTTATCAGAGGCCCTTCCATGCCTGACCGGGTAGTGGCGCTCGATATGATTGGCGTCAACCTTATTTCGGGCGTTGCGGTCTTTTCTGTCGTCCTCAGTACACACGCCTTTCTCGAAGTCATTCTGATTGTCGGAATACTGGCTTTCATCAGCACAATTGCGTTAGCCCGCTTTGTTGAGAGAGGGGAGATTGTCGAACATGATCCAGATCGTTGAATACGGAGGAGCACTCCTCATCTTAATGGGCGGCATCATGGCGGTCATAAGCGCCATCGGCATTTTGCGTCTGCCTGATGTCTACACCCGTTCCCATGCCGCCACAAAAAGTTCGACGCTTGCCGTGCTCTTATCGCTGTCCGGAACTTTCATCTATTTCTGGGCCTCGGAAAACTTTGTCAGTGTCCGCCTTCTGCTGGGTATAGCGTTTGTGTTCCTGACTGCGCCGGTTTCCGGCCATTTGATTACACGGGCCGCTTATCGTTCCAAAGTTAAACTCGCTGATACTTCAACAGAAGACGCGTTAGAAAAAGTATTGAGAAATAATGAAGAAAATGACGATAGCCAGCCACTCAAATGAGCAGCTGGCTTTTTATTGTTCGTAATACGCAAGATTTTCCTATAGAGTATAAGTAATCAAAATATTCTAAAAGGAGAATTTATGGAAAATGTGAGAGAAACTTTCAAAGAAGTTGCTGCCGCGATTCTTCCAGTTACGATTGTCGTACTTATCATTCAAATTGCATTGATTCGGCTGCCATTGGAGAATATTTTACAATTTTTGATCGGTGCGTTATTTGTAAGTATCGGTTTTTTCCTGTTTCTGCTTGGAGTCAATGCAGGTTTGCTGCCAGTAGGAGAATTAATCGGACGGACACTTCCCAAAACAAAGAAACCTTTGTTAATCATTCTTACCGGCTTCTTCCTCGGCTTCGCCGCAACTGTGGCCGAACCCGATCTCCGTGTTCTCGCCAATCAAATCGACCAGGTTTCGGATGGCGCGATCAGTTCAGGAGTGCTTGTGCTTACAGTATCATTTGGACTTGCGATTTTTGTGGCGCTGGCCCTGATAAGAATTCTCTTTACAATTCCTATACACGCCATGATGATTGGAAGTTATGCCCTGGTGTTCTCGCTGTCCCTGTTTGTGCCAGATACTTTTTTGCCTATTGCCTTTGATGCCGGCGGTGTTACCACCGGTCCGATGGCGGTTCCTTTTGTGCTGGCGCTTGGCATCGGAATCGCTTCATCCCTCAGAAAAAACTCGACCAAATCGGGAGAAGGTTTTGGATTGATCGGCCTCGCTTCGGTCGGGCCAATTCTGGCCATTATGATTCTGGGGGTGCTCTATAGATGACCCTCCATATTTTCGAAGGATTTCCTGAACTCTTAATAGAAGTTGGTATAGCGCTGGTCCCACTCTTCCTATTTTTTGCCGTTTTCCAGATTTTCATGCTGAAACTGCCCTTTCAAAAGGTACTCCGTGTCATTTATGGCTTTATACTCACTTTTTTCGGATTATCTTTTTTCCTGCAAGGTGTCCATATTGGATTTATGCCGGTTGGTGAAATAATGGGCAAATCACTCGGTGAAATGAAATATACCTGGATTCTCATTCCATTGGGGTTTGTGCTCGGTTTTGTCGCTACTTTTGCTGAACCGGCGGTGAGCGTTATGAATGCAGAAGTTGATAAAGCTACCCGCGGATACATTTCCGAAAAATTGATGCTTTATACTTTATCGACGGGAGTTGGCGTTTCCATCGCTTTGGCCATGCTTCGTATTTTAACAGGGCTTTCACTTTGGTATTTCATTATCCCCGGATATTTGCTCATATTGATTCTTCTCTTTTTTTCAGATAAAATTTTTGTCGGCATTGCGTTCGACTCAGGAGGTGTGGCAACCGGCCCGATGACTGTAACATTCATCGTATCGGTGGCTGTGGGAATCGCTTCTGTAACAGAAGGCAGAGATCCTTTAACAGACGGCTTTGGCATGATTGCCATTGTTGCTATGTCACCCATTATTGCAGTATTGATTCTTGGGTTGATCTTTGCAAAAAAAGGGGGTGCTGATTCTCATGAATCTTAATCACAGATTGATGATTGCGATTGTAAAACGCGGACATTCCCGCCAGGTCATTGACGCCGCTAAGAAAGCAGGCGCAGACGGAGCGACGATTGTATATGGCGAAGGTGTAGGCAGAAATGAGAAACCGACATTTTTAGGGCTCCCGGTCACGCACGAAAAAGACGTTATCTTTATTGCTGTGGACGGCTCCAATGAGACGGCAATCGCCTCGGCGGTCAGCAAATCGGGGAAGCTGGGGAAACCCGGTTATGGGCTCGGCTTTACGGTTCATCTGAATAAGCTGCTGGGTGTTCCTCATTTAAAAGAAATGCCAGGCCTTCAGAAAGGGGCGAAGGAAATGAAACAGGGATATGAGGATTTCCAGTTGATCGTTACTATTGTCAACACCGGTGATTCCCAAAAAGTCATCAAAGCTGCAGCGGATGCCGGAGCGGAAGGAGGTACTATATTGAACGGCCGAGGCACAGGCGTCAATGAACAACGGACGTTCATGAATTTTACCATTGATCCTGAAAAAGACGTCATTTTAACACTGGTGCCTTCCAGCTACACAGACAAAGTCGTCAGCAGTATCGAGCAGGCGGTTGATCTAAATGCACCAGGACGCGGCATCGCTTTTCTGATTGACGTAGAGAATGTTTTCGGCGTCAATCACTCATCTTTGGATTTCAAGTAAGAAGAGAGACATCGCCCCAAAACAAAAAAATCCGGCAAACCGTCGAAACGGTTTGCCGGATTTTCATCTTTTATTAATATCTGTCAGCTTCGTGCCCTTTGCTGGCAGCACCTTGCGCCAGTTTATTGGAAGCTGGTTTGCCCATCAATTTTTCTTCAGAGCCATTCGTTTCTTTCATCGCTTTCAGTTTCTCTTCAAGATTTTCACGTACACGGCGGCCGTAATCTTCGTCCGCCTTAGTGAAATGCTCGACCATTTCATCCTGGATGCGAGGATCGCAGACTGACAATGCATCACCAAGGTTATTGACCAGCTCATCACGTTCCCAGTCTTCGAAGCTGCGGTATGTTTCACCCGCTTGTCCGTAGTTATTGGTACGGTCAATCGGTGCTTTCATAAGACGGTCATTATAAGCCGGTTCATGATCCGGTGTGCCTTCCTTGTCTGCTTCCTTGTATCCGCCCAGCACGGATGGTTCATAGTTGATAGAAGGATTCGACGGATTTTCATGTGGATTCTTGACATCCATCATGCCGCGCTGCTGGTTCGTCGCTACGCGTTTCTTCGGTGCGTTGACCGGAAGTTTCAGGTAGTTCGCACCCAAACGGTAACGCTGAGTATCAGAGTACGAGAACGTACGGCCCTGAAGCATCTTATCGTCTGAGAAGTCCAGGCCATCAACAAGGACGCCCGTTCCGAAAGCAGCCTGCTCAATTTCAGCATGGTGATCGACCGGATTGCGGTTCAACACCATTTTACCGACAGGAAGGAATGGGAATTTATCCTGCGGCCATAGTTTCGTATCATCCAATGGATCGAAGTCGAGTTCCGGATGCTCATCATCGCTCATGATCTGAACGAATAATTCCCATTCCGGGTAATCCCCTCTTTCAATCGCTTCATAAAGGTCCTGTGTTGCGTGGCCTACGTTTTCAGCCTGAATTTCGCTGGCTTCTTTCTGCGTCAAATTGCGGATGCCCTGTTTCGGCTCCCAATGATACTTGACGAGTACCGCTTCGCCTTTGTCATTGACCCATTTATAGGTGTTGACGCCGGAACCTTGCATATGGCGATAAGTTGCCGGAATGCCCCATGGCGAGAACAGCAGCGTGATCATATGCGTCGCTTCAGGCGAACGCGCCACGAAGTCGAACATGCGCTGCGGATCCGGAATATTCGATGCCGGGTCCGTTTTAAAGGCATGGATCATATCCGGGAATTTCATCGCATCACGGATAAAGAAGATTTTCAGGTTGTTGCCGACCAAATCCCAGTTTCCGTCTTCAGTATACATCTTGACTGCAAACCCGCGGGGGTCACGGTCAGTTTCCGGGGAGTGGCGAGATCCCGCCACTGTAGAAAAGCGGACCATTAACGGCGTTTGCTTGCCTTTGCCCGAGAATACTTTGGCACGTGTATATTTCTCCACCGGCTCATCGCCGACTGTTCCATATGTTTCGAAATAACCGAAAGCTCCTGTACCTCGCGCGTGGACAATACGTTCAGGAATTTCTTCACGGTCAAAATGTGAAATCTTCTCTATGAAATGATAGTTTTCCAATGTAGCCGGACCACGGTTGCCGACAGTCCGTATATTCTGATTGTCTTTGACCGGATGGCCTTGACGGGTCGTAAGAGTTTCTTCATTCTCTCCAGTTCCCATTTTCCGGTGTTTCTCTTCATTGTTTTCCTTCATATTGAATCCTCCTCCACATTCTTGTATCACCTTATACTCTTCCCAATTCCCAAGTTATTAAACCTCTATTTCAATGAAAAATGAAAAATTGTCTGCAGATGGACAAAGCGCCAGGGATGTGGAAAAATTAGAAACAGACCAACATATGAAAGCAGGGCTGAACATGAGCATCGAGTTGAAAGAAAGAGGGAGACTGGATCCCCTGAAAGTATTTTTGAAAGTTACCGCAGCTTATTTACTTTCTTTCTTCCCCACCCAAAAAGGTGATAAGAAAATCGTTCTGGTCGGCGGCAACCTTGGCGAAAAATACGAGGACAATGCGGCCGTATTCCATAAATATCTGACAGAGAACCATCAGGACAAAGTAACCGCTTATTGGATGTACGACCCGAAGAAATCCTACGCCCAGGATAAACAGCTTTCCAACGCTGTCGCACTCGGCAGTTTCCGGAACTACCGCCTTTTCTTCAAAGCCGATTATTCATTCCACGGCCATTCCCTGATGTATGACATCGCGCCATCCGTCGATAAATTCCTGTTTCTTAACCGGAAGACGATCATCACCCATGTCAGCCACGGAATCGAAGGGTTCAAGAGGATCCTGATCCAAAAAGAAGACGTTCCTTTATTGGCGCGGACCGATTATTTTAACTGCGCTTCTGAATACGAAAAAGATTTGAAGCTAAATCAATGGGAGATTCCTGAGAATAAACTGATCGTCACCGGATTCCCTCGTTTCGACCGTTTCCAGACAAATCAGCCTGCGCCGCAAGTCCGTAAGATTTTAATGATGATGACTTGGCGTGAATGGCTTTTCGATTTGACTGAAGAGGAATTCGTCGAAAGCGATTATTTCAACAATACGCTTGGACTTGTAAGCCACGAAGGCATACGCAAACTGATTTCCGAAAACGATCTGCATATGCGCGTCGCACTGCATCCGTTCATGCGAAAGTTCGAAAAGCACTTTGCCGGCCTGGACCATCCGGAAAGCGGCATCGAATTCCAGGATTTCAACCATGCCTCCATTGAAAAAGCCATTGTCGAAAATGACATGCTGCTCACCGATATCACAAGCGTCTCCTGGGATTTCCTTTATCTCAATAAACCCATCATCTTCAACATGTTTGATAAAGAGGAATACATGGCGCGGCGCGGGACTTACCTGAGCCTCGACAAAGACCTCTATGGCTATAAAGCGGATTCGCTTGAAGAAGTTTACCAATACCTCAAGAAAATCGTCGAAGAAAATATCACGACGAACGAGTGGTATCCGAAAGCGCCGCTCTACATCGACTATTTCGACCAGAACAATTGCGAGCGTTTGGCCAAGCACGTCATAGGGATCTAAATGAAAAGAGCGTCCGGAAAATATCTCCGGACGCTCTTTTCATTTCAGTTGGAGTTCAATCGGGCAATGGTCGGATCCCAGAATATCCTTATGGATCTTCGCCTGTTTCATTTTCGGTGCCAAGCGGTCGGAAACGATGAAATAATCGATGCGCCATCCGATGTTCCGCGGCCGGCAATTGGTGCGGTATGACCACCAGGTATAGGCTCCGCTCATATCAGGATGGAAATAACGGAACGAATCCGTGAAGCCGCTTGCCAGAAATTCCGACATCTTCCCGCGCTCTTCCGGCGTGAACCCCGAATTTTTCAGATTCGCCTTCGGGTTCTTCAAATCGATTTCCTGATGCGCCACATTCAAGTCGCCGCACAGAATGACCGGCTTCCGGATGTCGAGTTCCTTGAGGTAATCGAGCACCGCCTCTTCCCATTCAAGACGAAAACCGAGGCGCAGCAATCCGTGCTGGGAGTTCGGCGTATAGACATTCACCAAGTAGAAGTCTTCGAATTCCAGAGTGATCGCGCGCCCTTCGCTTTCATGGTTCGCATGGTTGATGCCGTACCTTACAGAAAGCGGTTCGTATTTTGTAAAAATCGCCGTCCCTGAATAGCCTTTCCTTTCCGCGTAATTCCAGAAAAGATGATATCCGGGAAGATCCATCTCAATTTGCCCTTCCTGCAATTTGATCTCCTGCAGGCAGAATATGTCTGCGTCCTCTGCTTCGAAAAACTCCATAAAGCCTTTTTTCACGACAGCGCGCAGCCCGTTGACGTTCCATGAAATCATTTTCAAAAGCCATTCTCCTCATTTCGCAATCTGTTATCAGTGTACCGGAATGGAAGGCACGGCTCAAATGATGATGTTTTATTACCCTTCAGCTTTAAATTATGTAAAATTTCAGTAAATATTTCCAAAAATGATTCTTTTCCTCCGCAGTTCTTGTACAATAAAATTATCATTCACTAAGGGGAATCAGGAGATGAAAAAGTTCACGAAGACAGAAAAAAGCTGGGCGTTGTATGACTGGGGCAGCTCGGCCTATTCGATCATTATCACAACGGCCGTCTTTCCGCTCTATTATAAAGCTGCCGCGACGGATGCGGGGGTCAGTTTATCCGATTCCACCGCCTATCTCGGCTATACCATTGCAATTTTTACATTCATCCTGGCGATGATCGGACCGATTCTTGGAACTATCGCTGATTACGAAGGAATGAAGAAGAAATTCTTCACAGCATTCTTCCTGTTAGGCACGGTGTCGACCGCGATGCTGGCTTTTGTGCCAAGCGATAACTGGCTGCTGATGCTGGTCTGCTATATATTCGCAGCACTCGGCGCGACAGGCTCCAACCTTTTTTACGATGCGTTTATCGTAGACGTCGCATCGGAAAAACGCATGAACCGCGTTTCTTCATTCGGCTATGGACTCGGTTATATCGGTTCCACCATTCCATTCATCATTTCAATTGCCATCATCCTTTTAGCGCAAAACGGAGTGCTTCCATTATCCGTCACCAACGCGAGCCGCGTCGCCTTTTTGATTACAGCTGTCTGGTGGATCTGCTTCTCGATCCCGATGTTCAAAAATGTCCATCAGCGATATTTCATTAAACGGGAACCAAATCCGGTCGGGCAAAGTTTCAAGCGCCTTGGCAAGACATTGAAGGAAATTCGCCAATACCGCGCCATCGTTCTGTTCCTGATCGCTTACTTCTTCTATATTGATGGCGTTGGCACGATTATCGCCATGTCGACCGCATATGGAACTGATTTAGGCCTCACTTCGACCAGTTTGCTGATCGTCCTGTTCGCAACGCAAGTCGTCGCTGCGCCGTTCGCACTTCTTTATGGCCGCCTCGCTGACCGCTTTACCGGCAAAAAGATGCTGTATGTCGGCATTTGCGTCTATATTGTCGTCTGTATTTACGCCATGTTCATGGAAACGATCGGCGACTTCTGGGTTCTCGCGATGCTGGTCGCTTCCAGCCAGGGCGGCATTCAGGCCTTGAGCCGCTCCTACTTCGGCAAGCTCGTGCCGAAAGAGAATTCAAACGAGTTCTTCGGTTTCTATAACGTCTTCGGGAAATTCGCCGCTATCATGGGACCGATCTTGGTTGCCGTCACCGCGCAATTGACCGGCGACTCCCGCTTCGGCGTCTTCAGCCTGGTCATACTCTTCATCATCGGACTGATCGTCCTGTCGCGTGTGCCGGAACCGGAACCGCACGAGCCCGTTGATGAAGTTGCTTTGGAATCTTAAGAAATTTATGCACCTGCCCGTCATGGGCGGTGCATTTTTTATTGGCCAAATTTCATTTTTGGCGCCTATACGGCGATCAAATTTTTATTTTAAATGAAAGTATGGGCAAGTGCTGGGCTTAATGGTATGTTCAAATCAAAAAAGAGGGATGCCGGTGATCTGGAAAGAACGTGAGAAATCGCGAACTAAAGAGGAGTTGGAAACAGTGCTGCGGCGGCTGCCAAAACGGCATGCGCAGTACGGGCAAGCCGAAAAGGATTATTACGCGGAAGTTGCCGGGCAAGCCGGCGAAGAGCGTTTCGACCATTATTACGCGGCGAGCCGGGTGACGTTTCCACATCTGATGCTGCACGACGTCAGATTGAAATCGTTCCGCATATTCCAGATGGATTCAGTGATGATTACGCAATGGGGAATCTACATGTTCGAAGTGAAGAATATGAATGGCCGCATGCTTTTTAACAGCCACCCTGTTCAGATGCTGCAGATGAAGGAAGACGGAACCGTCATCGGCCGGAAATCCCCGCTCGAACAGATGGCTGAAAATGAATGGCTGCTGGAAGAGTGGCTGAGAGAGCGGGAGATTCTGTTTCCGGCGCGCTCTGTGCTGGTGCTTTCCTATTCCAAACAAATCGCTGAAAATGTTCCGGCGTCGCAGCCCATCCTCTTCTCCCACCAGGTCCCGCGTTTTCTGCACACGCTCCCTGTGGAGAAAGCTATTTTAAATCCGGATGAAATGAAGGCGCTCGGAGACATGATGATTGCTGCGCTTGTCCATTTTACGCCAAAGCCAATCTGTGACAATCCAAGATATCCAATTGCCGCGATGCGCCGCGGCGTCTGGTGTGCGGCATGCGACCGGATCGGCATGGTGCGGCGCTATGGCAATTGGCGTTGCCCGAGCTGTGGCGTTTTGGATAAAAACGCTCACGTCCGGACCATCCGCGATTGGTTCCTGCTGACCGGCGAGCCCATGACGAACCGGCTGGGGCGTGAGATTTTGTGTGTGGATGATCGAAGGTTGGTGACACGATTGTTAGGTGGCATGGAATTGAAAAAATCCGGCTCACGCAAAGGCTCAATATACCGATTATAAGTGAGTTGGGCATATATCTACAGAAGTTGGGCATATAACGTGCCAAGTTGGGCATAAATAAATTCCATACAAAAATCAACCATTTCCCCGTTAATTAGACAACATTAAAAAACCAGCGCCCCCATCAGGAGGCGCCGGTTTCATCATTATTTCTTATCTTTGCCGGCAGGATGGATGTTAACATCGCCGCCGTCATTTTTTTCAACAGCTGAGCTGCCGAATTCAACGACTTCGATGCCGCCGCTTTCTTTCTTCTCTTCTTTTTCCGCTTTCTTCTCTTCTTTTTCTGCTTGCTTCACAGCTTTTTCATGTTCTTTTTTAGCTTTCTCTTCTTCTTTCGCTTCTTTTTCAACAGCTTTCTGTTGCTTCTTCAGCTCTTTATCTTCTTTCTTTTCTTCGCGCTTCGCTTTCAGCTCATCGGCTTTGCCTTTTGCTTTTTCAGTCACGCCGCTTGTTTTCTCTTTAACCTGGCCGACTTTCTCTTTAACCTGATCCATTTTGCCTGGACCGGAATCTTCTTTCGATTTCGCTTGAGCTTTTTCTTCTTTCTTCTCTTTCATTTCAGCGGCTTTATCTTTCACGGTTTGCTGGAGATCTTTGCCGCTCTTCGGTGCCAGCATTAAACCGGCAGCTGCGCCAATCAATGCGCCAGTCGCTGCTCCGGCGATAAATCCACCGCCGCCCGATTTGTTATCCGATGTAATTGGAGATGGAGGCATGATTTTACCGCTGCGCACCAGGCGCTCTTCAACTTCTTCGATGATTTCGAAAAGCGTACGGCCTTTCGCTTCCACTAATGGTGCGTTCATATGGAAATCAGCAAAATCTTCTTTGTCGCGGACAACGACACAATCATAGCTTGTGGCATCGGTTTTATCCTCCAGCATTACTGCTTTATACCCTTTTTTCACTAATGCTTGCTGCACGGATGTAAACGGTTCTTCAACTGCGATTTTTACCATTAAGATCACCACTCCTTTTCCAAAAATGTCTATTACTTTATTTTCCCTAAAGAATAAAATCTAAACACGACACGCCTTATTGTTAGAAAATTCTTTTTCTGACAGCTGAATTTTTCCCAGAAATGAATAAAAGCCATTCCCCATAAAAGGAATGGCCATTGCAAAAAATTATACGGTTTCTGCAGCCGCTTGCAGTTCCGCGGCTTTTAAACGTTCACCTGTTTCGATATCGAAGAAATGCACATGCGACATGTCGAAAGCCAGTGTCGCGGTGTGGCCCGCTTCAATTGGCGTGTCCGCATCAACACGGGCGATGAACTCCTGATTGGCATAGACGGCGTACAGGATCGTTTCCGCCCCAGTCAGTTCCGACACTGTGATTTCAGCTTCGAATTCGCTTGCCGGCACACCGCTCAGATCTTCATTGTTTACATGGATATGTTCCGGACGGATTCCAAGGGCGATCGGCTTGCCGTCGTAGCCAAGGTCTTTCAGCAGATCCGCTGTTTCAGGGGGAATCGCGACTGATTTATCATCGACCAGAAAGTTTCCATTGGAAATTTTTCCTTCGAAGAAGTTCATGGCAGGCGATCCGATAAAGCCGCCTACGAAGCGATTGGCCGGAAAATCGTAAACTTCTTTCGGCGTGCCCACCTGTTGAATGACACCGTCTTTCAGAATGACAATCCGGGTGGCCATCGTCATCGCCTCTGTCTGGTCGTGTGTGACATAAATCGTTGTCGTTTTGAGGCGCTGATGCAATTTGGCGATTTCCGCCCGCATCTGCACACGCAGTTTGGCGTCCAGGTTTGATAAAGGCTCATCCATGAGGAACACTTTTGCATCGCGCACAATCGCACGGCCCAGAGCGACACGCTGGCGCTGACCGCCTGACAATGCTTTCGGTTTCCGGTTCAGATAATCTTCGAGGCCCAGGATTTTGGCCGCCTCTTCGACACGCTGTTTTATTTCAGACTTCTTGAATTTCCTTAATTTTAGTCCAAAAGCCATGTTTTCATAAACTGTCATATGGGGATATAAAGCATAGTTCTGAAAAACCATCGCAATATCCCGTTCTTTTGGTTCAACATCATTCATGCGTTTGCCGTCGATGAAGAATTCGCCTTCCGTAATTTCTTCCAGCCCCGCAATCATCCGCAATGTAGTTGATTTACCACAGCCGGACGGTCCGACAAATACGATGAATTCCTCATCTTTTATGTGAAGATTAAAATCGGTCACAGCTAAAGCACCTTTATCATATCTTTTACCCAGATTATTGATTTTTATCTCAGCCATTTGCGACTCCCCTTAACTCATTTTTATTTTAATTATAGAGAGTTATTTGTAAATTACAAATCCGGGTTGGAAAAGCAAGCAGAAGTGATGTATACTCCTACTTAATAAGTAAATTGAATTTTTAGTTAATTTGTCATAATTTCTGAAAGAGTTACATCACTTTTCTGTAAAGAAAGTCTTAGGACCATCACTTCGGAAGTCGAAGTTTTTTCAGAATTTCAATCAAAGTTAATAAAAGGAGTGTTGAGCAAATGAAAAAATTACGCATGCCCTTATTGATCCTGACTAGCACAACTTTGGCGCTCAGTGCCTGTGCCGGTTTCCAGACAAACAACAGCAGCGAAGGAGAAACAAATGATGACGGCAAAACGGTTGTCGACTTCTGGTCATTCTGGGGTTCGGAGCTCAGACGTCCGGTCATCGATAAAATTGTGGCAGACTTCAACGCTTCCCAGGATGAAATCGAAGTGAAGCATACATACAGCCCGTGGGGGGATATCTGGACTAAAGAGCTTGCGGCGATTGCTGCCGGAAATCCGCCGGATGTCGTCATCAACGACATTAACGCTACCGCAATCCGGGGACAAGAAAACCAGGCGATGAATCTTTCTGAATTCATGGATGACGGCTTTGCGGATAAATTTTATCCGGAACTTTGGAATGCGACTCTTTATGAAGGGGATTCCTACGGCATTCCTTTCAACACCGACACGCGGGTCCTCTTCTATAATAAAGACGCATTCGAAGAAGTCGGCCTTGATCCCGAAGATCCGCCGGCAACTTGGGAAGAGCTTGAAGAATACGCCGCTATGCTCGACGTGAAAAATGGCGATGATTATGACCGCCTCGGCTTTTACCCGTTATGGGGCGTCGGCTACGATGTTTGGCTGCTGAACGCAAATGGCGAGAACTATTTCGGCGAAGATAATAACGTCGATAATGTAAATATCAATACCGGAACAAATGTGGAAGTGCTTAATTGGCTTAAATCATGGAGAGACCGGATCGGCGAAAATGTCGTCAACTCTTATCAAGCGCAAATCGACAGCCAGCAAGGCAATCCGTTCTTCAGCGGCGACCTGGCGATGCTTGTGCAACAGCCGACTTTCTATACACAGATCAGTGAATATGCCGAAGACCTGAATTTCGGCGTGGCACCGCTTCCGGAATATGAACCAGGAAATGGCCACACAAGCTGGGGCGGCGGGTTTGTCGCTGAGATTCCAGAAGGATCAAGCGACCCTGAAGCTGCATGGGCATTCATTGAATACCTGACTGGCGCTGAAGCTCAGGAATATTGGGCAGTTGAAAACTTTGATAATGTAGCGAATATTGAAGCTGCGGAAGCCGCAGCAGAATCCGATGAATTGTCTGAAGAGGGCCAGATGGTCTATCAGATGGCCGTCGAAAGCATGGAAAACACTTTACTGACCCCTGCACCAGTCGAAGCGCCAGGATTCTATAATTACATCAATCCGCATGTCGATGAATTCTTCCTCGGTTCAATGACCGCTGAAGAAGCACTCGCACAGGCGCAGGCCGATGTTGAAGATCTTATCCAGAAAAACCAGTAAACAAGGGGGGAAGTCCTTTGGAAAAAAAGAGATTGACCATAAGGCGTAAGGAAAGCATCTATGGCTATATTTTCATCATGCCGTTCATTGTCGGCTTCTTCGCTTTCACCGCTGGGCCATTGCTGTTTTCTTTAGCCGGAAGTTTTACAGATTATAATATTACATCAAGAATGGATTTCGTCGGAGTGGAAAACTATCAATCGCTCATCGTTGATGATGGTCTTTTTAGGACTTCCCTTTGGAACACAATCTATTATGTCGCTTTTTCAGTTCCTTTAACGACGCTCGGCGCCATCTTCATTTCAGCGTTGCTGAATCAGGATGTACCGGGCATCCGTGTATTTCGGACATTGTATTATCTGCCCGCTGTGCTTTCAGGCGTCGGCGTCTATCTTCTATGGATGCAATTGCTTGAACCGGGAACGGGGATGGTGAACCTGCTGCTTGGCTGGGTCGGCATTGACGGACCCAATTGGCTATACGATCCCGATTGGACGAAACCTTCACTGATCCTGATGAAACTTTGGAGTGTCGGCGGTTCCATGCTTCTCTATCTGGCAAGTATGCAAGGGGTCTCCAAATCCCTTTATGAAGCGGCGGAAATCGACGGTGCCAGCCGGTGGCGCCAGTTTGTCCACATCACCATTCCAATGATCACACCTGTCATTTTCTTTGACGTCGTGACAAGCCTCATCGGCGGTTTCCAGATATTCCAGGAAGCTTACATCATGTCGGGCAACGGTGAAGGCGGACCGGCAAACTCGCTGCTTTTCTATAATCTCTATATGTGGAATCAGGCATTCGAAAACTTTGATATGGGATACGCCATGGCCATGTCGTGGATTCTATTCGTCATCGTTTTTGTCCTGACCCTCATCAACCTGAAACTCGCTCCCCGCTGGGTGCATTATGAAGGGGAGGAGAAATAAATGGCTAAAACAGACGACCGGACAGATTATCTGACTGGCACCGACAAAACGGAAGCGCAATCTGTTTTAAATACGAAGCCTCGTTACTGGGAACATCGCGGTAACCGCAATAATATGTGGCGTTTGTTTAACTTCGTTCTACTCGCGGCCGGCAGCCTTTTGATCTTGTCGCCGCTCTGGTGGATGTTTGCGACTTCACTGAAAACGATGGCGGAAGTCATGTCCTACCCCCCTTCCTTCTTTCCGGAATCCTGGGAATGGGCCAATTACATCAGAGCCTGGCAGGCAGCTCCATTTACAACCTATACAATCAACACGATCACCATCACGACTTTTGTTGTAATCGGCAGTGTGCTCGCCAATTCTTTTATTGCTTACGGATTCGCGAAAATCCCTTTCCGCGGTAAAGGGATCTGGTTCGCTATTGTATTGTCGACGATGATGATTCCGGGATTTGTAACGCTTATCCCGCAGTATGTACTGTTCGCAAATCTCGGCTGGGTCAATACGTATTATCCTTTGATCGTTCCGCATTTCTTCGGAAGCGCATTTTATATTTTCCTGCTGCGGCAGTTTTACATGACGATTCCTACTGAGTTGATCGAAGCGGCGAAAATCGAAGGTGCCAGCCATTTCTACATCTGGTGGAAAATCGGCCTTCCGTTGACGAAGCCGGCGCTTGCCACTGTAGCGATCTTCTCATTCAACGGCGCATGGAACGATTTCCTCGGTCCCCTGCTCTATCTGAATGATGAAAATCTTTATACTTTGCAACTCGGGCTTGCTGTATTCAAAGGGCAGCTCAGCACCCAGTGGAATTACCTGATGGCCGGATCGCTGCTTGTGCTCCTGCCAGTCATCCTGCTGTTCTTCTTCTTCCAGAAATACTTTATCCAGGGGATCAATTTGTCGTCTGGTGGTAAATAAAGAAAAGCAGAAGTTCTCAATAAGTTTCATAAATACCGATATTGCGCAAAACCGATTCGCTTTCCTTGGGACTCGCGCTGAGCTAACTCGGACTCGTTCTACTTCGCCCGAGTGGATCTCAGCACTTCGCTCGAACCGGAGTTGGAAAGCCAACTCCGGTTCTATTCCCTTGGGAGTCTTCGCTGTTTTGCTTCATATCTCAGGATCACCTTTAAAGTCTGTTTCAAGAAGTAAACACCCTGATTCAGTACAGAATTTAAATGAAGCAGCAGGCAGTAGAGGACAAAGATGTGCTCCTGCTTCGTTGCAAAGACATGTCTTCACAAGCTTCGGCCAAGGTCTTTCCTGCGGGACCAAGAGTGAGACTGAACCTCCGCAAGAACGCAAGCGATGAAGAGGCTCAGGCCGCTCTCCGCTAAAAGCATCTGCACAGAGCATAATGGTTTAAGAAGCTAATTATTTCTCGACAGCCTAAAAACAGCCCCCGAAAAAATTCGGGGGCTGTTTCTTTATGTTATTAAACTGTAGCTGTTTTTTTCTCTTTTTTAATTTGCTTGCTTCGAAGCTGGCCGCAAGCAGCGTCTATATCCGCGCCTTGTTCGTGGCGCACGCCGCAATTGATGCCTTTTTTCTTCAATGCATCGTAGAAAGCCGAAATTGCTTCCGGTGTACTTTGCTGATACTGGTCATGTTCGCTGACCGAGTTGTAAGGAATCAGGTTGACGTATGAAAGATGGCGCTTGTCTTCAAGGAGTTTCGCCAATTTATTGGCTTCTTCGACATGGTCATTGACGTCACGCAGCAAAATGTATTCAAACGTGATGCGGCGGTTTGATTTCTCCAAGTAATAATCGATGGCATCCATCAACTTCTCGATCGGATACGCTCTGTTGATTTTCATGATGCGCGTACGCAATTCATTTGTTGGGGCATGGATTGAAATAGCCAAGTTGACTTGCAGGCCTTCATCCGCGTAATCGTAGATTTTCGGAACGATGCCGCTTGTTGAAACAGTGATATGGCGGGCTCCGATGGCAAGGCCTTTTTGTGAGTTGACCACATGCAGGAAGTCCATAAGGTTTGTGTAGTTATCGAACGGTTCGCCGATACCCATAACCACGATGTGGCTGACGCGCTCTTCTTTTTGCTGAGCATCGAAATGCGCCTGCACTTGCATGATCTGTTCAACGATTTCGCCCGCGTTTAAATCGCGGCTCTTTTTCAAAAGTCCGCTGGCGCAGAAACTGCAGCCGATATTACAGCCGACCTGTGTCGTAACACAGACGGAATTGCCGTATTTGAAGCGCATTAAAACAGTTTCGATCAAGTTGCCATCCTGGAGACGGAAAAGGAATTTGATCGTGCCATCGGCAGATTCCTGTTTTACCGCCTGCTCCAGAGTACGGATAGCGAAATTGTCTTCCAGCAGCTGAATGACTTCCTTGCTCAAGTTGTTCATTTCAGAAAACTGAGATACGCGTTTGATATATAACCAGTCCCATACCTGTTCGGCACGGTACTTTTTCTGTCCATTTTCCAGGAACCATTCTTTCAGTTGATCTATCGTCAATCCATATATGGAATTTTTCATTTTAGAACCCTCATTTCGGAATTTCACAATTGCTTATTATAATACTAAAGATCACGGTTTACAACAACTATTTTCGTTTAAACAGAAAAGTCTGCTTTTTAGAAGGCTTAAAAGCCTATTCCTGCGGGTATCAGAAATTATAGAGGAGGTTTTACATATGACTTCAGTCGTCACTCATATCGGTTTGGCGGTGCCTGACCTGGACCGCGCCATCGACTGGTACAGCAAGGTATTCGGTTTCTATATACTGGCCGGCCCTTTCGAATTCGACGAAAGGAATGAAGAACTCTTCACCATGACCCAGGATCTTCAGGGGCCAGAAGTGAAGAAGATGCGAAATGTCCACCTGATGACCAACAGCGGTGTCGGACTCGAGTTATTCGAGTTTCAGCAGCCCGAATTCGCCGATGAAAAGCCCTCGCAGCACGCCGGCTTTTTCCATATCTGCCTGATCGTCGAAGACATTGTGGAATCGATTGAAAAAGTGGTGCTCCACGGCGGCAAACAGCGCAGCAAGATTTGGAACATCAATAAAGGCAAGCCGCATTATCTCGTGTATGCCGAAGATCCTTTCGGCCATATCATCGAGCTCTATACCCGCAGCACGGCCGAAGTGTATGGAAATAACTGATCAAAAAGAGCCAGCTTCCTTCTATATAAAAGGGAGCTGGCTCTTTTGAAATTTAATATGAAAGTAAACAAAGCCGCTCTTTTATACTAACTGCTCTTTCTCCTCCAGCATCGAGCCTTTTTCAGCAAATGCGGTATGCCAGGAGAATGCTTTTTCAAGTACATGCGGTGTCTGGCCTCCGCGTGTCAGCGCTTCTTCGTAATACTCGCGCATCTGCGCTTTGTAAGAAGGATGGATGCAGTTTTCGATAATCACTTCGACGCGCTGGCGAGGCGCCAGGCCGCGAAGATCTGCATAGCCTTGCTCCGTTACAAGCACATCGACGTCATGTTCCGTGTGGTCAATATGCGAAACAAACGGTACGACGCTCGAAACCTTGCCGCCTTTGGCAATGGACTTCGTAACGAAAATAGCAAGACGCGCATTGCGGGCAAAATCCCCGGAACCCCCAATGCCGTTCATCATTTTTGTTCCACAAACGTGTGTAGAGTTGACATTGCCGTAAATATCGAATTCAAGTGCCGTATTGATGGAAATCAAACCGAGACGACGGATCAGCTCCGGATGGTTTGAAATTTCCTGTGGGCGCATGACGATTTTATTGCGGTAATTTTCAAATTCACTGAAGACCTGCTTCATTTTCTGTTCGGATAATGTAATCGAACAGCAGGAAGCGAAATCCACTTTGCCTGCGTCGATCAGGTCGAATACCGCGTCCTGAAGCACTTCCGAATAGACTTCGAGGTTTTCGAATTCCGAATCGATCATGCCGTGAAGAACAGCGTTGGCGACAGAACCGATACCCGATTGCAGCGGCGCCAATTTCTCAGTCAGGCGGCCGGCGCGGATTTCCGAACGGAAAAATTCCAGAAGATGATCAGCCATTATTTTCGTTTCCGCGTCCGGCGGAACGATGTTCGATGGAGAATCCTTTTGTTCCGTAAAGACGATACCGCGGATCTTCTCCATGTCGACCGGGATGCCGATAGTTCCGATACGGTCATCAACTGACGTCAACGGGATCGGATCACGTTCTCCCTGCTTGCCGGAATCATAGATGTCATGCAATCCTTCGAAAAGTTCCGGCTGCGCCATATTGATCTCCACAATAATATTGCGCGCGTGTTTCGCGAAGACAGCAGAGTTGCCGACAGAAGTCGTCGGGATGATCATGCCGTCAGCTGTAATCGACAGCGCTTCGATGATGGCGAAATCGATCGGTTCAATCACATTCGAACGGACCCATTCAGCTGTATGGGAAAGATGGTGGTCGACAAAAAGCATTTCACCCGAATTGATTTTGCTGCGCATTGCGGGTTCAGCCTGGAACGGCAAGCGCTTGCCGACGATTCCCGCTTCCGCGAAAAGACGGTCGATATCCGAGCCCAATGATGCACCTGTAAATACATTCACTTTAAAAGTTTCAGTCGCCGCCCGCTCCACTAACGCAAAAGGAACCGCTTTCACGTCGCCAGCGCGCGTAAAGCCGCTAAGTCCAAGCGTCATGCCGTCCTGTATCCACGAAGCCGCTTCCTGGGGTGAAACCACTCGCTCCTGAAGTTCTGCTGCTTTGATCCGGTTATTTTTATTTGTCATATCAATCACTCTCTTTCTGGAAGGTTTTTTATCTGATAAAGTCCGTCTGCCGATAAAAATAAAGCGTTTTCATTGCGCTGATGAGGAATAAGGGCAGATTCCGGCGTTAATTATTAGATAATTTTAAACTATTCAGAGAGCGTTTTGAGTGAATGGTGTGCAGATTAGCAGTTATTGCGCTAAAGCAGAAAATCCCTTGCCTGAGCAAGGGATTTCCACAAATATTATATTTAGTCAAAACCCCAGCAGCTTCCTGAAGTAGCTCGAATAGGATTGGCTGACCGGAATGCGGCTGCCATTGTCCATTGCAAGCACGAAGGTGGAGTGGGTGTCCGGATAGATTTCCTCTATATGATGGACGTTTACGATGAATGAACGATGGCAGCGGATAAATGTTTCCCGCGGCAGCGTAAATTCGAATTCCTGGAGCGAGTTTTTATTCGTACCCGAAAAGCCCGCCGCATGAATATGCGTTTTGCGGTCCTTCACTTCAAGGCAGACAACGTCATTGAAAGGCACCGGCTTCCAGCCATCAGGGCTTTTCACAGTCACCACCGATTTCCCTTCAGTGTACGAAGGATAAATCGCCATGACACAGCCTTGCAGCTCCCCTTTTTCTTCAAACGGCACAGCCATGCCGTGATAAGGAACACCGAACACCTCGCGGTCGATGAACTCGGATGCTTTCTGATTGGTCAACAGCGCTTTATGTGCGATAGTGCCTTCTTTTACCGGGTCACCAGGTTTTATTTTAAGATCGATGCGCTTGCTCGGCCTGTAATAGATATATTGTTCCGTGTCCGCCACTGCAATGGAAATTTCATCGGAGAACAATTCCCCCATGACGTCCAGCAGCGAACCAAATGTGAATTTTTCCATATGAATCCTCCTGTTTAAACTGATTGCTTCATTATAATCCATTTTCGGCAATCAAGGGCGGATACTATTTTTCAAGCATGCTTCCTGTCTCCGCGAGTCGCTGATGCCAGGAAAAAGCTTTTTCAAGGACATGCGGCGTTTGGCCCCCGCGAGTCAGCGCTTCTTCGTAATAACCGCGCAATTGGTCCCGGTAAGCCGGATCTGCACAGTTCTCAATGATCAGGCCCGCGCGTTCTCTCGGAGCAAGTCCGCGAAGGTCCGCGTAGCCATGCTCCGTAATCAGCACGTCCACATCGTGTTCCGTGTGATCGACATGTGTAACAAACGGCACGACACTTGAGATATTGCCCCCTTTGGCTGTCGCCTTGCTGACGAAAACCGACAGTCTTGAGTTGCGGGCAAAATCACCGGAACCCCCGATCCCATTCATCATTTTCGTTCCTGATACATGAGTCGAATTGACATTGCCGTAAATATCAAATTCCAGCGCCGTGTTGACCGCAATCAAACCGAGCCGGCGGATGAGCCCCGGATGGTTGGTGATTTCCTGCGGCCTTAAGACGATTTTGTCTTCATATTTCCTGAAATCCGAATAGACTTGAGCCATCTTTTCTTTGGACAGTGTAATGGCTGAACCGGAAGCGAAACGCAGCTTGTCCGCGTCGATCAAGTCAAACACCGCATCCTGCAAAACTTCCGAATACATTTCAAGGTCATGGAATTCGGAATCGATCAAACCCCGGAGAGCGGAATTTGCAACAGAGCCTACTCCCGACTGGATCGGCGCCAGTTTTTCCGTCAGCCGCCCTGCCTTGATTTCCGAACGCAGCAATGCGAGCAGATGGCTGGCGATCGCTTCCGTCCCACTGTCCGGCGGCACGATTGTTGACGGTGAATCGATCTGGTCCGTAAAGACGATGCCTCGGATTTTCTCCATATCCACCGGTATCCCTGTCGTGCCGATACGGTCCGCAACATGGGTCAGCGGAATCGGATTCCGCCCTTCATGTGTGCCTGTGTCATAAATATCATGCAGGCGGTATAGACGCTCCGGCTGCTCCGTATTTATTTCCACGATGACATTTTTTGCGTACTGGGCAAAGATCGCAGAGTTGCCGACAGATGTTGTCGGAATAATCATCCCGTCTTTCGTAATCGAAATCGCTTCGATGATGGCGAAATCGATGGGAGTAATGACGCCGTCCCGTATCCATTCAGCTGTGTGCGACAAATGGTGGTCCGTATAAAGCATCGCGCCTTCATTTATTTTTCTGCGCATCACTGGGTCCGATTGGAACGGCAACCTTTTGTGGACGATGCCGGATTGGGCAAATACCGTATCGATATTCGAACCGAGAGAAGCTCCTGTATAAACGTTCACCTTGAAGGTTTCGGAGTCCGCGCGTTTTGCCAGCGCCAACGGCACCGCTTTGGCATCCCCCGCTTGTGTAAATCCGCTTAATCCAAGTGTCATGCCGTCTTGAATCCACGAAGCCGCCTCTTCGGCACTGACAACCCGTTCCTGTAATTTTGGCGCTTTGATGCGATTGAATCGCTTATCCATTTCTCCATCCCCTTTGTTCACTAAAATAAATAGCGTTAGACGGTTTACCTATACCCTAAATATCGTTGTATTAATAAACACTTCGTCAGCCCTTTTCAATTCACCTGTCCATTCACAAATTTGAAACATATTTTTAGTATTTCCCTATATCTTAGAGACACGAATTAATTCAAAACGGCTTGAAATCAACCCTTCAACAATTATTAGAAAATTCCTTTTATACAATAATATAATACCTTAAATTTATGATAAAAATATGAGTTTATCTCATTGACTTTAACGGTTATCTATCCTAATATATGAAAAGTTGTCAAAACGATTAGCGTTTGTACAATAATTTTAAAGTGAAAGAAGGCTATTTTAATTGTCTAAAAGCCAACGTAAAAAAATGTCCATATTGATGATTAATATGTTTATTGCTATAGCAAGTTTTGGAATTGTAGTTCCTATTCTCCCAGCTTATCTGGTATCCATCGGACAAGGCGGCACAGCAGCCGGCCTGATGATCGCGATTTTCGCAGGCGCACAGCTTTTGTTCTCACCGCTTGGCGGCAGCTGGGCCGATAAATACGGCCCCCGCAAAGTGATTATCCTTGGCCTTGCCTTATTGACGATTTCGATGCTTATGTTCTACTCGACTGATTCTATCTGGGTCATTTACGCTTCCCGTGTAGTCGGCGGAATCGGTGACGCCTTCCTTATTCCCGGCGTCTTCACATATGTAGCCGGCATCACTACCGCAGCGCAGCGCGCGAAAGGCACAGGCCTTGTGACGGCTTCGATGTCGCTCGGACTTGTCGTCGGACCAGGATTCGGCGGATTCCTCGCCGACATCAGTTTGAAATTGCCGTTTTTGATTGCTGCAGGGGTGACATTCAGCGCCATGATCTTCTCGTTGATCATGCTGAAAGAAATTGTGCCTAACGCAGAAAGCAAAAAGCAGGCGGAGGAATTTTCAAAAGACGAGTCGATGCTCGAACAGATCGGCCGCTCCACCCGGATGCCATACTTCATTCCATTAATAATCATTTTCATCATGAGCTTCGGCCTCGTTGCTTACGAATCTGTCATCGGCATGTATTTGACGACGCAATACGGGTCGACTTCAGCCGATATCGCCATGATGATTACGGCTACCGGAATTGTCAGCGTCACGGTTCAATTCTTTGTGGTCGACCGTCTTGTCCGCCGTTTCGGCGAAGTGAAGACGATGATCGCTTTCCTGGGCCTCGCTACTGTCGGATTCCTGATTTCCCTGACGGCCGGAAGCTATGGCGCTTTCTTCGGCGTTTCCCTTGTGATTTTCCTGGCGATGGCTATCCTTCGTCCAGTGCTTAACATTCTCGTATCGAAAATGGCGGCCGGTGAAATCGGCTTTGCCATGGGTATGGCAACTGCATACATGAGTCTTGGCAACGTCCTGGGCCCGATTTCTGCAGGCATGCTGTTTGATGTCAACATCAACTACCCGTTCATCCTTGGCCTTGGCCTTTTGGTCGTCACTCTGTCGATCGCCATGGCTTGGCGCAAAACGAATAACGCAAAATCCGTGGCTTATACCAACGCCAACGAAACACCAGAAACTGAACCTTTAACGTAAAGGTTCAGTTTTTCATTTGAATGAGGTTCAACTAATTGACAACATCATGGAGCCGGCATAATATGTAAAATTGAGCGTGAAAAATTTATAGGCAATGAATGACAATTAAGGTTTCCATACTTCTTTTCCTACATATGAAATTCATGTGAAAATAAAGCTCCAACCCGATTCACCGTATTTAATGCTGTTGCCCGGCTATATATAGTAGAAACTCCAAACGGCAACTTCCAACAAAATAAGAAAAGAGGCACACAATGTCAGCAGATCAGCGAAAAAAAATCGTCATCCTCATGATCAATATGTTCATCGCAATCGCAAGCTTCGGGATCATCATTCCGATTCTCCCTTCGTATCTGGAATCGATCAATCAGGGCGGAACGGCCGCCGGTCTCATGATCGCCATTTTCGCCGCTGCCCAGTTCTTTTTCTCGCCAATTGCCGGAAAATGGGCGGACCAATACGGCCGCCGGAAAATGATCATCTACGGCCTTGCCGGATTGACTCTGTCAATGTTCGTTTTCTATGCTTCCGACCTTATTTGGGTGCTTTACTTCTCCCGCATCATTGGCGGGATCGGCGCAGCAATGCTCGTGCCGGCCATTTTCGCCTATATCGCTGACATCACGACTTTCGACCAGCGCGCGAAAGGCACAAGCCTGGTTTCGGCCGCAATGTCACTCGGTATTGTTGTCGGTCCGGGAATCGGCGGGTTCCTGGCTGATTACAGCCTGAAACTTCCGTTTCTTGTATCCGCGCTTGTGTCACTTGGCGCCGTCGTCTTTTCACTTGTCCTGTTGAAAGACAGTGACGCTGAAACAGCCGACCCTGAACTTGCCATCGACATGACGCAAACGGAATCGATGCTGTCCAAGATCGCATCTTCCACGAAGAAACAGTATTTCATTCCTTTGATAATCACGCTCGTAATGAGTTTCGGTTTACTTGCCTATGAATCTGTTGTCGGCCTTTATCTGGACAATCAATTCGCTTCGACTGCCAAAGATATCGCATTCATGATTACGGCAACCGGTATTGTCAGTGTCATCGTGCAATTGTTCATCGTCGACCGTATTGTACGCCGCTTTGGTGAAGTCGCGATTCTCGTGTCTTTCCTCGGTGTTGCCGCATTAGGCTTCCTGCTGTCGCTATTCGCGAGCAGCTACGCGATGTTCTTCGGTGTTTCGCTTGTCATCTTCCTTGCGACATCGATTCTGCGTCCTGTCCTGAATACTTTGATCTCCAAAATGGCTGAAGGCGAAGTCGGTTTCGCAATGGGCATGAACAATGCCTATATGAGTATCGGCAATGTCGCCGGTCCATTGCTTGCGGGCATGTTGTACGACGTCAATATCATCTTCCCGTTCATCCTTGGTTTGATCATGCTGATCATCACCATTTTCATTACACTGGCATGGCAGCGTTCACGCGCTGTCAAAGCCGCAGCTGCATGAGATATTGATCCGATAAGCCAAAAAGAGAAAGGGCTCAGCCTCTTTCTCTTTTTTTATTGCCCAAAACCCTTAATCCCTAAAGCTTTACGCATTGTATAAGTTACTTGTATAATAAATATACAACTAACTTATAGAAATGTGGGTCATGCCATGTACAATATAAAAGCTGCTGCAAAGATCCTTGATATGCCTAAGGTGACTATCCGTTCATGGGAAACAAGGTATAATGCAATCACTCCAGCCCGGACAGAGTCAGGCCACCGCCTGTATTCTGACCAGAACCTGGAGGATTTGAAGTGGCTTAAAATCCAAGTTCAGGAGAATGGCATCAAAATCAGTGAAGCAGTGAAACAATTGCATGCTTCACGCAAGAAGTTTGTGAAGACTGCCGCTGAACTGCCCCCCACTCCTGAAGCTTCCAGTCAATATGATAAGCAGATTGAAGAACTTTATAATGCCGGCGCGGAAATGGACAGTGAGCGTTTCCAGTATTTATTGGATTTGAATTTCTCGATGTTCCATTACCGCACTGTGTTCTTTTCGATTTTGGCGCCATTGATGGTGCGCATTGGAGAAGAATGGGAAAACGGCACCATCACTGTGGCGCATGAACATATGCTGAGCCACATGGTACTGCAACGCTTCACTCAATTTTTCCGTATTTTCCCGACTTCCGACACCTTGCCGAAAACTTTGGCATTCTGTCCGAGCGGCGAACATCATCAGCTCGGCTTGCTCCTTTTCACTTTATTCCTCCGGGAACGGGGTTACCCAGTGGCCTACATCGGCCCCGATACGCCTCTTGAAGGCCTGCCGGAACTGGTTGGAAAACAGGATTTCAGATTGGCCTGCATGTCCATTGGCCATGAACGGCTTCTGCCTGTGGCCCACGAATATATAGACGCATTGACAGCCGTCAAACCCGAACTGCAATTTGTCATCGGCGGACGCGGTCTTGGACATCTTGAAAATACAGCAAACCAATACTATATCGGCACGACGTATGAAGACTGGGAGCAATGGCTTGAAGATGCGCAGACTTCCAGAAACTAAAACGGCCTTTTCAGACTGCCCGGTCTGAAAAGGTTTTTTATTTATTTGATATTTTTCCGTTTAGTCTTATGGTAAAATTTAGTTATCAGAATTTTCCGTATCAGGAAGGGGCTATTATGAAAAAAATCCTGAACATGAGTGCCTTATATATAACCGCTGTCATTATTGCGGTCAGCGCATTTATGCTGCCGCGCGTGATTGAAGCCGTCAGCCTCCATATTCACGGCATTTCTCATATTGCCGAGCAGACTGAGGATTATTACCATATCACAGAACCCATCGAAGACGAATATTCCGTCGAACTCGATTTAACAGATCCGGAAAGCAATAAAGGAAAGGTCCTCTTTGATGACGGCGACAATACGGTATCCGTGCTGGAAGTCGTGCCGCGAGGCGAATCAGGCTTTGAAGTGATTTTCCGGTCGCGTGGATCTGAGCGCGCTGACGGGGCTGCGCTGATTTCAGGCGTAGAGCATGGATACACGGAAGACGGCTTTACGCATTCGCTTAAAGCGGAAGCTGTGGCGGCCTTCGACAACGGGGAGCCTGTCGAGTTGTCTTCCGCAAATTCCACCAGCCTCATCCACCGGGACGGAGACCAATTCAGTTTTTTAATGGATACACCTTCCGATTCTGAGGCTGCCAGTATCACTTTGAGCAATCTGCAGCTGAATTTATGGGGAGAGATTTGGTGGCATTAGGATTGCCCGGCCGTATATGAGCATAAAAAAAGACCTGCCCTTTTAGAGCAAGTCAAGGTCCTGATACGCGGACTGATAAGGTCCGTTGTCTGTCACTTCTGAATGGTAGAGTGCTTTCAAAGCGAAATTCTTTTCTAGATCCATATCCTTCATAAGTGTTTTCAGGCGTTTTTTCAGTTCCGGATTTTCACTGACAAGGGTTTCCATCTTCGATTTCGTGTATTTCATAATGCGGCCGCTCCTTTCTGTTGCTGTTGGTTTTATCCCGTATTAACGGTCAGTAAGACTCCCACCTTTCCGGGTGGGAGGCCGACTGACCATAAAAACCCGATTGGATCAACTAACATTCAGTGGGAAGCTCCCACTGAATGAATGAAGTTTCTCTTTATTGTATCACCTATAGCTCCATTTAATAAAAAAACGCACTTGCTTATCCGGCAAGTGCGTTTGTTTTTATTGGACAAGAAAGTATATAACCTTTTTAGTATGAAAATCCTTTAAAAATGTGTTTCCTTGTCCAGACTCCGGCGACCCAGCTCTTCGGGTCATAAGCCAACTCAGCTGTGTGGCAAAGAACGCCACTTCGCTGATCTGTCTTATGCCTTTCAGAGCTTGACGGGTGCCGTCGCTTTTCTTTAATCACCCAATGACCTGGAAAATATAATTTGCGAGGAACAATGCGGCGATCACATAAAGCGCCGGTGTGACTTCGCGCCATTTGCCGAGACCGACCTTCAATAACGGATACATGATAAAGCCGATGGCGATGCCGTCAGCGATACTGTACGTAAACGGAATAAGGACGATGATCAGAAACGCCGGGATGCTCTCGCTCATATCTTTCATATCAAGGTCCTTGATGTTCTGCAGCATCAATGCGCCAATGATGATCAGGATCGGTGCAATCGCACTGTCCGGGATCAATTTGATGACGGGAATGAAAAATGCGGCGCCAAGAAACAGCAAGCCGGTCGTAATCGCCGTCAGACCTGTGCGTCCGCCAGCCGCCATGCCCGCTAAAGTTTCGACGCTGGCAACTGTCGGACTGGTCCCGAAAACCCCTGAAGCCATCGAGCCGATCGATGTCGCCTGGAATGCGCGCTTGTATTTCTCCGGACGTTCGATGAAATTGACCTGTCCGTGGACAAGGCCGATGTTCTCAAACACCAGGACCATTGTCAGCGAGAAAACCGCTACCCAGAATCCCATGGTCAGGAAACTGGTGAAACTTAAAGCACCAAATCCAGCAAATGCTTCTGAAGCGCTCATCGCCGGTTCATTCAGCCCACTAAGATCGATCATGCCAAATAAAAAGGCAATCACTGTCCCAGCCACTATCGTGATTAGGAAATTCCCCGGCACGTTGCGGATGAACAGGATGATGGCGATGACGAATGTCAAAGCTGTCGACAGCACCAGCGGGTCTGAAACCGATCCGAGTGCCAAAATCGCCCCTTCGCCATTGATGACGATTCCGCCTTTTTCAAGGCCCAGCAGCATCAGGAATAAACCAAGACCCACTGTTATCGCCTCTTTCAGCGAATGCGGCACGGCAGCGCTCAGCACTTTGGCAAAACGCGTAAACGCCACAGCGACAAAAATAGCGCCGGAAACGAACACGACCGCGAGCGCTTCCTGCCAGGTAAGGCCCATCGCCTGCACCAGCGTATACGAAAACAGCGCGTTGATGCCCATGCCCGGAATCAGCAGGATCGGAACATTGCCCCAGAATCCCATGACGAGCGCACCAAAAACAGATGCCCCGATCGTCGCGATGATGGCCGCTTCGATCGGCATGCCGGATTCCGACAGGATCAGCGAATTGACCGCGATAATATACACCACTGTGAAAAAGCCGATCAGCCCTGCCAGCAACTCGGTTTTAACCGATGTGCCATTTTCTTTAAGACCGAAAAAACGATCCATCCAATTATACATATTGAAAACCTTCTATTAAATTAGCCCTCTCCCTACCCGCTCTGCCTGAATAAATTCAGGTAAGCCAAGATAGAAGTGTAATCCAAAAACGCTGTTGCGTCAAGGGTTTGAGGTTGGGATAGTGTTCGGGAGAATGGACCTCTATTTTTCGGTGAAAAATATTTATTTCGAGGCATTTTTTCGTTTTCAGGAATGCTATACTTCATTTAATCTAAAGAAGCGAGGTGTTATATGGAAAGAGAAAAAATTGAGTTGATGTCTATGGAAACGGCGCTTAGCTCACTGATAGGCCGTTTACCGTCAGTTCATTTACAGCGAAATTATCTGGAAGGCAAGCTGCACCGCACTGTCGCCGGAATTCGCGGCGAGGAACGAATGCAACAGCGCTTTGTAGAATTCCAGCCGGACGAAGAAGTTCATGCGCTGTGGGATATCGGATTGGCGATCGGTTCATGGAAAACGCAGTTTGACGGCATCGTGCTGACCAAGCGCGGCGCCATCGTCATCGACTCAAAGAACATCAGCGGCAAACTCCATTTTGATGACAAAACCGGCGAGTTCTATCGTTTCGACAACAATGATGTGAAGGAAGTTTTTGACGATCCCCGCATCCAATTAAACAAAAACATCCGTTTCCTGTCGAAGTGGCTTGCCCGAAAAAAGATCCATCTGCCAGTCAGCGGACTCATCGTCTTCACGGCCAAAAGCTGCGAATTTATTGCCAGGCCAAAAGGCAAACACCTCTGCAAAGTCTACCAGATGCCCGAATATCTTTTTCAAATTCTAAAGGCTTTCCCCCTCGAAGCCGAACCGCTGAATCTGCCCAAATTAAAAAAGCACATTCTCAGCGCGCACGTCCCCTATCCGAGAACTCCCCTGTCCGAGAAACATTTTATCAAAGTGAGTGAAATCCGAACCGGCGTCCAATGCCAGACCTGCAAAACTTACGGAATGAAGCGAATAAAAAAGAGCTGGCAATGTGCCGCGTGCGGGTGCCGCGACCGGCAGGCGCATCACGCTGCCCTGCGTGAATATTTCTCGCTGATTGATGAGCATATTACGAATCAGGCGTTTAGGGAGTGGTGTGGATTGGAGTCTCGATCAGTAGCGACCAGACTACTAGCACAATTTGATTTTGAGATTGCCGGAGAATCCAAAGCCAGGAAATATAGTTTAAAGAAGAGAGATTAAGGCGCCTCTCTTCTTTTTTTTGCTTATTTTGGCGGAACGCGCGTAAAACTTTTTAATCGCGCATATTATTTTTTAATCGCGCGCATTTTTTTCTAACCGCGCATATAATTTTCTAATCGCGCGTATTTTTTTCTAATCGCGCACAACCTGCTCTTTCCTTCTTAACTACACCTCTCACCGCCCCCAAAAACATAAAAAAGAAGCTTTTCGCCGAGCGAAAAGCTCCCCATCTCCCTTGCTAGCTTCAGCTAATGCAAGAAAAGCCGTTTTCTGCCATCATTACCTCAACAATTTCCCACTCTCCCACACTCATTCCGCCCTTCATCGCATTTCGCCCAGCGAAATGCAAATCCATTCAACGGTTTTCGGTCTGCCGCACGGCGAAATCACCTGATCCACCTTCCTTTCCCCCACACTATACCAAAAACCCTTAAACGGATGCTTTCCGCCAAGGCGAAAAGCGAAAAACCCGCAAACCCACATCGCTATAATCTATTCTGGCTAAAACTCTTCCACCATAATTCCCCCATCAAAAAAAGCCACACGCAAAATGCGTGTGGCCCTCTCCGTTTTTATTGATTAAAAGAACATACCGGCGATGGAAGCGCTGAGAAGTGAAGCGAGTGCTCCGGCTGCTACGGCTTTCATGCCAAGTTTTGCGATTTGTGGACGACGGCTTGGCGCCATAGCACCAAGTCCACCCAGTAAAATTGCCAACGAGCTTAAGTTTGCGAAACCGCAAAGCGCAAAGCTGACAATCAGGACTGTTTTAGGCGACAGGTCTGCCATTTCACCTGTAAACGATACATAAGCGACAAATTCGTTCAGAACGAGTTTCTGGCCGATGAAACTGCCGGCTTGGACTGCTTCTGCCCAAGGAACGCCGATTGCCCAGGCAAGTGGCGCGAAGATGAAGCCGAGAATCCCTTGAATTGTCAAACCTTCAAAGCCGACCACTCCGCCAACAAAGCCAAGTGCACCGTTCAATAACGCAATCAATGCGATGAACGCAAGAAGCATGGCCCCGACATTCAATGCAAGTTGCAAACCGTCACTTGCGCCGCGTGCGGCCGCGTCGACTACGTTTGCTGATTCTCTGTCTTTTTCAAGTTTGAATTCTTTTTCTTCAATTTCCTCTTGTTCCGGAATCATGATTTTCGCCATGATCAACCCGGCCGGAGCAGCCATGAAACTTGCTGCAAGCAAATATTCAAGAGGAACGCCAAGAAGCGCGTAACCCGCAAGTGTAGAACCTGCGACCGAGGCAAGTCCGCCGGTCATGACCGCGAACAATTCGGATTTCGTCATTCCAGCAAGGAACGGACGCACAACAAGCGGTGCTTCTGTCTGGCCAACGAAAATATTGGCCGAAGCGGAAATCGATTCCGCTTTACTTGTTCCAAGCAGTTTGGAGATCGCACCACCAAGGATGCGGATAATAAATTGCATGATGCCCAGATAATAAAGCACTGAAATTAAAGAAGAGAAGAAGATGATGATCGTCAGTACCTGGAAAGCAAAGACGAAACCGAATCCTTCTGTATCAGCTGCTGGACCGAACACAAATTCAATACCTTCTCCCGCGTAACCGATTACATTATTGACTACTTCAGATACTTTAAGCAGCGCTTGGCGGCCAAGTTCCCATTCAAGTACGATGAACGCGAAACCGATTTGGATCGCCAGCCCACCTAAAATTGTCCGTGGCTTAATGGATTTTTTCCCGTCTGATAATAGGAAGGCGATTCCCAAAACGACGAAAATACCGAATATGCCCCATAATATATTCACAACTTCACCTCATAAATAGTATTTTATCAGAAAATTAGGCTAATAATTGTCTAACTCATCCGTCGTCTGACATCTTACCAAAGCAAGTCGAATAAGTAAATGTACATTATGTTACAAAAACATAAAATAACCGTATTTCCAATCGGATGAAAATTCACAATTGAATTGATATTTCCCGGGAAATGACTGCGCCGCAATCTTCCACTGTTTTATTTTTCATTAACATTCAACGGGAATGGAAAACCCCGTCGAATGATTCTTTCTTTATTCCCCTTCCGTAGACGGTGATGCTTTCTTAAGGAAAAAGGACAGGAAGACACCGATCAGACTTAGAATTCCAGCGACGATAAAGGAAATATTCACGCCCCGGATAAGTCCCTGAACACCGTACTGTTCCGGATCGAGCGCGGTGCTCGTCATGATCGTTACAAGCAAAGCGGTACCGATCGAACCGGAAACCTGACGCATCGTGTTGCTCATGGCCGTGCCGTGCGGAATCAGCCGTTCCGGCAGCTGGTTTAGCCCGGCGGTCGTCACCGGCATCATCACCATGGCCACGCCGAACATGCGGATGGCGTGCATGACGGTTAAATAAGTAAACGATGTTTCAGCGGTCAACACAGTGAATTGGAAAGTGCTGACCGTAACGATCAAGAGACCGATAATTGCCAGCCATTTCCCGCCGAATGCATCGAAAATCCGGCCGGTAATCGGATTCATGATCCCCATGATGATCGCGCCCGGCAATAGCATCAAGCCCGATTCGAGTGCCGTGAAACCGTGCATATCCTGCATATAGATCGGCAGAATTGTAGCACTTCCGATCATGGAAATGAAAACGATGACGCTGAGTATTGTGGATAAAGTGAAAATCTTGTACTTAAAGACCCGGAATTCGAGCAGCGGTTCTTTCAGACGGCCTTGCCGCTGAATGAAAAGGAACAGCGAAACCGCTCCAATGGCAATGGATAAAAGAACCGGCAAACTGCCCCAGCCGGTCGTTCCGGCACTTGAAAAGCCGTAAAGGATACCGCCGAAACCGAATGTCGACAAGATGACCGAAGTGATATCCAATTTAGGGAATGTCTGTTTCGTGACATTCTTTAAGAAGAAATACGCAAAGATCAAGTCGATCACTGCAATCGGAATGACAATATAGAACAAGGCTCTCCATGGATACTGGCCGACTATCCATCCCGATAACGTCGGGCCGATCGCGGGAGCGAAAGAAATGACGAGACCGAATAATCCCATGGCCTGGCCTCTTTTTTCAATCGGAAAAATGACGAAGAAGATGGTTTGGGTAAGCGGCATCATGATACCTGCTCCGGAAGCCTGGATGATTCGTCCAATCATCAAGATGGAGAATCCGGGAGCGAACGCTGCTACGATCGTGCCGATGGTGAACAGCCCCATTGCCGTCAGGAATAAAGTCCTGGTGGAAAATTTGCCGATTAAAAAAGCGGTCACCGGAATCATGACGCCGTTGACGAGCATGAAAACAGTCGTCAGCCATTGCGCAGTATTTGCGGTAATGCTCAAGTCTTCCATGATATGAGGCAATGCCGTCGCCAGCAAAGTCTGATTCAGGATGGCGACAAAAACGCCTGCCATCAGCACCGCAAGCAGCGGTCCTATTTTTATGTCTTTTTTATCGTGAACGTCGTGCTTACTCGCCAATAGCTTCACCTCTTTGTGGTAAAAAAATGCTTTTTCCAGTTTAATCTGCGTTCTATTATCCTAGTTACCCTTATCGGTTTCAACTAATCGCCATTCCGGAATTAAAAACAGCACAGCCATTAATCGGCTGTGCTGCTGAAAATTAAGCTTTCGCGTTTTCTTTGCGGTGGCTGATGCGGTAAAACACCAGGTAAAGAGCCGGGATCATCACTAACGTGAACAGACTCGAGAAAGCCAGTCCGGCGATGATGGTAACCGCAAGCGGTTCGAATAATGGATCGCCTGACAGGGCAACCGGAATCAACGCCACAATCGAAGTGATCGTTGTCAAAATGATCGGCTTGATACGTGCATAACCGGATTCCATAATCGCTTCTTTAATGGAGAAGTCACCTGACAAACGGCGCGCTTCAACAAAGTCGATCAGCACGACCGCGTTCCGGACCACAATCCCCGTCAAAGAGACAATCCCCATGACACCAAGGAAACTTAACGGTGTCTGCGTCAGGAACAGGCCAAGGATAGCGCCTGAAATTCCCAGATAAACCGCAATCAGTACCAGGAACGGCAAACTGAACGATTTGAATTGGAAAGCGATGACCAGATAAACCAGCAATAACACGACCAGGAACAGAATGCCTATTTCAGCGAAGAACGCTTCCTGGTCAGAGTTTTCGCCGCCTGTGGAAATTTCATACCCTTCCGTCAGGTCAGCCCTTTGTTCATCGACCACTTCCAGCATGGCAGCTTCAAAGTCATCCGCACTGCCGAATGCGCGCAATGTAATGGCGCGTTCGCCGTCTTCGTGCGGCACTTGCGCAATGGCTGTCGTTTCCTGTTCGTCCAATAATTCATCCAGTGGAACCAGTTGCGGCGGTCCTTGCTGGCCGCCTTGTCCGCTCGTTGCCGGTACGGCGAATTCCGAAAGGTCAATTTCTTCCCCTTCTTCAATTCCCGCCTGTTTCAGGACAACATCATAGAATTCATTGTCTTCATAGATTGAGTAAAGCGGAATTCCCTGTGTCAAAAGCTGCAGCTGGTTCGTCACTGTACTGAGTGCGATGCTGTTGCTTTCGAGCACATCACGGTTCGGTTCATATTCAATGGCCGGAACCGGATCACCGAGATTATCCGTAACAATATCCGCCCCATTATCAAGCATCTGTTCTTTTAATGCATCGCGCAAACTTTCAAGTTCCGCAATGTCTTCGCCCGTAACTGTTACAGTCACCGGTGCTCCCACTGGCGGTCCCTGGACAATCGTATCAAGGAAAATTTCAGCGTCCGGATAACGCTCGCGCAATTCCAGTTCCCATTTATCGATGAATGCGGAAGCGGATGTATTGTCGCGATTTACGCGGATGGCTGCCTGGCCGGTATTCGACCCCGTATTATCCATTGAGGAGGCAAACAGATTCGGCAAGCCATCACCCGTGAAAATCGCCAGTTCTTTGACATTTTCATCTTCTTCCGCGAGTGCTTCAGTAACCCCCGCGATGAATGCGTCGGTTTCCTCGATAGTTGTTCCTTCCGCCAAACGGACGTTCATCGTCACTTCTTCACGGTCAGCTTCGGGGAAGAATTCGAACGGCGTGAACAATGCGAGCGACAATAAACCGGTCGCTATCAGTAGACCGCCAATTCCGACCCATAGCGGACGTTTTAAAACGCCGCGCAATACTTTTTCCGAATAAAATACAGCCAGTTTTTCAAGCGGCTTTCCAAGGAATCCAGGTGTATCGGAAATATTCTTCGCTTTTCGTTTTGTTTTCAAATACTGCATCATCGGCACCAATGTAATCGACAGCACAGTCGATGCGATGATCGTCGTAATAAGAATACTTGGCAAAGCTTTGATAAATGCCCCGTTGCCGCCCGACAGCAGCAATAACGGTGAAAATGTCACAACAATCGCCAAGCTGGACGAGATGATGGATGGGTAGACTTCGCGCACACCTTTTACGGCGCCTTCACGCGGTGAGTCGCCCAGTTTATAGCGCCGCTGGATATTATCGTTGACGACGATGCTGTCATCCACCAATATCCCGATCGCGATGATGAGGCCGATGACCGAAATCTGGTTCAAGTCGACGCCCATATACGGAATCGGAATCAGCCCGATCAATACAGAGGCGAGCACTGTCAGCGCAACAGCGAATGCGCCGAATAAGGTAAGTCCAGCTGTTGTCGTGATGAGAACGGCCAGCACGGCGATTAATAATGAAATATAGAGCCCGCTGAAGATTTCATTGACATTATCAGCCTGGGATTCGTATTTATCCGCCTCTACACCAGCAGGGAGGGTTTCGTTGAATTCTTCAATCACTTCTGTGACACGTTTATCGACAGACGGCACGTCCTGTCCGGTCTGAAGGAACACTGTATAGGAAATGGCTTCCTCGCCGTCATAAGTGACAATATCGGAAGTTTCCTGATCCACAGTTTCGATCGTCGCGACATCACTTAACGGAACCGCTGCCTGGCCGACCTGCAATTGCTCCAGTTTTTCAATGCCTTCTTCCTGGCTGACCGTCAATACAAGACGCTCATTGCCATTGTCATGCGTACCGAGTGACAGCGGCTGATTGGCCTGCTGCAGCGATTCAAGCACGGCAAATGGCTGCAGGTTGTTTTCCGCGAGCGCTTCGCTGTCCAGTTCAATCAGGATCTGCTGGTCGTTGAGGCCTTTGACCGTAGTGCCGGCAACGCCTGACACAGCTTCAACGTCTTCAGATAAATCGGCCAGCGCTTGCTTCATGCCGTCCAGTTCCGCGCGGTCGCCGTAGAACATATATGACACCAGCGGGAATGTCAGATCAAGCTTTTCGACAGACGTTTCCTGTGCTTGATCCGGGAAATCAGCTGATGCGCTTTGCGCTTCCTGCTGTATCGAATTGATCAGCGCATCCGGTTCAACACCGTCTTCGATTTCCAATGTGATGATGGAAGCCGAATTGGAAGAAATGGATTGGATGGAAGAAATGCCATCCAGCTTCTGGATTTCACTTTCCAGCGGCGTCGTAATCGACCGCTCGACTTCCTCCGGCCCCGCCCCCGGCAAAATCGTTGATACCAGCACAAGGCCTGGCGGTGTTTCGGGAATTTCCCGCTGCGGCAATGTCAGAAATGTATAAACACCAACCAGCATGAAAATAAAAATCAGGAAAATAAATAATTTACTGCGTTCTAATATGTAATTCATAATGTAACCTTCTTTCCACTTTTGTATAAGTATTGTATAGCTTAATGGTTTGGACTGTCCACTCCGGATGCTTGTAAAAGCTGTAAACCTTTTGAAATGAGTTATCTCCGTTTTCTATGTACATAAATTGTGTATACCCTTTTCGGATAAAATACAACTGCTTTTCACAATGGAATTGGTAAATTTGGAAATCTGTTTACATACAGTTCATTTCCATAATAAAAAGCCTGCCCGGTATTGAAGCCGGACAGGCTGCTAAATCAGATATTCTCGAAAAACAGGCGGATGACATCGGCACCGCCGATGAATGTTCCAAGGGAGCTGCCGAGATTCGTCAGAACGACGACCAGCAGGACACGCGTAACTTTATTGTCCCAGAACCCTTTGACTGTGAATACATCTTTTGACAAGGTTTCGAAATCACCGATATTCGGCTTTCGGATCGATGCCTGGGTGAGTCCCGAGAACCAGCCCGCCGCTACAAGCGGATTGAGCGAGGAAATCGGCGCGGCAACGAACGCCGTCAGAATGGCCAGTGGATGGCCGAACGCGATCGTGGCGCCGATTGCGGCCAGGGTACCGTTCCATAGGATCCAGCTGATCGTCTGGTCGACACCGGCTGCGGGATTGGCGATAAACGTATAGGCGATGATTCCGATAATGATCAGCGGAATCGCCCAGCCGATGATTTTCGGCCATTTGGATTTCGGCGGCACTTCCGATAGTTTTTCAAGGTCATGTTCGTTATGGATTTCTTTCGTGATTCCCGGAATATGCGCCGCGCCGAGTACAGCAACGACTTTTTTGCCCGGTGCTTCTTTGATCTTCTGCGCCAGGTATTGGTCGCGTTCATCGATCAACGGCGTCTTCAGACGCGGGAATGCCTTGGTGAAATCATCCATGACCGCGCTCAGCGTATCCTGGGATTTCATCTTCTCTAGGTCTTCTTCAGAGATCGTTTCTTTGCTGAAGATGCTGAAAAATACCGAAGACAGCAATTGCACTTTGCCCCACAGACCGATATTGCCCCAGATGCGTGAAAATGTCACTTGGATATTGCGGTCGGCAAGCACAAGTTCAGCACCTGTTTCTTTTGCCGACTCGATGCCTTGGATCATTTCCTGCCCCGGTTTGATGCCGAATTGGTCGGCCAATCGGTTCTGGAAAGAGGAGATTGCCAGATTCATCAGTAGGAGACTCGATTTCTTCTCTTTAATCACTTTGAAGATATCGGTTTCCTTCCATTTACTGTTTTCCGTGACCGATTGATAGCGCTGCGCATCCAATTCGATGCAGATTGAATCCGGCTGCTCAGCGTCAACCACTTCTTTGACTTGTTCCGCGCTGCGCTTGGAAACGTGGGCCGTGCCGATCAGGATCAATTCTTTATCGCCATATTGCAGGCGCGTGATATTTTCTTCTTGCATGGATTTACTTCCTTCATAGAATTTATTTCTTTTCATGAAATGCATGAAAAGACTGTCTATTCTATATAATGGATTACTGGGCGGAAAATATCAATCCTGCGCCTCCGTTTTCCGCATGTTTCACAAAAGCTTCTTATAATCCATCCGCGCTGAAGGTGTCGCCTTCATCAAGGTTGCCGGCTTCAAAGCCTTTATAGAACCATTCCCGGCGCTGCTCGCTCGTGCCGTGGGTGAAGCTTTCCGGCACGACATAGCCGCGTGAACGCATCTGAATCGTATCATCGCCGACTGCCGCCGCGGCTGTCAGCGCTTCTTCAAGGTCGCCTTCTTCCAGATAGCCCATTTCCTCAGCGTGATGCGCCCAGACGCCCGATAAATAATCCGCTTGCAGCTCAAGGCGGACCTGCACTTTATTGTATTCCTCTTCACTCAATTGATTGCGGAGCGGCTGCACTTCCTGCATCACTCCAAGCAGATTCTGCACATGGTGCCCGACTTCGTGGGCGATGACATAAGCCATGGCGAAATCACCCGGCGCATTGAACTGGCGCTGCAATTCACCGTAAAAATCCAAATCGATATAAAGCTTATAGTCAGCCGGACAATAGAACGGTCCGACCGACGCACCGGCAGTGCCGCAGGCAGACTGGACGCTGTCAGTAAACAGGACCAATGTCGGCTTCTCGTATTGCATGCCTTCTTCCGCGAAAATTTCCGTCCATATCTCTTCGGTATCCGCCAGGACGACAGATACAAATTCAGCCAGTTCCTCTTCCTGTTCAGTGGCCTGATAAGGTTCGCCCGGACTGCCGCCACCGGAACCATTTCCGCCCATGCCATCGAGCAGGACGCCCGGATCTCCTCCGAGAAACGCAACGATCAGGATCAGCACTATTCCGCCAAGCCCGCCGCCGACCGCCAAGCCTTTGCCGCCCCCGCGTCCTCTTCTGTCTTCAACATTCGCACTGCCTCTACGGCCTTTCCATTTCATAAAACCACACCCGTTTCTGTTTCGTATCGACTGATTCGCGCATGATCAAATCATCTGCGGCGAGTATCTGTATATTAAAAATTGCTCCGCTGGATCTTTATTGATTGCCGGCAGGCCGATTTCATCAAGCAATTCAAAAAGCGTATTGCGTTCAAGGAAATTCATATACTCTTTTGAAGGATAGTAAAGAATGATATCCATTTGCCGTGGATAGGTTTCCGCAGAGCGCAGAATATTGTCCACGACTTTCATGAAAATCTGCACAGAAAATGGATTAAAGAAATAAAACACAGTGTCTTCCGGCTGCACATCGTACTCCTGGGCCATCTGGCAATGGAACCTGATGCCGTCCTCAGCATTCCGGTGTCTGCCATTGCGCTTGTAATTCTTAAGATTCTCCTGCGCCTCTCCGCAAAAACTGGTATTCAGCTCAATACCTGTCGCCCGGCAGCCGAAGCGGTCGTGCGCATAAAAATTCAGCCGTCCTTTGCCGCTGCCGAAATCCACCAGTCCATCGTCGACGCCAAGAGGATGGCGATTGAATAATTCCTTTAAATGCAAATATGGGGTTGGTTCATACCTGTTGTGGTGAAGTGTGGCTTCAGAAATCCACTGTGTGCCTTCTGTCGCGATATTCAAATATTGGTCGCCTTCAAATTCCTTCATGCTGTTCTCCCCCGATTCTGCTTGCCCTGAGTGCTGGCCTTGTCTTTCAATACCCGATTCTTCTTGCAAATAACAGCGTATTTTGATAAAGTCGAGCTAATTCAATAGTTCTTGCTCCCTTTACAGGGAAGTGAGGATAGAGGCGCAATTATCATCAGTAAGCAGATTGAGGAGCAAGGGCTCCCCCGACTTCTGCCGGAAGGGGTATTTGCCGAAGCGGCGGGAAGCCCTGATTCCCCGCTGCTGGTCCTGCATTTAAGAGATGCCGGACTGTCATGCGGAATTTTCCGTATGGAGGGCTATCTGACGCACAGCAACACATGCTTTTTGTGTTTGTGCAGCAGCAGCGGCCCTTCGCTGCTGCTTTTTTATTGGCACAAATGATTCAGCATGTGGTGCAAATCAGTCGCCGCACCTCGGATGGAACAAAAAATTTAAAAAGGATGGGATACTATGAACTTCGGAAAAATCATCACTGCAATGGTCACGCCTTTTGACACAAATGGCGATATCGACTTTCCGGCAACAGAAAAACTGATCGAGCATCTGATCGCCAACGGTTCTGACGGCCTTGTCGTCGCCGGAACAACTGGTGAATCGCCGACATTGACGGCAGCTGAAAAACTGGCGCTGTTTAAATTCACCGCTGAAAAAGTGAATGGCCGCATTCCCGTCATCGCCGGAACAGGTTCGAACGACACGCGTTCATCAATCACCTTGACCAAGCAGGCTGAAGAAGCTGGCGTCGATGGCATCATGCTTGTTGTGCCTTATTACAATAAACCCGCGCAGGAAGGCTTGTATCAGCATTTCAAAGCAATCGCAGAAGCAACGCGCCTGCCGGTCATGCTTTATAACATCCCGGGCCGCAGCGCTGTCAACATGGCGCCGGAAACAATCATCCGTTTATCGGCTGTCGACAATATCGTCTCCGTCAAAGAAGCGAGCGGCAACCTTGACGCTGCGTCATTGATCATCGATGGAACCCCCGACGACTTTACTGTCTACAGCGGAGACGACGGACTGACTCTTCCGCTGATGGCAATCGGCGCGGATGGCATCGTTTCGGTGGCTTCCCATATCATCGGCAATGAAATGCAGGAGATGGTGGCGAACTTTACATCAGGCAGCGTCAAAGAAGCAGCAGCACAGCACCGCAAATTGCTGCCGGTCATGAACGCCCTTTTTGCAGCGCCGAATCCTGTGCCGGTTAAGACCGCGTTACAATTGCTCGGCATCGAGACAGGCAAAGTCCGTTTGCCGATGATTCCGTTGAACGAAGAAGAAACTGCCACCTTACGTCAGCTTCTCGAAACCGGCAATATCAAGGTTTCTGTTGAATAAATGCAAAAAGCAGGAAACTGATATTCCGCAAAACAGCTACGCTTTCCTGGTGGCTCGCGCTGAGCGAACTCGGCCTTGTTCCACTTCGCCCGAGTGGATCTCAGCACTTCGCGCGAAACGGAGTTGGAAACCAACTCCGTTTCTACTCACCTGGGAGTCTTCGCTGTTTTGCTCCATATCTCTGTTTAAACAAGAGCACAGGGTTTTCGCAGCGCACGAGGAATCTCAGGTAGCTCCCCTCGGAAAGCTTCCGATTAAATCGCAATGATTGAAGAAATCAACAGTATCTTGATAGCCTAAAAAAACGCTGAAGCATCGCGCTTCAGCGTTTTTTGTATTTCTCTTATAGTTTTGTGAAATCCAGCTTCTCAAGCGTCTGCTTCAAGCTGCCTCCTGTTACGAGTGAGCGTGTGTCGACACCCAGTTGAGATAATGTAATGGCAATTTCGGAACGGATGCCTGTCAGAATCGCTTTTACACCAACCATATTCAGCGCCTGGACAATCTTGATGATTTGTTCAGCTACCATCGAATCCACTTTGACTACTCCAGACAGGTCAATGACCAATGTGGAAATCCGCAGTTTATTGGCCGCTGTCAGTGTTTTTTCCAGGATGAATTGGGCACGGTCAATTTCGAGATCCCCGACAAGCGGCAAAATCGCCACTTTTTCGGCAATCGGCACAACAGGCGCGGAAAGTTCGAAGAATTCCAGGCGCGCTGCATTGAGCTTTTCCTGATACGCATTAATATAGGCGCTGCTGTAGGAATGCATGGCATGGTCCAATAACGTATTGAAGAACTCCATCACTTCAAACAGAATCTCCATAGGAATTCCCTGAAGTCTGCCCTCCGTCTTGATCAATTTAGCCAGATGTTTCCGGTATAACGAAGATTCAGCAAGAGCGTCATCGAGCATCATATTCGCTTCGAGGAAATACCGGCCCGTTGCAAGTCCCCAGGAATCGATTGCCTCATAGACCTTTTTTTCATCACAGGAATTCTTTAAGGAATCACCAAGCAGTTCCACGAAGCCGGCTCTGGCTTCTATAACCTGCTTGATAAATTGTTCCTTCCCGATAACGGTTTCTTCAGCCGCATCTTTCATGACCTCTTCGTTGATCAGTTCCGCTATCAGGTATTTATCATCTATGACCCGTTGTCCTAAAACTTCATATTCTTTATTCATCAGTACCTCCGTGGGCTGCATTCTATTTGAATTCATTATACCTGTAGAGTGAAATTCATTGTACTGCTTTCGGAATAAATTCTGAAAAAATATTTATAGGGAACTATTGAGTGTTCAGGAGACCGATAGATATTCGGCGATTTTGCTGATGGTTTCTTCCGCATCGCTGACGTGCGGACTGTGGCCCTCGGCGTCCATCAATATGTACTCGCTGTTTTCGATACGGCTATGTACATATTCACCGACCGCTTCAGGTGCCACCGCATCACCACGGGTCTGCAATATTAAAGTTGGAACGTCCACTTTTTCCAATTCCTCACGGACATCCGAAAGAAATGTGGCTTCCGCAAAATCGCTCATCACATCAGGGTCGTTCGAACAAAGCAATTGTTCAAAGTCAGCCGCAAGATGCGGACGGGCGGCATTCTGCATAACTACCGGAGACAGGAACTTGGCGAACTCATTATAATCGCCTTTAATCATCTCCAGCATGCCTTCAATATCCGCTCTTTCAAATCCCCCATGATAACCGGGTTCATTTAAAAAGTGTGGAGATGGCCCGATCATAATGAGGTTCTTCATCAGTTCCGGACGCTCGACTGCCGCGAGTGCCCCGATCATACTGCTGACCGAATGGCCGATAAAAACTATATTTTCAAGAGACAAAGCATCGCATAATTCAAGAAGATCCTGTTTATAGCCATGCAATGTCCGATACCGTTCTTTATTGTAAGCGGATTTGTCGCTGTCACCGGATCCGACATAATCGAACAGCACAACCCTGTATTTTGATTCGAAAGCTGGGGCAATTTTGTCCCACACATACTGGTCGCAGCCGAAGCCATGGGCAAACACGAGAACTTTTTGGCCCTGCCCTCCGATTTTGACGTTATTTCTTCTGATTAACTGTGCAGCTGATTCTTTTGTTTCATTCATAATAAGTCATCACCCCTTGCAATAAAATCGCGGTTTTCTGTTTACAATGCTGATTTCATACTAACAAAGTTAAGACCAATTTCCTAAAATAAGAGCTTATAAATTATACACTGCTTTAATTCCCAAATGGCTCCAGCCTGATGTACCGGCGATTTGCCAAGGTCCCTAAAATCAAAAACCGCCAGAGTATCCCCTGGCGGTTTCCAATCATATATATGATGTGCATTTTAATCCCTTTTTTCCGCTTTCATCCGCTCTCCATCGGCACATGCAGGCTGCCGGAGCGTCATTCATGAATTTCAGGAATTACCGGGCGAAAACACGGAACGGGAACCGTTTCAGAATTTATTGGAAATGAAAAAAGCCTTTCTCCTTTTCAGGAAAAAGACTTCGGAACTAGTAAGCAAAAGTGGCGGCAGCGATAAACAGCGCTCCCAATACGATTATGGTCAACAGCGGAATCAGGATGATCGCAGCGCCTTTCCAGGCTGATAAGCCATGCGCTTCCCCGACCGCTTTACTCTGCACGACAAACGTCCAAATCGATATGACGAATAAAATGAAAGACAGGATGCTATTCAACACAAGGTCGCTTCCAGTATATGCATCCACTGAAACCGTAAAATAACTGGTCGGCCATAGGAAAATCCACAGCAATAAGACAGGAATCAGCCAGATTTGAGGGATTTGTCCAGCAAGCAGGGCTCGGAATAATTCGTCGTAAGTCCCCGTTCCTTTAAAGATCTTGCCGATCCATAACGTAATGATTGCCCCGATCATATTGCCGATCGCTGCAACAAGCGGACTGAATATCAAACCGCCTAATACCAACGACCAAATTCCAAAGCTGTCACTGAAATCGGTATCCAGTGCCCCGGTCAGGATCGACATATACCCCGATAATACCAAAAGCAGAAAAATAAGACGTGAATTCTGTTCTTCCATAACCTGGCGAACGGTAAGGCGCGGCTTGGTCCAGATCGATATAAATGGATTCAAACGTGATTCAGGTGTTTCTTTGGAAAGATTCATAAATGGACACCTGATGCAGTTCTGTTTTGTGACTCTTTCTCTCTAATCATATTTTATATCCCCCTTGTTTTTCCATTATTTAGAATTACCTTTTAAATGTCAATAGTTTCTGAAATAAATCCATTTTTTATCAAATTGATTTTATTGTTCCCATCGTTTATTTGGCATAGAAAAACCGGCCATGGACTGGCCGGTTCGTGACTTTCTTCTATTATTGTTTACGTGCTCTGAACGCCATAGTTGTCGTCAATGCTGCAAGCATCAATCCAGCGAAGATCCATAGGTAAGGGATTGTTCCGCCTTCAGCTCCGCCAAGACCAGTGGCAGGCATTTTTTCAGGCATTTCAGCGCCGCCGAATTGTTCAGGGAATTGATCTGTGATGGCCGCTGACAATCCAGCTGCCGGCATAGTCATATGCGCCCATGCTTCGCGCATTAAAGCATAAGCTGCCCCGTAGTCACCCGCAACGTAAGAGTCGAATGAAGCAAGCAATTGGCTGACGTGCGCTGTCAATCCTTCTTCCAGAGCATCAGCCGGAACGCGTCCTTCTGTTGCTGCGTCAAGCAATGCTGCCTGTTCGACAATATACTCATCAAGATCAGCTTTCGCCTGTTCCTGAGCTTCAGTGTCTCCAGCTCCAGTCGCTTTCACGTAGTCAACGAAGTAGCCGATGTGCGAGCCCCAGATTTCAGCAAATTGGTCGCCTGCTTCTTCACCGTAAACAGAAGCCACCGCTGCAGAAAGGTCATCTGCGTTGGCCATCAATGCACCAGCTGCCTGATCGAAACTGTCCGCTCCGTCAGCGCCGTCCTGCATCGCCATTACCGCAAGACCAGCGTGTTCAGTGAATGTGTAATTCAATGTTGCACGTAAATCGATTGCCGGCGTATCAGGGTTCGTGTTTTCAACCAATTCCGGGAATTGGTCAGCGATTGCAATCGATAAAGTTTCAGCAAACATGCTCATGTGGTGGATGGATTCGCGTTCCATTGTATATGCTGTTTCGAAATCGCCTTCAACATATGCGTCGAACGCTGTGATCAATTGGTCAACGTGCATATCCAGTCCTTCCTGGACAGCTGCTGCAGGCAAGCGCCCTTCAGTTGCTGAATCAAAGAAAGCCGATTGTTCTTTTTTGTATTCTTCAAGTGCCGCCAAAGCTTCATCTTTTGCTGCCTGGTCGCCTTCGCCAGTCGCTACTACGTAATCAACGAAATAACCGATATGCGAGTTCCAGATTTCCTGGAATGCCGCTCCGCCTTCTTCACCGTAGACTGAAGATACCGCTGCTGTCAGGTCATCCGAGTTAGCGAGCAACGCTCCAGAAGCCTGGTCGAAATCGGCTGCGCCGTCAGCGCCTTTTCTCATTGCTTCAACTGCCAGGAAAGCATGTTCCGTTAGAACTGTATCCAATTGGATACGAAGTTCAGCCGCTGCTGTATCCGTTGCTACAGCTGTCTGCGCCGATTCGTTCGTTCCGCTCGAATGCGATCCGTGGCTGTCGGCAAGAGCCGCCGTTGGTACCAACATTGCCAAGCTGAGTGGAAGTGCTACTAAAAGTTTGTTCATTTTCATCATCTATCTCTCCTTTTTCCTGTTATATTTTTTCGTTCTGCCTGTATAACGCAGGCGGCTCTTTTTTGGATCACATTTATTTAAATAAAATCTGAAAAAGGTTTTTTACTGATTGGAATCGTGCAAATATAAGCTTGGAGAGAGCAGGACGAAGGGGTTACGGGCGGTTAGCGGAATTTGCGGGCGGTTAATTTAATTTGCGGGCGGTTAGCGCAATCCCCCAATTTTTTGCCCACAAAAAAACAGCCCTTCTACTATAAGAAAGGCTGTTCCAATAAATTAATTAATGTGTAGGCAATTTTGCTTTATCACTCTTAAAGATCGCCAGCTGGTCAATCAGCTTCTGGCTGCCTGTATCGAGGCCGACAATATCGACTTGATTGCCGTTCTCCCTGAACTTCAGGACGACACGGTCAACGGCGCCGACGCCGGAATCATCCCAGATGTGGGCATCGGTGAAATCGACGACCACTTTTTCGCCCGTGATGTCATAGTCGAATTTCTCTAGGAAATCTTCGACAGAAGCGAAGAACAATTGGCCTTCCACCTGATAATGCGTGGCATCGAGCAATCGCTTCTGCACTTTGATCTTCGAAATCTTGGCTACGAAGAAAATGGCACTCAACAATACGCCGGCCAGCACGCCCATCGATAAATCATGCGTGTAAACGACGATAGCGACTGTCGCCACCATAACGATCGCGTCCGCTTTCGGCGCTTTTCTCAAATAAGAGAAAGACTTCCAGTCGAATGTTCCGATCGATACCATAATCATGATGCCGACAAGTACCGGCATCGGGATCTGGATGACAACATCGCCCAGAACAATGATCAGGAACATCAGCAGGGCACCGGCGACAAGAGCCGATAACCGTCCTCTGCCTCCGGACTTCACATTGATGATCGACTGGCCGATCATCGCACAGCCGGCCATTCCGCCGAAGAACCCGGTTACGAAGTTGGCGATTCCCTGGCCGCGCGCTTCTTTATTTTTATTGCTTGAGGTATCTGTCATGTCGTCCACGATGTTGGCCGTCAATAAGGTTTCCAACAGCCCGACAACCGCCAATGCCAATGAATACGGCAGGATGATCATCAAAGTTTCGAGGTTGAAAGGCACATCCGGCAGCAAAAATGCCGGCAATGTCTGGCTGATGGCGCCCAGATCACCCACTGTACGCATCTCGAAACCTGAATAGATGGCGACAGCTGTAAGCAGGACAAGCGCGATCAGGGGAGCCGGTATGGCTTTGAAGAATCTCGGTACAATATATACAATCGCCAAGGTAATGGCGACAAACACATACGTGATGGTATTGATGCCAAGGAAATGCGGCACCTGCGCCATGAAAATCAGGATGGCGAGCGCATTGACGAAGCCGATCATCACTGCGCGCGGGATGAACTTCATCACTTTCGCGACTTTGAATACGCCGAACAAAATCTGGATGACCCCCGTCAAAATGGTCGCTGCCAGTAAATATTCCAACCCATGTTCCTGCACAAGCGGCACCATCAACAGGGCCATAGCGCCGGTCGCCGCTGAAATCATGCCGGGCCGTCCGCCGACAAACGCAATAATAACGGCTATACTGAATGATGCATACAAGCCGACCATCGGATCGACGCCTGCAATGATTGAAAAGGCGATGGCTTCAGGAATCAATGCAAGCGCGACGACAGTTCCCGCCAGAATATCACCGCGTATATTCCCGAACCATTCCTTTTTTAAAGTTTCTCCCACAATATCTTACTCCTCTTGTTGTACAATTTTGAGAGCTGCCCCAGAGTTCAGAGCCACGATTTCACAATGTGAATAGTGTATCACCCGGAATCCGAAAATGGAACCTTTTTGGTCCTTTTCCTGAAAAATAATATGTTATAATAGAAGCAATATGTTAGACGAGGAGTTTTAACTGTGCAGATTGGCTATGCGAGACCCATAGAAGGGGATATAAATTGCGACAAGCAAAAAGAGCTGTTTACTGACTTGAACTGTGATGAAACTTTCATTGAAAGCCATTCTTCCCCCAAGAAAAGAGAAGAGCTGAAAAGCGTGCTGGCACACCTTGCAACAGGAGACCGGCTGATTGTAAAAAGCTTGCATGTCCTGGCGGATTCGACGCGGCATCTGGTGGAATTGCTGGATGCGCTGGAGCAAAAGGGCTGCACCCTGTATTCGCACCGTGAACAGATTGATACAGCACCGGATAAACTGTTTACTTTCCAAAAAATTGTCCAGTGCCTCGCTGATTTTCAAAGTGATTCAATCAGCGCCAAAACAAAAGCCGGTCTTACGGTCGCCAAGGAGAAAGGCATGCACGCCGGACGTCCCAGAAAACCCGATGCCAATGTCAAAAAAGCGATTAAAATGTACGAAAGCAAAAAGTACAATTTGGCAGAGATCAAAGAACAAACGGGCATCAGTAAATCCACTTTATACCGCTACCTGGAAAACTAGAACGTCCCGACATGAAGAAAAGAGCGCCTCGGCGCTCTTTTTTCGTCTTTTATTATTTCACAATCAGCACAGGGCAGTTTGCACGTTTAACCACTTTGTGGCTGACGCTGCCGAGCACCATTTCCTGCAGCGAATTCAAGCCGCGGCTGCCGATGACGAGAATGTCGAAGCCTTCTGAATTGGCATATTCCACGATAGCCGGCCCCGGAGTGCCATGCAGAATTTTCACACGGTGTTTGATATTGCCGGCAGCAATCGCTTCCTCCACCGGCTGCAATTTTTTGCGCCGCTGGAAATCCAATTCCGCTGAACTTCCACTGTGCAATACATCATTTTTTGCATCGTCATGGTCTGCTACATAAACGATAGTTATTTGTGATTCTGTATTATTCCCCGCAATAGTGATTGCCTCTTTTGCCGCGCGGAGGGAATGATCGGAACCATCCACTGCCAATAATATTTTCCCGTACATTTGTCAACACTCCTTTTACCTATTCAAAGGCTGGCAATAAACCCTTGTCCCATTGCTTCGCCAGCTGGTTCCCTAATGTCAACAGTGTACCATCAAACTTCCCAAAAAATAACCTTTATAGGAAAAATAAAATATATGTTATGATGAAGGAAAATAACTGGAAGTGAGTGGTTTTAAGTTAAATCGATATGGAGGGATCGGTATGTATGACAGTGGATTAATCTTGGAAGGCGGCGGCATGAGAGGGATCTATACAGCCGGCGTGCTCGAATATTTCATGGAAAAAGACCGCTATTTCCCTTATGTCATCGGCGTATCGGCCGGCGCCTGCAATGCGGCTTCGTACATCTCCAGGCAGCGGGGAAGAAACAAGTCGGTGATGATCGATTATGTCCGCCATCCCGATTACATTTCCCTGCGCAATCTCATGCAAAAAAGAGAGCTGTTCGGCATGGACTTGATTTTTGACCAGATTCCGAACAAACTGGTTCCGTTTGATTTTCCGGCATTCCACGAGGCGAACGAGCGGTTTGTCATCGGCACGACTGATTGCGTTACAGGCGAACCGGTTTATTTCGAAAAAAATGAAAGCCCGAATGATATCCTGTCGATTATCCGCGCTTCCAGCTCACTGCCTTTTATGTCCAAAGCGGTTACGTATAAAGGCCACCAGCTGATGGACGGCGGCGTAGCAGATCCGATACCCTTTAAAAAGGCACTCGCTGACGGTGTAGAGAAACCCGTGATCGTGCTGACGAAAAGCAAAGGGTACCGCAGGAAACCTTCGCGCTTCAGAAAGACGGGCCGCTATTTTTACAAAGACTATATGGGGCTGACTCATGCACTTGAAGTCCGCTGGAAACATTATAATGATCAATTGGACGAAATCGAACAGCTTGAAAGAGAAGGAAAAGTATTTGTTATCCGTCCGTCGCAAGATATTAAAGTGAAGCGGGCTGAACGTGATCCCGAGAAACTTGAGCTGCTTTATCGGCAGGGCTATTCGGATGCCCAACATGCTTTTGAAGCGATGGAAAACTGGCTCCAGGCGAAAGCTGTGGAAACCAGTTGATTGTGAAAGTGTCACTTAAGGTAAGAGTGGCAAGAACCCCGGCCAATCCTCTTTATTTCTGAGGACTGGCCGGGGTTCTTTTTATTATTCAAGAGCCGCAATATCGACAAGGCTCTGTATGACTTCATCCATTTCCTCTTCACGCACTGTACGGAAGTCGATGCACACTTTGTCGCCCTGGATCCTCGCAATGACTGGCGGACGGTTTTCTCTCAGACGCGCGGACAGTTCCTGTGCCGGCATCGATTTATGGCTGATGGCCGTCATGTGCGTCGGAATTTCGACTTCCGGCATCGTGCCTCCCCCAATTTGGGAGACGCCGTCCTGCAGTTCCAGCCGGTAATCGCCTGTTCGCGATTCCATTGCTGAGATAAAATTCTCTGCCTGCCGCTTAATGTCATCAGCAGAACGCATGATATCCCGCACTGTCGGGATTTCTTTCACAGCATCGCCTCCGGCCACATAGGCTTTCAGTGTTTCTTCCAATGCGGCGAATGTCATTTTATCGACACGCAGTACGCGAGCCAGCTGATGTTTTTTGAGTTTATTGATGAGAACTTTACTGCCGGCAATGATGCCGGCTTGCGGGCCCCCGAGCAATTTGTCGCCGCTGAAGCTGACGATATCCACGCCTGCCGCAATCACTTCCCGCACGTGCGGCTCGCTGCCGATGCCGTGATTCCTGAAATCGTAAAGCGCGCCGCTCCCGAGGTCTTCATAGAAAATCACACCGTCATGGCGGTTTTTCAATGCCGCCAACTCTTCGGTTTCAACTGTTGCGGTAAAGCCGGACATGACGAAATTGCTGGTATGGACTTTCATGATCATCGCTGTTTCCTCGTTGACCGCGTTTTCATAATCGAATAAATGTGTCTTATTGGTCGTACCGACTTCACGGAGATGCGCTCCGCTTTCTTCCATTATGGAAGAAACCCGGAACGATCCGCCGATTTCAACAAGCTGGCCGCGGGACACGATCACTTCTTTATGTTTCGCCAACGCGCTTAATACCAGAAACACTGCCGCAGCGTTATTGTTCACGACCATGGCTGCTTCAGCACCTGTCGCCTGTTGGATCAGGTCTTCCAAAATGTCATGGCGCGAACCGCGCTTTCCTTCGGCGATGCGATATTCCAGATTGGAGTAGTCACGCGCTGCCCGCGTGACATGTTCGACTGCCTTGCTGCTCAGGCGCGAACGCCCCAGATTGGTATGCAGCACCGTGCCGGTCCCGTTGATGACGCGCATGAGCCGGTCTTCATTCCATTCGCCTGCTTTTTTCACGGCATTGCTGAAAATCAGCTCCCTGAAATTTTCTTCAGAAGGCGAAACAGCTGATTCACCATTAAGCAGACTTTCGCGCAGCACGTTCAATTCCTGCTGGATGTATTTCGTCCCCTGAGCGGCAGTGAGCTGAAAGGAATTTATAAAATCTTCAAAACGCCTGTCTTTCTGCAATTCATGGACGGGCGGTAACTGGCGCAAATATTGCTTCATCGCAAATCCTCCATCTGCCTTGTCGGTAAGTTATTTTTCAAGTTTCCGGATGATTTCATTGATTTCCGGATACTGCCTCGTTTCCAATTTCGAGTGAATCTTTGTTCCATCCACTGTGATTTCAAATGCTCCCCCGGAACTTGGGACGAGTTCAAGCGCTGTTATTCCGTTCCGGAAATGGCTAAATAATTGTTCCGCAAAACTTGCGGCTTTGGGTGCGTAATTTCATTGCATGCAAAATTCGATTGCGATTTTCATCGCCATCACACTCCCTCCCTCATTATTTACCGGTCCAGCGGCGCTGATTTTCTTCGCGCTCTGTGATTTCCAACGAATCAAGCAGCTCCAAAAATGGTATCAGGTATTTTCTTGATAGATCCAGCGACTCTTTCGCTTCCTTCAAACCGAATGCCGCCGCCGTGTCCTGCCTGAGTTTCGTTACGGCCCGTTCAACGGCATTGCGGTGGACCATGGAGTCTTCCAGCAGCCGGTAAACCTGTTTCGTCTCCAATAAATACTGCGTCAAATCCGAAATCTCATTTTTGGGCAGCGGCGTGCCTTCAAAATACTGCTCCCATTTCTTCACTTGGACGCCGTCCTTTTCAAGCGCCGAAATAACCCCTTCCATGCGCACCTTCCATTGTTTCGGCAAATGCGGTTCGAATGTGCCGAGCGCGATGTATTGGCCGGTCTTCTTCAAATCTCCCTGATCAGCCAAAGCATTCAGGCTGTATTCAATGAAAGGTTTCGGATAGCCTGCACTCAGTGACTGGCTCAATTCCGCCTTGCTCATGCCTGGTCTCATCGGATAGTCTGTATGATAAGCTTTAACACGCGCACCGATTTCCCCTTTGATCTTCGAGAAAGTTTTGGCCAGGCTGAATTTCTGCGGGCCCGTTTCCAGCAGGCTGCCTTTCTCCAACCCTTCCGCAATCGTTTCTTTCAGGACCGGTTCATCCAGTGAAGTTTGTTGGATCAGCTGCTGCAGATCCAACAGGATGTTTTTCGCCAGCTCTTCTTCGACGAGGTCTTCCGGTGTTCCCTGCATCACGTTCTGCAGCATCTCGATCGTTTCCGGACCAAAGCGGTATTTGCCGCCTTTTGGCTGGATCACCCAGCCTCCGCCCAGTGTTTCAACAGGCGTTGGCCGCCGCAGGATAAAGCGGTCGCCGCGCCGGACAACGATTTCTTCATCGAGCCGGATCTGGCACAGCACTTCTTCATCAGTCTGCTCCAGTTCATTGCGGTCAAAAAAAACGATTTTTCCCATCACTTCCGAAGTTCCCACATGCACTTTCACCGGTGCCCGCTGCTTGAGCGGCGTAAATGTGCCCCCGGTAAGATTCAATGCCACATCGATCGTATCGGTCACCAAAAAATGGTCCGACGCTACGAGCACATCGCCGCGGAATACTTCCGTCTTTTCGATGCCCCCAAGATTGATCGCCGTCCGCTGCCCGGCACGCGCTTCTTCCCGTTCTTCGTGATGAACTTGAATCTGGCGCGCTTTCACTTTCAGCCCTTTCGGCAATAAAGTCAGCTGCGCCCCTTTTTGCACTGCGCCTTCATAAATCGTTCCGCGCACAACCGTGCCTTGCCCCTGAACAGTAAACACCTGATCGATCGGCAAACGGAATGAACCGTAAGCGTCGCGGAATTTCACCGACTGCAGGCTGTCGATGATCGCTGACTCTAATTCATCGATGCCTTTTCCGGATAAACTGTCGACCAGCACGTACGGCGCACCATCAAAAATCGTTCCTTCCAGCCGTTCCTGAATGTCTTCCTGAACGAGCTCCAGCATGATTTCATCGACGCGGTCGATTTTCGTGATGGCCACGATGCACTGTTCGACGCCCAGAAATTGAAGAATTTCCAGATGTTCCTCAGTTTGCGGCATGACGCCTTCATCTGCCGCAATAACAAGAACCACCAAATCGATCCCAGCTACACCCGCAATCATCTGGCGGATAAAACGTTCGTGCCCCGGCACATCGATGATGGATAATTGCGTCCCGTCTTCTATTTGTAATGGCGCGTAACCAGGTTCAATGGAAATGCCCCGCTCTTTCTCTTCCTTTAAGCGGTCTGTATCCACATTCGTCAGCGCCTTCGTTAGCGCCGTCTTGCCGTGGTCGATATGCCCGGCCATGCCGATCGTATAATAAGTCTTCTCCATAATGTTCACCGTCTTCTCTGTTTGGTCGTATCTTAACTTTAAGCTTCCGCTGAGAGTGTTTCAAGCACAGCGTTCCAATCTCATTTCTTGCGGATCTTTGATTTTCCCTATACAATTAAAATCGCTTATAAATTACGGGGTTGGATGAGTGACTGGTGTCTTCCTGGGTCTTCAAAACCCTGAGGGGCCTGCGTGCCAGGTCCGGTGGGTTCGATTCCCACACGATCCCGCCAATACATAGAAGAAAAGCCGCCAATTCGGCGGCTTTTTCTATAATAAAGTAGCCTGGCGGAAATTTGCGTGCGATTAGGGTCTGCTTGCGTGCGATTAATTTCGTTTGCGTGCGATTAACACCCTCTTGCGTGCGTTCCGCCCAATTCTCAAAGATTTTATTGAAATAAAAAATTAGCAAGTGGTTAAAGATGACAAAATACACTAGTTTCAGGATAATTAGGTGGAGACATTTAATCCCTGGCTGATTCTATACGCCAAAACGCAAAAGGATTGAACTGACGATGAAAATAGTATTGGCAGCGCCCAATTATCCGCAGCCCCGGGGAAATACCGTGACTGTGCGAAGGATTGCAGCGAACTTGGAGAAGATTGGTGCACGGACTGAAATCGTTTCAATTACAGGAGAAAACCGCGCCAGCACTTTACCGGATGCCGACCTGGTGCATGGCTTTCACGCCTATTACTTCCATCAATTTCTTCAGCAGCTCGATCAAAAACCGGAACGCTTTATCATTACGATGACCGGCACCGATTTGAACGCGGATCTCTTTGATCCGGAAAAACGGCCAGCAGTTCTTAGTACGCTGGAAAGCGCCGAAGCGATCCATGTGTTTGACGAAGCCGCAAAAACCACAGTGCTGCGGGAAGCGCCGCAATTCGAAGGAAAAGTCTTCGCGATTGCGCAAGGCACCAGCGATTTTTCAGAGGCGGACCCTTCACACCTAATAAAAGAACCGGACACTTTTTTATTCGCATTGCCGGCTGGCATACGGAAAGTGAAGAATATCCCGTTTGCCATCAACGCCCTCAGCGAACTTCATAAAGAGTTTCCGAACATCCGCCTGTGGCTGGCAGGACCTCTTCTCGAACAGGCGGAAGCGGACACCGTGCTCAGTTTAGCGGATGAACATGCTGACTGGCTGACGTATATCGGCGAAATTCCCCATGCTGAAATGGGCGCTGTTTTCGAAAATGCGGATGTCGTGCTGAACACTTCCCATGCGGAAGGGCAGCCAGCAGCGATCCTGGAAGCGATGGGTTACGGCAAGCCGGTTCTGGTTTCCCATGTTCCCGGCAATAAAGGCATGGTTGAAAATGGAAAAACGGGGTATTTATATAATGATCAAAATCAATTCCTTGATTACGCAGCTGAGCTGATTAATAATAACGATGCAAGGCAACGCATTGGCATGCAGGCGAAACAATATGCGGCCGATCACCATTCCCCTTCCTTTGAAGCGGAGGCTTTGCTGAAGATTTATACTTCAATCACACAGCAGGACAATATTTAATATAGAAAAGAGGCGGATCCTAATGACTGAAAAAGATATGGTTAAATTGACTTCTTTATCATCTAAAGGTGGTTGAGGATGCAAAATTGGTCCTGAGGACCTGGCGCAGGTTCTGCGTCATTTACCGAGAAATGCAGAAAACCCTAATTTACTGGTCGGACTGGATACAGCCGATGATGCCGGTGTTTATAAAATCAGCGACGATGTGGCACTTGTCCAGACTTTGGACTTCTTCACACCAATCGTCGACGACCCTTATATGTTCGGGCAAATCGGTGCGGCCAACTCATTGAGCGACGTTTATGCAATGGGCGGCAAGCCGCTGACCGTCATGAATATCGTGGCGTTCCCGATTAACACACTGGATAAGAGCATCCTGGCTGACATCCTAGCCGGCGCTTCCGATAAAGTGAAAGAATCCGGCGCCACTTTGGTCGGCGGACATTCAATCGACGATCAGGAGCCGAAATTCGGATTATCCGTTACCGGCACAATTCACCCTGACCGCATCCGCGCGAATGCTGGAGCGAAACCGGGCGACCGCTTGATTTTGACTAAGCCGATTGGCGTCGGCATACTGACGACAGCCATCAAACAGGATTTGCTTGAAAAAGATGATCTTGCAGAAGTGATGGAAGTCATGGCTACGCTGAATAAAAAAGCGGCGGAAGCGATGGAAAACTATACCGTCAATGCCTGCACGGATATAACTGGATTCGGTCTCCTGGGCCACACGATGGAAATCGCGAAAGGCAGCAGCACAGGCGTCACGATCTACAACGACGAAGTGCCTGTCCTTTCGAAAGCCAAAGAACTTGCTGAACAGAACATCATTCCAGGTGGCACGCATAAAAATCACAAATGGCTTGCGCCTGATATCGATTACGCGGACAACATCAGCAAAATCGACCAGCTCATCCTTTGTGACGCTGTAACTTCCGGCGGATTATTGATTTCTGTTCCTGAAGCCGAAGCTGATTCATTGCAGCGCGACCTTCAGAGCAGCGGTGTCCAATCTTCGATTATCGGAGAAGTTACCGAAGGCAATGCCGGACGCATTAAAGTTATCTAAGTTAAAAGTGCTAAAGACTGTACAATAAAAACAAGGACTCGCAATGAGTCCTTGTTTTAAAATTACAGGCAGTAAGACAAGCCGTAGCGGCATCTCCAAAGAATAGAGTTGATTTTGATGTGGTTTAAGAAAAGAAGTTTAATAATATACGCTTTATTGGTTGTGGCGATCTTCATCAGCATGCGGCTGACTGAGTTCGATCTGACGAAATTCCGGGATTTCCGGAACATGATCGACTTCTTGTCGCAATGGTTCCCGATGGATTTCACCCGCTTGCCTGGCATGCTTGAAGATACCCTGGCCACTTTGGCGATGGCGTTTCTCGGCAGCTTCCTTGGGCTGATCATCGGTTTGCCGCTCAGTTTTCTGGCGGCGCGGAATACAGCACATTCCAAGCCGGTGTTCCACTTTTTCCGGGTGGCGCTCAGCTTTGTTCGCTCTGTTCCGGAGATCGTTTTCGGTTTGATTCTCCTGACTACACTTGGGCTTGGGCCATTCCCGGCAGTGCTGGCGATCACATTCCATAATATCGGCGTCATGGGCAAACTGATTTCCGAGCTGATCGAAGCGGCGGATACCGGACCTCAGGAAGCGATGAAAGCGGTCGGCGCAAAACGCTGGGTCGCTTCCCTCTTCAGCATCCTTCCCCAGATCTGGCCGAATGTCCTGTCCAACTTTTTCTATCGCTTCGAAGTGGCGATCCGCACTTCATTGATATTGGGATTCATCGGCGGCGGCGGTATCGGCCAGCGCCTGTTCAATGATTTTAATACTTTCAACTATTCATCTGTGTCGCTCGACGTCCTGATCATCATGGTCATGGTCATTCTCGTCGACTCGCTCGGCAGTTTTGTCCGGAATCGCGTTATCTAAAGGAGGCATGAAAATGCTTGAACTGAAAAATGTATCAGTCCGGTACCCGGGAATGAAAGACAATGCCCTGTCCGATTTGAACTTGTCTTTTGAAAAAAATGAGTTTGTTTGCGTACTGGGTAAAAGCGGCGCCGGTAAATCGACATTCATTCGCTGCATCAACGGATTGCAGCAGCCGACTGAAGGGGAAATCCATTTTGACGGCACACCGATGTCTTTCCAAAAAGAGGAGCTACGCCAGATCCGACGGGAAATGGGCATGGTGTTTCAGCATTTCAACCTGATCCCCCGCATGAGCGTGCTGCAAAATGTGCTGACCGGCCGCTTCGGCTACCGCTCCACATTTAAAAACCTGGTCGGCTGGTTCACATCAGAAGAGATCCAGGAAGCGAAACGCATCATCGCGGAAGTGGGATTGACGGAAATGGAAAACCGCCGTGTCGAGAATTTGAGCGGCGGCCAAAAACAGCGCGTCGGCATCGCGCGCGCCCTCGTTCAGCATCCACGGATTCTTCTGGGCGACGAACCGGTTGCCAGCCTGGATCCCGGAACTTCGAACCGGATTTTCTCTTTATTGCAGGATATCCATGAACGACTGGGTTTATTGACCATCATCAATGTCCACGACATCGAACTTGCCAAACGCTATGCGACGCGGATCATCGCCTTAAAAGACGGCGAGTTGATCTTCGACGGCAAGCCTGAAGATTTCACAAGCGCGGAATATCAGGAAACCTACGAATCCGAACAGCAGAACCTGTTCTTCCAGATTTGATACAATCTTCTTAAGGAGCGTGATTTTGATGAGAAAAAGTCCATGAGCAGTCAATTCCTCCAGGGTCGTGTACGACTCTCAAAATCCGGAAATCCTGGTTTCTGTTCCAAACAGGAACGCAGACAGGAAAACCGTTATTCTCACTTTTGATGACGGGCCAAGCAGAGTCTTGCCTGACATACTTGATATATTGAAGGATACCGGGACACCCGCCGTTTTCTTCTGGCAAACACGGCTACTGCATAAAGAAAGACCGTGGAAAAGAGTTCTGGCGGAAGGTCATCAAATCGGCACCCATACCGTAAATCACAGAAACTTGGCTGATAAAATGACTCAACAGCAGCAATACAGCGAACTCAAAAAGAGCGTGGACGCGATCGAACGCATCACCGGCAAACCGGTGACATTCTTCCGTCCGCCTTATGGACAGTTCAATGAGGATACCCTTCAGGCTGCCAAGCGTCTAAATCTCAAAACCGTCATGTGGCGAATCGCCTCGATGGACTGGGAACTGAAAGATGAGCCCGACCAGATTGTCGCGAATGTCGTCGACTACCTGGAAGACGGAGCCATTATTTTATTGCATGAGCTAAGCCAAACGGTTAAAGTTTTGCCGCAGCTGATTGCTGCCATTAAAGAACAGGGTTATGAGTTTGCTTTACTGGAAACCGAATAATGTATGAATGTATGAAAAGCTTGCTCCCGTCAAATGGGTGCAAGCTTTTTTTGACTTAATACACTCCTTTCGTTTACTCCCAACTTTGGCTGGAATACTCCCAACTTCCATCGGTTTACTCCCAACTTCGGCCTGAATACTCCCAACTTCTCCACTTTTATTCCCAACTTGCTTAAAACGCCTTAAAATAAAAAATTCTTAGCCTGTGCGTTTCAAATTTCTGCTCAAAAAAGGCGGCACCAGCCCGGAGTCCATGAAATACATCATGGGACCGCAGCTGGTGCCGCCTTTATTATATGACTAGCTTAGTGCAAATTCCTTCAACGCTTCTTCCGGCATAAAGCCGACAGACCGTTTCACTTCTTTCCCGTTTTTAACGAGCACTAATGTCGGGATGCTCATAATGCCGAATTGCTCTGCCAATTCCGGAGCATCACTGACAACCACTTTATAAAAATCTACTGAATCAACCTGATCAGCAACGTTTGAGACCACCGGTCCCAATTGGGCACATGGCCCTCAACCATTAGATCCGAAATTCAGGACTGCCGGTCTTTCATTATTTCCAACAAGACTCGCATACTCTTCTGCCGTGATTGTTTTAACCATGTGACATCCTCCTTTTTCTATACAAACTATTCTATGACGGCTATGCATTTCATCCTTTATTCTTCGATAATGCCTTCTTTGATGGCTGCCTGTTTGATGCTTTCGTAATCTTCCGTAGTGGCTTCAGTAAAGCCTGAAGCGCCGAATGCATCCAGAATCACCTGATCTTCTATGGCAAGGAATGCTTCCTGCAATTTCCCAACCGTGTCTTCGTCAATGCTGTCGCGTACTGCCCAAGGATACTGGAAGAGTTCTTCCGATTCCCAAATGGTCTTAAACTGTTCACCGTCAATCTTGCCCGATTCCACCAATTGGTTGTAAATCGCGCTGTCGATTGCACCGGCATCCACTTGCTTGTTTTGAACCGACAAGGCAGTGGCATCGTGCGAACTTGTATTGCGCACTGAATTGAACTCATTTTCCTGCTGTGATTCATAAACGCCGCGGTCCTGAAGTTCAATGGAAGGAATCAATGAACCCGAAGTGGAGTTCGGATCGCCGAACGCAAAATCGATTTCCTCAGGATTTTCCAGCAAGTCTTCAAGTGAATTCCACGGGTTATCAGCATGTGTGATGATGTAAGAACGGTAGAAAGGTTCTCCATCCACCAATGACGTAATAATCGCCTGTGCGTTGCTGTTGGCGTTCGCGATAACGAAAGTCAATGGCCCAAGATATGCCATATCGATCTTGTCGTAATTCATCGCTTCGACCACACCGTTGTAATTCGGATAGACATCCAGCTTCACTTCACGGTCCAGCTCTTCACTCAAATAAGTCTGGAGCTTGTCCATCGCTTCTTCCATTTCCCCTTCTGTCTGGGCAGGAATAACGCCGATTGTAAAGGCTTCCTCAGTGCTTTCAGTTGCCTGCTCTGTATTTTCTTCTTCTCCTGCGCTTCCGCAAGCCGCCAAAACGATGGACAGGCTCAGCAAAATTGCTGTAATCCAAAATTTCTTCATCTACTACACCCCTGCTTCTATTTATTTCCTCATTTCATTCAAATGAAAATAAGATTGTGCTGTAGTAATTATTCAACAGACTTCGAGCACAAGCAAGGAATTTGTCTTGTACCTATGTTACTGCTTCGAGGATTAATAAATTGACTTGAAAACAGATAGACCTTATCATAGAAAAATATTCCCGACTAAATTAATAGGAAAAGGATGTTATAAATTTGACCACTACACAAGTTCAACCTGTCAACGATACAAAAGGTCCGGTTGCAAGAGACAGTCTTGCCTTGAATGCTCCGCAAAAAGCATTAATTGCCGGCGGAATAATTGTCGGATTTCTTTTACTCGTCTATCTGCTCGCCACCCAGCACGTTTCCCAGGCATTGCTTCTGGGAATCGGCCTGCTGCTTGGCTATACTTTATTCCACGCGCGCTTCGGTTTCACTTCAGCGTTCCGGCGCATGGCATCAGTCGGCAACGGCCAGGCGATGCGCTCCCATATGCTGATGCTCGCAGTGGCGGTTTCACTGTTCGCTCCAATTCTTGCATACGGCACGACCTTTTTCGGCGGCCCTGTCGCTGGCTACGTTTCACCCGTCGGCGTCAGTCTTCTGGTTGGCGCTTTCATGTTCGGCATCGGCATGCAGCTCGGCGGCGGCTGTGCTTCCGGTACGCTTTACGCGATAGGCGGCGGACGCACCGTCATGTTCGTGACGCTGATCTTCTTCATCATCGGCGCGACAATCGGCGCATACCACTTACCGTTCTGGACAGAAGAAATGCCTGCGTTTGAATCTTACTCCCTTGCCACTTCCACTGGTCTTGGCTACGGCGGCGCATGGCTTGTATCGATCATCCTCTTCGGTTTGATCGCGTGGATCACTTTGGTCATCGAGAAGAAACGCAAAGCGCCGAAAATGGCGCCGGTGCCGTCTGCAAAAGGATGGAAACGGATCCTTCGCGGTTCATGGCCATTGTTCGCTGCGGCAATCGCTTTGGCATTGCTTAATGCGCTGACATTGATGACGCGCGGAACGCCTTGGGGCATCACTTCCGCTTTCGCCCTGTGGGGTTCCAAAATCGCAGGCGCATTCGGCGTCGATGTCGCGAGCTGGGGTTATTGGCAAGGCGCCAATGCCGCTTCACTCGAAGCTTCCATTTTCGCTGACTCCACAACCGTATTGAATTTCGGTGTAATCCTTGGCGCATTCATCGCTTCCGCTGCCGGCGGCTTGTTCAAATTCACCCAAGTCACTGCAGGCAATTTCGCCGCTTCCGTCATCGGCGGCTTGTTGATGGGCTACGGCGCCCGCCTTGCGTTCGGCTGCAACATCGGCGCATACTTCGGCGGCATTGCATCGTTCAGCCTCCACGGCTACATCTGGGGAATCCTGGCGCTTGCCGGCACATTCCTCGCGCTGTATCTCCGGCCGCTGTTCGGGCTGTCAGTTCCAAAATCCAATGATTCCGTGTGCTGACGAAATTTATAGAACAACGATCGAGCGTCCAAATGCGGCGCTCGGTCTTTTTTTTATTTTCATGCGAATAAAAACGGCCATCAACTCTCTTTAATTATCTGAAAATTAGTATTTTTATGCTCTTGAAAAGGTATATAATAGAAGCAAGTAAGTTATTTAAAAATAACTTGGCATAGAGCAGCTTTAAATTGCAGGGAGATGAGTGCGTGAAAAATTGGAGAACGCATATTGAATTGATCGCCGCCATCCTGTCCGGGGTTTTGATCGTCATCGCTTATATTCTTGAAATGCAGTCCATCGAAGTGTGGTCAGTCATCACCTATCTGGCGGCTTTTCTGATCGGCGGCTATGCCAAGGCGAAATACGGCATACGCAAGACCATCGAAAATCGGAAGCCGAATGTGGAATTACTGATGGTGCTGGCTGCAATCGGCGCTTCCCTTATCGGCTACTGGACAGAAGGCGCAATCCTGATTTTCATCTTCTCCCTCAGCGGCGCACTTGAAACCTATACCATGAATAAAAGCCGCAAGGAAGTTTCGGCATTGATGCAGATCCAGCCGGAAGAAGCGTGGCTCTTGAAAGACGGTGACACGACCCGCGTATCTGTTTCTTCCCTGCAGCCGGGTGACCGGCTTGTCGTCAAACCGGGGGAACGCATTCCCGCAGACGGCCGCTTGCTGATCGGCCATACGGTGGTTGACGAGTCCGCCATCAGCGGGGAATCCGTGCCGGTTTCCAAAGATAAAGAAGATGAACTGTTCGCTTCTACGGTTAATATGAGCGGCGCCATCACGATGGAAATGACCAAGCCGAATTCCGAAACGCTGGTCCAGAAAATCATCGATCTTGTACAGTCGGCGCACAGCGAAAAACCGCCTTCCCAGCAATTTGTCGAACGTTTTGAAGGGCGTTATGTAAATGTCGTCTTGATTGCATTCACACTTTTGCTGTTTGTTCCGCATTATCTGATCGGCTGGGATTGGAACACGACGCTTTACCGCGCCATCCTCTTTCTGGTCGTCGCTTCCCCATGCGCGCTGGTCGCATCGATCATGCCGGCAACGCTGGCGGCCATTTCAAACGGCGCGAAAAGCGGCATCATCTTTAAAGGCGGCGTCCATCTCCAGAACCTTGGCGAAATCCGGGCAATCGCTTTCGACAAAACCGGCACCATCACGCGCGGGCGCCCGGAAGTCACTGATTTTTCACTGCGTGAAGGAATTGACAGCGATCGAATGATGGCCATCATCGCGGGCATCGAAATGCAATCGAACCATCCGCTTGCCAAGGCGATCACTGAATTTATTCAAGCAAAAGGCTTAGAACCATTGAGAAATCTGCAGATCACCGATGTGCCCGGCAATGGATTGAAGTCAGTAATTGACGGTGAAGAAATTTTGATCGGCAAACCCGACTTCGTAAACCTTCACGATGCAGAAGAGTTTCAGGGCGGTGTGCTGAACCGCTGGGCCGATGAAGGAAAGACGGTGACCTTCGTCCGTGACAGCAAAGGCATCGCGGCCGCTATTTCGCTGAAAGACACCGTGCGGGACGATGCGAAAGCGACGATTGAGAAGCTGCAGAAAGCCGGCATCTACTGCATCATGCTGACGGGTGACAACAAGAAAACCGCCAAGGCCATTGCCGAAGAAAGCGGCATGGATGCCTATATCGGCAGCTGCATGCCTGGCGATAAAGTCGAAGAACTGAAAAAACTGTTGAGCGAGCATGAATTTGTTGCCATGATCGGAGACGGCATTAACGATGCGCCGGCGCTTGCCATTGCCACAACCGGCATCGCAATGGGCGAAGGCACTGATGTCGCCCTCGAAACGGCGGACGTCATCCTCATGAAAAACGATCTTTCGCGCATCGCCTATTCCATTCGGATGGCACGGAAAATGCAGCGCATCATCAAACAGAACATCTTCTTTTCTGTCAGCGTCATCATCGTGCTGCTGATCCTGAACTTCATGCAGTCCATCACGATTCCCATCGGCGTCGTCGGTCATGAAGGCAGTACGATTCTGGTGATTCTGAACGGCCTGCGTATGCTGAACCGGAATATTTGAATATAAAAAATCCGTGAAGAGTTTTCTTCACGGATTTTTTCTTTCTATCTATTTAAATCATGTCTTATAGAATATCCATCCAAATTTTAATGGCTGTGCCAAGAATCAGCAGCGCCAGGATCCATTGGAGGTATTTCGTGTTCATCTTCTGGCCAAGTTTGGCGCCAAGGGGTGCGGCGATGATGCTTGCCACAATCATGACTGCCGCGGGACCATAAAGGATCTGGTCTGTAACGATTTTACCGAAAGTCGACCCGATGGACGAAATGAATGTGATGGCGAGGGAAGTCGCAATCGTCATCCGCGTCGGGATCTTCAGGACGACCAGCATGATCGGCACCAGGATGAAAGCACCCGCTGCTCCGACGATGCCGGCTGCGATTCCGACGATGAACGCCAGTCCAGCTGCCAGCCATTTATTGAATGTCACCCCTTCAAGCGGGATGTCATCGACACCTTTTTTCGGAAGGAACATCATGACAACCGCAATCGTCGCCAAAATGGCGTAGACAAAATTGATGGCCGCTTCCGAAAGAAGCGTCGAGCCGTAGCCACCGATGAAACTCCCGACCAGGATAGCTCCACCCATGTAGGTGATCAAGGTTTTATTCAGATAACCGCTGCCACGGTATGCCCAAACACCCGCGATGGTGGCGAAAAACACCTGGATCGCGCTGATGCCGGATACTTCATGGGCGCTGAACGCCGTGTAGCCGAGCATGACCGGGATATACAGCAGCATCGGATATTTGATGATCGAGCCGCCGATTCCGACCATTCCGGAGATAAAGGAACCGATGAAGCCGATCAGGAATATGACGATAATAAAATCAAAACTCATCTTTTGTCACCTCTTCCAAAAGCGATAAGGGTATCACAGCGATACCCTCTTGCAACTCTTAGCCTTTCTTGATCCAGAATTTAAGAACGTCGCCCGCTTCTTCAATCTCCAATAGTTCGTGGCCGCCTGATTTTGCCCAGGCAGTCATATCAGCTTTTGCGCCTTTGTCAGTAGCAAGGATTTCCAGGATTTGTCCGGATTCCATGTCTTTCATTTCTTTTCTTGTTTTCACGATCGGCATTGGGCATGCCAAGCCTTTTGCGTCCAATACTTTATCTGCGTTCATCAAAATCTCTCCTTAGGTTTTGTGTTGTTAATCGATATTCCGCAAAACAGCTTCGCTTTCCTGGTGGCTTGCGCTGAGCTAACTCGGTCTCGTTCCACTTCGCCCGAGTGGATCTCAGCACTTCGCGCGAAACGGAGTTGGGAAACCAACTCCGTTTCTACTCACCTGGGAGTCTTCGCTGTTTTGCTGCATATCTAAGCTATTTCTTAGCGCCGAAGCGACTTTTAATTAGTTTTTTCTTTATTACCGCACCGCACAACGGTTCGGCCCGATTTCCATTTCACGCTGAACTTCTTCGTCAGGCGTGATTTTGCCCATGTTTGTACTGCGGATGTCCTGATAAGCGTTTGGCTGCGGCGGTAAGTTCTTCGTCACCATGTCGCGGAATTCCTGCTCATCTTCAATATTCAATCCGTGGTTTTCTTTGAAAAGGTCACCCAATTTTTTCGCGACGCTTCCGTTTTCATTCAACTCATCCATGATCATGAAGTGAGCCGGTAAAACGACAAGTTCATCAGCGAGTTCCGCATAGCGGCTGTAAAGCGATTCACGAAGGTCGCCTACCCAGTCTTCCGCAAGGCCAGCAAGGTCAGGGCGTCCGATGGAATCGATGAACAGGATGTCGCCTGTCATCAAATATTGGTCGTCAACGATGAAAGACGTTGAACCGATTGTATGCCCCGGTGAGTATAATGCTTCAATTTCAATTTTCGCGTCGCCGATAGCCACTTCCAGTCCGTTCACCAGTTCCGCATAGTCGAATACCACTTCTTCAGCGTCAGCCGGCGGCAAGTAATACGTTGCGCCTGTTGCTTCAGCAATCCCGCGTCCTCCGGAAATGTGGTCTGCGTGCAAGTGCGTGTCGAATACGTGCTTGATCTTAGCACCTTTTTCCTGCGCGAAATCCAAGAAGATATCAGTCATGCGTGTTGCATCGATAACAGCGGCTTCACCGTCTGAGATTGCCATGTAAGAAAGGCATCCTTTTCCGATGCGGACGAATTGATACAATTCCCCGCCATTTTTCAAATCGCCGACTTTCACTGGTTCCAGGTGTTCACTCCAAGCTTTCATGCCGCCTTCAAGGTACGCCGCGTCGACGCCTTCTTCATCAAGCATTTCCGCCACCATGACAGAAGATCCTTCTTTCGCGCAAACGACAAGGATGTCTCTGTCTTTCGGAAGTTCTGAAACCACTTCTTCGACACCGTCCAATAAATCAAAATAAGGTGTATTCAGATACTGAATGTTGCCGCCTTCGATTTTCCAGTCGGCGAAAGCGTCGCCGTTGCGGACATCGAGTATGAATAAAGGCTCGTTATCGATTACTTTGCGTGCCACTTCTTTTGCTGTCATTGCTTTTACAGTCAATTTAATAACCTCCTGTCTGTTCGGTTGCGCCGTCCCATAGCGTCATGCCTTCGACAGCATTTTTCACACGAGTGAATCCTTTATCCGCTAACTGTTTTGCAGCGAAATCACTGCGGTTGCCAGTGCGGCAAATGACGATCACTTCTTTTTCAGTGTCCAATTCTGCACTGCGGTTTTCCAGTTCGCCAAGCGGGATGGAAACTGCGCCTTCGATATGACCGAATGCGTATTCCGCAGGTTCACGGACATCAAGAACGATTACATCGTCGCGGTCCATTTGTTCCTTCAGTTCAGCGTTTGTCACTGTATGCGGAAATTGAACTTCTTCTTTTTCTTCCCTCTGATCCGCTTTGCGCAAGTAATGCTTCAGCACATCGCCGTCCTCGGATGAACCAAGATATTGGTTTCCGCTGCTTTTTGCCCAGGCTTTCATATCAGCCAAGGAACCTTTGTCAGTCGCTTGCACTTCGATGACCTCGCCTGGCGCCATTTCGTTCATCGCTTTTTTCGTGCGGACGATCGGCATCGGGCATGCAAGCCCTTTTGCATCTAGTAATTTATCTGTTTGAATCATTCTAATTCCTCCATTTTACCCTACGGGGTATATTTTCATTTAAAAAAATTTTAGTTGCCGCTTATTCAGTCGGCCCGTCCCAGTCGAGCATGCCGCCTTGCATGTTGATGACGTTGTAGCTGCGAGCTGCAAGTAGTTCTGATGCCATTCCGCTTCTTCCTCCTGAGCGGCACACCATGATATGTTCTTTCGATTTGTCGATATCCTGCAGACGGAACTCGATAAGACCTAGTGGAATATTGACAGCGCCCGGAATTTTACCGGCTTTCACTTCTTCAGTTTCACGCACATCAATGATTGATGCGTCGGTATTTGTGTTCATATAATCTTGAACTTCTTTTACAGTCATTGTTTTCATTTCATAGTCCTCCTAATATTATGGACGGTAGCTTCCCATGCCGCCTCTTACGTTGATTACATTTTCAAAACCGTTTTTGTTGAGAATTGAAGCAGCTTTACTGCTTCGCATGCCGCTTTGGCAGATGACAACCGTTTCTTTATTCTTATCAAGTTCCCCGACTCTTCCAGGCAATTCATTCAATGGAATATTCTTGAATTCCTTGATGCGGTTTGCCTTGAACTCTCCAGGCGTCCGGACGTCGATGAATTGTTTATCTTTACTCTTCAATTGAGATTTCAAATCGTCAGTGGAAATGGATTTCACACCTTTTGCCGGTGACATCGCACGGTAAGCGATAAAGACGATTACAGCTCCGATTAATACGACTGCCCAAGTATCCATGCTGTCCCTCTTTTCCTTCTATTAGATGAATAAATTCACTTGACCGTCTTCAGCATCTGCAAGATAAGCGGCTACGCCTGCGTAAGTAACGTCATCGAGCAATTCTTCCTGTTTCAATCCAAGAAGATCCATTGTCATCGTGCAAGCTACCAGGTTGATCTCCTGTTCCTGCGCCATTTCGATCAGCTGCGGCATTGTCATGGCATTATGTTCTTTTATAACGTGTTTGATCATTTTTGGTCCCATACCCGCCATGTTCATGTTGGATAAACCAAGTTTGTCCGCACCACGCGGCATCATTTTCGCAAACATTTTTTCAAGCATGTTCTTTTTCACTGCCGGTGGATTGTCTTTCCGAAGTGCATTCAATCCCCAGAATGTGTGGAAGATCGTTACTTCATGATCGTAGGCTGCTGCGCCGTTCGCAATAATGTAGGCAGCCATCGCCTTATCGTAGTCTCCGCTGAATAATATGATGTTCGTTGATTTTTTCTGTTCCAACCTAATTCTCTCCTCTTTTACCCCTGGGGGTATTAAAAATGTTAAATAAAAAAGTTCACCGGCTCCAGCAACAAAGAAATTAAATACCTGCAGGGGTATATTAACATCCGAAATGAAAGTTCGTCAACCCGAAAGTTTGACGAACTTTCTTAGCGGCTTTTCACAAGAAGGCTGACTGCGTCTTTTACGAGCTGATCTGTGCTTTCACCTTTGCTGACGCTGTCACGCACACATTGCTCCAGGTTTTCGCTGACGATTACGCCGATTGCGCGGTCAACCGCACTTCTGACAGCAGACAATTGTGTAACTACATCGCGGCAGTCGTCGTTTTCCTCCACCATACGGATTACACCTTTCAGCTGGCCTTCAATTCGCTTTAAGCGGTTCTGGACTTGTTTATCGTATTCCATCTTTTCTTGCCTCCCTATTGGTCTCTTGATAAATATTATAACTTAATTATATACCCCTTAGGGTATTATTTCAAGTAATTGAACTGAGAATAAAAACGGATAATCCTCTGACCTGTACTCAGTTTAGAACTAAAGATTTTTTCGGTCAAGGATTATCCTGTTCTTCTATTATACAGCGCAGTTATTCGGTCCGGTCTCCATTTCCTTCGCTTCTTCAAGCGGCGGATGGATTTTGCCCATATTCGTCTGCCGTATTTCTTCGTAAGCATTCGGCTGGTCTTTCAAACCTTCTGTCACCCGTTTGATGAACTTTTCTTCATCATCTATCTGCAGGCCTTCATTCTCCTGATAAAGCACAGACAGTTTTTCGGAAACGCTGCCGTCTTCATTCAGTTCGCTGACGTCCGCATAATGGGCCGGAAGCACAAGCAGATCATCTGCTAATTTCTTGTAGCGGCGGTACAGGGTTTCATACAGATCATCAGCCCAATCTCCGGCTTTTCCGGCAAGGTCCGGACGGCCGATGGATTCAACAAACAGGATATCACCCGTCAGCAGATATTTATTGTCGACAACGAATGTTGTGCTGCCGATCGTATGCCCCGGAGAGTATACGGCTTCGATCACCGCGCTGCCGACTTCCAGTTTCATGCCGTCGGTAACAGGTGCGAAATCAAAAACGACTTCCTCCGCATCTTCCGGCGGCAGATAATATGTGGCGTCTGCTGAATCCGCCAGCTCCTTACCGCCTGAAATATGATCGGCATGCAAATGCGTATCGATTACATGTGTGATCTTCAAACCCTTTTCCCGCGCGAACTGTTCGTAAGTCTCCGTCATTCGGCTCGCGTCGACAACTGTGGCCTCTCCGTCAGATTCGATCAAATAAGAGAGGCAGCCTTTGCCCAGTCGTACAAACTGATAAAGGGCACCGCCGGCCACATCCCCGATTTTGACCGCTTCGAGCTGTTCACTCCAGGCAGCCATCCCGCCTTCGATCGAGTACACATTATCGAAACCATTTTCCTGCAAATAAGCCGCTGCTTTTTGCGAAGTGTTCCCTTTTCCGCAAACCGTATACAGCGCCTGGTTTTCCTGCAGCTCTTTCAAGTCGGACGAGTCGGAATTACTCAACTCTTTGAAAGGTATATTGATCAATTGAACATTGTCGCCTTCAATTTTCCAGTCTTCCGATTGCTCTTGGCTGCGGACATCCAATACATAAATCGGTTCGTTCCGAAAAACCTGATGAGCCACTTTCTTAGGTGATACGGATTTTACTGTCATATACAATCCCTCCTTGCCAATGGATCATTTATTACCGTATGGGGTATATTGTGTGCTAAAAAAATTTAGCTTAGACTGTCTTGTCGATACAGCCGATCAATCTTTTCTCAATATCCACTGCGATTTCTTTGATCGAATCATTATTGACCATTTGGATTAACGCGCTTGGCTTCGGCATACCGATTTTTGTAGTGCCTTCCTCTTCATAGACAACAATTTTACATGGAAGGAAATAGCCGACCAATAAATCTTCCGACAGCACGCGGTTCGCTTCCTGCGGGTTGCAGACTTCAAGTATCGTATAAGGCGTGCTGAAATCGGTCCCTTTTTCCTGAAGCTTTGCCGTCAAATCGAAATTCCAGAGCACCCCGAATTTCTCATCCTTCAAGTTCGCTTCCAGATCCCGGACCGCTTCGTCCCTGCTCTTGCTTGTTTTTACTGTATAATCAAACATTTACATAGCTCCTCTCTTTTAAAACCCATTCTTTTGATAAAATTCCCGCATTAAGCCGGCTAAAACATTATTAATGGAAATAATCCCTCAGTAGCCAGTCGAAATGAGGAAAATGAAAAACGCGATTCCTGCCAGGAACGCAAACTTTTGAGATGGTCATAGGGCTTTCCAAAGGTCTTTCATTTTTATTCCCTTCCTTTCGTGAGAGATGTGCGAATTTATATTTTATACCCCTCTGGGTATCTATAACAGTAGCATATCGTGATTAATTTCTACAGACAACTGATTCGACTTGGCACGCTTTGTTTTGAAAGCTTGCCGGGAAGGGAATGGAACAGGTAAAACCGATCGGAGTGAAAAATAATGAAAGAACTCGATTCTATGGAAGAAGTTAAATCTTTCAGCGAACAGCCTGGCTTACAGTTCCTTTATGTTTTAACCACCCATTGAAGTGTCTGCCATGGTTTACTTCCTCAGGTTGAGGAAGCGATGAATGATTTTCCGGATATCCAGACCCGAATCGCCAATGCCGGAGATATCCCGGAGATTGCCGGCCATTTCTCTATTTTCACAGTGCCGGTCCTTATTTTATTCACGGATGGAAAAGAGATGCTGAGAGAAGCCAGATTTGTGCATGTAGAAGAGTTTAAAATGAAAGTCAGCAAAATATATGAAGGTTTTAACTCCTAAATCCCATTAAAACAGCGAACGATTCTCGTGAAATCGTTCGCCGTTTTTTTGTTAACCGTTATCCAGCGCCAGATCGACAGCCGCCACCGCATGGATTTCGGCTGTATCGAAAACCGGCACCTCCGCATCTTCCGGCTTAATCAATAAACCGATTTCCGTGCAGCCGAGAATGATCCCTTCCGCGCCTTCCGCCATCAAATCACGGATAGCCTGCTGAAAAGTCTCTCTTGAGGATTGCAGCAATTCGCCCGCAACCAATTCTTCAAAGATGATGCGGTTAATCTCACCGCGCTGTTCACCCGGCGGCACCAGCACGCCAATGCCGTGCGACTCGATGCGTGAAGTATAGAAATCCTGTTCCATCGTATAGCGGGTTCCGAGCAGACCGACTTTCTTCAGATTCCGTCCGCTGATTGCCGCAGCGGTGGTATCAGCGATATGCAGCACCGGTATCGTGATCTTTTCTTCAATCTGCCCAACGACTTTATGCATCGTATTTGTACAGATGACGACAAAGTCTGCTCCGGCCTGCTCCAGTTTTTGCGCCACTCGGCTCAGCTGTTCCCCGGCTTCCTGCCACTGTCCCGCTGATTGCAATCCTTCAATCCCTTCGAAATCCACACTATAGAGCAAGCATTCCGCAGAATGCAAGCCGCCAAGCCGGGCATTCATCTCCTTATTGATCGTCCGGTAATATTCAAGCGACGATTCCCAGCTCATGCCGCCGATTAAGCCAATTGTTTTCATTGTGCTTCCTCCCTGATTTCCTGTATTTTATTCGAATAAAGCCTTGAACAGCTTTTTATGAGCTTAGCCCCGTATTTCTGGACAAGCCGAGCGCTCTATCGGTAAACTGAAAAATGAGATATACAGCTAAATACAATTCGAAAACCGCTTACGGAGGTTTTAATCTATGTGATTCTCCGGTCATGCTACTGCACGCCAATTGAATTTTGAGGACAATATAGAATTGTCCGCGAAAATTTACCTAACAGACTGGAGAAATCATGATGAAACATTTAAGCCCCGATACTCAATTCGCCCTGTTTGAGGCAATGCTTGACGGCAGCCAGGTTGCGACGACCGTAACAGATCCGCAGCAGCCCGATAACCCCATTATTTACACGAATCACACTTTCGAAACATTGACCGGCTACAGCCGCGAGGAATCCATAGGCAAAAACTGCCGGTTCCTTCAAGGTGAAGACACCAATCAGCAAGCCGTTCAGCAATTGAGGGACGCTATTGCGAATAACGAACAGACGACTGTCGTCATCCGCAATTTCAAGAAAAACGGCACCCCGTTCTGGAACCGTTTGAATATCGAACCGATGACCGTCGACGACCATTTCTATTTCATCGGTACACAGACCGACGTTTCCATTGAAGAACGCCAGCGTTTGCTGCTTATCGAAAAAGAGGATGAGATCAACCGCTTGATGCTGCCGATCCTGTCCATCCACAGTAATCTCGGGGCCGTGACGCTCGTCGGCAAGATGAACGAAGAACGGTTTGCCGCCCTGACAGAAAAACTGAGTGAGTATGTACAGAAGAATGCGGTCCAGCATATCATCATCGACATTTCCGGTGTGATTTGGGAAGAAAACTCGCTGATTCACCGATTGCTGATGATTCAGGATGTCCTCCGCTTGATGGGCGGCAAACTTTACGTAACGGGCATCAATGCGAAAACGGCCATTGAAATTTCCGGCATGCAGATGAAGAGCCAGTCCCTGATGACCTTCGCCACTGTGCAGCAAGCTATTGAATATTCCAGCGGAGTCAGTTTGGATTCACTTGAATAGAATGCTTATTATAATAGAAGACCTTTCACCCTCCAGGAATGCAAATTCCCGAGGGTTTTTCTATATCATTCCTGTTCTTTTCCCATCGAAAAGCCTTCAAACAAACGCCCCCCGTGCGGCCGCAAAACCGTGTCGGCGAGTTCGATGACTTTTTCTTTATTGCCATCACGGTAATAATCGTCAAATGCTTCCACAAAACGTGACGCGAATTGTTTATCATACTCTTTCAATGAACGGACGACCCATTTCGAAACGCCAATCCAACGGCCGTTCGTGCGCAGCTCGAATTCAGCGATGGCTTCCGCCAAAGCGCCTGCGATGAAAATCCCTTCCGCGCGGTCGCTGCAGCCGATAAAGTCATCGAGCGTGTCGGTCAGGAAATAGTGCTTGGTGCGTATTGCTGCAGCCGTCCATTCCTGTGGACCGTTCGCCAATAGGTCCTGCGCTTCCTGCCTGATGGCGTCGATTATCCCCGTGTCGCGCAGCACGATGCCTTCAGCCACCATGCGCGGCATCGATGGCCGTGCCCGTTCCGCGTCACTCTGGAAAAACGCCCGGTAAGACGTCAGATTATGGATGAACACCTCGACCGGCCAATCGAACGCAATCAGCGATTCCCGGTACGAACCTATTGCTTTGCTGTCGAACACGAGGATATCCAGGTCCGATGTGGCGGTCGCTTCCCCGCGCACCGCGCTGCCGGCCAGCAGCGCTCCGTCGCACTCCGGAAAGAACTTGTCTATGAACTTTCGCGCCGCTTCGAGCGGCGCTGTCTTATCGGTTGTTTCCATCTTTTTAATCCCCTTTTGTGTTTTAATACGCTAATTCCGCACGACGAAATCCGCGTAGGTTTGCGGGTTTTGTAACTTTAGATAATGGCTTTCCGCTTTCCAGTAGCGGTTCTCAAACTTCGCCAAATTTTGTCGTACGATTGCGGCTTCCCGCTCAATACGCTGCTGCTGCGAACTTTCTATATAAATTACATAATCGCAATACCCGCGCCATTCGCGCCTTTGCAGAAATACACCTTCGATCATGATAATGCCGGTTTCAGGAAGCGCGACTTTCCGGCTCTCCCGCCGGTCTGCCTCCCCGTCGTAAAACGGCAGCGTCAATTCGTCTGCCGTTTTTAGCCGCGTGAAAAAATGCTCTCGCAGCCAAGCCGTTTCCCATTGCAGCTGGTAATATTCATACCATTCCTCTTCGCCGGTGCCATAGCGCCGACCCCTTTCGACAATCAGGTCATCGAGATGAAAACTGATCGCCGGTATATTTTCTTTTTCGTAATGCGCCACCAGCTTCGCCGTGAGTGTCGTCTTCCCCGACCGGCTCAGCCCATCGATGCCCACCACAAGCCGGCCGCCACTGTCGATTGCCGGCAGGCGCTCCGTAATTTGAGTAATCAGCTCTTCCATCTCCATCTTTCCTTTCAGCCTCTACTCTATTGTTTCGATTGCAGCGCTGTGATTTCCTTTAAAGATCATGTTTGATGCGAATAAAATCCGGGGTGAGGCTGAAAAAGATGAGTTTTTAACTTATTCTTCTCGTTTCAGATGATTTCTTTGTAAAACGGCTTGCCTTTTGGTGGTTTCGGGTTTTATTTTAATGAAATCTGAGTGATTTGGACGTGTGATTGTGGTTTTTAAAATTATATCGGCGTTCAGGAGATTATTCGGGCGTTCAGGAAATTATTCAGGCGCTCAGGAGATTATTCAGGCGTTCAAAAAATTATTCAGGCGTCCAGGCAATTATATCGGCGTTCAGCAAATCCGGCGTCAAATTCGTCGGCTCGATAGCTCCGCTCACTAAAAAAACCGGCTGCACTCGGCAGCCGGCTGTTTCTTTATATCCCCGCGCTCAACACGACTTCGCCCTGCGGCAATTCGTTGCCGGGCTGCGGTTCCAAGGTGATCGCGATGGTGTCCCATTCTTCGGTGTTATTGTCGATATTGAAATACGTTGCGCCTTCGCCGTTCGCGTTAGTCGTGAATGCGCCGGCTGGAATCGGATTGTCGCCTTCGATGAGCCAGACCTGGTAGACCTGGTCGCCTTCAAGCGCGGCAAGCTGTTCTGCCGTAACGACCAGATTGAGCGCGCCGTTTTCTTCTTCGATGACAGCAGCTGTTGCGCCGCCGCCAAAGCCTTCGCTCGGCTGCAAGTCAACCGACTGGAACGCCGTCTCCGGCTCGCTCGGCGGCGGTGCCGGTTCCGGCGCCGCTTCCTCCTGCTGCAATTGCATGAACGCAAAAGCGTTGCCGAGCAGCGACAGCAGCAGTACTGCGGCGATTACCGGCGTCCACCAGACACGTTTTTTCTTGCGGTCGGTTATCGGCACCACTTTCGGAAGTTCTTCTTCCACCTGCTTTTCATCTTTAACAGTAGGACTGACTCTTTCCGTCCCTTCAATAGCCGTGTCTTCCTCTTCCGCGAAAACATTCGACAGGATCCGTGATTTCATTCCCGCAGGTGGTTCTGCAGGGTCTGAAAGATAAGGGAGCTGCCCGGTTGCGTCCACGATTTCGCGGCATTCATCGCAAGTTTTCAAGTGTTCTTCAAATTGGTGAGTTTCTTCAGCGGATAATGTGCCGTTCAGATAGTCGACCAGCTGATCGCAGTGTTCGTTAGTCATCGATAGCCCCCCTTTCCTGCATCCCGTGCAGTGTTTTCTTTAATTTGCCGAGCGCCAGCCGGATTCTGCTCTTGACGGTTCCGAGAGGCAGCCCGCATAATTCGGCGATTTTTTCGTGTGTGTGGCCTTTAAAATAAAACAACTGGATCATCTCCTGCTGTTCAGCTGATAATTGCGAAACCGCGGCCTGGATGTGCTCTTTTTCTTCCTGCCATTCAGCCGTCTGCTCAACGCTCGAATCGCCGCTCGGCATTTCGGCGACTTCATCCAGCGGCACGGTCGGTTTCTTCCGTTTCCGGATCAGGTCGATCGCGGAATTCTGCGCCATCCGGAACAGCCAGGAAGCGAACTTCCCTTTGCTGTCGTCATATTCGCCGACGCCCCGCCAGATCTTGATGAACACTTCCTGCAGGGCTTCTTCCGCCAGATCGCGGTCCTGGGTCATTTTATAGAGAAACGAGAATAGGATCTTTTCGTACCGGTCGTACAAATATTCCAGCGCATCTTTGTCTTTCTCACGGATGCGCGAGTAAAGCAGCGTATCGGAACTCTTATCCATCGATGTTCTCCTTCGATTCGTGTGTCATAGTCATGGTACTAGCTTACTATACCCTGCCGGATTGGAGATAGTCCCGGCCGGTTTTATTTTCGCAAGCTTATCTATCTAACGTACAAAAGGCGGATTTAGATCAGTCTGGCAATAAATTCGGGGACGCTTCCTTATATAGAAAAGAATTAATAAACGATATTTCGCAAAACAGCTCGCTTGTCGCAGGCTCGCTTCCAAGCCTCCTCGTCCGCATCCGCTCCCTGCGGGGTCTCGGCAGTCTCGCTGATCTGCAGACGTCTTCGCTATTTTGCTCCATATCTTAGATAGTTTTTAGTACGCAGCATCTTCGTTCAAAAAATCTTTGTATTTTTATAAAAAAACTGATCCAAATCCCAACTCCCTCCGTTATGCCTGTAAGAAACAAAAAACAAAGGAGTGTTGAGGATGAAATACGGAAAAATTTTAGCACCTGTTTTAGGTGCAGCTTTATTGGTGCCAAGCATGGGCATGGCAGTAAGCGCAGATGAAATGGCATCAACAGAAACAAGCGGCGTTGAGCTGCGGGCCACATTGGATTCATTGTTATCCGAGCATTACGCGCTGGCAGTCGATTCGATGATGAAAATCTATGACGGCGACGAAGCCTCTGAAGCAGCAATGGCCGCTCTTGACGCCAATGCAGCAGACATGGAGCCGGTGATCGCTTCTGTTTACGGCGACGAAGGCGGAGCCGCTTTCACCGAGATTTTCGAAACACATAATACCGGCACGGATGAATATGCGATGGCGGTGAAAGCAGGCGATGAAGCCGCACAGGAAGAAGCATTGGCTGAGATCCAGTCTTTCGTTGATGAAATGGGGGCGTTCCTCGGAACTGCCACTGAAGGCAATCTTCCGGAAGACGGCGCGACTGAAGCACTTCGCGCACACGAAGATTTCGTACAGAATACCTTTGACCTGTATGTAGACGGTGATTACGAAGCTTCTTACACATCTTATCTTGAAGGCTTCAAGCAGATTTTCGGTGCTGGCGGTGCCATCAGTGGCGCAATCGCTGCACAGTTCCCGGATCAATTCACAGATCCGAACACAGCAGCCGGTGATTTCCGTTCGACAGTCAGCCGCATTGCAGCGGAGCATTTCGCTTTAGCACAACTCAGTATGGCAAAAGGCTATAACGGTGCGGCAGACTTTGACTTTGCTGATTGGGCACAGGACCAGAATACAGAAGAATTCAGTGCTGCCATTGCTTCATTTTACGGTGAAGACGCAGCCACTCAATTTGCGACTCTATGGAACAATGAACACATTTCCGTACAAAGCGATTTAGCGGCGGCACAAGCCGGCGGCAATGAAGAAGAAATCCAACAGGCGCAAACAGCCTTGATCGAAACATTTGCATCAGAACTCACTGCATTCCTGAGCACTGCAACAGAAGAACGTTTGCCGCAGGAAGAATTGACTGCTAATATTGCAGCACATGAACAATCCGTAATTGATACATTCACGCAGTATGCAACGGGTGATTTCGAAACATCTTATGCCACTTACCGTGAAGGCTACACAATCGTATTTGCAATCGGCAAAGGCTTGAGCGGCGCGATTGTTGACCAGTTCCCCGAACAATTCGAAACTGCTGTTCCCGACAAAATGCCGGCTACCGGTCTTGGCGGTTCAGCAAACCAGTCGAACACGATGATGATCTGGGTGGCAATGAGCACGCTGATCCTATTGGCAGCAGGAACACTGACGTTCCGTCAGAGAAAGCAGCAATAAACAAACCGGAAAGGAGCCTGGGCGATGAGACAATTTTGGACAATGGCAACAGCGGTCATCCTCTGCGGGGTGCTGTTCGTTATCTTGAAACCCCTCGCGGATGAACCGACATTTGAAGAAGACATCGCTCAGCTCGACCTTCCGGAAGTGACCGAAGAAGCGCCGGCTGAGCTGCTGGCTTCCGGTGAAGATATCGATAAAATCGCGGAATTCCCGATCAAACCGGCACAGCGTGAAAAATTGCAGGAACTTCAAAAACAGCGTCAGCAAAGCATCCAGGGTATGGTCCCGGCACGAGTCGCCATTCCATCCATCGGTGTGGACGCAGCGATCGAAGCGACCGGCATCCTCGAAAACGGTGAAATGGGTGTACCTGAAGACATCAATCAGGTCGGCTGGTTCGAACCGGGCTTTAAAGTCGGCGCGAAAGGCCACTCTGTTCTCGCGGGGCATGTCGACAGCTTGACCGGACCGGCGATTTTCTATCATCTGAAGAAAGTCGAAGCAGGCGAAAAAGTGTTTGTAACGGATAGAGACGGCCGTGAAATGGTCTATGAAATCCAAGGAAAAACAAGCTATCCGACAGACGAAGCGCCGATCGAGGAAATCTTTGGCCCTTCCGGCAGCCGGATGATCAATTTAATTACCTGCACCGGTACCTTCAACCGGGACATCGGCTCCCACGAAGAACGTCTCGTTGTCACGGCGAAATTGATATCAGACTCGAGCGTCCAGGACAAGCAGCCGGAAGCGCCGACGAATGTCACGGCGACTTCGTTCAATCTTTCCTGGCATGCGGTTCGCGATGACGCGATCATCGGCTACCGCGTCTACGAAGAAGATATCGAGACCGGTGAAATGAAGAAGATTGCGACAGTGTCACTGTTTGACCGCAAGAAAGTGGAAATTGCGCCGGATGATGCAAAACGCTATTATGTGTCGTCTGTAGATGTCGATTTGAATGAGTCGGAGAAAACTGCGGCAGAGTAAGAACGGCCGTCGGCATAAGGTTTTACAAACAGAAAAGGCCTTCCGCATCCATCAGGATGTGGAAGGTCTTTTCGACATTATTTCTTAGTTCAAGTTGCTCTGCTCCATTTTATCCGCCACCAAATCGCTGATTTTCATCAATTCTTCAAAGTCGCCGGGCGCGACAGGTTTTGAAAACAGATAGCCTTGGCCGATGGTGCAGCCTTGTTCGATAAGGACGTTCATCTGGCTCTCTGACTCGATTCCTTCCGCCACAAGCGTTGTTGGATGTTTTGATCCCCATCTCATACAGATCATCAAGAATCATTCTGTTTCCTTTAATATTTTGCATGAATCTAATTAGAAAAAAGAGCTTTCTCAATTTTATCGGCAGGTCTCTCCAAAAATTGACTTCTTTTTTCGATATTGCTACCTTCAATATAAGCTCTTAGTGCAAAAAACGAGGTGAAAAAATGATTTTCTTGATCATCTGGCTGCTGCTGATCGTCTATGCCCGTTACCTGGCCCCCGGCACCGGCGCCAACAACCCGATTTTTCCGGAGCTGTTCAACGGCAATATCGGTGAAATCGACCCGCTCGTCTTTGCCGTATTCAATTCACTCGGCATTTTTCCAATGGTCTTTCTGACATTTCTTTTGCTCAACGATAAACAGCGCTGGCCGGCGTGGCCGTTCGCCCTGCTGTCATTCGGCATCGGCGCGTTTTCGCTGCTTCCATATTACGCGTTCGGCATCAAAAAATCCGCCAGGAAACTGCGCTCGCCGCGCTGGCTCGTCCGTTTTCTCCGCTCCCGCTTCTGGCTCATCGCCCTCATCATCATGTGGGCGGGCAATTGGCTGACGCTGTTGCAGGGATTCTCGTTCGCCGATTACGTCGATTATTTCTTCGCCTCGAGTCTCGTATCGGTCATGACCGTCGACTGGCTCGTGCTTTACGGCCTGTCCATCTACACCGTCCACCGGTTTTATCCGGACGCCCGCTCCAAAGGACTGGCGTGGGTGCCGATCATCGGTCCGGTGCTGGTGCTGTTGATGAACAGGAATCTGCTTGGCAATAAAAGCTCGCGATTTTGAAAATAAATTTCCCCCAAACAAACCAGGAGTGCACAAACTCGATGTGCACTCCTAGTTTCGCTTTTCGCTCGCGAAAAGCATCCATTTGGCTTTTGATCTTAGATTTTGAAGTGATAATGATTAAAATAAAGCCTCTTACCAGCGTTTTACGCTGCTTTTTCTCATCGTGAATTCGGTAAATTAGCGGATATCAACGCTCAGGGAATTATATCTGCGTTCAGAAGATTATATCTACGTTCAGTAAAATATATCAACGTTCACCTTAATCGAGGCCATCACCAGTTTTTCTGCAAAAGTAAAAGGAGTGCACAAATTCAATGTGCACTCCTTTTATTCGTTTAACTTTTTTCTTTAACTGCGCCTTCAAACGCATTCCGGTAAATCGCATAGATATCATCCCGCTCCAATGGCCTCGGGCTTCTTGCCAGGAGGCGCTGCTGTTTGACCGCGTCATCCGCTAAGCTTTCCAGGGCCTCTTCCGTAATGCCGAATCCTTGCAGCGACAGCGGGATTTCGACATCCGCGACGAGGCGTTTCAGCTCTTCCACACAATTCAGAGAATCTCCTTCAGCCTATCCCGATAATGCAAAGCCCATCGCCCCGTAAATATCGCGCATCCGTTTTTCAGAGCTTGGACGGATATAGCCCATCACATACGGCAGCAGCACCGCGTTTGATTCGCCGTGGGAAATATGGAACTGCCCGCCAAGCGGATAAGCCAGCGCATGGACGCCCGCTACCCCCGCGTTGAAAAAGGCCAGCCCCGCAAGAAAACTTCCGTAGCTCATATCCGACCGCGCTTCCTTATTGCCGCCATCCGAAACCGCCGTGCGGATGGATCCCGAAATCAGCCGGATCGCCTGCAGCGCCAGCCCGTCCGTAACCGGATTGGCGTTCACAGAAACATAGGCTTCGATGGCATGCGTCAATGCATCGATGCCCGTAGCGGCCGTCACTTTAGGCGGCAATGAAACCGTCAGTGCCGGGTCGACAATGGCCGCATCGGGCAATAAATAATCGTGCGTCACCACGTCTTTCGTCGTCGCCAGGGAAAGGACCGCAATATTCGTCACTTCCGAACCCGTGCCGGAAGTCGTCGGTATCAAAATTTTCGGCAGCCCTTTATGGGTCAGCGAACGTGTGCCCGTCAGGTTCAGATAATCCGCCACATCGCCTTCATGCGTCGCCAGAACTCCGGCCAGCTTTGCCAAATCGAGCGCGCTTCCGCCGCCCAGTCCGATGACCAGATCGAATTCCCGATCCCGCGTAAAGCGCACCAGTCTTTCACCCACTTCAAGCGGCGGCTCCGGCACGACTTCCGTATACAATTCAGCCTGAATTCCGGCTGCCTTGAGCGGCTCTGCAACCTTATCCGTAATCCCCAGCTTCTCCAATAACGGATCCGTCACGATGAGCACTTTTTTCGCGTCAAACCGCTCTACTTCATCCATCAAATGATCAAGCGCTCCCCAGCCCGTATAACTGAGAGGCGTAAATGTAATTTTAGCGGACATGCAATCAGCTCCTTTCGGCAGCTGGCGGCTGATTCGCAAGCAAAGAAAAAGTCAAATTGCCGGCCAGCACTCTTTTATCGTCCTGATTGACTGCCGCAACTTCAAAAATCAGCTTCCCACTTTCCTCCTCCGTCAGCTCCGCCTGCAGCGACACGACATCTCCCAGAAACACCATTCCTTTAAAACGGATCGAATAGGTTTCAATAAAACCTTCACCCAAATAAAGCGTAAAAAGTTTCGCAAGATTCCCCATCGTCCACATGCCGTGCGCGATGATGCCGGGAAGCCCGGCGCTTTCCGCTTCCTCGTCAATCGTATGTATGGGGTTGAAATCGCCGGAAGCTCCGGCATATTTAATAAGATCCAGCCGCGATACCGGCTCAAGCCGAATCACAGGCAGCGTTTTCCCCACTTCCATCTGTCCGATTCCGCTCATTTCACCATCTCCTTCCGGGCAGCTTCATTGATGATGATTACACGTTCTTCAGAAAAGAGCATCTCCCCCTCTGCGTCTTCTCCGTAACGAACCATAATCAGAAAGCCCATCTTCCCGAAACTGCCGGTCCGCTCGTAATAATCTTTCACTTCGATCCAGCAATAGACTTCTTCGCCTACATAAAGCGGACGTGTATAGACGTATTTCTGTTCGCCGTGAATCAACCCTTTCGGTGGCAGGTTCAGTCCCGGAATCGACCCGCTGTCGAAAGTGACCGGGAACGTCGGCGGCGCAATATTCCTGCCGTAAACAGACTGTTTTCCCGCTTCTTCATCCGTGAACAGCGGCGAAGCATCTCTAATCGCTTCCGCAAATTTCTTGACCGCACCGCGTTCAATCACATTTTTCGTTTTCTCCGACCGTCTGCCAATCATCTCTTTCAGCATTCGCCCATCCCCTCTCTCAGTCCTTCGGTCCGCCCGCGACATACAAGACCTGGCCGGATACGAAAGAAGAACGTTCATCCGCGAAAAACGCCACGGCGTTCGCGATATCTTCCGGCTTGCCGCTTCTGCCGACGGGAATCATCGCCACGTTCGCTTGGACGAAGCCGTCAAACGGCACACCCATGCGTTCCGCCGTCGCTTTCGTCATATCCGTTTCGATAAAGCCCGGCGCCACCGCATTCGCCGTTACTCCGAACTTGCCGAGTTCAATCGCCAGTGTCTTCGTGAAGCCCTGCAGCCCCGCTTTGGCCGTCGCGTAATTCGCCTGGCCTCTGTTTCCGAGTGCCGAAGTGGACGAAATATTGATGATTCTGCCGTATTTCTTGTCGATCATGTACTTCTGCGCTGCGCGTGTCGCGAAAAACGCGCCTTTCAAATGCACATCCATGACCGTCAGCCAGTCTTCATCCGTCATTTTGAACAGCATATTGTCCCGGATGACGCCTGCATTGTTCACCAGGATATCGATGGAGCCGAAATGTCCGTTCACTTCCGCTACCGCATCTTCCACTTGCTCTTTCTCCGTTACACTCGCCACTTTCGCATACACGGAATAGCCTTTTGCCTCCAGCTCGCCTTTCGCGGCGGCCAGCGCTTCCTCGTTGATGTCGATGATCGCGACATTCGCCCCTTCTTCCGCAAAACGTTCGGCGATTTGCCTGCCGATCCCTCTGCTCCCTCCCGTAACCAATGCTGTGCGTCCTTCAAAATTCTTCGTCATGCCGATTCCCCTCTCTCCAGAAAATAAAGCCGATTCTTCTTCATTTGTTTCATTATGTAATAAATGCTTCTCAAGCTCTTCGCGGATTGAATCCGGTATCCGCTCCGCTTTCTGCGCTTCCAGATTGAAATTCACGTATGTAACCTTGCCTTCCGCGCATAAAATATCATTTTGCCAAATCTCTTCGTACAGCTCCAGACTTGAATTGCCGATCCGGCTCACCCAGGTTTTGATCAGCACATCGCGCCCAAAATAAATCTGGCTCTTATACGCCACATTCATATTCAGGATGATCATCTTCCAGTCCTTGAATGAATGATCCGGCGTAAACAGCTTAAAGATGTCATTCCGCGCCGCTTCAAACCACACCGGCACGGTCGTATTGTTAATGTGCCCCACCCCGTCCGTTTCGGACACCCGGGGCTCAATGATCGTTTCGTACATGGCCGACCTCCTTCTGTTTAATTTTTCTGACAATTAATTACTTTTTCAATATACAGGAAGCGCCAGGGACAGTCAATTGACCGGACACGTCCAGCACCAGCGCTTGCGACTGCTATTTATCGAAATAAAAAACAGAAAACCGGATGTGCAGGAGAAGTCTCCTGCACACCCGGCTTTACTGTAATTCTTCAAACTGTTAAGTCGAATTGCTGCTTTACATACCGCAGTCAGCCTTCCTCCAGAACAGAAAGCTTTTATTCGTAAATTCCCACACTGTCAAAGCCGTCTGCCGTAGCTGCAGCTTCCGCACTGCCTTCTCCGTAAAGATCAACTGCAGACTGGATAGCCGCTCTTCGTGCATCACTGAAGTTTGACGTCGGTGTCAGATAAACAGTCAGAGTGCGATAGAAAATCTGCCCTAATTTTTCCTTCCCGATTTCCTCACCAATCAGGTAAGCAGCATGGTTGGTGATGGAAGAATTGATATGGACGCCTCCATTATCAAGATGTCTCGGCAAATCATAGAATTCATCCATATGCGAAGGATACTTCCCTTCTCCATTCCCGTAAGGCACATAATCTTCGTTCACCGGGTATTTGCTCGGATCACTCAAGCTGCGCAAGGAAGCGCGCCCGTCCGCCTTAGCATCCGGCCCCATGATATCTTCGCCGACTTCCCAATCGTCCGCGTCAACCAAAGTCCCGAAAATATCAGCAAACGACTCATTCAATGCACCTGACTCGAAACGGTATTGAAGATTTGCCGAATTTGAAATAACACCGTGCGTCATTTCATGAGCCGCAACATCCAGCCCCGCTGACAATGGCACCATGAACGAACCGTCGCCGTCACCATAAGTCATCTGCCGGCCGTTCCAGAAAGCGTTATTGTAATTGTCGCCGTAGTGAACGTAGGAAATGATGGCCATCCCGTTGTCGTCCAGCGAGTTGCGGTCATGTTCATCATGGAAATATTCATAGACTTGTTCCGAATTATAATGCGCATCCACTGCAGGCCGCAGGTATTCGTCTTTCCACGATGCACTGCGGTTCGTCATTATCTCCCCATCATTTGCATCAAATGTGTAAATGCCTTCCAATCCTTCATGTGATTCATCGGACAAACTGAAGACCGTCCCTTGGCCAGGCTGCTTTTCCTTTGTCGTATGTATTTTGCGCTGGCCGCCCAATACACCGGTTCCCACTGAGTGATGGATTTCATCAGCATGCATGATGGCATTGTACTGATCGATTACTTCGCCGTTGTTTGCATCCACGAACACAAACCAGTTACCCGGCTTTTCCCCGAGGAAATTGACATTCACTTTGTAAGCCAGGCGGTTTTCTCCATCGAACGGATAAACGACCAGTTCAGACACAGGGTCATACTCCAGCTTTTCTGGCGCTTCAACCGCTTTTTTAGCCGTCTGTACTGCTTTCATCACACTTTCGGAAGGAGTCGTGTCAACCGCTTCTTCTTCAACTTCCGGGAAATGGCTGCCGTTCACAGAGACCAGCTCATCGTTTCCGCTGTAATGGACCACTACTTCAGCGCCTTCCACCGGGACCCCATTTATGGTTTGGCTGAATCGCACATGAGTCATGCCGAGTGAATCCTTTTCCGTCTCTTTCTGCTTCAAATTTTTCTTCGGATTCTTCAACCCTGTTTTCTTCTCGTTCTTTTCCAGATAATCAAGGGCATTTGAAGCATTGCTGGAAGCCCGTTTTTCCGCGAATTTCTCCTTTACGAAAATCGGGACATTGGCATTTTCATTCCAGCTTTTATCCGGCTGGTCCGGGTGCTGTGCTAAAGCATTGCTGGCGGTAAATGAGCTTGCTGCAAGAGCAGAAGATAAGATAACCGGTACTATATACTTTTTCTTCAATTTCATTCCTCCCTCGCTTTGATAGCTTCAGTATAGGGAAGCGAAATTCAACTTACAATAAAAAACAGATAATTATTTATATTTGAAATATTTTACCTATTACAATAATTCGACAACCGAACCTTATGGCTCAATGGGAAAAGAAGGAAATTTAAGAAATAGGAAATTCTGGTATAAAAGGCTTACGTAAGCTTTTCATAAATCTAAAAAGCGGACCGCCCAACAGGCAGTCCTCCTAATCGATCAACGTAACCCCCACAATCTCGTCCAGCACCAGCCGCTCCATCCCGAACGGACTCTCGTAAACCAGTTCGCGGTGCGCCACATCGATGCGCTCGATGATGCCGCGATGCTTGAATATCTGCTTGTCCCTCCAGGTCTCGATCAGCACTTCGCATTTCCGCTTCAACGCGATATCGAGTTCTTCCTGGATCAGCTGCAGATCGAACTCATCGAGATCCGGTTTCGGCACATGTTCATCTTCCGCGTACCATTCGCGCAGCATCTGGATATGCTCCGGCAGCATGAGCCCCTGCCATTTGATATTCCCCCGGTCCTTGATATCGCCCTGCATCTTGAACTCTTTATTCATCTTCTTCACTGCGACCACCTCCTGTAAAAATAAGAACATTTGTTCTTATTCTATACCACGTAATGAAATGCGGCAATCCTTTATGGCAAATAAAAAAGCCCCTCAGCTAAAAATGAGCGGCTTTTCGTCCTTTATTTCATAAAAATCTTGGCACCGGTCGACGGCGCAACATAAATATTCCGATAGCCTCTGCCCGTTTCAATCGTCGCAATATACGCTTGCGGATAGCCCAGTATCTCATATTCCAGCCCCCCAAACTCCGCCGGCGTCAAACTCCAGTCACTGTTTTTCGCAACCGGCGCCACGTCCAGCCGGTAGGTCTTCCACGTCTTCGCCGTTTTCGGCAATAAAACATATTCTTTCATGGCGATTTGCCGGTCTCGTACGGACTTCTCTTTTGAAGCGGCCCCTTTCGCCGTTCCCAGCTTGATGACCTGGCCGATCTGCAGAGACCGGCTGTCGATGCCCGGATTCGCCGCCTCCAAATCCGCCACCCGGATGCCGTCCATATTATTCGCGATGTTCCAGAACGTATCGCCTTCCTGGATGGTATAAGTCGCAGGCACCGGTTTGACCAGCGCCTGCTGGTTCAGGAACTTGAAAGCCCCTTTATAGTCGAACACGCAGCACGCTTTCCAGCTGTAGCCGGGCATTTCGTGATGTGATTTGTCCTCGCGGCCGATGCCGTCCGCCACCAGCGCCGCCTGCAATTCATCAATCGTCTCTTTGACGAAATCCCGCATGCGCTCATTGCGGTAATCGCCGGCTACGCAAATGCCGAGCGAATAATCATTGGCGTTGCCGGCGTGATATGTACGCCGGTCAAAATCGTGCGCCCACACAATGCGCGCCCGCTTCCCGCGCGGCGTCTGGATGACATTTTTCGGCTCGATGATAATCGCATACGCGACTCCCGGCCAGCCGTTTGCTTTTATATGATAGCTTGCGAAACTTGCCGCATCCGATCCCGTCAGATGCGACAGCGTCAGTGAGTGATGCCAGACGCGGGTGGTGATCCTCTTGCTCCGTGCGCTGTAATTCTGTTCCTTCGGCAAACGGCTGCGCAAATCCACAACATTCGGCAATGCTAAAAAGTTTTTCATGATTAACCCCCTTTGAATTTTTATCTAAAACGATAATTCCATTTCCGCTATTTCCAGCCATGCGGGCCCTTCGCCCAGCCGCCAATGACAGTTCCCATCGCCGTCCTCGCCGATTCGAACTCGTGATCTTCCAGTAAAAACAGCTGATTGTGCAGCGGAATCAGCAAGCCTTCCAAAATCAGCTTTTCGCGCAGCTTCACATAATTTTTCGGGCATTTCGCCGTAGCCGACACCGCAAACTTCGAGCCTTTCCGCACCACAAACCGCTCCCCGGCATAATATCCGCTGGCATCCGCTCCCCGTCTCGACGAGATCTTCAAAATCTCCGGCAGCTCTTCGGCTTCCTCCACTTCCGACATCAGCAGGATTCCGGCATCGAACGGATCCAGCAAGGTCTCTTCCCGCGTCGTTCCATCCACTTCATAAAACTGATAAAGCTCGCCGTAATCCGGATGCGTGATCCGTTTTACAAACTGCGTTTTTGTCATTTTTCTCATCTCCTTTGCAGGCAAGATTCCTAAAAAGGCGCCTATACTTCCTATATAGCTAATCAGGCGCTGACAGGATACTTTTTTATATTTTTCTTACACTGAATAAAAAAATATATATTGAACAAGTAATTTATAAAAACTGATATTCCGCAAAACACCTTTACTTTTCCACTCCTTATCTATAGAAATTTCTCTCAGCAAAGGCGCGGCTCCGGAGCAGGCGAATGCCGACCGGACATAAGACGAGTGATCTTCTCGGCTTATTGTGGGAGGCTTGTCCATAGCGCCGAAGCGCTAATTTTTTCACTTCAATTTATATAAGAAAAAGAGGCGCTGACAGGATACTTTTTCACCGAATAAAAAAAGGGACCGAATGTCACCCGCAGAATAAAACCTGCAGATGATTCGGTCCCTCGAATTCTATAGCCGCCGCTTATCAGGCGATCGGCGCTTTTTGTGCTGTTTTTTGTTTGAAAGTTCTTGTGGATTCGACCGCTTGCTGCCAGCCGTTATAAAGTTCTTCGCTTTGTTCGGCAGGCATTTCACGGTTATAGGTTTTTTCGACCTGCCATTGCTTGGCGATTTCTTCTTTATCTTTCCAGAAGCCGACGGCCAGCCCTGCCAAATAAGCAGCGCCCAGTGCTGTCGTCTCCTGGATGACCGGACGTTCCACTGGCACATCCAAAATATCACTTTGGAATTGCATCAGAAAGTCATTGGAAACGGCTCCGCCGTCGACACGCAATGTCTTAAGTTCAATGCCTGCATCTTTGATCATGACATCCACAACATCCTTCGTCTGATACGCAAGTGATTCAAGCGTTGCCCGGACAAAATGTGCTTTTGTCGTGCCGCGCGTCAAGCCGAAAACCGCTCCGCGTGCATCGGTATCCCAATACGGCGTTCCGAGCCCGACGAAAGCCGGTACCATATAGACGCCGTCTGTCGATTCGACTGAAGTGGCGAGCCCTTCGCTTTCCGGTGCCGTTTTTAAAATTTCCAGCCCGTCTCTCAGCCACTGGATTGCGGAACCTGCGACAAAGATACTGCCTTCAAGCGCGTATTCCACTTTGCCGTCGACGCCCCAAGCTAACGTCGTAAGCAAACCGTGCTCAGATACAACGCCTTCTTCTCCCGTATTCATGAGCATAAAGCATCCCGTACCGTAAGTGTTTTTCGCCATCCCTTTATCGAAGCATGCCTGGCCGAATAAAGCAGCCTGCTGGTCGCCGGCGATCCCTGCGATCGGCACGTTGTGTCCGAAGAAATGATAGTCCACTGTTTCTGCGTAGACTTCAGACGACTGGCGGACTTCCGGCAGCATGCTCTTCGGAACTGTCAGGATTTCAAGTAATTCTTCATCCCATTCCAAGTCGTAGATATTGTACATCAGTGTGCGGGAAGCGTTGCTGTAATCCGTCACGTGTTCTTTGCCGCCCGACAATTTATAGACGAGCCACGAATCGATCGTGCCGAACATCAAATCGCCGTTGTCCGCTTTCTCGCGTGCGCCTTCCACGTTGTCCAGGATCCATTTGACTTTCGTCCCGGAGAAGTAAGCGTCGATCAGCAGACCTGTTTTTTTGCGGAATAATTCTTCGTGCCCCTGCTCTTTCAAGTCTTTGCAGATTTCACTGGTCTGCCGTGATTGCCAGACAATCGCTTTGTAAATCGGCTTTCCTGTATTGCGGTCCCAGACGACTGCCGTTTCGCGCTGATTCGTGATGCCGATGCCGGCAATCTGGCTCGGGTCCACGTCGGATTTCCGCAATACGCCTGCGATACAAGCGAGTACAGATGTCCAGATTTCATTGGCGTCATGTTCGACCCAACCCGGTTTCGGAAAGAATTGTTCAAATTCCTGCTGGGCTGTTTCAACGATTTCCCCTTTATGGTTAAACAGTACTGCACGTGAACTGGTCGTTCCTTGGTCGATGGACAAAATATAATCTTTAGTCATAATGAATTCCTCCTCAAATGGATTTTTCTGCAACGTGATTTTTGTTTCCGCCGTTTTCATCTGCAAAACTGAACTGTCTGCAGGAGAGTGTCTATCTCCTTCTCTGTCCAAAGCAAAAAGCCCTGCAACACAAAAAAATTCGCACTCAATGAAAGTTCTCCTTAAAAAAGAAGGACTCATTGATGTGCGAATCTCAGGTCTCCAACACAGCTCTTAACTTGTTGTCTACAAAGTTACACCTAAAAGAAAGCGCTGTCAATCCCTAGTCTGGATACTTGAGCAAGCAAAAAGCAGCCGAAGAAAAACGGCTGCTTTCTGTCTATATTTTTATGCTGTTCATCCAACCGGATTCGTCGCTTCGTACAGCAGCACATCCAATTCTTTTGTATAACTTTGAATCTGCTGCTCTGTCCACCCGAAGCTTTCCGCCATATGCGCGATGGCCGCTTCTTTGAAGGTATAGACAAATTGGATATCGAACAATAACGCGCCAGTCCGGCGGACGAAAAAGTCGACCGGCTTATACGCCGCTTCGTATTCCATCGCGTAACGCAGCATCGCAAACACCAATGGATCCAGTCCTGCCTGTGCCGCTTCTTTGCGTCTGTCAGCGAACAATCCCAGCACCTGGTCGACGTTGGCACCGTAACGGCTTGTCAGCATCTCCGCTGTCTTCTGGTTCAAGCCCATAGCCAGCGCCTGCTGTTCGCGGTCGATGCGGAAGGCTTTGAATCCTTCCGAGCCGCCGACTTCACCGCCGGAAATCGGCAGATGCTTCGTCGAAACTTTCCGGAACCGCAGTCCCTGCTCTTTTCCTAATTGCTCCGTAACCAGGTCCACAATGCTTTCGCCCATTTTCCGGTAGCCGGTCAGCTTGCCGCCTGCGATGGAAATCAACCCGGAGTCCGAGATGAAGATTTCATCTTTACGCGAAATTTCTGAAGGATCTTTGCCTTCCTCGTGGATCAGCGGACGCAAGCCTGCCCAGCTCGATTCGATATCTTCCGCGCTGATCGCCACTTCCGGGAACATGAAATCGATCGCGCGCAGCACGTAATCGCGGTCAGCCTGTGTCATCGTCGGATGTGCAATGTCAGCTTTGTAGACAGTATCGGTTGTCCCGACATACACTTTGCCTTCACGCGGAATGGCGAATGCCATCCGGCCGTCCGGCATATCGAAATAGATGGCCTGTTTCAGCGGGAAACGATTGCCGTCGAAAATCAGATGGATCCCTTTTGTCAGCTGCAGCGTCTTGCCTTTTTTCGAATGGTCTTTTTCACGCAATGTGTCGACCCACGGCCCCGCTGCGTTGACGATCTTTTTCGCGAAGATCTCGTGGACCTCGCCGTTTGTCTGGTCTTCCATGCGGATGCCGACCGTTTTGCCGCCGTCATAGATGAAATCGATGACTTTCGCGTAGTTGAGTGCAAGAGCCCCTTTTTCAACCGCTTTTTTCATCACTTCGATGGTCAGACGCGCATCATCCGTCTTGTATTCCACATAATAGCCGCCGCCTCTTAAACCTTCTTTTTTTAATAAAGGCTCGCGTTTCAGCGTTTCTTTGCGGCTCAGCATTTTTCTGCGCTCTTCGCGTTTGACGCCCGCCAAAAAGTCATAGACGCGCAAGCCGACGTTGGTGCTGAGCGGACCGAACGTGCCGCCTTTATAAAACGGCAGCAGCATCCATTCCGGCGTTGTCACGTGCGGGCCGTTTTCATAAACGATTTCACGTTCCTTGCCGACTTCAGCCACCATCTTCACTTCAAACTGCTTCAGGTAACGCAGGCCGCCGTGCACCAATTTGGTTGACCGGCTGCTGGTGCCCGCCGCGAAATCCTGCATTTCCACCACTGCAGTCTTGATGCCTCTGACACTCGCGTCCAAAGCGATGCCGGCGCCGGTGATCCCTCCGCCGATGACCAATAAATCAAGAGGCGCGTTTTTCATGGCACCGATTGTTTCTTTGCGTTTCAAACTTGAAAATTTCATCAAAAATCTCTCCTCTTTATTAAAATGGATTTGCATATATTGCCCTGTACCTGCAATCTCCACAAAAAAAGAGAGACCACGGCACAGCTGCAGAATTTCTTCTGCTGAACTGGCTTGGTCTCTCGTTATCTCCGGCCTGTGATATTAACTTGTAAGGTTGTTTTACTTTACCGGTTTGAATGTGCGCGTTGATGCCACTGCATTTTGCCAACCGGTGTAAAGTTTTTCGCATTGTTCTTCCGACATCGTGCGGTTGAAGGTTTTCTCAACTTGCCATTGCTTGGCGATCTCTTCTTTATCTTTCCAGAAACCGACCGCTAACCCTGCCAAGTAGGCAGCGCCCAGTGCTGTCGTCTCCTGGATGACCGGACGTTCCACCGGCACATTCAGAATATCGCTCTGGAATTGAATCAGAAGATCGTTGCCGACAGCTCCGCCATCAACACGCAATGTCTTAAGTTCGATTCCTGCGTCTTCTATCATAACATCTACGACGTCTTTTGTCTGATAAGCGAGCGATTCAAGCGTCGCCCGCACAAAATGCGCTTTTGTCGTGCCGCGCGTCAAACCGAAGATCGCTCCGCGCGCATCGGTATCCCAATACGGCGTTCCGAGTCCCACGAATGCCGGCACCATATAGACGCCGTCCGTCGAATCGACCGACGCCGCAAGCGCTTCGCTTTCCGGTGCGCGGTCGATCAGCTCCAGGCCGTCACGCAGCCATTGGATTGCGGAACCGGCGACAAAGATACTGCCTTCGAGCGCATATTCCACTTTGCCGTCGACGCCCCACGCGAGTGTCGTAAGCAAGCCATGCTCTGACTGGACACCTTGTTCGCCGGTGTTCATCAGCATAAAGCATCCCGTACCGTAAGTGTTTTTCGCCATCCCTTTGTCGAAGCACGCCTGGCCGAACAAAGCGGCCTGCTGGTCACCGGCGATGCCGGCGATCGGCACATTATGGCCGAAGAAATGGTAGTCGATGGTTTCCGCATAGACTTCAGACGACTGGCACACTTCCGGCAGCATGCTCTTCGGCACTGTCAAAATGTCCAAAAGCTCATCATCCCATTCCAGGTCGTAGATATTGTACATCAGCGTGCGGGAAGCATTGCTGTAATCCGTCACATGCGTCTTGCCGCCCGACAGTTTGTAAACGAGCCAGGAGTCGATGGTGCCGAACATCAAATCGCCGTTGTCCGCTTTTTCACGCGCCCCTTCGACATTGTCCAGGATCCATTTGACTTTCGTGCCGGAAAAATAGGCATCGATCAGCAGACCTGTTTTTTTGCGGAACAATTCTTCGTGCCCTTGCTCCTTCAACTCTTTGCAAATGTCATCTGTCTGCCGCGACTGCCAGACGATCGCTTTGTAGATCGGCTTGCCGGTGTTGCGGTCCCAGACGACTGCTGTTTCGCGCTGGTTCGTGATGCCGATTCCGGCGATCTGGTCAGGCGTGATTTCCGACTTGCGGAGCACATCCGCGATGCAGGCTAAAACAGACGTCCAGATTTCATTGGCGTCATGTTCCACCCAGCCCGGTTTCGGGAAGAATTGCTGAAACTCCTGCTGGCCCGTTTCGACGATTTCCCCTTTATGATTGAACAGTACGGCCCGTGAGCTTGTCGTACCCTGGTCGATCGATAAGATATATTCTTTCTTCAAGTCGCTCTCCTCCGAAATCTATGAAACCGTAGTTTCTTCTAATTGCTCTGCCTTCCGGCGGCTTCTTTTCAATTCTGCAGCTGCAGCAGCCAATAAAACCGCCAAGAAAATCGCGCTCAGTATCCAAAACGGCAATCCATATGCGCTTGTAAATATGGCTTTGTAGAAAACGGCTCCATAAATGCCGCCGAAAACCGGTCCGACAACAGGAACCCAGGCATAAGACCAGTCCGAACCGCCTTTGCCGGGAATCGGCAACAAGGCGTGGGCAATTCTCGGGCCCAAATCTCGCGCCGGGTTGATGGCATAGCCTGTCGTGCCGCCGAGCGACATGCCGATCGCGATGATCAGCGCCCCGACGATCAACGGGTTCAAGCCATCGGTAAATTCGTTGGCGCCGATGAACAGGAGCCCCATGACCAATACAGTGGTCCCGATGATTTCACTGACCAAATTGGAAAGCGGCCGGCGGATAGCGGGAATAGTCGCAAAAACGCCCAGTTTTGTTGTCTTGTCTTCTGTCCGTGACCAATGCGGCAAATAATTGAAAAACACGATGGCAGCGCCAATAATGGCACCGATGATTTGAGCTGCTATGTAAACAGGAACTTTTGCCCAGGGCAATTCACCAACAGACGCAAAACCCAGCGTAACAGCGGGATTTAAATGCGCGCCGGAAAAATTCCCGACCGCATAGACGCCCATTGTCACTGCGAGCCCCCAGGCAATGGTGACCACAATCCAGCCACCGTTTTCCGCTTTCGAATCCTTCAATGCGACACCGGCCACAACGCCGGCTCCAAAAATGATCAAAATCATCGTTCCGATCACTTCCGCTAAAAATTCAGTCAAAATAATCTCCTCCAGGATAGTCGGTCCAGAACCCGAAAAACACAAAAAACCCACACCGAACGGACAAATCCCAGTCAGAATTTGTCCGTTACAGTGCGGGTCTCCTCTTCTCGTACACAGTTCTTAACTTGTCACTCTAAATTTATCAGCTTTTGAAAGCGCGGTCAACAAATCGTTCTCCGTCACAATTCCCACAGCTCGGAATCTGATGTGGATACGGCTTTGGCCCCGCCGCTGTAAGCAAGCTCCACGTCTTCCGCACTGCGGATCAGCCCTCCCGCAATGATCGGGATACCGGTTTTTTGGTGCACTTCCTCAATCACGGACGGAATGATGCCGGGCAATAACTCGATATAATCCGGCGCCGCCTGGCCGATCTGCTTGATATTATTCTCCAGTGCATGGCTGTCCAGCAAAAACAGCCGCTGAATCGTCAGCAGATTATTCTTCTTCGCCAGCGCAATCACATTAGCGCGCGTCGAAATGATGCCGTCCGGCTTGACCTCCCTCACCAGAAACTCCATTCCGTAAGCATCCGTCTTCAGCCCCTGGATCAGATCGGCATGCAAAATCACTTTTTTTCCCGCCTTCTTCGCGGTGCGCACCAAAACCTGCAGCTGCGACAGCCGCACTTCCAGAAAAATAATATATGGATGATGGCTCTCCAGCAAACGCTCAAAATCCTTCATATTCCGCAACACGGGCAACACGCCCTGCAACTCCGGCATTCCGTTTTCCTCCTCCGCAATTCATACGCTCTGCACTCAACAGCCTCTAAGTTTGATGATGCTACTATTTGGTGGATTAATCAAGGACGAGCTTTCCGGATTCCGGCGAAATTCATGATTAAAATCCAGACAGAAGGGAATATAAGACAGGGCCATCCATCTAATCCAAATACATAAGGACGTGACTTCATGAAAAAACTAATCCTGCTGGCCTTTGCAGTGCTGCTGGCTTTATTCCTTGCTGCCTGCTCCAACTCTTCTACTGAAGACGGCGAAAACAATGAAAAAGAAAACGCAGCATCTCAAGACAACACAAAGGATGAAGACAACGAAAAAGAAGAAGCAAAGATTCCGGAAGAAGAAGAGCCGGAACCTCAGGACCCCTATAAACCCTTAGAACCGGCTGAAGGTGCCCAGTCCATTCAGGAGACTTGGACTGAAGAAGAACTGGCAAATATGCCGGTACCCGAAGCCTACGGAGACCAGGTCCAAAGAATGGTGCCCGCCGGTGAAACGCTGGTCAAGGATGGCGAAGATCTGACCGATGGACCGTTAAAAAACCATCGCCTAGTCGCCTATTACGGACATCCCAACTCATCCAATATGGGCATACTGGGTGAAATGGAACCGGAGGCCTTCATGGAAAAACTGAAAGAGCAGACACAGGCCTACTCGGATGCCGACCCTGACCGGCCAGCCATCCCGATGATCGAACTGATCACCACCGTCGCTCAAAGGAGCCCGGCGACTGACGGAAAATTTTATCACATGACGCCATCCGATAAAATTGACGAGTACGCCAAGCTCGCCGAAGAAAATGGCGCGCTGCTCATGCTGGACGTCCAGCTGGGAACAGATTCTGTCCTAAACCAAGTCAAGCTGATCGAGAAATGGCTGCAACTTCCTCACGTCCATCTCGCCATCGACACTGAATTTTCTGTGGAAGAAGGTGAAATCCCCGGCACGGTCCTGGGCCAGGTTAACGGTTCCGAAGTTCAGGAAGCGGTGGACTATCTCACGGACATGGTGGAAGAACATGATCTGCCGGACAAAATCGTCCTCGTCCACCAGTTCATGGATGAAGCGCTGACGAATAAAGAAGCCATTCAACCAACCGAAAATGTTGAAGTTGTACTGAACTTTGACGGATGGGGCTATTCAGCCGCCAAAATTTCGAATTACCGAAGATTCGTACGGAACGAAACCTCCCAGTACGGCGGCTTTAAAATTTTCTATAAGAAAGACGAACCCATCTTAACCCCGGAAGAAGTCATCGCGCTTGATCCGAGTCCGGCGGTTGTGAATTATCAGTAGGCAGAGATGTTTGAAACAAATTAATCCAAGAGAATAGAAAAAGCCGAATCCCTCATTATATTCAGTGAGAGGTTCGGCTTTTTTAGCAAACGCTCAAAACTCAGCAGTTTCCAAGTTTGATGATGCTGCTATTTGGTGGATTAATCAAGGGGGAAGGATTTGTGGAGAATTTCAGATGAAGGAAGAATAGACCATAAAACTGGATTGCCAATATGGCAATCCAGCTTACAGCTTGTTGAAAAATAAAGCCAGGATACCGATATTCCACAAAACAGCTCCGCTTTCCTGGTGGCTCGCGCTGAGCTAACTCGTTCTCGTTCCACTTCGCCCGAGTGGATCTCAGCACTTCGCTCGAAACAGAGTTGGAAGCCAACTCTGTTTCTAATCACCTGGGAGTCTTCGCTGTTTTGTTCCATATCTCAGAACCGCTTTCTATAAAGAAGTAATCTAACTATTTTTGTTTTCTGAGAAAAAATTCATCTGCTTCTACGGATATAAAACGCAGCAGGCAGCTCCCTGCAGAACGCGTCCGTCTGTCTCTGCATTGCCACTCCAGCTTCAAGATAAGCAGCGAAATGCTTGAAGCAGATGATGTTTCTCGACAGCCTGAAAAATGGATTGCCAATACGGCAATCCATTTTAATATTGATACCAACAATCAGATTAAGCCTTTACCTGTTCCATCATTTTATTGTATTCAAGAATCTCTTTATCCGTGAAGACGTTTGCTGCCAATCGTTTCACCTTATCCCAGTATTCTGATTTAAATTGGGCATAGTCCAAACCTTGTCCTGCGATAAACTCCCTTATACTTCCGCCAGTAAAGAAAACATGTGTTTTCGGATATTTGGCGTCCCAATAAATATTTCCAGTGAGCTTTATTTCATTGTCTGTTCCTTTGATCCGGATAGTCAGTGTAATAGCACATCTGAGTCTCGGTTCACCTCCGTCATGTCCCGGACCTTTTCCCTTTATAATCATCCGTGATGCATATTGCTCGTTTTCAAAGTACATTTCTTTTTCTGTGATTTTGAATTCCATTTTTGTTCCCCCATTTTCAAAGTTAATCTAATTTTACTTTACGATCATTGCCACTTCACTCAGCTGCTCAACAATAACAGCCCATTCCGCTCCTAAATCTAATGTTCTTACGATTATCTTGTTACCATCAATCTGGTATTCATTATTTGGAGTAATTTCTTCATCAGTCTTGGCGTAAAGCAGCAAACCACTGACATTTCCGCTTCCGCTTCTGTCTTTGTTTTTAACATAAGTATAGATTTGATATAAGTTGTTGGAGTTTAGAGTTCTGCTATTGTACATCGAATGTGTCTGCATCGTTTTCCCGTAATACTTAGCGTCTATAATTAAAGTTTTGTCCGCATTAATCAAAGTAATGTCAGATTTCATTGCCGGAAGAAATTCAGTAATGCCATCATCAACATTCCAGTCAATAAATGACGCTTTTACGGAAAACTCCGGATACTCCTTTTTAAAATAACCAAGAAGAAATTTTTCATACAGTTGATGCATTTGCTGATCGTCCAGGAATTGCCGCATTTTGTATTCTCCGTTTTCAGTTGTCATCAGCAAGCCCTTTATAATCATTAAACAAACATTCATCAGCAGTTTATAAGTTGCGTTATTCCGGTGATAGGAAAGAGCACTCCAATTGATTGTCTGCGGTGAGATTAAATCTACATTTTCAAAGAAAAGAGAAAGTTTCCTCAGTTCTTTGCGGTTGTCCGCTTTAACTTCTTTGCTTTGAATAAGTAATTGCATAGTCGTTTTAACGATTTGATTTAACAGGATATTTTCTGAGAATTCATCAAAATGGCATACCATACTTCTTCTCATCAGCGTATTTTGTTTTATGGAGTTTGTAACATCGATTTTCCCTCGCAAATTGCCTGTCACTTCAGTGGCCTTGATATAATCCTTATGCAACCCCCTTTTGCATTGGAGAGTCACTCCCTGAATTAAAATAGCAGCCATTAAATCATGAATATTTTCAAATTCTTCGGCCTGGATACTTTTATAACCTTCCTCGTTTAAAACTCGATAAGCGTAGGAGAGCATATAATAGATGTTTTTCAGCCTAATCACGCAGGGAACCTCTGAGCTTATTATTCCAATACTCTACCTGCGAAGGTTCATCAAACCAATACTCATTAATGAGCGGAATTAATTCATACTCCACTATCTCTGTCAGCCATTCATCGTCAATATCAATTCTGGTTGAAAAATAACTGTGCCCGATTCGGAAACCGCCTCCCAAAGAAGCGTCTTCCGCAATTGCTTTATTCAATGCAATCACAGTGTCCACTAATTGTCCGAATTTCTCATTCTCAATAGTTGCCTGATACTTCTTGAACCCTTCACTTCGAAAAGCCGGTTCAAACTCAAAAAAAGCAAATCTGCGGCGTAAAGCATAATCGATCATAGCCAGACTTCGATCAGCTGTATTCATCATTCCTATAATATAAACGTTCTCCGGAACAGAAAATTGTTCATCAGAGTATAGCAGTCTTAACTCTTTTCCTCTTTTATCATTTTCAATTAACATTAATAGTTCCCCGAAAATCTTACTTAAATTTCCCCTGTTGATTTCATCAATGATAAAAAAATACGGCCGGTCATCCGGCTCCGCTTTTTTACAGAATTCATAAAAAGGGCCTTTTGATAAAGAAAAACCATTATCATCAGGTCTATAGCCCATAATAAAATCTTCATAGCTGTAGCTTTGATGGAATTGTACAACTTGAACTCTGCTCTTATCTTTACTGCCCATTATGGAATAAGCAAGACGCTCAGCTGCATAAGTTTTACCTACTCCGGGTGCCCCCAGTAAAATAAGGTTTTTCTTTCTGATAAGGAGATTCTTAAGTGTGTTGTATTTTTCTTTGCTCATATACACTTCTGAAAGAAAATCCGACTCTTTATATTCTTCATAATTAAAATTTTCATCATCAGAAATAAGAATGTCATCTGAAATTTCATCAAATAATTGTTCCAGCTTATGATAATCCTCTGTGTAAGGGGTGATTTCCGTGAGTGCCTTAAGGGCAATCTGTCCTTTATAGTCCCATTCTCCTTTATGTGTCCAATCCACTTTATGAACATGGTTATATTCCTCAAGTGTTTCATCATAAAAGTATTCCGAAGTCACAACTCCCCGACCGATGATCTTTTTCAGACCTTTCTTTGCATAAACAACATCATTTTTCCCTATTTCATTGGCAAATTGCCAAGTCGCATGCCCAGCATTTTTATAAGAAAAATCTTCTCCATAAATTTCTTTCATTTTTTCTTTCATCGCATTTTTTGTGGGGAACTGCTTCAAATCACCGAGGTCTTCCCATCCAAGTCCCATAATTCCTTTTTCATAAAATTCTTCCCACAAACGGGATCCTTCTCCAGGAGCGTACATCCAGTAACGTCTTTCATCTTTAATTTGAACTTCAGGAGGCGCAGCAGCAGGAATGTGTTCATAATTGCCTTCAATAATACTCTGTATGACCTGATCTTCTTCTTTAGTAACTTTAAAATTTGTTGCCCCCGGATAAGTCAATATTTCCATCTTTTTCGTTCTTTCATCAGCGAGAAGAAGCGTTCTTTCGACAATTGAAGCAGTCAATTTTCTTTCGATTTTTATATCCACCGCTAAATATTCTTTGTTATTCAAACTTTCACTCCGACTATAGCGATCCTGCAAGTTTGGCTGGCGAATCTCAGGGTTACATAAAATTGTTCCTGCAGCGACAATGCCTCCACCAGGTCCAGACAGCCAAATATAAGCTCTGTCTCCTTTTTTAATTTGCTTGGTATATTGATTAACTGCCCATGTGATTTCCTGTAAATCATTTACTGCATCGATTACATCATAGTACTTCGGATTACCTTGAAATATCCAAATAAAAGAATGTTCTCTTTCTGAAAGAAATTTAGAGTATAGTGACATAGCTGCTGAATAAGCTTTATTACTTGTAGCACGGTCTACCTCTGCAAAATTCGGGGCAGCTCTAAGTAATTTTTCTATCTCCCTAAACTTATCTATTGAGACTATATTAAATAAATCTGTTACAGGCAGGTTCTGCACATTCAACTTTGCACTAGTTTTTTCCAAGGATTTAGAATATATTTTAAGAGTCGAGAATTTATACTTTTCTCCGTTCGCTTTTTTTTGACGTCCCATCCAATTTTGAAATTTTTCTTTTAAATAATGTTCCACCTTGACAGTCTCCCCTTTTGTTCTCCTTTATAAATATTCGTTTTTATACTTTCACGACAGAAAAAAAATCCTCCAATATAGTAGTTCAAAATAAATTAGAAATAAGACGGTCTATCAAAATACTTATATTGTAGAATTCATAATAATGACGTTGGATTCAGCAATTAACCCCTTAGTAATTGGCAAATTCCAAGCCCTCACCCTACTATGCCACTTTCTGTATTTTAAAAACACTGACCATTCAACCTCCAAAAAATATTTAATTTCAAATTCTTTACTGAATACAACAACAATCACATATTCAAATTTTATGCTTTCCAACTCTGTGCTCTCAGGCTCCAAGAGGCCGTAAAATGCCCCCGTAACTCTTCCTGTTGTAGATTTAATACTATATCTTTTTCCTTCTACAGAAATAGCATCAATATTTTGCGTGCCTACGGGTGCTGCTTGTAAACGCGGGAGATTTTTCGTGCTATTATATATTTTAATAGCCAAAGATTCTCCTAATTCACCAATAACGTTATTAGTTCTTATCAAATTTCTCTCTTTTAATTCTTTTAACCATATAGCATAAATACTCATTAACTCTATATCGTTTAAATCTTTAAATATATTTTCAAATTTTGATTTCATTATATTTACTCCCATTCAATATTTTACACGGAACTTACTTGCTATTAGTCGTATTATATTTTTTTAGAGTCGGAAATATATATAGCGATTTATAATAGATTCTAGAGTCATAACTTTTTATTTTTTCCATAAGATCATGGGAAGACAAATAAAATACATCATCTATTTGAATAGGGTCACCAAAATATTCGTAATCCAATACATTTATGTTGCTTGCACCACTTTTTTTTAATTCTAATATCCAATATGAAGTATCCATATTTCTTCCTAAAATAATATTCGCTTCCACTGAAGATCCCACCCGTGTTATTTCACTTAAGAGTTAAACAGAAAAATCTACGTAATATGTCCCTCTCTTTAACAATGAAATTTTAATATCATTTCTTCCGTAGTCTTCTAAATCCTTTATAGTTATTAATGCATCTCCAGGTAAACCCATTCTCTTTCTTAAGTATTCACCTAAAATATTTTTACGTGGAAAAGAGCTTATCTGCTTAGGATATCTAGTCTCTCCCACTGGCTGAGTTCCTTCAAGCAACGCTTTCATAACAAATCCATCATCCCAAATCAATTCAATAGGATCACTTTGTCTACTGCTTCGTCCTTCTTGATTTTTCAAATTAGAGCTAATTTGTTTTTTAGGGAATAACTTAGGGTATTTTTTAATATGTTCAGTTCTTATCGTTATATAGCTATCACCTATATTAGTATGACCTTTTATGCTATGTCCCCAATTTAACCCGCTACCTTGAGGTACCTCGTTATTAAGCGGATTATATAGAATCATCGAGCACTCTTGACTACTATGATTTATAGAGGTATTAGGAATATACCTGACTTCAGAAGAATTACACTTTATTGAATTTCCAATAATATGATTCATGTATTTTTCTAACTCTTCAAAAGAATCATTAGTCATTTCTGCAAGTGATTCTCTATAACCCGCGCTTAAGCTACTAGTGCTAAAGTTCGCCGAACCAATCAAAGAATAGACTATTTCTCCCTGCAGCTTCCAAACATAACACTTCGAATGCACAGGTATATTTGAATAGAGTATTTCATGTCTTCCATCAAGATGGTTGTCAACTAATACTTTATGCAAAGCTTCTGGTACTAACTCACTCCCATACATCCCATATATAACTTTCGTTTTTATAGAAAGACTTTGCAGTCTAGCTACCGGAGTCGGTCCAAGGTATCCAGAGAGTATTTGTAACTCATCACAATTAATATGCTTATGTACATTAAATATTTTTTCTTCTAAATTATTTGTAAAGAACATTTCTTTCCCCCCTATATTTACCAATCATACATCACATGACTTTAGAAATACATAAAAGTTATTAACAGGAAATTTCTATTAAAAAATATATAAAAAAAAAACAGCCATGGGCTGCTTAAAAAAATGTTAACAAATCATTACTTGATGTTTTTTTCACTTGGTAAACTGGTGATAATATTTCTTTTAAAGCAAATGCTAATTTCTCAGCCAACTTAGGAGGAACAGCATTACCAATCATTTTATAATTATCACCAATATTACTTATAAATTCATAGTCATCATCAAAAGTTTGTAGTCTAGCTGCTTCTCTAACAGTAATAGATCTTGCTTGCGAAGAATCAGGATGTATATGCCTTAACCCATCTTTATAAAGGTGAGCAGGAATTGTATTGCTTGGAGAATCCCATTTTAAAACATGGTATTTATGAATATTTGATGATTTTCCGGTTTTTAATGTGTATAGCATTTTTAAAGATTCTGTTGATGCATATTTGTAAATTTTATTTTCAATATCGAGTGCTAATTCTTTAAAAATTTCAATATCCCTTTTGCTATGGTATCTGGGTTGATGATTTAAAACTCTATTATTATTTATATGATGTGAATACATTTTTCCTTCAAATTTATAATCCTGAACTGCTGGATATAATTTGGGCAGATCATATATGGCATCTTTAACAGTCCGCCGACGTTCTTTATAAGATGGAAGAATACTTTCATAAAATTCGTGAAGCACTATTTGCGGATTAAGATAATAGTCTTTACTCAAAGCCAAAATGATTACTCTATTTCTTTTTTGAGGAATACCATATTCGGTTACATCTATTAAAGCATGCTTTTTCAAGTCATCGACTATTACATATCCCGCGTCTTCAATCTCAGCTCTAATTAAATCTGTAACTAGTTTTCCACCCGGCTTTGCACTAAACATTCCTGGAACATTTTCAAATATAAAGGCTTTAGGTTTATATTTCTTTACGACTCTCAAGTAGCTTTCAAACAAATAATTTCTGTAATCATTTATCATTCCATCTTTATCTCTAACTCTTCCAGCTAAAGAATATGCTTGACAAGGAGGACCTCCAATAATAACATCAATTTCTTGATTGCTGACTAAATGATCCAATCCTTTATGAGAGCCATACTTTTCATCGTCATGCCATCCGTTAAATAATTCATCTGTCTGTTGTAAATCAAATCTTAAAACTCTTTCTTCCGCATCCTCATAATTCCATTTTTCTTCTAGTCTTTTCACTAAGTTTGCAGCTGGAGCTTTTTCCCATTCAACAGCTGCAATTACATTATATGAATTTGTTCTTTTAAAACCCTCTGTAAGTCCCCCACAGCCCGCAAATATATCAATAGTATTATACTTCTTCATTACAAGCTCACTTCTTCAGTTTCCCTAATGTATGCTTTCAGCTTCTGAGCGATGTGATATCCCAACATTGGGGGAACAGCATTCCCAACTTGTCTATACTGCTGAGTTTTTGTACCATAAAATCTAAAATCGTCAGTAAAGGTTTGAAGTCTTGCATTTTCTCGCACCGTGGGAACTCGGTTAAATTTATAATGAAAATGATTTCTATGACCAGTATCAATTGTTTTTGAAGGTTTTTGGCTATGATATCTTGTCCATGCCTCATTAAATTTTCTGCTTTCACCTAATCCAGGCGGAAGATCTTTGAAGTTACCGCCTTCAGGAACATGAGAAATCACTTCTTTAACTAACTCAGTATGTTTTGTTCCTATGTGATTATATAATTTAATTGATTTAGCTCGCATTAATTGTTGGTACTCAGTTAATGGAGGAGTCATATAGTCATCCTCTTCTATTCCATAACCATCAATTCTATCATGTAAATCACTAATAGCTTCGCCACAAGTTACATAATTATCCGGCGAATGAGTTGGGAGCGGAAATTCAAAGAGTTCATTGCTCTTGACACCAACAAAGAAAATTCTTTTCCTAATCTGAGGAACTCCATAGTCTGGGGCAAAGAGAACTTTGTAAGAAACTTTATAGCCTAGCTCATGAAAACTTTCTAGAATTTCTTCTTTTGCTTTTCCATTATATAGAGTGCCTAAGCCCGGAACATTTTCTAAGACAAACGCTTGGGGCTCGAAAGATTCTACAGCTTTGACCATCGATCTGAATAAAGTATTTCTTTCATCATTTTCCTTTCTAGTACCAGTCAGTGAGAATCCTTGACATGGCGGTCCTCCTATAATTAAATCCACTTTTTCTCCATCGATAATATTTTTCATTTCTTCAATAGCAAAGGGATTAAATAAATCTGTTTTTAAAGTTTTTGCTTCTCCATGATTTTCTCTAAAGGTTTTTAATGCAATTTCTTCATTGTCTACTCCTAATAGCACTTTATATCCAGCGTCCATAAAGCCTCTTGAAAGTCCTCCGCACCCCGAAAACATGTCTATTACTGTTGGCTTTCCATTTTGCATTAAATTCACTCCTTCACAATGCTATTGAGATAAATTATACACGAACATATATTCCCGTGCATCGAAAACAGTTCAATTTTCCTCTTTTAATTCTCTTGTTTTCTTATCATTTAATGCCCGTAATTCATTTTGAATTACAGGCAATTGAAAATTATTAATTTAACTTAGAAAATTTTTACTTATGGCTTTAGAGTTGATTCCTGTTAAATCGATAGTATAAGTAATTTTTATAATGTGATCCGCAAATTTACTGGGTACAACTGAATTAAAGTCAATTATAGGGAAACTTGAATCAATCTTATATTTCTTCATTTCAAGTAACTCATATTTTTTGTCTCTAATTGACATATTTTTTTCAAATCCTTGACTAGTCAATACTTCTTCTAATTTTTCTTCTGGGTAACCATTCGAAATTAATCTAGTTGCTAAATCATTAATGGAATATCCATAGTCAGCTTCTTCAAACCGACAAAAATATAAACTTTGATCTCTATCAACACTTAATTGATACTGACTTGATACTTGAATCACATTATCATATTTTAAAACTGTTGATTTTACTTCAACAAGCTCATTAATGGATGAAATATCTATACTTGCTGCTTTCGGCCCGCCCCAAGTTGCTGTCTTGTCGAATCGATAAATATAATAAAAGGATATCATTTCTCCCAACAGACTATAAGGTTCTTTAAGGTATGTTTTATTTCCTACTAATTCTTTGTAACTATTCCACCATTCCAATGGATCTTCTAAGATTCTTATTCTATCCTCACCATTGATGCCTACATCAAGAAAAACAGCACAAATAGAAGCAAATTCATATCGCAATTCTTCAGTACTGGAAGATAGCCATAAAAAGTTTAATTCCTCATTATTCATCCATATTTTTTCTGTATAAAACCTAGCATTAGAAAATCTTTCATTAATATTGAAGCTATTTGATACTTCTATAGCTACACCAAATTTTCCATGATCTCTAAAAACCCAAGCTGGATATTTATCGCCATAACTACTAAGTTGAATTAAATTTCCAGGTTTAATAGAAGAGAAATAATTCCTTATTTCTTCAATTGACTTCATTTTTAATGACCTCAATTCTCTCCTAGATTTTTTCTTAAAGCTGCTGCAACAGCTTTAGATAATAAAGGGGGTACTGCATTTCCAATTTGTTTAAAGGCTTCTGTCATTGAACAATTAAAATAAAAATCATCTGGAAACGATTGTAATCGAGCCGCTTCCCTAACAGAAATTCCTCTAGGCTCCCATGGGTGAATATGACTGTAGGTATCCGTTCCTAAATGAGCCACTAAAGTGTGAGACGGCTTATGTGGATCCAACTTTCTCCACTTAGTTAAAAACTTGTTTATTGAATAAGGGGGAACAATACTCTTCTTTAAAACCTCGTATTGGTTGGGATGAGTTTTTGCTTTTATCTTTTTTTTAATACATTCCTTTGCCAACATTTTCATGGCGATATCATGTGCATCTCGATAATTATCATTAGCAGCCATTTGTTCGAAAATTTTAAAATCCCTCTTAGTATTTCTAAATCCGTTTCCACTGACTCCATCTATCCTTACACTACTTCTCATTAATTTTTGATAATCACTTTGCGGGGGGGATTGATAAGGTAATGTCAATTCTTGATTATGCAACTTATAAACTGACGTTGATGTAGGGAAAAGAATAGGCAAGTCTGATATTGCTTCTTTAACAGTAATCCACTTCGGCAAACTTTCTTTTGCCGGCAATGGAAAATTAAAATACTTTGTTTGAGAAAAACCAGCAAATCTTCCTTCGTTCATTGTTCTGAAATTAGGGTCTGGTCTTTTATGAGTAGGCTTAGGAAGGTGCTCAATATTTCCTAACTCCTTTTTGATAGCAATTACAAATACTCGTTCTCTGATTTGCGGAACTCCAAAATCAGCGGAATTTAATACCGTCCAAATGGCATTGTATCCATTTTCAGTCAATATTCCACAGACTGTTTCCGGAATATTAACGCCATTATAGTTAACAGATTCCGGTACATTTTCCATTACAACGGCTCTAGCATTTAATTCTATTGCTATTCTTAAAAAATCTTGAAATAATGCACCTCTACTGTCTTTGAACACATGTCTTTCTTCACCTAAAGAGTTAAGTTTAGCCCTCCCTGCCATTGAGTAAGCTTGGCAAGGAGGACCACCTATTACTATAGGTTTGTTGTAATTTGCAAAATCATCACCATTCGCTAAAGTTACATCACCACATAAGTGTTCATTATCAATCCCATGCTTCCAATGCAAATTATACGATGCCGTGTTTGCAGCAGAACCGTCTAATTCCATCCCACTTTTAATATTCATACCTTCGCTTTGAAAACCCAAGGCCAATCCACCACAACCTGAAAATAAATCAATTACCTCTAATTGTTCATTAATTATTTTTGTCAAAGTAATCGAAAAGCTCCTTTACGTATTGCTCACTTCCTCCTTTGGTTAAAGAGGGTTCAATTATTTTTACTCGTGCAGTATTTAACTTCATTACTTTTCTAAAAAGTTGATTTCTATTAGTTTTGTCAAGATAGCTATATTGCTTCATTAACTCTCTAGACAGTTCAACTCGATAACCTTTGCTTCCAGGTCTTTCAACCAACTGAACCAAATCATCGGTAGTGTTATTCTTTAAAATATCAAAAGTTTCAACTGAACTGCCTTGCCAAGATAAGTATATGTACCACCATAGTGATTTAAGCCACATACGCCGTGAATCATTGTAGAATCTAGCTTCGTGAAATCCATCCCATCGATCATAAATTATGTTCGGAAGTATGTTTAACGAAATAAACCTCCAATTTTCATCTTTAGAAGCATCACGTTCAGAAAAGCCAAAGTACTTATATAAATTATCATATAAATATATGGCGAAACGAAGATCCCGCTCATACAAATTAATATTTTGATAATCTCTTATTTCATTGTATTTTTTATTTAAAATTATATGAATATCGTTAAATTCAGAACTAGGTTGAAAGTTTTCCAACCCTTTTCTTTTCAGTGTTTCAAACACTTCTGCTGCTTCTTTTTTATTCATACTAAACATCAGCTTCTTCACCACCGATTCTTGTTTCCCAGTCTTGTCTAATCGATTCAGCTAGCTGTTCTGGAGAGGAGATATCCCAATCAAAATTCGTTAAAAAGTAAAATACAGCTTGAGCTATTGTACCATCTTCAAACCCATTTCCGCTTAGGATATTCTCACTTTCTTCATCCTCCATTACTTTTTGAACAATCACCTGTAAAGCCCCTGCAATAACCTCACTCAGTAAAGGACTATCAGACATACCTTTTTTCCCACTTATTAAATGGAAGTTTCTATGGGCAGTATTTAGATTTATACAAACATATTCTTCTGTAAAAGGGTCACTCATTGGATCTGTAAAATTAAAAGTTACAAACCAAAGTGGTCTCTCAGGTGAATATACCTCAGCGATTGGAAATGCAGAGCCGTGACCATCTATAATTAAATAACGAGTATCTAAAGTTCCTAGAACTGTGCCAACCTGATCAGCATAATAAGGATGCTTTTCGTTAGACTCACACGCAAGATATAAAATGAGTTCAATTGTAACGTCACCCAATAACTGTTTTTTTCTAAAAGTATATTTCAGCTCATCTTGGTAAGCGCCTTCCAGATCAGCTTTAATAACACCTAAATGTTCAATTCCTCGTTGATTTGAACTTTTTGAATACCAGTTTAGTGCAACTCCAATTTCAGCTCCCGGTAGAGCTATTCCATTTTCATTAAATAAAAAGCTTGGATTATTTATATAATAATTCATTGATATAATTAAGTTATGTTCTTCAGCGTTCCACACACCGTCTCTGTCTTCAAGATAAACAGTTTCGTTATTTAATACGCCTTCTTTATCTTCTAGTTCCATATCAACAATCTTGTTATCTAAAGCATATTGGAATTTCATTGTTGATGTTTGATATCCAATTTTCATGAAAAGTTTCTCATCAAGTTCTCTAAAAAACTTTAAATCATTAGTCATTGCTCTTCACCTCCACTGATGAAAGTGAAATAGAGGGCTGAATGTAAGGATCTTTTCGCTCAATTTTTAAAGTGCCTTCTAAAAAACCATTTTTATTTGTACCAGTGTATGCTATACCACATGCAGTATTGGTTTCTTTCGTTCTAATCAAAGCAATAGGTAGAGTTCCCTCTTCTTTAGGATTTCGAGTGCCATCTGCGCCCACCGTACCAAAACTAAGAACTTTGACCTCTTTAATTTTTAATGGAAAATCAGTCCCTACTCCCTTTTCACTTTCCCAACTATCTCCTTTGATTATCCCGTTTTCAGAAAGTACTACCACTTCAACCACCGAATTAAATAATTTAGGTGATTCAAGTTCAAATTCTATATGCATTATGCCTCGGTCATCAATATACTGGTTGTTTATATTAAAGTTACTTTTCGAGAGTTTTTTACCTCCTTTTTTTGTATTAGGCTTATTTTTACCAGTAGGCTTTCTGCCAAAATTTTGGGGAGGTAACAATTTATTTGCAAGCGACTTACTTAGAGCACTTCTTTTTCCTTTTTGTAATTTTTCTTTATCCTCTAAATACTTTTCTCTAATAGCTCTTGAAACGTTATTTTGTATCCTTGAAATTACAGTAATTTTTTTCTCTGGATTGATTAAATCTTTCCAAGAAGTATGATCGGCCTTTTCACTTCCTCTTAAATACCCTTCTAGATTAGTATATTCTTCCATATATTCGCTTTTGAATTCGCTATTTGAATTTGGCACGAATAAACCGATAATGAATTCATTTTCCGAAGCGTTAGGAATATCGTTACACCAAGCTCCATCAATTTCATAGCTTACTACCATTCCTGGTTTCCTCGTATATAGCAATATGGGTGGATTTCCACTTTCTGAATTATTTTCAATATTTATATAGTTATATGGACTATATCTATTTTCTGGCGGAAGCATTTTCAAGTCATTTAGATTAAACTTTGAAAATGCTACCTTTCCAGCATTCCCGCCAGAAGTAACTTTAAATTCCTTCCTTATATTTATATCACTGATGTTGTATTTAATATCTAGTCGAGGGAAATTTACTTTAGAGTTATTCTCACTTACAGCACCATTATAAAGAGTTTGAAGAATTTGGAACAATGGTTCCATTTCTTCAAAATTAATTGAATTCCCTCCAACCTTAGCATCTAACCAACTTCCATACGGATAATTTGGATTATCGATTCTGACACCATACCACCTTTGAAAACTCACTTTAAGGTAATTCTCAACTGAAGAATTCCACCATAACCTCTCTTTCGGCAGTAACTTTTCTTCATTTATAAAGGGAATAATAATTTTAGTACCTGTTTCATCATCCTTAAATTTCGGAATAGAGAATATATCAAGAATTTCTTCGATTTCATTGGAATCTGTAATAGGAATAGTACTCCCGTCATCAGCAAGCTGTCCCCACCAAGCTAACCCACGTTTAGGTTTATTATCTTTAGCAGGAAGGATTGCTTTATCGCTTTTTTCGTTTTCGACCATAGTTACCGCTAGCCGTTCTTCAAATTCCTCATAATCGTTTTTTATTCTAGTATAATAAATTACCAATCCGATTCCAAATCTAAAATAAACAGTTTTCCCTAGTCCCCATGATCCACCTGCGCCCTCTTTCTCTTGAGGTGTACCAATGTTGTAAATTAATTTTTGTAAATTTCCATAGTCATGCCCTTCCACATCTTCTGCATAAACCGGACCTGTAAGACCCACAGTATTAGTATCGGAAATATAAATAGCTTTAGATTTAGTGTTACCAAACCTTAACTTAAGTTCGTTTTGAATACCTTCTAAGTGATTTACTAATATATCGCTTGAGAATTCCTTCATACCAATATCAACTATGACTGATTTTTTATTAGATAATGCTGCATCTAAGCTGTTTTGTACAGATTCTCTTACTAAAAGATCCAATAATGGTGTGTCATTATTTTGTAGTAATTTTAATAACGAACTTCCTGTTTCAGCCATTCTTTCATACTTGGCCACTTCAATTTTCATTTTTATCCCTCTCCATTTTCAGTCTCAATCTCAGTTGTATTCTTTAGATTTACCGTTAATTTTTTTGCCAGATTCTTATTTTTCTTACCTGGAACTAAAATACTGACTCCAATGATATCTTCAACAAAATTCAAATCATATCTTTCTCCTTTATTCTCTGCCGTCTTTCTTGCTTTAGAATCTTTATCAATTACATAGATTATAAGTTGGGCAGTTTTATCCAAATTAGCTTTCTTTCTAATATTGTGAACAGCAAGATTATCAGCTTTTAAGTCTTTTAAATTTGCTCCAGCCGCTTCTAATTCCTTTAAACTCATATCTTTATATAGATCCGAAGGATTTCTAAGAACACCCACACTTACCTTCTCGCTACCTAAAGAATATTTTCCTTTTCTTGTACGTTCAACCTTACCAACTGTATATTTACTCACTGTAAATCCATTTTGGTTTTCATCTACTTTTCCTTTACCAACAAAAAGGACATTCCAACCTGTAAAACCTTCTTCCTTTTCTACCTTTCTATACCACTCGGAAAAACCGTCAATTTGATCAAAAACATGAGAGTTTTCAAACTCGAAACAATCTAAAAATTCTTCTTTTATTTTTGTAAACGGAACATCCTTCCATAGCAACCCTGACTTATCAAATGTTTCGATAGGAGTGTTTAAAGTTTTAATAAACTCGTCGGTTACTTTAATGTTATTACATAATTTTTGCTTATCATTAGTAAAAACAACAGTTTGACTAGAAACACCTGAAAAATCTAAATTAGTTTCAACTGCACTTTGCATTCTATTTTTAGCTGTAATTCTTAACCAAGAAAGCTCAGGAGAATTTTTAATGTGCGGTCCGTATTCCTCAGGTCTCATACCCAACTCAACAAACGGATGAAAATCTTCTCTCATTTCGTTTTCTAGAGATGCTAAAAATCTAAATTTATTTTGAGTATCTTCTGTCATCCAAATTCTCGGCAACAGCTCATACCCTTTTCTATAACCAAACCATCTTCCCATCTGCATAAGCGTATCGCCTTGCTTAGTGGAACGCAGGAAGAAGGTGCTTACCAAACCTTCAATAGTAAGTCCTCGCGATAAGGTGCTTCCCCCAATAACTATAAAGGCTGGTGCATAAGACTCTACGTTAGATACACCGTTTTTAGGATAGGCTAAACGCACATATTGATTCTCATCGTTTATCCCATTGTTAGCGCAGTTATCTATACATAAGTGAATACCTTTGTGATAATTTAAATCCCCTTTTTGGTCCAATTGAATATGAGATCTTTTTTCTTTTAATTCTTTTAAAAACCTTATTATACTTTCAAATTGAGGATAATTTTTTATGTTCTCTTTATTTACTCCATAATCAGGATAGCTACTAAAAAAATCATCCATAGTAAATTTACGCGTTTCAGTATAATACAATTGTTCACATTTCTTTATAAAATCGTCTAAAGATAAAGAGTTTAACCATTTATCTATTGCATCAGCTACTTTTTGATGGTGACTTTGCACTTGGCTTGTGTGAATCAGCATACTGACAGGTTTTTTATATTCATAAAACCGTTGAACAGCAGCGGCGCAATAAAACCACATTATAGAATTTTTCATGGCCAAGGGCACTTCGTCACTTAAGTCTTTATGAACTTCTTTAACTTGATCTAACTCCACTTCCCGCACTTCTCTTATAATGTCCAACCCAACATAATCATCAGTTTCATATAAACCAAAAATCTCTTTTGGTCCAAAATATTCTTTTGGAGTTTTTAAGATACCAATAAAATCTTTAGGATAAAGCGATTCTTTTGATGTTTCATTAAGTACATTAGCATAAGGCGTTGCTGTATAACTTATATAGTTCATTGAACGAGGTTTAATTTCTGAACCTGGCTTACCGTTTACTAATTCAACTATTAAATTATTTATTCTTGCACGCTCTTCAGATTCAATGTCCATTGTATTGATACCTGCTTGGTCTGCTTCATCTTCAATTACAAGAATTTTCATTTGTTTATACTTATTTTTATCTGCTACCAACCACTTATTTAAATTTTCAAGCCTAGTTTTATGCTTTAAACAAACAGTTAAATATCTCTCTCTATCCTTACTATTCAAATGAAGAGATTGAGTATGTTTAGATATAGGTGCATGTTTTGATGGATTATCTAAAGCTTGCCAACTGAACATTCCAGGGTGATTAAGATCGCTTATTAAACGTTCTTCTGTTTGTTTTCTCAAATTATCAATTAAACCTGAAAGTATGATGAACATATTCCATCCATGATCCGCAGCCATAGCCATGAGCCCTGCCATGTTGGCGGTCTTTCCAGATTGTACATTTCCTATAACAAGACCTTTAACAGGTCCACTTTCTGTAGTATCTGAATTTAATTTTCTCAGCAAATGTATGGTGGATTTTTCAATTTCATTGATAGAATCTTCTGACCACTTTTCATCCAACAACTTTGTTCTGTATAATTGCCATGAAGACTTAGGATTAAGAGGAACCTCAGCATCTGTGTCTGCGTTTTTTGAAAGAATAATAGTTCGATCAGAACTCTTCTCAATTTGCACTTGTTGTTCTTCTGCATTTTTTGCCCAACTTACTCTATCTAACCATAACTCTTTTGTTATATCGCTTGAAAAAAAACCAGTCATCTTTTGCATATCAATAAAGTTATTTAAATCCTCTATTTTGCTTCCGCCGCCATATTTAATTTGATCCCAAGTTCTATCATTTTTTCTCATATTATTAATCATATTTACAATATAATCGTATTTAGGTTGAGAATAATTGCCCATAGTAAAACCCCTTTTGTAATTTTTTATTCAAAAATATTTATTCTATAATAATTATAACTCATATAGCTGAATTTGAAATAATTCCCTTTATATTTATCCAAATTCTCTTAATTAGGAGGAAGCTTAATGAACGAAAGAATTACTGTACAACAACGTTCAGAAAATATGAAAGCTATACGATCAGTTTCTAAATTAGAAGATAGAATTTCTAAATCTTTATGGAATAGAGGCATTCGCCTTCGGAGAAATGTAAAATCTCTTTTTGGCAAACCTGACTTTGCTATAAAAAAATATCGAATAGTGGTTTTTATCGATTCTTGTTTTTGGCATGTTTGCCCACTTCACGGTAATCGCCCTAAAAATAATCAAGAATTTTGGGAAAAGAAATTAAATAGAAATATAGAAAGAGACAAAGAGGTTACTAATTATTATTTAAATAAAAATTGGAACATACTGAGAATTTGGGAGCATGATTTTAAAGAGGATTTTGAAGGCAGCATATCTCAAATAGAAAATTTTATAGGCAGTAATAAAGACGCGTATTATAGGAATAAATAAATTTCTAAATGAATATTAATCTACATTTACAAATATCTTTTGAACAATAATTTATTGCTACCCAGGATTTGTCTTTCATTCCACTCGAAACCTTAGTTCGAATAACACTTTTCACATTCTTTTATCTCGATCTATTGTTGTTTCTCTTGCCTAACCTCGACAAAGCAAAAGACTGTCGGCTAAAAAAGCCAACAGTCTTTTGCTTTAGTCTTTTAATTACTCTCCCCAACCACATACCGCAGCAAATCCCCAAAAATGATCTTATCCGACAGCTTCAGCTCTTCCCGTACCGTTTCCAGATAAGGTTCACATTGCTGTGGGTCGATCTCCTGTCCGGTTTCTTTGCCGTAGCAGGTATTGTCCTTGTAGATATAATCGTCCGAGATGAAGCTGCCGTCGCGGAAGATGACGGGATGCCCGCTGTCCCGGGTGAACAGGTTATGGCCGAACGAGTAGCGGGTTTCGGTCTTGATGCCCATGAGATGGAGCAGGGTCGGGCGGATATCGATTTCGCCGCCCGGGGTTGAGATGGTCTCGCCTTTTTGGCCGGGAATGTGGATGATCAGCGGCACTTGTTTTTGCTGCATCTGATTGCTGATGGTGGCTTCCTCGCCCAGCAGCTCGTGGAGACCCGCTTCGTATTTTTCGGAAATGCCGTAATGGTCGCCGATGAGGACGAATACGGTATCTTCGTAGAGCCCTTCTTCTTTTAATTTTCCAAAAAAGGTTTCGAGCGATTCGTCCAGGTAGCGGACCGTGGTGACGTAGCGGTTTACGACGTCTTCATCCGTTGCCGCGGGGTCGATGAGCAGGTCTTCTTCCTCCAGCAGGAACGGAAAATGGTTCGTCAAGGTGAGAAATTTGGCGTAATACGGTTCCGGCAGATTTTTCATATAGGCGGCGGATTGTGTGAAGAACGGAATGTCCTTCAACCCGTAGTTGACCGAATTCCCTTCGGTTACGTCGTAGTCCTCTTTCGAGAAATAGCGGTCGTAGCCCAAGGTCTCATACATGACATGGCGGTTCCAGAATGTATCGACATTGCCGTGGAACGTGGCCGCGTAATAATCCTCTTCGTCTTTTAAGATATGCGGCAGGCTGTGGAAAGTGTTTTCCGGCCGTCTCACAAACACCGAACCGCTCGCCAGCGGATACAGGCTCGTATCGATCATGAATTCCGCATCGGACGTTTTGCCCTGCGCCGTCTGGTCATAGACTTGATCGAAATAAAAGCTTTCTTCAATCAAATCGTTCAGGAATGGCGTCACTTCTTCGCCGTTCACTTTTTGGTTGATGACGAAATCCTGCGTGGATTCCAGCGTGATCAGGACAATGTTTTTGCCTTCCGCCATTCCGAACAGTTCCGTGCGTCCGGGGCTTTTCTCCTGCAGATATTCGATGGAAGCAATGGCTTCCGCCTCGGTCATCGTCAAGCGCTGCAAAGGGGCGCCGATGCCGAGGGCAACATCAAACAGATGATAATTGAGCGGGCCAAGCGATTTGACCACTTGTTCCCTGTCATAGGATTCGGAAAAGAGATGGACGGATTTCACCAGCCCCAAGCTGATGGTCAGAACCATGAACGCCGCACCGATGGCGACGTACTTCTTCTTCGTCTGCTTTTGGATCGTCAGCTCAAACTTCCGCTTGAAAAGAAGCCAGCCGATCAGCAGCAGGTCGACGAATAACAGAAGGTCCCAAGGGCTCATCAGCTCAAGCGTACTGGCGCTGAGTCCGCCGACATTATTGAACTGGAAAAGGATGGGCAGGGTGACGAAATCATTGTAAAAGCGGTAATAGAGCAGGTCACCGTAAAGAACCCCCGTCCCGGCGATCAGCAGCCCATATAAAACGTAAGGATTCACTTTTGGGCGGAAGTAGAAGCTGAAGCCCATCACCAGCACCAGCGAACCGATTGAACCTGTCAGGATCAGCACAATATCAAAAAAGGACTGGATGCTCAGGTCGAAGCCGACAAAACAGACGATTGCCGTCTTCAGCCAAAGAATGCCCGTAACCAGCAAAATGAGTTGAATCCCGTTAAGATTTTTTAGGTGTTTCGTTAAAGAATCCATATCAGACCAGCTCCGCTTTCCGGTGCATCGTTTTTTGAAGGGCGGCAAGCGCACTTTCAAACTCCTTCAAGGTATGGGCGCCCATCAGCGCAAACTGGATCCAGTTCCGCTTCAGCAGGTAGTCGCTTTCATAACTCACAAGGACCCCTTCTCTTTTCAGCTTTTCCCCGATGTCCCTTGAACGCAGAATATCCGGCAGAGGAATGGTCAGGATGCCGGGAGAATAGCACTCATCTCCGAGAACCGTGAAGCCGGCCTGTGTCAGCAGGTTCTTCGCCGCCTCGCCCATCAGCTTCCTGTTTTCGAAGTTCACATCTTTTATTGCAGCGTGCAATGCCGAGACCAGATTGGAAGAATGCGTATAGGGAATGCTGTCCGCCACGGCATACTGCCCCAAATCCAGATATCGCGGAATTGACCGGTCCGGCAGCACAGGCTCCTGATGAAAGACGATGGCCAGTCCCGGATAGGAAGCCAAACCTTTTCCGCTGACGGCACTCGCCAAATGGACATCAGCAAAGTCAACGGGAACGATGCCCACCGAACTGCAGGCATCCACACATAATTTGATGCCGCGCTTTTTCGCCAGTTCCGTCAGGCTCTCCAAATCGAACAGGAAGCCCGTCGATGTTTCGCAATGCACCGTCCAGATCCACCCGATTTCGGTGTTCGATTCGATGTAAGCCGCAATTTCTTCAATGCCCACTTTTTCATTCCATGATTTTTCCAGTGTATCGTACGCCAAACCAAATCTGGCGGCATGGTCGATCAGGCGATAGCCGAATTCCCCGTTCGCAAGAATCAGTCCTCTGCCAGGCAGTTTCCGGATCTGTGCGGCAACCAGGTCATTCGCCAGTGTCCCCGTTCCGACGGCGATTTGCGCATATTGCGCGTTCACCAGCCCGCAAAGTTTACTTCGGACCGTTTTCATCTCTTCGATGAAATTCTCCGAGCGGTGGGAAATGACCGGGCTGCTGAAAGCCTGTTCGACCGTTTTACTGATCGCCACCGGGCCGGGCAGGAAGTTCAGCGTCGGCGATGGTCTTTTTTTTTGCATCAATTTCGAAAAAGCTTTGGACGTCGTTTCAAATTTCTCTTTCGTCAGGACCATCGGCTGGAACATCGCTCCCTCTGTGCCGACCATCTCGCCGAACGGTTCAAATCCGATTTTCTTATACAGGCGGATTTGGCGGTCCGTGCCTGAAATAAGCGCCATATCGTAATTCCCTTCCAGGCAGTAGCCAACCAGGACGTTGACCAGCTGAAAAAAGACCTGGCTCTTGCGGTAGCTCCCTTTCACCGAAAGGAGCCGGACTTCGCATGGATTCGCGCCTTCCGGCAAATAACGGTCCAAGTCCTCCAGTTTGTGGTCAAGCGAAAACGGACGATTGACGCGCACCGCAATCATCCCGATCACTTCTTCCGCGTCTTTTGCGATGATGTAGATGTTTTCCTGATCAAACTTGTCGACCAGCCGTCTTTCCTGATTTTGCTGGTGCTGCGGAATCTCTTCCACAAACGTTTCGTAGTTCAGCTTATAGATCTGTTCCATCTCTTCCGGTTCAGATGCAATTTTGTAAATTAATCTTTGCTGTTCCATCTTTTTGCCCCCTCCAGCCATGAATGGAATGAGAGAAATTCAGTGTATGTATCCGCTCATTTACTTTCGCTTAATGTCATTGTACCAGTATTGGATGGGATTCCACCTGTTAAATATCCTTTTTGCCAGATAATTATCATTAGTTTCAAAAATCCCTAATTGCTTGATTATCTACTCTATGAATAACGATGCAGAGCGGAGAAAGTTTCAAAATTGGGGCATTTTTCCACAGTCATTCCTTGGTTTATTGCAGAGCTGTCCGGGTGCATACGGCAAACTAAATATTTCCAGACAAATTCTTATTATTCCCTAGGATTTCCCTTTCATTCCGTGGTATATTTTGATAGTAAAATCAGCACCACAGAAGGAGCACTGATATGAAAAAGAAAATCAATTATTTAATCGTCCTATTACTGGCCATCTTCCTCGTTGGCTGCACCGACGTAGAAGAGGCGGCAGATACAGATGTGGAAACTGCTGTGCAGGAAGAAACGGCAGCTGAAACCAAGGAAAAGGCTGAGGAAGAAGCAGCCGAGGAAAAAGCGAAGGCTGAAGAACTGGCAAAAGAAAAAGAAGCAGCGGAACTTGCCGCAAAAGAAAAGGCTGAAGCGGAAGCCGCAGCCAAACAGCAAGAGGATTTGTTTGCGGGATACGAATTGATCGAAGTGGACGGCGGGGATTTATCCGGTCACCGGGAAGCCAATGTCGTCGTTGACATCGGTTTCGGAGACCGTGAATACTGGGCCTTCACAAACGAACACGGCCAATTGGTGCGCGTCGTCGCGGCTGAAATCGTTTTGCAGGACGATGACAGTGAACCAGTCCTGTCGACCGGCAGATACTACTCCGACGAAGCAAAAGTTCCAGGAGTCGAAAGTGACATTTTAGATGAAGGACACATCATCGCTGATTCATTGGGCGGCGTGGCGAATGCCTATAACATCACCCCGCAGGAAAGCACGCTCAACCGGCACGGTGACCAGGCATATATGGAAGACGTAATCCGCGATGCAGGCGGAGCCACGAATTTCGAGGCCATCATCACCTACCCGGATACAGAAACGCAGATTCCTTCAAGCTACCAGTACTCATATACAGTAATGGGCAACGAAGTCGTTGATGAATTCGTCAACGGAAACCCTGACGAAATCAACGCATCTCTCGGCCTGACAGGCAGCGGCTCATCGGATTCAGGCAGTGCGGCGACGGAAAGTGAAAGCGCGCCTGCCGAATCGGCCCCTGCAGCTTCAGGCGGCGACGTTTCCAGTGTCGACACTAATGGCAACGGACAGGTAACGATTGCAGAAGCGAAAGCTGCAGGTTTCAGCATGCCGATCACGAGCGATCACTGGTTGTATCAGTACATGGATGACCGTGATGGTGATGGGATGGTTGGGGAGTGAATTCAGAAGTCTTACGGTAAATGAATGAATTTCTTAGCCGTTAAAATTACCTGAAACTGTTGTTCGCTGCTTTCCGATCGGCTGTGCTATTATAGAAGAAATACACACAGTTGAGAGGTGAATCCAGGTGAATAAACCTAATAAACCCGTACAAAATTTATCTGCCGAGGAACGCTCTAAGATGATTCGGAAAAGTTTCGAAAAAGCAGTTAAACAAAATGGAAAAGCGTTGGAGCGATTAAGTAAGAGTTAATAATAGCCAAAAGGATCCCGAAGAGAATTTCTTCGGGATCCTTTTTCATTTGAAGTTGAATCTTTAATTGCATATAACAGTTTTCCGAATCCCTATGTATAGTGCCAATTACCAACTACATAGGAGTGATTGATGTGAAGATGTGTAAGGTATGCAGGAAAAAGCCGCGGGTTGAGCGCCGTGTGGACAGCGCAGGCAATGTGTTTTGTTCAGATGATTGTTTTGAGAAGTTCGAGGATGGGCCGGATGATTTCAGCCATCCGTATATCGATGATTACGATATGCTGCGGATCGCCTATATTGACTGGATGCAGAATTATGAGGACGATTTGCATAAAAGCATCTATTTCGGTTATCCGAAGAAGAGCGAGCTGCTGGAATGGCTCGATGAAACGATGCATCCATACTGGGATTATTACGGGCTGGCTGGCAGTGACGGTGTATTTTCCGAGGAGATTTTCTTCTATATAAAAGAGCTGCTCGAGCTCCAGGAGAAAGTTCGGGAATGGCAAGTGGATGATCGGAAATACAGGAAGTGGCTGAAAGAGCTGCGGGCTAAGCAAATGGTTTCGAAAGCTTTGAAGTATTGAGCGGAATCCTTCATTTAGAGATTCAAAAGGGATTATCAGGGAATACGTCTAAAGAAGAAGCTAAATAGCATTGGAAAAGGAGCGATTCAGAATGGCAAATGGCAAGTATATCGAAGTGGATCCGGGAGTGGAGTTATTTGTGCAGGATGTCGGCAGCGGCGATCCGCTTGTGCTGATTCCCGGCTGGGTATTTTCCGCCAAGGCGTTTGCAAGCCAGGTCGAGCATTTTTCTAAAACGCATCGTGTGATTGCGGTGGATCCACGCAGCCAGGGCCGGTCGACGAAGTCCCTGCAGGGCAATGATTATATTACCCACGGCAAAGATGTGGCGAAAGTAATCAGTGAGCTTGGATTGAAGGATGTAACTTTGCTTGGCTGGTCTTTCGGGTGTTTGACTGTGTGGGAGTATATCCGCCAAAACGGAACCGATAACGTGAAAGCTGCTGTAATTGTGGATTTATCGCCGAAGCCGCTGTCACGTGATGATGAAAACGACTGGGTCGAAGGACCGCTTGAAGAAATAGCGGGCGCTTATACACAAAACTTGCGCAATCCCGCGGGCCAGCGGGCATTCATTACCGAGTATGCCACCGAGATCATGGTGCAGCGGGAATTGACAGAGGACGAATTGCAGTGGATCATCGAGGAGGCGCTGGCGACGCCGTATTATATCGCATCTAATCTGTTTGCCGCCGGCATGTTTTCGGATTATCGGGAAGAAGCGAAGCTGCTGATCGAAAAAGTTCCGACGCTGACAATCGCTGCAGAACATTGGGGCGATACCGCCCGTTCGTTCATGAAACGGATTTCGCCGGAAGCACGCGTCGAAATACTCGGCGGCCACTTAATGTTCTGGGAGCACAGTGAGAAGTTCAATGAAATACTCGAAGGCTTCTTGAAGAACGATGCATAGGCACCGTTCTTTTTTATGGTCAAAAACGTACATTATATGATCTGTTTCGCCTGTCTCTTCGTATTATAAAGAAGAGTTGTTTTTCCCCTCTTTTTCTGGTTTACCCTATGCTCCCAAGGGGTAATTATTAGTTAGGTCTTAGTACTTATAATTTGGACCGCTCATTTTAGCGTATAGTCCTATATTGAAATAAAAATGGCCTGGAAAATGAATTCAGCAGATTTGAGAAAGCGGGATTTAACATGCGGAAAAATTACAGTGTGTATATGCTGGTAGCTTTTTTAATAACAGGTTCGCTTATCGGACTTGCTTTGGCTTCTATCATGCAGTTCCTTATCACAGTTCCGGAAGAAGAATTGCGCTATCTGTATTTATTGGCGATTGGAGCCGGTTTGATAAGCGGCGCTGCTATTTTCTTGATAAATTATTCTTTTATCCGTTCGATTATCGGGCATTTCCGGGAGATCCTCGCCCGTATTCAGGAAGAGGATTACAGCGCGCGCGTGAATTTCTCGGGCCGCGATATGATCGGTTTGCTGGCGGACGATGTGAATTGCGCACTTGAACACTTGGAGGAAAAGAACAGCGAAGTGCTGCACGACGAATTGACCGGCTTGCCGAACCGGCAGTTTTTAAAGCAACATTACCGGAAGAATTCAGGCTGGCTGGCTCGCCACCGGACCGCTTTCCTGTTCTTTGACCTCGATAAATTCAAGGAAATTAACGATCGGCACGGTCACCTCTACGGAGACAAAGTGCTGATGGAAGTGGCCGAAAGAGTAAGAGCCGCGCTCATCGAAGATGAATTTTTGGTGCGGCTGAGCGGTGATGAATTCCTGCTGGTCGCAAATCTGTCAGCAGATTGTATGGGCAAAGACCTTGCCGAACAATTGATGTCGCTGTTCTTTGAGCCTTTTGACATTAATGGCACCTTGCAGCAGGTACAAACCAGCATCGGCGTAAGCACGGCACCGGCGGATGGCGAGAACCTGGCCGAATTGATCCGCAAAGCCGACTTCGCCATGTATGAAGCCAAGAAGCAGGAAGGGCTTTCTTATTATTTGTTCGAACGGCAGGGTGAGGTTCGTGAATCGGAAGTGGTTGAGGGTTGTTGAGGCAAGTGAATTTTGAGCAAACAAAAACCGGACTCCCGAGAGATGGTTTCTTGGGGGTCCGGTTTCTCGTTTATTTTTCAAAGACCTTAGCATCAATTTAGCCCTAAGTCCGCTTGTTAAACTTTTCTATACGTCCTTGCAGGCGACGAAATCAGTTCAACTATAGGTAACAATTAGATTTTGAGAAATTTTTGCATTGGATGAATTCGTAAATTGACATAGCTCCTAGAAAACTTTACCGGAAGATATACAAAGAAACATAAGAAGCTCCTGACAATGACTAAAAACAATTAAACTAGATCCTTCAATTCCTTCACTACATTATCGGGAACCCTACCGGTCACGCCCGCCACCAAATTCTCTGCTGCTTTCATTACCATGGCATGTCGAGTTTTCTCAGTTGCAGAACCGATATGAGGTAATGCAACAACATTTTCCATCCTCAATAGAAGATTGTCCCGGTCGACAGGTTCCTGTTCAAAGACGTCCAGTCCCGCTCCGTGGATTTTCCCTTGCTGCAGCGCTTCAATCAATGCGGACTCATCGACAACTGCTCCTCTGGCACAATTGATCAGAAAAGCATCCGGTTTCATCCGTTCCAATTGCTCCTTACCGATTAAATGTCGGGTCGACGGCGTCAGCGGTAAAATCAATACGACAAAATCAGAGCGTTCGAGAAGCGAATCCAAATTGCTGTATTCCATGCCGTATTTTTCTTCAAGTTCCGGTTTTGGTGTATTGCTGTTATACAGGACATTCATTTCAAAACCGAAAACAGCTCTCCTGGCAATTTTTTCCCCTATGCGGCCCATTCCGACAATACCCATTGTTGCATGGTGTACATCTTTGCCGAACAGCTCGCTTGCTTGTGTCTCCTTTGTCCACTTTCCTTGTTTTACGAACTTGTTTAATTGCGGGACGCGGCGGGCTGTAGCCAGAACCAGACTAAACGCCAGATCTGCAACGGTTTCATCTAATACATACGGTGTATGTGTGCCGAGAACATTGTGTTCTCTCATCGCCTTTAAATCGAATGAATCATAACCGACGGCAGTATTGCTGATTATTTTCAACTGCGGCACTTGCTGGAGGAACTCTGCCGTTACAGCCGGATTAGTAGCCAGCAAACCTTCAGTATTTTTTGTTTCTTCTAGGAGCACATCCGCTGGTATTTTGTCTTTCTTGTTCCAAATGCGGTAGTCGCAATGTTCCGATATGAAATCTTCGACGTCTTGAGGTATGGGTCTTGCGATGAATACTTTCTGTTTCATGAGATCGCTCCTTTGGTTTTAGTTAGATGAGTTGAGTATACAGTAAAGAATGTGAAAACCCTGCTGCTCGATACTGAGCAGCAGGGTTTCATTTTTATTACCTGAATAATCTTAGCCGGTGCATGACCTTTTAAAAAATAAAAGCATCTGGATCAGATCCACTGCGGTCATTAATGTTCAATGCGTTGATCGCTTCTATATCTTCCGCATCTAAAGAAAAATCAAAGATATCAGCATTTTCAATAATACGATGCTCTTTTATCGATTTCGGGATAGTTATGACATTGTTTTGGATATCCCATCTTAAAATGATTTGAGCAGGTGTTTTTTTATGTTTTTCAGCCAATCTCTGTATTTCGGCGTCTTTTAGAAGTTCTCCTTTTTTAAGTGGAGACCAAGCCTCGAGCTGAATATTTTCTTTTTCACAAAATTCTCGAAGCTCTACTTGTGACAAGTGAGGATGATACTCAACTTGGTTGATGACTGGTTTGAATTCACCGGCTTCCAATATATTCTCTAAATGATGAATGTGGAAATTACTGACTCCGATTGCTCTGACTTTACCGTCTTTATAAAGCTTTTCCAGTGCTTTCCATGTTTCCACATATTTATCTTGGCCAGGCCAATGAATTAGGTAAAGATCCAAATACTCCAAGCCCATTTTTTCCAGGGTGGTTTCATAAGCTGCCAGGGTGCTTTCGAATCCGTGGTCGCTGTTCCAAACTTTTGATGTGATAAACAGTTCTTCCCGTGGAACGCCAGATTCCTTTATACCTTGTCCCACTCCTATTTCATTCCCATAAATAGAAGCAGTATCGATGCTACGATAGCCATTCTTAATAGCCGCCTTTACAGATTCAACGACTGTAGTTCCATCTTCAACTTTGAAGACTCCCAAGCCCATTACAGGCATTTTAACACCATTATTTAATTCTACTGTGTCTTGTAAGCTTTTATACATTCACTTACCTCCAATTTCAAGAGATTCTTAATATACATTGATTCATTTGCTATTCAAGCTTTCAAACTCTATCTATTTTGTATAAGTAAGGATTACTTTGAAGTTTTTAATCCATCAACATACCGCCATTTACTTCAATGATTTCACCTGTAACATAACTTGCCAAATCTGAAGCCAAATATAATGCCGCTCCTGCAATTTCCTCTGCTGTTCCCGGCCGGCCCAGTGGCGCGGACGCAACCATTTTTTTGACGAGTTCAGGTGTTGAGTAACGTTCATGGAAAGGTGTCTCAATTACTCCCGGTGCAATTCCGTTAACACGGATTCCCTCTTCCGCCAACTCTTTTGCAAGTCCACGCGTCAAAGTGCTGACTGCTCCTTTCGCAGCGGCATAAGTCACAGCGCCTCCGCCTCCGCCATTTCGAGCTGCAATCGAGGTCATATTAATGATCGATCCAGTTTCCTGCTGTTTCATGATAGGCAAGACAGATTGGATCACATGGACTACGGAAGTAAAATTGATGGCAATAATTTTTTCCAGCGTTTCCAATTCGATGTCTTCCACTTTTGCCCGTTTCACCATCGTACCCGCATTATTAATTAAAATATCGATGCGTCCGAATTTATTGTTGATTTCCGCTGTCATCCGGTCCACTTGGCTTCTGTCTGTTACATCTCCTATAACAAGAAGGCTGTCTCCTCCTTTACCCTTTACTTCTTCCCATGTTTTTTCAGCTTCTGCTTTATTCGCATTTCCGTGGACGATTACAGAGGCGCCGTTCTCTGCAAATTTGACAGCCATTGCTCTTCCTATTCCTGTACTGCTTCCTGTCACCCATACTACTTTACCGTTTAAATTAAACATATATACTCCTCCTGAATAGCGGATTTTTGAACATGTCGCTCATTTCACCTTTTCACAGTTATAAAAAAATCGTTGCTTGTTTAAGCAGCGATTTTTTTATTTTCATCTTGTGGATATCTTTATGTCAGACTCCTGAATAAGCCATGAATCCTCCATCGACTGCAAGCGTCGTGCCCGTGACAAATGATGAATAGGATTCATCCGCAAGGAACAGGAGCGCTCCCAAAAGATTATCGGGCTGACCGAATTTTTTCATAGGAGTTGCTGTTAATATTTTATTGCTTCGTGCTGTTGGATTACCCTCTTTGTCGAGCAATAAATCACGGTTTTGTGTTGTCAGGAAAAATCCGGGGGCGATAGCATTAACCCGCATGCCTGTTTCTGCGAAATGGACAGCCATCCATTGTGTAAAGTTATTGATGGATGCCTTGGCCGCGCTATAGGCAACGACTTTTGTCAATGGCGCATAGGAACTCATTGAAGATAAGTTGATGATGGCCGGCGCTTCACTTTTCAATAACTCTTTTCCGAACACCTGGCAGGCCAGGAATGTGCCAGTGAAGTTAACGGAAAATACGGATGAAAATCCGCTTTCGTCCAAATCAAAGAAAGATGGACCCGCCGCTCCGTCAGCATGCAGCTCTGGTCCTGTAATGGCATCCGGATGATTACCGCCGGCGCCATTTACCAATAAATCAATTTGTCCAAACTCTTCAAGGACTTTTGTTTTCACCTCTTCAAGCGAATCACGATTCAATACATCAGCTGCCAGCGCTAAAGCCTGACCTCCAGCTTCTCTGATTTCCTGTGCTACGCTTTCACCTTTTTCAGCTGTCCGGTTTAGAACTACAACTCTCATGCCCTGTCGCGCCAATTCACGTGCCATTTCAGAGCATAAAACACCGCTTCCTCCCGTAATTACCGCGACACGGCCAGTTAAATTTTCATGGATTGGTATCATTTTGCACCTTCCGTTCTGTTAGTTTCATACGCATCCCATAATCCAAGCAAATACATAATTCCAAGCGCACGGTCGTAAAGGCCGTAGCCCGGGCGGCATACTTCGCCCCAAATGTGGCGGCCATGGTCAGGACGCACATAACCATTGTAATTCTGGTCATGCAATTCTTTGACGACGCCTTTGATATCAATTGAACCGTCTTGTGTGTAATGGGATGTTTCCGTGAAATCGCCATTATCGTAGATTTGAACGTTGCGGATATGCGCGAACGGTGAACGGCTGGCGTATTTCTTCGCTACCGCAACCATGTCATTCTTTTTGCTTGCGCCCATTGAGCCGGTGCACATGGTGAATGCGTTTGATGGTGAATCCGAGATTTCAATCAATTTTTCATAGCTCTCTGCGCCCGTGATGATACGGGGCAGTCCGAAAATCGAAAACGGTGGATCATCGGGATGAATGGCCATTTTAATGCCCGCTTCTTCCGCCACCGGCAAAATCTCTTTCAAGAATACTTCCAGGTTTTCCCACAATCTCTTTTCATCGATTTCTTTATAGGCATCGAATAATTCCGTGATGCGGTCCAGCTTTTCGGGCTCCCAGCCCGGCAAAGTCAAATCTGACGCTTCACTTACTGTGCGGATCAATTCTTTCGGGTCAGCATTTAACACTTTCGCATTTTCGAAGAATAAAGCCGTGGAACCGTCTTCCAGCGGATGGAACATTTCCGTGCGTGTCCAGTCGAAAATCGGCATGAAATTATAGCAGATTACTTTAACGCCAAATTCCGCCAGATTGCGGATCGACTCTTTGTAATTTTCGATATAGTGGGCGCTGTCTGCGTTGCCCAGTTTAATGGATTCGTGGACATTGACGCTTTCCACCACATCGGCATGGAAACCGTGCGATTCAATGTAAGCGACTTCCGACGCGATTTCTTCTTTTGACCAGACTTCACCGGCCGGTTTATCGTGAAGCGCCCAGACGATTCCTTTAACACCCGGAATTTGTTTAATATGTTCAAGTGTGACCGTGTCGTTGCCCTGGCCATACCAGCGAAATGTCATATTCATAAGTTTGCTCCTTTACTAGTTGCTTTTTTGTACATATTCTTGTGTCAATTCCACCGCTGCGCTGTATCCACCAGCTGCGTATGCTTTGTTCAGGTCACTGCCGATTCCGGCTGCGACTGCGCCGGCTTTCAGCCATTCCTGAATATTATCCAGATTGATGCCTCCTGTCGGCATAATGCGCACCTGTGGAAGCGGCCCGTTTACGGATTTGATGAATGACGGCGTGAAATTATTCGCGGGGAATAATTTGATGATGTCGCATCCCGCTTCCAATGCTTTGACCATTTCGCGGATTGTCATGCATCCCGGCAAATAAGGAATGCCGTAGCGGTTGCAGACCGGTGCAATCTCTTCATTGAAATGGGGGCTGACGATAAACTTCGCTCCTGCCAAAATTGCGTGGCGCGCTGTTTCCACATCAAGCACCGATCCCGCTCCAAGCAGTACGTCTTCACCATACAAAGCCTCAAATGTTTTTTGAACTTGCGGTGTCGTGTAGGTCAATTCAATCGCGCGGATGCCGCCTTCAATCGCCGCCTTTGACAGCTCGATTGCTTCTTCAGCACTGCTGCCGCGGATAACTGCCACCACTTTGGTATTGGTAATGCTCGATAAGATCTCATGCTTCAACATGATATTCCTCCTTCATCAGCGTTCAATAAGTTTTTCTTTACGAACTAACGCCAGAACTTCTTGAAGATATGGAAGCCCCTCGTTATCTCCTGAGACAGTAGTTACGAGTGCTCCAACACCATTCGCGAATTCTAAAGCGTCTTCCGGCTCGTAGCCGTGAAGAATCGAGTAGATATAGCCGGCGTCAAACCCATCTCCGGCGCCTACAGTATCCACTACTTTCACCTGGAAAGCAGCCTTTGAATACCAATTGCCGTTTTGATAAAGCCTTGAACCGTTACCGCCGTCCTTTATGACAAGCTGTTCGATATTAAAACGTCCTGCAAAGTCTTCCAGTGCCTGGTCCGAAGCATCTCCGTTAATCATTTCGATTTCATCCAGCCCTGTTAACAGGATGTCCACAAAAGGCATGATTTCTATATAAGCAGCTTTCGCCTGTTCCAATGTCCATAATTTCAAACGAATATTTGGATCAAATGAAACCCTGATTTCTTTTTCACCGGCAATCTTCAGCACTTGTTTAACGATTGCCAGGTTTTTCGGATCGATTGCCAGAAAAACGCCCGTCAAATGAATCAAATCCACACCTTCAAACATTTTCTCTGTGATGTCTGCGGGCTCCAATGTCAGAATGGGTGATTGATAACGGTAATAAAAAGTTTTGCCTGATCCATCTTCGCGGATTTCTTTGAAATTCAACGAAGTTGGATAATTATCCACTAAGTTCACTTCCGACATATCGATGCCTTCGCCTCGTGCAAAGTTATAAATGACGCGGCCAAATTCATCGCCGCCCAGCCGGCTTGTCCATTTTGTATCCAACCCAAGACGAGCACAGCCAATGGCAAAGTTTAACTCTGCGCCGCCTACTTTGCGTGTAAATGCGGGGACATATCGAAGCGGCCCTGTTTCTGAAGGGTTAAATGTTATTAACGCGTCTCCCAATGTAAAAACCTTAAAATTTTCTGTCATAATCATTACCTCTCTTTGGAGTTCTTTTCAACAGAGAAACCCTTTTAGTAAAAACTGAGCCAAAGCATTTTCAGAATTAATTTACTGTCAATGTAATTTGGAAATTAAAAGGAAGTTCCCGGATTCTTTTCTTTCAACGCACAGCAGAAGACAGTTTAACAGGCTTTCCTGTCTCAGCAGATTCATAAATGGCCAATATTAACTCCAGTGCTTTAATCGCTTCTTTGCCATTCACAAGCGGCTCGGTCCCATTTATAAAAGCTTGAACGATGTCTTCATATTGCCGGGTGAAAGAAGGGCCGTAATCAGCGGTCTGAGTGTTGATACCGGCGCCGGTATGCTGAGTCCCCGCGCTAATTGCCGTTGTTTCTTCGTTTTTAATATGCCATTCCGCAATTTGGTCCGAGTCGACACGTACACTGCCTGACTCGCCAAAAATATCCAACGCAGTGTTAAATCCAGGGAAAGCTGCAGTATTTCCTTCGATTATGCCCAGGGCACCGGAAGCAAATTTGACATTCGCCACAGCGATGTCTTCGACGTCGATCCCTTCATGTCCCCGAGTTGCACAATAGCCATGAACTTCCTCAACCGGCCCCATAATGTACAGCAAGAGATCGATATAATGAATGGATTGATTCATCAATGCGCCTCCACCGTCGAGTTCCTTTGTTCCGCGCCATTTGCCGCTGTCGTAATATTCCTGCGGCCGGTACCAGGTTGTACGGGATGACCCGAAATTCAATTGACCCAATTTGTTATTGCTTACAGCTTCTTTAAGTTCGATGATCGCTTCATCAAATCGGTGCTGAAATATACAGCTTAGTTTTACTCCTGCTTTTTCACATATTTCTATTAAAGTTTCCGCTTTTTCCATAGTAGTATCAATCGGTTTTTCGACTATGACATGTTTGCCTGCTTCAGCCGCTTTTATGCCAAATTCTGCGTGAGTTCCACTTGGCGTTAAAATGACTACTGCATCAATGGCATCATTTTTCAGTAATAATTCATAATCACTGAAAGACAGTACTCCGTATTTCTGTCCCCATTCGCCGGCTTTCTCCGCGTTTCTCGAATAGACGGCAGCGAGCTCGGCATCTGGAGTGTTATGTATAGCGCGAATATGTTGTTCAGCAATAGTTCCACAGCCCACGATTGCAAAGTTAATCTGCTTTTTCAAAAGATCCCGCCCCTTCTTTTTGTCCGGTACAAAAATGGCGATCAATATCAGGGAAATTTTTAGTAAAATACCCCCCTTTTTACAGAGAGGGGTATTTGTTAATTTATATAAGTCGAACTAATATTTTTTAATAATCGATATTCCGCAAAACCGCTTCGAAGACAGTAGACGTGTCCTGCACGGATACTGTCTTTGCGACGAAGTGCGCAGCACTGCAGGAGCACGATTCTAAGGCTGTTCCTGCATCGCTTCGCTAGCTTCGTCGCAAAGACTCGGCCGAACTACCTTCGGCCAACTCTTGGCTCGCGCTGAGCTTGGTCCCCAAGGCATCTTCGCTGTTTTGCTCCATATCTCAGATACTCTCTCAGCTAAAGCCACTCTCCCAGCGCCGGCGCGATATAGGACAGATAATTCTTTAGTTCAACCTATATACATTATTCAAAATCGAAATATTCTTTTGCGTTCTGATAAGATATTCCTTCCACAATGCCACCGAGGAATTCGATGTCATTTGGCACTTCTCCATTTTCTACCCAATTCCCGATAAAGGTACATACCAATCTTCTGAAATATTCATGTCTGGTATAGGACAGGAAACTTCTTGAATCTGTCAGCATACCGATGAAGCGGCTGAAGACACCCATATTCGCCAATGTCTGCATCTGATCGAGCATGCCGGATTTAGTATCATTAAACCACCAGGCAGTACCAAACTGAATTTTCCCTGGAACTCCTCCGCCCTGGAAATTACCGATCATAGCGGCAATAGTATTATTATCTTTTGGATTTAATGAATACAGGATTGTTTTTGGAAGAGCGTTTTCTCTTTCCAATGAATCCAGCAACCTTGCCAGCGGCTTCGCAATTGTCTCATCATTCATCGAATCGTATCCTGTATCAGGGCCAAGTTCTTTCAGCATTCTGGAATTATTGTTCCGGAGTGCATTGATATGGAACTGCATTACCCATTCATGTTTTGCATAAAGTTTCCCGAGGAATGTCAGTGTATAGGATTTGAAGATTTTTTCACCTTCAACAGAAACTTTTTCCCCGCTTAATGCGCGCTCAAAGTAAGTTTTCGCTTCTTCTTCGCTTGTATCGGCATACATCATCGTATCAAGAGCATGATCTGAAACACGGCCACCGACCGAATGGAAAAATTCGACCCGTGACTTTAAGGCTTCCAAAAAGGATTCATAGGAATCGATTTTCAAGCCGGATACTTTCTGTAATTTCCCTACCCATTCTGTAAAGCCTTCCTTATTAATCTCCAGCGCTTTGTCAGGACGGAAACTCGGAAACACTTTCGTTTCAAAATCAGTGTCATCCCGAAGTTTCAAATGGTATTCCAGACTATCTGTCGGGTCATCAGTCGTACAGACAACATTCACCTTGGAGTTCCGGATAAAGTCCCGTGCGCGATATTCATCACTGTCCAGCAACGCATTTACCTTTTCCCAAATCCCAGGAGCTGTTTGTTCATTTAAGACTTCTTGAATTCCAAAAAAGCGCTGCAATTCCAGATGAGTCCAATTATAAAGCGGATTGCCTATCAGCATTGGAACGGTTTTAGCCCATGCCATGAATTTATCGTAATCACTGGCGTTGCCGGTGATATATTCTTCATCAACACCATTGGTGCGCATCACGCGCCATTTGTAATGATCTCCGTAAAGCCAGATATCTGTAATATTCTTGAATTTTTTGTTTTCATATATTTCTTTCGGGCTTAGATGGCAATGGTAATCAATAATCGGCAGATCTTTTGCATAGTCGTGATACAAGCGGATTGCTGTTTCATTTTCCAATAAAAAATTCTCATCCATAAATGTTCGCAAACTTAACACCCTTTCTTCAATTTATAAATTCAGTAAATCCACATGTTTACCGATATGGCTGACAAGTGCTTCGCGGTATGCTTCTTCGTTTTCGTTTAAAGCGTTGAAAAATTCATCTTTAAACAGGAAGCCGCCTTTATCATCTTTAGCAGTAAGGAGAATACCATATGTAACATGGAGCACTTGGCGTGCAGCATCGTTATTCATATAATCTGCAAGTTGATCATCCGTAACACTGTTAAGCGGGACAATACTGTCCATATCCGGTGTTATGTGATAGTACTTCAAAGCTTCATCCAGGTGTTCCAGAGCATAAGCGTGCATGCGGCGATATAAATCCGGTTTAATTCTCGCGATTGCCCGGACAGCTTCAAGCCAGTTGGTTCCTGCGGTTTTTACATGTAAAACACCTTTTGTATATTTGGCGATAATCGGGAAAACTGAAAATTTATCACTTCCGGAATGGATGCTCAGTTTGTAGCCAAAATACTCTGCAATGGCTGCATGCTCACTCAGTTCATGCTCAAATTGCTCCAAGTCGCCAATATAGTCAATTCCCTTTTGGAACTCGCCGCAGAATCTCGGAGCAAGACTTGTTACCAGCACATCCTTCGATTTTAATTCATTGGCTACAAAGAAGTGGGAAACCGGCGCAGTAACTGTTTCTGTTTCATCGATCGATAGTTCAAAGTCGATATCACGGCCAGCTTTTTGGATATATTCCTTATAAACATGTTCTGTATAATCCAATGCTTCCCCGTAAATTAAGACGTTCTTCATCAATGTCAATTCATCAAACTCAATCTTCAATCCATTCACATCAAATGTCCGGTTAAGATATCGCTCAGTGAAATAGTTTCTGTTTTCTTCAGAAAGCTTCTCATACACTGATCTGATTTCTTCATCTGAAGCTGTTTCAATGTTTTTCTTGATTTGATCGGAACAGTCCAACGTCAACATCGAGACACCAAGGGAAAGAGCATATTCAATATCTTTTTCTTCTTTAATATGATCTCCGTCAGCGCCGAATCCGCCTTCGTATCCTTCCTGGAAGACAGCAAAAGATGCAGCATCGAGCATGTCATTCATAGATCTGTTCGTTAACGTCAATTCACGAATACTTTGCTGAGCCAGGATCGGTTTTACTTTTCTGTTTCTCAATGTTTCAATATGTCCCGGTGAAGCAATGCCTAAGCGATCGCCAAGTCCCATCGTAGCCTGCTTTGTACCAAATGCACGAGGAGCTGTATAGTCAAAATGACGATTCAATACGAGACGGTTTTCGTGTGAGAGCGGGCAAACTTTCCCGTGCCCTTCAATAACTGTTCCTTCCAGCTCGTCAAACAAGTCTCCTTTTCCTGATGCCAGAAGCCATTTTCCGTCTTTATCTTTTACCATTACCAGGCTCGTATCAGCCGACTTTGTATATGACTTCTCATAAACCGTAATACCATCAATAACAGGCTGTTCTGTAAAATCATTCTTCAGTAAATCAAATACCAGATTTAAATATTCCATAGAAATTCAACACTCCTTAATTTTTATATGTATCAGCAATTTGACAACGCTTTCATTTGATTTTAAAAAAGAATCATTGTTTTTTCAGAGAATCTTCTAAATAACAACGTTGTAAAACAATCATAAAACATTTTATACTATAGAACAACATTTAAGTTTCATTTTTCAAAAAATATCATCTTATTTTTCATCAGCAAAATTAGTTTATACAATTATAATGGAAAAGCGTTTTCTTTATGTTACATTTAAAAAAATACGAATTCTAAGGTGATCAGATGACTGTAACGATAAAAGACATAGCAAAAGTAGCCGGGGTCAGCTACTCAACCGTTTCTAAAGCATTGAATGACAGCCCTTTGGTTAAAGGAGAAACCAAGAAAAAAGTTGCTGCTATAGCAAATGAGATGGGATATGCGCCAAATTTCGCTGCGCAACACCTAGTGTCCAAAAAATCAAAGATCATTGGCCTCATATGGCCGACTATAGAGCGGGCTGTTCTCGCCACATTGGTAACCAAGATTAGTAATGAACTAAATAAAACACCTTACTCAATGATCCTGTCTGTCGACCCTCTAGAAAGATCATTGGAGACATTTAAAAAATATAAAGTGGATGGCGCTATTCTGTTTGAAGAAGATGTTAATGTGAAAATCAGTAATTTCTCGCCACCCATATTGGTGTATGGAGTAAGCCGAAACAATTCTTCAGACTATCCTGTTATTGACCCTGATCATCAACAGGCAATATTGAAAGCGGTCACATATTTATACAAATTGGGGCATCGTAAGATTGCATATATCGGCCAGATACCTCAAAATGACCCGCGTCAAATCGCAAAATACGAGGGTTTTAAAAAAGCCTTAAAGAAATTCGGAATAGAAGAGCTCAATAAGACGAGTATAATTAATACCGAAGGACTCGACTGGTATGATGGCTACTCCGCTATAAACAAACTTCTCGCCCTCGATGAACCGGTTACTGCCATTATAGGAGGAAGCTACGATATAAGCGCCGGAATCGTCCGCGGGCTAAAGGATAAACAGATAAATATTCCTGAAGATATATCTGTAATCAGCTATGACAACATTCCACAAATGGAAAACCAGGAAGTCCCTTTGACAAGCGTAGGCGTTCCGGTTGAACAACTCGCAATAAAGATTGTACATACCCTTATAGACCTGATGGAAAATGAACAGCCTCTTCCGCAGGTGACGATGATGACGCCGGTACTCACAGAGAGAATTTCGTGTGCACCTATAAAGCAATACTATTAATCTCTTTGCTGATAGGAAAATCTTGAATGTCGATGAGTGTCTATCCAAAAAAATTAGTTTTATCAAAGCCGAACCCCCTTATACTTTGTGTATAAGGGGGTTCGGCTTTTAAAATCTAGAAATTCTTTATTCAAACAAACTTGGCAGCCACAAAGTGAGACTTGGTACGTATGCCACCAATAGCAACACTGTAAGCATTGCTCCATAAAAAGGAAGCATCGACTTTGAAACCTTTTCTATCGATATTCGCCCAATGGCTGAACCGACAAAGAGCACTGCACCTACTGGAGGTGTCACCAAGCCTATACCTAAGCTCAAAATCAGCATTACACCGAAGTGAACCGGATCAACACCAGCTGAAATAGCAACAGGCAGGAGAATTGGAGTGGCGATTAGAATAAGTGGCGCCATATCCATGATCATACCCAATAACAGAAGAATGATTAAAATCAGCAAGATAGTGATAAAATTATTTGGCGATATGCTGATCAAAGCATCCGCCACCATCTGTGGTACCCGCAACATAGCCAGTAACCAACCAAAGGCGGAAGAAGCGCCGATTAAGAACAACACCATTGCCAATGTTTTAAATGTATTATGTAGAATTACACCCATTCGCTTGATTGAAACTTCGCGATATACAAAGAACGCAATAATGAAGGCATAAAGAGCTCCAATGGCTGCAGATTCCGTAGCTGTGAACATACCGCTTAAAATCCCGCCCATGATTATCACGATGGTAAACAACCCCAATAATCCTTCTCTGATTATTTTTGGAATTTCTTCTTTCGCTACAGGTTCACCTTTTGGATATTTTCTTTTAACAGCGATTACGTAAGTTAAAATCATTATTGCCAGACCCAGTAATAAGCCAGGCAGAAGTCCTCCCATGAAAAGAGCACCAACCGAAACCCCACCAGCAGCAGTAGAAAAAATAATCATATTGTGGCTTGGAGGAATCAGAACACCCTGTGTAGCACTGGAAATTGTTACAGAAACAGAGTAATCGGCATCATATTTCTGTTTTTTCATCATTGGAATCAATACGGATCCCAGAGATGAAGTATCAGCAAGAGCCGATCCCGAAATACCACCAAAGAAAGTACTGGCCAAAACGTTCACCATGGCTAATCCGCCACGAATTCTACCAATAAGCACATTTGCCAAATCAATTAATCTACGGGAAATTCCGCCTTCATTCATTATTTCACCAGCTAGTATAAAGAATGGTATAGCCAATAAAGAAAATGAATTTAACCCCCCAACCATTCGTTGGACAAGTGCTGCAGGGTCGACACCCATGTAAATCCCTGTAAGTAATGACGATATAATTAATGTAAGTGCTATTGGAACCCTAAATATCAATAACAGAATAAAACTGCCTAATAAAACAAATACATCCATATTTTTAACCCTCGCTTATATCATTTAAGTCTTGATGCAATCCCTTTTTAAATAATAATTCAATTCCATAGAATGTCACAAAAAATCCTGATACAGGTATTGCCGCGTACAATACGCTCGAGGGCCATCCGGTTCCAGGCATTGTAGAGTTCCCCATCAAGACAGTAAACTGCCAGCCGTAATACATCATAATTACACCAAAACCAATTATTAATACTTTCGAGAAATAATCAAATACATGCTGCAGATTTTCGGAAAGCATATTAATTACAATTCCCAAAGCAATATGGAGTTTTTCCTTAAATCCATATGCGATCCCCAAAAAGCTGACCCAAACAAAAAGCAATTTAGACACTTCTTCCGACCAGGAAGGAGTGTAACTGAATATCTGACGCGAAAAAACCTGGATAATAATAATTACAACCATTGCCAATAGCATAGTTAAAGCAGATCCTATTAATAAGCGATTCAAAAATGTTCTAACCATTTTTAAAAGTTTCATAATAAACTAATTTCCCTCCTAAAACAGAGAAGTGAGGAACTGGTCCTCACCTCCTGAACTATCCTATTAGTTTGACAGTTTTTCGATCCATTCGCCGTATTGTTCTCCATATTTATCATATACTGGCTGAACAGCTTCTCTCCAAGGAGTGATATCATCAACTTCGATAAGCTCGCTGCCCGCTTCTACGACCGCTGCCCGGGATTCCTCTGTCAGCTCAGCCCAAGCTTCACGTTGAACTTTCACCGATTCCAGCGCAGCCTCTCTGAACAATTCTTTATCTTCATCGCTTAATGTATCCCATAGTTTTTGAGACGCGATAACTACTTCAGGAGTACCAGTGTAGCCATTTACTGTGAAATATGGTGCCACTTCATAATGGTTAGAAGTGTAATAACTCGGGAAATTGTTCTCTGCTCCATCAATTACGCCAGTCTGTAAGCTGGAATAAACTTCACCGTATTCCATAGGTGTTGCAGATGCCCCTAAAGCTTCCACTACAGCGATTGACAACTCAGAATTTTGAACACGAACTTTCAAACCTTTCATATCCTCTGGTTTTTCAAGTGGACGTACTGTGTTATAGAAACTTCTTTCACCCGAATCATAGAAAGCCAAACCTACCATATTCGTACCATCTAATGTATCCAATAATTCTCGGCCGACTTCACCATTCAGTTTTTCCCATTTCGCTTCTTCATTTTCAAACAAAAACGGCATTGATGTGACGCCAATCTCATCCGCAAACTGGGAAAGAGGAGAAGCATTAACACGAGCCAAGTCAATTGATCCAAGCTGAACTTGTTCAATAGAGTTTGTTTCCTCGCCTAATTGTCCGCCTGAATAAACTTCGATTTTATAACGGCCATCCGTTTTTTCTTCAACCAATCGAGCAAATTCTTTGTCCCCAATTGTAGTTGGATAATCATCCGGCTGGTTTTCAGCTAATTTTAATGTAATTGTTTCACCGGATCCTTCTGAAGCTTCACCAGAATTCGAGCTTTCGTCTCCACATGCACCAAGAATAAGTGCAACCATAGCCATCACAAAAAATATTGATAACGTTTTCATTTTCATCATTAATTCCCCCTATTTTTTTTATTTATATATTACTTGAACAACTAATTCATTGAGTTGAATATTAAATATTGAATTTCCAACGTTGTTATTTTAATCCGAAGTCTAATTAAATATATACGTATAAACTATTTCCTGAAACATTGAGAATAAAATTTTCAATAAAATAATAAGCGTTTGTTTCTGGCACCTCTCAACTCTTTCCAGAGCAAAGCAGGTTTTGACAAGTCACTCCCTTTCTTCACAAAGCTATATCCCTATGCTGATTCTGACATCCTTTTTCGTCTGGCAGAATCATCGGCTCGACTGTAGAACCTTTGGCCTTCTTGTTAAAAAGACTTATAATTCTTAATCGTATTATAATTGTAAGCGTTTTAAAAATCAAGCATTTTAAGAAAATTCTTATGCCCCGGTTGTGACTTTCGAATCTAAAATGCTGAAAAGTATTATGGATAAGGTATTTTAAAAAACAAATTAAATAGGAGAATCACAATAATAAGTATGCCGTAAGAGTTCCTATTCCGCCGAAAACAAGAGCAAACGGCATGTTTTGCAATGTGATTTTATACGGGCTTTGGCTCATATTCACTGAAGTGAGAGTTACGACAAGCCCATAGGTTCCTACAGTCAATGTCGAAATAGAGCTCGTAACTAAAACGATCGCCAAGCTGATTGGATTCATAAAATTGATCAGAGTTGAAATGACACCACTCAAAATACCAATCGTTGCCACCGGATGGACGCCGAACATGCTAAGGAAAATGAACAGCACCTGAATGATGATCATGATCAAAAGCGGCTTATCAGCCATGGCTGCAATTGGGGTCTGGATAACTTCCAAAAACGAGGTTCCGTTAATACTGTTTGCAAAAAAAGCTAGCGAAATAAATAACACGATAAAATTCTGCATGGTATTTGTTTTAGCTTTCCAGGTATTCCATCCAATCGCCCAAAAACTTCGTGTCCTCTTCATTAATAAAGACCATAGCAGAGCAAACGGGAAAATTAAAACCGTGACTGTAAAAATGAATTCCAGATTGAAGAGATTGCCAAGAAAAATAACGAGTGCTAAAAAAACAGCCAGCGCGCTGATTAAATGAACTAATTTTTTCATCAGCTTTTTCGTGTTGACTGGTCGCGCCACCGAAGTTATATGATCATAAGTATACTTCCTGTAATGTAGTCTTCCCCATATGGAATCCAATATAAAAGTCACCGCGGAAATCAGCAACAGCCACGGCAATAAAGTTATATAGTCTACTCCGGTAACAAAAATTGAAGTTGCCAGAAGAATTTCCAAAGGACTCCAAATTAATGCAAAGGAATATCCTCTTAATGTCGCGGCATTGATAAATGAATTTCTTACATTTCTATTGAATGACTTCAGATTTTCTTTTAAAACATCCTGTGCTATAGAAGCAGCGGATAAATTCAGAAAAGCAGCCATGACCAGCGTGATCATCGAACTCCGCGGGTACAGCTGGCCAAGATCATTGACGTTTACTTCCATTACTTGCTTCAAATCTTTATCGAATCTTCCGCTTCTCACTACGCTGTTCATCCATGGCAGCATAGCCAGCAATGTCAGTAAAGACATATTGGATATCAGCATAGGAGGCACTTGCTGCCAAGGCTGGCCTGTGGAAGTATAGAGAAGTATGCCTGCAACGATAAACGCTCCCCCTAGGACTTTAAAAAGACGGGATGCCTTGCCATAAGACACAGCTATCATGATGAGAGCTAATATTCCTAAAAAGTAACTGATAGTTTCGCTGTTCAAAAATACATTAGCGATATGGATTGCAAAAACAAACGAGTAGAATAGATATAGTTTTTCAGTAAACACAGAGTTCAGCTCACTCCTTTTTAACAACGTTGTTATTTTTGAATAAATTTAGAGAATGAAACGTCAAATACAGTTCTCCAATTTATTCCTCATATCCTATGTAAATTTCAATATCGGATTCTATTAAACAAATTAAGGTTACTTATACAAATATTTTTTGTCAAACTAATCTAACTCCTTTTTCTTCCCTCTAAAAAAACGCTAAGCATTTAATGCAAGCCACCTTATGGAAAGTAATTAATTATTATGCACAAAAAACCGAACCCCAAGAAAAAATCTCTCAGAGGTTCGGTCATCTTTTATTCCATTATTCAGCTGGTGTAAGGTCTTCGATTGAATCGATGTCCATGTATGAAGGGACAACAAATCCGATTTTAGCGCCTTCAAGGTTTTCACCAAGGTCCACCATGTCAGCTCCGTAAGTTTCAAACTGTGAAGCGTGTGTTCCCGGCAACCATGCAGCTACCATTCCATCAGCTTGGCCTTCAGCCACTGCTGACCACATTACAGCGTTGTCAAGCGGAGTCAATGTTACGTCAAAGCCTTGAGCTTCAAGGACTTGGCCGATTACAGTTGTAGATGCGACTTCAGTGTCCCATTCTACGTATGCAAGTTCGATTTCCGTACCGTCAACAGCTTCAGTGCCTTCAGTCCATTCAGCTACGCGGTCGCTGTTTTCTTCGATCCATGCTGCTGCTGCATCTTCTACAGCTGTTCCGTTGGAAACTTCCAGCATGACGCTTTCGATGTCAGCTGTTTCCCAGTAGAATTGATCCAGGATTGTGTAAGCTTCCGGATTTTCTTCTTCCAGGCCTTCGCGTACCATTGTGTTGATCGTTTCAGCATCACCGAAGACGCCATTTGGATCTTCAAGGTATTTCAGGTCGTATTTCTGGAATTTCCAGTGCGGGCTCCAGCCTGTTACGATGATCGGTTCTTCGTTGTCGATGGCTTCGCCAAGTTCAGTTGCCATCGCGCCGCTTGAAGAAGTTACAACTTCCCATCCCGCGAGGCTGTCGTAGTCTTCAACAGCTTGTTCAGATGCTGCAACTACGCCTGCACCAGGCTCGATGCCTGTGATTTTGTAGTCCATTTCTTCGCCGTAATTCACTTCACCAGAATCGCTGGCAGTTCCTTCGTCTGTGCTCTCTTCACTGCTGTCGTCACCGCAAGCTGCAAGCAGCATCATTGGTGTTACAGCGAATGCCAGACCTAATTTTCTCCATTGTGCTTTTTTCATAATATGATCAATCTCCTTTTTCTTTTAATTTGTATGGTATTTCCTTCTACATAAACTGAAACAATAAACTACAGTAACCGATATTCCGCAAAACAACTCCGCTTTCCTGGGGGCTCGCGCTGAGCTAACTCGGGCTCGTTACACTTCTCCCGAGTGGATCTCAGCACTTTGCTCGAACCGGAGTTGGAAAGCCAACTCTGGTTCTGCTCCCTTGGGAGTCTCCGTTGTTTTGCTCCATATCTTCAGAGACTTCTATAACGTGAAGAGTCGTTTCGATACTGATACTTCAGTTCAATTTATACAAGGAAAGATTCCAGCTGGATCAGATGTTCGTTCCCTTTTTCAAGGAGAAACTTTGTGTGAAGCGGTCGATGATGATTGCCAGGATGACAATCCCGAGACCGGCGACAAAGCCGGTTCCGACGTCTGCGCGCTGCAGAGCCGAGAGTACTTCGCGGCCCAGTCCAGGTGCGCCGATCATCGATGCGATGACGACCATGGACAAGGCAAGCATGACTGTCTGGTTGATGCCGGCCATGATGGTGGTCTTGGCCATCGGCAATTCAACTTTGAATAATTTTTGTGCACCGGTGCTGCCGAATGCTTCAGCTGCTTCCACTAATTCTTCCGATACCTGACGGATGCCGAGGTTTGTAAGCCGGACAGTCGGCGGTGTCGCGAAGATCAAGGAAGCGAAAATTCCGGGTACCATCCCGATGCTGAAAAATGCGACCGCGGGGATCAAATAAACGAACGCGGGCATTGTCTGCATGAAATCGAGAACCGGTGTGATGATGTTCTCAGCAATTTTGCTCTTCGACATCAGGATGCCGATCGGCACACCGATGATGACTGAGAGCAAACTGGCGACAAGCACCAGGGAGAAGGACAGCATAAGCTCTTCCCACAGCCCCTGGTTCCAAACGAGCAGCAAGCCGACGATTGAGAACGCGGCAAGGCCAAAGCGTTTTCCGCTGAGGAAGAACGCCAGTACCGCAACGAGCAGGATGACGATGACCGGCGGCACTGCCGCCAGCATATCCGCGAAACTCTCCAGCCCGTCCCCGAATTCATTTTTGATCGGATCGAACAGGAAGGCGAAGCTGTCGGAAACTATGCCCGTAGCTTTCGATACCCATTCAGCCAACGGAATTTCTTCGATGTTTTCCATAAAGTTAAGCATGTGTCAAATTCACCTCACCCTGTCCTGCAAGTGCCGAAATGACCGCGCCGCGCACGATGATCCCCAGCAATTTCCCATCTTCCACAACCGTGATCGGAACCGGTGAGTTATGGCTGATATCAAAGATTGCGTTCATCAATGTATCCTTCGGCACGCTTGGCGCATCGGTTTTCAGGATGGCCGTCAGGTTTGTCACGTCGCTGCGCAGAGCAACAACCGCGTCATCCGCTGTTACATAGCCTCTCAGATTCCGTTTGCTGTCCGTTACGTAAATGGTGGAGATGCCTTCTTTTTGCATCCGCTCCAGCGCGACCCGCGGGCCGTGTTTATCGATATTGACCGTCTCCGGACGCTTCATGATGTTATAAGCCGTCAGGACTTTCGAGCGGTCAACGTCTTCAACAAATTTCTCGACATAATCGTTCGCCGGGTTCATCAGAATTTCTTCCGGTGAGCCGACCTGCACGATTGAGCCATCTTTCATCAAAGCGATTTTATCGCCGATGCGGAGAGCCTCATCCAAATCATGCGTGATGAAGATGATGGTCTTCTTCATTGTGTCCTGAAGGTCCAATAGCTCGTCCTGCATTTCTTTGCGGATCAGCGGATCCAGCGCTGAAAATGCTTCGTCCATCAGAAGCACTTCCGGATCATTGGCAAGCGCTCTTGCCAGACCGACACGCTGCTGCATCCCGCCCGAAAGCTGGGATGGATATTGATCCACATAATTGCCCAGTCCCACCATTTCAAGGGAAGCGCGAGCTTTTTTGCTGCGCTCTTCTTTGGCGATGCCCTGGACTTCAAGTCCGTATTCTGTATTTTCCAGGATCGAGCGGAACGGGAAAAGACCGAATTTCTGGAATACCATACTCATCTTCGTACGGCGCACCCGCAGAAGATCCTTTTTGTTCATCGTCGCAAGATCTTCGCCGTCGACGATTACGTGGCCTTCTGTCGGATCGATCAGGCGGTTGAGCAAACGGACCAATGTCGATTTACCGCTGCCGGATAATCCCATGATGACGAAAATTTCGCCCGCTTCCACTTCAAAGGAAGCGCGGTTTACGCCGACTGTGCTGCCTGTCTGTTTCAATATTTCTTCTTTCGTTTTGCCTTCTTCAAGCAGCTTCAAAGCCTGCTTAACGTTTTTGCCGAATACCTTTGACAGGCCTTCCACTTTAATAACCGGCATATATGTCCACACCTCTCATACCATTTTTTTGCTTCTCATGGCTGTAAGAGTTTCTGAAATCTCTTGTGCCTCGATCTATTTTCAGGCTGTTTATGTCACACAGAAAATCCGCCTTTTTCTGTCGTCAATCAAACAGAAACCTATATAAATAAACTCTTTTCGTGCCAAATAACCTAAGCCGCATGTTATCAACTATACGCTTAATTACCTATGATTTCAAACCGACCCTCTAAATTTACGCCTCCCGAAAGGCTTTTTTACCTGTAAAAAAACCCAAATCAAAACGCAATTTTTTATTATTTATCCAGCTCTCGTTCCCTCTGTGGCGGGAGCTGAAAAAGTTGATAGAAAAATCTGATTCCTTTGAACTACGCTGGATTCAATTTTTTTAAAATAATTTTTTGACACGCCCTTTTTGGGATACATTTTTGGATTTTCCAACCCGAAAATCATCGGTATCCGCCCGGAATTTTCGCCATAAAAAAAGCGAGTTTACAGCGGAAAAAATCCGTTGGAAACGCGCTTTTATAATATATGAACATGGCTGATTCTTTAGAGTTCCTTCTTATACAAATGCGGCACCCGGCTGGTAAAGATGGGAACCTCTTCACGGACTGTCTTCACTTTTTCCAAATCCAGTGTGATCGCCAAGGTTTCTTCATCTTCTTCTCCGGCTTCGAGCAGGACGTCTCCCCACGGATTGATGGCCATCGACGCACCTGCGAATTCAACTCCATCGTATTCACCGACCCGGTTCGCGGAAACCACATACAGCTGGTTTTCGATTGCCCGCGCCGCCTGCAATACTTTCCAGTGGCGGGTTCTTGCTGCCGGCCATTCGGCGACGACGTGCAGGACCTCGGCTCCGTCCAGCGCGAGGCTCCGGATGATTTCCGGAAATCTCAGATCGTAGCAGATGATCAACCCCATTTTGATGCCTTCCAGTTCGAACACTTCCGGCACTTTTTCGCCTCCGGCAAGAAAGTCGTGTTCGTTCAGCATCGGCACCAGATGGATTTTATCGTATTCATAGACCAAATCGCCGTTTCGCGCAAAAACAAATGATGAATTATAGAACTTGCCGTCTTTCTGATTGGCGACTGATCCTCCGATGATATTGACTTTAAAAGTCAACGCCAATTCCTTCAGGAAACTTTTCGTCTTCGCCCCATTGGTATCGGCGACTTTGTCCAGAGCCTTCAATGTATAAGCAGTCGTCCACATTTCGGGCAGCACCACTATATCGGGCTTGTTCTCTTTCATTTCCGCTTCCAGCCAGTGTCTGACTTTCATGCGGTTCGCATCCGGATTTCCAGCTATGATGTCCATCTGGTAAATAGAGTATTTCATTTGAACCTCTCCCCACAGGCTTTATTTACACTGATCTGCAGCTGGAATATTTTCTGTCCATCAGTGTCTCTAGGCCAAGACACTAACAATATTATACAAAAATAAATCCCCGGCATTTCAGCATGCTGTCTCAAGAATAACCAATTTCTCACAGTAAAGTCCATCTTTTCAGATGACAATTACATTACAATTTCATAATGCGAAGCCAGTCAGGACAATGATTCTGTATTTACCACGGAAATACTGATTATCAGTCAGTGGAAATCCTTCCTTTTTTAGGTAAAGGAATAAAATCAGCTTTTAATTTTTCAAATCTTCCACCGGATTGGTCAAGGTTTCAAAACCGTCGATGCGGCATTCCACGACATCTCCGTCGCGGATGACGACCGCACCCGGCGTGCCCGTCGAGATGATATCTCCCGGCAGCAGCGTCATGACTTTCGAATGGAAGGAAATAAGATGCTGCGGCTGAAAGGTCATATTCGACACCAGATTATCGCGATGGATTTCACCGTTGATGACTGTCGCCACCCTCAGGCTGAGCACATCATCCACTTCATCCGCTGTCACGAGCTGCGGACCGAAACTGAAGAAAGTGTCGAAGCTCTTCGCACGTGTCAGGTAACGGGGATTTTTCTGCAGAATGTCTTCGGCCGTCATGTCGATTATTGTCGTGTAGCCAGCGATGACGCTGAGCGCATCATCCTCCTCAACGTCCTTGCAAATTTTCCCGATGACGATGCCGAGTTCCGATTCCGCTGTCGTGCGCTCGGATTGCAGCGGCACACGGATGGTTGCGCCCGGTCCGATGATTGTCGTATCAGGCTTCATGAAACTTGCCGGTTCCGTATTCGGTGACACTTCACTTAAATCCGCGGCATGCTCGACGTAATTCAGTCCGATGCCCCAGATCTTGCGCGGATGGCGGTAAAGCGGACCGAACTCCGCTTCCTGAAGAACGAGTTTATCAAGTGTTTCCGTGTCCTGGTCGGCGAACCATTCTTTAAATGGCTTCAATTGCTCAAGCGGCAAGAGATTGAAAAGCTGTGTCGGCCACTCTTTGCTGAATTCGTTATTGATGGCTTCGACTGGAATTACCCCTTTAGCCACAACGACAGCAGCCGTCTCTTTCCCCTTCAGTTGTATAGTTGCTAAGCGCATATGTATCAACCCTTCCGTAACGTTAGTTTAAAACATAAAACCGCCGCCCGCATAAGGACGGCGATTCCCTTTTTTTATTGGGCGGTATAGCCGCCGTCCACCAGAATAGTTGCGCCCGTCATGAAATCATTTTCGCTGAGGAAAATGATGGCGTGTGCGATTTCATCCGCTCGGCCTAGCCGGCCGATTGGATGTTTGTCCACGAGCTGATCGTAGAATTCCGGTCCGAGCGCGTCTCGGCTGACCATGCCTGATTCAACGTAACCTGGCGCCACTGCATTGACGCGGATATTCTTATCAGCATATTGAAGTGCCAATGATTTCGTCATCAGATTGACTGCGCCTTTTGATGCGTTATAAGCGAAAGCACCAGCTTCTCCGACACTTCCGAGAATCGATGCGGTATTGATGACCACACCGCCCCCGTTGTTCATCATATGGCGAATCGCGTGTTTCGCGCCGAAGAACACGCCATCCTGATTGATCGAGATGACTTTGTGGTAATCTTCGTAACTCAGCTCATGCGTTTCGCTCAGTGCGCCGATACCTGCATTATTAACTATAATGTCGACAGTGCCGAACGTATCGACAGCAAACTTGATCATGTTCTCGACCGATTCTTCGCTTGCCACGTCGACTTTGACGAATGCCGCTTCCCCGCTGCTTTTCAGATTTTCAGCTTCCTTTTTGCCGCCTTCTTCGTTGAAGTCGGCAATCACCACTTTCGCGCCTTTCGCCAAATACGCTTTTGCTGCGGCAAGCCCGATTCCTGAAGCACCGCCTGTAACCACTGCCACTTTCCCTGCCAAATCCATGTACGTGCCCTCCTTTATAATGATGGTTCACTCTTATATTATCTAAATAGTAAGTTTATTCATATCAAAAACACTTCTTTATTCCAATTCACCTGGCGCTCCTTTTTTACTGCACAATAAAACCCCGAGTGAAACCCATTTTTCAATAGGGCTTCACTCGGGGTCTTTGCAGATTTCATTTATAAAAAGTTTTTAATGTTTATTGCCAAATCAGTCCTTCATCACCAATTTAAAACCCATCTGCTCGATCGCGATTTTCAGCGTCGCTTCCATTCTTTCGCCTTTCAGCGAATGGGCGAAATGCGGCACGTTCAAAGCGATGGACGGCGTGATGCCGGTGATGACTGGTGTAACGCCCATGATTTTCAATGTTTTCACCAAATCCAGCAAAGGCTGTTCAATTTGCGGATCGATTTCGGTAATCCCTGAAAAATCGATGATTAGAATATCCAGTCCTTGGCCTGCTTTACTGACTGCATCTTCAATCATCTGCTTGGCACGGGTAAGGGTGATGTGGCCGATGATAGGCAGAATGGAGATGCCATCGGTCAGCGGCACAAGCGGCGAAGAAAGTTTCTGGATTTCTTTCTTGGCCGTTTCCAGCTCCAGAATATACGTCAGGAGCGAAGACATCATCTCGAACATTTCCTGGTCTTCCGTCGTAAAGTCATAGGGATGCTTGTCCAGCCCGCAAATCGTTCCGTAAACTTTGCCGTTCTCATAATAAATCGGGATGCCCATGAATGAACCGTTATCAAAATCAGATGCAATATCCAGCGTTTGAGCCTCTTCATCCTTGGAAATATCGTCTATCTTCATCACGTCCTGCCCATGCTGGATCGACAGGTTGCAAAAAGTCTGGTTCAAAGGCGACTCGCTGCCTTCTTTGACCAATTCCTCGTTTCTATTGAAGGCTTTTGTAATGGTATTGGTTTCTCCATCGTTTTGCGCGATGAACAACGTATTGATATTCATACGGCCGCTTAACATCTTGAGCACCTGATTGGCTGCCTCATTGAAATTTTCGAATTGACGGGACGGTCCCGCAGTTGACTGTTTCATTGTATTCCTCCAGTTTCGGGAGTGCGTCTGATGATCTATTGCTACACTTTCACTTATTATAATTTTTAGACATCAACTATACTGATACCCGCTGATAGTAAAGTATAACCTTTGTATACCATTAATGCTTCCTGAGGATACCGATTTTGCGCATATTTTTTATAAGGGACGCTTCTGGCTTGCCACTGCATCGGCAATCGGCGTCTGCCCCTCCGTCAATTCAAGGATCAGCTTCGCCGTTTCCGGATTATGGAGCAATTCGGCAAGAACACCCGCCACATCATCCCGCGAAACTTCTCCGTACGGAATGGCCAGACCGAGTTCAACTCCTCCTGTTCCGGGCTTGTCTGTCAGCGTGCCCGGCCGAAGAATCGTCCAGTCGAGTGAGGATTTCGCCAGCTCGACATCTGCCTGCCGCTTCACTTTCATATAGAATTCGAAGCTTTCCGGCATGCCCATGCCGCGTCCCGCATCCGGAAATGCCGACACCAGCAGGAAACGTTTGACTCCCGCCTCTTCCGCCGCCGCGATCATTTTGCTGAGGCCGTCGCCATCGATAGCCTGGGTTAAATCGGTGCCCGCTCCGCCAGCGCCAGCAGTAAACACAATCGCATCCATTCCTTCAAGCATCGACGCATAGTCGGCTGCATCCGTTTCGATCAAATCAGCCAGCACTGTCTTCATCCCCAATTTCTCCAGCTCTTCAGCCTGTTCTTCCCTGCGAATAAAACCGAAAGCTTCATCCCCGCAGTCTGCAAGCATCTGGCCCAGCCGCTTCCCAACTTTTCCGTGTGCTCCAATAATTGCTGTTTTCATAGCGCGCTCTCCTTCTTTCCATTAATTTACTGATTTTGTGATTTGAGTGTTCCCTATTCTAATCACACGAATTTTTTCAAGTCAAAAGAAAGAGCTTTTGTGGGTGATGGTATATGTTTATAAATTCTTATCTTTATTTTGTTGCATATGCAATAATAATATAGTAAGTTTTATTTATACTGAATTTTTTGGAGGTATCATTTAATGGCTGAAATTCTGCGTGAAGTCGGCATGATTGCACGAGCATTGGATTCCATCAGCAATATTGAATTCAAAGAACTCGATTTAACCAAAGGCCAGTATCTCTATCTGGTGCGAATTTGTGAAAACCCCGGAATCATCCAGGAACAATTGCTGGAATTGATCAAAGTGGACCGCTCTACAGCTACCCGAGCCATTCAAAAACTGGAACTCAACGGTTTTATTGAAAAAAAGAACGACCCTGACAATAAAAAGATCAAACGATTGTTTCCAACCCGAAAAGGGACAGATGCCTACCCTTTCATAAAAAGAGAAAATGAGTATTCGAACCATGTAGCATTGGAGGGTTTTACTGAGCAGGAAGCTGCCCTCGCCGCCCGACTGCTGCAGCGAATCCGAAAGAACATCGAAAAGGATTGGGAATCGGTCAAAAAAGGACAAAAACGACATTATTAAAGGAGCGTTCTGCACATGACAATCATCAAATGCACATCCGAACATCTGCCGGACCTGCAGGCAATCAGCCGGGAGACATTCACCGAAACCTTCAAGGAACAGAATTCACCTGAACATTTGGATGCCTATTTAGAGAAAGCCTATGATCAGAAGCAACTGGCGCTTGAGCTGGCGAACCCTGAATCGCAATTCTATTTCGTCTGCAGCGGTGACGAAGTCGCGGGTTACCTGAAAATCAACGTCGGCGAAACGCAGTCGGAAGAGATGGGCGCTGATTCGCTTGAAGTCGAGCGCATTTACGTGAAGAAGAAATTCCATAAGCAAGGGCTGGGCAGGTTATTGCTGGGGAAAGCTTTTGAAATCGCGGCGGAAATGGGGAAACAGAAAGTGTGGCTGGGTGTTTGGGAACATAACGAAAACGCCATCGCCTTCTATAAGAAGAAAGGGTTTGTCCAAACCGGCGCGCATCCATTCTATATGGGAGACGATAAGCAAATCGATTTGATCATGACGAAAACACTTTGATGCTATTATTCCGAAAGGCGGGCTCTTATGTATATCCCAAAGTTTTATAAAGTTACCGATGTGGATGAGATTCAGGAATTTGTACAGCACCACTCGTTCGGCACACTTGTGACGACGAGAAAAGGCAGGCCCATTGCGACCCACCTGCCATTGCAGCTGATGAAAGAAGAGGAAGATTATTATGTAACCGGCCACATGGCATACGGAAATCCCCAGTGGCGGACTTTTGAGCAGGATGAAGAAGTATTGATCATGTTCCAGGGACCGCATTCCTATATCTCCTCTTCCTGGTACGAGCAGGAAAACGTCCCGACATGGAATTATCAGGCTGTCCATATGTACGGCACCGCCCAAATTCTGGATGGAGACGAATTGAAGCAGGATTTGACGAAGCTGATGGAAAAATACGAGCAGCACCGGCCGGATCCTGTTCTGTGGGACAAGCTCTCCCCTTCTATATTGGAAACAGAAATGAAAGGCATCGTCGGCTTCAAGGTGAAAGTGAACGATATTCAAGCCGCCTATAAGATGAGCCAGAACCGCAACGACACGGATTACGGCAATATCATCCAGAAGCTGCGGAATGAAGGCAATGCGGATTCCACCCGGATGGCGGATGCGATGGAAAAGAGGATGCAGGAACGTTGAGTTTCTTAACCGAAAAAGGAGCCGGCACATTTTTGTGCCGGCTCCTTTTTGATTCTGAACAGAAGTCTTCTATAGTATTTCTTTTCGTTTATTCCGGAAGAATAGAAAAGCTGAAACAACAAAACAAGCTATCGATAACAATCCGATGATTTGAACTGGCATTTCCCCAGAAAATGTGTAGATAGAAACAGGGAGCAAAACCAGCCCCAACAAGAAAAAGCTTTTCCAATCATGCACGATTACTGCATAAAACAAGGCAATTACTGAAAACAAGATGGATATGCCAAATACTGCCGCAAACAGGATAGCCATGTTTATCCTCCCTTGTGATTCTATCACCCTTCTCAACCAGTCACTTTTTATCTCGTCACTTCTTATCCCGTATTTCTTCCAGCAGTTCAATCACCCGTTTATTCTGTTCGCCCAGCGAATCCAGTTTCTTTTCTGCGGTGCTTGAAACGATCAAGACAACGCCTATCAGTATAATTTCCATCATAAAATCCATTACACCTCTCCGATTCTTTCTTTTGATGTATTCGGCAAAGTCATCACCGCTCAAACTCGATTTCTTCCTGCACCACTTTCCCAAGAAACCCTAGTTTACTGTCTATTTCAAGTTTACAGGAAAAATTCCGTAAAATGTAAATTAATAGCCATTTTTCATCTTTAATGCGATCGACTAAAAGCAAAATTCGATTATTAGGATGTCCTTCCTCAGCTGCTTTGAATTGTATTCCAAATTGGTTCATGAATGAGAGCGTAATGTTCTGGATCATCATGGGATGCGCCGGCATACTCGGCAGAATTGCGGGAGCAACAATTAACAGACTGGGGCTGGCGAATTCTTATCGCTTGGGGATATCCGTATTAATAGACGGGACTTCTTACCCCTTCGCCTTTATCGTGTTTTCAATTGTTGGTGCCCTCTTTGTCTTCTCTAAAGTTAAGATTTCCGGAAATAGATCGTGAACCATAATACAAAAAACGTCCGCAAATGTACTGAGACATTTGCGGACGTTTTCCATTACCCAAAGGCTTTAATTTTTATTGATTACCTGTGCCCCGTCCGGTCCCGCCAAAATGACTTTGTCGGTCATTTCGATAAACAGGCCGGTTTCCACAACACCGAGCAGCAGTTTGAGTTCTTTATGGAGCGCGTGCGGATTTTCGATTGACCCGAAGGCGCAGTCGAGGATGTAATTGCCGTTGTTCGACACGAACACTTCGCCGTCCCGCTCCCGCAACACTGGCTTCGCACCAAGCGCCGTGATCTTATCGGCCGTGCGCTGCCACGCAAATTGCAGGACTTCGACCGGCAACGGGAAGCTTCCCAATTGATCGACCATTTTCGACTGGTCCGCAATGATGATGACCTGCTTGGCGTGGGCGTTGACGAGCTTCTCGCGGACGAGTGAACCGCCGCCGCCTTTGGTGAGCTGGAAATCCGGATCGATTTCGTCCGCTCCGTCAATCGCAAGATCCAGTGTTTCAACTTCCGAAAAATCGGTCAGCGGAATGCCGAATTCTTTCGCCCAGCCTGCTGTCCGAAGCGAAGACGGGATGCCTTTGATGTTAAGTCCCTGGTCGATGAGTTCACCGAGGCGTTTCAGCAGCCAGTAAACGGTCGTGCCGGAACCGAGTCCGAGCACCATTCCGTCTTCCACGTATTCCACTGCCTTTTCCGCTGCGGCTTTCTTGTAAAGCTCCTGATTCTCTGCCATCCGAAACCCTCCTTAGGCCTGACTCAAATAGGAAACGACATCTGCCATCGCTTCCTCAGCATCTTCTCCGACAGTACGGATAGTGAGTTCGTCGCCATTTCGCAATTGCAGTGTGATCAGTCCAAGAAAACTTTTCAGGTTGATCTCGTAAGGGTTCCCGTTGACCGATTTCTTCAGGTAAATTTCCGACTGGTATTTCTGTGTCGCTTTACTGATTTCAACAATTGTCGTCTTGTCTGAAATATTGACGGTAATGTCTTTCGATACGCTTTTTTCCATGAAAATTCCTCCTTTGATTTATACAGCTTATTTTCTATTTCCCTTCTTTTCATCATAGCGAATTCTTTCGTGCTTATCATCTTTTCGGTATGCGCACCGGGGGACTCGAGCTGGAAACCATCTTCGCCTAAATCATTTCCACCCGCAGCCACCCACGGACGCTATTGATGAACCACACGGCATCGTAATCACCCAGCTCATCTTTCCGGATGATTTTCTCTTTGATTTCCCCTGCGTCCAATAGCTGCTGGCGGAACGTTCCAGCCAATAATCCGCAGCTCACTGGCGGCGTGAAAAACTCTCCGTCTTTTTCAACTGCCAGATTGCCGATTGCAAACTCTGTGAGTTCCTGTCTTTCATTCCATAATAAAACCGAAAATGCTTCAGCCGGCATTGTTTTTGCGGCTTTTTCGTAAACTTGCCGGTAAGTGGTTTTGTGATAAAGAAACGGATTTTTGCTGTCGATCGCAGATGGAGCAAGGGTGCAATTCACCGGCTCAGTGATTGCTTCCGTACTTTGCGCCTCCCGTTTGAACTCGCCGGTACGGCTGAGCAGTAATCTTACTTTGAAGATTCCCTGCGGAAATTCCTCTGCTAGTTCGGCAAGGCTCGTGGTTATCGCCGCTTCATCCGCCGGGAAATTGAAATAGGCAGCGGAGTCGAGCAGACGCTTCATATGATACGACTGCAACGGATATATTCCGTTTTCAAGTTTCAGCGATTCGAGCAGTTCGAAATCCGGCCTGCGCGCAGTGAGCACTTCGGCTTTCGTCTGCAGCTCCCGGAATTCCCCTTCAGAAGTCGAATCCCAGGTTACACCCCCGCCCACGCCGTAACGCGCACGATTGGTTTCCTTGTCTATCGTGACTGTGCGGATCGGCACACTGAACACGGCATCTTTCGCAGGTGTTATGTAACCGATTGCGCCACAATAGACTTCGCGCGGCGCTGATTCAAGTGCCGCGATTGTCTGCATCGTGCTGATTTTCGGCGCTCCGGTAATCGAACCGCAAGGAAATAAAGCCTTGAACCAGTCCATTATCTTCAGACCCGGTGCAAGTTCCGCAGTAATAGTCGATGTCATCTGGTGGACAGTCGGGTACGTCTCCACTTCGAACAGCTTGTCGACTCCTACCGTCCCTCTTTTGGCAAGACGGCTCATATCATTTCGCAGCAAGTCGACAATCATCAGGTTTTCTGCCCGTTCCTTTTCAGAAGCCAGCAGCTCCGCAATGCGCGCCTTGTCTTCTTCCAGCGTACGCCCTCTCGGTGCAGTGCCTTTCATCGGCTTGGTCGTCAGTTTACCGTCCTCGACTTTAAAGAAAAGTTCAGGCGACGCGGACAGGATGCTATGGCCGCCGATATTCAAATAAGCGCCATAGCCGGCCTGCTGATTGCGCGCCAGCTGGCGGTAAAACGCGAAGTCGCTGCCGCTGAAATCCGTGTGCAGCCGTTCAGTGTAATTGACTTGGTAGGTATGGCCTTCAGCAATTGCGCTTTTGATACGGGCAATACCGTTCTTGTAATGCGCTGGTGATCCGGACAGCTTCCAGGCGCCAACTGAGTAAGGTTCTGATGGGGGCGTTTTTTCTGCCGTTGCGTCAGGGTTTTCATATATACCGAACCATATTAATGGAAGCGAACCAATTTCGCGGATTTCCATTTCAGGATGAAAAGCGGGCGCCGCCTCGTATGAGACGAAACCGGCAGCATAAAAGCCCTGCTCCGTCGCTTCATCGATTTCTTCCATAATAGAAGGGACTTCTGAAAGGTCGCGGCTTTGCAAAATCCGGATCGGCTCCTTGAATTCCAGCGGTTCGATATCGCCTTGCCCATTTTGAAATTCAAAAAGAAGATAGGGGTTCTTCATCTGCCGCGACTCCTTTCTGCGTCGATTTCCACGCTTTCGCCTGTTCGCAGGCATTCCTCAGCATCTGAAAGCCATCGAGCGTCAGGATGGATTCCGGGTGAAACTGAATGCCGGCAATCGGCAATTCACGATGGCGCACAGCCATCACAGCCCCGTCGTTTGTACAGGCGGTGATTTCCAGGCAGTCTGGCATGGATGCGGCTTGGGCTTCCAGCGAATGATAGCGGGTGATTTGGGTCGGCGAATGGATGCCGGCGAACAACCCTCTCCTATCGTGAGTCATGCCGAACACTTTGCCGTGGACGGGCTGGCCGCCTTTGACAATAACGCCGCCGAAATATTCGACGATCGCCTGGTGGCCCAGGCAGACGCCGAGAATCGGTATTTTACGGCTCAGCTTCTCAAGCGTTTCGCGGCTTGCGCCTTCCGTTGCGGGTCGGCCGGGCCCTGGTGACAGGACTATCAGATCCGGTGACAGCTTACCGATTTCTTCCGCTGTAATATCAGTATTTTGAAATACGAGCACTTCAGGGTCCAGCTGCTCGAAATAATGCACCAGATTATATGTGAACGAATCGTAATTATCGATAATGAGAATCATGGAGAACACCTCTTCAATAAGGATGTCAGGCTGTTTCATTATACGTGTTCTTTGCGGTAATTTGTATTGTTATCGAGTCAAACTCCCATAAAAAAAGCTCCTCCGGGATCAGGAGGAACTTTCTCTATATATCAGCTTCAATCAGTCATTGTCGACTTCTGTATCATCCTCTTCCAAACTGTCAGTGGTCGCGTCTTTTTCTGTTTCTTCATCACTTTCATCCGGGTCATCTTCTTCTTCGATTGGTTCACGGTCTACATTATCTTCCTGCTCTTCGCCAGGCGCCTGATTTTCCTGTTCCATCTGCGGCTCGTCTGAATCGCCGCATCCCGCAAGGACCGTAACCGACATGACCGCCGCTGCTCCCACTTTAAGCCATTTATCCCTGATCATCCGAATACCTCCTTTTTCAAAGTAGAATCCTGAAGCTTATGCTTTTAACATTTTATACCCGCTTCCCGCAATAAAAAACGGCTATTCGGGTAAAAAGCTTTGGTGATTTCAGCATGGGAACGGCTGGTGCTGGCGGTCATATTTTATCGGCGATATTTTGGGGTTTATCGGCGATTTTTCAACGTTTATCAGCGATTAGCCCAAAAAGCAGCTCATCTGATTTTTTCTGACCCCCATTAAATCTCCAAACCCGGGTTGCCATTCATTCCCTGCCACAGATCCGTTTGCTCGACCTGGCGCGCCAATTGCAGCAGCAGGTGCTCCTGCCCCTTGCCGGCCATTACCTGCACACCGAGCGGCAAGCCGTTTTCCGTAACATGGACCGGAAGCGATACAGCCGGCTGCCCTGTCAAATTGGCCAATTGAGTGTACGGCGTATAGGTGAGGCTTGGCAGGAACATATCGTAGATTAGCTGCTGCTGGCTGATCATTGTCGAAGCCCGGTCCCAGCCGCTGAGCAACGCTTCGCGTGATTTCCGGCTATGCGTCAATTCGCCGACTTTCGGCGCAGGATACGCAGTGGCGGGAGTCAGATAGAAATCATAGCTTTCGTGGAATGCAGCCATTTTTGCTGCAGCCGCGTCCCATGAAGCAAGGCTCGCCGAATAATCGGCGGCCGATACTTTTAACCCGGCTTGGCTTAATAGCCATGATTCGATTTCCATATCAGCAGCTGTGAGTTCGCGGCCCGCTCCTTTTTCAAGATTGCGCATGAGCAGCGCCATTTCTCCGCTGTTCATCAAATAATAATCCCGCATCAATCCAATGCCGTCGATGCCATTGCCGCGCTCTTCAACTTGATGCCCTTGCTGTTCGAGCCACTTCGCCGTTTTTATTACCGCTTGGCGGGCATCTTCAGAAACCGGCGTTCCGACAGGCGATTCGACTGAAAAAGCGATTCTCAGCGGCCTTGAAAACTCTTTATCCACCTCTTCACTGTATTTCCCGGGAAATAATGGGGTATGAAAAGCGGCGGCAGGCTGTACTGTCTGCAATAAATCCAGCATCGCCGCGCTGTCGCGGATTGTTTTCGTCAAGACAAAATCGATCGAAGCCCCTTGCCATTGCCGTCCCGCACCCGGTCCAACAGGCATACGGCCACGCGTCGGCTTCAACCCGAACAAGCCGGTGAAAGAAGCCGGAATGCGGATCGAACCTCCCCCGTCACTTGCACCGGCAATCGGCACAATTCCGGAAGCGACCGCAGCAGCCGAGCCACCGCTTGATCCGCCCGGAGAATGATCGGGATTCCAAGGGTTGCGGCTTGGCCCATACAGTTCCGGTTCGCTGATGTTTTTCAAGCCGAATTCCGGCGTGTTCGTGTGACCGACAAATGTAAAGCCGGCGCTTCTGAGCTTCGCCGTTAAATGGGAATCCTGCGCCGCTTTCATTTCCTTCAACAATCTCGATCCGGCAGTCAATTTTTCACCTTTCAGCGCCTGCGAGATGTTTTTCAAAGCCATCGGAACGCCTGCGAAATCGCCGGCTGACATTTCTTTCAATTCCTTTTGCGCCAGTTCACGCCGCGTTTCGGTAAAAGCGTTCAATCGCGGCTCCACCTGTTCTAACCGTTTATAACTTAAATTCAGCAGCTCTTCGCTGTCCATTTGTTTATTTTTCAATAAAGCAGCCATTCCAACTGCATCCAGTTGCATATATTCCTTCAAATCCATCATTATTCCCCTTTCGACCGAAGCTGTTCCTTCTATTTAATGAAGACCTATTCAGAGTATAGCATTTGGGTACGGCCTTTTGGGAAATAACTGGAAACCCGAAATCCGAATGAATTAGAAGTCCGAAAAATATCATTCTGGACGAAAAAATATCAAGTTGAGCACAATTATGCATTTGCCGCGCATAACAGGTCTTCTCCCGCGCACAACGCAAAAAAATAGCGGACTGGAAGCTCCAGTCCGCTGTTTTCATTTATATTACCCTTCACTATCTTCTTCTGTATCAGTATCAGTGTCAGTATCGGTGTCGGTGTCGTCACTTTCCGTATCCGTATCTGCATCATTATCCGCGTCGCCCTCTTCAGAGTCCGTATCCGTGTCCACATCGACATCGGTGTCGCCGCCGTCATCTTCTCCGCCATTTGATGGTTCGACTGTTCCGCTGTCTTCGTCATCTTCGACATTGATATCCTGTTCCACATCCGGATCGTCATCACCGCAAGCTGCCAGCATACCTACAGAAAGGAATGCCGCTGCTCCTAGTTTTAACCATTTCGCTTGTGCCATTATCAGTTCCTCCTCGATTTCTCGTACTTTATTCGCATAAAATACGTATAGCCGGAGAATACTGGTTAAAACTTATTAGTATTTGTAATTAATTTCCATGAGTAACGGAATTATTTCTTGTTACTGCCTCCGCTCAGTTCCCCCAAGCCGCTGCCTGTTTTCTCAATCGGCCGTAATACGCCCAGATCCGGAAGATGAATGTGCTGAATATCAGAATAGCAACGAGAAATAAGCCGCTGCTGTTCCATAAAAACCTCTCCTGAATTGTATCTGCACTGATCATAATGTTGATGATGAAATAAATATAGAAAGCGACAAGCGGCGAAAATACCGCTGTATAAGTCAACGCAATTCTCTTCGCGTGTTTGAGCCGGCTGCTTTGATCGCTGTATAATTGCGGACGCTCTTCATTTTCATCGTAAGCTTTGCTCCAGATTGTCCACTTCTCTAAATTCGAAGATGATGTGAATTCTTCATGCCATCCCGCTTCCCGGTGGATGGCAAAATAACTTTGGATCGGTCCTCTCTGGTAATCCACCCGGTAAGCGATTTGCCTCGATTCCCCTTTTATGAAATAAAACATGTTGCCGATTTTATTGACCCGATGCAAATTAAAACCTTTCAGTTCCATGGATTCCAGCCACTGCTCCGTTTTGTCGGGCGAATAAATCCAGGCGAACCTCCATTTTCTCACCAGACGGCCCGTTTTCTTCAATTCCTTTTCACTCTGCTGGTCGATTTCATCGACAGGCCAGAATCCACCCGTGTTTCCGTCGAGTTCCTTATTCGTCCGGTTGATTTTGGCAATCGAATAAACTCCAAAGATCACGCTTCCTAAGATCAAGGCCATGAAAAGATACGTCACGATCCACATTGGACTTTCGACGATATTGCTGCCGCCTTCAAGTACCCACGCAGAATACATCGAAGCAGTAAAACCTAATAGCATAGTGGTGAAATAAAAGAGCATCGCATAAAACAAGTAGGTAAGGAAACGGTTATGCTTTACTATTCCGTCCCGCACCGGTGAAGTCCTGATGGCAGATTCCGGCTGACTGTTAAACGTGAACTTCCATTTGCCTGCAGTCCCAGCCTTTTCCCAGCCTTCAGCCTGAAGCGTTTTCGGCAATTCAGGAGAGTTCAATTTTTCATAAGCAATCCGGTAAATACGCGCTTCCGGCTTCCGCTCCTGAAAATGGAAGCAGCGTGTCCACCGGTTTAATCGATCAAACATTAATCCTTGTTCCGCCATTTCTGCCAGCCACTCTTCTGTTTGCGGAACGTCATAACTCCATAACAGCCTGTGCACTTTCTTCATCTGAATTCCCCCTCGTTCGCAATTGCATTGCGATGCACTTCTTTGATCCTCGCGATTTCCGCCCGCATCAATTGTTTTCCGGCGTCAGTAATCTCATAGACCGTCTTCCGCTGCTCGTCGGCAAACACCGTGATCACGCCGTCTTTCTGCATTTTGGTCAATGTGCCGTAAATCGTACCGGAACCAAGCACCAGACGGCCGGCAGTGATTTCTTCCACATGCTTGATAATGCCGTAACCATGCCGGGGCTCTGTTAATGACAATAAAATATAAAATGCCGTCTCGGTCATCGGCACATATTTCTTCAGCAACTTTTGAATTTCCACGGTCAGCCCTCTTCTTCACTATGTCGTACCTCGACTATATCACATCGTGACATATCAGTAAATTGTTTTTCCATAAAAAACGCAGAAGGCTGATATTGCCTTCTGCGCTCCTATTATTCTTTACATTCCTTCTAACTCTTTGTTTAATTTCCGTGCCTGATTTTTGAAATAAAGATAAAAGGCGGTCCAGAAAATTGCGTAGAACACCAGGAACACGCCGAGCATCAACAGAAAACTCAGCCAGTTGAACGGAATCCAGCCAATGCCGAATGCCAGCACGAAATACAGGACGATCACGGTGAGGAAATGCAATAATGTCTGGCGCGCCAGACTCCAATTCGGATTTTCAAAATACAGGGTACTGACTGTGAAAAACCAGCCCGCTGTCATAAAACCCGCCGCATTTTTCAAAAACAGGCTGCTGTCCAGTGTTTCCTGGCCACTCAGCGCGACAGATCCGGTTAGGATTACCACGATAAAGGCACCAAAAAACAGGCCCATGATGCTTCTGATCAGGAAGTTCCTCATTTGCCTTTCCTCCTGTTCACCATCAGCGATTCTTTTATGGCGCTGACATAGTTGCGGGACACATATTGCTTTGCACCCGACTTGAAATAGACAGCCAGTGTCCCATTAAATGAAGCTTCGAACCGGCTCAGTTCATGCAGATTGGCGATCACCGATTTCGACAGCCGGATAAAGCGGCTGGCCGGCAGGATTTCTTCCAGTTCATACAGTTTCTCTTTCAGCCGGAATTCACCTTTTGCCGTCACAGCCTTGACACCGTCTTTATCAGTATGAAAATAATGGATGATGTCCAGTTTAAGGATATGCTGCATCTCTCCGTCTTTGCCGACAAGAAATTCGGTTTTCTGCCCTTTTAAAAAATCGAGAATGTTTTTTATGGAATCGTCCATTTCCCTGCAGTGGATGGTCACTTTCGTTTCTTCGTATGCACTATCGATGTCCAATGACACTTTCATTTCCCGTCACCCCTCATCAATAGTGTAAATGTTCAAACACTTTCTGTCTCCAGGGATTTTGCTAATATTTCCTGTTCCCTTTCGACTTCAGAACAATAAGCGATCCAACTGTCAGGAAAATGAGGTACCCGATGGAAATAAACACTCCGCTTTCAAACTGCAATTGACTGTTCCAGACAGCCGTAAAGATTTTATTCATATGATACAAGGGATTCAGGGCGGCGATGGTCTGGACGATTTCCGGCATCCTGTCGACCGGCATCGCAAATCCCCCCGTCAGCATGACCACCTGGAAAATGACGATGGAAAAGATGAGCGCGCTTTTGTCATTCATGAAAAACGAGTAAACTGCCGACGCAATCAGCAGCAGGACGGCGTTGAAAATAATAAAAACGGCGTAGCTGCGGAGTGCGCTTCCGGGTTCAAACTCCAGCGAGTAGACCGTGATTCCGATGGCATAAATCAGGACATAGCCAAAGCTGGTGATGATCAGCGACCGGATGATGCCAGAAAGAAGCAGGATGCTTTTGGAAACCGGCGTCAGCTGGATGCGCTTTTCCACACCCGTTGTACGGTGAGCCACCTGGTCGAACCCGAAAGCAAAGAAGATGACCGTGAAAGTGATGAGCAAAATGAATGCCGGTGTGTAGACTTGAGCATAATTCAAATTACCGGCATAGAGCTGGCCACCGAACAATTGTCCCAGGAAAAGATACGACAGCGGAGGCACAGCAAGCGTAAAGATCACATAGAATAATTCACGGGAAAACATAATGAGATCGTATTTCAATTGTGTCGCTAACATTTTTAACTCCTCCTTATGCAGTCACTTTCGCCAAATAGAATTCATTGATCGACCGATAGCCGCTTCGAAGCAGCTGTTCCGTCGTTCCAAAAATTGCATCCGTGCCTTCATCGATCAGCAGCACCTTATCGCAATAAAGCTCGACTTCGTCCATGTTATGTGTCGTTAAAATCACCGTGCCTCCTGTTCGGGCGTTGTAGTCCTTGATGTACTGCCAGAGCAGATTGCGCATATGCGGGTCAAGCCCAGTTGTCGGCTCATCCAAAATCAGCAGCTTCGGCTTCGACAAAAAGGCGATCGCCAGGCTGACAATCTGCTTCCAGCCGCCGGAGAGCTTATCGAAATACTTCTTGCGGTGCGGTTCGAGTTTGAAATCGACCATCACCTTTTCGATATCCGCTTCCGATCCGTAATACTTTTTGAACAGCTGGAGCAATTCACCGACTTTCAGCGTTTTGTAGAACTGCGTCGGCTGCAGCACCACTGATATCTGGCGGCGAAGCTGTTCGAGGTCAGTGGCCGAAAGTGAGGCGAGATCTTTGCCGAATACTTTTACCGCTCCGCCGTCGTAATGTTTGATTGTCATCAGAATTTCCAGGAAAGTGGATTTGCCGGCGCCATTCTTTCCGATGACCCCGATCACTTCCCCTGCCCGCGCTTGGAAATCCAGGCCTTTCAGGACTTCGTTTTCCCCGTATGCTTTGCTTAAATCGCTGACTTGGATGATATTCATACGACCCCTCCGTTGCTGTTTGGTATAACCAAACTATAACCATGTGAATGAAAGGAAGCTTCCTGTTTCAGGTGACAGGTTCAAAGCGGCAGCTGACATGCAGAAAACCGCGGGTCAAATGCAGCTGGCTTTGGGAGGCGGCGTGGTGGGTTTATCGGCGATTTTTGAAGGTTTATCGGCGATTCTCCATAAATCCGTCAACAAAAAAGCAAAGCGACTCCACTTTCAAGTCGCTTTGCTTTTTCTCTTTTCATCAGCTTCCGCCAGCCGCCTGCCCACCGCTTCGACAAACTTTTCACACCGCGTCAAATCTGTTTCCTGCGGCATCAGTTCAATCTTCAGCGTCGCGGCCAGATTGGTATGGACGTACAGCATATTCCGGAAGCGGTCGACCGCTCCGCAGAATTCCGCAAAGAAGCTGTCGCCTGTCCCGAACACAGCCGTCACCAGTTCAGGACGCCGCAATTCTTCAAAGGCCTCAAACAGCTCCTGCATTTCTGCCGGAATTTCTCCGCTTCCCCATGTATACGTGCCGATGACAACTATGTCGTAACGTCCGAGTTTATTTATATCAAAATGATCGATCTCATAAACATCGGGCAGGAAGCCAGCAGCCCGGAAGCTTTCCGTTAAAATTTCAGCCACTGCCTGCGTGTTCCCTGTCACGGATGCATAGACGATCGCAATTTCAAAATTACAGTTCATCAAACCCATTGGACTGGGACACTTTCGAATAGGTACGCGATTTCTGTTCAAAGAAATCCGATTTCGTGCCGTTCATCATATCATCACCGAATACCTGGATCCATGGCATCGGATTGCTGCGTTCTTCGTAGAGGTTTTTCATGCCCAGCTGGCGCAATCGTTTATTCGCAAGATATTCGACATAGTCACCGAATTCGTCCAAATCGAGTCCTTCGATATCAGCCAGGATATACTCGGCCCATTCCTTTTCAAGCTGCACTGCCTGATCGACCGTCCGGTAAATATAGTCGATGTTTTCTTCATTGTTCAACTCTGGATTCTCCGTCAATAAAATACGGACGAATTGGCCGATGAAATAAGCGTGCTGCATCTCATCGCGCTGGATATAACTGATCATCGTGCTCGTCTTCAGCATCTTCTGCTGGCGCGCCAGGTGATAGAAGAATGCGAAGCCGGCATAGAAATAAATCCCCTCGAGATTAATCGAATTGATGCCCAGCTGGAATAAAGTCTGCGGCGTCGGATTTTGCCGGAATTCCTCATAAGCATCGAGAATCCCTTCATTGCGCTTCCGCACGACCGGATCGCTTTTCGCCTGGTCAAAGCGTGCATTCTGTTCCGCGACCGATACAAGCGAACTCAATATATAGGAATACGATTCGTTGTGTACCGCCTCCTGCTGGGAGATGACCGCAAAAATCGCTTTGAAACTTGAGTCGGTCACGTAATCCATCGCCATCGTCATCGTCGGTGTCTGCAAGGAATCGAGCGATGCCAACTGCGTATTGATCCGGAGGAAAACGTCCCGCTCCGTATCCGTCAGATGATCCCATTGTTTAATGTCGTCCTGCATATTGATTTCCTGTGCTTTCCAGAAATTCGACAAGAGCGTCTGGTACAGATCGTACATCTGCGGATAGGCAATATCGTTCCAATTCAATAATCCGGAAGATTTGCCGTTCAGGATGCCTGTCGATTTATTTGGATGCTCCGGGTTGAGCAATTTGATCTTCGTTAAAGGTGTATCAATTGCCATCATTAGTCCTCCCTCAGCTTTGGCACGCTTCGCATTCTTCGATTTCTGCCTGCGACGTGCTGCGTACGTAATAAGTCGTTTTCAATCCCTGCTGCCACGCCTCCAGATGAAGCTCCAGCAATTCCTTCGCTTTTACCGTATGCGGCACATACAGATTAAAGCTGATTGCCTGATCGATATGGCGCTGTCTTGCAGCATTCTGACGGATACTCCATTTCTGGTCCAATACATGTCTCGCGCGGCGGTAATAATCGTACGTCCGGTGATCAAGATCCGGCGCCGTCACTTTAAATTTGAAGTTCTTCTTCTCTTCCGCGTATTCCACGGCGTAGAGCGGATCGATGCCGTCTGTCGAGCCGCCGATTTTCGCGGTCGACGAGTTCGGTGCAACGGCCATCATCCAGCCGTTGCGGACGCCGTTCTCTGCAATTTCCTGTTGCAGCTCCTGCCATTTCTCACCTTCATAGCCCTTGCGGCTGAAGTATTCGCCAGTCTGCCATTCCGAGCCGGCAAACTCACTATAGCTGCCTTTTTCTTTCGCAAGCTCCATGGATGAGCGGATGGCATGGTAGGCGAATTCTTCGTATAAACTATCCGCATATTCCACCGCTTCTTCCGTCTCCCAATGGATTCCTTCGAGCGCCAGCAGATGGTGCCAACCGTAAGATCCAATTCCAACAGCGCGATATTTTTTATTCGTGGCATCAGCCTGCCCTACAGAAATCGTGTTCAAATCGATGACGTTATCCAGCATGCGCATCTGAATCGGCACCAGGCGCTCCAGCACATCCGCTTTCACGGCACGCGGCAAATTGATCGATGACAGGTTACAGACGACGAAATCACCCGGTTTACGCACCATCACCAGATTGCCGTCTTCATCGGTGAATTCTTTGACAATCGTTGTCGCTGACATGTTTTGCGCTATTTCGCTGCACAGATTACTGCAGTAAATCGACGTCAAACCGCGTCCACGGAGGTGCTTGTTCGGATTCTGGCGGTTGACTTCGTCGCGGTAGAACATATACGGCGTGCCCGTTTCCAGCTGCGACACCATAATGCGCGCCATGATATCCATTGCCCGGTACGTCTTACGCGGCAATAAAGGATTCGCGACCGCTTCTTCGTATTTTTCGGTGAAGTAGGTACGGTCGGTTTCATCATAGAAATCTTCCAGACCAAGCGCATTGCCGTTCGTATCTTTCCAGCCCATCACCTGCTTTACCTGATGCGGGCAGAAGGTATTCCATTCGCCGACACTGCGGCCGTTTTCATCCGTTTCCTGCAATTTCTCCATAAACAGATCCGGAATCGATACGCCGGTGAAGATGTCATGCGCTTTGCGGCGCTCATCGCCATTATTCGTTTTCAGATCCAGAAAGCCGTTCATGATGTCTTTATGGAAAACGTCCAGGTAGACCGCTACCGCACCTTGCCGCTGACCGAGCTGATCGACGCTGACCGCCGTATCGTTGACCAGGCGGATCCATGGAATGACGCCGGATGAATTTCCTTTGAATTTCTTGATATCCGACCCGAGCGCGCGTACTTTGCCGTAATAGATGCCGAGTCCGCCGCCGTCTTTGCTGAGGCGCGCAATGTCCCAGTTGTTCAGGTAGATGCCGTCCAGCGAATCATCAACCGTATCGATAAAGCAGGAAGACAATTGCCCGAAGCTTTTGCCGGCATTCGACAGGGTCGGCGTCGCCACCGTCATATACAGATTACTCATTGCCCAATACGCTTCCCGCACAAGTTCTGTCCGTTTCGCTGCAGGCTCGTTCTGCATCAATGCCATGGCGATGATCAAAAAGCGCTCCTGTGGCAACTCGTGTAAATTGCCTTCGTAATTTTTTGCCAGATAGCGGTCCGAGAGCAGGAACAAACCGATGTAATTGAACAGCTGGTCGCGTTCCGGCTCGATGACTGCCCCCAGTTCACGGATTTCCGTTTCCGAATATGCCGCCAGCAACTCTTCCGAATAAATGCCGATACATGAGAGTTTTTCTACCAGCTGGTAGAAATCGCCGTATTTCTCCTGCGCTTCGTAGCCGCGACTTGCTGCCGCCTGCCGGTAAAGCTCGCTGCAATAAAGTTCTGCCGCCAGGAATGTCCATTTCGGTTCATCCATCGAAATGCGGTTCAGCGCATATAACATGGATTGTTCCGTGTCGATCTTGCCATCCAACTCTCCGATTTTATCCCGCAATGCTGTGGTATCGAGCCCATGCAGCCGCTCGGCACGCTCCAGCGCTTTTTCGACTGCATCCATTTCTGTTGAGATTCCCATTTTCATCTAGACCAGCTCCTTCGCGAATTCGTTCAGTTTCATGCGGCGTTCTTTCCGTGCCTGTGCGCTCTTGAATAAGTACTCTTCTTTGTCTGTTTCAGGAATGACCCCCGGAACAGGCGTCGGCTTGCCGTTTTCGTCAACTGCGACCATCGTAAGAATAGCGGTTGTCGTCAGCGTCCGGCCGCGCGTTTCAATATCCTGGCATTCCGCTTTCACATACACTTCCATGGAAGTCCGGCCGGTTGAAATGACCACGCCTTCCAGGATCAGCACATTGCCGATCCTTGCCGACGACAGGAAATTGACCGTATCAATCGATGCCGTCACAACGACTTTGCCGCTGTGCTTCATCGCCGTGATCGCTGCAATTTCGTCGATATAGGCGAGCACCGTTCCGCCAAAAATGGTACCCATGTGATTCGTATCCGGCGGCAGCACCAGCCTCGTCTGAATTGTCCGTGATATGCCTGCTGAAATCTGCTGTTCCATTAAGTTCATCATCCCTTCGAATAAAACACGCCCATAGAAAAAACCCATCTTCTCCGGAGAGAGGATGGGTTGGATAAACGCAGCATCAAAGGGTACAACAGCAGAAAAAAAGCACTGTTCCCCGATAAGACCATCGTTATACCCCCCAGCTCCCGGAGAAGGCAATTAACATATAACGAAGGCAGGTCTCCTGGCTTGTGCGTCATCCTCTGCTATGGCCTTCCCATCTTTCGACAGTGGTTTCCATAGCTCGTCAGCACTTACAGTTGCGGGTACAGCACCGGATTTCCACCGGTTTCCCTATTAAGCCTTTTCAGGCACCTTCATTATCGGTTTTCACTATATATTGTGTTTTCTCATGTATTATACACTAAATATTGTATTTCTAAACTATATCTTAGCCAGTATTTTTTGGCAAGGGCAGATTTTGTTTTCTTTCCGTAAAATCCACTCTCTCGATTATAGCAATCGAAATCAAATATGAAAGAGAAGAATTGATTATCTGAAAATAACAATTATCAGATAGATTTCATTTTTATTACTGTGGTCTCATATACTTTATTTCAAAATTAATTATGCTATGATAAGAAACTGATGTTTGAGTATTAAATTTACATACCGATTTTGAATTATGGAATACTATATTAATGGAGATGCAATTTCAGAATGAAACAATTTGCCGCCAACAACTTCCACTATGGCTGGGTTATCGTCGCGATTGCGGCTTTATCGCAGTTCTTCTCAGGCCCCGGACAAACTTATTCAAATTCGATTTTCATCGATTATTATATACAGGACTTTGGCTGGAGCCGCTCGACGGTATCCGGCATCTATTCAGGCGCGACGCTTGCTGCAGGTTTTCTGCTGTTTTTCGTCGGGCGACTGATCGACCGCAATGGTTCGCGGAAAATGGCGGTGGTCGTGTCCGTTCTGCTGGCGGTCGCCTGCCTGTTCAATAGTTTCGTCACCAGTTTGCTTATGCTGTTCATCGGTTTCTTCTTTATTCGCTTATTGGGCCAGGGTTCAATGGCGCTGATTTCGAATTCACTGATTCCGCAATGGTTTGTGAAAAAGAGAGGACGCGCGCTCAGCATCGCCGCAATCGGCGGACTGGTCAGTTCAGCGGCGTTTCCGCTGCTCAATGTCTGGCTGATCGAGGCGTTCGGCTGGCGGATGTCCTGGATGGTGCTTGGCGCTATCATCATTGTGCTGTTCACGCCGCTCGCCCTGTTCCTGATCCGGAATTCCCCTGAAGATGTCGGCTTGCTGCCGGATAATGGAGCTGCGGAAAAAGCGGATAAAAAGAAAAAGGCTGTTGAAGAAGCCAGCTGGTCTGTCAATGAAGCTTCCAAAACACGCGCTTTCTGGTTATTGCTCGTCTGTGCCGCTATTCCCGGTATCGTGAACACCGGCCTGACATTTCATCTGGTTTCTATTTTCAAGGAAAATTCGCTGTCACTTGAAGCCGCTGCAGGCATCTTGAGTTTAACGGCATTGATCGGTCTGCCAGTCACTTTCCTGACGGGCTTGCTGCTCGATAAAGTAAAAGTGCAGTATATGCTGGTACTGGTATTTGCCGGCGAAATCGTTTCGCTTCTGCTGCTGCAAAATGCGGATTTCATGGCGGCTGCCATTATCTTCGGCCTGGTGTGGGGCGTCAGCATGGGAATGGAGCGTATCGTCATGGCTGTTGTCTGGCCAAATTATTTCGGCCGCAAGCATATCGGCAGCATCAGCGGCATTTCGATGGCGATGATTGTTACCGGATCCGCGCTTGGCCCGCTGCCGCTCGGCATTGCCTTTGATGTATTCGGCGGCTACGCGGAAATTCTCTGGGCTTTGATGCTGTTCCCGGCAATCGGCATGGCGGCTGCTTTAATGGCGAATCCGCCGGTCAAAGAAACGGCAAAAGAAAAGACGGCTGTTTTGCCGGAACCGCGCAGCGTGGAAAAAGCGCCGCTTTTAAGCGAATAATAAAACAGGAGCGTCCTCTTTTGAGAACGTTCCTGTTTTTTGTTTCCAGTTTTCTGGTACAATAATAGATAGAATTATCAAAAAATGGGGGTATTCAGAAATGACGTGGTTTTTTGTAATCATATTCGGCATGATTGGATTCGCAGGTTTTATTGACTGGAGAAGGAAAAAGAATAATAATACGGCGATGAAGTCGATCAATTCGCATGCAAAGCCGGGTGAAAGTTCCAATTACACAGCAGGCGGAGGTACAAATACGTATGGTGATGGCATGTAGGATCCCTGCCCGTTCCGGTCAATACGACGGACGCCGCAGGTTATCCAGATTGCGCATAGCTTTTTCTGTGCCAAGCGCCACACAGTCCATAGGATTCTCCGCAACAGTGACCGGCACCCGGATTTCTTCAGCCAGTTTCTTATCCAGTCCATGCAGCAGCGATCCGCCGCCGGTAAGGACGATTCCACGGTCGTGGAGATCCGCGGCCAGCTCGGGCGGCGTTACTTCCAGTGTGCTTTTCACACCCGTGATGATGCCCGTCACTGTTTCCTCCAGCGCTTTTTCCACATCGAGTCCCGTAATTTCAATCGTTTTCGGCCGTCCGGTCATCAGATCGTTCCCGCCGATTTCCATTTTTTCCGCACGCTTGCCGTCTGCCAGGCCATAAGCTGTACCCAGTTGAATTTTTATTTGCTCCGCTGTCCGCGTTCCAATTTTCAATTCATGGTTTTTCAGGATGTATTCAGCCACTACCCGGTCCATTGCCTGTCCCGCATTCTTCAGCGACCCGCTGACAGCAATGCCGTTTGACGAAATAACCGCCATTTCAGTTGTTCCGCCGCCAATATCCACTACCATCAGCCCTTCAGGTTCCCATACGGGCAGATCGGCTCCGATAGCCGCCGCCAAAGGCTCCTCTATCGTCAATGTTTCGCGTGCGCCAACCCGTTTGGCGGCTTCGATGATTGCCCGTTTTTCAACCGTTGTAATTCCTATCGGCACACTGATGACAAAGATCTTCCGCTTAAGATTTCCGACCGTTTTGGTGACTTCCTTTAAAAAGCGCGCGATCATCGTAATGGCTTTTTCATGATCCGCAATCACGCCCCAGCGCATCGGATAGCTGACTTTGATGCCGCCGGAAGTGCGCCCGTTCATTTCATAAGCGTCTTTTCCTACCGCTATCACTTCGCCACTTCCTCCGTTCACCGCCACCATTGACGGTGAACGCATAACAATCCCTTTATTTTGCAGCACCAATAGCGTGTTGGCGGTACCTAAATCGATTCCCACCTCTCTTATTCCAAAATTCAGCATACGGTTTCTTCCCTTCCATGCAATCTAGTGCAGTCTGGTTGTTTAGCGCTTCCGCACAGGACTGGTCAATGCCGTTTGATATTCGGCTCATCCTGTTCTTCCATCGCGAAGTCGATTTCCTTCAATTTCCGCCGGCAGCTGTGCACCAGATTTTTTGCCGATTCGCGCAATGAAAAATAATGCTGGCGGATATGCGCCTCGTTTTCCATATTGATCGGAATCTTAATGATTTTCGCAAAATCTTCGGTCCACCGGCTGAAGTAGCGGAGCATTTCCTTCGAGCGGTATTTTTCGCTTTTCAGCGCTTCCTTCAATTCTTTTTTATCATGAAGCAGCGTGTCTTTGTCCCGCCGCAATAATTGCACTTCTCGCTTCAGCACCTGAATCTCCCATAAAGCGTTTTTCGCGATTTCCTGCTCATGGCCATTCAGTCTTTCAGTAAACTCTGTAAATGCCCGTTCCCTGTAAAAATGATTCGTTGAAGCTTCTGTGTTTTTCATGAGGTTCCCTTCCTTCTTGATTGTGCCGTCAATAAGCCTGGCCCACTCTTCTTATTCCGCCAGCAGCTTTTCTGCAGGAATGTCGAAAAAAGCAGCCAGACGTTCAGCGTGGTCTTCCGGAATTTGTTTGGTGCCGTTTTCGTACGCCCATATCGCACTGGTTGCAACGCCGACTTGCTGGGCAAGTTCTTTTGAAGACAGCCCTTTGGCCTTTCTCAACTCCCGCAATCCACTGAGTGCATTAACCATCTGCCATTACCTCTTTTCAATGTATTTTAGACAGTTTCCCCAATTGTGGCCGGTCATGCCTGATGCAAGCCGATAATGCCATTGCGGCGATAGATGAATTGTTTGTCTTCCAGCGTTTTCAGCACTCGCGTCAAGGCTGCATGCGACATATTCAAATCTGTCGTAATTTCTTTTATAGTTTTGAATAAAACACCTTCGGACGAGCAATTATTCAGGAAATAAATCATGAATACTTCCCCGTTCCTTACATTTTTATCTTCCTGTCCGGCGAAGCATTGCCGTGATTTTTTCAATAGGTCCTTTTCTTCCATCCTTAAGTTCCCGTAAATTGCAGATTTTCCAACCACAACTAGCACCTCCCATAAACTTACAAATATACATTTCTTCTTACATATTTACCCTGCATTTGAGCAGTTAATCATATTTTTATTAGATTTATCAGAAAACAATATTTGTAACACGAAGCTTTCCTTCCATTTTTTATCCCTTTTCATTGCTAAATCCCTTTGACATGCGATTCCATAGAAAAAGCCGCCCTGGAAGTCAGACTTCAGGACGGCTTTCTTACGGTTTCATTTTATAGAGTGGAATAGGCTTTTATTGCTTGTATCCTTCCGCTCCTTAAAAACTGATGTTCATCATCAAGCCCAAATATACGCTTACAATAAAGCCCAGGGCAAAAATGAATGACAGCCATAACGGAATTTTTCTAAAGAAACTCATGATCATCAGGCCGATGGCGAGCGCACCGATCAATAAGAGCAGGATGCCGTTAAGCGAGAAGACGAATTCCGGTATGATCGGCAAATATTGTGCTCCGATCAGGTTTTCCAGCAACGGCGCCGTTCCTTCCGTCAAAAACGTATTGTTAACGTTATGCGGCGGCGCCAGCTTGCTCATGACAGCGGTACAGAGGAAAACCAGACCCAGCATGAAAGTTTCGAGTTTCAGCAGGTTGCGTGACGGTTCTTTCGCTTTATTGCCAAAGCCGTTAAGGAATGCGGCCGCCAATAAAGGCAGGATGCTCAAATGCTTTAAGAGCAGCATCTGGCCATAAGGCAGAACCCAGGAAGCCGCGTAGTCGGCGGGTTTTGAAAACAGCAGCCAGACAGCGACACCGCTCACTAAAATGAGCGCCATCATGCCGAAAGCGAACGGTGTAAACCATTTCAGGAAGCTGCGCCAATTAGTAAGCGCCGGTGCCCACCAGGTGACCAGGATCAATACCCCAGCCCACAGTGTCAGCGACAGAAAGTGTATGGTGTGGCTGACCAGCCCCGGCAGAAAATCGAGCGATGCGGCATGGCTGCCGAAGCCCATATTGAGTATGGACAGCAGGAACCAGAAGCCCTGAATGTATTTCGAGCTATTGACGGCTGTTGCGCCGAACCAGAAAAATGAAAGAAAAATGCTGAACGCAAAACTTTGGCCGGCCTGGAATTCGGTAATCGCCGTCCATACCGCGGAACCGAAGCCTGCATTATTCATCAGCAAGCCGAGCAATTGGATGGCCGGCGCCGCTAACAGAACAGGAATGGATGCGATCGCCAGTAGGACTGCTGATTTTTTAATCGGAATTTCCGGCTTGCGATGCCCGGGGACAAATTGCAGAACCAGCACACCGGCCAAAAATGACATGGCCAGGTATAACAGGAAATCAGAAATGACCGTGAACAGAATCATTTTCTTCTGGCCATTACGAAGAAGGCAACTGCCGCGATTGCCAAAATGGCGATGATGAGAATAGTCACCCAAGGCGTTTCTGCTGTCGCAGTTTCGGATTCCGGTGCAGCGGCCTCTTCTGGCTGTTCTGTTGAAGAGACATCCGTTGTTTCAGTTGTTTCGGTTGTTTCTTCTGCAGCTTCTTCGATTTCTTCAGCTTCTTCAGCTGCGACGTTGAATGTTAAAGTTCCAGTAACTTCGTGGCTGTCCTGGCTGATGGCGCTCCAGTCGACCGTATAGGCGCCGTTCGGAAGTTCGTCCGCCAATTGGCCGGTTAATTCCATTTCAGAAGATATGATGTCGGCAACTTCAACCGTGTTGCCCGCTTCATCTTTGATTGTCATGTCTCCCTGCTGGATTGGCGACTCGAACAGGAATTGGATTTCTTCCGGTGACCCCTCGAGAGTCGCGCCTTCCGCTGGTGTTGAAGATGATAAACCTGAGTGTGCGTTTGCTGTAACTGGTAAAAATAATAATAGGAATGCGATTGCTATAAATTTTTTCATGGCGTGCTCCTTCTGTACGTTTTGGCTTTTGAATATTGCTGACCTTCTAATAGTATGTGATTTTGAGGCGCTCCACTCTTTCATGATGTTAAATTTGTGTGAATAAAACCTTGAGTGACGGCTGCAGCTTATCTTATCAGCAACGAAATGCCGTAAGCGCCGAATATTAACGAAGTCACCAGCGCAAGATAGCCATCCACGCTTTTCCAGCTTTTCGAGAATTCTTCATAAGTTGTAAGAAATGCTGAAACGGACGCCGTCAGCATCACATAAGGAAGGAACCGCTCACTGCCGGTCCACAGCCAATAAATGACTCCTGCCAGTAAAATAATGATGAAGATAATTCTAATTGCCTTCATTTTGCGCCTCCTCTCTGCTGAAGCCGCTGAAAAGCGGTGATTTTTGGTACGTGAAATGCTGAACGTTGATATAATCCCCTGAACGTAGATATATTTTCCTGAACGTAGATATAATCGCTGGAGCGTTGATATATTTTCCTGAACGGAGATATAATCCCCAGCACCCCTGTTTGAAGAAAAAAACACTTCCTCCTACTCTAACATTAAAAGAAAATGACACCAATACATGCTTTCCGCAGGCGAAAAGCGATTAAAAACCTTAAAGCCCGCTGATTTTCTCGCTGGCAAGATTCAGAGTCGTCTACAAGAAATCAGTCCTCTTCTTCGATCCCAGCTATATAACGTTGTTTCGTGAGAAGTTGGATCACTTTTTTCAAATTGCCTTCCGACTTTACCGTGTTGCGGAAACTCTTCTATAGAAATTTCTTTTCATTTTCTGCCGTTCCCCCGGTTCATTACATTGCATGCATTCTGCCATATATGGAAATACCCCTGGTTAGTTGCCGGGCTTTATTCCAAGTTCCGATTTCGCTTCCAACTCCTGAACAATCCCTGGAATTTCGTCCAGGCCGTCGATGGTGAAATGAGCTTTCGCGTCTTCCCACTGAGGGTTCCGCTTCCAGATGCTCTTCATCCCCGCCCCCGCGGCCGCTTCCACATCGTTTGCCGGATGGTCGCCGACAAATACTGCCTGCTCCGCTTGCACGCCGAGACGCTCCAGCGCCCTGTCAAATATCCGTTTATCCGGTTTCCGCAATCCTTCCTTTTCAGAAATCAGAATGACATCAAAATATCGCGCAATACCGAGAGCCTCGATATTGCCTGCCTGAAAATCCGTATAGCCGTTGGTGATCATGCCGAGCAGGATATTGCGGGCTTTCAGCTCCTCGAGCATCTGTACAAGATGCGGAAAAGGAACACAATGTGCTGCGAAATAAAACAAATAATCATCCAGCAGCTGCTCCCAAGACATATCCGTGATTTCGAATTCCTCAACCAACTGCCGGTAGACCTTATCCTTCCAGACGTATCCATGGCTGTCCAGCTGGATGAACCTTTTAATATAATCCGATTGGTCAATATGACCCAGCTCCTTATCCAGCCGTCCATACTGTTCCAAAATGAATTTTTCCACTGATTTATCACGGTCCAGAAGGGTTCCGTCCAAATCAAAAATGACTGCTTTTATCATGGTTTTATTGTCCTCCGAATCTTGGAATTCTTATCTCTGGTATAAATAATACAGTATTTTGGAACTTTTTTGAAAATAAGGCCTTTGTGCCTATATTACCTGCGGAATTTCCCGATTATAATTTTCTGGATATCACAATTTTGTCAGATGGGGGAAAGAGATGAAAAAATTATTGGTTTTATTGATGGCAGTAATATTGGTGGTTTCCGCTTTACCTGCTTCAACGTTCGCGATTGCGAAAGACGATCCTGAGTTTGAAAAATTTCTTAAAGAAATCAACTGGTCCAAAAAAAGTTATATAAATTACCTGATGGAGAAAAATTGGTCCCTGGATGATTTCGGTGATGTGTCTGAACTCGGAACCCCATTGTCTGAAGCAGGCGTTCAGACTGTCATGGAAGACTTCGAATTGACTCGCGAAGAATTGAACGAGCTGCTGGTGGAGTTTGGTGATATCGAAGAAGGCGAAGACGTTCTGGATGGGACTTACCTCATCTTCAACGAAGAATTGTACTTCTTTACAGAATATTATTTGACTGCAGACTTCGGTTTGATTGATGAAGATGGTGAGGAATTTAAAGAATTCCTGAAAGACATCAACTGGACTAAAGAAGATTACCTGGCTTACCTTGAAAGCAAGGATTGGGGTCTGGAGTATTTCTCCGATGTTTCGGAATTAGGGACGCCGTTGTCTGAAGAAGGCGTACAGAAAGTAATGAAAGATTTCGATTTGACGCGTGAAGAGCTGAATGCGCTGCTTGTCGAATATGGTGATATCGAAGAAGGCCAGGATGTACTGGACAGCCATATGTATATTATTTTCAATGAAGATCTGTATTTCTATGTGGAATGGTATTTGTCTCCTGATGTTAATGTCGGCATCGAGTTTGGTGACATGGACATATTTACAGAAATCGGCCTTACTGACGAAGAGTTGGAACGGCTGTTTGAACACTTCATGACACTGGATTTTGAAGATGAAGCATTTTTAACTGAATTGGATTCTTTGCTGGTGCGTTTGGAAGCAGTTGAGAATTTCGAAAGCGCTGATGAGTTGGATGCTGAACAAATCGCGATTTTGCTGGATATTTTCGATGACATGATGAATTTGTTTAAAGTTGAAACAAAGTATTATCTGACTGACGGAAAAGAAAAAACTGCACTTACTTTGGCTGCGTTGATGACGCTGGAAACGACGGACGGAAAAGATTTACTGATTGAAGTCTATGACCGTGAAGGCACTTTCCTTGCCGATATGGTTTTGACAGCTGAAATGTTCGGTTCTGAAATCATCAAAGAAACAGGCAAGGACCTTGAAGCAGTTGAAGAAGTGATAACAGCTCCTAAAAAAGAAGTGAAAAAAGAAGTGAAGTCCGTGAAAAAAGATACAAAAGCTGTACAAACAACTAAAGGCGGAAAGCTTCCGAAAACTGCCACTGATTATGTCAGCAATTCATTGGCTGGACTAGCGTTCGTATTGATCGGCTTCCTGCTATTCCGCCGCATGAAAACTGTGGGCAACTGATCGATGAAAATTAAAGGCAACAAAGGGGCCGGCCGAAAAAAGTTCATTTTGTCGGCCTTGGCTTTATCAATGATTGCATTCGGTCTTTGGTTCAGCGGCACAAATGCCGCCTCTTTCCTGAAGGGCTATCTGCTTTTTAAGGCCGGCCAGGTGAGTGAAACGGAAGTCAGCGCCAGGACGGCACCTTCCACAGAAACAGTTGAACTGCCGGAAGAAGATGCTGAAGATGAAGTCCTTTATCCGGTGCGTCCTGAAAAAGGCGAGAACATCGGCGATCTGATGATTCCAGTTATTGGCGCGACATTGCCGATTTTTCACGGCACCGATGAAGATGAGCTTTTGAAAGGCGTCGGCCATTTCGCGGACAGCGTCTTGCCGGGTGAAAACGACAATACAGTTCTTTCCGGACATATGGATACCGTTTTCCGCGAATTGGGTGAAGTCGGCAAAGGCGACCTGCTGATTGTCGAAACATCCGCCGGGAAATTCACCTATAAAGTGAGAAAAACCCGAATTGTGGATGCGGACGACCGCACGGTGATTGTGCCGAAACCGAGAGCTACGCTGACGGTATCGACATGCTATCCGTTTGATTTCATGGGTTCTGATGCACCCGAACGCTTTATCTTGATCGCCGATCTGGTTTCGAAGGAATAACGAAAAGCGACAGCGCCCGTTAAGCTCTGAAAGGCATAAGACAGAATAGCGAAGTGGCGATCTGCCACGCAGCTAGGCTGGCTTATGACCCGAAGAGCTGGGCCGCTGGAGTCTGGACAATAGAAAAACGAAAGCGCCCTACTGCAAATTGCAGCAGGACGCTTTTTCTATGACTGCTGAAATAGTAATTATGCTCCCGTCACTTTCTCGCTTTCAAAATACTCAAGTATTGCTCCCACGGACCGACATCCTGCCGGTACCGTTCAGCCATGACGCGTGTGATTTGCGAAATATGCGTCAGGTCATGCACGACCCACGTAGAGAGCAGTTCCCTTAAAGTGACGGAGCCGAATTCAGGATGCATCCCCCGCAAATCGAGATCTTCCTCCGGATCCACCAATTCTTTCAGCTTCTCCAGATTGACCATGCGTATTTCCCTGAATGCCGCCAGCTCCCGTTCAATACTGGTGTCAGCTGCGGTTTCCAGATGGGCAAAGCGGTCGAATGGCGGAAAAGTCCGGCTTTCTCCTTGCTGAAGCAGTGTTTCAATACGCGGAATCCAGTTGCTCTTCTCCGCTTCAATCAGATGGGCGATCACTTCTTCCGCATTCCAGGTTCCCTCGCCTTCATTGCAGTGGATCCATCCCTCCGGCAGGCCGGAAAGAAACGCCTCCAGGCTGGCCGGTGTCCGCGACAGCAATTGAATGGTTTCTTCAAAGCGAAAATTCATACAGGCACCCCTTTTTGGTGATTTTACTTTCTTCCTGTATAGAATTCGCTTTGTTCCGCTGTTTTCCTTCCAATATCCGGCCAGCGAGGACATTGCGCGACTCTTTATTTTATTGCCGCAGGATTTCTTCCATTACTTCAAGATTCTTCTGCATCAATGAAAAATAAGTTTCGTCCGCATCAATTTCATCTTGCGTCAGTACGCTCAGATTGTGTAATTGAACGGCCTCCGCTCCAATCTCATTTTGAATCACTTCAGTCAGCCGCGAAGATACGTTCTGTTCAAAAGCAATGTGATCGATGTTCAGCTCCTCCGCCTGCTTTACGATTTCAACTAGCTCCTGCTGAGAGGGCTCATCCTGGCTGTTCAATCCCGCGACTGCCACTTGCTCCAGGCCATAAGCATCTGCCCAATAGCCGAACGCCGAGTGGGATACGAAGAACGTTTTCTGTTCAGCGGCAGCTGCCATCTGTTCAAACGCCTGGTCCAGCTCTTGCAGCTCTTCGGCCAATTGCTCATAATTCACTTCGTACTCTTCCGCATTTCCGCCGTCGCGCTCAATCAATTCATCTTTGATGGCTTCCGCAATCTGCTGGCTGAGTACTGGCGAAATCCAGACATGCGGATCCACTTCATGCGCATGATCATGCTCTTCTTCCGTTCCTTCTTCATGTGCATGATCGTGCTCTTCTTCATGCGAATGGCCTTCGCCAAGGTCCGCTTCCGCAATCGATTCCGCTGTTGCAACAAATTCAACGTTTTCATTGCTTAAGGTCTTTTTGGCACTGTCAATAAAACCTTCAAGACCCAATCCGATATAAAACACGGCGTCCGCGTCAGCAAGCGCAATCATGTCCTGTTGCGTCGGTTCAAATGTGTGCTCGTTCGAACCCGCCGGATAGATCGACTGGACGTTCACGTGCTCACCGCCGATGCGCTCCGTAAAATATGTAAGAGGATAAACGGTCGTGTAGATGTTCATCTTTTCTTCTGCAGGTGCATTTTCGGTATCAGCCGTTGTTGGGGCTTCTTCGGTATTTCCGCAGCCACTTGCCATGAAAATGAATAATAGTATGGGCAAAAATATTTTTTTCATCTGTCATTCCTCAATTCTCAGTTTTCAATTTTTATTTGTAATTCTTCACCAGCTCGCTTTTCACAAAACATAATTAGTAATCATTACGATTTGTAAAATCGTAAAATTTTTTTATTTTGTTTCCCTGTGCAATGTGACTTTGCGAAGACGCGGACAATATTTCTTCAATTCAATCCGTTCCGGGTTATGGCGCTTGTTCTTCACCGTCGAATAATTGCGCTCCCCTGTCTCGGTGCAAGCCAATGTGATGTTCACCCTCATATCTATCCCTCCTAAATTAGTTTTAAATCGCAAATAGTAATTATTACGTTTTACATCATATAATGAAATACCTGGTTCTGCAAGCAGTTTCTGGCCAGCTTTCAAAATTGATAAGAAATCTTCGTACCGAAAAAGAGAAAAGCCGCACAAGGCAGCTTTTCGGCTCTCCGTTATCAAGTTTATAAATCGCTGTATCCGGTATGCTTTTCAACCTAATGCCGCTTTCCGGATGCCTGCTCCTTCATTTGCAATGGCGTGAAATAGTATCCGCTGCCTTTCCAGTCCAGTTCAGCAGCCAAAGCACAAAAAGTGGACCGGAAGAACTGTTGTATATCATCACTTGGATTTTCCTTCGCGGCAACCGCATCCAAAAGGAGGAAATATTCACTTTTCGTTTCGTCATAAAATGCTTCAGCGGGCTTTATGGAAGGTGAATTCAAATCCTTATACTGAAACGGATAAGGCAGGACAAAAAAAGAGGGGTATATCTGTTTGCTCATCACCCAGCCAAAAACCGTATTCGATCATCTGCTGATCGAATTCAAGTGGCGCATCGTCTTCATTCAATGGCGCAGTATAAGCCATTTCCTGCGGTTTCGGATTGATTTTCAAATCGATTCCACGTGATGACAGAGCGCTGAAAATTTCGTCATGATACCATTTGACCGATCTGGAAGGTTCGAGGCTAATGCTGTGTATGTCCCCATCGACGTTTACCTGTATGCGGCTGTTCTGAATATCCACGTCTGCCTGAAAAACGTGATCTTGCGTGAACAATAATCCCGTGCTGAATCCGACTGGCGTAAGATCGAGTGCCACATGCGCCCATTGAGGTTCCTGCTGTGCTGTTTCCAATTTGATCTTCCTGAGGATCTGTGAAAGCAAATGCAAGGTGAATTTGGTTCCGGCCCATTCCGAATGCCTGATGATGTCAATCTTCAATCCATTCTCCTCCTGTCGCAAAATGGAACAGTGGACAGCTCCTCTCGCCAGACCTGTCTGGATTCCACTTTTACTTATCCACAGTGGATATTCTACAAAAATAATAATATCCCTTTATCCACAGATTTATTTCTGTGGATAAAAGGATATAAAAGAATCACTGATCATCTGCTTCCGGATCTGATGGCTCTTCATTCGGCAAATCATTGCCGGCATCGTTTTCCGGCTGTGGAGCCGGAGCAGCCTGCACGACTTGTTTCGGCGTTTTGTCGACATAGGATTTCAACAGCTCCCCGATATCGATTCCTGTCATTTCCTTCAATGGCTCCTGCATATCGACCATCGTTTTGGTGACACTGCGGCCGAATGAAGGGATTCCTTGGCCGTTGCCGGAATCGATGATCTTCACTGAATCGATATTGTTCAATGGTGCAGCGACTTTTTCCGCGAATATCGGCAGCATATCGATCAATTTCTCGGTAATGATCACATCGCCATGCTGTTCCATCGCCTCAGCAAGCAATTTACGTGATTCGGCTTCCGCTTTTCCTCGTTCACGGATAACTTCCGCTTCGGCGGCACCTTCGTCGCGGCGGATCTTCGCTTTCGCTTCCCCGCTGATGACCGACTTGCGGGCTTCCGCTTCCGCTGCACGGGTGGTTTCGTAATATGTAGCATCCGCTTTGGTTTTCCGCACTTTACTTTCTTCTTCTTCCAATGTAACGGCGCGTTCCCGCTCCATGAATTTCAGGTTCAGTTCTTCGTCCTGAATTTCTTTCGCAAGCTTCACTTTTTCAAGTTCATAGGATTGCTCGGATTTCGCCCGGGCCCGTTCAGTTTCTTCCTTGAACGCAGCGTCTTTGATGTCTTTCTCTTTACGCGATTCGGCAATTGCAATCTGGCGTTTGTATTCTTCTTCTTTCGCTTCCTGGTCTGTACGCGCGCGTTGAATCCGCGTTTCACGGTCTGTCTCCGCCTCTGCGATTTCAGCCTGTTTGCGGACTTCAGCGATTCGCGGCCGCCCCAGGTTTTCCAGATAGCCGTTCTGCTCATCTGCATCGCGCAAATCGGTCAGCCCAAGAGAAGTGATTTTGAAGCCCATCAAATCCAGCTGCTTTTGCGCAACTTCCTGGACATCCTGATTGAATTTTTCGCGGTCTCCGTTAATGTCTTCGACCGTCATCTTAGACAGGATCGCACGCAAGTTACTGCCGAGCACTTCGATGATTTCCGTTTCGATCTCGCTCTGTTCTTTACCGAGGAATTGCTCGGCGTAATTGGCGATGCCGTTCAATGTATCGGCGACTTTCACCATGGCTACCGCATCCGCCACAATCGGCACTCCGGCAATCGTGTAGACGCGCGGTGTCGAAAGCTTTAATTGGAATGAAGTCAGATTGACCGGTGTGGAAGTCTGGAACCGGCGCAGACGGTAACCTCCGCCCCGTATGATTTTCATGGATCTTCCTTCTTCGTCCGTGAATATATTTGTATCTTTTTCAGGATCCCCGAGTTTCGGTCCTGTAATGATCAATGCTTCGTTCGATTTGGCTGTGCGGTAACGGAATCTCACCCAGAAAAAGTATCCGATACCCGCCAGAACTGCGACAATCAGCACTGCAATCCCCAGCGTGGCATATCCGATTGATTCCAACATTTGTCCATCTCCCCTTTAAATAGATTTTTATTCAACCTGCCTACTATTTAATACGGGGAGAATTGCAAAACGTTTCAGATAATTTGAAATTTAAATTTCTTCTTTCTCTCTTCCCCTCCGCTGTTGTTAATCCGCCACGTCCTTTTTCAGAATTTGCCGCAGTGCTGTCAATGCCTTTCTTCCTTCATTATCCTGTCCGCTGTATTTTTCCAGAGCAATATCAATCAATCCAATTTTTTCAGCCTGGTTTTCCGACCCATTATTGATGGTAAATTCACCGGTCAATATTTCGTAATAGCCACGTAAGGGTTCTCCCTGTTCAATCCGTTTTTTCAAAGAAGAGAATTCCTGCAGCCGGTTTTCATTCCAGTCCACGTTTGCTTCGTCTGAAACTTCCACTGCCCGTTCAGCGGCTCTTACCGCTTCATCAATATCGGTAAAGAGCAGGCTGTCAGCCAAATATCCGTAAGTTGCAGCCAGATTGTCGCTGCTGTCGGCAATTTGAAGCTCCAGCTCTTTATTGCGGTAATCGACAGCTTTTGCGTACTCGCCCAATTCCATATAGAGGTTGGCAATCCGGTGGTTGACCGATACAAGGCCAGGCTCGTTATGGGCAAGGGCTAAGAAAATATCCAATGCTTTTTGTGGTTCGTTATCTTGTATATCCAACAGATGGGCTTTGTCCCATAATTCCGTTCGTTCTTTAAAATCCGTGAAGAATTCGCTTTCGTACTGCTCAACCGTTTTCCCCGTCACTTTTTCAAAGCTGTCCGATATTGGCGCATTTTCCATTTCGCTGAAGATTTTTGAAATGGCATCTTGACCTTCCTGCTGCATCAGATAGCCGATAAAAGCACTGCTCTGTCCATATGGCTGGTTATTCGCCTTCAGATGGTTTTGCCATCCGCCGACATCCGCCAGCACACTGAATTCCACAAAACCGGTTTCGGGCATCTCCAGCAAAGGAACACTGACGCCCTGTTCTGATAAATGTGTCGCAATCCCTTCAATCCACCACTGTGGAATTTGTGATATATACATTTCTCTTTCTTTTGCGATGCTGTAAGTCAAATGATGAATATATTCATGTGCCAGAATCGTCGAATCCACTGGCATCGGCAGGTGGATCGTCTGGTCAGCCTCGCTGTAAAGGCCATTATAATTTTTCCCGGCCGCCTCACTTTCCGGCATTGACGCTGCGTCAGAGTACAGGACTACTGAAAAGGACGCATCACTGTTTACGCCAAGGCTTTCTTCAAACCGTTCTTTATTGGCCCGAATAAATTCAGCGACCTCACTGATTTCATCTGCCGGTTCGGTACCTTTCGGATAATAGAAGGTGATGCCTGCTTTTTCCGTCGACTCCAGCTCAGACAAATCAGCCACCTGTCCAGGTCCCGCAAGAAATTGTTTATAATAATCCAGCTTTTGGGCAGCTGTTAAAGCCGTTTGTTCTGTCATGTATTCTTCCACTTGATATAACATGAAATTCACGAATACCAGCACCAAGGAAATGAGCCACATCACAGCTAACGCCAGAAAAGCCGCTGCAAGAGTGGATGTTTTCGCCGCAGATGTCCGTTTTTGCCTTATGTAAGTGGCAATCGTCAAAATCAGTATTCCGACCAATACCACGCTTAATACCAGCCAAGCAATAAATCCTGTTAATGGCTCAAACAATAGAAGCAAAGCCCAGAATGCAATAGTACCTGCCAGTACAAACAGCAAATTGAGAGCTGAAGTTCGAAGAAACCGCATAAAACACCTCTTAGTATAATTTTAATTTTTTTGCTTTATGTATTATTTTAACATTCAGGTATAATATCTCTACCTCTTCCTGGTAACTGCCAGTCTCGATTGTAAATTATTGCAGTCAAAGTATATTGTTGAAATAGAACTATTACTGAACAAAGGAGCAATGACAAATGGACAAACCAGATAAATTCCCTTTGATCGAAACGGACAGATTGATTTTGCGGAAGGTAACGGAAAAAGACGCAGACAGTCTTTTAGCATATTTGTCGGACGAAGAGGTCACACGCCATATGGGACTCGCCCCTTTTGCGTCAATTGAAGACGCCTTGGATGAAATCGGCTGGTATCAGTCAATTTTCGGAAACGGAACCGGCATGCGCTGGGGAATTACAGTGAAAGAGGAAGACCGCATAATAGGAAGCTGCGGCTTTCTGAATCTATCAGAGAAGCATCACCGGGCAGAAATCGGGTTCGAATTGAGCCGGGAACACTGGGGAAAAGGAATTGCAGGCGAGGCATTGCACGCTGTGGCTGCTTATGGATTTAAACAATTAGACCTTAACCGTATTGAAGCGTTGATCGAACCGGCAAACAGCCCTTCCCAAAAGCTGGTCGAAAAAACCGGCTTTTTGAGAGAAGGGCTGCTGCGGGATTATGAATATACACAAGGGAAATTCGATGATCTTTATATGTATTCTATGTTGAGACGGGAATTCGGCGGTTAGCTTTTTTCTTCCTAATTTCTTTATCCGTTCTTTAATATCACCAGCCATTCAGTCCAAGCTCTCATATAATGTGGCAGATCAGCAGGATGGTGCTTGCTGCACAGCGCAATTCTGAGATACAAGCCGATGACCACAAGCTCGTATATTTCGACAGGCCTTTCTTTTAACCAGTGAATTGCATAGTCGAAAGTCTCTTTTGTTAAATCATTGGGTGTTGAACAAAATGCATAGACCAAATCATAACCCGGAGCTCCGATAACTGGAGCAGGGTCAATTATGCCAACTAAATGTTGATCGTCAAAAATGAAGTTATGGAAACCGCAGTCTCCGTGCAATAGGTAAGCTTTGGCATTCGGGTCAATCTTTTCGACGAGGTCAGCAACCAATTGATGATCAGCTGGTCTAATTGAAGAGCCGATTGATTTCTGCGCATAGCTTACTTCATTTCTTAAAAAATCCTGCCAGGAAGCTGACGGTGAATCCACCCAGCCCCATCCCGATTCAGACGGGAATTTAACATATTGATTGAGAAGACCTTCCACCAGCTCTTTCAAAACTTCTTTTTTGCTGCTTCCATTATAGTCAGTGGATCCACTTATGAATGAATAAACTATATATGTGTTGGATGGTGCAACATAAAGGAGCTTTGGCAACATGCCCGCCTCTTTATATGTATTCAGAAATAATGATTCAGGTCCAGTAACTTCTGGATCATTCAACTTCAGTACATACTCTGAGTCATTTACTTTCAAAAGATACAGCTCACTGACGGTTCCGCCACTCAGTTTTTTAAAGATGGACGGTTCAGCAGATATTACATTTTGTTTAATAAGTTCTGAGATTATCTTTTTTATCGGTATATCCATCTTTATTATCATCCCCACTCTTTAAACAGTTTCTCCCGCCAATACACTGAACAAATTCGAGTCGCGCCAACCGTCTTTCAGCAGAATATGATCCCGCATCCTGCCTTCAAAATGCATGCCCAGCTTTTCCAGCACTTTTTTTGAGCCTTCGTTTCCGGGAGCACAAGTCGCGTAAATGCGGTGAAGTTGCAATCCATCGAAACCGAAGCCGATCATCAGTGACGCAGCTTCTGTGGCCACGCCTCTGCCCCAATGATCCGGATTGACGATATAGCCGATTTCTCCTGATCTATTCGCTGCGCTCCTGACATTGATCTCCACGGCGCCTATCAATTCTTCATGCACTTTTAAAACGATTGCAAAGATGTAACGGGTTCTCGGCGTCTTCTTTGAATCCGCCAAAGCTTCCTTCACAAATGCCTTCGTTTCTTCTATCGTATTTGGCCCCCAAGGCTGATTCCTGCTGACTTGTTCCAGCGATGCGTATTTATGGACTGCGCCCCAATCGTCTTCCTTGAATTCACGCAAATAAAGCCGGTCAGTTTCCATTTCCACCATTAAAGTCACCCCAATTAAATACTTAAAATTTTGACCAGCAGCCGGTTCATGTCTTCAGCACTTTGCTTGAAATCCTGCCGATGCCACTCAATTGCGAGACCAAGAATGGCGTTGGCCTGATAGGCGCTCACCATTGTGATGTCGATGTCGATCCCGTTGATGTAATGTTCGCTGACATCATCCCTGATCAGGGACTGGACGTGGTCGAATAGCAGATAGTAATAGGACAGCGGCACGGTTTTCGAGAAAACGATCCGGTAAAAGGTTTCATACTTTTCGATGTGATGGAAAATGCGGATGGTGGCCGGATTGACGTCTTTCGACAGCAGGCTCTGTACATATTTATACGGTTCCTGATATGAATCGGCCAAATCTTTCATGATGTTTTTGAAGTACTCTTCGAAAAGATTCTCAACCTGGCCGTAATGCGCATAAAACGTCCCCCGGTTGACCTTTGCCAGCTGGCACAATTCCGTGACTGAAATCGAATTCAAACTCTTTTGTTCCAATAAATGCATGAGTGCGTTCCGCAAAGCTTCTTTTGTCTTGAATACCCGCAAGTCTGTTTTCATTTTTTCACCTCTTAGCGAACAGATTTTATCATTTTGTAAGTTAATGTACATTTAATGCTTTTTTGTTTATTGAATGTTCTTACTTCAAGGGATTATAATTTTATTGTACACTTGTTCATTAAATATGAGGAGGTTTTATTGATGAGATTAGAAGGTAAAGTTGCGGTAGTTACTGGAGCTGCATCCGGAATGGGTAAGGCGATTGCGGAATTGTATGCGGCTGAAGGCGCGAAAGTGGTCGTTGCGGATATGAATCTGGACGGCGCTGAAGCAGTGGTGCAAGGCATTTCATCGAATGGCGGAACTGCCAAAGCGGTGAAAGTGAATGTTACCAGCCAAGAAGATATCGACAACATGATTGATACAGCAGTAAATGAATTCGGCACATTGGACATCCTGGTCAACAACGCCGGCATCATGGACGGCTTTGAGCCAATCGGTGAGATCACAGATGAAAAATGGGACATGATTTTTGATGTGAACACGAAAGGCGTCATGCGCGCTACTCGTAAAGCGATCCCGATTTTCCTTGAAAAAGGCAAAGGCGTCATCGTCAACACAGCCTCAACAGGCGGATTGAACGGTGCTCACGCAGGTGCTGCATACGGCGCTTCGAAACACGCTGTTGTTGGATTAACGAAAAACACTGGTTACATGTACGCAAACTCAGGCATCCGCTGCAACGCAATCGCACCGGGTGCAGTGGAAACCAACATCTCTTCTACAATGAAAAATGTAAGCCAATTCGGCGCTGGCCGTCTGCAAGCGGTTCAAGGAATCATCCCGCGCGTCGGTAAACCAGAGGAACTTGCTCAAGTAGCATTGTTCCTGGCTTCAGACGAAGCAAGCTTCGTAAACGGCACAGTTGTAACGGCTGATGCGGGCTGGACGTCTGCGTTTTAATTAGAAAAGCGACGGCGAGAGATAGCCCAAACTTGTTTGGGCCTATCTCTTGCGACGAAGTAGCGTAGCGATGCAGGAGCACTATAAATCCCCGAAAACTGGCAGAGCGAAATTTCAGCCGCCTAGTCAGAGAGACTTACGACTCGAGGAGTTGGCCGCTGGAGTCTGGACACTACGAAAAGCGCAAGCGGCCGCTCAGCTCCGACAAGCGTAAGGCGCTCTGGCGTAGCGGCGTGTATTCAGCCGCCTAGCCAGAGAGACTTACGACTCGAGGAGTTGGCCGCTGGAGTCTGGACATAGAAAAATGTTAAATGCCAGTCCCGCTTGAGTGCGGGACTGGCATTTTTATGGTAATTCCTGCTTCCGGACAGTATTTTTCGAATGCGGACAGTATTTTCGTTCTCCGGACAGTATTTTCATTTTCCGGACAGTATTTAGCCTGTTCCGGACAGTAAATCCATTTTTCTGGAAAAAACACACGAAGCATTCCGTTAAAACTGGCAACCAGACACTAAATTGATCGACTTTTCGTCTAGTTTAAGAGCAACAGCGGATGTTTTTCGCTGCGCGAAAAACTCCAATGATTTTAAGGAAGCCTTAGCGGCCGCTAAGGCTTTTTCATTTTATGGGTTTGGTTTTGATATTTAGGTGGGGCGGGGGAAGTCGGGGGTAGCCGAAGTTTGGATGAATTAAGACTCATATGGGGTCAGCGCAAACAAAAACATTTCTCCGCAAACAAATCCAGATCTGCGCAAACAAACTGCTGCAGGCCAATTCACTCCCACATTAAAAAAGAAAATCACCACTATCCCTCCCTAAATTTAGCTGCTTCCCCCTAAAGCCTTCCCGCTCATATCAAAAATCTGCAAAAACAAGCAACACCCCCCATTCCTAACCGTCCTATAAGATTAATAGCAAAGGAGCGTCTAAAAGATGAAAAAGAAAATCCACCTGGCAATCCTGCTTTTCACTTTTGCCTATTTCCTCATGAGATTAGGGATGCTTTTTGCAATGGCCGATAAGAATCACCTTTTTATCTATAAGGGCAACGATCTCGATTTACTGCTGCCTGATGCCGATATTATATTGACAATACTGTTCTTTTTCAGTCTTTATCATTTCATTAAATCTAACCGTTCCATGAGATATGTCTCGATTGCCCTAGCAGCTTTCTTCATTCCGTTTGTGATTCTTTCGTCCTTTTTATACACAACTTTGAATGCCCACGACGAACACAGCAGACATCGTTTCAATTCCGCCGATCACAATAAAAAGTTTCTGGTTGTAATCGGGCATATGAAAGGCCTGCATCCGAATAACGGTGACCCTCGGGATATCTACCTCTATGAAAAAACAGCGCCTTTCATATATGAGAAAATTGGTCAGCGCCGAACTGAGTTGGATAATGAAGATCTGAAGACGCTTTATGATCTGAAGACGCTTTATGATCTGAAGTTAGATATTGAAGAACTTTCAGTGGAAATCAATGAAAGAATGGTATTTTTTGAGAAGAATAAATGAGGCAAAAACCATAGAAAGGTTGCCTTACAAAGGATTCAAGGCGGGGAGCGGAGAAATTCATCCATAAAATCCATGATGAGAGCATAGCCGATGAGCATGCTCGGCGCAAAATTAACAATCAAAGAAAAAATGCGTATCACAAGATTTTCTCTGCTGAACATGGAAACGATGCTCAATGGAATGCCGAATACAGTAGCCAAAAAAAGAAACACTGTTAGGCCTTGTAATGTGAAAAAAATCGAAATTGGCAGAAGAAAAACTACAGCTAGTGCTATATAAAATGAGATTTGGGTAAACATCTTCAGATTTTTTCTCTCCATTGAGCTCCACCTCGCTTCATTCATATTATAATACATGGCAGATTTTATAGCGGCTGCTTTTACAGACTAAACAAGAATTCGGCCAAATTAAAAACACCCTTTATAAGCGGTGTTTACTATTTCACTCAACTTCCTTCAATTTCTTCTCAACCACAACGAGCCGCTCATTCAGCTCATCGATGCGTTTTTGCAGCATTCCTGCATTCTCTTTTTCCAGTTCCAGCCGCTCGCTCGCTTTTTTCTTATCGAGCTTGAATGCTCTGTAGAAAACAAAGAATAAGATCGCGGGCACGCCCAGTAAAAAAATCGTCGCAACAATATCCCCGAGATTTATATAAAGTGCATCATTCATTTTATTTTCCCCTTTAGTTTTATTGTCCTAACTCCAAAAAGAATTCCCTTGCCTCTTCAGGCATTTTCTCCACATCGAGAACTTTCAATTTTTCGGTTCCGGGCGACGTCATGATTACATAAGTTTGCTGGTTATATTGAAAGAGTGTCACTTGTTTTATCGTATCCGCATCATTTTCTTGAATAAATTCGAATTCTTCTCGTGTAAAATTATTTTCGTAGCCTTCCAGTACCTGTTTTTGTGCTTCTTCGAAGTCGTCAGCAAAACGCAATTCCTAATACATTTCAAGCGAATTTTTAGGCGTCAAAAAATAAACATAATAAACTATACCGCCAAGAATCAGCGCCATCAAAAGAGAGAAAGCAATATTATCCTTTGCTGTTTTTTTCTTTTCATTTTTCACTCAGCCTCTTCCACCACCTTTTTATAACGAACTAGTATATCTGTAAAAGCAGTTAAAAACTTCCAACTAATCTCCCAATATTATAACAATGATATTCAGATTTTCTTACACCTTTTCAAGCTCTTCAAAACATTTATTTGGAATAAAAAAGGAAAAGCTCAATTGCTCAGCTTTTCTTGGCGTAATTTGCTGATCGCCTATAAAAAATTTTAATCGCCCACAAATCTTTTTAATCGCTCACAAATTACCACAGCCCTATTTCCGTTCCTTCCCAACACCTTAAAAACCCAAAAAAGAAGCTTTTCGCCGAGCGAAAAGCCTCCAATTAATTCAAAACCTCGAGATTTATCTTTATTTTTATCCAAAACAGTTAAATAACAAGCCCATTGCCTTACCTCTGTCCCGCCGTTTCCATATTCTTATGGATAGTCACCTGATGCGGGAATGGAATTTCGATGCCGTTTGCGTCCAGCGCTTCCTTGATGGCTTTGCGCAATTGGCGTTCGACCGCCCATTGCTCGCCGTTCTTCGCTTTGGCGATGATGCGCAGCGTGACGTCAGATGCGCCAAACCCCTGGACGCCGATGACATCCGGGCCTTCTACGATCGTTTCGTTCTCGAGCGTGACATTTTCACATGCCGCCTGGATGACCGCAATCGCCTTGTCGATATCCGCGTCGTAGGACACACCGATATCCACCAGCGCGCGCATATTGCCGCGTGAATGGTTGCTGACTGTTGTGATGTCGCGGTTCGGAATGTAATTCAGCGTGCCGTCAAAACTGCGGATCTGCGTCGTGCGCAGCCCGACCGCTTCGACAATGCCATCGATGCTTCCAACCGTAACATAATCATTCACGTCAATCTGCTTCTCCAATAGTAAAAAGAATCCTGTGACCACGTCGCTGACGAGTCCTTGCGCACCGAACCCGATCGCCAATCCGACAATCCCCGCTCCGGCTATCAGGCTTGCGACGGATAATCCGAAAATGCTGAATATCGTAGCTACGAGGATGAAAACCAGCACATAGCCGAAAACATTTTCCGTTAGACTTTGCAGTGTCAATGCACGGCCTTTTGTAACATCGCCTTTGTTCAACAGCTTACCGAAAAAGCGGCCGATCACTTTATTGCCGATCGCTCTCACGATAAAGAACGCAATCACGATTCCAACTACCTGGGCTGCAATCAGTCCTGCATCAACAAGCAGCCCTTCCCAGTCTATATTCTTATAATCAAACAAAAAATCAATCCTTTCATTCTTTCAGGCAATCCAGCAAAGCCTGGTTCCGCCTGGCCTTCTATTAGTTTCATGTTCCTTTATAACATAATCGGGGAGGCATTTCATTTCACCAGCCAATCCACAGATGGAAAGTCCGCTTCAAACTTATTAAATTTCTTCCGGGTTCTCCTCCAGAATCCACGGCATCCTCAGCTCGAAGTTTACTTGAATGGCGGGTTCCGGAAAATTGTCGGGGAGCAATTCCATTTCTTTTGACAGCCCGATTTCCATTCCATCCATTACAGCGGTATTCCCATCTTCCCAATTATCCATTGTGCTCCATTTCCCTTCCACTAACGTACCGGAAAAATGATAATTGCCGATTGCAAGATACTCGCCGCCTTTTTCACCATCAAAATAAGATACATGATTCGGAATTGCCGCGTCGATACCCAGTCCAATAAGTTTTTCGCTGAGCACCGGATGATGCCTCTTGACCACTTCCGCAAAGTTCATACAATAAAGGCAATCGCATGCTTCCAATATATTCCGATTAAAATTCAGCGTCTCTTCCCTGTTCACTTCAATGGTCCACAAAGCCAGCTGCAGCCTTTCCACCTTTTTCACCTCCGTTTTTATTCGAGATAAACTAATTCTTGGAATCTATTCTAATCATTCTTCTTTATATATAAAAATTATACAATTCATCGTGCCAAACGATCATAAATATGCTATTGTTTGTAAGTAAAAAGACTCTGATCCGTTAAAATTAAACCGGTTAATCCATCTATATAGATAAAATTACACAATTATCCATTTACAGAATAAGAAAGCGTTGTGAACATGATAGAAACTGTATTCAGCAATTATAATATTCCTCTTATTATTCTTTCCATAGCGGTAGCGATCTTTTCTTCCTCAGTGGCACTCGATATCAGCAGCAGGCTGAAATCCAAATCAGAAGCTCCCCGTTTCCGCTGGATTCTATCAGGTGCACTTATATTCGGGCTTGGCATCTGGTCCATGCATTTTATCGGCATGCTCGCTTACCACCTCTCAATTGATATAAGTTACCGCATCAGCATTGTTATCATCTCGATAATTCCCGCAATCATTTCAAGCGGCCTCGCCTTTTATATCGTAAGCAGGCCAGCCATTAAACGCCCGAGCCTGTTTATCGGCGCTTTTTTCATTGGCACCGGAATAATTTCCATGCATCACCTTGGCATGGAAGCTATGGAAATGGACGCGTTGATTTCCTATGATCCCTTCCTTTGGACATTGTCCGCTGCAATTGCGTACATCGCGTCCTTTCTCGGCCTGTACCTTTTGTTTTATATGCCCGAGAGAGCCAATTTGCAGTGGCATAAATGGATCAGCTCGGTTCTAATCGGCCTTGCCATTTCCGGGATGCATTATACAGGTATGATGGCTGCGAATATCTCCATGTCCAATCATGCAGCCGGCCACATCACGCATTCTTCCCTTGATACCAATCTTTTGGCTTACAGTATCGGCGTCGGGATGCTGATCCTGTTGGCGCTGGCAATCAGCAGTGTGCGCGTTGACAGGAAACTGGCGATGCAGTCCCTGGAATCCGAGCTGAAATTCCAATCCGTCATCGAATCCGCCAATGACGCTATCATCGTGGCGGACATCCAAGGCATCATCATCCAATGGAATAAAGCAGCGCAAACGATATTCGGGTATGCCAAAGAAGAAGTTTTGGGAGCAAATATCGATCTGATCCTGCCTGAAAGCTTCTCGGCAATCTATAAGCAAAGCAATAAAAAATATGAAAACATGTCCGTTTTAAATACAATGGGAAAAACCATCGAAGTGACCGGCTATAAAAAGGGTGGAAGAAAACTGCCTTTGGAAATATCACTCGGCACCTGGGAAACGGAAAAAGGTGTATTTTTCAGCAGCATCATCCGAGATATAACAGATCGTAAGCTTTCCGAAGAAAAGATCAGTGAATTGGTGTATCTTGAACCTTTGACCGGATTGCCTAACCGGCGCCTTTTCAACGAACGCTTGGGCAAATTGCTGGATTCCGCAAATGAATCAGGCAGTTCCTTCTCCCTTTTCTATATGGATGTGGATAATTTTAAAATGATAAATGATACATTCGGACATTCCGTCGGTGACCTTTTCCTGATAGAAGTTGCGGAACGCCTGCAAAGCCATATTGGCGAGGAAGCGACGCTTTCACGTCAGGGCGGTGACGAATTCATATTATTATTGCCTGACACGGCCCGCGAAGAAGCAGCTGTATACGCACAAAATATGGTGAGCTGCCTGGGTGAAGCGTTTCTATTTAAAGGTGAAGAGATTTTCACTTCATTATCCATCGGCATCAGTAATTTCCCATCCGACGGCCAAGATGCAGAAACCCTGATCAAGCATGCGGATATGGCCATGTACCGGATGAAGGAAGACGGCAAGAATGGCTTTCAATTTTTCACCAATGAAATGAATGAGGAAGTTTCCAGGAACTCCAAGCTGGCAAACGGTTTGCGCAGAGCGATAGAACTTGGCGAGTTTTCACTGCATTACCAGCCCCAGATTTCCATTGCAACTGAACAAATTCAAGGCGCGGAAGCTTTGCTGCGCTGGGACCACCGGGAGCTGGGCAGCATCTCACCCGCTGAATTCATCCCTATCGCTGAAGAAACAGGAAGCATCACTAAAATAGGCAAATATGTGCTTGAGCAGGCTTGTCTGCAAAACAAAGCCTGGCAAGACGCAGGACTGCCGAAATTCCGGATGGCGGTCAATATTTCCGCCCGCCAGTTCGCCCAGAAAGATCTGGTGGAATCCGTCTCCGAAGCTTTGGAAACATCAGGGCTGCCTCCGCAATATCTGGAACTCGAATTGACAGAAACAATTTACCAAAATGCTCAGACTGCCGTTGATACAATGAGGCAGTTAAAATCGATGGGTGTTTACCTCTCAATCGACGATTTCGGAACAGGCTATTCCTCACTCAGCTACTTAAAAATGTTCCCGATCGATACCCTGAAAATCGATCGCCAGTTCACCCGCAACATCGAAACGGATCCTAAAGATGCCGCCTTGGTCAGAACGATTATCCGGATGGCGCATGACCTGGAACTGAACGTCATTGCCGAAGGCGTCGAAACAAAAGAACAATTGGAATTCCTTAAAGCTGAAAACTGCAACCAGGCCCAAGGCTATTACTTTAACCGGCCGTTGCCTTCAGAAGAAATCGAGAGAAATTATCAAATTATGACTATCTAAAAGATCTATTGCATACAGAAAAGCCGGCAGAATCTGATTCTGCCGGCTTTTCCTGCTTTTGGGATCTTTTCTTTATTCGAATTTAACTTTACGCTGGACGAACCATTGTTTAAATTGATTGCCTAAGCCGTCCGGCACGTCCTGAATCGAACTGACGTGAATCGGCTTCGCGCGGTTCGTGAATCCGAGACTGCGAACACCGAAAGCGCGCTGCAACTTGGACTGGCTCACTTCAATTTCCTGGATCCGCTCGCGGCGGGTGATAAACGTCGTCGTCGTGAACCCGCCGGTCCGGATCTGAATCGAATCGCCTTCCAGCGCATAACGCGTGAACAGGTAATCAAACAGGCGGCTGACGAGGCTGAGCGCGAACAGGACCCCTGCCGCCCATAAGAGCGATGGCCTGAAGAACCACAGAGCGACGCCGGCGATGACCGCCACGTAATACGGACGCAGCAGCTTCAGCCAAATCGTATTGCGCGGCAAACGCTCCAGCTTGTCCTGTACTGTATACTGCGGCAGCAGCTCCCCGAGCAAAGCGTAAGCCTCTTTCGTCTTCATGAATGGATACAGCGAATTGGTTGCAACTTCGTCGCCGATACTGAGAGCTTCCGCGCTGATCAGCTTGACTTCGACGATGCCCCAGATGCGCTTCATGAATGGCTGCTCGATTTGAATCGCCTGGACTTTATTGCGCTGGATGGAAAATGTATGGACCTGCCCGACGCCGCGCGTAATGTAAATGCGCTCACGATCCGCTTCAATCCGGTAGTTGCCGTAACGGATCGTGGTGATCACATAACCGATGGCCGAAGAAATAAGGATGGCGACAATGAACAGCGGAGCGAGCAGCCATAAATGGTCTGCGAAATAAAGGACGGCGTTTTCCGCGTCGTCTTCCAGCGAAAGGAACTCATCAACTTGGAAATAGGCAGTCAGCAAAATCGGAAAGATGGCAAGGAAACTGAGTGAGGTAAACGCAGCCCGCAATGTATCCTTTTTCGTTGAACGGAAGTATTCCCTGCGCTGCGACTTCTCTGGCCGTTCCGGCAAGGAAGCTTCCAACTCGCCTTCTTCCGGTTCAGCCGAAGGTGTCTCCGCAGCCCCGCCTTTTTCAATAGTTTCTACTATCGCATCCGCTTCCTGCTTTTTCAAAACCGGAAAACGCACCGATGCCTCGTCGTTGGAGGTGCCCGTTTCAAGCGTCAGAGACGTTAACTTGAACCAATTATGTATGAATGTTGTCGACGTCTTTTTGTTCTGGACGCGGTCGAACGCGATGGTCCGCACTTTCTTGACGAATATCCCCTCTCGCAAGGTGATGGATTGCTGGTCAACTTCATAAGTATGGAGCCACCACGACAAAAAGATTTTCCCGATTGTAATTGCGGCGGCTGCAAGAAACGCGATCTTCGCCCAAAAAATCCACCCTGATGTAACGTCAAAATTGAAGATGAACAGGAAGAGGATAAAGAAAAAGCTATTGCGGAGGAATTCGAACCCCTCCACAAGCAGATAGGCCGGATGATAGCGTTTGGCTTCCTGAGTATTATTCAAAAGAATCATCTTCCTTCACATTGGCATATGAAGCGATCAGCGAACGCAGCTTCAGCGCTTCCTCCTCCGGAATGGCCGGAATCTTATGGCTGGAAGCAGTCGTCCCGATATTGAGCGAATACAAGCCTGCTTTACGCAAGAAAGGTCCCTGGTCAGTCGTCACGTACTCGATTTTCGCCATCGGAATGATTTTATGTTCAACGTTCCAGCGACCGTGCTTCAATTGGATGAAATTCTCATCCACATCATAGCGCCAAGTGCGCTGTATAAAAACCGGCTCGATCCAAATACTGAAAATCGCCGACAGCACCGTGATGCCAATCAGCACATACAGCGTGATATTGACCCAGTTATACCAGTCCCAATATTGGCTCGCTGCAAGCAGCGCACCAAATCCCAATAAGAAAGACCCGTGGCCGATTGTATTCGTCGTCCGCCAGATTTGGATGATCTTTGTGGAGATCTGCCTTTCCGGCTCTTTTAATGTATATTCCATTCTTTTCACCTCATCTTTATTACGGTTATGAAGTCGTTAAGTTTCGAAAAAATAAGGATGTTCCAGAACTAACTATATCCCATTCTTCACTGTTTATGGACTTCGCCCGAAGATTCAGGCGTTTACCCTGATTTCTGCATGGTATACAAATACTGACGGTTTTTTTAATTCCAATATCCTGTGAGGAGGAACCATTATGAATAAATACCTGAAATTCGGCATCATGATCGCCACTTCGACCTTTCTGATGTACTGGCTGATGTTTTTGAATGTCTTCCAGTTCGAACACGTCACCTTGAGTGAAACCAGAATCTATATGGCATTGATCATGGGCTCCGTCATGGCCATTGTGATGCTGCTGTTCATGTGGCCGATGTACAAGAATAAAAAAGCGAATGCCGCAATTTTGGCCGGAAGCGCGGTTGTATTCGCCCTGTCCCTGTGGCTTGTCCGCAGCCAGGCGCTCATCGAAGACTCCGGCTGGATGAAAGCGATGATTCCGCACCATTCGATTGCCATCCTGACAAGTGAACGGGCGAATATATCAGACCCGCGTGTGCGTGAGCTGGCAGATCAAATCATCATGACCCAGCGTGAAGAAATTGCGAAGATGAAGGAATTGATAGAAGAGCTGGAGAATGGGGAATAATTTGATGAAAAGGGGCCACCGGGCGCGTACGTTGCGATTGGTGGCCTCCTTTTTGGGTTTTGGGGCTTTGGAAAATGCGGAAATTAGACGGCGGAAGGATTTGCGTGCGATTAAAATTTTTTATGCGCGGTCAGGAGAATTTGCGCGCGATTAGAAATTTTTATGCGCGATTAAAAAAAGATATGCGCGTTCAGCAATTTTCCCTGCCAAAACTCAAAATTCCACGTAAAACGGATGCTCTTCTTCATTCAAACAAAACTCGATTCTTTCCCGGAAATTTTTCCAAGTCACCATTTCCAGCCCTTCGCTCAGCGGAAAGAATCCCACTTCCAGACTTTCTGAAGATGTTGTCGGAGTGCCCCCAATCGGCTTCGCCAAAAACAACGTGTTGCAGATGGACCCTTCGACATTTTGGAATACACCGCAAAACTTCACGATTTCAACATCAATGCCCGACTCTTCCTTCGTTTCCCGGATTGCCGCATCTTTCAGCGATTCCCTTTCTTCAACTTGCCCGCCCGGCATTTCCCATCCTCTGCGCGGACCTTTGATCAACAAGATTTCACCTTCGTCATTCAACACAACCGCAGCTGCTGAGACGATATGCTTCGGTGGTGTGTAGAGTGTTTGAGTGCTCTGTTCTTTAGATATCATGGCATTTCCCCCGTTACTCAGTCATATTCTTCGTCTATAATTTTTTCGATTTTTTCTCTGACTCCGTTTCTCAATGTATAAATAGTATGCGTATCTTCTTGATCCATTACTGTACCCTCACCAATCAACCACAGAAAGAATTTTCTTTCGCCAATCAGCAACTCGAATTCAGGATCCATCACATCTGCAACCCCAGGTTCCTTTACAGCCTTCTCAACACCCTTAATCAGGACCCTCATATCATCGGAATTCGTGATCTTTACAGAAGAATCAGCTTTAACTTCAGAGAAGCTGTTCATTTCATTGATAATTATTTGATCCACTTCATTTATGTGTCCCATTGAACAGCCGGACAAAAAAATTAACAGTATTAAAGAAAGCAACAAACTTCTCTTCATCGACCGCTCCTCCTTTATTTCACGCAACATTTCGAAACCCCGCAAGTTTTTGGCCAGGAATGAAACTAGTAATCTGAGCTGAATATAATTATAAGAGTTATAAAAAAATAATCAGTTTTAAAGGACGTGGTCAATCAGCAATTTTAAGGTCTTTGCCTCCACTTATTATCAACCGCTAAAATTGCTGCCCACTTTTTCATCCCTTCCCCTTCGCATTCAATCTATTAATCAATCGGACCGCCTCATCAATATGGCTCACCGTAAAGATTTGAATTTCGAGGTTTTCTGCCTCTCTAACCTGACCCGCTTCTTCACCGTTTTCACTCGGAATGATCATGAACGGAAATCCTTCTTTTTCAGCAATCAGCAATTTTTCTTTCACCATCCCGACACCACTGACTTCGCCCCGCTCACTTAAAGCTCCCGTCACACCAAAGTCCAATTTATTCTTGAGTTTATTTTGCTCAATCAAACCTGTCAGCGCCAAACCTAAGCCTGCGCTGTCACCTGAAATATTTTCGCTGTCAAGAAACTGCGCGACACCGGCCGCTTCCTGACGAAGATAGGCTTTCACATTTTTCGTCATGACAGAAACCTCGTCGTTTTGGATGCCAACTAACTGCAGGAACATATCATTTCTGCTGTGATAGCGGATTTTATTGTCCACTTCTTCTATTTGAAAAAAGTCCTGACCCCCTCTTTCAAAGTTCTTGATCAGCCATTCCTTACTTTCTGCATGACTGAAATAAGCCGTTCCGACGCTCATCAAGTGTATGCCTGAATTTCCAGCGGCTTGAACGGGCTCTTCGTGGATCAATGTACGGTACTTCATCTGTTCGAATTGTAAAAGGAAGAAATCAAAGATGAAAAGGATCCCCACCAATAAAACTATCAAACTTACTTTGCCAAACTTGCCCTTTGCATGGCGATATCGGAACAGGAACACCCACGAAATCAATAATGTTAAAAATAATGCCCCTGCTACTATGTATGCGTTTATAAAACCGAAATAAAAAGACGAACTTAAAATGATGTAAAAAATGATGAAAGCAATAATTACCCGCAGAAAAGGCGACCCCTCTTTTTTCACTTCCAATCTACACTCCCCTTTAAATAAAACGCAGAAATTTCCGTCATTTCGGTTTATACTGATTATACCATTTAATAACAATTGGACTTTGTGTTCCAAAAATTTTTTTGAGATCATTCAACGTTTAATTAGCGTGAGAAGAAATTCAAGAATTATAAAAGGACTGCCTTCCCGGCAGCCCCATAGTGAATATTCTTTTTAATTGTTCTCCCCGTCTTTACTCGTTCTATTGCTCAGGAAAATGAAAACGCAGCTCATTAAAAAATAATAGATAGCGATGATGGACAGTGTATCAGTTATAACCTCAAAAACGTCGTAGCTTCTGATCACTATTTTCCATAAAAATGAGCTGAATAGAAAAAGGATCGGGAACACGATAAAGAGTCCGTTAAAGTATAATTCAGTCATTCTATTCATCATTCTCAAACGCCGCTCCTTCTGACCTTTTGGCTAATTTTTGGTTACTGACTAATCATAACAGTTCATCATATACGAATTAAACTCGAAAAGGATGATCTTTCATGGATATTCTGATTTTCATTTCTTATATAATCCTGCTATGTTACTGCGTCAGCAGATTTGCCGGAAATAAACGGCACAGATGGATCAATGCAGGCTACGTTACAGCTTTCTTACTGCCTGTTATCGTTCTCTTTCTCGGAACTAGAATAGTCGGGGCTCTGACGGGTGATGGCATTGCGGGAGGCGTGGCCGGTTTTGGATATGCCATTGTCACCTGCGTGATCGGATTCATATTTTTGTATATCGGTTACACTTCGAAGAATGTTCAGGGTGAATGAATGTACTCAGAGTTTTTTTGTGTAATATGCAGCAAAAATTTCGACTGAATAAAGGCCGAATGATCATAGAACTCCGATAAGTGCTCATAGAACCCTGTAAAGTGATCATAGAATTCGATAAGTGATCATAGAACCCCAAAAACCGCTCATAGAAATCCGCCGCGCCCAATAAAAAGAAGAAACCCAGCATCCGGGTTTCTTCGCGACTTCTTCAGAGTCAGGAAAGCACTTCAAATGAGCGATAATCATCATTTCAAGAAAGAAATGCTTCCATTTATGGATAAAATCAGATCCAGTCCCACCCAAATCCTCAACACCCAACCTTCACTTGCTATTTTTCATCACTTACCCACAAATAACGCACAAATCTCATCTTCTCACCATTCATTTCAAATTCATCATCACTTATCCCCATGTGGACAAATCCATTCTTCTCCAGAACTCGTTGGGACGACTTATTCACAGTCGTCGTTTTTGCCTGAATCTGTTTCAAATTGGATTCAGTGGATAAAAGGAGGGACAAAGCCTTGCTTCCGAAACCCCTGCCGCCATAATTTTCGCCCAGCCGGAAACCGACTTCCGCCGTTCCGGCAGCCTCATCAATATCAACCAAGTTAATCCGGCCGGCAATATTCCCCTCAGGATCTTTTATCAAATAAAACCGGCAACCGCTGCTCTCCTGCTCCTCTAAAAGTTCCCGATGCCTCTCTAAAAAAGTCGCCCACTGGTAATAATCGTCGCCTCGACCTGGCACCATCTTCTCAAAGAAACGTCGGTTTACCCTTTCAAACTCCAACAATTCTTCTGCATCATTTTCCTGCAGCAAGTTCAATGAAATCTTCATTACTTACCGACTCCTTTGCCGATTCGAAGTATGAAAATCACAGGTTTTCACATGATCATCCACCATGCCGATCGCCTGCAGAAACGAATAGGTGGTAACCGGTCCGACAAATTTAAAGCCCCGCTTTTTAAGCTCTTTGCTGATCTGTACGGACAAGGGAGATTCAGCAGGCATTTGCGCACTGTCATCCCAATGATTGATGATAGGTTCGCCTTCTGTAAAGCTCCACAGAAAATCTGCCAAACTTCCGAATTCCTCTTGCACCTTCAAAGCTGCCTGTGCATTGCTGCGGACCGATTGCAGCTTCGCGAAATGCCTGATGACATTATAATTTTCTTTTATTGACTCCAGATCTTCGTCACTCAACCCTGCGCAATACGTGATATCGAAATTTTTAAAAGCTGCCTGGTACGCGTCTCTTTTAGATAAGACAATGCTCCACGATAACCCCGCCTGGGCACCTTCCAAATTCAGCAATTCAAAAATATAGCGGTCGTCCCGGGTCGGTCTGCACCATTCCTCATCGTGATATGCCTCCATCATTTCGCTGTTGCCCGGCCATGAACATTGTTCCATCTGTGAGCCACCTCTTTCGTTCTATTGAATTTACTTTACCATTCTTAAAGAGATTACTGCGTGCCCTATTAAAAAATAAAACGGATGTATTCCATCGATTGAAACTTTCAAAAACACACATCTAAAACTAAAAATTTTTAAGGTTTTTCGCTTTTCGCCTGCGAAAAGCAGCCATTTATCTTTTGATCTTCACTTTTGGAGGGATATCAACCGCAATAAAGCGGCTTTTTTCTCATCGCAGCTTTGCCTGCTTGTCGTATATCTACGTTCAGCGAATTATATCTGCGTTCAGGAGATTATATCTACGTTCGGGAGAATATATCTACGTTCGACAATTTCCGCGATCTTTTCTACTCAAATTAAAAAAGGAGAAACTTTTAAAAGTTTCTCCCCCGAAAAGCCGTTCCAAGCTAAGTCACCCTATAATGTATTCTTACTCCGGATCGCCTGTTCATGTTTCAACAGCCATTCTTTCCGGGTCAACGTCCCCGCATAACCCGTCAGTTTCCCGTTCGTGCCAATTACACGGTGGCACGGCACAATGATGGTCAGCTTATTTTTGCTGTTGGCGTTGCCCACTGCCCGCACCGCTTTTTCGCTTCCGACTTTCACCGCGATATCCCGGTAGGAAGCGGTTTCCGCATAGCCGACAGTCGTCAAAGCCGACCAGACTTTGCCCTGGAAATCAGTCCCTTCGGAAATATAGGGAACGGTGAAATCCATGCGCTCACCCTTGAAGTATTCGTCCAACTCCTGCAGACAGTCCTTTAAAACCTGCGGCATGTCAGGCTGCGGCTGGTGAAGCACCTCGTCCCGTTCCGTGAATAAAACCGACAGAATCCCTTGTTCTGTACCCACTACTTCCATAATGCCGATCGGTGATTGATAATCCACTTGATATAACTTACTCATACAAACTCCTCCATAAATAGAAAGTGGCGTATGCCTCCCACCCTTTCCAGTTTTCTGCATAGCTTTCGATTTCCGCTATCGACGGTTTCTTCTCCAGCCCAAGTTGATATTTCAATGCGTTGTGCAAACCGACATCGGCAATCGGAAAAGCCGAGGTGAAACCAAGGCATTTCATCATGACATAATTAGCGGACCAGGGACCGATCCCTCTGATTGCCACCAGTTCTTTTTCGACAGTCTGCGCATCTTTTCCATCCGTGAAATTTTCCTTTACCAGTTTTCCTTTCGCCATTTCAGCCGCAATGCCGATAATGTATTCCGCTTTCCGCGCCGAATACTGCATTGGCGTCAAATCACTCACCGCAAGCTGCGCAATTTCTTCGCAGGAAGGGAATGTCCAGTAAATTTCGTCTTTATAAACGATTGATTTTCCGTAAGCTTCGACAAATCGCTTTTTCAAGGTATAGGCGAATGTCAGATTGATCTGCTGGCCGGTGATTGCCCAAGCCATCGCTTCAAACAAATCAGGAAAACCCAGGACCCGCAGACCGAAATGGCGCTTAACGATTGGCTGCAAAATCGGATCTCCCGCTGCCATCTCATAAAAAGGCGCCAAATCCGTCTTCAAATCAAACCATTCCCACACGTAATCTGCGGCGGCCCGCTGCCCTTCTTCTGACGGTTTGCCGTTCAGGAATCCGATCCGTAAATGCCGCTCCTCATGCGTAATGCCTATTAATATCAGTTCTCCCTGATGGTCGATCAGTTTTATGATTCGATCATTTTTTATTCGGTGAAGATTTTCCTGGCCGGACCGGTTGAGGAATATCAGACATTCCTCAAAACTGAATTCAACCGGTACAGGAACTCTCACGTAACTGCTGTTTGTGTTCGGATCCATTTTCCAGCTCCTTCGTCATTTTCCGGTAACCGCTTGGCGAAAGGTTCTTGGAGCGCCGGAACGCTTTATAAAAATGCGATGTGCTTTGAAATCCTGCTTCGTAACAAATATCCAAATTCGTGCTTTCGGTATTCTTAAGCAAATGCGCCGCTTTGTCCACGCGGATTTTCTCCAGGAACGACCGGGGTGTTTCTCCCGTTTCCTTCTTGAAGACGCGATCCAGATACGAAGGGCTCAATCCCGCATGCGCAGCTATTTCCTCCAGATTCAGTTTACGCCTGTGATTGGCCAAGAGTAAGGTAATCACCCCTTGCACAACTTCTACGTTAGGAGAGTGTTCCGTTTCCGGCTGACACCTTTTGCACGCCCGGTATCCCCGGCTCTCCGCTTCCTGGATTGTCGGGTAGAATTCCACATTCACCTTCTTCGGCTTCCTCGACCGGCACGAAGGCCTGCAATAAATTTTCGTCGTCTTCACTGCCGTGTAGAACAGCCCCTCATATTTACGGTCACAGGCCATGATTTTCTCCCACATCTCTTCAAAAGTGAAAGTTGTTTCCGCAGCCATCCAAACCACTCCTTCCTTGTGATTTTTCCGCTCTCATCCTTATCTCCATTGTAACCAATTACCGGCAATACTTCCGCTTTCATTTTACCAATCACAGCCCGAAATTTTCGTCCTCGATTTTGCGCTTATGGTCGCTTGACCGGAATGGATCATTCGAATAAAGAAGCTTAAAAAAGTATCTCTCAAATTAAAAGCCGTGCCGGTTATTCCAATGTATAATTAAGTCAACCAACCATTCCGAACTTTACACCGAAGGAGGCGAATCCTATTCTTACTCAATTTCCCATCATTGAATTCCTGCTTTTGCTTCTGCTGAATTTGGGAGTTGGCGCTATAGGCTTTTTCCCCAGTTTCCTGGTGACCGGACTGAATATCAGTTCCTTCGGCATCACGCTCGGCACGACACTTTCGCTGTCCGGAGAAATTTTTGGTGCAATTGCCGGATTTTATCTTTACCGTTTCGGATTCAAAAAGATGGACCCGGCATGGCTGAAAAATCGCTTCTGGACAAAGATTCAGGAGTCTTCACCCAGCCAGGTTTTCTGGACGGTCATTTTGCTTCGCCTGATTCCTTTTGTTCCGTCTGGATTGGTGACCGCTGGCGCTTCTTTAACGCCGATTTCGGGCCCTTTGTTTATGGCCGCCAGCACAATCGGAAAAATTCCTGCCGTCTTTATTGAAGTGGCGGTCGTGTATGGCTTGATCCACACCATCCCTGCCAGTTACCAGTACAGTTTAGCCGGCATGATTCTTGTCATTCTGCTGCTGGTCTGGATTAACAATAAAAGAAAAGATCCGTTTAAAAGACGGGTAAGTTAGCCGGTCATGAAGCAACCGGCAGCCAGGCTGCCATTGCCAGAAGATGATTCCAGCACCCCGAAAATAAAACACCTGCGAAACGACAGGCACAGTCAGCTGTGGCTTCATTTCATAGGTATGTTTTTATCCTTAATTATAGAATGCTACTTCCAGACAACCAATAGATCAATCACTTCTGTATCTTCACAATCCTCCAGCTGATAATCGGTTCTTTCAGCTGTTTCTGTCTTCGCTATTTCAGAACAAACCGCCTCGCTTATGCCACCCGAGCCATAGGAATCCCTTGAACTGTTCATGGTGGATTTGAATACTGCTCCATCAAATTGAAGATCTCGTGAAATCGGATCCCCTTCTGTCGTGAATTGGATGATCTGGATGTAATCCGGTTCTTTTTCATCAGCATGTTCTAAAAATGTCTGGAACCGATCCAAGTTTTTCACTTCGCCGGAACTGCCGCTCTCAATCACATCAGCGGTCGGAAGCGGGGGAAATGCATTTTCGCTTGGCTCCGGTTGGGTGATTTGCGGAGAATCCTCATTCACCCGATTGTCCTGGCATCCTGAAAGAAACAAAGCACCTATTAAGATTATCGACGCCAACCGCTTCATCACATCCACCCCTTTGTAACAATGAGACCGTGGTTTCGGCGCAAAAATTACAGTGGATTTTCCTATCCATTTAAATAATATTCATGAAAATAAAAAAAACACGCTTGCAATATTAATGCAGCGTTCTAATCAGTTCATATTCAAACAGGCTTGCAATTTTCAACTTACATTCCTGAGTAGCTTAATATATTTTTTAATTCTTCGATTTCCTGAATAGACAGTTCGATATCTTCTTTCAAGGTATCTGTACAATATTGCTCTTTCACACTAATTAAAAATAACTTGCTTTTTGAAAGGGCGGCTTTTTTGAAGAAAAGTAATTCTCTTATCTCCATGGCTTCAAAATGCGTCAACATTGGTGACATAAAAATTCTCCTCTATTATTTTGAAGTAATTCACAACTATCAATCTACCCCAATAAGAAAATTTTAAACATTTTTATTCTTACTAACAAAATTATGACATGTCCATTGTTTGCTGAAAAATTTTAATGTGGGCGTTGTTGTAAGAATGCTTTTATTACCGGTAAATCCGCCGGACTTATATTCATAGGCAAATGTTCAATTTCGAAGAATTCAAGTTCCACCGATTCCTCTTGTCCAAGAAACACACTGGCTCCGGCCATTATTAACGAGCGTGTGCCCACTATTTTTCTTAACTCTGCAATAACCCCCTACGGCTTCCCCCATATCAAATAGACATTTCCAGCCAAATACCGCTCTTCTCTGATAAACTGCAGCTTTGACCTTTTAACCAGCCCACTGATATCGCGGTTTGTATGGCAACCCACCATTTTTACTGACAGCGGATCCAGGGATTTCTGCAGCCATGCCAGGGGCTTATTGGAACTGAGGCCGTGTTCCAGCAGCAAAATCTTTCCTTCCGGTCTGCACCATTTTTGAAAGTTGTTCAAAACGCCTAGCGGATTTTGATAGCCGCATAAAGTTCCGGACGAAACGATTACATCGAAACTGTTTTCAGGGAAGTCGATCGTTTCCACATCTTCCTGAATAAGTGTTGTTTTGAACGGGTAATCTTTTGCAGCCTGCCTTGCCCTTTTCAGCATTTCTCCGCTGAAGTCCACTCCGGTCAATTCCACTTCCCTGTTGTATAAAGGGAAATTGAGCCCCACTCCGATTCCGACCTCCAATACTTCGCCTTGTATATCTGAAAAAATTTTTTGCCGGTATTTGAAGGTCTTATCATGTGTCCGGAGTTTGTTGTATTTACTCGCTTGTTTATCGAACTTTTTCGGTAAGGAATTCCGCATTTTGCTCTGCTCCTTTATATAGAAAAATTTCGTGGCCAATAAACGCCGGAAACACCGATGCAAATTCAGCTCCAGCTTATCGACTCCATTATAACCGAAATTATCAGACTTTTTCAGGAATATTTTTCTTGCCACTCTTCTCCGTTTGAGTGATGATAAATGGGACATGTGTCCTTTTCGCGCCATTTTTCTCCCTGTAAATTAGGAGTATAGAAAGGTGCGTGCATTTTATGAAAGGGATTATATTTGCGCTGCTCGGCGGATTCTTTCTGACATTCCAGAGTGTGGCCAACGCAACGATCAGCAGTCAGATCGGTTCATGGCAAGCTGCTGCAATGACTCAATTGACCGGCTTTGTGCTGGCAATTTTCATCGTACTTATCATCAGGGACCGGTCATATCGCCAGCTTACACAAGTTTCGCCTTTATACGCGTCCGGCGGCATGCTGGCAGCGATTGTGCTGTTCAGCAATATGACCGCGGTCCATATAATGGGTGTAACGCTGACCATCGCCATTTTCCTGATTGCCCAGCTGGTTCTGGCAATTGTCATCGATGGCAAAGGCTGGTTTGATATGTCTCAGAAGAGAATCGGGAAGACTCAAATTTTCGGCGTGCTGATGATGATAGCAGGCGTCATTATTTTGAAATTGTAGGAGTGGAGAAGAATGGACAGGCGCATTGCGGATTATCTTCAGCAGTTTGAACTTTTGGATTTATTTCCTGATCATGTCCGGGAAGAGATGTTTGTCGCCACCTACAGCAGCGGTGAACGCTTGTTTTCACAAAGTGACGAAGCGGACACGCTGTATCTGCTGGTCAAAGGAAAATTGAAAATTTCCATACTGTCCCCTGAAGGAAAACGGCTGATTCTGGCATTCAAGTCACAATTCGATATCGTAGGCGATGTTGAATACGTAAGAGAATGTCCGTTCATCAATACGGTGGAGGCCGTAACAGATATTGTGGTCATCGGCATATCATACGATGCACTGCGCAAACATATGGCGGATAACGCGGCGTGGCTGCAATTTTTACTCCAGACCATCACGACGAAGTTTGAAACAAAAACGCGGGCGATGAACTTCAACCTGCTGTATACAGTCGATGTCCGCGCGGCAAGTTACCTGCTGTCGATGACCCCGACCCAGCCGATGCTTGAATCCACTTCGCTCATTGATATGGCGGATTTGATCGGCACCAGCTACCGCCATTTGAACCGCGTCCTCCAGCAATTTGAGCAAGCTGGATGGATTGTGAAAAAACGGGGCAAAATCACTTTGCTCGACCGCGATGCCCTTTTGGAGCAGGCGGGACAAAATATATACGAATAGGAGGGACCCAAATGGCTCTCGGAATCTTTTTGGCAATTATCGGCGGAGCGTTTGTCTCCATCCAGAATACGTTTAACGCAAATGTGAAAAAGCGCGTCAGTGTCTGGACGACCACGGCACTTGTACTGTTACTCGGTTTTGCAGCTTCATTCGTTGCCGGCCTTGCCTTCGAGGGAACCGGATTGTTCAGATTCGACGCTGAACCCTGGTTCTGGTTCAGCGGCATCGTCGGAGTCGGCGTTGTGGCTTGCGTCACACAAGGCGTCCAGATTCTCGGACCCAGCCGCGCCATCTCGCTCGTCATGGTCTCCCAGATTTTCTTCGGCCTGATGTGGGATACGCTCGGCTGGTTCGGGCTCGAGCAGGTGCCATTCACCTGGCAATCGCTGATTGGTGTATTGATGATCAGCGGCGGCGTGCTGCTGTTCCAGCTGGGACCTAAATTGGAACAGAAACCTTTTGTGAAATTGAATCCTGAAACGATGGAAGCGAATGATTAACCATATATCAAAGAACCCGGTGAGCCTCAAAAACAGGCTTGCCGGGTTCTTTTGCCTGATCGGACCGGGACTGCTGAATTTATTGAAGGTAATGAAGTGAAAAACGTATATCCCGAATAAAGCAAAGAAAATCGGGTAATCATTTAGGTAGACTGAAGAATATATGAGGAGGATTGCAGATGAAGATAAAAGCAGCCGTTACCCATGGTTTAGCAGAAGACTTTAAACTTGAGGAAGTGGAGCTGAACGAACCGAAAGCCAATGAGGTGCTGGTCAAAATTGTGGCATCCGGTGTTTGCCATACGGATGCTGTAGCCAGGGATATGGGCTTGTCGCCGTTCCCGGCAGTGCTTGGACATGAAGGTTCGGGAATAGTTGAAAAAGTAGGGGCTGGAGTCACCACAATCCAAGCAGGCGACCATGTCGTACTGTCTTTCGCTTATTGCGGCCACTGCGAAAATTGTTTGACTGGGCATCCGACAGTTTGCCTGAACTTCAATGATCTGAATTTCGGCGGCAAAATGCAGGACGGAACAAACCGTCTCCACCGCGACGATCAAGCTGTTTCCACCTTTTTCGGTCAGTCATCTTTCGGGACTTTCGCGGTCACCAATGAAAGAAACGTCGTCAAGGTCGACCCGGAAGTGGATTTGGCACTGCTCGGTCCGCTTGGCTGCGGTATACAGACTGGCGCGGGCACCGTATTGAACCGGTTCAAGCCGGAGTTCGGTTCTTCCATCGCTGTTTACGGCAGCGGCGCGGTCGGGCTTAGCGCTGTTATGGCAGCAAAAATCGCTGGCTGCATTAATATTATCGCTGTCGATATCCATGACAGCCGACTCGAGCTGGCCAAAGAGCTGGGAGCAACGCATACGCTGAACGGCAAAAATGTCGACGTCGTAGAAGAGATCAAGAAAATCACCAACGGCGGTACCCATTATGCAGTTGAAACCACTGGAGTGCCACCAGTCGTGAAGCAAGCCATTCATGCACTTCGCCCGCTTGGTTCATGCGCCATTGTCGGCGTGACACCTGAAATCACTTTCGATGTCCACAATGACATCATGGCAGAAGGCAAAACGGTGATGGGCGTTATCGAAGGAGATTCGATCCCGCAAGTGTTCATCCCCCAGCTGGTGGATTATTACAAGCGCGGCATGTTCCCATTCGACAAGCTGACTAAAGTCTATGATTTCGAGCAAATCAACGAAGCATTCGAGGATTCCAAAGAAGGCACAACTATTAAGCCGATTGTAAAAATCGGCGAGTAGCTGAAGCCTCTTCAAAAAGACTGCCGGCAAACTCTGATTATCCGAGTTTGCCGGCAGTCTTTTATTTTTTTATATGGACCTATCATTCCACAAATCTCATTCCATCCAACGGCCAAAAAACAAAACTGGCGCTGCCCATAATTTCTTCCGTCGGCACCAAACCGATAATCCGGCTGTCCGTACTGTTTTCCCGGTTATCACCCAATACAAAAACATAGCCTTCCGGAATCTCATCGATTTCAAGCAGTTCTTCCAGTGTAAAATCGTTCGTCAAACTGCCGTCGCTTTTCTGCTCTTTCAGAGCTGACAAATAAGGCTCTTCCTGGGCTTCTCCGTTTATAAGCAGCTCATCATTTTCAAAAGCTATGTGATCCCCTGGCAGCCCGATTATCCGTTTTATATAATCTTCTTCTTCAGAAGCATGGAAAACGACTATGTCATATCGCTCCGGCTCTCCCAGGCTATAACCGATTTTGTTAACAATTACCCGTTCGCCATCCTCAAGGGTCGGCATCATCGACTCCCCGTCAACCAGAACCGGTTCAAACAGGAAAAGCCGGATGCCTCCAACTACGATCACGGCGATTATAATCGCTTTTGCCCACTCCCAAATTTCGTTTTTCCCTTTTTTGTTTTGTTCCACCTTTAATCACCTTCTCCGGAATTTGCGAATCAATAAAATGATTTCGTTCTAACCTGAATAATAACCCTTTCCCTTTTTTATTCAACTTAAGTCCTTAAAAACCTTTTTCCAAGAAAATTTACAGGCGGAATTTCAAAACCAAAAGAAGCGGCACCCGGTAAGGCACCGCATCCTGCTATTCTTCCGCCAATGCTTTCGATTCCCCGTTGCCCGCCAGCGACAGCCAAGTGACGAATACGAGCATGACCGCCGCGCCGCCTAGCTGGACAGGTTCCAAAAACTGGCCAAACCAGAGGGCTGAGATGATCATCGCTGTCAGCGGCTCAAAAGCGGATAAGATGCTCGCCTCCACGGGCAGGATGAAACGCATGCTGCTCAGGAACAGGACGAATGCCAGTGTGCCGATAATGATGACAGCCAAGATTCCAAGAGAGACGCCCGGTTGCGCCAAAAGCGGCCAGTCCTCCGATTTGAAAACAGGATTGACGAGCCCCAGGAAAATGCCGCCGAACAGCATGGACCATCCGACGATCAACAGGACGCCCCACTCTTCCATGAGCCTGCCAGGATAAAGCGTATAGAAAGCGAAAGCCAAGCCGACCATCACTCCCCAAAAGAGCGCTATCCCGCTGATTGCCAGCTCATCCACCCTGCCGTTTGTCAGCAGCAGAAAGAGTCCCGCCATGGTACCAATCATCCCGATGAGTTGGTATTTTGGCGGAAATTTCTTATGCCTCAGCGAAATGAAGAGAATGAGATAAACCGGCGCCAGGAATTGAAACAAAGTCGCAACTACTGCATTGCTTGTTTCAATAGAAGAAACAAAACTGAACTGGACACCCAGCATGCCAAGCACGGAAAAAATTAGCAGCTGGCGCACCCAAATGCCTCCATGAAAAACTGAAAGGATCTTGACCTTCTTTAATTTCAGAAAAACAAGCAGCAATACCCCCGCAATAATCAGCCGAAGAGTTAAAAGAAACGAAACCGACAGTCCATAAGTTTCAAAAAGCCATTCCATCAGCGGTCCTGTCGCTCCCCATAACGCAGCTCCGCTCAAAATCATCGCAATTCCTTTTATACGGTTCATCGGGCTCCTCCTTTCACTGAAGTGGCGTCGAAAATTTACATGTCATTTAAATATTCATTTTAACAGATTGCATTTACTTTTTAGCGGAAATTATTACTTCTTCAGTAAAATTTGGGTTCAGGCTAATGCACCTGCTTAAAATCCAGACTTCACAATATGGCAAACCCCTTAAATACTTTTCGGGATTTATAAAAGAAACACTATCTTACGGTTGCTCAATCAATTAAACTTTGATATAGATGGAAAATAATAACTTTACCTATTGGCCTATACTTAAGAAAAAATCAAAAATGAATTTTTATTAAAAGCTGCCTTTACAGCCGTTTTAAACGGTTTTGGATGTGCCGGGAGGAGAATAATAATGGAGAATTACTATATTGAAAATATAGACCAGAATTTTTTAGCCTCTGTCGCTCTTTTAGATGTAATTAAAGATCCGGTTTTTTTGATGAAAAAAGACCAGGATTCATTCAAATATGTTTACGCAAATCCAGCTGCCTTAACTATATTGACGATGCGGGAGATCAAGGGCCGCCAGATTGAAGAGGTCCTGCCGCCGGAACTCTGTCAGCAATTGATGAGGTATTATCTGAAGGCGCAGTCCACTCGGAAATCCGTTGACTTTACCGAAAGATTTCAGACTGAAAACGGTGAATTCATCGGTGAAACGATGCTGAATCCGATAATTGGCGAAGAGGGCGAATGCATTTATTTCCTGGCGATTGTCCGGGACGTTACGGAAAGGGAGCGCAAGAAACAGGATCTTCTGGATACGCAAAGAGAGATGGAGATTGAGCGTAAAAGATTGAGCTCGCTCGTTAATAATAATGCAAATCCAGTATTTGAGTTTGACCAGCAGAAAAATTTCACCACCATCAATAAGATGGTTTCGGAAGCTACCGGTTTCCGCAAAGAAGAATTGCTCGGCACGTCTATTCTGTCTTTAGTCGCTGACCATTGCCTGGAAGAGACACGGCTGAACTTTGAAAAGGCGCTGGCAGGACAAGCCATCGATTTCGAGACCAGCATCTATACAAAGGAACAGCGGATGGCGACATTTCAGATGAATACGATACCCATCGTTATTGAAGAAAAAGTGATCGGCGTCTACGCCATCGCCAAAGCGATCACCAAGCAAAAAGAAACGGAACGCCTTTTACAGGAAAGCGAACAGCGCTATAAGTCATTATTTGAAAACCATCCACATGGAATAATGACCTTTGACCGGGAAGGGAATTTATTGAGCATAAACAAGCGGATAGAATCCATCACAGGCCATGAATTGACCGAACTCGCAGGCCAGTTATACCTGTCGATTATTCTGGACAAAGAGGCAGAAAAAGTACGCCATCATTTCTTCAAAGCGATGCTTGAAAAACAGCCTGCAGAGTACGAATTGGCATTCCGCCATAAAAACGGCCGGCTGATTGACTTGCAGGTAATAAATATTCCCATCATTGTAAATGGCCAATTGGTCGGCATCCATGGCACCATCACGGATATCACTGAAATCAACCGGGCCCGGAAAGTTTTGAATGAAACGAAAAAAGAACTTGAGGTATTCTGGGAAAACTCGACTGATCCCATTTTTTACATAGATACAAAAGGCGATATTCTGAAAGTGAATCCTGCTTTTGAGAAAACATTCGGCTTCACGGAAGAAGAAATGGTCACCGGCAAGGGCACCATTATTCCACCGCACATGCGGCATGACCAAATCGACATCGTAAAAAGAATCCTGAACGGCGAAACCGTCAATTCACATGACACCATCCGCCTGACGAAAACCGGAAAACCGCTGAATATCATTTCTTCGTACTCACCGGTAAGAAACGCGGAAAAAGAAATTATCGGTGCCACAATTAATTATAAAGATGTAACAGAGCTTAAGATGGCTGAGAAAGAATTGCTGAAAAGCCAGGAGAAATATAAAACCATAACGGAAAGCACGTTTGATATCGTAACGATGATCAATCTTGACGGGGTGATTGAATATGTATCCCCTGCCTATGAAACCATATCGGGTTATTCCGCCGATGATTGCATCGGAAAGTCCCTTATGACAAATATACATCCGGAAGACGCAGCTGATTTGACTGAAAGTATTTCTTCCTTACTTGAAGGTGGCAGTCCAGCCACAATCGAAGTTCGTTTCATGCACCGGGAAGGCCATTATATCTGGATGGAAGTGTCGCCTACTCCCGTTTTGGAAAATGGCGAAGTGAAACAGGTGTTTACCATATCAAGGGATATCACGGAACGAAGAAGGCTCCAGGAAAAAATTGAAAGAATGGCTTTTTACGACCATCTGACCGGCATACCAAACCGCCGGACTTTTGATGACCAGCTGGAAAAAGCTTTTAAACTAACAAAACCGACCGGCAAAAAAACTGCCATCCTCATGCTGGATGGGCAAAAATTCAAGCAAATAAACGATCGATACGGCCATGATGCCGGTGATGCTGTCATTAAGGAAATGGCGCTGCGGTTACAATCCTGTGTTCACCCGACAGGAACGGCCGCCCGTTTAGGCGGAGACGAAATGGGCGTTATCCTGCCTGCAATCGACTCACTCGAAGCAGCCGTAGACATGGCAAAAAAAATACTGGATTCGTACGAAACGCCGTTGCGTTTCAATGGCGTCGACATCAAAATAGGAGCCGGCATCGGCATCTCGCTATACCCCGACCATTCCATCGATGAAAAGCAGCTGATCAAGTTCGCTGATCTTGCTTTATATGAAGCGAAGAAAATGGGACGGGACATGTATAAGATTTATGAGCCGGATCGTATGTGATTTCGCAATGAAAATAAAATGACAGCGATTTGAAAAGCCCGGAAGAAGACCTTTTATGGTTTCTTCCGGACTTTTTTTATTTTCTGTGTATTAACTCCCTGATCAAATCGGAAGTTCTTTCAGCCGGTAATCCAATTTCTTCTCGAAATCGCTGTGTATTGGTAACTCCGAAGATAAATCAGCTGAAATTAACACGGTCGGGGTTCAGCGAAACGAAGTGGAACATCCAGCAATCCGACTTTTCAGTTCCGATCTCATGATTATTCAAGCATACCCGATTCATGCCATCCAGCCCATCGTTGCCACAGCAGCCGTTCAACCTGCTTGGGTTCGAATGGTAGCCCGAATTGATCAGGTCTTTAATATTTACGACAATCGCACCGTCCAATTCCAAATCCGCTTTTTTATCATCGATCAGATAATAGCCTTGTGGAATATAGTCCTGCCCGTCGTCTGTATTTAGCAGCGTCATATCTTTCAGTTCCGTCAACTCTTTTGAAATTTCCACTCTGCAGGTGCTGCAAGTCAGTTTCATGGGGATTATCCTCCTTTTCAAATTATCCTCGGCCGTTTTTAGTCCTTCCTCTATCATAAAGCGCTCTCTCTTTCTTCCGGGAACCGGTCGATTGAAGTCCCGCTGCCGCTGGTTGCAAATTCAATTGCCTGCCCTGCCGTCTGAGGCGGCAAGGACGGTGAAGCGAAGTGGTAATAACCCCAGAGCAATGCGAAAGCCACAAACGGCGTGATGAAAAGTGCTTTATTCCCTTTGTCTTCCCGCCACCTTTTCAGCAGCCATTTATCGATGACTCCAAAAAGCATCGCCACGAGAATTCCAGCGATGATAAAGCTCCAGAAAGGGAAAATCAGTCCGATTGCCGACCCGAAAAAACCGAGTATCAGTACATATAACCAGTCCGCCCGTTCAAACCATTTCCGCTGTAATTTCTCGGCGACAAAAGATACGGCATTTCCATAGATCAGCACAAAGAATCCGATATAGAAAAAGTATATCAATGTCATGGCATAGAATTCAGTTCCCTGATAGTAAACAGTTTCATCGGCCACAGCGATATTCCAACTGCACCACGCCATCGAAAATACAAACGTGGCCAGGAAAGTGGCCGCCAGTTTGCGCGCAACTCGTCTCCCTCTGCTCTCCCTCATCCTCGACTCCCACTTTCCGCAAGCAAGCCCATCTCACATCATTATGTACCTAATATTAATACGTTTGAAAAATCTGAAAGTTCCTTGTTTTGATTCGCATCAGCCCTATAAAATAAAAGAAGAGGCTTTTTACAAGCCTCCTCTCTCCCACTATGATTGTCGAGATTATTCCAGTCACTTCCACCATTCCGAAAGCGGATCAGGCGACTCGCCGTCCATCGGAACCGTTTCGCCGATCTGCGGAGCGATGAGGTCAACTTCCTGTTCCGCTGCCGCCTGTATTGCCCGCTCTATCGGTTCCGTCCAGCTGTGGCGCGAAAGTGTAAATCCACCCCAATGCGTCAGCATCATCTGCTCGGCCTGCAAATCGATGCTCGCCTGTACGGATTCTTCCGGGATCATATGGGACTCCCGCCAGCGCTCATCATATTGCGCGCCTTCTATCAAAGCGATATCGAACGGTCCGAATCGGTCGCCGATTTTCTTGAAATGCGTGTCGTATCCGCCGTCTCCACTAACGAAGAACCGTGTTTGTTCCCCCAGAATGACCCATCCGCCCCACAGTGTCGAGCCCTGGTTCAGGAGGCCTCTGCCTGAGAAATGTTTGGCGGGCGTCAATGCGACGTCCAACCCCTCGAACTCGATTTCGTCCCACCAATTCATTTCCGTAATATCCTCTTCCGCAACACCCCATCCGACCAGGTGATTGCCGACACCATGCGGCACAACGAAGTGGGCGACTTTGTCCTTCAGCCTTTTTATGGATTCATAATCTAGATGGTCGTAATGATCATGCGTGATGAAAACCGCATCGATCGGCGGCATTTCATCTATAAGATACAGTAAATCTTCGGTGTAGCGTTTTGGCCCGATGAATGAAACCGGCGAAGCCGTTGAGCCAAGCATGGGATCTATAAGAACTTTCTTGTTGTCGACGCTGACAATAAAAGCGGAATGGCCAAGCCACGTCAGACTGTCTTCTTCGCTGTTGATGCTGTCCCAATCAATTTCAGCAACAGGCAACTGTTCAGGTGGCCTTCTTTCTTCAGAAGCCGCAATCGCGGAGACCCGTTCAACGCCGGTATCCAGCTCCTCCGATGGCTGAAAGACGAATTTGCCGTCCGCGTAATTATCGAATGTCCCATAAAATTCTTTTTGTTCCCTGCTCGGATTGCTGCCAAAAGTCGGCGATAGATTAACGAACAAGAAGATTCCTGCTGCCAATACAGCAACCAGGATCAAGAGATATTTCAGGATTTTCTTGATCACTTTCCATTTTCTCTTGGGTGCGTCTTGCTGCTCTTTGTAATTCGACATCTGATCCCTCGCCTTGCCGCTTTATTTAAATTGCTTAAATGATGACTTTAAACTTAGTTTCAGTATACCGATATTTTTGGCTGGTCAGGGCAGAAAAGTGATTGCAGATTTGTGATTCAGTAAGTTACGCTTAAGTCACTTATTCATTATTAACTTGAATATAAGGAGGGAAGTACGTGATTTTCAAGAAGCAAGCCGAATTGGGCGATCGCAATGGGGTCTCCTATTTGAACGGCAAAGTGCAATTTCAAGGCGTATCTTTGAATGTGTACAGCTATCTGATTGACGGCGTCCTGATCGATACCGGCGCCCGGTCGCTGCATAAATTTTTTGAAGCCTTTATTGATGGAGCTGATTTTGACCAGGTTATGCTTACCCATTATCACGAAGATCATACAGGTTGTGCCGCGTATATTGAAAAGAATAAAGATTTGCCAATCTATTTAAATCAAAAAACGATCGCCTCTTGTGCGCAGCCTGCGGATTATCCGCTGTATCGGAAACTTTTTTGGGGCAAAAGGAAGCCGTTTCACGCCAGAGCCATGCCTGAAACGTTTCAATCCCGAACTGCCGCTTGGGACGTAATCGATACGCCAGGGCATGCCCATGACCATAAAGCTTTTTTAAACCGTGATACCGGCCAATTGTTTACCGGTGATTTATTCGTGAACGAACGCACGAAAGTCGTGCTGGCGGAAGAGAATATTCCGGATATCATCAAATCGCTGGACCGGGTTTTGAAATACGATTTTCAGGATGTGTTTTGCAGCCACGCGGGATTTGTGAGGAACGGGCGCAGCGCGTTGGAACGGAAAAAGGATAATCTGCTGTCGCTGCAGCAGCAGGTCCATGAATTACAAAAAGAAGGCGATAACGCTGAAGCTATCCGTAATAAGCTGTTTCCTCAAAAGTACCCGATCATCAAATTTTCCAGCGGTGAATGGGATTCCCTGCACATCGTGACATCGATCATGCGTGAAGCGCAATAAAAACTGCGGATGCTGCGGGGAGACAGAAACAGAAAATCACGGGTGGCGGTAATCGTATTTTCCACCGGGAACATCAATGATTATCCCATTAATGCTGACTGTATCGGAATCCTGCCACTGCACGGTGCTGTCTTCCATCTCGTATTGCCAGTAAATATTTCTCGGTTTCTTTTTACTGTCATTGAAATGGAGCACACCTAATACGGCATAGTTGACCGTTGCTCCGCCGTTATTTAAATAGGTTTTTACTGTATATTCTCCATCCGGCGATACTTCTTCCGCCAGCAGCTCTCCCGGTTCAATCCGGTCTATGTCGTAAAACGCCCAGTGGATGACAAAGCCTGAAAGGGCAGCAACTACTGTCAGGAAGATTGTTATCGCAGTTAAAACAGGATGTCTTTTTATAAACGCTTTAACGCTTTTGAACATACGCACTCTCCTTACGCAGTCTATCGCCGGACTTCAAAAATCCCTTAAATGAATGACATCGCTTTCTTTAATTCTTCATCGTCCAGTTATGTATTACACATAAAAAAGAGCTTGGAAATGTAACTCCAAGTTCTTTTTCATGAAGTCCGTCACTTAACGGACCAATATTTTCATTCTATTAAAACATTCCGCCTTGGTGGTTATTCTGTCCAGCCTGTCGCCGAGCATCCGCTTCAGCTGAATTCTGATTCAAGGTCTTTTCCTGTTTGCTTAAGTTATATTTCTTTTTAGTCACAATATCCACGACAAAACTGATGATAAGTATAGCCGCTAAAGTTCCCCAAAAAACCCACATCATCCAGTGCATAGATTTACACCCCTCTCCGTTTTAGGCATTGCCTTCAGTTCCCATCACCCTTTATATACTATTATACGTTATATACCCGTTATTAGTTTCAATAATTATTAAATTCTGAATTTATTTCCATTTTAAGTCTATACTTTGTGATAAAAGAGCCGAACCAAAGAGTTTCTAAGGAAAAAATGAATAATTCATCGCGATACCGCAAGCACTATCACGTATTTGAAAGATCCGAAAAAATACAATGCCTCAGGCGGGGCAAAATTTCCGCGTGACGTCTATGCAGGAACTGTCGTTAAGGAAGTTTGAAGAAATGAAAACGTCCGTGAGTGTCTTCATGCACTTTACGGACGTTCAACTTTTTCCATATACAATTACAAACGGTTATTTCTGCTTCAGCTTCAACGGAATCCAAATCTCAGAAACGTAATCCTCGCTGTAAGGATCGCCCGCGGGATAGACTTCAAGCTCTGCGGTTCCGGCATTTTCGTATTGATTGGACGGGAACCATTCCGAGAAAATCTGCTTCCAAACTTTCGGCATGGCATCGGGCATCGCGCCGCGCACTTCGAAGACACCCCATTTGGAAGCCGGCACTTCCAGCTGCAATAGATCCTCCGGCACCGGCTGTGTGCTTTCGGCCGCAATCCAGTAATCCATCGTAGTTCCGTCCTCAAAGTTGGTACAGATGCCGAGCAAGCCATTAATTTCTCCTGCTTGCAGCTTCGCAATCTCGTCGCTTGTGCCGTCCTGATTCATTTCCATCCACATTTCCGGAATACCGCTCAAATTCTCTCCACCCTGCAGCGAAAATTCCCGCTTCACGCCAATCGCCTGAAAACTTTCTTTTTCCACAATTCGATACTTCATCGGATCTGCCCCTTTCAGATTCACCTGGATCGCCAGGCGGTTAAAAGATTGCAGCTCTCCCAAATTCTTTCTGGCTTCGCTCGGTGTAACACCATGCTGCCGCCGGAACGCCTTGGAAAAAGCCTCGGGAGTGTCATAGCCATATTTATAGGCGATATCGATGATTTTTTGGTCCGTGGCCGACAGCTCCTGCGCCGCCAAAGTCAGCCGCCTTCTGCGCAAATACTCAGCGACCGAACAATCCGTCAAGAGCGCAAACGTCCGCTGGAAATGAAAAACCGAAGAATTTGCCTCCTTTGCAATCTGCTCAATTGTCACCGGCTCCTCCATATGCGCTTCCATCCAATCAATGGCGCGCTGCAGCGATTCCACCCATCCCATAGCCCTCACTCCTTACACTGATCTTACCAAGCAATCCGGTCCGAATCCTGTCCGTTTGTGCTGAGTGTGGACAGGTCTAAAACTTCGTACATTTCTAATGATTGGTTTCTATTTCTACTATTTGTCTAGGAGTTCCTTTATTGCAAAGTAAAATAGACAAATCTCCATGCCAATCAAAGAATGTTGTAACAATCAGAATACTTCGATATAGTTACACTAAGAAACATTCGGAATCATGGAAGTAAGGAGGCATAAGACAGTGGAAAAATTGCGCATGCACTCTTCAAATTAAAAATTTGAGGAGGAAGAAGAGATGGAATATGTATTCAAAGAAGAAAAACAAATTGATAAAGACGCGTTAAAATCGCTTTACGAAGATGTGGAGTGGTTCGCCTATACAAAAGATCTGGACCAGTTAGCTGAGGCGTTGACTCATTCGTTGTACGTTCTGTCAGTTTGGGACAACGATGAATTGATTGGCTTGATCCGTGTAGTCGGCGATGGCCTGACCATCATCTATATTCAGGACATCCTTGTACTGAACAGCCGGCAGAACCAAGGAATCGCCAGCGAATTGATGCGCCGCGTGCTCGACAAATACCGAGATGTCCGACAGAAAGTCCTGCTCACGGAAGAATCCGCCGACGTCCGCCATTTCTATGAAAAGAATGGCTTCCAGTCCTGCGACCAGGGAAATCTGGTGGCGTTTGCCAAGCTTGGGTGAGCAGCTAACGTTTTCATAAACAAAAATACCGGTGCAGATGATTGCCATCTTCACCGGTATTTTTTGGGGATTGGTTTTTCGCTTTTCGCCTGCGAAAAGCATCCGTTTTTCTTTTGATCTTTGGTTTTCGGGTGGGATTTAGCTATGAGTATGGAAATTGATACGGAGATGCGCTCTTTCAGCGGCACTTTTTCCATCTGAAAGACGGCGGAATTCGCTTATCCGCGGCTGCGACTTGTTTATCCGCGCCTGTGAGGGTTTTATCCGCGCCTAGCTGATGTTTATCCGCGCCTGCCAAGCATTTATCCGCGCTTGCAGCCCTTTTATCCGCGCCTAGCGCTTTTTCACAAAAAAAAGACGCCCCCCTCTCACCTGCCAAACTCAAAATCCATCTTCTCCACAAACTGCCTCTCACCAACCGACTTGATGACAATATCAAAATTCTCGCTGTAAGGATGCATGAAAACCTCGTACTGAATCCGCCGTTCGTTATGCGAAAACTTCAGGTAATCCAAATCAGTCCCTCTCTCCGTCACATCGCGCGAAGATCTCCTCATTAATTCCGTTTCGCCATCTGTATAGAAGTAAATCTTCAGATCGAACAGCTCCGGGTCAATAAAAGCCGCACTCATTCCCTCGACAATCGTCACTTGATTTTCCGAAGAAATCAATGCCCGCTCCATATAATGAACATCGATCGTATAGAAATCCAACCCTTCCCGCGCCATCCGCACATCCCGCTCCAAAGCGCCCAAATGATGCGCCGCAGGATGGCAGGCGGTCATTTTAAATCGGTGATCCTCGTTTTCATATATATAGTCGATTGCAGCAAGCTTCCGAATATCCGAACTGACTATATAAGGGTCCGTGTTGAGGCAGTTCACTTTTACATCGCCAAGCCGTCCCAGTAATTCCCGAGTGAAATGGGACTTCCCCGCCGCCCCGTGGCCGGATATGCCGATTACAAGCCTGTCGTTTTTTGAAGCTATCCATTTTACGATTGCGTCCATTAATTTTTCCATATGCCCTCCCTTATACTTAGCCGTTGATTTTATTTTACTAAAAAAATAAAACCTGAGATTAAACTGTGACACTAAAAATTTATATATACATTTCTAAAAAAAGTAAATATTCTATAGGAAAGTAAGTATTGCTTGTGAACTTAACACCTTATATGAACGGAGAGCCAAACTATGCACCCAACTACCGTAATTGAAATCGGACTCGTGTCAGCATTGGTGGCTTTATTGAGTGGAGCCGCTTTTTTATTGAAGAAAACGTATCGGAAGTTCGTCTGGATCGTGGTGGGCGCAATCGTGCTCAGTTCACTTGCCTATTATTCTACGCGTCCATTTATAGTCAAAAGTCAGCAGGCGGCTGCCGTTGAAAAATTGGACAGTTATTTGACTGGCAAATATAGAGCTGAAACATGGGTGATTACAGATACAGATGCGCATGAATTGCAGGAAGTCATAAATTTGCATGTCATTTTTGATAATGAACCTTCCATCGTATATGAGTATGAGGTTGCAGAAGAAACGATTGAGCAGCTTAGTTTTTGGAATTTGCATACTGGAGAGTCGGGCGTGGTGTTCGAGCATTTGGAGTGATGGACAGATTTTATATTTACCTAACTCATTTAAATTATAATAAATTCCTTTACAGATTTATGGTTACTACAACCACCATTGAAAAAATTGCCGCTAGTATCGCATCGTGTTTCACATTATTATTTAATGTCGGCATCCATTTAATCTTGCCGGTCAGGCTTACAAGCCTTGCGATAATAAAAAAGATAATGAAATAACTAAAAAACATTCCTATCAAATAATCACCTCAAATCAGTTTTCAATTGATCGATATCTGCCCACCCATAAGCTATCTCGGTTAATACTTTACCAGAGACAGTTAAAGTTTTGCGGTCGACTTCTTTGCCCCCCATCTTCTCATAGAAAGCGCGCGAAGGATTTTCTTCCAGCACCCAGACGAGCATGGAGTTCTGACCATTCGCTTTTAAATGTTGGACCACTCTTTTCATCAGCGACCTGCCTATCCCTTTCCCTTGATATTCCGGCAGAATATAGATGGAATACAGCTCGCCCTGCAACTTTGCGTATTTTCCCGTTCTCTCTTTGCCGCCATCCGCAAACCCGATAATTTCGCGGTCGTCATTTTCTGCTACGAAGTTATTTTCGGCTTTTAAGTTTTCAGTCCACAATTGTTCCCGTGCCTCATAGCTTAACTGGTCCAAATATGTATCAGGGACAATGTTTCGGTATGTGGCAATCCAGCTGTCGACATGTACGCGGGCGATTCCCTTTGCATCTGCTAAAGTCGCTTTTCTTATTTTCATTATTTGCTCCTTTTGTTGTTTCGGCATCAGATAAATTAGTCCAGTTTTCTTCTACTTCGATTTATGCCCAACTTTGCCTGGAATACGCCCAACTTCGGTCGATTTACGCCCAACCTTATGCGAAATACGCCCAACTTTGACTCAAATATGCCCAACTGGCTAATCTGCAGCTAGCGAGTCGATATTTATGGCCAATATCAGCTTCCTGCCGAGTGAAATCGAGCTTTTCGCAGCTTCATTTTCGAGCGATTTATATTTACTCCCAACTCCGGTCCGTTTACTCCCAACTTCCATCAATTTACTCCCAACTTTGCTTACTTTACTCCCAACTAGCCATTTCGCGGCTTTGCATGGCACATTTTTCATTCCACGCTAAAAAGGACGGCTCCATCCACCGGCCCTCCAGCATTTATTGCAGAACCCATCCCAACACTACGATCAGCAGAAATAAGCTTGCCACAAGCCCAACAAAAAGGTATCCGCCAACCTGAAGCGCCTTGGGCATCGTCTCCAGATTTCTGTAATCTCTTGCGGTAGGGTAACCTTCGATGCTCTGCATATGTCCGACCGCATCATTGAATGGCTTTTTATCGCCGAAGACGGCCAGCGCATCGTACTCGCCATCTCCACTGAAGTTGAATGCCTCCCCCGGCTGCAGCTCGACTTTGTCCTCCCTGATAAACAAATAAGCAGACTTCGTACCCGTGACTTTAATGTGACCGTCCTGAAAATACGCGCCGCTTTCTTCAGGCAACGCGATGACCGGCGCATCAAAATCTTCGATATAACTCCTGATCATTTCATCGTTTTCATTTTCGTAATGGCACCAGACAGCCAGGCCGTCGAGCACATCCAAACCGGTGAAATCGTGTACGTCCACTCTATTGTCATCCAAGTGCGCACAGGTCATGATGTTCGAGCCCAGTATGATGGCGCCCGCGCTTCCGCCATAAACGACACCATTACCATTTATGTATTCTTCCAATACCTTACCGAAACCCGAATTCCGCATTTCATTCAATAAATGAAACGTATTTCCCCCGCCGATATAGACGGCTGAGAATTGCTGCAGCTCGTTCGCCGATTTTCGATGAAGATCGGTCCACATGACGATTTCTTGAATGCCAAGTGGATGGAAGACATCCCGCATCCACTGAAGGCAATCGGCGTAAGGGAGCATTCCGTCCATCGCAATCGGAATATATAAGAGCGGCTTTGCCTGACCAATTTGTCTCCGAAATTCCTCATCAAACTTCTCAGTATTCTTTCGATCTCCACCGCCGGATAAAAGTAATACCCCCATTTCTCCGCTCCCTTCACGCATCAAACATAATCAAGGATTTTCAAATCCATTTCGTCAATGACGCCGAGTTCCCCGCTCCGGTCCCACAATTTCATCTCTGACGTTTCGTCATTCTTCAAGAATGACTGCAATTTCACCGCGCTGCCGGCAAAAACAGGATTGTATTTGATGCTGCCATCAGAACTATTCTCTAATTTCAACAGCCCCTTAAACTCCAGTTCAGTTATGTATTGGCCGGTCTCCTCATAAAGCTCCCGGATGGCACACTCCTTCTCTGTCTCATCGCCTTCACGCCGGCCCGCCGGCAACTCCCATTGCTCGCGCCAAACATTGTAGACCATCAGGACCTTCCCAGCACAGCTGATTACCGCGAAAGATCCGGCGATCGGCGCGTAATCCTTTATTTCTTCTTCCTTTATGACAATAAAATCAAGGAACCTGAAGCCATTATTTTTGGTGGTGTTCAATTGCAGCACTCCTTTATACGAATTTCACTTTATTCAACATACTTCTCCGTCAACTCCAAATATTCTTCAATAGCCTCTTTCAGCGCCTGCTGTGACGCATTCCAGAATTCACTCTTTGTAACATCTGCGTCCAGGTAATTCTGCGCCAGCTGCTCGACCGTCATTCTGCCCGAGTTGCGCAGCAAGTCATCGTATTTCTCCTGGAAATCTCCTGTCGATTGTTTTGCCAAATTATAAATCCCGTTGCTGAATAGATATCCGATCGTATAGGGAATGTTGTAAAAAGGAATAGTAGAGCTGTAGAAATGGCTGATGTACATCCATTTATAAGGGGCTGATCCTTCGATGATGCCATCGTAGAAATCACTCTCCACTTCTTTGATCAGGTTATTTATTTCCTCTACAGTAAGCTGGCCATTCTTTCTTCTTGCATAAAATTCCTGTTCGAACCGGAACATGTTCGGCACGCTTACTGCATATTTAAGGCCGTCTTTAATCTTCACTTCCAATAAAGCCAGCTTTTCCTTTTCATCTTCTGTGTGCTCAATCGCCGCATCCAACACGAGGTTCTCCAGGAATGTAGAAGCCGATTCCGCGACAGATGTGCCTTTTTGCTGAGCGAAAGCAGGTTCTTCCTGCAGAATGTAATTATGGTACGCATGACCGAATTCGTGTGCCAGGGTCACGACATCCTGATAATTTTCACGGTATGTCATGAAAATACGGCTTTCTTTGCTCAATGGCATGGAAGCGCAGAAGCCCCCACCTGCTTTATCGGGCCGGTTTTCAGTTTCAATCCAGCCTTCTTCAAAAGCACGTTCTGCAAATTGACCCAATTTTTCACTGAATTGATAAAACTGCTTGATGATAATATCTTTAGCTGCTGCGTAGTCTATCTTCTTCTCAGATGCAAAAGCCGGCGTTTCCAGGTCGAACCAGCTGACCTCGTCCAGCCCCGTCAATTCGGCTTTGCGCTGGAAATAGGCTCTATACAGATCCTTATTGTCATCGATCGACTCCATCAATGCCTGAATAGATTCTTCCTGAATCCGATTCTGTTCGACAGCTTCTTTTAAAACATTGTTCCAGCCGCGCTGCTCGTATACATCCAGACGGAAGCCTGCAATCCGGTTCAATGCCGTGGCAAAGTCCTCTGCATGAGCTTCACAGGTTTCGGCAATCGCTTCCGCCGCCTTTTGGCGAAGTGAACGCTCTTCTGCGTACATCGCTTCATTCATTGCCTGTCCAATTGAGACTCCCTCTTCTTTTCCATCGGCACCGATTGGAATCTTCAATTTCGCCAGGAGTTGCTGCTGTTGCTGTTCCCAGGCTTTGATGCCGTTGACCGACAGCACGTTGATCAGCCGCTCCATTTCGACCGGCAGCCGATCCTTTACCGTTTTCCTTCTTTCCTCCAAATAAAAAGAATACGGCTTCACTTCTTCCAGTTCGATAAATTCATTCCACCGGGCTTCCGGAAAGTTTGCCAGCGCTTCATCCAAGTCGATCTGCACCGAATCCAGCTTCGCTTTGATCACAGCACTTTCATCCAGCAGCACAACCGCATCGCTGTCTGTAACATCCTGCGAATAAACGCAAATCACAAAATCATCGAGTTCATCCCACGCACTCCTTGCGTACTGGAATTGATTCAGAGTTTCCACAAAAGCTTGTGTATCTTTATTTTTTTGATGGTCATTCAAACTGCCGCTTATCTTCTCGAGCAAGTCCTTCAACTCGGTAATTAAATTTTTCAATTCGATCGACTGGCTGCCACCGGCGTATAATGTATCGAGGTTCCAGTTCTGGTTAGCTGTTTGTTCCAATCCGATTCTCCTCTGCTGTCGTTTAGTATTGTTCCATACTATTATGTAGTTCTACTTTTTCCTGAAAATTCCTTTTAAAATAAAAAGAAAGAAAGGCTAATATAAAATCCAGCCTTTCTCCTCGAACACTTATTAATTTCCCATCTTTTATTCCACGTAATATCCCAACACTTCCGCCTTGATATCGTCGACTTTGATGATGTGTTGGCTGCCCCTGAACCAGTCATCGCCCACTACATAGATTTCATCATCAGCTAATGTGAATTTGGCTAAGTCCATTTGAAAAATCTCTTCCATTCCCGTTGTTGTGCTTTCGGGGGAACTGTTAGCGTCGAACCATTCCAAATATTCTTCAGTCGAACTCGTTCCCACACGGTGCGCCCGTCCATAAAACGTGTCGAGCTTTTGAGCATTAATGAAAATTTGCCCGTCCACGACTTCCACTTCTTCCCCCGGCAAAGCGACGATTCTGCCCACCGTCCGGCTCTTGCCGCTGAAAAATTCCGCTTCATAGACGATTACGTCTCCTCGGGTGGCTTCTTTAGCGGCGTTAGCCGGGTAAGCCTGCGGATTAATCAGCAAAGGATATTCTGAATAGTCGTGATTGCCGCGGTCCATCGCATCATAGCGGAAATCGAAAACTTCCTGTGGCTCCGTAATTTCCGTGAAGCTTTCAATTTCCGCCACCGTATCCAGGTCCGTCAGCGCCGGCAACTCATCCGGCGAACCCGCGGGACCTGATGGATCCGCATTGTTCCCGCTCATATTCAGCACAAGAAAAGCAGTAGCAACCGTCAAAAGCAACAGCAGCACAGCAGCATATTTCATATCAGCAAAACGGTTCGCCGGACGCTGCCCCTTTTTCATATCGCTCAGAATTTTCCGCTTCAGCGGTTCTTTGAAGCGAGGCGATTCGCCGACAAACTCATCCAGGTCACGTTTGAATTTATTCATCCTGCATCCCCTCCCATTCTTTCAAATCCACTTTTTCGCGCAATAAATCCTTTGCGCGGCGCAATCTCGTTTTGACGGTGTTTTCCGAACAATTCAGCAGCTCGCTGATTTCCTTCGACGTGAATTCCTGGTAATAGAACAGCAGAATCACTTCCCTGTATTTGATCGGAAGCTCAAGGATTTTATTCGTGAGATTGCTTTGGTCGGTGTCTTGTTCCAAGACGGCCTCGGGAGATTTGCCTGAAGAAATCAAACCGCTGATTCTATTCGAAAATAACGAGCGTTTATTTTTCCAGCTGCGTAAATAATCATGGCATTTATTGACGGTAATTTTCGACAAATAGGTTTTCAGGGAAGCGCGATTTTCGAATTGGGCGGATTTGCGGTAATAGCTGATGAACACTTCCTGCATGATGTCTTCAGCCGTCGACCAGTCCTTCACGTAGAAATAAGCCAGCCGGACCAGGTATTCACCGTGGCTGTCCATGATCTTTTTCATCTCTTCATCACTCAGTTTCGTGTATTCACGCACCGGCATACGCCCCCCCATCCCTTCCAGAACACCCAATAGACGCAAGTTTTCTGATAATAGTTTCGTTTTTATAAGTATAGGTGAAAAAAAGAAATGAGGTTTGGAAATTTTTGTGGTCTTGAAGATTATGCTATATGGGATTTATAGTGATATTAAAGAATTAATCCCCTAAACAAATCAAAAGGCTTCGCGGATGCGAAGCCTTCTTTTAATGGATTGGAGTTTTTCGCGGCTGCGAAAAACATCCGCTTTTTGCACTTTCTCTTTTCAGCGTCTTTCGTGGCTTTTTGGTCATGTTAACCCTCGTTTCGTTCGCCGTTCGAGAATTTTTTAGTGTAAGCAGTAGAGCTTTTTATATATACAACCGAAATTATTGAATAATCATGATTTAGGCTATCCATTTGATCTCGAATATGAAAGTTGCGGTTTACTAATTTCCATATTTTGGACTTACTGTCCGCAAATGCTGAAATACTGTCCGGAAGAGCTCAAATACTGTCCGGAAATCCAAAATACTGTCCGGAACGGCTCAAATACTGTCCGGAGCTATTAAACCATCCTGATTTCCCCTCACAGACGGGAATTCTGTCAGAATTTATTATTTCCTTTTTATTCCTTCTGCTTTACTCCTCGTCTACTTTGTAAGAAGCCACACAAGTCGCATACCTTCTTCTTTATTATCAAAAAAGCCGGCACAGAAGACTAAATCCCCTGTGCCGGCTGATTTTATTCCATTAAGCCAGCTTCTCTGACTCACGCTTCTTCTTCACACTAACCAACGCTCCGACTGCAACAATCGCAAGCAAGACTCCCCAGAAAATCAGCTTCCATTCTGCCGAGTGGACGAAATCGTATGGCAGGATGCCGAGATTTTTATGCCCCAGAGTCAGGACAGTCAACTTTACGCCGACCCAGCCGACAATGACGAAGGCAGTTGTTTCAAGCTGCGGGTAGTTTGCCAGCAATTTAACGAATTTATGTGCCGCGAAACGCATGATGACGAGACCGACCAAACCTCCGGCAAGCATGACGCCGAACTGGCCGCCGTTGATGCCGCCGATTTCCATCGAGCCCAGGTGAGGCAATGTCATCGCCAAAGCGACTGCAGCAAGCATGGAGTCGATGGCGAAAGCGATGTCCGCCAGCTCAACTTTTAAAACGGTCATCCAGAAACCTGAACCTTTTGCCGCTTCCGGCTCATGCGAATGCTCCTTGTGTTTTCGCTGGTCGTAAATGTGCTTGAAGGCGATGAACAACAGGTAAGCCGCACCTAGCGCCTGGATCTGCCAAACGTCGACAAGCAGCGTGATCAGGAACAACGCCGCGAAACGGAACACGAACGCTCCCAGCAATCCGTAGAACAACGCTTTTTTCTGCTGCTCTTTCGGCAAGTGCTTAACCATGACCGCCATAACCACCGCATTGTCTGCGGCAAGTAACCCTTCAAGTGCTACAAGAACCAGCAGCACCCATACATATTCCAATAAAATCGCTTCCATCTTCCAAACCCCCAGCTAATTTTTTGCAACAAAAAAGACCCAGCCTAATTAAAGGCAAAGGTCTTGCTAAGCAAAATTAACTGCTGTCACAACCGGTGGCTCTTAACCACGTAATGACGACTGTGAAATAGGTTCCCCTATAGCTACTCCCCTTTGACGAATGTCAAAAGTCTATTGAGTTGTAACGTCAGTATAGCACCTTCCAATAAAAAACAACACATTATTTTTGTCGGAATTATGGCAAATTTAAAATGAAATGATTTTTTATCGGGTTAAACCAATACGTTAAACTGTATGGTTTTCCTTTCAATATGATAGGATATCCTTAATTTAAATTGGAGGTGCGTACATTGGGAAGGACTTAATGAAAATCGGCGAATTATCAAAACTGAGTGGTGTGTCTGTAAGAACCATTGATTATTATACAACTGCGGGTTTATTGGCATTCGAACGTTCTGAAGCCAATTACCGGCTTTACCCGAACAATGTTCTGCAGACTCTCGAACGGATTCAGGTATTGAAGAAACAGCGCATGTCGATCGCGGAGATCCAGGAAATTATTTGTGCAGGCGATACTCCGGAAACGGAAGAACTGATTGATGAAGTGATCAATGGGTTCGATCAGCTGCAGCAAAAAATCGTCCGGCTGGAAGAACAGCTGAAGGATGCACCGTATCATGCGAAGACACATACGGGCAAAGTCCTTGAGAGTAAGATGGCTGCCATCACTGCTCTTTTGGTTTTGCTCCAATAAACCCGGAGGTGAATCCCTTTTACAGGGACATAAGTGGAGATAATTACGATAGTGAATTTAGGATTATTGGTACTATTGCTCGGCCTGACAGCTTTTTTTGTCGGATCAGAGTTTGCGGTGGTCAAAATCAGGATGTCACGGCTCGACCAGCTGATTGCAGAAGGCAATAAAAAAGCGGTTACCGCTAAAAAAGTGGCCGGCAACCTCGACTATTACCTGTCAGCCTGCCAGCTCGGCATCACGGTGACGGCCCTCGGTCTTGGTGCACTTGGTAAACCGACCGTCGAACGTTTGATGTATCCGGTTTTCGAATTCTTCGATGCATCGGATGCGGTAGCGGCAACGGCTTCCTACGCGATTGCGTTCCTTCTTGTTACGTATCTTCACGTCGTTGTGGGTGAAATGGCCCCAAAAACACTGGCAATCGAATTTGCCGAAAAGATGTCATTATTGCTTGCCCCGCCTCTTTATTGGTTCGGTAAAGTAATGAAACCTTTCATCTGGACATTGAATGGCGCCGCGCGGCTGTTGCTCCGCACATTTGGTGTGCAGCCGGGCCACGAGCAGGCCTACTCGGAAGATGAATTGAGAATTGTCATGGCGCAAAGCTTTGAAGGCGGCGCGATCAATGAAACAGAGCTATCCTATATGGAAAATGTCTTTACGTTCGACGAGCGGGCAGCAAAAGAAATTATGGTTCCGCGGACGGAGCTTGTGACCCTCGATAAAGATATGCCTTTAAAAGAGATTGTTGAGATTCTCGATGAAAATAATTACACGCGCTACCCGGTTACAGAAGACGGCGACAAAGACCGCATCATCGGTTTTGTCAGCGCCAAAAAGATGCTGCCGCATATTGTTGCGGGACGTCCTTGGGAGCTCCAGAACTTCGTGCGGGAAATGCCGACCATTTTTGAAATGACTGGTCTACAGGATGCTTTGCTGAAAATGCAGCAATCCCGCGTCCATATCGCTTTGGTGGCCGATGAATACGGTGGTACTGCCGGTATGCTGACGATGGAAGATATTTTGGAAGAAATCGTTGGTGAAATCCGCGATGAGTTTGATGATGACGAAGTGCCGGATATCAGCCTCGTGAACGATAACGACTACCTGATCAATGGACGTGTGCTGCTGAAAGACCTCGAAGACCGTTTCGGCTTAAGCTTTGAAGAAAGCGAAGATATCGATACAATCGGCGGCTGGGTTCATTATAAACGCGCCGGCGAAGTCCTTACCGGCGATACTGTAACGCAAGGTAAGAGTTCGTGGACAGTCATGGAAATGGATCATCAGCAGATCAAACAAGTCCTATTCCATCAGGAAGCTGCAGAACAATAAAAGCTTATTCATTATTACTCGGAGGTGAATCCCTCTTTAAGAGGGAACCATATTGGACGTACAGATAACCATTAATTTATTGCTCGTCGCGCTGATGATCATCGCGACCGCATTCTTTGTCGGAGCTGAATTTGCCATTTTGAAAGTGCGCATGTCCAGAATCGATCAATTGATTTCAGAAGGAAATAAAAAGGCATTGCGCGCCAAAGAAGTCGCTAATAACCTTGATTATTACCTGTCAGCCTGTCAGCTCGGCATCACCGTAACCGCATTGATCCTCGGGGCGTTGGGGGAGCCGACCGTTGAACGGCTGCTGCACCCTGTATTCGAATATTTTGCACTGTCTGAAGCAGTTGCCACTGCTCTTTCCTATGCAATTGCACTCGGAATTGTGACATTCCTTCATGTGGTCATCGGGGAATTGGCACCGAAAACATTGGCGATCCAATATGCGGAGCGCATGACACTGCTGCTTGCACCGCCGCTTTATTGGTTCGGTAAAATCATGAACCCGTTCATCTGGTTGATGAACGGATCGGCCCGTTTATTGTTGAAAATGTTCAAAGTGGAACCGGCTGGCCATGAGGAAGCCCATTCCGAAGAAGAGTTGAAGCTGATCATGGCGGAAAGTTTCCAAAGCGGTGAGATCAACCAGACAGAATTGACGTATCTTAAAAACATTTTCGCGTTCGATGACCGTATTGTGAAAAATATTATGATTCCGCGCGAACAAATTGTAGCTGTCGATAAAGGAATTTCCGGCGAAGATTTCTTCTCCATTATGGAAGAAGTCGAATTTACGCGCTATCCAGTCATGGAAGGCGGCAATATCGACCGTTTATACGGCTATGTCAACACGAAGGAATTGCTGACAAGCATGGCGGCCGGACGCCAGCCGGAACCCGAGTCCTTCGTACACAAAATGCCAAGTTTCACAGAAACCACGCCTATCCAGAAAGTGCTGACGAAAATGCAGCAAAGCCGTACACATATGGCGATTGTGACCGGGGCCGACGGCAAAACAACTGCCGGTCTAGTGACGATGGAGGATATTCTCGAGGAAATCGTTGGAGAGATCAGCGACGAATCGATCGATCCGGAACTGGCTTAAGGATTTTGGAAGTTGGTACTTAAATAAAAGATAGAAATCTTGCAGGGCGAACCACGAGTTTGGTTCGCCCTGCTTTTTTATGGTTTTTCGTTTTTCGCGGAGTGGAAAACATCCAAGCTAATAATTCTTTTTTCTGCTGCTTTGATATTCCTTTAGAAACTTTTCATCTTTTTTCTTATCTATGAAACTCCAGATTAAAAAGATTAAGATTGATATACCTATGACTAATAATGAAGAGGTGAATACAAAATCAAAATCCATCTCCTTGACGATTTGGTCAACCCCCGCCCTGTTTAAATGGCTTATCCAACTGCTTTGATAATCAAAAAAGATGAATGATAAAATCAACCCCAATACGAGACCGCCCAGTATAGAAAAGAACGCTTTCTTCATTTCATGAACACCTCCTGTCAGTAATGAGTAATGTATAAGCTATAAAAAAATGCATTGCAGGAAAGCCGCTGTTCCTGCAATGCATTTTTTATCCTTTTAGACATTTTTCCGGGTCTCTCTATTGCTTACTTTATTCGTGACAAACACCACAAGTACAATTAATAGAACTGAAAAAACGATTGCCCACGGATTTCCTTCTCCGAATAATGCAGTCAGAACCACTTCAAAGCCTGGAATACCCAGTGCCCCTAAAAGCATGGGAAGCACAAAAATTCCGCTGAACAAACCTGAAATAAAAACAAGGATAGAATCTTTTTTCTTCATCGATACACCTCCGATACAATAAGGGTATCATTAATTTACTTACTATTCAAAAAACGGAAGTAATGAGCACCTCAATCTCTTTCCGCTATCCTCTTCAACTCAATCGCCCGCTCCGCAATAAACCGGGTCATATATTTTTCCAGGAACAGCTTATCCGCGATTTTCCCTAAAACGCCTAAGGGTGACCGGTAGACAAACCGATCTTTCATTACCGTGCCGCTCCCTTTTTCAATAAATTCGTGTGTATGCGTGAACGAATGAAAAGCGCCTTTCACCATGGCATCTGTGAACGTATGCGGCTTTTCCATTTCGATAATTTTGCCCGTCAGTTTCTGCTTTACGCCAAGATGGGTGGCTTCCCAAGTGACCGAATCCCCTTTTTCCATCAAGCCGGTCGTCACTCCCCCCACAGCCCGCTCTTTTGTCTTGCCGGTTGTTTCTGTATGCACATCAACGTTTCTTGCAAGATCGAAGCAAACTTCAACTGGGGCTTCTATGTAGATTTCGTGGTTTATGGTTGGCATATTGCGTACGCTCCTTCCAGTGCTACACTTGGATGACAGTATTTAATATTCATTAAAGTCTTACGCAACGTATTTCTTTTTAAAACGTTGAATATTTAAAAGGAGATTAACAATGAATAAAAAAGATCGATATCGCAAAAAGCATAGTTGGATTAAAAGCTTATTTATAATTTTTTGTGTTTTTGCCGCAATTATAGGTTATGGGATCTATTGGACTTTCTTTGATATGAACAGACTTCCCGTAGGAGAATATCTTACTGAAGAAACTTCACCGGACGGCAAATACACATTAAGAGCCTATATAACAAATGGCGGAGCTACCACTTCATACACTGTTCGCGGTGAACTCGTATTTAATGAAAAAGATGGAAAAACCAAAAACATCTATTGGAACTACCGTGAAGACTCTGCCGATATTGTATGGTTAGACTACAATACGGTAGAAATCAATGGTCATTCTTTGGATGTGCCAAATGATAAGTTCGATTTCAGAAATCAATAACGAATTTAAAGGATATGAAAACGCCGATTTAATTCCTCAATTTATATTAAAATCGGTTATAAATTCGAGTTCCCCAAATTGAAGGAATGTGTTTACCCAATCCTCCCCATCAAAACCGTATCATAATACTTCCCGTCACTTAAAAACTTGTCTTCCCTAAGAATCCCTTCAACCTCAAAGCCACATTTTTCATACAGGAGGATCGCTTTTTTATTGATTTCAAGAACCTTCAGCGTCATTTTTCTAACGTGATTGCTGTCTGCCCAATCGATGGATTCCTTCAATAGATTCTTTCCTATGCCGTAACCCCAATAAGCTTGCAATACGCCAACACCGAACTCCACTTGATGGGCGGTTCTTTTGAGGGAATTGCCCTCGCATCTTGAAAACCCGACAATCCGGCCTTCCGCTTCAGCCACCAGAAATAAGTTGCTGCTGCTTGCGGCATCTTTTTCGATGATCCGTATGAATCCCGCTTCGTCTATATATGCCTCGCCCGGCTCTCTATCCAGATTTTCAGTTTCACCGTCTACCTGCAATCTGACTTCGGATAAGCTCTTCGCATCCGCTTCTTCCGCTGATCTTATAGAATACTGCAGCTCGCTGGCAATAAATACTTTCTTTTTAACCCTCACTTATAATCCTCCCAAAAATGATTTCATTTTGAATTCTGGCCTTGAATCACAGTTGAAATTACCCAGTAAGCTTCGTCTTCCGTCAATTCATCCGTCAGCATAAACTCGAATGTATACGAGCCTTGCTCTGCATTAAAGAAAGCACTCAAATACTCATTGTCCCCACTGGTGGTCTGCTGGTATAGAACGGACTCCCCGTTGACCGTCCTAAGTTCATGGCTGCCATCACCACTGATTATTTCATTTTTTTCGAAAGTAATTTTGAATAAGATCGGATCTCCCTCGTAAATACCGTAGATGACTTCCGATCCAACCGATTCCTCGTGATTTGAAATGATTTCATCGCTCTTCAATGAACCCTTTTCACGCGAGTACGTTACCAGGAGACTCTTCGAACTGGCCATTGGAACGGATATGATTTCTGCAGACACAATCGGGTACTCCTCAAATTCAGGAATATAAATTTCCGCATCAAGCCCCTGCTCTGCCTGCTCTTCAATATTTCCGATTGATTGGGATGCTTCTGATGAACAGGCAGCAAGCATCAGAAATGGCAATAAAAACAATAAGTAAGTTTGTTTTTTCAATGGATCGACCTCCAGTTTATGATTCTGTCCAATATAGCCTTAACTTTTCTCTTAACTACATAATTCGATATTTCTCTTTCATTCACCTTTGAAGGCGATAAAAAAAGCCTTCTCCTTTTAAGAGAAAACCTCATTATCTCCACCTAGTTAATCCATCCCTCAAGCATCTCTTCCGACAGCTCACCTTCATGAACCTTTTCGATCACACCATTTTCATCAACCAAGAACGAAGCTGGCAAATTTCCTACACGGTACGCTTCTTTTATTGAGCCGTCTTGATCGATCATCACAGGAAATGTCAGCTGGTATTGGTCGATGAATTGGCCCGCTATGAAATCGGACTGGCCCAGGTTGATGGAAATGACTTTGAACCCATCATCCTTATATTTTGAGTGCGCGCTTTCAAGTGCAGGCATTTCCCGTTTGCAGGGTTCACACCAGGAGCCCCAGAAATTGATGAGCGTTTTCCCATCTAGTTCGTTGGATAAAACGAGCATATCATCAGCCACTGTTTCACCGGCAAAGTTGGGTGCCTGTTTCCCCTGCGAAGTCATGGCTGTTTCCGGTTCTTCTTTCATACTCTCATACGCCGCGTAAAACACCATCGCCGCAAGCAGCCCTAATACCGAAACCCTGTAGATCATGCGCTTCTTTTTCTTATTCATCTGTAATTCGCCTCTGTTCATCTATTTGTAAAATTCTATGGAAATTATGGGAATATTCGTTAACTCTCTCGTGCTAGAATAGCATAGAGGTGTTGACTTTGGAAAATATCACTATTTGGGTCGCGCTGGCCGGCGGATTTCTGGCATTCATATCCCCTTGCTGCCTTCCTTTATATCCTTCTTTTGTTTCTTATATAACCGGTGTTTCCGTAAATGAATTAAAGGAAAATAAACAAGCTTCCTTCAGAAAAAAGGTCTTAATCCATTCCATTTTCTTTTCTCTCGGATTTTCCGTCATTTATTACGTTCTCGGCTTTTCGCTGAGCACAATCGGCGGCTTGTTCACCAAAAATGAAACGCTCATCCAGATGCTTGGCGGAATCTTCCTGGTGTTCATGGGTTTATTTTTAATGGGCATCATCAAGCCTGAATTCATGTTTAAGGAAAAGCGCATAAAACACGAAAAGAAACCGGCCAGTTATTTGAATTCCTTTGTGGTCGGATTTGTCTTCTCGGCTGGCTGGACGCCGTGCATCGGACCGATTTTCGGCGCAATCCTCACATACGGCAGCCTGGTTAATCCCGCGCATACGCTGGCAGTCGTTACCGCTTATTCACTCGGCTTCTGCATTCCATTCATCATCATGGCGTTTTTCATCGGCAAGACGCGTTTCATCCTAAAATATTCATCTGCTCTGATGAAATTCGGCGGTGCGATCATCGTGGTGATGGGCGTTATGATTTACTTCGACAAAATGTATTATTTGAACATCTGGACTGCAGATCTGCAGTATTTCCTTGAGTCATTGCTGACTTGATGGAATGAAGGCTGGATAAAACCTTTGCGAATGCAAAGGTTCCTTTCAAAGACTGGAGTTTTTCGCGGCTGCGAAAAACATCCGCTCTTGCTTTTTCTCTTTGCGGCGGCATGATGAGATTTCGGGGTGTTTTATCCCCCGATTCGGTCGTTGGAGTAGGGGTTTTGATTTTTAAGAGGCTTATGGAGTTCCCTTCATATCAAAAGAGTTGGAACAAGGGCCGATTTAGCTTGAATTTCTGCCAATAAGTTGTGAATTTAAATTCTCAATTCCCATATTTTGGACTTACTGGCCGTTACACTTAAAATACTGTCCATTATTGATGAAATACTGTCCGTTATAGAGCAAATACTGTCCATTAGGAGTCAAATACTGTCCATTAGCTTTAATGCAACATTCTTTCAAATCTAACCCACCCACTCTACCCAAAAAACAGCCCGCCAGGAACCTAAAGTTCCTGGCGGGCTTTCATTTTCATTTATTTTATTGCTCCATTCCAAAATACGCCGTCAGCGAAACCTTGCGCCCCGCTTCATGCCACCTGCGATATTCAGCAAACACCGCCTGGATGTCGTGGCCAAAACGCTGCTCGACCAGATAAGTGACAGCGAGAAAGCTGCGCCAGTAATCGAACATGATGCTCGACAAGCTGCCCTGATAGGAACTGCTGCCGAATTCGTCGATGGACCGGCCGCCGTATTGCGGCGTGAAGGCATCGACCAATTCCCGCTCCACCGCCGTGATTTTATCGAATTCGACTTTGCTCAACAACAGCTTCCGCGGCAGGTATTCGCACATGCCCTCTTCGAACCAGATGCTGTCATCCCGCTCTTCGTCGAATTCATCCGGAAATAAATCCGAATGATGGGTCAGCTCATGGCCGACTATCGTAAACAGGTGATTTTCCGAATAGTTCTCATAAAACGCCCGAATATGAGGCAGCTCTTTTCCGTCCAATTGCTGGATGAAAAGTTTTCGCCAGGCGTCCAGATCAGGCGACATGTAAACGATATCTTTATTGGTATAGGCCGGTATCGGAATGTCCGACAGCACCGAAGTCGCCAGCTCGGCGGATGTCCAGACGATGCCTTTCGGCTTGTCGGTCAAAGCGAAGTCTTGGGTCAAAGTCTGCTCGTAGCCCTCCAGCCATTCACTGAAGCGCTTGATAACCGGCTCGAATTTCTCGTAATCTGCAATCTTTTCAAAAGCGTAAATATGTTTCAACTTGAATCCTCCCTTTCATTCCGGCACATCTGCCGGCTCGATCCAGCTATCCAAAAACTCACTTTGGTCCCCGTCAAAATAATCTTCGAAGAACGTTCTGAAGTCTTCGCTGTCCACCGTTTTAAATTGGAATGCCGCGTAATAATCCGATAAGAATTCCAGCGCGCTTTCGCGACCGCCATTGGCATCGAAAAACTCCTTCAGCATCAAGGGCCCTTTGCCGTAGACCGTCGAGTAATACGCAGGCTCTTCAAATTCATCCAGCGGAAGATTGACGTATTTCTCAGGCGGGTGGCTGGCCTGGCTCATCGAGGCATCCCAAAAACCGCTGTCCACATCGCCGCTGCGTTCGCTGATGAACAGCGCCGTCACGAATTCCGCCAGACTCTCATCCAGCCAGGCGTCTTCGAACGGGTCGTTGGTCACCAGGAAATAAAACCATTGATGCGCAATCTCATGGACAAGTATGAGTTCCATCGCATCCCGCTCCGTCGCCACTTCGATGATGTTCGGATATTCCATATAACCCTCGTTCGCTATGATATCCAGTTCACCGAAAGGATTATCCCCGATCTCCTTTTCAAAATAGCTGTAGGTTTCCTCCGCCAACGCGATCGTTTCTTCCAGCAAATCGGCATCCGCCGGCATAAACACCCTTAAATCTGTATCACCCGCCTGCCCTATTCCCGTTTGCCATTCTTCCGGATCCATAAAAGCGATGTAGAAATCCTTGTAATTGTCGCCTTGAAGTTCGCCCGACGCAGCCGCCTTTATTTCTCCGTCGTCCGCCGAACTGGCCACCAGATATTCTTCAGGCAACTCATAGCTGACGCTGAAATTTCCGTAGCCGGTGTCATAGGATTCACCTTTTGGATCGTAGTCTTCAATGTCCCAGCCGTTATCGTAAACGGCGAGCATCGGATACCAATGCGCGAGGTAGAAATTTCCGTCAACCTGGGCAAGGCGCATGCCGTCTTCCGGCACTTCCAGGCTGTAGTCGACCGTCACTTCCACTACGCCGCCCGCTTCCAGTTCCGTCGGCAATTGAAGCATCAGCTCATTATTTTCCAACGTGAAATCGGCTGGCTGCCCGTCGACCAGTACATCAAAAAGTTCTACCTCCGCTTGCCGGTCCCGATAAGAATGGGTCTCCACCGCATTCATGGCGTTCGGCACAAGATAAAAGCCAATCTCCTCCCACGCATCCTCGGAGCCGTTCGTCACTCCGATTGCAGACGACACCGTGAACAGCCCCTTCTCGTCCATTTGAATATCCAAATCGTAATCGGCATTCACGCCCTCGGGTTTGCCGTCCGAAACCGGCATTTCAGGTTGGCCCGAAAAGAAAGCGATCATTAATATCGCCACGCTGATCAATGCAATGACGCCAGCTGCCACCCATCCTTTTTTCTTCATAAGCCATCCCCCGTCGCAAATCCTTCTTTTATTCTAATAAAACCAGCTGCATGCCAGAAATAAAATCTCCTTATTTATCCATTTATAAGTCTATCATCTAAGGATGCTCAGGTCATTTGCAATCTGGTGAATAAGTAAAATTGACAAAGCGGGACCGCTTGCATAGAATAAGGACAAGCTTTTGTATGAACATGGGAGAAGGCGCCGGGAGCGGCGTCGCCTGAGTACAGTGGAGCTGAGCATAGCAGAGTAAATCGTCGAACAGGAAAAGTAGCGCACAGCAGCCTCTCAAAGAGAGCCGGTGGCAGGTGGAAACCGGCGGGGCGAATGCGTGAATGGGCCTGTGAGTGGTGTCCTGAAAATCGAGTAGGGACATCCGTTTTCCCCGCGTTACTGGGGATCAAGTGAAAGCCATATCGGCTTTAACACGAGGTGGCACCGCGGTCAATCCGTCCTCTGCAAGGAACAGTCTTGTTCTTTGCAGAGGGCTTTTTTTATTGGCCCGCGCTGTCGAACTGAGACCAGAGGAGATGAGCAGAGATGGAGATTAGAAAAATTGAAGGAGATTTACTGACGCCGATCGCCGTATTCAATCGGCTGAAGGGGCCGAGAAAGTGTTTGTTGGAAAGTTCGCTTAAAACGTCGCTTACCGGCCGCTATTCGTTTATCGGCGCCGATCCGGTCAAGTCATTTATCGGTGGGAAAGAGCAGCTGAAGGAAATCAACCACAGAACTGGCGAAGAAATAATTCACCAAGGGAAGCCGCTGGAAATGTTGAAGAATTTGGTGCCGATCAATCGGGAGTCGATTGAAGGACTGCCGTTTACCGGCGGCGCGCTTGGATATATCGGCTATGATGCCATTGCGGCTTATGAGCCTGTTGAGGCAGCATGCGTGAACAGCCTGCAGATGCCGGATATCCATTTGCACGATTACCAGACCGTCGTGATATTCGATCATGTAAAGCATGACGTAACGATAGTGTCCACTGAAGGCAAAATTGAAGAAGTAACAGCCCAATTATATGAAGCAGAACAGTCCACTGACCCCGAATTGCAGCAGCCGCTTACTTTCCGGTCGACAACGGATGCCGACAGTTTCAAACAGAAAGTGAACCTGGCGAAAAAACATATCGAAAACGGCGATGTGTTCCAAATTGTGTTATCGCAGCGTCTGTCCGCTGACTACAAAGGAGACTCTTTCAACCTCTACCGGAAATTGCGCAAGCAAAACCCGTCTCCATATCAGTTTTATATCGACTTCACGGATTACGCTGTGGTCGGGGCGTCGCCTGAGAGTTTATTGACCCTGCGTGGTGGCCATATGGTGACCAATCCGATTGCCGGAACACGGAAACGCGGACAGACCGAAGAAGAAGATGCGCGCTTGGCCGAGAATTTGGAGCAGGATGAAAAAGAACGGGCAGAGCATCAGATGCTGGTAGATCTCAGCCGCAATGACGTAGGTCGTGTGGCCGCCATCGGTTCGGTGAAAATACCGAAATACATGAAAATCGAACGGTACCAGCACGTCATGCACCTGGTATCGGAAGTCACCGGCGAACTGGGTGAAGACATGCATCCGCTCGACGCACTTGTTTCCTGTTTGCCGGCAGGCACCGTGTCTGGCGCACCGAAAGTCCGCGCCATGCAATTGATCCAGCAATTCGAAGAAGAACGAAGAGGCGTCTACGGCGGAGCCATCGGTTATCTTGGCAATAACGGCAACCTCGACATGTCGTTAGCTATCCGGACGTTCGTCGTCAAAGACGGCCAAGTCCATGTCCAGGCAGGAGCCGGCATCGTTTACGACTCGATTCCCCAGGCCGAATTTGAAGAGACGCTGCACAAAGCCCGCTCGCTGACGGAGGTGTTCGGATGATTCTCCTGATCGATCATTTCGATTCATTTACTTATAATATTTATCAGGCCGTTTCTCTATTGGGCCGTGAAGTTGAAGTTGTGCGCTACGGTGTGCTGACGGCTGAGGAAATTCTTGAGCGCGAACCTGAAGCCATCATCCTCTCCCCAGGACCAGGGCATCCCGATGCAGCACCGGAATCGATCCGGCTGATCCAGCTTGCCGGCGACTCGGTTCCACTGCTTGGCATATGTCTCGGCCACCAGCTGATTGGCGCTGCTTTTGGCGGAACAATTACACACGCCCCGGTCATCCGCCACGGAAAAGTATCTGCGATTTCACACAGCAATCAAGGCATGTTTTCAGAAATGGCAATTCCGCTTCCTGCCATGCGCTACCATTCGCTGGTGGTCGAGGCGGAATCGCTGCCTACTTGTCTTGAGGTTCAAGCTGTTTCGGAAGATGACGGCATGATCATGGCCGTAAAACATATCGACTATCCGATTTACGGCATCCAATTTCATCCGGAATCGATTGGGACGCCAGAAGGAGATAAATTGATGGAAGGATTTTTGAATCGGATATGAAAATAAAAACGGAATTCCTGCGCCATGTGAATGGGTGGGAATTCCGTTTTTAAAATTGGATTTATTTCATAGCGGTTTTTATATTATCCGGAATCATAACGACCACAGTCGACAGATCAACCGGTGAAAAGTCAGGGTCAATGCATTCCTGCCAGTAAGCCATATGCTTTTCGTCAATCCAGTGAGTCGACGTTTCCACTTCCTGGCCGCCCTCGCCTTGGATCGAATACCAATAGAGATACTCACTGCCGTCGAGCGTTTCACGGAAAATCGTCTCGACATACATTTTCTCTCCCTCCAAGGTGACCAAAACATCCTTCATATTGCCATTCAGAAATGCCAGCCATTCATCGACCACAGCTGACTTTCCATCTTTAACGCGAAACCTTGTTAATTCTACGTTCATTTTAAAATTCTCCAATCCTATTTATTTAAATACAGCATCGATCTTGTCTCTATCGTAATCGAGGATCCACTCGTTATATTGCTCATATAAAAAACGGATGTCTTCTTTATTGGCAGCGATGATATCGCATCCCCGGTCATCGTAGAGATGGTAAATGAGTTGCTGGGTTATATTAATCAAATAAATCTGGGCGGAACTTCCCTGATAACTAGTAATGGTCGACGGGTGATCGAAATCCTGGTAACAGATGGCCTGCAATAATTGCGGGTAGCGAATATCCTTTTTGCGGCAGGCGTAGCTGAAGCGGCGAGTCGTGATATTATCATCGAATTCCGACAGTTGGATATCTTCCAGCTGTAACTTATATAAGGCCTGCGGTTGCTTAATGTATTTCTGATATACATTCAAAGGCTTTTTGCGAATAAAGGAATTGTTTCGCCATGTAATCAGGTCAGTCACTAAAAGGATTTCATCTTCTTCATTGAAAGCTGCATCGAATAAAGCTTTGGAACGCTCGAAAGCCTGCGCTAAAAAGTTAGGCTCCTCATAAGAGCGTTTAGGATCCGCTATTTCAAAACGAATCCCCGGTTCCCACGCATAAAACAGGGCTGGCACAAGTTCGATGCCATTAAAATATTGATCCATAAAAGATTGCAGTTTGTCAGGCATTGGAATCCTCCGTTTTTCTCAAGGTTACACTTAGTGTTACTCCACTTTTAAAACACTTAAATGATCTGCAGTCGCAATCAGATCAATTTTCTTGTCGTCCTTCTGGTAAATCGGCGTCAGATCGCCTTCAACTTTCTCCCAGCCATTCAACTTCAACGCCCATTGATAGCTCCAAGGAATGCCGTTGTCGCCGGAAGCTTTTGGCCAATCGTAATTCTTTCCGAATTCATTTTCTTCAACCAGTGTGGCGCTTTGCGGTATCGGAAAATCCAGTAACTCCGCGTCTGCTTTGTAACTCGAAATAAGTACAAAAAAGGAAATGCCACCTATCAGAACTAATAAGCTTAATGCGATTGGCCAAATGAATTTTTTCATTGATAATTCTCCTCGTGATCTAAATTTTCCTCAATTTAAATCTAACTTCTGTTGTTTCACTAAATATTTCAAATTCTTCTTTCTTCAAATATACAGATTGTGAAAAAATAAAACCAGTTGAGTTTGAAAAATATTTTTTCTCTATAAAAAACAAAAAAATCCCGCGAAGGAATAGTTTCTCCTCCACGGGATTTTCTTTGAATCACATTTGAGCGCCATGATCACGCGCAATATCGTCTTCCAGTTGTTCAATTTCCAGAGTCCAACTGTCGAGCGTGTGCAGCAGGACTTCGCGCACGATTTTTGGATAGTCATCTATACACTCTGCCACTTCCTGCTGCAGTTCCAGCCGGTCCGCTTTCAATTCCGCCACAGCAATTTTCTTTTGCTTCACTGTAAGATAGTCATAAACCTTTCTTATGTTGCCCACCACCTCATAAAATCCTTGTAACGCAATCCGAATCTATCAACCAGCACCGCTTCGAGTTCGGCTAAATAACCGTCCACCGCTTCCAGTAAATCTTCCGCGGCGATCAAATCTAAATGTTCAAATTCCTGCCAGATTGAAAACAACTGCCACTGGCCAGCACTTTTCTTGTTGAAAGCCAATATCGGACCTTCTCTTTCATCATGCTCCATCGTGAAAAAGTAAAAGTCTTTATTCGCGCCGGGATCCTTCGTCCTCCAACGTTTCAAAGCGACACCAAGTTCAAGCAGCGTAAGAGACGGTTCCCAGAAGAAGCGTCTATCCCCTAACGTGATAGTCAGTTCTCCATCGACATCGATCAATAGTTTACCATTTTTCTGCTTCAGCAGTTTCGGGTCCAATTCCAATAAAGGATCCAGCTTAAAATCAATCGTCAATTTCCCCATTCAAACACCCCTTCGTATTTACCACGTTTATACTGATCTCCATTTACGCTGATATAACACAATCGTCATCAGTACGATGAATTCAGAAATCGGGATCGCCAGCCAGGCACCTGTCACGCCGAAGAACACAGGAAGAATGCTGAGTAAAATCAGCAATATTATAATTTCCCGGGCAGCAGTAATCCACGTCGCCATCCGGATTTGACCGGTCGACTGGTAATACGTCATCATGACGAAATTGGTTCCCATGAATAAATAGGCGATGAAGAATAATTGAATGCCTGGTACTGCCAAATCCATCACGGAATCCGGGAAATCACCAAATACGTTTGCGATTGCCCTTGAAAAGAACTGGCCGATGATGAAAAATGCAGTTCCTGCAGCGACCGCAGTCCCGATTGCGTATTGAAGTGTCTTCCGGATTTTCATCTTTTCACCGGCGCCACTGTAATAACTTACTAACGGCTGGATTGCGGACCCCATACCGAGAAATGCGAGAAGCATAACACTGTGCACATAGTTAAGAATGGCAAATGCCGAAACACCGGCCGTGCCTGCAAGCCGTTCAAATACATTATTATGGGAAATAGTGAAAACTGACATACCAATTTCCGCGAGAAAACTTGGAAAACCGATGACCAGAATCAGCAGCAGTAACTTCCGGCTGAATCTGAATCGGACAAAACGAAGATTGTTCGTCTTTTTGAGAAAATGTGTACTGAGCACAAGCATGCCGATAAAAGCAGCAAGCAATGTCGCTGCTGCTGCACCCATGACACCTAAGTCCAGTACAAACAAAAAGATGTAGTTCAGGCCAATATTCAGCAGCGAGGTTGTGACAAGCGATACCATCGCAAGGTTCGGACTGCCATCATTTCGTACCATGATACTTAACGCATTCTCCATCGTGAAGATGAACCCGAACAGCAGCATCAGATACAAGTAATCTGCTACGTATGGGTAAGTTTCAGCATTTGCCCCCAGCAGATAGGCTAACTGGGTCCGGAATGGAAATGCGATCAATCCGATTATCAAAGTAACGATAAAAATCGACAGCATAGCATGCGAAAAGACTGTTTTCGCTTCTTCCGGCCGCTTGGCCCCCATAAGTGAGGAAAACCGGGTCGCTGCCCCAATGCCGATCCATAACGACATTGCCACAAATAATGTGTAAACGGGTATGGCAATACCCACGCCACCCAGTGCCACCGGGCCGAGGCGATTTCCGACCATGATTCCATCAGCCACAATATTGACTGCCATCAGCAGCATGCCAATAGTTGAAGGCACCAAATAGCGGATAAATGATTTTCCGACTGACTCTGTATCCAGCCGTTGTGTTGGCTGTATTTTTTCCATATGAATAATCCTCCTGTAAATCAGCGAAAACAATAAAACTAATTTTGTTTATATAGTTTTATTATGCCGTGAAAAAACTGGCTTCATCAGCCAGCATGTCAGTTTTCTTTTATTAACCCGTACAATAGGACGTCACTCATTGCTTGCACGCCTTCTTGCATCGAAATACTCTGGTCATTGAAAAATTTCTGATCCAGCGTAATATTGATTACGTTCAAAATCATTTTCATCAACAAATCCATGTTCTGTTCCTTGATGAGACCGGCTTCCATGCCTTCCTTCAGCAATTCCTCCAGATCCACCCATCGATTCAGCTCCCGGTCCACGCGTTCCCATTGTTCCGGATAATACCTTTTGAGTTGCTCCAGGATACGGAGATCATAAAACTCGTTGTGCTTTGGGATGATTAGAATGACTTGCCGGATTTTTTCTTTTAAAGCGAGGCTCTTATCTTCCCGAATCAGCCGGGCCTCCTCTTCGTGCGCTGAAAAAGTCATATCTATAATCGTTTCCAATATCTCCAGTTTGGAAGAAAAATTTTCGTATAGGGTCCGCTTACTGATTCCAAGTCTTTTCGCCAAATCGTCCATTGTAAATTTAATGCCGTTTAAGCGAGTTTCTTCGATAAATCCTTGTATGATTCTATTTTTCACATTTGAACCCCCTCTTAAAAACTAATAATACACTTTTAGTTTTATTAGTTCAAACTTTTACTTCTGCATATCTTCTTCACTCTTAGTGGTATTATTTACTAAAATGAAGATTTCCAATAACCCGTCGAGGAGCGATAAAAATGTCAGAACGATTTTGGAATTTTGAAGTAATGGATCCATATGAACTGGTAACTCTGACTCCGGCGATGGTCGATAAAGCGGCGCAAAAATTCAGCGTCACTTTCCCCGCACGTTATCTTGAACTGCTTCGGGAACAAAACGGCGGTTCGCTGTACCTGAACAAGTTCCCCATCGCAGATTTTGAAGAAGGCTCAATTGACATCGATTATTTATGGGGAATCGGGAAAAACGGCAAACAAGGGGTTTATGTAACTTCCTACTTGCTCAAAGAATGGGGATTGCCGAAGGATCTGGTTTTACTGAATGGTGACGGCAATTCCTGGATTGGGCTGGACTACAGGCAAAATCCGCAGGAACCGGGAGTGGTTTACCTGGAAAGCGACAGCGACGTCGAGATAACCCTGGCCCCCAGTTTTGAAGAGTTCGTTTCCAGGCTCTACCGGGAAGAAGGTTCAGACGACCTCAACATGTCCTTGTTCGAAGACGATAAAACCGAGTTTACCCAAGAGGAAGCTGAACAAGCTTTTGCTGATAATATTGTATTGCCGATCAGCCTCGCGCTTCTTCACCTTACAAAAGTCGAAACGGATATCGATTGGTTTTTGAATCAAGCCGAACAGCTATTAAATAATAAAAATTCAACCATCGTAATGGAAGCTGAAGGTACTTTGATGCAAATCCTGCTGAATCAACCAGAACAGTTTACACCGCTTCAACTGCGCCAAATCAAAGAAATGCTGGCACCGCTGAAAAAAGAATGGAAATGGCATAGCGACATCGTGAATTATGCGCAAAAGATCGAAGCTAAAATAAAGCAGATGTCCATCTGAAGCCTAAAAATCACAGTCAGCACCCATATCTGGAGGATAAATATAAATATTGATTAAATGATACATTTGGCCGCTGATCCAGCGGCTTTTTTTATTTTAATATTCCCCGCACAGAATTTTTAGAATTATTTAACATTTACTCTAGCAATTCCTTGCCTCTATCTCTATAATAAAAATCATACCAACTGGTAGTGACGTCACGATGAATTTAAGGGGGATTTTAATGTTCGATACAGACAGCCCGGTTCCCTACCATTTTCAGATACGGGATTTGCTGAAGCAGGAAATTGCAGACGGGACGTATCAGGAAAAGGTGCCGAGCGAACGGGAGTTGATGGAACGCTTCGCCGTCAGCCGGACGACGATCCGGGAAGCCATTAACCATTTAGTGAATGACGGGATATTGGAGAAGATCCACGGCAAGGGCACGTTCATCAAACGCAATAAACAAGTGCATGAATGGCTGCACGCAATCCACAGTTTGACGGATACCGTAAAAGGGATGGGCATGAAGCCCGGTTCGAAGCTCCTTTTCAGCGGCGTTGTGGACCCGCCGGAGCTGGTTGCTTCTTATATGAAGAAAGACCGGCTGCACCTGATCAAAAGACTGCGCACAGCTGACGGTGAGCCGATTGCGATTGAAAGCCATTATTACGACCCGGAACTGGGCGCCGCGCTCGAAAAATACGACTTACATAACATCACCATTTACGACGTTCTGGAAAACGACTTGAACGTCACGATGCACGAAGCCGAGCAGGCAATAACATGTAAGCCCTTACAAAATGATGACGCCGATCAGTTGGCACTGGCTGCTGGCGTCAACGGCCTTTTCGTTGACCGCCTGATCAAGGACCCATCCGGGCAGCCGATTGAGTATTACACAAGCGTCGTAAAACCCGAAATGTATGTATTCCGGCTCAAGATGACAAGGCAAGGACGGTGATCGGGTGGTTTCAACGAATTACTTTTCACCGCGCATCATCCACGGCGCAGGCAGCATCAATAATCTGGATGAAGCAATTGAAGTTATTCAGGCCACTTCCCTTTTCGTTTTGCTCAGCGACCGAACCAAAAAAGTTCTGGAAAAACAGTTTGAGCAACTCGCTTCAAAAGGGATATCGCTCCACTTTTACACTGATTTCCAAAGTGAACCGACGACCGATCATCTGGATGGGGCGTTGGAGAAATTTAAGCAGTCGAAAGCTCAAGGTATTCTCGCAATCGGTGGCGGCACGGCGCTGGATCTGGCGAAAGCCTTATCCGTACTGGCTGCAAACCAAACTCTGACGTTAGGTGATATCGTCCAACAAAGCCATCTCGGGAAGATTCCGTTGATTGCGGTGCCGACAACAGCGGGGACCGGCAGCGAAGTCACAAAAGTGACCGTCATTACGGACACCAGGCTAAAGCGGAAACTGAATCCGGGGCATCCGGCTTTGATTCCGGATATCGTTCTTCTGGATCCGGAATTGACGTTGAGCATGACACCCAAAATCACGGCTGAAACCGGGCTCGATGCGCTGGCACATGCCATTGAAGCATATGTCTCCACTCTTGCATCACCCATCAGCGATGTTTTTGCACTCGAAGCCATCCGCTCGATCGGAAAATCCATCCGTACTGCGTATCACGAACCGCAGAATTTACAGGCGCGCGACAACATGCTTAGGGGAAGCATGTTTGCGGGTCTCGCCTTTTCCAACAGTTCCACCAATCTGGCACACGCGACGGCGCGTCCGCTTGGCACACGCTTTTCACTGCCGCACGGTTTGAGTGTCGCGCTGATGCATCCCTACGTCATTTCGTTTGGGCAAGATGCGGCGCATGTCCGCTATGCCGCAATCGCGGAAGCGCTCGGCGTGGAGAGTGTTCTCGAATTTATTGAAGAGCTGAATGTTTTATTCGGATTAAAAAAAGAAGTTAAGAAGCAGCTGAATTTGGATGAGCTTAAAGCTTCCATTCCGCTCCTGGCGGAAGATGCTATGGCCGGCAATGGAATTGTTACAAACCGCAAGCTGCCAACACGGGAAGACATCACTGACATTTATCAAAATCTAGTGACTGACTTAATGGGGGAATGAAAAATGGGAGAAATTACAGGCGGAGAAGTATTGGCAAGAATGCTGCAAATTGAAGGGGTTCAAAATGTATTCGGTATTATCGATGGCACGTATTTCGGCTTCTATTCCAAGCTGGAACCACATGGCATCGAACTTGTTACACCGCGACACGAAACGAGTGCTGCACATATGGCGGGTGCTTATGCCCGCGCTACCGGAAAACTCGGCGTCTGCATGGCGAGCAACGGGCCGGGTGTGGCGAATATCCTGCCGGGTCTTGTTGTTGAAGAAGCGGAAGGCAATCGCGTCCTTGTCATCACGAGTTCACGCCGTAGCGGCATCATGTATCCGGACCGCGGCGGAACCTATCAATGTTTCAATCAGTCAGGCGTGATTTCACAGCTTGCGAAATGGAGCGAAGCCGTCCCTTCTTTTGACCGGATTCCGGAAATGATGCGGCGGGCGCTTCGTAAATGCTATGAAGGCCGTCCGGGTGTGGTGCATCTGGATATCCCGGAAAACATCATCAACGGCAAATTCAAAGATGAGCCGTCTTTCTGGCAGCCGCACCAATACCGTTCGATGAGCCAGCCGGAACCTTCCGATGCGCAAATCGACCAGACTGTGGACATGCTGTTGAAAGCCAAGTTCCCAATTATTCATGCGGGATACGGCGTCATCCATGCGCAAGCATCGGAGCCGCTCGAAAAAGTGGCCAAATTGCTCAATACGCTTGTGACGACAAGCTGGGCGGGACGCGGTGCCATCCCTGAAAGCAGCCCGCATACCATTCCGATGTTCCATATCGAAACGAATAATAATCTCCGCAATGAAGCCGATCTGGTGCTGGTACTTGGTTCCCGTGTCGGCGAAACGGATTGGTGGGGCAAGGCGCCTTACTGGAATAAAGACCAAAAAGTGATTCAAGTTGACCTGGATCCAGGGATTCTCGGCGGCAACAAGCCAGTCGAACTGGCCATCCACGGCGATATCCACAGCTTTTTGAAGAAGCTCCACGATAAACTTTTGGCGAAACGGAACCAATTGAACCCTGCTGCAATGAGTAAATATGTCGAGCGATTCAACCAGGAACGCGAAAAAGACCGGAAAAAGCTGGATGAAAAATTATCGGATACCTCGGTGCCGATGAATTCCGCAATCATTCCGACCACCGTCCAAAAAGTATTTCCGAAAGATACGCCTCTTGTCTTTGACGGCGGCAACACTGTCATTTGGGCAAACTTCTATACGCAGATCGAGAAACCCGGTTCCGTCTTTTCGACATTCAAATTCGGCATGCTCGGCGCTGGAACGGCGCAGGCACTCGGTGTGGCGGTTGCAAACCCAGGAAAACCGGTCGTCTGCATGATCGGCGACGGCGCGATGGGCTTCCATCCGCAGGAAATCGAGACGGCTGTGCGCAATAACCTGCAAGTGATTTACATCGTCTTCTGCGACAAGCAATGGGGCATGGTGAAGATGAATCAGCATTTCGCCTTAAAACCGGTGAAAACTCTTATCAAAAAATCACTCAGCGCGGAAGAAAGCATCAAATCGGATCTTGGCGAAATCGAATTCGATAAGCTTGCACAGAGCATGGGTGCTTATGGTGCACGCGTCAGCGATCCGAACGATCTGCAGTTTGCGCTTGAACAAGCTTATGCAACCGGCAAATGCGCGGTGATCCATTGCGACGTCAACCCTGTCCAGCATATGTGGGCGCCTGGCCTGAAATATTTCAAAGACTTACATGCCGAACCTAAGGGGAAATAAACCATGGGCATCGATGATATTCAACTCAATTTCAATCCGACGACTTTGCTGTTGATGAATATTTTAATCGGTTTCATCATGTTCGGTGTGGCACTCGATTTGAAACCCGCCGATTTTAAACGGACGCTGCGCTCACCTAAGCCCTTCATCATCGGGCTGAGCGCACAGTTTGTCATCATGCCGGCGCTGACATTTCTGCTTGTGCTGATACTGCAGCCGCAGCCGAGCATTGCGCTCGGGATGTTCTTGGTCGCGGCGGCTCCCGGCGGAAACCTGTCGAATTTCCTGACGCATCTCGCAAAAGGCAATACGCCGCTGTCCATCAGCATGTCCGCGGTATCAACCGCCTTCTCTCTGATCATGACGCCTTTGAACACGATGCTGTGGGGTTCATTATACGGACCGACCCGCGAAATTCTGCGGTCCTTCATGATCCAGCCGGTCGACCTGATCCAGACAATCGTGATTCTGCTTGGCATTCCGCTGGCACTGGGCATGTATGTGAACTATAAAGCGCCCCGCTGGTCGTCTAAAGCCAGCCTCATCATGAAGCGTTTTTCAATCGTGTTCTTCTTATTGTTTGTGGCGGGTGCGCTCGCAGCGAACTTCAATTACTTCCTGGAATTTGTCGGCATGGTCGTTGTCGCCGTATTCCTTCATAATTTGATCGCCATTCTAACCGGCTATTTTTCCGCCCGCGCATTCAAATTGCCCGAACAGGACCGGCGGGCGATTGCTATTGAAATCGGCATTCAAAATTCTGGTCTGGCTTTAATTCTCGTATTTAATTTCTTTGACGGCCTTGGCGGTATGGCCATCGTCGCAGCCTGGTGGTCAGTCTGGCATATTGTGTCAGGTTTGACGCTCGCAATCTTCTGGTCGAAACGGCCAGCACCGAAAGTGGAGAGTGTAACGGTATGAAAATCTTGATCACAGGAGCTGCCGGCTATATCGGCAGCCAGCTTGTACAGAAATTGGAGAAAGAAATTTCGGCAGAAGGAAAATCGTGGCACATCGTCGCGACGGATATCCGGGATACGCCACATTATAAAACTGGCGCGCACACGGATTATCACAAGATGGATGTCCGCGATTCCGGATTGGCGGAATTTGTGAAAAGCCAGCAAATCGATACTGTCGTTCACCTCGCGACCATCGTGACGCCCGGCAAGAAGAGCAACCGCGAATTCGAATATTCTGTGGATGTATTGGGTACTAAAAACGTTTTGGATGCCTGCGTGAAAGCCCGCGTCAAACGGATTATCATGACTTCAAGCGGTGCGGCTTACGGCTATCACGCCGACAATCCCGAGTGGCTGACGGAAACGGATCCGCTTCGGGGCAACGAGGAATTCGCCTACTCGCATCATAAGCGGCTTGTGGAGGAAATGATGGCGGAGTATCGCGTTGAACATCCCGAACTCGAACAAATCATTTTCCGCATTGGCACGATTCTCGGGCAGAATGTGAACAATCAAATCACAGCCCTGTTCGAAAAACCGGTTGTCCTCGGCATCCGCGGATCGGAAAGCCCATTTGTTTTCATCTGGGACCAGGACGTCGTCGCCTGTCTGATCCAGGCAATTTCGAATGATGTTACCGGCGAGTTTAATGTGGCCGGCGACGGTGCCGTGACGATCACCGATCTCGGGCGTCTGCTCGGGAAAAAAGTGATGCGTTTGCCGGCAGTCGTCGTCAAAAACGGATTATTTGTGCTGAAACGCTTGAACATGACGCAATACGGCGAAGAGCAGATCAATTTCCTGCGCTATAGGCCGGTATTGGATAATACGCGGCTGAAGCAGGACTTCGGTTTCACGCCTACATACACGTCGCGACAAGTGTTCGAGCGTTATATTGCGAAGGATTGGCCGAATGAATAAGGATCCCAAGGAAAAGTTGTGCTTTTCCTTGGGATTTTTTTATTTGCGGTGAGCGGGATTTATTTGCGCAGAATTGAATTTGTTTGCGCTGAGCAGAATTTATTTGCGGTAACGCTGTGACCAGCTGATTTCACTAAAAATTTTATTTCCATAAATACAATTCCATATAAATTCCCTTCGACTTCCCAACCGTCTTCATGTAAACTTAATGGGAACATATGTTTTATTTTGTATATAAAAGGGGGATTCCGGATGAAGGGTAATGGGGTTACGGATACGTGGGAGTTGGATTCTCTATTGAAGGGGTCAGGTGAACTGACTGAATTGATCGCGCAAACGAAAGTGGGTATCGCAGAATGCCTGGAACGAGTCGAGACGCTGGATTTGTCCGATGCTCAAAACAATGAAGAACCGGTCGCCGTCATTCTCCGGGACATCGGCTGCATCCAGAATGCACTGTCCCAGATGAGCTCGTTCATTACTTGCCTGCTTGCTGAAAATCCGGCAAATCAAACAGGCATCTCCCTGCAAGGAAGCGTTTCTTCAGTGAAGGCCGACTTCAGTTCACTGGTTAAAAAACTTCAGCATCAGCTTTCTGAACTGGATTCGGCAACCTGGAATTTATTGCTGCAAACCGACAGCTTGAAGGACTACCGATTTATATTAAATGAATGGCGGACGGATGCGGATGCCGCTCTGTCGAATAAAGAAGAAGCTTTAATTTCCGATTTGATGGTCGACGGCTACCATGCCTGGAACGATCTATACCGCTCCATCCTCAATAATTTGCGCGTCATCGTCGAGATGGATGGCGCCGAAAAGATGTTTTCCGTCGGACAGGCAGTGAATTTACGGTCGCATCCAGATCCTGCGGTCAGGAAAAACGCTTTTATTGCTTTGGAAAATTTGTGGACGGGGCAACAGGAAACGATGGGGCGGATTCTCAATCACATTACCGGGTTCCGCTTACAGGTCGACCGGAAGCGCGGAGCTTCGAGCAGTTTGGAGCAGCCGCTCAAAGATAACCGGATGAGCGAAAAGACGCTGCAATCTATGTGGCGGGTTGTCGAACGGCATAAGCCTGCGTTTGTCGATTATCTGGACCATAAAGCGCAATCAGCCGGGAACGATCAAATGCCTTCCTATGATTTTTGGGCGCCTTTCGCAGAAAAAGACATCTCCCTCGATTACCGGCAAGGCGCCGAATTCATCCTCCAGCAATTCCAGAAATTCGGACCGGAGCTGGCGGACTTCACCCGCACTGCATTTGAAAACGGCTGGGTCGAAGCAGCTGATCGCCCTGGAAAATCGGCCAATGCTTTTTGCGCAGGCTTCCCGCTGTCGGGTGAATCCCGTGTATTTCTGACTTTTGACGGCTCGATGACCACGCTTCTGACGCTTGCCCATGAACTGGGCCACGCTTTCCATAATCACGCATTGAAAGATGTGGCTCCGCTGAACCGCCGCTACAGCATGAGTACAGCAGAAACCGCGTCAACATTTGCTGAAATGATTGTGCTCGATGCGGCGATTGAGCAAACGGACGATTCGGAAGAAAAACTGATGCTGCTGGATGAAAAAATAAAGCGCAGTGTCATGAATTTCATGAATCTCCATTCCCGCTTCCTGTTTGAAGAACGGCTCTATGAAGCGCGTGAAAAAGGCATGGTATCAGCTGACCGGCTGAATGAGATGATGGAAGTCGCCTATACCGAGGCTTATGCCGGTTCCATGAGCCATGTGTCGGTCCATTCCTGGATTTCGACGCCACATTTTTATATCACTTCTTCTCCTTTCTACAATTTCCCTTATACATTCGGCTATCTGTTTGCCGTCAGTATTTATGCAAAAGCCAAAGAACAAGGCGAGGGGTTTGAGGAGAATTATCTTGCACTTTTGCGCGACACCGGAAGTATGACTGTAGAAGATTTGGCAATGAAGCACCTGGGCGAAGATATCACGCAGGAGAGTTTCTGGGAAAAAGGGATGGCTCTTTGCCTGAAGGATGTGGAGGAGTTTATACGGCTGTCGTCGAGGAGTCTGGTGGAGCAGTGAGTTGATGGATTTGAATAAATTAAAAGAAGGACTCCATTTCGGAATCCTTCTTTTTTCCGTTAATATATTTCAGTGAAAGCACATCTGCCTAAAGTGATTGTAAATTACCGGAGAACCATTCAAACTGAAAGTAATAAACCACTTACAGCGCCAGTCATAATGACTGGCACTGGGGAATACTATTTACGAGGTGACTCCGCATGACAACCGATATAATCATTTCGCTTCTCGGCATCCTGCTTCTGCTCGTCATGGGCATTTACCTGCTGCAGGGCAAAGGCGCAATGTTGATCGCCGGATACAATACTTTGCCGGACAAAGAAAAAGAAAAATACGATGAAGCGGCTTTATGCAAGGCGACCGGAAAATTGATCCTGAGTTTCATCGCACCCATTACGCTGATTTCTCTGGGAGACTTGCTCCAGATGAACGCCCTGATGATTGCCGGCGGCGTTTTACTCGCCGTCCTGATTGTCTTCGGACTGATTTACATTAATACCGGAAACCGGTTTAAAAAAATGCATAAAAGATAAAGGCATCTTCTTACAAATGAATTGTACGTAAAAAATGGATGCTTTTATCTTGCCGGCAATATGACACAGTTTCTTTTGAATTTATTTATATTACACACTTTACAGACATCTGTTATCTGTAATTAAACTAAAAAAATATACTTACCCAACTTCCCCCTGCTTCTGCACAATCAATACATACAACGATTCTGAAGGAAATACTTTTTCCACTACCCGGAAACCGGCATCCTCCACCTCCTGTTCCATACCTGCCAATGAAATTCTTGGTGCTTTATGGGATGATTCCCCTTTAGGTTCCAGCTCGATGGAGACCAAATGGCCGCCATCTTTCAATACATTTTTTATTTGCGTCAACGTTCGATTGAGTGGCTGGATTTCGTGCAATACCAGTGAGGCGATCACCATATCGACCCTTTCATCAGGCAACGGAATATCCGAACCATCGGTGTGAACAGGAATGATGTTTTGAACTTCCGCGTGCAGAGCTTTCGCTTTGATAACGTCCAGCATTTCTGCATCCATATCAAGTGCATATACATTCCCCGTCACTGCTTTCGCCGCTGGGATGGTAAAGTAACCGGTACCCGCTCCGAAATCCAGCACCGTATCCGTTTCACTAATCGGAATCAGGCTCAATAATTTTTCTGGAGACAAGTCATTTTTTCGTGCAGGATTCTCCAGATAAGACATCTTCCCGTGAGACCCGTGCTTACTATGCGAGCTGCAATGTTTCTTGTGCACTTCGTTTCCTCCTCTTACTGATCTTTTCAGCTGAATTTCTCTTCAATCATCGCGGCATTGATGCTGATGGCGGCCATGCTTCCTTCCGCAGCCGCAAAAATCAACTGGGATGCGCCGGCCAACGAGACATCTCCGCAGGCATAAACGCCTTCAATATTCGTCCGTTTCATCGCGTCGCTTTCCACGCCGCCGCAGTCATTGAGTTTGCAGCCGAGCGACGCTGCGATATCCGAAGCAAGCGTCCATTCCGGTGTTATGAATCCGCCTTCCCGCGAAACCGCGCTTCCGTCTTCGAAAAGAATCTCCGCCAGCTTGCCGTTCACCCCGTTTAACGCACGGATCTTTTCTTCATAAACCTGAATACCCCTGCTTTCCAGCAGACTTTTCTCTTCTGAAAGTATTTGCCGTCCGTTTGTGCAATAAATCAAATCGTCCGTCCAGTTCGACGCCACTTTCACCATATGCGATGCCGCTTCGTTATCTGAAATGACAGCCAATGCCTTGTCCCGCATTTCCCAGCCATCACAGAACGGACAGCTGAACAGGCTCCTTCCGTAAAACTCTTCCACTCGTTCCACATCCGGCAGAATTTCTTTAAAGCCCATTGCCAGAACTATCCGCTTTGCCTGGAATACCGCTCCGTCTTCCGCTTCAAGGTGGAACAGCCCATCTTCCTTATGAACACGCACGACACGTTGTTTCTGAACTTCAACACTTGGATACTTCGTCAATTCTTCAAGACCGATCCGTTTGAATTCCTGCGGATCGACGCCATCCCGCGTGATGAATCCATGCGATTCCGAAACGACCGCATTGCGCGGTTTATTGTCATCGAACAGAACCGTTTTCCGCCGGGATCTTCCGAGCACAAGCGAAGCGTTCAGCCCCGCCGGCCCTCCGCCGACTACTGCACAATCGAGTAACATTCCAATCACTCCTTCTAATTTCAATTAACTTTCAATCCCAGCCTGTTTTTCTTCCGCCATCCTGACAATATCGATCAGCAGCTTGTTTTCGAGCTCGTGCTTCATATTGTCCTCCGCCTGCCGCATCACATTTTCAATCAGGCAGCCTTCGTGATGGATCGAGCATTCGAATAAATTCGTGTCCCCTTCAATCGATTTGATGACATCGAGGAATGAGATTTCCTTTTGCTTGCGTGAGATTTTGTAGCCACCCTTTACGCCGGGCGTCGATTCGATCAGTCCGGATTTCGTCAGCTTGGTCAAAATTTTCGATAGATATGTCGGTGACAGTTTCTGCATCGCAGCCAGCTCCTGAACCCCTATCGGCTCCCCGTCAGACTGGCGCATGATATGGACCATCGTGTGCAAAGCGTAGTTCGTCGCGTTCGAATATTTCATGATGACCTCCTGTAAGATTTATTCGCAGATATCAAAGACTCTATTTATCTTTAATTGATTTAAATTTATCACCCTCTATGCAGGAAGTCAACTAGGGGGATTTTTCCTCACAAAAAAGAAGCAGCTTTATAACAGCCGCCTCTTCCCCTTTAACATCTCACATATCTCCGCTTGAAGCCCAAGCGATCTTTTTCCATCGCTTTTTCGATGGTCGCGGCTGCATTCTGGAAACTGCTTTTCTTTCCTTCGCGCTTCATTTCAACAGGACCGATCTGCCGCGCTGTTTCCAGCGCTTTTTCGCTCAATGGCTTATATGATACACCAACCGTTTCGATAAAATTATTCATGGCGGATTTTGTGCGTTCCGGAGCATCGTGAATCGTGTCTTCCACGAGTTTCAGCATGCCGGACAGCTTGCTCTCCGAAAACTCCTCGTCTTTGCGGCTGCCGAGCAGCCAGCAATAACAGCTCCAGCCGGCGGACATCCGCAGCTCTTCGCCGCTCGCAATCCATTTGTCTGCCACTTCCTGCGCGATATCCGATTCCGACAATGTCACAGCCACCACGTAATCAGACAGCATAAAGAAATACGCCGAATCCAGCCAGCGGTCGTAATCTTCTGCCGTCATCGCTTTCGGATCTGCGATGACGCCCGCAAAATACATCGCGTCGTAATTGCCGGTGGCATACAATTTCTCCGCCAGCTCCTGATCGATTTTTATTTTTTTCGCCATCGGTTTCATGGCACCGGTTGCGACACCGAAAAGCGGTTCATGTGCACCATTCGAAAGATACCTCTTCTTCATATTCGCTTTGCTCAGTGCCTCGAGTTCCTGCATGACCGTTTCAAAATCCATTGCTGCGCACTTCCTTTCTTCTATGGATACTTTTTCATTTCATACAATACAATGAAACCTGTAAACCCCACCCTAACATCAGTATTATTGGAAGTCGCGCCGCAGCTTGATTGCCTGGCGCTTTTTCAGACCATCCGCCAATAAGTAAAAGCCGATGATTGAAAAGGTGATGAAAAACAGGGCAACGAGCGGAATCCATTCGGCCGAATTGACATCGCGCCTTAAATTGCTCAGGAGCACGGGCCAGGAATTGGACAAGTCAACCGAGCGGTAACTGCGGTCAAGCTGTGAGAAGAATTCCTGGTTGATGTAAATTCCGATGACGCCAAGCTGGGCGAGAAGGAACATCGCTCTGCCTGATTCCGTCGCACCCGAAGAAACCACTTCCCGCTTCAATGACGGCCAGTAATAACTTTTGAAAAGCGTCCATCTGCGCCCACCGCTTGCGATTGCTGCTTCCATGTAAGTCTGCCTTTTTTGTGTTTGCAGCGAATCATAGAAAATCAGTGCAAGCCGGCCAACTTCCACTACCGATATAATCGCCATTACCCAAAATGCCCTGTAATCCGAAAACATGACGCCCGGAATCGCCAGGAGAATCAAGATGATGAAAATTGTCGGCATAAAAGAAAATACAGCGTTCCAGATGTTCATGATGAGCCGGATGCCGGAAATATAAAATGCTCCTACGGAAACAAGCAGCGCCAGAACTAAACGGAAGCCGACGATGACCGCCAGGATATAGAAGGTTTCTCTTGCGCCGACCATCACTTTCGACCATAAATCCACACCTTTTCTGTCCGTGCCGATCAGAAATTCGTCTGACGGGGCATAAGGTGGCACCAACAGACCGCCACCATCATCTTTATCCAACAGATTCTGTTCAAGCGACGGGTCCACAAACGGCAAATACGGACCTAAAATCACAATGGCCAATAGAATTCCGGTCATGATGAGGCCTAACCATAGATTACGGTTCATAACTTCTCCCCCTGTACCGGAACGAATGACCGCGCTATGCCGGATACAACATTAGCCACCAGGATAAAGACGGTGAACAGGAAAACATAGCCGATCTGCTTGATGACATCTGCCGACAATAGGGCACCCACATAAAACGTCGTAGCGCTGCCCAGTGTATCGTACATATAAAAAGCGGCGCCTCTGTATTCAGTGAAGACTTCCACGATAAATAAATTCGACAAGGTGTAGAGCACCATTGTGTTGGAGTAAGCGAAAATCTTCAATATGCCATTTTTCAGCATATGCGTATAGAGCACTTTCATTTCAGCGATCCCTTTTGACCGGGCTGTCCGCACGTAATCCTCGCCCTGTTCCGCCTGGAGTGCGTTGAATGTAATCGTTGAAATGAACATGACGGGGTAGATGGACAGGTAAAGAATATTCATCAGGACATTGTCGAGCTGGTCATGGCCGAACAAGTTGATATCCACCAGCCCTTTTGACTGCAAATACAAAACAGCGAGCTGAATTACAATAATTACGGCAATATCAGGCACCGCCAGAATGCCGGCAGTCGTGAATTGACCGATGACTCTTCCTTTTCCTTTTCGGAACCTGTAATCGATGACGCCCTTGGCAATGCCGATGAAAAAGCCGATAAGAATGGCCGGCAGGAAAATTTTCAGGCTCCGCAGAAATACCGTCCCAATTTGCTCGCTTATCGGATTCCCCATCTGATCCAGCCCCAGGCCACCCTGCTCAATTATGTATGAAAAGAAAAATTTGATATTAGCCCAGTGATTCGTAAATTGATAGTCATAGACTGCGCCCCCAAATGAGCCGCCCCGCCCCTCGGTGAAAACCGTATCCGTGGGCAGCAGGATGATCAGCAGCAAAATGGTAAAAGACAGCATCCAGACAAGTACGGGAAAAAGAATTCGGGTAATCACTTGATCGCTCCTTAGTCAATACTTCACAAATGTGGTCACACTTCGATCGGTTATGTATTTTTTGCGGCTTAACTCTTCGGTCCATTTTTTAGGGGTTAATTGATAGGAGCCATGGATGTCCTGGTAAGTAAAACTCCCAATATTCACATGGATCGGCTCCGGGTTTTCCCACATTCTTTGTATGTATTTCTGCAGCGCATGCTGATTCGGGACGCTGTAAAGCTCAAGGACATCTCCGGTTTCCATGTATTTTTCCAGATAGGTTAAAAATAACGGGCTTTCGAGTCCTGCGGCTTCATACAGATAAGGCATTGAAAATAAACCCTCGATTTCTTTTACCCATAGTGGATCTAATTTCTGAACGGAAAAGAAAACGGCTTCTTCCTCACTTGTGTAAGCCGTACGGTTATTAAGTTCTTTTATTTCATCCGGCATTATAAAAGGCTTCGAGGAAGCAAGAAAGGTGATTTGCGACATTTTGATCTCTCCTGAACAAGTATGTTCTTACGTTAGGGTTTATACTTTACTCTTCTAGTATGCGTTTCAGCTCGTCTGCTTGTTCGGGAGCTAATATATAAACGTCTTTGTTGCCAGCTTCGTTATTCTTCAGCTCTTCACGAGTTAAAAGGGCGCTGCCGTCTTCCCTATACCAGATGTAACGCTGTATTAATGAAACGCCTTCCTCCGGTATATCCAAAGTGAAGAAAGTATCCGCTAAACCGGTTAAATCCGCAGGCTGTTCCATTTCTTTTTCTGTATTTATGATGTCCCTCAAATCCGTTATCGATTCTGCATCCGTGATGTCAGTATGGAACTTTATCCCGCTCGTCTCATCCTCTTGATAAGGAACCCCTACCCATATCACTTCTCCATCAGACGAACAGCCTGCAAGTGTTATGGCAGTAATGGTTATTGCAATTAACCACTTCAATCGCTTCACATGACCCGCTCCTTTCGAATTTGATGGTTTTTGATTTCGCAAAATTTTCTATCTATATTTTACCATATATATCGATACTCACTGATGAGCAATTTTAAATTTGTGTAAAAGCGGATGGGAGACCGGTTAAAGTGACTTGTTTTGCTGAACGCCGATATAATTTCCTGAACGCCGATTTATTTTTCTGAGCGCCGATATAATCTTCTGAACGCCGATTTATTTCCCTGAACGCCGATATAATTCGCTGAACGCCGATTTACAAGCGATTACGCAAAATCAGCTCTTCGAAAAGACTTTTTCCCCCATTAACCAGCCTTCATTTTCATCAATTCTCTCTCAAAACCCCAATTCAAAAGAAAAACGCATGCTTTTCTCACGCGAAAAGCGAAAAAAACCGAAAGGCATCGTCGGCCTCTCGGTTTTCGTATGATTCTTCTATAATCGCGGGTCGACCGGATCGGATTCCATCGCCAATGCGCCGAGCGTGCATTCATGGACGCGTTCGATCGATTCCCCGTTCACGAAGCGCGCAATGCCTTCGAGGCCCAGCGCAAATTCCCTCAAAGCAAGTTTCTGCTTCTTGCCGGTGTTGCGGTTTTTCAGCCGCTCCAGGTTTTTCGGCTCCAGGTAATCCATGCCGTATATGATGCGCAGATACCTTTGTCCCCTCACTTTGATGGCCGGCTGCAGCAATTTGCCTTTACTCCGGACGATGTAGAATTCCGGTTTGATGATGATGCCTTCGTGCCCGTCTTCCGTAATTGATTTCCACCACTCGATCACTTCGGCTTCACTGGCCTCGTCCGTGATGACTTTGTATTCCGTTTCGACGAACAGGCGGGACGCATCCGCAAGTTTCCGGTTCATCTCCATATGCCACGTATGCGGCTTGTCGAAAAACGTGCGGTCGCTGTGGGCGAGCACATGAAACGGCGCAATCTGGATGCTCCTGTCCCCTTCGATGTCCCAGCAATATTTTTGGAACACTTCCAAAAAGTCGTTGGCGTTTTCCAGCTTGCTGTCGTATTCGTCCAACCACGCCTGCAAATCGCCATTCGTCGGCAGCGCTGCCTGCAATTTTTCTTTCAGCAGCGTCCGGTCGAGCACGGCGTTTTCTGCGACGTGCGCGTATTGACTGCTGATCAATTCTTTCGCTTTCAGGTTCCATGGCATGATTTCGGCGTCCAGCAGCACATAATCCGTTTGATACTCGTCGAAATAATTTATTCGCGTCAATTCTTGGTTCAATTCGGAAAGCAAGCGCATTTCGGTGTCGCGGTCGAAAAAGCGTTTGCCGGTCCGTGTGTAGATGGAGCCGAGCGATTCGATGCCGGTGTGCTTCAAGGACGATTCCTTGTCTTTGAATAAAAACAGGATGCCCCGGCTGCCCATGTGCTTTTTCTCGGCGATCATCGTGTGGACGCCGTTGCTTCTGTAATAATCGATCGCCTCTTTCGGGTGTTCCAGGTAATCCGGCAGCGCAGACGGTTTCGGCGTCGGGCTCATCGTCGGCGGGATGTAGACCAATTGCTCGATTGGCACTGTGTAATGTGAAACGGTATCAATGGCGGGTTTCACAAGTTCCTGCGGAATCCGCACTTCACCGGCGGAGTCAGTCAGCACCGAAAAGCCGTTGATGAACTTGCCGATGTTCGGCGGATTCAAGCGGTTCTTCTCCCATTCCACCAGCGGATTGTCGGCGGTCCCGGAATGATCCGCTTTCGCTTTGACGGATACGAAATCCCGTTCCGGATAGCGGTAAGCCGTCAATTCGCCGCCGAACACGACTCCCTGATCAATGTTAATCGTGTTATTGATTAATAACGGCTTCGGTTTCGGGTCATGCCCCCAGACGATCAACAGGCGATTTTGATGTCCGACTGTCCAATCGTTCCGAACAGACTTGCCGTTTTCATCGAAGCCTCCCGTATCGCCGTACCGGCAGAAATCACTGATGGCTCCTGATTGTTTACCGATGAATTCATCACGGATGCCGGCATGTGCACAAACGAGCGTCGGTACGCCGTTCTTTTTGAAGACGTAATGGGAAGGTGCAGCCAGAAGAAAGTCTTTCAGCTGTTGCTTTAATTGGCGGGCGGCGTCAGAGCCTTCCTGCTCCTCGAAAATCCGGAACTCTTCTTCCACTTTTTCATCACCGTGGCTCAGCACTACTTCGCGGCCGTCCAGCCAGCGGGCGATTTTCCAGCCATGGTTGCTGTCGATCATCAGTGCACGCCCGCCCTCGACATGCTTCAGGAAAAACTGCATCGTCTGGAGCGAAGCCGGTCCCCTGCTCATCACATCGCCGACCGAAACAAATTTGCGGCCTTCGGGATGTTCATATAAGCCTTCTTCATTCTCTGCATATCCGAGTTTCACAAGTAATTGGATCAGTTCATCGAAACAGCCGTGAACGTCGCCAATGATGTCGATGTCCCGGTCCAATTCTATTTCAATCGGGTTGCCGTGCCTGAACACTTCCACTTCTTCCGTTTCTTTTACGGTATAAACAGAAGCAAAGCCTTCTTTCTTAATAAACCGTTTTTCATTGCGGAAAATCTGGAATTGCTGTTTGATGCGGCGCTTGCCCCGTGGATTATCACGGCTTTCGTCGCGGTCGGTCAATACCCGCTCCGATACGTCAAAAACGATTGCCTGAATCGGCACATGATTCTTTTTCGCTAGCGCTATGTATCGTTTCCGGTCATCTGAACGGAGGTGTGTTGCGTCAACAAGCACCAGCTTGCTCAACCGCATGCGGGCTTCGATGACCCGGTCCATCATCGCAAATGCTTCTGCGGAAATTCCCTGGTACTCATCCATCAGCCCCGCCGCTTCATCCTGCGGCCGGTCACGCCAATCGATGAACTCTTTATCCCCGACTAAAATTCTGAAATCATCGGAACTCACCACTTCCGATGCTAAAATCTGTCCTTCTTCTATCAACCGTCTCACCAACGTCGATTTCCCGCTGTTGGACGGTCCGATCAATAATACGATACCTGCGTGCGGCAAGCCGATTTTCATCAATTATTCACCTTCCTTTGGAACACACACATCTGGGTCGGGAACCCTTGCTCCTGATGCTCTTCGCCGATCCCGGCAAATTCGATGTCATAGTCTCCAGCGTGATTTCGCTTTTCGCACCAGTCGCGGAACTCCTGCCGCGTCCATTCGAAGCGGTGGTCATCATGGCGGAAATGGTCGTCCATATCGTAGACTTCATTGTATTCACGGTTTGGCGTCGTCACGATCAGCGATTTCGGCGCATAGTCGTGCAGGATCCCGTCGAATATCTTCGGCAGCCGCTCTTCATCGATATGCTCGATGACTTCACAAAGAATCATCAGATCTTTCCCTTTTAGGCGTTCATCAAAATAAAACAGGGAACCCCATAGCGTCTTCGGCTCGACGAAATCCGTCTTGTCGTTCACTTTCTCGAAACGCCGCAGCGCTTTCATCGTCTCGACTTGAGACGGTTCGACCGCAAGAATCTCTTCCACTCCGTCAATAAAACCGAGTTTAACGGCAAGCTTGCCTTCCCCCGACCCGAAATCGACGATGCTTTTTGGCTTTAATCCGGCGGCTGTTTTTGCGATTTTTGCGTAGCGCAGTTCATTCAGCGATGTTTTCTTCAACGGCGCAGGTGCAGCAGCCACTGCCGGTTCTGCTTCACCGTTTTCCACAAGTTCATAGACTTCCTTGAAGCGGAGCGCGCGCCGGTAAATCGTTTCCCGCAGCGGATGCTGATCGAGCCAGCCTTCTCCGTAACGGCCGATTTTCTCAATTTCCTTTTCATCAATAAAATAATGTTTGTAGTCATCGATGACCGGAATCAGCACAAATAGATGGCGCAGCGCATCCTTCAGAGTCTGTTCCCCGCTCAAGCGGATCGTGCGCACAGTGCTCTGCTCTTTTAAATCGAAGGAATAATCGATTTCCGGACGCGTAATATCCACCTGATAGCCCATCGGTTCGAATAGATTCTTCAACTGCGCATCCGGCAGCTTCGTATTGACGGGGCCGAGTTCGAATGTGAACGGAAACGGATGCGCGACCCATTCCGCATACTCCTCTTTCGGCTGCCCGTTCAGCGCGGTGCCGAGAGCCGAGCGGATCAGCGACAGGAAAATGCTCGAAACGGCGAATTCCCGGTCGTTGATGTAATGCGTGATATCGTACGAATTCCCCGAATTCTGGATCAGTTCAACCGGATCCGGCGTCACGAAAATCGTCATTTCAAGTTCAGTGTCCGTGAATTTGCCGTAAAACATGCGCACCAAATGGCCTTTCTGGTTTCTCTCATATAAATTGCCCGGATTTTTTGCCAATAAATAAGAAACCGCCTTGACATTGTCACCCTTGGCCTGAATCGTCAATTGCATTGTAAACGCCCCTTTGCCTGCTCAAATTGCTCAATAATAACCTTAATATATCATAGAAAATGGAAATTTATTCATGTCTCATTAATTTTTAATTCGATTTCTAAATCTCTACATTTTCAAGCCAAAAAATACTCTTCCTTATTGTCGATGCGGTAAATTTTCACTTCTCCCCAGGTGTCTGAGCGGCTGATGAAATTATGTGATTCACTCGGCGGGAGTCCTCTCGATACGCCATTAATCTTGCCGACGGGCTGCGCGGTTTCTTCGCCAATCCGGCAGGCATAGGCCCATTTCGTATCTTCCAGCACGAAGTAGACAAAATCCCCGCGGATGCTGACAGAAAAGGTGCCTTTGTTCAGCAGATCCGGTTCGTTATGGATGGTAATCGATTTCGATTCAGGAACGATCTCGACCAGCGGCTTCAGCAGCGGCACCAGCCAGATTGCGGAATTCTCACCTTTGACGAGCGCCAGTATTTCCAGAATATCAAGCTTTTCCGGCAAATCCGTTTCGTATTTGAAAATCGGCAGACCGTCCCATCCGAATAAAACCAGCTTTTCACTCGGCAGGCCCTTCCTGAATCCGCCGTAATAATAGCTGATCCAGAATCCTTCGGGTCCCACCACAATGTCTTCGATTGCATCACCTGCATAAAACGAAGCTGTAATTTCACCAGCAAGGTTCAAGACGAAAATGTTCCTTTCAAACCTGCCGCTTCTGCGCTGGACGAGAACAATACGGTCCTGATCGATCCAGCGGATGAAAGGATTGGAATCATTGATTGGTGAAGGAATCCATTCACTGTTGATGACGAGCCAGTTTCTCCCCTTTATCGATAGATAGAGGACGAGTCCATTTTGGTCCTGCCAGTCTGCATCGCAAATCGAATATTCCTTGAAACGTGAATCGCCGCTTGCAAAAACAACCTGTTCAATCAGATGAATCGGTGTTTTCAGCATTCTCAGCACATCCTGACTTTTGCTTGGTGCTTATTTTATTCGCTAAAGCCACGTCAAAAACCTTGCGTCAGCTGGAATTTATTTGCATGAAACTTATCAGAATCACGGATTTCGTGAATTATTCTGAAAACCTCTTGCACCTTCCGTTACGGAAGGTCCTATAATGGAAATAAATACAATATGAAAACGGGGATGTCCATGTACTCAATCGGGAAGCTAGCCAAAATGAGCCATGTCTCTATAAGAACTTTACGCTATTACAACGAAATCGGATTATTGCTGCCAGCGCATCGAAACGAGGCGGGACACCGCTTTTATTCCGATGAAGATATTTCAAAGCTCCATTACATACTGATGCTCAAGGATTTAGAATTTCCACTTGAGACGATCATGCAATTTCTTTCCAATCGTGAATTCGATCTGTATGGTGTCCTTTCCATGCGGAAGAAAATGATTTTGGCTGAACAGGAAGAGTTGAAAAAGAGGGAATCGGCTGTAAATACCTTGCTTGCCATTGTCGAGACGCAGGAAGTTGCGGATTGGGAAACTATTTTCAACACGTTCAATGCTTTTCCGGCTGATGAAAGTCTGCTGAAAGTTCTATGGGAAAAGCATTTCACTGAAGAAGAGCAGCGCATTCTGAATGGCTTTTCCAGTCCGGAAGAAAACAGGGAAGGTGAAAAGATCTGGCTCGATCTCGCTCAGGAAGTACGGGAGAATTTGCATAAAGGGCCGACCAGTCCGGAAGCTCAGAGCCTGGCAAAAAGGTGGATGGAACTGGTGGATGAGATGTATCAAGGAAACGCGGAACTGGCGCAGAAGGTTTGGAAGCTAAATAAGGAAAGGGAACCGCACTTGCGGTTCTTCATATTCGAGCAGGAAATTATTACATTTATCGATCAGGCCATCCGGCATTATTTCGAAGCGCGGGAGTCAAAACTATGAAGAAATTCATCGTATTCGACATCCTTTGCTATGCAGTTCTCCCGTACTTCATCTGGAATTACGGGCGGGAACCGCTGGGCGATTATTATGCCATGCTGTTATCGACCGTTCCCGGATTTATTTATACGATTTACCGATTTGCCATAGAACGTCAATTTAATATTGCCGGACTTTCCATCTTGCTGTCGCTTTTCCTGAGTACCCTGATCAATTTACTTTCTTCAAACGCGGAAAGTATGCTGTGGAATCAAGTCTATCTGGGTTATGCATACGGTATGGTCTTTCTGGTTTCTATTTTACTCAGGAAACCATTGGCCCTTCACTTTGCAGTCGATTTTGTTTACCTGCAGGGCGTTGCAAAAAAAGACAGCATTGCCGAATTTTCCAGAAAAGGAATCTTTATGTGGTTCCAGCTGCTGACTTTGCTCCTTTTTACCAACAGCGTTTTTCAGAATTCGTTGAAAGCCTGGCTGATTCAAAGTTATGGGGTGGATGGCTACGGCGAGATGCTCATCTATATGAAAATCAGCGGATGGACATTCAATGTGCTGATAATGGCAGGCTTTTTCTTCGTGGGTTCCAAGGTCAACTTGCAGACTCAGCAAATTAAAGAAGAATCATCATTTTCAGAGGAGTATTCGCCTGAATTGGAGAAAGAGGAAAGTCTTTCTTAAATCGAAGTGTGTATAAAAAAGACCAAATGCTCTTCTTTAAGCATTTGGTTTTTTGCCGCAACTCTAAATTGTCCGAATCGCATATAATCTTTGCTCTGCTCCATATCTAAAAACTTTCCGTTCCAATTCCATCCCCAGTTTCTCCAGCAGACGGCATGATGGGATGTTTTCGCTTTGCGTCTCCGCCACCACCGCCGGCAACTTTAAAATATTCAATGCAAAATCGATAATCATTGCAACCGTTTCAGCCGCGTATCCCCTTCCCCACCAATCCGGTAAGAGTTGATAGGAAACTTCCTGGTCGATGCCTTCGTGATGAGAATCGAGGGAAATCAGTCCAATAAAGTCTTTTGTACTTTTTTTCCTCACCACCCAGTAATAAGAACCTGGTTGAGGATCAAGCATATCCTCCAGAGTTTCTTTGAGAGAATCCGCATCCCGAATGCCGCCGAGATATTTCCGGACTTCGGGATTTGTAAAAAGATTTGAAACAGCAGCAGAATCCGATTCCTTGAAAAGGGACAGCGAACATCTTTCTGTTTCAAACATCATATATTGACCTCCTTCTTAAACCACGGTTAACAGCTCACCGCTTCAGCAACAAGTGCTTCACTTCACTGTGTATATAGTCTTTTATTTGCGTCAATGCGGCTTTATCAAAAACCGCTCCCAACTCTTCCCCGACGTAAGCCTTCAATGCCACTACAACAATAGGCGAAAATTCCTCAGGAAGATGCCAAATTCCCCATTCACCCGCTTCCTGCTTCGAAGAAATCTTCCCTTCTTTTAAATACCAATAAACCCGGATCAAATTGAGGATGCTGTAAACCGGATCTTGAAAAATTTTCTGCAGACAGTCTTCATAGTCATCAAGGATAGCTGTTAAATAATCCGCTTTTGGAACTACCGGAAAAACTTCCTCAATAGGCCGGCCTTCCAAACAAATACCCCGGTGATTCAAAATTGTAAAATGAGCAGCGAGGTCGATATCGGATTTCCCTTCTGTATCCAGACAAGTAGTCGCGCCCTCTGCAGCATCCTGTTCAAACCGCTCCCGCCAATACTCGCTGAAATGAAAATCGTAAGGCGTCGGGAACTTCCATTCTTCCAATTGCGCAAGATTAAGAACACTGATTTCAACAGGATAAGGGCTGCCCGAATGTTCCAGAAAGAAAACGGCCAGCTTTTTCTTCGTCTCCATCCCGATCGGCGTTTCCGTCACAACCAACAAGTCGATATCGCTCCTGGCCGGGTTAAATCCGCCCATGGCAAGTGAACCATGCAGGTAGACGCCGATAATCGGGGCTTCCACTTGACGGCGCATTACAGTGAGCAAGCTATCAATAAAATTCTTAACTTCTACTGGAAATTCGTTAGATTCATTCATCTACTAGACCATCCCGTTTTTATATTTTTATGTACTTCCCGTAAAGCTATATTTATTACTATATCCAATATTTTCTTCCACCACCATTTATTTTCAGAAAATTTCACGTATAATGAAATTAACTAAAATCACTGATAAATCACCCCAAGGATTTATCGTCCACCCGAAAGGAACATCGACCGTGACAATCAGTCCAATTTAACGCTCTCCCGGATTTGAAATCTTATTTAAAGATTAAATTCTTGGGGGAATACTGATTATGAAACTGAAGAGAAATTTCAATTTGCTGCTGACTGGGCAGTCTTTGGCCAATATTGGCGATGTGCTGTATATCGTCAGCGTGATTTACCTGATTTTTGAATTGACTGGTTCCGCGACTGCGGCGGCTTTTGTGCCTTTTACTATTACCGGTTCGATGTTCATTTCCAATACACTGACACCGCTGCTTATGGAACGGTGGAATCTGAAATGGCTGCTGGCCGGTTCTCAGATGGGCAAAACGATATTGCTGATTGCTTTGGCTTTCTTTATGCCGCAATTATCTTTAGCCAATTTTGTCATCTTGTTTTTTGTAATCAGCTTGATCGCTCTGCTGGATGGCTGCGCAAATCCGGTTACTCAATCGCTGATTCCGCTTTATGTGAAGAATGAACAGTTGCTGAAAGCGAACGGCGTAACTGAAACCGTGACACAGTTCATCCGGACAGCCATGTGGTTTGTCGGCAGTTCGCTGCTGATTTGGCTGTCGGCTACTGAATTGCTTTGGATTACAGCTGGGCTCTTCTTGTTATCGAGCATCCTGTTAACGCGTTTGGAAGCTGTCGCTTTTATTCCTTCCAAATCAAAAGGCAAATGGCGGCAGATCAGCAAAGGCTGGAAGACTGTAACGAAAACGCCCGTGCTGATACGGATTGCATGGATGGATATTATGGAAACGATTGCCGGCACCGTATGGATTGCGGCCATCCTATTAGTGTTTGTCAACGATGCACTTCTGGCGGATGAAAAATGGTGGGGGTTCATCAACGGTTCGTTCTTTCTCGGATTGATCGGCGGAAGCCTGTTTTGCCTCAGGTTTTCCGGATGGATTGATCAGCGGCTCAGTTCTTTCATTTTCTGGGGAGCCGCTCTCAGCAGTCTGGTTACTATCTTCTTTGGTGTGAATAGTCTTCCCATGCTGGCGCTGCTCCTTTCATTTTTGGTGGGCGTGTTCAGCCAGATCAAGAACATTCCGCAGCAGACCGTGGTGCAGACCAGCGTCCCGTCGGATCAATTGCCCACCGTTTACACGACACTTGGAGCGATTGGAACGGGCACATTCGGAATCGCTTCGCTATTGATGGGCATCCTGGCAGATCTGTTCGGTATCCGCAGTGTCTTTATGCTATCCGGACTTTTACTGGCTTTGGTCAGTCTGATCGCCTATCAGGGGCGGGCTCTGTTATGGAGAACGGCTCAATAATAATTCCAGATTAAAAGGCAGCCGGAATCGAAAATTCCGGCTGCCTTTCTTATCATTACTTTTCCGATATGTCTTCGAGCGCATCCTTCGATTTCACATCTTCCTTTTTGATGATGGACACCGAGCCGTCTCCTTCAAGTACGATCGCTTCCACATTTTCAAAAGAACTCATGCCCTGCTGCCGCACTTTGCCTCTTAAATCCTGTTTCCTGAACCGGTTCTTTTGCATCTGCTCTTCATTGAAATTGCCTTCGTAATATAAAAAAACCGGCGAAGCTTTTATGAAATCCGAAAATCTTTTGGATCCCGCCGCCGTTTTCGACACAAGGTATTGCAATAAAGTCAGCATCACCAGCACTGCAGCCCCATCTGCAAAAGAAACTTTATCGCTTGTGATGATACTCGACAAAGTCGCACCATACGTAACAGTTATGATGAAATCAAATATATTCACATTTGTGATAGAGCGTTTTCCGGACATGCGCAGCAGGACAATGAGGAAAGGGTAAGCTAACGCAGACATAATCACAATGCGCAAAACGCTGTTCCATCCATCAAATAATAAGGTATCCAATATCTGTCCACTCCCTCTCCATTCATTTCACAAGGCAGGGCTTTACTCAATTTTTACCCTTTGGTGTGGTGGATGAAACGGAAGTGGGAGCAGACCACAAACACTGCTATTTTAAATATGTACAAGAACCTTTCTGCGCTCCATCTTTCTCTATTTCAACTATGAGTTCGTAATGCTTAAAGTATGTATCTTTTTATACCCCTTTGTTCATCAAATCGATTACAACAATTCCCCAATACATGAAGCTCGCAACAAAAAAGACCGTTCCAAATACCGTGACCATTTTCGGCAGCTTTCTGTTTGTGTATATGAGGAACAATCCAATAGAAATGTGAATAATAATAAACAAGAAAAGACTAATGATCCTTCGCCACCTGCCTTCTATTCCTGATCTTCGTATTTGCCCGCAGCTTTTTTAATGCCGATAATTGCAGCGTAGGTAATGACCATTCCCAATGAGACACCAATTGTAGTTTGTATTATTGAATCACCATCCCCGAAAATTACAAGAACTATAAAACAGCCGAAGATTGCGCCTAAAATTAGACCAGCTAATGACTTCAAATCTTTTTTCATATCCTCACCCCTTCCATATACTGTAACATAATGGATTTGCAGCGGTCGAATGGCCTTTTGTCCTTTCGCCAACAGCGCTCCAGCTAATAAAGGAATATTAACCAGAGTGGTTTTTCGCTTTTCGCCTGCGAAAAGCATCCATTTGTCTTTTGGGCTTGGGGTTGGTCTGCTGGATTTAGGCGGAAATTTTTTTATTCCCAACTTTGGTCGGTTTACTCCCAACTTCGCCTCATTTACTCCCAACTCGCTTTTTCCACGATTCGGCGCCTCTTATTTTTATCCGAAATGAATGAAAAATGCTATTTTTCGTGTGGCCAACTTGCCCGAATTTGCGCCAGACTTTTTTATGCCCAACTTTGGTCGAAATATGCCCAACTTCGACTGTTTTATGCCCAACTTCGTCCTATTTATGCCCAACTCACTTTTCACGCACCCTCGATCAGCTCCCATCCCAACACCCCACTCCCCAAAAACAAAAAGCGCCCTCCGGATTTCCCCGGAAGGCGCTTGAAACTTCCATATTTTATTGCTTTCGAAATAATTTACTTATCCAATTTCACTCTCTGCAGACGCAAGGAGTTCAGAACGACCGACACGGAACTGAAAGCCATCGCGGCTCCCGCTACCCATGGCGCCAGCAAGCCAATGGCGGCAATCGGGATGCCCACTGTGTTGTAAGCGAATGCCCAGAAGAGGTTCTGCTTGATGTTGCGCATCGTTTTGCGGCTCATGATGATCGCGTCCGCAATGCTGTTCAAATCGCCGCGGATCAAAGTGATGTCCGCCGCTTCCATCGCGACGTCTGTACCTGTACCGATGGCCATGCCGATGTCAGCTGTCGCAAGTGCCGGCGCGTCGTTGATGCCATCACCGACCATCGCCACTTTCTTGCCTTGCTGCTGTAATTTCTTCACTTCGTCCGCTTTGCCTTCCGGAAGCACTTCCGAAATCACCGCGTCGACGCCGACTTCTTTGCCGATCGCCTGCGCGGTCCGCTCGTTGTCGCCTGTCATCATGATCACATGGATCCCCATTTTCTGAAGGCGTGCAATCGCTCCGCGCGAAGTGTCTTTAATCGTATCCGCAACAGCCACCAATCCGGCATACTGTCCGTTAACAGCAGCGAGCATTGCTGTTTTGCCGTCACTTTCCAACGCTTCCATTTCAGGCAGAACCGCTGATACGTCGATACCGTATTGCTGCATGAGTTTACGCGTTCCAACCAGAACACCTTGCCCTGATACGGTTGCTTGAACGCCGTATCCCGGAATCGCTTCGAAAAATTGCACTTTGCCAAGTTCGATGCCTTTTTCCTGGATCCCCTCCACAATTGCTTGCGCGAGTGGGTGTTCGGATTGCTTCTCAGCTGCACCGACCAATGAAAGAACGTGTTCTTCGTCTTGGCCATCAGCCAGCTTAACATCCGTCAACACCGGTTTGCCGTGCGTGACCGTACCCGTTTTATCGACAACAACTGTATCGATGCTTTGAGTCTGCTCCAAATGTTCACCGCCTTTGAACAAGACGCCCATTTCCGCTGACCGGCCGGAGCCCGCCATAATGGAAGTCGGTGTTGCAAGGCCTAGCGCACATGGGCAGGCAATGACCAATACCGCAATCAGCACTTCAAGCGCCGGTGTGAAATTGCCCGGGTCGACAAGGAAATACCACACGAGGAACGTCACTAACGCGATGCCGACAACAATCGGAACGAAGATGCCGGAAATCTTATCCGCCATTCGCTGGATCGGCGCTTTTGTTCCCTGCGCGTCTTCCACCACTTTGATGATTTGCGCGAGCGCAGTATCGCGTCCCACTTTCGTCGCTTTCATTTGGATCGAACCATTGCTGTTGATCGTTGAACCGTAGAGCAGATCGCCTGCCGCTTTATCGACCGGCAAACTTTCACCCGTCAGCATCGATTCATCGACTGCCGTGGTTCCTTCGAGCACTTCGCCGTCCACCGGAATTTTTTCGCCGGGTTTAACGAAGATGGTGTCGTCAATCACAACTTCTTCAAGTGGCACTACCGTTTCGACGCCGCCGCGCAGCACGACAGCCGTTTTCGCCTGAAGTCCCATCAGTTTCTTGATCGCTTCAGATGAACGGCCTTTCGCTTTCGCTTCGAATAATTTACCCAATACGATCAAAGTAATCAAAACCGCACTGGTTTCAAAATACAGATGCGCTGCGTGAGGCGAACCGGCGTGAATGATCGCCTGGTAGACGCTGTAGAAGTAAGCCGCCGATGTCCCCATCGCGACCAGCACATCCATATTGGCGCTGCCGTTGCGAAGCGCTTTATAAGCTCCGACATAGAACTGCTTCCCGATGATGAATTGCACCGGAGTCGCCAGCAGCATCTGAACCCACGGATTCATCAAAATTTCCGGAACGTATAAAAATGAAGTAAAGGAAAAGTGGCCCACCATCGTCCACAGTAAAGGCAGAGACAGAATGGCTGACGCAATGAACTTCCATTTCTGCTCCTGGATGGCTTTTTCACGGTAATTCACTTTTTCCGTTTCTTCCTGGTGCTGATGAGCGCCGTAACCCAGTTTTTCCACTTTCGCGATGATGTCGCCAACCGTCACTTCGGACGGATTGAATTCAATCGTCGCTTTTTCAAGCGCCAGATTGACGTTAGCCGCCGTGACACCACCCAGTTTGTTCAACCCTTTTTCAACGCGGGTCGAGCAAGCCGCACACGTCATACCGGTAATATCAAACTCCGCTTTCTGTTTGACGACCCCGTAACCGAGCGCATCGATTTTCTTTTCAAAATCCGCTTCAGTGAGCTTACCGGAATCGTACTGGATCGACGATTTTTCAAGCGCCAGATTGACACTTGCCTTTTCGACGCCATCCATTTTGTTCAGCCCTTTTTCGATGCGGGTCGCACAGGCAGCACAGGTCATCCCTGTGATTTGAAAGTTCGCTTCTTTGGTTGTTTCTTTTGTTGCTGTCGCCATAATTCTCTCCTCCTCCCTATACTATATGGGGGTATATTTCACTTAAAAGAGAAGAGTGCTGAAAAAGCACCCTTATACTACGTCATATCCCTGGTCTTCGATTGTTTCCTTGATTTCGCCAAGTGATGTTTTGCTGTCATCGTAATTTACGGCAACCTGGCCGCTTTCAAGATCCACTTTTACTGTTGAAACGCCTTGAAGTTCGCCCACGCTCGATTCAACTGCATTTACGCAATGTGCGCAAGACATACCTTCTACTTTTAATGTTTCATTCATTGTAATTCCTCCTAATATTATATTTCCTTCAGATTAATATACCTTCATAGGGTATAACAAGCTTTTTGTTTCCTCTGTTACTTTGTCATCGTCTTCATGACGTCCATCAGCTCGTTGATTGCCTCTTCGCCTTTATTGTCCTTGATCGCTTTTGCGACGCAGTGATGTGTATGATCTTCCAATAAAGCCAGCGACACTTTGTTCATGGCCGACTGGATCGCGCTGACCTGATGGAGGATGTCTACACAATAGCGGTCGTTCTCAACCATTTGATGGACGCCGCGAACCTGACCTTCAATCCGTTTCAACCGGTTTAAAAGCTGCTGTTTGTTTGGCTGTACTGTCGATTTCATTGTAGTTTCCATATCTGAACCTCCCGATTCAATATACCCTATACCCGTATCATAAATGATTAGTGAAGGGTGGTCAACACAGTTGCTCATAAAATAAAAATCGGCCCCGTACACTGACAATATGTCCGGGGCCGTCTCCAATTATTCCGCTAAAACGGTTAATCCATATACCGGTGTTTCCGCAGCGAATTCAAATTCGCGATTTCCTGTGACAGCTTCTCACCAATATTCGTTTCCCGCACCTTTTTGCGTTCCAATTCCTTATCCACCAATCGTTTCACGGAAAGGACGTCGGTTCCATTGCTCAGCACTTCTTCTTTTGAATTGAACTTTTGGTGGGCGACGAGCTGCATGCCGTAGGAATTGTACAGGAGTGTATAGCCGGCGATGCCTGTCGTCGATTGGTAAGCTTTCGAGAAGCCGCCGTCGATGACGATCATTTTGCCGTTGGCTTTGATCGGATTCTCGCCGTCGATTTCCTTCACCGGTGTATGACCGTTGATGATGCGGCCATGTTCCGGATCGAGGTCGAATTCAGCGAGCATCTTGCCGCACATTTCCTCATCTTCCCGCAAATAATAATAAGGATTTTTACGTTCCTTATGCGTTTCTTTTTCTTTAATGAAGTAACGTTCAAATGTCGTCATTTCACGCTTGCCGAATAACGAAGAATTTTCGCCGGTCCACAGGTACCACACCATGTCCGTCGCAAAGTCATCCGTTTCGTCAGGGTTGGCGAAAGCATGGCGGAGATAATGTTCAAAGACGTCCAGCAAGTCACGCCCTGCATAGCTTTTGCCTTCAATCTCCATTTTCTTCATGTCGCCGTTTTCCTCCAGCGGGATGCATCCGTGGATCAGCAGATTGCCATTGTACTGCAAATAAAGGCTGCCTTTTTTCATCAGGAAGTTCATATGGCGCGCAAGTTTCTCGGAATGCTGGATTGAAAACAGCAATTTGTCCATCACTTGCTGCTCTTCTTCCAATAAACGGTCAGGCTGTTCCGGATCAACCGTCGCGAAGCAGGTGTTTTCGAGCGTATAGGTTATGCCGTGGATCGTCGCCGTTTTGTTCACGTAATCCACTTTCTCAAGCAGCAGCCGGTCTTCCATTTCAAAGCACGGGCGGCGCTTGATAATCGGACTTTCCAATTTGAATTGAATCATCGAAATTGCCTGATGGATCTTGGTGATCTGCAGTTGTTCCTGCTCCGTCAGTGTTTCATCCGAAATCCGTTTCGGCCGGAAAACAGGGTTGTCATCGTAATATTTTTCCGCAAGATTCAGCAGCGGACGGAGGTTGATGCCGTAAACATCTTCAATAATGTCCAGGTTATTATAACGTGCACAAATCCGGATGATATTCGCCAGGCACACTTTCGAGCCGGCAAACGCTCCGATCCATAATGCATCATGGTTGCCCCATTGGATATCGACGGAATGGTAATCGATCAATGTATCGACGATTTTATGCGGGTCCGGTCCGCGGTCGTAAATATCGCCGACTACATGCAGATGGTCGACCACCAGTCGCTGCGTCGTATAAGCGAGCCCGATGATCAGCTTATCTGCCTGTCCAAGAGCGATGACCTGATCGACCATTTTCGCGTAATATTCCTTTTTATTCGTGAATTCATCGGTCTTGTACAGCAATTCTTCGATGATGTAGGCGAATTGCTTCGGCAGCGCACGGCGCAATTTCGAGCGGGTATATTTCGACGAAGCGTACGCTACCAGCTTCAGCATGCGCTCGAAGATTTCTATATACCATTCCCGCAGCTCCTGCTTGCTGCTGAAATTGCTTTTGATCAATTGCAGTTTCTCTTCCGGATAGTAAACCAGTGTGGCAAATTCGTTCAGTTCCTTCTCTTGCAATTCTTCCTTGAACAGATCCCTGATTTTCACTTTCACGTTACCGGAACCGTTGCGCAGCACATGCTGGAATGCCTGATACTCGCCGTGCAAATCACTGACAAAATGCTCCGTCCCTTTCGGCAGATCCAGAATCGCTTCAAGATTGATGATTTCAGTCGCCACTTTTTCCTCGCTATCGTATTTCTGCGCCAATAAATCCAGGTATTTTGAATCCATCATCGGAATATCCCCTTTCGAAATCCATTCGCTGTTTATTTAAAAAGAAAGCCTCACCTGTTTTAGTGCAGGCCATCCAAAAAAGAAATCTCTTCTCTATCCAGTCTATAGCAGTTCGAGGGAAGGCTCTAGTATAAAGTGCGCCCTTTGCCTTGACCGTTAAAACACATTTCCTATAGGGTTAAAGATAGACAAATCGAAAAGTTCTGCAAAGAGCCTTTGAGAATGAGGAGGAAGTCGATACATGCCCGAAACGAAAAGAATCTCCACTCATGAGTCATTGAAAGCAGTTTCCTATAAACTGTTTGAAGTGATCAGCGAAGAGCTGGAGGTAAATACTGCTTATGTTACCCAGCGAGGACCCAAAGCGATGGAAGTCATCAGTTCGTTCAATAGAGATCATTATATTATTCCTGAAGGCTATCAAGTCGATTATGACGGAACTTACTGCCGCCTGATCATCCAAAGCGACGAAGAAGCGATGCATACGAATAACCTCGGTTCATTCACCCTGACAAAAGATCTGGAAGTGACTGAGCAGCTTGAAGTCAAAGGATTTTTAGGGGTGACCCTGCGTGATTTTTATGGAAACGTATTCGGCACCTTATGTGTCATGGACAAAGAGGAAAAAGAATTCAGCGAGGACGATATCCATTTTCTGAAGAAGATGGCCGAAGTACTCTCCTATATCATCCACCTGGATAACACGATAGCAGATATTGAATTGTTGAGCGTCCCGATCATCCCGATCAAAAAAGGGCTCGCGATTCTTTCGCTGCAAGGCAATATCAACGAAGATCGGTCCCAAAAGATTCTGGAAGATACATTAAGCTATGCGGCCAAAAACGGCAGCCATTCTTTCATCATCGACCTGTCGCAAATCGTCCTGCTTGAAAACCGCTTTCCGGATATTCTGAAGAACCTGGTGCTCGGTTTGAATATCATGGGCATCAAAGTCATGATGACCGGACTGCCGCCGTGGCTTGTGAAAATGCAGGAAGTCCGCGACCATCTGACGGACCTGCAAACGGAATATGTCATGGATATCGAATCGGCGTTGAATAAAATCGGATATACGCTGGAGAAATAAAATTTTGAAATTATAAAAGGAAGAGCAGCTTGGTTACCACCCAGCTGCTCTTCCTTTTTACAGTTCTATAATGCGATTACTTTCCTGTTTCAGCGAATTCGCGGATGCGCTCGCCGATTTCATCGCGGACATTCTGGAATACCGTCCACTTCTCTTCTTCCGTGCCTTCCGCTTTTGCCGGATCAGTAAAGCCCCAGTGATCGCGCTTCACATGCGGCGGTGTCATCGGGCATTTATCGGCCGCATCGCCGCATAAAGTCACGACGAAATCCGCGTTATTCAAGATTTCAGTATCGATGATATCTGATGTCTGCTCAGAAATATCGATATCCACTTCGTTCATCGCCTTCACCGCGTTCGGGTTCAAGCCGTGCGCTTCAATTCCCGCGCTCAAGACTTGCCATTCGTCGCCAAGAATCTGTTTCCCCCAGCCTTCCGCCATCTGGCTGCGGCACGAATTTCCTGTGCATAGGAAGTACAATGTTTTTTTCGTCATATAATATACCTCTTTCCTTTTTCTCCAATTAACATATCAGCATTCACTTATATGTTCAAGAAACCTGTCTATTAGTTTTTGGGAGAGAGCAGTTGGTCGATAAACGATTGATAGACTTCATTGAAACGTTCCGCTTCTTCTAAAAACGGATAATGATTGCTGTCTTCAAAAATCGTCAAAGTGGAATTCGGTATTCCATCGGCCATCTCCACCGAGTATTCCAGCGGGCACTGCACATCATGCTTTCCGCACATGATCAAGGTCGGCGCTGTTATCAGCCCCAGTTTTCTGGTGACATCAAACACATGCAGTTCCCTGCTGAAGAAATTGAGCCGCACAGCTGACAGCTCTTTTCGGATATCTTCCGAAAAATAATCATCATAATTATCCGGATTCGCCAAAGAGAGTTTCGTGCGCTTTATCTTTAGACTGCTCTTTTCCGCTGCCGACAAACCCGCCTGCTTCAGGTTTTCCATCAGCTCCTGCATCTTTTCGAAATGAGGGTGTTGTTCGTTATAGATGCAGTTTTTTGAAAACGTCATGTACTCTCTGGCCGCTGCGCCGACGATTACATTAAAGCTGAGCTTTTCAGAAAAATAAATGCCATACACAACGCCCAGCATACCGCCGGTCGAATGCCCCGCAAAGCCCCATTTATCAAATCCCAGCGCTTCGCGGATCGCCTCCAGATCTAGCACCGTTTCCAGCATGCTTAGTTGATGCGGCTGATCTGCTTTCGCGGAGTTTCCCGCTTCTCTCAGATTGACCAAAAACACTTGGTTCGTCTTCGTAAAAGCATCTGCAAAGGGATCGCCTGTTTCATTGAACTCGGAATAATGATGAGTGACGCATAAAGGGTGGCCTTCCCCTTTCGTTAATACTTCGAAATCGCCGCGGGTTGTTTTAATTATGTTTTGGGTCCATTTCATGAGAATCCTCCTCACACTAACGATACGTCAAACTTCTCGATCAAATCTTTGAAAGCCGGTCTTTTATTGCCATCGCGGCCGATGATTTCCTCTGCCGTTACAAGTGAATTCAAAACCGCTTCTTCCGTCGCTTCGCCTATCGCCCGAAAAGCGGTGTCCATATCTTCTTCGTGGATTTGCGGGATGGGCAGAAGCTGTTCCGGTTTTTCGTGCGGTATGCGGGCAGCGGTCGAGAAGCCGATGACGATTTCACCGCTGCCGTTGGTGATGATCGAACCGGTTCTGGACAGGCCGGTAACTGCCCTTTTGAGTACCCGGTTTAATTGGCGTTCGGATACCGGCAAATCGGTTGCGACGATAATCATGACAGAGCCTTTGTCTTCTTCCTTACAGGATTCGAGAAGAGCCTCCTTCAATTCCTGCCCGACCGCTTTGCCCTGAACAAGCAGATCGCTGAGAATTCCGAAATTCGACAGCACCAGTACGCCGATTGTGTAATTGCCGTGGCTCATTTCCATGATCCGGGATGCGGAACCGATTCCGCCTTTCAGCGAGTAGCACAGCATGCCGGTCCCCGCTCCCACTGCTCCTTCCGCGAAATCAGACGAAGTGTTTTGGAGCGCTTCCAGAACATGCTCCCGCTTCACGTATTTTGCGCGGATATCGTTCAGGAACATATCATTGCATTCACCGATGACCGCGTTCACCGTTCCGGTCGTGCGGCCAATTTCAGGATTGTGTTCCAGCATGTAATCGGTCAGCGTATCTGCAGCTGTTCCGACAGACAGCGTATTCGTCAGAAGAATCGGCGTCTCCAATGTTCCGAGTTCCTGCATCTGAATGGTCCCCATCGTTTTGCCGAAACCATTGATGACGTGGCTCGAAGCTATAAGTTTCTCTTTGAAGATGTTCCCCTGATGCGGGAGGATAGCCGTCACACCTGTTTGGCTGTTGCCATCACTGAGCGTCACATGCCCGACCGTTACACCTTCCACATCGGTGATGGCGTTGCGCGGTCCCGTTTGGAGCCGTCCGGGTACCACTCCGTAATCGCGTATCCGTTTTTGGTTGAACATGTTATCGGCTCCTTTGAGTTTATTGAAATTAAGTTGCTTACTCTCCAAAATCGCTGCCTGTCAATATTTCTTCAGCGCTCATCCCCAGCCATTCACTGACATCCAGTTCAGGATAGTTGGCCAGGAAGCTCTGCATGATTTCGTGGCCGATGATGTAATTGGCAGAAGTGGGAATGCCTTTTACAGGATTTCCGTTAAGAAAGTCTTCCCACACCCCTATTTCGACAGAATCTTTTTGTTCCATAAATAGATTGCGCGCCTGTTCAGTAACCTTGCCGTCTTCATTTGAAATCCACGACAGGTTTATGCCTGGATAGTTAAGCAGCGAAAAAGCCACTGCTTTCCCTTCCATCATCGTGGCTTCAAGAAGTGTAGATTCAGCCGTTGAACTCTTAAAGGCTCCTTTTTCCATATCAATCAGATGAAAATATTCATGAGATACGGTATGTTTCAACTCTTCTGCCGCAAGACTTGAGTGCACGAACAGAATCATTACTTCTTCATTCAGCGCTACTCCTCTTGCATTAAGTTCTGGGCTCACGCCATGGATGAAAGCCGGATTTGCCGGAAAAACATGTACGGTTTTATCGCCGCCAGGCAACGATTCCGCGGACTTTTTGAGCGACTCTTCGATTGATGATTGGAACTCGGCTTCTTTATCAGACAGCGCTTCGAGTGAACTTTGCAGCGGGATGATGTCTTGCGGCGGGGTAAAGATCATAAGATTTATGTATTCGAGCACACTTTCTTCTCCAAAGGCATTTTGCCGAAATGGCTGAAAAATTGTTTGAGCATAAGCATCGTCCAGTTCAGCCGGCTGCTCTTTTGCCAAAGCCACGTATTCATCGAATGCGTCGTAGTAAGAGAAGATTTCAAATTGCTGGGAACCCACTTTCAGTATGGCAGGTTCCGGTTCTGGAATTTGCCCTTCGCTTTCTGTGGCTTCGTCTGTTTCAATAGATTCTTCCATCGGCTCCGGACTGGGCGCACTGTCTTCTGAACATCCGAAAAGCAGTCCTGTCAGCAGAATAGATGAAATTGGCACTAGTAATTTTTTCAACACTTCCCTCTCCTCTATAAAAGACGTTTCTTCCACTTTCATATTAGAAAACCCTTAAAATCAACCTATCCGGCTGGCAATCAAATCCAAAATGCCTTCCTCCGTCATTTCTTCCGTCAGCATCGTTTCACCCGCTGTGCCGAGACAGTCTTTTGGCCGCCACCAAGCGCGAAGCGATTCTTCTCCAAATGCATCGGCAAGCGGCCGTGACTTATGACGCTCGACTGTTTTTTCGAATGGCAAGTCAAAATAATACACCTCAGCATTGCCTTCATAAAAATTGATCAAGTCCGTCAGCATTTCCCCGTAACGTTCTTTTACAAGAATCCCTTCCAGAATAACAAACTCACATTTGCCTTTTCCGTACTCGGTGATCTGCCGGATGAGCTCCAATGACAGATTTCCTTTTCTGTCGCGGACGCTCAGCATGTCCCGCCGCACGACATCCTGCGACACCAAAAGCGTGCCGTCCCCAAAATGATTTTGCAGACTTTTTGCTATCGTGGTTTTGCCGCTTCCGGAATTTCCCCGTAAGATAATCAGCTTAGTTTTTATTGGAATCAGGCCTTTCTGTGCCACCACATACATTTACTTCTGTGGTTTCTTTCTATGTACTCGCCACTTTTATCATACCTCATTAATTCCCTTTTCCTGGCTTTTAATTTAAAATTATCACATTATTCTGTTCAGCAAAGGACTGATCCTTATGAAACATGCATTAGTGATCGGCGGCACCGGAATGCTTGCCGAGGCTTCTGTCTGGTTATCGCAAAATGGCTTCCGCGTTTCGGTGATCGGCCGCAATTCCACCAAGATGAAGCGGCTGATCGAAAAAGATCCAGAAGGACTAAATCCGGTGCCGGTCGATTACAGGAACACCGAAAAATTAGCTGAGCAGTTATCCCAGATTCAGCAAAAGAATGGTCCGATCGAATTGGTGCTTGCCTGGATCCATTCAGATGGGCCGGGCGTGATTCCCTGTTTAATCGATTCATTGCCGCAAGACTCCGAATGGAAATTATTCCATGTGAACGGCAGCAGCTCCAACCTGGAAGAAATAAAAGCCCACCTTTCTGTACCGGCACATGTCCGTTACCATCAAATTCAGCTCGGATTCCACTTGGAAGACGGCACATCCCGCTGGCTGACGCATGATGAGATTTCGGCTGGCGCCATAAACGCGATGCGGGAAGAGAAAGCGCAATACATCGTCGGGACGCTAAGTCCCTGGGAGAAGCGACCTTAGGATCCAGCGATATCTGAACGCTGGACTCGGTTTAATTCACAGTTATTTGGATTTAATTTCTAAAATCCCTCAAATACTTGTTGTTTTACCCAAACACTTTCCAAATGGACCGGAATACTTTCAAGTTCAAAAAGGAGAGAAGAACTGCGTGCCGCAGTTCTTCTCTCCTTTCATATTCCGATTAAAATTTAAAGCTGTAGTAGAATGTCGAACCCGCCCAGCCGAACATATGGATCAGCAACAGAATGCCCAATAGCTGGGCCGCCGCCAGCTGTATGCCGAAAATCACCAGCGCGAATAAAATATATATGGCTGCCAATGAGATTTTCCAAGCACTTGCGAAAGATTTAGTGGTGATGGTTTCGTATCTTTCATCCAGCCCTCTGTTTTCAGCCGCTTTTTTGCGTCCCCACCATAAACCGAAAAGTCCGAATAAAGCACCCAGCACTAAACCTAAAAATGCCAATATTTGATTCATATCCATCATCATTCACTCCCCTTTTCAAAAATAAACACATCTTCAATCGTGAGCCCAAACAGTTTGGATACTTTGTAAGCAAGTTCCAAAGAAGGTTTATACCGCCCGTTTTCAATCGAAATAATTGTCTGCCTTGAAACCCCCAGCTTTTCTGCGAACTGTTCCTGTGTCCAGCCGGAAGCAGTCCTGAGTTCTTTGATCCGGTGTTCCATTTCTCACCCCTCCAAGTAAAGCTAACTTTACGTAAAGTATACTTTACTTCCTCCCTCGTGTAAAGGGTGCTTTACAAAAAAAGAAAAAAAGAAACTTCGACTGAAGTTTCTTTAATCGGCCCTGTCTATTTTCTTTATCCGCGTTTGGTATTTCGCATATACGATTATCCAGAATGCCAAAAAGATGAGGAAAAACCAGGGTGTCCCGAATCTAAATAAGGCAAAAGGTGTTTCAAATAGAAAAGCGAACAGGAATTGGCCGCCTTCCTTTTCCCATAAACCGGGTGTGAAATAGGCATCTTTCGGATTTCTGTACTGGGATAAATTTTCGAACATCACCATCGTCATTACGAAGAAAAACACCACGAACATTCCGTAAGAGTTCATCAGCCGGCGAAGATAGCCTTTTTGTGAAGCCTCATCCGAAAAAAGTTCATCCATGCCGTCAGCGGGTTTAATCCAATAATGTTTTTCGTTGCCGCCAAGATGCTCCCACCCGTACTCTTCATAGAGTTCAATGTAACGATTTTTTGCTTCTTTCGATTTAAAGGTTTGATAATCAATTCGGATCACTTGATCGGTGGATTCCGCTTTCTCAAGATAATACGTCCCAAACCAACCTAAACGCTTGCACAGCCAGCCTTTTCGCGCCATCTCGTTCAGCCATTTTTCCTCTTTTTGAATATCCATGAACATTCTAAACTTCTTCATGACGTACCCCTCCTTCATGGAGCGAAAGAATATGGTGCAGCCTTGCTTGTTCTGCGTCCAAGATCTTCAAGCCTTCTTCCGTGATTCCGTACACTTTTCTTCTCGGTTCATCCGATGGCAACTGCTCAATCCAGTGATATTTCAGCAAATTTTCAACCGCCCCGTACAGCGTTCCCGCGGCTATCCTGACTTCGCCATTGCTCATCATTTCAACTTTTTGCATGATGGCGTAGCCATGCAGCGGTTCCCTTACAGCCAATAATATATAATGCATCGTTTCCGTTAAAGGAAGCAGCTTATGTCTCTTCACTTAGTCATCTCCTATACAGTTGGACTATATAGTTTTATAATACACAGTTATACTGTATAGTTCAACTGTATATTTGATTAATTCTCAAATAAAAAAAGCCCGGACATCTTCCTGTCCGGACCTAACCAAAAATTCGAGAAAATCTTATATCATTTTTGCCCTTTCATATCTCCCTCAAATACCGCAGAGACACCTGCTCTTCTCCGGTATCGGTCCTTTCCTTTTTCTTTCCTTGAAGCTTAAACCCCCGTGCTTCATAAAACGGGATGCCCCGCTGATTGCCTTCCTGCACCGAAACCCATTGTTCCGTTGCGCCTTGCTCCTTCTGCAATCCGGTCAGCGCTTCGAGCAATAGTCGTCCTATTCCTTTGTAGCGGTAAGCTTCATCCACATACAGCATGAATACCTCGCTCACACCGGGACTGGTCAACCCGCCGCCTATCACTCCCGCTACGTCAGAGTCGATCAAAGCCACATGTGTATAGTATCCCGCTTCCATATCGCTGCGGATGCGCTCGTGGTTATACCAGAAAGCTGTATTTTGTTCCTGATATTCTTCGCTTAATTTCCCCTCAACGGTTTGCTTCCAACCGGACGAGCAAATCTCGGAAATCGCTTCTATGTGATTTTCAGATGGTTTGGCAATAGATACATCCATAGTCTTCTCTCCTATTTTGTATGGATTGTCTCAAAGCGTTCGCAGACGAGCTGCATCGATTCCGAGTATTCGAGACCCACTTTCCCTAATTCGTTTTTAAAGAAATTCTCGTGGGCATTCCACCAGAATTCGTAATCTCCTTCGCCTTCTGCCAACGCAAATTCCACCGGCACTTCGTTCATCGGCATGATCGAAACTTCAGTCACACGGATGATGGCAGCCGGCTCCTCTTTTGCATCCAGGACGATGTTATATTGGCCGACTTGCGGCAAAGGCTCATTTTCAACTTCATATAAAACACGGGCAGAGCAAGTCGCTGTTTTCTTGCCTTCGACGACCAGGTCCGCCAGCCAGTCCGCTTCCGCCCCAAATTGAAATGCTTCCACTTTTTCCGGCTTCGGCTGCTCCTGTGCTGCCCAATACTCATTCCAGAATTTTTCTGTCTGTTTGTTCATCAATAAAACCTCTTTTTCTAATTTAAATTGTGTTGCTGCAGTGATAAATCATTTTTACAAATTCAATAGTGTTCTATGATCACTCAGCCGTTTTCAGCTTAAAATAATTCTCCCGCTTCACTTTTCCAGTAACGACACAGCGATTATTCAGTCTCCATAAACAATGAAGGGTTCAATTCTTCACTTTCAATGACGATTGCGGTCAGTCCGTTTTCAGACTTGGTTTCATGCCATTCGCCTTTTACCCAGAACACAGCGTCGCCAGACTCAACGTTAAAATATTCCTCACTCTCCCCGCGGACGGACCCTGAACCACTTAATACCAGCAACAGCTGTGGCACTACTGCCGGGTGGTATCCGACGAGGCCGTCTTCTTCCAAATACATGCAGCCTATGTTGGCCGCTTTATCTGTTTGAATTATGCGGGACATAATAAAATCAGAACCGAATTTTGATATTTTTTTACCGCTGTTCTTATCGAATTTATAAATCTCCATTATGTACCTCTTCCTAAGCTAGCCTTTTTTATTGATTAAGCTGACACTTTACCTTTTCTTCACAAAATAACTCTTCCGGCTCGGCAACTCCAGACAATTCAGCTGCCCGCCATAGGCCGCGCCGCCGTCAATGCCGATTATATTATTGTCGCCAAAGTAGATGTCGTTACGGTCTTCTTCTCCCCTCAGCAAAAATGCCGGAGTGTGGCCGAATACAACCGCTTTTTCGCCTTCGTAGACTTTATAAAACTCTTCCCGTATCCATATCAGGGTATACGGATCGGTCTCCTGAACCGGTGTGCCAGGCTGAACACCCGCATGCACAAAAATAGCATCTTCTGTCTCGTGGAAAAATTCCATCTCCTTAATAAAAGCGACATGCTCCAAAAAGGCAGCTGATGTCGGAAGCTCAGCATCTTTGATTGAGGGATCATAGCTCTGCAAAGTGGGAATGGCACCAATTCTCGCCCATCTCTCCAGGGCGGCGGGTTCACCGTTTGCCGCAGCCAGCATCATCGCGTCATGATTGCCGCTCAGCACAATCGCGCCTTCTTTTTTCAACTCGACGACCCGCTCCAATACACCTTTTGAATCCGGACCGCGGTCCACATAATCTCCCAGTAAAATCAGCTGGTCTTCGTCAGCATCATACCCCGCCTTTTGCAGCAGCTCCTCAAAAAGTTCAAGCTCTCCGTGAATGTCACTGATCACCAAAGTTCTTTTCATGAAAAACACTCCCCCTCCATACAATCAATCCAACAATTTCAAAAAATGGCTGCGTTCCTCATCTTTCCAGTCCACTTCATAGCCCATCTTCTTATAGAATTCAATCGCGCTTTGCCACTCGTTGTTTGTCTCGAGGACCAGCTCATTATATCCCAGTTGCCTCGCCGTTTCTTCCAGCTTTCGCAGCATCGATTCGGCCAGCCCGCTGCGTCTATGGGACTTCTACACCGACATTCGCTGGATTCTTCCGGCAGCTGTGCCTTCCTTGGTTAATGCTCCTGTGCAGACGACTTTATTGTCATGAAGGCCAATCAGAAATACGCCGCCATCCCGGCTGTAATTTTGAATGATATTCCTTAGATTTGGATTGAAGGAATGATCCAAAAATCCGAAACGCTCTTCCAGTCCGTCGAGGATCAATTGCCTCGCCGCCTCTTCGTATTGCTCGGTTACTGGCGTGATTTGTATGGATTGCTGAAGATTATTAATGTTCATTTCTCTATTCCTCCATATTCCCCTATATTCGCATAATATTTCCGTTAACTTCAGGGTCGCTCCTTTTTGTTTAAGCTTCCTTAAATCAAAACATCCCTATTTTTAATCGTTTAAATAAACGTGAACATGCCGAACAAAATCGCAATTATCGGGAACAGCATAAACAGCCAGTTTAATGCTTGCAGAACCCATATGCCAGAAGGCTTATCACCTTCTGTTTTCTTGATGTACCAAAAAGAAATGAAACCCAGCAATGGAGTTAATAACTTCAAACCTCCTCCATAATTAGGGGGAGCCGCATCGATTAATTCTTCCACCAAAAAAGAAAAGAGAACGAGATTAATCATCAGCAGTATTAAGGGAAACCACAAATTGAATTTTTTCTCAGAAAAATTCATTTGAACGACTCCTTAAGTTTTTATTTACGAAAACCGGTGCAAGCGGACGCTAAACCAGCACTTCATTTTCAGCTTCTTCTTCCTGATAGAATTCAGCCCGTTGCGGTTTGAAAACAAAGTATGAAAAGACGAAAGCCGAGAGCAGCATAAACACCGCAAGCGCTATAATCGTAATTCGGAGAGAAATAACGTCTGCCAAAATCCCGATTCCCAGGATGAAAACCACCTGCAAGCCACTTTGCAGCAGCTGCAGCGGAACCGGTCATTTGGTAAACGATGATATTGATGGCGACCAGATAGATGAAATCGCCGATGCCGGCAATTCCAAGCGAAGTCAGCAATATCGCAGGGTCTTTCCAGTTTTCCAGCTTCTTATCCACTCCGGTTCCCCCTCTTTTAGACCATCAAATCATAACTATCCAAAATATACCTTTCTTTGAATCCGATAGATTTATACAAGTTTATGGCCGCAGCATTTTTACAAGATACGCATATGGTCACTTCTTCAATACTTGGATAGGAAAATAGCTTCTTCAATGCATCTTTTAAGAGCCTTTTTCCTATTCCCTGTCCCCGAGTTTCCTTGGATACAGCGATATACTCAATATTTCCTTCGTTATATTCCGGATTAGCTTCTATATAAACATAACCTTTGATGTCAGCTTCATCCCCTTCCACCACTAATAAATCGTTATGCTCATTTAATCTAGATAAAATGGTACCCGAATTAAAATATGTTTTTGGAAATGCCACGTCGTGTAAACGAGCGAAAGAATCATGATATTCTTTGACTATTCTTGGCGAAGCATTGATCGTATCTGGAGTAAAGGTGCTTTTCGTTATGTAAAGTACCGCGTCCGCTCCTGAGTAGTGAGCATTATTTTGCTTTGCAAAATTTTTGGCAAATTCATTGTCTTTATTTACAAAAAAGGTACAGGACTTTATTTCTTGAGGTATTTTAAGAAGAACTTTGTCCCATAATTTTTTTGCGGTATCCGGATTCTCGTCTGTAACGAACGGTCCCCATATATCAGCAGTCCCATTGCCCAGATCAATATCCAGCCCCATTGCTCCAATTATTTTAGAATGATCCCATGCAACTGCAAATGATTCTTCTATTTTCAAATCGGAAAAGTCATTCATCAATGAATCATATATTTCCTCACTCTGCTCTCCGCAGAATCCGATATGACTTCTATTTTCAGCATTCTTTTTTTCAAGATATAGGGAGAGTTCTTTTACATCACTGGGTGAAACGAATTTAATGTCCATCGTAACCGCCTCTTTTTCCTTTGGTTAAGTAGCTTCAACTTAGAAACCACTGGCAGCTTCAAGTCAAAGAAACTGCACAGGAGCCTTTATATTCATTAAATTTTATCACTTCACATTTTACCAAAAATTCCAAAATTATAAATAGCCTATGCCAAACTCCTTAGAGAGGTACGTAGCTTACAGAAAACTTTTTTGATTCATCTCACTACCAACTTTCTTATTCTTTAAAAAGAGACTCCTCCTCTATCATGCTACAGCCTTTCAAATCACTCGCTTTATTTGAATAAAAATCTTATAATCAATATATGAACATACATTCATATATAAACTATAAACGGAGGTGCTTGGCAGATGAAACAGGAAATTCAAAAAGAAAAAGCCTACACAGCGAACGCCCATCCTTTGGACGAAGAAACGCTTTTCATCGTCTCCCAGACGTTTAAGGCATTGAGCGATCCGACACGGATACGGATTTTGAATCTGCTCTGTACCGCTGAACATTCGGTCAATGAATTGGCGGAGAAATTGGATCTGGGCCAATCCACGGTGTCGCATCAATTGCGCTTTCTGAAGCAATTGCGTTTAGTGAAATTCAGAAGAGCCGGGACGACTCTGTATTATTCGAAAGATGATGATCATGTCATCAATCTGATGAATCAAGCTATTGAACACGCAGCCCACCATTAAGACGGCTGAGCGGAGAAGAAAGGAGGAGATGAGATGGCGCACGATCACAGCCATGACCATACGCACGGAGCTAATAAAAAAGTTCTGCTCGTTTCATTTTTCATCATTACCGGTTATATGATTATCGAAGCGATCGGCGGTTTCTTGACGAACAGCCTGGCGCTTTTAGCGGATGCCGGCCATATGCTGAGCGACTCCATTTCCCTGGCGATCGCCCTGATTGCGTTCAAGCTGGCTGAAAAAGCGGCGAACCACAGTAAAACTTATGGCTATAAGCGGTTCGAGATTCTCGCGGCAGCGATAAACGGCGTAACGCTGATCGGCGTGGCCCTTTATATTTTTTATGAAGCTATCGGCCGTTTTGCAAATCCACCGGAAGTTGCCACTACCGGCATGCTCATCATCAGCGCCTTCGGGTTATTGGTCAATATTCTGGTTGCCTGGATTATGATGCGCGGCGGAGATACAAAGGATAACTTGAATATGCGCGGAGCTTATCTGCATGTGCTGAGTGACATGCTGGGATCGGTGGGCGCCATTTCAGCCGCCTTGCTGATCATCTTCTTCGGCTGGGGCTGGGCGGATCCTGCCGCAAGCGTCATTGTTGCGGCGCTCGTTCTGCGAAGCGGCTATTATGTAACGAAATCGTCGCTCCATGTGCTGATGGAAGGCACTCCGCCGAATATAAAAATTGAGAATATCATACACACAATCAAAAAAACAAAAGGCGTTATCAGCGTCCATGATTTGCACGTCTGGTCCATTACCAGCGGAATGAACGCCTTATCCTGCCATGTGGTTGTCGGCAACCAGCTCACTCTTGCGGAGAGCGAAAAGATGGTGCAAAAAATTGAACACGACCTCAAACATGAAGGGATAAATCATGTGACGATCCAAATGGAAACAGATGACCATGATCATGAAGATTCCATTCTCTGTATGGATTCCCGTGGCCATCGACATTAAATTCATGAGATGCGATTTTGCAGATGACTAATTGTAAGCAGAACTGCCCCAAACCAGAGGAGCTGCCTAATTTCAAATTGGGCAGCTCCTCTTTTTGCTTATGGAGAAATCGGTTGCGTTTCAAAAACCAGCTTTTTAGTGGGATTTACTCTGCAAAGTCCCTTTTTTTCCAGAAAATAAAACATTGCTGTCAAGAAACAGCTGTAATTCGGAAATAAAACGCCGAAGATTTGCGGCGCGTGGATTCTATGAGCAATTTTTGGTGTTCTATGATCACTTATTTGATTCTATGATCACTCAGCTGTTTTATTGCAGAAAACATGAAGCTTCAACTTCATTCTGTTTCAGGCAGGAAAAAGAACTTCCACATAGAATTAATGCAGTAGCACTTTCACCGGCTTGAAAAAGGACAGCGATTCCTGGAGCATCGCCCATGAGGATTCATCGCTGCCCATTGACACGGATACCCAGTCGTTCACTCCACATCCAACGCCACCACATAACTCGCCTGCCCCTGCTCCCAATGGGCAAAAACTTCGAAAAGCGTCGGGCCTTCATGCTGGGACAGATCGAATGCAACGGGATAAGCAGTGCTATTGCCCGCTTCGTCCCAGACAAACAGTTGGTAGGACACCGGCGGTTCACCGAACTCTAGTGCGACATCCGCATGGCGGTCGACTTTCCGCGCGTTGTCCATGCTTATCATTTCGTGCGGCGGATCTGATGACGCCTCGACCCCGACCATCGATTCCTCTTCCGAATCATAATAACTCCAGCTGTATACTCCCCGGAATGTCCGGATGGTGTCGTCGCCGATTTCCAGATCAAGAGTTGGCGGGGTTTTGGATTGTGAATGGACGGGCTCCGACTGATCGGCCTGGTCGCCTGCTTGCTTGTCAGCCATTCCGCAGCCATAAAGCAGCATGGCCGCGACAATAAACGCCCCAATAATCTTAAACTTCTCCCCCACCTCATCAGCCCCTTTACACCAGTAGTCGACTCATCAGCTCAAAAAGTTTCAGCCCATCGCCCGCGATTAATCTCCATAAGCCATTTCCGCTCTCCATCGATTTGCTTCACCTTTTGAAAGCCGCACTTTTCGTAACAGCGGATGGCACGGGGATTGGTCAATTCAGGATCGACCGTGACAGCGTCCGCTCCTCTTTCATTAAAAATAAAGCTTAGAAACTCAGTCACCATACGCGTGCCGTAGCCTTTGCCCAAAAGTTCCGGTTCACCGATAAACTGGTCGATGCCGTAAACAGTTTCTTCTACAGAATAACCATAGCTTTTATAATCTTCATCCGTTAACCGGTAACATTGCATGAACGCGAACGGCTTGCTTTCTGTTTCGGCGATATAGGGTTCCACCGCTGACATGCCGTCAATCCGAGGACCATATTTCTCCTGTACTTGCCGGGCACTCGGCGGGGCATCCGGGTCTCCGAAAAATTCAAGGACTTCCTTAGTGTTCAACCATTTCGCCATCAGCCCTAAATCGCCACGGCTCATTTTACGTATTTCCAAGTTCGTTCCTCCTCTACAGCACCAAATCCAGTGCCCGACTCATCACTTCACTGTTATCATCTATTCCAGCCCGCTCGCTTAATGTTTTATTGAGCCGGGTAAATTCCGCCGATATGCCTTCCAGCGCCGTTAATACACTGCCTGGATCACGGCCCGCTTCCCAACCGGCCAAGCGCTGCAGCTGCTCTTCACTCAGGCGGCTTCTCGGGCCTTCGATTTTCGACCATACCTGGTAGGGGCTGTCGAGATGCCGGTTCATTTCCATGTACCAGCCGTATGCCGTGAGCCACCGGACGCTGTCGAGATTCGCAAGCGCATAATAAGGTTCGCCCCTCATCGCCGCGCGGTAGGTTTCATGGATGAACGCCAGCATTTTCGTCCGCCAGAATTCCACTTCCGCTGGCGTGATCTTATAGATGGCCTCTTCCGACAGCTGGCGGACCGGCTCGAGAATGCCATGCGGGTCATAGAGGATCTTCATGCCTTTCATCCAAATCGAAGGTGTGATCTCTTCAGCAATGTGGTACCAGGAATCGACTTTGATGAAGCTGTCGAAATGGCTGACGATCACCGGCGACGCCGCAATTCCTTCATAGAACAGCACATTTCCCCAGTTCCCCGCGCGTCCGAACTTATCGGCAATAAAACCCTCCAGCTTTTCGGGTTTCACGATGGTGTGGAGATCAATGTCCGAATAATTATCCGCATTCCCTTTCGCGAGGGAGCCAGCCAGATAAATTGCGAGCACATCGGGATCCTGCTCGAGATCCCGCCGAATCCGGTCCAGCAACTGGCGTCTGATTTCGGGTAATTGACTGTCACGCTGCAAATATTTTTCTTCGATTGTCATCTCTTATTCCTCCTGCCGTTTCTGCCTATATCCACATCATTCCATTCGATTTGTTCCGAAGCAACTTTTTTAGTGCGAAAGAAGGAGATTTACAGCTGAAAGAAGAAGAATATAAAAAAAGCCGCCCTTTTCAGGACAGCTTGTGCATTCTTTCTATTAACCATCAATCCAGCCGGGTTCATCAGCGCTCGTTTTTTCGCCTGATTTATTGTCCGTGGATTTCTTGTTGTTTTTGCTTGTGTACGGCTTAAAGCTCTTGGCTTTATTGGATCCCGCTTTCCAGCGATTCCAGCCTTTTTTGCCGGTTCCCTGGCCAGTGCCGCTTTTTTTCTTTTCTTTTGCCATTTCCATCACTCCATTACTACCTTGCATTATAGCACGGAGGGAGCACCTTTAGCACACCCTCTAATCCATGCAGCGTCAGAAACTTCAGGTGATTCCACCCTAACTTCCAAGATTCATTATCCCCAGATAAGTTTCACTCCTGTCTTTATTGACGAATACAAAACTGTCCTACTCTTTTTTTATTACTGTTTTATTTCAGTAAAACGCAAGCAGATTTACCTACTCTTTTTACCACTCCTCTTTTAAGGAGCTGGTGGGCAGCCATATTCCACCAGAATCCTCTCTTGTTGGCTGTGTGTTCAGGACTGATCATTTATTTGGAATTAAACAGCAAACCCTTGTTATTACTGCATTAATAGAAGCTATTTATCAGATTTTTCACCAATCTAACGTGAATAAGGACCTTTTGGCACAGGCATTCCGGATTTTATTTCGCATATAGTCTTACACGCTTCTTAATACCTATAAAAATTACCAAAAGAGCGTCGAAAATGATATACAACTGTAACATAAAAGAGGTTTAGAGCTGTTATAATGAACGTGCTGCAATTATAAGGCACCGAATTTTTATCCAACAAAACTATTTGACAGTATATATAGAAACGATATAAAGAGACCGTAAATTCGAAAGGGGAAAAACAACTTGAACTTGAAGTCGAAATGGATGTTGTCTGGGGTTTCATCATTATTAGCTATCTCGCTTTTATTGCCTACCGCCGATGTCAATGCCAATACATTAAACAAACTTGAACAGCAACAACAGGAAGCCGAGCAGAAAAAAGCTGAATTGAACTCAGGCATCAAAGAAAAAGACAAAGAAATCAAAGTCACCAAATCAACATTGGAAACAATCCTTGGGAAAATCCAGGAATTGAACAATAAAGTCGAGGAAACTGAAGGCAAGATCAACAGTGTCCAAGCCGATATCGATACAACTAAAGCTGAAATCGAAGAATTGAGAGCTTCAATCGAAGAATTGAAGATCAAAATCGAAGAACGCACTGCATTGTTGCAGGAACGCGCACGCGCAATCCAATTGAGCGGCGGATCTGTTGACTACATAGACGTCCTTCTTGGCGCCAACAGCTTTGTTGACTTCATCGACCGTTTCTCTGCAGTAAGCACATTGATCGACGCAGACCGCGAAATCATGCGTGAACAGGCAGCAGATAAAGAATTGCTGGCAGAACAGAAAGCTTCTGTCGAGTCAAAACTTGCGCAGCAGGAAGCTCGCAACGCTGAGCTGAAAAGCCTGAAGTCTGATCTGGACAGCCAGAAAAAACAACAGGGCGTCCTTGCTGAAGAGTTGAAAGCAGAACAGAAACGCCTTGAAAGCGAAAAGGCGGAATTGCATGAAGAGCACGAAGCGGTTATAGAAATGAGTGCGGATCTTGAACAGCAAATCTCTGCTGAACAGGCTCGTCTTGCTGAATTGGCACGCAAAGCTGAAGAAGAGCGTCAGGCTAAATTAGCAGCTGAGCGCGCGGCGGCTGAAAAAGCGGCGGCAGAACGTGCAGCAGCTGAAAAAGCGGCTGCCGAGAAAGCAGCGGCAGAACGTGCGGCGGCTGATAGAGCTGCAGAAGAACGTGCGGCAGCTGAACGCGCAGCAGCGAGAAACGAAGCCGAGCGACAGGCAGCCAACGAACGTGAAGCAGCTGCTAAGCGTGAAGCGGCAGAGAAAGAAAAAGTAAGCGCACCTGCTCCTGCACCAGTGGTATCAGCACCAGCCAGCAGTTCTGGATTTATCCGTCCAGCCGCTGGTCGTCTGACTTCAAATTACGGTGGCCGTAATATTGGAGCAGGAAATGAAAATCACCGTGGCGTTGATATTGCCAACTCTTTAGGAACACCTATTAAAGCAGCGGCTTCTGGTTATGTAACATATGCAGGCCCAATGGGAACTTATGGAAATGTCGTTATGATGACCCATTCTATTAATGGAAAAACTTACTCAACAGTGTATGCCCACATGAGCTCTGTTGGAACAAGCCAAGGTCAATATGTCTCTCAAGGCGGCTTTATCGGCTCAATGGGAAGTACTGGACGCTCAACAGGATCTCATCTTCACTTTGAAGTCCATATTGGTCCATGGAACGGCGCCCGCACAAACGCAGTCAATCCGATGAATTATATTAATTAATAACAAAAAGAGCAAGCACCTTTGGGTGTTTGCTCTTTTTTGTTTGGGAGGAGGATTTGGTTGGGGGCGGTATTTGGATGGGAGAGGCTTCGCCTTCGCGAATCCTTCCTTTAAGGGATTAGGATGAGGTTTGGCGGCGACAAGAAAGCATCATTTTTGGCATATGAATATTTAGTTGAGCATAACCGGTGCTTTGCCGCGCATAAAACTTTTCAAAAGAATAATTTCCTCTTTACCCATCAAAATATCCTCATTTAGCAGACGTCCTTACCTCAAATTCAGCCTTAAGGAATAAAATCAGCTTAAACATCACTATTCTCATGACTTCCCCTTCTATAGTAGATGGCGATCAGTCGAATCCTAGAAAAACTAATTGCTCTTCCTCTCCCAACTTCTTAAGGGTGAGATTTTCTTTGCCACATAAGTTCTTTTAGATGAAAAAGGCTTCGCGGACGCGAAGCCTTCCTTTAAGGGATTGGAGTTTTTCGCGCGGCGAAAAACATCCGCTGTTGTTCTTGGGTTTTGGGTGTGGCGGATCTGGAATTTTAGAGTATCTGAAATTCGGAGCACATATAATTGGTGAAAATCTCGTAAAATTAGCACTGCGCACATATTTTCCTGCCACCGCACATAAAACTTCATTTCCGCACACAAATGTTCCTCACCGCACATAACTGCCAAGATGCAGCAAGATCCCTCTTCCCTCAGGCTATTCTTCTATAAAAACCCGCATCATTTACTCGAATTTCCGTTAAAAACCAAAACCACACACCAAAAAGCCAGCTGTCCGCAGACAACTGGCTCCTTAACATTAATGTTTCTCTTTATTCCTCGTCAGAAACGCTTGTTTCGACCAATATTGCTGTGAAGAGAATGAAAATCAGCATCATGGAAATGACCATTGTGAACATAATTATTCAACTCCTACCAAGTTTTGAATCCTTCTGAGCCAGGCGGTGCGTGCATGATCATGGAAGAAAGCGGAATCGCGTAGGCGATGATAATCAGGGCAAAAGCGATGCCGATCCAGATCCACCAGTTTTCAAGCCATTTCGGCGTATGCGACTTGTCGCTTTCGGCCATCGGGAATTCGACTTGGTCTTCCACTTTCAATGCTTTCGGTGACAGGAACATCGACATGACGACGATGTAAATCAGGATCATGGCTGACAGGAACAGGATGCTTCCTCCGACTGCCATTGTGACGTGGCTTGTCAGGATGCCGTCGAACCATTCCAGTGCGCTCGGGTGGTTATTGTAATTCGAGAATGCCGTCCGGCGCGGAGCACCGAGCAAGCCGAGTATATGCTGGGCAGTCGACATCAGCAGCATGCCGATCGACCAGGTGATGATTTGGACAAATGCTAATATCTGCATTGATTTCGTAAATTTGCGGCCCGTCAGATACGGGATGAGCCAGAATGTGAGACCCATGAATGTCATCGCGACCGGTGTACCGACCGTGATATGGAAATGTCCGACAATCCAAAGCGTGTTATGGACAACTTCGTTCAATTGGAAGCTTGCATTGATGATGCCGCCCGCTCCGCCGGGAATAAAGAATGCCATCGCGATGAAGATGGATGTGAAGCGGACATCTTTCCAAGGCAATTTCTTGAACCAGCCGAACAGGCCGGTTGCGCCTTTTTTGCGTCCTGAAATTTCAAAGTTCGCGAACATGGTGAAGGCTGTCATAAGTGATGGAATGATAACCATGAATGTTAAGACGACCTGCAGGAATTTCCAGAAGTTCGAGATGCCCGGTTCTGTTAATTGATGGTGGAAACCGACCGGAATCGAGAACAGGATGAATAGTACAAACGCCAAACGGGCTAATGAGTCACTGAAAACTTTGACGCCCAGGATTTTCGGTACGATCACATACCAGGCGATGTATGCCGGCAATAACCAGAAATATACGAGTGGATGTCCGAAATACCAGAACAATGACCGGCTTAATTCCACATTGATCGTATCTGTCCAGCCGAAAGCCCAAGGAATGTATTGGAACAATACGGTTGCGACAACACCCAGGCAGGCGATCAGCCAAAGTACGATGGTTGTGATTGTCATGAATGCGAATAACGGGCTCAATTCGCCTTTATTATTTTTACGCCATACGCGGTAATGGCCGATCAGCGCGAAACTTGAGATCCATGTGCCGACTACGAACAGCGCAAGGCCGACGTAGTACCAGCCGCTTGCTTTCAGCGGTGCATAGAAAGTGTACAGCACGGATGCTTCGCCGGCGACGATCATGGCAGTCGCCAGTACCGTCCCGATTAAAGTCACCCAAAAACCGATCCAGGAAACGAGTCTTACTTTCGGCCCGAATGTGCCAAGGCTCTTGCTCATGCCGGTTACAAAGAAGGCGAAGATGAAGAACGTTGTATAGATAAGTGCGAGCAGCACACCGTGTGCCGTTAAAATTTGATAATAATCCAGCCATGCCGGCAATTGGAGTTTATCGTTTCGGATAAAGACTTGCAGCAGCCCCATCAATGTCCCAATCAGGAAGGCGATGTAGGCAACGCCGATATACCATAATGCCAATTTACGATCTTGCAGAGCGATCATGCTTAGTACACCTCAATTTCTGTAAACATAAAATGGTGGCCCGTTCCGCAGTATTCATTGCAAAGAATCAAATACTTGCCGGGTTTGTCGAAAGTATAGGCACGTGTCGTAATCTGGCCCGGAACGACCATCATGTTCACTTTCGTGTCGTCGATCGTGAAACTGTGGACGACGTCCTTGCTTGTCACTTTAAATAAAATCTCTTTGCCTGCAGGCACTCTGAGTTCAAGCGGCGCATAACTGAAAGCGCTGGCGACAATCGCCACCTGGTAAGTATCGTCATCGATCTGCGTCACGCCAGGGTTATCGAAAGGCGCTGTCTGATCGACTTTCTTCGGATCGATCGTGTCCATCCCGCCTGCCGGGTGGTGGTCATGCGAAAAGGCGGTTACGCCAACAATGCTTAAGAATACAATTAAAGATATAATTCCAAAAACCAGCCAAATCTTTTCAAACTTATGAAAATGCATTAAAATTTTCTCCCCTCTAGTTCTGTCTCTATCTGCCCATATACATCATATAAACAACAACCCACATCACGACGATGATGACACCCACAACCATTACGCTGGCAAGAGTCCCTCGCAGATCCATTCCATCATGTTCATTATTTTTGCTCATTTACTTTCACCTCTTACGTCATTCGTTCTATATTGTCAGCTTATGCTTTTCCGCTCCGGGGCATTGTGATAAATATCACACCTGGACAGTTTTTTAATGAAGCTGTCAAATTTCAGACAAAAAATTGGGATGGAGTCGCGTGTCATGCGGCCGAGGTACCTGAACGCATGTAAATCGCTTTTTATCGCATGCATTTTGATATAATTGCACGCCACCGAAATCCCCAAAAATTTTCCGCAAAAAAAAAGAAGCCTCCCCGTCTCCGGTTCGGCTTCTCAGTCTATTTTGCATAAATAAATCGGGCATTCTTCACAATTGATCTCTTCTTTCAGTCTTGGAATCTGATGAATGATGAGTTTGCCGTCTTTCATGGAAACGACGCCGTCTTTTCTCAAATCGCTCAGCATCCGGTTGACCACTTCGCGTGTCATGCCGCAGAAATTGGCCAGCTCCTGATTGGTCAGCACCATATCGATGAGGACCCCTTCCGGATGGCTTATGCCGTAGCTGTTGCTGAGGCGGATCAGCGTCGAGTAGAGCGCCCCTTTTTTGCCGTGCAGCAAAAGATCGCGGAATTTCGTCTGGGTCTTTTGCTGATCGATCCCTGTCCAGCGCATGAACGCCATAGCCAATTCCTGATCCCGCTGCAATGCTTCTTCCAGATCTTCAATCGTGATCTTGAGGCATTCGGTATCTTCAAGCGCTTTCGCATCCAGCCGGTATTTGGAAGGTCCGGAAAACACCGTAATTTCCCCTACCATCTGATCTTCTCCGCAAATCTTCAAAGTCAGCTCCCGGCCATCAGGCGTCACCTTTCCGATTTGGACTTTCCCGGATTTCACCAGGTAAACTCCTCTGATCGGATCACCTTCCCGGAACAGGTAGCTTCCCTTGGAATATTTTCTGCTGGTGTGGCGGATTGCGCCATTCCCCAGCAATGCTTCATGTATATCAACTTCAGTATTTCGCTTAGTCAAATTGCTCCAACTTTCCTTCAATATCTTAGATTAAGAATATCATAATAACAGTTTTTTGACGCAAAAATTTTATATTTATTTCTTATTAAAATGAAATCAATCGGGAAGGTTATGTAATAATTATTTGTCACAGAAAAGCAGGAAGATTCATTTGGCGCAGAGAATTGGTTATTGACTAGAGATTTAAGGAGGAGATGGCGATGACTCTTAAATATTCTCACATACTGGTAGCTCTTGACGGTTCAAAACAGGCGGAATGGGCGTATAAGAAAGCGGTTGGCATCGCTTTGCGCAATAATGCTGTGCTTAATCTGGTCAATATCATCGATAACCGTTCTTTCGGGATGATCGAAGCTTATGACAAAAACAGTGCGAAACGCGCGAAGATCGAAGCCCGGGATCTCCTGGAAAAACATAAACAAGAAGCTGAAGCGGCAGGCGTCCAAACCGTAAATGTCATTGTCGAATATGGTGTCATCAAGTCTGTCATTCCTAAAGAAATAGCTGAACGGGTTGGTGCCGACCTGATTATTTGCGGAGCAACGGGATTGACTGGCGCCGAACGGATTATCATGGGCAGCATTTCCCAAAGCATCGTCCGCTATGCGAAATGTGACGTCCTTGTTGTCCGGACTGAAGAAGACGCCGCGATGCAAGAGCAGGTAAACGAATAGAATCGCTCCTCTTACTAACCGATTCCTGACCTGCGGGAATCGGTTTGACTTTGCAGAAATTTAATCCCAATAAAATATTTTATATGCTTTAAGACTCTGTTTTTTATTCTTAGGTTTATTTTTACAGTAAAGTTGGCAATAGAAGTACAGAACAGAAAACCGCTAGTGTTTCTGCTTACCTTGCCTATTCACGTTTAGCATATATTGAACTCAATAACAGCGGACTTCGGACAGGATGACACAGACATTTGTGCTGCTGACAACGCCGGAAAGAATCACTGGATTCTTTTGGGCGTTTTTTAGCGACTCGAATTGGATAAAATTGTAAAGGAGTGGACACTATGAATCAATTAGAAGAAACAGCAAACGCAGTAGCCGCCCTTTTGGACGCGGAAGTGGAAGTCACCGGCGAAACCTGCCTGGTCAAAAAGAAAAGACGGCTGAATATCCATACAGACCAGAACAATTTTTCCTGTATATTGGAATTGGATATTTCCTTTAAAAATTTAAAAGAGAATGGCCATGCCATGAATACAGCGGAAATTCTTTTATTGCCTGAAGAATTGCCGGCATTTACAGCCGCCTGGTCCAGTTTCTATAGACCATTGCCAGTTAATTTCAAACAGCGCTGCGAGACAAATCCGAATATCGTCTGCTTGCACCTCGAATCAATGGAATACCCGAAAGACTTTGCTGCTCGCCTGTCAGCTGCTCTGCAGGCGCTGGAGCCGCTTGAATCCATAAGCTGATTACGAAAACACTAAGAATGCCGATAAAAATAATTTGAAAAATCCGGATCCTTTCACAGGAATCCGGATTTTATATGTCTCAGGCTTTGCCGCCATATAATTGCTGGAGCTCGTCTTCTTTCATCGTGAAACGGTGCTCTTCAGCCGGGAAAGCACCGGACTTCACTTCATTTACATAGGCACTCAGTCCATTTTTCATGACATCCCCCACTTCCGCATACGAACGGACAAATTTCGGCAGATGGTGCGAGCCGTATTTCACAGTGTCATGGTATACAAGCACCTGGCCGTCCGTTTCGCTGCCGGCCCCAATGCCGATGACCGGAATCGACACGGCTTCCGTCACCTCTTTGGCCAATTGATACGGAATGCACTCCAGCACCAGCATAAACGCTCCCGCCGCTTCACAGGCCTTCGCATCTTCAATCAGCTTTTTGGCCGCGTCAGCCGTCTTCCCCTGCACTTTAAAGCCACCCAGCACCCCGGCCGTCTGCGGCAATAAACCCAGATGCGCCACCACGGGAATGCCGGTGCGCGTCAGCAATCTGGTAACATCAGTGACTTCGTCCGCCCCCTCAAGCTTCAGCGCCTCCGCGCCTGTCTCCTGAAAAATACGGACAGCGTTCTGCAATGTGCGGTCGATATCTCCATGAAATGAAGCAAATGGCATGTCGACCACCAAAAACGTATCCTGTGCCCCGCGGCGGGCCGCTTTCCCGTGATGGATCATATCATCGATCGTCACTTTGACTGTAGAGTCATAGCCAAGAACGACCATTCCAAGCGAATCACCGACCAGGATAATATCCATGCCGGCTTCTTCCGCAATTTTAGCCGACGGGTAGTCGTAAGCTGTCAGCATGGCAATTTTCTCGCCCTCTTTTTTCATCTTTGTAAATACAGCTGTGTTCTTCATCATTTTTCTCTCCTTTTCAGGGAGAAAACCGGACATAAAAAGCCCTCTGCTCCATAAGTGGACAGAAGGACAGGATTTTCATCTGCTGGTTTCCTCCGTCCCTGTCATTGATTGATCAAGGCAGAATGTTATTATGGACTTGCGATTGGGTTGCAGGTGCAGTTCCCTGTGGATACCGCCCTCCCTCACACTATAGCAGAAGCTGCAATAGTCTGACAATATTTCCCGCTTTATATGGAAATGAAATCAGGGTGAAGCCAACTTCCTTTCTAAGCAGATTTCATTTAACTTTGTCATATACCCTGTATAGTATATGATAGTTATTATTTTGGAGGTCCATATGGCAATCATCAGTAAACTAACCGTCATTCTAATCATCGGAATCAGCTTTGCCCTTGCTTTCCTGGCTTTCTATGTAATGAGTAATCTCACCAAGGAACAGCGAAAACAGCAAATCAGCGAAATCGTTTCGCAGCTGATCAACTTCGTTCTTTTTCTGTGGCTCGCGAAAATCCTTTTGAACTTGCCTTTATTCGTTCAGGATCCGCTTGCGGTCCTCGCCTATCCGAGCAATTCGGAAGCTTTTTATCTGTCGGCGCTTTTTACCGGAATCCTGGTCTACGTTAAAGCTAAACAGGGAAAAATAGCCGGCGGCCGTCTGGCGCATTCCTTTCTGCAAATCTTTTTGGCCGCTTCACTTGTCTATGAATTCATCCAGATGACATGGCGTGAAAATCCTTTTTCATTTCCTTTCCTGGTCGTTTTCGGCCTTTTATTGGTTTTATTCCATGTTCTGCAAGGACGGATGAATCCGCTGAATCAAATCAGCATCGTGCTCGCGGCAGCAGCTGCCGGCTTCTTTACAATCGATTTCATGCTGCCGTACCTTTCAATTTTTGGCTACATCGTGGAATCTTGGTTCCTGGCATTGTTTCTTGCCGCATGTTTCGGGCTGCTTATCAATGGCCCTTCAGGTCAACTTGAATCCGAATCAAATTAAACTTTTGGAGGCATCCTCATGAAAAAAGCTTTATTCTTCATAATAATTGGCGCCATGCTGGCATGGGCCATCTACGATTTCACCATGTTCGGCAACGATGCCGCAAAACAGCAAAACGATACTGCTTCTTCCGTTGCTTCCGGCGAATCGGCTGACGTGGGTCTTGCTGTCGGCCAGACTGCACCTGATTTCACGCTCGAAACGCTGGGCGGCGAGCAGGCAAGTCTTTCAGATTTCCGTGGCAAACCGGTTTTCATCAATTTCTGGGCTACCTGGTGCCCCCCATGCCGCGCTGAGATGCCGGACATGCAGAAACTTTACGATAATGAAGATATCGAAATTCTGGCCATCAACTTGACTGATACCGAAAAAAGCGGAGACGGTGTAGCAGCGTTTGTTGAAGAGATGGGTTTGACTTTTCCGGTTCTGATGGATGCGGAAGGTGAAATTTCTTCAGCTTATAATGTGAAGGCTTACCCAACGTCATACATGGTCGATGCAGAAGGTAAGATCAGCCATATCGCTTATGGCGCTATGAATTATAATGTAATGGTGCAGGAATATGAGAAAATGAAATAAATTTTTTATGGGAGTATATTTCCCGGGAAATAGTGTGGGTCATTGAAGGCTCAGCTTAGATAATTAGAGATAAAAGGGGTTATTTTTATGTTTGCAGTGAACGTGGAAGGCGCCATTCATCGAAATGGCAAATGGCTGTTGATCCGCAGAAGCCAAAAAGAGGAACATGCCGGCGGCAGCCTGTCGCTGGTCGGCGGACAATGTGATATCGAAGGATTTTCCTCAGATATCCTGGAAAGAACGCTGGAACGGGAAATCTTCGAAGAAGTCGGCAGTGAAGTTTCTGATCTTAAGTATGTAAACAGCTCTTCATTTGTGACGGATTCAGGAGTTAACGTCATCGATATCGTCTTCTTGTGCCGTCACCGGACTGGCGAACCTTTTGCCAAAAGCGCGGACGAAGTTGATGAGGTTTTATGGGTGACCACTGATGAAATCCTGGCTCATAAGGAGCTGCCGGATTATCTGAAAGTGAATATCGGCCTGGCGGATAAAATGCTGTAGCAGATGTTGCAATGTGAATAATTGCTTTAGAATTTGCTAAAAAATTAAATATTGTCATCTGTTAGAAGGCAAATTCGTATAAATTTGATCGTTTTAAGTCATTCAGTCGTGGCCTGAAGCAGATTGCTTTATACAACATCACGTTTTTGACATTGATGAAGCGTTTATCAATGCTCAGGAAATTATTTCGGCGTTCAGATGATTATTTCGGCGTTCAGTCTATTTCAGCTGTTCAAGATAGAGAAAAAGCCGAAGCCATCTCATGGCTTCGGCTTCCCTTCTTTAATTTCCCGCCATTCGTCTTCCAATATCCCCATTTCCCAAAGGCTCCAGTAATCTTCACCGAATTTTTGGTGGTCGCGCATGAGACCTTCTTTTTGAAAACCCGCTCTTTCGTAGCAGGCGATGGCGGCTTTATTGAAATCAAAGACCCCGAGCGTAACACGGTGCAGCTTGAGATCGTCAAAAGCGATCTTCAGCACTTGCTGGATCATTTGGCAGCACAGCCCTTTGCCTTTTGTATTCGGGTCACCTAAAATGACGCGTCCGATCCGCGCCGATCGATTGTTCCGGTCAATGCGGGACAAGGAAACATGGCCGACAAGCTTTTTGGTTTCAGCGTCAATCACACTATAGATATAAGAAGATGAATTCTCCTTATTCGCGTCTTTCAGATACTCTTTCAATTGAAACTCATTCAACGGATAGACGAAACTCGGACCCGCCCATTGAAGCATGAACTCCGGCGTCTCCACCCAATCGATTAATTGCTTGAAATCGGCCTGTTCGAAATAGCGTAACGTAATCATCGAGGTCCACTTCCCCTTCAGTAGTGTCAGCGCTTTACTCATACTCTACCCTATCCCGTCAGGTCCTAAAATCGTTTTTTTAGTTTCTTCACATTTTAAATTGGGCTGCCCTTTCCTTTCTGTCCCTTTCCGCCAGGTATTCATCGAGCACTGATTTTTTCGGAGCTTTGCCAATCATGATTTTATGGATCTCATTTAAAAGCATAAGCCCCCTTATCAAGATGCCAAGTATAATTCCAAATGCGAGAAGACCTCCGTAAAAAGCGCCGAAAACCAATAATAAATAGCCAAGAATCGTGCTTAACAATATAGCCGTGAACAATTTCATCCTAAATCCCCCTAAATCTCCCTATAACAACCCTACACATACGTTATGGTTGTTGTTTCAACGATGCTTCATTTCCCGTTTCAGCATCCGAATCTGTCCGCGGTGGCTGATTTCATCTTCGAGAACGTGAAACCAAAGGTAATAATTATTGTAGGCGACACCGTTTGGCCAGGTGTTCTCTTCAAAAAGCCAGGCTTCATCCTTCGACTTCAGTTGTTTCAAGGTATCTTTCCGGACTTCCGCCAATTCCTCGAGGTAATATTCCAGCGGCTGCTCCTTGATATCGCGGCGTCCCTCGTCCCCGAGGTCGATGGCAGAACTCCAATACGCCTTTTCCTCTTCAGTAAAATCACGTTTCTCGAACGATATCACCTGATGCACTTTTTCTATTGCAGCGATATGCATCAGCAGCGCGCCAATCGAGTTGCTGTGTCGAGTCTGCAAATGATCCAGTTCCTTTTGGCCCAATCCGCCGATTTCCCAAAGCGTTACAGCTCGTGCGTGTTCAAGCATCGACACCAGCTCACCGATTTTATCCGGATAGCCTTTCGGTGCTTTGATGACATAATCGATCATCTAATCCATCTCCTTTTTGTAATACACCAGTGTTGCCCGATCATTGATCTTTTGTTCCTGGCCTGTCCGCCCATATCCAAGCTTTTCATACAAATAGCAATTTCCTCTTTCTTCAGCGAGCGTCGAAAGTTCCCACACTTTGTCGTCGGCAAATCTCTCTTCCGCCATCAACATGGCTGTTTGTGCGATGCCTTTCTTTTGATGCTCTGGTCCAATAAAAATCGGGCTGATCCACAAGCTGCCATTTATTTCTTTGCGTACAATGTGAATGGCGCCGGCCAGTTCTTCATCAGCCAGAATTTTATAGTAATGGCTGTTCGGATTTTTTATGCGGCTGATGGTTTTCTCCATAGGCTCTGTTGCAGGGCTGGTACCGTGATCTCTGTATTTTTTCAGTAAGGGCGCAAACGCCGCCAGCTGCACTTCGTGTATGGAAGCGGCATCTGACTCTGTCGCCTCCTGCAATATAATTCTCATCTGTCCCGCCTCATTTGCTTCAGTCTTTCTCCACCATCGTCAAAAACGTGGCAAAATCCGCCTTGAATTCAGCTTCTTTTTTGAATCCGAACTTTTCGTAAAGGCGGATAGCGCGTTTATTGAATGTGGCCACTGTCAGCCGCAGCGGCTTATCCGGTTGCTCTTCGAGAATCTCCCGCTTTATATAAGTGAAAAATCCGCTTCCCAGCCCGTGTCCGGTTTCAGCCGGTTTCATACCCAGTCCAAAGTCGATATAACCCGCCGGATACGCGCCTACTGTTCTGCCGGCAGGCACCTGCGCGGAATTGCCGGTGCAATAAAATCCGAAAAGTTCTCCTTTTTCACTGCGGACTGCCCGGTATGTACCATCAAGGATTTCACTCATCGATTCATCATTCACAGTATTATTATAGAAGTCGTAGGGATAGGGATAACGCCACTTCAGGATTTCTGTGGCGATGCTTTCGGTCATTGGTTCTGATGTGAATTTCATATTTGCACCTTCTTTTTAATATGTTTCTTTAGCGCCGAGATATTCTGTCGCCAGCTCCTCTTCATTTCGTGGCGAGATAAAATACGCTTTCGCATCAGGCCGAGAACTGACAATCCGCTTTATTTCCCCGTCCACGTAGTGAATGGCGGCTCCGTCGTCTGCGGCAATCCCCGGCTGCAGGATGGCCTCGTCCACCAGCTTCCGGTACGTCGGCCTTCTTTCGGCTTCGCCGTCGTAATGCGGGCAATTGCTGCCATTGAGAAAGCCCAGTGCTTTCAACGGCTCCAGCTTGTCCCCGTAGGAATCCGTCACGCCTTCCTCGAACCAGCAGATTGAACCCGCGCTGATGCCGGCCAACACAATTCCCTGGTCCAGCGCCTTGCGGAAAACTTCATCCAGCCCCCACTCTCTCCATAGGACCAGCAGGTTTTTCGTGTTCCCGCCTCCCACATAGATAATGTCTTTATCCAGCACATAACTTTCAAGGTCTCTGACCGGCGGTTTAAATAAAGACAGATGACTCGGTTCGCAATTTTCCCTATTGAAGAAGTTATAGAAATTCTGGATCATGCTTTCAGCGTCGCCGCTTGCCGTTCCGACATAACAGATTTTCGGTTTGTCTTTTCCTGCCTGCTCGAGGATATAGCGGTCCAATAATGGATTTTCCGGTTCCATCAGGAAACCGCCTCCGCCCATCGCAATAATTTGTTTCATTAGGGTTCGCTCCTTCGTTTTCAGTTGATTTTTGTTGTTATTTTTTGGGGGTTGGGCGTATTTTTGTGAAAGTTGGGCGTATTTCGGCTAAAGTTGGGCATATCCGACTCGAAGTTGGGCATATATGAACCAAAGTTGGGCGTAAAACGAAATGCCTCGCATTTGGAATCCTTCACTTGAGTAAATCGCTTTGTATAGGTAAATACTACCGTTCAAACTGCTCTATTACAATGAAATTCGGAACATTTTGATTTCCTTGAAATTACACCGTCCTATTTGCCGGCGGATGAGGTAAAATGGATTTATTAAAGGTTTTATTCCAATTGCTGATTCCAAAAATGATTTTAGGAGGAATGCGGATGGATGTGGATACGGTTTTGAATTTCTATATTTTCTTTCTTGCCGCTGCAGCTGTCCTGTGTATGGTGATTGCCTGGTTTGTCACTCGAATTTCCGAGAATCTTTTGATCGGTTTCGTCAGTATCTTCATCGCCAGCCTGCTCAGCCTGATGCTGATTTTCGGCTGGTTCCAGTCCATGACCATGGATGCCGCGGAGGAGAATATCCACTGGATTTTCAGCTACGGCCTGGTGCTTCTCCTTTATCCGATCTATCTGTTTACGAATTGGTTCATTTTAAAAAGAGCCCGGGGTGTCCGGGCAGAAGAATAGCAATTTCCCGGTTCAGGTGCCGGGATTTTTTTATGCGAATAAAATTTTTTTACTTTGTATGAACTTTTTCGGCATTGCCGTGTCTAATGTGTAACTAGAGAGAAACGAGGTGTTGGCTGTGGACGAAATCGATATTGCCCGAAAAGCGATAAAAGGCGATGAAGAAGCGTTTGTCGCATTGATGCAAATACATAAAGAAGCCTTATTGCGGACGGCTTTGGCTTTCCTGAAAAATGAGCATGATGCACTGGAAGCTTTGCAGGAAACAACTTACCGGGCATTCAAAAAAATCGGTTCCTTGAAAGAACCTGCCTATGCCAAGACTTGGCTGATCCGCATTACAATCAATTATTGCCAGGATCAATTGAAGAAAGACAAACGTTACGTGAGAGATGGAAAATCAGCGGATTCCGCTGTATCCGACGACCTGACGCAGCTGGAATTGCATGAAGCCTTAAGCACTTTGACAGCCGATGAGCAGCAATTGATCTATATGAAGTATTTCCAGGATGTCAAAATCAAAGACATCGCTGTCCTTGAAAAGATACCGGAAGGCACTGTAAAATCACGGCTCCACAAAACATTGCGGACATTGCGAAGCCATTTTGAAGGCAAAGGAGAGATGGACCATGTATGAAAAAGAGGAACAGAAGCTGACTGATTTCAAAGATCGCCTTGAACAGGTCCCTCTTCCTTTGGAAGCCGCGGATGGCGCAATCATGCAGGGACTGGAACGGGCCAAACGCGAAAAACTGCAGACGCGTGCCAAGCGCAAGCGGACGCTTTGGAGTTTGGCGGCTGCGGCGTTGATTATACTGACCTTGGTGACGACAATTCGCGTGTCCCCCGCTTTTGCAAATGCGGTGGCCTCGATTCCGGGTATGGAGAAGTTTGTGGAATTGATCCAAAACGACAAAGGATTACAAGGCGTATTTGAAAACGAATATTACCAGCCGATCGGCGAATCACAGACGGTTGGCAATGCGACGCTGACGATTGACGGAGTCATTTTGGATGAGTCGGGGATGAATATTTTTTATACGGTTGAGTCGGCTGTGGATATGGGGGATATCCTGATTAATCCGATAGCTCTGAAAAACCAAGAAGAGATTTCTCCTGATGGTATTTCTTGGCACCATTCTGATTTTGAAGAAGGTTCACCCCAAATTTTTCAAGATGTCTTAAGTTATAAATTCATAGAGTCAACCAAGTTTAAGAACCTGGATTTCACCCTTGATCTGCAAGTTAAGGTGAATGGCAATGAATTCGATTTCTCAATACCCTTTACAGTGCCGGAGAATGTGAAGCCAAGTATCGTATATGAAATGCATGAAGAAGTTGAAGTTGAAGGACAGAAGTTTACAGTAGAAGAAGTAACTATTCATCCGCTACGGGTGGGAATCCGTCTTACCTTCGATCCGGACAACACGAAAAAAATTCTACAGTTTGAAGACATCCGCCTTGAAGATGAAGACGGCGAAGCCTGGAGTTCCATCGCAAATGGCATCTCTGCGAGTGGAGAGGCTGAGGACGGCGAAATCGTTTATTATCTGCAAAGCAATTATTTCGAAACGCCGGAAAAGCTTTATCTGCGTATCAATAAAATGCAGGCAGTGGATGTTGAAGATTCCTATTTCCTCGTAGATACTGATAAGAATTTATTGCTTCACAGCCCTAAAGATGGTCGATTGGAATTGATTAAATCGAACCGTTCCGGGATTGAAATGATTCTGAAAAGGGAAGACCACCCCGATCACACCTATGGAATCGATAAAAAGATTTCAGATGCCGATGGTGAGTTGCTGGATATACAGTCCTCAGGAATATCTTCGGGATATGAAGGCAAGCAGGATATCAGTATAGACATAAATGACAATGGCTACGCCAACCCGGTAAGAGTTGATCTTTTCGCCTACCCCAACTACATCAACGGAGACGTTAAAATTGAACTGAAAAAATGACAAGCGTACACTAAAGGGCAGGAACCTTCTTGAGGTTCTTGCCTGTTTTATTTCAATAAAAGATCAGTTGAATTCAATACATGGAAATGGAGTGGATGGATAATGAGCAAAACAGCAATCATCACCGGTGCCAGCAGCGGTATCGGCCAAGCAGCGGCAAAAGAATTGGCGAATAAAGGATTTTCCGTCATGCTGGCGGCGCGGCGCGAAGAACGCCTCGTGGAATTGAAGAAGGAAATCGAAGATGCGGGCGGACGCGCGGCTTATAAAGTGACGGACGTTACGTCAGCCGAAGAAATGAAAGCGTTGGCCAAAGCGACTGTCGAGCAGTTCGGGCAAATCGACGTCATGCTCAATAACGCGGGCTTGATGCCTTTATCGTTCATGAATAAACTGAAGATCGATGAATGGGACCGCATGGTCGACGTCAACATCAAAGGTGTGCTTTACGGCATCGCAGCTGTGCTTCCGCATATGGAAGAACGCAAGGAAGGCCACATCATCAATATTTCTTCCGTGGCGGGACATGATGTCACACCGGGGAGCGCGGTTTACAGCGGAACGAAATTTGCTGTGCGCGCGATTACGGAAGGATTGCGTCAGGAACTGGATCCAGCGATGAACATCCGCGCGACTATCGTGTCACCTGGCGCGGTTACGACTGAATTGGTGGAAACTATTACGGACGAAGATATTTTGTCAGCTTTTTCGAGCGGCCCTTCAATGGAATTTTTGCAGGCGGAAGACATTGCACGCGCGATCGGGTATGCGGTTGAGCAGCCAGCGCATGTCGATGTGAATGAAATATTGATCCGTCCGAGACAACAGAAGTAATTTGTGGCAAGCCCTCTGGAAATTCAATTTTCAGGGGGCTTTTTTGCTGAACGCCGATAAAACTTTTTAATCGCCCCCATTTTCGATTAATCGCCCGCATTTCTGTCTAACCGCCCGCAAGCCCTCTGGAATTTTGAATTCCAGGGGGCTTTTTTGCTGAACGCGCATAAGTGGCAGCTAATCGCGCGTATTAATTTTTAATCGCGCGTATTTTTTTCTAACCGCGCATAAGATTTTTTAATCGCGCATATTTTTTTCTAATCGCGCATAAGATTTATTATTCGTCCGCATTTTCGATTAATCGCCCATATCCTCTTCTAATCGCACGCAAATCACCTCCCCCCACAAAATTCCGCCGCTAAATCCACACACCCCCTCTCCAAAAAACTCAAAAAACCCATAAAAAAACAAAAAAGGAAGCTTTTCGCTGAGCGAAAAGCCTCCCATTTCAATTCCTTAATTACATTTCCAGTGTCGTTTGCGGTTTGCGCACTAAGCACATAATGCCGGCAATCAGATAGAAGATACCTGCAATGACACCGAGACCCGTTGTTGTGATCGAGATGATGATTGCAGTCGCGAGGAAAATGATTCCGGCGATGACCGGTTTTTTATTGCCTTTCAGCAAGACCATTGCGACGATGCCAAGAACGATTGCGGCGATGGCTGATAAAAGGACTATCCACCCGCCTGCACCAAGCATATCCATTGCCGTTTCAAATTCTTCCATTGAAAAGTCAGTTGACGGATCGCCTGTTCCAGTTGTCAATTCAGTTTCGATCAAATCTCTATTGTTCTGCATCCAGAGCATGAAGGCTCCAATTGCCGCCATAAATGCATAACCCAGTGCCCCAATAATTCCTAATACGATTTCTGCTGTACGTTTCATTTTTTATTCCTCCTATTTTTCATTCTAAATTAATTTCCTGCTACGTCCCGTTTCGTAAAGGCTGCCCACGCTGCGCCCATGAAGATGGCGAAGTAGACCAGCAGCACGATGATGGAGAAGGTCAACGACATGCCGGGAATCGTCGGCTCCATGCCGTTTGTGTATTGTTCCAGATTCGTGTTGGCGAACAGGATGAATTTCGACCACTCGTATTGCGACAGGAACGCAACAATGGTGTTGCCGGCCATCATCAGGAAGATCGCCAGACCGATTGCCATGCCGCTGCTTCTGAAGATAGCGGAAATCATGAATGCGAAAGTCGCCATCATCACCAGAGTGACGATGCTGAAGCCGTATGATTTCGCGATTTCACCCAGTACGTCATTGTGCACATAATGCGTCATCATGTCCTGCACCACCATCGGATTCAAGCCGTTCAATCCGAATAATACTGCGCCGACCAGCCAGGATGACAGCAATAAGAAGATGAGCAAAGTCAAAGCGAATATCAGTACGGACACGTATTTGGACAATAAAATCTTCGTCCGCGAAATCGGACGGATCAATAGTAATTTGATGGTGCCCCATTTAAATTCGTTTGAAATGATGCCCGCTGCCACGATAATCGTGAACAGGCTGATGACCGAAGTCAGGAAACTGTTTTCAAGCACATATTCCCAGCCGTCATAAGGCTGCGGCTTGATGTTGTTTTCGAGATGGTAACTGTTTTCGGCAATAATCATCTCATTCATGAAGCCGCCAAATTCCTCGTCCTGCATTTCGGCAGTCAGCTGCGCATTTTCTTCCTGCAGCTCAGTCTGCCAATTGTCGCCGTATTCCTTGAAGTCCGATTCGGTTCCGAAAAATTTCGTTATAAGTCCGCCGCCGATGGCTATCACGAGTAAGAGCGCAAACATGACCCACGTACCTTTTTTCGCATACAGTTTGATCTGTTCATTCCAGATCAGCTTCATAAAATTACTCAATGCTATTCTCTCCAATCAGGTCAAAGAATTTATCTTCAAGCGTCGCCTGCAGGACGCGCACCCCGTAAATGCTGATGCCTTGTTCCATCAGGTTTTTCAGGATCTGTGGAATCTCTTCACGTTTGACCGACATGGAAAGTTCCTTGCTGCCCACACCTACCGCATTCGGAAGATGGGTATCGAGATACGTCTTGGCCGTTTCCATCGGCTCGACTTCGATGTAGACTTCTTTCAGCGCTTCTTCGTTCTCAACGGTCCGCACTTCTTCGATGGCAATCAATTCACCGTTCTTGATGACGCCGATCCGGTCGCACATCAATTCGATCTCCGTCAATAAGTGGCTGGACACGATAACCGCCACATTTTCTTTTTCCGCAAGATTTCGTATGTATTTCCGGATTTCACGGATTCCCGATGGATCCAGCCCGTTTGTCGGCTCATCCAATATCAAAATCGATGGTCCATGCAATAAAGCCTGTGCGATTCCAAGACGCTGGCGCATACCAAGTGAGTAACGCCCCGCTTTTTCGTGTATCGCCTTTTCCAGTCCAACCAGAGAAACCACTTCTTTGATCCGCTCATCCGTTACGCCTTCGACCATCCGCGCATATTGCTTCAGATTCTTCCAGCCGCTCAGGAATGGATACATCTCCGGATTTTCAACGATAGCGCCGACATGCTGGATCGCTCCTTTGAAATTCGTTTTGATGCTTTTGCCTTCGATCAGCACATCACCTTCCGTGATATCGATCAATCCGACCATCATCCGGATCGTTGTCGTCTTCCCTGCTCCGTTCGGCCCTAAAAATCCGAATACTTCACCTGCTCTGATTTCAAAATCCAGACCTTTGATAATTGGCTTACTGCCAATTGTCTTTTTCAAATTCACCAATTGCATTGCCGGCTTCGACATGACGTGCACCTCCGTATTTTACTTTCCACTCCTCTTTCTACGAACGACCAGACAGAAAGTTCCCATAAATGGTAATTTACATAAAAAATTATTTAGTTCAGGAATATTTAAGAATTTACGTTCAGTGGACGCGAGAAATAAAAAAGCATATCTCCTTAGGGGAGACATACTTTGGGACGGCATTAATTTTGAAGTAATTATCCCTGGTACTGCGGCCGCTTATTTTCCGGCTTTTTGATCCAGTGGCGCAAGCCTTTTCCGGCATACGGTTCATCGTTGTAACGCGGAATGATATGAAAATGGCTGTGCAGAATCGATTGATTCGATGCTTCGCCGACATTCCAGCCGAGCGTGAAGCCGTCAGGCGAATATTCCTGCTTCAGATATTCCTGCGCCTGCTGCATCAGGTCGTAAGTGTCATTCCATTCTTCCTTCGTCAATTCAAATGTGTTCACGCGGTGGGTTTTGGGAATGATGATGCCGGATCCTTCCAACACGCCTTGATGACGGTCATGCTGCAAAAAATAGCATGTATCGTTTTCAAGGATGATATGCTGTTCCGGGTCATCCGCGAAATTACAGTATGGGCAATCCTCTTTATAAGTCATTTTTTTCTCCTCTATCTCTTTTTCAATGAAGCATTTGCCTGGCCGCCGTGGAATATGCGCAGAATGAAATCACGCTCCGGCACCTGCAGTTTGTCATATGCCTCAAGAAACTTTTTATTGTCATAGGCAGCCGATTTTATTTCCACTTCAAAGCCCTCTTCTTTCGCTTCGATGATGGCATACGGTGCCTCCGGTTTATCGTTGCAGCCGAGAGCACCGGGGTTCAGGTAAATCGTCCGGTCATTATGAAAAAAATGCTGCGGATGGTGATGGCCGAAACAAATGAGACTTTCATCGTGGCCGCTGAACATTTTTTCAGCGTTGCCAAGATTCGGCTCGACGATCTGTGAGAACGGATCTTCGCTGATCGGCATTGCCGTTTTACGGTTTTCCACATGATAATGTGTGAAAAGCACACGATGTCCGCTGAATTCTTCACGGATGACGCGCGGCAATTGTTCAAGCTTCCCGATAAACTTCGCGTCCATATTATCCGCAATCCATTGATGATGCGCGAGGACGTGAAGATGGCTTCTCGGATATTCGCGGCCTGCTGCGAGCGCCAGAACAGCTTCATCGTGGTTGCCGGTGAGCATCGATACGTCGTTCCGGCCGAACAGGATACCCAGCACCTCGTCCGTTTCATGGCCGATCGCAATCATATCCCCCAGACAATAAATATGGCTGACATCACCGGCGGCATCGATTTCAGCAAGCACCGCTTCCAAAGCGCCGGCGTTGCCGTGGACATCCGTTATCACTGCAAATTTCATAGCTGGATTCCTCCATTTTTCATTTCTTCCCTGCTGTTACGAAAAGTCCGGGTTTGATTTCGACAGAATAATGACGCCGCCGCAATGCGATACGGGATGGAATTCGCTGTGGCAGATAGGGCTGATTGCTCTTTCGAATTCATCGTAAGCAAAATAGAACTCGTCTTCGTCCCAGTAAGCGATACTGTCCAATCGGCATTTTGCCAGATCTTCTCGCGTACGGAACGCGATGTCGCCGATATAGATCTTGCCGTCCGGCTTCAAACGCGCCAGCAAGTTTTCGATAAATACCGTTTTCTCCGCATCCGTCAGATGGTGCAGCGCATACGTGCTGATGATCGTATCATAATGGCTGCTGGCAATCGGTTCCGGCAGACCCTCAGTGATATCCGCTTGCAGGAGACGCGCTTTCGGCATCTTCTGCTGCGCGATGGCGATCATTTCTTCCGAAAAATCGATGCCGTCGATATGGTGGCCGTTCTCGCATAGTTTTGCCGCCAATATGCCTGTGCCAAAACCGATGTCGAGCACATGCGATTGCTCTTTCTGCATCGCTTCATTAAAGATCAAATTCAATATTTCCTTATAACCCGCAAACGGATACTCATTATTTTCTTCGCTCAATTGAACGGTGCGGTCGTAATCGTTTGCCCATAAATCAAAGCCTTGCTTATTTAACATGTATGTATTCCTCCGTTGGTCTTGATTATCTAAATTTTAACATAATTTGGGTGGGGGAGTTATTTGAGCACCCTCATCCCTCTTCTTCCAGCCACCCCTCAGCAGATTCCAGAAACCCTTCCTCTCCCCAGTCGAGCACCGCTTTCAGCTCACCGATCCTTTCAACTTTACTTTGAAAGAAATCATTTCCCAGGAAATACGCGAGCCGCTCATAGCCGAAACGCTTGCCGCCGTTGATGGAAAACCATTCTTTGAATAATTCCGTTGAATCGAGTGTCCGGTAATCTTCCGCGAATGCCTGTTTTATTTCAGCGGTATTTCGGACAGCAAAATCCAGCCATTCACTGCCTTCGCCGTTAAATGAATAATATACGGCCGCGTCCAGACCGGCTGCGGTCTTTCTCGAAAAATGCGTGGCCGTGCCTTCCTGATAAATCCAGGTCAGCGGATGGATCCAGTTGACCCTGCTCCAGTCGATGCCGGCCCTGTCAGAAATAATGTGATGCGCTGCATGGCCGAACTCGTGCGCAGCGATAACCCGCAGATGGTCCGGCTCCGGCGACAGTTTTTCAAGCGCGAAGCTGATATTCGGGATAAATGCCCGGTATGTATATGCATTGGAGCCGAAGCCCCCGACAAGCAGATTCACATCAATCGGAAACGTGATGCCATAAAGCCGTTCGTACGCAGTAGCTGTTTCTTCTATCAGAGCAGGCAGCCGCCACCTTGCCGCTTCGATTCCCTCCATCGCTTCCGGGTATTTACGGATCGACTGCTGGTGGCGCTCTTCCGTGTCTTTGCAGTGATAGGCGAAATACTCGGCGAAAATTTCCGGATATTCGTTGTAATAACTCCTTAAAAATGCAGTTGTGTCATCGTAATTTTTCAAGAAATAACCTGCTGTGTCGACGATTTTCACCATTTTATCGCCCGCCTTGTCCTATAATTTTCTGACTGATGCCTTCAGCGCATCTTCCTGCACGCCGTCCCATCGCTTATGTACTTCAAATGTGCCTTCTTCGAAAAATAATGGAAAGCGTTCACGGAACCAATCTTGCATCGGCAGATTCAGCGCTTCTGACACTGGCACCCATTCCAGTTTTCCTTCCGGCGGATTTTGCAGCAGCTCACCTTCGAATTCCACTGCTATGTAATTGAACACCATATAACGTGAATTCTCACTGAGATCGGTAAATTCATCCAACCCTTTATAAATCAGTTTTGTAACGGTCAGTCCCGTTTCTTCTTTTACTTCACGGACGGCACCTTCAGCAATCGACTCCGGATAATCCACTTTTCCGCCGGCCCCGATATATCCCGGAAACCCTTTTTCCGGCGGCCGTTCGATCAGCAGCACTTTACCTCCGTCGAGCACGAGGCACATGGTCATCAAAGTTACTTTTGAACCATCAGCCATTGCCATCCGCCCCCAACGCTTTCCACTCCGGTTCAAGCAGTGAAAAAATCAGCGCGTCATGCGATGTTCCCCGCTGGAATAAATAACCGCGCAATACCCCTTCTTGTTTAAAGCCGAGTTTTGTCAGCATGCTGTTCGAAGCATCGTTTGCGGGATACGTGACGGCCCCCATCCGGTAGACCCCCAATTCTTCAAAAGAATAACGGAGCACTTCCAGCACCGCTTCTTTTGCCAGACCTCTGCGCCAGAAATCCGGATGCACTTCATAGCCGATCTCCGATTTCTTCGCTCCCAGATTTAAATTATTCAGCCCGATTGTACCAATAAATTCGCCGGTCTCTTTCAATTCCAGTCCCCAGCGATAACTGCGCTGCGCTTCAAAGCCGACTTGAAACGCCGATACCATTTTTTCCGCAATATATCGATCTTGAAGACTGTCCATGCCGTAATACTTCGTTACTTCATCCATGGATAAAATGCTGAACAGCGCATCGATATGCTCCGGCCCTATTTGAACCAGACGAAGCCTCGCTGTTTCCAATACAGGAAATTTCATTTCCATTCCTCCTTGTGGATTGCATATACATACGCGGCTCTGCCGGAGATCAAACTCTGTTTCTCCAGCTTCATACCGCAATTTTCAGCAACCCGCTGCGATGCTTTATTGTCCGGATGGATCAAGGATACGGCCCGCTCTTTGCCGAGTCCATCGAACGCGTAATCCCGCAAAGCCTTTGCCGCTTCTGTCGCATAGCCATTTGACCAATAATCCCTGGTAATCCAATAGCCGATTTCCCATTCATCTGCCCCGTCCACTTTCTGCGGAACGAGTCCGGCATGGCCGACAGGCTCCCCATCGCTTTTCCGCTCCAGCAATAACAGCCCCGTTTCCGGATTTTCCTTATAGCCCTGATAAACCCAGTAAAGAAAACGCAGCGCTCCGTCTTTATCCCGCGTCTCTCCGTTCCCGATATACTTCACCATTTCCGGATCCGCTGTCATCTTATGCAAAAACGGAAAATCCGCATCCACATAACGGCGAAACACTAAACGTTCAGACTCGATTTTCATGTTTTCCACCTCTTAAAGCCGCTTTTTTCCTGGAGTCACTTCCACTTTCGGCCATTTCTCTGCCCACTTCTTGGATGCGACCCGGTGACGATAAACGCCCATCAAGCGCTCATCTTTTTCAAAAGCTGGTGTCGGGCAAATTTTCATGCCAAATAAATCATCCAATCCGTGCGGCGCCGCCAATTTCAACTTACTCCGTTCATCCAGCTTCACGCCTAACGCGGTCGCCGTTTCCGGAAATTGCGAAATGGCATCAACCGAAGACCGGTAAGGCGGCAGGCCGTTGACTTCATGCATTCTTGCCTGATTTTTGAGAGACCAGGGCAAACCTGGCATGAGCCGGTTCAATTGACGTTCATACTCTTTCTCCAGTTCTTCATCCAAACCATTTTCATCATAATAAATGAAGTCGATATCACCCAAAGAGGTTCTATTCGCATAACCTTGAAGATGATCCCACACTTTGGAACGCACAAAGCCGGCGCACACCCACCAATCGGGCAATTGCAGCGCCTCGGCTGAGCGCAGCACTTCCATCATCCATTCGTCTTCTTCAATGAGAATTAAAATATCGTCTCCTGTTTTCATCCAGCATCTCCCGCTTCACCAATTGTTTCACTTCTTTATTCGTCCTCCGGATTGATGATGGCCATGACGACGTGGTCCTGCCATCTGCCATTGATCTTTACATTTTTGCGGGCGAGCCCTTCCCGCTCGAAACCCGCTTTTTCAAGCGCCCGGATTGACGGCGCATTATGCGGCATCACTCCGGCTTCAACCCGGTGCAGCCCAAGCTCCTGGAAAGCGTAATCCACAGCGAGTCGGATCGCTTCTGTCGCATAGCCTCTGCCATTGTATTTCTTATCGACAACATAGCCGATCATACTGCTTTGCAGCGGTCCGCGGAAAATACGGAAAAGGTTGATGGAGCCCACCAATTGGCCGGTCTCATTTTCCACAATCGCAAAATTGTATTCACGGCCTGTTTTACGGTTCTCCGTACTTTGTTCGATCACTTCTCTTTGCATCAATAAAGTATAGAAGTCTTCACCGGCAATGACGGAGAATTCTTTGAAGAACTCTTTATTGTCCAGTTCCATCTGCAACTTCGCTTGCGCGTCTTTCAGCTTCAAAAAACGGATATGAACTTTTTCTCCCCGCATCCTACCGTCTCCTCTTCCTGGTCAACTTGGACAAAATCGTGCTAAAAGAACAAAAAGATGTTTCACGTGAAACATTATCATTTATTCTTCGTACGTCTTCCGGAATCCATAAAAAGCGCGAAACTTTTTCGCTTCATAATAAGATCTTGAAGTGCTGCTGGCGAGCAGTTCCACCCGCGTTCCGGGATGTAAGTCATGGACATACTGCATCAATTTACCGCCAATCCCGCTGCCGCGCCTGCTCTTTTCTATAAGCAATTCGCAGACATAAAGCGTCACAGCGCCATCCGTCAGCGCACGGAGGCAGCCGATCAATTGGCCATCCTGTTCCGCCACTACCGCCAGATTCGACCCTTGCCATGCCGCTTTGGTCTGCTGATGCTTCGCCACCAGATTACTCCAGCCTTCCTGCTCATTGAGCTGGTGAATTGCGGGGAAATCCGTTTCTTCATACGGACGGATTATCAGCTCTTGCTGTTCTTGCATAATGTGATCTCTTCCTTTCATAAACTGGGTACTTCAGTCATGCTGCCGTGTATTTATTCATTTGAATTCATCCTTTTCTTAGAATAAAGGAATTTCCGGGAACAGGAAGCTGCCCAAACTTAAAGTAAACAGGATGACCAGAGGGAATTCCAGAAGTGTGAAAAGGTATTCCTTCGGATTCTCTGCATATTTCCGTTCCATATATGCCCGGTAGAGAGTGCTGATCAACGCGACAATGACTGTAGCGTATATGGTATACAACCCAGTTTTTCCGTATCCATAAATCGCAGCTGCCCCTACACCAATTACGCCTGCTATTCCAATATAGATTTCAATTTTTTTATGCCGGTCATTCACATAACTGGCTTTCAAAAAATTGCGTTTCTCCACGCCTATTACTTTTCTGAGGAACAGATTCACCAGAAACAGGATTGCGAACATTCCCCCGATGAATAAAATCATTTTTACTCAAAAGTCGTCCGGTATCAAAGGGGCAGCATACTCTCTGTAAATATCAAACATTCAATTCTTCCTGTGGAAGCGGTTTGGATTTGATCAATAATACGAAGGAAACCAGAATGGCTGTCAGAAGGCCGCTGGCTGTAAAAATTCCGCCCAAGATGAGGAATTGGTTGATGCCGGCTTCGTAGATCATATTGTATTGATCTGTATCCATACTTTCAAACTGGCGTTTCAATTCAGCAGACGCCGCGGACTGCCCGCGGGATCCACTGTTGAAGATCATGAGCAAGCCGATGACCAGAGAGGCCATGGAAATTGCGTAAGCAATCCTGAAATAATTCGAATTCATCCAAACACCCTTTCTATTCCTGATTCATTTCAAATCATCTTCGATATCAGCCGCTGAATTCAGCTGCCGCTCGTCCAGCGACCCTGCCGGAAAACAGGCAGCCGCCGAGGAATGTGCCTTCAAGCGAACGGTAGCCGTGCACTCCGCCGCCGCCAAAACCAGCCACTTCTCCTGCGGCATATAAGCCTGGAATCGGCTGGCCGGCGTCATTCAGCACACGCGCGGACAAGTCCGTCTGCAGGCCGCCGAGCGTTTTGCGGCTGACGATATTCAGGCGCACGGCGATGAGCGGACCGTTTTTCGGATCCAATATTTTATGCGGCGACGCGACACGGATCAACCGGTCGCCTCTGTAATTCCGGGCTCCGCGCATCGCCGTCACCTGCAGATCTTTCGTGAATGTATTGTCCAGCTGGCGGTCACGCGCAACGATTTGCCGTTCGATTTCATTCAGATCCAGCAGATTTTCGCCGGTCAGCTTATTCATCCCGGCCACCAAGTCAGGCAGATTATCCGCGACAATAAAATCTTCGCCTTTGTCCATGAAAGCCTGGACTGGCGCTGTTGCGCCTTTTTTTACCCGTGACAGCACCTGAGGGATGCTTTTTCCGGTTAAATCCGGATTCTGCTCAGAGCCTGACAGCGCAAATTCCTTTTCAATGATTTTTTGTGTCAGAATAAACCAGGAATAGCTATAGCCTGTTTTTTGAATGGTTTCGAGCGTCCCCAACGTATCGAATCCTGGAAAATTCGGTGCCGGGAAGCGCTTGCCTGTCGCGTCGAACCACAGTGATGAGGGTCCCGGAAGAATGCGGATGCCGTGGCGGCTCCATACCGGATTCCAGTTTTTGATGCCTTCCGTGTAATGCCACATGCGGTCGCGGTTAACGAGGCGACCGCCCGCCTGTTCCGTAATCGCGAGCATCCGTCCATCGACATGTTCCGGCACACCGGATAACATCTCCTGCGGCGCTTCACCGAGCCGCTCCGGCCAATTTTTGCGGATCAATTCGTGATTGCCGCCAATGCCGCCGCTTGTGACGACCACGGCTTTGGCTTTGTATGTAAAGTCTCCGATTTTATTGCGCGAACTCACTTCTCCCCGTGCCGCTTCACTCGGTTCCAGAATCGACCCATGGATACCGGTGACTGCACCGCCTTCTGTCAATAAGCCATCCACTTGATGGCGCGGACGATATTCGACGAGGCCGTTTTTCATATGTTCCCGGATGCGGCGTTCGAACGGCGCGACAATTCCCGGACCCGTGCCCCACACGATATGAAAACGCGGCACCGAGTTGCCGTGGCCTTCGGCGAGGTAGCCGCCTCGCTCCGCCCAGCCGACAACAGGGAAAAATTTGACACCCATTGCAGCGAGCCATTTCCGCTTTTCACCGGCAGCAAAATCGACGTACGCCTGCGCCCATTTCAATCCCCAATAATCTTCGTCGCCTGTCCGGTCAAACCCTGCCGCTCCCAGCCAGTCCTGCCACGCCAGCTCTTTCGAATCCTTGATTCCCATACGCCGCTGTTCAGGCGAGTCGATCAGGAATAATCCCCCAAATGACCACCAGGCCTGTCCGCCGAAAGACGCTTCCGGTTCCTGGTCCACCAATAACACTTTCCTGCCGGCATCCGCCAACTCCGCTGCCGCCGTCAAACCCGCCAGTCCGGCCCCCACTACGATCACATCGAACTCCATCCACGCTTCCCCCTTGGTGATGCTGTTTCTGCTAATATCGTATCATTTTGGGCTGGTAAATTATAGTTAATATTTATTGTTTTCTGACAATGAAGGCGGTGGCTTCTTCGGAAATTTTATCCATAATTAATTTTGAAAAGTTTATGATTAAATTTTTTAAGCAATAATTCTTCTAAACGCGCATATATAATTTTAATCGCGCGCAAAAATTTTTAATCGCGCGTATTTTATTTTAATCGCGCATAAAATTTTTTAATCGCGCATAAGTTTTAATTCCAACAGAAATTGAACAAGCAGAATAAATTAAAGAAAATATTCCCAGCAGTAAAGTCTACTCCCCTTCTACCAAAACCCCCTTAATATGAAAAAAACCTTCGCTCACGCGAAGGTTTCCCATAGCACCGGAACTTTTCCGCCTTGCGAAAAACTTCCACTCTCTTTTTTTATTCGAATCCACCTTTTCACTATATAAATTGCCAACAAAAAATCCGGCACCCCATCCAATCGGGGCACCGGATTTTATTCGCGTCAGCCCAGGTGTTTGCGCTGGAAGTCGGCGATGCTTGCGTATTCGTCTGTTAACAGACGTGACAGCCGGATGAAAATCGGCAGCAGTTCCTTGTAGATTTCGGTGCAGGCCGGATCCGGTTCATGGGTATGCGTGTGGCCGATCATGTCGCCGACGATGCTGAAGTCGCCGATTTCACCGAGTGCATACATGCCGAGAACGACCGCGCCGAGGCAGGAGCTTTCAAAGCTTTCGGGAACGGTGACGGGCTGGCCGAAGACATCGGCCATCAGCTGGCGCCACATTTCCGAACGGGCAAAGCCGCCGGATGCTTTGATGAGTTTCGGTTCGCCGGTCAATTCCTCGACCGCGAGCAGCACGGTGTACAGGTTATAGACGATGCCTTCGAGCACGGCACGGATCATGTGCTGCTTTTCGTGATGGATGCTCAGACCGAAAAACGAACCACGGGCATTGGAATCCCAAAGCGGCGCGCGTTCACCGGTCAGATAGGGATGAAACAGCAGCCCGTCGGAACCCGGATTGACGGTTGAAGCGATGCGCGTCAATACGTCATATGGATCGATGCTCAGGCGTTTGGCCGTTTCGACTTCAGCCGCCGCGAATTCGTCGCGCAGCCAGCGGAGAATGATGCCGCCGTTATTGACCGCGCCGCCGATCACCCAATGGTCGGCAGTAAGCGCGTAGCAGAACGTCCGCCCTTTCGGATCGGTTTTCGGCACCGGTGAAACGGTGCGCACGGCGCCGCTCGTTCCAATCGATACAGCGACGACCCCCGGATCGATGGCGCCCATGCCAAGATTGGCGAGTGCGCCGTCGCTTGCGCCGATGATGAACGGCACGTCTTTTGGTATTCCCATGAATGCGGCATGTTCTGTCGCCAACCCGCTCAAGAGGTGCGTTGTCGGCACCGGTTTCGGCAACTGGACAGCATCGATTCCGGCGGTTTCAAGCGCGCCGCTGTCCCAATCGAGATTCTCGAGATTGAACAGGCCGGTCGCTGAAGCGATGGAATGGTCAACGACATATTCGCCGAATAATTTATGGAATACAAAACTCTTGATGTCCGCGAACATCGCCGTTTGACCGTAAATCTCCGGCTTATCGTCTTTCAGCCAGACGATTTTGGCCAACGGCGACATCGCATGGATCGGCGTGCCGGTGCGCAGGTAAATCGCATGGCCGTCCATTTCTTCCTTGATTCGCGTGGCGTGTTTGGCAGCGCGCGAATCCGCCCATGTGATGCTTTCCGTCAATAATTGATCCTCCGACCCGACCGCAATCAGGCTGTGCATCGCCGAACTGAACGACACCAATTTCAGCGTTGCCGGGTCGATGGCGCTTTTGCGGATTGTTTCCCGAACCGTGCCGAGAACCGCGCGGAAAATCTCTTCCGGATCCTGTTCCGCCGTCAGCGGCGTCGGAGTGTGCAAGGGATAGAATATCGTCTCCGTCGCCAGCACCTGCCCCGCCTTATTGAACAGAACGGCTTTTGTCGAAGTCGTCCCGATGTCCACTCCAAGATAATGTGATGGTTCAGCCATTGGGACCCTCCTCTTCTGGTACTCAAATTATATGCGAATAAAACCGGTGTCGCCGGCAGTTTTTATTTCTTCACGACAGCATGTCCGCCAAATTCATTTCGCAGTGCAGCAACAACCTTGCCTGTGAACGTGTCTTCTTCCTGTGAACGGTGGCGCATCATCAATGACATGGTAATGACCGGTGCCGGCACTTTCAGATCGAGTGCCGTTTCGACCGTCCATTGGCCTTCGCCGGATGAGTTCATGACACCTTTGATGCCGTCGAGGTTGGCGTCTTTTGAAAACGCGTTTTGTGTGAGCCCCATCAGGTAAGAGCTGATGATGGAACCGTTGTCCCAGACGCCCGCCACTTCTTCGTAATTATAGTCGAACTGGCTTTTGTTGAGGATGTCGAAGCCTTCCGCGATCGCCTGCATCATGCCATACTCGATGCCGTTATGGATCATTTTCAGGAAATGGCCGCTGCCGGCTTTGCCTGTGTACAGATAGCCATTTTCAACGGAGATGTCCCTGAATAAGGGTTCGATATCCTTGAATTTCTCTTCGTCCCCGCCGATCATCGAACAGATGCCGTGGCGCGCGCCTTCTGTGCCGCCGCTCGTCCCACAGTCGAAGAAGTAAATTTCGTGCTCCTGCAGCATCGCTGCCCGGCGCAAAGTATCCTTGTAATTCGAGTTGCCGCCGTCGATCAAAGAATCTCCTTTTTGCAGTAAAGGCAGCAGTTCCCCGATTACCGTTTCCGTGATTTCGCCCGCCGGCACCATCAGCCAGATCGTGCGCGGCGCTTTTAAGCTGCTTACCATCTCTTCTATAGAAGAAACCCGTTGAAAGTTATCCTCTTCAAACGTTGCGAAATTATCGTATCCGACCACTTGATGTCCATGATCCGCTAAATTCAAGGCCAGGTTCAAGCCCATTTTTCCTAATCCAATCAAACCAATTTCCATTTTAATCGCCCCTTTGAGAAGAATATTCCGATTTTTTATCATTATAACAACTTTAGCTTCCTTAAAGTGAATCCCGCGTCAGGTGAGTATTTAAATATATTTATAAGTTAAAGTGCCTTTCCCGCTTGCACTCTATTCATCTCCGGCTTTCCCCCCACTAAATAAGAAGCCATTTTTAAGCTGACAGCCAGCATCAGCAAAGAACCAGCGATGATCATCGGGCGGATTGCCAGCAGTTCGACAGCAGCAGCAAAACAGAGCGTCAGCAGGATGACAAAGACCGCTTCAGCCATGCCGTAGATGCTGCCGATTCGGCCCATCATAGCGACGGGAATGTTGTCCTGACAGAAGGTTTGGAAGCCGGTATTGGCGAATGCGAGTGCAAACGCCAATATAAAGAAGCCGATTGCGGCACCTGTGAAATCACCTGAGAAAGCATAGATGAGATAGCCGATGGATACGACCAGCACGCCCCCTCCCATCAGAAAAGAAACTGTCAGCCGATTGCCGAGCCCAGCGGCGGCGAGCGAGCCGGCCGCAATTCCGGCACCGGCGACACTGACGAGAAAGCCGTATTGCTGTTCGCTCAAGCCGAGCACCAGAATCGAAAAAGAAGCTTCCAGCGAATCGAGCGCAGTCGCCAGCACCGTTACCGCACTGAAAGTCAGATAGACTGCCGCTATATAACGGTTCTGTCTGCTGAAAGCGAGCACCGCGGCCAAATCGCTGACAATCAGTTTCAGATTCAATCGCTCTTTGGCGCTGCCAGTTTTATTGCCATCGAGATTTGGCAGAACGACGGTCAGCAGGGCGGCCAGAAATAAAGCCGCGGCGTTGGTGTAGAGAGCAAAATCCGCACTTCCGACGGCGAGCAGGGTGCCGGCGACAGCGGGGCCCAGCAGAAAAGCGCCGGAACCGACGAGGCTCCGAAAAGCGTTAAAACGCTGACGCTGCGAAGGTTTCAGCAGTAAAGCCACATAAGCCATCGACGTCGGCGCGAACATCGAGCCGGCAATGCCCAGCACAAAAACTGCGCCGTAGATGAAGGCCAGTGAATCGAACAGCGGCAGCAGCAAAATGAGTGCGGCGCGTGCCAGGTCGAGCCCGATCAGCAGCTTGCGCTTGTTCAGCCGGTCGATCAGGCTGCCCGCCCACACATTTGTAAAAATTGCGCCGAGCGGCACCGTCATATAGAGGCCCGCTACCGCCAACGCCGAATTATCCGCCATCGCCAGCACTTTGAGATTCAAGGCGATGAGGTAAATCCATGCCCCGATATTCGAAATGCCGACAGCCGCCAATAAAATCAGCGGATCTTTCCAATCAGATAGTTTCGCCATAAAAAAACGCCTCCAAGACAATTTGTCTTGGAGGCGGTTCGGGTACGCGGTGCCACTCCAGTTCACCGGCATGTCGCCATGCCAGTCTCATTAAGTACGGCAGGACGCGCCTGCTTATACTTTTGCCCGGTAACAGGAGCTCCTGTCGCACCACCCCCAGCCACTGGTTCCGGCGCGCTGCTCAGAGATTTGTTTCAGCCGTCCGCCTCTCCCCTTTTCCAGCTGCCAGGGGTCTCTTGTGAAAGGGTGGGATCTGCCTACTCTTCTCTTCATCGCATTTGGTTTTCAATAGGATAACATTGGGCACTAATAGTGTATAGGGTAAATTTTTGACTATAAAACCTTCCTTTTGAGCAACGGCTTTGACAGCTGCCGGCCCTTCATCTACTGTAATGGTTAATTCCAAGTGATTAAGTACGGATTAAATTATATTTCAATAATTTAAAGGAGGCAGCTTATGAAAGCCTTGTGGAGAACTTATGTCGATACATCTTTAATTGTCAAAATTACTGTCGCTTTGATCCTGGGTGTGGTTGTCGGGCTTCTGTTCGGCGAAGACGCCGCGGTGCTGGCGCCGCTCGGGGATCTGCTGCTGAATTTATTGACGTTCCTGATCATTCCGCTGATCCTGTTCACCTTGATGGTCGGCGTCAATCAGAGCCGTCTCGGTGACCTCGGCCGCATGGGAGGAAAGGTATTCCTCTATTATGTTATAAGTTCGGCGTTCGCCATCATGGTCGGATTGACCGTCGCGAGTCTTTTTCAACCGGGCACCGGCATGTCGCTGCCCGTCGGTGAAACTTTCGATACTCCGGAAAATCCCGGTATCATCAATGTGCTGTTGAATATCGTGCCGTCGAACATCTTCACCGCTTTCACTGAAATGAATCTGCTCGGCATCATCTTCACCGCCTTCGCGTTCGGTTTGGCAATCGCCTATATGCGCAGCTCAGCGGATTTCGGGGAACTCGGGGAACACCTTTATAAAACCGTCAACGGTTTAAATGAAGCGACAATCGTCGTCCTGAAAGTCATTCTGCAATATGTGCCGATCGGCGTTTTCGCCATCATGGCGGAAGTGGTCGGCAGCCAAGGACTCGATACATTGCTGTCACTCGGTGAAATGGTGCTCGTGCTGTATGTGGCCATCGCCGTGCAGATTGTCCTTTATACACTCCTGTTGATTTTGATGAAAATAAAACCGGGGATCTTCTTCCGCCATGCGCGGACGCCGATCCTTACAGCGTTCGTTACGCAAAGCAGCTCCGGCACCTTGCCGCTGACACTGGAAGCAGCGCGCGGTCTCGGACTATCAAAAAGCTTATACGGTTTCAGCCTGCCGCTCGGCGCTACCATCAATATGGACGGAGCCGCCATCCGAATCGCCGTATCCGCCGCTTTTGCCGCCAATTTGACCGGCAACCCACTGTCCCTGGCGGATATGCTGATGGTCGTGCTCGTCGGTACGCTCGCTTCTGTTGGAACAGCTGGTGTACCGGGTGCCGGAATCGTCATGATCGCCACTGTCTTCGCCCAGCTCGGACTGCCGATGGAAGCTGTCGCGCTGTTGACAGCAATTGACGCACTTGTCGGCATGGGGGCAACGATGCTGAATGTCACCGGCGACCTTGTCGGAACGACTGTCATCGACAAAACCGAAAAGAAACGGCAGGCTGCAAAAGCGTAACGCAGCTGCCGCTTGCTGTTGCGCCCGTTTTTTTATTGGAACAGCGGGTATATTAGAAGACAAGTTATTTACGATTGGGAGGTGTTCATCCGATGAAGAATCTGGCATCCGCCAGCACTTTGCATAACGCCGTGGAAATGCCCTGGTTCGGTCTCGGCGTGTCCGGGCTGAAAGACGGCGACGAAACCGCCAATTGCGTGCGGACAGCAATCGTCAACGGTTACCGCAGCATCGATACTGCCGCAATGTATGGCAATGAAGCCGGTGTCGGCCGGGGAATTCGCGAAGCGCTTGAAGAAACCGGACTGTCCCGTGACGATGTCTTTGTCACATCAAAAGTGTGGAATTCAGATCTTGGCTACGATTCTGCGCTTGCCGCATACGAAGCAAGCCTGGAGAAGCTGGGACTCGATTCCCTCGATTTGTATTTGATCCATTGGCCGGTGGAAGGAAAGTATAAAGATGCATGGCGCGCGCTTGAAAAATTGTATAAAGACGGGCGCGTCAGAGCGATCGGTGTCTGCAATTTCCAGATACACCATCTGGAGAATGTATTGAAAGACGTGGATATCGTGCCGATGGTCAATCAAGTCGAGTACCATCCGCTTTTAACGCAGGAAGAACTTCATAAATTCTGCAAAGCCCGCAATATCCAGCTGGAAGCCTGGTCGCCGCTCATGCAAGGCAAGCTGCTCGACCATCCTGTCCTCGAAGAAATTGCGATGAAGAACGAAAAAACGCCGGCACAGGTCATCCTGCGCTGGGACCTTCAAAACGGCGTCGTCACCATTCCGAAATCTTCAAAAGAACCGCGCATCATCCAGAACGCCCAAATATTCGATTTCGAATTGACCGACGAAGACATGGAGCGCATTTCTGCGCTTAATGAAAACCGCCGCGTCGGCCCGGACCCGGATGATTTTGATTTTTGATTGTATGATGCAAAAAGCCATCTTTCTTGCACCGCTTGCCGGTGAGAAAGATGGCTTTCTTGTGTTGGAGTGCGGGTTGATCGACTTGGGGTGCGGCTTAAACCGTTTGGGGTGCGGCTTGCCCCTTTTGAGGTGCGGAAATCGGCTTGCGAGGTGCGGTCTTCTTCATTTGAGGTGCGGTTGGCAATTTTTCAAGGGCCATTTATAAAAAATGAATAATAATACGAAATATTTTCCAATATTTTATTTTTAGTTGCGCGATTTCGTCATTTAGTTGCGGTTAGATTCAGTTTAGTTGCGGTTACAGCCGATTTAGTTGCGATAAGCAATTATTCAAAGACATTCTCGTTTTTATTCCATAGTGGTCAGCTCAAATTATCCATCAACAAATACACACCCGTAAACAGCAGAATCGCATAAGTGACATAGCGGAAAGTGCGCTGGTCGATCCGGTGGAACAGCCGCTGCCCGAGATACAGGCCGAGCAGCACAATCGGGATGGCCATCGCACTGGAAACCCAGACGGTGCGATGCGTGCCGGTAAAAATAATTTGCAGCACCAGGCTGACAGAGTAAATGAACAGGTAAAACGCGAGCGTGGTCCCCCGGAGCTTTTCCTTCAGCGTATCGGTTCCCGAAAAATACAGCAGCAGCGGCGGCCCCGGCATGCCGATGCTGGTAGTCAGGCTTCCCGATAAGCCGCCGAAAAGGAAATCGCGGCCCGCCGTACGCCGGATACGGAGGGATAAAATCAGCAGAACCGTCAGCAGCAGAATGACCAAGCTGATGCCGAGTTTCAGCTTCTGCATATCGGCCATCACAAAAACAGCGATGCCAATCGGCATACCTGCGATGCTGCCGATGATCAGCCTTTTCAATATACCGAAATCAATGTCGTTTCGAATTTTCGTGATCAACGCCGTGGAAATAATCAGCGACAGCACAAGATTTATTTGGATGGCGTCACTGACGCCAAAAAGAAGCAGCAAAAAAGGTGTCGCCAGAATCGAGAATCCGAAACCGGTGCTGGTCTGGAGCACGGACGCTGTCAGGATAATCGCGATGAACAGGAAGACTTCCACAAAAGCACCCGCCTTACAAAAGGATTGACTACGATTTTACCACACGCCTACCGCGAATAAAATTCATCCTTCAGAACCGCATACATCGCCAGATCGACAAATTCCCCCTTGATGATCATGTGCTTGCGCAATACTCCTTCCCGGATCATGCCCAGTTTTTCAGCGACGCGCTGGGATTGTTTATTGTCCAGCATGATCGGCGCTTCGACTTTGATGAGGTCCATTTCCTTAAAGCCGAAATCGATCAGCGTCTCCGCCGCTTCAAGCATCAGCCCCTGCCCCCAAAAATGATGGGACAGCGTATAGCCCACTTCCGCCCGCTGCCTTTTTTGAAGCCAGCTGACGAAATCGATGGTACCGATCATCTTGTTTTCACTTTTCAATTCGATGGCCCAGGTCAGCTTGTTATTGTCTTCATAGCCTTTGCGGATAAAATCGATAAACTCTCTCGTATCGTCAGTTGTCTGGTGCGCCTGCCAGGGCATGAAGCGCGATACCGCCGGCTCGGATGCGTATTCGAACATGTCATCTGCATCCTCCAATTCGAGCTTTCGCAATATTAAACGCTCACTTTCAATGGTTGGCAATTGGCTGTAGATTATTGGTGTTTCATTCATATGTATTCCTCCCTGTTCGATTTTGGTGGGTGCGCAAATGGAGCAATTACGTTATTCTGAAAAAAGAAATATTCTCAAAGGAGTTGGATGGGATGACCACAATCGGCATCGTCAGACATGGCATTACAGAATGGAATCTGCTCGGAATTGCGCAGGGCAGCAGCAATATCCCGCTGAATAAAACCGGCAGGGAGCAAGCAATCGCGTTATCCGAACGGCTGGCAGCCGAAGAGGATTGGGACCTGATCATTTCAAGCGACCTGGAGCGCGCCAAGGAAACCGCTGAAATTATCGGCGCTAAACTCGGTCTTCCCATCAGCCATTTTGATACACGCTTGCGCGAAATGAATGGCGGCGAAATCGAAGGCACGACGGAAGATGACCGCGTCGCAAAATGGGGTGCCGACTGGCGCTCTCTAGACTTAGGTATGGAAACGCGTGAAGCGGTCGCCGGTCGCGGTGCCGCAGCCCTGCAGGATATTGTGAAAAATCATCCCGGCAAACGCGTCCTTGTCGTCAGCCACGGCGGCTTGATCGGGTTGACGCTCCAATCCTTGTTGCCGGATCAATTCACGAAAACCCTGCTCGACAATACATCGATCACCGTTTTGAAAAATGCTGAAGATGCGTGGCAATGCCCGCTCTATAACTGCACGCGTCACTTGGAAGGCAAAGTCTTCGCACAATAAAATCGTTCTCGGCCTGGGTATTTTTCGCCCAGGCTTTTTATATTGAATCCGATTTTCCGATAGAAACCGACGGCGTCCACATCTGTTTCCGCGGCGATTTCTTGTATGTTGTGGAGCTTGATGACTTCTTCGATCATCCGGGAACCGATTCCGCTGCTGCGGCAATCGATGCCAACTGCAATATGGCGAATTTCACAACGCGATGCGTCTTTCAATTCGATGCCGATAAACGCTGCTTCTTCCATCAAGTATAGATAGCGGTTTGGATTTTTAACATACTGATCATATTCCGCTTCCACCCGCTCCTTCGCCATCGCAAAAGCCATCAATCTCTTGATCTGCGGGCTGGGTCGGATTGCGGCCGCTTTACTCAACATCACAACTATCCTCTTTCGTCACAGTTTGCTGATTGCTGGCGTACAGCGGTTTTTCTGCAACATTCACTGTCCAGGTGACAAGCGTGACACTGTCGCGCGCCCCTTGCTGCTGCACCGTTTCAAGCAGTGACCAGATACCCGTTTCTTCATTGATTCCATCAAATTGTTCATAGATAGTTGCCGGATCTGCATAAGGTTCACCCGGGCATTCCGTCAGGCCATCCGTTGCCAGCAGGATCCGGTTGCTTCCTTGGCGAAGTTCACGCAAGCCGCTGCTGAAGCTCGGCACCGGCTGGGCGAAGCTGTTATTGCGTCCGATCCACTCGTAAAAATGACGCTGATTCAGCTGATATTGTCCCATCGCCGCAAGTTCACGATGAAACAGATAGAGCAGACAATCGCCGACCGAGAACCAATACAAGTGCTTGCCTTTGCGGATGGCGATCAAACAAGCAGCTTCGCCTTGAATCTCACGGCACGTCGCGAGAAAATCCTTTTGCCGGAAAATCCGCAACAGCAACGCTTCGAGACTCTGAAAAAATTCAAAACTGACGTCCATAGACAGGAACGATCTGATCTCTTCCTGATGCGCGAGAAATTGCTCCATGACCACCTCGGCGCTTTCCGCGGTGTCATGTGCATCCATGATCATCGCCAATTCCCAGTCCTCTTCCGGATTCGCCCACGCCAGACAGGCATCTTCGTTCTTCGTCTGCCCCGCCGCCGAATTGCCGCCGAACCGCCCGATCGCCATCTTCTGCATCTTCCATACGTCCGGCTGATCCACAAAATGCTCCTCGTTGCCAACCCAGTCAAACTCCTCCATCAACCCCACATCCTCTTTATAATATTCTTACAATTATAGAACATCTGTCAGCGACTGGAAAACTTTTTCGGGATTTATTTGAATAAAATCGGCGGGGATGGGGCGGTTTTGGGTTTGGGGTGCGGGTTGAAGCGTTTGGGGTGCGGCTTGATTGGCTTGGGGTGCGGCTTGAACCGTTTGGGGTGCGGCTTGATTGAGTTGGGGTGCGGTTATTCCCTTTTGAGGTGCGGAAATTGCCTCGCGAGGTGCGGTTTTCTCCATCTGAGGTGCGGTCTTTCACTTTTGAGGTGCGGTTATCCTAATCCCAACCCCTCAATTTGAAAAAGCCGCCACTTTCGCGGCGGCTTCCTTAAAAACTGGAGTTTTTCGCATAGCGAAAAACATCCGCTCACGCTTTTGAACTCGATTCCATCTGCATAGAAAAAGAGACAGCCCCACAGGCCGCCTCTCTTAACTCATCATCTGTTTGACCAATTCTTTATTGCGCTTCTTGAAGATTTCATTGTGCGACGAGACCATGGCGATTTTATTGGCGTCCGGCTGAATGTAGCTTTTCGCCTGGTTGACGGCGTTGGCCGCGTCCTGGAATGTGCCAGCGATGAGATTGAGTTTGCCGGGATGCTGGAGGATATCGCCAGCGGCAAAAAGGCCATCGACCGATGATTCGCTTTTCGGCGTTCCCGCGATATAGTAATCGTCCGCAATCTTGATGTCCAAAGGGCTGTTGCCAAGCAAGCTGATGTCGCGCTCGTAGCCGTGATTGATGATGACTTCATCTATCGGGAGCAATGTTTTATCTCCATTGATCCGGTTGGTCAATTCGACCAGTTCGATGGCATCGCGCTTATCAGAGGCAACCAGACGGCTGATGGATGTATTCAAATAACAGACCGTCGAACTTCCAAGCAATTGGCTGACCTGCGCTTCGTGCCCTGCGAGCGCATCTTTCCGGTAGCTGACGATCACTTTGCCGGCAATCGGCTCGAGCTCATTGGCCCAGTCGATCGCTGAGTTGCCGCCTCCTGAAATGAGGACCGTCTTCCCTTTGAAACGTTCGAGCGATTTGACGGTGTAATTCAGATTGGATACTTCAAAACGCTCGGCGCCTTCAATCTCCAGTTTTTGCGGATTGAGGATGCCGCCTCCCACTGCCACAATCACCGTTTTGGAGAAATGAGTTTGCCCGGATGATCCTTCTAATTGAAATAAACCATCATTCCGCTTCTCAATGCTTTCGACTTTCTCATTGAGAACCACTTTCGGGTTGAATGTCAGTCCCTGCGCCACCAATTGGTCGATCAGCTTAGCGCCCGGCATCGGCGGCTGGCCACCCACGTCCCAAATCATTTTCTCGGGGTAGACATGAATTTTTCCGCCAAGGCGCGGCTGGAATTCGATTATTTTCGTTTTCATTTCCCGCAAGCCGCTGTAAAAAGCCGAATACAGTCCCGCAGGACCTCCACCGATTATCGTTACGTCGAATATGTCGCTATGTGCCATTCAGCTCTCATCCTTTTCTTTTCAAGTTTTAATTGACAATGATTCTCAACAACCTTATAGTATTGATTGTACTGAAAATGATAATCATTATCAATGAATTTCTCACAAAGATTCATAAGGAGGTTGAAAGTTATGGTCCGCCTGTTCGCTGAGCATCTGGATATCAGCTACGGAGACCGTGCGATTGTAAAAGATTTATCGCTGTCCATTCCCGACAAGAAGATAACGACCATCATCGGATCGAATGGCTGCGGCAAATCCACGTTACTGAAAGCCCTGACTCGCGTTATTCCCCATCAGTCAGGCAGCATCGTACTCGATGGCGCTGATATCGCCAAAGAAAATACAAAGAAGCTCGCCCGGAAAATCGCTATTCTTCCGCAGACCCCGGAAAATGCGCCAGGACTGACAGTCGGCGAATTGGTGTCTTACGGCCGCTTCCCTTATCAGAAAGGCTTCGGACGCCTGTCCGCCGAGGACCATGACATCATCAACTGGGCACTCGATGTGACCGGAACGCAGTTTTTCAAATATCATCCGGTGGACGCATTATCGGGTGGACAGCGCCAGCGAGTCTGGATCGCCATGGCGCTCGCCCAGGAAACAGAAATGATTTTCCTGGATGAACCGACTACCTACCTTGATATGGCCCATCAGCTGGAGATTCTCGAACTGCTGCAGAAGCTGAATGAAGAGCAGGAACGCACCATCGTCATGGTCTTGCATGATTTAAATCAGGCAGCACGTTTCGCCGACTACCTGATTGCCATGAAGAACGGTGAAATCATCAAAGCCGGCGCCTGCCATGAAGTCATCACTGCCGATGTCTTGAAAACCGTCTTTCGGATTGATGCGGAAATTGGAATGGACCCAAGAACGCAGAAGCCGATTTGCATTACCTATAACTTAATCAAAGGAGCGTAACTATAATGAAAAAATTAACATTCCTGCTGGTTTTATTGGCTGCTTTATTCCTTGCAGCGTGCAACTCGGAGTCAACGGAAGAAAAAGAAGAAGCTTCGGCGGAATCAAAGCCGGAAACGATTACATATGAATCAGAAACCGGACCGATTGAAGTCCCAGCAGATCCGCAGCGTGTGGTCGTATTATCGACTTACGCAGGGAACGTTATGGCACTTGACGTGCCTATGGTCGGAGTGGATTCATGGTCAAAAATGAACCCTCGCTTTGAAACGCAATTGGCGGACGTGGAAGAAGTGGCGGAAGATGACTTAGAGAAGATCATCGAATTGGATCCGGACTTGATCATCGGTTCGTCCACCATGAAAAATATTGATAAGCTGAACGACATTGCACCGACAGTTACATTCACTTACAATAACGTCGACTACCTGACGCAGCATCTTGAAATCGGTAAAGCAGTAAACAAAGAAGAAGAGGCTCAAGCATGGATTGACGATTTCAAAGAGAGCGCACAAACTGCGGGTGAAGAAATCCGGGCAGAAATCGGTGAAGACGCAACGGTGTCGGTCATCGAGAACTTCGACAAGCAAATTTACGTATTCGGCGACAGCTGGGGCCGCGGAACGGAAATCCTTTATCAGGAAATGAAATTGAAAATGCCTGAGAAAGTGAAAGAAATGGCCTTGAAAGACGGTTACTACGCGTTGTCACAGGAAGTTTTGCCTGAATACATGGGCGACTACGTGATCTTCAGCAAAGACTCCGAACAGGACAATTCGTTCCAGGAAACAGATGTCTACAAAAATACGGAAGCCGTGAAAAACGGCCATGTCTTTGAAGCCAACGCCAAGGAATTCTATTTCAACGATCCGCTGTCACTGGATTACCAATTGGAATTCTTCAAAGAGAACTTCTTGAAATAATAAAAAGTGAAGGAATTCCTGGATCCCCGGGAATTCCTTTTTATCCTTAACAGAAATGATGATGCCTTATGCCGACAAAATTTAATTTCTTCGCCAAGATGCTCGCGGCGGTTGCCGTTTTCGCGGTGACATTTACAGCAGCCATCGCTTTTGGCGCAGCTGATATCAGCTTGAACGATATCCGGCTCGCCCTCTTCTCAAACGTTACTAACGATGCCATTTCAGTGATCCGTGAAATCCGCCTGCCGCGTGAACTGGCGGCCGTCCTGGTTGGCTCGGCGCTTGCTGTATCCGGCGCCATCATGCAGGGGATGACGCGCAACCCATTAGCAGACCCGGGTCTTCTTGGACTGACTGCGGGTGCCAATGCAGCGCTTGCGGTGACACTCGCCATGATTCCCGCCGCCAATTATTTCGGCATCATGGTCGCCTGTTTTATTGGCGCAGCTGTCGGCGGTGCTTTGGTATTCGGCCTTGGCTCAATGAAAAAAGGCGGCTTCTCGCCTTTTCGGATCGTCCTGGCGGGTGCAGCCATTTCCGCTTTCCTCACTGCCGTGGCAGAAGGGATCGGCTTGTATTTTAAAATCTCAAAAGACATCTCCATGTGGACGGCCGGCGGCTTGATCGGCACATCATGGGGCCAGCTGCAGACGATTACGCCGTTCATCTTGATTGCGATGGTGGTTGCGCTGCTGCTGTCGCGTCAATTATCGATTCTCAGTTTGAGCGAGGAAGCGGCAATCGGCCTCGGCCAGAACACCAACCGCACAAAAGCGTTGCTGTTTGTCGTCATTACTGCTTTAGCAGGCGCAGCTGTCGCACTTGCCGGAAATATGGCTTTTGTTGGCTTGCTCGTGCCGCATATCGTACGCGTCATCGTCGGCGTCGACTACCGGCATATCATCCCGATGTCCGCTGTAGCGGGCGCGATTTTCATGCTGTTTGCAGATCTTCTCGGCAGAACAATCAACGCGCCTTTTGAAACGCCAGTGGCTGCAATCGTCGCCATGCTCGGCTTGCCGTTCTTCCTGATTATTGTCCGTAAAGGAGGCCGCGCGTTCTCATGATCCAGTCAGCTTTGATTAAAAAACAACGTGTCTTCTTTTTCACACTGCTCGGGTTGATTTTGGCGACAGCCATCATCAGCGTCGGCGCAGGTTATTCTTCCATGGGTTACGACCGTATTTTTGCCGCACTCATCGGCCAGGGCACATTCAAGGAAAATTTCGTCCTGTTCTCCATCCGCATGCCGCGCATCCTGATCACGGTACTTGCCGGTATGGCGCTGGCTTTGTCTGGTGCCATTCTGCAAAGCATTACGCGCAATGACCTGGCAGACCCAGGCATCATCGGAATCAATTCCGGAGCCGGCGCAGCAATCGCTTTGTTCTTTTTGTTCGTGCCTGTTGACGCGGGTTCTTTCGTTTACCTATTGCCACTAGTTGCATTTGGCGGCGCATTATTGACGGCGATTTTAATCTACCTGTTCTCTTATCAAAAGGAGACCGGGCTTCAGCCAATTCGGCTGATTCTGACAGGAATCGGCTTTTCGATGGCACTGTCCGGAGTCATGATTGTGCTGATTTCATCCGCTGAACGCGAAAAAGTGGATTTCATCGCCAATTGGCTGGCGGGCAATATCTGGGGCACCGACTGGCCGTTCATCCTGGCATTGCTGCCGTGGTTATTGGTGCTTATTCCGTTTGTCCTTTATAAAGCCAATCGCTTGAATATGCTTGGGCTCAGCGAACCGGTCTCGGTCGGCTTGGGCGTGTCCGTCGAGAAAGAACGCATCACGATGCTGTTAGCTGCGGTCGCTTTGGCCGCTTCGGCTGTTTCCGTTACCGGTGGGATCGCATTCATCGGCCTGATGGCACCGCATATCGCAAAAGCATTGGTTGGTCCGCGGCATCAATTATTCTTGCCGCTCGCAATTTTGATCGGCGGCTGGCTGCTGTTGCTGGCGGATTCCATCGGCCGCAATCTGCTCGAGCCATCCGGCATTCCGGCCGGCGTCATGGCCGCCTTGATCGGCGCACCTTATTTTATTTACTTATTGATGAAGAAATGAAAAATGTGGGGAAGGAACGCAGTCAGCTTGTTGAGCTGGCTGCGTTTTTTGGTTTGGGGTGCGGCTTGCTTGGCTTGGGGTGTGGGTTGAACCGTTTGGGGTGCGGGTTGGAGCGTTTGAGGTGCGGTTATTCGTCTGCGAGGTGTGGAAATCGGCTTGCGAGGTGCGGTCAGCAATTATTCAACGCTAAAATATATAAAAGCGAACAGTAATTTGAAATATTTTCCACATTATTTATCTTAGTTGCGCGATTTCACCATTTAGTTGCGCTTCTCGGTCATTTAGTTGCGGTTAAAATGCAATTAGTTGCGCTTAAAGCCATTTTAGTTGCGCTCACCCAAAATCCAACCCCTAATTTGAAAAAGCCGCCACTTTCGCGGCGACTTCCTTAAAGACTGGAGTTTTTCGCGCAGCGAAAAACATCCGCTCCCGCTTTTGAATTTTGCATAACCCGGCATAAAAAAGAAGAGACCAAGAAGAAAAGCAACGCTTGCCTTCTTGGCCTCCACGCACATAATTTCTAAGTTAATCCGGCCGCTTCGACGAAAACATCTCGCCCAATTTAGCGTAATTCGTTCCTGCCAGGCGGCTGACCGGTTTCAGAATTTGCGCATTGATGCGGCCGTTTTCATAAATCGCTTCGTCCACATGAATCCGGACGATCCTGCCGATGAGCAGATCCGTATTCGGCAAGTCGACTGCCTGATCAAGGACGCACTCAAAACGGACTTTTGACTGGGCGACAGCCGGCACCTCGATTTCCTCGCTGTCGATCAGAGTCAGCTTGGTGACATCGATCTCACTTTCATTGGGTGGCAGCGATGCCGCGGTTTCATTGACTTCGAAGACATTTTCTTCATCGACAATGTGAACGACGAATTCTTTACCGGACAATACATTGCGCGCGGTGTCTTTTTTATCATCGCCTTTACGTTGGACGGAAACGGACAGCATCGGCGGATTCGACGACACGATATTGAAATAGCTGAAAGGTGCAGCGTTCACAGTCCCATCCTCGGATTTGCTTGTGACGAAAGCAATCGGCCTTGGGATGATTGTGCCCACAAGCAATTTGTAATTTTCGCGTTCTGTCTGTTGATAAGGATCAAAGCTCAGCACAGCCACCACTCCTTTTCGTCCAGTTTACCCGAAACGCTTTTTATTGCCGCAAAAAATGCTCATTTTATGCTGGAACGGTATCAATTCCCTGAGGCTCTTTTGCCGGCTTGCCGAAATAATAGCCTTGGAACAATTGATAGCCCTGCTGCTTCAGCCAATCGAAATCCTCTTTCGTTTCGACGCCTTCCGCCAGCGGAACCGAACCGACTTCCATCGCTTTCTCCAAAAAACACAGTGCTGTTTTCTGTTTGTCCGCGTCTTCTGCTACGCCTTGCACGTACTGCATATCAAGTTTCATATAATGCGGCTTCAAATCCGCCAGCAATTCAATGGTGCTGTAGCCCTCACCCACGTCATCCAGCGCATACTGGAATCCTTTCTTCTTATAGAAAGCCAGAATTTCCCGCAAATGATCGACATCATCCACTTTTTCAGTTTCCACTACTTCAAACACCAATTGCCGCGGATCCAATCCCAGCTCGTTGGCCAGGCTTGTCGTTGAACGCAGGCAGAATGCAGGCGAATAAATCGATGTCGGGATGAAATTAATAAAAGCCTTCACGTCTTTTAAAACAGCGGCGTGGCGTACAGCGGCCATCCGGCAGACCCGGTCGAGCGCGTAGAGTCTGCTGCGTGATTTGGCAGCCGGGAAAATTTCATTGGGATAAATGACTGAGCCGTCTTCATGATGGAAACGCGCCAGCATTTCGTACGCGAATATTTCTCCATCCGCTGTGATGATCGGCTGATAATGGCAGACCAGCAATTCTTTGCGGATTACGTCATCGATCCATTCCGTCTTGAAGACTTCCTCCATCTCTTCAATCTTGTTCCATTCACCTTTATCGATCCGGAACGACACTTTCGCCGGTTCCATATGATGCAAGCAGAAATCGAGGAACTCCTTCGCACCACGTTCATTCAGGAGCAATCTATTTTCTTTTCTTGTAGTTTCCATATCACGGCGTGCCAGATGGCTGACGACCTTTTCCATCAGGGAGAGGTTCGCTTCGCCTTCAAGCTTGATATCAAATTTCAGTTCAGCAACTGAACAGTTATTGCATTCCATTGGTCACACTCCTTTTGTACTAGCCTTTTCAGATTACCTTAAAATGGTTAATAAATCTTTAATAATTTTCAAATTTATAATGCCTTTTCAATTCAAATAAATTTGGAGGATAAATTATAATGAGAATCCAGTGGCATTTAGCTGCAAGCCGATAAAAGGTTCTATAAATTAGAGTTGAACCTGACTTGACGGTCTTGTATGCTGCATTCAGAAATTCCATTATTTTGGAAATACTATTCCATATGTTATGATAAAATTAACTCAGAGATGCAATATTATTATGAATTTTCCTTCAAAGGAGTTTTTAAAATGCCAACTTGCGGCAATTGCCATAATACATGGAGCTGGAAGCAGACGCTTAAAAAAACAACAACACTGGATCCCGCAATGAGTTGTCCTTATTGCGGAGAAAAACAATACCAAACACAGAAGTCCAAAACTAAAATCAGTTTTTTGACTCTTATAGTTTTATTGCCGCTGCTTCTTCAAATTTTCTTTGATATCCCAGGAGCTGTATTATTTAGCTTGTTTCCTATCCTTTCTATCATAGTTATTGTTTTATTGCCTTCTTTCATTGAAGTAAGCAGCAGGGAAGAGCAGAAAAACTTTTTTGAAGACAAACAAAATAATTAAAAAGAACGTTCGCAAACGTGTGGCAACACGTTTGCGAACGTTCTTTTATTTTCAGGAAGATTTACAAACAAAACACTTCAGCTTTTCGAAAACTTATTATTCGCATATACATACGTAACCGCGAGCGCCGCAACCAATACCGCACCTTTGATGATATCGAACGCGTAATATGGCAGGTTCTGGATCGTCAGCCCGTTCAGCAGGATGCCGATGACGGCTGCTCCGAAGAACGTGCCGAGCGCATTCGGCTTGCCGGCGCCGAGCACAGAATAGCCGACAAATACTGCCGCGACCGCTTCCATCAACAATGGTGCGCCGGCGTCGATTTGTCCTGAACCCACGCGTGCCGTAAACAGGATGCCCGCCATCGAAGCGAAGACGCCGGAAATGATGTACGCCGAAGTCTTCACCCGTTTCACGTTGACTCCTGACAGCGTAGCTGCTTCCGCATTGCCGCCCGTCATGTAAAGGATGCGGCCCCAGCGTGTATGATTCAAAATCACATAAGCTGCCAGCACCATGATGACCATGATCCATACCGGCACCGGAAGGCCGAGCATTTGGCCCTGGCCGATCCATAGAAACGCTTCGGACAATTGGCCGGGTGCGGTGCCGCCGGAAGTCAGCGGCATATTATTGTAGATCGAGTAGCCTTCCGTATACGTGCGGTGAAGGCCCGCCACGATATACATCATGCTGAGTGTCGCAAGGAGATCGGGGATGCCGATGACCGTGATGAGGAAGCTGTTGACGAGTCCGACCGCCACACCGATCAGCAGCGGCAACAGGAGCACGAGCCACAGCGGCATGTCATACCACACCATCAGCGATGCCGTCACGACGGTCGACAGGGACATTGTCGAACCGACCGACAAGTCGAAGCCATCGACGACGAGCGTAAATGTGACACCCAGCGCCAGCAGCGTGACGATTGAAATCGACCGGAGAATATCCGAGAAGTTGCCGTAGCTGAAGAACGCGTCGCTGATGCTGCTGAAATACAGGATGATCGCAATCAGCAGAATAATCGCTCCGTATTTAAACAGAAACTGGACTGCGTTCTCTTTCATTGAGTTTTTCGGTTTTGATATGCTCTTCTTTTCCACCGCTTGCATAAAATAATATCCTTTCCTGGGTCGCTTCTTGACGTGATAATTCCTTCACGATCTGACCGTCGCACATTACCAGAATCCGATCGGAAATGCCGATCGCTTCATGGATTTCACTGGAGAAATAAAGGCAGCCTTTGCCGCTTCCGGCCAGTTCCCGGATCAATTTGAAAATATCCACTTTCGCGCCGATGTCGACGCCTTTTGTCGGTTCATCGAATAAATACAGCAGCGAGTCGAGGCTCATCCATTTGCCGATAGCCACTTTCTGCTGATTGCCTCCGCTCAGATGGACAAGCGGCGTTTCCGTATCGCCGGTTTTAATCTTCAATTTATCGATGATGTCTTCCGCGAATTTATTTTCAGCTGTTTTATTCATGAACAATTTTGTCGAGAATTTCCGCAGATTCGGAAACGAGGCATTGGCCCTAAGCGTTTCGTGGACAAACAGCCCTTCCTTCCGCCGTTCTTCGGGAATCAATGCCATCCCCGCCCGGATCGCGTCTTCCGGATGCTTGATGCGGGTTTGTTTCCCCGCAATTTCCACCGATCCGCTGACGGAATTCGCTGCTCCGAACAGCGCTTTGGCGAGCTCCGTCTTGCCTGCTCCGACCAGTCCTACAATACCAACGATTTCGCCGGCTTTCACTGACAATGAAATATCCTTCAGCTTGCCGCCATCAGATAGCCCGCGAACATCCAGTAAATTCTCGCCAGTCGCATGCGTCTGGTGCTCCAACTCGTGGCTGAGCGCTTCGCCCAGCATCGCTTCAATGATCTGCCCTGAATCAGACTCTGCCGTAACGAAAGTGTTGACCCATTTCCCTTCGCGCATCACGGTGATCCGGTCGCTGATTTCAAAAACTTCCGGCAGCCGGTGGGAAATGAATACACAGCCGACGCCTTCACTGCTCAATTTCCGGATGACCGAAAACAGTTTATCCGACTCCGTCAATGACAAAGGCGCTGTCGGCTCATCGAAAATGATGAGCTTTGCAGAATGCACCAACGCCCGGGCAATGAGCACCAGCTGCTTCTCCGCCAAAGTGAGCGTGCCCGCTTTTCGGGTGACGGAGATTTCTTCCGACTGCAGTTTAGCCAGCGCTTCTTTGGCCTGCTTATTGATCTTCTGTTTCGACAATAAAAAACTGCCGGCTGATGCAAAACTGTCCATCAAGATATTCTCCGCGACCGTCAGATCCGCAACAATTGCCGTATCGACTTCCTGGTAAACGCAATAAATGCCGTGTGCTTTTGCCTGTTTGGGTGAACGCAGAGAAATGATTTCACCGTTCAGCCTGATTTCTCCGCTGTCCTGGCCGTAAACCCCTGAAAGGATTTTGATCATGGTGCTTTTTCCCGCTCCGTTTACACCGAGCAAAGCGTGGACTTCGCCTTTACTGAGTGTCAATTGGCCGTTTTCCAGCGCCGTTACATGGCCAAATCGTTTGCCGATTGCCTGCATGTCCAGTAATTGTGCCATTTCTGCACCCTCCTTTCGCCGAAAGGAGCCGCCCAATCCGAGGACGGCTCCACTCCTTTATCCCGTTTTAACGATCAGTATGACTCCCGCTTCTCCAAGCGGGAGATCGACTGGCCGTAAAAACCCGATTGGATCAACTAACATTCAATGGGGAATTGCCATTGAATGAAGTTCCTCTTTATTCCCCTTCCAGTTCACGAAGGTCGACAGTATAGCCTTGCTCGCTCGCTCCCCATCCTTCGATGTGCTCGCTCAGCGTTTCAGTTGTCACCGTTTCGTCCGGAAGCTCACCGGCATCGATGAATACCGGCTCCAGCACCACTTTCTCTTCCGGCTGTTCATCGTTGATCAATTGGTACGCATAACGCACCTGGATGCGCCCGATATCTGTCGGGTCGACCGCTGCCGAAGCCACCCACGGGCTGCCGTCTTTTTGGATCATCTGCAAATCTTCATCGCTCATGTCGATGCTGTAAACTTTGATGTCTGTGCGCCCTGCCTGTTCGATTGCGCGGACAGCGCCTTTAGCGAACTCATCCCAAGCCGCCCAAACAGCAGTGATGTCGCCTTCGTTCGGGTATTGCTTCAGGATCGCTTCCATTTGCGCTTGTGTATCAAGCGCTGTATTTTGAGTGGCAGCACCGAAAGCTGCCACTTCTTTGATGCCCGGGTTGTCTTTCAAAAATTGCTCGTAAGCGATTTGGCGGCGTTCCATCGGCGCAAATCCTGCTGTCCAGATTTTTACGATATTCGCTTCGCCGTCATGGTCTTCAGCCAGTTTCGTTAACGTCTGTTCCGCCATCAGCTGGTCTCCCTGTTCAAGCGAAACTACGCCTTCCACGTCGACTCCTGCGTCAAACGCCACAACCGGAATCCCTTTTTCCACCGCTTTTTCAACGCCTTGGTTCAGCGCCTCTTTCGTTCCGTGGTCAATCAGGATCGCGTCTGCTCCCTGGTTGATGGCCGCGTCCAGATTGGATGCCATTTTCGCCAGGTCGCCTTCAGAATTGAAGACGGTCACTTTACCGCCGAAGCTCTCAACCTGTTCTTCGACTCCCGCTATGTATTGCGCCGAAAACGTTCCAAGATTCTGCTGCAGAATCAATGCCACTTCCTTGCCCGCCAGCGGATGTTCCGATGCTTCCGACTTTTTGTCCGAATCCGTTTCCGCTTCCGTCACCGTTTCGCCTTTCGGCTGGCACGCCGCCAATAAAATACTGATGAACAATAAAGCCGCGATTATTAAAAATGATTGTTTTTTCATGAGTTTTCTCCTTCTTAACTTGCAATATTTTTGTTGTAATCACTATGAATACCGCTTCGGTGCTATGGACAGGGCAAAGATTATGCTCCTGCGCACTGCTCGTCGCAAAGGTTGCGCCGTCTTCGTATGGCACACCTTAGCTCCCACAATAAGCCGAGAAGAACACTCGTCTTATTGTTCCGCTCAGTCCGGAAACGCACCGTCGCTGAGAGAAGTTCCTAACGATATGGAGCAAAACAGCGGAGACTCCCAGGGGGACGAAGGTGAAAACCCGTGCTCCTGCATCGCTGCGCTGCTTCGTCGCAAAGACATAGCCTCGCATTGCGTCGGCTAATGTCTTCGAAGCTGTTTAGCGGAATATCGACTATATAACTTACTTAACTGTCGCAAACAATTCCGGTATATTTCGTTCATAATTCGGATGAATAATGCCTTTTTCCGTGATGATCGCTGTAATGTACTGCGCCGGCGTCACATCAAATGCCGGGTTGTAGACTTTTGTGCCGTTCGGTGCGATGGGCTGTCCTTCAATATGGGTGATTTCCTTCGCTGAACGCTCTTCAATCGGAATATTTTTGCCGTTTGGAATCTGCAGATCAAAAGTTGACGCCGGTGCTGCCACGTAAAATGGGATTTTGTATGCAGCGGCCAGAATCGCCAGGTTAAAGGTTCCGATTTTATTGGCGGTATCGCCGTTTGCCGCAATACGGTCCGCGCCGACGATGATCGCTTCGATGCCTTTCGCCCCGATTGTGTGCGCCGCCATGCTGTCGGTGATCAGCGTCACATCAACGCCGGATTGCTGCAGCTCCCAAACCGTCAGGCGCGCCCCCTGAAATACCGGACGTGTTTCACAGGCGAATACTTCGAATTCTCGGCCCAATTCCTTGCCGAGATGAAACGGCGCGAGTGCGGTGCCGTATTTCGCTGTCGCGATGGAGCCCGCGTTGCAGATCGTCATGACTTTCGAACGGCCTTCCAGTAATTCAAGCGCATAACCGCCGATTGTCCGGCACGCTTCCTCGTCTTCCTGATGGATCTGTTTTGCTTCTGCTAAGATTTCCGCTTTTGCCGCTGCAACCGTTTTTGCCGATTGGATGGATTGCTGCAGCCGGCCGATCGCCCACGCCAGATTGACTGCCGTCGGACGTGAAGACGCCAGGTAGACCGCGTCTTTTTTCACGTAATGGTGAAAGACTTCCAGTGTTTCCGTGTCATGCTTTTGGGCAGCCAGCGCCAAACCATAAGCCGCCGTTATACCGATCGCCGGTGCGCCGCGGACTTTCATCGTAATGATCGCATCGTAGACATCTTCAATCGTATTCAGCGCGATATATTCCGTTTCATGCGGTAGTTTTTGTTGATCGAGAATGATCAATTGGTTGTTGATCCATTGGATCGATAATGGGATTGCCATGCTTTACAGCTCCTTCAAAAGCGCTGTCACATCCTGAATCGATGTGAGTTCGCTGCGTTTTAAGATTAATGTCTCCCCGATACGGAGAGCCTGTTTTTTGGATTCGATGCGCACTTCTGCATCCTCAATGCCGTCCAGGTCTTTGACATGCGCCAGGCCAATGGTGCGGCGGATCAATTCACAGCCAGCAAAACCGAGTGTGTCCTTGAAAATCTTTTCGAGAACGGCTTCGCGGTAACCCGGAATGCCTTTGAAATCTTCAATGCCTTCATTTTCCCAAAGCTCCGTAAAGCGTGTTTCGAACACTTGCCACGTGTTTTCAATATGCCCGATGATTGTGCCGCGGCCTTCGCCGTTCCGCGTAATGCTCTGCGCAATCAGATTGGCAATGAACAAGCCGACATCAAAGCCGATCGGTCCATAAAAAGCGAATTCCGGATCGATGACCTTGGTTTCATTGTCATCAGCGAAAATGCTGCCCGTGTGCAGGTCGCCGTGAAGCAATGCCTCCGCTTCCGTCAAAAAACTGCGTTTCAATTTTGCCGCTTCGAGTTTCAAGCGGTCATTGCGCCAGATGGCTTCCACCGTCTGCCGCAGTTCGGATTCGAAGTCATTTGTCTCATAATCGAAAAACGGATCCGTGAAAATCAAGTCTTCCGTGATTTTGCAAAGTTCCGGGTTGGAAAATTCGGCAACCAACTTTTTCTTTTCAAACGGATGCAACGCGAAATCGGAAGTATGGAATAAAGTCTGTGCCAGATACTCCCCGATATCGGTTGAAAGCTTCGGATAGTTTTTGCCCTGGATCAAGCCTTCACGGGCGATTGTCAAATGGGACAGATCTTCCATAATCGTATACGCCAATTCTTCATCCGTGCCATACACTTCCGGCACGAGTCCAGTCGCATATTCACCGTGCTTACGTAACGCCGCAGCTTCGATCGCCGCACGCTTCAATGTCAGCGGCCAGCTTTCGCCCACCACTTTGGCATAAGGCAGCGCCTGCTTGATGATGACGCCTTTGCCGCTTGCCCGGTCGCTTACCCGGTACACGTAATTCAAATTGCCGTCGCCGATCTCCTGGCATTCCAGATCTGTTCCTGCCGGAAAAAGTCCCGCCGCCAAAGCGATGGCTTCTGCTTCCGTCAATGCGTGATATGTGGATACTGCTGTAGTTGTCATGTTTTTTCCTCCTAAAATCAATATAAAAACGCCTCTTTCCCGAAAGAAAGAGGCGCAGAATTAAGAGGTTCCATGCCTCTTATCTTCCAGAAAGTAAATATCTGGTGGAATTAGCACCGTGCCTTGCGGGATGTTCATCCCGGCGCATAAAGCGCCCCTTCTCACGAAGGTATTACGGTCGGTTGCTGGGCGTCATAGGGCCAATTTCCCTCTGCCTGCTCTTGATAAGAGTACTAAGTTTTATATGCGGTTTTTGTTATGAGATGAATCCTATCACGGTTCAGAATAGACTGTCAACAGGAAGTTTCGAATTATTTTTCAATTCGCATAGTGGCTGATCGTTCCGTTTTGCACGCTCTTATGAAAGAATTGCTGTTTGGACGGACTGCTTTTGCCCTTCCCCCTTCATTCCAAATAAAAAATTCAGCCCCTTTAAGCGGAAGTTTTCCGCTCGGCGGAAACTTCCAAGGGTTTGAAAGGAGCCTTCGCTGGCGGCGAAGGCTTTTCCATTCTTTTTTGGTGGTTTTGGGTTGTTTTTGGCGTGTCTTTTTGAAGTGGCAGCCGATTTCGGTCGTGATTTCACCTGTTTTTGGTGAAAATGGTCGTCGATTGAAGGTGTCGCCGTTTTCTGACGGTGGATTTGAGGCGAATCAGCGATTTCGGACGAGATTTGCCTCGTTGGACTGCTGATTTTTCATTTTCAAACAAATTGAATTTCCAAATTAAGGATTTACTGTCCGGAATCACTAAAATACTGTCCGCATTCTCAAAATACTGTCCGCAAAACGAAAATACTGTCCCGATCGGCCTGTTTACTGTCCGGAGCCCGTCCACCGCCCACTCCACACCAAACTTCTAATCGCCTACAGTTTGCTGCGCAAACTGCCGGGTCCGTGAGCGTCGAGCCGCTCACTTCCATCTATGCAGTTTTACCACTGGCATCTCCCCCCAAAAAACTTTCTCACAATTCCTTGTTGACAGAATTCTTCGCACATGGAATAATCAGAATTACTTTATTGCAACAACCAACCGAATATCCAATTCTTATTTAGAGCAGGTGGAGGGACAAGCCCTACGAAGCCCGGCAACCGGTCCAGCGATGGACACGGTGCTAATTCTTGCAGCCAGAACGTGTGGCTGAGAAATAAGAAGTCGTTAACGCCCTTAACCTCTTCTTATTTGAAGAGGTTTTTTATTTTTCAGGAAAAGAAATTAAGGAGTGTCACATATGAGCAGACTGACAGCGAGCTATCAGGTATACGGCAAAGCGGGGTCATTTGAGAAGAAAGCGGAAGGCATCGCGCTTGGTCTCACGATCGGATCATGGACGGATTTGCCGCTTCTCGAGCAGGAGCAATTGAAAAAACATAAAGGCCTTGTCGTGTCGGTGGATGAATTTCCACAAAGCCCTCACCCCCTCAAGCCCGATGCAATAAAAGCGCATATCAAGGTTTCCTATCCAAGCGCGAATTTCTCGGCGGACCTGCCGGCGATTCTGACCACCGTGTTCGGCAAACTGTCGCTCGACGGTGAAGTGAGATTATTGGACCTCGATTTCGAAGACGATCTGCTCCAACAATTTCCGGGACCGCGATTCGGCATCGACGGCATCCGCGGATTGCTCGATGTCCACGGCCGCCCGCTCGTCATGAGCATCTTCAAAGGCGTGGTCGGCCGTGATATCGATTATTTAACGGAGCAGCTCAGACAGCAGGCGCTCGGCGGCGTCGACCTGGTCAAAGACGACGAGATCCTGTTCGACAATCCGCTGACGCCTTTTGAACAGCGCATCACCGCTGCAAAACAAGTTCTGCACGAAGTCTATGCCGAAACCGGCCACCGCACGCTTTACGCGGTGAACTTGTCGGGGCGCACATCGCAATTACGCGACAAAGCACGAAAAGCCCGCGAACTCGGCGCCGATGCATTGCTGTTCAATGTTCATGCTTACGGACTCGATGTTTTGCAGGAACTGGCGGAAGATGATGACATCGCTCTGCCGCTCATGGCGCATCCGGCGTTCAGCGGCGCGTTCACTTCTTCTCCGTTCTACGGTGTCGCAGCGCCGCTCGCGCTCGGCAAATTGACTCGCTGCGCCGGTGCTGACTTCTCGCTGTTTCCCTCCCCTTACGGCAGTGTTGCCATGGAGAAAGACGCAGCGCTGGCACTCGGTAATCAGTTAACGAATGAAAGCCTGCTGAAACCGGCGTTTCCGGTTCCTTCCGCCGGCATTCATCCGGGACTCGTGCCGTTGCTCGTCGATGATTTCGGAATCGACAGCATCATCAATGCAGGCGGCGGGGTGCACGGACACCCCGACGGCGCGGCGGGCGGCGGCAAAGCATTCCGCCAGGCGGTCGATGCCGTCCTGCAGAATCAAACACTGGAAAACGCCAGTGAACAGCAGCCAGAATTAAAAACAGCTTTGGAATTATGGGGGTAATCATGAAACAGCCAATCATCTTTTGTGATTTTGATGGCACAATCACAACCAACGATAATTTAATCGCCATCATGAAGCATTTCAATCCGCCGGGCTGGGAACCGATCAAAGACGAGATTCTCGCTCAGACCATCTCCATACGTGAAGGTGTTAAAAAGATGTTTTCTTTATTGCCATCATCCAAAAAGGATGAAGTCATCGAATACGTGCTCGAGCAGGCGGAGATCCGGGAAGGCTTTGCGGATTTCGTCGCCTATACGAGAGAACACAACATCCCTCTTTATATTGTCAGCGGCGGCATCGACTTTTTCGTCTATCCGCTGCTCGAACCGTTCGGACCATTCGAAGGCATTTATTGCAACGAAGCGGATTTCTCGGGCGACAAGATCCGCATCGATTTCCCGCACGGCTGCGACGGCGAATGTGCGAGCCAAGGCTGCGGCTGCTGCAAGCCGTCGATTATCCGGAAGCTGCTCGCAGACGGCGGCACGAGCATTGTCATCGGTGATTCGATCACCGATCTGCAGGCGGCAAAATATGCCGACCTGGTCATTGCCCGCGATTTCCTAATTGAAAAATGCGAAGAACTGAACATCCCTTACGAACCTTTTGAGAATTTCGGGGACGTTACAGAAATTATCGATGCGAAATTGGGTGTGCGGTCATGACTACAGAACATACATTGACGGAGTTACAGAAAAAATGGAATGAGCTGGCAGACGTCAAGGACGTGCTTGCCGGGCGCGACTGGTTCATGGGCACTAGCGGCAATCTCGCCATCAAAGTAAGCGATGCGCCGCTCCAGTTTCTGGTCACGGCAAGCGGCAAGGATAAATACAAACGGACCGATGAGGATTTCCTCCTCGTCGATGCGGCAGGCGAGCCGGTCGAAGCCACTCATCTTAAGCCTTCCGCTGAAACGTTGCTGCACAGCGCCATCTATAATAAAACCGGGGCAGGCTGCAGTTTGCACGTCCACACCGTAGCCAATAACGTCCTGTCCGAACATTACGGACGCGACGGCAAAATCGATTTCAAAGGGCAGGAGCTCATCAAGGCATTCGGCTTATGGGATGAAGATGCCGTCTTATCCATTCCGATCATCGCCAACCACGCTCATATCCCGCGGCTGGCGGAAGATTTCGAAGAACACCTGACGGCCGACAAAGGCGCCGTGCTGATCCGCAACCACGGCATCACCGTATGGGGCAAAGACGCTTTTGAAGCGAAGAAATTATTGGAGGCCAGCGAGTTTTTATTTCAATACCAATTGGCCCTTTTACAAATAAAATAAACCCAATCAGAGAGGAAGATTATTAATGGCAATCATCAAAATTCAAGGTACAGACGAAACAATCGAAGCGCAAAACGAAGTCGCAGCATTCTTGGAGCAGCAGGAAGTTGTCTATGAACACTGGGACATCAATAAATTGCCGGAACCGCTTCGTGAAAAATTCGATTTGAGCGATGATGAGAAAGAACAGATCCTGCAAGCGTTCAAAGCGGAAATCGATGACATTTCCGAGCGCCGCGGCTATAAAGCGGCTGACGTCATTTCCCTTTCCGATTCGAACCCGAAACTGGATGAATTATTGAAGAACTTCCAGCGCAAGCACATCCATACCGACGACGAAGTCCGCTATATCGTCAGCGGCCACGGCGTTTTCATCATCCAGGGCAAGGACGAGCGCTTTTTCGAAGTCCATCTGACGCCGGGCGATTTGATTTCGGTACCGGAAAACATTACGCATTACTTCACGCTCGCCGATGACCGCAAAGTGGTCGCAGTGCGCATCTTCGTGACGACTGAAGGATGGGTGCCGGTTTATCAGGAAGAAAGCGTACAAAGCTGAAAGCATTCTAACTAAATGAAACAGAATCCCGGGGAAGAAGCGCATCGCTTCGGCTCTCCGGGATTTTTTGACTCCAGCTTTCGGATGCAGACCAATTCGCCAATCCTATTCCCTTTATTCCTATTAAGTTACTTGGTATAATGACCAAAAGAGTAAAGGGGACAGATTATGACGATTCCAAAACCGCTTGTCCAACTAAATCAGAGTTTTATCGTATTGTCCGTTATCGCCGGACTGATCTTTTCACCAGCTATTCTCCTGCTGCCGTTTGCAGTAGGTGTCTATACATTGATCACGAAGAAGAATCCGGTCATCATGGCCGCCAGACCGCTTTTGAAGAAGCCGGTTAATCAATATATCCAGGAAGACCGCGATCAGCAATTGTTCAATCAATGGATTGCGACTGTCTGCCTCGGGTTATCGCTGATTTTCTTCTCCACCGGAATTACGGCAGCCGCTTATTTCTTCGCCATCATGGTCATGGCAGCAGCCGGTATTGCACTGATGGGCTATTGCATCGGCTGCACCATCCGCTACCGGTTGATGATGATGAAGCACAACCGCACACGGATGAATTAAAATTGGACGCCACATTGAAAGTGGAATACTTTCAATGTGGCGTTTTTATATGCCTTTATTTCAATTTGCAGTTCCGCAATTCCGAAATTTCGCTATACTGGAAATAATAGGGGGAGTTGCTGATGAAATTGGTCAAAGGGTCTATCGAAGGCTACAAAGGTTACGCTGTTCAATATCTGCATATTCGGCAGGAAGAAGTTTCGGATCGTCTCGCTGTCATGCTGCCGGGCGCCGGGTACACGAGCCAGGCACCGCTGTTCCATTACGCGACGGATATCTATTTGCAAAAAGGCTATGACGTATTGAATGTGAATTATCGTTACAATGATGAATTTTACGATGACTTCACAATGGAAGAATTGAGTGAAGCCATCCGTTTTGATGTGGCGAAGGTCATCGACCATGTGCTTGCCGAATCTTCCTATAAGAAATTTTGCCTCATCGGCAAATCGCTCGGCACCATCGCGTTGGCTTCCGAATTGCAGCGTCCGCTGTTCCACGAGGCAAAAGCCATCTGGCTGACGCCGCTCGTCAAACGGCCGGATGTTTTTGACGCGATGCAGACTCTCCCGAACCGGGCACTCGGTTTTATTGGGGATGAAGATCCTAATTACATTCCAGAACGCTGGAATCAATTAGAAGCGAATCCGCAGATGACGCTGCGATTGGTGCCGGGCACCGAACACAGTCTGGAGATGCCCGGAAAGACCCTCGCTTCCATCGAGATCATGAAAGACATTATGGCCGAAATCGGGGCATTATGAAAGGGGGACAATATTGATGACTATAACCGCTGTCCAGAAGATCAATCAAATCGGCGTGCCAGTGAAAGATATTACACGGGCGACCGAATTTTACAAAGAACAATTGGGACTATCCCTCCTGTACAACACAGATACGATGGCGTTCTTCGACTGCGACGGCTTGCGCCTGATGCTGAGCCTGCCGGAAAAAGAGCAATTCGCCCATGCCAGTTCGGTCATTTATTTCGAAGTCGAAGATATTGACCGAAGCTATACAGACTTTCAAGCGCGCGGCGTCAAATTCAGCGGCCCTCCCCATTGTGTCGTCAAAAATGGTGCCGCTGAAACGTGGATGGCGTTCTTTGAAGACACCGAAGGAAATACGCATGCTCTGACGAGTGATAAGATTTCTTCTTAAGATTGAAAAAAAGTCCGGACTGAAACTTTGTCCGGGCTTTCGTTGTTAAAATCCATTTCTTCCAAAAATAGTGTGAAAATTTATGTTACAGTCAGTTTATAGGTATATAGATGAGATAAATAAACGGTTGGATTTAAAGGGGAGATAAAATGGAAGGAACACAATGGGATTTGCGGGAAGTCAAGCGCCTTAAAGTGAAACAGTTACTCCAATACAATCTTGCGATGCTCCTGCTATTCGTATTGCTGAATTATTTTGTGGAATTTGGCCAGCTCTATCTCTTCATCGGAGTTTTTTACCTGCTTGTATTGATAGTAGCAGCTATCATATTGTACAACTTTAAGACAGGAAGGTTTATCGGTACGAAGACAAGCAAACGGCTGCAGGAATTTGATAAAGCCCGTTTGGGAAAGAAACGCTGGAAACGGCGAAAAATTTTGGAAGCAGCCTTCGTACTTGCTCTGACAGTTTTTGTTACAGTACTCATATTTACGGTGGACTTTAATAATTCAGGAATAGCTTTCTCTTCAACTGCCTACCCATTTATCGGGGTGTGGCTCGGCTATAATATAGGAGAATTGATAAGAACGAATGCTTTAACAGTGCCAGCAGAAAATTGAGCTGCAGCTGTTGATCAAATTGATAAAGAGAAAAGCAAGAAACTTCAGTTCATCTAACTGGAGTTTCTTGCTTTATTTTTGTTATGCATATTTTTCGAATAGAGCTTGAGAGAAGTGAAATTTCCATTTTACGGATATACTGTCTGTTAACCATGAAAGAACTGTCCATTACGCATTGAGAGCGAGATTTAATGCATCAAGCTATGAAAAATCAAAACTCTATTTTCCAATATTTGGACTTACTTTCCAAATCGCCTTAAATACTTTCCAGTTTGGCTCAAATACTTTCCAAAATGGCTGGAATACTTTCCAATTTACCCGAAATACTTTCCAATTCCTCATTTCAATTTAACACCGATTTTATTGTATAATATTACCACCACAAACTTAACCCTCTCCATAAAAACACCCCACAGAAGCACTCGCTCCAGTGAGGTGTTTCCCTACATCTCCACTTCCGCTTTGGAAGTTCCTTTCACATCATCCACTTTCCGGTCCTCCGGAAATGTCTTGCGCCACCCGACGAAAACCGCCACAATCAGCAGCACCAAATAGACGTAAATGCCATAGTCGATCGCCCTCGCGATGAAATGGACGCCGAGGAATGCGCCGAGGATGAACGTCAGCAAGATCATCCGTGCAGAACCGGGATCTTGTGCGAATTCGAATGACCTGGTATACGGAAAGTCTTCGTCTTTCATTATTCGATAGGTAATCAGTGAGTGCAGAATCGCGCTCAGCAGCACCACGCCAAGGTCCGGCAGGATGCGTGCCGAAAAGATGAAGATATACGCAATGCCGACCACCAGAAATATAGGAAAATACAGTTTGGTGAGAAACGCTTTGATGGCCGCGCTGAAAGCCGCTGACTCACGCTCAATCGGCGCCGCCCTGAAAATCCAGCCGCCTTTGTAGCTGCCTGAGAATTTCAGCATGAAAATCGTTCCCGGAATCATGATATTGCAGAAATAGATGAACAAAAACATATTGCCTTCCGAAATATCGGCGAGGCTGCGGATCCGCAATTCATTGAATATGAATAAAAACGGGAAAATCAAAGACATCGCAAGATTTGGAAAAGTTTTCAGCTTGAACTCTCTTTCCTTTTTCATCATTAACGCTGAAAAGCGGAAGAAAACTTGTTCTTCCTTGCTGCGGCACAAAAGCTTGGCCCAGAATCCGTCGAGCAAGTGCGGGCCCGGCCTGCGGCTTTTTGTATCGCTCAGCATTTTTTCGAGATTGCGTTCAAAGGATGGCATCAACCGGCTGTAGACAAAAATTGCGACAATCGGCACCAGGACAGCAAGGACAGTAAACGCAATCATGTGCCAGGCTGTATTGCCGTTCAGGACCATCTCAAACGGCGCTCCGTACCAGATCGGCGGAATCAGGAAATGCCACCAGCTGAACGAGTAATTTATATTGAGATCGGAGAATTCAAATGCACGGATGAGCACTTGATAACCGACTACAAGTCCCACGGAAAGCAGGATTTGAACGTAATTGATGATGTCTTTCAAACGCTCGCCATCGAAATAGCGGAGCACAAACAGGTAAAGCAGCGAGGTCAGCACGACAACCAACAGCATCGCCAATATGATTTCCACCAGGAAGACCAAAGAGAATAACGGTCCGTGCCGGTATAAACCCACGAACAACGGCAAGGCCACAAATGCACCGGTTACAAAGCTCATGTAAATCATGATATGGATCGTCTTGGCAACCGTTATCGTTTTTTTATCGACCGGTTTCGTCTGCAGCACATTCTTATCCCGGACATCCAGCAGGACCGATGTGAAATCGGCGATCATGGAAGTCATCAGGATAAACAAGATCATGCCGAACATGATGCTCATCTGGAAAATGTAATTTTCACCGATGAACAGGAAAGGCAGCAACAGCAAACTGTAGATGCCATAGATCCAGAGTGATTTCAGGAATTGATTGCCTTCCTTCTTCTTGCCCATTTCATTGAAAACCGTTGGCACGCGGCGTTCGTCCATCGTCAGTTTGATCCGCAAGATCAGCATCATGACTTCGTAATCGACGCCGAACCGACGGAACAGCCCCTTGAACAAGGCGATGAATTTGAGTGATTTAAACTCCCGCATCGTCATGGTCTCCTCGTACGACAGAAACAAAATGTGCCGCCTTTTCACGATGCTCGGTAAAGCCGGTCAATTGGTTGAAGATTCCCGATAACGAACCTTCCTCGCTCTGTTCCTGCAATTCCTCGAAACTGCCGTCCGCCACGACTTTGCCGTTCACCAGCAGGACGATTCGATTGCTGATCTTTTCGACCAGATCCATGATATGCGACGAATAAAAGATGGTCTTTCCTTCTTTCGCCAGCTGCGACAGGATTTCCTGGATGACCATCATGCTGTTGGCATCAAGTCCGCTCAGCGGCTCATCCCAAAACAGCAGGTCCGGATTGTGCAGGAGGCTCGAAATGATCAGCACCTTCTGCTTCATTCCTTTTGAAAAGGAAGACAGGCGCGCATGGCGGACATCGATCAGATCGAATTGCTGCAGCAGGCTTTCCGCTTTCCCTTGTGCAAATGCCTGATCCAAACCATAAAGTTCGCCGATAAAGACGAGATATTCCATCGCTGTCAGGTTGTCGTAGGCTTCCGCATTTTCCGGCACGTAGCCGATGCGGCGTTTATAGGAAGGGTCGCCTGTTGAAATGTCCTGGCCGAAAATCACAACTTTCCCTTTATAATCCTCGATCAGGCCGAGCATGATTTTTACTGTCGTACTTTTGCCGGCACCGTTCGGACCGATATAGCCGATAATCTGCCCTTTTTGCACTTCCAGATTGATGCCGTTCAGCACCTGTTTCCCTCCGTAGCTCATCGTTAAATCCTGTATGGATAAAATTGATCCGTTTGCTGAATCCATCTGAACACCCCATTAATTATGTATTACTTTTATCTTAACATCCGATTGGTTGAAATTGGGAGTTCGTTTTAGATTAATAAAAAACAGCTGCCGAATAGATTCGACAGCTGCAAGGGTATATTTTCCATTTTTATTTAATTCGCATTCACTTTATGATCCAGGCGTTTTACAAGGAACAGATAGGCAAGAAGCGCCAGCAGACACATGGTGAAGATGATCAAACCCAATGGCACGGCGGTATCTTCTCCACCCGCGCCAACTAAAGGCGCTGCGATTGCGCCAAGTACGAACGGCAGAAGCCCGAGCAACGCAGAGGCGCTGCCCGCCACACGGCTTTGTTCTTCCATCGCCAAAGTGAAGGAAGCGGTGCCGACAACTCCGATTGCTGTGACAAAGAAGAAAATCGGAATGACGACAGCCCAAAGCGGCCCATCGACCAGCACGACAGCAAGCAGGAAAGCACCTGCGGCAGTTGCCGTATACAACGCGACTTCAAGGAATTTCTTCTCCGGCCAGACGTAGCTGAAGCGGCCGACGGCATAACTGCCGAAAATCAGGCCGATGCCGTTCATTCCAAACAGGATACTGAAGACCTGCGGCGAAACGCCGTAGATGTTCTGGTAGATGAACGGAGTTCCGGCCACATAGGCAAATACGCCGCCGATCAACAGCCCCTGCGCCAATGCATAACCGGTGAATTTCCGATTTTTGATGATGATGCTGAAATTGCTGATGGTTTCCGTCAGATTGCCCGGCACCCTTCTTTCCGGCGGCAAGGTTTCTTCCAATCGCCAAGCGCTCACGAATAAAAGAATGAGCCCCAGCAAACTGAGAATCAGGAAGATCCCTTTCCAATCGGCAAACAAGAGAACCGTACTCCCCACTGATGGAGCGAGCAGCGGCACGAGGTTATTGACGACCATCAATAAGGCAAACAGGCGGGTCAATTCCGATCCGCTGCTGACATCCCGCACTATTGCCCGGGAAATAACGAGCCCGGCAGAAGCTGCAAAGCCTTGCACAAAGCGCAATCCGATGAATATGTATATGTTCGGGGCAAAGATACAGGCGACTGAAGCAATGGCATAAGCTATCAAAAAAATGATCAATGGCTTTTTACGGCCCAGTGAATCACTGAGCGGCCCCGTCACCAATTGACCGAATGCGAGTCCAAGGAGACAGGCGGTCAAACTGAGCTGCACTGCCGACGCATTGGTATGGTACACCTCTGCCAAAGTCGGAAACGCCGGAAGATACATATCGATGGTAAAAGGAATCATGGCTGTCAACGCGCCCAAAAGTATAACGAAACGTGATCGTTTCATCCCGGCTAAATTTTTCATTCTTATGGTACCTTCTTTCTTTTTTATTTCTTCTTAACAAATTCCTGAAAAGAAAATAGCTGTTTTTTAGCCTACCACAGAACAAGTCAGACTTCCCTTTTTTTGGCTTCTCGGGGCTGGGAATTTTCTTTGCTGAGAAATTAAAAGAAGATATTTCCATTTCACGGCGATATTTTTGCTGAACGCCGATATAATTTTTTTATCGCCCGCAAATCTATTTAATCGCCCGCAAATTCCGAAACGCAGGATAATTGAGCATCGAATAAAAAATCAAGCATTTATTCCCAGCAGTTTCGCCTCCTACAACCCCTGTAACCCAACAAAAAAAGCCCCTGCATCCGCAAAGGCCTCCTTGATTGGACTGAAGTTTCCCTCAAAATACCCGCGTAAAAAGAATTTGCGCAATCAACAACACGGTGACCGCACGCAGCAGCGGCTTCACAAATTTCGGATTGAGCTTTTCGGCAATTCGGACGCCTGCCTGTGCCCCGGTAACCGATCCGGCCATAAGCGCGAGCGTCAACGGCCAGATGATGTGGCCCGCCAGCGTATACGTGACCGCAGCGCCCAGACAGCTTGAAAATGTAGCGAGCCGCACGAATCCGACCGCTCGGATATAGGCGATATCGAGATAGCTGAACAGGAACAGCATCAGTGTTCCCTGCCCCGGACCGAAAAGGCCGTCGTACATGCCGATACCGAATAACCCGCCCGCACTTTTCGGTTTGAACATCAACCGGCTTTCGCCTGCGAACCCTTTCTTGCCGATAAACGAAGTGAAAAATGCAGCAATCAATAAGAAACTCACCAGTATATACATTTGGTCTTCGGGTATCGATGAAGCGATAAAACCACCCGCCACACCGCCCATTAAGCTGACCGGCACGATCCAATAAGACTCTTTCAGCGAGATTTTCTTTTTCCGGATCAAATAATAAAAGCTGGAGAACGAACTGACCGTATTCGAGACTTTATTGGCGCCGATCGCCGAATGGACGGGCAACCCGAGCAGCAGCATCGCCGGCAGGCTGATCAACCCGCCGCCTCCAGCGAGAGTTCCCAGCGTCGTGGCAATCACACCAAGAAAGAACATAAAGATGTAATCCATCCCCGTCACCTCTTTTCACCCTAACTATAATCCTTCTATCCACTTAAATAAATTCAATAGTTATTATAAAAACCGATAAGCAAAACTTATTAAAATAAATTTAGTAAAAGATTTATCAAGATTTGTCGCGGTGAAGTTGAGAGAAATTTTTAGAGATGTGGAGCAAAACAGCGAAGACTACCAGTGGATTAGAAACGCAGTTGCTTTGCAACTGTGTTTCGAGCGAAGTGCTGAGATCCACTCGGGCGAAGTGCAACGAGCCCGAGTTAGCTCAGTGCAAGTCCCCAGGAAAAACCATTGTGCTCCTGCATCGCTGCGCTGCTTCGTCGCAAAGACTTAGCCTTGCAAGCTTCGGCTAATGTCTTCGGAGCTGTTTTGCGTAATATCGGTTATTAAAAACAAAAAACCACCCCAAAAGCCGCTCACACGACTTCCAGGATAGCCTTTCCCTTTTCATTATTTCGTTTGTCCATTGCCTCTGATAATGTACTTCGTTGACGTCAACGCCGGTAAACCCATCGGTCCGCGGGCATGCAGCTTTTGCGTGCTGATGCCGATTTCAGCGCCGAAACCGAACTCGAAGCCATCCGTAAAGCGGGTCGAAGCATTGTGGTAAACCGCAGCCGCATCGATTTCGTTGAAGAATTGTTCAACGTTCGCCGCATCTGTTGAAATGATGGATTCCGAATGCTTCGTGCCGTATTGATTGATGTGCTGAACAGCCTCGTCCACCGTTTCAACGACTTTTACAGCCACTTCAAAGCCCAAGTATTCTGTCGCCCAATCTTCATCAGTGGCAGGCGCGACATCAGAAGAGCTCTGCTGCACGGCTTTATCTCCGTGAATCTTCACGTTCTCTCCCTGCAAAGCATCCACAAGTTCAGCCAGATGAGCTTCCGCCCAATCTTTCTGCACAAGAATCGTTTCACACGAATTACAGACAGAAGGACGCTGCGTTTTCGCGTTGACCGCAATATTGATTGCCATCTTCACGTCCGCTGTCTGGTCGATGAAGATGTGACAGTTCCCCGCTCCTGTTTCCAAAACGGGTACTGTGGCATTTTGCACGACCGTTTGGATCAGCTTCGCCCCGCCGCGCGGAATCAAAACATCCAGATAGTCGTTCAGTTTGAACATTTGCGACGCTGTTTCGCGGCGCGTATCTTCCAGCAATTGAACTGATTCAACCGGCAGTTTGGTCTTTTCCAGCGCACGGCGAATCACCTGGACAATCGCTTTATTGGAATTGATGGCTGTTGAACTGCCGCGCAGTACAATCGCATTCCCTGTTTTCAGGCACAGGCTCGAGGCATCAACTGTTACGTTAGGGCGCGCTTCATAGATCATGCCGACAACCCCGATTGGAACGCGGATTTTCGTCATTGCCAGTCCATTAGGCTGCTCCCATTTTTCGAGGGTTTTTCCGATGGGGTCGTTTAATCGGGTTAATTGGATGAGTGCGTCAGCCATATCCTTTAACCGGTCTGCATCCAGCTTCAGGCGATCCACCAGTGAATCGTTCATCCCTGCCTGCTGCCCGGCCGTTATGTCTTTTGCGTTTTCACTTAAGATGAAGTCCTGTTCCTCCAGCAATTGCGCTGAAATCAGCTGCAAAGCTTCATTTTTATCTTCCGTCGTCGCTTTCGCCAATTGGAAAGCGGCCTCTTTTGCTTTTTGTGCTTTTAAGATTAATTCTGTTTCTGTAACTTTTTCTTCTTGCAGAAGTCCAGTCATCCTTTGTCTCCTTTCGATTTATGCATTCACTAATACTTTAGGTTCCACCAGTGTACCGATGTAAGTTCCGTCGCCTTTTCCTTTGAAAATATCGACCAATTTGTCCTTGCCTTCGCCAGCGCCGATAAAGACCTGTACGTCTGAGGCCAATGCTGTTTTAGCAGCTGCCACTTTTGATTTCATTCCGCCGGTGCCGACGTTTGAAGAACCTTCTGAAGAAGCGGCATTTTCCATTTCTTCGTGGACTTCAGTAAGGAATGTGTATTTTTCAGCTGTCGGGTCAGTGTTCGGATTGCCGCTGTAGATGCCATTGATATCCGTCAAAATCATCAGGAAGTCCGCGTGCACCAGTTTGCTGACTAAGGCCGACAGCATATCATTGTCCCCAAAAGTCAATTCCTTCACTGCAACCGAGTCATTCTCATTGATGATCGGCATTACGTCCCGCTCCAATAAATTCGAGATTGTATCGTTCGCGTTTTTATATAAGTCCTTGGTCAACAGCAATTGTGCCGCAATAATCCCATGCTTTTTGCATTCATCCCCATACGCCTGCAGCAACAGTCCCTGTCCGACAGCCGCAGCCGATTGTTTATCGACAACCGCATCCGGACGCGATAAATAGCCGATGCTCTTAAATCCGGCGGCTACCGCTCCCGATGAGATCAAGATCACTTCATGGCCGTCTTCTTTCAAACGGGCCAATGCTTCGACATGTTCGCGCAATTTGCTGATCGACAATTTCCCATTCGGATCTGTCAGCGAACTGCTGCCTATTTTCACGACGATTCTTTTCTTCTCCACTTACTATCATCTCCTAATATAAATAAAAAATTTCTCCTTCTTCTTGAAGACGGAAAAACCTCGGCTCCATGGCATGTTTTCCAATTGAAGATTGTGCTCAATCAAACGATTAGACTATACGCTGTTACGATGTTTTTATTTAATTTAATAGACCGAATTAACACTGTGAAAAAGAGTTTATGAATTTAAAATAAATGATGAGCGTATAATCCTGCGTAGATTCTAAAACCGCCAACCGGGTTTTCTCTCTGAATCTGCGCACCTTCTCACCAGCGCTCCGCTTCGTTCGGTATTGTTCAAATAATCGCTTGTGAAAATTTAAACAAAACAATTAAGTAGCAATGGTAACACACAATATTTTCATTTCCAAATTCCCCCCAGTTTTCCGGCGGGGTGCCGCGGCGCTTGAAGCCTATGACATGTAGGGGTCACACCAATCTCAAAAAAAATTTAAAAAATCATATCTCAACGCCTTTTTCAGACGCTGGACACGTGTCTTAGCTTTTTGAAAAAAGCATAAAAAAAAGACCATTCAGCGAATGATCTCCATGAAATGCGTCAGTATTTTAGCGGTCAATCCCCATATCACTTTGTCTTCGTAGATATAGAAATATTCATCGACCTGGCGGGTGCGCCAATTGTAATTTTCCCCTCCGGCGATGAGGTCGTAAGGGAAACTTTCTTCCGGCTGAATATCAAAATTCACACGGTAGACTTTCGGATCTTTTTCGAGGAAAAACGATAACGGCACGGTGAACAGACTGTCCACTTCCGGCGGATTCGGCCGGAATTCAACATCCGGATCGATGATTCCCGCAAAGCTGAAAACAATCATGCCGAACGGCGAAACGATATAGTCCAGCGGAAATATATCGGAAATCTGCTTGCGGCCGATGCCCAGCTCTTCCATCGTTTCACGGACTGCCGCGTCCTCTTCGGACTCATCCTGTTTATCGATTCTTCCGCCTGGGAAGCAGATGTCGCCAGGCTGGTTTCTGAGCAGATGGGAACGGACTTCGAAGAGGATATGGATTTCGCCGTCTTTTTCGATCAACGGCAGTAAAATCGCAAATTTTGCAAACTCCTTATTGCCCAATACTTCCGGAATACGGTCTTTCACTCGGGCCACCAAACTTTTCGGATCCATATCTTCACCTCCGTTTCCTTTCCTTCTATTTTAGCAAACCATTCCTCTAAAAGCTTTTCTGGTAATAAAATCGAGTGGTGGATTGCTTCACATCGCTTCGCCGCTTTGGACAGTTCAAAGATTATGCTCCTGCGCACTGCTCGTCGCAAAGGTTGCGCCATCTTCGTATGGCGAACCTTGCCTCCCACAATAAGCCGAGAAGAGCACTCGTCTTATTGCTCCGTCCAGTCCTGGAGCGCGCCGGCGCTTAGAAAGCGGCTTTTATTGAGAGAGTTTTTAAGATATGGAGCAAAACAGCGCAGACGCCCAGGTGACCAAGCGAAGTGCTGAGATCCACTCGGGCGAAGGGTACTGAGCACGAGTTAGCTCAGCGCAAGCCACCAGGCAAGCGAAGTTGTTTTGCGGAATATCGATTATTAAAAAGATATTAGTTCAACTTACAAAACAACTACCCATCAAATCATCAACAATTCCCGAATATCGTCTTCCGTCATCGCCGCCAGCGGTTCCTGGCCGGACTGGATGACTTCGTCGATCAGGTTCTTCTTTTTCTCCTGCAATTCGGTGATTTTTTCTTCTATTGTACCTTTGGCGACCATGCGGATCACCTGCACGGTGTGCTGCTGGCCCATTCGGTGCGCCCGGCTCGCCGCCTGCTGTTCAACAGCAGGATTCCACCAGAGATCGTAGAGGATGACCGTATCGGCTCCTGTCAGGTTCAGCCCGGTTCCTCCCGCTTTCAATGAAATAAGGAACAGGTCGCCCTCGCCCTCGTTGAAGCGGCTGCACATTTCAACGCGGTCCTGCGGCGGGGTCTGGCCATCGAGATAGAAATACGGCCGCCCTTCCCGCGTCAGCCGGTTGCCGATCAATTGCAGCATTTGCGTAAACTGGGAAAACACCAGTACACGGCGTCCCGCCATCCGGCTGCTTTCGACGATTTCCATCAATTGGTCGAATTTTGCTGAGCCGCCTTCATAGCCTTCAACGAACAGCGACGGGTGGCAGCATAACTGGCGGAGCCGCGTCAGGCCGGCCAGTATTTTGATGCGGTTTTTCTGCAAACTGTCTTTATTGAGATGCTTGAGCGCTTCCTGTTTCAGTTCAGCGAGGTACGCCGCATAATATTTTTTCTGCGACGGATAAAGTTCGGAGAATTGCAGCGTTTCGACTTTGTCCGGCAATTCCTTCAGCACATCCTGTTTGACTCGCCGCAGGATGAACGGACGGACACGTTTGGCGATGCTTGTACGCCGCATTTCAGCGAAACGCATCCGGTTCGGCAGCAATTCCGGAAAGACGACGTGGAAAATCGACCAAAGTTCGTCCAGCGAATTTTCAATCGGCGTCCCGGTCAACGCAAAGCGGTAATCCGCTTCAATCGCCTTGACCGCTTTTGCCGTCTGGGTCACCGGATTTTTGAAAGCCTGCGCTTCGTCCAAGAACAGCGTATGGAATGTCTTGCCCTTATATAGAGCGCCGTCCATGCGCAGCGACGGATAAGACGTGATGAGGACGTCCGCTTCCGCGTTATCCCTAAACCGTTTCGTTCTCCGTGTTTTATTGCCATCAATGATTACGGCTTTGATATCCGGCGTAAATTTCGTGAATTCTTCGAGCCAGTTATAGGTCAGCGAAGAAGGCGCGACAATCAGCACCGGAACTTGTCGCCGGCGGATTTCCGGCAGTTCCGACTGGATGAACGCGATGCTCTGCAACGTTTTGCCGAGCCCCATATCGTCCGCGAGAATGCCGCCAAAACTGTATTTCGCCAATGCCTTCAGCCAATTGAAACCGGCTTTCTGGTAATCACGCAACACCCCTGTCAGCGGTTCGGGGATGTCGAAACCGACTTCTTCAGGGTTGCTGAGATTCTGCAGCAGCTTCGCAAAATCCGCGCCGGGGTCGAGCAATTCGCCTTCCTCAAGCGATGACACCAACTGCAGCCCCTGAATCAGCGGCAGCCGGATTTCGTCGCCGAACCATTCTTCTTCGTTGCCAAGTTCAAGCATCAAATCATTCAGCGCAATAAATTCGGGCGTCTCCAAAGACAATAACGTACCGCTCGGGATGCGGTAATACTTGCGCTTTTCCTTCAAAGCAGCGAGCACCAGACGGATCTCCGCCTCCGGAATCTCACCCGGCTCGAGTTTGAACGCCAGCCAATCTGTCCGCTCTTTTACTTCCACTTTCACTTTCGGTCCCAGGTAGTTTTTCTGCACGCGCATTTTTACGGCTGTCGTGGCATACACCTGCATCAATTCTTCCAGCTGCGGGATGGTGTGGAACAGAAAATCATATTCCGCTTCTTCGTCCTGCATGTAAAAGCCGCCGTCCGTTTGGGTGAAGAGGCTGTTCTTCATAAGCTCCATGATCCGCTCTTCTTTGGCGCGCTGGCGGCGGATGCCTGGCAGATGGCGGATCTCATCTTCCGCTTCTTCACAAGGATTGATGACCAGCTGGCCGTAATGGAATTCAACTCCGGCAAGCAGCCGGTTGCGGATCCGGTCGAGAAATAATTTCGCCGACAGCGGTGTTTCTTCCAGCCGCCCGGTGACAGCGGCCGCCATATGTACTTCTCCGAGACGTTCCAGTCCCGGAATGACGCTTTCCATGAAATAGTCAGCCTGAGCCGGCGCAATCTCCAGCTCAGCCGAACCTTCCATCAGCTCTTTCAGTTCTTCCAACCGCCCGCAGTCGTCCTGCGGCAATTTCACGAATGCCCCGCCGCTGATGGCCAGTCCGTAAGATTTCATGACCGTGATCTGTTCGAGCCCTTCCACTTTCAGCAGATAACCCGCGTCGCCGGCCGCTTCAAAACGGAATATCAACGGTAAATCGGTATCAAAACGCAACCCTCTGTAAATCCGCCCTTTATGCCCGATATTGACTGACGGAATTTCCGCGATCAATTTCACAAACGTATCCCAGGCAGAGGCGGGAATAATGATGCGGCCCCGGCCAGTCACCGCACCATTGATCTTCATCAATTCACGCAGCAGCGCGTCCGTTTCCTCCGTAAAACTGAATGCCTCCCGTGAATAGGTTAAATCCGAAGAAACCGGATAGTTGGAGCCTTGATCGACAGCCTGCAGGAACGCCCCCGCATCGCGGATCGGCTTAACTGCATCCATCCCGGCGCTGAGTTTCGCTGAGAAGAAACGCTCGCCGTCTTCCGCTTCGACCGAATGGAGCAGAAAACTGATCTCCAATACCGGCCGGTCGTCGAAATGAAGCTGCTTTTTACTTGGACGCATCCTTTTATCGCCGAACAGCTCCATCAAGCGCTGCGTTTTTTGCACTTCCTTCTGCTGCGCTTCATTTACCGCCAAAAGCGTTGCGGCAATATGCTGGCAATACGTGCTGACAAATCCCACCGGCGGGCAGCTGCACGAAGCGAGGATCGTCCCGTCCTGCTCTTCCTTGACCGACACTTCAAAAACACCGGTTGACCGGACCTCCGCTTTGATGACGGCAGCCTGTTCGCTGAGCGGCTTCAACGCCACTTTGCCCGCATCAAAATAAGCCTTGCCTTTCCGGTAAGCGGCCAGGCCGCATAATTTTTTTATCCGATAATCGTTCAATAATGTATTCATGGAATGACCCTTTCCGCGCAATCTTACTTTTACTCCTTATTATCGCTAATAAAATGGCCAGGTACAACCAAACGGACGACCTATAAAAAACACCGCTCCCGCCAACAGGCGAAGCGGCAATCTTTCCTTAAATATTATAGTTATAATTCCGGTTATGCTGAATCTGATTTTTGCCGTTCCGCTTCGCTTCATACAAGTACGCATCCGCCTTCTTGAAAAAATCGCTTTTGGACAGGCCTGGATAGTAATTCTGCAAACCGGCGCTGATCGTGACACTTCTCTCCGCGATTTCCGGGTGCTTTAATTCGGCTACCGCCTCGCGCATGTCATCCAGCAGTTCCAACGTCTCTTCGAAGGATTTCCCAGTAAAAATAACAGCAAATTCTTCTCCGCCATAACGCGCAACAACATCGTGCGCATCCGCTTTTTCCGACAGGACTTCAGCTACATGCTTCAGCACTATATCACCGCTGCTGTGGCCGAAGTTATCGTTGATGCTCTTGAAGTTATCGATATCCAATACCGCCAATTGAAGCTGCATTCCTGAAGCATCCGCCTGATGGACCAGTGTTTCCAAAAAGTTTTGGAACGTTTTATGGTTAATGAGCCCGGTCAGCGCATCCGTCTTCGACAATCGATCCATGATGCGGTTCTGGATCAGCAGCTCTTCTTCTTTTTCAGCCGCATGGCGCAGCGTCGTGAGCATTTCCGTTCCTCTTTCAATAACTGCCAGATAAACGATGTATCCTGCCACCAGAATAAACAAATACGCGAAGTATTCATAAGGCGTCATGACAGCCCGGCTGTCTTCGCTTATAAAATAAATGATGAACAGAGCGGTGAAGTTAGTCAAAAAGCTGATGGTCAGTTTAAACTTCTTCAGGTAAATCAACGAGATCGCCATTGGCAGCAATAAAGTCATCTGAAGGCCCGGTAAACCCGGATTTGTCAGAATCATCACAACCGCAAGGAGGGTGCCTGCGAAAAAAAGGATGTACGGGTTATAGATTTTTAATATTTGTACCATGAACCAGGAAAGCAGCATGATGGCCAGGATAAAACTTGTCGGCCAAATCATGCGCAATGAAATATATTCTTCTATATCAGAAGAATAATAAAAGATCGTGACAATCAGACCGACTAATTGGCCGCCAATTGCCACAATGGCCAGCAAGCCATAAAAATAGAGAATCTTTTTTGCCCAAAATTCATAATTTAAACCCAATTGATGTGTCTTTTCCACGAGGTCCCCCCTCCCTTCATCTTCAAATTCTTCCCTTTATTCTCATTCTATCAGGAACTAAGAGGAATAATATACTACTATTAAGATATTATTTTTAATGAAATTCCGCTGAATCCCCCGCTGCTGCTCCTGATATTTACTATCTATCAAAAAAATAAAGACTCCTCGCATTTCCCCATCCGAACCTCTATAATTATGGGAACAAGCAATTATAAAATATCGGATAAATATGCTTCCGACGGAAGGAGGAATTTTCATGGCTTCAGAAAAGACGGTACAATCTGAAATAGGCGGCTATATTTCAACGCTGCTCCGTGATCATTTTGGAAAAGGTCCAACATCCGTTTATGTAACTATCCGAAAGCCATTTATCGTTATCCACTTCCGCGGGTTCATCGCCCCTATGGAAGCCGTGCTGCTGAAACAGAAGGAATGGAAACGAGTTTTGGAAACCCGGGATTTACTGATCAATGAATTGGAAGAAGACATAAAGAAAAATCTATGGCGAATCGGGCAATTGGATATCAGTGAATTTCATGCGGACTGGAATCTTGAACTGGAAACAGGATTGCTGATTGGTGTCATCGATGAAAAAGTGCAGGAAAATGATTTTGAATGGCCCGCAGAGATTGACAGGGATACCTTCGAGGAAAAGATTGAATCAGCCAGTGAGCGCGCCGAAAAAACACCGAGCTCAATTGAAAGTTATTGGCTGAATGACCGGACAATATTGGTCAAAAGATATGGCATCTTAGTAGGGATCGAGAAAGCGTTGATATCGGAAGGCTACTCCGAAATTCTCAAGCTCGCCAAACGACCGTTGGAGCGACACTTGATATTGGAATCGCATCCCGAAAAAATACTGAAACGCAATATTAAAGAAGTTTTTCTTGATTGGAATTTCCAGGATGATATCGGCTATATTGTGTTTCTTCTGGAACCACCCAAAAAGCAATAACTGACTTTCCCGCCCATTAAACAGGGCGGTTTTTTATTGGCGTAAAATAAAAAACCTTGATAGAAGGTGGAAAATATTACAAGTGTTTTACAAAACGGTTAATGGTGTTTGAGAGCATATTAACCGGGAAAATCACATACTGTAACACCCAATACACTTTAAGGAGGAGTTAGAAATGGCAGACAAAAACAACGGCAACAAAATGAGTCGTGAAGAAGCAGGTCGTCTTGGAGGAGAAGCAACATCCAACAGCCATGGACAGGAATTCTATGAAGAAATTGGGGAAAAAGGTGGAGAAAACAGCCACAGCGGCAACAACTCGGGAGGCAATAATTCCGGAGGCAACAAAATGAGCCGCGAAGAAGCCGGCCGTAAAGGCGGCAGAAACAGCCACAGCGGCGGCAACAATTCGTAAGCGCTTATTGTGGAACAGTGAAAGGAGGGCAAATGCCCTCCTTTTTTCTATACAATAAAATCCAGCTCTTATATAGTAGAAACAGGTGATGATATGAAAACGAAACTATATGTCCATTCGGCAAATTTCACAGCCGGGCTCACGCTGAAAGATACGGTAGAATTCGAACTCAATAACATGGCGCTACATGCTTGTGAAGACCCGATGCTGATAGTGGAAAACCGGCGGAAACTGGCAGATTTCCTGGGCCTTACCCTCGTCGATTTTGTATGCGCCAACCAGACGCACAGCGCCAATTTCCACCGTGTCGAGGCAGCAGACAGAGGGCGCGGATCCACTGAGACCGGGCATGCAGTGGAAAACACCGATGCGCTGTATACTTATGAAACCGGTCTTGTGCTCTGTACGTTCGCCGCTGACTGCGTTCCGCTCCTTTTATACAATGAAAACAAAGGACTCATCGGCGCCGTGCATTCAGGCTGGCAAGGCACCATCAAAGAAGTGACATTAAAGCTTTTCGAACATCTGAAGAATGAGGAAGGCTGCAAACCGGAAGATTTCCATGTCCAGATCGGCGCTGCATTAAGCCAGGAAAAATTCGAAGTGGATGAAGATGTGTACTTGAAATTCAAAGCGCTCGGCTATGCAGATGAATTCATATATCACAACGCTGAAACCGGCAAATACCATATCGATAACCAGCTGACCGTCAAGAAGCAATGTGAATTGGCTGGCATCCCGACAGGCCACATTTCAATCGATCGCACCTGCACATTCATGAATCCTGAAGGTTTTTCTTACCGCGAAGACAGGAAGAGCGGGCGGCATATGGGCTTTATCGTTCGAAGAGCTTAAGCGATATACCGCTCAAGCTCTTTTTTTGTTTGATTTATGCTGGAACGCCCGTATCGGTGTGCTAATCGCCCGCAAAAATTTTTAATCGCCCGTAACGTCTCAAACAAACACCAAAAAGGCTTGAGAGCCAATAACTTAGCTCCCAAGCCTTCCCACGATTAACCTCTATTTCACTCTTCAGGCGGCTCATCCGGTCCAGCCGCTTCCCCGGGACGGGGCGAATCGGCCGCTCCATACGTATGCCCGGTTTCCGGGTCGATTAAAATCGCCTGGACATCACCCACGCGGGTATCCGCCGTCACTTCCTTATAGCTTCTGTCCAACTCATAACCGAGTTCCGTCAATTTCTCCATCGCTTCGTCATTGATGCCGTCTTCCCATTGGATTTTCAAATCCGGCGTAATGTAAATTCGCGGTTCTTCAATTGCCTCTTTCAAATCCATTTTGTACTCCACAACATTTAAAAACACTTGGAGAACGGATGCGACAATCGTTGTTGCGCCTGGCGAGCCGAGCGTAAAGAACGGCTTGCCCTCATGGAAAACGATGGTTGGCGCTTTGGAACTGATGGCGTATTTCTTCGCATTCGGTTCATTTTTCGTTCTCGGCTCAGGATTAAAATCGGTCAGATCATTATTCAAAAGGAATCCGTAGCCAGGCACCATAATGCCTGAACCGAAAATACGCTCAATCGATGATGTGCAGGCCGCTATATTCCCCCAGCGGTCAACCGCAGTGAAATGCGTTGTTTCCATTCCTTCCTCGGAATGCACCCCATGCAGTTTATTGGTCGAATCCCTCTCCTCGTAATCCCACGGATGTCCTTCTTTCACCTTTCTCAGGCGTTCATCAAAGCTGACCCGGTTTCTGCGTTCTTCTATATATTCCGGATGGAAAAGCCCTTTCATCGGAATATCAATAAATTCCGGATCGCCCATATACGCTTCTTTATCTGCCAAAGTCAGCCGCATGACTTCGCTTAAAAGATGATATTTTTCCCAGGAATGGGGGTGGAATTTTTCGATTTCAAACGGCTCCAGTATTTTCAGCATTTGCGCAATGGTGAATCCCCCGACATTCGGAGGCGGCGGAAAGGCAAGATCAAGTTCTTTATAGGTACTCCAGAGCGGCTCCCTGACAGCCACTTTATAATTCTGCATATCTTCTTTTGACATCAGGCCGCCATGGCTTTCAATCGTTTCAAGCATGGCATCCGCGATTTCACCTTCATAAACAGCGTTAAAACCCTGTTCTTTTATAATTTTCAAGGTTTTCGCCAAATCGGGCTGACGGATTTTGTCTCCTTCTTTCAACGGTTTGCCGTTTGGCACGAAGACTTTCTTCGTCTCTTCACCCATCCTGTCTTTAAATTGCTCAATCGTCCTTTCCCATAACGAGTTTACCTCGTATTCGTTTTCAGCCAGCTCGATGGCTGGATCGACCAGCCGTTCCAGCGGCATCGATCCATATCTTTCATGCGCTTCGCTCATCATCTTCATGATGCCCGGCACTCCTACAGCTTTGGCACTGGTGGAACGTTCGTCAAAAGGAACCGCTTCGCCTTTTTCATTGACGAAAAGTTCCGGCGTAACTTCAGATGGCGCTTGGCTATGGCCATCGATGACGATTGTTTTTTGGCTTTCGTGGTCATAATAGATCAGGAACCCGCCCGCTGCGATGCCGGTATTCATCCCTTCCACCACAGCCAGCGCAAATTGGATGGCAATAATGGCATCGATCGCATTGCCTCCGTCTTCCAATACCTGCTCCCCGATTTCCGTCGCTTCTTTTATCGCACTCGCCGTCATGCCATATTTCGCAGCGGCCGTTTCGTCCTGCGACATATGCTTATATGCTTTTTGATTTTGAATGATTTTCTGCAGATCCATCGCTTTCCACCTCTTTTGCGGGGCCTGGCCCTCGCATTAATGTACGTACGTCGCACCTTTTTCTACTGTTTACCCAATTTTATCCGTTTTAAATTCACCTTTTCATTACAATAAAAAAACAGGCGGAGACCTGGAAAGTCCCCGCCGGCTGATTAGTTTCTCCATTTATATCAATACAATAATTCCCTGGCTTTCGTTTTTTCCAATCTGTAAACCAGCACCACGCCCAATATCGCACCGCTGATACTTGATACAAGAAACGGCGGCATGAAGAATAGCGCTGCGGTTTCTGTGCCCATCAACAGTTTGGCATAAGGGACAGCGATGAGTGATGCGATGACGCCGGTACCGATGATTTCACCGGCTGCCGCAAATCCGATGCGCCCGGACATTCTATACAGGACCCCGGCAAGCAATGCGCCGATCATGCCCCCTGGAAACGCCAGCAAAGATCCCGTGCCTGTCAGTACCCGCACACCCCCGGTCACAAAGGCTATCGTTACGGCAGGGATTGGCCCAAAAAGCACCGCTGCTATGACATTAATGGCGTGCTGGATCGGATAAGCGCGCGCGATTCCTGCCGGAAACCACACAAACGCTGAACCGGCAACCGCGATGGCCACGAACATGGACATTACGACAAGCTTTTTTGTATTCATATCAATACTCCTTTATATGAATTTTTGAATTCGGCGATTTGCAAAGCGATATCGTCAGCTCCCGACAGCGCCGATATGACGGCGACACCGCACGCTCCTGCCTGCCAGACAGCACCGGCATTTTGCAGTGTGATGCCCCCGATTCCAAATACCGGCGTCAGCGGAAAATGGCTGGCAACTTTTTTGATGCCTGTTGTACCAGCCGGCCGTTTCGCATCCGCTTTTGACTGCGTGCCGTAAACCGGACCCATACCGAGGTAATCTGCACCGGCATCGATGGCAATCCTTGCTTCTTCGAGTGAATGTACAGAAACACCCAATATTTTTTCCTTGCCGATCAATGCCCGTGCCTGTCCGCAATCCATATCTTCCTGTCCGATATGAATGCCGTCAGCACCGACTGCGAGAGCCAGTTCGACGTCATCATTGATCAAAAAAGGAACTTTGTAAATGGCGCATAAATCCCGGCACTTTTCAGCGAACTCCATTAAATCCTGCCCCCGCAAAGCTCCTGTTCCTTTTTCACGAAGCTGGAAACAGGTGATGCCCCCTTTTAAAGCTTCTTCCAATATCGATAGCGGGTCTTTCCCTGAAGCATTCTGCGTCCCCATGATGAAATAGACAGAAGGTTTATTGAACAAATTGCACATCTCCTTCCGCTGCAAAATGACGGAATGCTGCATGGTTTGTCGGGCCGTGTCCTGCACCGATATGCAATTGATGTGTAAGAGCCGACTGGATAAAGCGTTTTGCTGTCACCAAAGCTTCCGGAAAAGTTTGCCCTTTAGCCAGTTCAGCTGTCAAAGCGGCTGAAAAAGTACAGCCCGTGCCGTGCGTCTGCTGCGTATGGATGCGCGCAGAGCGCAATACAAATGATTCACCGGTTTGATCGAGGCAATAATCTTCTGCTATCAGCGGATTGTCGGCATGTCCCCCCTTGATGACGACAGCTTTCGCGCCAAAAGCGAGAATCCCTTCAGCCGCTCTTTTCCGGTCTGCTGCACCATGTATTTTCATGCCGCTCAGCATTTCCGCTTCCGGAATATTCGGTGTGATGACCGACGAAAGTGGCAATAATAATGTCCGCATCGCCTCGAGCGCTTCCTCCTGCAGCAAAGTTGCGCCGCCTTTTGCGATCATCACCGGATCCACGACAAGATTTCGCCAGCCGTGCCTGCGGATGCCCGCTGCCGTTTCAGCGATGATTTCGGCGTCGAAAAGCATGCCCGTTTTCACTGCGGCTATGGCAAAATCCGCTCCGATTGCATCGATTTGCGCTTTCACAGCGCCGGCAGGCATGGGATATACGCCCTGCACGCCGCATGTATTCTGCGCCGTTACCGCTGTAATGGCCGATGTACCGAAAACGCCGAGTTCCTGGAAAGTTTTGATATCCGCCTGTATGCCCGCTCCGCCGCCTGAATCCGAACCTGCAATCGTCAATACCTGCTTGATCGCTGCCACAGCACATCCACTCCTTCCCCTTTATGAATATCAAAGCCGTTTTCTTCAATTTCTATGCCGAATAAAACATCCAAAAATGTGTCGCGGAAGCTGCCAGGCCCTTTTGAAATTGCGGCGGCCTTTTCGCCAGCCGCACTGTAAAACTTGAGAGCTTCAATCGCAGCAGCTGTTGGATCCTCAGGTGACACTGCCGTGAAAGCGGCAGTGACAGCACTGAGCAGGCACCCCATGCCGGTTACAGAACTCATCATCCGGTCGCCGCCTGCAATCCTTTCCACACGCGAACCGTCAGCTACGATATCAGTCTCTCCTGTCACTGCCACAACCAAGCTGTATTCTTTTGCCACTCGGGTCGCCAGATCCTCCAGGTCGATATTGCCCGAACCGGCATCGACGCCTTTCGACGCCCATTCCACACCGCCGATTGCGGCCAGTTCACCCGCGTTGCAGCGCAGCACACTGACATCGATTTCCGTTAAAATCTTCTGGACGGCTTCTCTCCGAAAAGCTGTCGCTCCTGCTCCCACCGGATCCAGAATCACTGGGATCTTTTCCTTATTCGCTCTTTTCCCGGCAAGCATCATGCTTTCCAGTGTGTCTTTATTCAAGGTTCCGATATTCAATGACAATACGCGCGAGATGGCGGCCAGCTCTTCCACTTCCTCTTTTGCCTCGCCCATGATTGGCGAAGCACCGATTGCCAGCAGCCCGTTCGCCTGAAAATTTGATACGACGTGATTGGTGATGCAATGGATGATTGGATTTTCGCTGCGGATTTTATTGATCATCTCAAACACCTTCCTTTACTTGCGCCGGCAATTCCCAAGTCTCCATCGTCCAGGCCTGCTGCCAGAAATTCCATTCGTAATAGCTGCTGCGCCGGAAACGGACCTTCAATTCCCGCCGCCGCTCCGCCGACAGCCCTTCCGCCAATCGATCCATCCGTTCAATCTGCTCCTGCACCAATTCACCAAACCATTCGGAACCATAAGTCTCGATCCACCGGTCATAAATCGGATGATTCGGTTCGGCATCTTTCAAGCGCTCCCCGATTTCATAATAAAGCCAGTAGCACGGCAGGATAGTCGCGACCACATCCGCCAGATCCCCTTCCATCGCGCGGTACATATGCGACACATAAGCATAGGCACTTGGTGATGGTTCGAATTTTTTCCAATCTTCCTCCGTTACGCCGAGCATGCCCATAAATGATTCATGAAGCGCCATTTCTGCCGCACACGTCTGCTCCGAATGATGCGCAAAACTTTTCGTCGTGGCGAGGTCCGGCGCTTTGAGTGCACCTACCGCCTGCATCTTCGCAAAATTCGTCAGATAATAAGCATCCTGCATCACGTAATAGCGGAATATCTCCACCGGCAAACTGCCTTCCGCAATTCCTTTCACAAACGGATGATCAAAACTCGCTTGCCATAAACTATCGCACTCTTGCCGCACTTCCTGTGTAAATCCCATCTTCTCCAGCCCCTTTCAGGCAAAATAAAAAGCCGCTTTCCAGTAAAGGAAAGCGGCAATAATATGCAAAAAGATAGAGAAATCCGGCATACGCTCGCCCACTTCCCTCCGCTGGTATGATCCAGATCAGGTTCAAAGGGTCCGAGCATTGCTCGTCTCAGCCGGTAACCGGCTCCCCCAGTGGTGCATGTATTCAGTTGTTCCCCCAAAGATTATCACATAGTCTGAAAAATCACAAATATATTTTTGAATGTTGCAAAAATCTCATTCACACCTATTACCGATCCGCCAAAGCAAATATGGGAATTTCCGATAAGGTCTCATATGCAAACTCTTGTTACTAGTTTTGTAAAATTAAATAACTCGCTAGGTTAAATTAAGTAAATCGGCAATCACTTCTGCACTTCCTGGTGAAAACATGAAAAGCGCGAATAATATGCAGATTAATCCTGTTACTACTAAAGTAAGTTTTCTTACAGACGAGTAATGCTTTTTCTTAAACATTCCTATAAATATTAAAAACAATCCTATGAACAAAATCAAAAAATACCAAAAACCCATTTCCTTACCTCCTCTACATCATATTAAAAGAAGACGTTTTTCGGAATTAAAGGTTCTTCCACATTGTTTCCACCCCAAAAACAAAAAACACCCCGCCAAAAGGCAGGGTGCATCGATATTTGCGGCGTCCAAGCCACGCTCCACAACGTGTTCCTCCAGGGAATGCTTGTCCGTCTTACGCAAATGAGCTCATCGCGTCTCTAACAATAAGCCCTAAGCGGCAATAAGTCAATGCATTTCGCTCACTGCGACGCGTGCTCGGCCGCCGTGATCTTATACAACACATGTCTTTTCAGCGGACTGCCTTCTTCCAGTTTCGGATGGTCGAATTCACCCGCTTTTTTCATGCCGATCCGCTTCATAACGGTTTCGGATGGTTGGTTGAGTGTCGCTGTAAATGAAAGAATTTCGTCCAAGCCCAAAACTCCGAATGCATAATCCAGACAGGCTCTCGCACCTTCAGTGGCATAGCCCTGTTTCCAGAATTTATTGTCCAGCCGCCAGCCGATTTCAACGGCACCTTGGAAACCGGCGTCAAAGCCTACTTCCATTAATCCGATAAAGCCGATGAACACGCCGTCTTCCTTGCGTTCGACTGCCCAGATTCCAAAGCCTTTTTCCTCGGTATGCCTCTCGAAGCGCTCGATCAGCCGATCCGACTCGGCTGGCGTCAGCATGTCTGGAAAATACTCCATCACCTGCGGGTCCGCATTCATGCGGGCAAACACTCCCCTATCGTCAGCCTTCCATCTTCGAAAACCGAGCCGTTCTGATTCGAAAATAAAACCATTTTCCGTCATTTTCATCCTCTTTTCCCCTTGGTTCGCCTCATTTTACTGATATTTGTCCTTCAATGAATCACTGCCGATTCCACCGATAACCATCAGAACTAACGGCCCGAAATTGGCAGCCAATCTCGCAAAACCTTCCAACATCAAAAATTCTGTTCCTGCAAAGTAATTTATACCCAAAATAATCAGCTTTGCCACAAGTAGAAACACGCCGATCATAAATACACTGTCAAAGAACACTTTCCACCTGGGATGAGCCAATTGTTTACTGTCTTGAATCACTTTTTCTTTCAATTCCCTGTCACTCCTTAGCATTTCGTCTATTGTTATCCCAAATAAATCGCTAAGATCGATAAGCACTTCGATGCTCGGCAGACTTTTTCCGGTCTCCCATTTTGAAACCGATTGCCGGCTCACGTGAATCTTTTCGGCAAGTTCTGTCTGGGACCATCCCATTTTTTCTCTTTCCGTTTTTAATCGTTCACTAAAAATCATACGATTCCCCGCCTTTCTCTACAGTTTCAATTTAGAACATATTTGTATTTGGAGTAAAGCTACTTCCGGTTGCTAAACCACGCAACTAACAGTTGCAACCAGTGTCCCCTCTGGTATAGGAGCATTTATCAAATAAAAAAAGCGACTGGACCCAGCCGCTTTTTCACCTGTTTATTTTACCGCCTTCTGAAAAAAATAATCACGACCCCGCCGAAGCCGCCGCCGCTTCATCCGCCTTCACACAGTCGATTGCGACGACCAGCGCAATCAGGAGATGCTCCATCTTTTCGTCCAAAACCTGCACCTCATAAGTGTCCCCCCAAGTCAGCCATTGCTTGCTGACGGAACCGACCACTTTGCCGTGCTGCAAAACTTCGAAATTCATATCCCACCAATTGCCTTGCACTTCGACCCCTTCAGCGTCAATCGTGTATTTCGCTTTGAAAAAAGTGAATTCCTTTTTGATCATCAATACTTCACGTCCATCCACTTCCACGAAAAACTTCGGCAGCAGGCTGAATGTTTTTTTGGTGATCAATGCTATTTCCTTGCGGGTGGGATCCATGATCGTAAATGTCTTCGGAATTTGCAGGAAGCTGCCTTCGACATAATAAACATCCTGCTGTTCCTTGTCCTTCACCGTAAATTTGCCGCTTAGACTAAAGACTTTCTGTTTCATGTAAAGCTGTCTCATTGCCGTTCCCCCTTATTCGTTTTCAATTGGCTTATCAATAGGAAATCGTGTGAAGAAAATTGTGCCTTCAGGACTGGTTTCAATTTCGATTTTAGCGTTGTGCCTCGCTGCTACAGCGTAGCAGATGCCAAGGCCGAGACCCGTCCCTTCATCTTTGGTCGTGTAGAAAGGCGTGCCGATTTTCTCGATGATTTCGGAATCGATTCCGCAGCCCTGATCCTGCACCGCTAGCACGACACAATTATCATTTTCCACATAAGTCCCGATTGTCAGCGTCCGTCCCGGTTCCATCGCTTCAAGGCCGTTGCGGTATAAATTGATGATCAATTGACGGATTTCGTTATGGTTCAACAATAAATCCGGAATTTCCTGCGTGTAGATCTCCAGATGTTTGTTCTGATTGAATGTATCGACTTTTATCAATGGCGAAATATCCGTGATGATGGTGTTCAGATTCATCATTTTCATATCCGAAGTCCGTGTATTGCCGACCGACAGAAATTCGGTGATGATGGCATTGGCGCGGTCCAGCTCATCAATCATCAAATTGAAATGTCCGGCGTGCGGCGCCAATAATTCATCAGTTTTCAATAATTGCAGAAAACCTCTCACCGTTGTCATCGGATTGCGGATTTCATGGCTGATCCCCGCTGCCATCTGGCCGATCAAATCCAGATTCGCTAATCTCTTCAGCTCTTTTTCATATTTTTTCTTTTCCTTGATATTCTTGAGCATACAGCAAATGCCGTCGTCAAAAGGGTAAGCCGTTACCTCATACCAATAATCTTCCTCGTCGGATTGCGCCTCGAAACGCACCGTGACCCGATCGTTCATCGCCCGGTGGAATTCAGTATAAATCACTGTATCCACAGTTTCCGGGAAAACTTCCCAGATGTTTCTGCCCATCACATCTTCTTTCTTTCGTTCTCCGGGCAGGAAATGATGCTGATTCATAAAGACATATTCCCATTCTTTATTCAGCGCGAAAAATCCGTCGGTAATGCTCTCAACCACATTGTTGACCCGTTTGTTTGCAGCGTACAGCGCACTCGTCCGTTCTTCGACCATCACTTCCAATTGATCCATATACAATAAATTCGAGAACACCGGCGCAGTCGCGTCCACAATCGATTGGGCCAGGAGAATCTGGGGATCTTCAATATAATTCTTCCGTTCCAACGAACTTATCACTGAAATGACACCTTGCACCTTGCCCATCGAAACCAGCGGAAACAGGAGCAGATCTTTATCGCCGGCCAATACTAAGCGCATTCGCTTCCGCAACAGAACCGCATCATCCAGCAAGTCCAGATAGCTGTCCAAGGAACCAAGCTGCTCCAGTTTTTCATGCCATTCCGCTTCCGTCTTTTCGCCTGCCTTATAGAAGGCTAACTGCTTGCCGCCCTGGACTAAAGAGGGCTTTACAATATGCGCGGCAAAATCACAGCCGGCAGCCGTCTTTTCCAAATAGGCAAAGCAGGTTTTCAAACTTTCCCGAATCGTGGAACACAGCGACAGCTCTTGGGTCAGATCCAGCAGCAATTGCTTTTCTTCGATCAATTTTTCTTTCTGGGAAAGGGATTTCGCGTTTTGAATCGCGACACCTGCCATATTCACGTAAGCTTCGACACTTTCAATCTCCGACTGAGTCAAATTCATCGGCGTGCCGTAATCGAACAGAAAGACAAGACCGAATAATTCCTCGTTAAAGGATATCGGCAAAGCCAGCAGCGACTTGATCCGGAAAGCTTCAACCGACCTCGGATCCGGCCGGCTGTCGGTTGCGGTATCCCGTATATAAATAGTTTTCCGGGTCTCGATCACTTCCGCTGCGAGAGGGTCCGTTGCCGGGTCAATCACCTGCGATTGCAGAGTCATTCCGCCCATCAGCTCCGGCTTCCCGGCAAAACCACGATAAGTTCCATCCCCCTGAGGCAAATAAATCCCAACCGAATTGCATTGGACAATTTCTTCTGAAATGGCCGTAGTCACCTGCTGCAGCACTTCTTTCAGCTCCAGCTTCACATTGATAACCTGAGTTATATTGGCAAGCCTCGAATATCGCGACTGTTCGTTTTTCATACAAGTATTCTCCAATCTTTTCCGGGCAAATTAAAATCTCATTTCTCTCAAATCAACTTTATATAAACTATGATTCGTTTGCTCCCTACATTTTACCAAAAAGAACCCGCAGATACGCGGGTTATTATGTTTTATTAAACTGACCCCTAAGAATTAATCGAAATTGGCACTTTTAACTGGGTCAATGCTTTGCTATTCTTAGCAGGAACTCAAGACATTCAAGAGAATTGAAGAAAGAAGGTAAAATTCATGCAAAAAACAACTGCACCAACAACGGTTTCCAGCAAAAGCACATTCGACCTGATCCTCACATCGATGGCTATTGCTCTAGTGTTTGTAGCGACCTTATTATTGAACATCCGTTTGCCGATTGCCGCAAACGGCGGACTCGTCCACCTCGGAACAGCCATGCTGTTCATCATCGCTATGCTGTTCGGCCCTAAAAAGGCGGCGCTTGCCGGCGCTTTCGGGATGGGATTATTCGATTTGGTATCCGGCTGGACAGCATGGGCACCGATTTCATTTATCGCACGTGGCCTGCAAGGCTACATCGTCGGCCAAATCGCCTGGTCAGCCAGCCGAATGGGTGGCAGCAAAGCATTCAATATCTTTGGAGCCATTGCATCAATCCCGGTCATGATTGCCGTCTATTATATCGGGGAAGCCATCATCTTCAGCAGCTTGATCATTCCGGCCGCCTCAATCCCAGGCAACCTTGTCCAAAACGTCGTCGGCATCATCGTCGCCATTCCGGTGGTTATCGCATTGAAGAAAGTGCCGTTCTTCAAGAGAGGTTTTTAAGAATGAAATTAATAAAGGAGAGAGCTTCTAAAATTGAAGCTTTCTCCTTTTTATGTATAGATTCTTGCTTATTCTATCCAATGTAATGACGAATTATTAGGTAAAATGCAATGCCCAGTCCTAAAAAGCAGGCTTTCATTTTAGCGCGGTGATACCTTTCACTCCGGAATAAGTAAAAGAAAACGACGGCAAAACCGATAGGGAACATGAGTTGAAACTCACCGTCTCGGTCTGAATAGCTGGAGTAGACCGGCATGATGTAAGCACTGATCAAAAAATAAAAATAAACCGTAAACTGGCGTGTCTCGAGTTCCTTGCTCCATTTTACCAATAAGTAAATAATAATTGCGGCCATAATCATGACATGCAAAGAAGGCAGCATAAGCGTCCCGCTTCCTAGTTTGAACTCCATTCAGTCTCACCCATCTTTTCCATTAAGCATTCTGGTTTGAAGGAAAATTTAATATACCATTTTATAGTATTTCCACATATTTTATGTAAAACCCTTTATTGGGGAAAAGCTTTATGATGAAAAAGCTTCGCACCACACACAAAACCAAAAAAAGAAGAAAGCCCCACCCGGGACTTCCTTCTCCACTCATCTATTTACGCTTTTTCTTTAACAGACTGAGCTCCTGCTCCGACTGTTTCGTTCGTATCAACTTCCGTGTTGTTCAAACCCAGTGCTTTGTCGGTCATTTCATGGATTTCCTTGAACAATTCAGGATTATCCACTAACGAAACGCCGTAAGATGGCACCATTTCACGGATTTTCGGTTCCCATGCTTCTTTTTGTTCCGGGAAGCATTTATTGAAGATCTCGAGCATTGCATGCACAGCTGTAGAAGCACCCGGAGATGCGCCAAGGAGTGCGGCAATCGAACCGTCTTCAGCTGTCACGATTTCCGTACCGAACTGAAGTGTTCCTTTGCCTTTGTCGTCTGTGTCTTTGATGACCTGAACGCGCTGGCCGGCAACGACTACGTCCCAGTCTTCAAGTTTTGCGTTCGGGATGAATTCGCGCAATTCTTCGACGCGTTTTTCATCTGACAGCATGACTTGCTGAACAAGGTATTTCGTCAAGCCCATCTCTTTGGCTCCAGCCGCAAGCATCGTCAGGACGTTGTTCGGTTTAACCGATCCGATCAAATCCAGGTTCGAGCCTGTTTTCAGGAATTTCGGTGAGAAGCCTGCAAATGGTCCGAACAGCAATGATTTTTTATTGTCGATATAGCGCGTGTCCAAATGCGGCACGGACATCGGCGGTGCGCCGACTTTCGCTTTACCGTAGACTTTACCGTGGTGCTGGTTGACAAGTTCCGGTTTGTTGCAGACAAGAAACAAGCCGCTTACCGGGAATCCGCCGATTTGCTTGGATTCCGGGATGCCTGTTTTCTGCAATAAAGGCAAGCTTCCGCCGCCGCCGCCGATAAAGACGAATTTTGATGTATGGTATTCGATTTTGTCGTTTTTCACATCGTGGACTTTGACTTCCCACGTGCCGTCGCTCAAACGTTTGATGTTTTTGACGGTATGCTCGTAATTCACTTCGACATTTTCCTGCTCCAGATGTTCGAACAGCATTTCAGTCAATGCGCCGAAGTTTACATCCGTCCCAGTGTCGATTTTTGTTGCCGCGATCGGCTCCGCAGAAGTACGGCCTTCCATGATCAACGGGAACCATTCTTTCAGTTTTTCAGGAGAATCCGTAAATTCCATGCCGTTGAACAATGGAACCTGCGTCAACGCTTCAAAACGGTTTTTCAGGAATCGCACATTGTCTTCGCCCTGCACCATACTCATATGAGGAATCGGCATGATGAAATCCTGTGGATTCGTGATGCGTTTTTTATTTACAAGGAACGACCAGAACTGTCTGGAAAGGTGGAACTGTTCATTGATTTTGATCGCTTTATCGATCTCGATCGAGCCGTCCGCTTTCTCCGGCGTGTAGTTCAATTCGCATAACGCCGCATGTCCTGTACCTGCATTATTCCACTCGTTGGAGCTTTCCGCTCCCGCTTTTTCGAGCTTCTCGAATACTTTGATTTCCCAGTCTGGTGACAGCTCTTTCAACATTGAGCCCAATGTCGCGCTCATCACACCGGCTCCGATTAAGATAACGTCTGTTTTCTTTGGTACACTGCTCATTATACCCTTCCTTATCCCATATATTTGCAAAAAAATGCCGGCCATCCTGCCTCATTCGTGCTCAAGCCAGTCTTTCCGGAAGTCATCTCTTTGCCTCAGTTTTTCGTAAAATCTATCGCAACTTGCCATAAAGTAAATAGTTCTACTTCTAAATGATAATTATATACCATTTCCGGGCTGCAATAAAGAAAAGCTACCTATTTTATGGGGTATGAACGCAAAATTCTTTAGCTATATAAGTTGGACTAATAATTTTTAATAATCGATATTCCGTAAAACAGCTGCGCTTTCCAAAACCATGCTCCTGCATCGCTGCGCTAGCTTCGTCGCAAAGACTTGTCCTCGCAAGCCTCGGCCAATGTCTTGGCTCCCGTCCAATCCTCCTCGTCCGCTGCGCTTCCTGCGGTGTATCGGTCGAATCGCTAAGCCGCAGGAGTCTGTGCTGTTTTGCTCCATATCTTTAGAGATGTCTCTCAGCAAAGGCGCGGCTCCGGACTGAGCGGAGCAATAAGACGAGTGTTCTTCTCGGCTTATTGCGGGAGCTTTGTCCATAGCGCCGAAGCGGGATATTCTATTTTTTAAGTTCAACTAATATAGCTCAATAAATTCTTAAATTTCCGATGAGGATGGTTCAAAATTGACGCAAGAATAAAAGCACAACGCAAAAGCCCGCCATTCCGGAATATCCGGACTGCGGGCTTTTACGAGCTGTAAGGAAGCTCAATCATTATTCATGAAATTCTGCTTCTCCAAATAGTTCAGCACTGTCTGCGAAAAGCCGGTATGCGATTCTTTCGTGTACTTCGCCATCGTATATACCTGGGCCAGATTCTTCACACCCAGCTCTTCCACCCTTTCTTTCAGGCGGGGAATGGCCATATACCGGTTCCATCCTTTTTCATTCCGTTCCTCATAGATTTTCAGAATGTCGTCATCTGAATAATCCTTATACTGCTCGTAATGGACGATTCCCTCCAGCGGCAAACGGTCACGCGGCGCCGGATCTTCTGCCGGATAGCCAAGCGAAAATCCGACAATCGGCACCACATTTTCCGGCAAGTTTAATAATTCACCGATCTGGTCGCAGTTCGCCAGCGTTGATCCCATATAACAAATCCCAAGTCCCCGGTCTTCCGCTGCCAGCGCGCAATTCTGCGACGCCAAAGTGGCATCGGTGGCGCCGATCATGAGGCTCATGAAATTATCGAAATGAACCGGCGCATCATTGAGCACCAGCCATTTTCTCATCCTGTTGAAATCAGCGCAAAACGTCACCAGCACCGGCGCATCCACCACCATCGACTGCTCCATATGCGCTTCGTACAATTTCCCACGCAGCTCTTTATCCTTCGTCACAACAATCGAATAGGTCTGCATATTGCCGCTCGAAGAAGCCCGTATGCCCGCCTCCAGTATTTCATCCAGCAATTCCTGGCTGATTTCGCGGTCTTCGTATTCGCGTATCGATTTATGATTATGTATAACGTCCTGTAATTCCACATTCACCACTCCTTACGATAAATAATAGCATTAATAGGAATGTTCTGATATTGGTTTTTATACAATAAAGTAGTGATAAGTCTATCAAACAAGGAGATTCAAGGATTTGCGTCAAATAGATTATAGAGAACTGGGTTACAGATTTCATAAATACAAACACCAAAATGGTTAAAGTTGAAATAAAACCGAAAGGATCTTTACAATATGGAGTGAAAATTTCGACCGAAAACACAATATTTTATGCAAAGAAAGTAATCGTCACCGCTGGCGCATGGGCAGCCAAATTATTGCCGGATCTAAATCTTCCCATTCAGCCAACCCGCAAAGCCATTGCCTGGTTTGATGCACCTTCCCCTCTATACGATGCCGCTAACTTTCCGGCCTTCTTTATAGAAGATAAGGATAAAAAAGCTTATGGGTTCCCTAATTTGAACGGTGCTGGCATAAAAATCGGAAAATCCGATGGCGGACAGCCAATTGATCCAAACCTCTATACGCAGAACTTCGGCTTATATAAAGAAGATGAAGGTGATTTGAGGCACATGCTTGAATCCTATATGCCCGCCGCGAACGGAAAATTGAACCAAGGAAAAACTTGTTTATATACCATTTCAAGTGACGAGGACTTCATCGTTGATTTCCATCCGGAAAATAAAAATGTTATTCTCGCTTGCGGTTTTTCAGGACACGGCTTTAAATTCGGCAGTGTGATGGGAGAAGTTTTGAGCCAGATGGCTGTGGATGGGCAGAGTCAATTTGATATTTCCATCTTCTCTCTTGAAAGGTTCAGGACAAAATAGTTCAAGCATGTAAAAGAGCAGACGGCGCAAGAAACGCTGTCTGCTCTTTTGAGTTTACCCCTTACGGCAATATCGCGAATGAACGCACCGGGAAGCCTGAAGCATTTTCCGCTTTGGGGACGATATTGAAAATGACCGCTCCTTTAGCCGGTACCTGGTCGAGGTTCGCAAGCAGCTCAACTTGATAAGTATCCTGATCGAGCACATAATACTCACCGAGCAAAGCTCCGTTCTTCCGGTAGTCGCTGGCGGAGTCGGTATCAAAGGTTTCGTGTCCGACTGCCTGCACCTTTCTTTCTTCAAAGAGGAATTTCAACGCTTCTACTGACCAACCCGGTGCATGGCTGACGCCTTCTTCATCTTTATTATCAAATGCTTCTTTATCCGGCCAGCGCTGGCTCCAGTCTGTGCGCAGCGCAACAAACGTCCCTTCCTCGATCTTTCCGTGCTGCGCTTCGAATTGTTCGATGTCCGCAACCCCTAACGTAAAGTCATGGTTTTCTTCCGCTTCCTTCGATTTGTCGATCACCACAAGCGGCAATACCAATTCCTTCAACTCCAATTCATGGAGGTAGCGGGTATCCCGCACGAAATGGATCGGCGCGTCGAGGTGGGTTCCATATTGCCCGGGAAATGTGAAGCGCTGGGCAAAAAATCCATCGTCGTGCGTAAATAAAGTTTCAAATTTCGCGTCATCGAACGCCGAAAAATGCGGCGAATCCGGTCCGAATGCATGGGTCAGGTCAACCCAGCTCTTTTCTTTCAGCAATTTGATCGCTTCGATGGTTTCGAGTGTTTTGATGGTCATATAGAATTCCTCCTTGGGGGTTATGGATAGAGGGCAATAAAAAACCCTCTTCCTGGATAAAGAAGAGGGTTTGGCATTGTAAAGTCAAATTTCTCTTCTCATCTTCAAGCTGTAGCGCTTTTGGATTTAGCACAGTACTTTGCAGTCTGTTGCTGAGGCTTCAAAGGGCCAAATCCCTCCACCTCTCTTGATAAGAAAGTCATTATTCAATTGGTTATTCATTATCCTACATCCTGTTATTTGAAAAGTCAAATTAATTTAAAGCTATTTTTTGTAGAATAAGTGCTGAATGAGAAAGCCAACTTCCCGCTCTACTCCAATTCCTCTTCCGCAATCAGCTTAAATCCTTCAATAATCGTATCTTCTTCCACTTCGATCAGTAAACAGCGCTTGCCGTTGTAATTGACTTCTTTGACGTAACGTAAGTCTTGCGGGCTGATCTTGATGTCCGCCACTTTCGTGCTGATTTTGATCGACTTGGACGCATAGCTTGGCACAATGTGGCTGGCTTTCATCTCGTAATTCCGGTCTTCCACGACCTGCTGGAATGCCCGCTCCACTTTTTCCGTGCTCAAATCCTTCACGCCGCTCGCCTTCAGCACCCGCTCCATTTCTTTCGCATCCAGCACAGGCGCCTCTTCGTCTTCGTCGTCGTACTCCTCATCGACCACCAGCATGGCGTTGATTTCATCGTATACGTTTGCCAGCGTTTTTGAATTCACTTCGTCCCCGATGACGGCTTTGACGATTTCCTCGAACACCGCTTTGTCTTCCTCAGCCGTGACGATTTCATCTCCGTTCAATACATTTTCGATAAACTGGAAATCCGGCTTATTCGCCTTACTCGCTGCGTATAGCACGTGATGGATGTCCGCCGCGTTATCCGTAAAGCTCGGAAACAGGAATCCACCGATCGGCGAAGTCAGTTTGATGACCGGATCCGTCACCAGGTTCGACTTGAATTCCTTCTCGACGAAATCAAACACCAGCGAACTTTTCGGCAATTCGGTCGTGTTCATGCTGCACAGGATGAACGGCGTCGTGAACACTTCATCGCGCATATCGATTTCCGTTTCATCCGCCTCGCGCTTCGTCGTCTTAAAATAAGTCCCGCGAATGAACGTGACGACCATGTCCTTTTCATACTGCTTATCCAGCACCATCTTCAAAGCAAGCTGCTGCATATTCTCCTGCCACTCAGCCGTATCGTCCGCCTCAAGCCCTTCGTAGAGAAGATGCTGCGTGTGGTCCGTCTGCCCTTCTTCCTGCGGCTGGAACTTCACTTCAAACAGCTTCTGATCCAGCTTCCCGCCCAATACCTTCTTGAAATTGGCAAGAAACAGCTCCTGCTGCTCGCGGTCCAATAAAGAAAAGGAACGGCTTTCTTCGTGAAAGATTTCACTGCTTTCCTTTTGGATATATACATTATAAATTTCAGCGATTTTAAGTAAATCCGTATCCAGCTTAAACCGCTTGCGGATATCGGCTATGTCTTTTTTGTTCATCTTTTATTCCAACTCCCTGGCTAGTAAAATCCGTATTGCGTACAAAAAAAGAGCATCCGAAGCTGGGTCAGCTTTCGGTGCTCTACCATTATAACAATTATTGGGGTGGATGACGGTGGGGAATATAGTTAGATTAATATTCTTAGTAATCGATATTCCGCAAAACAGCTACGCTTTCCGGGGGGCTCGCGCCGAGCTAACTGCGGACTTCGTCCGAGTGGATCTCGGCACTTCGCTTAGTCCTCCAGGAGTCTTCGCTGTTTTGCTCCATATCTTTAGGGTCGTTTTCATACTAAAGGATTAAGCGGCACACGGGTTCATTGTTTACCCTTTCGCCTCATGCAGTCGCCGATGGAGCTGGTGAACCATTTCCGCGAGTTCCGGAACAGGGCCGTCGACTACCGGATCTTTTATTACATCTTCAATGGCAAGATTTCGGACAGGCGACGGTGGAGCACCCAAATCGCTCAACCAGCCTCCCAATTGTTCCGATGAACTTGCGTAGACAATCCTGCCCAAGCCCACCCAGCCATGAGCCGCCGCACACATCGGGCAATGTTCGCCAGATGTATAAACCGTCGCCTTGCTGCGTTCTTCAGGAGACAGGTTATTGGCCGCCCACCTGGCAATCGCAAATTCGGGGTGCTGCGTATGGTCGCCTCCCGCCACATGGTTATGGTCTTCAAAAAGTACTTCACCCTCAGCTGAAACCAGCACGGATCCGAACGGCTCGTCGCCTTTCTCCAAAGCCGTTTCCGCTAATACCACACAACGGTGCAAATGTTTTAAATCGGTTTCGGTAATCATTTTGGCTCCTCCTTTTCGGTTCAGAGTTAAGTGGCAAGGCCGATTGAGCTGTTTTCATATTGCGGGTCATTTAATGCTTTCACAATAAAATGGGCAACATCCGCACGTGGAATCGACATTGATTTTTCAGGAACGCCTTCATCCGCTTCTCGGTATTTCCCGGTAAATTCGCTGTTCGTCAATCCCATTGGCCTCACAATCGTATAGGCCAGTCCGTGAGCCATAATTTCATCCACTGCGGCGCGATGATCTTTGAGTGCGTTCTTCAGCATCCCCATCATCAGCTTCCCGCTCATGCCCGCCAGTTCCTTGTGGATTCCGGCCGATGCGGTATAGACAATCCGTTTCACCCCGTTCGCTTCCATGCCGGCGACAATATTCTTTGTCATCTCCTGAAGCTCCGTGGATTTTTTCATACCTTTACTGGAACCGAGGCATGATACAACAGCGTCGTGCCCGGCAATCGCGGCCGCGACTTCTGCACGGTTGAAGGCATCTCCCTGGATGACCTTCAAATTTGCGTGTTCAAACACCAGCTTTGCGGGCGTCCGAAGAAATGCCGTTACTTCAAAGCCATCTTCCGCCGCCTGCTTCACTACTTGTTTTCCGACTCCGCCGGTCGCACCAAAAACTATAATCTTCATGGATCTTCCTCCTTTACTGCTTCTATCGTTATCATACCCTATTTCCAGTCTGTCCGAATCGGGCTGGACTTCAATAAAAAAAGGGCTTCTTTCCCTTAATGGTTCAGGGACTGAAGCCGGTTTTCCTTTAATGATTCATTGCTGGAATTGGTGTCACTCAAAAATCCAATGAGCTTGTCATACGTCTGCCGGGCCTGAGGGGTGTTCATGATGAATTGATACTCATGTCCAAGTTCCGCTTCTTCTTTCGAATAAAAGACGTCCACGACTTTGACCCCGCATCCCTTCAATTTAGCCGCCAGCTCAAGTCCTTGCTCTTCAAACGATCCGGTATTGCCATCTGTAATGAACGACGGCGGGAAATCCGGCGAAATATGATCGATCATGGAAGCCTGCCGCACTTTTTCGGAATTTCCCCATTTCCGCTCCCCGATATATGCCCATCCGACCCGGTCAAACAGGAAATTGATCAGGAAACTGTCGCTGCTTCCACCGAATTTCGATACATCATAGGGACCACAAAATAAAAGAGCGCCTAAAATCTTATTCGGCGGTACAATTCCTTCAATCCCGACCAACTCCGCATATTCCTCATCCACTTGAATGTTCACAAACTGGCTGACAATCTGGGCACCCGCCGAATCTCCGGCGAAATACAAACGGTCCATATCCATGCTGTAAGCTTCCGCCTTTTTTTCGATGAACCGGTATGCTTCATTCATTTGGTGAAGAGGCGTCGGGTATTTTGCGCCCGGGGCCAATTGGTAATTCATGTTTACGATGATATAGCCCTTGCTCGCCACCTGCACCGCATATTCCGTAATATCAGACTTGTCTCCGCCGAGAAAAGCTCCGCCGTGGACCCAAAAGATCACTGGCAGCCTGCCGCTGAAATTCTTGGGTGCAATGATATCCAAGCTCCCTTTTTTGTATGCCGAACCATAGGAGAGGTCGCGTTTGATCTGAACCTGTGCTTCGATTTCCCCATAATTATCCGGTTTTACGGCAACGCCGCCTTCAAACCATCGATACACCAGCATCGCGGTCGGTTTCGGAGACAGGAGAAATACGAGTATAAGGAGCGCAATGAGCGCTAAAATGACTGCCAATGCAATAATCACGATGCTTTTTATCACGTTCACGCTCCGTATCCGATACATTTTCTAGTCAACTTTACTCCACTGACTGCGCATGTTCAATCGGAAATTCCCTCTGTCTCCGGCTGCTCAATATATTCCTTCAGACTCGTCAAATGGTTCTCATCTTCTTTTTTCAGGATTTTTTCAAAAAATGGCTTGATCAGCATGTTCCGCAATCCTTTTGAACGGATGGTCCCTTTGAAATTGACGGTTGTGCCATTTTCTTCAGCCAGGAAATCATACTGATATTCAATGGTCATGCCGCCGCTTTCACTCTTCACCGTATATTTTTGATTGGCAATAAATTCAGTGACATGCAGGATCGTTTCGACGGCTCTGCCTCTGATATTCCGAAGTTCCTTGATCTGAGTACCTGCCTGCATCGGCCCTTCTGTTACTTTCTCCGCTTTTACGACCGTATCCATCACCTTTGAAGCGTATTCAAAATCCGTCGCGACCGCGAAAACGGCTTCTACGGGCGCCTCGATATATATCGTTTCTTTAAAAGCCATGTGATTTCCCCCTTTTCTGGCTATAAATGAAAAAAGAGCAACCAACGCTTTTTCCAGCTGCTGGTGCTCTTTCAGTATAGCAATAGTTCCGCTGAAGCATTCCCACAAATAAAATCTTTGTGCATATTTTTCAATCATATGCCAGCTTATAAACGACTTCCCCGTCAATCACCCGGCCATCTGCTTCAAATCCCAGCTTTTCATACAATTGCCTGGCCAAAATGTTTTCAGGTTCAAAACTCAAGTAAATCATCTTATGCTCTTTGTCCTGTTTGATGCGGTCAATCAACTGTTCCATCGCCGCTTTTCCAAATCCTTTGGACTGGAATTTCGCATCGATCATCAGGCGGTAAATCCAATATTCCTTGTCCTCAAAATCCAGGCAGTACATCGTAAACCCGACCAGCACATCATCGTGATAAATGGCTAAACACACACATTCCGGAAACGCCTTCGCCTGTGCAAGTGAAAAGACGTTCGGCGCCACAAAGGTCTTTTGATCATCCCCGACCTTCAACTCAATTACATCAAAAAAATTATGCCGGTCTATTTCTCTGAATTCAATCATATAATTTCCCCCTGAAACGACTTATTCCTATCTTAATTTCGATGGAGTCGGGAGAAACTCCTTCTAATGAAGAACACCTGCCCCAGACTTCTGTGTAAGAAGAAAAAGGCAGGTGTTTTCTAAAATCTAATTATAATACAGGTTCTCAGTTGGATATACCGGATCGTTGGTGATGTCTATTCCAAGCTTCTTAAAGGTTTGTTCGTTTTCTCTATTCAATATAACCGTGGAATGGGCCTGGGTGTCTTTTAAATTTGGCAATTGCTTATAAGCCAGCTCAGACGTAGGATTGGTGACCGCGCTGATTGCCAGTGCAATGAGCACTTCATTGGCGCTTAGCGTCGGGACGCGGCTATTCAAGTCATCGGTTTTCAAACGTTGAATCGTTTGTAAAATCATCGGCGACAACAAGTTAATTTCATCGGAAATATTGGTCAATTTCTTCAATCCATTTAAAATCGCGGCTGCCGAAGCATCCATCAAAGTGGTCGTTCGGCCGGTGATCATCTCGCCATTCGGCAGTTCTAATGCAATTACGGCCTGTAAATTCGTGCTGTCAACTTGCGCTTGAATTGCTTTCGCATAATTACGGGCCGGCAATACAGGTGCCCGGTCCTCTTTCTTTAAACCGGTCTCTTCCAGAATCACTTGCATATGGCGTACACTGTCTTCATCCGCAAGCCCTTTTTTATAGTCGTTCTCTACGATGAAACTGCGCCGGATGATTTCCTGCCTGGCAGCTTCCTGTACAACCATATCGTCGGTGATGCCCGATTTTAGACGATTAACACCCATATCAGTCGGTGAGCTGTAAACAGAGTCTTTGCCGGTAATTCTTTCAATAATCCGTTTGATGACAGGAAACGTCTCAATATCACGATTGTAATTGATCGCAACTTTGCCGTATGCTTCATAATGATAATTATCAATCATATTTACGTCTTTCAAATCGACGGTAGCCGCTTCATAAGCGATGTTTACCGGATGCTTTAACGGCAAGTTCCAAACCGGGAAAGTCTCAAACTTGGCATAGCCGACTTCATTCCCCAGTTTGTTCTCATGGTACATTTGGTTAAGGCAGGTGGCTAGCTTTCCGCTGCCCGGACCAGGGCCCGTTACTACCACGATCGGCTTTGTCGTTTTAATATATGGATTTGTCGCAAATCCTTCTTCCCCAAGGACCGCATCCACGTTTGTCGGATAGCCTTCGATTTCGCGGTGAATACAGACGCTGATTCCGCTTCTCTCAAGCTTTGTCATAAATACTTTGACTGTTGGCTGCCCTTGATAACGAGTGATCAGGACACTGTTGACAGAAATGCCATATGCCCGATATTCATCAATTAAGCGCAGGACATCCTGGTCATAAGTGATGCCGTAATCTTCACGGACTTTGTTTCGTTCGATGTCTCCGGCGTACACACAAATGATGATTTCCGCCTTTTCTTTCAGTGTATGCAATAGTTTGATTTTGGCATCTTCATCAAACCCAGGCAAGACACGCTTGGCATGTTTGTCACCTATCAATTTTCCGCCAAATTCCAAGTAAAGTTTATCGTACTGCTGCACCCGTTCCAGGATGTAGGCTGATTGTTCCTGCAAATATTTCCCCGAATCAAATCCAAGTTTTTTCATTAATTTCCGTCCCGCCTTCTATGCTTCAAGCTTTCTCTTAACCCAGTATATAAAATCTCCTTAAGAGAAAATCCCAAATAAAAATCTATACTTCATCATTATAAATTTTTGAAAAAAAAAGTAAATCGGACCAATTGCTTCATTGAGTGGGTCATTCTCATAAACGCAGTGGCCTTACCAAGGTTATATTCAACTAATATAAAAGAATTTAAACGTCAAGTTTAGCACAACCAGATGATAAAAACCTGTTTCACTTGGATAGTCTCAATAACTGAATTGACTTAATTTATCTGTATATAGAAAACAGTATAATTCAGTTTAATAGCTGGATTGCCTTTAGCAGTTGGACAAATCATGTCTAAATTAGACTTTTTTACTTGTGGTAGGGTTCACCGTATCATTGGATAGGATAAATTAAATAAAGAAGAGGGACAATGATTATTTGTCCTTCTTCCAATATTTCCTACCTATACTTTGATTTTTTAAAAATTTTTAACAATCCTATATTCTAACTTCTACCATAGCTGTTCTATTAGCGACCCATACCTTATATCTACCATCTGTTGTGCATAGTAGTTACCTTGATAAAAATCTATATATAATTGAAATGGTATATCTTCGTGTTTTTTCCCCTCAGTATCTTTTAATATGGCGGTGCCACTTACTTTAAAAATTCCCGATTGTTGAGTATTTACATTTTCCTCTCGCGTCATGGTGGCTTCCATATCCTTAACATCAACAAATTTGAAACCATCTACTTCAATTTGGTTTTCTACAGATTTTTCTGCAGCATCTAAAGCACTCTCTTCAGTATTGGCATAGGCTTTTTGAGCGGCTTCTTCAGGGCTATCTTCTAGTACCGACATCAAAAAGATTGTAATAAAAATAGCTACTAATATGGTAACAATAGGGTTTTTTCTTGCAATATTATTCATTCGACTAAACGACTGTTCAATGAAAGGATGATTAAATTTGCCTCGAAGAATTTGTATATTCATAAGTGGTACGCTTTGATTATTATCATTACTTGAAACTTTTTTATCAGATAAATTATTGCCGCAATTTTTACAAAAACTAGCGGTACTTTCTGCTTTTAGGCCACAAGAAGGACAATAATTCACATTAATACTACTATCATCAGTTACTGTTTTAAAAGTACTATTAATATTATTTTGAGAGTCCCGCAAATTGCTTCGTGTTCGTGTTTGAACTATATTTTTTTTAATTGCCAAAAAGGTACTTAAATCATTCATTTTTTTCTCAATAACCAATCGTTTATTTAGGATTGTTATCGAAATTAATGCAATAAATAATCCGAATTTAATAGCAGCATCTATTTCTTCACCAATACCAAATAAAAAAAGATTAATGTAATTTACTATCAGAGCACTAGTCAAAACCACTAAGACTTTTTTATAAATTATATAACTTTCATTTTTAATAATTTTACGAATAGCTATACCACTTAAAATAGGAATTAACAGGGAAAATACTCCTAAAATTAAGTTTAAACTCAAAGTAATTGAGCCCCATATTCCGTATTCCAAATCGTATATAAGCGATTGGCGGTATAAAAAAATTGTTTCTAATGAAAAAAGACTATCGGTAAATAAAGAATAACTCCCACTATATGTACTGTACCAAGGAAGAAAATATGAAACTATTAATACTGTAAAGATTGTTAAGTACCAATTTCTCTCTTTAAATTTGATTTTTATGATAACCACCCCAAATTATAGATTAATATTTACACCCTGCAAAATATTATTTATGCTCATTTATTATAACTTCAAAATCATGGTATTTTCAAACTCTCGTTAGTTAAATAGGCATGTATTTTGAAAATTTTTTCAATACTTACTTCCTATAAAATTTAACTAAATTACAATGTTAGGAAATCAATTTTTTCTTTCAAATATGATTCTCTTAACTATTTAACATTTTTTCATTTGCAAAGCTCCTGCAATTATTTTGCAGAAGCCGCTTTATTACTATATATACCTTCACTTATAAAGACGGTTGATTATAACTTTAGACAGGGTACAGTTCATTAATATCCAGAACGTGAATTTAATCCGTCTGCACTGGCTCTCCATTTTACATAAATCTCTAATTTATACCTACAGTCTAATCTTCATTCAAAGTTCTTTTATATTGAACTCTTAAAACCCCATTAAATAAGTCAAATCCCACCAATAAAGAAATAAGGGACGCATTCACGTCCCTTTCTTTTTTACCCTCATTTATGATACGGTTCTCCGCACTGTATCTAAATGAGGATAGCAATTTTACTTCTATCCAACCTCCTCAACCTCTGCTGTGCTAAGATCGTCATTTATTTTTATCATAATCATTATTAATATTCTAAGTGCATGCAAATAATTCACATAATGCTCGTTTTCATTTTTATAATCAGAAGATGTTCCATGTAAATACTTATTCCTCATGTCATATCCATTAATAAAATTACTTTTATTTAGATAGTAATCTATATAATCGGCTTCCTGCCTTGTTAATAACGTATTTTCAGCGACTAAAGCTCCTTCACTCAATAGCTTATTAACTTCTTGCTTTAAACTATTAGGAAGCTTACTAGGAACAGCTACATCGTTATTGTGGATATAATAGTATATTAATGTCCGATCCCTGTTAACCAATACTATTTCATTACCTTCGTTTACTGTCACATATTTATATTTAACAAGCCAATCTAAAGACGATTTTTGATAATCTTCTATGTCTTCTAGATACAGCTTATCAGCCTCTAACCTTTCAATTAACGTATTATATTGACTATTACCGCGTTTAGGGAAGTAAGTAATGTTACTTTGATCAGAAAACATAATATTCTTTAAAATTATTGCTTCGTCATTGTCTGGTGCTACATATACATATCTTTCATTTGTCTTACTTGGACATTTCGAAAACGGTAAGGGCTTGCTTTCCATTTGTATAAGTTCTTCATCAATGTAACCATCCTCTAAATAAAATCTATACTTCTTAATTATGCTTTCAATAGTTGGAAATATAGACTTACACTTTTCAAAATTCGGATTATCTGTAGGAGGGAGCTTAATATTAAAGTTTTCAATATTGAATTCCTCTTTTAAATAAATATTGAAGAACCATTCAATTATTATCTCTAAATCTTTATCTTTACTTTTTAAGAATAAATAATAAACATGCATTTGTGCCAAGGACAAAGATTCTTTTAGTGAAAAAACTGGACCAGTCTTATATTCTTTTTCATGGTTAAAACCAAGTCTTTCAAAAATGCTTGCGTATACTTCTTTATATGGAAATTCAGAGAGCATGTCATTATTTACGAACTCGAATATGTAAATAAAGTTGTTCAATACTGTTGGATTATCAAGATTTGATTCTAACCATTTCTTATCAACTTCTGTACCAACTTTATTTAATGTGAAATGTTGCTTTACAGTCCCCTCTACATTTTCTTTGAACTCGACTACTATATTAGTACCATGCCCTCTATCATCTTTAAAAAGTTCACTTTCAAGTCTTTCGCTTACTCTTTTCGCTTTCAGTTTGACTCTAGCATTAAGAGCAAACTCATTCACATTCTGCATAATACTAAGAAGCCTGGTGTAATTTAAATTAGGGTTATCAAAATCTAGATAGTCATTAATAATTTTCTCTTTATCTTCAATAGTTAATGAATTTGGCAAATAGGAAGTTTTTCGTTCGCTCCTATTCTTTAATAGATATTTATTTAAAAGTAAAATTGTACTTCCTTCTGGATGACTAAGCATATATTCTTTTAATTCCACATCAAATTTCATTACCAGCCCATATTGCTTAAATATTTGTGATGCAAATTCATCAAGATCTTCAAGAAATCCTTTGAATCTGATTTCTGCGATAGCATTCAATTTTCTTTTTTCTATTATCTCCCAAAAGTAAAATTTGTATTTGAAATCAACATCTCCATATTCAGCTAATATGTCCGAATGTTGATTAATGTATTTACCTACCGAAGAATTAGCTATCCTATTTTTTTCTTTAAGCCATCCCTCTTTATCTTCACCCAAATACAATAGAAAAGTATTGTCCTCTACATACTTGTTTATAATATATAATTCCAAAGCTTCGTTGATATTCTTTATTGTATGGCCTATTGGTAAATTTTCATAAACTTCTTTAGCTTTATTTAGCATAAATCCTTTTGCCAAATCCGCCCCTTCGTAGTAGACCACGCCCTTGGACCGTTCTTTAGTCATGTTTTATCCTCCTTTCTTTAATATTTTTTTACAAATATCTATGAGACCTTCTTTATTATTTTTCAAAGTTGAATAGGAGGAACTTATTTAGAATTAAACTCTCACACTGTTGTACATAGAACTTAGGTAATAACTAGTTATCTATCCATAAGTTGTTGACTTAAAGATCTTATTGGTCCAATTTGCTTTTCAAACATCAAATCCCATATATTAAGACATTCTGTTGCAATATCTTTTATATCAGGTATTGGGGAACCAGAAGTTTCGTCATATAATCCAATTATCAATTTAGAAATCTCATCTTCTATTCCCCACGTATTCTCTACTATGCTACCGCTATTTTTTATTAGATGATAGCTCATCGATATAATAATATCTTTGTAATCAACTAGTGATTTTGAATTTTCTTCAAGATAGTGAACAAAAGCATATACTGTTCTACCACTTAAGCGAGAATTCATTATTTCGATTAAAAAATCTTTATCTCTCTTTAAATCAATACGGTTGTCATAAAATAACCTTGAAATCGGCATTTCCAAATCTAATGTGCTTAATTTAAATTCGCATATTATTTCTTTTGCTAATGAATTAAATTCAGTTTCATTAAAATAATTAATAGTCATTTGGAGAATCCCACGTGCCTGGGCTTCACTCATTCTATCCACATTATTTATTACTTCTACAAATTCATTATTAAGAATAAACATCTCTAACAGGCAATATGCTCCCATTTCAATTATTTTTTCATCATCTGATTCATAGCATACTTCAATAACTTTTAATACTCTTTCACGATATTTCGGATATAGCCAGAAGATCATGTTTTTTGTATCACGAAAGCCTGCTAATCTATGATCTTGTTCATAAAGACTTAGAATTCTTTCTGATGCCCAATCTTTTTCAATATTATAAGAAGGCCATAATGCAGATATACTCGCTAAATTCACTGCCGGGTTTTCATCAACCGTCAACTTTTCAATTGTATCCTTAAATTCTTCAAATAACATACTCTCGTTCCATAAAAGCTGTTCTATTGCTTGAGCCGCGTTGCCCCTTACGCAATTTATCGCATTACTTTGTAGCATATCAAAGCTGTACATATCTTTATCATCACTACTAGTTATATTTGGTTTATCAATCTCCGGATTTTTATGGTTAACTGCAATATCCTTAAGAATATTCAAGACCACTTGAGACCATTTCACGTTTTTTTTGTTTCGTATGATAGAGCAAATGTAGCTTGCCCGATATGACATATAATCGTATGAAAAGGTTATCATCATTTTTTCTAACAGCTTTTCCGGTACATTATCTAAGTCCTTACTATATGCGACTCCACTAAATAAGAAATCAATGTATACCTCCATAATTTTATCTTTATTTAAAAGAGCTACATTAATCATTCTTTCAGGTTCTTCTGAGGCCGCATCTCCAAAACTCCTTGCAAACTCTTCCATAGAGTTATCAATAACGCCACCTGAAACCTCTTTCCAACGGGAATGGCTTTTATGGTTAATTTTTGAATTAGTAATAATTTCAAACCAGTTTTTACTACTTAATTTCTTTCTTGCAACTGGTGAACTTACCCATCCGCTAGATATATTAGAAGATTTATATAAGGTTGTTCCATTAGAGAATTTACGACATAAAGTACGTATCAAATCTTTTGTTTGATTACTTGTTCGCTCGTTAGGAAGAACTTCCAATATCTCTTTTTGAAAATCTCCCCAAAAACTCCAATAAACTGTGTTACCATTTCTTTCTCTATTGTAATTAATTCTACGCATGTAACTATCTTTAGCTTTTGGTGATACATAATGAACAATTTGTTTTTCTAACTCATTGAAATTACTCTCACTACAGTATTTCGAATGTTTTTTCAATATTTGTTTGGCAATGAATAGCTCATCACCATTGCCACTTGTCTTATCGAAAATATTGCTGTTGAGATCACCATATAAATAAGTGATTACAAAGTCACTGTATCTCTCGGGCAATCTATATAATCCATCTAATATGATTTCATTAAATAAATAATAACCTTTCCCGAGGAATTCTTTATAGCTTTCAAGGAATATTGCCGGTTCTTGACCTATAATTGCTGCATTTGCTTTTTTTATAATTTGAATACAAGCTCTTTCAAGGCTTCCTTTGTGATAAGTTCTCTCTGACCAATCACTATAAAGCAAACTCCCCTCATTCTCAGTAGGAATGTATGGCATTAATAAATTTAGAACTTCTTCTCCATGGTTTATGAAAATTTCAGAGTCTTCATATAGAAACTCTTCTTCATATTTATAAATCATTCTCCCCTTACTCTTAATTTTATTTTCCAATAAGAATGCCAATAGTCGTATTGATCTTATTTCACATTTCTTAAGCATAGACTTAAAATTAAGGTACATATCAGCCATTTGAGGAGATCGGTTATAAAACTTCATTCGTAATTCAAATAATTCATCTGTATCTTGATTTATGTCATACATAAAGAACTTTGAAATTTTATTATCGTCTTCCTGTGAATTAAATAAATATTTTTCAATGAAATCAATATCATCAGTTTCAAAATTGGGACTCATACTGACAAGTAATTTCATAACAAGTTCCTTTTTCGATGGATCGTTAAGCCATTTGTCCAAAATCCCATGTTTCCTAAGCAATCTAATATATTTTGGTCTTGAATATATTACGTTGTTAATAAGGGAATTATTGTAAATTTCATTTTCACAGTTATTCACGATAAAACATTTTATATTTTCATCTGGGTTTTCTATCTGATTTAATACTTCCAAGAATACAAATTTAACAAAATGCCGAATTTGCTTCGTTTCAAATATTCTTTGTCCTGCATTAATAAAATCCTGGCTATCGAACTCATATAAATTTTGCATGAACATTTGCACTTGATATCTTCTTCCGGGAGTTTGTTTTTCTTTACTTCCAATAATATCTATAATATCTTCACCGTCATAATATCTCTTCAACATTTTTTCAGCTAAAAAACAGTCTAATATAGATTGATGGGCAAACGATACTTTATTATCTTGAATTATTAAGAAAGCATTTGAAGATAGAAATTCTAAAGATGATTTGTTTTCGTTTAAAATAGTTAAAGGAATAAATATTCTACTAGTTCTTTCTAAAAAAGTTACCATTTTACCTTTAATCTGAATTAGATTGTTTTCTTCCAATCCATATTCGAAACATTTATATGATAACTGCTCCCACCATTCGGACACCAAATGGCTTGCGGTAGAACATTCCTCATAAACTTTAGTTGGGTCTAACTGTTGCCATATATACAAATTACTTGGAATTTTTAGCATGTTTTTCAGTTTAGAAGTAAGCTGCTCATAACGCTTCCCAACAGTACTTTTTACTAAATCCTCGTCTAACTCATTAACTTGAACCCTAGACCATTCAATGACTTCCTCATCCGAATCACCTTTTTTAAATAATGATTTAATATTATTATCGTTTTCCAAGTCATGTGTTCGACATACGAAAACGATGGATATTTTATTTTCCCTCTCAATATTCAATCTCTTAACCTGATTTATAATCTCGGCGCATACCAATAAAGCATCTCTAGAATGTGCCATAGTCCAACGTAGTACATCCAATTGATCTAAAATAATTACTGCTCGCTCATTTTTGGAAACACTGTGAATAGAATATATAACCGATGCAGGTAACCCTAAATCTTCCCCCCACTTTTCTGCAGTCGTGCTAGGAATCCGTTTATCTAATTTAATTGCCAAATATGGTAACGCTTTTTCTTCGCAAAAATTAATAATATCTAATGTACATCCACTTTTTCCTCTACCAGCCTTTCCATGTATAATCAAAGAGTTACCTGAATCTATTGTTTCTCTGCATATGGAAAATTCTTTTCGATTGATTAACCCACTTCCCAATGGAATAAACGCTGCTTTATATTCCTGATTTAATTCCATAAGCCTGAGCTTGATTCGTTCATCGACATCAAGGTTTTGAAAGCTTCCTAGCAATAATTCTTCACCAAATTTTTCTTCAATAGTTTTGGTAATGTTGCCTTCTGATTTACTAATTGACTCATCAACCATTGAAAGAAATGCCTTATCTTTAATGCTTAGTAATGATTCACGAAAATCAATTAGTGTATCGAATAGCTTAGAAAAGTACTCTTCAAAATCATCTGGTTTTTTAATGTGTATATGTTTGTATTCATCTTTCTTAAGATTGACAAATTCCACAGCTTCTTGTCCCAATTCCGTAGACATAACTACATAATCTTTTTTTGAAGCATTATAAGCATTAAACACCCTTTGTATTATCTTATTACTAATATAATCCTGTTCCAAAAAATCTACAAAATGCTGACTATCAACTTCCGTGTCATCAAATTTTTGATTAAAACCATTAACTTTATCTTCTATTTCTTTAATTAGTTTTTTTTCCTCTTTACTTGTTAATCCTCTTAATAAAATATAACCTGCAATATTGGGTGCTATTAAAGTTCCTGCTATGTATGCTAAAAAGCTCATTATTTTTCCCCCTATTCCATGCCTATAAACAGTTTTTTAAAAAGGTACAAGTTACACCAATAACTCAGATTACCTACTGCACTAGTTAGAACACCTTAGTTTCATCTTATTGAAAATCAGAATTCTCTTCGGCACTCTTTTTTTATTTTAAAACCGCTTTTAATTGATTGAATGTTACATAATGAGCTACGTTTTTCTTACAATAAGGATTGATTATTATGAAAATTATAGCACCTTTGAAGTTAATATAATCAAACTTAGTTATTGTGGGAAAAATAATCCAATTTACTAAAATAAAACAAGCCCTCAAATCCATATAAAAGAGTTGATGCACCCCAAAAGTTAGATTTAAACTCTAACTTTTGGGGTGCACCATCTTCTTCCTATGAACTGAGTATCTTTTCTTTTAGAAAACCTCATTTATTCTAATAAAACTCGAAGTATGTCTATTCATTTGTAAAACTAGAATTCAAAAAACTATTAAGTGCTGAAATTTTATCTTTTGCACTTTTTTGACGGTCACTAATACCACTTTGGCTTAATGGTTTGTTTTCTTTGACTAGTTCCTTTTCTAATTTCTTTCGATCTATGAATTTATCCACCTCTTTAACCAGTTCGAATTTCATAGTTATACTTGAGTCTCTAATCGTAAGTTTATCAAAACCGAAATAATCTGGTTTCTTTTTTACCTTATACAAATGTGACGCACATCGTATTAGGACAGAGGCTGATTCGCCTATATACAGAATCTCAGAATTGCCATCTTTATGCACACTAATCTCATATACCCCTGAACCTATCGCTTGGATTAATTCCCCTTGAAAAAAATCAATTGTAATATTCATATTATTTTCTTTCAATTGAATCCCCCTTCTTATTAACTTTAAATTATTTGAGTTTCGTCATAATATATTTTCGCAAATACCAAAATTTCAATCTGTAATAACAACTAAAATAAAAAAAGGAGTAAGCGAAACATCTTAGGTCACCTACTATTAATTTTAATCTCTCAATAGGTTCCTTTTGAGCTTTAATTAGATTGATACTATAAAAACCTCATTTACTTATGGTACGGCTCATTTTTCATTATCCTAAACGCTCTATAAACCTGCTCCACCAATATCAGCTTCATCAATTGATGCGGAAACGTCATCTTTGAAAACGACAGCTTCTCATCCGCCCGCTTTAACACCTCATCATGCAAACCGAGTGATCCGCCGATGACGAAGACGATTTTGCTGCGGCCGTAAGTCATCAGGGATTCCAGGTCTTTCGCCAGCCCTTCCGACGTTTTCATCTTGCCGTCGATCGCCAATGCGATGACGTAGGCGTCGGCCGGAATTTTCGCCAGGATCCGGTCGCCTTCCTTCTTTTTGACGATTTCCATGTCCGCGTCGCTCAATTGCTCCGGCGCTTTTTCATCGGCCACTTCGATTTCGCTTATCTTGCTGTAGCTCCCCAGCCGTTTCGTATATTCTTCAATTCCGGATTTAAGGTATTTCTCTTTCAGTTTTCCTACAGTAACAATTGAGATATTCACAAGATATCCCCCTTTACAGTAAATTTACAAACAAGTTATCCACCATTGTTATACACATATCCACAGGCATTTCTATATGTTGTGGCGAATTAAGAACTGGCCACAAGATACAAAGCGGGCTCATCACAGTACTCGCATTTTGTGGATAACTTTTCGTCTTCTGATAATTCTGTTAGGATAGGATAACTTTCTGTCTTTGCGACAAACACATCCAAGCCATGTTCCACGTGGGTTTTGCAGCATTTAATCTCCATAATTTCCATTCCTTTCGATTTCCGAATATTCCACACAGTTATGCACAATTCATTCACCTTTATCCACAAGTCATTGTAACAGAAGAAAGCGTTTACGTATAATCATGTTTCCCGCCTTCTGTGGATAGTTGCTGTTTCTCATTTCGCATGAAAGTTATCCACATGTCATTTTTCTGCTTTTCCGAACGATACAACTGTATTCCACGATTTTTCTTAACAAATTTTACAATAATGTTACAAAATAAAATATGAAAGTAAAAACCGCAAAGCTAAAAGCTCTGCGGTCTAATTTATACTATTGGAGGTTCTGCGCCCATTGCAGTCCATTCTTCTTTCGCCGGCCCATATAATCCAGGCACTTTCAATCCAGCCTGGCGCATCAGGACAGTCATCTGGGCACGGTGATGCACTTGATGCAGCAGCAGCACTTTCAAAAGAGTGGCAACGGTCCAAGTTTCCCCGTACAGATCATGTTCTTCATCCAGCGTTTCGTCTGTCCAGTTTTCCTTCATTGCCGTAATCATCGACTGGTTCGTGAATCGATAAGCTTCAGCAATTTCTTCAGCTGTATCGGGCACAGGCTTGCTGAAATCCGCTCCTGAAAATTGAAGGCCCGTAAGCGAGACCATTTCTTCCAATGTTGTTGCCAAATGCCATCCGAGACGTCCCAGAGTGCGGTAGCCGGCTGTAAATTCCTGATGAAGCGATTCATCCGTCAGCGATTCGAGCACCTGCTGCGTGCCTTTGGCTTCATCTTTCCAGACTTCATAAAAGTCATCCATCGATCTGAACATTTCCATCCTCCGTTCTTCTATTTCTGCTCTCTATTCATTTCGCCCGAAACTCTGTTTTTCCTGCATAGAAAAAGCCGGAGATTTCTCTCCGGCTACCTTACAGATTTTATTGCAATGAAGAATTATCCACCAGCTCAAATTCGAACTCCAATAATTCCCCGTCACGATACGCTTTCACCTGTAGCGTGTCCCCGATTTCCTTTTCTTCATAAAGATGCTTGCGAAGCGCGATGCTGCCATCAATCGGTTCACCATCCATTTCGACGATGACGTCGAACTCCTGCAGACCCGCTTCAGCAGCTCCGGAATCTGGAAGCACTGAATTGACCACGACGCCGGCAGTAACGTCATCCGGCAAGTTCAGCGTATCTTCACGGTACATCTGGGGCACTTCGTTCAAATCCAGCAAAGTGATGCCCATCGCCGGACGGATCATCTGTCCTTCCGACTCCAGCGTTTCGATGATCGGGATAGCTGTGTTGATCGGAATCGCAAAACCGATGCCTTCCGCGGTCGCCGCATTGATCTTCATCGAATTGATGCCGATCAGCTGGCCGCTGATATTGATCAACGCGCCGCCGCTGTTCCCTGGATTGATGGCCGCATCCGTCTGGAGCACATCGACCTGCCAGTCGATCACGTTATCTCCATCAATGTCAACAGGCACTGCCCGGTCCTTGCCGGACACAACGCCGGTCGTTACCGATCCATAAAAATCAAGCCCAAGCGGATTCCCGATGGCAATGACCGTCTCTCCTTGTTTCAATACATCCGAATCACCGAATTCCACGGTTTCCTCTATTCCTTCACCATCCATGCTGAGGACAGCCAAATCCGTCCACACATCACTGCCGACAAGCGTCGCCGCTTTTTTTGCGCCATCCGGCATTGTTACTTCAATATCGGTGGCTCCGGTCACGACGTGATGATTGGTCACAACAAACGCGGTGCCGTTTTCATTTTTATAAATAACTCCCGAGCCTGTGCCCACTTCCTGGTTTGGAGATTCGGAGAAGAAATCCGATCCCGCCTGCAGATTCGTAATGCCGACAACCGTATCGTCGGCAATTTCCACAGCCTCGGTGACATCATTCGTTACTTCCACTGAACGCTGCTCCGTCTGGCCCTCTTGGCTCGTTCCAACGGTTTCAGTCTGATTTTGTGACGTTTGCGCGCTGTTGCCCGGCATTAGATCCGGACGCGAATAAAACAGCAGCCAAATCAGCAAGGCGCCAACCAGCACACCGCCCAAACCCGCAAAAAATGTGCGCCTCCGGTTCGAGCGCCGTCTTCCATTAGGTGTCTGATCGTAATACCCCATCTGCTCCATCCTCTCAGAAAACTTCTTTCTCTAATTTTATGAATAGAATTCTGACAATGCAAGCTTGAGCACTCTGTTAGAGCTTCTATATATCTAGACTTACGAGTAAGAAAATTTGAAATCGATATTACGCAAAACAGCTTCGAAGACTTGAACGAAGCTGGCGAGGTCAAGTCTTTGCGACGAAGCAGCGAAGCGATGCAGGAGCACAATGGTTTTTCCTAGGGGCTTGCACTGAGCTAACTCAGCACTTCGCTCGAAACGGAGTTGGAAAGCCAACTCCGTTTCTGTCTCTGCATCGCTGCGCTAGCTTCGAGACATGGAAGGGCGCTGTTCCCTTGGGAGTCTTCGCTGTTTTGCTCCATATCTCTGATTGCATCTATAAAGGATTATCCGCTTATGTCTGTTAAGAATGGTAAGTCGACATTTCAATACTTTAGCTAACCTGAATGAAGCAATAGACGGCGACTCCTGCGGGATTTAGAGCGAGTCCTGAGACCCCGCAAGGAGCGAAGCGAATGAGGAGGCTTAGGCCGCTCCCCGCGGAAAGCGTCCGGCTAAAGCGAAATGATTTAAGATTTTATTGTTTTTCCGATAACTAAAAAAGACTCCGCAAGTGCGAAGCCCTTTTCCTTATTGTCCAGACTCCAGCGGCCCAGCTCTTCGGGTCATAAGCCGGTCTAGCTATGCGGCAAAGTACGCCGCTCCGCTATTCCGTCTTATGCCTTTCAGAGCTTAACGGGCGCTTTCGCTTTTCTTTATACCAATACCAACTTAGTCGGCACATTCGCATCCGTATCCAACAGATCGACATATTCGCCAACGATGATGCCTTTCGTCTGCAAGGTCTGCTCCACGCTCATGCGCGCCAAATCCTTCATATTATTGTCTTTGCTCAAATGCGACAGATAAATCTTCGTCGGCTTTTCAGCCATCACTTCGCTCATCGCGACTGCCGCGTCTTCATTGGAAACGTGGCCGACGTCGCTCAAGATGCGGCGTTTGACCGACCATGGATAGCGGCCCATCTGCAGCATGCCCACGTCATGATTGCTTTCAAAAACGTATGCGTCTGATGCCTGGATGATGCCTTTCATCTTGTCGCTGACATATCCCGTGTCCGTAATCAGCGCCAGCTTGCGCCCATTTTCGTGGAATACATAAAACATCGGATCTGCGGCGTCGTGAGATACCGCAAATGACTGGATATCCAATGAACCGAAAGTTTTCACACTGTCCATATCAAAATGGAACCGCTGTTCAACCGGAATGGCACCGACCAGGTTCTCCATCGCCAGCCATGTTTTGGCGTTGGCGTAAATCGGCACTTTATATTTGCGGGCTACTATTCCCAGCCCTTTAATGTGATCGCTGTGTTCATGAGTGACCAGGATGCCGTCCAGATCATTCATTTTTTTGCCGATGGAAGCGAATAATTCTTCCATCTTCCGGCCGCTTAAACCAGCATCCACCAAAAATGAATGCTGGTCATTTTCTATATAGATGGCATTGCCGCTCGAGCCGCTTGCCAATACACTGAAACGCATAGTAAAAACTCCTTATTCCGAACCTTCTTCTTCCGGCTTGTTGAATTCAATGACTCCGTCTTTGACGGCATTCACAAAGTGATCCGTCACTGAACCGTCTTCGAGTTCCACAGTAACCCGCCATGTAGGCAGGAACATCCGTGTATCATCGGAAACTGCCACGTATACAGAATAACCAAGAGTCACTGCTGTAATCTCGGAATTCTGCTGCAATGTCCCTTTTCCATAGAGCGTTTCAATCGCTCTCTTCGGCGGGATCAGCTCTTTATTCTGGGCATTTTCAACAAGGTCCGTAAAGATGGTTTGTTCATAACGTACAGCTTCTCCTTCATCATTCCAGAGAAGCGTCACTTTTCCGCTATCACTATGATACAACGTTTTCCCTTTGATTTCCTGATAAAAGATTGCCTTATTTTCTTCTTCAATAACATCCCATAATACATAATCTTCGCCTTTGTAAATATTCGCGGCTAGAAAAGCTTCAAGACTTTCCTTGTTTTTTTCGTCTCCGATGCGGATGGGTTCATTGAATGCGACATTCAACAGGTATTTATCCACCACTGCCGCGCGGGTATCTTCAACCGGCACATCATCCTTGGTGAACTCTTTCCGGGTCCCGCTGATATATGACTCCTCGCCCGGCTCTGTATCCAAATCATCCGGGTAGGTGATCTGATCACCGGCCAGCCGGTCGTCCACCGCTGATTCTGTCAGGACTGAAAAGTTTTCGGCTTCCGTGTAACTTTCCAAATACAGGGTGTATAAAAAGATATTTAAAATGGAAAAGACGATGATGAAAATCGACTTTGTTCTACTCCAGTCCAAATGGTCCTCCCCCTAACACTTCATTCGTCAACTTCAGCCATGTGTCGTTTATTTTGAAATACCAATTCGGCTCGACAATCATAAGCCGATCCGGGTCATTCGAATTTCGGGTCAGTTCATAGCCGGGCATGATTTCTTTCACTTGCGCTCTTTCTTCTTCATTCAAACGCGACAAGGCCGCAAGAACCGCTGTGCCGGATGCTTGCTCTTTCGTTACCGTTCTGCCCGTAGGTTCCAATATATAAATCGGCCGGTTGTAGCGGAAAACCTGCTCTTCACCATCAGCCGTCCCCCATTGCAATTCGATGGCAGTCGATACAGTGGAACCGAATACCGGCAGATTATTGATGAATAAGCGATAATCAATTACCTGGTTGATCGGTTCCATGCCGAAATAATAATAATCGTTGGTCCAGCCGCCATGGTCATTGATGAATTTGGTCGTATTGAAAACAAGTTCCGATGGAATTGCAGGGTCGGTCGTTTCTGCCTTGGATTGAACAAATTCCAGCCCTTTGACGGTTTCCGCCCTTTCCAGGAACGCACCTGTATTATCGGTATAGCCGCCATCCGGACTATTGCTCGCCGGCCCATCGAAGAGCCGGTCCGCATATTCCTCCAGCAGCGTTTCTTCGTACAGGTAAACATAGCTCGAAGTGTCAACCGCCTCTTCTGGTATATAAATCGGCAGCGTGCCAATCGAATCATCTGTTATATACACCGGATAATTTTCAGCAGTCACAATAATACTCTGCTCGAAACTCGGGAAATCACTCAATTGAACAGAACCTTCATAAATACGGCCCGAATCCGAGTTCACGAAATAAATTTCAAGCGCTCCGTTCGACGAGCTTTCCCAGTTAATGACCATCCGATTGAAGGTTGCTTCCGGTACATTGGTATCAGTGATATTCATCATCGCGTCGAACACCGGAAATGGCACGGCACCCGGATAATAGAGAACCGCGCGTGCCGGATCATGCAGAATATCTGCCATTTCATTCACTGTCGCTTCATCCGTCAGCAAGCTCAAATCATTTATTTCCCATTGGTTCATAGACTTCAGCAACAAGTCGATTTCATCTTTATCGACTGTTCCGTTGACGCTTTCTTCACCGTGGTAAAGAACTTTCACCGGTCTGACCACCTGCTCGATCTTTTTCGTTTCCACAATCGCCGAATCGAGCGAAGGTGCCGGGTCATCAATCGGAGCCAATGTCTTTGGTGTGAAATTCCAGATTGTAAACGTCAAGCCAAGACTTAGGAATACCAGCAAGAACAGGACGATCGACTTTATTTGTTCGATATATTTCATTCCCACTCACCTCCGTCATCTGTTTCAAATGGAAGCGTGAAGAAAATCGTTGTCCCTTTGCCATAATCGCTTTCCGCCCAAATGGTGCCGCCGTGGACATTGATCACTTCCTTGGAAATCGCCAGACCCAGTCCGGTTCCGCCCATTTCCCTTGAACGCGCCCGGTCGACACGGTAGAAACGATCGAAAATCTTATCCAGATTTTCTTTCGGAATGCCCATTCCCTGGTCGCTGATTTTCGTTTGCAGCAGGCCATCCACTTCTTTAACCTGGAATGAAACCTTGCCGCCATCAGGTGAATACTTCAGGGCATTGGAAATGATATTATCGAAGACCTGCGTCATCTTGTCGGTATCGATTTCCACAAAATAAGGAATTTTGGGCATATCGCGCTCAAATATGACATTCTGCGATTTCGACATTTCAAAACGGTCGATGATGCGGTTGAAGAATACTTTAAAGTCGACCATTTCCTTATTGAGTTCGGTTTCGCCTGAATCCATCTTCGACAGTTTCAGCAAATCATTCACCAGGCGGATCATGCGCTCTGTTTCCGTTTGCGTCACGTTAAGGAAACGCGGAGCCAGATCGTTGTCCTGCCAGGCACCTTCAGCAAGCGCTTCAAGGTAACTGCGCATCGTGGTAAGCGGCGTGCGAAGTTCATGCGATACGTTCGCCACGAATTCCCGGCGTTCCATATCGATTTTTTCCTGCTCTGTGTTGTCATGCAATACTGCGATCAACCCGTTAACAAATCCGGTTTCCTTCTGGATCACCGAAAAATTGGTCCGCAGCAGCGCACTTTGTTCATACGTGCCGAAATCGAGAGTGATGGCATCTTTCATATGGATCAGATCTTCGAAAGTATATTCACTTTCCAGTCCAAGAACTGTCGTAATCGGGCGGTTCATCACCGTTTCACGTGAAACATTCAACAGGCGCAGCGCCGGATCGTTGATCAGGATGATTCTCCCTCTGCGATCTGTTGATAAGACGCCATCTGTCATATTCGCCAGAATGGAAGCCAGTTTTCGGCGTTCACTTTCTGTTGATTGCTGGGATTCCTGCAACCGGTTCGTCAGATGGTTGAACGCTTTTGCCAGCTGGCCGATTTCATCATCGCCATAGACCCGGACTTTGCGGGAGAAATTCCCTTTCGCCATGGCCTGGGCATGTTTACGCATATCTGAAATCGGTTTGGAAATGGTCTGCGCCACCAAAATCCCGAGCACTGCCGTAATAAGCAGTGATAAAGCCGTACCTCCGGCTAAAATCGAATTGATCTCGTCCATTTGGTCATAGACATTTTCCACTTTCGCTTCTATATACAGCGTTCCGAGAAGCTCGCCCCCGACTGTCACAATCGGCTGAGTAGCGACCCAAACCCGGCGTTCAGTATCTTCATTTATTTTAATCTGCTGCTGAGCTTCACCGCTGACGATGGTATCCCTTACAGACCCATCCGCAGAACGCTGGCCGATCAACGGCTGTTTCTCGATGGCTGAAGAGCCGATGATGCGGTACTGGGAATTGACCACGCGGATTTCAGATATATCATCCGAATTGAACCCGTTCAATACCGAACGGAGGCTTTGCTCAACCGTCAAGTCATCATCCGTCCGGCTTCTGATCATTTCTTCCCGGACACTGAATTCGATAATTTCCATACGGTCATTTAGAGACTCTTCAAAGTTGGTGATTAAGGCCTCTTCCAATTGCTGTACAAAATAAAGGCCGATAATCTGCATCGCCAAAAGGATCAGCAGGATATAAATCAGCACAATCTTCACATGAATTGATTTAAAAAAGGTTACTTTCTGCATTCAGTCTACTCCTGTTCAGGATTTCGCAAATAATACCCTACTCCGCGGCGTGTAACAATCCATGCCGGATGGCTCGGGTTATCTTCAATTTTTTCACGCAGACGGCGGATGGTTACGTCCACTGTGCGCACATCGCCGAAATAATCATAACCCCATACGGTCTGCAGTAAGTGTTCACGCGTCATGACCTGGCCGATATGCTTGCCGAGGTAATGCAGCAGCTCAAATTCACGATGCGTCAATTCGATTGTTTCCTCGCGTTTAAGAACCAGATAGGCATCCGGCTGGATCGTTAAAGCGCCGACCTGGATGTCATTCGAATTTGGCCCCGCCTCTTCAGAAGGGACAATATTCTGGCGGCGAAGATTGGCTTTCACGCGCGCCACCAATTCTCTTGTAGAGAACGGTTTTGTCACGTAATCATCCGCGCCCAATTCCAAGCCGAGCACTTTATCGATTTCCGAGTCTTTCGCTGTCAGCATGATGATCGGAAAATCGAATTTCTTGCGTACTTCCCGGCATACTTCCATGCCGTCCCGGTTCGGCAGCATGATATCCAAAAGCATCAAATCAGGCTTTACTTCTTCCGCCAATTTGATCGCTTCATCTCCGTCGTAGGCACAAACGACATTGAATCCTTCTTTTTTAAGGTTAAATTGCAGAATATCTGCAATCGGCTTTTCATCATCCACTACCAAAATCGTCTTATTCATCAATGATCTCCCCTTTTTGAATAGAAATTCCCATCCTGATCGTAAACTTTTCTACCTTAACTTTATCACTGTTCAGGCGGTTTAGCATCTCTCATTCATTGGGTGATATTTCCCGGGAAATAATTCATCGTATTTTGGCGGAATAGCCTGTTTATTCTATTTTAGAAACAGGCTATTCCAGCAGGACGATGAATGCCAGCTAAGCAGAAATAACATTTCCCGCCCGCTGGCATCCAAATCATTTTATTGTTTTATATAATCCAATGGATTTAGAGTGGCGCCATTTTTAGAAATCTCAAAATGCAGGTGGATTCCTGTCGAACGGCCGGTAGTTCCCATCACTCCGATTTTCGTCCCCTGGGGCACTTTATCGCCGACTTTGACGTCGATTGTTTTAAGATGCGCATAAATCGTTTCGTAGCCGTTGCCATGATCAATGATGACGCGATTGCCGAAAGTGCCGTCTGCACCTGCCGCTTTTACCACGCCGTGATCCGCTGCCAGGATATCAAAACCATCCGGCTGGGCAATATCGATCCCTTTATGCTCTCTCCCCCAGCGCGGTCCCTTTTTGCTTGAGATATAACCGCCCTGTGCCGGCCATACAAATTTACCGGTTCCGACTGACGGCAATTCTTTCACACCATTCAAAACCACTTTTTCAACCGGCTCAGCCGTCACTTCTTCCTCTACTGCTTCGCGTTCCGACTGCTCACCGCCGGTTTCCGTAACCGTATAGACAACTTCTTTTTCGCCTTCTTTGCCTTCTTGCTCAACTTTTGACTTGCCGATAAACAACTCTTTGTCTTCTTTCTCGACTGTCTCAAATTTGATGCCTTCTTTTACTTTCTCCTGTTTCTCAACAGTCACTTTGATGTCCTTTTCTTCCAATAAAAGCGCTGCTGCTGCTTCCGGCGTACTGACGTCTGCCGGAGCCGCCTGATCGGACATGCCTGCAAGATCATCTTCTATATCAATCAGCGTGATGCGGGTTTCCCCCGCCTCCAGTTCAGGCAAACCTTCTGAAATGCGTTTGTTTGCTTCCCATTGATCCAATTCTTCCGGACTTGCATAAGCAAGCAGCACTTGACGAAGGGTTTCATCGTAAGCCGCACGGTCTTCCAGCTGGGCAATGACTTTTCCATCCAGCGTCAAAGCGAAAGTGGATGCTTTTATATCCAGCTCTTCGTCCAATGCCGCAAGAATCTCTTCCTCGTTTTTGACTGCCGGTTCGAAAACCTGCTCAGCAATCATGTTGAAGCTTTCATCAGGCTCCAGATTCAATCCCTGAAATTCCTGTTCTGTTTCAGCGACTTTCGCGTCCACCAATTCCTCCACTTTTTCTTCTTCGCTTACGGCACCGACATAATTGCCGCCGTTATATATATGATAAACAGTTTCAAAACCTTCATGGCCAATATTTTCCGCCGCTGCGGGATTTGTATTCAATCCCATCACCAGAAAAACGGATGCTGCTATTTTAATAAGGTTTGAGCCGCTAATGCTGAAGCTCTTGTCATTTAAGTTTCCCATATAGTACTCATAATCCCCTTTCGATATATCTCTCTGTAAATCTCCTGTTCCTTTAAACCTCCATCACTTTATCACAAACTTATATCAAAATAGCATAAAAGTGCTCAATGTAAATAAACCGTATTGTTTAAACCAATTAATTACAGTTAATGGATTTAATTAGGTTATTTACGTATTAAAATAGCTATTATTTCTTCTTTTATTCAATAAAAATTCCTTTTAAAGGTAAAAATCCGTCATATATGTCATAAATCTGTAGCATTCAGAATATTACAATGTGGATGTTTTATTAACATAACGAAATTTAAGGACAAATTATGTATGACTTTAATAATCACCCTAAAAAAGAAGCCGGACTAAGCGTCCGGCTTCTTTTAGGCTATCGATAAACCTTTTACTTTTTAATCATTGCGCTTTAGGCGAAATCTTTGCGACGAAGCGTGCTACGCTACAGAAGTATACCTTTGCACATCGCCACCTATCGCTTCATTCTTTTTATATTTACAATCTGAATATTTATTTGCAATGAACGTAAAAAAAATCTCACTTATAGAAAGTAATCTGAGATATGCAGCAAAACAGCGAAGACTCCCAGGGGATTAGAAACACAGTTGGCTTCCAACTGTGTTTCGAGCGAAGTGCTGAGATCCACTCGGGCGAAGGGGACCGAGCACGAGTTAGCTCAGTGCAAGCCCCCAGGAAAAACCATTGTGCTCCTGCATCGCTTCGCTGCTTCGTCGCAAAGACTTGACCTCGCAGGCTTCGTTCAAGTCTTCGAAGCTGTTTTGCGGAATATCGTTTTTAAAATCTTTCTATTTCTCTAAAGTAAAAAGAAGCCGGACACACCGTCCGGCTTCTTGCTATTTCGCTGTTTTATGTCTAGTCTCCAGTGCCTAGCTCTTCGGGATATAAGTCAAACCAGCTGCGTGGCCAAAGACGCCACTTCGCTGGTTCGCCTTATACCTGTCAGAGCTGAACAGGCACTTCCGCTTTTCGGTGTGTCTAGTCTCCGGCGACCCAGCTCTTCGGGTCATAAGCCAGCCCAGCTGCCGTGGCAAAGAACGCCACTCTGCTGGGCTTTCTTATGCCTTTCAGAGCTTAACGGGTGCCGTCGCTTTTCGGGGTGTCTAGTCTCCAACGGCCAACTCCTCGAGTCGTAAGTCACTCTGGCTAGGCGGCTGAAAAAACGCCGCTACGCCAGAGCGCCTTACGCTTGTCGGAGCTGAACGGCCGTTTCCGCTTTTCGTTGTGTCCAGACTCCGGCGACCCAGCTCCTCGGGTCATAAGCCACTTTGTGTCTAGTCTCCAGTGCCTAGCTCTTCGGGATATAAGACAAACCAGCTGCGTGGCATAGAGCGCCACTACGCTGATTCGTCTTATACCTGTCAGAGCTGAACAGGCACTTCCGCTTTTCGAGACTGTGCGGCTGAAAAGACGCCGCTTCGCCAAATCGTCTTATGCCTTTCAGAGCTTAACGGGTGCCGTCGCTTTTCGTTGCTATCTCCACACACTCGTAACAATATTCGTCTGGTTACGGTCAGGTCCCACCGAGAAGATGGAAATTTGGACGCCTGTCAATTGCGAGATGCGCTCCAGGTAATGGCGCGCGTTTTCCGGCAATTCGCCAAGCGATTTGCATTTCGTTACATCTTCCGTCCAGCCTGGAAGTTCCTCGTAAACCGGCTCACAATCAGCCAGCATACGCAAGTTCGCTGGGTATTCCGTGATCAATTCACCTTTATAGCGGTATGCTGTACAGATTTTCACTGTCTCAAGACCTGTCAAAACGTCGATCGAGTTGACCGTCAAATCCGTCAATCCGCTGACACGGCGCGCATGGCGCACGACAACGCTGTCGAACCAGCCAATACGGCGCGGACGGCCTGTAGTCGTACCGAATTCCTTGCCGACCGTACGGATCTGGTCGCCGACTTCATCGAATAATTCCGTCGGGAAAGGTCCGTCGCCCACTCGTGAAGTGTAGGCTTTGCAGACACCGATGACATGGGAAATCGTCGTTGGCCCAACGCCCGCTCCGATCGTCACACCGCCGGCGACCGGGTTTGATGACGTAACGAACGGATAAGTCCCCTGGTCGATATCGAGCATGACGCCCTGTGCGCCTTCAAATAGCACACGGCGTCCTTCGTCAAATGCGTCATTCAATACTTTTGAAGTATCCGTTACGTATTTGGCGATTTCCTGGCCATATTGGTAGTATTCTTCCATGATTTCCTCGACAGTAAAGCCGTCTGTTTCGTAGAATTTCTCGAACAGGCGGTTTTTCTCTTTCAAGTTCATGCGAAGTTTTTCTTCGAATACGACAGAGTCCAACAGGTCCGCCATACGAATTCCGACACGCGCGGCTTTGTCCATATAAGCCGGTCCGATGCCTTTTCCGGTAGTCCCGATTTTATTGGCGCCGCGGCGCGCTTCTTCGACTTCATCCTGCTTGATGTGGTAAGGCAGAAGAACGTGGGCGCGGTTGGAAATGCGCAGGTTTTCAGTGGTCACTCCACGGTCGTGAAGGCCCTTCAACTCTTTTACCAACGCTTTCGGATCCACGACCATGCCATTGCCGATCACTGAAATCTTGTCTTTATAAAAAATCCCCGATGGAATCAAATGCAGTTTATATGTTTCTCCGCCAAAGATGATTGTGTGCCCAGCGTTATTTCCGCCCTGATAGCGTGCAATCACTTCCGCGTGCTCGGATAGAAAATCCGTGATTTTCCCTTTTCCTTCGTCTCCCCATTGCGTTCCTACTACTACGACTGATGTCATTGTCCGCACCTCCGTCAGGCTTGCGCCCTTGTTTCAAACAGAGTTAATTGTATCAATGAAAACCGCTTTAGTCAATCAAAAACCGAAGAAAACACGAACGTAAATGTGTTTCCGCATTTAAACGTTCGTGTTTAGAAGTCACCGCCGGATTCGTGCTGACTCCAGTCGATGGTGACGAATTTATTGTATTCCTTCACAAATGCCAGCTTTACCGTACCGGTCGGGCCGTTACGCTGCTTGGCAATGATGATCTCGATCATATTTTGATCTTCTGTTTCTTTATCGTAATAATCTTCGCGATACAGGAACGATACAATATCGGCATCCTGCTCAATACTTCCCGATTCACGAAGATCCGACATCATCGGGCGTTTGTCCTGGCGCTGCTCCACTCCACGGGACAGCTGGGACAATGCGATAACGGGAACTTCAAGTTCACGGGCAAGGCCTTTCAAAGAACGGGAAATATCCGATACTTCCTGCTGGCGGTTTTCACCGGATTTACCCGGGCCCTGGATCAACTGAAGATAATCGATCATGATCATCCCGAGACCGTATTCCTGTTTCAGGCGGCGGCATTTCGCGCGGATATCATTGACCCGGATGCCCGGCGTATCATCGATGAAAATTCCGGCATTCGACAAACTGCCCATCGCCATCGTCAGCTTGCGCCAGTCTTCATTCTGCAAAGCACCGGTCCGCAGCACCTGCGCATCGATATTGCCTTCCGCACAGAGCATACGCATGACGAGCTGTTCCGCCCCCATCTCGAGTGAGAAGATGGCGACGTTCTCGTCCGTCTTGGTCGCGACGTTCTGCGCGACATTCAGCGCAAAAGCCGTCTTACCGACAGAAGGCCGTGCAGCCACGATAATCAGGTCGTTCCGCTGAAACCCTGCCGTCACCTTATCCAGGTCCCGGAAGCCTGTAGGAATCCCTGTGACGTCTCCTTTGCGCGTATGCAGCAATTCGATATTGTCATACGTTTTAACCAATACATCTTTGATGTGAATAAAATCTCCAGCGTTCTTGCGGCTGGATACTTCCATCATTTTCTTTTCCGCTTCAGCAAGCAATGCCTCTACTTCGTCTTCGCGTGTAAAGCCATCTTCCACAATGGAAGTCGCCACACGGATCAGACGGCGCAGCAATGCTTTTTCTTCCACGATATGAGCATAATGGCCGACGTTCGCCGCAGTCGGGACCGCATTGGCGATCTCCGTCAGATACGACAGCCCACCGACATCTTCCAATTCCTTTTTAGCGGAAAGTTCTTCAGTGACAGTCACCACATCGATCGCTTTCCCGCGGTCCGACAAATTGAGCATCGTCTGGAAAATCTTCTGGTGCGCAATGCGGTAGAAATCTTCCGGCATGACTATTTCCGCGACCGAAATCAGGGACTGCGGTTCTAAGAAAATGGCACCAAGAACCGATTGCTCGGCTTCCTGGTTATGCGGAGGGACACGATCCATTATTTCGTTCATCGGTCCATCTCCTTACGCTTCTTCTGTTACATGAACTTTGAGCGTCGCTGTTACGTCATGATGCAATTTTACCGGCACATTCGTGTATCCTAGTGCACGGATAGCGTCATCCAATTCCATTTTTCGCTTATCGATTTTGATGCCATGTGTTTTTTCAAGTTCCTTGGCAATCTGTTTGGTCGTAATCGAACCGAATAGACGGCCGCCTTCACCAGCTTTTGTCTGCAGCTCGATTGTCAGGCTTTCAAGCTCTTCTTTCAATTTCTGCGCTTCTGCCAGTTCCTGCGCAGATTCTTTTTCCTCTTTTTTCTTCTGGCCGGCCAATTGGCTGATTGCTGCCTGATCGGCTTCTTTCGCCAGGTTGTTTTTCAACAGGTAGTTATGCGCGTAGCCGTCCGCCACGTTTTTGATATCGCCTTTTTTGCCTTTGCCTTTTACGTCTTTCAAGAATATAACTTTCATTCGGTTTGCTCCCCCTCATATGTTTCTGAAATGGTTTCTTTTAATGATGCGATCGCTTCTTCGATTGTCGCTTCCGGCATTTGGGTTGCCGCATTCGTCAAGTGGCCTCCGCCGCCGAGATTTTCCATGATCACCTGGACATTCACTTCTCCAAGCGACCGGGCTGAAATGCCGACGCCGCCTTCATTCCGTTCCGCTACAACAAACGATGCGTTGACATCTTTCATCGTGAGCAGAATATCAGCTGTCTGCGCAATCAGCACCGGGCTGTACACGCGATCCGGCTGGCCATGGGCAATCACGATGCCGCCCCCGACAAATTCCACGGTTTCCACGATTCGCGCGCGTTCAAGATACGTGTCCATGTCTTCTTTCAATAAACGCTGCACAAGCACCGTATCCGCGCCATTGGCACGAAGATAAGATGCCGCCTCGAAAGTACGGGCTCCTGTACGCAGCGTAAAGCTTTTCGTATCCACGATAATACCGGCAAGCATCGCTGTCGCTTCAAGCATTGACAGCTTTTCATGCTTCGGCTGGTATTCGATCAATTCCGTCACCAACTCGGCTGTGGAAGATGCATAAGGTTCCATATAAACCAGCATGGTGTTGGTGATGAATTCTTCGCCTCTGCGGTGGTGGTCGATCAAAACGACCCGTTCCATCCGCTGAAGCAGCCGTTCTTCAATAACCATTGACGGTTTATGGGTATCCACTACGACAAGCAGTGAATTATCCGTCATATCGGCTAGCGCCTCTTCCGGCGTGATAAACTGCTCGAACAAATCAGTGTCACCTTCGATTTCCTCCATCAGCCGGCTGACACTGCGGTCATACTCATCAAAGTCGAGGACGATGCGCCCTTTGACTTTATTCATCGCGGCCATTTTGGCTACGCCTACCGCCGCGCCGATGGAATCCATGTCCGGCATCTTATGCCCCATGATAAAGACCTGGTCGCTGTCCTGGATCAAATCACGCAAAGCGTGGGAGATGACGCGGGCGCGCACCCGCGTGCGTTTTTCGACGGGATTGGTTTTCCCGCCATAGAATTTCACCTTGCCGCTCGGATGCTTGATGGCCACCTGGTCGCCGCCGCGCCCAAGCACAAGGTCAAGCCCCGATTGCGCCATGCTGCCAAGTTCTACGAGCGATGCGGAGCCCGCACCCACCCCGATACTTAACGTAAGAGCCAGATTATCCTTCGATGTAACCTCCCGGATATCGTCCAGGATGGCAAATTTTGAAATTTCCAGTTGTTTCAGGATCGATTCATTGAATACCGCCATGAAACGGTCGGATGAAACCCGTTTGACGAAGATGCCATGGGTCGCTCCCCAATCATTGATCAGCGATGTGACCAGGCTGTTCAGGTTGCTGCGTGTCTGGTCATCCATGCCTTGCGCCAGTTCATCGTAATTATCGATGAACAGGATACCGATAACGGTTCGGTCCGCATAATACAAAGATTCGATTTCCACTTGCTCTGTGATATCGAACAAATAGAACAAACGGTCATCCGCTTTATAATAGACACGATATTTCCGATCGCCAAGTGTAATCGTCAAATCACGGATTTCTTCCGATTTCACCAATGTATGAAAATCATCCGACAGGCTGTAGATCGATTCACCGATCAATGTATCGTATTCAAGAACTGAACTGATATAGGGATTCGCCCATTCAATTTTAAACTCTTCATCCGCCAGTAAAATACCGATTGGCATTTCGAGCAAAGCCTCTTCCCCGACTTTTTTCATTCGGTAAGAAAGGGTCTCTATATGTTTTTCGGTTGCTTCATATGTCCTTTTTTCAATCAGCCACGTAAACGCAAAAGCGGCAGCGAAAAGAAAAAAGAATATGCCCGCGATCAATTCCGATACAAATGCGATCAGGATTGAAGCGGCCAGCCCCAGTATCAGCAACGCCAATAACGGGTACCTCAACTTCCTTTTCCTAAAAAAAGCCGACATTCATTTCAGCTCCTTATTTTCCTTTAAAATCATGTGCCTTTTTGACCCAGCCCCGGATATCGAATCCAAGATCCACGATTCCAACGATTGTTGTAAATGCCTGCAGCGGGAACGCAAAAACAGTGACGATCACTTTGACCCAAGTCGGCCAGCCTTCCTGCTGGACATAGAAATGGTAGAAAGCGATCCCTTGCAGGAATAAAAGCATCTGCAATAGAACCATGGCGTTAGCGAACGCTAAAAAGACAATAGTGCCCGGTTCAAATTCTGACAGCATCGAAATAAGTAATACGATTAAATAATACCATAATACAGATTTCGGCAATTTCATATCAGCAAATGGCGGGAATTTTGGAACCGCTGTGCCAAGACGTTTCAAAATCGGCAGATTGATCAGGAGATGGATCCAGACAATCACGAAAACCGATAAAATAATCAGAGCCGGCAATGTCGTCTCAAAAGTTGTCAGCATAGTGCCGACGCTTTCATTGTATTGTTCGATTTGTTCTTCCGTGCCGCCCAGGCGCTCCATCCAGTCGCTGCCATTCGTCAAAGTGGCTTTGGAAGCGGTGAGGTACTCTTCAATGACATTTATGCCAAACAGCCAGATCATAGCCACGTATTGCACCATCACCGATATCAGCCAGACAACGGAAGAACCCATGAACATGAACAATTTGCTCTTTCTGTAATGGATCGACAAGCCGATCATCAAGCCGAATGGAATATAAAGAAGCGCCACCGGCACCGCGAAAACTCCGCCGATGATAAAACTTAGCAAGAATGTTGCCAATGAAAACAGCGCAGACGGTTTCCATGGATATTTTGCGCTGTACCAGGCAATCGGTAATGCGAGAAAGAACAATGTTACTGCACTAATAACAGGAACGTATACAGTAATGGCCATCAATACCGTAAAAACGGCTGCCATCAGCGCACCGTTCGTAATTTGTCTTGTTCGTTGATTCTGCATGAAGCTGTATTTCCCCTTCTTTCGGGTTTAATTTCATCCTTATAATTGTAACACGATTGAAAGTGGGGAACAAAAAACGGAGATGGCGGCTCAATGAACGTTTTCGCCGTGAAAATCACGTCTTTTTCTTCTTCAGCAGCTTGCTTGATGTTCCCATTTCGCGTTGCCTACTGCGATTTCCACTTTATCCGCGGCTATGCTCTATTTATCCGCGGCATCCGGCAGTTTATCCGCGCCAAAACTCCATTTATCCGCGCCAGCCCTTTTCACTCTTCCAGGCAAAATAAAAAAAGACCGGTTTCCCGGTCTTTTTGAATATTAATTATCTTTCTTCCGCAACAAACGGTAGAAGTGCCATGATACGAGCGCGTTTGATAGCGATTGTCAACTTGCGTTGCCATTTAGCGCTTGTGCCTGTAACACGACGTGGCAAGATTTTTCCTCTTTCAGAAATGAATTTCTTCAATAGGTCAGTATCTTTATAGTCGATGTGCGTAATGTTGTTTGACGTAAAATAACAAACCTTTTTACGCTTTTTGCCTCCGCGACGTGGTGCCATATCGAATTACCTCCTTTTTGTTAAGATTTTAAGCCCTCTGGCCAGTCGTTCTTAGAACGGCAGATCGTCATCCGATACTTCGATCGGGCCGCTGCCGCTTGAGAATGGATCCTGGTCTACACGGGTATGATTGTTTTGCTGACTTGTCGGTTGGTTCTGCTGATAGGATGAAGGCTGCTGCCCTTGTGAACGGTCTGAACCGGCTCCGGCATTCCGCGGTTCAAGGAATTGAACGCTGTCCGCCACCACTTCAGTCGTATATACACGTTTTCCATCCTGTCCCTCGTAGCTGCCTGTCTGGATGCGGCCTTCAACACCTGCCAAACTCCCTTTTTTAAGGAAATTCGCTGTGTTTTCAGCTTGTTTGCGCCAAACAGTACAGTTAATAAAATCCGCTTCCTTTTCACCTTGCGCGTTGGAGAAAGTACGGTTTACAGCCAGTGTAAAACGTGCCACCGCCGCACCGCTTGGTGTGTAGCGAAGATCTGGATCTTTTGTAAGCCTTCCGACTAATACAACTCGGTTAATCATCAGAATTCAACCTCCTTTAAGTCAAAGTTATAAACAGTTCCATATGCTGCTTACGCGTCTTTGCGTACAGCGATATGGCGAATAATGTCTTCGTTAATGTTCGCAAGACGTGTAAATTCGTTGATAGCTTCAGATCCAGCGTTAGCTTTTACGATCTGGTAGAAACCTTCACGCAAATCGTTGATCTCGTAAGCTAAACGGCGTTTACCCCACTCTTTCGACTCGATGATTTCAGCACCGTTAGAAGTAAGGACTTCGTTAAAACGCTCAACTAGCGCTTTTTTCGCTTCCTCTTCAATTGAAGGCTGAATAATGTACATTAGTTCATACTCTCTCATCGTGTTGTCACCTCCTTATGGACTTGGGCCCTGCTGATTCCAGCGGGCAAGGAGCAAGCAATTAAAAATATTACTCACATCACTGTATTGTATCACAAATCGATCTGCTCCGCAACCACCATTTCCATCTGAAAATCGGCTATACTTTTCTTAGAAGCTGTCTTTTATCCGCCTTAAATCTTTGCAGCCGTCTTTCATAGCTAAAGGGAGTGAATCAATGAAACCGTCTTCCGTAATCGACTTGAAACTTGAAGAAGTCGCGACAAAAATGCTTTGGATCAATATTTTGCTGGTAGCCGCTTTCGCTGCCGCCTACCATCTGTTAATCGAACCGCTGGCATTCGGATTCTCGCTGTGGGGCATTGTTTATTTCATAATCGGCTATATTGTGCTGATCATTTTGCATGAATTATTCCACTTGATCGGATTCGTCATTTTTGGAAGAGTGCCGCTCTCGTCCCTCACGTACGGCTTGGAACTCTCGAAAGGCTATGCTTACGCCACAACCAGCTCACCGCTTCAAAATAAAAAAATGCGCCAGGTGCTGCTGCTTCCCTTCTGGACGACAGCAGTGATTCCCACCATCATCGGTTTCTGGATTCAGGACCAGGTTCTGGTGCTGCTCGGCGCAATGCTCGCAGCCGGTGCTGCCGGAGATTTTTTCATGTACCATGAATTGCGCAAAGAAAAAGACGAAGCCTGGATCCTTGATGATCCGTCCGAGCCCCGTCTGTATATATATGATGAATATCCAAATCCCGAAGAATAGCTGCGTCTTAGGCGTGCTGGTTCTTTGGGATTATTTTATTTAAGCAAAAACAATCTCCCAGTTCCCACTCGAAATCTTCGTTTTCAAGAGGCTCTTATCTTTTGCCAGATAAACTGTCGCTTCCAGAACTTCGCCGTTGACTTCAACTGGAATCACCGATTTTTCGTAAAGATCGGTTGCTTCGTCTCCTGTGCAATCCTCCAGAAAATCGAGTGCCGGCCACAGCACTTCCGGAATTTCGTAGACTTCGCCGTGGACTTGGTCTGTCTCCTCCAGGCTCATCGCCGGATAGCCGAGACCTGTATCATAAAGCGAACCTGCAGCCACCGCCTGCTCCGCTTTTAAAGATGCTTCTTCCAAGTAAGAATGGTATTTCCCACCAGTTTTTAAAGTTCCGTATACAAATAACAACATGTTTTTTCCCTCCCAAATTAAAAACCGGATGCAAATAGGCATCCGGTTTGGTTTATTATTCCTGACTCGGTATGTCGCCTGGTTATTCTTGAATTGTATCCATGGCAACATCCAACATCTTACACATTAAATCTGAACAACATAACGTCGCCGTCTTTGACAAGATATTCCTTGCCTTCCTGGCGAACTTTCCCTGCTTCTTTTGCGGCAGCCATTGAACCGGCTTCCACTAAATCTTCATACGCCACTGTTTCTGCGCGAATAAAACCGCGTTCGAAATCCGAGTGGATAATACCGGCACATTGCGGTGCTTTCATCCCTTTTTTGAACGTCCAGGCACGAACTTCCTGCACCCCTGCAGTAAAGTATGTAGCCAGTCCAAGTAAACTGTACGATGCTTTGACCAGTTGGTCCAAGCCCGATTCTTCAATGCCAAGCTCTTCAAGGAACATTTCTTTTTCCTCGTCTTCAAGCTCAGCCATTTCTTCCTCGATTTTCGCACAGACAACGATGACATCCGAGTTATCTTCCGCTGCATACTCACGCACTTTTTGTACATAAGGATTGCTGTCAGCTTCAGCGATCTCATCTTCAGAGACGTTGGCAACATAAAGCATAGGCTTTAACGTCAATAAATTCAAGTTTTTTGCAATACGCATTTCATCTTCAGTGAAATCGATTGAACGGGCAAGCTTTCCAGCTTCGAATGCTTCACGCAATTTGAAAAGAACCGGCTCTTCAGCAACAGCCTCTTTGTCTTTTTGCTTCACAAGTTTCGCTGCGCGCGCAATTCTCTTTTCAATGCTTTCCATATCAGCCAGGATCAATTCAAGGTTGATGACTTCAATATCAGAAACCGGATCTACATTTCCCGATACGTGGGTAATGTTGTCATCAGCGAAACAGCGTACGACCTGGCAGATGGCATCCACTTCACGGATGTGGGAAAGGAATTTATTCCCAAGACCTTCTCCTTTGCTGGCGCCTTTGACGATGCCGGCAATATCCGTAAATTCAAATGCAGTTGGTATGGTTTTCTTTGGTACGACTAATTCAGTCAGTTTGTCCAAACGCTCATCCGGAACTTCTACAATCCCGACGTTTGGATCTATTGTACAGAACGGGTAGTTTGCTGCTTCCGCGCCTGCTTTTGTTATGGCGTTAAATAATGTGGACTTCCCTACGTTTGGTAATCCTACAATCCCTGCAGTTAATGCCAAAGGATTCACGACCTTTCTTCTTTGAAAAACGATTTATTTTTATACAGCCATTCTATTATAGGAACAGAACACTGAAATGTCCATTAATCATTCCGCTTCTGTTTCTGCCTTTACAAGCACTTTTTTCATTTTCTTATTGAATTCCACTCTTGGAATCATGACACTGTGCTGGCATCCTTCACATTTGATGCGGATATCGGCGCCCATCCGGATAATTTTCCAGGCATTCGCGCCGCAAGGATGCCCTTTCTTCATTTCGACGACATCATTCAAACCGAATTCCTTCATTTCCATCGCCCATTCTCCTTCCGTATCAACTGACCCTGAAAATCCGATTTATCCACTTTTCACTTCTTGGCAATAGCCGACGAGTTCGAAGCTTCAGGCGACCGCTGTACCATCACCATGCGCGGATATGGAATCTCAACTCCGCGTGAATCGAGAAATTCCTTCAGATCCCGGCGCATGCTTCTCGCTATTGCAAAATGCTGCATCGGCAATGTTTCAGCTGTAACACGCATCACCACTTCGGTCGTCGTCAAATTCTGGACGCCGAGCAATTCAGCCGGTTTAATAATTTGTTCATAACGGTCCTGCAGTGTCTCAAGAAATTCCATGATCAGGCTCTCGACTTTTGCAATATCCGATTCGTTTGAAATATTGATGTCCACTACCGCAATCGAATTATGAATTGAAAAATTGACAACTTCCGTTACAAGGCCGTTGGGAAAGATGAACAATTCGCCCGTCCATGCCTTAACTTTCGTCGTCCGCAATCCGATTTCTTCCACGGTACCTTCTGCTTGTCCGATCCTCACATAATCTCCGACCGAAAACTGGTCTTCGAAAATGATGAAGAATCCGGTGATCACATCCCGTACCAGGTTCTGTGCGCCGAAACCGACGGCCAGGCCAAGCACTCCGGCACCGGCAATCAATCCGGTGACATTAATATTGAACATCGACAAGATTGCGATGATGGCAATAAAATAAACCACATATGATACAACGTTCTCCAGCAATTTCGATAGGGTTTGCTGTCTGCGTTCATTATATTTTAACGGTCCCCTAATCCGCACAGAAAAAGTTTTTCTGATCAAAGCCCGGCTGACAATAACGATAATATAGGCGGCAAGCGAAATAAGGATTACTTTAACAAAGATCCAGCCGAAATTTACCCACATCTCCTCATTTGTCAACACTTGTTTCGCTTCGTTGTAGAGGCTTGACCAACTGATCCCTGTTTCATTATCCAGTATTTCCTCCATCTTTTTCCACTTCCTTAAGGCATTAAATTGAATTCATAAATCACCGTGACTGCCACTGCAACAACTAAAATACCCGGCAATAAATTCGCCACTCTAATTTTCGTAATGCCCATCAAGTTTAAACCGATAGCAACAATCATCACACCGCCGGTAGCCGACATCTCAGCGATAAACAGATCCAGCGCCGCTTCCGGAACCATCAAACTGATCTGCGTCGCAAAAAGCGCAATCAGCCCCTGGTAGACAAAAACCGGAGCTGCGGATAACAAGACTCCGATGCCCAGCGTCGAAGCTAAAATAATCGATGTAAATCCATCAATGATCCCTTTGGAAATCAGAACCCCGTGTTCATTGCTCAAGCCGCTTTCCAACGCGCCGATGACGCCCATCGCTCCAATCACAAATATCAACGTAGCGGTAACGAACCCCTGCGCTATACTTCCTTTACTTTCTTTCGCGCCAATCTTCACTTCAATCCAATGGCCGAACCGGTTCAGTTTCTGATCAAGATCAGCCCATTCCCCGAGCACGGTACCCAATACAAGACTGATAATGACAATGACAAAATTCTGGCTTCCGAATCCCATTTGCAAACCCAACACGACCACAGCGAGTCCGATGGCATACATCACTGTCTCTTTCATCTTTTCAGGAATGTTTCGAAGAGCTCTGCCGATAAGGGTTCCCACAATTATCAATGCCGCATTTATCAATGTCCCTAAGAGAACCATTTATCCAGCTCCTTCCCCCATTGCTATATTGCCTCAGCACATAAACAGAACCTATTCTCCATGTATGGAGAATAGGCACCGTCTTGTTAATTCAAAAGTTCCAAAATCCGTTCGAGATCTTCTTCAGAGAAAAATTCGATTTCGATTTTCCCTTTGTTCTTGTTCTTCTTGATTTGCACATTCGTGCCGAAACGATCCCGAAGTTCGGATTGTTTTTCTTCTATAAAGATATCTTTCTTTTTTTCAATTGTTTCACGTGGAACATCTTCATTCATCCGCTGGACGAGGTTCTCAAGCTGACGGACATTCAAATTGTCTTTGACCACCTTTTCCGCTACTTCCGGGATGCTCTTTTTTGCACGCAGCCCAAGCAGCGTCCGCCCATGCCCCATCGACAATTTCTTGTCTGAAATCAACTGGCGGACTTCTTTCGGCAATGCCAATAAACGCACATGGTTCGCTATATGCGGGCGGCTCTTCCCTAGACGGAAAGCAAGCTGTTCCTGGGTCAGATTCAATGCCTCCATTAATTTCTGATAGGCTTCAGCTTCTTCAATCGGTGTTAAATCTTCGCGTTGAAGGTTTTCTAATATAGCAAGTTCCATCATCTGCTGGTCAGTTAACTCTTTGACGATTGCTGGAATTTCATCCAGTTTTGAAAGTTTCGCGGCCCGGAAACGGCGTTCCCCAACCACCAGCTCGAAATGCTTCCCCGATTTCCTTACGACAACCGGCTGCAGGATGCCATGTTCTTTGATCGATTCCGCCAATTCATTCAAGGCAGCGTCATCAAAGATTTTACGCGGCTGATAAGGGTTCGCTTTTATATCCGAAACACTGATTTGACTAACTGTTTCATTTTTCGTTAAGTTCTCACCTGGAAACAAGGCGTTGATGCCCTTGCCTAGTCCTTTAGCCATTACGAATCACTTCCCTCGCCAATTCTAAGTACATTTCCGCGCCTCTGGATTTTGCATCGTAGATGATAATCGGTTCGCCATGGCTTGGTGCTTCGCTCAAGCGCACATTCCGGGGAATGATGGTCCGGTAAACTTTGTCCTGGAAATATTTCTTCACTTCTTCGATGACCTGGATACCCAGATTTGTGCGGGCATCAAGCATCGTCAATAATACCCCATCAATCTGCAAATCGTGGTTCAAATGTTTTTGGACCAGACGGATTGTGCTCAATAATTGGCTCAGTCCTTCAAGCGCGTAATACTCACATTGCACTGGAATGATAATGGCATCGGAAGCTGTCAGGGAATTGATTGTCAATAAACCCAGTGAAGGCGGACAGTCGATGATGATATAATCATAAATTTCTTTGACTTCTTCAAGCGCGTTCTTCAAACGGACTTCTCTCGACATAGTGGAAACCAATTCGATTTCGGCGCCTGCCAGGGAAATAGTAGCCGGCACGACATGAAGGTTTTCAACTTTTGTTTCCATGATTGTATCTTTGATGTCGACGTCATCAATCATGACTTCATAGATGCACTGGTCGACATCTCCTTTATTGACGCCTACTCCGCTGGTCGCGTTCCCTTGCGGATCTATATCTATTAAAAGAACTTTTTTGCCCAAATATGCAAGGCAGGCACTCAAGTTCACTGAAGATGTTGTTTTTCCTACGCCGCCTTTCTGATTGGCGATCGCAATTGTTCTACCCACACCTGCACCAACTTTCTTTATGCTCTTCTCATTTTTTTACAGGAAACACAGCTTGCGCATTTGTTTCCTCCCCGTCATCCTATTGTATCAAAATATTTCTACAGTAGGATTACAAAGCTATTAAAAAAAGCCTTTCCCTCGCAGGAAAGAGCTTTTATGATTTTTTCTTCGGTATCTTCACGGTTATTTGGTAATAATCATCATGCTCTTCTTCTTCAGAAGAAACATCGATACCGCTTTTGGTCACCATCGTCAGCGATTGCTTGATCGTATTCATCGCAATCCGTACATCACGGCTGAACGCTTTGCGCTTCGGTTTCGCTTTTTTCGGTTCAGACGACAGATGGTTTTTCACTTTTAATTCCAGTTGCTTAACGTTCAGGTTCTGTTCAACTGTTTCATGATAGAATTTCAGCTGGACAGCCGGATCCTTCAATTGCAGCAGCACTCTCGCATGGCGTTCCGTGATCACCCGATCCAATAAAGCCTGTTGCAGTTCTTCAGGCAATTTCAGCAATCTGAGTTTATTGGACACGGTAGACTGCCCTTTACCCAAACGCTGGGCTAAAGCTTCCTGTGTTATATCGTGAATTTCAAGCAGATTTTGATACGCATTGGCTTCCTCGATAGCGGTCAGCTCTTCGCGTTGAAGGTTCTCTATTAAAGCAATGGACGCCGTTTCTTTGTCGCTCAACTGACGGACGATGGCCGGAACTTCTTCCCAGCCCAAAGATTTCATTGCCCGGTAACGCCGCTCCCCTGCAATGATTTCATAATTATCATCTTCATCCACACGGACAACAATCGGTTGAATGACCCCGTGCATATGAATGGTCCTTGCCAATTCTTCGATCTTTTCTTCATCAAAGATCGTTCTCGGCTGGAACTTATTCGCAATTACTTTATCAATCGGCAGTTTAACAACTTCTTCAGAAGCTTCACTTACCGGTTTTTCAACAACTTCTGTCTCTTCTTTATCTCCGCCCCCGAAGAAACGTGAAAAAGGACTTTTCATCCTCAAGCACCACCTTTTTAAAGCTCACTTGTACACAATTCGCTGTTTCTGATCCAATACCTGCTTTTGTTAATGTTTCACGTGAAACATTCATCTTCGCCTTTTCAGGAAATTGGCGATTTATTTGGTACACCCGGTTTTCTCGGGTATTTTTTCGGTGTTTCCTTGAATTTGCGGAACACTTGCAGATAGCGTTCGCTTTCTTCGATCGGCAAAGTGAACGCATGCACGTTTTCCAGTTTAACGCCGAGCTTCTCAAGTGCCGGTTTGGCGTCTTTCAACTCATCCGGTGCGGAAGCTGCCTTCATTGCCGCGAATATCCCGCCATTTTTCACAAGCGGCACACATAACTCCGCCAGTACAGACAACCTTGCAACGGCTCTGGCAGTTACGAGGTCATATCTTGCGCGGTGCAGGGATTGGCCGAAATCTTCAGCGCGGGCATGGACAAATTCAACATGATCCAATTCCAGTTTCTCGCTTAAATGATTGAGGAAATTTATACGTTTATTCAATGAATCCACTATTGTCACCTGGATATGAGGAAAACAGATCTTCAACGGAATGCTTGGAAATCCGGCTCCCGCTCCCACATCACAGACTTTCAGCGGCTTCCTGAAATCCAAGTAGAACGCGGCTGTTATGGAATCGTAAAAATGTTTCAGATAAACAGATGGCTGATCCGTGATGGCAGTCAAGTTCATCTTTTCGTTCCACTCAACCAATTCTTGATAATAGGTGCTGAACTGGCCAAGCTGCCGGTCGTTCAGCTCAATTCCTTTTTCACTGAGGGCGTCTTTAAATTGCTGTTCATTCAATTCGCTTCTTCCTCCCTCTTTTGTTCAACTTTCGCGTACTTGCATCATATGTAAAAAGGGCTGGTGTATCCCAGCCCTTTTAATCGGCTTTTTGTTAATGTTTTTTTGTATGTCTACTTCAACATACGCTTCGGCGCTTTGGACAGGGCAAAGATTATGCTCCTGCGCACTGCTCGTCGCAAAGGCGGGCCATCTTCGTATGGCACACCTTGACTCCCGCAATAAGCCGAGAAAATCACTCGTCTTATTACTCCGTCCCGTCCCGTCCTGAGCCGCGCCGGCGCTGGGTGATTAACTTTGGTGAAGATAGTCTCTAAGATATGGAGCAAAACAGCGAAGACGCCTTGGGGATCAAGCGAAGTGCTGAGATCCACTCGGGCGAAGTGGAACGAGACCGAGTTAGCTCAGCGCAAGCCCCTGGCAAGCGAGCTGTTTTGCGGAATATCGGTTGCTATGATTTTTTAACTTATTAATCATGCCTAATATTTAATGTCTAAATCAAACCGAAACTTTAGCAATTCTTCCTTGTTCAATATACACCAAAAGAATCGAAATGTCAGCAGGATTTACGCCTGAAATTCGGGAAGCCTGTGCGATGGAAAGAGGTCTGACTTCTGACAATTTGCCTCTGGCTTCCGTCGCAATCCCGGAAATGGCATGGTAATCGATGTCTTCCGGAATCTTTTTGTTTTCCATTTTTTTGAGCTTATCCACTTGCTGCAAGGATTTTTCGATATAGCCTTCATACTTCACTTGAATTTCAACTTGCTCTTTGATTTCATCGCTGAGCTCGATGTCTGATTCTGTAAGTTTAGAAATCATATCATACGTCATTTCAGGGCGTTTCAACAGGTCTGCCCCGCGGATGCCGTCTTTCAGCTCGCTGCCGCCTGCATCACGGATGGCTGCCTGAGTTTCATCATTCGGCTTGATCATGACTTTCCGCAAACGTGCGATTTCATCTTCGATCAACTGTTTTTTCTCAACAAAGCGCTCATATCGCGCATCGTCGATCATACCGATTTTATGGCCCAGTTCCGTTAAACGCATATCCGCATTGTCGTGGCGGAGCAATAGACGGTATTCAGCGCGCGACGTCAAAAGACGGTAAGGCTCGCTCGTCCCTTTTGTCACCAGGTCATCGATGAGGACACCGATATAGGCATCGGAACGGCTGAGAATCACTTCTTCTTTGCCGAGCACTTTCGCTGCTGCATTGATGCCGGCCATCAACCCTTGGCCTGCCGCTTCTTCATAGCCGGAAGTTCCGTTGATCTGGCCGGCAGTATAAAGATTCACAATTTGTTTTGATTCGAGTGTCGGCCATAATTGAGTCGGCACGATCGCATCGTATTCGATGGCATAGCCGGCGCGCATCATATCCGCTTTTTCAAGTCCTGGAATGGATTCCAAAAGCTTGCGCTGAACGTGTTCAGGAAGGCTTGTAGACAGCCCCTGCACATAGACTTCACTTGTATTGCGGCCTTCCGGCTCAAGGAAAATCTGGTGTCTCGGCTTGTCGGCGAAACGGACGATTTTGTCCTCGATCGATGGGCAATAACGCGGCCCTGTGCCTTTTGCCATACCTGAATACATCGGTGACAAGTGAAGATTTTCATCGATGATCTGATGCGTTTCGGCAGTCGTATACGTCAGCCAGCAAGGCAATTGATCAAGAATGAATTCTTTTGTTTCGAAACTGAAAGCGCGTGGCTCGTCATCGCCGGGCTGAATTTCCGTTTTCGAATAATCGATGCTTTTGCTGTTGACGCGCGGAGGTGTACCGGTTTTGAAACGAACTGTTTCAAAGCCGAGCTCCTCCAGGTGTTCAGCCAGTTTGATCGATGGCTGCTGGTTGTTCGGTCCGCTTGAATAGCGGAGGTCGCCGATGATGATTTCACCGCGCAGGAAGGTACCAGTCGTGATGACCACTGAATTGGCGCGGTAGATGCCGCCAGCCTGCGTAATCAGCCCTTTGACTGTGCCGTCTTCGACAATCAGCTTTTCAACCACTCCCTGGTGAAGAGCAAGATTTTCTTCGTCTTCCATCAGGCGTTTCATTTCCTGCTGGTAAAGCACTTTATCAGCTTGAGCGCGCAATGCGCGTACAGCCGGCCCTTTAGCCGTATTCAACATTCTCATCTGAATGTGTGTTTTATCGATAACGCGTCCCATGGCTCCGCCAAGTGCGTCAATTTCGCGTACAACAATCCCTTTCGCCGGTCCACCGATGGACGGGTTACAAGGCATAAACGCGATCATATCCAAATTCATCGTCAAGGCGAGCGTTTTCGCTCCCATGCGGGCAGAGGCTAGTGCTGCTTCAGCACCTGCGTGTCCCGCTCCTACAACGATTACATCGAACGTGCCTGCTTCAAATTGTGGCATGTCCGTTCATTCCCTTCAAATTTTATTTCCCTAGGCAGAACTGCGAGAATAATTGGTTCAAAAGGCCATCATCCGCTGTATCGCCGATGATTTCCCCCAGTATTTCCCAAGTGCGTGTAACATCTATTTGGATCATATCGACCGGCACGTCCATTTCCGCGGCTGCTATAGCGTCCGAGATGGTCTGGTGCGCCTGGTGCAGCAATGAAATATGGCGCGCGTTCGAAACGTATGTCATATCCCCTGCTTCGATTTCACCTTCGAAAAACAGGTCGGCAATCGCCTGTTCCAGCTGATCGATTCCTTCTTCTTCTATTAAAGAGGTCGTCACCATCAATTTATCGCCCGCAAGTCCCTGCAATTGCTCCATATCGATTTTACGGGGCAAATCGGTTTTATTGACGACAACGATGTAATTCATCCCTTTGACCGCTTCAAACAATAAAACATCTTCTTCGGTCAATTCTTCCGCATAATTCAGCACATAAAGGATCAGATCCGCTTCCTTCAGCACTTTGCGTGAACGTTCCACGCCGATGCGCTCGACAATATCCTCGGTTTCCCGGATTCCTGCCGTATCGACCAGGCGAAGCGGTACACCGCGCACATTCACATATTCCTCTATTATATCACGGGTCGTCCCCGCAATTTCAGTGACGATGGCTTTATTTTCCTGGACCAGGCTGTTCAGCAGTGAAGATTTCCCGACATTCGGCCTCCCCACGATCACCGTGGAAAGCCCTTCCCGAAGAATTTTCCCTTGTGAAGAAGTCTGAAGCAGCTTATCGATCTCAGCCTGTACCCATTTCGCCTTTTCTAACATCATCGGGCGCGTCATTTCTTCGACATCGTCGTATTCCGGATAGTCGATATTGACTTCCATCTGCGCAATCGATTCAAGCAGTGCCTGGCGCAGCGTGCCGATGAGTTTCGACAGCCGCCCTTCCATTTGTCCGAGCGCCACATCCATGGCCCGGTCCGTTTTCGCACGAATCAAATCCATGACAGCTTCCGCCTGCGACAAATCGATCCGGCCATTCAGGAAAGCGCGTTTCGTGAATTCACCTGGCTCTGCGAGGCGTGCGCCTGCGCGCAGCACAAGCTGCAGCACACGGTTTACCGAAACGATTCCGCCGTGGCAATTTATTTCAATGACATCTTCACGTGTAAAGGTTTTCGGCCCTTTCATGAAAGACACCATGACTTCTTCCACTACTTCCTCTGTCCACGGATTTTCGAGATGGCCGTAATGGATGGTATGTGTTGCTTGTGCAGCCAGATTTTTGCCGCTTGGTGCGCGGAACAGCCGGTCGGCAATCGAAATCGCTTCCGGTCCGCTCAAACGGACAATGGCGATGGCTCCTTCGCCGCTGGGTGTCGATATCGCAGCAATCGTATCGAACTCCATGATAGATCCTCCTCTATGTGCAGAAAAATCAAATGCCGGGCCAGAAAAATTATCCACACCCGCCATTTCATCTTTTCATCTATAAAAATTATCGTTTGCTCTTTAAAAAAGTTGTCCACATGTGGACAACCCGGAAAAGTACATGACTTTCTAACATATTACAATAGCATAAATTCCTTTGAACCGAAAGACAGAGAACTCGGTTTCGCCGATTTATTTCGCTCACTGTCTGCTGAATTTCCCTATACATTCTTCTGTATGTTTACTCATTCGACCGATTCGGCACAATCATGATCCTCTTCTCCCTCTTTTTCCTCTTCCCCCCTAAAATTTTGGCAATAAAAAAAGCAGCCCACTTCTGAAAGTGGACTGCTTTTGTTTACCGCAACGGTTCGATGACCAGATAACGGTTCGGATCTTTTCCTTCTGAATAGGTATCGATGTCAAGCCGTCTCGATAAAGCCTGGTGAATCACTTTGCGTTCATAGGACGGCATCGGTTCGAATTGGACACGGCTTCCTGTGCGGATCGCTTTGTCAGCCATCCGGTCCGCCAGCTGCTCCAGTGTTTCCTGGCGGCGTTCCCGGTAATTTTCAGCATCCAATTCGACCATCATGAAATGATTCGCGTATTTATTGGCCACTAATTGCGCCAATTGCTGAAGTGAATTCAATGTATGGCCTCTTTTTCCGATCAGCATCGCCACTTTTTCGCTTTCCAGATAAAAACTGGCTTGCTTGCCTTTGACAGTATGGCTGACCGTTAAATCTTCGATGCCCATTTCTTTCGCAACAGACTGTAAGTATTTCTTGGTTTCTTCAATCGCCTGATCATTCGAAGGGCGGGATTTTTCCTGCGTGTCGGCAGTTGCTTCCTCTTCTCCCTCTTTTTCAATCGTTTTTTCGCCAAGATTTTCATTTATTGCGGGAATTTCAGGTTCAATTACGCTTTTTGGCATTTCGGGCTCGGGTTTGTTCACCGTCACTTCGACTTCCGCCTGTTTCGCGCCAAATCCCAAAAATCCTTTTTTCTCTTCCTGTATTACGTTGATGTTCACTTCTTCGCGTGTAACTTGGAGTTTTTCTAATGCTGCAGATATCGCGTTTTCAACAGTTGTACCCGTCTGCGTAATCTGTTTCACTTTTTAGCCCCTCCTGCTTTCGTTTTAACAGGTTGTTGCACTTCTTTCTTTTCCCATGGACGGTAAATGAACATATTTTGAATGATTGAGATGATATTTCCGATTACCCAATAAAGCGTCAAAGCTGACGGTAAAATGATACCGAATCCGATGATCATGACCGGCATGAAATACATCATGGCCTTCATTTGCGGATTGTCCATCGCAGGACCCGTGCGCAAGACGACAAATTGCATCAAACCGGCAATGATCGCCAAAATAATGCTTGGTTCCGCAAGCGGAAAGATGAAGAACTCTCCCAGATTGATCTCGGGTGTGCTGTTCATCCGGCTGATTGCGTGGTAAAAACCGATAAGCACCGGCATTTGGACCAGCACCGGCAGACAGCCCGCCATCGGGTTGACGCCGCGTTCCTGGAACATCGCCATCATTTCTTTTTGGTACTTCTGCTGTGTTACTGCATCTTTTGATTTGTATTTCTCTTTAAGCTTTGCAAGTTCCGGCTGGATTTCCTGCATGCGTTTCGAACTTTTCGTCTGTTTGATCATCAACGGCAGCATCACCAATCGGATGATGATCGTTACTGCAATGATCCCGAATGCATATGTTCCCAGCAGATCTGCAAAATAAGTAATGGCTGACACTAATGGCCAGACTATAAATTCGTTCCAGAATCCTTCGCTGTCACTGCTGATCGGCTGGTCAAATTCTGTACAGCCGGACAGCAGCAAGGCAACGCCTATCAGCGCGATAATCAATAAATTACGCTTATTCAAGCTTTTTCCCCCAAACTGATTCTATATTACTTCTATAGTAACATTCCCTTTAGTGCGCTTTCTACTTCTTTGGCAAAGCGCGGGCAATTTTTAAGACATGCTGCAAACTTTTCTTGCTTTCATGAAAATCCATTTTGGCCGCCTGTTGCCGGGCGATAATAACATAATCCGCATTTGGCGCCAGCTCATCCTTCATTTCCAGGAAAGCCTGCCTGATATAACGTTTGATGCGGTTCCTCGTCACTGCGTTGCCGACTTTCTTGCTGACCGATAGGCCGATCCTGAATTCAGGCTGGTCGCTTTTCAGTACATAGACAATGAATTGACGGTTCGCAAACGACTTTCCTTGCTTGAAAACCTTCTGGAATTCTTTGTCCTTCTTGATCCGTTGATGTTTATTCATGTTTTCACCTGCTTATTGAGCTGTATATAAGGAAGTTCTGCTTTTCTGGTTCCAGACTCCGGCGACCCAGCTCTTCGGGTCATAAGCCGGCCCAGCTGCGCGATCAGGATCGCTTCGCTGTTCCATCTTATGCCTTTCAGAGCTTAACGGGTGCCGTCGCTTTTCTAAAAAAAAAAGACCACTGATGCGGTCAGTGGACTTAAGCTGATAATACTTTTCTTCCTTTACGACGGCGTGCTGCGATAACGCGACGTCCGTTCTTTGTGCTCATACGTGCTCTGAAGCCGTGTACTTTGCTGTGTTTGCGTTTATTTGGTTGATATGTGCGCAATGTCATATTAGGACACCTCCTGAAATGAGAGTTAACTATATATCTTTATTAATCTTAAAGACAGTCTCGACTATTATAATGGCTTAGCCCCTTAAATGTCAATATCTTATTCTGCATCCCGTTATTCTTTAATAATAATGTTATCCACATCCGTAAAATATTTTTCCGGATTTGCTGTGCAGTATTTTTTTCGGTAAAATAATTATCCACACCCCTTATCTACAAGTTCCGCACATAAGAACCGGCTGTGGACAGCTCTGGTGTGCATTATTTGGTTTATGTGGATAAGTGCAAGAACTTCTTGTATTGTCTATTCTTTTTTGGTAACATTAACTTGTTTTCACTTGTTGATAATTTTTATACCAAAATACTTATCCACAAACTGTGGGTAAGATGTGGATAGTTATTCACCACCCTGTTTACGAATGTTACCCACAGCCTGTGGCTTTGTGTATGATATACTTAAAAAATATTTTACATATAAAGGAGAAACGCTATTGGAACACTTAGACGAAATTTGGTCGAGTGTCTTAGCCCAAGTTGAAACAAAAATCTCCAAACCCAGTTTTGAAACATGGTTAAAATCAACAAAACTGCTGTCTTATCAGAGTGATACCGTCACGATATCCGCTCCTAATTCATTTGCGCGCGACTGGTTGGAAAACCATTACGTCCATTTGATTACAGGAATACTTTCGGATCTGACGGGTGACGATCTGCTGATAAAATTTGTTGTGCCCAAAGATCAGGACATGGATGATTTTCAGCTTCCAGCGCCCCGCATTAAGCCGGGCCAGAATGATCAGCAGGAGTTTTTGCCGGGAATGCTGAACCCCAAATATACGTTTGATACTTTCGTAATTGGATCAGGCAACCGTTTCGCGCATGCTGCATCTCTCGCAGTGGCCGAAGCTCCCGCAAAAGCATATAATCCGCTGTTTATCTACGGGGGCGTAGGACTTGGCAAGACCCACCTCATGCACGCAATCGGACATTATGTCCTTGAACACAATCCCAATGCCAAAGTGGTTTATTTGTCATCGGAAAAATTCACCAACGAATTCATCAATTCAATCCGGGATAACCAGACCGTCGATTTCCGCAATAAATACCGGAGTGTCGATATTCTTTTGATTGATGATATTCAGTTTTTGGCTGGAAAAGAGCAGACGCAGGAAGAATTTTTCCATACCTTTAATACGCTGCACGAAGAATCCAAGCAGATCATCATCTCCAGTGACCGGCCGCCGAAAGAGATTCCTACACTCGAAGACCGCTTGCGGTCGCGTTTCGAATGGGGATTGATCACGGACATTACACCGCCTGACCTGGAGACACGGATTGCCATTCTCCGCAAAAAAGCGAAAGCGGATGGCCTTGATATTCCGAATGATGTCATGATGTACATCGCCAATTCCATCGATTCGAATATCCGCGAACTGGAAGGCGCTTTGATTCGCGTTGTGGCTTATTCTTCATTGATCAACCGTGATATGAGCGCTGATCTTGCCGCTGAAGCGCTGAAGGATATCATGCCGAACGCGAAACCGAAAGTCATTACGATTTTGGATATCCAGCATGCTGTAGGCGATCAATTCAATATCAAAATTGAAGATTTCAAGACGAAACGCCGCACGAAAGACATTGCTTATCCAAGACAGGTAGCCATGTATCTTTCCCGCGAGCTGACTGATTTTTCATTGCCTAAAATTGGTGAGGAATTCGGAGGGCGCGACCATACGACGGTCATCCATGCCCACGAAAAGATTTCAACGATGCTGAAAGACAATCAGCAGCTTCAGCAGGATGTAAAAGATATCAAAAAAGCGCTCACCAACTAAAAATGAGCTGTGGATAAGCACTCAAATAATACAGAGGCTTGCTCACAGCTTATCTACATGTGGATAACCCGCCGCGATTCAGTAAAAAGAGGTTATCCACATATTCACAGGCCCTACTACTATTATTACTTTAAAAGCTTTAAACAAAATATATATATAAGCGAGGTTCGAGAATGAAATTCGAGATAATGCGTGAACGATTAGTCGAAGGTTTAAACGATGTAATGAAAGCAGTCAGTTCAAAAACGACAATCCCGATTCTGACGGGGATCAAAATGGACGTTTCTTCAGAAGGAATGAGATTGACGGGCAGTGATTCAGATATCACGATCCAGACTTTCATCCCGGCTGAAGAAGACGGCGAACAGATCATTCGGGTCGCACAGGGAGGAAGCATTGTTCTCCAGGCAAAAGTTTTTGGGGAAATCATCCGTAAATTGCCGACAAGTGACGTGGAAATCGAAATCACTGGCAACTTCCAGACCCACATTCGTTCAGGTAAATCCGAGTTCCATCTAATAGGACTGGATGCAATGGATTATCCACAATTACCGGAAATTCAGGACGATCGCCTGTTTTCAATCCCGGCAGATCTACTGAAAACGATCAACCGTGAAACTGTTTTTGCAGTATCGAGTTCTGAAACCCGTCCGGTTCTGACTGGCGTACACTGGGAAGTAAAAGACGGGGAATTGGTTTGTGTCGCTACTGACAGCCACCGTCTTGCCCGCCGCAAAACGAAATTGGAAACTCTTCCGGAAGGCGAATACAGTGTCGTCATTCCAGGTAAGAGCTTAAATGAGCTGAACAAGATCCTTGATGACAATTCTGAACCGGTTGAAATCGTCATGACAAACCAGCAGGTATTGTTCAAATCGAAGCATATCCTTTTCTTCTCCAGATTATTGGAAGGAAATTACCCGGATACGTCACGTCTGATTCCGTCTGAATACAAGACAAACGTCACAGTAAATGGCCGTTCATTGCTTCAGGCAATTGACCGCGCTTCTTTACTGGCACGCGAAGAACGCAATAATGTCGTTCGCTTCTCGGCGTCAGAAGGCAGCGACGTAGAAGTTTCTTCCAATTCACCGGAAGTCGGCAAAGTGGAAGAGCAGCTTCAGGCGCAAACAATAGAAGGGGAAGATCTGAAAATCTCCTTCAGCGCGAAATTCATGATGGATGCATTGAAAGCGATTGATGGCCAGGATGTGGTCATCCAATTCACAGGTGCGATGCGCCCATTCGTTTTGAAATCGGCGCTGGATGATTCGATTCTTCAGCTGATTCTTCCTGTCCGGACATATTAAACACCCAGTAACACCTCAGGATAGCCCATACAGGCTATCCTTTTTTACTTCTGGGGGTATTTAGGGTAAAATAGAGGGATAGACTACGAATTGAAGGATGAGTGCATTTTGAAAGAAATCGGTATCGAGACAGAATTTATTACATTGGGTCAATTATTGAAAATGACAGATACGATCAGTTCCGGCGGAATGGCGAAATGGTTCTTGAGCGAACATGAAGTTTTCGTCAACGGTGAAGCGGAAGATCGCAGAGGCAGAAAGCTGCGTCCGGAAGACACGGTGTCCATCCCGGAAGTGGGGGAATTCCGTATCGTTATCGCCGAAGGCATGAGCTTCGATGCGGATTGACCGTCTGGAGCTCATGGACTACCGCAACTATGAAAAGCTGGAGCTGGCGTTTTCTCCTGAGATCAACGTCTTCATAGGAGAGAACGCGCAAGGCAAAACCAATGTCATGGAAGCGATCTATGTTCTGTCGATGGCTAAATCCCACCGTTCTTCAAACGATAAGGAATTAATACGCTGGGATGCGGAATATGGTAAAATAAAAGCTGATGTTTACCGCAAATACGGCAAATTGCCGCTTGAAATCACCTTGTCCAAAAAAGGCAAAACAGCGAAAGTCAATCATCTGGAGCAGCGGAGGCTGAGCGATTATATCGGGCAGTTGAATGTCGTGATGTTCGCCCCGGAGGACCTGCATCTTGTCAAAGGCAGCCCCCAGGTACGGCGCCGCTTCATCGATATGGAAATCGGACAGATATCGCCTGTTTATCTGCATGATCTTTTGACTTACCAGAAATTATTGAAACAACGGAATCATATATTGAAACAGCATTACGGCAAACAGTCGATCAATGACGTCATGTTCGACGTTTATACGGATCAATTTATAGAAGCAGCGGTAAAAATCATCCGGAAAAGATTTCATTTCATGGAATTGCTTCAGAAGTGGGCAGCTCCGATCCACCAGGGGATTTCAAGGGGACTCGAGCAATTGGAAATCCGCTATCAGCCGATCAGCGGTTTGGATCCTGACTGGACGCCGGAAGAAATGGCTTCTTTTTTACAGAAAAAGCTAGTGGAAGTAAGAAAAAGGGAAATCGACCGTGGCGTGACGCTTGTCGGGCCGCACCGGGACGAACTTCAATTCTTCGTCAATGGCTACGATGTCCAGACTTACGGCTCGCAGGGCCAACAGCGGACAACCGCCCTGTCGTTAAAATTGGCTGAAATCGAGCTGATCAAACAGGAAGTGGGAGAGCCTCCGGTTTTATTGCTGGACGATGTGTTATCGGAATTGGATGATTACCGCCAATCCCATTTGCTGAATACGATACGCGGTTCTGTCCAGACTTTTGTGACCACGACCAGTGTAGACGGCATCCAGCATGAAACGATTCAAAGTGCCCGCCTGTTTGAAGTAACCAAAGGCACTGTTAAAGAGCAGACAGGCGGTTAGACTAAATCCGCATAGCTGAACGTCGGGCCGTCATCAGGCATCTAATGTAAATGGCGGCGTTTTTGTGCGGTCAGCGAAGTTGAACGAGAAAGCAGATAATAGTTGTTATGGCTTGCCAAGGGAAATAGAAATGTTGTAGGAAGAGCAGGTGAATGGAATGGCTATGGAAGAAAACGAACTTCAGCAATCATATGGCGCCAATCAAATCCAGGTGTTGGAAGGATTGGAAGCTGTCCGCAAGAGACCAGGTATGTATATCGGTTCGACAGGCTCAAGAGGCCTTCACCATTTAGTGTGGGAAATCGTCGATAACAGTATCGATGAAGCACTTGCCGGTCATTGCGATCAGATCAAAGTAACAATTGAAAAAGATGACTGGATCCGCGTCGAAGACAACGGACGCGGGATTCCGGTCGATATGCAGGAGAAAATGGGGCGCCCGGCTGTCGAAGTCATCATGACCGTGCTTCACGCCGGAGGTAAATTCGGCGGCGGCGGATATAAAGTATCCGGCGGACTTCACGGAGTCGGGGCTTCAGTTGTAAACGCCTTGTCGGAAGTTACAGAGGTTTTTGTAAATCGTGATTCCAAGCGCCATTATATTAAATTCGAGCGCGGAGCGGTGACGGAAGAATTGAATGTCATCGGCGAATCCGATCATACAGGTACGACTATCCGCTTCAAGGCGGACGGCGATATATTCAAGGAAACGACTGTCTATGAATTTGACATCCTTGACCACCGCCTGCGCGAACTTGCCTATTTGAATAAAGGCTTGAAGATCATCGTTGCCGATGAGCGCGAAGACGAAGAAAAAGAGAAAGTCTATCATTTCGAGGGTGGGATCAAGTCCTACGTCGAACATTTAAATAAAACAAAAGATCCGATCCACGAAGAAGCGATTTTCGTGGAAGCTGAAAAAGAAGGCATCAATGTAGAAGTCGCTATGCAATACAATGCGGGCTATGCAGCCAATATTTTCTCTTTTGCCAATAATATCAATACCCATGAAGGCGGAACGCACGAATCCGGCTTTAAGACTGCGTTGACACGTGTCATCAATGATTATGGCCGCAAAAACGGCATGCTCAAAGATGCCGATCCGAATCTGACTGGTGATGACGTCCGTGAAGGATTGACGGCAATCATTTCCGTTAAACACCCGGATCCACAGTTTGAAGGCCAGACTAAAACGAAACTTGGCAATACGGAAGTAAGCACAATCGTCAATAACCTGTTTTCCGGTGGATTTGAACGGTTCATGCTTGAAAATCCTGCCACGGCGCGCAAAATCGTCGAAAAAGGCATCATGGCTTCCCACGCCCGTATGGCTGCTAAAAAAGCGCGTGAATTCACACGCCGTAAATCGGTCCTTGAAGTTTCAAGCCTGCCGGGTAAACTGGCGGATTGTTCTTCCCGCGATCCGAAAATCAGTGAAATCTATATCGTTGAGGGTGATTCTGCAGGAGGATCTGCTAAATCAGGTCGGGACCGCCATTTCCAGGCGATTCTGCCATTGCGCGGTAAAATCCTGAACGTTGAAAAAGCCCGTTTGGACAAAATTTTATCAAATGCAGAGATTCGCAACATCATCACTGCTTTAGGGACAGGAATCGGAGAAGAATTCAATCTTCAAAAAGCCCGTTACCATAAAGTGGTCATCATGACGGATGCGGATGTTGATGGCGCCCATATCCGGACTTTGCTGCTGACATTCTTCTTCCGCTATATGCGTCCTTTGATCGAAGCCGGCTATATTTATATCGCGCAGCCGCCTTTATTCCAGATCAAACAAGGTAAGCACGTTGAATATGTCTATACGGATGCGCAATTGAAAGACGCGCTGGCGAATCTTTCAAGCAATCCAAAACCGAATATCCAGCGCTATAAAGGACTTGGCGAGATGAATGCCACACAGCTGTGGGATACAACGATGGATCCGGATGTCCGCACTTTGCTGCAAGTGACATTGAATGACGCCATGATGGCAGATGAAACCTTCCATATTCTTATGGGAGACGACGTGGAACCGCGCCGTAACTTCATAGAAGAAAATGCCCGTTACGTTAAAAACTTGGATGTTTAAGGTGATACAGGTGAGAGGAGGCTGCGGAAATGGCGGAAAGGCCTAGCAGTGGAGTAGAAGAAATAAATATAAGCACGGAGATGCGTACGTCGTTTTTGGATTATGCGATGAGTGTAATCGTATCCCGCGCCTTGCCGGATGTTCGTGACGGATTGAAACCGGTCCATCGACGCATCCTGTACGCAATGCATGATCTCGGAATCACTTCCGATAAAGCCTATAAAAAATCCGCGCGTATCGTTGGGGATGTAATCGGTAAATACCACCCCCACGGTGACAGCGCGGTTTACGAAACGATGGTTCGTATGGCGCAGGATTTCAGCTACCGTTATATGCTGGTTGACGGGCACGGAAACTTCGGTTCTGTCGACGGCGACGCAGCAGCTGCAATGCGTTACACCGAGTCAAGAATGTCCAAAATCGCAATGGAATTATTGCGTGACCTGAACAAGAATACAATCGATTACAGAGAGAACTACGATGGCCAGGAAAAAGAACCAATCGTTCTTCCGAGCCGTTTCCCGAACTTATTGGTTAACGGGACTTCCGGTATCGCCGTTGGGATGGCTACAAATATTCCACCGCATAATCTAGGTGAAACCATCGACGCTGTTTTGGCGTTGGCGGAAAATCCGGCTATCACGACAGAAGAACTGCTTGAATATATTCCAGGCCCCGATTTCCCGACTGGCGGGATCATCCTGGGACGGAGCGGGATCCGTCGCGCTTATGAAACAGGAAAAGGTTCCGTCCTCATTCGTTCAGTTGTAGAAATTGAAACGAAGCCGAATGGCCGTGAGACAATTCTAATCCACGAATTGCCTTATCAAGTCAATAAAGCGCGTCTGATCGAAAAAATTGCGGAATTGGTGCGCGACAAGAAAATCGATGGCATCACAGATCTTCGCGATGAATCAGACCGTAACGGTATGCGTGTTGTCATTGAAGTCCGACGCGATGCAAGCGCCAATGTTCTATTGAATAATTTGTATAAGCAGACTGCAATGCAAACAAGCTTCGGCATCAATATGCTGGCTTTAGTAGATGGCCATCCGAAAGTTCTTAGCTTGCGAGATGTCTTATTCCATTACTTAGAGCACCAGAAAGTCGTCATCCGCCGACGCACTCAGTTTGATCTGCAAAAAGCGGAAGACCGCGCGCACATTCTGGAAGGATTGCGTATAGCATTGGATCATATCGATGCAATCATCGCCTTGATCCGTGGATCGCAGACAACGGAAGAAGCACGAAACGGTTTGATGAACGACTTTAACCTTTCTGAGCGTCAATCTCAGGCTATTCTCGACATGCGTCTCCAGCGCCTGACAGGTCTGGAACGCGATAAAATCGAAGATGAGTATCAGGGATTGGTAAAAACTATCGAAGAACTGCGCGAAATTCTGGCGAACGAGTACCGGATCATTGAAATTATCCGCGAAGAAATGACAGAAATCAAAGAGCGCTTCGGTGATGAAAGAAGAACCGAAATCACTACAGGCGGCACTGAAATGTTTGAGGATGAAGATTTGATTCCACGTGAAGATTCAGTTCTTACACTGACTCATAACGGTTATATCAAACGTTTGCCTGCAAACACTTACCGCAGCCAAAAACGCGGCGGCCGCGGCGTTCAGGGAATGGGCACTAACGAGGATGATTTTGTAGAACACCTTCTATATACCTCTACCCATGATACGATCCTGTTCTTTACGAGCAAAGGGAAAGTCTATCGCAAAAAAGGCTATCAGATTCCTGAATACGGCCGTACTGCAAAAGGCTTGCCGTTAGTGAATCTGCTCGAAATCGGCAAAGACGAAAAAGTCACTGCTGTGATCCGTGTAGAAGAATTCAAGGAAGATGCCTTCTTCTTCTTTACAACACGTGACGGAATCAGCAAGCGGACTCCAGTAACTAACTATGCCAATATCCGTCAAAATGGTTTGATTGCCATCGGTCTTCGCGAAGAAGATGAACTGATTTCAGTCAAACTTACTGATGGAACAAAAGAAATGGTTATCGGAACACGCAATGGAGCATTGATCCGTTTCCCCGAAACCGATATCCGCAGCATGGGCCGTACAGCAAGCGGAGTCCGCGGCATCCGTCTCCGTGAAGGCGATAAAGTCGTCGGTATGGAAATTCTGGACCCTGAAGACAATGTTCTGGTCATTACAGAGAATGGCTACGGCAAACAAACGAAGGAATCCGAATACCGCGTTCAGTCCCGTGGAGGAATGGGAATCAAAACGTGTCAGATCACCGATAAGAACGGACCGCTTGTGGCAGTCCGGACTGTTAACGGTACAGAAGATATCATGCTGATTACGATCAACGGCGTGCTGATCCGGATGGACGTCAATGACATTTCTACAACTGGCAGAAGCACACAAGGTGTTCGCCTGATCCGTTTAAGCGAGGATGAAATTGTGGCGACAGTTGCTAAAGTGAAGAAAGATATCGATTTGCCGGAAACAAGTGAAGACGGCACCGATGAAATTCTTATAGAAGAAAGTGCCGGAGCAGACGTTTACGCGGAAGATGAAATCGTAGCGGACGATGCAGTAGACGACGTTGAAGAAGTACCGGAAGAAGACAAAGAATAAATTTTAAGGGCCCGCGGAAAAATTCTGCGGGTTCTTTTTTTGGTGGTTATTGTTGACGCAATTATTTTGCAATTCAACTGAAAAATAATCTCTGAAAACAAATCACCTCAATTAGAAGTTTTTTTAGGTTTTGTGTTGACGCAGCTTGGCTGGCATGGTATATTAATCAAGTCGCCAATGAGCGCGGCGTTAACATTTGAACCTTGAAAACTGAACAGCAAAACGTCAATATAAATGTTTGGAGCGCTTAGCGCGACAAACAATTATGCGATGGCCGCGCAAGCGGTCGGAGCAAACTTACTGATCAGCACTTGTGCAGATCAAAGCGAATCGCGCTGTCTTCGGACAGGCGATGCGCCAGCAAGGATTTGAGCAATCAAAACCTCTATAATGGAGAGTTTGATCCTGGCTCAGGACGAAC
>JAMCAN010000019.1 GCA_023715185.1 Planococcus sp. MER TA 32b | reverse complement strand
GGGGACAGCGCCTGCTGGATGCCTGGTCGCCGACCAACACCGGCTCCACCATTCCGGCCGCAACGCTCATCAACACCAACAACGAAGGCCGCGCGTCGACCTACTTCATCGAAAACGCTTCTTACATGAAGCTGCGCAACATTCAGCTAGGCTACTCGCTGCCCAGTGGCTTGGTTAGCCGGGGTAAGCTGCAGGGCGTGCGCCTGTACGTGCAGGGCCAGAACATCTTCACGGTCAAGAGCAAAGAATACACCGGCGCCGACCCCGAGGTGACCAATTACCAGTACCCTCTGCCGCGGATTTTCACTGCCGGCCTCAACGTATCCTTCTAACCACCCACCCGCACTACTATTATGAAACTATTCAGAACCAGCGTGGTGGCCTTGTCGCTGCTCGCATTCGCTTCCGGCTGCAACGATAACAAGTTCCTCGACGTGCAGCCCGTTGGCGCCCTCAGCGACGAGCAGCTCAACACGGCCGCCAACATCGAAAAGCAGGTGATTGCCGCCTACTCCCAGCTCGGCAACGACGTATACCGCGCCCCCTACACCTCCATGTGGCC
>JAMCAN010000018.1 GCA_023715185.1 Planococcus sp. MER TA 32b | reverse complement strand
CCAAGGGGTCGCAGGTTCGAATCCTGTCTTCCCGACCATTTTCACGGGGCCTTAGCTCAGCTGGGAGAGCGCCTGCCTTGCACGCAGGAGGTCAGCGGTTCGATCCCGCTAGGCTCCACCATTTTTATAATAAAGATCCAGGCGGCGTAGCTCAGCTGGCTAGAGCGTACGGTTCATACCCGTGAGGTCGGGGGTTCGATCCCCTCTGCCGCCACTTTTTTAGGACCTTTAGCTCAGTTGGTTAGAGCAGACGGCTCATAACCGTCCGGTCGCAGGTTCGAGTCCTGCAAGGTCCACCATCATATATTATCTCGGAGGAATACCCAAGTTTGGCTGAAGGGATCGGTCTTGAAAACCGACAGGGGAGTCAAATCCCGCGGGGGTTCGAATCCCTCTTCCTCCTCCATATTTTTTAAAGTGTGTGGACATTGTATTACAAAAGGAAATTATTATTTATCATTATCGCGGGATAGAGTAACGAGCCGTACGAAGACGGGGAAGTAACACCGAAGCAGCCAAAGGCGATGCAGGTGTCATCAGCGATAAGCAATGAGTATACAAAATCTTCGTAAATATTATTATCGCGGGGTAGAGCAGTTCGGTAGCTCGTCGGGCTCATAACCCGGAGGTCGCAGGTTCAAATCC
>JAMCAN010000017.1 GCA_023715185.1 Planococcus sp. MER TA 32b | reverse complement strand
TGAAAAAATGGCGGTCCCGACCGGGATCGAACCGGCGATCTCCTGCGTGACAGGCAGGCATGTTAACCGCTACACCACGGGACCATTTGGTTGCGGGGGCAGGATTTGAACCTGCGACCTCCGGGTTATGAGCCCGACGAGCTACCGAACTGCTCTACCCCGCGATAATAATATTTACGAAGATTTTGTATACTCAATGCTTATCGCTGATGACACCTGCATCGCCTTCGACTGCTTCGGTGTTACTTCGCCGTCTTCGTACGGCTCGTTGCTCTACCCCGCGATAATAGTATATAGTGAGTACTTTCATACCCGATGTTCCGGTTGTTGACATCTGCATCGGCTGCGCCTGCTTCGATGTTACTCACCGTCTTCGTGCGGTTCGTTGCTCTACCCCGCGATAATAGTGTTTACTTAGTATATCTGAAGTTCCACTAATACTCAATATTTCTTGAGAAGCAATTGATTATAAGCTGCTTTAAAATCGAGTTTCTTCTATAATAATAGTAACTTCTTTACGACTTATCGTTATGTATAAAAGAAAATGGTGGAGGATGACGGGATCGAACCGCCGACCCTCTGCTTGTAAGGCAGATGCTCTCCCAGCTGAGCTAATCCTCCGAAATGGTGACCCCTACGGGATTCGAACCCGTGTTACCGCCGTGAAAGGG
>JAMCAN010000016.1 GCA_023715185.1 Planococcus sp. MER TA 32b | reverse complement strand
GATGAGGTAGATAGGTTCGAGGTGGAAGCGTGGCGACACGTGCAGCTGACGAATACTAATCGATCGAGGACTTAACCAATTGCTTTATGAATTGCTTGCATCAATCGTTTCCCTGTCGTTTATCCAGCTTTGAAAGAATAAGATAAAAGTTTTAAAAAAAGCTTGTATTAATCACCAGAATTGGTATAATAAATCTTGTCTTTCAAATTAGTAATTAGTCTGGTAATGATGGCAAAGAGGCCACACCCGTTCCCATCCCGAACACGGCAGTTAAGCTCTTTTGCGCCGATGGTAGTTGGGGGATCTCCCCCTGTGAGAGTAGGACGTTGCCAGGCTGATCCATATTATTCCGAAGTAGCTCAGTGGTAGAGCACCGCACTGTTAATGCGATGGTCGTAGGTTCGAGTCCTACCTTCGGAGCCATTTTTCTGGAGAGCTGTCCGAGTGGCCGAAGGAGCATGATTGGAAATCATGTAGGCGGGCAACCGTCTCAAGGGTTCGAATCCCTTGCTCTCCGCCAGTAGATAACTCACCATTGAATTTAGCAAGGCCCCTTGGTCAAGCGGTTAAGACACCGCCCTTTCACGGCGGTAACACGGGTTCGAATCCCGTAGGGGTCACCATTTCGGAGGATTAGCTCAGCTGGGAGAGCATCTGCCTTACAAGCAGAGG
>JAMCAN010000015.1 GCA_023715185.1 Planococcus sp. MER TA 32b | reverse complement strand
GTTTTGATTGCTCAAATCCTTGCTGGCGCATCGCCTGTCCGAAGACAGCGCGATTCGCTTTGATCTGCACAAGTGCTGATCAGTAAGTTGTTTATTGACGTTTTGCTGTTCAGTTTTCAAGGTTCAAAATAAAAGTTATGGAGCGGGTGAAGGGAATCGAACCCTCATCATCAGCTTGGAAGGCTGAGGTTTTACCACTAAACTACACCCGCATAAATTTTGTATTATATAGAAGAGAAAAAGATTGGCGCGCCCGAGAGGACTCGAACCTCTAACCGCTTGATTCGTAGTCAAGTACTCTATCCAATTGAGCTACGGGCGCAATCGGAATACGCTATGGTGCGGCCGAGAAGAGTCGAACTTCCACGGGATTTCTCCCACTAGGCCCTCAACCTAGCGCGTCTGCCATTCCGCCACGACCGCATAAAATTATTTTAGAGACAAATTATATTATAACCTTTTGTCGACTTCAAGTCAACAACAATGTTTGACGATCAATCCGATAATATAATTATCTTCATTATAATCTACATAATAAAAATGGCTGGGGTACCTGGATTCGAACCAGGGCATGACGGGATCAAAACCCGTTGCCTTACCGCTTGGCTATACCCCAATGAAAAAATGGCGGTCCCGACCGGGATCGAACCGGCGATCTCCTGCGTGACAGGCAGGCATGTTAACCGCTACACCACGGGACCATTTGGTTGCGGGGGCAGGATTTGAACCTGCGACCTCCGGGTT
>JAMCAN010000014.1 GCA_023715185.1 Planococcus sp. MER TA 32b | reverse complement strand
TGGGAGAGCATCTGCCTTACAAGCAGAGGGTCGGCGGTTCGATCCCGTCATCCTCCACCATTTATTTCTCTTTCGCCGGAGTAGCTCAACTGGTAGAGCAACTGACTTGTAATCAGTAGGTTGAGGGTTCAAGTCCTTTCTCCGGCACCACTCATTGCATGAGCCATTAGCTCAGTTGGTAGAGCATCTGACTTTTAATCAGAGGGTCGAAGGTTCGAATCCTTCATGGCTCACCATTTTTAATTTCATATTTGCCACGCGGGTGTGGCGGAACTGGCAGACGCACTAGACTTAGGATCTAGCGCCTTCGGGCGTGGGGGTTCGACTCCCTTCACCCGCACCATTTTTTGCGGAAGTAGTTCAGTGGTAGAACGCCACCTTGCCAAGGTGGAGGTCGCGGGTTCGACCCCCGTCTTCCGCTCCATTTTTTTGCAGACAAGCCGACCCTAAGCCGGGGTGGCGGAACTGGCAGACGCACAGGACTTAAAATCCTGCGGTAGGTGACTACCGTACCGGTTCGATTCCGGTCCTCGGCACCATTTGTTTGACAAAAACAGCAGCCTTCATAGCAAGCGCCCGTAGCTCAATTGGATAGAGTACTTGACTACGAATCAAGCGGTTAGAGGTTCGAGTCCTCTCGGGCGCGCCATATTTTTTCATCCAGCATTGATAGTCCGGGAAGTAGCTCAGCTTGGTAGAGCACTTGGTTTGGGACCAAGGGGTCGCAGGTTCGAATCCTGTCTTCCCGACCATTTTCACGGGGCCTTAGCTCAGCTGGGAGAGCGCCTGCCTTGCACGCAGGAGGTCAGCGGTTCGATCCCGCTAGGCTCCACCATTTTTA
>JAMCAN010000013.1 GCA_023715185.1 Planococcus sp. MER TA 32b | reverse complement strand
GTAACAAGGTAGCCGTATCGGAAGGTGCGGCTGGATCACCTCCTTTCTAAGGATTTTATCGGAAACAAGATCTCCGGATCTTGTGTTGACGTTTTGCGTTCAGTTTTGAAGGTTCACCTTCAGGCGGCAACGCCTTTTTGTGATTCTTCACTACTTGTTCTTTGAAAACTGGATAAAACGACATTGAAACAAAAAAGAAGCAAAGCAATTCATAGAGTGACACGATCACCGATGGTGATCAACTTTTTAACAAACCACTTGGTTAAGTTAGAAAGGGCGCACGGTGGATGCCTTGGCACTAGGAGCCGAAGAAGGACGGCACTAACACCGATATGCTTCGGGGAGCTGTAAGTGAGCGATGATCCGGAGATTTCCGAATGGGGAAACCCACTGCCTGTAATGGGGCAGTATCCATGTGTGAATTCATAGCACATGAGAAGGCACACCCAGGGAACTGAAACATCTAAGTACCTGGAGGAAGAGAAAGCAAATGCGATTCCCTGAGTAGCGGCGAGCGAAACGGGAACAGCCCAAACCAAGAGGCTTGCCTCTTGGGGTTGTAGGACACTCACCAGTGGAGTTACAAAATCCGAATTTAAGCGAAGCGACCTGGAACGGTCCGCGACACCAGGTAACAGCCCTGTAGCTGAAAGGTTCGGATCTCCCGAGTGGATCCTGAGTACGGCGGAACACGTGAAATTCCGTCGGAATCCGGGAGGACCATCTCCCAAGGCTAAATACTCCCTAGTGACCGATAGTGAACCAGTACCGTGAGGGAAAGGTGAAAAGCACCCCGGAAGGGGAGTGAAACAGATCCTGAAACCGTGTGCCTACAAGTAGTCAGAGCCCGTTCATGGGTGATGGCGTGCCTTTTGTAGAATGAACCGGCGAGTTACGATTGCATGCAAGGTTAAGGTGAGAAGCCGGAGCCGCAGCGAAAGCGAGTCTGAACAGGGCGAATGAGTATGCAGTTGTAGACCCGAAACCAGGTGATCTACCCATGTCCAGGGTGAAGGTAAGGTAACACTTACTGGAGGCCCGAACCCACGCACGTTGAAAAGTGCGGGGATGAGGTGTGGGTAGCGGAGAAATTCCAATCGAACCTGGAGATAGCTGGTTCTCTCCGAAATAGCTTTAGGGCTAGCCTCAATCTT
>JAMCAN010000011.1 GCA_023715185.1 Planococcus sp. MER TA 32b | reverse complement strand
AAAACGTGCCCCCATTTTCAATATGGGACTAGGCAGAGCCTAGTGTTTGGATGGGTACATCAAATTCTCGTTTTGGCACAGTTTTGTGCCAGTAAAAAAAGGGCTTTGGCACAAGTTTGTGCCACCTTTTTTTGGTCGTTGGCACAGGTCTGTGCCACTCTTTTTTGCAAAATTCTCATGCGCTAGTTCCGTTAAATTTCGATTTCCAACGAGCCGATCCTTAAAAGAAAACAGTTCTTTTCCAGAGATTTTTTTGTGATTTTTAATCCTGCAGCCGGAAAAAAAGATGCCTCCATGTGGAGGCATCAGGCTGTTTTTAGGGGCCTCCACATGGAGGCATTTGGCGTGTTTTAGTGATATCAGGAAAACCCCAGGCTCCGCCTGGTCTAGCACCGAAAGTGATAGCAGTTTTCCCTTATGCTCTTTTTTCTTTTTTTCACTATTTTTACTCGGTCCATGAATTTTTCAGGTTTGATTTGATCAGACCGATCTTCGTCTTTAAAGAATACTTGCAGCGTTTTTAGTGTGCCGGCAGCTTGCAGCTTTCCCTTGAATTCACAGCATGCGTTACAACCAAATACCGAAGATTGTTTTGGATTAACTCGCCCATTATTTATGTTCCCTTTTCGCTTAATTGTTTAGTCGATCAGTGTCATTAACCTTGAAACACTTTTAACATATCCCTAAATTGCGAAGAATGGAGCTGTATCCAAGAATAAGGATTCGGCTCGTAGCTACGGTATTCGTAGACATGAAAGGAATTAAAGAGCTTAGAATACATAATAACGGAAACGCCCGTTCCACTTTCCTGATAAGAGGCTTTCACTATTTCAATTTGATCATCATCTCTTGCCAAATCTTTATGAACGGATTCGACAAACATTTCAGACGTCAGTGATCTCAAAGTTTCGAAATCCATCTCCATTTGACCTGATTCATTGGCTACATACAAATTTTTCATCATCCGCAAAAACCCCTTTCGCTCCCCTAGAATAGTTGCTTACTTTGTGTTATTTAACATCTTACTACAGGTAACAAAGCATTATCATAACCAATTTATTGAGTGCGAAAATGTTTATTATGGCAGCAGCTAAACAAGCCGATCTCTCCAATTTCGAAGAGATGACGACAGTGCCCGTCTATACACCCTAAAAAAATCAGGTGTATTGTGGGTAGTTTCCAGCTGTAAATAATGCGGAGCATTGAACAAGCAGTGGCTGCAAAAAAAGCCTACAGAATCCAGGGGCAAAATTCCGGAATGCAGTATGACAATTGAAAATCTACAGAAGCTCTTCCTTTTCTTTCGCCGGGAGGAAATCGAGTGGTTCTACTGGAGAAGTAGATACTTTAATAATAATTTCTTCTGTCTCTGGAGATTCAAACATTACATCTTTGATGTAAAGGAACCCTAGTATGATCACTAACACAAATAACAACACAGGCATTTTTCGTATGAGCATTTTTTGCATAATTATTCTCCTCATTTTGTTCATCTAATTTTATGATTAGTTGACGAACTTGGACGTTTCCATAATCATACAATTGGAATGGAAATGACTCAACAAAACATAAATGAGTTTACATATCCCGAATTATCGGAAGTTCGATAAAGAAAAATGGAGAAGGTGCTGGCCTGCAGCATCTTCTTTTTTATTTTCTAGCAATCTTTATTGAAAAAGAAGATGCAAGGCAGATCGAACTCTTATAACATGAAACAAAAGAGGTGGTGAGCGACTGATGATGACCCCCAGCGAAGTATGTAAGCAATTAAATATTTCTCCTTCAACGTTACGAAAGTATAGCCTTCGCTTTGAATCGGAAGGTATTTTATTCAAAAGAAACAAAAGTAACAGCCGAATTTACACCGTCACAGAGGTCGCGGCGCTACGGGAGTCTATGACGGTCACAAAAAACGGTGACATAACGTTCGAGAATGCTGTCAGGGAAGCTGCTGAAGGCTTAAAAGGTGCATCTACAATAACGCCAGAAAACGGCGTCACAAGCACACCGCCGCGGCGTCATGACGACGTCGCGACAGACGTTATCTTGAAGAAATTGGAAGACCTTGAAGAAGAGAACCGAAGTCTGAAAGAAGAGATGCGAAAACGGGATTCTTTGTTTGTGGAAGTCTTGGAAGAAATGAAGCATAAACTGGATCGGATAGAACAGAATCAGAAGCAACTAGCTGCACCAATGCCCGAAGAACCAGAGCTAGATTCGCCAGAATCGTCCTCACAGCAGCTAGAAAGCGAACCAGAAACGGTCATGCCTAAAAAAGACACCCGAGGTTTATGGGCAAGGATCTGGAACAAATAAAGGGTACTGTTTTAGCGAAAACGAATGTAACTTATGTGCAGTTAAGTTACATTTAGATAGACCACTGCAAGGAAATCCTTTATTCTTGCCGTTACCCGTTTTCTTTATTACCTTTCCTCTCGACTTTTTGATTTATTCCCAATTTAGAGTATATGATTACAAGAAATAATAATTATATACTAAGAATTTTTTAAGAATTGTTGATTGTTCTTTTAGACATGGGCATTTAGTAGAGAATATTAAATAATCTATCGGTAAAATACCTATTTTTGGTATTTTTGTTGAAAAAATTACATATTTTTGTTAAACTTTTCTTATAAGTTTGAATATTAGGTGGAAATGTTGAGGAGGGTTAATGTATGGAGTTAATTAGAAAATATCGGACAGTTATATTGTTCCTCGGAGTTTTTATAATCTTAACGGCTTCAAATGCTATTAAAAATAATCCTATTAATTGGCTTGAAAACCTTTTAATAGCATGTTGCATCGCTATTGCATATAAAATCCTCAATTCTTTTACAAGAAAAAATAACAGTAAAGGATCTTCATTTGTTAAATCGTAAGCTTTTGTATTGAAAAGCTAGTTAAAAACAAAACATGGACCATCAAGAGTCAATAAACAACTCTCGATGGTCCATATTTTTTAGTTCCAGGGATTGTCTCCCGCTGTTGCTAAACAGCTGAAGAAGTATGCCGTAAGTGTACCAGCTATAACTACTGCATTTCCTCTAACGCCCACGCTAAGAATTTTTTTAGCAGCTGATGTATATTTACCAGCAGTTATGTAATCAATGATAGTAGTATACGTTGAAACTGTGAAAACATCTCCGTAAGTACTTTTGATTTTTTTCAAAATACAACGGTCTACAGCAGCACTTTGAATACCAATGGTTGGCTCTCCTAATTGCTCAGCATTCAGTTTATTACCGACAGCAACTTGCTCAAGACCAAGGGTAGAACCATATTTTTCTTTAATTTTTTTGAGATCGAATCCAATAAATGTGCCTTTTTCATCAAACATTAAAGCCTCTTCATAAACAAATTCCAATTGTTCAGCAAGTTCTTTTACTTCTTTTTCATCTGGTTCTTTTACTTCTTCAGCACCGACAACACCAGAAAGAGTAGCCATAAATAAAGCAAAAACAATTAAAAGAGAAAATATTTTTTTGTTCAAAATTACCATTCCTTCCATTTTTTATTTACTTACACAATATAACATTTAATAGTTAGCTTGTGTAAAAAAATTCTAATTATTTTAAAATAATTAGAAAATTTTTACTCTACGGAATTTGAATGTAACATATGTCTAATTAAGTTACATTCAAAACCCCCATTCCATTGACTTTCCGAGAAAACGGAGTGAAAATAGAATTACTAGAAAAAAAGATACATTCAAATCATTGATTCCACTGGACTCGCGTTTCCTTGGCAGCGTCCTTTTTTCGTTCGACAAAATCCATCAAAATTCCTTAAATAACTCATTACATCCGTTTTTTCTACAAATAAACAGATTTCTCAATAAGGATTATTCGTTAAAAGTGGGGAAAAAAGGGAAAACAGCCTTCAAACATCCGTTTGAAGGAGGAATGCAAAATGAAGAATCCCTGGCTCTACCGAGGCGCATACTTTATTATTGGTATTTTTTTCGCTTTACTGGTTACGCAATCAGCGCTAAATGACCGTGCCCAGTTGTGGATATTGGTAGCTTATATCGTACTAGGCGGTTTTATAACCGAGGTGCTGCGCAAGAAAGCCGGCAAAAAAAAGGAGCATCGAAATTCATGAACAAACAAACCGGAATCAAAGATGTGCAGCCGATCCGGTCGCTGGACCAAATCGAAGACATGAAATGGAGCCTGAAAAAGTGGTGCGGCGAACGGGATTACATCCTGTTTCTCCTGGGCATCAATTCCGGATTGCGTGTCGGGGACTTGTTGGCCATCAAGACAGACGAAATCCGGGGCAAACAAGTGGTTTCCTTACGCGAAGGCAAGACCGGAAAACGCCGGACCATCCACCTTGGCAACATCTACGATGAGCTGAACGCCTATATCGGCACGTTAAACGGCTCAGAATGGCTGTTTCCGAGCCGCAAAGGGCAAAATCCGATTACTCGGGTCCAAGCGTACCGGCAACTCAACAAGGCGGCTCAGATGGCCGATATGCCGGATGGCATCGGCACGCACACCCTAAGAAAAACGTTCGGCTACTGGCATTACAAGCAGTTCCGAGATATTGCCGAGCTGCAGAACATCCTCAATCATGCCCATCCGCAGATTACCCTGCGCTATATCGGCATCACGGACGAGCAGATTGAAAGCAATCTGAAATCTTTTCGGCTTTAACATTCCCAGAATCTTTCTGTGGAGTGTTTTTTTCATTGAAAAACAGCTTTTAAGAGGGGTATAAGCGTTTCTAGCAAAATCTGTTTAGTTATATTCCTCTTTTTCTTTCCAAACGCTCAAAGGACATTTGTGGACGATTAACGGACCTTCATTTCCTGGAAGTTTATTTTCTTTTCTAAGAATGGTTTTTCTTTATTTCTTTTTGGTCGGAAGAAATAAAATTTCAAAATTAATCAGATGGATTGCTGTATATATATATGTTTTAAAAGATTAATTACATTAGTTATATTTAGGAGTGCCTTTGCTCCTTAGAGTCCCAAGGGTTTGAAAGTTTAAATGTGTAAAATCCTTCCCTTTACTGTGTAAAATCCTTCCCTTTACTGTGTAAATTTCTTCTTTTTAAATGTGTTTTATTTTAAATAAAAACACATTTAATTTTGTAGTTGTGTTAAAATTATTTTTAATACATATATAAAGGGAAATATTATACACATTTCAGGAGGAAAAGTGATGAGGAAAAATTCAAAAACGCAATTGATTTCGCACGAGAATTCAATTAGAAAAAGTAATGAATTATCAATGGCGAAGTTGAATCACGGATTATCTTTAAATCAAATGCAACTCTTGGCTTTTTCTATTTTTAGTACTCAACAGAATGGTGTAACAGAATTTCATAAAGCTGATTTTGAAAAGAAATTTAAACTAACGAAATATAATACTGAAGACGCTATAAAAGATTCTGATAGAGTCACTAGCGTTAAATTTAGTACTGCTGATTTAGAAAATGAAGAATTTAAATTTTGGAATGTTTTTATGGGTATGAGTTACAAAAAAGGACATTTTAAATTTGAATGGAATCCTCGTATGATTCCTCATATTTTGAATCTAAAAGAGAAATACATAACTACCGATCTCAGCATTGCCTCTAAGTTTAAAAGTAGTTTCTCTTGGACCTTATACGATTTTATTAAAGCCCATCATGGCTATTGGCATAAACTAGTGACGAAAAGAGATTTAATGCAACTTTTTGGTGTTGAAAATATAAAAACATATGTTGAAAATACAGCTCAATTTAAAAGGGCTGTACTTGATGTAGCTATTGCTGAAATAAACGCTCATACAGAATTAGACATACGCTACAATGTGGAAAAAGAGGGTCGAGCAATATCCGGATTCGATTTAATTTGGTCAAACGGTCCAAAATTATCAAGTGCAACGAAGAAGCAAATCAAGGAGATCCAAAGCATTCTCGATATTGTCTTTGAAGATATGTTCCAGTACATCAATATTAATGATGAAGACGATCGGCAGCGCGCCATTAAGTTGATTCGGGAAATTGAAAGCATGCGCGAATTTACTGGTGAACCGATTTGCATCACGAAAGAAAAAGCCGATGACTTAATCAAAAAAGCTGTGTGGAATTTCCGTGAAATGAATCGGTTGCTAGAAAAAAACCATCGTCCGGTTTCGGAAAAATCCGTGAAGAAAGTGAAGTTTTATAATTGGTTGGAAGATCGAGGTTGAAAACAAGCAAGAGGATTTATAGAGCTGGGAGGCATCATCCATGTTAGAAAATATTGTAGCTGGAATAGGCCTTCTCTTGGTCGTATGTGTTTCGATTGCAGTAGCATCTTATGCAGCAAAAAGAGTGTTTGGAAAAACACAAAAACAAAAAACGAAAAAAAGAGACGTAATGAGAAAATAGAAAAAAACAGAGAAAGAGCATAAGGAAAACGTGCCCCCATTTTCAATATGGGACTAGGCAGAGCCTAGTGTTTGGATGGGTACATCAAATTCTCGTTTTGGCACAGTTTTGTGCCAGTAAAAAAAGGGCTTTGGCACAAGTTTGTGCCACCT
>JAMCAN010000010.1 GCA_023715185.1 Planococcus sp. MER TA 32b | reverse complement strand
TCCCGAACACGGCAGTTAAGCTCTTTTGCGCCGATGGTAGTTGGGGGATCTCCCCCTGTGAGAGTAGGACGCCGCTGGGCACAAAGGAAAGGTCGTTACCGCGCAAGCGGTAGCGGCCTTTTTTGTCGTTCATTAATTTAAGTAATTTGGAAGTTAAATCTATATGGATAGTTTATTGCTTGTTTCTGGATCGGTTAATAGATAATCTTATAGTAACTCAGGAGGTTGATAAAATGGTTTCGATTTATGATTACAAAGTAAAAAATTTGCAGGGAGAAATGGAATCACTCGAAAAGTTTAAAGGTAACGCACTGGTCATAGTCAATACAGCAAGCAAATGTGGATTGACTCCTCAATTTGAAGACCTTCAAAAACTCTATGAAAAGTATACGGACAAAGGTTTCCAGATCCTCGGTTTTCCAAGTTCTCAATTTAATAATCAGGAATTTGAAAATCAGGAAGAAACAATGGAATTCTGTCAGAAGAATTACGGGGTAACGTTCCCGATGTTTGCAAAAACAGATGTTAAAGGAGCAAATGCGGATCCTCTGTTTACCTATTTGACTTCACGGCATGAAGATATTGAGGCTGAAGAAATCGCATGGAACTTTGCGAAGTTTTTAATAGATAAAGAAGGACATGTAGTGAAAAGATATTCACCTCAAACTTCGCCGCAGGAAATCGAAGAAGACCTGAAGGCCATTCTATAAGATTAGTCGGAATACTTTTTCTATTTTTGAATTCTTGACACCCCGCATGCCCACTGATAACCTTACAATAATATTTAATAGGAAGCGGGAGGCGTGTCGATAATGTGGGAATCGAAATTTGTAAAAGAGGGTCTGACTTTTGACGATGTATTGCTTGTTCCAGGGCACTCGGAAGTGTTGCCGAAAGATGTAAATTTATCTGTGGAGCTAACTCCTAAATTGAAATTGAATATCCCGATTATCAGTGCTGGAATGGATACTGTTACCGAAGCAAAAATGGCGATCTCCATGGCGCGCCAAGGCGGCCTTGGTGTAATTCATAAAAATATGAGCATTGAAGAGCAAGCGGAGCAAGTAACCACAGTTAAACGTTCCGAAAATGGGGTTATCACAGATCCTTTCTTTTTGACTCCGGATCATCAAGTATATGATGCAGAACATTTAATGGGGAAATATCGTATTTCAGGTGTGCCGATTGTCAATAATGAAGAAGAATTGAAATTGGTCGGCATTATTACAAACCGTGACCTCCGCTTTATTCAGGATTATTCTTTGAAAATCAATGATGTCATGACGAAAGAAAAACTCGTTACGGCTCCGGTCGGTACTACATTAGAAGATGCAGAGAAGATTCTTCAGCAATATAAAATTGAAAAACTGCCGATTGTGGATGATGCAGGTATGCTGAAAGGCTTAATCACAATTAAGGATATCGAGAAAGTCATCGAATTTCCGATTGCAGCAAAAGATTCCCACGGACGCCTTCTTGTCGGCGCAGCGGTCGGTGTAACTTCCGATACGTTAAGACGAGTTGAACAGCTTGTAAAAGCGCAAGTGGATGTTGTCGTGCTGGATACTGCACACGGCCACTCGAAAGGCGTTTTGGAAATGGTCAGCGAAATCCGTTCCCAATTCCCTGAACTGACAATCATAGCCGGAAACGTTGCAACCGCAGAAGGAACAAGAGCTTTGATTGAAGCTGGGGCAGATGTGGTTAAAGTGGGGATCGGGCCAGGATCCATCTGTACAACACGCGTTGTAGCCGGTGTGGGTGTTCCTCAGATAACTGCAGTTTATGATTGCGCGACAGAGGCACGGAAACATGGAAAAGCGATTATTGCCGATGGCGGCATTAAATATTCCGGTGATATCATCAAAGCTCTTGCAGCTGGCGGACATGTTGTAATGCTCGGCAGCCTGCTTGCAGGAACGACGGAAAGCCCTGGAGAAACTGAAATTTTCCAAGGCCGCCGTTTTAAAACGTACCGCGGAATGGGTTCGATCGCTTCTATGGAAAAAGGATCGAAAGACCGTTATTTCCAGGACGAGGCGAAAAAGCTGGTACCGGAAGGAATCGAAGGAAGATTGCCTTATAAAGGGCCGCTTACTGACACAATCCATCAACTGCTTGGCGGAATCCGTGCAGGAATGGGCTATTGCGGTACAAAAGATTTGAAGTCCTTACGCAATGAAGCCCAATTCATCCGTATGACGGGTGCCGGATTGCGTGAAAGCCATCCGCACGATGTTCAGATTACAAAAGAGTCACCAAACTACTCAATATAATAAAAGTTGAACCTTTTAGCACTCTTTTCCATCATTAACCGGTGGTAAAGAGTGCTTTTTGCATATTTTTATTTCAGGACATTAATAATATGATAGAATAGCATGGGGAAACAGATTAATGGAGGTATAGAGAGATTTGAAGAACGTTTTTAAGATGACAATGTTGCTTACTGTATTAGCTATGTTTATGACTACTATTATCGTTCCGCAAAAAGCAAGCGCGAACGAATCATTGAATATAATGGCAGATGCCGCTATTTTGGTGGATGCTGAAAGTGGAAAAATCCTATTTGAACAAAATGCTGACACGCCTCTTGGTGTCGCGAGTATGACGAAAATGATGACAGAATACCTGCTTTTTGAAGCAATCGAAGATGGGCGTATAACTTGGGATCAGCAGTACAGTGTAACTGATTATACATATCAGGTTTCCCAAGACAGAGCACTCAGCAATGTGCCGCTTCGCGCTGACGGGACTTATTCCATAAAGGAATTATATGAAGCTTTGGCAATTTACTCAGCTAACGCAGCAACTATCGGCATCGCAGAAACAATTGCGGGAACTGAAGGCGAATTCGTTCGCCTGATGAATAAAAAAGCGGAAGAACTGGGACTTGAAGACACTAAATTCGTGAACTCGACCGGCTTGAACAATGCCGATTTGAAAGGCATGCATCCGGAAGGAACTGGAGAAACTGACGAAAACGTCATGACTGCGCGTTCTGTGGCGAAATTAGCGAGAGCGTTGATGACAGATTACCCGGAAGTTCTTGAAACAACAAGCATTGCCAAAGCGGTTTTCCGTGATGGCACTGATGACAGAACAGAAATGCCGAACTGGAATTTCATGCTTCCAGGCCTGGTATATGAATATGAAGGCATGGACGGATTAAAAACAGGTACAACTGATTTTGCCGGACATTCATTCACTGGTACAGCGAAACGTGATGATGTCCGTTTGATTACTGTAGTGATGAAAGCTGTGGACAGCGAAGGCGTCGGTTCTTATAAAGCCCGTTTTGATGCGACCCGCGCATTGATGGATTTCGGTTTTGGACAGTTTACAAAACAGGAAATCGTTCCGGCTGGTTACCAATTTGAAGATCAGCAAGATTTGCCGGTAGCAAAAGGCAAAGAAGATAAAGTCAAAATTGCTGTTAAAGAGCCGATTACGATGATGGTCCGTTCAAGCGAGAAAGATGCTTATGTTCCTGAGTTGGTAATTGATGAATCTCTTCTTGATAACGGTAAATTGGAAGCGTCGATTGAAAAAGATAAAGTGGTCGGAACCGTTAACCTGACAAAGGAATCGGGATCTGATTACGGTTATTTGGATGGTTCAGCGAGCGGTGCTGAAGTTATCACAACTGAAAGCGTTGAGCGCGCCAACTGGTTTACCCTTTCCCTGCAGGCAGTTGGAAGCTTCTTCTCTACTATGTGGACAGGCGCTGTTGATTTTGTAAAAGGTCTATTCTAATAAAAAGCAGTTCATCTTATAAAGATGAGCTGCTTTTTGTTTTGCCAATGTCCCAGCTTGCCATAAGCTGATGGATGCCTTCTTCTATTTGCTGTTCAGACAGACCGCCAAAACCGATGACGATGCGGGGAGAGGGGCTTTCTGATTTACTGACATCATAGGAATGCAGGCCGAAAACCCGGATTCCTGCTGCTTTTGCGCGTTCAATCAGCTGTTTCTCACTGAATGGCGTCTGTACCGTCAAAACGACATGCACCCCTGCTTGCTCCCCAGAAATCTTGACTGCCGGCGCGAATAAAGCCAATTCAGCTGTCAGTTTTTCCAGTTTCTTTTTATACAGTTTGCGCATTCGGTTGAGATGTCTTGAAAAATGCCCTCCTTTCATGAATTGGGCCACTATCTGCTGGTCCAGTCTTGGTACGGTGGACGAATAATGCAAAAAGGTTTTATTGTATTCAGTGAGCAATGTGTTCGGCAATACCATATAGGCGATCCGGAGGGACGGCATCAGCGATTTTGAGAATGTGCTGAGATAGACGACCCGGCCGCTGAGATCCATGCTTTGCAAGGCGGGAATTGGCCGGCTGGTATAGCGGAATTCACTGTCATAATCATCTTCAATGATGTAACGTTCTGGCTTCGCTGTCGCCCAGTTCAATAATTGGGCGCGTCTCGTGGCACTTAAGACAGAGCCTGTCGGAAACTGGTGGGAAGGGGTGACGTACGCCACATCTACCAGTGAAGCTTCCAATTCTTCCATATTGATGCCGTCTTCATCGATGCTGATCGGCAATGATTTCCGGTCGTGGTGGCTGAAGATGCTGTGGGTGAGGGCATAGCCGGGATTTTCAAAGCCGAAAATCAGGTTTTTATTGAGCAGCCGGATCAATAACGGCATCAATTGTTCTGTCCCGGAACCGATGATGATCTGGTTTGGCTGGCAGACGACTCCCCGTGACTGGAACAGGTAGCGGGCGATTTCCTGCCGCAGTATGTCATCGCCCTGGGGGTGGCCGGATAACAGGAATTCGCCGTTTGCTTCATCGAGAACTTCCTTGGCCAGTTTGCGCCATGTGGAAAAAGGGAAGGAGCCCGTATCGATCTGCGCCGGATTAAAATCAAATTGATAATCGATCCTTTCCGGGATTACCGGTTCTTCCTGCGGTAAATCGAGGTAAGCGAGTTCCTCGACTGCCTGGGCATAATAGCCTTTTCGTGGCCGGGATTCAATAAAACCTTCCGCTACAAGCTGACCGTAAGCCAGTTCTACCGTTGTTTGGCTGATATCCAGGAATTCAGCCAGTTTTCGTTTACTCGGCAACTTTGTCTCAACGGAGATTTTGCCGTCGATGATGGCCTGTTTTATTTCGATATAGAGCTGTTTGTAGATGGGGGTAGCGCTTTGCTTCTTTAATTGGAACATGAGCATATCCATTCATATCTCTCCCATCTGGCATCTGTGTGTTTGTGATTTTGGTATTAATTAAAAGGTCAGAATAAGTATAACGGATAGGGACAGTTTCGGCAAAAGTGGCTAACTGCAGGGGCCTCTTGCCAAAAAGATGAGATTATAGTAAAGTATGATTAATTTCAAAGAAGAAACGTTGATGGGAATTAGTAGGACGTCTGTTTTTCCAAAGAGAGCCGGTGGTTGGTGCGAACCGGTGAAAAACGCGTTTGAATCCACCCCGGAGTTGCATGGCGAAATAAGCCATTGCCGGTTTTAATGCCGTTATGTGATGAAGAGAATCGGAGATTTTTTCCGGTTAATCAGGGTGGCAACGCGGGTAGCTCTCGTCCCTTTCACAGGGATGTGGGCTATTTTTGTTGTCTTTTTTCCATTTGCGCCAAAAACAAGAGGAGGAATTTATCATGTTGGACATCCGATTTGTACGGGACAATTTTGAAGAAGTGAAGAGCAAGCTTGCGAAGCGGGGAGAGGATATTTCCGTTTTGGAAGATTTCCAGCCGCTTGATGCCAAGCGCCGGGAGTTGATTGCGCAGACGGAGAAGTTGAAAGCCGAGCGCAACGAGGCTTCCCAGAATATCGCAGTCATGAAACGCAATAAAGAAAATGCCGACGAAGCCATTGCGAAAATGCGTGAAGTGGGCGACAAAATCAAGACGATCGACGATGAATTACGCGAAGTTGAAGAGCGCCTGAACTATATCATGATGCGCGTGCCGAATATTCCGCACGACAGCGTTCCGCTTGGCGATTCTGAAGATGATAACGAAGAAATTCGCGTTTGGGGCGACAAGCCGGAATTCGGCTATGAAGCGAAACCGCATTGGGATATCGCAACAGACTTGAACATCGTCGATTTTGAACGCGCGGCGAAAGTGACAGGGAGTCGTTTTGTGTTCTATCGCGGCCTGGGGGCACGCCTTGAACGCGCTTTGATCAATTTCATGATGGACCTTCACCAGGAAGAACATGATTACGAAGAAATGCTGCCGCCTTATCTGGTCAACCGTGAAAGTCTGACGGGCACCGGGCAATTACCGAAATTCGAGGAAGATGCTTTCCTCATCGAAAAAGAGGATTATTTCCTGATTCCGACTTCTGAAGTGCCGGTGACGAACTTTTACCGCGACGAAATCCTGACAGGCGACATGCTGCCGCAGGCATTTGCTTCTTACAGCGCGAATTTCCGCTCTGAAGCGGGTTCTGCAGGGCGCGACACACGAGGGTTGATTCGTCAGCATCAATTCAATAAAGTCGAGCTGGTGCGCTTTGTGAAGCCGGAAGAATCTTACGATGAGCTGGAGAAATTGACGGGCCACGCTGAGAAAGTGCTTCAATTATTGGGTCTTCCTTACCGCGTGCTGAAAATGTGCACAGCGGATCTTGGATTCACGGCAGCGAAGAAATACGATATCGAAGTATGGATTCCAAGTCAGGAGATGTACCGTGAAATTTCTTCTTGCAGTAATTTCGAAGATTTCCAGGCAAGACGCGCCAATATCAAATTCCGCCGCGAAGCAGGCGACAAGCCTGAATTCGTTCATACATTGAACGGCAGTGGGCTGGCAATCGGCCGTACTGTTGCAGCTTTGCTTGAGAATTTCCAGCAGGAAGACGGCTCTGTCCGCATTCCGGAAGTGTTGCGTCCTTATGTGGGCGGCAAAGAATTCATCAAATAAAATCGGAAAGCTCCGTAAGCATCACGCTTATGGAGCTTTCTTTTTATTGGCGGAAAAGACGGGGTTCATTGATGGGAGAACGGGTATGGGTAAGCAGGAGAATTGAAAGGGGTTTTTGATGTGGAGAATCTTTCTTTTCAATCGGTTGAAACGAATGGAGTCACGCTGCATACGGCTGTAGCGGGTCCGGAAGACGGACCGCTGGTGATCCTGCTGCATGGCTTTCCGGAATTCTGGTATGGCTGGAAGCATCAGATCGACGCTTTAGCGAAACAGGGCTACCGGGTGATGGCACCGGATCAGCGGGGCTATAATCGGAGCAGCAAACCGCCGGGAGCAGAGAATTATACGTTAAATGATCTGCGGGACGACATCGCGGGTCTGATCGAGCAGAGCGGAAAAGAAAAAGCGTTTGTGGTCGGACATGATTGGGGCGGCGCGGTTGCCTGGCAGCTGGCTGCGACTCGGCCTGAGCTGGTGGAAAAGATGATTGCCGTTAATATTCCGCATCCGCAGGCGATGCCGAAAGTGATGAAGCGGAACCCTCTGCAATGGATAAGAAGCTCGTATATGGCATATTTTCAATTGCCGACGCTGCCTGAAAAGATGATGGCAGCTGATAATTACAGTTTCATGAAACAGGCCATGGCGGGCACCAGCCGGAAAAACGCGTTTTCTGAGGAAGATCTTGAGCGGTACGGGGAAGCGTGGGCACAACCGGGTGCGCTGACCGGGATGCTGAATTGGTACCGGGCATTGCCGAAAGGCAGCTTCCGTCAGACGCCGAAGCGGAAGATCGATGTGCCTGTACGCATTTTGTGGGGAGTCGGCGATCAGTTTCTATCGTTGCAATTGGCGAAGGAAAGCCTGACTTTCTGCAAGGATGCAGAATTGGTGCTGATCGGGCAGGCTACCCACTGGGTGCATCATGAACAGCCGGAGATTTTGAACCGGCTGATTATGGAATTTCTGGACGAAGAAAAAACGGAAACTCTATAGGAGCTTCCGTTTTTTCTTTTTCTCCCGCAAGGCACGGAAAAATTGTGTGAGCAGCCCTCCGCATTCGTCAGCCAATACATTTTCTTTTACCTCGCATTGATGGTTGAAACGGTCGTCATTCAATAACCTGTAGAGTGAATCGACCGATCCCGCTTTGACGTCCCGTGCGCCGTAGACAACTCTTGGGATCCGTGATTGCAGAATAGCGCCCGCACACATCGGACAAGGCTCTAACGTTACGTAAAGGATAGTGTTTTCCAGCCGCCAGCTGCCAAGTTCTTCACAGGCCTGCTGTATGGCAAGCAGCTCCGCGTGGGTAACTGCATTCTGTGTCGTTTCCCGCAGGTTATGCGCGCGCGCAATCACTTCACCGTCGCGGACGATGACTGCTCCGATGGGCACTTCTCCCTTGGCCGCCGCTTTATTTGCTTCTTCTATCGCTAGTTTCATATAATGCTGGTCCAGTTCCAAGCCGTTCATCATGCATCTCTCCTTAAGCCCAGTTTAGCATCTTTCTTGAAATTGAGGCAGTCAGTCTTTCAATCAAAGGGCGACAAACTGAAAATTGAGGATTAAAATAAATTATGAAGAAATTTGACGAGGAGCGTATCCTATGAAAAAGAAACAAAAAAAGTTATATAAAAAAGAACACAAGAAGGAAACACTTCCTCATCTATTGGGAAGATACATAGCCATGCTGATCGGCGCGACGATGGCAGCAGCTTCGATTGAACTGTTTTTGGTGCCGAATTCCATTATCGACGGCGGCATCATCGGTATTTCATTGATCCTGGATTATTTGACCGATCTGCCTTTCGGGGTTTTGCTGGTCGCCATCAACTTGCCGTTCCTGTTTTTCGGCTATAAGCACATCGGACGGAATTTCTTTCTTTCCTCCATCTTTTCGATTGTGGCATTGGCGATCGTCGAAATTCCGATGCACAGGCTTGAGCCATTTGTCGATGACCCGCTGCTTGCCACCGTATTCGGGGGTTTATTGCTTGGAGCGGGTGTCGGGGTTGTCATCCGAAATGGAGGAGCACTCGACGGCACGGAAATCCTCGGAATCCTGCTCAGCAGGAAATTGCCTTTCTCTGTCGGGGAATTAGTCATGTTCGCCAATATTTTCATCTTCAGCTGGGCCGGATTCGTACTCGGCTGGCAGCAGGCGATGTATTCGATTCTGACTTATTATATCGCTTCGAAAACCATCGATGCGGTGATCCAGGGATTGAACGATACGAAATCGGTCATCATCGTTTCGGATGAATTCGAGGAACTGGGATCAGCCATCAATGACCGTCTCGGCAGAAGCGTCACAAAGCTTCACGGCAAGGGCGGGTATAACGAAAATGAGAAAGATGTCATCTATCTGGTCGTCACGAGACTGGAGATTTCAAAACTGAAACAGGTCGTCCATGACATTGACCCAAAGGCATTCCTGACCATCATGAGCACCCAGGAAGTCCACGGCGGAACATTCAAAGCACCCATCCATTAATTTGGCGGGTGCTTTTTGCCTCTACTTTTCAATTGCTGTCTATGGTAAAATTAAGGTCAACGAACGTACATGAAAAGAAAAAGGGGGGCTTCGGATGCCGGTGCCATTTATCACGGTAGAAGGGCCGATTGGCGTAGGGAAAACATCGTTGAGTAAAGCGATTGCTGATCAGAATCAATTCAAACTATTAAAGGAAATCGTGGATGAAAATCCGTTTTTAAATAAATTCTATGAAGACATCGAAGAATGGAGCTTCCAGACGGAAATGTTCTTTCTTTGCAATCGCTACAAGCAATTGACCGATATACAGAAGAAGTTCATCTCAAAACAGGAATCGGTTGTAGCCGATTACCATATCTTTAAAAATCTCATCTTCGCCAAGCGCACTTTGCCGCCCGAAGAATATGCGAAATATGAGGAAATCTATAAAATCCTGACGGCGGACATGCCAAAGCCGAATATGGTCATTTACCTTCACGCCAGCCTCGATACCCTGATGAAACGCATCAAACTCCGCGGCCGTGAATTCGAAACGATGATCACAGCTGATTATATGGAACAGCTGGCTGCCGATTACCATGAGTTCATCGAGCATTTCGAACGCACGCATCCTGAAATCCCTGTGCTCCGCTTTAACGGAGATGAAATAGATTTTGTACAAAATGAAAGCGATCTGCAGCTGATCCTATCAAAAGTAGACGATACGCTACAACAAAGGAGTTTGACGATATGAATTTACGTGAAAAATATGGTATTCCGGCAAATGCGGTCATCACGATTGCAGGGACAGTCGGCGTCGGCAAATCTACAATGACGAAGGCTTTGGCAGACGCGCTTCAATTCCGCACTTCTTTCGAGAAAGTGGATGCGAACCCGTACCTTGATCTATTCTATGATGATTTTGAAAAATGGAGCTTCCATTTGCAGATTTATTTCCTGGCTGAACGCTTTAAGGAGCAAAAGCGCATGTTCGAATACGGCGGCGGCTTTATCCAGGACCGTTCAATCTATGAAGATACTGGCATTTTCGCCAAGATGCATTGGGAAAAAGGCACGATGAACAACGTGGATTACGAGACTTACACCAATCTCTTTGAAGCCATGGTGATGACGCCTTATTTCCCGCATCCGGATTTATTGATCTACCTCGAAGGTTCGATTGATGACATCATCGGCCGCATCCAGGAACGCGGACGCCAGATGGAGCAGCAGACACCGATCGATTACTGGGTTGAAATGCATCAGCGCTATGAGAACTGGATCAACACATTCAACGGTTGTCCGGTATTGCGCCTGAACATCAACGATTACGATTTGCTGAACGACCCTGAATGTTCAGAGCAGATCGTTGAACGCATCGGCAACTTCATGCAGCAGGCTTTAGTGCTGCGTAAATAAAAAAATAGAAACAGTGGGCGGATTGTGAAATCTGCCCACTGTTTTTTTGTTGTTTGGGTGTTTGGGTTTGTCGGAGCTGAGCGGGCGTTTCTGCTTTTCTTGGTGTCTAGTCTCCAGCGGCCCAGCTCTTCGGGTCATAAGCCAGCCCAGCTGCCGTGGCAAAGGACGCCACTCTGCTGTTCTGTCTTATGCCTTTCAGAGCTTAACGGGCGCCTGCGCTTTTCGTTGTCCAGACTCCAACGGCCAACTCCTCGAGTCGTAAGCCACTTTGGCTGTGCGGCTGAAAAGACGCCGCTTTGCCAAAGCGTCTTACGCTTGTCGGAGCTGAGCGGGCATTTCCGCTTTTCGTTTATTTCCCGGGAAATATAAAAGAGGCCCTCCGCTAGGAAAGCCTCATAAAAGTAATATTTAATCGAATCGAAATTTTCAGTCACATATGGGTTAAGAAAAATTCGCTACTTTCGTAACGAATCCAATCTCGAATTTATATGCGCGTAAATTCAAAAAATGGAGGAGGAAGAGGGATTCGAACCCCCGCGGGATTTGACTCCCCTGTCGGTTTTCAAGACCGATCCCTTCAGCCAAACTTGGGTATTCCTCCGTATCAGACAAGAATTAATTTAACACGGATCAATAAATACTGTCAACACTTTCATTTAATGTTTTTCGAGTTTCTTTATTTTTTTCAAAAAGAGCTGATATGCTGGCTTTTCCTTAAAACAATTTTAACCGATGCAGTCTTTCGGATTGATTTTCCCCCGGATAATTTGTATACTAGTAAATGCCGTGCTAGGTGGGAAGATAGCGGTGTCCTGTAACCTGCAATCCGCTTTAGCAGGACTGAATTCCTTTCCGAGGCTGTTTGCATGTAAGGTCTGCCTCTTGCACGTAGTGTTGACATCTGGGTCCTGCGCAATGGGATCCCATGAACCATGTCAGGTCCGGAAGGAAGCAGCATTAAGTGGAACATTCCATGTGCCGCGGGATCGCCTAGATCGAGCCAACGACAAGGGTAACGCTTATGTGCAGCAGTCGAAGAAAGGTGCACGGCATTAAATTTATAATCAGAACCTGTCCGCATGCTGCGGGCAGGTTTTTTGTTTCATTTAAACGAAAGACGTCCGAAAACCTTAAGGGAAAAGGCCGATTTATGGTATAATGGAAGGACGAAAAACTTATTTTCCAAAAGGAGAGAAAACCGTTGGCGTATCAAGCTTTTTACCGTGTATACAGACCCCAGTCCTTTTCAGAGATGACCGGTCAGGTGCATGTCAAACAAACCCTTCAAAATGCTCTCCTTTACAATAAAACGACTCACGCTTATCTGTTTTCCGGTCCGCGCGGCACAGGGAAGACGAGTGCGGCAAAGATTTTTGCCAAAGCGCTGAACTGTGAAAGGGCACCAGTTTCGGAACCCTGCAATGAATGCTCTTCCTGTTTGAGCATTATGGAAGGATCCAATACCGATGTCATTGAATTCGATGCGGCCTCCAATTCACGTGTTGAGGAAATGCGTGAAATCATTGAGAAGGTCCGTTTTTCTCCTGCGAATTCACGGTTTAAGATTTACATCATCGATGAAGTCCATATGTTATCGAACAGCGCATTCAACGCGCTCTTGAAAACACTTGAAGAACCGCCGGAACACGTCGTCTTCATACTGGCGACCACTGAACCGCATAAATTGCCGTTGACGATCATTTCCCGGTGCCAGCGTTTCGACTTTAAATCACATACACAAGCGGATATCGTCATGCGTATGGTGGAAGTTCTAAACGATGCAAACATTCCATACAATGAGCAGGTGCTGAAAATCATTGCGCAGGCAGCGGCAGGCGGAATGCGGGATGCCCTCAGCCTTCTTGATCAGGTTGTGTCATTCAGCGGAGACGAAATGACCATCGAAGATGCGCTGCTGGTGACAGGATCAATCAGCCAGGATATGTTTTATTCAATCGCTGAGGCGTTATTGGCAAAAGACATCGGCCAGGCTTTGACTTTATTGGAACAATTGGTGCGCGACGGCAAGGATCCGGTACGGCTCGTGGAAGACTTCATCACGTTCTTCCGTGATTTGCTTCTCATCCAGACAGCACCGGATCTGCACGATATGCTGGAACTTGCCAGCCACGAACCCCGTTTCGAGGAATTGGCGAAACGATTCGAACCGGCGACGCTTTATCTCTGGATCGACATCATGACCAAGACCCAGCAGGAAATGCGGTTCTCTAATCACACCAAGATCTATATGGAAACAGCGTTGCTGAAAATGGTGCAGGCGGAAACACCGGTACTGGCAACAAACTCGGCAGCCGCTTCTCCGGAACTCGAAGCGAAAGTGTCGACGCTTGAGCAGCTTGTCCGCGAATTGCAGCAGCAGCTGAAAAATGGCGGCGGCGGATCAGCGGCAGCGGCTCCTGCCGAACAGAAAAAACGGCAGCGTGTGCAAAACGGCTTTAAAATCCCGACAGGCCGTATACAGGACGTGCTGAAAAACGCCACAAAACCGGATATTCAGGCCATCAAGACGAATTGGGCTACGGTAATGGGGCAGCTTCAGAAATCGCACTCGGCTTTATTGAATGAAGCAGAGCCCGTAGCGGCATCAAATGATGCATTTGTGTTAAAATTCAAGTATGATATTCATTGCCAGATGGCATCGGAAAACCAGACTTTCGCAACGGCTTTCAGCCAGTTGCTGGAGCAGTATACAGGTAAAGCGTATACGCCGGTTTACGTTCCTGATGCAAGTTGGCTGAAGATCCGTGAAGAATTTATTAAAAACAGCGGATTGAAAGCAGGCAATGAAGAGAAAGAGGCGGACACTGAAGAAGAAAATCCGTTCTCCCAGGAAGGCGCTGCAGCGGAAGAAGATCCGTTCATCGCTGAGGCGGAGAGGCTTTTCGGAAAAGATTTCGTCGAAGTTCATGAAGACTGACAAACAAACATATTAGGAGGAATACATTATGCGCGGTGGCGGAAATATGCAAGGTATGATGAAACAGATGCAGAAAATGCAAAAACAGATGGCTGAGGCTCAAGAAGAGCTTGGCACAATGAAATTCGAGGGAGCAGCTGGCGGCGGCATGGTCAAAGTCACTGTTTCTGGACATAAAGAAGTATTGGATATCGTTATGGATCCATCAGTAGTTGACCCGGAAGATGTTGAAATGCTGCAGGACCTGTTGGTTGTTGCAACGAACGAAGCGTTCAAGAAAGCGGACGATCACGCGAATTCCACAATGGGGAAATTCACGAAGGGTTTGAATATCCCAGGAATGTAGTAGGAGGCAATAATTATGCATTACCCGGAACCTATATCAAAATTAATGGAGAGTTTTATGAAATTGCCAGGGATTGGGCCGAAAACAGCGGCCCGTCTGGCATTTTTTGTGCTTGGAATGAAAGAGGATACAGTGCTTGATTTCGCGAAAGCGCTCGTTGACGCAAAACGGAACCTTAGTTTTTGCTCGGTATGCGGCCATATCACGGACGTAGATCCCTGCCATATTTGCCAGGACCAAAAACGAGACCGCACAACGATATGTGTTGTTCAGGATCCTAAAGATGTAATCGCCATGGAGAAAATGCGTGATTACACTGGTTTATATCACGTGCTGCAAGGAGCAATCTCTCCTATGGAAGGAATCGGTCCCGAAGACATCAATGTGCCTTCCTTGCTGAAACGGTTACAGGATGAACAAGTTGATGAGTTGATTCTGGCAACAAACCCGACCATTGAAGGTGAAGCGACAGCGATGTATATTTCGCGTCTCGTCAGACCTTCAGGCATCAAAACAACCCGGATTGCACATGGGCTGCCGGTTGGCGGAGACCTCGAGTACGCGGATGAAGTAACCTTATCGAAAGCGCTGGAGGGCCGGCGCGAGTTATAAATAGAGGAGATCGACGAATGCTGTTTTCAAAAAGAGGCAAGTTGAAGAAAGAGTTTGACGAGCAGTTGATTTCCCACTTCTTCGCCGCCAAGCAAGAATTGCAAGTGGCCAAAGAAATGGAAGAAATGTCTGACGATTATGATTTGTATATAATTGCTAAACGAAAAATCGCTGAGAGTAAACATTTGTTTCTATTAAAGGAAGCAAGGCTGCGCGAAGTGAAAATCAAGTGAGGACAGAGGATTTCATCCCTCAGTCCTCACTTTTCTTTTTTGCTGCTTATATAGAAGGAAAACAGAAAATCAATGAAATACTTTTTAAATATAATTTTATTTGGAAAATCTGTTGACAGTAACGCGACTATGCTTTAGTATTGTAGAAGTCGTCAAGAACGACAGCAAACATGAACCTTGAAAACTGAACAGCAAAACGTCAACAAGAGACGTCACGAGCGCCTTGGCGCGAGAACGGCTTTTGCGATGGTCGCCTCCGGGCGATCGGAGCACAGCCTTCAAACTTCTTGGGTTCGTG